>OZ239982.1:0-2711417 GCA_965197005.1 Pseudomonadales bacterium | reverse complement strand
TTGCACACAGGACTCAAGAATAACTGTCTTACTATCAAACCATGGCAGTTTGCTCATTTTGCAGATAAACGTAACACAGATAAACAATAGCACCAGCAGCATAATAAGTAAGCTGCCTATTTGCCAAAAATACTGAGCTAAAACCTGTAAATTAGTTAAAATTGCCCCTAAGACAATAACCACAAACAAACAGGTGGCAATGTTTAAAGCAGGCTGACTAATCCGTTTAGTTAACTCTGGTTTTAGTGCATTTAAAAGCATTCCAAGAGCAACAGGGACTAAGGTGATGGCGAATAGCTTAATACCCATAGCCTGTATATTTAATGCAACAGAGGGACTATCTAAGAAATACTCATAAGCAAACGCAACTAAAATAGGCACTGTAACGACAGATAAAATACTAATAATAGAAGTTAGAGAAATAGATAACGCCACATTAGCACGTGCATGTTGGCTCATAATATTGCTGGTAATGCCACCAGGACAAAAACTGATCAGCATAATACCAAATGCCATTTTAGCATCTGGTTGCATAATCAATACCAATACCAAAGCGATTAATGGCAAGAGCAATGTTTGATTAATTGCACCTATAACAAATGCTTTAGGGTAAGCAAGCACGTTGGTAAAATCTTTTATCCTCAAGGTTAAACCTAGGGTAAACATGATATATGCCATACAAATTGGCAATAGTAATAAGGTGATATTTCCCATTTTTTTCCTATTTTTGTGTTTATTTTAAAGCCAGTCAGCTTAAACATTTTTTCTGATATGCACTGTTACTAATTACATGCTTTTGGCAATGTTGGGTGTTTTTACATACAGACTTTGTACCTAAATAAAACAACAGAACCGTAGTGTTTACTTTTTAAATATATCCTTTTTATATATACTGCAAAAAATTATAAATAGGAGTTCTAAATGAAAAATTACTATATGCTATGTGCGTCTATTGCTGTAGGTGGATTACTATCTGCTTGCGGTGCTGACGAAAGCAGTATCAATAACACGCAAGCAGCAAGCTGTACAAGTGCCATTACTCAGGGTGTAACACAGGGAATTAGCCATTTGCCAAGCAGTGCAAGTGCTAAGTTTAAACAAACTTTTTGCAAATACAGCAAACTGGTTGCACCTAATGGCAAGCCCATTCATATTTATGCACAAGCACAAATTAGTAACGAGCAAATGCTAAGAGCCAAGTCGATTTTGGCTTTTTACTTAGAAAATGTACCTACAAGCGAATATGGCAAAAACAAAACAGCTGTATTTAATGCAATGGCAAATAACCAAGCAACATTAGTGATGTTTAATGGTTCAGATAATGGCAATCCACCCACTGACGGACAACCTTTATATGCTACAGAAGTAATTATTGAGGGCAGTGCTGCATATTTTTCAGGTAGCCCAAGAGATGCAGCTTATGAAGAAATTTTGCACCTTATGCACGATACTGGCATTGGCGTAGATGGCAGTGGCACAATGACAGGTGCATTGCCTAACTATCAAACACAAATTCGAGCCGCCATGCGTGATGCCATTCCTACTGGCATTATTAATACTGGTGGTGCACAAAAAGGCTTATGGGCAAGTAATGATAAAAGCTGGCTTAAAGGGCTAAAACCAGAGAACAGCCTTACCCAAGAGTATTTAGCCTCGGTCATCGATACCTATTATGGCTTGGCTGGCAAAGCCAGTGAAAATGGTAAAAATGATTTATACCAACCACAAACAAGAGAAGAAATTCAAACGCAAGACCCTAAGGGTTGGGCATTAATGGGCAAATTCTTTAACCCCTATGTCACACGCAATGTGCGTTTGTCGCCGCAATTTTCAGGCACTTTTGAGATGAGCTTAGATACCAGCAAGCCTTATACTTATAAGTCACGTTTTTTATTAAACATTCAATTATTAGGCAGTCAGTCTGCCAATATTAACGGCAATGCAAAGGACAATGTGTTTACTGGTAATCAGGGTAATAATCGTTTTGATGGTAAAGGTGGTACAGATAAGGTTATCTTTGCTGGCAATAAAGCGGAGTATGTCATTACTCAATCAGGCACACAAACCCAAATCAAGGATACAAAAAGCAACCGTGATGGCACTGACACCTTGGTGAATATTGAGAAAATTAAATTTAAAGATACCGAGATGTCTTTGTAATATCTATGTGTAAAAGCGGCGTAATTGCCGCTTATTTATCGTTTTAATGTCTAAAAATGTGCGCTACTGACAACACTCATCATGATGCACAATCTCTTTAAAAATAATTTGATTGTTAGCTAAAATATCCAAGCGAATGGTCATACTTCTGGTGTTTGCATAATCATCTATATGAATGTCTATCAGCGGTTTATCGGCTTGTAAATGATAGACTATGCTGACGTTATATTGGCATTGAGAGTGCGCATCACAGATAACCTGCATGGACTGCTCAAGACCTCGATTTTCATCAAGGGGTGTGGTACGAAGTACCTCTTTGGCATTGATGTGTTGGATAAACTCAATTAATGGTGCTTGTAAATAAGCATCATCTGGGGACAAAAAGTCCACTTTTGTTTTATACCGTTGTTGCAGTGCAGCAAGCGTGGCTTTTACGATTTGTTTTCTGCTGTTCTCAATGGTTTTAATCGTTTTGATATTACTTTCTTCTATGTCACTTAATGTGATGCTTTGATTGGCACTTTTTTTATACCAGCCTTTTTTCTCAAAATAAGGCTGCAAAGCGTCAGAAAATTCATAACCGTAACGTGCAAATACTTCGTTTCTAAGTCGGCTTAATTCGGTAGGCGAATTTGCCTGTAATTCACCAATAGCGATGGGTTCTTTAGACATTCTTGCCGCCAGTTTTAAGTGCTTCCATGTGGGGTTATCGGCATTGCCATCAATGCGCACATTTGCTGATGGCAGGTTTTGCAAAAAGGCAATGGGCAGGTTGTCGTAGTTGGCTAAGGCTTTGTTTTTGCTAATAAGTAAGCGTGATTTTTCATAAAATTTAAGTCCTCCTGTATATTGCATACTCCAAAGTGGCTGCGATGAGTTAGGCGTTTTTGAAAAAACAAAAGAGTGCATATGCTCCAAGCCCTGTAGCGACCTAAGCATAGGGTTCTTGCTAATCACCAACCCTTTAATCTGCTTTAAGCCATTTAATCCTTTGAGGTTTTTAAGATAATCATTGTTTGCCAATACCATGTAATCAACCGATGTTAATGCTTCCAGTCCAGTTAAATCATCAAGTGGCATAAATTGCATATCTAAATGTGTTAATTTGGTTAAGCGTTTAAAAGGCTTAAGGGTTAACCATTGTTGATTAATTAAGCGCAGTGAAGACACCTGTGACAAATGCGGCAATGTCCATTTAGAAAACAGCCGGCCACCATTACCCGAAAGATACATTTCATTGACTTTCTGTAAGTTTGAGAAAGCCTCAATACGATGCAGTTCACGGTTACCATCAATATATAATTTGTCCAATGTTGTAATTTTATTGAAGCCTTTAAAGTCTTTAAGCTCAAGGTTTGAGGTAACCTGTAATTCGTCCATAGCGGTAATTTGCCCTAAGCCTTGTAAAGAGCGTAATTTGAAGTTGTAGCGAATAGAGACCAAGGAAACTTGCTTAAGGTTACTTAATGCCTTAATTGATAAGAGCGCACCATTGCCAAAAATAGAGACTGTCGCCGCTGATTTTAAGTTATCTAACCCTTGTAAGTTTGCTAACTGGTTGTTGTCATGTATGTTTAACTCGCCGACATGGGTTAAATTTTTAAGTGCAGCTAAGCTACTTAGCTGTTGGTTTTCTTCAAGCAAGAGGCGACCTGATACATGGGTTAAATGCGCCAACCCAGTTAAGGAAGTCAGCGATTGATTGTGTTTAATATAAAGGTCTCCCACCACTTGGGTTAGATTTTTAAGTGCGGATAAGTCTTGTATGTCTTTGTCGGTAATCAACAAATTACCTTTTACTTGACGATAACCTCCTGTTAAAAATGTTTGTAATTGAGCTGCATTGAGATTGCCTTCCCATATATAATTTTTATCAGCACCTGCATAAGCACCGAGCGTATGGCTTAGTAATACAAGTAAAATGAGTATTTTTTGCTTCATTTAATTGTGCCTTTTATCATCACTTATCACTTACGCTTAATGTGCCTCTTGTACGTACTCGTCACTCGTACTCGTCATAAACCTCTAACAATTCAAATGAAGTGCCATCTACAGAGTGAGAATAGTCTAACCTGAGCACGCTATTGGTGTTGTCTGCTTCTTCTATGTTGATGTAACAACCGTTGCCAATAAAATCAGTTGCAAATTGACCTTGCTTGGCATCTTTAATACGCAGATGGCAGTTTTTGGCATTGGCTTTAAAACCGCAATGCTCAACATAGATGCTAAAGTGGTTAGGTTGAAAATGAGGATTAAATGCAATTTTTAGCGTATTTTTACAGCCGTCATTTTGAATAAAGTATTGATCGCTATAACTTAATGACTTGGATTTTAATAACGCCTTGATGTTGATATGGTTGATGAAACTTTGCAGCGTTTTTTCTAAATATCCAAACTCGCCTAAATCTGCTATGCCTTGTTTATAGGATTGACGCATGGCAAGCACGGTATGTTTAATGCGCTGTTTAATGGCTTTTTCTGCATTTAAAATCAGCTTAATATTATGCTCTTCTAAATCCGTTAGGGTTGCTTTGTATTCTCCGTCAACGGGTTTATACCAGCCTTTTTTATTGAAATGCTGGCTTAGCTCATCGCCAAATTGATTATAACCTTTACGTGCAAACAGGGTATTTCTTAACAGGCTCAAGGTGTGCAAATTTTTACCTTGCAACTGTGTTGCATGTAATTTTACGCTGTTTAAAGTGCGTGAAAATAGCAACTCTTCTAGGCTAATGTTGTCTGCATTGCCATCTACAATCAATTGCGTATCTCGTATAGTCTGTAAAAAATTAAGTGGCAAACCATCAAAATTATTCAGGTTTTGGTTTTTACGCAAAACCATGACACCTTTATCCATGACTTTTAAACCGTCTAAACCGTGCAGTGATACCAGCGCATCATTTTCTTTAAACACCAGCTCGCCACCTTTTATCTTGGTTAGTTTCTCCAGTCCATGTAACGAGGTTAATTTATCGTTATATGCCACAGTTAAACCCACCACCTCTTGCAACTTATCCAAACCTGCTAGGGCTTGGATATTTTCATTGTATTCAATGCGTACAAATTTTGCCTTTTGTAATTGCTCTAAACCAGATAAATCAGCTAATAAACGATTTCTGCTAATGCGTAATGAACCTACAGACCCTAAAGATTGAAAGCCAGATAAGTGCGTCAGTTTAGAGTTTTCATCAATATATAACTCTTTGACCTTGGTCACGGCAGTAAAGCCTGATAAATCTATTAGTTCTGGGTTTTCATCTAGCCAAAGCGTTTGCTGCACCTGCGCCAATTGTTTAAACCCGCTAATGCTTTTTAACACTTTGTTTTCACGTATGTTTACACTTTTGGCAACCTTAAGCGCAGAAAATCCCGCTAAGTCTTCCATATCATCATTTTTTTCAATCCATACGATGCCTAGTTCTTCTAAAGCATCAAAGGCACGAAAATACGGCATGTTTTTATTTTCTTGAATGCGTAATTCGTCAATGCGTTTTAAGTTGGCAAAACCCGTAATGCGTTGCAGACCGTTATTATTACTCATGCCTACTTCTTTGATATATTCAAGCGAGTTAGGACCATATAGCTCAGGGGTTGTCATATAAACTAATCCCATTTGTGTTACTTTTTTTAACTTAGGCAGTGCGTCTTTAAAATCAATGGGTATGGCGTGAGCAAAACTAAGGTGTTCAACCTCTTTTACGTTCGCCAGCCAACCTTTAGCAGAAATGGAGGCTGGCAAGGGCGCACTTTCTTTTGCATTGCCTATGCTAAAGTGTAGGCGCTTAAGGGTTTTAACCTTAGCAAATGCCTTGGGGTCGAGAGGCAAGTTAATATGTAACTTTTTAATGTTTACAACATTTTGCAATGAATTAATTTGTGCCAGTTTGGGATTATCCCTCACATAAAACTCTCTTTTAATGGTAGTGAGGTTATCCAAGCCTTGCAGTGAAGTTAACCCTGCATTCTTTGTAATACTCAAGTCACCATCTATATTTTGCAGTGCCTTTAAGCCTATTAAGTTGTTAATTTTTGGACTTTTTTCTAGACTAAAATCACCCGTACTGATTAATTTTTCCAACCCTTTAAAACTACTTAATTCACTGGCTTTGGTTATCGTTAAATCGCCTTTGATGCTTTCTAAATTATTCAAGCCATCAAAATTCGTGAACTTGCAAGCACCCTTAATAAACAGCCCATCTGACAAGTGGGTGATTTTTTGCAAACCATCTAATGAACGAAGCGAGGCATTGTCATACAAATGAATATCACTGGTTTTGCTTAAATTAGCCAGTGCCTTAATATGCTGTAATTTTGGATTACCACCTAATAAAATACCTGTGTATTTACTTGTGGTTTGGTGCAAGGATTTAATGCCATCTAAACTGATTAATGCTGGGTTTTCAGTGATGACTAAGGCGGCAACAGATATGAGTTTTGCTACGCCTTTTAAATCACGCAAAATGGCGTTATCAGAAATTTTAAACCAACCTGTCACTTGCTCAAGATTTTCTAAACCCGCCAACGATGCTAGTTTAGGATTGCCACCTTTAGGAGCTGGGTCTTTTATATTTGCAGAAGTATGATTAGGTGCTGGGTTACCATATGCGTCAATAAAGTATTCTCTGTCTTTACGAGTACGGGGCACCAATTTTTTATTGCTGGCAAAACCAATCAGTCTGTCACGCGAGAGATGACTTGCTAGCCTGCGTTTTTCATCTTCCGTTAAGTCACTGAACATATGGCCTTCCACAAGCGTACTTTGCAGCTCGTTCAGCAATTTAATTTTGCCCTCTACCGTGTTTTTGGGATTTTGATAGTTGCCAATATAAAAATCACCCTCAACACGTTTTAAGTGTTTTAAAGAACGCAAATCTTGCCCATTAAAATTGACAATATATACGTTGCCTTTCACTAGGTTGTAATTGCCTTGGGCAAATTTATCCAGTGTTTCTGTATTTAACTCGCCCTGCCATACTTTATCAGCAGACGTATTGGCGGGTGCATAATTTGAAATCAACAGACATAAACTGATATAGAAAATTGCTAAAAAAACGCTTTTTTGCATTTTAATTCCTAGCTCTGGTTAATAATTGCATTACTCACTTGAGCGCAGCATTAAAATTTTAAAAATACATCTTATCTATCAATTTGCATATAATCAGGTGTGGGTTTAAGAGGGTTTTTCAATAACCAAGTATCGGGCAGCTTGGTATTAAAAACAATACGTTTTAATGTTGGCATAGCACGGCAATAATCTTGCTGGTTACGGACAACGGTCACTTCATTGCGAATAATATTGACACTGAAATGCTGGCTATAAGTGCAACCTGTATCTTTTACAAAAATAGTAAGACTATTGTCACTCCAGCTAAGCTGATAAATAGGTTCTAATGATAATCGTGAGTTAACTGCATCTTGCTCTACCGCTTCCCCTGCAAATTCGCCCACTGGCTTATTAATACAACCAATAAGAAATAGAGAACTGAAAATAAATATGCCTAATTTAAACATGTTGTCGGTATCCAAATAATAATAAACTTAAAAGCAGCAACCCAATAGGAGCAATTGCACCAGCACTGGGAGAGCCACTGTGAGCAACATAGCTACTATTTGCTTCCTCAATTTGTATTCGCCCTTGAATACTGGTGTAATTAAAATTAATAGCAGCTTTCGATTGAGCAACCAGCCTTAAATACTTATAGCCTTTTGTATTTGCAAATTCAAAACGCTGAAAGCCTGTGGTTTTATCTGTCTCTACTTCTAATACCGCTTGATTATCAGGGGTTAGCACTTTTAAACTGATGGTATAATCTGTCTTAGCTCGCCAATTAAATGCAACATGTTGCTTTTTTTCAATCCATAATAAGGCCTCTGATGCCTTTTTTTTATCTTTAAGTGCCGCTGACTCCAGCGTTGCCGTTCTAACCACATTCCAAGGCAAGCTATGTGCAGAGGTAAACCAGCTATGGGTTAAAAAGTTATTATGCCTATCAAGACGCTGCCCAACCAAGCCCGATAATAAAAATTGTGTGTGTAATGGATCACTGGCACTGCGAATATCAACCTGTACGCTAAAATTTGCGCCCTCTTGATTGCTTGGTATTCCTTGTATTCGCATAATACAGCTGCTATCTGGTTTTAGTACCTTATTACAGCTTCGGTTAATAACCCTTATGTTTGTTAATCCTGAGCCTGTTACTTGCTGTCTAATATCATTAGGGCTAAAAAGAATATCTGCACTACCTTGATTGGTTAAAATGAAATCACTATAAATGGTTTTATTAGCAGGTGCTGCGCCTATAAATACATAAGGATTTTTAACCGACAATCCACTTATTTGCCGCTCTACCCAGTTTTTAAAATTAGCCACTTTGGTATATACACCGTAGTAATTGGGCTGCGCACACCCCTTACCAAAACTGACAATGCCTGTTTGTAACCACTCACTGCCTTGTTTATATAAGGCAGGCCCGCCGCTATCCCCCTGACAAGAGTCTTTTGTACCCGTTGGAACACCCAAACAAAACATATTATTTGTAGGCACATGAGATAACCCTGATAAACTAGAAAAAGAAGCTCTACATGTGGCTGTATCCACCATTGGCAAGCTAACTTTTTGTAAATACGATTGTATAATGCGCTTATTACCTTGAATTTTATAGACCCCCCAGCCGATGACATTATTGCTACTAGCAGGTGGCAAACTGGCAAAGGCACTAGGTGTAATTAATTTTACTGGCGTAATATCTGCAATGGGTGTTTCTAACTCTAAAAGGGCAATATCTGAATCTAGCATATTGCGATTATAAGCAGGGTGCACACTGATAGTTTTAACATGAATACGATACGCACGATTAACATAAGCAGACTCATGCACACGATTAACCTTAAATTGCACACTGATGTCGCTGGCTTTTTTATTGACCACACAATGTGCTGCGGTTAACACCCAACGTGCATTAACTAAACTAGCACCACAAAAATGTTTCACTTTGCCTCTATATTGCAAGCTGCCCATAAAAGGATAGCTATTTATTAGGTCGCTATCAGTGACAGAAGTCCCGCCAATAATACGAGGGCTAATACCCTGTGCATAGACAGCTGGTATGATGTTTAAGCAATTAAATATCCCTATTAGTAATACTATCCTTACTAAAGGTAGGATTTTTTTCATGAAATAATAAACTCTCTGGTATTAAGGTAAGTTATATAATCTGTAGCCGCTTGTAAAACCTGCTTAGGTGCCGTGCCACCAATGTGATTGCGTGCGGCAACTGAACCCTCTAGGGTTAAAACAGCAAATACATCATCTTGTATCTGTGGACAAAAGGCTTGCAGTTGTGCCAGTGTCATCTCGCTTAAATCAAGTCCTTGTTCGACACCAAAGGCCACCGCTTTACCCACCACTTCATGGGCATCACGAAAAGGCAGTCCTTGACGCACTAGATAATCAGCTAAATCGGTGGCAGTAGAAAATCCACGTTTGGCGCAGGCATACATATTGTCAACCTTGGGTTTAATATGTGGGGTCATATCAGCAAAGGCACGCAAGCAATTTTGTACGGTATCAAGGGTATCAAACAGGGGTTCTTTGTCTTCTTGATTGTCTTTGTTATAGGCTAAAGGCTGGGATTTCATCAGGGTTAAAAGAGAGAACAAATGCCCATACACTCGTCCTGTTTTACCTCTTACTAGCTCTGGTACATCGGGATTTTTCTTTTGCGGCATAATAGATGAACCCGTACAAAAACGGTCGGGCAAATCAATAAATTCAAATTGAGCAGAGGTCCACAATACCAGCTCTTCACAAAACCGTGATAAGTGCATCATAATTAAGGCGCAATCTGCATTAAACTCAATCACAAAATCACGATCAGAAACAGAATCTAGGCTATTTTCGCTTGGGGCAGAAAAGCCCAACAGCTCACAGCTATAAGCACGGTTAATTGCAAAGGTTGTACCTGCCAATGCCGCCGAGCCTAACGGCATAATATTAATACGCTTATAACAGTCTTGTAAGCGTTGATAATCGCGATTTAACATGGCATTCCAAGCTAATAAATGATGTCCAAAAGTGACTGGCTGCGCTGTTTGTAAATGAGTAAAACCAGGCATAATGGTATCGGCATAAGTTTGAGCTAGGCTCACTAGGGCAATTTGCAAGCGATTAAGTTCCCCTGCAATTTGTACTATGCGGTGACGTAAATAAAGGCGAATGTCGGTGGCAACCTGATCATTGCGAGAACGTCCTGTATGTAATTTTTTGCCTACCTCGCCAATTTTTGCAGTTAATGCCGCTTCAATATTCATATGCACATCTTCCAACTCTATCTGCCAGTTAAATGTGCCCTGTTCTATTTCATTTTTAATCTCAGTTAACCCTTGGATAATTTGCGCACACTCATCATCAGTTAAGATGCCCACCTTTGCCAGCATGGTTGCATGTGCAATAGAGCCTTGAATATCCTCGCCATACATGCGTTGGTCAAATTCTACCGAAGCGGTAAAACGGGCAACAAAGGCATCGGTTGGCTCACTAAAACGTCCACCCCATGCACTGTTGGTCGCATTATCTGCTAAGGATTTATCTGACTGTTCCATAAAAAGACCTCAAAAAATAAACAAAAGGACAATTATACGAGGTTTCTTAGTCACTACGCCAATATTTTAATCTAAAGCGTATACCCAACAACTCGCTTTATGGCATGATATGGCATGCTTATTTTATTCAATTAAGGTTACCCATGAGCCAAAAAGTACTAAAAATTGCTACTCGTAAAAGTCCTCTTGCCCTATGGCAAGCTGAACACATTAAACAACGGCTTAACCAGCTATACCCTGCAATGCAAGTTGAACTGGTTACGATGTCTACCAAAGGCGATAAAATTCTAGACACCCCGCTAGCAAAAATAGGCGGAAAAGGTTTATTTGTCAAGGAGTTAGAGCATGCCCTACTAAATAAAAAAGCAGATTTTGCAGTACATTCCATGAAAGATGTTCCTATGGAATTTCCCCAAGGCTTAGAGCTTGGAGTGATTTGTGAGCGGCACAACCCCTTTGATGCGTTTGTTAGTAATCACTTCGACAGGGTTGATGAATTACCAGAAAACGCAGTCGTTGGCACTTCCAGCTTACGCCGCCAGTGTCAAATCATGCACCATTACCCCCATTTAAAAGTCAATTGGTTACGTGGCAATGTGCAAACTCGCTTAAACAAACTTGATGAGGGCAATTTTGATGCCATTATTCTTGCCGCTTCAGGACTTAAACGCTTACAGCTTGACGCACGCATCAAGCAGATTTTACCTGCCAGCCAATGCCTGCCTGCAGGAGGACAAGGCGCACTAGGCATTGAGTGGCGCTGTGATGATAAACAAACCCAGCAACTGTTAGCACCGCTTATGCATATCACAACCCAACGCTGTGTACTGGCAGAACGTGCTATGAACCGCCATCTACAAGGCGGTTGTCAAGTACCTATAGGTGCATACTGCATAGAAGAAAATGGGCAACTTAATTTAACTGGTTTGGTTGGCAGACCAGACGGTACGCTATGTTTATTTACCCATCAGCAAGGGGCGTTAGAAGATTACCAACAGCTTGGCATTAAAGCAGCAGAACATTTGTTAGCACAGGGTGCCGGTGAGATTTTACAAGCAATCTATGCCAACGCATGAGCCAACTAGCCCCCATACCGCAAGATGCCAGCGTTATTATCACTCGCCCTAAGGCACAAAATAAAAGGTTAATACAGGCACTTAAAGCCCAAGGTAAACAGGTTTATGCGCTACCTCTAGTTGATATTCAGCCCTTAGATGAGCCTCTCATCAAGCCTTGTTTGTTGGATTTAGATCAGTATCAATTTGTATTTCCTGTCAGTGTGAACGCCGTTAATATTGCCTTTGACTGGATACAGCAATTTTGGGTGCAGTTGCCTGTTGGCATTTACTGGCTCGCTGTAGGACAAGCCAGCTACCAAGCACTTATTGCCCAAGGCGTAAACCCCCAAGACATTCTTACGCCTACTTGCAGCGCAACCTCTGAGGGCTTATTGGCCTTGCCGCAATTACATACCAGCGAGCATGCCAATAAAGTGTTAATTTTGCGTGGCAATGGCGGGCGCAACCTATTTGCCAAGACCCTAAGCCAGCGTGGTTTTAAAACGCAAATATGCACTTTGTATCAGCGCACCCCAATAATACACGAGCAGCACACTTGGCAAGCGCACTTACAAACACCTACGGTCATTCAAATTAACAGCAGTCAAACACTAGACATTGCCCTACAGCAATACCCTCAACTAGGACAGCAAGCCTTGGGGGTTATTGTGCCAAGTGTTCGCATTGGCAAACAGGCGCAGGCACACTTTAAACAGGTATGGATAAGTCACAGTGCCTATGATGAAGATATATTAGGGTTGTTTTAAACCTCAAGCAGCTTGGCATATAGGGTTAAATCCTGCCATACCCCATTTATTTCTAATTGCCTAGGCAACACACCCTCACGCACAAAACCTGCATTAACGGCAGCTTGATGGTATTGCTCCGTCAATAAATACAGTTCGATACGGTGCAAACCCAGTGCATGGGTAGCAAAGTCAACTATAGGTGCAAGCATATCTGCCAGTACCTCAGTGGCGATAAGCTGTTGTTCAAGCTGCCAGACAATGCGTGCGCTTTGAGTTAAGGCATTAATTTTTTGTAAGCTAATGCAGGCATCAAATTGCGGCTTGTGTTTATTTTGTAGCAACCAAAAAATGGCTTCTTGCTGTTTAAAGCGCAAATCCATACGCCTTAGTTCATCAAATAATGCCGCCTCTGTGTGTATGGGTCGCTTCGCAATATGTGCACCAATATGCGCTTGCGAGAAAAGCCGCAGCATAGCTTGGCTGTCTTGTGAGCCTGCTAGCTCATAAAAATACTGTTGATTTTCTAATTGAAAATTCATGCTAAAACAGGCTTATTCTGTTTGGGTGGTTTTTTACGGATATAAATAACCTTATTCACCTGTGCGACGACCTCTCCTTGCTCATCTTTAACTAAAACAGGGTATGTGGGTAAATACTTATCACCTTTTGCAGTATGCTGCTGAATATCATCTAACATACTTTCGGTAAGATGAAACTCAGCGGTTACCTTACCTTTTCCTGGCTTAATAAAGTCAATGTCTGCTTGTTTATCCCAAACAATATAATCCTTACCTAAGTTATTCATAATAAGTAGCATTAAAAAAGGATCTGTCATTGAATATAAACTACCACCAAAATGCGTGCCGACATAATTACGATTATACCAGCGTAAGCGCATACTCACTCTGGCATAACGAAAATCCATGCTAATATGTTCAACTTTAATACCCGCACCAAAATAAGGCCCATATAAGCTCATAAAATGTTTTAAAACATGGGGCTTATTTAGCCAGCCTGTTATCCGTTTTTGTAGCATTAATGATGATTTCCTGTGACAGGCTTAACCCAAAGCACACCCACATCAGCTTTACTTACCTGCACTTGCGTACCTGCGCTAATGGGGGTTTGGCTTTTTAATTTCCACTCAATACCAGAATAAAAATAAGTACTGCTGCCTTGTAAATCGACATCTTGCTCCAGCACAAAACGGTGTGCTTGAAAATCTGATGCCACATCTTTAGGTTGGTTTTTACTTTGCTGCATCTGTTTTAAAGGTCGCCATAATAGCAATGCCAACAAAGCAGTTATTAAGCTGTTACTCCAAAGCGCAGTGGTCATAGAGGCTGGCAATATATCCATACTCATTGCCATACCTGTTAAAATAAAGGACAAGCCTAAAAACAATAAAATAAAGGTACTAAAGCCAAGCACCAGCATTTCTACTGATAGTAATACCAGCCCTGTTACCATAAGCGTTTCTGCTAGGTGTGTACTTAAAAAACTCATGCTTTTTTATCTTGATTTAAACTGTTAACAATAGACATCGCCTGTGCTACCAAAGAGCTGGCTTCACTACTTGAATCTGGAAGTAAAACCACCGAAGACTCTTTAGCAATGGCTTGTTTGGCCTCAATTGCTTTGGTTGCAAGATCAAGCTGTATCGCCTTTTGACCTTCTTCTGTATTGGCCGCGTCCCCCACTTTACGCAAGGCTTCTGCCTGTGCATCGGCGACCGCTAAAATGGCTTTGGCCTCCCCTTCAGCGGTTAGAATTTGCTCTGTTTTATCTGCTTCAGCGGCCAGTACCTGCGCTTGTTTTTTACCTTCTGCTACATTGATAGCCGCTTGTCGGTCACCTTCGGACTCTAAAATTTGTGCGCGTTTTACTCGCTCGGCTTTCATCTGCGCTTCCATCGCCTCCATGACAGAGCTAGGAGGTACGATGTCTTTAATCTCATAACGCAACACTTGAATACCCCAAGGCTCAGCAGCACTATTAATTGCACTAACAATACTGGCATTAAGTAAATCACGCTCTTCAAAGGTTTTATCTAGCTCCATTTTACCCAACTCTGAACGCATGGTCGTTTGCGCCAGCTGCGTAACTGCAAACACATAATCGTCCACCCCATAGGTGGCTTTGTAGGGGTCTAAAACCCGAAAATATAATACCCCATCAACAATCAATGAAATATTATCTTTGGTAATTGCAGATTGGCTAGGCACATCTTGCGCCTGCTCTTTTAAAGAGCGATCTGCTGACACCCTATCTATCACAGGGACAATAAAATTTAATCCTGCTTCTTTAGTCGAGTGATACTTACCAAAGCGTTCAATAAGCCAAGCACGATTTTGCGGTACAAACTTAATTCCTAGTTTTAAAAAGACAATAATTAAAACCAACAAGAAAAAAGGCACGGAAATAATATAATCAATCAGTGTTTCAATGGGCATATAAAGCTCCTTTAAATGTTAAAAAAATGATACTCATAGGAGACAAATTAAGACACTTCTGATTAAATAAAGCAATAGTTACGAGGAGTAAAATATGAACGACAAACTAGAAGACACCACCCACTTCGGCTTTCAAACTATCGCCACTGAAAAAAAACAACAAAAAGTGGCGGAAGTCTTTCACTCTGTTGCCAATAAATACGATTTAATGAACGACTTAATGTCATTTGGAGTACACCGTTTATGGAAACGAGTTACCATTGATATGAGCGGTGCGCGCGCAGGCAACTGCATTTTAGATTTAGCTGGTGGCACAGGGGATTTAAGCAAACAATTTGCACGCATTGTCGGCGCACAAGGCAAAGTTATATTGGCAGATATTAACGCCTCTATGCTTAATGTTGGACGCGAGCGTCTTAATAATGAGGGCTGTGTTGGCAATATTGAGTATGTACAAGCGAATGCAGAAGAATTACCTTTTGCGGATAATTATTTTGATGTAATTACCATTGCTTTCGGATTAAGAAACGTCACCGACAAACAAAAAGCACTCAATTCCATGACAAGAGTTTTAAAACCTGGTGGCCGCTTATTAGTATTGGAATTTTCTAAACCCCAAAGTAAATTAATGAGCAAAGCCTACGACATGTATTCTTTTACAGCATTACCTTTTATGGGCAAACTGGTTACAAATGATAGCGAAAGCTATAAATACCTTGCCGAATCCATTCGTATGCACCCCAATCAAAAGACCCTAAAAGGCATGCTAGAAGAAGCTGGTTTGGTACGAGTTAGCTATCAAAACATGACCAATGGCGTAGTCGCATTACACCGTGGAGTAAAGCCTTAAAATGTCATTAATTTTAAGCCATGCACTTTGGTTACCCATAGAAGGCACCGTCAATCAACTGCTTGCTAATGCCCCTTTAAGTCAACAGCAATTAACCGCACATGCAGGCAAGCAACTGCAAGTTCAAATACAACCTTACTTACAGTTTGAACTACTTATTTTAAATCAAGGAATACGCTTAGGTAAATTAAACGCAGACACAGAAATAGCTACAAAAATCAGTGGACAGATACAGGATTTTAAAGGCTTACTACAGGCTCATGATAAACTTGCTTACCTTAACTCAGGTCAACTTGAATACCTTGGCGATCAAGCCTTAATCGCCTCGCTGATAGACATTTTCACACAGCTAAATATAGACTGGTTTAGCTTACTTTCTCCTTATACAGGCTCCATGCTGGCTGCAAGTTTAAGCACGGGGGCTAAACGCTTAAAACGCACATTGCGCCCCTCTTTTAAAGCCAAATTTATCCTGCAGGATTTTTTACAACAAGAGAGCCAACAGCTAGTAAGCCACCAACAGTTACAGCATTTTCAGCAGCAAATAACGGAATTAGCGCAGCGCACCGAACAATTAAGCCAACAAATTGTACGCTTATCATCTTCTACGGGAAATCAATCTCATGGCTAAAATATGGCGTCTTTGGCGCATTTTATATGTCTTTAGCAAGCACCGTTTAGACCACCTTATTCCTTTGCAGCAACTGCCTTTATGGGCAAGAATAATCCTATTTTTTGCACCTTGGAATTTAAAACCCGCAAGCAAACATCAAAGTCGTGGCGAGCGTTTGCGTTTAGCACTGGAATCGCTAGGACCTATTTTTGTTAAATTTGGACAAATTCTCTCTACACGCCCAGATTTAATTCCTACAGACATCGCACAAGCACTCAAAGCACTACAAGACGATGTTGAGCCATTTCCCGCTCATGCTGCTATTAACCTCATAGAGCAACAATTAGGAGGGCGTATTAATGAGCTATTTGCCGAATTTGATGAAATACCGCTAGCCTCTGCCTCTATTGCCCAAGTTCATGCAGCAAAGCTACAAGCTAATGACCCTGATGCACCCAGCCAACAAGTCGTCGTTAAAGTAGTACGCCCAAACATAGAACGGACGATAGAAGGGGATTTACGCTTAATGGAAATGATGGCACACCTGCTAGTACGCTACTCCCCTGATGGACGACGATTAAAACCAGTACAGGTAGTAGAAGAATTTCGACACACTATTTTTGCAGAGCTAGATTTAAAAATAGAAGCCGCCAATGCCACTCAGCTTAGGCGTAATTTTAAAGACTCCGAATTGGTTTATATTCCAGAAATATACTGGGCATATTGCCGAGCAAAAGTCATGGTTAGTGAACGCATCTATGGCATTCCTATTGCCGACATCAGTGCCTTAAAAGCACAAAACACCAACTTTAAAGAACTAGCAGAACGAGGAGTAGAAATCTTTTTTACCCAAGTATTCCGTGATCGCTTTTTTCATGCAGACATGCACCCTGGCAACATTTTCGTCTCCCGTAATAATCCACAAAAGCCTCAGTACATTGCCATAGATTGCGGCATTGTAGGCACACTTGATGAGCAAGATCAGCATTATTTAGCAATGAACCTAATGGCATTTTTCAATCAAGACTACCAACAAGTCGCTCAATTACATGTGGATTCAGGTTGGGTACCCAGTGAAACCAAAACCGCTGAATTAGCAGCCGCCATTCGCAGCGTGTGCGAACCTATTTTTGAAAAACCACTATCAGAAATCTCCTTTGGACAAGTTTTATTGCAACTATTTTCAACCGCACGACGCTTTCAAATGGAAGTACAACCACAATTAGTTTTATTACAAAAAACCCTTATGAATATTGAAGGATTAGGACGGCAACTTTACCCAGAGCTTGATTTGTGGAAAACCGCCAAACCCTATTTAGAGCAATGGCTAAAAAATCGCTATCACCCCAAACACGCTTGGCGTGAACTTAAAAGACAACTACCTACATGGTTAGATAAAGCACCAGAAATTCCTAATTTAGTGCATGCATCATTAGAGTCGCTCAGTGCTCAAAAAAACCAAAACCAACAAATAAAAACAGAATTGCATGCTTTAAAAGAACAACTTAAAAACAACCAAAAGCAGCAAAAGAAACAAGGGTTAGCACTATTGCTATTGTTATTATCGAGTTTATTTATATGGCAAGCACCCATATTAGATATATTTAGTTTAGTCGCAGCCAGTATTGCAGGTATTAGTTTTACTTGGTTATGGTTTAAATAAAAAGATGAGGCTAATATAGACTTGCTCTATGCATAACATACTACTGGAAACAAAAAATTGACGTTTTTTGCTGGCACACCAATTGCTTAATTGTTCATACACAACTTGCAATCATGCCGCAAAAAGAGCAAACCGCACTTAAATGAAACCACAGAGGTAAATATGGCAGGCGAACAAGACTTAGAATTAGAGGTAAACAAAGATGCTGAAACAGGTGGCAAATCTAAAAAAAAGCTAATCATTATTTTGCTTTTGGTATTGGTATTACTAGCTGGCGGAGGCGGTGCTGCATTTTTTCTGCTAATGGGCGACAACTCAGATAAAGACAAAGATGATACGCAAACTACCACCGAACAAACAGAAAACCCAGAGAAAAAATCCAGCGAAGAGACAGCCGCAGAAGGCGATGCCAGCGCAGCGGAAAGCACACCTAAAGCAAGCTATATTGAATTAGATCCCGCTTTTGTCATTAGTTACCAAGTAGGTAGTCGAGCACGCTTTTTGCAATTAAAACTAGAATTAATGACCTATAAACCGCAAGTATCAGAAGCCATCAAAGCCAATATGCCTATGCTTAGAAATACCATTGTAATGCTGATGGGACAGCAAGATTTTGCCAAATTAAGAACCAAAGAAGGACGAGAAAACTTACCCAAAATCATACTTGAGGCACTCAATAAAGCACTAAAAGAAGAAACCTCAATAAGTGGTATTGATGCCGTACTTTTTACTGATTATGTAATGCAATAGGACTCGCCGTGGACGACTTACTCTCACAAGACGAAATTGATGCCCTCTTACATGGTGTAGATGATGGCGATATAGAACAAGAAGAAGCAGGCTCTGGCGAAGGCGTTAAACAATACGATTTAAGCAGTAACGACCGTATTGTACGTGGACGAATGCCAACTCTAGAGATGATTAACGAGCGTTTTGCTCGTTATACTCGTATCAGCATGTTCAACTTTTTACGTCGCAGTGCAGATGTCTCTTCAGGCGGCGTACAAATTATGAAATTTGGAGAGTACGTTCATACCCTATATGTACCGACCAGTTTAAATTTAATGCGTATGCGTCCGTTGCGAGGCACAGGTTTATTTATTATGGACGCCAAATTGGTATTCAAGCTAGTAGATAACTTTTTTGGTGGTGACGGTCGCCATGCCAAAATTGAAGGTCGTGAATTTACCCCCACCGAAGTCCGTGTGGTGCAATTAGTGCTAAGCCAAGTATTTAAAGATATGGCAGAGGCATGGCAGCCCGTTAAAAAAGTAGAATTTGAATATGTTGGCTCAGAAGTTAATCCCTCCATGGCAAATATAGTCAGCCCTAGTGAAGTCGTGGTTATCAGCACCTTTCATATTGAACTTGATGGCGGAGGCGGCGATTTACACATGACCGTACCTTACTCCATGATAGAGCCAATGCGTGAAACGCTTGATGCAGGTTTTCAAAGTGATGTTGATGAAGTCGATGAGCGTTGGCAACTGTCCTTACGAGAAGATGTCCTTGATGCCAAAGTACCCATTCATGGCACCTTAGTTGAACGAGATATTACCTTAGGCGAAGTATCACGCCTTAAAGCAGGCGATATTATCCCCATAGAAATGCCTGATAGCTTTATTTTACAGGCAAACGGTGTGCCTATGTTTAGAAGCAAACTAGGCATTAGTGATAAAAACCTAGCAGTGCAAATTCAAGAAACTGTTAATTTAAAAAAACGCTAATAAAGCAACGACCATAAACAGGAATTGACAATGAGTGATGAAGAAAAAAACAACCCAGAAGAAGAACTAGACACTGAAGCAACAGAAACGCCCCCTGAAGCAGAAGATGCAAATGAAAGCGAAAGCGAACCCGACTGGGGTGAAGCCATGGCAGAAGCTGGCATCAGTGAAGATGACGCAGAAGGCGAACCCGACTGGGGCGAAGCCATGGCAGAAGCTGGCGTCAGTGAAGATGATAACGAAGATAGCGGCAATCTAGCCGACGGAAACATACAGCAGGTTTCCCTTGAAGAACTAGAAAATGCAGGAGAAGGAGACGGTCCTGAACTAGACGTTATTTTAGATATTCCCGTACGCATCTCAATGGAAGTCGGCTGTACGCAAATTCCCATTCGCAGCTTATTGCAGCTTAACCAAGGTTCTGTCGTTGAACTAGACCGCCTAGCAGGAGAGCCACTTGATGTAATGGTTAATGGCACACTTATAGCACATGGCGAAGTCGTTATGGTTAACGACAAATTTGGTATTCGCCTAACCGATGTGGTCAGTCAAAATGAACGTATTCAACGCTTACGTTAAAGGCTTTATTGCCTTAGCAATGCTTGGTTTTTCAAACTGCCTACTCGCACTTGAAACAGAAACAAAAAAGACCCAAGCGGTACAATCGGTGGTAGAACCAAGCAATGCTCTAGGTAAAGTTGTACTGATGCTGGCTATTGTTATTGGCGTTATTTTATTACTTGCTTGGTTATTAAATAAATCTCGCTCCCTTAACGTATTAGGGCAAACAGGCATCATTAAAACCCTAGCCGTTATGCCCTTAGGTATAAAAGAAAAAATAGCTTTAGTGCAAGTAGGAAATAAACAATTAATATTAGGTATTACCGCACAGCAAATTAACTGCTTAGGCGTGCTAGATCCACCTATCGCCAGCGAAGAGCTAGCCCAAAAAACAGAAAACAATTTTGCCGAACTACTAAAGCGAGCAATAAAAAAATGAAATGGTTATTCTCTTTTGCCTTCACAATTTTACCCTCACTAGCATTAGCAGCAGGCGATGATAAAAGTTTCTTAGGTGTACCAGCGGTCGTTTATAAAGCCACCACAGGTGGGGGCGAGTATTCTGTGAGTATTCAAATTTTAGTCATTATGACTTTGCTCACACTACTACCTTCTATTTTAGTGATGATGACCTCTTTCACACGCATCATCATTGTCTTAGCAATCTTACGTCAAGCCATGGGCTTACAACAAAGCCCATCTAATCAAATTCTATTAGGTTTAGCATTATTTTTAACCTTATTTGTGATGATGCCTGTTTTTCGTACCATTAATGCCGATGCCTTACAGCCCTACATTAACGAAAAAATCACCTCCAAACAGGCACTAGAAAAAGCAGTTAAACCCATACATGAATTTATGTTAGGACAAACCCGTGAAACCGACCTGAACTTATTTGTACGCATAAGTGGAGAGAAAAATATTGCCTCTTCCGCACAAACGCCCCTACATATTTTAATTCCTGCCTTTATTACCAGTGAATTAAAAACAGCTTTTCAAATTGGATTTTTAATTTTTATTCCATTTTTAATGATTGACCTTATTGTCGCCTCTATTTTAATGGCAATGGGTATGATGATGTTATCTCCCGTTATTATCTCCTTACCATTTAAAATTATGTTATTTGTACTCATTGATGGGTGGGTTTTAATTATGGGCACGTTAGCCAACAGCTTTGGTACAATTTAGGAGTATTTATGACCCCTTCTGATATAGGCGATATTTTTACCCAAGCCATGTTTATTATTTTAACCTTGGTTGTTGCCGTTATTACCCCAAGTTTAATTGTTGGATTAATCGTCAGTACATTCCAAGCCGCCACACAAATTAACGAACAAACGCTGAGTTTTTTACCTCGTTTAGTGATTACTATTTTAAATATCACCTTTATTGGCTCTTGGGCGGTCGCCATGGTAGTTGATTACGCCACCAATATTTACAGCAATGTTATCTTTTTAATCGGTTAACCACTTGATAGAACTTGATCCCATACAAATTAGCGGCTGGATTAGTCGTTATATGTATCCTTTTGCACGCATTGCCGGATTACTTATGGTCATGCCTTTAATTGGCAGTCGAATGTTAAATCAAAGAATACGCCTATCTTTAGCCTTAGCCATAACCCTTGCCGTTGTCCCCATTTTACCGCCTATGACAAAAGTTGATGCCCTCTCTTTAGCCTCATTACTAATTATCATGCAGCAATTTGTGATTGGCGTTGTACTCGGTTTTGCGGTAGAAATTTTAATGCAAGTCTATGTAATAGCAGGACAGATTATTGCCATGCAAACAGGCTTAGGTATCGCCACTACCGTTGACCCATCACAAGGCGCATCGGTTGTGGTTATTAGCCAATTCTTTTTATTTTTAGTCAGCTTGGTTTTTATCTCTTTAAATGGACACCTAGTTCTAATTGAAATAGTTGCTGACAGTTTTCACACCTTACCCGTTGGTTTTAATGGCGTACAAGCCACTTCTTTTTCTGCATTGGTCAAATGGGGCAGCTGGATGTTTGCCGCCGCACTGGTGTTATCCTTACCCGCCATTGTCGCTCTATTAATTGTCAACCTTGCTTTTGGAGTGATGACTCGTGCCGCACCACAATTAAATATCTTTGCCTTAGGTTTTCCTGTCACCATGATGGTTGGTTTGTTAATTATTTGGTTAAACATGAGCGAGTTGGCACAAAGTTTTCAAGGGTTAATGGGAGAAACCTTTGAATTTGTAAAAAAATTGACACTTCCATAATGCGCTTCATCAAATAGGGTAATACATGGCAGAAGAAAGTAGCCAAGAAAAAACCGAAGAACCCACCGCGCGAAAAATTCAAAAATCGCGCGAAGAAGGTCAGGTTCCACGCTCCAAAGAACTATCTACAACAGTCGTATTAGTCGTTGGTGCAGGTGGTCTTATTCTATTTTCAGATTGGATAGTACAGCATGTATTAAGTTTAACTATTTTAAATTTTTCCTTAGAGCGAGCCACTGTTTTTGATCTCTCACAAATTAGCATTCACCTTATGGCATCAGTTAAACAAGCAGCCTACGCCATTATGCCTTGGATGTTTTTAGTACTGGCAGGTGCATTTGCCGGCCCTTTAGGTGTAGGCGGTTGGAACTTCTCTAGCAAAGCCTTTATGCCTAAACTCAACAAACTAAATCCACTAAGTGGTCTCAAGCGAATGTTCTCATCTAACTCACTGGTAGAACTACTGAAATCTTGGGCAAAAGTATTAGTAGTAGGCTTAGTCGCTTACTTAACATTAAGCCATTTTTTTGACAGTGCCATGGCGTTACAAAATAAGTTCTTACGTCCTGCCATTGCAGAATCATTAAGCATTATTTTATGGAGTGTGTTTTTTCTTTGTGCGTCCACATTAATTATTGCCATAGCTGATGTACCTTGGCAAATATACAGCAACACCAAAAAATTACGCATGACCAAACAAGAAGTGAAAGATGAATACAAAGACACCGAAGGAAAACCAGAGGTTAAAAGCAAAATCCGCCAACTACAAAGAGAAATGGCACAAAGACGCATGATGGACGATGTTGCCGAAGCTGATGTCGTCATTACCAACCCCACCCATTACTCAGTTGCCTTAAAATACGATGGAGAAAAAGCAGATGCCCCCTTACTCGTTGCCAAAGGACACGACCAACTGGCTTTAAAAATTCGTGAAATAGCCAAACAAAATAACGTACCACAGATGCAAGCGCCTCCTTTAGCCCGTGCGCTTTATACACATGCTAAAGTCGGCGAAGAAATCCCAGAAGGCTTATATCAAGCCGTAGCTCAAGTACTAGCTTATATCTTTCAAATGGATAATTACATCAAAGGACAAGGAGCCAAACCTGATAGAAACTTTGACATGCCCATTCCACCTGATTTACGTGTTAGCCCTGACAATCAATAATCAAACGACTCACCAGTAGGTGACCGCAAGCGGCGGTTTTTTCCGTTTTAGAGGCGTTCCCTAAACGACTACTCGCCTAAAAATCCACCTGTTTGATGCGCCCAAAGCCCCGCATAAATGCCTTTTTGTTGTAATAACTCGTGGTGGCTACCTTGCTCAACAATACGTCCTTGATCAAGCACAACAAGCCTATCCATAGCAGCAATAGTCGATAGACGATGAGCAATAGCAATGACCGTTTTATTGTGCATAAGCAAATCCAAATTAGCTTGAATGGCGGATTCCACTTCAGAATCCAATGCAGAAGTGGCTTCATCTAAAATCAAAATAGGCGCATTTTTAAGTAACACCCTAGCTATAGCAATGCGTTGACGCTGCCCACCAGACAGTTTAACGCCACGCTCGCCTACCTGAGCATCATAACCTCGATTGCCATTGGCATCTTCTAGAGTTTGAATAAATTCATGAGCAGATGCCTTACGAGTTGCCACAAGCAACTCCTCTTCCGTTGCATTAGGGCTACCATATAAAATATTATCTCGCACACTGCGGTGCAATAAAGAAGTATCTTGAGTCACCATACCTATAGACTGACGTAAACTTTCCTGCTGTACTTCTTGAATATTTTGACCATCAATTAAAATGCGCCCTGAATTAACATCATAAAAACGCAACAGCAAATTAACCAAAGTCGATTTACCCGCACCAGAACGACCAACCAAACCAATTTTTTCGCCTGCCTGAATATTTAAAGAAAGATGATTAAACACCATCTCCGTCTGCTTAGCATGCTCCTTACTACGAGGATAGGCAAAATCAACCTGCTGTAATGATATTGCCCCCCGCTTTATCTCTAAAGGTTTAGCATGATTAATATCATTGATTACAGTCGGCTTACTTAGAGTATTCATACCATCAATAGCCGTACCTATATGCTCAAAAATAGACCCAATTTCAAACATCACCCACTGCGACATACCATTAATCCTAAGAGCCAGACTAACGGCAATAGCAATTGCCCCAATACTAATAGACTGCTCTAACCATAAACCTATTGCCGTAGCCGCCATCACAAAGACCAATCCATAATTAATACTATTCATACAAAGATTAAGCAGAGTAACCAGACGCATTTGCTTATGTACGGTCACCAAAAAATCGTCCATGCTCTCACGAGCATAATCAAATTCTCGATTAGTATGCGAAAACAGCTTAACAGTTTGAATATTGGTATAGCTATCTACAATCCGTCCAGTCATGCTAGAACGAGCATCAGCTTGAATAGTCGCAATCTTTTTAAGTCTTGGTAAAAAATATACCTGAGCGGCGATATACAAAATAAGCCAACCTAATAAAGGCAACATTAAACGATAATCTGCGGAAGCAATCATCACCATCATAGAAATAAAATAGACGATGATATACACCATGATATCCAATAATTTCATAATGGTTTCACGCACTGCAAGAGACGTTTGCATCACTTTGGTAGCCAAGCGTCCAGCAAACTCTTCCTGATAAAAACTCATACTTTGGCGTAATAAATAACGGTGTGCCAGCCAGCGCACACGCATCGGAAAATTACCCATCATGGTTTGATAAATTAAGCTGGCATGTAAAAACACCGTTATCACCAATGCAGCAAACAGAATAACCCCACCCCATAATAGGGTTTTACCTTCATCTTGCATAAAAGTGTCAGGATTTTTATCAACAAGCCAATCAACCAGTTCGCCCATAAAGCCAAATAAAGAAACCTCTAAAACCGACAAACAAGCCGTTAACAAACTAATTAAAATTAAATAAGGCCATAACCCTTTAAGGTAATAACGCAAAAAAGGCACTAACTCAGTCGGCGAGGTCGATGGTGTTTGCTTAGGAAAAGCACTGATTAAATTTTCAAAAAAGCGGAACATACATTTATTTTGCATACAAAAAATAAAGCCGAATGCTAACAGAATATAGCCCTATTGGATATGTTTTTATGATGCTCTAAGAACTAAGGATTTACCCAGCCCTATAAACAGAATTCCCTAAACAGGACAGCCTAAACAGAGCCTAAACAGGACAGTCATGTTTTCACTCTAAACAGTACACTCTAAACAGGACAGTCACATTAATTCCTAAACAGGACAGTCACGGTTAACTCTAAACAGCACACTAAACGGGACAGTCACATTAATTCCTACTAAACGGGACAGTCACATTAATTCCTAAACAGGACAGTCACATTAATTCCGGTCACATTAATTCCGGTCACATTAATTCCGGTCACATTAATTCCGGTCACATTAATTCCGGTCACATTAATTCCGGTCACATTAATTCCGCTCTGCATGGGGCAATCAGGAGTCAGCTCTCAGGTTTCAGTCCTTGACCTCTGACCCCAATTCCCTAAACAGAACTCCCTAAACGGGACAGTCACGGTTAACTCTAAACAGGACAGTCATGTTTTTACTCGCTAAACGGGACAGTCACGGTTAACTCTAAACAGGACAGTCATGTTTTTACTTGGACACAGCCAGATGCTTCCGAGCACTAAACGGGACAGTCACGGTTAACGTTTTCTTCTAAACAGGACAGTCATGTTTTCACTACTAAACAGCACAGTCACACTAAACAGGACAGTCACGGTTAACTCCTAAACGGGACAGTCACATTAATTCCTAAACAGGACAGTCACATTAATTCCTAATTCCTAAACAGGACAGTCACATTAATTCCTAAACAGGACAGTCACATTAATTCCCCCTCTGCCCTCAGTCCTCAGTCCTCAGTCCTCTGTCCTCTGTCCTCTGTCCTCTGTCCTCTGTCCTCTGTCCTCTGTCCTCAGTCCTCAGTCCTCAGTCCTCAGTCCTCAGTCCTCTGTCCTCTGTCCTCAGTCCTCAGTCCTCTGTCCTCAGTCCTCAGTCCTCAGTCCTCTGTCCTCAGTCCTCAGTCCTCTGTCCTCTGTCCTCTGTCCTCTGTCCTCTGTCCTCTGTCCTCTGTCCTCTGTCCTCTGTCCTCTGTCCTCTGACTCCCTGCCCCCCTGCCCAGCAGAAAGTGCGTTGCTTAGGGCTTTTGTCATTTAACTGTCATATAACCCACCTAAAATAAAATCTCTTTTAAATAAAAAATGATGAGGCAATACGTATGAAAAAAAACCTAATTCAACTTTTTGCATTTGCTACTTTAGGCTTGGCAAGTGTAATGCAAGTTCAAGCGGCGCAAGAAATTGTCGTTTACTCTGCTTTTGAGGCGGAAGATTTAAGCCGTTATAAAAAAGCGTTTGAAAAGCAAAACCCTGATGTCAAAATCAAATGGGTGCGTGATTCAACAGGGGTTATAACGGCAAAACTGTTAGCCGAAAAAGACAATCCTCGTGCCGATGCGGTGTGGGGGCTGGCAGCGTCATCTTTACTGGTTCTAAAAAGTGAAGGCATGCTTACAGCCTATAAACCTAAAGGCTTTGCACGTTTGGATAAACGCTTTGTTGATAAGTCCAGCACACCTTATTGGGTGGGTCACGATGCTTGGGCGGCAGCGGTATGTGTGAATACGGTCGAGCTTAAAAAGCATAAATTGCCAATGCCTAAAACTTGGAAAGATTTAACCAAGCCTGTATATAAAGGACATGTAAAAATGCCAAACCCTGCCTCTTCTGGTACGGGCTTTTTAGATGTGTCTTCTTGGATACAACTGTTTGGAGAAAAGCAAGCATGGCAGTACATGGACGCATTAAATAAAAATATCTCAAGCTACACTCACTCTGGCTCAAAACCTTGTAAAGAAGCGGCCAGAGGTGAGACCACCATTGGTGTTTCCTTTGCCTTTAGAGGCGCGAACTCTAAAACCGCTGGTGCGCCTATCAAGGTTATCATTCCATCAGAAGGAATTGGTTGGGACGCCGAATCCGTTGCCATTATCAAAGGTACTGATTACCCAGAGGCAGCGAAAAAATTGGTGGACTTTGCCGTCTCAGATGCGGCTATGCGAGAGTATAACGTCGGCTTTGCTATTTTAGCCGTGCCTGCTTTAGCCAAACCCGTTAAAAATTATCCTGCAACCGTTGGTAAGCTTATGATTAACAACGATTTTGAGTGGGCAGCAAAAAACCGTGAGCGTATCTTGGCAAAATGGAGCAAGCGTTACGACGGCAAGTCTGAAAAACGCTAATACGCCTTTTACCTACGCCACCATCTGCACAGGTGGTGGTGTTTTTCTGTACATATCCATTATTTAAGTTAGGAGCGACAGCATGTCCAAATCGCATATTAAAATTGAGAACTTGGTTAAAACCTTTGGCGACTTTACCGCCTTAGATGGCATTAATCTGGATATAAAAGAAGGCGAGTTTTGCTGCTTTTTAGGTCCGTCTGGTTGTGGTAAAACCACTTTGTTAAGAGCCATTGCAGGGCTGGATATGCAAACCTCTGGACGGGTTATTATGCGTGGTAAAGATGTCTCTGCCACACCGCCTGATAAACGTGATTTTGGCATTGTGTTTCAAAGTTATGCGCTGTTTCCTAATATGAAAGTGGCGGATAACGTCGCTTATGGCATGAAAGGTAAAAAATTCAGCAAAAAACAAATCAAGCAACGGGTTAAGTCCTTGTTGGATATGGTGGGGCTAACCGAACATGCGAAAAAATACCCTGCCCAATTATCTGGGGGGCAACAACAGCGAGTTGCTTTAACTCGTGCCTTGGCAACCTCGCCAAGTTTGCTGTTGCTGGACGAGCCATTATCCGCTCTTGATGCAAAAGTTCGTACTCATTTACGCAAAGAAATTAAAGCATTGCAGCGTTCATTAGGTGTGACCACCATTATGGTAACCCACGACCAAGAAGAAGCGCTGGCAATGGCCGATAGAATTGTGATTTTGCATGATGGCGTGATTGAGCAAATTGGTACACCTGAGCAAATTTACAGCCAGCCTGCTAATGCGTTTGTGGCAGATTTTATTGGTGAGATGAACTTTTTAGAGGGTGTGGTTACCGCAAATAATAATGTTAAAGTGGGAGAGCATGTACTTAATGTGGACACCCAGCATTTTACTACCAGCTCTAAAGTTATGTTAGCCATTCGCCCTGAAGAAGTACAATTAGGCGCAATCAATAGTGATAATCAGGTCGCTATGCGAGTGCAAGACAGTGAATACTTAGGCTCATTGTTGCGCACCAATTTGCAGTGTGAACAGCAGATTATGCAAAAGTTGGAATTAAAAGCCGATGTACCGATGAACTTGGTACGCCGCTTTGGTTTAGAGCCTAATGCACAATTAAACATCAGCTTACCCTATGAGCAAATGCGAGTATATCCTAAGGCAAGCGTCTAAATGAACCTGTTTAAACTTGCACTTGGCAGTCGTTTGGCTGGCGAGTTTAATCCTGAAGCACTGGTAAAAAAAGTCTTGCTGCTGCTGGTTATTGCCTATTTGCTGATTAGCCTTGTTTTACCGTTAAGCTATGTGCTGGCAAAATCGTTGCAAGTGTTTGAGTTTAAGCTTAATTTAATAGAAGTTGAGTTTGATTATGGGGGCGGTTTTACACCACAGGGGACACTGCAAGACTGGGCTAATAAGTACCATTATGTGATTAATGATAACCTTAAAGCCTCTGAGCGTAGCCGTGAGCAAGTAGTGCGCATCATTCCTAAAAGGCAGCGTAAAGAAGTTGTGCGGTTGCGTTTTAAAAATCTATCCAGCAAAGAGGCACTACTGACTTTTGATGGTCAGTTGGTTGCAGCAAAGCAGACAATAACGGTCGCAAAAAATAAGCTCAACTCCGTGCAGGTTCTCACCTCTAAACGCTATTCTATCGGAAATTATCAATATTATTTTAATAACAATCAGCTTTTAAATTCCATTTGGAACTCTTTATGGGTGGCTTTAACGGTTACTTTTATTGTACTGCCTCTTGCGTTTGCATTTGCTTATGGCTTAAAGCGTACGCAAATGCCGTTTAAGAGAAGTTTACGCAGCATTTCTATGATACCTATTTTGGCTCCCTCTTTGTTGCCTGCCATTGGTTTGGTGTATTTGTTGGGCAAGCAGGGGGTGGTGCGTGAGTTGATGTTTGGTGCGGATATTTATGGTCCTGTTGGCATCATCATTGCCTCGGTGTTTTTTGTTTTACCGCATGCCATTATTATTATGCTGGTGGCGTTATCTTCTTCAGATCAGCGTTTGTATGATGCGGCAAAAGTATTGGGAGCAGGTCGTGCTAGGCGTTTCTTTAGCCTGACCTTGCCCAATGCCAAATACGGTTTAATTTCTGCTGGTTTTGTCAGTTTTACCTTGGCAATAACGGATTTTGGCGTGCCTAAGGTGATTGGTGGCTCGTTTAATATGCTGGCATTAGATATTTATAAGCAGGTTATCGGTCAACAAAATTTTCAAATTGGTTCGGTCATCTCTATGTTGTTGCTGGTACCTGCGCTGTTGGCGTTTTATGTGGATAGACACATTAGCAAGCAACAAGCAGCTTTAATTAGCTCTAAATCCAAACCGTTGGTCATTGCGGATAATCGTGCAAGAGATTGGGGCGTATTTTCTCTTTGTGCGTTGATTTCTTTGTTTATTGTCAGCGTGATTGTGATGTGTCAAGTTGCCGCACTGGTTAAGTTTTGGCCTTATAATTTAGAGCTTGGGTTGCAACACTATACCTTTAATAAGATGGACGGCGGCGGCTGGCAGGCGTATTTTAATTCGATTGTAATGGCGTTTTCGTCTGCCTGTATCGGTACAGCACTGGTGTTTTTGGGTGCGTATATGGTGGAAAAATTCAGTGGCTCAAAATTAATGCGTGCGCTGTTGCAGTTTTTATCCATGATGCCTATGGCCATTCCGGGTATGGTGTTAGGCTTGGCGTATATTTTCTTTTTTAACGATAGCAATAATCCGTTAAACGTCATTTATGGCACTATGGCAATTTTGGTTATCTCCACCATTACCCATTTATATACCGTCTCGCATTTAACCTCTGTGACTGCTTTAAAACAAATGGATACAGAATTTGAAGCGGTTACTTCCTCATTACAACAACCCTTTTGGCGCACCTTATTTGCGGTGAGCATTCCCGTTTGTCTGCCTGCTTTGGTAGAGGTGTGGTTGTATATTTTTGTCAATGCGATGACGACCGTCTCTGCAGTGGTCTTTTTATACAGCCCCGATACCTCTTTGGCATCGGTAGCAGTATTGAATATGGACGATGCGGGTGATATTGCACCTGCGGCAGCAATGGCATTAATGATTTTTTATACCAATGTGCTGGTGCGTGGTGTGCATGCGCTAATCAGCCACCAGCTTTTTAAACAACAAACTTGGAGATAGGCATGCAAAAGAAATATGATTTAATCGTTGTCGGTGCGGGCATTTTAGGCTTGGCAACGGCGCTGGCAGGTGCCAAACAAGGCAGAAAAGTCGCCGTCTTAGAACGTCATAGCAAATGTGTCAGTGCTTCTGTGCGTAATTTTGGTTTTGTTACCGTCAGTGGGCAACGTGCTGGTGAGCATTGGCAACGAGCTAAACGCTCACGCGATATTTGGGCAGAAGTTGCCCCCCAAGCGGGCATTCAGGTTTTACATCAAGGATTACACTTGGTTGCACAAAGACCTCAAGCAGAGGCGGTATTAGAGGAATTTGCCAGTACCGACATGGGCGCACAATGCCAGTTCTTAAGTGCGCAAGAAATTGCACAATTAGGCTATCTTAATGCCCCTCGTGCAGTGCTATACAGCCCACATGAGCTGCGGGTGGAATCCAAAGAGGCGATTGCACAGCTAAGTACATGGCTACAAACCTCATGTGGCGTTGATTTTTTCTACCATACTAGCGTGCAGGCGATTGAGTTACCAAAGGTATGCAGCAATCAGGGCGATTTTTATGCCGAGCAAGTGGTGCTTTGCCCTGGGCATGATATGCGCAGTTTGTATCCCGATTTTATTCAGCAATCTAAGGCTCAGCTTTGTACCTTGCAGATGCAGCGGATAATGCCAGATACGCCGATTAAACTACAAGGGGCGTTGATGTCGGATTTAAGTTTGGCACGTTACGATGGTTTTGCCGCTTTAGAGACGGGCAAACAGCTCGCTATGCTGTTGGATAAAGAGCAAGCCGAATATCGCTCCTATGGCATTCATCTGATTGCGGTACAATCCGCTGATGGCTCTTTGGTTATTGGCGATAGCCATGTATATGGTGATGCCGAACAGCCTTTTAACAATGAGCGCATTGATGAGCTTATTCAAAAAGAAATGCAAAAAGTGTTGCAGATTGAGCGTTTTAAAGTCAAACAGCGTTGGCTTGGGGTGTATGCTTCAGCACCAGAGGTGGTATTTATGGGGCAGCCAGAAAAAAATCTGTGCATTGGTATGATTACAGGAGGCACTGGCGCATCAACCAGCTTTGCTTTTGCTGAGGAATTATTAGCAAGTCTTGACTAAGTGCTGCGCTATTTGCCAGTAATGCGCTCGTATTTGGCTTGCAGTTCTTCTTGGCTTTCTTGATGTTCAGGGTCGTGGGGAATGCAGTCTACAGGGCACACTTGCTGGCATTGCGGCTCATCATAATGACCTACGCACTCGGTGCATAAGCTGGCATCAATAATAAATATTTCATCTCCTTGAGAAATGGCTTCATTAGGGCATTCAGGTTCGCACACATCGCAGTTGATGCACTCATCGGTAATTTTTAATGCCATGCTGTTGTCTTCTGTCGGTTAGCGTTTTTGTATCAATGCGGTTAATACTTCAGGGTGAACAAAGTTACTGACATCACCTTTTAATAAAGATATTTCACGCACCAAGGTGGACGAAATAAATGAATAATGTTCATCAGGGGTTAAAAATACGCTTTGCACACTAGGTGCTAATACTCGGTTCATGTTAGCCAATTGAAATTCATATTCAAAATCAGATACTGCTCGTAACCCTCTTAAAATAACATTGGCATTTTGCTCTTTAACAAAATCGGCCAGTAGTTTACTAAAACCAACCACTTCTACATTGGGCAGATGAGCCAATACACAAGATGCCAACTCCACACGTTCTTGTAAGCTAAATAAAGGATTTTTTTTGGAATTTTCTGCCACGGCCACCACAATTTGCGTAAACATGCCAGCGGCACGTTCGACTAAGTCAGTGTGTCCATTGGTAATGGGGTCAAAGGTACCAGGATAAACAACTTTGGTCATAAAATATGTCCAGAACTAAAGTGGCAAGCATAGCTAAAATAGGCTCAAATTTCAATCTTACCTAGCACATTAAATTTGCTATAAAACCCAACAACAGCCAATTTTTAATCTTGTTGAGACTTATAATATTTAGGCTTATTTAACCATTTACTGTACCGCAAACCTGTTTAATCAGTTGCTGTTTGAGCCAGTTAGATTGATTGAATAAGCGCATGCCCTGATTGCGAGCCAACACCAGCCACGGGTTATTGACACTATATAACCGCTTAAACCCTTCCATAGTTGCCATCGTCGCAAGATTATCGGGCATACGGCGGGTCTCATAGCTGGATAACTCTCTTTTTAAACTTACTTTATTGCTTAGGGTATCTACTTGAGCAAGGCACTGGGCTAATTGCTTGGCATCTTTAAAGCCTAAATTGACCCCCTGCCCTGCTAAAGGGTGAATGCTGTGTGCGGCATCGCCAATAAGTACCACGCCCTGTTTAACGTAGCGTTTAGCATGTCGCTGGCGCAGTGGAATAACCTGTGCGCTAGAGATATTTACAATACGCCCTAGCCGTTGTTCAAATTGTTTGCTTAGTTCTTCAGCTAACGCTTCGCCAGACATTTGCAACATACTTTGAGCTTTATCAACGCTGGCAGAAAAGACAATAGAGGCAAATTGTGAGTGTTCTCCTAAAGGTAAAAAGGCTAACGGACCATATTCGCTAAAGCGTTGCCAAGCGGTGTGCTGCATAGGTTGTTCGGTTTGTACATTACACACCAAAGCATGTTGCTTATAATCCCACTCACGCATGGCAAAACCCACTTGCGTACGAATGCGTGAACGTGCGCCATCTGCAGCAATTAACAAGCTGCAATGCAAGCGTTGTCCGTTTTCTAACACCACAGGGGTTTGCCCCTGATTTGGGCTATCGATGTATTTTACCGCCTGAGCAACTTGCTGAACCTTATCGCTTAAAGCTCGCCTTAGAGCCTGCTCAATTTGTTGATTTTCAACAATCACTCCCAAGCTGGGCAAGCCTGCTTGAGCGGCATCAAAGGCAATATCAGACGTACCCAACCCGTCCCATACCTGCATATGCTGGTAGTGGCAAATGCGTGCGCTGGGTATCTGTTGCCATGCGTTAAGCTCAGTTAAAAACTGTTGATTATGCAAAGAGATGGCACTGACTCGACTGTTAAAATCCTCTAAATCAAGCCGTTTTTTACGGCTTTTAGGCGGCAGTTTATGGGCTAAAGCAGGGTCAATAAGAGCTATTTTTAAATGTGGCGCATACAGGCTTAGGGCATTTGCCATGCTCAATCCAACCATACCAGCACCCACAATCACAATATCTGTCCGCATTTTTTTCTCCTAGTTAATACGCCCATTTATTTGCGCTTGCCCCATTGCGTATTGGGTAAAGCGCTTGCGAGTGCGGGGCATAAGGTTAAGGGCGAGTAAGCCTAAGCTGCGCCCATGCGCTAATAATGGGTTTTTATGGGTAAACAATTTAGGCAAAAAATCGCTGGCGTAAGTAACGCTATGTTGATCTAACATTTGCTCACGCTGATAGTGCAGCAATAAAGATAAATCCCCTAAAGGCAACCCTTGTGCATAGGCTTGTTTGAGCTTATTGCTAAGGTGTACGGTATCTCGCAAGGCAAGATTAAAGCCTTGTCCTGCCACAGGGTGCAAGCTATGGGCGGCATTGCCTAATAGCACCAGCCCTTGGCGCACTTGTTCATCGGCTATGCTCAAGCTTAAAGGATAATGATGACGCTGCCCCAAGCTCACTAAATTGCCCAAGCGTGAGCCTATTTTAGCTTGCAAAATGGCTAAAAAATCTTCATCAGGCAGGCGTAACAAAGCATCAACCTGTGCATTATCAACACTTAATACCACGGCAAAATTTTGTTTTTTAAGAGGTAAAAAGGCGACTGGTCCAGTTTGAACAAAGCGTTCATACGCCCAATTTTGATGCGCCCTATCACTTTTAACCTGCGTCACAATCGCCTGTTGCCCGTAACTTTGCTGACGATGATAAATCCCCAGTTGGGCGGCAAGTCCAGAGCGATTGCCATCGGCTAACACAACTAACTGAGCAAGCAGTTCACGGTTATCTGCAAAGGTTAGTAGCATGCCCTTTGCAGTTGCTTGTATACGGATTACTTCCGCTGGTGCAAAGCATGTATGTTCTGGCACATTGTGCAGCAAGGCTTGCCCTAGCTTTGCATTTTCAACAATATAGCCTAAGGCAGGGCTACCTACTTCATGGGCGTGCATGTGCGTGCTGCCAACTCGTCCTTGTTCGGTGACAGAAATATGCTCAATGGCGCAAGGCTCTGATAACTGCTGCCAAACACCTAACTGCTCTAATACTTGCTGACTACCGTAAGAAATGGCGGTGGCACGTCCATCAAAACTAGGAATGTGGCTGTCTTTACCGTTTATTGGTTGGCGTTCAATCAAACTAATGCTTAAACCCTGTTTAATGGCAGGGGCTAAAAGGTGAGCTAAACTGAGCCCCACCATACCTGCGCCAATAATAGCAATATCGGTTTTCTCACTCATATTTGCTCCATTAGGGCTTCTATTTCTGCAATCTGTTTGGGTACGCTCGCCGTTAACACCTTAGCACCTGTTTTACCCACTAAAATATCATCTTCTATGCGAATGCCAATACCACGCCATTTTTTATCCACACTTTTATCATCAGGGCTAATATACAAACCTGGCTCAATGGTCAGCACCATACCTACCTCTAAAGTACGCCATTTACCATTGCGCTTATAATCACCCACATCGTGTACGTCCATACCCAACCAATGCCCTGTGTTGTGCATATAAAATTGGCGATAGCTGCCTTGCTTAATAAGACTTTCAAGTTTACCTTGCAGCAAGCCTAGCTCAATTAATCCTTGGGTTAGTATTTTTACCACTACCTGATGCGGCACATCATAGCGCACCCCTGCTTGAATGCTGTCAATAGCGGCTTGTTGAGCCTGTAACACCAGATTGTATAACGCCGCTTGCGCTGGGCTAAATTTACCACACGCAGGAAAGGTGCGAGTGATATCACTGGCGTAATAACCCAGCTCACAACCTGCATCAATTAAAATTAAATCAGACTTTTTTATGGCAGCATTGTTACTCGTATAATGCAATACACATGCGTTATCACCACTGCCAACAATGCTGGCATAGGCATCACGCTCGCTGCCAGCGTGTTTAAACTCATACTGCAAAGCAGCTAAAAGTTGATATTCATAGTCACTCATCGTTGCCTGTTGCATAGCACGCACATGCGCTCTAGCAGAAATATCACAGGCTTTTTGTATCAGCTTGATTTCATGCTTATCTTTAATTAAACGCATTTCATTAAGCAACCCTTCAAGAGCAAAAAACTGGTTTGGCAGATTTAGCCCCTCACGTTTTTTAGCCTGAACCTGATTAAGCCAAACTTGCATACGCCCATCTAATTGCGGTTGTGCTTGCATGAGTCGATACACGCACTGCTTATTAGCTAGCAGTTGTGGCATGTATTGGTCTATTTCAGCAATGGCATAAGCACGTTCAATATTAAGAGTTGCGGGGGCTTGTTTAACGCCTAAGCGTTTGCCGTGCCAAGTCTCTTGTTCGGGGTCTTTATCTTGGCAAAATATAATACTTTGGCTTTGTTGTTTGCCCTTAGTTAACACCAATAGTGCATTAGCCTCAGTAAATCCTGTTAAATAATAAAAGTAGCTATCTTGGCGGTATGGGTGTTCAACATCGTTATTGCGTATGTATTCAGGCGCACTGGCAATAAGCGCAATCGAGTTAGGTTGGAGTTGTTGTAATAAACGAGTGCGTCTTTTGGCATACGGCATAATACCACCTAATGAAGTTGATTACTGACGGGTTTTGTTTGACGATTAAACTGATAAAACACACTTAACGCCGCCATTTTACAATGCTCTTTAAGGTGCTCAAACAGCTCTATATTTTCAGGATTTTCAGGATCAGAAACCTGCACTTGAGTAATGGCATCAAAATCAGCAAGCACCTCTTGGGTATCTTTATCTAACTGCGAGCCAGCAATACCCGCACTACCCAGTCCATCTAAAAAGCCTTGACACCAAGCAGCAACTTGTTCGGTTTGTTCGTCAATATCAGCGTCCTCATCACTGGCTATAAGCAATTCAAAATCCATATCCACACTACTTAAATCACTTAACGTTTGCTGATACAAACAATATAAAAGCTCATAAAAATCGGGGGTAAAATCCTCTTCGCTATTTAAATATTCCGCACTTAAAGTCTCTAATAACTTACGCTGTAATCGCTTGCCTGAACTTACATAGCCCGCAAAGAAGCCCTGTATACTGGCAGGATAAAATGGCAAGTTTGCAGCTTCAAACTGCGCTTCATATTGTAAATAAGACTGACTCAAGGGAATAATCCTTTAGCTATTTATAAAAATAAATCTGGCAAACATTGTACTCCAGCTTTTACAGCTTGGGGAGTAGTCTATAAATTTTATCTGATAATGCTTTAAACCAAGACTTTAATATAGTATTTTGTGCTTTTTATTATTCAGTTGAAAACCTATGGACTTGAGCAAAATACAAAAACTCAGCGCAAAAATAGATACACTCTTAACGCTGTATCACGATATGCAAGAACAAAACAAAGCCTTGCGAGTAGCAGAAGTAAACTGGCAGACCGAACGCATTAAACTGCTGCAACAAAATGAAGCAGCACGTTTAAAGATTAAAGAAATGATTGAACGCCTAAAAACATTGGAGCAGCCAAATGAGTGATGCAAAAACACTAAACCTCTCAATTTTAGAACGTGACTATCGCATTAAATGCCCTGAAGACAAACAAGACGAGCTACTCCAAGCTGCCCATTTTTTAGACAAGCGCATGAAAGAACTACGAGCAAGCAGCAAAAATTCAGGCAAGATAATGGGCGTTGATGCCATTGCCGTCATTGCCGCACTTAACATTGTGCAACAAATGCAAGAGATGGAACGCACACAACACAGCTGTGACGCTGCCTTATCTGACATACAGCACAAACTTGAAATGGTCATGGAGCAAGAGAGACAGCTTGAGCTATAACCTTAACCCCCTCTTTTGCTTTGGCGAAAAATAAATAACACAACCAAACAGATAGACATAAAAAAATACCATTTATTTACAAAGCAATTAGATACTTTTTTTGTAGTTAATGCTAGACTTAATTGATTGACCATATAGTCAATAAAAACCAACTAAAAAAGGTATCTATCATGCAAATAAAACTACTAACGAGCTTATTATTTATAAGCCTACTTGCCGCCTGTGGTGGCGAAAGCAAAGGCAAGCAAAGTGGAGGCAATAGCACCCAAGCCGATACCGCCACACAAAAACAAATTCTAAACAAACAACTTGATGGCATTTGGTCTGATGACCAAGCAGATAAAAATAAAAAAAGTACCTTTATACTTGCCGAAAATGGACAGGTTTTAGTGCATATAAATACGCCTAAGCAAGCGTCCATTCTTGGCAAGCTAAGCATAAAAGACAACAATCTAAGCATCACAGGTCTGTTGTATCCTACATGGGAAGCAAAAAAACCAGCACGCAAAGTTAGCGTTAGTGGCAGCTTAGCCAGCAATACTCAATTTGAGCTTAACTACAAAGGTGCTAATTCTGAATATAGCGGCACCTTAACTTTTACAAAAAAAGCTAAAGAACAAAAACCCTATTTACGCCCGTCAAGCCTTGCTAAGTTAGCAGGCAACTGGAATGAATATGCTTCTGACCCCGCAGATTCTAAAATACGCATGCAAGGCAAGGCAGACGGTACATTTACAGTGACCGAAGTTGGCACTGACTGTGTGGTTAAAGGCAGCCTTACTTTAATTAATACCAGCAAAAACCTCTATAGTGCCACGGTAAATGTAAGCGGCTGTAGTGAAGCTAATAAAACGAAGTTTAATGGCACACACAAAGGCATCGCAATATTTGAGAATGATAAAAGTATGAGTGTATTTACAGGCAATAATAAATTCATATTTATGTTGCCAATGTTTAAACCCTAAAACACCATACAACGCCCTTGTCGCCAAGCATGTAACAAATTGTAGTTAGGCTTTGCAAGGGCGTTATTTTTGCTATACTAAAAGTGTTCCCTGGGGTGCTTGCCAGTTTATAAAGACCGAGCCGATGCTAACAACCCAGGGGGGCTTAACCTGTATGGTGAGCATGTCCGCTTGACGGAAAGCCTAAAATACAGTATCGCCTTCCACCTTGAACTGTCGGTTCAAGGGCTTTATTTTTACAGCGGCACGACGGGGAACAAATATTCATGCCATCTCATTTAGCCACTTCTACTTTCTCTCAACAAAACAAACAGCAGCTACGTACCAAACTTAAACAACAACGCCGTCAACTAACCCATAAGCAACAGCAACAAGCCAGCTTACAGGTCATAAAAAAACTCAAGAGCGTGCCTAATTATCAATTTGCAAAGCGAGTTGCACTATATATAAATGCCTATGGCGAATTACCCACAACCCCCATCATTAAAGATTTACAGCAACGTCAAAGAGCTTGTTTTGTACCAGTTATTGACCCCGTTCGCCCGCACTGTATGCGCTTTATGCGGCTTATGCCAAACACCCAATTAAAAACACATCAATTAGGCATGCAACAACCCATTTTTAACTATAAACACTGCGTGCCCGCATTTAGCATTGGGCTTATTCTTACCCCTTTAGTAGGCTTTAATACTCAACGACAACGCTTAGGCATGGGCGGTGGTTTTTATGACAGAGCCTTTGCCAAGGCAAGCAAAGCACGCTTACCAACCAGCATAGGTCTAGCCTATGAGTGGCAAAAATGCGTTGCGCTGCCCACAGAAAAATGGGATAACCCATTAAATTACATAGTAAGTGACGCACAAATTTATACTCAAAATGTCATACACAATTAAATCACTTGCTTTTTTACCAGCACTTTTTTTATGCTATCAAACACCTAAAACAACGAGCATGATATGAATTTAAAACTAAAACAATGGTTGCTGCAGCGTGGTAGTATGCACAAGCAAAATCTAATTATTTTTCTTGCAGGTGCGGGGCTTTTTTTCTTAGGCATGTTACTGATTTTTTTAATGAATGCACAAACACCGTCCATACAGCAAGAAGCAACGGTTATCGTTGCTTTAATCTTAGTTGTAATTGGTGCGCTCATTGCCGCTTTTGGCTATATCTGTTTGAGCTTTTTACGCTTTTATTTATGGCTACAAAAAGATAAATAACCTTTTGACCTCTTTGCCAGCTCATGCGCCCTTGGTATTTAATAAAATAAACTCTAAATAAATTCGATAATTTTTATAAAATTGAGATTTAATCAATTCAAATATTGAAAACAATAACAATTCATATTAAAATGCCTGAATAGGTCTAAGACGCAATTAGACTTGCGGGCATATAATGTATATAGCAAGTCTGGTTGATGCTTATAGTTATGGTTGTTTTCAAGGAATAAAGCATGCAACGCATTGCATTATTATATACATCAGACTCCAAACCCATAGAGGACACAGCTTATCGTATCCAAGAGCAATGCGACTGGGCGATTGTTGAGCTGTTTGATATAAACAACTTAGTTGCAGAAGACATTCAGCACTTTAACACTCTGCTATTGGGTGCGCCCGTATGTGGATTTAAAGGGCTAAAAGTAGATATTGAAGACCTTTACCCTGCCCTTGAAGATTTCAGTTTTTTTGCCAAACAAGTTGCCCATTTTGGTGCTTGCCACCGTTGTCATTTTAGTGCCGCCCAAGCAGACAATTTATTTTTTGCAGGCGATGAGCAAATTCACCAAGCCCTTGCTAATAAAGGTGCACGCATTTTAAACCTCAAACCCCATACGCAACATCTTAAGCCCAACCTAATTCAACTAGCAGGCAACTGCAATACGCTCCCAAAAGAGCGCGCCCTAGATGAATGGTTGCTCTGTCTACAGTCCGCACTGATAGGTAACAACCAAAAAATTGCATAACCGACTTTTATAAATCACCTTACAGGAGAAAGACCATGCAAAACTCAACCCTAACCTTAATAACTTGCCTAGCATTATCAAGCCTCATTGTAGGCTGTGGCGGTGGTAGTAGCGATACAACCAAAGACAATGCCAGCTATGTAACCTTAAATGCCAGCACAGATGAAGCATTCCTAGACCTTGCATCAGGGCATAGCGTCAATAAAAGCGATGCTTGGCATATTGGTTATAAAAAATATCGGGGCTTTATTGTCAACAGTGGTATCTCTGGCACTGGCAGCATTACAGGCTGTAATGCCAAACACTACCCTCAGCTTTATACGGCAACAAACAGACCGATTAAAGCTGAATTTAAAAAACTGACCTCTAAAAATACCCTTGCAGACTTTAATGCCGTAAACAAAAGCAGTTGTAGTGATTTTAAACAAGACAGCTTAAAAACAGCCATCGCCATGAAAGACTGGTTAGTTGCAGACTACGCCTCAGGCGCACCTACGTTTACAGCAAAAGCTGGCAATGGTTGGATTGTTCGTTCTGCCAGTAAAGAGACGGCAGGGAATTATGCCTACGCAAAAGTCAGCGTTAAAACGGTTACCTACACACCAAGCCCAGCTAAACGAGCGATTGTATTAAAATCGAATTTATATAACGAAGGTTCTGCTGATTTTGGTACAGATAGAACCTCTCCTGAACTTGACTTTACCACTGAACGTGTGTATTGGAATTTAGAAGACAATACAAAAGTTACCGCCAACGACAACTGGGATTTAAGCATTGTTAAAAATGGCATGAGCTGGGACATTCAACTTAATAGCAGTGTATCTGGCACGGGCAAGGCTGCTGTAGGGGTGTTGCTAAAACCATTAAATAGCATCACAAACCCCACAGATACAAAACAAGTCTATAAATACTTTGTTGATGGTGCAAAAGGTGCGCTACAAGCCCCCGGCAACTATGGTCCTTTACAGTATGGTGCTTATGGAGGTCATAAAATGACACCTAATTTTAGTACTTATCTATTTAAAGATGGAAGCAAAATTTACAAAATGCAGGTGCTCAATAACTATGGCAAAGACGGTAACGCTGCCAGTGGCAATCTGTATATCCGTTATCAAGAAATTATTGATTAATCCAATTTTATTTAAATAGGCACTTATTTTTATAAGTGCCTTTCAATTCATATCGTCATTTGATGACTTATTCCTATATCACTTTTTGTGTTAAGCCTAATTAAGGAGAGCCCTATGCAATTTACACAACAATTTTCTATTTTAAGCTGTTTCACTCTATCAGTATTACTAACAGCCTGTGGCGGTGGTAATGCCACAACAAAAGATGCGGCAAACACCACAAATAGCTCCAACAACTCAAGTAGTGCCAGCAATGCAAATAATACCAACTGCAACCCTACATCGCCTGCTACAACATCAAACAATAGCATAAGCAACCCTGCTAATGACCCAAGAAATAGCTATGCGGTATTTGATGCCTCTAGCAAACTGTGTGTGCAAGTACACAAAGAGGTTGTATTTGATTTATCCTCAGGTCATACCGTTACTAAAAATGATGCTTGGCATATTGGTTATCAAAAATATCGTGGCTTTGCTGTCAACGGTGGTGTCTCTGGAGCAGGTGATGTAAAAGGCTGTATCGCCAAGAGTTATCAAAAAAAACTATTTACCAAAGCAGGCATACCCATAAAAAAAGAGTTTGAAAAACTGACACCTGAAAGCACCTTAGCAGATTTTAATCGTGTTAATAAATGGGCCTGTATGCCTCATGAATTTAAAGAGGATACTTTAAATTCCCTGATAAAAAGAGACCACTGGCTTAAATTAACTTTTTCAGGCATTACTCCTATACCTGCTTTTTCTGCTAAAAAAGCAGACACCAACGGTTGGTTGGTCCGTTCGGCAAAAGCGGACGGCAATGGCCTTTATCAGTACGCTAAAGTAAAGGTGGCGCAAGTTAACTTTGCTATTTTTGGTAAAAAAGAAGTGGTCTTTAAGTCTAAACGCTACGACCACAACTCCCAATCATTTGCTAGTGAGTGGACAAACTCCCCTGCTTTAAACTTTAAGGGCAGACGAGCATATTGGGATTTAGACTCCAATACCGAAGTCACAGGCAACGATGACTGGGAATTAAGTGTAAACGACTATGGCAGAGTAAGCCCATTGAGCCATGAGCGTATTTGGAGCATTCAGGTTAATAGCAGTGTTTCAGGACCTGGTGATGCTGCCTTGGGCGTGCTACAAAAGCCGCTAGAGGATGTGACCAATCCAACAGACACCTCACAGGTGTATAAATATTTTGTAGATAAAGCCAAGGGTGCATTGTCCGCACCAGGGGATTTTGGACCGTTTCAATATGGGGTTTATGGTCTGCATAAAATGACACCCAATTTTACGGTGTATCTAATTAAAGATGGTGACAAAACCTACAAAGTACAATTTTTAGGCAACTACGGTCAAGACGGAAAGGCCGCCAGTGGTCATATTTATTTACGCTATGCTGAGCTTAATTAATATTAAGTTGATGTAATTTAAGGCAGGGTTAAACCTGCCTTTTTTGTATCTATCATATAAGACCCTGTACGCTATTTAACAGGCAATACCTTTGCAACTCCTGCTTAAAGCTACAATGGAATTACCTAACTATACGATTAATCCCTATGGGAACTTTATCTTTTTTTTAAAACCTGTTATACCTGCCTCACAATTTTATTTATCTTTTAAATGGAGTTCCTTATGAACCTAAAATGTAATTTATTTACCCCTGTTTTACTGTTAGCTACGCTCTTTATTGTTAGTGCTTGTAGCAGTCATCGCACGTTTGAAAGCGACATGCGTGTCTCTGGTGCACCTGATTGGGTTAATGGCGAAGAGTTGGTCACCAAAGGCGAGCATGGCAAGGTCATTCGTAAAGTGGGTCAGGCAGCACCCATGGGGAATATTTCTCTACAAAAAACGATGGCGGCAAATCGTGCTCGTGCGGCTCTTGCCAGAGAGATTTCTTTAGCCGTTGAGAGCGTGCAACAAGATGTTGCCGCAGGTGCAGAGGGCAATACAGATGCACAGGCTGATATTGCCTCTGAAACCAGTTTTAATACCTCAACTTTGATGACTGGCTCTCGTATTCGTGCTTTTTGGAAAGATAAAAAAACAGGCAATATTTATGCGTTAGCAGAGCTTGAATTAAAAACCGTAGAAGACAGCCTAAAACGCTCTAAATCTTTAAGTAAAGCGTTTAAACAATACCTAGATGCCAATCCTGATATTTTCTCTAAACCGCAAAAAGGACAATAAAATATGAAATTATTACGAATTTTAAGCACTCTATTTGCACTCTGCCTTGTATTAGTCGCTTGCTCTACCAGTGTTAAGCGTATTGATGTCAATGAGACGGTAGATTTAAGTGGTCAGTGGAACGACACAGACTCACGTTTGGTCTCTGAGGAGATGATACAAGATGCGTTATCTCGCCCTTGGCTAAGTAACTTTGTGCGTAAAAATGGCCGCCAACCTACAGTTATTGTTGGTACGGTGCGTAACCTAAGCCATGAACATATTAATGTGCGTACCTTTGTTGCTGATATGGAGCGGGCGTTAGTTAACTCTGGACGTGTGGACTTTGTTGCCGCCAAAGGGGAACGTGATGAAGTGCGTGAGGAAAGAGAAGACCAAGAGCTAAATGCCAGCGAAGAAACTCGCAATGCAATGGGGCAAGAAACAGGTGCTGATTTTATGCTAAAAGGTGAGATTAATACCATTTTAGATCAAAATGGCAGCAAGTATGTCATGCTCTATCAGGTGGATTTACATATGATTAGCATGAAAAACAATCGTAAGGTTTGGCTTGGTCAAAAGAAAATCAAAAAACTGGTTAAAAACAGCAAAGTGCGTATGTAATTTGCCAAAGTAAGCCGTCTTAAATGACGGCTTACTATTTGACCCTCATACAAGATTTAATTATGACTCATCTGCTACGTGTCTGTTTGCTACTTGTGATATTAAGTGGTTGTGCACAAAATCAAATACAGGTTGAGCAGACGGCAACGCTGCTAATGAACAACGATATTGCAGGGGCAACAGCAGAAATAGATAAAATTAAATTGCAAGAAACCTCTCGTGACCATGTTTATAATCTGATGAATGTAGGCATTGTGAAGTTTATAGCAGGTGACTATGCTGCCAGTATGCAACACTTGCAAGCAGCCAAAAAAACCATTGCCGCCTTACAAGCTCTAAGTATCAGTGAAAACATTCAAGCGGCAACCATTAATGAAACCTTACGTGCTTATATTGGCTCTCCGAGCGAGCAACTGCTTATTCATTTTTATTTGGCCCTAAATTATTTGGCTCTCAATGATTTTTATGGTGCACGGGTAGAGATATTACAGGCTAATGCGAAGTTACAAACACTAGCAGAAAAAGATAGCCTAAGTGGTCAGCTTGCCAGTGTACATATGCTTTCTGGTATGATTTTTGAAATGGATAATGACACCAGCAATGCGATGATTTCATATCGTAAGGCTGCTGAAATTATGCAACAACGCCAACAGCCCTTACCTTACGCATTAAAGCAGAGCTTGCTCAATATGAGTGCTAAGTTGGGATTAAAAAAAGAATATACAGCGTATAAACAACAGTTTTCCATGCAGGCTAAACGGGCAAATAAAAATCAAAGCACCTTGTTTGTGCTGTATGCCAATGGCTTGGTTAACCCTAAGCAAGAAGCTAAGGTTTCTGTTTTTAGCGTTGATTTGTCACAACAAGTCTCTTTAGCATTGCCATTTTATGCGCCCGTTAATATGGCACTTATGCCTCAGGTTTTAGCTGTTTTTAATGGGCAGCAAATGCCCTTAGAAAAATTAGAAAATATCAATTTACTGGCAAAAGAAGACCTTGCTCGTGAAATGCCAACATTACAAGCAACCACATTGGCACGGGCAGTTATTAAATTTCAGGCAACGCGACTTGCTAATGAGCAATCAGAAGGCTTGGGCGTTTTAACCGCAATTGCCTCGCATGTATCTGAAATGGCAGATTTGCGTAGCTGGCGTTTATTGCCTGCTCAACTGTTAATTAGCCGTCAGATAATTAGCAATTCTAATGCACAACTTTCATTCAATGCACAGCCTGCTATCAATATATCTGCAACTGGGGCAACCTTTTTATTGTTGGTAGCGCAAGATTACTCTAACCATATTATTTTATTCAAAAAATAGGACTTTATTATGCACAACATCAAAAAAATCAGCACACTGGCCTTACTCGCTCTATTAACCGCTTGTGCGGCACAGCAACCCAAGTGGCTCAATAATCCATACAGTGAACATGCTAAATCACGCTATTTGGTTGCGGTGGCCTCAGCAGACAATAGTAATGATGCCGACAACCGTGCTTTGGCAGGATTATCTCGTACCTTTGAGGTGGCAATTAAAGACCGCACCTTAGACTTTAATAAATCAACAGTGAGCCGCTTAAATGGCAATCAGGTTGTACATAATGAAGTGAATGCCTCTCGCAGTTTAAATGCGTTTACCTCGCAAGTGCTAGAAGGCGCATTAATTGACCAACGCTGGCGTTCAAAGCAGGGTCAGCATTACAGCCTTGCAACATTAAATAAATCTGAAGCGGCAAGACGTTTTAGAGGTCGATTAAATACACTAGATAAAGACAGTCAGTGGTTAGCAAACAGAGGCACTTCTGGGGCTAATATTGTACAGCGATTATCCGCACTTGAGGCCGCACGAAAACTACAACTAGAACGCTTACAAATTAATCGTAACTTATCTGTGGTAGCAAAAACGGGCAAAACAAGCCGCTACAGTGAAGCCTATTTCCGTGAGCGTATTTACCAAGATTTAGCAAAAACAACATTTAAAATACAGACAAAATCTAAAAAACTGGCTCCCTTACTTGCAAATGGCGTGCATCAAGTTGGCTCTAAAACCCTAGATACAGGTGCATATACATTAATTGGCACATTAGATACCGTACCTGTTATACAAAAACAAAGATGGTATTGGTTGCGCGGCTCTTTAGAGTTGAGTCTGCAATATCAAGGCAAAACCATCGCCAAACAACGCTGGTCAATTAAAACATCTGCACAACAAAAAGAAATGGTACAAAGCAGAATGCTAAATAACTTGGCGAATAAAATACCAAACTACTTCTATACGCTATTAACCTCTGCTAAAGTAGGACGTTAACTTAATTAGAATTATTCAAATACAAGGAGCATACAATGCAACTTCGTCTTAGTTTATTGCTCCTTGTATTGCTAAGTGCCTGTAGCAGTTCGCCAACTAAACCAACCCCCTTGCCGAACAAACACAAGCCTAAGGTACAAAAACAAATCCCACCAGCTTGGACTAAGCGTCCAAAAGATAGCTTAGATGCGTTTTATGCAACAGGTTCTAGTGCTAAAGGAAAAGACAAACAAAGTGCTTACGAACATGCTAAAAATGCTGCCTATGCCATGCTTACCGTTAAGCTCATTGCACAATTAAGCCCTCGTCAAACAAAATTTACGACAGCACTGCAAACTCAAACGGCAAAGCTCATGCAAAATGACATTGCGCCTGCCTTTTTATCTGCTATTAAAATAAGCCAGACCTATACAGATAAACACGTTATCTATGCGCTTGCTAAAGCTGAACGCAAGCAAATTAGTTCATTATTAAAAGAGCAAATTAAACTCCGAGAAAAAGAATTAATGCCCTATCTACATAAGCCTTTAGCACACTCTACGTTAGCAGAAATAAGGCAGTTATTACCCGCTCAAAGCCTGTTGCTTAAACGCAATATCTTAATTAAACAATGGCAAAGCGTACGCAAAAAAAAATACCAGCAAGCGGCAAAAAATCCATTTACTAAGCTGCAAAAGCGCATTAATAAAGCATTTAATCGTTTACAGTTTGCATTGATTTTGCAGCAAGAAAACAGCTTAAAAATACAGCAGCAATTGGTCGATGAATTTGCCCGTTTAGGCATACAATCTAGCTCCAGTCTGCAACAGGCAGATTTGCTTATTGCATTAAACACACAAAGCACTTCCGTCCAACGAGCAGGCAGTTTTTATACCTTTTTAATGAGTACAGTGACGATAGATAACCACGCACGCCAGCCCATAACTCGTTTTGAGCAGCAGGTAAAAGGGGTTTCTGCCACCGCACAGGTGGCAACGGACAAAGCAGTTAAAGCCTTAGTAAACGATATTATTCAAAGACTTGCGAAGCAGTTGGTACAGCAACAAAGACAGCTTTAATCATTTGCGGCATTCACTGCTTTTAAGAGATAATCACAGGCAGCATTTTTATTTCCTTCAAACACCAATATTTGTCCCATCTGCACTTGTAAACTGGCTAGATTTTTAATTCTAAGCCCTGTTTCAACATAGGCTCTGGCTTTTTTAATATCCTTATTTTTAATCGCCAAACGAGCCAAAGTAAGCAATAAAATAGGGTCATTAGGACGCGCTTTTAATTGCTGCTGAGCAAATAAAAACTGCGCTTTAGTATTTTCGCCAGAAATTTTGCCATATAGCTCAATTAAATCATCACTCCAAACATATTTTAATGCCTGCCTTAATTCTTCTTCAGCTAAGTCTGAGTAATTTAACTCCAGCAATAATTGCAAATAACGGCGAATAACTGGCAACCGATAGCGTTCATCACGACTAAGTTGAGCAAAAAACTGTTTAATTTTAGGTTTTTTAGAATTTTGTTTATCTTCATGCGCCTGACGTTCTAGCATCTGGATATGCACATTTTGCTCTAGTTGCAGCAATTTTTCCGCTGGAATTTTTGTGAATTTACGAATATTGGGCAGCAATTCATAAATAGCAGACCATTCTTCTAATAGGGTATAAACCTTAACTAACTGCTTTAATACATAGGCGTGATGAGCATTTTTTTTATGCAATTCAAGCAATACCGCTAATGCTTGCTCTAAATGCTCACGACTGATAAGCAAATCAGCTTGGGCTATACCCACCGTTAAATCTGCCCCTTTAGTGCTGGCGGCAGCGTCTGCCAACCAAGAGTCAGCCTGAGTAAAGTCTCCACGCTCTTGGGCAGCTCTAGCGGCGGCTAAATAATTAATCAATGGCGTGGCTAGATATTGTGCATTTCGAGTTAAAATACGTTCCGCTTTATCCCACTGTCCCTTTGCCAAATATAACAAACCTTGAGTGGTATCTTCTTGTGCCCGATGCTGTTTGGTACTGGCACTAAAGCCAAAACGACTACGACTAAGCAATGACAAAAGATGCAACAGAGTATATAAAACCCCGCCTATAACTAAAATAAGAATAAGAAAAAGCCATAAGCTGGATTCAAACGTGTACTGATACCAGCTCAGCAATACATAGCCAGGGTCTAGGCTCAACCCATAACCAATTAGCAAGCCCAATACAATAGTTAACAGAATAATGACTTTCATGCGTCATCTCCTGCTTGGCTGGACTTAACAGGCAAACGACGCTGCCCAACTACAAAGTCTTGCAACTGCTGTAGAGACTGGCTGATATTCGGCATTTTAGGCGTTATATCCATTGTTTTTAATGCTTTTAAGCTGTCTCTTATAGCTTGAGTGTTATGATTATCTAATTGAATATAATTGCTGACCCAATTTTCTACTCGCTCAATACTTTGACTAAATAACACGCTTTCGCCACGCAATACCGCCAACTGTGCTTGCTCTAACATTAATTGCATATTTTGCTGTAAATAATAACGCTGATTAGCAGTCAATGCAGGTGCAATGGGTGCTTCACGCTTTCTAATTCGCACCATAGAAGACAAACTTTGGCGCAAAGAAAACCATGCTTTTTTATACCAAACCTGCTCATCTAGCGGTTTGTTTGCCAAGGCTTCATCACTATCTTGAGTCACTTCTGGAGTAAATTTTTCAGGTAGCCAAGGTAAACTTGGAATACGGTTTTGCACGCTTTGTAGCTTTAGCACCAACCCAACTTGATCAATGGCAGGCACTGCTTTTAACGCCATTATTTCTTGGCTAATGGTTTCTCTAATTTTAAGCACATTTGGATTTCTGGTCTCTAGTAGCACTTTATCCGCACCAGTTAATAAACCCAACGCACCTTGCCAATCTTGCTCTAGCTGTAGTCGCTGGTTAGCCAATCGCAATAAATATTCTGCCTCTGCAAGCAACCAATCTTGACGCTCAGCACCTGGCAGCTTAGCCAAGCGAGCACTGTTAAACTCAACCGTTTTTTGCATATTAGTCAGTTGCTTTTGTGCTAATTGCTCACTTTGTTTGAATTTACTTAATTCGGTATTGATAGTCGCCAACTGCTGCTGCGCCGTTTGCAATCTATCTTGCAGAACTGCCAGCTCACTTTGCGAACCTTTTTGGTTATTTAGCGCATACCAAGCGGCAAAACCAAACAATGCGAACAACACAATAATCAACAAGAAATTAACCCAAGCTAATGCACCGCCTTTGCGCTTTTTGCTGGTATTAGATTGCGTAGTAGCACTCTGGCTATCTGTTTGTGGCTTTTCATCTGTAGATTGCTCTACAACAATAGGGGTCTGTTTTTCACTCACAATGCTGTCCTTAAAACTAATTCAAAAATAACACCAGAATAAGGCATATAGGATTTATTTTCAAAGATTTAACATTTTCCCTTTAAAGCAAATACAAACCTTGCTTGAAGTTTCTGATATTTTATGCAAAAGTCTTGCAACATTTTTTAATTGGAAGCAGATAATGGCAAAGATTTATATTGCAGTAGGTAGTGAAACAGGTACCGCAGGTTCGGTTGCATTGGCATTAAAAGCTGCACTAATTAGCAAAGGGCACAGTGCAGAGGCTGATGAGTTTGCCAGTTTAGAAACATTACAAACAGGCAAATGGGACGCTTTAATTGTGTGCACAGCAACCACAGGTCAAGGCGACTTGCCAGATAGCATTTTACCGTTTTATCAAGAACTGAATAATAGCTTGCCACAAATGCCCTCTTTAAAATTTGGGGTCATCAGTTTAGGCGACAGTTCTTATGATACTTTTTGCCAAGCAGGAGAGGCAATGCAAGAAGTGCTATATGACATGCAAGCGCAAGAGCTGATACCAAGGCTTAAATTAGATGCACTAGAAACCGTGACCCCTGATGAAGATGCGCTTATATGGTTAGAGGAGTGGTTAGTCGCATTGGCAAAATAACACAGCTACACTTTAACCGCATCTCGTGCGGAGGATAAGTTTTTAAACAGACTATGAATTTGTCCAATAGCTTGGCGTTGGTGGTAGCCAATTTGATAAGTATCGTATTGGAGTCTGATTTTATCTAACACCGCCACCGCATCAACACCCTGCTTAGACGGTGCTTCATGTGCCGTGCTACGCAACAAACCTAATGCGTCCATTGCTCGTCCTTGCAAAAGTCCATAGTGCTGAATTTTTTGCTCTAACTGAGTTAAACTTTTATTATCTAAATGATGCACATTAAATTCATTTGCTAACGCACTAACCGCAACAGCTCGATAAGATGGCACATAATCACTTAGCGCCTCCTTAGCGTCATTTTTTTGTACCTTAGCTGATGTTTTATCTAAGGGCTTAACCTCTGTGGTTTCACTGGCATCTTTATTGGTTAAAGGTTGATTTTGCAGATAATTACTAACAGCACTTAGCATAAAAATGTCCTCATTAATGGATAACTACAATTTAAAATAAGCAGAATTTATGCCATATTTTTAAAGCATAACAAACCAATATAAATACAGGGTCATCGTACTAAAGTGCCTAATAAAGATTATTCTTAGCCAGACCAGCAAAGCAGTTAATAATCTGGTAACATAAACAAGCTGAACAACCAAGCTGCCAACAAGAGTCAATAATTTATGCTTAGCGATACTTCCTCACAATCTCTTAATTACCAAGGGCGCAAAGCCTTTAGAGCAAAAAGTGAAACTCGCCGCCGTTTAATCTTAGAGGCGGCATTAAGAGTTATTGCCAAAGAGGGCGTGCGTGCAATTCGTCATCGAGCCATTGCCAAAGAAGCCAATGTGCCACTTGCAGCAACAACCTATTATTTTAAAGATATTGATGAATTAATTATTGATGCTTTTACACTTTATACAGAAAAAGCCCTAGAAGAAGTAACCCGTTTTTCGCATGAATTTGAAAAGCCTTTTAAACAAATTCTCAGTAATAAAAAATACCTAGAAAAAGACAACATCAAAGTTCTTATGCAACTGGTTACCGAACAAATTACCCAATATATACAAAAACAAATTGAACAATATCATACCATGTTGATTATTGAGCAGGCATTTCGTTATGAGGCCATCTTAAATGAACGCATTAATGAGCTGGTAAAAATCCATCAGCAGGTTTTAACCGAACATATAGAACGCTTTTTTGAATTATTAGATTTTGCTCACCCCAAAGAAGATGCCACAATTGTATTGGCATTGTTTCATGCCCTTGAATATCGTCAGCTCCTTAATAAAAAGCCCATGGACAGCCAAGAACTAAGCCTTATTATTGCACGCTATTTAGAGCTTTTAGGGCTTGACTTAATACGCCATATTAACTATTAAAATAAAATCCAGCTTGGGATAAAACCAATTTTAGCACCTGTAGTTCAGTATCACTTAGATGATGCACATAATCGCAATGCTCACAAATATGTGGGTTTTTATTTTTAATGGTATTTAAATTGACAGCCATATCTGAATGGCACTGACTGCAATGCAATGGAATGCTCATTTGATGGGATAAAATGACACTCATAATCTATTCCTTATCTTTTCCTGTTTTTAGCGATAAACACGCTTATATACATAGGCGTTGTCGTAATAACTTTGACGCTAAGAGCCAACGAATAGTTTTAGTGTAGCTATATTTTTAATGATTGTTTTTAAATGATTGGGATTTTTGTAAATAGGCTACAAAAATTACATTGTTTTCTATTAATCAGGCCTAATTTTTTACAAATAACCGCATAAAAACCCAATAACACACTAGCTATATGTGGGTTTTCCCTTATTATTGCCAATAATAAGGTTTTTACTAAATAATATGGCAATGTTTAAAATAGACAGTGATTTTAATTTAGAGGCAATGATTAACCGCTGGGTGCAGCGCCTTTTTCCCCAATGGTATGCCTGCGCTGCCTGTAAAGAAGTTGAGCTACATGTAATGGGTAGCTTAAACCCGCAAAGTTTCTTACAGAGCAACTGGTTGAATGTAAAACAAATTGTTAATCTGATTAGCCAAGCAAGCAAGGAAGATAAGTCGTATCAAAAACTACATCGCCTACTAGAGCAGCTAATTATCACAAGAAAGGCACGCCGTAATTTTGATATCCACAAGCTATCTGCTGTTCTTTTTGCAGAGCAACCCACTGACTACTTAAATATTCTGGCATACGCACAAAATCGCTGTAACGAGCTTGAAATGAACAGTAATCAAGATTTTGAACGTCATCTGGCTTTATGCTTTCCCCCTGAAGAGCGTCCCATTCAAGTTGCCTATCAAGAGTGGGACGGTCGTTATTTTTGGAAAAACAAGCAAGAGCCTCTGTATTTAGGTGCTTTATTTTTACAAAATAGCAAGGGACGTAAGCGTGATGTGATTTTACCAGCGGAAATTGAAGTTGCCTGTTTTAAAAGTGCCGTTATAGATGAGATTGTTGATAAATACTGGGTCTTAGTATTGCATTACAAATCAGTGCCAATACTCAATGAGCTATTTGAACTGGCAGGCTTTCACAGACAAATAATCAGCCTACCGCAGATTAATCCAACCTTACGAATACTCGTTGCAGATAAGCAAAATAAAGCACTCAATACCGCCGTGATGAACTTGCTATTAAACCATGGAAGAAATCAAGTAACTGACTTATTTCGCTACCTACAACGTCGTTATAAACCATTTAAATAAGCATCACAATTATTGAACCAAGAGCTGATTAACCCGATTTAGCTCGCTCAGATTTAACTGCCCTGCAAATAATTTAAGTTTGAGTTTATTAAGTACGTAATCATAACGGGCAGCTTCATATTCTTTTTGAGAATTGGCCAAATTGCCTTGAGCATCAAGCAACTCTAAAAGGGTACGAGTACCAGAGTTATAACCACTTTCTATGGCTTTAAGTGCGCTTTGTGAAGAAATAATAGACTGTTTATTCGCCTTAATAATTAAAATATTCGCCTTTATCTGCTGATAAATAGAACTGACTGTACGTTTAATTTCACGGCGATATTTTTTCACATCAAAGCTGGCATTGGCATAAGTAAGGGCGGCTTTTTTAGACTGGTAATACAAAGAACCCCCTGCCAGCAATGGCATACTAACTTGCACCCCAATGGTCTTTGTTACGCCCTTATCAAAGGCGTGAGACGGCATATATTCCTCATCACTATAACTTGCTACTAATTTTACCTTGGGTAAATGGTTAGAGCGGGTGGCGTTTCTTTGTAGGCGGTTAGCGTCTACACTTGCTTGTGCCAATGCCAAAGGTGGGTAATTCTCTAATCCTTGATTAATCCAAAAATTCATATCCTCAGGCTGCACCATAGTTAAAGGAATGTCTTTTTTCAAACCAGATAGCTCATTGTAATAAGTATTGGTTAACTCTTCTAATTCCTCTTTTTTAACAGCATAAGCAATTTTTTGCCCTTCCAAGTTAGCTGTGACCAAATCAAAACGAGCTTTTGCCTGTTCTACATCGGTAGAACTAATAATGCCCGCATCATAACGGGATTTTGCCTGTTTATACGCATTTTCAATGGCATCTTTTTGCGAAGAGATAACTTCAATCCCATTTTTGGCTTTTAGGGTATTAAAATAGGTTTCTGCCACACGCAAAATAAGCTGCTGCTCAGCAAATGCCAGCTCCACATGAGAGGCATCATTAACACTACTTGCTGCCTGAAAGCGATACCAAGCATGCAAATCAAATAAGGCTTGTGACGCCTGTACTTTTAAGACATTTAAAGTGGCATCTTGCTGTAAATCTGTACTTTTATTTGAAGATTTAGAATCAATATAAGTGCGTGTAAAAGTCACATTAGCTTGAGGCAATAATGCGCCACGAGCAATATTCACATCATAATCTTTGCTTTTTTGCTTTGCTCTGGAAGACAATATTTTAATATCATTATGTTTAGCCTGCTCATACACTGTATTTAAATCTGCCGCCAAGCCCACTGTTGCCACAATTAATCCTTGCGATAACAAAGCACAACGTATCAATGTTTTCATAAATAATCCATAGGTAAAATAAAGAGCCACAGATTTTACCCGAACCAGCGCAAATTGAACAACATATAAATTATTTTCATTTTGTACTCCAGCAAAGATATAGATAGAATAGAGCTAGATTTTATTTTTCACATAACTAGAAGGCATACCACTATGAGTGAACAACCAAGTATCCCCCACTTTACCCAAGCAGATTGTAAGCAAAAAAGAGAAACAGCTAAGTATGAAAATTTTTTAAGTTTAATAGAGGCCGAATACGAAATTGCCCAGTTTGATAGTGACAAAAAACAACGTATTAGCCGTGAATATCTTGCTGCCAAAAAAGTCGTTGGCGTGCTGTTAGTTGACTTAAAAAACCAGCAAATCATATTAACTGAGCAATTCCGTATAGGTGCGGTTCAAGACGAACATTCCCCTTGGTTATTAGAAGTGGTCGCAGGCATGCACGACCGAGAAGAAAGCAATGCCAAACTTGCCGAAAGAGAAGTAAAAGAAGAAGCAGGTTGTGAGTTTTCAAGCCTTATTCCCATGTATGAATATTGGGTTTCTCCTGGCATTTCTAATGAGCATGTTAGCCTTTATTGTGGTTTGGTTAATGCCCCTGAAGTGGGCGTATTTGGCTGTGCAGAAGAACAAGAAAATATCAAAACTCATGCCATCGATTTTGCCACCGCATTTAAATGGGCAAAAAATGGTAAAATTAAAAATGCCATGACGCTCATTGCCATTCAGTGGCTACAATTAAATCAAGATGATTTAACCACCACCAGCGTTAATAATTACTACTAATGAAAAAAAGATATGTGCCTGATTTAATTCAATCAGGCAATATTTGTGAACAAAATTATTTGCGCTTACTTGCCATATTAGGCACAGACAACCCCCTTTCAACACAAATCATACAAATTGATGAACGCAGTCATCTGCAATTTACACTACTTGAGCAAGCACCTTTTACACGCACGCTAAGTATTAGCCAAACACATGCAAAAAAACTAATGGATTTTGAAATAAAAGCAAGGTTATATGATGACGTAAAGCTGGCAGAGGTCATTAGCTATCAACAACAAAAATGCACAAGGGGCAACTATCCGTATCCGAATAAAAAAATGCACCATGCTGATGAAAAATTACAAGCCAATCTGCTTTTGCAAGATTGCCTATTGTTATGCTTAAAGTTTGGGCATACAGCAATGCTGCTACCCAAACACCATTATAACTAAATCAGTTATTTTTTAAGTTATACCGCATCAGAAAAGAAGTAATCATCAAAATCTTGTTCTAAGCGTTTTTTTTCTAAATGCGCTTCAATTACTCGGCGTGCTACTAATTTTTTAGAGGATTGAGCGTCTTTATTTACGGTCATTTTTCCATCTTGATCAAACGAAACGATTTCTTCATAAGCAATAGATTTATTTTTTGCAGTCATATTTTATCCTTTAATTGTTGAGCCAAATCAGGGTCATTTAAAGTAAGTTTTATTATTGTTAATGCAATCAATCTTAGTTTTTCACAAAACCATGACAATTTAATGAAAAACTAAGGCAAACCATAACATTGCTTTAAAAAAAACACCAACTGTACAAAATACAAACTAAAACCCCAGCAAACCCTTTAAAATCAAGGGAAATCCAGGTCTTTGCTATAACTTATGCAAATTATTTGCATTTATAAAAATAGACATTTTACGACAATTTTTGTATTTTGTTCTTTTTATGACCACTTTGCCGCTGTGTTTATTCCCAACTAGGATAAGTTTTAATCTAACGTTTATCTAAAACCACAAAACTGTAAGCGTAAGAATTAGGCTCTTCGGCTTTAAAATCTTCACGCGACACTTCTTGCCACTGCTGCATATCAAGTTCTGGAAAGTAGGCATCGCCCTCTACTTGTGCATGTACTTGGGTTAGATAGAGCCGCTTAACCAAATTTTGCTCTAGTGCCAAGCGGTAAATCTCTGCCCCACCTATTAGCATGGCTTCGTTTTGCTGGCTATTTACTTCATCAGCATGCACAACTTGTAGCGCCTCTTGTATGCTGCTAACTAGGGCGACCTCTGCTGGTAAATAAAGCGTAGTTTGGCGACTAATAACAATATTTTTGCGCCCTGCTAAAGGCTTGCCTATAGATTCAAAGGTTTTGCGTCCCATAATAATGGGTTTACCCATGGTGACCTGTTTAAAATATTTTAAATCTTGAGGTAAATACCAAGGCAGTTTGTTGTTGCGTCCAATCACGTTATTTTCAGCTTTGGCAACAATAAGGGCTAAATCAATCATTTATTTTCTATTTCCTCGATAAGTTCTAACCAACGTTGCTCCAACTGTTCAAGCTCTTGGGTCAACTCGGTTTGCTGTTGTAATAAGGGTTTAAGCTGTGCACTGTTTTCTGCTTGGTATAAGTCGTTATCTGCCAGTTGTGCAATGAGTTTTTGTTGCGCTTTTTGTGCTTGTTCAATACGTGCCTCTAGCTGCTGTTGTTCTTTTTTAAGCGGTGCCAGCTTTTGCCGTTGAGCCGCTTGTTGCTGCTTTTGTTGTTTACGCTCTTGCTGCGTGGCAATACTGGGTTTCACACTATGGATTTCGGCATCTGCCAACTCCTTAAAAGCCGAGCCTTGTGGCAGCTCGCCTTTATTAGCATATTTGTGATAATCGTCCAGATTACCATTAAAATGAATAAGTTGTCCTTTATCTATTAACCAGTATTCATCAAGGGTAGCTTTGAGTAAGTGGCGGTCATGGCTAACAAGAATAATAGCACCATTAAAGTTCTGTAATGCCATGGTTAGAGCCTCTCGCATTTCTATATCTAAATGGTTGGTTGGCTCATCTAAAATAAGCAGATTAGGTTCTTGCCATGCAACACAGGCTAGGGCAAGGCGGGCTTTTTCGCCCCCTGAAAAGGGTTCTATTATTTCTAAGGCTTTATCCCCATTAAAATCAAAGCCGCCTAAAAAATTACGAATTGCTTGCTCGCTGGCAGTGGGTTTTAAGCGTTGCAAAATCAGCATCGCACTGGCTTTGGTGTCTAGGGCTTCAAGCTGGTGCTGGGCAAAATAGCCAATGCGTAAATGCTCTCCTGCGGTTTTTTCACCACTTAAAATAGCCAATTCATCACATAAGGTTTTAAGCAAAGTAGATTTCCCTGCGCCGTTAGGTCCTAGTAGCCCTACTCGATGCTCTGGGGTAATAGAAATAGTAACCTGCTGCACAATCGGTGCATTAGAGCGGTAGCCTAAATTGGCATTACTTAAAGTTAAAAGCGGCGTGGATAATTTACTGTAACAAGGAAAGCTAAAACTAAAGGGAGAGTCCACATGGGCAGGCGCAATTTGCTGCATACGCTCTAGCTCTTTTAGACGGCTTTGCGCTTGCTTGGCTTTACTGGCTTTGGCTCTAAAGCGTGCAACAAACTGTTCAATTTCTTTAATTCGTACCTGCTGCTTTGCAAATGCTTGTTGCTGTTGGGCGAGTTTTTCGGCACGGGTTCGCTCATAAGTGCTGTAGTTGCCTGGATAGACGGTTAGGCTTTGTTGCTGTAAATGTATGATATTATCGGCAACGCCATCAATAAAATCACGATCATGGGAAATAAACAGCAGCGTACCCTGATAGCGTTTTAGCCATTGCTCAAGCCATAGGGTTGCTTCTAAATCAAGATGGTTGGTTGGCTCATCAAGCAATAATAAATCCGATGGCATCATCAAGGCTTGGGCAAGGTTTAAACGAATGCGCCAACCACCTGAAAAGCTGGCTACAGGCTTGTTTAAATCGCTGTGTTTAAAGCCCAACCCTTGCAGCAGTTGTTCGGCTTTAACAGGGACTTGATAACCTTGGTGTGCGTCCATTTTATCTAACCAATAGGTCAGCTCGTTATCATTTTTAGCTTGCTCTATGCCCTGTTCGATTTCTCGCAAATAGGTATCGCCATCAATGCTGTAATCAAGGGCACTGCGCTCACTGGCAAGCACTTCTTGTTGCATGTGGGCAATACGCCACTTTGCGGGCATCAGTAATTCCCCTGCATCTAACTCTAATTGTTTGGTTAGCAGTGCAAATAAGCTGGATTTTCCTGCGCCATTCGCACCAATTAACGCTAATTTTTGCCCATCATGAATGCGTAAATTTGCGTTATTTAATAAAAGTTGAGCGCCACGTTGCAAAGCAACCTGATTTAATTCAATCATATAGAAAGTAGCCAAAATCAAGAGAAAAATAAGGCGCACAGTGTGCCATAAAAACAGCTAAAGCGCATGAGTTTTAGCCCAAGCAATGCTTAGGCATTCATTAACGAACAAGCTATTAATTAAGCCGTGTTTTTAATACCTAACTCTTAGTTCAGCAAGCGCAGCATTCATTTGTTTAAGTCATAGACCCATTTTAAAATCGCCACCGTCCCTGCTGTAAACTAAGCTATTACGGCAAACTTGTCGGTCTATAAAAATATTATGCTTGTATTGTAATGTTTAGCTCACATTATTAGTCAATATCAACTTTATCGCACCAAAGTCTGGCATTAATAAACATTTTTGCCCAAGGGGAGTCCTCTCCCCAGTCGTATTTACCCCAGTTGCATTGCACGCTGCGATACACTCGCTCAGGGTGTGGCATCATCAGCGTGATGCGCCCATCGGCGGCGGTAACCCCTGTGATGCCCTCCCTTGAGCCGTTGGGATTGGCAGGGTATTGCGTGGTTGCTTTGCCGTAGTTATCTACATAGCGTAGTGCAATGCGTGAGTCATCTAGGCTGTCAGCATGGGCAACTCGCCCCTCTCCATGAGCCACTGCAATGGGTAACTGGCAACCTTGCATGTCTTGTAAGAAGATAGAATTACTTGCGCCTACTTCAACCATACAGGTGCGTGCTTCAAATTGCTCACTTTGATTACCAATAAAATCTGGCAACTGTGCACCGTTGGGTATGATTTCTTTTAATCCTGAGAGCATTTGACAGCCATTGCACACCCCTAAACTAAAGGTATCGGGGCGAGCAAAAAAGGTTTGTAGCATGGCTTTAAGTGCAGGATTAAATAAAATGCTTTTTGCCCAGCCTTGCCCTGCGCCTAAGACATCGCCATAGGAGAAGCCGCCACAGGCAACCAAGCCTCTAAATTCAGCTAAATCCACACGTTGATGAATTAAATCGCTCATGTGTACGTCTTGAGCAATAAAACCAGCACGGGTAAAGGCGGCTGCCATTTCAATTTGTCCGTTGACACCTTGCTCACGCAAAATAGCCACTTTAGGTGCACCTTGCTCTGCTAGTTGTTCAGGTTTGGGCAAAGTTGTAGGGTCAAAGTTAAGTTGGCTAAATAGCCCTGGGTCGTTGTCATCTTGAATTTGAGCGTATTCTTGAGCGGCGCACTGAGGATTATCTCGTAAAGATTGCATTTGATAGCTGGTATGCGCCCATTGCTGTTGTAACGCACTTCTGGTGCTGGCAAATAGGCAGTCATCATTAAAATTAAATTTAATTTGATTGCCTTTTTGAGGGCGGCCTATAACCTGTACTGCACCATCTAAACCAGCAGCGGCAAATTGTGTTAGAACCAGCTCGGTATGTTCTGGTTTTACTTGAATAACCGCACCTAATTCTTCACTGGCAAGTGCGCTAAGTGCATCTTGAGGGCTGTCAATAAGTCGCTCTAGCTGTATGTTTAATCCACAGCGTGCGGCAAAGGCCATCTCTAGCAGTGTGACTAGCAAACCACCGTCTGAGCGGTCATGGTATGCCAATAAATAGCCGTCTTGATTAAGCCCTTGAATAACGGCAAAAAATGCTTTGAGGTCTTCAGGGTCGTCTAAATCAGGCGTTGCTTGTCCAATGCCATCATATACTTGGGTTAAGCAGCTTGCGCCTAAACGATTTTGCCCACGCCCAAAATCAATCAAAATCAAATCGCTTGCTTGTTCTGGGTTTGCCAACTCTGGCGTTAGAGTTTGACGAACATCAAGCACAGGGGCAAACGCACTAATGACCAGTGATAACGGCGAGGTAATACGCCGTGTTTGCTGGTTCTGGGTAAAGCTCATGGACATGCTCATAGAGTCTTTACCTACAGGAATGCAAATGCCCAGCTCTGGACATAGCTCAAGCCCTACGGCTTGTACCGTTGCGTAGAGCTTAGCATCTTCGCCTGCTTGTCCTCCTGCACACATCCAGTTTGCTGACAGCTTAATGTCGCCTAATTTGCCAATGCTAGCGGCGGCAATATTGGTAATGGCTTCGCCAATTGCCATGCGCCCACTGGCAGGGGCATTTAGTACCGCCAAAGGTGTACGCTCGCCCATGCTCATCGCCTCGCCACTATAACCTAAATAGCTGGCACTGGTTACCGCACAATCTGCCACAGGCACTTGCCAAGGACCGACCATCTGTTCACGGGTTACCGTGCCCGTTACCGAGCGATCACCTATGGTAATCAAAAAGCCCTTGCTGGCAATGGTGGGCAGTGCCAATAAGCGATCAATTGCCTCGTTTAAATTGATTTCTTGGACATTAAATGTATCGCCAGAAAACGGCTTGCTGTTTGCCTGTATGTGCATTTTAGGAGGATTACCAAGCAATACGTCAAGAGGCATATCCACTGGATTATTACCAAAGTGCTGGTCAGACACCTTTAATTCATTATCTTCTGTAGCAACACCAATTACTGCATAAGGGCAACGCTCACGCTGACAAATAGCATCAAAGGTTGCCATGTGAGCAGGGTTCACTGCCAACACATAACGCTCTTGGGATTCGTTACACCAAAGTGCCAGTGGACTCATAGCAGGCTCGTCGTTGGCAATATCACGCAACTGAAATAGCCCGCCCACACCACCATCACTAATTAGCTCTGGCATGGCATTAGATAATCCACCTGCTCCGACATCATGAATAAACGCAATGGGGTTGGCATCGCCTAATTGCCAACAACGGTCAATCACTTCTTGGGCACGACGCTCCATCTCAGGGTTAGCTCGCTGCACGGAGGCAAAATCTAGCTCACTGTTTGCCTCGCTTGAGGTTTTAGAAGATGCTGCGCCACCCCCTAAGCCAATTTGCATAGCAGGACCACCTAACACAATCAGCTTATCCTGTGTTTCAATCTCACCTTTTTCTACATGCTCAGGCTTAATATTGCCATAACCGCCAGCAAGCATAATTGGCTTATGATACCCTCGATGCACACCATCTACTTGCTGCTCATAGGTGCGAAAATAACCGCATAAATTAGGTCGCCCAAACTCGTTATTAAACGCCGCCGCACCTATAGGACCATCTAGCATAATATCCAACGCACTGGCAATGTGTTCTGGCTTATACAGCGTTCCTTCCCAAGGTTGAGGGCTGTTTGGCAAACGTAAATTAGAAACACTAAAACCCGTTAATCCTGCTTTGGGCTTACTGCCACAACCCGTTGCGCCTTCATCACGAATTTCCCCACCAGAGCCAGTTGCCGCTCCCGCAAAAGGCGCAATGGCAGTAGGGTGGTTGTGGGTTTCGACCTTCATTAAAATGGGCATATCTTGAGGTTGATAACGGTATTGCCCTGAGCCAGTAGGATAAAAGCGAGGGGCATTAGAGCCAGTAATAACGGCAGCATTATCCTGATACGCCGATAATACATTATCAGGGGATTGCTGATAGGTATGCTTAATCATCTTGAATAAGCTGTGTTCTTTGTTTTGCCCATCAAGCGTCCAACTGGCATTAAAGATTTTATGTCGGCAATGCTCCGAATTGGCTTGGGCAAACATCATTAATTCCACATCCGTAGGATTACGCTTTAACAAAATAAAATTCTCATACAGATAGTCAATTTCATCGTCAGCCAAGGCCAATCCCAACGTTTGATTGGCCATATTTAATGCCTGTTTGCCTTGCGTTAACATATCGATATGGGTCAAAGGCACAGGCGAGCTTTGCTCAAACAGCGCACGGGCTTGCTCTGTATGTGCAATTAAAGACTCGGTCATCGGATCGTACAGTTGCGTGTGAACCGCATCTAAAAGCGGTTGGCTACTATGGTTAAACACATACGCCAGCCCACGTTCAATGCGCTCAATATGCGTAAGCCCACAATGATGTGCAATATCCGTAGCCTTACTTGACCAAGGAGAAATCGTACCAATACGAGGAATGCGTATAAGCTGTGCGCTGTGTGCAGATTGTGGTTGTGCATTTAAAAGATTGCATAACACTTGGGTTTGCTGCGTATCAAGCGGACTGTTACTGGCAATAAAATACACATAATAGGTTGTCTCAAGTGACAACTCAGGGACAATGGTTTGCATATTGCTGTTTAATTTTTGCCGACGAAATTCCGATAAAGCAGACTGCCCATTCAGCACTTGCATAGCTTACTCCAAGTTGGTTTAAAGGTGCGTTTAAATACAAAATCGCATGATACTGAACCTCCATAAAATACACCAGTGATTATGTTGCTTGTTGTAGGATTTTAAAAAAACGCTGGTTACGAAGCAGTGATGGCAGTGGGATTAAATGGATTAAAGCAGTTGTTTTAAACTGCAAAGCTAAATTGCAAACCTGTATGCAAGCTGGCTGTTATCTACAATCCATAACGCCAAAAATAAGCCTATTTTTTAAGAAGTGCCAACCTGTAGATGACAGGTACAACTATCTATGACTTAGCCCAGATGAACCATACAAACCAGAACCTAATAAAACACACCAGACACTCACTTAAACCCAAGTGTGTGCTTAAACAGTTTCATTAACAGCAGAGCCTTTCTGTTTATAATTAAGATAACCAAATCGATCATGCAATATATATTGCTTGGCATCTAAATGCTCCAACATATACCCCGTAGTGTGCTTGGATAGCGTTTTAAAATGATTGATAAAATAATAATTTGAATACTTATCGCTAAGGATATTTTTTAAGTCACTTTCATAGAGATAAAAATCCTGTAATGTAAGATGCGTAAGGTTATTTGAACCATAGGGTGACTTCGTAGGCGGCAGCTCAATTTTGCCTGTTTTTTCAAATCGCTCGCTTACAACCACTGTAAAAGCGGTTAAATTTGATAGCTCGGCATCTCCAGCAGATTCATTCCAACGCATGGTGCCATTGGTTTCAATAAGGTGTCGATATGCCCTCTCGCCCACATAATTTAACAACTTTTTAAAGTCATCTTTAATATCAAGCGAATCTTTATTTAACTCTTTTTCCAACCTTGCTTTTAACTGATGGTCTATCTTAGACCCACTAATAACTAACCTATCATCTTTCAACTTAATATTAAGGCTAAAGTCATCAAGACCAAACTTTTTCTCCAACTGATTTACCTGCTTTAAAACATTAATAAAATGAGGATAAGAATCTTGCCCCTGAGATAGAGAGCTAAAAAACACCTTTTTATCCCATTTATTGACAGCACGTTGGACTTTATCACTGACGTAGCGTGCCTTTACACCAGCTTGCTTCATTTTTTCCGCATGCTCTTTGGAGTTTGTCAGTATCACATCATCTTGTTGGACCTCTACTCTATTCAATAATGGATTATTTATGAATTTATCAATGGCTTCCCTAAGAGCACGCTGAGTTTCTGGCGGTGGAGCCTCAAGCACTAACGTCTTAGCTGATTTAGAATCGTTACCAGAGTCTGCAGACAAACTCGCTAATTTATCATTAAGGTTATCACTGGTTGAATATGCCTTAGGTCGCAGTCCATTTACTGGATAAGCGTAAGCAATTTTCATATTTGACCCTCCATTTTCTATGGTAGTGTTTATGTCTTATCGGCAGGCAACTTAAAACCTCAATACCAATCCGTACTTAAAATCATATACCGCCTTGGCTTGCTCTTATCATTAGCGCATAAACATGCTGCAATGAATTTTTGCGGTTTTTAACGGTCATCAAATAACGCAAAGGTGAGTAATTCTGCTACAGCACCGCCAATTAGTGTGATTTTTGCTTTGCATTAACCACAGCTAAGAGGGGGGGTTAGCATAGATGTACCGCCTGTACCTGTTGCTTATTGCCATTAAAATTGACCTGTTATGCAGGCTAAAGCCCGGTTTAAAGCAGGTTTTTGGTCAAGAAGCAAACAGGCATGTATATTTTTAAAACAATTAACGCTTGTTTTATTTTTGTTTTCAAGTATAATTTGCACACGCCATTATGGGCGTGTCGCATTTTGTCTGATTGTGCTTTGTTTTAATTACATGTTGTCACAATCAAGGAGAAAGGTTTGATTATTAAACACCTACGCACCAGCATTTTGCTGTTGTTGTTTCTGGTTTTGGCGGGCAGCCTTAAACCCACTTTATTAGAGACCATTAAGATGCAGGGTGGCATTTTGATGGTGACCATGAACAGTCCTACTACTTATTACCAAGGCAAGCAGGATTTAACTGGTTTTGAGTATGAACTTGCCAATAGTTTTGCTCGTGACATTGGAGTTAAGCTCAAGGTCGTTACTGCTGAAAATCGTGCGGAGCTGTTTGGGTTATTAAAAAATAATCCCACTGCATTTGTTGCCTCTGGCATTATGATTAAGGATTTTAATAATCCTGCATTGGCTTTTGCTAAACCTTATATGAATGTTAGTGAGCAAGTTATTTGTTTGCGTGGCACGCACTGCGCTAAAAGCAATCAGGATTTACTCGGCAAAACCCTAATGGTAACCAGTCATAGTAACCATACCATTAGCTTAAGAGAGCAGCAGGTATTAACCCCTAAACTGAGCTGGCAAGAGAGTCCTGAACTAGAGGCTGCAGATTTATTGGAGTTGGTGGCAACAGGACAAATTGACTATACGGTGGTGAACTCTAACGAGTATGATTTGTTTAAAAGCTATTTTCCAAACCTGAAAGTTGCCTTTAATTTAACGGAGAATGCGCCTTTAAGTTGGGTATTTGATGCCAATAAAGGCCGTCCGTTACAGCGACTTGCTAATGAGTTTATGGTTAAAGCGCAGACCATTAAACAGCTTGCTAAGCTCAATGAAAAATATTACGGACATGTTGATGAGTTAGATTATGTTGGGGCAAAGTATTTTTTAAGGCAAACCCAAAAACGCTTGGGCAGCTATAAAAAACTGTTTCAAACTATTGCTCAAAGCAATCAGCAAGACTGGCGTATGCTGGCGGCCATTAGTTATCAAGAAAGCCATTGGCGACCTCTGGCAACCAGCTTTACTGGAGTAAGAGGTATGATGATGTTAACTCGTGCTACAGCTAAGCATTTGGGTGTTGAAGACCGCCTTAATAGCCAGCAAAGTGTGGCAGGGGGTAGCCGCTATTTGTTGGAGCTAAAGCAGCGTTTGCAAGATGTGAAAGAGCCTGATCGCACTTGGTTGGCGTTGGCTGCATATAATATTGGCTATTTACATTTAAAAGATGCTCGTATTCTGACCGAGTTTATGGGTGGAAATCCCAATAGCTGGTTAGATATTAAAGAAAACTTGCCTCTTTTGGCGCAAAAAAAATACTATAAAAAATTACAATATGGTTTTGCTAGAGGTTATGAGGCAGTGGATTATGTGCAAAATATTCGCCGTTATTATGATATTTTAGTCTGGCATGATACCCGTAGCTCTCAATTTCCTGACGACCAGCAAGCGCAACAGTTGGTTGCGTCTGCAACCGTCATTCCTCCCTTGTTATAAGGATTTTGCCAAGGTATTTACCTTGGCTATTTTTTATGTCTCTGCAAATTCAGCATGCGTTTTCTCAGTCTAAGACTTATATTGCCTTAGCCCCGATGGACGGTTTGGTTGATGCGGCTATGCGCTCTGTTTTGTGTGCCCAAGGGGGTATCGACCACTGTGTAACTGAGTTTATTCGAGTTACCCAACTGCCAATTAGTGATAAGGTTTTTTACCGTTATTGCCCTGAGCTTTTACAGGGTGGCAAAACCGATTCTAATGTGCCTGTGCATGTACAGTTATTAGGCAGTGCCCCTGAGCAAATGGCTGAAAGTGCCTATCGTGCGGTTGAATTAGGTGCGCCTGCTATAGATTTAAATTTTGGCTGTCCTGCAAAAACCGTTAATCGTCATCAAGGTGGTGCGGTTTTATTGCAGTATCCTGATATTCTATTTAATGTTGCCAATGCGGTACGTCAAGCAGTGCCTAAGCATATTGCTGTCAGTGCGAAAATGCGCCTTGGTTATTTAGATAAAAGTTTGGCTTTAGAGAATGCCCAAGCCTTAGAGCAAGCGAATATGAGTTGGTTGTGTGTGCACGCTCGTACTAAAACAGAGGGCTATCAACCGCCTGCACATTGGGATTGGGTGGCTCAAATTAGGCGCGTGGTTAGCATGCCTGTTTTTGCTAACGGTGAGATTTGGCAAGCAAGTGAGGCGCTGCAATGCCAAAAGATGAGTACGACCAAACTGATTATGCTAGGGCGAGGTTTGGTTGCGACCCCCGATTTAGCCGCTCAAATTAAATGTAAAAACATTCAAAGGCAGTCTTTTATTCAGCGTGTGCAGCTTTTACCTTTGTTGGCGCAAAAACTCATTCATTTGCCAGAAAAACACCAATGCAACCGCCTCAAACAATGGTTGCATTATATGAGTTTGGTAGAGCCTCAGGCTGAGCTGCTGTTTGCTCGTATTAAGCGTTTGCAGAGTATCTCTGCTATTTTGCATGAAGTGGCATTAGTGGCAGATCATATTACAAAACAAAATGCTTAGGCTAAATAACATGCAATCTTTCATAGTGCTTTTATTAAAATACAGGTACAATGCCGCTCTATTTTTTTCCATCATTCTTATCCACCGCCTATTTAATGGCAACTTAAACGGAATACAATTATGTCTTTAAGTATTAGTAAGCTACGCAATATTGCAATTATCGCCCACGTTGACCACGGTAAAACGACCTTGGTAGACAAACTTTTGGAACAGTCAGGCACGCTTGAGCGTAAAGACCAAGGCGGTGAGCGAGTGATGGACTCTAATGACCAAGAAAAAGAGCGTGGCATTACGATTTTGGCAAAAAATACAGCGATTAGCTGGAATGATTACCGCATTAATATTGTAGACACGCCTGGGCACGCCGATTTTGGGGGCGAGGTAGAGCGGGTGATGTCGATGGTCGATTCGGTTTGCTTATTAGTTGATGCGGTAGATGGCCCTATGCCTCAAACTCGCTTTGTCACACAAAAAGCCTTTGAGCGAGGTTTGCGTCCAATTGTGGTCATCAATAAAATTGACCGTCCTGGGGCGCGTCCTGATTGGGTAGTAGATGAGATTTTTGACCTTTTTGATCGCTTAGGCGCAACTGAAGAGCAACTCGATTTCCCTGTAATTTACGCTTCTGCCTTAAATGGCATTGCAGGTACAGACCCAGACGCTATGGCAGAAGATATGACGCCGCTATTTGAAATGATAGTTGAGCATGTGAGTGCTCCAGATGTGAATGTGGACGGTCCTTTACAAATGCAAGTCTCCGCCCTTGATTACGACAGTTTTGTTGGGGTTATTGGTATTGGACGCATCACCCGAGGCAAGCTCAAGCCCGGTACGGATATTCAAATAATCACTGCTGATAATAACACTCGTAAAGGGCGTATTTTAGAAGTAAAAGGCTTTCATGGCTTAGACAGAGTGGCGGTAAGCGAAGCCCAAGCTGGCGACATTGTGTGTATTTCAGGGGTTGATGGCTTAAATATCTCTGACACCCTATGTGACCCACAGCAGATTGAAGCCTTACCGCATTTGAGTGTAGACGAACCTACTGTAAGTATGACTTTTCAGGTCAACGATTCTCCTTTTGCTGGTAAAGAAGGCAAGTTTGTGACCTCTCGCAATATTAAAGAACGCCTAGAAAAAGAGCTTATTCATAATGTTGCACTTAGAGTTGAGCCAGGTGAAACACCTGAAAAGTTCAAAGTATCAGGGCGTGGCGAGTTGCACCTATCGGTTTTAATTGAAACCATGCGCCGTGAAGGGTTTGAAATGGCAATCGGCAAACCAGAGGTGGTACAGCGTGAAATAGATGGTGTACTACAAGAGCCGTATGAGATGGTGGTAATCGATATAGAAGAGCAGCATCAAGGCTCTGTAATGGAAGAAATGGGCAATCGCCGTGCAGAAATGACCAATATGATACCCGACGGCAAAGGACGAGTACGCTTAGAGTTTAACATGCCAGCAAGGGGGTTAATTGGCTTTCGTTCACAATTTATGACCATGACTTCAGGTTCTGGTATTTTAACCAATGTATTTGATCGCTACGGACCAGTACAGACCGCTCTTGCCTCTACCCGTCATAATGGCGTGCTAGTGAGCATGGTTGCTGGCAAAGTATTAGGTTATGCTCTATTTGCTTTACAAGAGCGAGGACGTTTATTTGTAGAGCCTGCTGTAGAAGTGTATGAAGGCATGATTGTTGGGCTACACAGCCGTGATAACGATTTAGTGGTTAACCCTACTAAAGCCAAGCAGTTAACCAACGTGCGTGCCTCAGGTACAGATGAGGCTATAAACCTAACTCCAGCGGTTAAACATACCTTAGAGCAAGCATTAGAGTTTATTGAAGATGATGAACTGGTAGAGGTAACGCCTATTAGTATTCGTTTGCGTAAAAAGTTTTTAACTGAAAATGAGCGTAAGCGCTCAAAGAAAAAATAAAAGTGACCCAGCATATTGCCATGCAAGGTGCTGGGTATCTGTATTGCTCTCAATATGTGCTTAAAACCACCTAGATATGGCTGATTTATCAAAGTAATGACAATTTATTAATAACAACCATTTGATTTAATTAGCCAGTTTTATATTTTCCTAATAAATCATACAGAGCAACCCACCTGTAACCTGTTTTTATCTTCTGCTACGCACAAAAAGAGTGCTATTCATTGTAATCTGTTTTAAATTAGTGCATGAGTTAGCCCACATCTAACTCATAATTAGCTTAACTTGTTGATTTTTTATAATTTTCGACAAGTGGCACAACTACTGCAATAAGTTTAATCTCAATTTATGATAACGAGGATTTATATGAAATTAGTCACTGCTGTAATTAAACCTTTTAAATTAGATGATGTGCGTGAAGCATTGTCAGATATTGGTGTTCAAGGCATTACGGTAACCGAAGTAAAAGGCTTTGGTCGCCAAAAAGGTCATACCGAGCTGTACCGAGGTGCTGAGTACGTTGTGGATTTTTTGCCCAAAATTAAAGTTGAAATAGCGGTTTCCGCAGACGTGGTTGAACAGGTTATTGAGTCTATTAGTAAGGCTGCAAATACGGGAAAAATTGGCGATGGTAAGATTTTTGTAACCCAACTTGAGCAAATAATCCGTATTCGTACCGGTGAAACAGGCGCAGAAGCCGTTTAATTTTTACTTTTATTTTTTAACTTCATCAACAAGCTAATGTGGGAGGCTTGCATGGAAAATCAAATTTTTGAATTACAATACGCACTAGATACCTTTTATTTTTTGATATGTGGTGCTTTGGTTATGTGGATGGCAGCAGGCTTTGCAATGCTGGAGGCAGGCTTGGTGCGTGCTAAAAATACCACTGAAATTCTAACTAAAAATATCGCTCTGTTTGCCATTGCTTGTAGCATGTATTTAATTTGCGGCTATGAGTTTATGTACGGCGGTGGTTTTTTCTTATCAGGCATTACCAGTGTCGGTGAGATGGACAATGCTGCTGTAGTGGCGGTACTAGAAGAATCGGCTAAAGTCGGCTTTTCTGGTGATGCGGTTTATTCTGGTGCATCAGATTTTTTCTTTCAGGTTGTTTTTGTAGCAACAGCAATGTCCATTGTTTCTGGTGCGGTAGCTGAGCGCATGAAACTTTGGGCTTTTTTGTTGTTTGCAGTCATTATGACAGGGTTTATCTATCCAATTGAGGGGGCTTGGACTTGGAACGGCGATGCAGTGCCCTTTATTGGTACATTAAATTATCAGGATTATGCTGGTTCAGGTATTGTGCATATGGCAGGTGCAGCAGCGGCTTTAGCGGGTGTTTTATTGTTAGGTGCCCGTAAAGGTAAATATACAGCGAATGGAAAAATTCGAGCTATCCCTGGTGCTAATTTGCCTTTGGCAGCGTTGGGTACGTTGATTTTATGGCTTGGCTGGTTTGGTTTTAATGGTGGTTCTACTTTAAAACTTGGCGGTATTGCTGCTGCTAATGAGGTTGCTAATGTATTTGTTAACACCAATGCAGCGGCCGCAGGTGGTGGTATCTTTGCACTGATTTTGGCCCGTATTGTGTTTGGCAAGGCAGATTTAACAATGCTATTAAATGGCGTGTTAGCTGGCTTGGTTGCAATTACTGCCGCACCTCACACACCCACACCTGCCATAGCAATGCTTATAGGCGGTGTGGCTGGATTATTGGTTTTTGCATCTATTTTAACGCTAGATAAATTAAAAATAGATGATCCTGTGGGCGCTATTTCTGTGCATGGTGTGGCAGGATTATTTGGCGTATTGATTGTACCTGTAACCAATGCTGAGGCCAGCTTCTTAGGTCAACTAGGCGGTGCTGCGGTTATTTTTACTTGGGTTTTTGTGACCAGTTTATTGGTATGGACACTGCTAAAATTCACTATGGGTATTCGTGTGGACGAGGAATCCGAATATGAGGGTGTTGATTTAGAAGAATGCGGCATGGAAGCCTATCCTGAGTTTACAAACATTAATTAAATAGGCAGGTAGTTAATGCCCAAGCACCTTAAAGGAATGCTTGGGCATTTTTTTTATGCGTGTTATATTTTAAATTTAATAACCTAAGTGAACCTTAGCAATCTATTTGGGAGCAATCTATGCAAGCTGAAAAAATCAAACAACATATTGAGGATTTAATTCAACAAAGCCCGTTAGCAGATTTGTCGCTACAGGCAAAGGCTCGTTTTCAGGCACAGCTTAATCAATTTTTTATGAACGCGAATTTAGTTACCCGTGAAGAGTTTGATACGCAAACAGAAATTTTAGCCCGAACACAAGCACGTTTATTAGAGTTAGAGCAACAACTAGCCAAATTAACTGCCGCAGAGTAACACACTAAGCCGTATCAAAATTAATACGCCTATCTTTATCCTTTATTACGCATTAATGCGGCTAACAGTACAAGGATACTTAACAACAATAGCGGATAAACGCCCCAGCGCATAAAGGGAGTTTGTCCTTGCTTTAACTGTACTTTGGCACTAACTACGCCTTTTATATTGGTTTTTAAACGGGCGATAATCTGTCCTTTGTGGTTGACGATAGCACTAATACCTGTGTTGGTAGCACGTACCAGATAACGTCCTGTTTCTAAGGCGCGCATTTGAGCTAATGCCATGTGTTGTTTAGGGCCTATAGAATTACCAAACCACGCATCATTGCTAATGGTAATTAATAGCTGAGCTTGTTTTGCCATGTCTCTTACCAGCATGGGATAGGCAATTTCATAACAAATATAAGGGGCTATTTGATAGGTATAAGACTGTTGTTGGCGTTGATAACTTGCTTGTAGCAAGGGTTGCTCAGGCTTGCCTGCAAGAAAGCTCGACATTTCTATATCAAAAAAAGGAATGATGCCTCGCAATTGTTCTGCAAAGGGTACAAACTCGCCAAAGGGAACGAGCTTTTGCTTGTGGTATAACCCTTGACCTGTGCCTAATGCCATAACGCTATTATGCATGCTCTGGCTGTGTGAGCTTGCTGAATATGGTTGCCTATAGGGTATTCCTGTAATAATGGTGGTATGACTTTGTTTGGCTTGTTGCTCAAGAGGTTGTCTATAATGCTCAAATTGATCATACCAAAGGGTCATGGCGGTTTCGGGCCAGACAATAAGGTCATTATTAAAGGCGGGCTTGCTGAGCTCAAAGTAGGTTTGCATATTATTGAAATTTTGTGTTCTTTGCCATTTGATAGATTGGGCAATATTACCTTGCACAGCAGTTGCTTTGATGCTTTGTTCGCCATCTGTCCAATTGATACTTTGCAGTAGATAGCCAATAACCCATACAAAAAGAATACTGATATAGCGTAATCTTTGTGTGCGAATACTTTCTAAGATGGCAGCGACACTCAGCACACTAATAAAGGACAGTCCTAAGCTACCAATAACAGGGGCTAAGCCTGATAGCCAGCTAAATAGATGTGCATCGCCTGCAAACAACCAAGGAAAACCAGTCAGCAGCCAAGTTCTTACCCATTCGCTTAAAAACCAAACACTAGGTATGCTAAGCCAATTTAGAGGGCTGTAAAATAATCTTCTCCAAAGCGTAAAGCACAAAGCAGGAACCAGAGCTAAAAAGGCAGCAAAAGCACCTACCATCAGTATGGCTAAAGCAGCAGGGGTGTGGCTATGTTCGTGAATGCTGATATAAATCCATGATATACCAGAGGAAAATTTTCCAAAACTGAATACCCAACTGTAATAAAAGGCGTATTTTGGACTTTTACTTTGCTGCATAAAAAGTACAAAAATAAGCAGTGAGCAAAGGCTAATAAGCCAGTAAAAATAGGGGGCGAGCCCCAAAGGAAAGGTCAACCCTGCAAGTAATAGTACAATCAGTGTGCGTAAGGTTGACATGATTTATCCTTAATTTTAATTGTTCGCAGGTTTCACTTCTAATAGATACAAAATACGACTGGTGCCATTAATGACTTTAAAGTTCCAGTTGCCAATTTTGATTAACTCATTACATTCTGGCACTCGTCCAAATTCGGCGGTCACCAAACCGCCTATGGTGTCATATTCATTATCAGAAAAATCGCTTTTAAAGTAACTATTAAATTCTTCAATACTTACTTTTGCCTGTACCATAAAGAGGTCTGTTTCTACTTCACTAATGAGACTTTCTTCTTCAATATCATGCTCATCTTCAATATTACCAACTATCTGTTCTAGCACATCTTCAATGGTAATCAGTCCATCAATCCCGCCAAATTCGTTAATAACAATCGCCATATGATTGCGTGTGACTCTAAACTCTCGCAATAAAATACTAAGACGCTTACTTTCTGGGATATAAATAACTGGACGCATAATTTTGCTTAAATCAATATCTTGCACATTATTGCTAAGCAAGGGCAGTAGGTCTTTGGCAAGTAAAATACCGACGACTTCATCTTTTTCAAGATCCATTACAGGAAAGCGTGAATGTGCAGAATCGATAATGGCAGGTAAGGCTTGTTGCAAATTACAACCCAGTTCTACATAGACCATTTGCGCTCTAGGTATCATAATATCTCGTACTTGCATTTCTGAGATTTGTAGCGCACCTTCCATTATGGAGAGGGTTTCACTATCTACGACACTACGTTCGGCAGATTCTCGTAAAATGCTTTTAATGTCTTGACGGTTTTTGGGATCGTCAGAGAATAAATCGGTTAGCTTTTCTAACCAGTTACGGGACGAACTGTCGCTATCTTTCATGTTGTTTCCTCTTGGTATGGGTTTACAAAGCCCAAACTTTGCAGAATGCTAATTTCTAATGCTTCCATGATATTGGCTTGCTGCTCTTCTTCGTGGTCATATCCTAACAAATGTAAGCTACCATGTACCAGCATATGCGCCCAATGTGCTTCTATTAATTTACCATCTCGCTCTGCTTCAGCACAGACAACAGGCGCGCAAATCGCTAAATCGCCTAAAAGATTAATGGGAATATGTGCAGGAATATGTGCAGGAAAAGACAAAACATTGGTTGGTTTGTCTTTATGCCGATATTGATTATTAAGCTGCTGACTTTCTGCTAAATCTACAATACGCACATGTAATTCGGCAGTTGTATGTGGATAATTGGCTTTCTCTAGCGTCGTATTAACCCAACCAGTGCATTGCTCAAGACTGGGCAACATGCCTTTTAAAATTGCTAATTCTGGTGCAATTTGTAAGTCAAGCTCTACTTTCATGTGTTTTGTTCCTGCTTTTCATAGGCATTAATAATGCGTTGCACTAGGGGGTGGCGCACCACATCTTGTGCGCTAAAATACGTCATGCCTATGCCTTCAACATCTTTAACAATATCTAATACTTGGCGTAAACCTGATTGTACGCCTCGTGGTAAATCTACTTGCGTGATATCGCCTGTAATAATGGCCTTAGAACTAAAACCTAGGCGGGTTAAAAACATTTTCATCTGTGCTGGCGTTGTGTTTTGACTTTCATCTAAAATAACAAAAGAGTGATTAAGAGTCCGCCCACGCATATAAGCAAGCGGAGCAATTTCAATGCTGTTTTTCTCTTGCAATTTTGCCACTACCTCTGCCCCTAGCATGTCATGTAATGCGTCGTATAAGGGGCGTAAATAAGGGTCTATTTTCTGCGCTAAGTCCCCAGGTAAAAATCCCAGCTTTTCGCCCGCCTCCACCGCAGGGCGCACCAGTAAAATGCGTTTTATTTCTTCTTTTTGCAACGCCTCTACCGCGGCAGCAACCGCTAGAAAGGTTTTGCCTGTTCCTGCAGGGCCTATGGCAAAATTAATATCATATTCATAAATACGTTGGATATATGCCTGTTGATTGGGGTTTCTTAGCTTAACGTTAAGTTTTGGGGTGTCTACATACAGTGGCAAATGAGTGGGCATAGGCTCTGATTTTTGTGATTCATGTAGCATTAGATGCAAGGTCTCAGGGTTAAGTTTTTGATTTTCGCACTGTTTATAACATTGTTGAATAAATTTGGCAGCTTGTTTAGTTGCAGTATGCTCGCCTGTTAACTGAAACTGTGCGCCCCGATTATACACGGACACCTCAAAGTGAGCGGCTATTTGATATAGATGCTCGTCAAGCAATCCGCAAAACCGTGCAAGTTGCTCGGTCTTATTGGGACTTAGCTGAAAGCTAATCGTATCTATATCCATAAACTGCGTTAGTATGCCAGCTCAGGATTAACGATAACACCTCGCAGACTATTGGGAAGGGCTTCTTGAATGTCGATGGTAACAAATTTACCAATTAGACCATGGTCGTCTGTACGAAAATTAACCACTCTGTTGTTTTCGGTACGCCCTTGTAACTGTCCTAAGTCACGTTTAGAAACACCTGTAACCAGCACCGTTTCTTGTTTGCCTACCATGCGCCGACTGATTTGATTTGCGGTTTCTAAAATGCGTGATTGTAAGTGTTGTAAACGCTGTTTTTTTAACGCTTCACTGGTGTTATCTTCAAGTTCGGCAGCAGGGGTGCCAGGGCGGGCACTATAGACAAAGCTGAAGGAATGATCAAAACCGATGCGCTCTATCAGTTTCATGGTGTCGTTAAAATCTGCTTCCGTTTCTCCGGGAAAACCAATAATAAAATCAGAAGAAATAGAGATATCAGGGCGCAATGTTCGCAAACGCTCAATTTTATCAATATACATATCAATTTCATGCCCACGCTTCATGGCACTTAAAATCTGATTAGAGCCACTTTGTACTGGTAAATGTAAATGGCTAACCAACTCTGGCACTTCCGCATAAACATCAATTAAGCTATCAGAAAACTCTAATGGGTGTGAGGTCGTAAAACGAATGCGATCAATACCATCTATCTCGGCAACTTGGGTAATCAGTTCCGCTAAATCAATTTCATCGCCAAATTCATCTTGCCCTTGATAGGCATTGACGTTTTGTCCTAATAAGTTAATTTCTCGTACACCCTGAGTGGCAAGATTTTCTATTTCAGTTAAAACATCATTTAATGGGCGACTGACTTCTTCTCCACGAGTGTAAGGCACCACACAAAACGTACAGTATTTTGAACAGCCCTCCATAATGGAGACAAATGCAGAGCAGCCTTCCGCTTTAGGCTTAGGCAGATGATCAAATTTTTCAATTTCAGGAAAAGTAACATCAACAACCTGAATGGCATTGTGGCTTTTATCTACCATATTGGGCAGACGGTGCAAAGTCTGAGGTCCAAACACCATATCGACAAAAGGCGCACGTTGCATAATTTTGCTACCTTCTTGGCTTGCTACACAGCCACCAACACCAATTTTTAAATTGGGATTGTTTTTCTTTAAGTCTTTCCAGCGTCCAAGTTGATGAAACACTTTTTCCTGTGCTTTTTCACGAATTGAGCAGGTGTTTAATAAAATAACATCGGCCTCTTCTGGATTGTCGGTTAGCTGCATATCATGGCTATCGCCCAATAAATCTGCCATACGTGCAGAATCATATTCATTCATCTGGCAGCCGTGTGTTTTTATATAAAGGCGTTTACTTGTTTCACTCATCGTTTTATAGGTGTTATTCATTAAGAGGCGCATTATAAAGTTTGTCGCTTACAAGCGCAAAAGATTGTTCATTATTTAACGCCTTATTCCTGCGATTAATCAAGATTGTTTAGGCATTTATCACAACTAAGATAAGAATAAAATCCAGCGTAGTGAACAGATTTAAAGTACAATCTGCTTTTTGCAAGCAAACAAGGAACTCTACCGATGAGCAAAAACACAAAAAATCGTGTTTTAACTGGCATTACCACCAGTGGCACACCCCATTTAGGTAACTATGTTGGTGCCATTCGCCCCGCTATTGAAGCCTGCGCTGATGATGCCAACGACTCCTATTACTTTTTGGCCAATTATCACGCTTTGATTAAGTGCCAAGACGGTGATGCCGTACACCGCTCTACTCAAGAAATTGCCGCCACTTGGCTGGCTTTTGGATTAGATCCAGAAAAAGTCACTTTTTATCGCCAATCTGATATTCCTGAAATTCCTGAGCTCACTTGGGTATTAAACTGCATTTGCGCTAAAGGACTGATGAATCGTGCCCATGCTTATAAAGCCGCTGTTGATGATAATCTAAACGCCAATGAAGATGCAGATAAGGCAGTTACTATGGGCTTATTTAGTTATCCTGTCTTAATGGCAGCAGACATCTTAATGTTTAATGCCAACCAAGTGCCTGTTGGTCGAGACCAAATTCAACATGTAGAGATGGCTCGAGATTTAGCACAAAGATTTAACCATTTATATGCCAGTAAAAAACAGCCCATTATGAGCTTGCCTAATTATCAAGTCAGTGAGCAAAATGCCGTATTAAAAGGACTAGACGGACGTAAAATGAGTAAAAGCTATGGCAATACCATCGCTTTATTTGGTAGCGAAAAACAATTACAAAAACAGATTAATAAAATCCAAACCAACCTACTAGAACCTGGACAGCCAAAGGCAACAGAAAACTGTAGTCTATTTGAAATTTATCAAGCATTTGCCAGTGCTGAACAACAACAACAAATGCGTCAAGACTTTGCTGATGGCATTGCTTGGGGAGAAGTAAAAAAACAACTATTCCAACTTGTGAACAATGAGTTAGGCGATGCCAGAGAACGCTACCATACACTCATGCAAAAACCCCAAGAGATTGAAGATATTTTACAAGCAGGGGCGCATAAAGCACGTCTGCAATCGGCAGCTATGATGACTCAAGTACGCCAAGCTATTGGCATTCAACCTCTGGCATAAAATGAATACAAAACTGCATAGCAAAGCTCAATCACAACAAGAAATGCCCTTTGCTTTGGTGGCAGGGCAACCTGTTACCCAATTACCTCTGGATTTATACATTCCACCAGATGCTCTAGAAGTGATTTTAGAGCAATTTGAAGGTCCACTGGATTTGCTGTTATATTTAATTCGTAAACAAAATCTAGATGTTTTAGATGTACAGGTTGCGGATATTGTTGAACAGTACATGCAATACATTGCCGTAATAGAAGCATTACAGTTAGAGTTAGCTGGCGAATATATGGTAATGGCGGCCATTTTAGCAGAAATTAAAAGTCGTGTTTTGCTACCTAGAAATAACGAAAATGATGATGAAGAAGCAGACCCAAGAGCAGAATTAATTCGCCGCTTACAAGAATATGAGCGCTTTAAACAGGCCGCTGAAGATATAGACAACCTGCCTCGCATGGGACGTGACAGCCTAAGCACCTCAATTCAAACCCCTGAACGCCTACCAAACAACTTACACCCAGACGTAGATATGCGTGAGCTGATGCTTGCTTTTGCCGCCGTGCTAAGACGTAGCGAACGCTTTGAAAAGCATGAAATTAGCAGTGAAGCTCTTTCTATGCGTGTCCGCATGAGTGAAATTTTAGAAATCTTAAAAGGTGGTAATTTTGTAACCTTTAGCGCATTATTTAAAGAAGAAGAAGGACGAGAAGGCATCGTGGTTACCTTTTTAGCCATACTCGAATTGGTAAAAGAAGCACTGATTGACCTCGTACAAAATCAAACCTTTGGCAGCATTCACGTTAAAGCAAGACAGAGCTAAATATGGATACAAACATCAAATACACCCTCGAAGCCGCCTTAATAGCCAGTGGCGAAAGTTTGAGCATATCGCAAATGATAGCGTTGTTTGCCGATGACAATAAAGTAGGCGCAGTGGATACCGTAGATATTCAAACTGCACTAGAAGAATTAAGCAAAGATTACCAAGAACGTGGTTTAGAGCTAAAAAAAGTGGCCTCTGGATATCGCCTGCAACTAAAAGCACCAATGGCACAAAAAGTGTTGAGTTTATGGCAAGAAAAACCACAAAAATATTCCCGTGCTCTGCTTGAAACACTCGCACTTATTGCCTACCGTCAGCCTATTACCAGAGGCGACATTGAAGATGTGCGAGGTGTCTCGGTTAGCTCACAAATCATCAAAACCTTACTAGAACGAGACTGGGTTAAAATTGTTGGGCACCGCGACGTACCGGGAAGACCCGCTATGTACGCCACCACCAATGCTTTTTTAGATTACTTTAACCTCGAAAATCTAAGCCAACTACCTGAACTAAGTGAAATTCGTGAGTTAGACGAACAAAACCGCCGTTTGCAATTTAACGACGACAATCCACCACCTGAGCAAATACCATTAAATCATAACGATAAAGAAGACAGCAAACAAAGAGAACGACAGGTGTTAGATGAAACCGAACAAGACCTAACCACCGCAGCCTCTTTAGTGGCACAGGTAGAGGCCAATGTATTTGCTAAAGAAACCACCACAACGCCTGAAACCGTAACCAATATACGCACCTTAGTGGAACAGTTAAAAGAAAACCAACCCCATGACACTGCAACAAAGACCCCAACCGATAGAGATAACCTATGAGCGAACGCTTACAAAAACTCCTCGCCCAAGCTGGGCTAGGTTCGAGAAGAGAAATAGAAAGACGCATTGAAGCAGGAGAAGTGAGCGTAAATGGCAAAATTGCCCAGCTAGGCGACAAAGCCAGCAGCGACGATGTGATTATGCTTGCAGGCAAGGCAGTCCGTTTTAGCAAAACCAGCAATACTAGGCGTGTATTGGTATACAACAAACCCATAGGCGAAATTTGCACAAACTCAGATCCTGAAGGTCGTCCTACTGTTTTTGACAAGCTCCCCAAGCTACAGCAAGAACGCTGGATAAATATAGGACGACTCGACATTAACACAAGTGGACTGCTGCTATTTACCACCGATGGCGAGCTAGCAAACAAACTCATGCACCCCTCATCTAATATTGATAGAGAATACGCAGTCCGTATTAATGGCGAGGTCAGTGACGCACAACTTCAAGCCATGCGAGAAGGGGTGTTGCTAGAAGATGGCATGGCAAAATTTACCGATATCCAATTCTTTAGTGGTGAGGGAAAAAACAAATGGTATCACGTGGTGCTTATGGAGGGCCGCAACCGTGAAGTGCGTCGTCTATGGGAAAGCCAAGGCGTGAGTGTAAGTCGTCTAAAGCGTGTCCGTTATGGCTGCATTTTTTTACCCTCACGCATTAAAGTAGGCACTTGGGAGGAATTAGGACAAAAAGAAGTGGACGATTTATCCACCTTAGCAAACCTGCCTAACAAAGCCGTACCCAAACCTAAGCCCACTCAAAAAGCGCAACTAAAACGCCAACAAGAAAAACAAAAAGCACGACAAAAAGTCGGTCGCAAAAAAACCTAGAAGCAAATATGAATAAACAAATTATAAATGACCTTCAATGGCGCTATACCACCAAAAAATATGCCGCTGGCAAAAAAATACCACCAGCAGATTTAGATACCTTACTAGCAGCGATACGCTTATCTGCATCCTCAATTAACGCTCAACCTTGGCGTTTCGTGGTGCTTGAAAGTGATACAGCAAAACAGCGTATGCACCAAACATTTACCAATAAGCATCAATTTAATCAACCGCATATCTTGGATTGCTCACATGTTATTTTATTTGCTCATAATCCACATTACAGCCGAGGTGATTATGAGCAAGTAATAGATACCGCTATTAAGGATAAACGCACCAAGGCAGAAAATAGAGACGCTGCCTTTGCCGCATTTGCTTTTGCACAAAGCAATACTGATGCCAATGGAAATAACAGCCATTGGACTAAAGCTCAGTTATATTTAGCACTTGGCAATACACTGCATACACTGGCACGCCTTAAAATTGATTCAACACCAATGGAAGGAATTGATACAGACTTAGTCAATCAAGAATTTAAGCAAGAGCTGGCAGGTTATCGCTGTGAACTGGCATTAGCCATTGGTTATCGCCACCCGACAGAAGACTACAATGCAACACTGGCAAAATCTCGACTTAGCCTAGATCGCACTATATTAAAAATTTAATCTCAATGCTTAACAACCACCAACAAAGGTTTATTCTGATGCCCACAAACATCTTTAAAATAGGCATAATACTTGCCGCTTGTGCCAACTTTAGCGTACTCATCTTTTCTCGTGGATTTAGCAATACGGCTTTAAATTCAGCCGATCCAATAGTGATGTCAAATTTTGGTTTACTGATGATTATACTTTGGGGACTGACCTATCTTGCCTGCCTGACTCTTAAAGGCAATATTAAATGGCTGCTAGGGGTTTTTGTATTAGAAAAGCTAATCTATGTTGTGTTATGGGTTATTTGGCTGTTCACGCATAGCCTACAAGCGGTCTATGCCAAGGATTATCTAGCAGGCATATTTTATTCTATTTATGGTCTAAACGATTTATTGTTTATGCTGTTTTTTAGTTGGGCATTTTTAACTCAACATAAATTAGACCCAAAAAAACAACCAATAAATATTATTAAATATCAATAATTTATTGTTATTTTTATGTGTCTAAACAACAACCCAAACGCAGCCTTCAATGTTAAAATAGCATTTTCCATGTCTTAGTGATATAGCCCATGCCCAATGCCCCATTTATTTATCCTTTAGTATCTATCAATCCTGAGCAGCTTTTATCTAAAGTGGCTTACTTTAAAGAAGTAACGGTATTTTATAATGGCAAACTCAACCGCTCTAAGCAAACACATCACCATGCAGTTATTGCCTATCAACCAAGTAAAAAACAGCAACCAACTTGGCAAAATTTAAAAGACCTCAACATCAATCAGCAAGCAGGCGAGTTCCTGCAAAGTGAGCATTTTATAGCAGGCTGGATCTTGGCTTTGCCTTATAGCGCAGGTGCAGATAGATACTTAAACCAACAAACAGACTGTATTTATGCACACTATCATGCTTTTTCTCTCTATCTGGACTTAAATAAACAACACACTTTTATTCAAAGCTATCAAAAATTAAGCCATGCTGACATTAACAAAATACATGCTGATATCAAGTCCGTCATTCAGCAAGCAGATACAGCACCAATACGCCCAAACTGGCAACCAGAATGGTCTCAATCTCAATATCAACAAGCATTTAATCGTGTGCAGCACTATTTAGCCGAAGGCGATGCCTATCAAATTAATCTAACCTACCCCTATAAATGCCATCAAGACCTTACCCAACAATCCCCTCTTGCTCTATTTCAGCATTTTCAAGCCCCTTTTTGTGCTTATTTTAAAGTACAGGAAACCCAGCAAATACGGACTCTTTTTTCAGTCTCACCTGAGCGCTTAATTCAAATTAAAAATGGAAAAATAACAGCCAGCCCTATTAAAGGCACCATGCCGCGAGGCGCAACACAAATAGCAGACGACATGTTTAAACAACAATTACAAAACTGCCCTAAAAACCGTGCTGAAAATCTGATGATTGTGGACTTGTTGCGTAATGATTTAAGCCAAAGTGCTGCATTAAATTCAGTTAAAGTAGAACCCATTTTTAATTTAGAAAGCTATAAAAATGTACACCATCTAGTCTCACATATCTCCGCGACGCTTAAACCCAAACATCAACTTGCTCAGCTCATACAAGATGTATTTCCAGGCGGCTCTATCACTGGTGCGCCCAAAAAACGAGCCATTGAAATTATCCATGAACTAGAGGCTGCGCCTAGAGGCTTTTACTGTGGCAGTTTAGGCTACATTGATGATGCGGGTCATAGCGATTTTAATATTTTAATTCGATCTATTGAAGCCACCCCTAAAGCAGCCTATTGCTGGGGTGGCGGCGGTATTGTTATTGATTCTGTCTGGCACGAAGAGTACCAAGAAATACAGCATAAAATTGATAGTTTACTGTCCTTGGCATTTTAATATTCAGGTATTTTTAAATTAGCAAATAACGCATTTAACTCCTTTTTTGTTTCTAAAGCCATTGCTTTATCAACCACCTCTTTGCTCAAATGTGGTGCAAACATTTGTATAAAATCATACATATAACTACGCAACATCACACCTTTTGCAAAACCAATTTTAGTAATACTTGCAGCAAATAAATGGCTCGCATTAATCACAACCAAATCTTTATCTGCTTCTTCATCAATCGCCATGCGTGCCAAAATACCCACCCCAACACCTAAGCGAACATAGGTTTTGATTACATCAGCATCGGCTGCAGTAAATGCAATTTTGGGCGTTTTACCTTCTGCTTTAAATGCCTCATCAAGTTTAGAACGTCCTGTAAAACCAAACACATAAGTAACCAATGGGTAGTCACTTAACTGCTTTATGCTGGGTCTTTTTAACTTGGCTAAGGGGTGCGATTTAGGCACTAAAATACAACGATTCCAGTGATAACAAGGCATCATGACCAATTCACTAAAATGCTCCATTGCCTCAGTTGCAATCGCAAAATCAGCGGTAGCAGAAGCCGCCATTTCAGCAATTTGCATAGGCGTTCCCTGATTTAAATGCAAAGAAACCTCAGGATAACGCTGCATAAATTTTTCAATAATAGGAGGTAGCATGTATCTAGCTTGAGTATGCGTGGTCGCAATCGACAATGCGCCTTTCTCTTTATGACTAAACTCCAAAGCAATGCGCTTTATATTTTCTATTCGCTCCAAAATCTCTTTGCTTAAAGCCAAAACCTGCTCTCCAGCAGGCGTAACTTTGCTAAGATGTTTGCCATTACGAGAAAATATTTCAATACCCAGCTCATCTTCCAACAGCTTAATTTGCTTGCTAATACCAGGTTGAGAGGTATAAAGACGCTGCGCTGTATCAGATACATTTAAGTTGTTTTTTGCGACTTCTAAAGCATATCTAAGCTGCTGTAACTTCATTTTATCTACCTAAAAAATCAATTTGCTCATTCTAAAGCAGTTTTAAAAATTAAACCAACCTCAAAAAAACCACCTCTTTTTAAATAAGATCGTCATTTTTTTATAAATTTTTCTCAAAATCTGAATTTTTGTCTATCCTTAGAATATTCGTACAACTTAACTGGAGTAAACAATGTCAGAAACAACCCTAATGAACATGCAAGCAGTCTGCGAGTATTTAGAATTAAAAGAAGTCACGATTAAACGCTATGTCCGCGAGGGACTATTAGATAGCGAAGACAACAACGGCGAAATGCTATTTAATCCTGAGAAAGTAAAAAAATTCAAAGTGCTACAAGACCGACTAAAAAGCTAACTTGCATTTTATAACTTACAAGTCAGGGACGACTTCTACTGATAATCAGCAATAATGCCTTTAGCGCAAGCCATTGCACTTGACCAAGCCCACTGAAAATTATACCCCCCTAGATGCCCTGTTACATCGATTAGCTCACCAATAAAATACAGCCCCTGATATTTTTTAACCTGCATTGTTTTAGACGACAGCTCATTGGTATCCACACCACCTAAAGCCACTTCTGCGGTACGGTAACCCTCTGTACCTGCAGGTTTTATATGCCAATTATTCAACCTGTCTGCAAGCGCAAACAACTTATCTTGAGCTATATTTGCCAACTGCTTTTCCTGAATATTAAATAACTGTAATAAATAATTTGCCAGCTTGTGACTGAGTACCGTTGCCAACCATTTTTGTAAATTTAGCTTAGGCTGCTTAATTTTTAAATCAGCTAAGTAATCTTGCACCGATATATCAGGTAACATATCAATCCATAGGCTATCACCCGTTTTCCAATAAGAAGAAATTTGCAAAATAGCAGGACCGCTTAACCCCCTATGAGTAATTAATACATCATCTACAAAGTGTGTTTTATTCACCCGAACCGCTGCTTTAAATGCACTACCTGCTAACTGTTCACACATTTGCTTATGTGTGTTATCTGTTAACACAAAAGGCACTAATGCTGCCCTTGGTGGATACAACTTTAAACCAAACTGTTGTGCTATCTGATACCCAAAATCACTTGCCCCTAAAGAAGGAATAGAAGGACCTCCTGTTGCCATCACTAAATTTTCTGCCTCAAGCAATGCACCGCCTGCTTTAACTTGAAAACCATTAGATGTTTTCTTAATCGAACTCACCGCTGTCTTTAAACGTATTTCTCCTTTACCTTTTTGTACTTCATTAAGGAGCATATCCACAATCAAACGGGCCTTTTCATCACAAAATAACTGACCCTCTTTTTTCTCATGGTAAGAAATCGCATACGCCTCAATTAGCGCAATAAAATCCCATTGGGAATACTGACTTAATGCAGACTTACAAAAATGGGGATTATGACTTAAATACTGCTCACTACTCACTTCATAATTGGTAAAATTACAATGCCCTCCTCCTGACATTAAAATTTTTTTACCAACCTTATTGGCATGTTCTAACAGCAAAACCGAACGTCCCGCCTGCCCTACTTGTGCAGCACAAAATAAGCCCGCTGCACCTGCTCCAATAATAATGACATCGTAGTGGTTCTTCATATTTTTTTCTTCATGTTATCATGTTGCTCTCAATTTAAACCTAGGATTATTTATGCACGATATGGTCGATTATAAAGGTCTGCAAGCAGCGACCAACCTATCAGGTTGGAAACTTAACATACTCATTGCTTTATTGCGCCTAAAACCCATATATAAAGTCTATTCACGCATGCAAAACAGAGAAGGCACGGCACTTATAGAAGAAGCCTACCAAGACCTAAACATGCACCTTGATGTTAATATGCAAAAACTGGCACAACAAATACCAGATAAGGGTGCATTTATAACGGTATCCAACCACCCATTTGGATTTTTTGATGGCATGGGTATTTTGATGTTTATGAATAAAATTCGCCCTGGCTATATGGTTGTTGCAAACTTTCTATTAAGCTATTTTATTCCCGTACGCCAATATTTTATAACCGTTAATCCATTTGAAAAAGCCAAAAATAAAAATATGGGCGGTCTTAAAAAATCCCTCGACCACCTTGCTACAGGACAAGGGCTAGGCATCTTCCCCGCAGGCGAGGTAGCAACATGGTATAAGGGCAAAAAAGGCATGCAAGATAGAGACTGGCTGCTATCTAGTATGCGCCTGATAGAAAAAGCCAAAGTGCCCGTTATTCCGATCTACTTTCATGGCAACAACCGATTAAGTTTTCATATTCTAGGAAAAATTCACCCCGTACTACGCACCTTACGCATACCCGCTGAATTTTTAGGCAGAAAAAACACCACAACCCAGATTAAAATAGGCAAACGCATTGAATTTTCAGAACTAGAAAAATTTGCCAATGATTACGAAGCCATGCGACTATTTTTACAAAATACAACCCTTGCATTAAAAGACCAACAAGACTAAATGCAGATAGAAAACATAATATTTATAAACGCTATACTTAGGTGAATTAAGGTGATAACCTCCGTTTAAACGGTTTTTTAACAGACTTACATCTATTTGATGTACAAAAATAAGGCTTAACAGATGAAATATTTTATTATTCTATTCATGACAATACTCGCACTTGCGTCTATTAATGGGCAAGCGAATGATGAACAGCTAAAAAAGGCATTTTATAACCACCAAAGCAACCTACAAGTTAAAAGTCAGGGAGTTGTTATTCGTCTTTTGCCTGATGACACTAAAGGGACTAAACATCAACGATTTATACTCAAACTAGACTCACAGCAAACCATATTGGTTGCTCATAATATTGATTTAGCCCCCAAGATAGAAAATTTACATATTGGCGATACCATTGAATTTTATGCTGAATATGAATGGAATAAAAAAGGCGGCATTATTCACTGGACACATAGAGACCCTGATAATAGACACCCCCACGGCTGGCTAAAACACAACGGACGAATATATGAATAATGTCTGCTAGTGACTGCAATTTAAAAACTAAATGAGCAACCGTGCAGCAACATGAATACGGTCCTTTAGCTAGCAGATAAGCCACTCTACCTTTGGATAATCCAATCGCCCTAGTCTAGTAGTTTATGATAGAGCGCAATATCTGCATATTGTTGGTTAGCAAGCACCTGTGCTTGACGCTGGGTTAGACTGTATTGAAAACCACTAGGTGCTAAGATGGGCTCAATTTGCGCTTGCTGTTGCTGCAAAAGAGGATAACAAAAATTATGGATATGATATTTTTCTGATAAATAGTGAGTGCTTACATACAAACTATCAATTAAAATAGACTCATCTGTACCCGCTAGCGCATCTAGTCGTATACTGGCTTTTAGCAAACTTGGTTGCCAATCAAAAAGATTGAGTATCCCTTGAGGTTGTTGCTGTATTTGTAAAATCCATAACATGCCACGCTGAGTTGCTGCCATTTGCACACTTAAATCAATTAAACGCTCTATATCGGTCAGTTTTTGCGGTCGTTGACTGGACGTTAAACTAAGCTGTTGATACAGCTTTAATAAAGCAGGTGCGTCATCTTTGTTTAGGGCTTTAAGCTGTCCTGATTTCAGCTCTAAATTAGGGGTAAACTGCACTTTTTTGCCTATTGTGTTGGGGGTTGTTCTTGGTATTGATGAGCCAAATTTTCAAACCGTGAAAATTGCCCCAAAAAGGCAAGGCGATCTGTGCCTATCTCACCATTTCTATGTTTGCCTGTAATCACCTCGGCGATGCCTTTTTCTGGGCTATCTTCATTATAAACTTCATCACGGTATAAAAATTGAATAATATCCGCATCTTGCTCAATGGCACCAGATTCTCGTAAGTCAGACATAACAGGACGTTTATTAGGACGTTGCTCTAAAGAACGATTTAACTGCGAAAGCGCAATAACAGGACAATTAAATTCTTTTGCAATCCCTTTTAATGAGCGTGAAATGATGGATATTTCTTGGGTGCGCCCTTCACTATTGCCTTTTACCTGCATAAGCTGTAGATAATCTACCATAATCAGCCCTAAATCCCCTTGCTCACGATATACTTTACGTGCTCTGGCACGTAATTCTTGAGGCGTTAACGCTGCTGTATCATCAATAAATAACGGCATTGCCTTTAGTTTTTTAATCGCACTGGGCAGACGGTCATATTCCTCTTGGGTTAGTTTTCCGTTACGCACATGACCCTGATTTATTTTTGCAACAGAGGCAATCATACGCATCACTATTGATTGTGCTGGCATTTCCATACTAAAAACCAGACTCGGTCGTTGATTATGAACTAGCGTATTTTCAACAAGGTTCATTGCATAGGTTGTTTTACCCATTGAAGGTCGCCCTGCAATAATAATTAAATCCGCTTTTTGCAATCCTGAAGTACGCTTATTTATTTCTATAAAACCTGTATCTAAGCCTGTTAACCCATCACCTCTTTGGCTTAGCTCCTGCATTTGATTAATGGTCTCTTGCAAAATAGGAGAAAGAGCCTCAGGGCCTGAATTAGTGCGGTTATCGTCGCTAATATCAGCAATCAGTTTTTCTGCATCAGAAATCAAAGTCAGCGTATCATCACCGTCGGTTTCATAAGCACGAGAAATAATCTCATTACCTGCACGAATGAGATTACGCTGTTGCGCTCTTTGCTGGACAATACTGGCATAAGAAGCACTGTTTGCTATATCAGGCGTTAGTTCTGATAACTCAGTTAAATATTCAACACCACCAATTTGTACCAGTTGATTTTGAGCCTCAAGTTTTTCTTTAACCGTCAAAATATCCACTGCTTGTTGCTGCTGCATTAAATTTTCAATGGCAGCAAAAATAAGACGATGGGATAAATGATAGAAGTCCTTTTGAGTAATGATTTCTATCACATCTTCCCAAGCACTCGGCTCTAGCAGAAGTGCACCTAAAACAGACTGTTCCGCCTCTGGAGAATGTGGAGGTAATTTACTTTTGGGACTATCATCAAAATCTGGGGCTTGCTCGCTCATACTTGCCTTGTTTATTTTGCTGGTGAATAGATAAGTTATGCTAATGGATTTAGCATAATTCTGCACCTATTTTGCAGAATAAAAAAAACACCGTTGGCATTTTACCAGCGGTGTTTTTTTGTAGTTTAGAATTTAAAAATACTTAGCTTTCAGCAACGACTTGTAATGTAAGAATACCAATTACGTCAGCATGCAAAGGCAAACTGATTTCATATTCTCCCGTTTGACGAATAGGTCCTTCTGGTAAAGAAACTTCTGATTTTGCCAGTGCTACTCCTGCTTTACTAGCAAGCTCTGCGATATCACGAGTACCTAAAGAACCAAACATTTTACCTTCATCACCCGCTTTAACAGCAATGCTAAGCTCTAAAGCCTCAAGCTGTTGTTTACGTGCTTCTGCAGCATTAAGTTTTTCTTTAGCAGCCGCTTCTAGCTCTGCACGACGTGCTTCAAAGTATTCAATATTCGCTTTTGTAGCGGAAACTGCTTTGCCTTTGGGCACAAGATAGTTACGAGCGTAACCAGACTTAACATTAACCTGATCACCTAAATCACCAAGCTTATTAATACTTTCTAATAATATAATTTTCATTTTTTATCCTTTAAACATCACAGGGCAACATTTGCCTTGTCTTTTAGTAAGTGAGTAAGTATGACTTACAAAATTAGTAATGTATCAGGTGTTTGCACACCTGATGGTTTATTTTAGTTGTCGTGCTGGTCTGTATAAGGCAGCAAGGCAATGTAACGTGCGCGTTTAATGGCAGTAGAAAGCTGACGCTGATAGCGTGCACGTGTGCCAGTAATACGGCTAGGTATAATTTTGCCTGTTTCGGTAATATAGGCTTTTAGGGTTTCTAAATCTTTATAATCAATTTCAGTCACACCTTCAGCGGTAAAACGGCAAAACTTACGACGACGGAAAAAACGTGCCATGGGATAGTCTCCTATTTATTCAGTCTCATCAGACTCTTCTAGTTCATCTTCATCAGTAAGTTCGTCAAGCAGATCTTCATCTTCTTCAACGCTTTCTTGCTGGGTTTTAGGTTCTGCACGACGACGCTCTTCACGAGTTTCTGCCGCTTTGAGTTCAGACATTTCTGTAATCGCTTCATCACGACGAATAACCATGCTACGCAATACCGCATCGTTATAACGGAAAATACTGGTTAATTCATCTAACACTTCTTGAGTACACTCAACATTCATTAAAATGTAGTGTGCCTTATGAATGTCGTTGATAGGATAAGCCAATTGACGGCGACCCCAATCTTCTAAACGGTGGACTTTACCATTCGCATCTTCGATGCTTTTGCTATAACGCTCAACCATTGAGCTTACTTGTTCGCTCTGATCAGGGTGGACCAGAAATACAATTTCATAATGACGCATAAACGCTCCTTATGGGTGTTAAGCCTCTCAGCCAATCTGATAAGGCAAGGAGTTTGCAAAAGTATTATCTGCTAAGCAGAACTGCTCTAAAAAAGAGCCTTTCACAAAGGGAGGCGGATTATAGCGAAGAAAAAACATCAATACAAGCCGTAAATTATATTTTTACTCTAGGCAAAATGTCTCATGGCTTATGCACTGGCTGCACATAATATGCTTATACTCTGATTTTATATTTTCCCGTTACCGTTATATCTAAGCACTCCTCTCTATAATATAAAAAAGGACGCTGCATAAATCTGTCAATACCTGTGTTTAGTTTGATACCAATAGGTGGTTTTTTATTAACTGATACTGCTGTGTGCTAAGGTGAGCTTTGCTGTGCTTTAAGCACTGCTTTTTCCATTCGCTTACCGGCTCGCAAGTCATGCTATTTATACGCCAATAATAGATAAAATCTTCTTCTGATATTGTATTAACAACGCTGACAATCCTATCTAAATCATGCACCAAATAGGTGTAAATTTTAGGCATCATAATACCTTGTATAACGACTTGACCGCCGGCGGTAAAAGTATCCCTTAATGCATGATTAACAATGCCAAATTTAGACACTAACCAAGTTGCCAAACCTGTATATTTTTCTCGCTTATGACTTAATAGAATGGGGAAATAAGCTAATGCTGCAATTCTCAATTTTTCTTTTTCTGCCTCGCTTAGGTGTGTCCATAATTTGATGCTTAATTCGCGCACGCCATCATGCTCATCAAACCACCATAAGTCTTCACCTGTTTTTAAATTTTTACGAAAATACTGTTTAATTGGCTTAAACGGATTATCTAACTGCCTCAATGTATGATACTCAACTCCTATTTTGGTAAATATGGAATTATTTTCTGTCGTGTTCATATCAATTAAATATCTTGGAGAATGTGTAATCGCAACATCATACAAACAGTCTTCATATTTTCTACACCTAAACTCAATGGGCTTTGAGAGTTTTGCAAATAACAGATGAATGTCCTTTACATTATCAACTCTTGTTCCTTCAAAAATGCTACTGCCTATTGATTTCCAAGTATTCGACTTGGTGCTTTTAACCTCTAAACCATAGGCTTTTTGTGCATTTACATAGGCGACAATATCAGGAAATCTTTGCCCTGATATAAGCTCTATCTTGCCTGCAAAAATACTTCCTTTTGCCCTTTTTGTTATGACTTGATAAACCTCTTTTTCAAGGCTAATTCCACCTTTGTTTAAATAATAGCTGGGTCTTTTTTTAGCATCTGCGTTTAATTGTTCTAGCACGGAATCAAGTAAATTTTTAAATGCACAATAATCAGAGTAGTGGGCGACTATCATAAAGCACTTGCTAACGGCTCATAAGCGGTATGGTTTGTTTTTTGTGATCTTGCATTTTGCTGTAAAAACCGTTCCATCGCTTGTGCCAAGTGCCATGCAAATACAGGCGGTACGGCATTGCCGATTTGTCGGTATGCGCTGGAGGTTGAGGGATAAAAAATCATGTCATCGGGAAAACTTTGTATTCTCGCAGCTTCTCTTGCTGATAAGCGTCTTGTGTTATTCCAATGAAATTCGATATTGCCGTGATGTTCAGCGCGCATGGTTGGTCCTAGTTGGTCTTTGACAACTGCGTTGTTTCCCTGACCTTTATTTCTTTTCGCTTTAGAAAAAAAGTGGTTGGCAACGGCACCTTCTGGTAGGTGCTCTAAATCACCTATGGCTTGTGCCAACGTGACGGGGCTGTGTGCAAGCCTATGGAGGTAATTAAAATTAAATTTGGGCAACCGCTCTTTATCAGTGCCTATAATTACTACTCGCTCCCTTTTTTGCGGCACCCCGTAATCAGCCGTAAGCAACAGTTTGTAGGATATGTGATAACCCAAACTTTCAAAATCCCTTACAATTTGTTGAATGGCTTCTCCTTTATTTATGTTCAACAACCCTTTTACGTTTTCGGCTAAAAACATCTGTGGTTTTGTGCTGGCAATCACGCTGCACATTGCTTGATATAAAGTGCCTCTTTTACTATCAAAGCCTTTACGCTTTCCTGCATGGCTAAAATCTTGGCAGGGGAAGCCGCCTAGCACAATGTCAACTGGGGTGTTTTTTAAGGTTTCTAGTTTTTTATCTTCAATGGCTTCTCTGATATCACCACAGTAAATGGGGTGAGAAAAATAATTTGCGTAGGTTTGGCAAGCATGTTTGTCTATATCGTTAGCCCAAATAATATCAAAATTACCTTTGCTAAAAGAGTTATTTAAAAATTTAAACCCCCCTAAAAAGCCTAAATCTAAGCCACCACAACCACTAAATAGCGATACTATTTTGTATTGGCTCATTGTTTCTCCTCATGACATTTTTGTGCATCATACCGTGCTTATAACATAAATACCATTTCCCTATAATGCCCTTTGACGGTCATTGAGCTGATAACATTTGGACTGATTACTTGGTTCCTATATCACAAATACCATCATTACAACCCTCTGTTTCTGTTTGATTTGCACTAGAAACCGCCGTACGTAGCACCACGCCTGCATTTACCGCTGCGACTAAATTAACCAGTTTTTCAATGCTGGTATTGTGAATGCCAAATTTAAGAGCTTCGCTAATGCGTCGGCTGGTACAGTCTTGGCAGCCTCGTGTTAAGGTGACTGCCAACCCCACAAGGTGCTTTTCTCTAGCAGATAAGTCATTTTCTGAGTGCTCGTTTTCTAAATTATTAAGTGCTTCTTTGATGCTGAATTGATTGATATCCATAATAACTCCTTAAAATTAAAAGTAGAGGTTAAAAATAGGGTTTAGCTTTCTGCAAATTCAAGCAATGCCTGACCTTGTAAACGATAACCAACCCATTCATCTTGTGCGACTGCCCCGGCTGATTGATAAAATTTAATGGCAGGTTCATTCCAAGTTAATACATTCCATTCAAAACGCCCACAGTTTCTTTGCACGGCTTGTTTGGCTAAAAATTGAAGCAGCTGCTTACCCGCTCCTAAGCCTCGATACTGCGGACTGATGTAAAGATCTTCAAGATACAGTCCATTTTTGCCTAACCAGGTTGAAAAATTAAGAAAATATAGGGCAAAACCAATAGGCTTGTCCTGATACATGCAAATAACCGCTTGTGTGGTGGTGTTTTCTGAAAAAAGATTGTTGCGGATATCATCAGCACTTGCAATGACTTCATGTTCTGCTTTTTCATAAATTGCCAGTTCGGTAATAAACTGCAAAATAAGCTCTGCATCTTCTGCATTTGCATCTCTAATGCTGATTGTTTGAGTATGTGTTGTTTTAGAGTTCATATTTCTTTATCTGTTGTTGAATGGCTTTAGGCAAATTTGCCCAACTGTAGCACCCTGTTTGTTCCCATGAGCGAGAGCCTTTCATTAATCCGATGTCCAATAATTCAGATTGCAGTTGATCATGTGGATACAGGTAGCAACTATCCTCACATTTAAAGGCGATGTAGATATCTTTGCCGTTATATTTTTTATCCAATGTAAGGCGACCTTTTAATTGAATTTTAAGAAAATGATGACCATCAATATGACAAGCAATAAAATCTGCTCCTTGCCAGTCATCATTAAGCCATAAACAATTAAATCCATAATCTGCTAATTTAGCTGCAATTTTTTGAAAATTAAAATTTTCTTTTTGGCGAGCATTGAGTTGCTGATAATCAATGGGAGTAAATTTAAACATACCTGCCTATTGCTGAAATTGTATTTTGACACTTTATTGCATGCTGGTTATTTTGGCAATGGTGCCGCTTCTGTTGTCAGGCATTATCTTGATACAAAAAAAGTAAGCACTTACTTACACTATGTTAAATAAGATTGCATAATTAAATACATTAATACCAGCTATCTGCTTATTTTTATCTCGTTAACCTGATAATAAATTTATAACCTAGTACAAAAAAACCCGCTTGATACAAGCGGGTCTCAGAAATAAAATGAATGTTTAAAAATCAAGATTAGCAACGTTCAGTGCGTTATCTTCGATAAAAGCACGTCTGGGTTCGACTTCATCACCCATGAGGCAGTTGAACATTTTATCTGCAGCAATGGCATCTTCAATGGTTACTTTGAGCATGCGTCTGGTTTCTGGATCCATAGTGGTTTCCCAAAGCTGATCAGGGTTCATTTCTCCTAATCCTTTGTAACGCTGTACGCTATATCCTTTTTGGGCTTCGCTTAGCAACCAATCAATGGCAAGTTTGAAGTCATTGATTTTAAATACTTTTTCTCCTCTTTTGATGTATGCAGAGGGTTCTAAAACACGGCTTAATAATTCACTGGTTTCAGCAATAGCATGATAGACAGAGCCTGTAAAAAATTCTTGTCCAAGATAATAGGCTTTTTCTACCCCGTGGGTGGTAATAGTTAAGCACAGCTCCAAGCTATCACGCTCTGAATGTTTATTGACTATTAAATGATAGTGGCTGCCACTTTTACCTGAATCTGGAAGTCTCTGTTCAAGAGCTTGCACCCAGTCTTTAAAGTGTTTTTCTTGGCTTAGCATATCTATGCTTACAACGGGTAAAGAGAGCATTTCATGCAGTATATTCTCTGGTAATAGGTTACGTGCTTTATTAATGCTATTTTGAGTTTGCTGATATTTTTTAACCAAGTCTGCCAGTGCAATATCGCTAATTGCTGGCGAGGATTCACTTGGATACAGTTCCGCTTTTTCTAATGCCACATGGGTTAAATAATTTTCTAAAGATTCTTCATCTTTGATATATTGCTCTTGCTTGCCTCGTTTTATTTTATAAAGAGGTGGCTGGGCAATAAAGACATGCCCTCTTTCAATTAACTCTGGCATTTGCCTAAAGAAAAAGGTTAATAAAAGTGTGCGAATATGTGCGCCATCAACATCAGCATCGGTCATAATAATAATGCTGTGATAGCGTAATTTATCAGGATTAAATTCACTGCGACCTATGCCACAACCCAATGCTGTAATCATAGTGCCAATTTCAGCAGAAGAAAGCATTTTATCAAAACGTGCTTTTTCTACATTTAATATCTTGCCTTTAAGTGGCAATATAGCTTGGGTTTTGCGATTACGCCCTTGTTTGGCGGAACCACCAGCAGAATCACCCTCCACCAGATACACTTCTGATAGTGCTGGGTCTTTTTCTTGGCAATCTGCCAGTTTTCCGGGTAAGCCTGCAATATCTAAAGCACCTTTACGGCGTGTCATATCACGGGCTTTGCGTGCTGCTTCACGAGCACGGGCAGCATCTAGCATTTTACTCACTAGATTTTTTGCCTGTTGTGGATTTTCTAACAAGTAGTCACTAAATTGTTTTGCCATCTCTTGTTCTACAGCGGGTTTTACTTCGCTTGAAACCAATTTGTCTTTAGTTTGTGAGCTAAATTTAGGATCTGCAACCTTAACTGAAACAATAGCGGTAAGCCCTTCTCTGGCATCATCGCCAGTGGTATTAACTTTGTTCTTTTTGGCAATACTTTCTTGTTCAATGTAATTATTTAAAGTGCGTGTTAGTGCTGCTCTAAAACCTGCAAGGTGAGTTCCTCCATCACGTTGAGGAATGTTATTGGTATAACAAAAAATATTTTCTTGAAAGCTGTCGTTCCATTGCATAGCAACTTCTACAACGGTGCCGTCTTCTCTCTCACCACTAAAGTGAAATACATCATTTAATGGGGTTTTACCTTCATTTAAAAAGGCAACAAATGAAGCAAGCCCACCTTCAAATTCAAAAATATCTTCTTTATCCTTGCGCTCATCTTTAAGATGAATTTTAACGCCTGAGTTTAAAAAAGATAATTCTCTAAGGCGTTTAGCAAGCTGATCATAATTATATTCTGTTTGTGTGAAAGTATCTTTTGAGGGTAAAAAAGTAATACTGGTACCGCTGGTGCTACTGGTTCCTACTTCTTTAAGAGGATAATCAGGCGTACCATGTGTATATTCTTGTTCAAATAGTTTATTACCACGGCGAATGGTAAGTTTAAGTTTTTCGGAGAGGGCGTTAACCACAGACACCCCTACTCCATGTAAACCGCCAGAAACCTTATAAGAATTATCATCAAATTTACCACCTGCATGCAAAATAGTAAGAATGACTTCTGCGGCAGAAACCCCTTCTTCTGCGTGTATTTCTGTTGGAATACCTCGACCATTATCACTTACGCTAACTGAGTTATCGGCATGAATGGTTACCGTAACGCAGTCACAGTAGCCTGCAAGTGCTTCATCAATGGAATTATCTACCACTTCAAATACCATGTGATGTAAGCCTGTACCATCATCGGTATCTCCAATATACATACCGGGTCTTTTGCGTACTGCATCAAGTCCCTTTAGTACTTTAATATTGGACTGGTCATAAGTTTGTTCTGTCATAGTTGTTCCTTTTTCAATAAAACACTTTAGTGAGTGCTTTTTAGGGTTTCTGGTTTAATTATGCCTTGTTCCACGTGGAACAATTTAAAATCTTTAGTTTGACAATTATTAACTAGGTCTTCTTTTTTTACGCTGGTTATAAATATTTGACAATCCAGTTCTGCAAAATAGTTAAATAGCAAACGGATATGTGTTTCATCTAATTCTGATGAAAGATCATCAATTAAATAAATTGGTTTGCGCTCTGTTTGTTTATAAAATAAATCACTTTGTGCCAATTTAAGTGCCGCTACTGCCAGTTTTTGCTGCCCACGACTTAATACTTCACTGGCACTAAAACCATTTGCTGTTAGTTTAATTTCTGCTTTGTGGGGACCTGATTGAGTATACCCTAATTGCAAATCTCTTTCTTGCTGTTTAAGCAAAATATGTTCTAATTCTTTGCTACTATCCCAACCTGCATAAAATTTAATATCAATATCTGCATTAACCCCTAAGTTAGCGCACATATCTAAAAAGATGGGTTCAAATTCTTGTAAATAAATTTTTCTTTTGTTATTAATTTCTTCTGCTACATTACAAAAAGAATGAGTCCATTGAGATAAAAATTCATTGTCTTTATTTTTAAGTAATAAATTGCGCTGTTTCAGTTGTTGCTTAAATAATTTCCATTTGGCAAAAAAAGTTTGTTCCACGTGGAACAAACCCCAATCTATAAATTCTCTCCGTTTTTCTGGCGGACCTGATAATAAGGTAAACGTATTTGGATCTATTTGTTGTATTGGTAACCAATGTGCTACCTCTGCTTGCGTGCCTACAGCTTCGTCATTAATACGCATAATTTGTTGTGCTTGAATATTTCGCAAACTTTCTATTTCTGCATCGCCTAATACATTGTCTTGTATACTGGCTTTAATTAACATTTTTTCTTCGCCATAACTGAAACAGTGTCTTATTTTTTTTGCACGAAAGGATTTACCCGTTGCCAAAAGTGCAATACTTTCAAGCAAACTACTTTTACCTGAAGCATTGTCCCCATAAATTAGATTTAATGCTGTTGCTGGCTTTAACTCTGTATTATTAAGATTTCTAATACCTGAAAAAGAAAGAGATTTTATGCTCATAATCACTTATAAACGCATGGGCATAACAACATATTGGCAACCATTGGATTCAGGATATTCAATTAATGCACTACTATTTGAATCTGCTAAAAATAATTTAATATTTTCATCTTGAATAACATTAATCACTTCTAATAGGTAGCTAACATTAAATCCAATTTCAAATTCATCGCCTTGATAATCAACTGATAAAGTCTCTTCTGCTTGTTCCTGATCTGGATTATTGGCAAAAACCTGCAATACATCTCTTTTTAGAAACAATCTTACGCCTCGATATTTTTCATTTGATAAAATAGATGCTCTTTGAAAGACCTGTTTTAATTCTTGTCTATTTGCTACTAATATTTGTGTGTTGTTTTTAGGAATAACCCGACTAAAATCAGGAAATTTTCCGTCTATTAATTTAGAGGTGAAAATAAATTCGTCTGTTTGAACCCGAATGTGGTTATTGCTTAACATCATGGTCGCTGATTTTTCATCTGCTTCCATTAGTTTTGATAATTCTAATACCCCTTTACGTGGTATGATAATTTGTTCTGTTTCATCACAACAAGATTGTTCTAGCATGGCGGTTGCTAAACGGTGTCCGTCTGTTGCAACTGCCCTTATCTGCTGAGATGAAAATTCAAACAACATGCCATTTAAGTAATAACGAACGTCTTGCTGAGCCATGGCAAAACCAATGCTCTCGATAAGATGTTTTAAATTTGATTGTAAAATAGAGAACGATTGTTTTTCATTAATATCATTAATCGATGGAAACTCATTAGCAGCCAAGGTTGCAAGGGTAAATTTAGACCTACCAGATAATAAAGTGGCTTTGTTTTCATCAACACTTACCTCAATATTGGCGCCTTCAGGTAAGGATTTACAAATATCCATAAGTTTACGCGCAGGTAAGGTAATTTCTCCATCTATACCTATGTTATCAAGTGTCGCTTTGCCTATAATTTCAACTTCTAAATCACTGCCAGTTAAGGTTAAGTTTTGTCCTTCTAAAATAAGCAATACATTTGCTAATACAGGCAAGGTTTGACGTTTTTCTACAACCCCTGATACGAGTTGTAAAGGTTGTAATAAGGCTTCTCTGGAAATCACAAATTTCATATTTTTTACTCAATATTGGGTTAGGTTGTTAAAATTCGCATTAAATTTTTATAGTCTTCCATGATATCTGTACTTTTTTCTTTTAATTCCATTATTTTTTTATTCGCATGTAATACGGTTGTATGATCTCGTCCACCAAAGGCTTCACCTATTTGCGGCAAACTGTGGTTGGTTAATTCTTTACATAAACACATTGCCATTTGCCTTGGTCTTGCGATTGTTCTTACTCTGGATTTAGAAGAAAGATCAGTCATTTTTATTGTATAGTATTCTGCTACAGTACGCTGAATATTATCAATGGATATTTGTCTGTCTTGTGATGCTAATAAATCTTTTAAGGCTTCTTTAATAATTGCGATACTGACTTCTTCTTTTTTAAAGTTGGCATAGGCAAAAACACTGCGCAATGCGCCTTCTAAATCACGTACATGAGAACGAATTTTTTGAGCAATAAAGTCTGCACATTTATCTGATAAATATTGATGACTGGCTTCGGCTTTTTTCTTTAAAATCGCAATTCTGGTTTCTAACTCTGGTGGATCAATGGCAACGGTTAACCCCCAACCTAAACGTGATTTAAGTCTGTCTTCAAGCCCTGTAATGTCTTTAGGATAACGATCACAGGTCATAATAATCTGTTGTTCTCCATCAAGTAGACTATTTAAAGTATGAAATATTTCTTCTTGTGAGCGATCTTTACCTGCAAAAAATTGAATATCATCAATTAATAGTACATCTAAATTACGATAAAATTGTTTAAATTCATTCATGGCATTAAAGCGCAATGCGTTTACCATTTTTTGTACAAAATTTTCTGAATATATATATTGAACTCGAATGGATTTATTTTTTTTCCTTAATTCATTGCCTACTGCATGCATTAAGTGCGTTTTACCTAAACCAACTCCTCCGTAAATAAATAAAGGATTATATGAACCGGGTTCTTTTGAAACTTGAATCGCTGCAGCATGTGCCAGTTGGTTAGATTGCCCCGAAACAAAGGTATCAAAGGTATATTTACTACTTAATTCACTTTTAAAGCCACTGTTTTCAACTTTTTTGGATTTAACTGTTTTTGTAGGCTTGTTATTTTCTGTTTTGTTGTCTTTTATTTCTGCGGTTTCTTTTGTGTTAGTTATAGAAGATACAGAATTTTTAATTTTTGGGTTCACATTAAGAAAATTCATTGCATTGGCTTGGACAATTTCTATTTGATAGCTTTTTTCTTCTGTTGCAATGCTTTCTTCAATTAAACTTAGGTATTTATCTTTAACCCAGTTGGCAATAAATTGATTGGGTGCAATTAAGTATAAATTGTTTTCTTTTATTTCAACTTTAAGCGGCTTAATCCAAGTCATAAAATCTTGAGATGGCAAGGCTTGCTGTAATGTTGTAAGGCAAGTTTGCCAAAGCTGCATAAAATTTTCCTTTGTTTGATTTAAAAGTCCATTGTAATAAAAGTACCTTCTCTTATCTATAAAAATAAGCGTAAAAAATTTTTAAATTTAAAAACTAAGTCCCATTTTTGTGAGTAATTTTGTGGATAATTATTGTAAAAAATCTGAACAACGTTGTTAAATTTTAAAATGCTATTTTTCTCACTTAGTTATACCTTTTATTTCTTTGAGTTATTGGCACTTATCTACAGTAAAATTATTTGTTTATTGTTTTATTAACTTGTTGAAAAATAACATTTAAATTTAGTTTTCCACAGTTTTTGTTCAACTAATAAATAATAACAACAACAAACTACATAAATAATAAAAAACAATAAAGAGACTGAATAAAAAAATCTGATTGTTATTTTTTAAAATTACATTTAAGTTTATCTAAGTTGTTTGAGTATTGTATTTTAATGCGCTTCTTCCCAATTATTTCCAATTCCTGTTTCAACTAATAGGGGAATGTCTAAATTTGCTGCTTGTTGCATGATTTTGCTAACGGCTTTTGCAAAATTTTCTGCTTGTTCTTCTACAACTTCAAAAACCAATTCATCGTGAACTTGCATAATCATTTGTGCTTTATATTCACTTTCAATTAGCCATTTATCAACGGCTAACATGGCGAGTTTGATAATATCAGCAGCGGTACCTTGCATGGGTGCATTAATTGCTGTGCGTTCTGCATGTTGACGACGCATGCCATTTTTTGAATTAATTTCAGGTAGATATAATCGTCGATTAAATAGAGTTTTAATATAGCCTTGTTCACGAGCTTGTTGACGGGTATCTTGCATGTATTGTTGTACTTTTGGATAACGCTCAAAGTACAGATTAATGTAATCTTGTGCTTCTTGACGGCTAATATTGAGTTGTTGTGCTAAACCAAAGGCGGACATGCCATAAATTAAACCAAAATTAATGGCTTTGGCACTGCGTCTTTGATTATTACTTACTTTTGTTTCATCTATGGCAAAAACTTCGGCTGCAGTGGCAATATGAACATCTTTATTTTCTTTAAAGGCTTGTAATAAACCTTGATCTTGAGATAAGTGCGCCATAATTCTAAGTTCAATTTGACTGTAATCAGCAGCAACTATTTTTTTACCCTTTGGAGCGATAAAGGCTTGACGAATACGCTTACCCTGTTGACTGCGAATGGGGATATTTTGTAAGTTTGGATTACTTGATGATAGTCGCCCTGTAGCTGTTACAGCTTGATGATAGCTGGTATGTAAGCGTTGACTTTTATTATCAATCATTTGGGGTAGTTTATCGCTATAAGTGGATTTTAGTTTGGCGAGACTGCGGTGTTCTAAAATCAGTTTAGGTAATTCATAACCTTGCATTGCTAATTCTTGTAATACTTCTTCTGCAGTTGAGGGTTTGCCTTTTGGCGTTTTTTTAATAATGGGGATATTGAGTGTATCAAATAAAATTTCTCCAAGTTGTTTGGTGGAGCTTAAATTAAAATTTTTGCCGGCAATATTATGTGCTTGGTGTTCTAATTCTTGTAATCTTTGTGCTAGTTCTTGACTATGGGTAAATAATAAATCGCTATCGATAAGTACACCTGTTTCTTCAATTTTGGTCAAAATTGGCATTAGCGGCATTTCAATGGTTTCAAATAGGGTTTTTAATTCTTTTTCTGCATTTAATTTTTGCCATAAATGTTGATGTAATCTTAGGGTAATGTCAGCATCTTCACTGGCATAAGGGGCGGCTTCTTCTAAATGTATTTGATTAAATGTTTTTTGTTTTGCGCCAGTACCTGCAATATCTGAAAAATGGGTGGTTTTATGGTTTAGATAATGTTCAGAAAGTGCGTCCATTCCATGATTGCTGGCGATGGAATTTAAACAGTAGGATTCTAATTGGGTATCAAATTTAACACCTTGCAAATTAATGCCATAATTATTTAAAACATGGGCATCGTATTTTATATGTTGTCCTACTTTGGCTTGCTTTGGATTTTCTAAAATGGGTTTAAGTTGTTGTAATACCCAATCTTTTTGCAGTTGTGTTGGGGCATTTGTGTAATCGTGGGCTAGGGGAACATAAGCGGCGGTAAAGGGTTCAACAGCAAAAGAGAGACCTACAAGTTGTGCTTGTTTGTAATTTAATGAGGTTGTTTCGGTATCAAATGCAAATAATTCACTTTCTTTAAGTTGTTTAATCCAGACATTAAACTCTGTTTTAGTCAGTATTGTTTGATAGTTTATTTGGGTATTAGTTATGTTGGTTTTATGGGTTGTTTCTTTTTCTGTTTGATTTTGAGGACTGATTTCTGTTAGCCAGTTTTTAAATTCTAATTCGCTAAATAAGTCAGTTAATTTTTGAGTGTTTATTGGTTGTGCTTTAATTTGTTCTAAAGGTTGCGGTAATTTTATATTGGTGCGTATGGTGGCAAGGTCTTTGGATAAAAAGGCTTGTTCTTTATATTCTGCCATTTTAGTTGCAAGGGTCTTAGAACCTCTAAAATCTAAATCTTTTATTTTATCTAAATTGGCGTAAATATTTTCTAAATTGCCTAAACCTGAGATTAATCCTTGTGCTGTTTTTTCTCCTACTTTAGGTACGCCTGGAATGTTGTCTGAGCTGTCCCCCATTAATGCTAGGTAGTCAATAATGTATTCGGGAGCAACGCCATATTTGTCTTTTACACCTTGAGAATCCAGTTGAAGGTTATTCATGGTATTAATTAGGTTAATATTGGTGTTGACCAGTTGCGCCATGTCTTTATCACCGGTAGAAATTAATACTTTATGCTGTTGTGCGCTGGCTTTTATTGCTAATGTACCTATAACATCGTCGGCTTCTACGTTGTCTATACATAAAAGTGGTAATCCCATGGCTTGTATAATTTGATGAATGGGGGCAATTTGTAAACGGAGTTCATCAGGCATAGGTGGTCGATTGGCTTTGTATTCTGGGTAAATATCATTTCTAAAAGATTTGCCTTTGGCATCAAAAACCACAATCATTGCGGCATCGGGGAAATCTTTTTGCAGACGTTTTAACATGCTTATTACGCCTTTTATGGCATTAGTTTGTAGACCTTTGCTATTGGTTAAGGGAGGAATAGCATGAAATGCACGAAATAAATATGAAGAACCGTCAACTAAGATAAGAGAAACTGGCATAATAAACCTTATATAAAACTTGATTAGTTTGTTGCCTAAAGCTTAGGTAAACTTACAGACAACCATTAAAAGAGATAATCTTACCATGAAGATTTTTAAAACCTATCACTGTTTGATATTCATAATTTTATTTTTAACCTTACCTGTTCAAGCACAGGATAATCAAGAAGAAACGGTGACTATTCGCAATGAAAAAGGTAATACATTTTATGAATATAAACTTAATGGGAAGTTGGTGGAAATTAAGGTTGTGCCAAAAAAAGGCAAACCTTATTATTTAATTCCCAATCCTAATGATGGGGATAATTTTATGCGCCGTGAGCAACCTCGCATTAGTGCGCCTTCATGGATTTTATTTCGTTGGTAATAATATGTCTGTTTATACACAAGTAAATCAAAAACAGCTTGATGAGCTGTTAAATAGGTATAGCCTTTCTCAGGTTATAGAATTTAAAGGTATTGAAGCTGGCATTGAAAATACTAATTACATACTTAAAACTCAAACGGACAATTATGTACTTACTTTATTTGAGCATCACACTCATGCTGAGGTAGAAGATTTTATTGCCCTTGCTACACATTTAGGACAGCATCATTTAAAAGTACCTGCACCTATTTTAGATAATATGGGACAGGGTTTGCATGAAGTGGCAGATAAGCCTGCTATTATTTGCCCATTTTTGGCGGGAGAGCATATTCAAATTCCCGATGAGCAAGATTGTTTTGCCATAGGTGAGGCAATGGCAGAGTTTCATCAAATTGCACAAAGTTTACCTTGTACCCGTATTGATGTGCGCCATTTTAGTTGGTGGCAAACTGAAGGCGTAAGGCTTATAAATAAATTAGCAGATGAAGTACAGTTAGTTTTTCAGCAAGAACTTAAACATCAAAATCAACAGCAACAGCAAAATTTGCCGCAAGGTTGGATACATGGAGATATGTTTCATGATAATGCTTTGATGATAAAAGCAAATAATATTACTAAAGTGGGGGCAATTTTAGATATATATAATGCTTGTGAAGGTCTGTTTATTTATGATCTTGCTATTATTGCTAATGATTGGTGTGTGGACGCACAAGATGAATTTAAACCAGAATTATTAGGTGCGTTATTTGCAGGTTACAATAAACTACGTCAATTAGAAAAAGATGAAATTAAGGCATTTTCAAGCATGTTGCGAGCGGCGGCATTGCGTTTTTGGTTAAGTCGCTTGCTTACCCAAGAGCACCAACAACAACACCCTGATGCTGATGCCATTAGCAAAGATCCTATGCAATTTTACAACAAACTTAAAAAAAGACAGCAAGAAGATGCACAAAACCAAGCTCTATTAAATTCAATTATGGCTTAATGTTGGGTATGAGAATGTTTGTTATTGCTATGGGTATGATGAATAAAGCCTAAGTTAATCATGCGTGCTAAAAAGGGGTCTGATTCGTTATCACCAATATCTGCAAAATCAGTACTATCAAAAGTATCAATGGCATTAAGTAAATCTGTAGGAACAGGTTTTAATGCCTGCATTTGGTATTGTTTGCGCCCCATTTGATTGCTCATACTATAGCTAAGTGGTAATTTTAATTTATCAAGCCATTTTATATGTATCATGGTTTGTCCTATACGTCCTTGATAATGACTGATATTTAAGCAAGCATGTTGTGTTTGTTTGATTTTTTTCAGCTCATTCAGCAAATTAGGGTTAAATAAATGATTTAATTTTTGCCAACGTTGGCGTACTAACATTTTAATCTCAACAGGCTCATATTCTATAGTTCGCTTAAATGAAAGAAAGGCTTTTTTTAAGTGAATTTCAGAAAACGCATCTAACCACCAAATATCTGTAATATACAATTTAGGATAATGATAAATCAGTTTATTATTAGTCCGCATAAAATCAAAAACCGTGCGTGTAATTTTTTTGCTTAATTGCTGCTGTTTAGCCTCAACTAACAAATAATTTGCGCGTATTTCTTGTGGATTAATTTTTTTACAATCAATATTAAGTGCAATGCTTGCAGTATCTGCCAATAATTTAGGCGTAAATAAGGTTAAAATAAAAATTAAAAATAAACGTTGCATAGTTATCCAATAAGGCAAAAGGCTCACAAAGAGCCTTTTGCACGACTGAGTTTATAAAATTACAGATTACCGACGTATTTCATCACATGAAAAATTACATTTTGCTCAATATTACCTGCAAATAAAAACGCACCGGGTCCTTTTGCAAATACAGCAACGTCTTCAGCGGCATGGGTTTCAGAGCTTAAAGGAATTAAGGCTTCTTGATGATAACCACTGGAGGTGGTATCAATTTTATTCAGGTTTTTACGCCCTGTTGCAATTTCACCATCGTAGCGTTTATCAGCATCTTGTGTATTAGCATAATCGGCAAAACCACGACCGTTGGTATAACCTAATGTAGTGTAAGGTAGATTGTCTTTAGCTAATTCAGGCTTATCTTTGGCCAAACCGTTTTTATCATTTGCTACTACTTTACCTAAAATGGGATTACCACGAGTTGGATAACCGGCAATGGTAAATACATGGCTATGGTCAGCGGTTACAATAATGAGTGTGTCATCATCATGGGTTTTATTTACTGCTGTTTGTACTGCTTTAGCGTATTCAATGGTATCTGTTAGAGCGTTATACGCACTGCCTGCATGGTGTCCGTGGTCAATACGACCTGATTCGACCATTAAGAAAAAGCCTTTTTTATTCTGTTTTAAAATATCAATGGCTTTTGCAGTCATCTCACTTAAAGAAGGTTCATCATTTTTTACCTTACGATCCGCTTCATAACGCATATGAGATTTTGCCAACAAACCCAAAACTCGTTTGTTTTTAGCTGGTTTTAACGCATCAAATTGGGCTTTAGTTGCAACATAAGTACCATCTTTAAAGCGGTTTTGCCATTCTTTAATTAAATTGCGTCCATCTTTACGTTTGCCACCCTCGGCTTTGGTAATAAAATGACGGCGACCTCCGCCAAAAGTTACATCAATACCATTACCTACAGAGAAATTTACCAGCTGATCGGCAATGTCTTTACATTTTGCACCTTTAGGTAATTTAGAGCTGTCTTCCCAGTTACGTTCAGGGGTTTTGGCATAGGTTGCTGCAGGTGTGGCATGTGTAATGCGAGCGGTAGAAACCACACCAGTGGATTTACCCTTACGTTCTGCCAGCTCAAGAATGGTAGTCAGTTCACGACCTTTAGAGCTTTTACAATTAGAGCGCAATACTTTCTCTGAAACTGATAGTACGCCTGCTTTTGTTTTAACACCAGTAACCATTGCCGTCATCGTACCTGCGGAATCTGGCGTTTGTTGATTGGTGTTATAGGTTTTAGCCAATGCAGTATAGGGGAATTTTTCAAAACTTAATTGATTTTCTTCTCCGGTTTGTCCTCTTTGCTGCCCTTCTAAAATACGTGCAGCGGTTTGTGTAGAAATGCCCATACCATCACCGATAAATAAAATAATATTTTTTGCTTTGGTTTTAGGTTTAGGGGCATTTAATTTTTGTTTAATCAAGTTTTGTCCATCGTTGTACCAACTGCTGTTACTTTGATAAGACGGCATTGCCGCATAGCTAGAAGCACTGGCAATAAGAGCAAATAAGGTAGAAAAATAAAGCGTTTTTTTCATAATAATTCCTTTGGTTAAAGTTGAGTAAATAAAGTATAAAAAGGAGTTATGACAGATAAATGACGGATAAATATTTATTTGCCTTTTAGTATAAAATATTATTTAAAATCAATAATTTTAGATAATGCTAAAGTAAATGCTTTTTTTGTTATGGTACGAGCGGCGGCATTACGTTTTTGGTTAAGCCGCTTGCTTACCCAAGAGCACCAACAACACCCTGATGCTGATGCCATTAGCAAAGACCTTATGCAATTTTACAGCTTGCTATTAGAAGTGAGCGTTATGTGATGGGTTATTAAAAATGTTGAAAACCCAAGTTTTTAGGCATAGGACTTGGGGCATGAGTTAGTTCAATGAGTTGTTCTTGTTGTTTGTTTACTTTACCTATTATTTGTAATTCATTACTTAGTTTTAAAATGCGTTGACGTGCATTTTTAGGTGCCGTAAATAATAGTTGATAGTCATCTCCTCCTGTTAGTGTTTGCCAGAAATTATCTTGTTTAAGGGCTAACCATTGGGTGAGTTTTTGCCCATCAAATAGCATACTAACCTGAGATTGTTGAGCAATGTGTTGAGCGTCTTGTAATAAACCATCAGAGACATCAATACAGCTATGCGCTAGTTTGGTTAAGGCATTTCCTAATTGGATATGTACTTGGGGTCGGTAATAGGCCTGTAATTGGTGATTAAGATGATTAATATCTATTTTTATTAATTCTTGTTTTAGTGCTTGTTGGGCTAGTCCAATTTTTCCTGATAACCAAATATCATCGTCAATTTGTGCTTTATAACGAGTTAGCGGTAATTGTTCATTGGTTAATGTACCTTGCACCATAATACTGATAATAAGTTCTTTGCTGGCGGTGGTATCGCCTCCTATTAATCCAATATTAAGTTGTTTGGCGGCTTGTTTTAAACCGCTTGCAAAGGCATTAAGCCAATCATCTTTTTGTGCATATTTAGGTAGGCTAAGTGCTAAATGAAAACTTAGAGGAATTGCACCCATGGCGGCTAAATCACTACAGGCGGTGCGCAATGCTCGTTCGGCAATTAAGGTGGCGGGAGCTTGGGCAAAAAAGTGAATGTCAGCTACTTGGGTATCAATACTTTGTATTAACTGACAATCTTTAAGTTGTAATATAGAGGCATCATCACCAATACCAAGTGTTAGCGCATTAGGTTGTGGATAATCTTGGTTAAAATATGCTTGAATAATGGCAAATTCATGATTGCCACTCATGTTTATTTACCTTTTACTTCTGCACTGCGTTCTTGTAGTGCAATTTGATCGAGTACCCCGTTTACAAATTTATGTCCATCTGTTGCTCCAAATATTTTAGCAAGCTCTACAGCTTCGTTAATTACAACTTTATAAGGGACATCTAAACGATGAATAAGCTCATAGACTGCTAAGCGTAAAATCGCCATTTCAACAGGTGTTAAACTATTTATAGAACGTGAAAGTTTGGGTTCAATTCGTGCGTCTAAGGTATTTAATTCTTTAGGAACACCGTGAATAATTTCTACAAAATATTCTGCATCAACCTTGTTCATATCACTTTCTAGGCGAAATTGTGTCTCTAACTCATGTAATGGAGTGTCATTCATGTGCCATTGATACAGTGCTTGCATGGCAATTTTACGTGCTTTTTTGCGTGCTTTTAAATTAATATTGGGGGCATCACTCATAGTTGTTGCTCTAAATTATTTAGCAAAGAAACCATTTCAAATGCGCTCATGGCGGCTTCTTCACCTTTATTGCCTGCTTTTGTTCCAGCTCGTTCAATGGCTTGTTCAATACTATCTACGGTTAATACACCAAAGCTAACGGGTAGATTATATTCTAAAGCTACATTATTTAGCCCTTTTACACATTCTCCTGCAACGTATTCAAAATGTGGTGTGCCACCACGAATAACAGCACCTAAGGCAATAATGGCATCAAATTTATTTAAACTTGCTATTTTTTTAGCGGTAACGGGTATTTCAAATGCACCTGGTACATAAATAACTTTAATGTCTTGTTCTTTTACACCGTGGGCTTTTAAAGAGCCAACTGCTCCTTGTACTAAACTTTCAACGACAAAGGCGTTCCAGCGAGTCACGATAATGGCATATTTGCCGTTATTGGGTGTGAGTGTACCTTCAATTGTTTTAATGTTTTGCATGTTTAATTTTCCTTGCTGTTGTATGGAATGGTTTCAATCACTTCTAAATCAAAGCCAGCAATACCTGTATATTTCATGGGGGAGCTTAGTAGGCGCATTTTACCAACACCTAATTCACGCAATATTTGCGAGCCTGTGCCAATGGTAACAAATGCGCCTGAATTGTCGGTATTACTGCTACGTATAGGTTGATTAGGATTAAAGTAATTTTCTAAACTGGTATTTATATTTTCTTTTTCACCGGCACTTAGCATCACTAATACCCCTGTTTTTGCTTGGGCTATTTTATTTAATGCTTGGTGTGTTGACCAACTACTGCTGTTATTTGTTTGTAAGGTTAATGTATCACGTAATAAGTTGCTACTTTGCACTCGTACTAAACAGGGTTGTTGTGCGTTAATTTCACCAATACTTAATGCCAGATGGGTTTCTTGGGTAATTAAGTCGTTAAATTGATGTAAAATAAATTCGCCATATTGGGTATTTACGGTGTTACTCGATTTTAGTTCGATGGTTTTTTCATTTGCCATACGGTAGTGAATTAAATCGGTAATGGTGCCTATTTTAAGATTGTGTTTTTTGGCAAATTTTTCTAAATCTGGACGTCTTGCCATACTGCCATCGGGGTTCATAATTTCAACAATGGCTGCTGCTGGAGTAAAACCAGCTAAACGAGTTAAATCGCAACCTGCTTCGGTATGCCCTGCACGGCTTAATACGCCACCAGATCGAGCTCGCAAGGGAAAAATGTGTCCCGGTTGAACAATATCTTCAGGTTTACTTTGTGGATTGGCTGCTGTTTTAATGGTATGTGCTCTATCGGCAGCAGAGATACCGGTGGTTACACCTTCAGCAGCTTCAATAGAAACGGTAAATGGAGTGGCAAATTTTGCACCATTACCTTTAACCATAGCTGGTAAACCTAAATAATCACAGCGTTCTTCACTTAATGGTAAACAAATTAGACCTCGGGCTTCGGTAACCATAAAGTTGATGGCTTCTGGGGTTATTTTTTCTGCGGCAATAATAATATCGCCTTCATTTTCTCGGTCTTCATCGTCCATGAGAATAATCATTTTGCCTTGACGTAAGTCGTCAATAATTTCTTCAATACTATTTAATGTCATATATTCCTCATTATGCTGGCGTTAAAGTCAGTTTTAGGTCGGTGTCTATTTGGGTTACGGCTTTAAATTGCCAGCGTATTTTTTGCTGCATATCATGTAGCGGTAATTCTACTAGGGCTTGTGCCAAATTACCTAATAATATGGGCGCACAGTATACTATTAATTCGTCCACAAGTTCTTGTTTAATCAAACTGCCAGCAAGTTTTGCTCCTGCTTCAACCAGTATTTCATTAATATTGCGTTGTGCAAGAGTTTGTAATAAGCCTGTTAAGTCGTTATCTGTTTGTTGATAGTGGCTTAGTTGTCCTAATGTATTGCAACGAGTTAGTGTAGGTTTTAATTCTTTTTGCTGGCTAACTATAAGAATATCTCCTGCTTGTTGCATAAAACGACTGTTTGTACAAATACGTTGTTGTCTATCAAGGAGTATTCGTAAAGGCTGTCTTTGTAAGTGCTTACTTACATTTAGGTTGGCTTCAGCAAATCGGACATTCATTGAGGCATTGTCAGTTATTACTGATTGAGCAGTGCTTAATATGGCACAACTTTGGGCACGCAATTTTTGTACATCTTGGCGGGCTAAGGTGCTGGTAATCCATTTGCTTTCTCCTGATGCCATGGCGGTACGCCCGTCAAGGCTCATTGCCAGCTTTAGGCGCACCAATGGACGCTGTTTATTGTGGCGCATAAAAAAGCCTGCATTTAATGCTTGCGCTTGCATACTTAGTTCAGAATTTGGATTTTCTATTAATACTTCTATACCCGCATCTTTGAGTTTTTTAAATCCTTGACCTGCTACCTGCGGGTTAGGATCATAACTGGCAGCAATAACCTGTTTAATGCCTGCTTTAATTAAAGCATCTGCACATGCGCCAGTACGTCCAATATGACTGCATGGTTCTAAGGTAACATAAGCAGTCGCTCCCTGTGCTTGCTTGCCTGCTTGTTTAAGGGCATGAATTTCAGCGTGTGCCTCGCCTGCTTTTAGATGAGCACCTTCTGCAATAATATGTCCATTTTTAACCAGTACACAACCCACTCTAGGGTTGGGTTGAGTGCTATACAAACCATTTTTAGCAAGCAGTAAAGCTTGTTGCATAAAGTACGGATTATTCATGGAGTTAATTTAAAGGGTTATTGTTTTGTGGGTCGTCTGCGAGGCGTTTTATTTCTGCACTAAATTCAGCAATATCTTTAAAATCACGATATACAGAGGCGAAGCGTACATAGGCAACTTGATCAATTTGACGTAATTCATTCATAACAAACTCGCCTACTTTGCGGCTGGCTAATTCACGTTCTCCAGTATCTCGTAGTTTGTGTTTAATACGCATGATGCAGGCATCTATGGTTTCTACTCCAACAGGACGTTTTTCTAAAGCACGTAAAATACCTGCACGTAATTTTTCTTCATTGAAAGGTTGGCGTGTTCCATTTTCTTTAATCACTCCAGGTATAATGAGTTCGGCAACTTCAAAGGTGGTAAATCGCTCTCCACATTGCCCACACTCACGCCGCCGTCTAATTTGTTCTCCATCGGCAACTAGGCGAGAATCAATGACTTTGGTTTCGGTATGAGTGCAAAATGGGCAATACACAATAGTTCCTTTATTTTAATGTTGATACACAGGAAAACGCTGACATAGTTTGATTACTTCAGCTTTTATTTGTTGCTCTACATTTTCATTATTGCCAGATTCTAGAGCATTTAAAATATCACAAATCCAATCTACAACTTGTTCACTTTCAGCTTCTTTAAAGCCTCTTGTGGTAATAGCAGGGCTGCCAATACGCAAACCTGAGGTAACAAACGGTGAACGTGGGTCATTGGGGACAGCATTTTTATTAACGGTAATATTAGCACGACCAAGGGCAGCATCGGCATCTTTGCCACTATAGCTTTTGCCAATTAGATTAACTAAAAATAGATGGTCATCTGTGCCGCCTGAAACAATATCAATGCCTCTTTCCATAAAGCGTTTTGCCATTGCACGGGCATTTTTTACAACTTGCTGCTGATAGGTTTTATATTCTTCGCTCATCGCTTCTTTAAAGCATATCGCTTTACCTGCGATAACGTGCATAAGCGGACCGCCTTGTATGCCAGGGAAGAGTGCAAAATTTAATTTCTTTTGAATTTCTTCATTATCATTGGCGAGGATTAATCCACCACGAGGCCCTCGTAATGTTTTGTGGGTGGTTGTGGTCACTACATCAGCAATACCAACGGGGGAAGGATAAACGCCAGCGGCAACCAAACCTGCAATATGCGCCATATCAACCATAAAATAAGCACCTACACTATCGGCAATTTCCCTAAAGCGTTGCCAATCTACTACTTTAGAGTAAGCAGAAAAACCGGCAACAATCATTTTTGGACGATGCTCTTTGGCTAATTCAGCTACTTGTTGGTAGTCAATTTCACCTGTTTCTGGATTGAGTCCATATTGTACGGCATTGTATAAGCGACCTGAAAAAGAAACCGATGCGCCATGGGTTAAATGCCCTCCATGTGCCAGACTCATGCCTAAAATGGTATCGCCCGCTTCACATAGTGCTAAATAAACCGCTGCATTTGCTTGTGAACCTGAATGGGGTTGCACGTTGGCATAGCTTGCTGCAAACAGTTGTTTAGCACGTTCAATGGCAAGACTTTCTACAATATCAACATTCTCACAACCACCATAGTAACGTTTGTTAGGGTAGCCTTCGGCATACTTGTTGGTTAGCTGTGTGCCTTGGGCTTGCATAACTGCAGGGCTGGTGTAGTTTTCAGAGGCAATTAGCTCAATGTGTTCTTCTTGGCGTGAGGTTTCTTGGGTAATGGCTTGCCAAATTTCAGGGTCAAAATCGGCAATAGAAGTATTGTTAAACATGCTTGTTCCTTATTAGGTTATAAAAAAACTGGGTTAATTTTACAAAAATTTTGCAAATAACTTGGCAGCGGGCAATGGTGGTTCAAATAAGTATCCTTGTATTTTATTGCAGTTCTCCTCAGATAGGAAATTTAACTGCGCTTTAGTTTCAACACCTTCGGCAACTACGGTGGCATTCATATTTTTAGCAAGTGCGATAATGGCACGAGTAATCTGTGCATCTGCTTTATTATTTGGTAATTCACGCACAAAACTTTGGTCAATTTTCAATGTGTCAAACGGGAAGCGTTTTAAGTAATTTAAAGAAGAATAACCGGTACCAAAATCATCAATTGCTATTTTAATGCCTAAATCCCGCAAGGCAGTTAAAGTGCTAAAGGTATTTTCAACATCATCAACTAAAACACTTTCAGTTAACTCTATTTCTAGTTGTTGTGGTTTGATGCCCGTTTTTAATAATACATTTTGAATTTTTTGAATAAAGTCTTTTTGTTGAAATTGACGTGCAGACACATTTACTGATACATGCTCTAAATTATTCGGATCTTCTGTATGCCATTGCATAAATTGCTGGCAGGCCTCTTCTAATACCCACTGACCTACTTCAATAATCATACCTGTTTCTTCTAAAGTAGGAATAAAAGTATTTGGGTAAATAAGCCCTTTTTTGGGGTGATTCCAACGAATTAAAGCCTCAATAGATAGCATTTTACAGCTTTTAGCATCGTATTGCGGTTGATAATATAATTCAAATTCTTGGTTAACCAACGCTGGACGTAAATCATTTTCTAATTCAAGAGAATCGACTGCAATTTTATTCATATTTTTGCTAAAAAATTGAATATTACCTCGTCCGTTATGTTTGGCATGATACATAGCAAGGTCTGAATTTTTAATCAATTCTGTCACGCTCATACCATCACTTGGATACAGCGCAATACCAATACTGGCACTTAAAAATAGCTCACGATTATTAATAAAATAGGGTTTATTAAGATGTTCTAAAATGCGTTCAGAAATTTTAATGGCACTTTCCATTGCCGTATCTCGTTCCCCTTGGTTTTCAATAATGACGGTAAATTCATCACCACCAATACGACATACCAAATCTTGGCGTTTGGTACAGTCTCTTAATCTTTCTGCAACCTGTTTTAAAACCAAATCCCCTGCGGGGTGCCCCATCGAATCGTTAATGGGTTTAAAGCGATCAAGGTCAATAAACAGCAATACCACATTGCTGGAATTTTCTTTTGCAGAAATTAAAATTTGATTCAGTTTTTCATGTAAGTGCGTACGATTAGGCAAGCCAGTTAAAGAATCGTAATAAGCCAAATGATGAATGCGATCTTCAATTGCTTTACGCTCGGTAATATCAGAGATAACCATAATTAAACTTTGACTATGTTTCATATCATCGTTTACAGAATTAATGCCAACCCAGCCAATACGTCTATGACCTTGAGAGCAGGTATAAAATACTTCGCCTTGCCATGTGCCCATATGATTGAGCGTTTTACTAATACCCTGAATAAAATCAGTATGATGATTTTCAGGTGCGATTAAAAATTGAATATTTTTATCAATTACCTGATGCGGCTGATAGCCTGTAATTTTAGTAAAAGACTGATTGCAGCGTACAATATCTAATTTATTATCAGTAATAACAATGGCATCATTACTACTTTCAAATACCTTAGCGGCCAGTTTTAATTGCTGCTCTGATTTACGTACTTTGGTCACATCTCTACACACGCCCAATAAACCGACAAGTTTATCCTGCTCAAATAAAACTGATGTATGCAGCTCTATTTGTATATAATTGCCCTGCTCTTTAGGTATTCTAATATCTTGAATTAAAGATTTTTTATAACTAGGACCTATATCAATAGCAATGTTTATTTGCTGCTTGAGACGGCGTATAAGGCGTGCACGAAAATCAAAAGGCAAAATATTTTTCAGCTTTTTATGGGTAATTTCTTCTGCACTACGATTAAACATATGCTTTACAGATGAACTAACAAAAGCAATATTTAACTCCGCATCTGTTGACCAAATCACATCATTAATATTATCTGTAACCAAGCGGTAATGTTTTTCACTTGCAATGATTTTTTCTTGGCTATTGACGCTATCTGTAATATCTCTTGCTAACCCAATAATGCTTTTGGTATTCCCCTGCTCGTCAGCTTCAAAGCGGCTACTTTTAAAGCGAATATGACGTAGATTATTTTCATTATCATAAAATCTTAGGGTTGCTTGGTGCTGCTGTTTATCTTGCAGTTTTTTAAGTTTTCCAATGCCCTTTTGAAAAGCAGGCAAATCTTGGCTACTAAGGTAGTTTAACCAACTGTTATAATTACTCTTAGAGTCGTTATAATTTAATATGCTTTCTAAGGTAATGTTTTTATATATAACCTGCTTTAAATAATCATTATCGCTTAATTCTGCTACATAAACCAAATCAGGAATGGCCTCCATTATGCGCTCCCAAAAACGCTCTCGCTCCGTGGTTTTTTCTAATAATGCGTTGCGCTCTGTTATATCAATTAAGGTCAATAACAGGTTATTTTTTGTATTGTCATTATGATGAATATGTGCCCAAGCGTATTTTTCTTGATTATCTAGGGTTGTAATTTGTATTTCAAATTCATCATCATTGACCTCAGATTGAGATAAATAATTAATAAGGATGGCATTTTTTTCTAATAATTTATAAGCATTGCTGTTTATCTCTGTAATATTATTTAAAGCAAACATTTTTAATGCTGCCTGATTGGCATCTAAGACAATAAAAGGAAAACGTTTTTTTGGAGATTTTTTAATCAGAATATGTGCAGAACCAGAACCTGCAAAAATAGATTGATAGCGAGCTTGATTTTTTTCTAATAAATCAATATTACGTTTTCTTTCAGTAATATCTCTTAAAACCCATAGATAATTAAAATGACCCTCTATGGTTTGAATGCGTTGGCAACTTTGCTCATAAAAATGCAGATTGTCTTCTAAATAATTAAAATTTTGTTCTGTAATCGCCGTACTTTGATTCCAAATTGCCTGAGGTTTGGCATACACCAAGTGTAAAAACTTACCCAAAAGTGGCTCTGCTTGAGATTCCCCTAAAAATAAAACGGCATTGGTATTTAGATAATTAATAGCACCATCAGGATTGGTATTAATCACAATCTCATCAATGCTATCCATCATTTGTTTACCTTGGCTATTAAGTTGTTCTTTCGCCTTTCTTAGGGTTTCGTATTTTTTTTGTTGGCGACTAATAAGCCACCAAACATAAAAATACACCGCCAAAAATGTAAGTAAAAAATACAGACTGATTTTTAAATTTTCTAATAAAACTTTATATGGATAATTTGTATGCCAATAAGCAATAATATCCCAATTCAAGCTATTGATTTTTTGCCTAGTAACAGGTGTGAAAAATCCCTGCTTATCCGTTAAATCAACATAGGTATAATAGGGATTTTGTCCATCTTCTAATGCCAGCTCCACAAAACTAGGCAATTTGTTCATGCTATTGATTATAACTTCATCAAAACGATGCTTAACAATCAAATAATAAGACTGTTTATTTACTTGGAACTGTGAGTATACATAATAAAAAATAGCACCATTAAAGGCTCGTGCCACCACACCACTTGACTGGTTTTTTAACAGTGCTTTTTCTAATAAATAATGCTGTAAAAAAGCAGGCTTATGACTTCTTTTAAAGAGTAATTTTGCCTCTTTAGAATAAATAAAAAAACCTTGGTAAAGATTAAAATTATGTTCAATGGCATTTAAAAAATCAGCTGATATAGGTTCTTTATTAACCAATTTTTGCAAATGAGTTTGATATGCTTGGATAAAAAAACGATTACTGCGTAGCCCCATTTGTGTAATAAACTCGATTTTTTTAACCAAAGCATGGGTTTCTTTAGTTACATCTAAGCGTAATTGTTGAATATCATTATCTGATTGTAAAATTGCAATGTATACTAGAGCGACTGTAACAACAGTTAGCCATAAACCAAAATAGATATGACTAGGTGCTTTTTTTGTTCTTGTTAAATATGTATTCAAGATAAACCTCTAGGTAAAAAACGCTTTTTTTACAGAGCGATAAACAAGCATGTACAGGCAATACTTTAAATTAATTAAATTTATATTCAAGGTATTAGATTGGTAATTCAATCATTAACTGAAACAAATTACAAAATATAAAGAAAATCCAGTGAAAATAACGTAACTAAAGACACCAACGATATAATTTTGAGAGCCACAATGAATTTATCTGCCACAGAAAGAACCACCGTTACCACCTTAACACTGTTATACGCTTTAAGAATGTTAGGGCTGTTTATGATTTTGCCAGTAATGATGTTAGAAGGACAAAGTCTAACAGGAGCAACCCCCGAATTATTAGGCTTAGCAATGGGCGTATATGGCTTATCTCAAGCCATTTTACAAATTCCAGCAGGCACGCTTTCTGATCGCTTTGGACGTAAACCCATCATCTTAATAGGCTTAGCACTATTTGCTATAGGCAGTTTTGTTGCCGCCTATTCGACCAGCATTTACGGCGTACTATTAGGGCGTGCATTACAAGGCTGTGGTGCTATTGCCAGCGCAATTATGGCAATGTTGGCAGATAATGTGCGTGAAGAGCACCGCATGAAAGCCATGGCATCGGTGGGCGCAAGCATAGGATTATCTTTTTCTGTTGCCTTAATAGTAGGTCCTTGGATTGCTGCGATAGGAGGCTTACCGCTTATTTTTTTATTAACAGGCATTTTGGTTATAGCAGGTATTGCGCTCACTTATTGGCGTTTGCCAAATAGCAAACAAATTCATCATCGTGATGCTAGCCCCAATCTATCAGAGGTATTAGTACAATTTAAAAATCCTGCACTTTGGCGTTTAAATATAGGTATTTTTTTATTACATGCTGTTTTAGTTGCCGTCTTTGTTGCCGTGCCTTTAGAGCTTAAAAAACTTGATTTACAAGCAGTACAACACGGCTGGTTTTATCTGCCTGTTTTAGTGGCTGCCTTTATAGCCATGGTGCCATTTATTATTGTGGCGGAAAAAAAACAAAAAATGAAATCCATCGTTATTATTGGCGTAGTGCTTATTAGCCTAACCCTAATTGGCATGACCCAAGCAAATAAAATTTGGCACTGGGCGGTTTTATTATTTATCTATTTTTGGGGATTTAACCTTATGGAAGCAAGCCTTCCCTCTTGGCTTAGTAAAATTGCCCCCGCAGGCTCTAAAGGTAGTGCTATGGGCATTTACTCCAGTTTTCAATTTTTTGGTGCTTTTATAGGCGGAGGATTAGGTGGTGTTTTGCTGCGCCAAGTAGGGCTTAATGGGCTGTTATTAATTCCTGCTGTCGCCCTTATTTTTTGGGCATTATGGCTTTTACGCTCACCCTCCCCCAAACAACTGAGCAGCACTCGCTTTGAAATAACAGCCATACCGACAGATGCACAAATTTTAGCCTTACAACAATTAAGAGGCGTTTATGAATTAAAACTGATAGAATTTGAGCATGCAATTTATATGAAAATTGATCCACACAAATTTGAACGCAACCTTGCAATTAAAATTATACAACAACAAGGAGAATAACTATGTCACGCAGCATAAATAAAGTCACTTTAATAGGCACTTTAGGGCGCGACCCAGAAGTCCGTTTTTTACCCAACGGCAATGCTGTAGCCAATTTGAGCTTAGCCACCGATGAAAGCTACAACGACAAACAAACAGGGCAAAAAGTCGAACAGACTGAATGGCACAGAATAGCCGTATTTGGCAAGTTGGCAGAAATTTGCCAGCAATATCTAAAAAAAGGCGGACGTGTTTATTTTGAAGGCAAACTAAGAACCCGAGAGTGGGAAAAAGACGGCATCAAGCGGTACTCAACAGAGATTGTCGCCAACGACATGCTTATGCTTGATAGCCGCTCAAGCCAAGGTGATAATCAAGGTTATGCCCCGTTGCAACCAGTAGCGAATACGCCAAACAATGCTGCCAACTACCAGCAACAGCCAGCACAAGGACAGCAACCGCAATATCAACAAGGCGCAGCACCGCAACCTAATACGCCCATGCAAAATGCTCCCCAGCAGCAACCTCAGTATCAAAACCAACAGCCAGCACCACAGCCAAGCAATAATTTTGATTCTTTTGATGATGACATTCCGTTTTAAAGCGGACACTAAACATGGCACCTCCCTTAAAAGAGTTTATTGATTTTTTCAATAAACTCTTTTCTATGCTATAAATTCATAAAAACTCAATCATATTTATTGCAAGCAAATACAAAAAAGCCGCCTTGCTGGATAACAGCAAGGCGGCTTTTTATGAAGATAAATCAAAACTTATTTTTTAAGTTTTTTTACATATAGCACAAGGCTACGGTCAACCAGTTCAAAACCATGCTCTTTGGCAATGACTTCTTGTAGTTGTTCAATTTCTTTGCTGGAAAACTCAACCACGGTGCCATCATCAACATCAACCATATGGTCATGATTTTCGCCACGCGCCAACTCAAATACCGCATGACCGCTATCAAAGTTATGGCGAGAGACAAGCCCTGCGCTTTCAAACTGAGTAAGTACACGATAAACAGTAGCAAGACCGACATCTTCGCCCGCATCGATTAATGCTTTATAGACATCTTCTGCACTTAAGTGAGAATCTTGTTTTTGCTCTAAAATGCTAAGGATTTTTAAACGAGGTAAGGTTACCTTTAATCCCGCTTTGCGTAGTTCTGTATTTTGATCTGACATTTAATACCTCAAAATGATTTATGGATTAATTAAAAGTTGGGTTATCATAGTGTTTTTTTATTTCAATACAAATAAGAGACCTCTATTAACCTTATGAAATCTGCCTATCTTGTAATTATCATTAGCTTATCATTATTATCTGGCTGTATTTTCCCTAATGTCTATAAACTTGACATACAGCAAGGAAATATTGTCACTCGAGACATGCTTGAGCAATTAAAGGTCGGCATGAACCAAAGGCAGGTCTTATATATTATGGGTACGCCAGCTTTAACTAACCCTTATCAAAAGAAACGCTGGGACTATATTTATACCCTAGAACAAGACGACAAGCTAACAAACCGTTATTTAATTAGCTTATTTTTTGATGAAAATTTCAGGTATGCAAAATACACTGGCGAGTTACCACCTAAACAAACAAAAGACAAGTAGTAAAAATGATAACTTAGGTGGATTGTTGTTTGGCAGCACGCAAAATTCGTGCTTGTTTGGGGTCTAATAATAAAGGACGATATAACTCAATGCGCTGACCTGCTTGTACTATTTGTTGCTTGGGGTTGGCACTGCGCTTAGAAAAAATCCCCATGGGTATATTTGTTAAATCCAAATGAGTAAATTCTTGGGTAATGCCAGATAAAAGAGCTGCCTCATATAAACTGGTGCCTTCTTCTACTTCCAGTGAAATAACTCGCTGTTTATTAGGCTCGCCATAGGCAACTTCAATGGCTATTTTAGCCATATATCTGCTTAGCTCGTGTTACAAAAGAATCGACCATCATGCCTGCGACTTGTTTGAATAAGAGATTTAATGCTGCCCCTGCAATTTGGCTGTTAACTTCAAAGTTTAACTCCAAAGATACCTTACAGGCATGTTCATCAAGTACGGTAAAATTCCATTCGCCAGAAAACTGTTTAAATGGACCTTCAACCAGATTAATTTTCATTTTATTAGGCGGAGTAAGGTTATTACGAGTGACAAAAGACTGGCTTATACCGGCTTTTGAGAGTGTGAGGCGTGCTTCAATCATCTCTTCATTGCGTTCAATTAGCTCGGTCGCTTTGCAGCCAGGTAAAAATTCAGGATAGTCTTCTACCTGATTAACCAAGTCAAACATTTGTTGTGCGCTGAAATTGACCAAAGCACTTCTGGAAATTTGCGTCACGGCTGAATTATCTCCTAATTAATAAAAAGCACAAAACCGTCCTTGATTTTGTGCTTGGGTTTGATGCAAACGCTAAAGTAGCTGGCTAACGAAAATATATAAAATAGCCAGAGGTGATACAAAGCGTAAAGTAATACGCCAAAAGTTATACATTAAGGTTGATTGAATAGTGGCTTCTTTAGCAACAATGCTAGATTTCATTGACCAGCCTACAAATAGAGCAATTAATAAGCCGCCTAAAGGCATCATTACACTGGCAGTAATAAAGTCTAAGAAGTCAAATAAGGTTTTACCCTTAATGCTCACTTCAGTTTTGCCTGCTTCTGCGGGATATTGTTTTTTCAGCTCTTTCACATCGGCAAATAAGTGGAAGTTCGAGGCAATCTCTTTTTTCTCAACTTTTGTCTCGCCATTTTCATCGGTTATAGAGCTAAGTTCATAGGTTTCTACAAACACAAAACTTTGTTGCCCAGACCATTCATTGAAAGACAATAAAGAGCCAATGCCCAACAGCCAAGTTAAGGAGCAAACAGCAACAGTAGCGGTTAAACGGCTAAAGCCTTTCTCTACTGCCCAAGCAACAACTGGCTCACCGATAGAAAAAGCCGAGCTCCAAGCGGCAATAACCACTAATAAAAAGAATATAACGCCAAAAATAGAGCCAAAAGGTAAGCTACCAAATGCAATAGGCACGGTTTGGAATAATAAACCAGGACCTGCACTTGCTTCTAACCCATTGGTAAAGACGATAGCGAAAATGATTATCCCTGAAATTAAAGCAATTATCGTATCAAAAAAAGCAACCGTTAAAACAGTTTGGCTTAATGATTCTTCACGTGGCATATATGCACCGTATGCCATGATTGCGCCCATACCCAAACTTAGAGTAAAGAAAGAATGCCCTAAGGCTACAATAACAGAATGTGGCGTGAGTTTTTCAAAATTAAAATCAAACATAAAATGCACTGCTTGACTAAAACCGGGTTGGGTCACACTATAACCAAATAGCACTATTAACATAATAAATAGCAAAGGCATTAATAAGCGAGAAGAACTTTCTAAGCCTTTATTAACACCATTAGCAGAAACAAAGCCCACCATAATAGTAAATACCGTATGCAAGCCCAATAGTAACCAAGGGTTAGCTAGTAAATCACCAAACTCTTTACCAGCTAATTGAGCACCAGCGTCACCAGCTACACTAACCTCATTAAATATGCCTGCACCAAGTTTAAAGACATACATTAAAGACCAACCAGCAATAACGGTATAAAATGACAGAATAATAAAGCCCGATAATGCGCCCATCCAGCCAATTAATTTAAAACCAAAAAAAGAATTAGATTCTTTTGCCAGCATGCTAACGGTTCTAATTGGACTCATACGTCCACGCCGCCCCATCAGCACCTCAGCCATCATGACAGGAATACCCACACCTAAAATACAAGCAAGGTACACCAGTACAAATGCACCGCCGCCGTTTTCGCCTGTGATATAGGGGAATTTCCAAATGTTACCCAAGCCTACAGCAGAACCTGTGGCCGCCAAAATAAAAGTCCAACGGTGTTTCCATATACCGTGCATTCCTTGTTTACTATCGCTCATTATTATTTACCTTGATTATGTGTGAGTGTTTGTCTAGCATTCACAGTCTGACATCAAGCATGGGGCTTGATAACCTACTGTTCTGACTATCTTATCTATGACTGCAAAGAAAAAAAAGCCCTTAGGCAACACAATTGCTTTAAATAAAAAAGCAAAACACGATTATTTTATCGAAAACAAGCACGAAGCAGGGCTTACCTTAACTGGTTGGGAAGTTAAATCTCTGCGCGCTGGCAAGTGCCAACTACTTGATTCTTATGTGATTATTAAAGATGGCGAGGCATGGTTAGTAGGGGCATTAATTAATCCATTACAAACCGCCTCTACACATATAATTACCAACCCTAGACGTGATAGAAAAATTTTATTACATAAGCGAGAAATAGAAAAACTCGAATATCAAAGCCAAGCTAAAGGCTATACCTGCGTATGCACTGCCATTTATTGGAAAGGGCACTTAGTCAAAGCAGAAATAGCCTTAGCTAAAGGCAAGCAAAGCCATGATAAACGTGCCAGTTTAAAAGAACGTGATTGGAAAAAACAAAAAGAGCGGATAATGAAGCATTCTGTACGTTAGTCTGCTAGAATAACCGCTTGTATGTTTTGGGGACGTTATGGATTCGACGCTGATTACAAAACTACAGGTGCATGTCGAGAGGGTATGACGATCTCGTAAATCCCCGTTATACAATTTATAGTCGCAAACGACGAAAACTACGCACTAGCGGCTTAAGCCCGCTTACCTTTGAAGGTGGTCGCCCATTACCACTGGATAAGGGCTCGTGAAATGGGCTCGCCTAGCGGCTTCGCTCGTAGCTTAAGGGTTAAAACCAATCGAGATCGCCCTAAACACCCTGCCCCTTGGGTCGTGATGGGTTAATTTAATAAAGAAGGCTAAACATGTAGATCCTCTAGTGGAGGATTGGCGGACGCGGGTTCAACTCCCGCCGTCTCCACCATCATACTTTTCCACCACGCATTACCGCATAGCAAAAACCCTTTAAACACGTCGTTCAAGGCGGTTTTACTTTCCTACCACATCGCAGGACATCGCATCATTTTGTTGGTGATTTTTTAAAAAACGCTTTTTTAGAACATGACTGTCCTGTTTAGATTTCACTGTTTACGATTTCTAAAGTGACTGTCCTGTTTACGTTAGTCCTGTTTACGTTCCTGTTTACGTTTTGATGCCATTAGAAAATAGCTTGAGGTGGTTTAACGCCCTCTAAAGTGACTGTCCTGTTTACGTTTCGCAGGACATCGCATCATTTTGTTGGTGATTTTTTAAAAAACGCTTTTTCAGAACATGACTGTCCTGTTTACGTTACTGTTTACGATTTCTAAAGTGACTGTCCTGTTTATTGTTCCTGTTTACGTTTTGATGCCATCGATTTCTAAAGTGACTGTCCTGTTTATTGCGCTTAATTTTGGCATCGCCCTCTAAAGTGACTGTCCTGTTTACGCTGCTCTAAAGTGACTGTCCTCTAAAGTGACTGTCCTGTTTACGTTTCGTCCTGTTTACGTTTCCTGTTTACGTTCCTGTTTATGTTTTGATGCCATTAGAAAATAGCTTGAGGTGGTTTAAAACCCAGCAAAAATTGGACGTTTTGAGTTTGTAGCAAACGTAGAAAGCAAGCAGACTTAGGTGCTTTAAAAGCGGCAAAAGCAACTTTGAGTCTATTTGAGTATTTCCAAATGCAAGTTAGCTGACGCTGCTTATTCTTTTATGCGTACTCGCCAAAATCTGGCAAATCTTGGTTTACCGTTTTTACTAAAGCCGTTATAGCGGTAAGTAATGGTGCTGCCAATGGGGGGTGGGTTTTGGCGTTCAGCATCACTAAAGCCTGAACCTATTTTAATTAGGTTGCCATTGTCCATACGGCATACAACCGCTCCCAGTTTGCCTGTGTATTTGCCTTTGCCGCTTAAGTGTTCACTAATCACGCATTCGGCATCTTGGGCTTTTTTGAGTTTTAGTAAGGTGTCTGTGCGTTTGCTGATATAAGGTGCGGTTGGGTGGTGTAGCATGATGCCTTCTCCGCCTAGTTTTATAATGTCGTCTAGCATCTGTTGTGCTTGTTGTATGTTTTTAATTGGGGTTTGCATAATAATCACAATGTTAGGATTGGGGTGTTGTTTAAGCCATGTTCGTAGTTTGTTTAAGCGAGTGATTAAACCGCCTGCGGCTTTGGGGACATCAAAAACATGGTATTTTATTTGTGACCAGTCTTTACCGCTTCTGACGATACCGCTAATTTTGGCAAACTGTCCTCTGCTGCTGTATAGCTCGCCGTCTAGGGCAAAGTTAGGAAAGTTGTTGATAAAAGATTTAGGGGCGTGGTAGAGGTTGCCTTTTTTTGAGCGCATTTGTTTACCGTCCCAATAGCCACGCACGCCATCTAGTTTTTCACTGGCAAGCCAGCCGCTTACGTTTTGGTTGTGGTAGTTTTTGGCTAACATGGGCTTGTCTGTTGGCTCTTTTGCTTGGCTTGTGCAGGGGTATAAGCAAATAAGTGTTAGTGCCAGTATGTTGAGTTTTTGCAGCATGTTATTTCCTTTTGAGTAATTTAGATATGTGCCTAAGATATTATCTTTTTAAGAAGTATATAAAAAAATACAAGTTTTAAAAACTGTTCTATAGTTAAAGGACATGAGTTAAGCAAGTAGTATAGTAATGTCTTTAAAATTAGAAATACCTGATAACATAGAGCGTCTTTTGGGCGGTTTAAATCTTGATATGAATGCCGTGAATGAGGTCGATGATGCGGCCTTGTCTGATTTTATTATTCCTGCAGCGTATGCACCTTTTTGCGTGCAAATGGTGTATTTAAAAGATGAATTAGGCACGTTGCAGATTATTTTGGCACATAATCAAATTTTAGATATTTATTATCTTCAGCAGCAATTAAATAGACCTAATTTGACGGCTTTAAGTGCAGCAGAGCTGTTGCGTATGGGTGAGCAAAGTGCGGCACCATTTATTCAGTTGCACCGTAAAATGTCGGCTTATATTGATGCAAATTTAATTAAGCAGACGCATTTGTTTATTGCATTAACGCCTAATAAGTGGGTTAGGCTAGAAAAAAATTCTTTTAGAACTTTATATGGTGCTGCAACTGTTTTGCCTTTGGGGATTGAGATTAAAAATCAAACTACAATTAGTGCTGAGCGAGATTTGGCTGATGTGAATCATGCCATTATGCAGTTTAGTGCGTTACGCATTAAGCAGCGTTTAAATGAGACCTTAGATTTACCTCCTTTGCCTGAGACGGCTAAGCGGATTATGGAGTTGCGTACCGATGCCAATGCAGATACTGGTAGTTTGTCTACGGCTGTAGAGCTAGACCCTGCTATGTCTGCACAGGTTATTAGTTGGGCTCGTTCGCCTTTTTATGGTGCGCCTAAAGATTCAGTTAAAACTGTTGAAGATGCTATTTTAAGGGTGTTGGGCTTTGATTTGGTGATGAATTTGGCGTTGGGTTTGTCTTTAGGCAAGACCTTAAATTCCCCTAAAGGAGGGGTGATTGGTTATAGTTCTTTTTGGCAGCAGGCGGTGATGGTGGCAACTTTGTGTGCAGAGCTAACTCGCAGCGTGAAGTTGTCAGAACGGCCTTCTTATGGTCTGGCTTATTTGTGTGGGCTGATGCATAACTTTGGTTATTTAATTTTGGCGCAGGTTTTTCCTCCACAGTTTCAGTCTTTAAGTTTGTATTTACAGGTTAATCAGCATGTTGATGGCACTTATATTGAACAGCATTTATTGGGTATGAGTAAGGAGCAAATATCTGCATTGTTATTTCAGCAGTGGCAATTACCTGATGAGTTGGTCGTTGCGACCAGACAGCAAAAAAACAGTCAATTTACGGGTTCTCATTGGCAGTATCCAGCCTTAATTCAATTGGCTCATCAGGCATTACGTCTTCAGGGTTATGGCTATGGGCCTGTTGGTAATTTAAGTGTGTCTTTACTTGAGCGATTACAGATTAGTGCAGAGGAGGTGGAAGCAAAAACGGCGGCGTTGGTTTCTCAACTGGACGCAATGAGTGCGATTGTTTCTGCTTTAAATAAAAAATAATCATTTAAACCCCTGCTTTTAAATGACCGCTAAATATGTATGAATATACAGCATTTTACGCTACACTTAGGTTTTTAATTGAACCTAATAGCTTATGACTTCTCATCTTATTGCCCAGCTTAATGAGGCGCAAACTCAGGCGGTTACCGCAGTTTCTCCACATCAATTGGTTTTGGCAGGGGCAGGTTCTGGCAAAACCCGTGTCTTGGTACACCGTATTGCGTGGTTATTACAAAATCAACATGCGACAAGTTACGGCATTATGGCGGTGACTTTTACCAATAAAGCGGCTAAAGAAATGCGCCAACGGCTTGAGCAAATTTTGCAAATGCCTATTAATGGTATGTGGGTTGGTACTTTTCATAGTTTGGCGCATCGTCTGTTAAACATTCATTGGCAAGAGGCAAAGTTACCACAAAATTTTCAAATCTTAGATTCTGATGATCAATTAAGGTTGATTAAGCGTATTGTTAAAGAACAGCAAATTGATGATAAAAAATATCCGCCCAAGCAAATACAGTGGTTTATTAATCAGCATAAAGATGCGGGTCGTCGTGCCAGTCATGTAGATGTGGGTAATGATGAGTTTCAGAAAAAACAACAGGCAGTATATGCGTTATATGAGGCGCAATGTCAGCGTTCTGGGTTAGTTGATTTTGCTGAAATATTATTGCGTGCACACGAACTTTGGCTTAATAATCCTGATATTTTGGCGCATTATCAACAGCGTTTTGGTTTCGTGCTGGTTGATGAGTTTCAAGATACCAATGATGTACAGTATGCTTGGATACGGTTATTGGTGGGCGAGCGGGTTTCGCTTATGGCGGTGGGTGATGATGATCAGTCTATTTATGGTTGGCGTGGCGCAAATATTGCCAATATCCAAAATTTTCATCAACATTTTATGCATGCTGAACAAATTAAACTTGAGCAAAATTATCGTTCTACACAAACGATTTTAGACGCGGCAAATGCCATTATTGGTCATAATGCAGGTCGGCTTGGTAAAAAATTATTTACTGCAGGTGAGCAGGGCGAAAAAATTCAATTGTATGCAGGATTTAATGAGCAAGATGAAGCACGCTATATTGCCGATATGGTTAGCCATTGGTATAAGCAAGGGCGTAAGCGTGAGGAGTTTGCTATTTTATATCGTTCTAATGCTCAGTCACGCAATCTGGAGGAGGCTTTGCTGCGTGCCAGCATTCCGTATCGCATTTATGGTGGACAACGCTTTTATGAGCGTTTAGAAATTAAGCATGCTTTAAGTTATTTGCGTTTAATGTTAAATCCTTATGATGATGCCGCATTAGATCGTGTTATTAATGTACCGCCGCGTGCTATTGGCGAGAAAACCATTAATTTATTGCGTGTTTATGCTCGTGATCATGGTTGTGCTTTATGGCAAGCCTGTGAGCAAGTGGTTGCACAGCATTTATTGCCACCACGAGCAACGCAAGCATTGACTGGATTTATGAGCTTGCGTGATGAAATGAGTATTAATATAGCAGAAGCCAGTTTGACTGATTTGGGTGAGCGTGCCATCGAACAGTCAGGGTTGTTGACTTTTTTTGAAAAGGATAAAGACCCTAAATCTGCTGCTCGTATTGAAAACTTAAAAGAATTGGTCGCAGCTATGGGAGATTTTAATGTGGAAGATGCCGTTAATCTTGACCCTGATAGTAGTGAGCAAAATCCATTGGCATTATTTTTAACTCAAGCCTCATTAGATGCGGGCGATACTCAAGCAGAAGAATATCAAGATGCGGTACAACTTATGACTTTGCACTCTGCAAAGGGCTTAGAGTTCCCACAGGTGGTCATAGCTGGTGTAGAAGAAAGTTTATTCCCGCATCAAATGAGTATGGACGATTTTGATGGTTTAGAAGAAGAAAGGCGCTTGGCATATGTAGGGGTGACACGTGCAATGGAGAAATTAACGCTAACCTATGCTGAAAGTCGTCGGCTTTATGGCAAGGACGTATCTAACTCCCCTTCTCGTTTTATACGAGAAATCCCCTCTGATTTAATACAAGAAGTCAGGTTAAATAACTCAGTTAAACGGCCTTTTATGGCACAAAAAAACAGTTATAAATTGGCTGATTCTACGTCTGCACTACCCTATCAGCTTGGGCAGCAAGTTGAGCATAGCTTATTTGGTATCGGCACGGTATTACAGCTTGAAGGTGAAATAGATAACCTTAGAGTGCAAGTGGAGTTTATGGAACATGGTAGCAAATGGTTAATGGTTAATATGGCAAAACTAAAGGCACTTTAGCTATTTGCTTTGCGCTGTTTGCTAATTTGTTCGTACGCTTCTTGGATTTGCTGCGTTTTTTCCTTGGCATATTCACGCATTTCTTCTGGTAAGCCATTGGCTGTTAACTTATCTGGGTGATGCTCACTCATTAGTTTACGATAGGCATGTTTTACTTCTTTATCACTGGCACTTTGGCTAATGCCTAAAATAGCATAGGCCTGAGTAAGCCCCATATTTTGCGAACCCCTACTGCCAGATGCAGCTTGCACTCGTTGCTTTATTTTATTAAAAATAGCTTGGTTAATAGCAAAAGCCTGACGAATTTGTTCAAGCAAGTGGTTTTCATCTGCGGATAGTTGACCGTCGGCATACGCCAAAGCAATTTGCACCTCTAAAAACATAATCAGTAAATCAGCGCGCCCTACAAATAAGGGTTTAAGCCGTCTTAGTTCTAGCTGTAAATCAAAATTTTTATGTTTGCCTCGATTAAAACAAGCAATGGCTTTTTTGCGCTCTTCACCTTTTAGGCGCATTTCGTCCATAATCAAACTGGCAGCGGCAATTTCATCTTCACTTACACGGCCATCGGCTTTAGCAATAGCCCCCATGACTGCAAAAATACCATTAAAAAACTGTGCTTGTAGTGTAGCTGTATTGGCGTTATCTCCCATATTATTAAATAAGGGACTAGATTCTCTTCCTGCTCGCTTTAATATCCAGTTATCAATATAAAAACCGACTAAAAAGCCCAGTGCTAAACCTAAAAAACCGCCTTTTGAAAACCCCAAAAAAGCCCCAAAAATACGACCTATCCACATAACTGTCTCTCTTATTTTTAACTATTAATTTGTTGCGCTTGCGCTAACCGTTCTTTAGTGCCCACATCAAGCCATTGTCCTTTTAATACAGAGGCACTAATTGCCTGCTGCTTAATGGCTGCTTTTAATAATGGTGCAAGTTTGAATATGCCTGCTTGTGCATGAGCAAATAAGTTAGGGTGCAACAGGCTGATGCCACTAAAAGTCATGGCTTGACCTGTATTTTCATGTAGTGTTCCATGCTTTAAATAAAAATCACCTTGTTTATTGTGAGTTGGGTTATCTACCAACCATAAGTGTCCTAAATGGTTGCATGATTTCAGTTTTTTTTGTGCTTGTTCGGCATAACTTCCTGCGTGATATACATCTGCATTGACCACTAAAAAAGGGGCATTACCAAGCAAGGGTAGCGCATTAAAAATCCCCCCACCTGTCTCTAGGCCGCCTTCGGGTTCTGGAGAATAGTGGATATTAGCACCAAACTGGCAACCATCACCTAAAGCCTGCTCTATTTGTTTACCTAAATACGCATGGTTAATGACCAGCTCATTAATACCTGCTTGAACCAGTTTTTCAATCTGATGCACAATCAGTGCTTTACCTCTAACTTTAAGCAGTGGTTTGGGGGTATTGGCGGTTAATTCGTGCATACGAGTGCCTCGACCCGCTGCCAAAATCATTGCTTTCATGACAGTTGTATTTTCTTATGCTTTAACATAGGTAAGAATGTATCTGTAAGCCAATTTGCCAACCAAGCGGTTTGTGGATAACGCTGACAGATCTCTTGTAAATAACGGCATGTATTAGGCACATCATCAATATAGCTCATTTTTGCATCACGCAAATACAGACGAGCAAAAATACCTGCCGCTTTTAAATGCCGCTGTATGCCCATAAAATCAAATTGTTGTTGGAACGTTGCCATATCAGGCAAATTAAGCCCAGCTTTTGTTGCCAGATGATAATAAGTTTGTAGCTGTGATTGCGTTTCTGACTCGTCCCAGCGTACATAACAATCACGCAATAAAGACACCACATCGTAGCTAATAGGACCGCACATTGCATCTTGAAAATCAATGATACGAATACGTTGTTGCTGCAACATCAAATTACGAGCATGGTAATCTCGATGCACGGCAACTTGCGGTTGTGCTAGTGCATTATCTGCTAACATTTCAAACAGTTGTGCAAATTGCTGTTGTAGATTTTCTGCTAGGTTTATATCCATATATGCCGTGCATAACCAACGAGTAAATAGCTGCATTTCTTCTAGCAGTTTTGAGCGGTCATACATCGGCAAATCGGTACTGGCATGTTGCTGCAAATGCACCAATGTTTCTAATGCGTTGGTATATAGTGCATGTCTTTGCTTTGCATCTGTTGCCTCTGCTAAGCATTGGGAAAAAAGCATGTTGCCTAAGTCTTCAAGTAGCATAAAGCCCTGTTTATCATCTGTAAACAGCACCTCAGGCACACCGATACCTGCTTTATGCCATTGTTCGGCAATACTTAAAAAAGCCTGATTATTTTCTTTATTAGGAGGGCTATCAACAGCAATAACAGAACTCTGCGCTGTTTTTAATCTAAAGTAACGACGAAAGCTGGCATCAGAGGATACCGCTGACCAAACCCCTTGAGCACCATCAGCAATTAAAGCCGCACTCCAAGTGCGTAATGCTTCTTCGCGTAAATTTTCTTTAGCGTGCTGCTCTAAGTTATACATATATTTTATTATCCCGCTATATTTGCAAGTGAGTTGTAACCATAACATAAAATGAGAGAAAATAAGCCAGCTTATTTTATGCAAAATAAACATAGATTTTTTTGACTATGCTAATTGTTTAAGACGTTTGGCAGCGGCATTAAAATAGGCTGTATCAATTTCAATGCCCATGAATTTTCTATTCATCTGTAATGCTGCCACACCTGTTGAGCCAACGCCCATAAACGGATCAAAAATAACGTCATCTTCATTGCTTGCAATCTGTATAATGTGTCGCAAAAGTTTGATGGGTTTTTGTGTCGGGTGCTTGGGGTTTTGTAATCGCTCTGCGCCCATGCAAATAGGGCTTTCAAAAAAATTATGCATTGTATTTTGCTGCATAAAATTCCATGTGTGTCCTTTATTCCACATACAAACAATCATTTCACAGCTATTTAAAAACCCTGCTTTTTTAAACTTTGGTGTTGGATTGGTTTTATGCCAAATAAAAAATTGAAATGTATCAAAAATAGAATCAAAAATGTCATGCCACTTACCAATCGTATTGTATGAAGTAAAAACAAAAAGATTGCCGTTGGGTTTTAAAATACGCAAAAAATCATCTTTGTAATCATCGGGATTAAATCCTTTATCCCAACTTGCTATATCATTGTTGATGTCAGTTCTATGGCTGAATTTTATATTGCCCGTAGAGTATGGGCTTAAATTATAGGGAGGGTCTGTAAATATAAAATCAACCGAATCAGTTCTTATCTCTTTAATAAAATTAAGACTGTCTTTATTGAATATTCTATATTTATCATTCATATCAAATAATTAGCTGCATATATTGTAGTTTCTTATTATTAAGTGTTCTGCATTTTTGTCATTTCTGTTTTGGAAACTAACCAAATATTTTTTATTAAAACTCTGTATATCCAGATTGGCTTTTGAATATAAATCAAGGATATAGTCGGTATTTTTAATGACCAGCATCCAGTTCGATTGACAGTCATTAATTAGGTAGTTTGCTAATCTTTTTTGGTCTTGTTTATCAAATGTATTTTTTGCGTAAGTTGAAAAGTCGCTATCATACGGAGGGTCTAAAAAAATAAAATCATTTTTTTGCGGTGCTGGTTCTTGTAAAAAATCAGAAAAATCGGTGTTTTTTATGTGTGTTTTTTGTAGATGATTAACTAGGTTCTGGCATTGAAAGCCAGTGATTTTTTTTGCAATATTTTTGCGGTTATAACCAATACCACCATAAGGCACATTAAAATGACCGCTTTTGTTATATCTAAACATGCCACTATAGGCAAAATTGCGAATAAAGAAAAAGATAGCCACTTCTTTGGAGGGCTCTATAGCGTATTTTTTTGTATGATTATAAAGGTATCTAAAGTGCATATAAAAAGCACTTTTTAAAGAGGATTCTATATTATCAATAATATCCGAATCAGGTAGCTGTCCTTTTTCTTTTTCTATTTTTTTCATTCTCTTTGACTTGCTAGTAATATTTTTATTTATCTCATATAAAAAATTATTAATATTAACGTTAAAGTCTGACTCCAGCATGCCATTAAATTCTTTTGAATGTTGAATAACAAATTCGGATACGATATTTTTTATTTCTTCATCAGTTAAATGGTCTGCGGCATATTTTTTATACATATTGATAAAAAAATCATTATTATTTTTTACTATTTGTTCTAACAGATTCCAATTTTTAATTATTTCTTGTATGCAATCAAAAAAGGCTTCATCTTGTGATTGTATGGCTTTATATAAGTTAATCAGCTCTTCTGATTTATCATTAATGTGATAGCTGTCTGCTTGTATAGAAAAATAAACCGCACCACCTCCTATAAAAGGTTCGTAATATTGGTTTATCTGTTTGGGTAATAAAGGGTGAATAAACTTAAGTTCTTGCTCTTTACCTCCAGGCCATTTTAAAATGGGGGAGAGTCGTTTAGGGTAAATATTATTCATGTTAATCAGTTAAATACTCGTTTTTTATTCGTTCTAAGGCCTGCTTTATGACACTGGACGATTTTTTATATTCATCAATGACAATGTTATAGCCTTCATCACTACAACAAATAAAATTCCAAAAATCTTTACCTATTAGTAACTCATCTTCAGCAAAAAATTGCAATACTCTGCCTTGTTTCCATATCTTGTTTTCGCCAAATTTATTATATGCAGTAGCAAAATAACATTTAACTTTTGCATTAGAGCCTAATTTGTTTGTTAAAATTGCATACTGCTCAAATAAGGCTTCTTTCTCACTGCGTGCTTTTTTATTATCTAGGTCACCTCCTATTTTTAATTCTATTAGGTAATGGGTGTTTGTCTTTGAATCAAAAAGGTAATAATCACTTATATGTCTTTTGCTTTGAGCGTTGCTACTTGAACCTAATATTTGAATATCTGCATAATGAGAAGTGCTGGGTTTAAGGCTATTGTTATTGTCTTTGTAGGCTTCTAATAGTTCTGCAATTTTATTAATCTGTTCTGGGTATAGATTGCCTGTAACACTTTGGGAAACATCAAAAAACAGGTTGGCAATGTGAATTGCCATTTTTTCTAACATATTCCCCATAGAGCTATCTAGTGAGCGAGCCAAAGCAGTATAGTATTGAATTTCCTCTCCAAGTGTGGCAATAAAAACATTATGTATTTTCATATTAATAACTCCGTTCGGATTATCAGCTTCCTCAAGATGCCTAACTTCAAATCCTTGTGCATAGGCTTCTACAGAGCTTCTCACAATCTGTCTAATTGATGTTTCAGTGTCTACAGAACGCACAGCAATACCTCTTTGGTTGTATAAATAGCAGCTCATTATATTTAATTTTATTTAAATGTATGTGCTTTTTCAGTCCTGATAACGCTGGTATGAATAACAGCTAAGCAATCGCTCTTACAGATATTTTTTAACAATAAGCCTTTAGCCTGTTAGAATGCGGTCTTTAATAATTAACCTAATGCAATTTGTATAACGAGAGCTTTGTGTCTGCCAACCCTAATTATTCTATGTGCTTGCTGTTATTGCTATTGTTGGCATGGCCCAGCTTTGCACAAAAGGCGCAGCATGCTAAAGCCCCCAGTCTTAATTGGTATCCTAATGCCATGCTTACCCCTAAGCAACGGGCTGGCAGTTATGAATTTTGTCATGGGCAGTATGTTCCTGAACAGATTACGCCTATGCAAACAGATTATATTGAAGGCACGGCAGATTATAGCGAAATTCATTTAAATCAATCGTTGCTGCTATCTGGTAACGTGGTTTTTAAGCAGCAAGACCGTGTACTTTATAGTGATGAAGCCATTTGGAATATGCAATCTCTTAAAGGCGAGTTTAGTGGTAATTTGCGCTTAGTTAATCCTGAATTAGTGATAGAGTCTAAGACAGGCGAGCTACAGCAGGTGTCAGAAAATGGCAGCACTAAACTGAAAAATGTACGTTTTAATGAAAGTCTATATGCGTTTCCTAAGCGTCATTTAAGGGGATATTCTAAGCACATTGAAATGCCACAAAAATCATTAATTTTGTTTGCCGATAATACGCTAACCTATTGCGAGCCCGGCAATAACGATTGGGATTTGCGTAGCACTGAGGTAGAAATAGATTATAAGCAGGGTGTGGCGCGTACTTGGCATACTCGCTTGCGGGTTAATGAGGTGCCTATTTTTTATTTTCCTTATTTTAGTTTTCCTATAGATAATCGTCGTATTACAGGCTTTTTATTTCCTGATGTTACCTTAGATAGTCGTTTACAGTTGCAAGATTTACGCATTCCTTTTTATGTGAATTTATATGCTAATTTAGATGCCACTATTGCCGCTCACTATATTCGTCAGCAAGGGGTTTTGTGGGAAAATGAAATACGCCATAAAACCCGTTTATTTGGTGATGGTGCGCTAGATTATAATTTTTTACCAAGTAATCAATATAATGCTAAACGGCGTTGGTTACTGGCATATAAACAACAGGGTAGTATGCTGGCTAATTTAACGCATCAAATTGATTATACTCAAATTAGTGATAACCAGTATTTTAAGGATATGGAGGCAATAGGGGCAACCAATCGTACGAGTTATTTAGCACAAAGGGTGCAGTTAAATTATCAAAAAGACAATTGGCAGGCACTTTTGTTAATGGAGCAATTTCAAACCATTGATGATAGCATTGCTTTGGCCAGTCGTCCTTATTTTCGGTTACCACAAATACAACTGACCTATACGCCGATTACTTATAATCAGCTCCAGTTGCAGCAAACAATTGAGGTGACGCATTTTACTCGAGTGCATCAAAAAATCATCAATAATAGTTTGCAAAGATTAACGGGGCTTGCTGCTATAGATAGCCAGCGGTTGCGTTTTGATAGCAGTGTTGCTTATCCATTAAAGCGCAGTTATGGCTTTATAGAACCCAAACTGGGTTTACATTACCGATTTTATCAGCTTGGGCGTATGGACAGTAGTTATAATGCTACTTTTGGTCAGCCTCAGTCTAAGCAAGATTTTTTTGCACCTAAATTTAGTGTTGATGGCGGATTGTTTTTTGATAGGCGTATACAGCTATTTAAGCAGCCTTTAACCCAAACTTTTGAGCCTAGAGCTAAATGGACATATAGCCCTAAAGTAAATCAGCAATATTTAATTCCTACCTTTGATACGTCTCGTCCTGCTATGACCTATGCCAGTCTTTTTAGTGGCGACCGCTTTAGTGGTGGTGATCGTTTGGCAGATTTAAACCAAGTTAGTTTTGGTGCTAGTAGTGCTTTTTTAAATACCCAAGGGCGTGAGCTTTGGCGTTTTAATTTAGGGCAGATTTATTATTTACGAGATAGAGAGGTGCAGTTATCTGGGCAACAGATAGCTATTTTTGATCAGCGCCAATTTTCTAATATATTGACTGAGGTAGAATGGAAGCCAACAGCAAATTGGCGTGTATTCAGTCATTTTGAGTATGATCCCTATATAAAAGTGCTTGCTCAGCAACGGTATGGAGTAAACTATGCTAATCAGCAGAATCAATTTTTTAATGTAGGACTTAACCGTATTCGTAATTATTCTCAAAGTGCAGATAGTTATAGCAAGCACACATATCAGATTGATACCAGTGCGTTTTGGGCAATAACGGATAGCTGGGCAATATTCGCTCGTCAGCTTAGAGATTTAAGAAAATATGAAAAAAATGAATACCAGCCTGTTAGTGCAACCTTAGAGGCCATGTTAGGCTTAGAGTATCAAAATTGTTGTTGGAAAGTGCAAGCCTTATATAGGCAGTCTTCTCCTATATGGCGTACAGGTGGTGAGGAATTTTCCACTGATAAACAAGTCAGCTACATGCTTAACATTCAGTTTAAAGGGCTGGGAAATATTGGCTCAGGCATTAATACATTATTAAATTCAACTATTAACGGATATTCACGCAGACGCTACCATGATTATTAAAATTTTTATTTCTTTATGTTTATTGAGTTTCACTTCTTTTATTCAAGCAACACCTAAGTTATTAGATAAGGTCGCTGTTATTGTTAATGAAGGTGTGATTATGCAATCAGAAATTGCGGCTCAACTGAAGCAGGTTAAACAGCAAAATAAGGGCAAATTGCTGCCCTCTGATGCACGTTTGCGGCAACAAATTTTGGAGCGTTTAATTAGCACTAAAATCCAACTGCAAATGGCGGAACGTGGTGGTATAAAAGTAACTGACAGTCAGCTTAATGATGCCATTGAGCGCATTGCTAAAAGTAATCGCCTAACTCTAGCGCAGTTCCGTGCCAATCTTGAGGCCTCTGGGATTGCTTTTGAGAGTGCGAGAGAGCAGATTCGCCAAGAAATGCTGACCTCTAAAGTGCAGCGTTTTCAAGTAGGTGGGCGCATAAAAATAAGCCAGCAAGATATAGATCGTTTTTTACAGTCTAAACAGGGGAAAGCCAGTACTCAAGCGGAGTATCATTTACGTCATTTGCTGGTTGCTATCGCCGATTCTGCGACCAGCACAGAGGTTAAACAAGCACAAATAAAGGCTCAAAACCTATATGCAAAAACGCAACAGGGTGCAGATTTTAGACAAATGGTCTTAGCTCAATCTGATGGTAGAAATGCTTTAAAAGGTGGCGATTTAGGCTGGCGTAAAGAAGCACAGTTACCTAGTATTTTTGCAGATGTCGTACCTAAACTAAAGGTGGGAGAGGTTTCCAAGCCCATTAAAAGTGGTAGTGGTTTTCATTTAGTAAAATTGTTAGAAAAACGAGGTGGTACAGCTAGCAAGCTGATTAAACAGTTTAAAACTCGTCATATCTTAATTAAAGTCACGGAGATAAAACCGAACTATCAAGCCAAAGCTGAAATAGATACGCTATATAAAAAGCTCATAGCAGGAGAATCCTTTAGTAAGTTGGCAAAAAAAGTCAGCGATGATCCTGGTAGTGGTTCAAGAGGAGGCGATTTAGACTGGGTGACTCCAGGGCAAATGGTGCCAGAGTTTGATAAAACAATGCAGCAAATTAGCAAGGGTAAAATCAGCAAGCCTTTTAAAACCGAGTTTGGTTGGCATATTTTACAGGTGCAAGATACAAGGCAAACTGATATTAGTGAGGAGCTTAGACGTAAACAGGTGCATCAGTTGCTATATAATCGTCGTTTTGAAGATGAGCTACCAATATGGCTTAGGAAAATCCGTAACCAAGCCTTTGTTGATATAAAAAAATAATATGATACGTCGTTTTGCTATAACCAGTGGTGAGCCTGCGGGCATAGGATTAGATTTATGCGTGCAATTAGCGCAAACCCCTCAAGCTCATGAGCTGGTTGTGTTAGCGGATCGCCAAGCCTTACAAGAGCGTGCCCAACAGCTTAACTTGCCACTTCGTATTCGTGATTATCAAGCGCAACAGTCCCCTCGCATTAATCAAGCAGGAGAACTTTGCCTACTGCCACTTAACTGTGCCCAAGCGGTGCATGCAGGGGAGCTTAATCCTGCCAATGCGAAGTATGTTATTGAGATGCTTAGCCGAGCATGTCAAGGCTGTTTGCAACAAGAATTTGCTGCCATGATTACAGCACCTGTGCATAAAGGGGTTATTAATCAAGCTGGTATTGCTTTTAGTGGACATACTGAATTTTTGCGTGATTTATGCAATGTGCCAGAAGTGGTGATGATGCTTTATAGTGATGACTTAAAAGTGGCATTAGTGACCACTCACATACCTATTAAAGAGGTTGCTCAATCTATAACTCAGGCAAGGCTAGAGCGTGTTTTACGTATTTTACAAAAAGACTTGCAGCATCGCTTTCAAATTAAGCACCCTCATATTTTAGTGGCAGGCGTTAATCCTCATGCAGGTGAAGGCGGACACTTAGGGGAAGAAGAAATAACGCAGATTATTCCTGTATTACAACGTCTTAATCAGCAGGGTTTTCATTTGCAAGGGCCTTTGCCTGCAGATACGTTATTTACGCCAAAATATTTACAACAGGCAGATGTTGCCCTTGCTATGTATCATGATCAGGGTTTGCCGGTACTTAAATATCAAAGTTTTGGTGCTGCTGCTAATGTCACTTTGGGTTTGCCGATTATACGCACCTCTGTAGATCATGGCACTGCATGTGATTTAGCAGGCACAGGAAAAGCGCAAATAGGTAGTTTAGAGTTTGCTTTACAAGCTGCCTATGCAATGTGTCCTAAGGACATTTTAAATGAGGATTTAGTATGAGTCAGCATGCTTTTAAAGGTCATCAAGCACGCAAACGCTTTGGACAAAATTTTCTACAAGATGAACAAATTATTGCACGGATTATGCGTTCTATTAATGCTAAAGTTGATGATAATTTAGTAGAAATAGGACCCGGTTTGGGTGCGTTAACAGAAAAGTTATTGTCGCAAGTGGCGCAATTACAGGTAGTGGAACTTGACCGTGATCTTATTCCCATTTTAAGAACTAAATTTTTTTCTTATGAAGGTCTGCAAATTTATCAAGCAGATGCTTTAGAGTTTGATTTTAGCCAACTTTCGAACAACAAATCTTTGAGGCTGGTTGGTAATTTGCCGTACAACATTTCAACGCCATTGATTTTTCATCTATTAAATAGCAGTTGTCTAATCCAAGATATGCACTTTATGCTACAAAAAGAAGTAGTCGAGCGTCTGGCTGCCGGCCCTAATAGTAAACTTTATGGACGACTGAGTATTATGGCGCAATATCATTGTCAGGTTGAGTCTTTATTTGAAGTGCCGCCTAGCGCATTTAGCCCTGCCCCTAAGGTTGACTCTGCCATAGTAAGGCTCACACCTTATACGCAAAAGCCAGATGTTGCACATAATCCATCACAGTTTGCCAGTATTGTACGCGAGGCGTTTCATATGCGTCGTAAAACATTAAAAAACAACTTAAAAAGCCGTATTAGTTGTGAGCAGCTTGCTGAATTGGGCATTGACAGTAGCCTGAGACCAGAGAATATCAGCTTACAAGATTATGTTGCTATTAGTAATGCACTTAGTAAAAGCTAACCTTTTAAACAAACCAGCTTAATTTAACCTAGAGACCAAGTTATTTATGCTGGCGGCTGATTATCTCTTGCTTGTATTTTGGCACGAATAAACTCAGAGTGGGGCATGTATAAAAGCTCACTCATACGGCGAATGCTGTATTCTTCTATGCCCTTTATTTGAGTATCAGCAAAGGCAACTTGCCATAATTGGCAAAGCAATTCAAATTTTTGTTGCCTATCAAAGTGCTGGTGAATTTGCTGCGTGTAAGTCTGCCAGTCGTTGGCGTTGTCGCTGGCAACTTTGGCTTCTTGTAATAGCGTTTCTGCTTGCTCAAAAGAGTAGTGAAACAGCTTAGTTAAAGCGGTTTTTATTTGCGCTTCTTCTTGTTGATCAAATTCATGGTCAGAACGCATTACTTCAACAAACAGAACGCCAGCGGCAAGCTCTAACGAGGGTGGTTTGCTAATAGTGTGTTGTGTATCTAATTTGAGTCGTTTAAGTAGTTGTTTAAGCATGTTGTTTTATCAAGTTAATTAGGGTTTGCTCTAGTTTAATTTGGTCTGCACCAAAGCGGCGAATGCCTTGGGCAAGTTTTTCTTCTGCCATGGCATTATCATTATGTTGCCAGCGAAATTGTGCTTGGCTAAGCTGCATTTTTGCTTGCTCACATTGTGCTGTTTGAGCATTCAGTTTACGCTCAAATGGCTCATCACTTTGGGCAAGTTCAGCAATTAGGTTAGGGCTGATGGTCAGTTTATCGCAGCCTGCCAGTTCAATAATTTGTTGTTTATTACGAAAGCTCGCCCCCATAACGACTGTTGGGTAGTGGTAAGTTTTATAGTAAGCATAAATGGCACGTACCGATTGTACGCCGGGGTCTTGCTCTGCATTGGCAAGTTTAAAATCAGGCTGCGCTTGGTGCCAGTCAAGAATGCGCCCAACAAAAGGCGAAATTAAATATACGCCAGCATCAGCGCACGCTTGGGCTTGAGGCATAGAAAATAACAGGGTTAAATTGCAGCGAATGCCCTGTTTTTCTAGCTGCTCGGCCGCTTGAATGCCCTCCCAAGTGGCAGCAAGTTTAATAAGCACTCGCTCTTTGCTAATCCCTTTGGCGGCATATAGTTCTATTAGCTGGTTGGCTTTTTGTATCATCGCTTGGGTATCAAAAGAAAGCCTTGCATCAACTTCGGTAGAAATGCAACCAGAGATAATTTGCAATATTTCATAGCCAATATTTACCGCTAAGGCATCGGCGCAGTAGCTCACTCTTGCTGTTACATCAGTGAACTGGCGGCTCTCTTGTAGGGTTTGTTGCAGCAAGTTTTGATACCCCTTTAATTGTGTTGCTTGCAATATTAATGAGGGGTTGGTGGTGGCATCTTCAGGCTTAACCTGTTTGATAGCAAGCAAATCACCTGTATCGGCAACGACACTGGTCATGGTTTTTAGATGTTCAAGTTGGTTCATTTTTTTCTCTTTATGCTATATTCTTGCAACGTTTGGTTCGGTAATACATTTATTAATATGAGAGCATAACATGCGTTTATTACTTTTTATGACAATTTATGGTTTTTCTGTTGCAACTTGGGCACAAACTTATTGGATTGATGTGCGTACCAAGGGGGAGTTTAACCAATCTCATCTGGCAGGGGCAATTAATATCCCATTTCAGCACATCGTCTCGCAAGCCAAGCAGCAAGGTATTTTGCCAGAAGATACCCTGTATTTGTATTGTCGTTCAGGCAGACGTGCAGCAGTTGCGATTGATAGCCTTAAAAAGCAAGGTTATTTGCATTTAACTAATTTGCAAACATTAACGCAAGCACAAGCATTTAAACAGGATTTAAATCCTTAGCTCATGCGCCTTTGTACTTCATCAGCAAGTGCTAGTGCTGCAGTTAACCCTGGGCTTTCAATGCCAAACAGCTCGATAAGCTGAGCGTTGCTTTCTTGCTGGATATGCAATTTAAAATCTTTGCCTGCTTGCCCTTGTGCGCTTAGCTTGGGGCGTATGCCAGTGTAATCTGCTTGCAGACGCTCAACATCTAAAGTAGGAAAGTAATGTTTGATGGCTTGGGCAAATTGGCTTTTTAGGTGGTCATCTGTCTGATATTGATGCGTTTGATGGTCGCTTATGTACTCAGCATCAGGACCAAAGCGTACTTGTCCTGCTAAGTCTAAGGTAGCATGAATGCCTAACCCTTTTAGGTTTTCTTCAGGCAAAGGGTAAATCAGATGGGTAAAAGGTGCTTTGCCTTGATAGCTAAAATAACGCCCACGACAATATAGGGTTTGTGGTATGTCTCTCGGGCTAAATTCTATGCGTTTGGCAACCTCACTGGCATACAACCCTGCGGTATTAATCAAGGTGCAACACTGGGTATAAAATGTGCCGTCTGCGGTGGCAATTTGTACATCAAAGCCATCTGGTTTTAGCTGTGCTTGTTGAAATTGACTGTTTTTAACTAATAGCCCACCTGCTTGCTCGCTGTCGTAAATTAGTGCTTGCATTAGTGCATGACTATCAATAATCCCCGTATTTGGCGAGAATAGCGCATCTTGAGCTTGCACATTTGGCTCAAAGGCTCTAGTTTGTTTGCGGCTTAAACGCTCAAGAGAAATATCTAGGTGCTGCGCTTTATGTTGCAGTTCTGCCAGCTTGGGGCAGTCTGGTTGTTGGCTAACAATGAGTTTGCCGACTTTTTGTAAGGCAATATGGTGTTTTTGTGCATAAGCATAAAGTTGTTCTCGTCCTTTGATGCACAGACTTTCTTTTAATGAACCAGAGGGATAATATAGCCCTGCATGTATGACTTCACTATTGCGACTGCTGGTTTCACTGGCAAATAACCCGTGTTGCTCCAGCAGTAGCACAGACTGGCTAGGCGCAAGTTTTGCTGCCAGTGCCAGCCCTATTACCCCTCCGCCTATAATAATGCAATCAAATTCCATCAGCGTCTTTAGCCTTCAGCTTTTTCTGCACATTCATAGTGGTTGGGGTTATCACGACAGCGTAGTTTGAACATGATTTTGATCATGCGTTTGTCGTATGCGCCTTTGGCTGTTAATTCAATACGAATTTGACGAAACATTTCTTGGTAGGCTTTGCTTTTTTTCTCGGGTAGTTTTAGCCAATATTTTTTGGGAATTTGCTGCTCTGCAAGTTTGATGTGCTGCATGGCGTTGTCAAAATTATTAAACGCATAAGTACGGCTTTTTTGGGCGAAGTTTTGAGGAAAACGGTCTTTATGTAGCAACATTTGAAAATTCATTTGAGCGAGTACAAATGGATAAATACCACCGTTTTTGCCTAAGCCTTTGTGCATTTCAAATGGGGTATAGGCAATAGCAGGAGCGTAAGCAATATCCACATCACCATTATTAAAGCGAGTGGCAAAGGTGGCAACACTGGCGGGTACCATTGTTGCGCCTATTTTTTTGACGACCATGCGTGATGCCATGTCGTATTCTATGGTGGCAACTCGTTTACCAGCAGCGGCCTCAACAGAGTTGATTTTTTTATCCCTTACAAATACATATACTGCACCACCAGGTAAAATCCCTGCCACCTCATAGTTGTTGTAACTCATAAACTTTGCGGCTTTGGGGCTTGAAATAAGCCCTATTAACTTGCGTAAATTTTGATAAGAATGTATAGCACCTACCGCTTCAACACTACCTGTAAATTTGTTGTAAGGTGCAACACGGGTACCTGTTACTCCCATTGCATCACAAATTTTAGCTTTAAAGTCGGCAAGTACTACTGCTTCATTGGTGTAGGCTTTGAGCTTGAGTTTAATGCCCCATTTTAGAGCAGCGGTTTGATAGTCGAGCATGTTTTCGTAAATAGGGCCTCTTGTACCTATGGGATCAAATACACAAAATATGCGTTCTGGTGCATTGCCAGCTATGCTGTTACTTGCACCTAAAGCCAAGACAATTAAAAAAAAGAGGCGGTAATGTGGTTGCATGTGGTTTCCTTATTGGTAATCTTATTGTTTCTTTTATTTGTGTTTAAGCATAGCTAAAAATAGCCTTTAAAGACAAGTTGTTCTGCTTATGTAAGTATTTTTTTACAGCTAATAAGATTATTTTAAAGTAGAATTAGGCTCTTATTTTTTCTTGCTAAGGAGCATTATGCCCGCAGAATTATTTGAACCCGTTGCTTTGGCGGTGGGCGTGAGTGTACTCATTATTTTTATGTTTTTTATTATTTACGACTTAGGTAAAAAATCAGGTGCAGGTAAATTTGGCATGATGGTGCTATTTATTGCCTTAGGTACTGGCATGGTTGGGTTTTTAATTAAGATTGTTTTGATTGATATTTTAGGCAAGCAAATTTAGCTTTATTGGTTGTCATACGCCTGTCACTAAAGTGTAAGAACATAATAGACTTTCTTGTTGTTGAGTATATCTATGCAGCTAAAAGTCAGTGTGATTACAGAAACCTATCTTCCCGATGTTAATGGTGTTGCTAATTCGTTGTACCAATTATTGCGTACGCTTAAAATGCAACAAATTGATATTCAGCTTATTCGAACCCCTGCGAATACTTTTTGGCAACCTGAGTTTGAAGAAGTCACTTGCCGAGGGCTGCGTATTCCTATGTATCCTGATTTGCAGTTGGGTTTACCTGCTGGACGTAAAATTCGCCATAGTTTGCTGCGTTTTCAACCAAATCTGGTTTTTATTGCGACCGAAGGCCCTTTAGGTGCGAGTGCATTAAAAGTTGCACTAAATATGAAATTGCCTGTTATCAGTGCTTTTCATACTAACTTTCATCGTTATAGTGATTATTATGGTTTTGGTCTGATTAACAGACTGTTATTGAGGTGGTTGCGTCACTTTCATAATCGCACCCAGCTAACTTTAGTGCCCTGTCAGGAAATGCAAATAGAGTTAAGTTCGCAGGGTTTTCATAATGTACAGCTTTTACCCCATGCGGTTGATTGTGCACGCTTTAATCCAATTAAAAGACGTTGCCTTTGGCAAATTGATAAGCAGACTAAAGTGTTGCTTTATGTAGGGCGTGTGGCGGCTGAAAAAAATATGCCACTGTTATTTAAAACCTATCAGAGCTTGCAACAAAGCCATAAGGTTAAGCTGGTCATTGTTGGTGATGGTCCTTTAGCGAGCAAGTTTAAATCTGAATATCCTGAGGTGATATTTTGTGGCGTACAAACAGGTGATGCCTTGGCTGAGCATTTTGCAAGTGGCGATTATTTTATATTCCCAAGTACAACAGAAACCTTTGGTTTGGTCACTTTAGAGGCGCTTGCTAGTGGCTTGCCTGTGCTGGCGTATGATATGGCAGCGGCGCATTTATATGTCGATAATCAAATGAATGGAATAACGGTTGCAGTTGATGATGAAGCTGCTTTTATACAGGCGGCTCATACGCTTTTGGCACTGGATTTGAGTGTTTTAAAACAGGCAGCAAGGGCACGAGCAATGCAGCTTAGCTGGGCGAGCATTGGCGAGATGTTTATACAACATTGCAGTGCATATCAAAATCCATGACCTGTTAATACGATGTTGCAAAATCATAATCTCTTGCAAGGCAATTAGTTTTACGCCTTAATATGCTCCTTTTAACGGATAGGTAAAATGACAAACGAGATATTAGGCAGTTTAAGTGATAGCTGGCAGGCGCATTTAAACGCAGACTTAAATGCCGATTATATGCAGGTATTAAGGGCTTTTTTACAGGAAGAAAAATGCCACGGCAAGGTTATTTATCCGCCTAACGCTCTGATATTTAATGCGCTAAACCAAACTCCGTTTGAACAGGTTAAGGTGGTTATTGTTGGACAAGACCCTTATCATGGAGTGGGGCAAGCGCATGGGTTGAGCTTTTCTGTTCCCAAAGGCGTACCGCTTCCTCCTTCTTTGCGTAATATTTTTAAAGAAATTAGCCAAGACTTGAGTGTCAGCATGAGCGACAAGGGCGATTTAACTCCTTGGGCAAAACAAGGGGTATTGTTATTAAATGCGACGTTAAGCGTGGAGCAAGGCAAGGCAGGTTCGCATCAAAATAAAGGCTGGGAGCAATTTACCGATGCAATTATGCAAACGCTTAACGCTAAAAAACAAGGCTTGGTGTTTGTGCTGTGGGGAAGCTATGCACAAAAGAAAGGGGCTTTTATTGATACCGCAAAACATCTGGTATTAAAGTCGGCTCACCCATCGCCTCTTGCCGCATATCGGGGATTTTTTAATCAGCACCAGTTTTCAAAGATTAACCAATATTTGCACCAGCAAAATAAAACACCGATTAACTGGCAGCTATAGCGAGTTAATCATCATCAAAATCAAAGGAAACCCCAGATACAGGTGCTTGCACATAAAAGCCTTGCACAAAATCTGTCCCCATTTTCCATAAAGTTGAAACGGTTGCAACGTCTTCGACCATCGGCATAATAGTGATTTTATAGTCTTTTTTAAGCTGATTTAATAAGTTTTCAGTGCTCGCTTTTAGACTGCTGTCTTGGTTTATGTTCTTACTAAAATAGCCATTTAGCTTAACAAATAGTGGATTAATTTTACGGCACAATGCCATGCTTTCTGGCTGCATACCAAAACGACTTAAAGAAACAGGCATCAGACTGTTGTTTAAACTGCTGGAAAAGTTAATGGCATCTTGGGCTATTTCGCTGGCATCTTCTTCGTTAAATTGGAAAATAATCGATTCAGCGGGTAAGTTTTTTTCTGCCATCATGCTTTTTATATCATCAGCTAAGTGAGTATCTGTTAATGATGAGGCGCATAAATTAATAAACATGCGCGTTTTACTGCCCTTAGCAATGTGGTCTGCCAATAACTTAATGGCTTTTTTGATTACCCAACGATCAATATTATTTTTTAGTGTATCTGGCACTTGAGGGGCGTTCATAAATAAGCCAGCAGATAGCAGCGTTCCATCTTCTTTGGGGAGTCGTAATAATACTTCATAAAACTCGGTATCATCGCCACCTAGCTGGATAAGTGGCTGAAATAGCATCTGAAATTTATTCTCTTTTAAAGCACTATTTAGCTCCTCAAGTAGATTTGCAAGCTCATCTTCACTCATAGGTGGCGGTACATATTTGGCAGGTTTTTCTTTTTGGATAGGTGCAGGTGTAGGTGTAGGTTCAGGTTTTTTAGGCTCTACAAGTGCTTGAACGTTCGCTTTGGGCGCAGCTTGCGGCATATTTAAGGAGGCTTCTGGTTGTTGCTGTTGACGATTTTTTGCTGCTTGTATTTCCCGCTCAACAATAAAGTTAAGTAGTTCAATTTCTTGACTGCATACACTATCTTGAATGCCTTGTTTAAATTGCTCTAGGTTGTCTTCTCTAGTGCGTTCAGCATTAAAGCCAATGACGCTGGCAGCACTCGCTTGTTGAGTTAACTCATCAAGCACCTCTATAATGGGTAGCTGTTCATCATCAGTTTGAATAATTAAGACATCTACTGGTGCTTCTTTCAGTTTGTTGTGCAATTCTGGTAAGGAGTTAATTTGGATAAAATTATCTTCGGTTGCTTCTACAATAGCTTGTTTTATTTGTTTGAATGTGACCAAATTGCTGGCATAACATAGAATTTTAAATTGATTGTCTTGCATAAAAACCCTTTAATTAAAACGATTAACCCTGTTATCACTTTGGTAAATGGTAGCATTGAGACGGTGTTTTTTCATCTGTCTGTTATTTTATTTTTCATCATTGGCATGAATTAAGTAAAACTGCTCAAAACCACGTACACAATTATTGGTTTGTTTAAGACTAAAGATGCCTTTTTTGTTGTTAAACAACGTGTTTATGGTACCGCCACTGTGTAAATAGTTGCGTGGCAGAATAAGCATATCGGGTTGAGCATAATTAATAGTAGGCAATAAAATGGCTCGCTCTTGAGTCTTGCCATCAAAGCATACACTGCCTGCAATGACTTCTGAATTATAGCTATTCACGCCTATTTCAATATGGGTTGATGAGTGGACTTTTACCCAACAAATAACCCCCATAATCCAGTCTTGGTTTGCTTTGAAGCGAATAGAAATAAGCTCGCCAACATTAATAGAAGGCGGTAAGGCTTCATGCCAAACTAAGCAAAATCCACTCACACTCATATCTTTGGTTCGTACTTTATGAATTTGGTAATCTCTGTTAGTAACCTGCTGTGCTAAGTCTGTTTGTTGTTGCTGGCTACAATAAAAGTGAGTGGCATATAAGCCAATACAGGCTTCTGCTTGTCCTGCTAGAATATCACGGTGTGAGCTGCGCTTAGGTCTTTTGCTCCAACGATTATGTAGGTAGTTTAGGAGATATAAATCCATTTCAGGAGGAATAATGATGGTATGCTGTAAATCGGCATGTAGCTGTGAGACCAACTCACTAATATCAATATAACGAGTGCTTGTAACTTGGCTTTCAGCAAAGCAACATTCTGGCGCTGTATGCTGGTTGATATCAACTTTAAATAAGGCACTGGATTTGTACTTTTGTGTAAAATAAACATACCGACTCCAGTGTTCTAGAGCTTGATTAACTAAAGCAATATCTGCACGTCGCAGTCCGTAAGGTTGTGCCAATACTAATAGCTGCACTCGTATCATAAGTTGAAGTACGGTAGATTGCTTGGCAAATTTACTGTATTTATCTTCAACAGGAAAATTATGCAAATCTAGGTTTTCTGCCAGCGCATAAAGCTGATTAATCTCCGCCCATAGCTCACTGGGAATGTTACTGTATAGCTGATAATTTAACACCAGCACATCTAATGCTTCAGATAAACTACGATGAATGGCTTGAGCTATGAGGGTATTTTTGTTTTTTTCTTGTATATTTTGAAACTGATTTAAAGAGTGTTTATAGCCATTAAATAGCGATAACTGTAAAAGTTGTGCCAGCTTTGAGCTATGAATTTGTTCTTGGCTTAGCTGTACACACTGCTCTAATAAGGATTGTGCCAATGAAGAGCATGTTTGCTTAATAGCAGGACGTAAAATATCGAAAGACTGTATTTGCCTAAGGGTATTGGTTGTGTCTTGGTCAATGCGCTTTAAAGCGGCATATAACTCTTTAGATGTGCTATTTAAATCAGACATAGACAAGCCCTCTACCCAATCTTGTAAATGCTTTGCTTCACAAGGATAAGGTTGCGTATTGTGCAAACTTTGATGGTCGGTGGCTTGTTGGTCAATCATATAGTTAAGCTCTATATTAAAACTAAAAAATTAATTCAATGTGCATTGATATAAAAAAGGCATTACTATGATACTAGCACTGTTTTTTGATTTTTCCCGATTTCTTCACGTGCTAATTTAGGTAACAGATAACCTGAGAGTCTAGCCTGCATTTTTGCATATAAAGCAAAAGCGGTTTGATCAGTCACATAAAAATGTGCTGCACCCTGTACTTTATCTAATAAATGTAGATAGTAGGGCAATACACCAACGCTGAATAACTGCTCGCTTAAAGCAATCAGCGTCTCGGCGTTGTCGTTTACCCCTTTTAACAATACCGACTGATTTAATAGGGTTATACCCGCTTGTTTAAAAGCAGATAATCGTTGCTGCAACAGCTCACTCAACTCTTGCTTATGATTACAATGAATGACCAAGCTGGTCGCCAATCTTGTATCTGTTAATAAACGCTGTAAAGCAGGTGTAAGCCGCTGAGGAATAACCACAGGCAAACGACTATGGATACGCAAGCGTTTAAGTTGAGGCAGCTTTTCCAGAGCGTCAATCAACTCTGCTAGACGAGAATCGGTAACCAATAAAGGATCGCCACCACTTAAAATTACCTCATGGACTTCAGGGTTTGCTTGTAAATAAGCCAGCACCTTATGCCAGTGCTTTTTACCCAAGCGATTATTGGCATAAGGAAAATGACGACGAAAACAATAACGGCAATTGACCGCACAACCCGATGCCAGCATCAGCAAAATTCGCCCATGATACTTATGAATAATGGCAGTCTCGACATTTGTTTGTAGCTCGCCTAGAGGATCTTGCTTAAAATGAGCATGGGTTTGTCGCTCTTGCATAATTGGTAACACTTGGCGCAACAAAGGATCATAAGGGTCTCCATAGCGCATTTGTTGCAAAAAAGGCTCAGGAACTAACATCGGGAAATCATTATTTAAATCCACGTCAGGTATTGCTTTTAGGTCTAAACCTAAAGATGCCAACAGGCTTTGCGGCTGTCTTTGTGCTTCACTTAATAACTGTTGCCAGTTTTTACCCTCAACAGAAGGCGCACAATGGGTTATGATGTGCATGTTTTTCTCATTTATTTATCACTTTAACTTTGGAACACTTTATTTATGGCAAACTATTCTACCAATGAATTTAAATCAGGTCTTAAACTTATGCTAGATGGCGATCCTTGTAGCATTGTTGAGAATGAATTTGTAAAGCCTGGAAAAGGACAGGCTTTTAACCGTGTCAAACTTAGAAATCTCAAAACTGGACGTATACTAGAAAAAACCTTTAAGTCTGGCGACACCCTTGAAGGAGCAGATGTTGTAGAGCTAGATATGGAATACCTCTATAACGATGGCGAGTTTTGGCATTTTATGTCCACTGATGGCTCATTTGAGCAACACGGCGCTGCAAAAGAAGCCCTAGGAGATACAGAAAAATGGCTAAAAGAGCAAGATATTTACACCATCACCCTATTTAATGGTGCTATTTTATCCGTATCCCCAGCAAATTTTGTTGAACTTGAAGTTGTTGAAACCGACCCCGGTCTTAAAGGCGATACCGCCCAAGGCGGCTCTAAACCCGCTATTTTAACCACTGGCGCAATGGTACGAGTTCCGTTATTTATTAATATTGGCGACAAGCTAAAAATAGATACCCGTACAGGCGAATACGTTAGCCGTGCCTAGCACTATAGCAAAAACCGCATGGCCCACTGCTGATTTATATGCTCTACAAGCACGGCAGCAAATAAATCAGCAAATTCGTCAATACTTTGCAGAACAAAAACTGCTTGAAGTAGAAACCCCACTGCTATCACAAGCAAGAAATAGCGACCGTGAAATACACTCTTTTAAAGTGGGACAACGTAGCCTGCATAGCTCGCCAGAACATGCAATGAAACGTCTTCTTTGCACAGGCATAGGCAGTATTTATCAGCTTGCCAAAGTATTTCGTGAAGATGAAGCAGGGCGGCTACACAATCCAGAATTTACCTTACTAGAATGGTATCGTATAAACTGGAGTGATACGCAACTTATGCAAGAAGTAGCAACCCTAACCAACTTGTTATTACAGCATGAATTACCAGTACACCACCTAACCTACCGTGATGCCTTTATTCAACATACCGATATCGACCCCTTTACAACCCCTTTAAAAGACATTCAAGCAACCGCCAATAACATCGCCAAGCAAAACCTAAACTTAAATCTAGATGACAGCCTTGACTTAATTATGAGCGTGCAAATAGAGCCACACTTAGGACAAGACAGCCTGTTATTTTTAACCGACTTTCCCGCCTCACAAGCGGCAATGGCAGAGCTAAAAGAAGTACAGGGACAAACCGTTGCCAAACGCTTTGAACTTATATTTAAAGGCATAGAATTAGCAAACGGCTACCAAGAACTCACCTGCTATCAACAACAAAGTAAACGCTTTGAAACAACCAACACCCCAGCAGACAAACGGCTCTTACACTGTATGCAACACAAAGGATTACCGCCCTGTGCTGGTGTTGCAATGGGCATAGACAGACTACTTATGCTCAAGCTCAACAAAAAGCACATTCAAGAAGTGCTCAGTTTTGCTTGGGCGCAAGCATAACATCAAGGTAAATTTTGAAATGCCTGTAAAATTGCCTTAACACGCTCAGGCTTATGCGGCGGAGAAATAAAACCACGATAACGACCTTGAGGGTCAACTAAAACCAGATTAGCAGAATGATTCATCAAATAATGCGCACCATTACTGCCCTTTTCTTTAGCATAAAACACATGTAACTCACTCGCAAAATGCTGCAAGGCTTGAGGATTGCCCGTAAGCCCATTAAATGCAGGATTAAAGTAATTTAAATACTCATTTAACACCTTAGGCGTATCTCGCTCAGGGTCAACAGAAACCAACCAAACCTGATACTCTTTTTGCTCTTTTGCAGTTAAGCTAGAAAACAAATTACGCATATTAATCAATGCCATAGGGCATATATCAGGGCAATAGGTATAACCAAAAAACAAAATATTCCAATGTCCTAAAAACACCCCATTATCCACACTTTCATTGTGCTTATCCTGAAACTTAAAAGGACTAGGCAGTATTGGCTCAGCAAATACCGTTACCCCTTTTTCATTAAGAACCGCAGGCAGCGTCGATTTATCACAGCCCTGCAAAAATAAACTAATAAATATAAACAACAATGGAACTAACTGGCGCATAAACTATCTCTTCGGGCATAAATACTTTATTATCAATAACATAAAAAAATATGATGAATGTAAATTACAACATCAGATTATAAACAAAAATGAGAGAGAAAACAGATGTGGCGTAATAAAAAATCAGGCTATGGACTTATTAGCATAGCCCTACATTGGTTAACGGCATTCGCCGTGATAGGACTATTTGCACTAGGAATATATATGGTCGACTTAAGTTACTACGACCCCTTTTACCATAAAGCCCTGAATTGGCATAAACTATTTGGCATGCTACTGGCGTGTTTATTTATCACTCGCATTATATGGAAAATCGCCAACCCCACACCCAAAATGCTAGGCAATAACCGAATAGTACACATACTCGCACATGCCACACACGGCATACTATACCTACTATTAATGATTATGTTCGTTAGTGGTTACTTAATCTCTACAGCTTCAGGTGCTGGAATAGACATTTTTAACGGATTCTCAATTCCAGCAATTATCCAAATTGGCGAACAGGCAGACTTAGCAGGGCGAATACATGCCCTAATTGCCTATAGCCTGATGGCACTAGTCGCACTTCATGCCCTAGCCGCCATCAAACACCATATCATTGATAAAGATGATACCCTTAAGCGTATGCTTAAACCCATAAAACCAACCCAAGAGGAAATATAACATGAAAAAAACCCTATTTAGCCTTGCCCTAGCAACAGGCTTAATCTTTTCCAGCCTAACCCAAGCGGCAACCTACAAAATTGACACCAAAGGTGCTCATGCAGCCATTAACTTTAAAATCAAACACCTTGGCTACAGCTGGCTTACAGGTCGTTTTAATCAATTTGACGGCAGCTTTAATTATGACCCTAAAAATCTAAAAGCCTCATCAGTCAATATTGAAATTGATGCTGCCAGTGTTGACTCAAATCATGCAGAACGGGACAAACACCTACGAGGCAAAGACTTTTTAAACGTCGCAAAATACCCCAAAGCCACCTTTAAAAGCACCAAATTTGCACCTAAAAATGACAAAGAAGGTACTTTAACAGGCAACTTAACCTTACACGGCGTAACCAAAAGCATCAGCTTTACTGTATATAAAATTGGTGCAGGTAAAGACCCTTGGGGCGGTGTACGAGCAGGATTTACAGGACAAGTTGACTTAAAACTAAGTGATTACGGCATTAACTTCAACCTAGGTCCCGCCTCCACACACGTAACAATGGAACTATACCTAGAAGGCATTAAACAATAATGCTTAAATAACGCTCTTTAGCAACTAAAGAGCGTTAATCAACAAAAGGCAGTGGCTGCTCAAGCAACATAGACTGCTCTGCAAAACGCACCCGATAAGCAAATATCTCCACCCCCTGCTCCTTAACCCGCTTAAGCGCAGCCGCATAAGCTGGGTCAATATGCGCTGCCGCCCGTACCTGCTTAATTCCCTCATGCGCCACACAAAACAACAATACCGCCCGAAAACCCTGTTTTTTCAACGCCAATAAACGCCACAAATGCTTGCGCCCTCGCTCGGTAGGCGCATCAGGAAAGCACCCCAAGCCTGAGTGAAAATCGGCTAACAATGTCAGACTTTTTACCTCCATATAAGTGCTTGCTCCCAGCGGATGATGCAACAAAAAATCCAAACGACCATCAACCACTTTTGGCTCTTTAATAAGCTCTGTGATAGGTGCAAAATCCACATTGCGCTCAGAACTTAAAAACTCCGCCACCAACTGATTAGCACGGCCAGTATTTACACATACTTTTTGCTCATCATTAACGCAAACCCACTCCAAGCTATAACGCAATTTACGTTTCGGATTTTGACTGTCGCTTAGCCAAACTCTAGCCCCCTCTGGCGCACAACCAGTCATCGCCCCCGTATTAGCACAATGTACAGTGATTTGCTCGCCACTTTCTAATATAACATCGGCCAAAAACCGCTTATAACGTCTAATTAAACGAGCAGGAATAAGAATTGGTCTATACTGCATAACTAAAAATTTATATAAATAGAGAATATAACACGATAAAATTGCATAAAACAGTTGGCGGCAAGTAAAATATCTGCTAGTTTTCATGCCCCAAATAGTGGGCAGTTATGCTACAACTTTTAATAACAGTTTTAACAAAGAGGCGAACCCTATGCCACAACAAGAAAAAGACTTTGCACTAACCAACTTTAAACCCTACACCGAAAAAAAAGGTGAAGAGTATATGAATGAAGCGCAAGGACAACACTTCATAGCCATTTTAAACAGCTGGAAACAAGAATTAATGGAAGAAGTGGATCGCACCAAAGAACACTTACAAACTGAAATTAATAATTATGCAGATCCAAGTGACCGTGCCAGCCAAGAAGAAGAATTTAACTTAGAACTAAGAACTCGTGACCGTGAACGCAAGCTAATCAAAAAAATCAACAAAACCCTAGAGCTTATCGAAAAAGGCGACTACGGATTTTGTGAGGCCTGCGGTGTAGAAATTGGCATTCGCCGTTTAGAAGCACGCCCAACAGCAACCTTATGTATTGACTGCAAAACCCTTGCAGAAATTAAAGAAAAACAACTTGGCGTTTAGCCCCTTGCCAACATGAACTATGTTGGCAGATTTGCGCCCTCGCCCACAGGCGCACTGCATTTTGGCTCATTGCTGACCGCCGTTGCCAGCTTTTTAGATGCCAAACAACACAACGGCCGTTGGCTGGTGCGTATTGAAGACATCGACCCACCACGAGAACCCAAAGGCAGCAGTGAACAAATTCTACGCACCCTAGAACAATTTCATCTTTACTGGGACGAACCCGTTTTATACCAAAGCACTCGCCATGAAGCCTATGCCCACGCACTGCAACAATTAAAAAACAAACAACACCTATTTCCCTGCTGCTGCCCCAGAAAATCTTTAATTAAAGGCATTCACCATCACCCATGCCCCACACCTGCCACTGCCCACGACATCGCATGGCGTTTTTTATGCCCTGACAAACAGATGTGCTTAAACGATGAACTACAAGGCAAACAATGCTATCAACTCACTAAAGACATTGGCGACTTTGTCTTACTACGTCGTGACGGGCTGTGGGCATATCAACTAGCGGTTGTTGTAGATGATGAATTTCAGGGCATTACCCATATAGTGCGAGGCACTGACTTACTCGATTCCAGCATACGCCAGCAACTTATAATCAATGCACTCAACTTCACTCCCATACATTATAAACACGTACCCGTTGCTACCGCTCAAACAGGACATAAACTGAGCAAACAAACAGGCGCAAAACACATACACACAACCCAGCCCAACTATGTGTTATGGCACATATTACACTGGCTCAAACAAGCCCCACCCACAGAACTTAAAATGGCAAACCTAGACGACCTATTAGCTTGGGGCATTACCCACTGGGACAGCAGCAAGCTACAAAAGACACAAAGCATATTAGCCCCCAGAGCGTATTTATAATATTAAGTATTAAGTAGGACAGTCATGTTAGAGGGTATTAAGTAGTATTAAGTAGTATTAAGTAGGACAGTCATGTTAGAGGGTATTAAGTAGTATTAAGTAGTATTAAGTAGTATTAAGTAGGAGTTATTAAGTAGGAGTTATTAAGTAGGAGTTATTAAGTAGGAGTTATTAAGTAGGACAGTCATGATTAGAGTATTAAATAGGACAGTCATGTTAGGGTATTAAGAGTATTAAATAGGACAGTCATGTTAGTAGAGTCATAAACAGGACAGTCACGATAGTAGCATAAACAGGACAGTCACGATTAACTTTCATAAACGGGACAGTCATAGTAATTTTCAAAAAGTTGGCGTATTAGGGCTTAATTTTTTCTTGCAAAAACTTCTTTAAACACATATTGTTTGCAAAACAGTCAGTTTTAAGTGCCAATATTAATAAAAATAAATCAGGAGCACGCTATGCCCAAGCCCAGAAAACAACAAATCTCCCTTGCTGTTACGCCCTATTATCACTGTATAAGTCGTTGTGTTAGGCGCTCTTATCTTTGTGGTCAAGATGATTTAACAGGACAAAACTACGAGCATCGCCGTAGCTGGATTGAAGATAAAGCATTGGCAATTGCACAGGTATTTGCCATTGATATTGCCTCTTATGCCATCATGAGCAATCACTATCATCTGGTGCTGTTTATTGATGCAGAAAAAACACAACGCTGGACCCAAGAAGAGGTCATAATTCAATGGCATAAATTATTTAAAGGTAATGAGCTGTCACAAAGGTATCTGCAACAGCAACCACTAACATCAATAGAAGAACAACGGCTTGCACTATATGCCAAACAATGGCGTGAGCGTCTTATGGATATCAGTTGGTTTATGCGTACCCTCAATGGTTATATTGCACGCAAAGCCAATAATGAAGACCAGTGTACAGGACATTTTTGGGAGGGTCGTTTTAAGTCACAAGCACTGCTAGATGAGTCAGCATTACTTGCTTGTTTGGCTTATGTAGATTTAAACCCCATTCGCTCAGGTATGGCTTCATCGGTAGAAGAATCGGAATATACTTCTATAAAAAAACGCTGCCAACAGGCAAAACAAAGCCGTAATGCAGATAACGTACAAGCTCAGCATAAAGACTTACACCCTTTTATTGGTAATCAGCAAAAATATATGCAGGCATTTAATAGCATACAGCCTCATATCAAAACCAAAAAACACAGTAATAAAACACATAAATCTATACAAAAAGGTATTCCTATGAGCTTAACCAGTTATTTAGAGCTGGTTGAATGGACGGGTGCAATACAGCGTCAAGATAAATCAGGGTATATTTCTGAGCAATCTCACTCTGTTTTAGACCGCTTAGGCATTAGCCAGAAACAATGGTGCAATATAAGCCAGACTTTTGAACAAACTTTTAAGCAGTTTGCAGGTTCTGAAAAATGTGTCAGAAAAGCGGCTAAAGAATTAGGCTATAAGCGAGCATCAGGCATTGAGGTGTGCCGCAAGGCTTTGGGCTAAAATTCAAGCCATTAGCTAAAATACCAAGCATAAAAATAAAATTTAAAATTCATGTAGGCAGATAAGGCATGTCATGACTTTATTTCGCCTAAAATCCACTTTTATGCCACCTGAGAGTACAAAAAATAATCATAACTCAATTTTTTTCAGAATAAGCCAGTATTGTAATTAAATTACTATCTAAAAAGGCTTTAGTTTATTTTACCCCTCTATTTTTTCTTCTATTTGGACAGTCATGATAATAAAAATATAATGATTACAATATCTTAAATATGACTGTCTTGATTAAAAATAAAGGTAAAATAAAGATGACTGTCCTAGATAGAAGTCTTAATGTCTAATTATTGCTCTGTAAATAATCCTAAAAGATTATTTAGAAACAAAAGTCCTTGCTTACTGGGGGCAATGTGGCTGGCGCTTCTTTGTAGCAATCCTTGCGCCTGTGCTTGCGCTATGGGTTTGGAAATATCATTTAGAGCAAGACCTGTGCGTTGGCTAAATAGTTCTTTTTTAACGCCTTTTTTTAATCGCAATACATTAAGCATAAACTCTAAGCTGCGTTGGTTTAGCGTAATATCATTTTGTTTTGCCATGTATTGGTTGCTACTTAAATAGCTTTTAGGCATGCGCTTTTTTTGTGTACGCACAATACGGTTCTCTGTCGCTAAGGTTAGCTTTCCATGAGCGCCTGCCCCAATACCTAAATAGTCCCCAAATTGCCAATAATTTAGGTTGTGTTTGGCTTGTTTGCCTGCTTTAGAATAGGCGGAAATCTCATACTGAATTAAGCCATGCTGAGCTAAAAGTGACTGTCCTAGTTGTTGTATTTTCCATAGGCAATCGTCATCGGGTAATACTGGAGGGGCGTTATAAAAAGCCGTGTTTGGCTCAATGGTTAGCTGATACCAAGATACATGTTCAGGATCAAATGCCAATGCTCTTTGTAGATCATCTAAAGCCTGATTGGGGGTTTGCTCTGGTAGCCCATGCATTAAGTCAAGATTAAGGCGGTTAAAACCTGCTTGTTGCGCCTGAATAATGGCTTTTTCTGCTTGTTCGCCTGAGTGGATGCGCCCCAATTTTTTTAGATGGGCATTATTGAAACTCTGAATACCAATAGATAGGCGATTAATACCTAGCTCTTTGTATGCGGCAAATTTTTGTGCTTCAAAGGTGCCGGGGTTTGCTTCTAAGGTAATTTCAATATCAGGAACAAACTCTAAGCGTTGTTTGAGTTGCGAAAATAGTTCTGCATAAGCGTTGGCAGAAAATAAGCTAGGCGTACCTCCACCTATAAAAATACTCTGAATTGGGCGTGGAGTAATCCAATTTAGGTCATTTTCTAAGTCTTGCATCAATGCTTTTATGTAGGCTTTTTCAGGTAAATCCTGAGTTAAATTATGAGAGTTGAAATCGCAATAAGGACACTTTTTAACGCACCAAGGAATGTGAATATATAAACTTAAAGGGGGGAGTTTGAGGTTTGGCATTAAAGTTGCCAGTGCTGCGCCATTAACGCCAGTGCTTTACCTCTATGGGAGTGTGCTTGCTTTTGTGTAGAGTCTAATTCAGCTGCGGTGCACTGCGTTTTAGGGTAATAAAAAATGGGATCGTAACCAAAGCCATTATGACCTTGGGGCGTGGTTGTAATCTGTCCTTTCCAAGAACCTATAAATAGCTGTGGATTAGGGTCTTGAGCATGACGCATATAGGCGAGAACACAGTGAAACTCTGCTTGGCGTTGGGTTTCTGGTAAGCCTTTAAGGCGGTTTAACAGTTGCTTGATATTGTCTGTGTCGCTGGCATTTTCGCCAGCAAAGCGAGCACTATAAATCCCAGGCGCACCTTTTAGTGCTTGCACGCTTAAACCAGAATCATCGGCAAGAGCTGGTAAGCCTGTGTGTGCAGCTGCATGGCGTGCTTTGATAATGGCATTTTCAATAAAACTCTGTCCTGTCTCTTTGGCATTACTCACTGTAAAGTTAGATTGGGGAATGAGCTCTATATTGAATTGTTTAAAATGCGTGCTAAAAAATTGTGAGAACTCTTTTAATTTACCTTGATTGGAACTGGCAAGTACCAGTTGATGGCTATTCGGCATAAAATCTCTGCTTAAACTGGGCTTTAAATGTTGGTGAATTAAGGGGGGTGACTCTTAGTTGAATGCGGTATAAATCTCGTCTATCAAAGTCAAAAGTAGCAATTTGGTACCATGCATTTGGTTCATTTATTGCTCTAAATTCAATTTTTTTGCTTTGTCCCAGTAGGTTGGTCATTGTACCTGTTACTTTTGCTTCGACTGGCTTAGATAGTGCATTATTTTGTTTTTTTAAGATAGAAATACTTAAAAACCCTTTATTCTTTGAGCGAATTATTTGGTATGCTCGTGCGACCTCTTCGGTTAAAAATGCCGTATTTAAGCCAATATAATGAACCTCATAGATTCCGACATCAATTTTTTGCTCGGCCAATATGAGAGGGCTAGTCATCATGCTTGTTATGGTTAGTGCTAAATAGATTATGTATTTCATTTTTTTTCTTTACTGATGTGATAAATGGCAAATTCACCAAACATAGAGGCCCAAATTTTGCTCCGCCAATTTTTTTGGTATTGTCCATCAACAACCATTTTGTTGTGAATATAAAACTCTTTTTCTTGGCACAAAAGTTCAAAATCTCGGTAGGTACATAGATGAATATTAGGGGTATCATACCAATGGTGAGGTAAGGTTTCTGACATTGGCATTTTACCCTTAAAAAAGAGATAAAAGCGGGTTCGCCAATAACCAAAATTAGGAAAGGTAATAATGGCTTTGTTGCCAATGCGCAGCATTTCATCGAGCAGCAAGTCGGGGCGGCGCACGGCTTGCAATGCTTGAGTCATTACAACGGTATCAATACTTTTATCAAAAAATTGCTGTAAGCCATCATCAAGGTTATGTTCTATGACATTAATGCCTTTACTTATGGCAGTGGTAATTTGCATTTGGTCTATTTCCAAGCCGTAGCCAATAACCTGTTTATGTTGTTGCAAATATGCTAATAGCTCCCCTGCGCCACAACCTAAATCCAAAACCTGACTGCTTGGTGCAATCCAGTTTTGAATAATATTTAAATCTGCACGTAAACTATCAGTCACGTTTAATTCCTATGTTAATTTGCTGTATATAAGCACTTAATACATCAATATAGCGAGGTATGGGCATTAAAAATGCATCATGTCCATTATCGGAGTCAATACATACATAGCTAACTGGTTTATCTGCTTGCACTAACGCTTGGACTATTTCTTCTGAGCGTTTGGGAGAAAAACGCCAATCGCTAGTAAAAGAGACCACTAAAAATCGGCACTGAGTATGGCTTAGGCATGTAACCAAGTCATTATTATAATCTACCGTGGGGTCAAAATAATCTAAAGCACGCGTCATTAGCATATAGGTATTGGCATCAAAATGATGGCTAAATTTTTCGCCTTGATAATGCAGGTAGCTTTCTACTTGAAAGTCGGGAGAAAAGCTGTAAGTAAACGTCTCTCGTTTTAGCTCGCGTCCAAATTTTTGCTTCATCGCATTATCGGATAAATAGGTAATATGCCCAAGCATACGAGCTTGCATTAAGCCTCTTTTGGGAAAGGTATTGTGCTGCAAATAATGTCCGCCATGAAAATCAGGGTCTTTAGTAATGGCTTGGCGGGCAATTTCATTAAAAGCAATATTTTGCGCTGACAGCTTAGGGGCAGAGGCAATGACAATGCCATGTTTTAGTCGTTCTGGAAATTCAATAGACCACCTTAAGACTTGCATACCGCCTAAGCTACCGCCAATGACTGCTGCCCAAGTCTCAATGCCCAATACATCGGCCAAACGAGCTTGGCTTCTAACCCAATCACGCACAGTTACAATGGGAAAATCAGGACCATAAGGCTGATTGGTTTTAGGGTTGATACTAGTTGGTCCGCTAGAGCCAGCACAACCGCCTAAATTATTTATGCACACCACAAAAAAACGATTGGTATCAAAGGCTTTGTTAGGGCCTATGGCACTATCCCACCAACCTGCTTTATCATCATCAACAGAATAGTAACCAGCAGCGTGATGGTCGCCACTTAGGGCATGGCAAATCAAAATGGCATTGTCTTTATTCGCATTAAGTGTGCCGTAGGTTTCATAGGCAAGGGTATATTCTTCTAACACACGTCCACTTCTTAAAGTTAGTGGTGTATCAAAGTGTTGATATTGTGCTTTAACTAATCCAATGCAATCAGGTGAAAAATTAGCAGACATGCAAGGCTCTTAATGATAATAAAGCAAATAGTTTAACAGGCAATGAGGTTTCTACAAAATAAAAGCAGGCTGCTATTACACAAAAAATCCAGCGACGCTTAAATTACAGACTCGTTTATTTGCTGAGCTGGTTTTGTGTCCATTTATAGCGTTTTGTCCTTAGTCCTAAACGGGACAGTCACTTTATTTCTTTTTAATCGGACAGTCACTTTATTTCTTAAACAGGACAGTCACATTTTCCTAATCTAAACGGGACAGTCACGGTTAATTGCTAGTCACGGTTAATTGTTTTGTTCTTAGTCCTAAACAGAGTCCTAAACAGGACAGTCACGTTTTTATTCTCTAAACAGGACAGTCACATTTTCCCGTTTTTAATTCTAAAAAGGACAGTCACGTTTTCAATTGTCACGTTTTCAATTTCTAAAAAGGACAGTCACGTTTTTAATTTTGTACGTTTTCAATTTTTAGAATCTTAGAATTACTTGACAGGGTTTCGAATATTTCGAATAATTAAGCAAGCTAAACTCAACCACTTTAAATAGGTTAATATCATGGGCTATTTACAAGATACGCTACCTACACCAGAAGAAGCCGCCATTGCAAAATTATCTAGTCGTGATTTGGCCGCTTTTTTAGAAACAAAATCAGACATGCAGTCCCTTAATATAAGCGATAAAGAAGGGCATGCTTGTGGTATAGATATTCCTGTTAGTGCGCTACGCCTATTAGTTGATGTACTCACACAATTAGGCGAAGGCAATGCTGTTAATTTAATTCCTATTCACGCACAACTAACCACACAAGAGGGCGCAGATATGTTGAATATATCAAGACCCACATTTATTAAACTTTTAGATGAACATAAAATACCCCATTATCGCAAAGGAAATCGGCGTAAAGTCGCCTTGAGTGATGTCTTAAAATACAAGCAAGATATTGATACAAAACGCCTAAAAACCCTTGAAAACTTATCTAAGCTGGATCAAGCAATGAATATGGGCTATGAATGAGTGCTAACTTTACCGTAGTGTATGATGCTTGTGTCATGTACCCCGCCCCTTTGAGGAGCTTTCTTATGTATCTTGCTTTAAGCGATACCTTTAGGGCGAGATGGTCTTATTTAATACATGATGAGTGGATAACAAATTTATTAAAAAACCGCCCAGATTTAAGCCGAGAACAGCTTAATCGCACCAGAAAATTGATGGACGAACATGTTAGAGGTTGTTTAGTCACAGGCTTTGAGCCCTTGATTAACAGCATAGATTTACCAGATAAAAATGATTGCCATGTTGTTGCCGCTGCCATACATACAGGTGCTGAAGCTATTATTACCTTTAACTTAAAAGATTTCCCCTATCACATTCTTGAGCGATTCAACCTAAAAGCCATTCACCCAGACGAATTTATTACTGATTTAATCGATCTCCATTCCAGTGCTGTTATTGAAGCGGCAAGGGCGCACAGAAAGGGTCTAAAAAATCCGCCGTTAAGTACAGATGCTTACTTAGACTGTTTACTCAAACAGCAACTTCCACAAAGCATTTCAAGATTACGACAATTTAAATTTATGCTTTAGAGCATGGTTAATTGAAGCATCAATCAAAACTTATAAATAGCAAATATAAGCAGCACAGTCACAGTTAATTCTAAACGGGACAGTCACGTTTTCCGTTTTTATTCCGTTTTTAATTCCTAAACAGGACAGTCACATTTTCCCCTAAACGGGACAGTCACATTTTCCCGCCGTCACATTTTCCCTTTGTCCTTAGAGCACCTAAACAGGACAGTCACATTTTCCCGGTCACATTTTCCCGCCTAAACAGGACAGTCACGGTTAATTCTCGTCACGGTTAATTCTCTAAACAGGACAGTCACATTTTCCCGCCTAAACAGGACAGTCACGGTTAATTCTCGTCACGGTTAATTCTCTAAACAGGACAGTCACATTTTCCTGTCACATTTTCCTGTTTTTAATTAACGCAGCATAAAAAAAGCCAGCTCGGTGTTTTCTGAGCTGGCTTTGTGTCCATTTATAGCATTTAATCCTAGCACTTCGTCCTTAGCACTTTGTCCCTAGCACCTCGTCCTTAGCACTTCGTCCTTAGCACTTCGTCTCTAGCACTTTGTCCTTAGAGTACCTAAACGGGACAGTCATGTTTTCACTAAACAGGACAGTCATGTTTTTAATCCTAAACAGGACAGTCACGGTTAATTTCCTAAACAGGACAGTCACGGTTAATTGGTCACGGTTAATTGTCACGGTTAATTCCTCTAGCACTTTGTCCTTAGAGTACCTAAACGGAACAGTCACATTTTCCTGTTTTTAATTAACGCAGCATAAAAAAAGCCAGCTCGGTGTTTTCTGAGCTGGCTTTGTGTCCATTTATAGCATTTAATCCTAGCACTTTGTCCTTAGCACTTTGTCCTTAGCACTTTGTCCTTAGCACTTTGTCCTTAGCACTTTGTCCTTAGCACTTTGTCCTTAGCACTTTGTCCTTAGCACTTTGTCCTTAGCACTTTGTCCTTAGCACTTTGTCCTTAGCACTTTGTCCTTAGCACTTTGTCCTTAGCACTTCGTCCTTAGCACTTCGTCCTTAGCACTTCGTCCCTAGCACTTCGTCCTTAGCACTTTGTCCTTAGCACTTTGTCCTTAGCACTTTGTCCTTAGCACTTCGTCCCTAGCACTTCGTCCCTAGTTCTTCGTCCCTAGTTCTTCGTCCCTAGTTCTTCGTCCCTAGTTCTTCGTCCCTAGTTCTTCGTCCCTAGCACTTCGTCCCTAGCACTTCGTCCTTAGCACTTTATCCTTAATGTAGGTTGTGTTAAGCCTTTTATCTGTTGTTGCTAGATGAAAAGGCTGTTGTGTGTGTTTTTATTTGGTTGTGGTAATTAATGAGCCTTGTAAGAACAGGCTGTATCCATCGCCGAGGGATAGGTCTTCGACTTTGCCATCAAAAATATCAGCAGCCACCGCTGATGCTTGATTGGAAAATGAATCATCGTCTACAGCTAATGCTTTGTTTGAGCCTTTACCCCAGCAACCTACTTTGCCGCTGTTTAAAAGCGCACAGGTATGATAGAAGCCAGCTGATAATTTGTTGATATAATCGCCAGAGGATAGGGTGAGAAAACGTACATTTTGAGGGCTGGCTTTAATTGCAGAGCTACCTGAGCCGTTGCCCAATACGCCAAATTCTTGTTCGCCCCAGCATTTAATGTCTTTACCCGTTGCTAATAAGGCACAGGTATGTTTTGTGCCTGCAACCACTTGTTTTACATTGCTTAATCCTGCAACCAAAATTGGTGCTGCCTTGGCATAAGTAGCGCCACCAGTGGCAGGATAAGAACCCAGTTGGCCTGTTACACCCAAACCCCAGCACTTAACGGTGTTGTCATTTAATACCGCACAGGTGTGACCAGCGCCTGCCGACAATTGTTTTACGCCACTTAAAGGGCTTGAGTCAGTCTTACTGGTATGCACGTAAACAGGTGTGCCATAAACAGGCGCACTCTGAGGATTGTTGCCTAGCTGACCATAGCGGTTATCACCCCAGCATTTAACTTTTGAGTCGGCTAATAACGCACAACTGTGAGTCCCTTTAGACACCACCAATTGCACCACATTAGATAAACCAGCAACTGTAGCAGGTACTAGCGTTTGGCTTGCGCCTACTCTGCTTGGGTTACCTGTTGCGCCATATTCATCTTTACCCCAGCATTTAACGGTTTTATCTTCAAGTAAGGCACAGCTATATAAATCACCAACACCCACTTGAGTTGCATTGTTTATATTGCCAACGCTAACAAGTGGCTGTGGGCTTGTGCCTGTGCTCACAGCTCCGCTGCCTAGTTGCCCATGGTCATTACGCCCCCAGCACTTTATGGTTTTATCATGCAATACGGCACAACTGTGCTGTGGGCCAGCGGCAACCTGCTTAACATTATCTATATTAGCGAGCGGTTGTTTTTTACTGCCTGAAATAGCAATATCAACAAGGGTGAGTGAGTTCGTACGAGTACCATTACCTAATTGTCCCTCACCGTTGTTGCCTGAGCATTTTAATACGCTGTCTTTCGTGGCAATACAGCTAAACTCGTATCCTGCGCTAATATCTGTGGCATTGGTTAAATCTGTAGAGCCGCTTGTAACATTTGCGGGGTAGCCTATCCATGAACCGCCTGTGCCCGCTAACTGTCCATTAGAAGTTTTGCCCCAACAACTGACTTTGCCGCTTTCTAGCAGGGCACAAACATGACTTCGCCCAATAGAAATCTTAGCAACATTTTGTAAGGCGCTGGCACCATTAGGCGGCATAAGGACGGTTGTGGGCGTAGTCTCAAAATATGAATGCCCATTTTTTATGCCATTACCTATTTGACCAGATTCATTCATTCCCCAGCATTTAACGGTTTTGTCGGTTAAAAGCGCACAAGCATTAGTCCACAAAGCGTCAATTTGCGTCACATTGGTTAAACCTGATACCTGTGTAGGTGGAGATCCACTGTTACTTGTTAGAAAAGCACCCCAACAGGTAACGGTTTTATCGCCCTTTAACGCACAGGTATGGGCATTGCCTGCGGCTAATGCAGTCACGTTAGAGACGCTTGGCACCGTTGTTGGGAACTTAACCGTACCTGTACCTACTATACCCTGTCGGAAAAGATCTTTTACGCCCCAGCATTTAACCGTTTTATCTGTCATTAATACACAGCTGTGTTGACCTGATACAGCCACTTTGGTTGCGCCAGTAAACCTAGTAGAAGCACTTGCCAATACATAATTGGGCGTTGCTTCATTGGCACTGGTTAAGCTGCCATTATCACCACGTTTATCGCTATCTTTACTCCCCCAACAAAGTACCTCGCCGCTGGTATTAACCGCACAGGCATGGGCATCGTTGACAGAAATATCCGTAATATTGGTTAATTTATTAGTGGATCCGGGGGCTTTTACAAATGTGGGGTTATCGCTGTTGGTTGTTGTGCCATTGCCGAGTTGCTTATGGTTGTTCATACCCCAGCACTCAACGGTTTTATCAACTAAAATTCCACAACTATAGCCATGCCCGCTGGAGACCTTGGTATAACCATCACGATATGTAAGATTGTAGTCTTTACCATTAAGGGTGAGTTTATGCTCGCCTGCGCTTTGGGCAGGTAGAGTTAGTTCAATGAGGTTATTGGTTTGCTTGGTCGGCGTGATGTTGGCAGAGGCAAACACAGGGGTTAGGTTTTGTAAGTTTGTCCCTGAAATACGCACCTTGCCACCAGCTTTAAACAGAGTCATAGGGGTGACAATACTAATGTTAGATGTACCGCCACCATTACCATCAGAGCCGCCTGAGCCGCCTGAGCCGCCAGAGCTTGAGCCACCGCCGCTACAGGCCGTTGTTAATACAATAACGCTTGCCAGTGCCACGCACTTAGCAAGGTTGGGAGTATGGACTTTTTTTGAATTAAACATAATTATGCCCTTTTCAGTATTAAGATTGATGCCTTGGCACTTAAATTGATTTAAGCGACAAGGCGTTTTTTAAATTCAAGGTTTATTTAATCTTTGGTTGTGGTAACTAATGAGCCTTGTAAAAACAAGCTGTATTCATTACCAAGAGAGAGGTCGTCGATTTTGCCATCAAAAATTTTCGCCTCAATCGCCTTTGTTCGATAGGTCATTCTGATTTCATTATCAGCCAATTGCTTGTTGCTGGCTTTGCCCCAGCAGCCCACTTTGCTATCGCCTATAAGGGCACAGGTATGATAGAAGCCAGCTGATAATTTAGTGATTTTCTCGTTTGTGGCTAATGTCAAAAAACGCACATCAGTAGGCCTAGAGACAGTAGCAGAAGTGGATAAACTATTGCCTAACACGCCATCTTTTTGCTGACCCCAGCATCTAATGCGTTCAAGGGTGTTGTATAAGGCACAGGTGTGTTTTGCACCGGCAACCACTTGCTTAATATTAGTGAGGCCCGCAACTGGCACGGGGGCTTTAACATAAAAAACGCCTAAGCCAGCTGTATAAGAGCCTAGTTCGCCATTATTACCGTATCCCCAGCATTTAACGGTGTTATCATTTAATACCGCACAGGTATGCCTAATGCCAGCGGTAATTTGTTTTACCCCACTTAAAGGGCTTGAGTCAGTCTTACTGGTATGCACATACACAGGTGTAGCACTATAAAGGGGAAAACCCTGTGCGTTGTTGCCTAGTTGACCAGCACCATTTTCACCCCAGCACTTAACTTTTGAGTCGGCTAATAACGCACAACTGTGAGTTCCTTTAGACACCACCAACTGCACCACATTAGATAAACCAGTAACTCTAGCAGGCACTAACGTTTGGCTTGCGCCCACTCTGTTTGGATTACCGGTTGCGCCGTTTTGGTCTCTACCCCAACACTTAACGGTTTTATCTTCAAGTAAGGCACAACTGTGCTTTTCACCTGCACTAACATAAACGGCATTGTCAATATTGCCAACGCTAACAGGCGGTTGTGGGCTTGTACCTGCGGTTACGGCACCGCTGCCAATTTGTGCATTATCATTACGCCCCCAGCACTTCACGGTTTTATCATGCAATACGGCACAACTGTGATGTGGGCCAGCGGCAACCTGCTTAACATTATCTATATTTAAGAGCGGTTGTTTTTTACTGCCTGCAATAGCAATATCAACAGGTGCAGATGAAGTAACGCTGGTTGTATTACCCAACTGTCCAGTAGAATTTTCCCCCCAGCATTTTAATAGGCTGTCTTCAGTGGCAGCACAGGTATGGTTATAGCCTGCGCTAATGTCTGTGACTTTAGACAAATAGCTAGAGCCGTTTTTAACATAAGCTGGCACCAGACGATTTGCGCGTGTACCATCACCTAATTGATAGTTGTTATTAAGCCCCCAGCATTTGGCATTACCATTTTCTAACAGGGCACAACTATACCCATGCCCTAAAGCAATCTTAGCGACATTTGATAATTTACTGGTGCCGCCTACGGTTTTAATGACATCACTAGGACTGGAAACAGGCGTGTTACTTCTTACTCCATTACCTACTTGACCCTGATCATTATTACCCCAGCACTTAACCGTTTTGTCGGTTAAAAGCGCACAAGTGTGATGCTGATTAGCCGCAATTTGCTTCACATTGGCTAAACCTGCAACCGCTGAAGGCGCACTACGTGGTGATACGGCCTTACCCAACTGACCTTTGCTATTTACCCCCCAGCACATCACGGTTTTATCACCTTTTAGGGCACAGGTATGATCATTGCCTGCGGCTAATGCAATGACGTTAGAAACACCTGGCACGGTTGTTGGAAACCAAGCTGCACCACTGCCAGAGCCAACTCGGTAATCACCTGCATCTCCCCAGCATTTAACCGTTTTATCTGTCATTAAGGCACAACTATGATGTCTTGCTGCCACCACTTTGCTGGCACCGGTTAAATGTGTTCTTGTCGGTGTAAAAGTTGAAAACACAAGGTTAGATGAAGCGTGATCGTTGCCGTATAACAAATTCTTATCCCCACGTTTGCCTTTACCACCTGCTGCCCCCCAACAAAGCACCTGAGAGTTGGTATTCACCGCACAAGAATGGTCAAAGCCAACGGAAATATCCGTGATATTGGTTAATTTATTATTGCTTCGGGGGGCTTTTACAAAATCAGGCTTATAACTGTGATTTCTCCTAAATGGACCCGTACCGTTACCAAGCTGGTAGCTGTTATTTATACCCCAGCACTCAACGGTTTTATCAGGCAACAGACCACAGCTAAGTTTATAGCCGCTGGAGACCTTGGTATAGGCACCACGGTATGTAAGATTGTAGTCTTTACCATTAACACTGAGTGTATGCTCGCCTGCGCTTTGGGCAGGGAGGGTTAGCTCAATCAGGTTGTTGGTTTGCTTGGTCGGCGTGATGTTGGCAGAGGCAAACACAGGGGTTAGGTTTTGTAAGTTTGCCCCTGAAATACGCACCTTGCCGCCAGACTTAAACAGGGTCATGGGAGTGACAATACTAATGTTGGGTGTACCGCCACCATTACCATCAGAGCCACCTGAGCCGCCAGAGCTTGAGCCACCGCCGCCGCTACAGGCCGTTGTTAATGCAATGACGCTTGCCAGTGCCACGCACTTAGCAAGGCGGTATGTATGTATTTTTTTTAAATTAAACATGATGATTTCCTTTTTAACGTTAATAACTAGGTTGAATAATTAGGTTGAATACCTTGCCGCTTAAAGCAATGGGCTTTAAGCGGCAAAAAAAGATGATTAGTTAACGGTGCTAATTAAGGTGCCCTGTATCGCCAGAGTGCCATTAACAGACAAGGCCATATCATCTATCTTGCCTTTCAGCACGCTCAGGCTAACGGGGGTGTTTCTAGTGGTACGGGTGCCATCACCTAACTGCATTCTATTATTTGCGCCCCAGCATTTGGCGCTGTTATCGTCTAATACAGCACAGCTAAAATCCGAAGATGCTCTTATCTTCTTCACACCCGTTAAATTACTTATTAACTCTGGTGTGGCGGTGACATAAGAGTTTCCTTTACCCACGCCTAATGCACCGTTGTTATTACCACCCCAGCATTTAACGGTTTTGTCGTTTAGGAGCGCACAACTGTGTGCATTACCTACGGCAATATCAATGGCATTAGAGATGCCGACCACTGCTTTTGGGGTGGTGTTAGAGCCACTGGTGGCTAAACCGTCGCCAAGTTGTCCTTTATTATTACTCCCCCAGCACATTACCTTGCCTGCCTCTGTTAAAGCGCAAGTATGCGAGCCCATATTGGCAGATAGCTTGGTTACATTGGTTAAGCCTGCAATATCCACAGGTTCACGGCCATTCTTGCCTGCTGGTAGGGCAAATTGTCCAGCGCTACTTGCTCCCCAGCATTTCACTTTTTTGTCCTGTAGTAATGCACAGGTATGGTAAAAGCCTGTCACCACTTGCACGGCATTATTGATATTATTAACCGCTGTAGGTTGAGAGCTATTCATGGTGGTGTTATTACCAAGCTGTCCAAATCTATTTAGCCCCCAGCATTTAATTGTGCCATCGTCTAATACCGCACAGCTATGCTCATACCCAGATGCAATTTGTTTGGCATTGCTAATACCCATGACATTTACAGGGGCATTAGAATAGGAAGTTGAGCCATTACCTAATTGCCCACGGTGATTGGGCCCCCAACATTTAATGTGCCCATCGGCTAATAAAGCACAATAAAAAAAGTCTCCACCAGATGCAGCTACCACGGTATCAAGCCCTGCTTTGGGACGTTTTTGTTGAGAATATCTACTCGCCACTTCTTCTGGTGTGTCAAAAGTAGCAGTTAGCGAATTAGCACCTACTTGGCCCTCTGAGTTAGTCCCCCAGCATTTAGGCATCGCATTTGCAAAAGATGCACAGGCCGTTGCACTGCCTACCGCTAAGCCTGTTGCATTAGTGATTAATCGAACATCAACTGGGGTGGAGCTGTTTGCACCAGTGCGATTACCTAACTGATAATTAGTATTATCTCCCCAGCACTTCATGCTGCCGCTGGTTAATTGGGCGCAGGTGAAATTACCACCTGCAGCAATGCGTTTAACATTTGCTAAGGGAGTGGCGCTTGAAGCACTGGTATGTACCACCACGGGATATTTTGGAGTGCCACTGGTTGAGGTAACCGTTGTGTTATCGCCCAACTGACCAAAACTGTTTAATCCCCAGCATACTACGGTGTTATCCGCTCTTAATGCACAGTGATGGTTGTCTCCAGAGACGATTTGTTTGGCTTTGCTAGCTGCGCCTGAGCCTATGTTCATCAGCTTAAAGTCTCTTGCTAGTGACGCACTGTAACCGCCTGTTTGCCCAACATTGTTTCTGCCTCGACACTGAACGGTTTTGTCAGATAGTAAAAAGCACGTACTCTCGTTACCCACTGACACCTGTATTGCTTTGGTCATACGGGTAAGGCTTGCACCCAAATTCACATCTGTAGGCGCAGTATAAAGGCCATTGTTGTTCTCATTAATTTGACGATGATTGTTAGCACCCCAACATTTAACCGTGCTATCGGTTGTTGCTGTTGCCTCGCCTATAATGGCGCAAGAGTGATGGCGCCCCGCACTAATGGCACTTACATTGGTTAAGCCTGCTATGAGTGTTGGCGTACCTTGTTTTCCCGAGCCTGACACCGCTACAAGGCCGTTATCTTTGCGCCCCCAGCATTTAACGGTTTTATCGGCTAGTAACGCACAGCTATGGCTGGCACCTAAGGCTAAATCCGTTACGTTTTCAAGGCCGGCAACGAGTTTTGGCGAGCGAATTCGCCCCTGACTCGCGTCGTTATACGTTTGTGTATCAAAGTTATTCCCCCAGCATTCCACTTTTTTGCTCGGCAAAATGCCACAACTGTGAATTGCGCCTGATACCACTTTGGTGTAGGAGGGGTTAAAGTAGGAGATAGCAAATTTTTGACCGTCAATATCAACTTGATAATCCCCTGTGGCTTTAGCTGGAAATGCCACTTTAATGAGGGTGTCGGTTTGGGTGGTGGGTGAGAGGTTGTTGGACTCAAAGGTCACGATGGCCTCTTTGAGCTTTTTACCCGAAATAAGCACTTCTTCCCCTGCGGGTTTTAAAATTCTGGGGGTAACAATGCTTATTTCTGGCGTTGGTTTGGTATGTTGGTTGTTGTTATTTGTGCCGCCACCTGAGCCGCCTGAGCTTGAGCCACCGCCACCGCCGCCGCTACAAGCTGTTGTTAATGCAATGACGCTTGCCAGTGCCACGCACTTAGCAAGGCGGTAGGTAGGTATTTTTTTTAAATTAAACATGATGATTTCCTTTTTAACGTTAATAACTAGGTTTAATAATTAGGTTGAATACCTTGCCGCTTAAAGCAATGGGCTTTAAGCGGCAAAAAAAGATGATTAGTTAACGGTGCTAATTAAGGTGCCCTGTATCGCCAGAGTGCCATTAATAGACAAGGCCATATCATCTATCTTGCCTTTCAGCACGCTCAGGCTAACGGGGGTGTTTCTATTGGTATTGGTGCCATCACCTAGCTGTTTGCTACTATTTGTGCCCCAGCATTTGGCGCTGTTATCGTCTAATACAGCGCAGCTAAAGTAATAAGAGGTACGTATTTTTTTCACACCCGTTAAGTTGTTTATTAACTCTGGTGTGGCGGTCTTATAAGAGTCTGGTTTACCCACGCCTAATGCACCGCCGTTATTATTCCCCCAGCATTTAACGGTTTTGTCGTTTAGGAGCGCACAACTGTGTTCATAACCTACGGCAATATCAATGGCATTAGAGATGCCGACCACTGCTTGGGGGGTGCTGTTATAGCCGCTTGGGGTAGTTGAGCCGTCGCCAAGTTGTCCGTAACTATTACTCCCCCAGCACATTACCTTACCTGCCTCTGTTAAAGCACAAGTATGCTCCCCCATATAGGCAGATAGCTTGGTTACATTGGTTAAGCCTGCAATATCCACAGGTTCATGGCCAGTCTTGCCTGTTGGTAGGTCAAATTGTCCAGCGCTGCTGTCTCCCCAGCATTTCACTTTTTTGTCCTGTAGTAATGCACAGGTATGGTTAAACCCTGCCACCACTTGCACGGCATTATTGATATTATTAACCGCGGTAGGTTGGTTGCTATTCATGGTGGTGTCATCACCAAGCTGCCCAGATCTATTGCGTCCCCAGCATTTAATTGTGCCATCGTCTAATACCGCACAGCTATGCCTATACCCAGATGCAATTTGTTTGGCATTGCTAATACCCGTTGCCTCTACAGGAGTAGTTGAGTCAACATTTGAGCTATTACCTAGCTGCCCATAAGAATTTTTCCCCCAGCATTTAATGTGCCCATCGGCAAGTACGGCACAATAAAAACGGTCACCGCCAGATGCAGCTACCACGGTATCAAGCCCTGCTATGGGACGTTTTTGTTGAGCATAGCTACTCGCCACTTCTGTTGGAGCAGATACAGAAGCAGAGCTTGTGCCAATACCTACTTGGCCCTGTGAATTTGCACCCCAGCATTTAGGCATTGCATTTGCAAATATTGCACAGGTTGTTGTATGGGCTACCGTCAAGCCTGTTGCATTGGTGATTTGTTGAACATCAACTGGGGTAGTGCGGTTTGTAGTGGTGCCATCACCTAACTGAGCATCACCGTTATTTCCCCAGCACTTCATGCTGCCGCTGGTTAATAGGGCGCAGGTAAAATATCCACCTGCAGCAATGCGTTTAACATTTGCTAAGGGAGTGTTATCTGAAACACTGGTATGTACTGGTACGGCATATTTTGGAGCGCCACTGGTTGAAGAAACAGCGGTTTTATCGCCCAACTGACCTACAGAGTTTAACCCCCAACACTTTATGGTTTTATCTGTTTTTAAGGCGCAGTGGTGGTACTCTCCAGAGACGATTTGTGTGGCTGTGTTGTTGCTAGCGCCACCTAAGCCAACTGTATTAAAGCCTGGCTGTATTGCCACGCTTGGGTGAGTGCCCGTTTGCCCACTATTGTTCCTGCCTCGGCACTTGACGGTTTTGTCAAATAATAAGAAGCACGTGCTATCGGCACCCACTGACACCTGTATTGCTTTGGTCATATGCGTATTACTCACATTTACAGGCGTGCTAAAAGAGGTAATGGAGGAGTTGGTTATTTGCTTATAATTGTTAAAACCCCAACATTTAACCGTGCTATCAGTTGTTGCCGTTGCCTCACCGATAATGGCGCAAGAATGGTAGCGTCCTGCACTAATGGCACTTACATCGGTTAAGCCTGTTACCTGTATTGGTGTGGCTTGAGTGCCCATACCTGACACCGCTAAAAGGCCGTTATCTTTTTTCCCCCAGCATTTGACGGTTTTATCGGCTAATAACGCACAGCTATGGCTGGCACCTAAGGCTAAATCCGTTACGTTTTCAAGGCCGGTAACGGCTTTGGGCGATAGAATTATCCCCTGTGGGCTGTTATGAGTTTGTTTGAAACTATTGTTCCCCCAGCATTCCACTTTTTTGTTGGGCAAAATGCCACAACTGTGATTTGCGCCTGATACCACTTTGGTGTAGGGGCTAAAGTAGGAGATAGCAAATTTTTGACCGTCAATATCAACTTGATAATCCCCTGCGGCTTTAGCTGGAAATGCCACTTTAATGAGGCTGTCGGTTTGCGTGGTGGGCGAGAGGTTGTTGGACTCAAAGGTCACGATGGCCTCTTTGAGCTTTTTACCCGAAATAAGCACTTCTTCCCCTGCGGATTTTAAAATTCTGGGGGTAACAATGCTTATTTCTGGCATTGGTTTGGTATGTTGGTTATTGTTATTGTTGTTATTGCTAGAGCCTGAGCCTGAGCCACTGCTACTACAGGCTGCAAGTAGGGCGCAGCTAAGTGTCAGCACTAGCTTGCTTAGATTTTTTTGTTTAATAATTGGGTTTCGCATAATTACGTCCTCAAGTTACATTAAATAGATGATGCTAGGCATCGTTTTGTTGATAACTTGTTCACGATAGTTGCCTTATTAATATGCCTCAATCCCCAACATTGGGGATTGACAAAAATAAAAAAGTATGATTTAGGCTTTTTTTGATGCGTTGAAAAAGAGCTTAATTGCTTGTAATAAAAAGAGTTAATGGGTTTTTGGTGGGGCTATTTAAATGTGCTTTAAATAGGCTAAAATTTTTTATTTTTTATTTAACTTTGGTTCAATTATTAAAAAATGGGGCTGCTGTGCACTTTAATTAGGCAACGATTGCTGGCGTTAACACAGCAGAATAAGCCCTGTCAATCCCCAATATTGGGGATTGAGCTCTGTTATCTGTACTTATATCTTGGCAGCTTATTGGCTTATGAAAGAGGTTTATACAGAGGGCAATATGCGATTATATTTTTCTTGGGGGTTGATTGTGCTGTCGTTTTTGGCGGCCAGCGCATTGACGCTGCATGATAAGCAGCAAAGCCTATGGCTGGGATTTACTTGGCAACCTATTGAACTTGCACAAGGGCAATTTGCTTGGGAGGTAACAAGCAGTAACGTGCCCTCGCTGAAAAAAGGCGACCTGTTAACCCATGTGCGTTTTGCTGAGCATGGCTTTGCGCTTAATTCAGGTTTTTTAATTCGCTTTCCTGATGCTTCGCCAACTATGGCGTATTTTAAGCGCAGCTTAGAGCAAGAGGCTATGGCTTATGAGGCAGCGAATGTGCCAATTGTATTTAGCAAATTTGATGGCTCGCAGGTTGCTTTAAGTACTAAGCCAATGCGCTGGCAAGATTTAAGCGGCTATTTTTGGGCGTATCACGGCTTTTTTTATTTGTGTTTGTTGCTTGCTGTCGGCTGTTTATGCTTGAGTAAGGTTTCTTTGGACAGTCGGCCTATTGCGGATATTAGTGTTGAGCAAATGTTGATGGTTTGCTTGCTGGTTAGCTTGGGGCTGTGTGTTTTGTTTGGACCAGTTAGCCTTGATCGCCAATGGGCGATGGATAGCCGTTTGTTGCTTTTACGATACCATCTGTCTTTGTATGTGGCTTCTTTTTATATGGCAATATGGATTGTTTTGTTGTTTAGATTGCCGCGTAACTTATTTGCAAAAAATTATCTTTTTTGGGGGCTGTACGCATTGTGCGCTGGCTATTTTTTGCTGGCTTCCCATTTGATTGCTTGGCAGCATCAAGGTGCTATGGGACTTTTACATCTGGCGTATGCATTGCTGCCTGCTTCGGTTTTTGCTCTGTTGGCATTGCAGTGGTTTTTGGTGTGTAAAGACCAGTCTTGCTTGATTGACCGTGCTGCTTTAAAAGCGGCGTTTAGCTTTAATTTGTGCATTGGGTTGATTTATGGCATTTATAATTTTTTGCTGCATAGCCAAATATTAAATGCTCCTACTAATCCTACTTTGCTGAACGCTACTATGAGTTTGTTGATGAGCTTGAGCACGCTGCTATTGATTTTTCGTCAATATTTGTATCGTATCGATTCTTGGTGGTTGTTGCTGTATGCCATTACGTTTGCGGCGTTGGCTTTTTTGTTTAGCTTTTTTATTGGTAGTGATTTTGGGCAAAATCATAGTAGCAAAAATTTTGTTGTGAGTGTTGTTTTGTCTGTTATGGTGGCAATGCTGGTTGCTTTTTGGTTTGTGTTTCGCCTTTTGTCTCGGCATATTAACATTATTCAAAATGCGACATTAAGCGCACAAAAAACAGCACGGCTAACGGTGGACTCTGATGCGTTTTGGCAAGCCCAAGCAGATTTACTACAGCGTGCTTTTGATTGCTTGCAAGCAGAGCTGGTTGTTGCCGCAACCGATGACCCTGATATTAAGCTGTGCCATAGCGGTGAACAAATGCAGTTGCTGATTTTAGAAGAAAAGCGTAAGGCGTTGTTGCTATCTGCACCTAATAAAGGACAACGCTTGTTTAATGAGCAAGATGTCAAAACCGCTGAGCTATTGCAAAATTTAATTCGTGTTAAAGAACGTGAGCAAGAGGCGTTTGCCGCTGGGGAAAAACAAACCCGTCTGCAAATTGCTCACGATTTGCATGATGATATTGGAGGACGATTGCACCAGATGATTTATGATCACTCCGATGATGTTGCTGGACGTGCACAAAGCACTTTGGAGCAGTTGCGTACATTGACCCATGCGTTACATCAAAATGGGCAGGAGCTGGGGCTGTTTGTTGCCAGTTTGCGGCATAATGCGCTACGCATTGGGGAAAGCGGTACGGTGCAGGTGGATTTTGATACCTGTATTTGTGAGACGCTAAATACCTATCCTCTTTCTTCTATTAGTATGTTGCAGTTGTCTGCGATTGTCAGTGAGTTATGCCGTAATGCCTTACAGCATAAACAGGTTAGTAAGGTGGCTGTATATATTAAAATTGATGCGGAAAATGTGAATGTCAGTATTCATAATAATGGAGCGCAAACTGCGGTTGAGGATTGGGAAAATGGTATTGGTATGACGTCTGTTAGACGACGTGTTTTACAGTTGGGTGGTACGGTTACATGGCGTGCTAATACAACAGGAGGCGCATCTGTGGTGTTGGTATTTCGTACCCAAGCATGGCTTAGTTTATAGTTTTATTTTATTATTAGTGTTTGATTTTTAATTCGAGTTTTTTATGCGCCTTTGGCATTGCTATCTTTGTTTATTTGTCAGTTTTGTGCTGATGCTAAGCAGTACTTTTTTAGATAAATATTTTGCTACTTATCTGGGTTTTAAGTGGCAACCTTTGGTGCTGCAAGATGATGGTGTGCAAGGCTGGCAAGTAACTAGCAGCAATTTGCCTGAAATAACAGATGGGGCTTTATTAACCGATGTGCTTGTTGATTATTCTTGGGTCAAACTTGATAACCAGATTTTACTTTCTACCCCTGATTATGCCGCCAGTTTAAGTGATGTGATAGGTTCATTTAATTTAGAACAAAAACTATACGAGCTGCGCTTAGAGCCTATTCGTTTTAAAAAAAGCAACGGCGATGTTGTTGATGTACAAGCAAAATCCGCCAGTTGGAGCGAGCTGGGTGTTGGTTTTTGGTTGTATCGGGTGCTGTATTTGCTGGGTATGTTGCTGGCGTGGATAACGCTTTATTGGCATAAAAACGCATCTAAGGAAGATAACCAGTATACCCCTGATAATGAGACATCTGGTCGGTTGTTGTTGTGCCTCTCTTTGGTGTGTTCTTCTTTAACTTTGGTGTTGTCGGTTGCGGCAATGAGCCGCAGTTGGGCTGTGCCTGATTGGTATTTATGGACAAAGTTTATTGCTAATATGACGATGGTTGCGTTCAGCTCGCTGCTTTTTCTTAGGTTATGGTTAACCCAACCTAGCTATTTACCCAACCGCCATGGGCTTTGGCCTGTACTTTGGCTTGGTGCTTGTGTTGTATATGCGTTTAATCTGGTGTTCTTGTTGGCGCAGGCGTCTTTTGCAATTGGTTATTTACGAGCCTCTAGTAACCTTTTGGCGGTTTTATTTATTGGCGTTTTTTCTGTGCAGTGGTGGTTAACTCGCAAAGAGGGCGTTAGTTTGGTAGATAAGGTGAGTATGCGTATGCTGTTTGCCTTTGGGGTGTTTGCTTGCATTTTATTTAGTACGCTTAATTTTGTGGTTTTTCATTATTGGCAACATTTAACGCTAACGCCTAATTTAATGTTGGGGCTGATTAGTATAACCAGTAATGCGGTGTTGTTTTTGTTGCTGTTTCGCCATCAGCTTTATCGTATCGCTTATTGGTGGTGGTTGTTTTATGCCTTGCTGGTGGGGGCATTGGTGTTGCTTGTGAGCTTTGCACTAGTTAACCAGTTTGGTTTGCGTAATGAGCCTATGGATATTGGGATTAGCTTGCTTGCGAGTTTGTTTGCTATTTTGGGTATGAGCTTTTTCTTTCAGTATCGACAGTTGCGAAGTCATATTAATTTATTGCTTAATGCGTCTCTTTTGTTGCAACAATTAAGACAGGTTAAGGTTAATTCTAGTGCGTTTTGGGCACATCAAAAACGCCTTTTTATGCAGGCGATAGATGCTAAAAACGCAGAAATAATTGAGCTAAAAGCAACACAAAGCAAGATACAGATTATTTGCTCTGGAGAGCAGTTGCAATTGAGTATTACCCCAAAATATGGGCTTAGGTTGTCTGCACCAAATAAGGGTAAACGCTTATTTAATGAGCGAGATGTTAAAACTTTGAGTATGCTCCAAGAGTTGTCTAATGCACAACAACGTGAGCAGGCGGCTTTTGCCGCTGGCGAAACGCAAACTCGTTTGCAAATTGCCCATGATTTACATGATGATATTGGTGGACGCTTACATCATTTAGCGTATGGCTTAAATGATAATATCCCTCAATATGCACAGCAAACTCTGGAGCAATTACGCACCTTAACTCATGCTTTGCATCAGGACGAACAAAGTGTTGGGGCTTTAATGGCGAGTTTACAGCATCATATTTTGCGCTTAGATATAGGGGAGCTAGAGGTAAACTGCAATATCATACTCGCTCCAGAGCTAGAGGAGAAAATGATTTCTGCTTTGGCTACGCTACAGTTAAATGCGATTGTTAGTGAGTTGTCTCGTAATGCTTTACAGCACCAAGGGGTCAGTTGTGTGCAAATTAATATTGTCATTAATGCTGAGTGCTGTGAGGTTGAGGTTTGCAATAATGGCGCACAAACCTGTATTGATGACTGGGAACTTGGTATTGGCTTGTCTTCTATTAAAAGGCGTGTAAATGGACTGGGCGGAGAGGTCAGTTGGACAGCGCAGACGGAGGGTGGAGTCATTGCTAAATTGCGTTTTGATACGAGTGCTTGGTTACTTCTGTAGGCGTTAAATTAGGTTGTGCTTGCTGGCAAATTCTTTTGCTTCTATACGATTACGAATATGGCATTTACGATAAATTCGCTTAACTACATCATTAACGGTGTAAGTGGAAATCCCCATTTCATGGGCAACTTGCTTGGTTAAAAGCCCTTTGCTTATGTATTGTAGGGTTTCTAGCTCTCGCTCACTTAGTTCTATCTTTTTATCATTGACTTGTATGTTTTTACCATCACAAATGGGCTGCTCTTCCGTGTTGTCTACTTTTTGCATAAGGCGTTTGGCAATATAAGGAGATATGGGAATTTGTCCAAGTAGTAGGCTGTTTAGTGAGTGTAATAACAGTTCGTCATTATCGGATTTTAGTAAGTACCCAGATACGCCTAGTGCTAGCGCTTTAAAAACATGTTCATCATCGTTGTATAAGGTGGTTACAATCAGTGGGATATGTGGGTAGGTTTGTAGGTGATGGGTCATAAAATCAAAAGAGTTGCCATCTGGTAGTTGTAAATCAATAAATCCTAATTGACATTGGCTGGTGTCGCATTTATATGCTTGGGCTAGGTCTCTGGCAGTGCTAATTTTATTAATAGATAAGGTTTGACGCACTAAACTGGTTAGGCGTTTTAGGCAACTGGTTTGATCTTCTAAAATAAAAATGTGCTTTGGGGTTTCTGTCATAAAAAAGGACTAATTTGTTTTGTTAACCATAGCAGGTAATGTCTTTAGGGTAAATGAATAATGGCGTTATTATAGCTTAAATCTAGTTACTGTAGTGCTTGGTTGCTCGTTTTTTTATTATTTATTTTTTATTCTATTGCTGGTGGCTTGATATCTATCTAGGGTAGGCAATGAGGTTTTAAAAAAGCAAAACCTATATTCAAGAAAGAGGGCTTATATTGAGGTAAAAAGGAAATAAGCCAGCAAATGCTGGCTTATTTTAATATTAGCGGCTGGCGCGAATACGCAGCTCTTCTAGTGTGCGTAGCATGGCTGATGCTCTTGCAAGCTCGGCAGCGGCTTTAGAGTAGTCTAATTCGCCAGTGGAGTTTTCCATGGCTTTTTCGGCCTTTTCTTTGGCGGCTACTGCTTTTGCTTCGTCAATGTCGGTGGCTCTTAGTCCTGTGTCTGCCAATACAATGACTTGGTTTGGCTGTACTTCAAGATAACCACCAGAGACATAAATGACTTCTTCATTGCCGCCTTGTTTGATGATGCGTACCGGCCCTGGACGCAAACCAGAAAGCAATGGTGTGTGCCCGGGCATAATGCCTAAATCGCCAGCTTCGCCTGAGACTATGACCATTTCAGCGGCTCCGCTAAATAGCTTTTTTTCAGCACTGACTACATCACAATTTACGCTGCTGCTCATGCTTTATTCCTTAAAGGCTTTTGCCTTTTCTACGGCTTCTTCTATGGATCCTACCATATAGAAAGCCTGTTCTGGTAAGTCATCAAAATCACCATCAAGCAGTCCTTTAAAGCCAGCAATGGTTTCTTTTAGTGAAACATATTTGCCTGGAGAGCCTGTGAATACTTCTGCAACGTGGAATGGTTGAGATAAAAAGCGTTCAATTTTACGGGCACGTCCTACCAGTAGTTTGTCTTCATCTGATAGTTCGTCCATACCTAAAATGGCGATAATGTCTTTTAGTTCTTTATAACGCTGTAAGACGTTTTGTACACCTCGAGCAACGTCATAATGCGCTTGTCCAATTACTAGAGGGTCTAGCTGACGAGAGGTGGAATCTAGTGGGTCAATGGCAGGATAAATACCTTTAGAGGCAATATCACGACTTAGTACCACTGTTGAGTCAAGGTGCGCAAAGGTGGTTGCTGGCGATGGGTCGGTTAAGTCATCGGCAGGGACATACACCGCTTGTACGGAAGTAATAGAACCTGTTTTGGTTGAGGTAATGCGTTCTTGTAATACCCCCATTTCTTCTGCTAATGTGGGCTGATAGCCTACCGCTGATGGCATACGTCCTAATAGGGCTGATACTTCTGTTCCTGCTAGGGTGTAGCGGTAAATGTTGTCAACAAAAAACAGTACGTCTTTACCTTCATCACGGAATTTTTCCGCCATGGTTAACCCTGTTAGTGCAACTCGTAAACGGTTACCTGGGGGTTCGTTCATTTGTCCGTAAACCATGGCCACTTTTGAGTTTGGTTTGTTTTCTAAGTCAACTACACCTGATTCTGCCATCTCGTAATAGAAGTCGTTACCTTCACGAGTCCGTTCTCCAACTCCTGCAAATACAGATAAACCACTTTGCGCTTTGGCAATGTTGTTGATTAGTTCTAGCATGTTGACGGTTTTACCAACACCTGCTCCACCAAATAGACCTACTTTACCACCTTTGGCAAAAGGACAGATTAAGTCAATGACTTTAATGCCAGTTTCTAATAGGTCTGTGGTGCTTGAGAGTTCATCAAATTTAGGGGCATCTCGATGAATAGACGCACGTTCTTGTTCGCCAATAGGTCCACATTCATCAATGGGACGACCTAATACGTCCATAATGCGCCCTAAGGTTTCTTTACCTACTGGTACAGAAATAGGTGCGCCAGTATTGGTTACATTTAAACCACGTTTAAGACCTTCGGTTGAGCCCATTGCAATGGTACGCACCATGCCATCGCCTAGTTGTTGTTGTACTTCTAGGGTTGTTTCTGTGCCATCTACCGTTAGGGCGTCGTAGATACCTGGTACGCTATCACGTTGAAATTCTACGTCGATTACAGCACCGATAATTTGTACGATACGTCCGCTCATTTATCTTTCCTCTTTACATTTACAGTTGTGTGATAGCTGGGCTAAACCGCCGCTGCTCCACCTACAATTTCAGATATTTCCTGAGTAATTGCGGCTTGTCTGGCTTTGTTATAAAGCAGATTAAGCTCGTTAATCAATTCCCCAGCGTTGTCTGTTGCATTTTTCATCGCTAACATGCGTGCCGCTTGTTCACAGGCGTTATTTTCAACTACTGCCTGATAGACTTGTGACTCGATGTAGCGCATTAATAGCCCATCAAGAATGGACTCTGCATTGGGTTCATATAAATAATCCCAATGCTCCCCAAGGTCTTGTGTATCAAACTTTTCTAAGGGCAAAAGCTGATTAATGGTTGGCTTTTGGGTCATGGTATTTACAAAACGGTTAAATACCAAAAATAGCCTATCAATTTTACCTGTATTAAAGTTTTCTAACATTGCTTGAATTGCACCTATGAGTGTTTGTAACTCTGGTACGTCGCCTAAACCAGATTCTGCGGCAACAACATTGCCACCACTGCTGGCTAAGAACTGTACGGCTTTTGCTCCAACCGCACAATAATCTATTTCTATTTTTTGCTCATGAAAGTCTTTGATGTCTGTGAGCAGGGTCTTGAACATGTTAATGTTTAAACCACCAGCTAGACCTCTGTCTGAGCTAATTACAATGTAGCCTACTCGCTTAATCGAACGTGCTTGTAAGTACTGATGTTGAGAAACACCATTGGCACTTGCTAAATGTCCGACAATGCGTCTTGCACTTTCGGCATAAGGGCGGCTGTGTTGCATACGCTGTTGGGCACGACGCATTTTACTTACAGCAACTTTTTCCATTGCGGAAGTAATTTTTTGCGTACTTTGCACACTGCCAATTTTTTCTTTAATTTCCTTACCGACTGCCATACTTTTGCCTTTGAGTTCAAGCTAGAGAGTGAGACTCTCTAGCTGTCAGTTTTACCATACTTGATTTTGTTTAAAGGTTTCTATTAATGCTTTAAATTCACTTGCAATTTCATCATTAAATCCACCACTGGCATTCACTTTCTCTAATAGTTCAGCGTGCTCTGCTTCTGCATAAGAGAGTAAGGCTGATTCAAAATCACCAATTTTATTTACTTCAACATCACTTAAAAAGCCTTCTGTTGCGGCATATAAAACTAAGCCCATTTGTGCTGTAGGCATGGGGGCAAATTGCTTTTGCTTCATCAGCTCTGTAACACGATGCCCATGCTCTAATTGGGCACGGGTGGCTTCATCAAGGTCAGATGCAAACTGGGCAAACGCTGCTAATTCACGATATTGTGCTAAAGATAAGCGAATGTTACCACCTAGCTTTTTGATGATTTTGGTTTGTGCTGCACCACCTACACGAGAAACAGAAATACCTGCGTTCATTGCTGGACGAATGCCTGAGTTAAAGAGGTTGGTTTCAAGAAAAATTTGTCCGTCTGTAATGGATATGACGTTTGTAGGTACAAATGCTGAAACGTCACCACCTTGAGTTTCAATAATAGGTAGCGCTGTTAATGAGCCTGTTTTTCCTTTGACGGCACCTTTGGTGACTTCTTCAACGTAGTTGGCATTAACTCGACAGGCTCGCTCTAAAAGACGAGAGTGTAAGTAAAATACGTCCCCAGGATAGGCTTCTCGTCCAGGAGGACGTTTTAGTAGCAAGGATATTTGACGATATGCCCAAGCCTGTTTGGTTAAGTCATCAAAAATAATCAGGGCATCTTCGCCTTTATCAAGGAAGTATTCGCCCATTGCAGAGCCAGCATAAGGCGCTAAATATTGCATCGAGGCAGGGTCAGCAGCACCTGCGGCAACAATAATGGTATGTGCTAATGCGCCATGTTCTTCTAGTTTGCGAACGACGTTGGCAATAGATGATTGCTTTTGCCCAATGGCTACATAGATACATTTTACGCCGCTATTTTTTTGGTTGATGATGGTGTCAATCGCTAGTGCTGTTTTACCTGTTTGACGGTCACCAATAATCAATTCTCGTTGTCCTCGTCCGATAGGCACCATAGAGTCAACAGATTTATAACCTGTAGGTAATGGCTCATCAACACTTTGACGTGCAATTACACCGGGAGCTACTCGTTCTATTGGGTTGCTGTGCTTGGCATTGATTGCGCCTTTGCCATCAATGGGGTTGCCTAGTGCATCAACAACACGTCCAAGTAAGGCTTCGCCGACAGGCACTTCTAAAATTCGTCCTGTGCATTTTGCGATTTGTCCTTCAGCAAGGGGTTTGTAGTCACCCAATACTACTGCACCTACAGAGTCTTGCTCAAGGTTAAGAGCCAGTCCAAATAGGTTGTGTTCAAATTCAATCATTTCACCGTACATGGCATCAGCTAGGCCATGAATACGCACAATACCATCTGATACGGAGACAATAATGCCTTCGTTTTGTGCTTGTGCGGATACATCTAAATTTTCGATGCGTTTTTTTATTACTTCACTGATTTCTGAGGGATTCAGTTGTTGCATTCATCAATCCTCGAATTAGGAGTTCATCGCTTCTGCGAGTTTGCTTAGTTTTCCCTTAACGGAGCCGTCTATCATCATATCACCTGCATGAATGATGGAACCGCCAATTAAGGAGTTATCAATTTTTTGTGTTACTTTTACATCTGATTTTAAGTGTTTTTTTAACGCTTCAACCAGTGTGTTTAGTTGCTTGTCGTCTAACTTATTGGCAGAGACAATGGTGGTTTCAACTACTTTTTGCATCTGCGCCTTAAGCTCTTGGTATTGCTGGCTAATCATGGGCAGTAAAAGAAGTCTTCCATTGTCGCTTAATACGCTAATTAATTGAGCCGCTGGCGTGCTTACCTCTTGGGCAACAATGTCCAGCAGCAGTGCTTGGCGTGATTGAGCAGAAGCAGATGGGTGCGTTAGCTTGGCTTTGACCGCTGCTTCTTGTACTACCGCAGATAATAATTCTAAGTCTTTAGACCAGATATCAAAGCTCTGCGTTTCGTTAGCGAGGGCAAATACCGCTTTGGCATAAGGTCTTGCAAGGGTTGTTATTTCTGCCATAGTCTTGCCTTAAAGCTCGTCTGCTAGTTTTTGCAGTAGCTCATCATGTGCGTTTGCATCAACTGTTTTTTGCAGAATTTGACCTGCACCTAATACGACTAGCGTAGATACTTGCTTGCGTAACTCTTCTTTGGCACGGTTTACTTCTTGCTGTACTTCAGCTTGTGCCGCAGTGACGATACGCTCGCCTTCTTGCTTAGCAGTTTCTTTTGCATCATCAATAATTGTTATGGCTCGTTTGTTTGCCTGTTCAATTATTTCTGCTGCTTTTTCTTTGCTTTCGTTTAATTGTTCGGTGGCTTTTTTTTGTGCCACTTCTAAGTCGTGAGCTGCACGATTCGCCGCATCTAAACCTTCGGCAATTTGTGCTTGTCGATCACGCATCGCCGTAATTAATGGCGGCCACACATATTTCATGCAAAACCAAACAAAAATAGCGAAAGCGATAAGTTGACCAATTAGGGTCAGATTTATATTCACAGCGTGTTACCTCTTGTCGTGCCCTTTGCTAGCTAAGTGAAGTTGACCAGCAAAGGTAGCTGATTAAGCGACTACGAAAATCAAGTACATAGCAATACCAACACCAATCATTGGTACGGCATCTAATAGACCTGCCATTAAGAAGGTTTTAGTTTGCAGTTGTGGCGCAAGTTCTGGCTGACGTGCTGTTGATTCCAACAGTTTGCCACCTAAAATTGCAAATCCAATACCTGTGCCTAGCGCACCTAAACCAATCATGATTGAGGCAGCAATATAAACGAGTTCCATGAAAAGACTCCTAAGTTTAGTTAATGATTTATGGGTTATTCAATATTCCGTTAGTGTTCTTCATGGGCTTGGCTTAGATAAACAACAGTCAATACCATAAAGATAAACGCTTGTAACGGAATAACTAGAATATGAAATATTGCCCAAGGTACGTTAAGTGCCCATTGTGCATAAAAAGGGAGTAGCGCAATTAAAATAAAGACGACTTCACCTGAGTACATGTTACCAAATAAACGTAGTGCTAATGATAGAGGCTTGGTGAGTAGTCCAACTATTTCTAAAAATAGGTTAAAGGGAATGAGTGCCCAAAAATTAAAGGGGGTAAAAGCGAGTTCTTTGGTAAAGCCGCCAATGCCTTTGACTTTGATGTTGTAAAAAAGAATAAGTAAAAATACGCCGATAGAAAGACCGAACGTGCCGTTAGGGTCGGCAGTGGGTACGGATTTAAAGTGGCTAATGCCCATTGCACCTGTGATGCTGGGGATAAAATCGACGGGCAACCATTTGATTGAGTTCATTAAGAATACCCAAGTAAAGATGGTTAAGCCTAAGGGGGCAATCAGTTTGTTTTTGCCATGAAAGGTTTCTTTGACGGTGTTGTCTACAAAGCCAACAACCATTTCTACTAGGTTTTGCAAGCCGCCAGGTACGCCTGTGGTGGCAGATTTTGCGGCTTTTCTGAATAAAAATAAAAATAATGCGCCCATTAAAAATGACATTAATAGGGTGTCTACATGTATTGCCCAAAAACCCATGGCGCTAATGTCTTCGGCTGTATGTGCAAATGCCCATGTGGATTGTGATAGCTCAACATTACCGTGCATATAACCCGCAGGAAGACGACCATAGGTTAAGTTGCTTAGGTGGTGAAGAATATATTCTTGGGAAGAACCTGCCATGCTTAAATCTCAATATTCGTTTACTTATTTAGACTTTAACGCTAACACTAGATGACTCAACACTGCCATCAAAAACGCGATAAAAAAAGCCCAAGGGTTTAAGTTGTCAATTTGTGTTAAAAATAATATAAATAATAGTACAGTCGTTATAAATTTAATCAGTTCTGCCTGATATAAATTAGATGCCATTAAAAATATGGCGTTTTTCCCTTGTTGGCGAAATATCAGTCTGGTAAAGACATATTGTGGCAAAATTGCCACTGTCGCGCCTAAAAACCATGAAAAACCAAGGGGTTTGTCTAGTAAGCCAAGTAATAAAGCAATGACTGCGTAAATAAGCATTTGTAAGCTGGCTAGTTTATAAAAGCGTTCGCCAGTTTGCATTGGTAATGCCTCTTTTGGTTGCTTCATTATTTAGGCGAGGTGGATTATATGGCTTTGTGCCTTTGGCTTCAAGTTAAATTCGCAAACAGTTTGACAAAAGTGACTCATTTTTGTAACAAAAGTCTTAAATAAGGCTACTTAATGCGCTTTAAAATCCCTTCTAGTTCATTTAGGCTGCTGTATCCAACAATTAATTTGCCGCTGCCTTTGGCGGTGTGTTTGATGTCTATTTGTGCGCCTAAGCGTTCGCCAAGCACTCTTTCTAGGTGTTTGATGTCGGCATTTTGGTTGTGTGCATGGTTGCTTTTTTTGGGGTTGAGGGTTGCTTTGACTCTGGCTTCGGTTTGACGCACGCTGAGCCGTTTGCTAATTACTTCATTTGCTAATGTTTTTTGTTGACTGTTTTCTAGGCTTAAAAGAGCGCGGGCATGTCCCATTTCTAGTTGGTTTTGGGCTAGTTGCTGTTTTACTTTATGGTCTAGCTTGAGTAGGCGTAGCATGTTGGCAACGGTGGCTCTGTTTTTGCCAACGGCTTTTGCGACTTCTTCTTGGGTGAGCTTAAATTCTTGTTGCAGTCTTTGTAGTGCTTCGGCTTCTTCCATTGGGTTTAGGTCTTCACGTTGCAAGTTTTCAATTAATGCAAGTGCAATGGCTGTTTGGTCGTCTAGCTCTTTGATGATTGCTGGAATATGGTCTTTTTGTGCCAGTTGGCTGGCTCGCCAGCGTCTTTCTCCTGCAATAATTTCGTATTTATTTGCGGCAATTGGGCGTACTAAGATGGGTTGCATAACGCCTTGTTCTTGAATGGAGTCTGCTAGTTCTTGTAGGCTTTTTTCGTCTATATGTTGGCGTGGTTGGTATTGCCCTGATTGTAAAAATTCTAGGGGCAGTTCTTGTAGTTGACCGCTGGCTTTTAAGGCGACTTGTTCTGCGGCGGTGGGCGTTACGCTGTTTTCTGACATTAAGCTGTCTAGTCCACGCCCTAGTGCTGGTTTTCTTTTTGCCATAGTGTTCTCGGTATTAAGATTGATGACGGCGTCGCATTTCTTTTGCTAACGCTAAATATGCCATTGCTCCACGTGAGTTTTTGTCATATTGCAAGGCGGGCAGTCCATAACTGGGTGCTTCTGCTAAACGTACATTGCGTGGAATAACGGTTTTGTAAACTTTGTCGCTAAAGTGTGCCTCAAGCTGATTGGATACGTCAACTGTAAGGCTGTTGCGGGGGTCGTACATGGTGCGTAATAATCCGTCGATAATTAAGTGTGGATTGGCTTTGCTGCGTATGCCTTCAATGGTTTGTATGAGTGCACTTAACCCTTCTAGGGCAAAGTATTCGCATTGCATGGGAATGAGAATGCTTTTTGCACAGACAAGGGCGTTGACGGTGAGCATGTTTAAAGAGGGGGGGCAGTCTATAATAATGTAGTCGTAAGCGGCGCGTACTTCACTTAGTGCATCTTGTAAGCGCATTTCTTTACGGCTCATGTCCATAAGGGCGACTTCTGCGGCGGTTAAATCGCCATTGGCAGGTAGGACATCAAATTTTTCTTGGGCACTTTTGTGTATGCTTTGGGCTGTTTGGCAGTTGCCTAGAAGTACGTCATAAAGTGAGAGCTCAAGGTTGTATTTGTCAACACCTGCACCCATAGTGGCATTGCCTTGGGGGTCAAGGTCTATGAGTAGTACACGCTGTTTAATGGCGGCTAAAGAGGCGGCTAAGTTAACTGCGGTGGTGGTTTTTCCGACCCCGCCTTTTTGGTTGGCAATGGCAATAATTTGTCTCACAAACAACTCCTTTCTTGTTTAAGGGCTGAGCTGTAACGCCAAAAAGTGGCGTTCCGCGCTTTCGTTGGGTACATTGATTTTTTTACTTTGTATCAGTTTTAATCTTTTTTCTTTGGTTGTCGCTGTGTCTAGTTCGGTTTGTGGATATTGACCTTTCATGGCAATAAAGTAGCCTTGCGGTAAGAGTAGGTGCGAGCAATTCGCTACCATTTTATCGAGCGCTGCAAAGGCTCGGCTGCTGATAAAGTCAAATGGTTGTGTATGATAAGACTCTACTCGTTCATTTACTAGTGTAAGTGGTAGCTGGAGGCTGGTTTTTATATGGAATAAAAAGCGCATTTTTTTTCCGTTACTGTCTAGTAGGCTAATGTGCCAGTGAGGTAGCATAATGGCAAAAATAACGCCTGGTAATCCTGCGCCTGTACCGACATCAAGTAGACGTGGGTTATGAGTGCTGTTGAGTTGTTGTATATGCGGCACAATGGCAAGGCTGTCTAATAGGTGCAGGCGTATCATTTGTTGGTAGTCTTTGATGGCGGTAAGGTTGTAGGCTTTGTTCCATTTCAGCAGTTGTTGCAGGTAGTTGAGTAGGTGTTGTTGTTGCTGTTCGTTGATTTCTATGCCGATTGTGTTTGCGCCTTGTAATAGCAAGGTTTTGGCTTGTTGGCGTTGTTCTGCATTTAGTTGTGTGTCCATGTTTATGCCTGCTTTGCCGATGGCATTTTTTTTAAGTAGATTAATATCTGGCTTATTGCCGCTGGTGTAACACCTGAAATGCGTGCGGCTTCGGCTAGTGTTTCAGGTTGTATTTTAAGTAGTTTTTGGACAACTTCATTGGAAAGCCCTCCGATGTTTTGATATTCAAAGTTGGCGGGTATGTGGGTGCTTTCATGGCGTTTAAGTTGTTCAACTTCTGCTTGTTGGCGGGTAATGTAACCTGCATATTTGGCACTGATTTGTACTTGTTCGGCAACTTCTGCGCTTATGTTGGGGGTGTTTTGCGGACTTAATTTGGCAATTTGTTGGTATTGTAAATTGGGTCTTTTTAGCAGTTCATATAAGTTGTATTCATGGGTGAGTTGGGCTTCTCCCATGTCTTTAAGTTTGTTTGCTACATCTGAGTTGGGTTGTATCCATGTGCTTTTTAGGCGTGTTATTTCTTGTTCTATCTGTTCTTGCTTGCGGCAAAAGTGTGTCCAGCGTGAGTCATTAACCAGCCCTATTTCTCGTCCTAATGCGGTTAGCCGTATGTCGGCGTTGTCTTCACGCAATAATAGCCGATATTCTGCACGGCTGGTAAACATGCGGTATGGCTCTTGTGTGCCGTGTGTGATTAAGTCGTCAATGAGTACGCCAATGTAGGCTTGGTCTCGACGTAAGATAAATGGGGGCAGTTCTTGAGTTTGTCGGGCGGCATTGGTGCCTGCCATAAGTCCTTGGGCGGCGGCTTCTTCATAGCCTGTTGTGCCGTTGATTTGCCCTGCTAAAAATAGTCCGTGTAGGTGTTTGCTTTCTAGGCTGTGGCGTAAGTCTTGGGGGTCAAAGTAGTCGTATTCAATGGCATAGCCAGGACGAGTGATGTGTGCGTTGGCAAAGCCTTGCATGCTGTGAATAAAGTCTAGTTGGACGGCAAATGGTAAGCTGGTGGATATGCCGTTAGGGTACAGTTCGTTGGAGTTTAGTCCTTCTGGTTCTATGAATATTTGATGGCTGTTTTTGTCGCTAAAACGGACGATTTTATCTTCAATTGAGGGGCAGTAACGTGGACCTACGCCTTCAATTACGCCTGCATACATGGGGGATTGGTGCAGGTTGGCACGGATTATGTCATGGGTCTGTTCGTTGGTGTGTGCTATATGACAGCTGACTTGCTGTGGGTGCATGTCGGTTGTGCCTAGATAGGACATGACGGGTAAGGGGGTGTCTCCGGGCTGGGCTTGTAATTTGCTAAAGTCAACACTGCGTTTGTCTATGCGTGCTGGTGTTCCTGTTTTTAAGCGTCCAATATTAAAGTCGCGTGCTCTTAGTTTTTTGGCTAGTTGATTGGCGGGTGGGTCGCCTGCTCGTCCGCCTGCTTGCTGTTGTAAGCCTAAGTGCATTACGCCACCTAAAAAAGTCCCTGTGGTTAAAACCAGTGCGTCTGTATAAATATGCACATTGGTGTCGGTTATGATGCCTGTAATGCGTTCTTGCTCAATGATTAAGTCATCGCAGGCTGCTTGAAAAATATCTAAATTGGGTTGGTTTTCTACTATGTTGCGAATGGCGGCTCGGTATTTTTGTCTGTCTGCTTGGGCTCTTGTGGCTCGTACGGCAGGGCCTTTGCGCCGATTAAGCACCCGAAACTGAATGCCTGCTTGGTCGGTGGCTAGTGCCATTGCTCCACCTAGTGCGTCTATTTCTTTAACTAGGTGGCTTTTGCCTATGCCTCCAATGGCGGGATTGCAGGACATGACTCCAATGGTGTCGGTATTGTGGGTGAGCAATAAGGTGCTAACACCTAAACGGGCAGATGCGAGTGCGGCTTCTGTACCTGCATGTCCGCCGCCTATAACAATGACGGCATATTTTTTTGGATAGTGCATAGGCAAACTCTTGTAAGGTGGTGCATAAAAAAATGCGCCATATTTTAATAAATTAAAATTGGGCGCAAATTATATCAGTTTTAAATTTATGACGGGATTTTTTTATCTGCCGCTGATTGTTTGAATTTTAACGTCCAAGGGGTACGCCGTTGTAAAGGCTGTCTATTTTTTTATCGATATTTGCGGGTAGTAGCTCGCCTGAAATAGTAAAGTCCCAAATGCCGTTAAATTTCTTGCGTGCCATTTCTTCGGCGGAGACTTTGTCTTTTATAATAGATGGGCGTAAAAATACCATCATGTTGCTTTTTGTGTGTTCTGTTTTGGTGGAGCGAAAAAGCCAACCAAGTAGCGGAATGTCGCCTAAAATAGGCACTTTATTTTCTAATTCACGCAATTCATCACGAATAAGACCACCTAGAACTACGGTACTTTCATGGTTTGCCATTACGGTGGTTTTTAAAGAGCGTTTGTTGGTAATTAAGTCTGCACTGCCAGAGACGGTTGTTTTGGAAACGGATTCTTGCTTGGCTGTTACTTCTAGGCGAATTTGCTTGCCTTCATGGATATGCGGCACAACTCTTAGGGTAATCCCTACATCTTGACGCTTGATGGTTACAAAAGGGTTGGCGTTATCACTGGAGGCGGTAGAGCCTGTTCTAAATGGTACGTTTTGTCCTACCACAATTTCCGCTTCTTGGTTGTCAATGGTCATAATGCTGGGGGTGGATAATAAGTTGGTGTTGGTGTTGGCTTCTAGTGCTTGTAGTAGTACTCCAAAATTAGGATTGCCGTTTTTTTGTGTAATCGCTCCGACACTTAAACCACTGCCAACGGCACCTGCTGGATTTTTGGTGGCAACTGCGGTGGCAACCTTGGTTAATGAGGGGCCTGCTAGTGAGAAGTTAGTACCGCCTACGGGGTTGTTGATGTCGGCACTGCCCCATTGCACGCCTAAGGCGTCATCAATGTTGCCTGTTACTTCTACAATGGCAGATTCGATTAAAACCTGCGCTCTTGGTACGTCTAAAGAGCTGACCAATTCTTCCATTTCTCTAAGCATGGAGGGTTCGGCACGAATGACTAGTGCGTTTAGTTCTTCATCAGCATATACGCCTGTTTTGGCTTTGGCTTGGTTTTTTTTGTTGGCGGCTGTTGGGGTTTCTGAGCTTAGACCGCTAAGCATTTTTGCTATTTTTTTAGCACTTGCATATTGCAGACGAATTACTTTGGTTGTGCCTGAGAAGTAAGATGGTTCATCAAGGCTTTCAATTAGGGTGCGAATTTTTTTGCGTGCGTTTTTTTCGCCTTTAATAATTAGGCGGTTGCTACGTTCATCTGCAACAACACGCAAGCTGCCTGCGGTGTTGCCTCGGTTGTTGCTACGATTTCCTTGAGATACATTGTTGGGGTCTAGGTTTTGTAGCATTTTGACGACATCGCCGACCCATGCTTCTTTTAGTTGTATTACTTCTAGTTCTTCGTTGCCGCTTTTGTCTAGTCTTTGAATAATTTGTTCAATTCGACGAATGTTGCTGGCATGGTCTGAGATGATTAGGGCATTTACTGAGCGTACGCCTGCTAAGTGACCATAGCGTGCGACTAAAGGACGTAAAATAGGCACTAAATCTAGGGCTGGTGTGTTTTTGATAATGATTACTTTGGTGAGCATTTCTTGGCTGGATTTTTTGGCCTTGGCTGCTAAGTCCCTGCCTTGCTGTTTGACTTCATTTTGTTGCACAATCAAAGTGACGTCACCTGCGGGTACGGCGGCATAGCCATGTACTTGTAGAACGGATAAAAATAGTTCATATACGCCATTTTTATTTAGTGGTTCGCTAGAAAGTACGTTCACTCGTCCTTTTACTCTGGGGTCTATTACAAAACTTTTGCCTGTAATGTCTGCAACTTGGCTGATAAATGCGTTGATGTCGGCATTTTTTAGGTTAATTTGCCAGTCTTGTGCAGCCCAAGTGGGTAATGAGGTTAGGGTTAAATAAATAAAAATGAGTGCAATTTTATATAAACGAGTCACGAGGCTACCTTTACATTTGATGGTTGATGACAAAGCGTTGGTTGTCACGTTGTATTTCTAGGCGCACAGAGCCTGCGCTAGATAAGTCTTTTAAAATAAGCTGATCTGTATCCATGTCGCCTAAGCGTTGTCCATTGACGGATAAGACTACATCGCCAGGACGTAAATTTAAAGTTTGTAACATGGAGTCGGGTTGTACTTGATAGCCTTGCCCTGCGCCACGAGAAACCAAACCTAACTGATTAATCATGCCTACTGGGTCTTCGTTGGCAATTTGTTGGGTCACATTTAAAAATTCAGCGGGGGTGGCAACATTACGATATTGTTCACGAATTTTACCTAAGGTAATACGATTTTTGGGTTGGCTTTGGGTGCGGTTAACGGCTTTTGCTTCTACCCCAATACGGGCGTCTTCTTCAAATTTGAGTGTCTCAAGGCTGCCGCTGGTATCTAAAATGACTTTGTCTGCATACACCGCAGATAGCACTGTACGTCCTATGACTTTATCGCCCACTCGATAAAAATTGGCTTCGCCATTTTGGTTGCCAATAATGGCACTGGATTCTTCTTGTATTTGCCCTAGGGTAATGCCGAGTAGGGTTAGGTTTAAGCTGGTATCAGGTGCGTCTACTTCTTTGCTGACAACGGCATTTTTATCAACCTGACCAAATAGGTGGTATTGTGCTGTGTTGAAGTGTTGTCCTGCTGTTTGAGATTGTCCAGTAGCTGCTTGATTGGGCAGTTTTAAATAGACCATCGGCGGCGCAAGAATTTGCCATACTAAATTGGCAGATAGCAATGCAACGAAGACACTAAGCACTAGCTTGCCTGTTATTAAAACAGGTGCTTTCCAAGCTGCTGGTGCTGTTGTTATGTTGTTGTTCATGCTTTTTTCATTGCTCTTGGTTGTTAAAAAATCTTTTGCGATACTTCAAATATAACGGTATCTGCTTGCGCTTTGGCAGGCCATGGCTGTTGTAGTATGTCTAAAAAGCGACGCTTTACGGCCATTCCTGCCCAACCATCTGGTTGGATATAGCCTTGACCAACGGATAGTTGGTCGGTGGTTGTTAATTGTAGCACGGCTTTATTGTCTGTTTTATTTAATGTGCCAATTAGCATGGGGAGTGTGGCTTGTATGGGATTGCCATCAACAGGAAATCCAACCTGTCCTCCAGAGTAAACAACTTGTCCATCTAGTTGATGAATAATAAACTTTTTTTCTTGCAATGCAATTTTAGCGTTGGCTTTGTTTAGGTTAAATTCGCCTGCTAAATGTACGTTTTTAGGGTTTAACATGGGCTTTAGTATGCTGCTATGTAGATACACATTGAGGTCGCTAAGTGTGATTGTTTGGCTACGGTCTGTTTGTAAGTTGGCTTTTGCTTCAAGTCCTGCTGCTTTGAGTTTTAGGTCTGTTTTTAAGGTTAGGGTTAAAAGTGACCAAGGGGATATGACCCAGCTTGCATGTACATCACGCATGCCTATTATTGAGGTTTGTACTTGCGCTTCGCCTTGCCAAAGTGTGCCTTTAATTTGGCTAAAGGTGACGGGTATGTTTTGCAGTTTGGGCTGTATATATGGCCAAGCTAATTGCAATGGTGTTTGTACGATTAACGCTATTACAAATACTAAGGTTGCAATTAGTATGTATCCGCGATTTGCCCACATGACTAGTTATCCTAAAAAATTAAGTGCCTAAACGTAAAAAGTTGGTCATTATGCCAGTTTTTGCAAATTATTGTCAGTTATCTTGTATAAAAGTTTAGCAAGTAATAAAAAAACTGTCAGATTTATTCTTGACGTTAGTATGACGGACGTTTTATTGATCTAATACTTTGGCAAAACAGTGCGTTAACTTGTCTAGTCCTTCTTTTAATATCTGTTCTTCAATTGTTAGTGGCGGAATGAGTTTGAGCACTGAGCCGCCTGTACCGCAGGGGCATACAATGAGCCCTTGGGTGAAGCATTCGGTGGCAATGGCTTTGACGGTATTCCCACAGCCTAGGTCGATGGCTTGCATCATGCCTTTACCACGCACTTGCATATTGAGCTTTGGATATTGTTTGACCAGGTTTTGTAAGGCATTTTCCATTATTTTGCCTTTGTGTTTTGTTGCTTGGTTAAGGGTTTCATCTTGAAAATAGTCAATTGCTACTTTGCCTGCAACAAAGGCTAGGTTTTGTCCTCTAAATGTGCCTGTATGTTCTCCTGGTAACCAGTGTTTATCGTATTCTGGTTTGTTGAGGTTCATTGCCATGGGTATGCCTAGACCTCCAATGCCTTTGGCAAGGGTGATAATGTCTGGGGAGATGTCTAAGTCGTCAAAGCTAAAGTAGCTGCCTGTACGCCCACAGCCTACTTGAATGTCATCAACAATAAATAGTGCGCCTACTTCTTTGGCTAGGGCTTGTAAGGCTTGTAGCCATTGTTTTGAGGCAATATTTACGCCGCCTTCGGATTGTATGGTTTCTACAAGAAATGCCGCTGGTGGATTGATGCCCGAGGAGCTGTCTAGTAGAGCATGGCGATATGCTGCAAGTTGTTCTATTCCGCCTCCAGTTGCGGTTGCAAAGGGTAGGATTGTGACATCGGTTAGGTTGACTCCTGCGGCTTGACGAAAGTGGTTGTTGCCAGTGCAAGCGAGTGCGCCTAAAGTAATTCCGTGATAGCCATTGGTAAAGGCGACAACTTCGCTGCGTTGAGTGACTTTACGTGCTAGCTTTAATGCGGCTTCAACTGCATTGGTGCCAGTTGGCCCAGTAAACTGTAGTTTGTGTGGCATGTTTCTGGGTTTTAATATGGTTTCAACAAAGGCGTTGATAAATTCTCTTTTGGCTACGGTATGTAAGTCAAGACTATGAATAACGCCATTGTTTTGTAAGTAAGCAATAATGGCAGCAGTCATTTTGGGGTTGTTGTGTCCAAAGTTAACAACGCCTGCTCCAGCAAATAAATCAATAAAACGACGGCCGTTTTCGTCCCATTGTAGGGCGTTTTCAGCACGTGCAAATACGGCTGGATTAGCACGGCAATAGGCACGAATGTCGGATTCAAAAAGCGCAAATGTTTGCATGGGTTATCCTTGAGTCAAAATTAAAGGGTTATTATAGAAGAGCTTGTAGGAAAAAGGAAAAGGCTTTGTGTGAGCTTTAAAATACGGTCATAAAATAAAAGGAGCGTCCTGTGCCCGATTTATTTATGCAACTTGTACGGGAATATCAAAGCTGGTGTGGCTCACGCTATTGTCTTCTTTAAGGTATACCAGCTTTGGCTTAAAGTTTGCCAGTTCTTCTTCGGCAAAACTGCCATAAGCGCAGATGATAATGCGGTCGCCTTCGGTTGCTAAGTGAGCGGCAGCACCATTAACAGAGATAATGCCTGAGCCTTCTTCGGCGCGAATGATATAGGTGGTAAAGCGTTTGCCATTGGCAATGTTGTAAATTTGAATTTGTTCAAATTCACGCATGCCTGCAAGGTCTAGCAATTGACCATCAATGGCACAAGAACCTTCATAATCCAATACAGAATGAGTGACTCTGGCTTGGTGTAATTTGGCTTTTAGCATAATTGAGTTCATAGTGCTTCCTTCATATAGCTAATTGTCTTTAACGGAAAATACTGCGTAATGGGTTAAAATTTAACCCCTCTCTCAAGGGGGCGCAAGTATGCCTTAAACATGATTAACTTTCAATATTATTGATAAATTATCAATGAGCCTAACTTGCCCTATTCTCGCTGCAATTAATACCACTAAATGATGGTCGTCAGGTTGTGGTATGGTAAAGTCTTCTGCATTTCTTAGTGCTAGATATTCTACTTCTATATTTAACTTACTTAACCTGTCTGTTTGCTGTTTTATTGTAGCGGTAGAATCGCAGTAGTCGAGTAAATTCTGCGAAATATAACGAAGACTGGCATAGATTTCTAGTGCCAATTCTTTTTCTATTGCAGAAAGCCTTGAGTTGCGAGAGCTTAATGCTAAGCCTTGCTCGTTACGTTGGGTTTTAACTGCTTGAATTTTAATGGGCATATTTAGGTCAGCGACCATTTGTTTAATAATTGCGAGCTGTTGGAAATCTTTTTCGCCAAAAAAGGCGACGCTAGGTGAAAATAAATTAAACAGCTTGGCTACAACGGTTGCCATACCGTTAAAGTGTCCTGGTCTAAATGCGCCTTCTAGGTCTTGGCTTAAGCGAGCAGGTACAATTTGGGTTAAGTCTTGCATGCCATGTGGGTACATTTCTGTAATGCTTGGGGTGAAAACTAAGTCGCAACCTGCTGCTTTTAGTTTGTCTAAATCTGCCTGTAAAGTGCGTGGGTAGTTGTTTAGGTCGTCGGTATTGTTAAATTGAATGGGGTTAACAAAAATGCTGACTGCACAGATTAAGCCTTGTTGTTTGCATTGGGCAACTAGGTGTAAATGCCCTGCATGTAAGTTGCCCATAGTAGGTACTAGTCCAAGCGCACGATTTGTTTGCGATTGCAGTTGTTTGATGGCGGGCGCAAGCTGCTCAAGTTGTAAAATATGTTGCATTAATTAAATCCTTGATTTGCAGTTGGGAAGTGTCCTTGTTTGACTGCATTGACGTAGGCGGCAAAGGCATCTTGTACGCTGCTTTGTTCGCTTAGAAAGTTTTTGGAAAACTTAGGTGTGTAGCCTGCACTTACACCTAAAATATCGTGCATGACCAATATTTGTGCGTCGGTTTGTGCGCCAGCACCAATGCCGATTACGGGGACATCTAAGGCTTGAGTTATATCGGCCGCTAGGCTTTGTGGTACGCATTCAAGTAAAATAAAATCGGCTCCCGATTGTTGCTGTTTGAGTGCGCTGGCAAGCATAAGCTCTGCTTTTTCTGCATCTCGCCCTTGTACTTTAAAGCCCCCTAGTTTGTTGACAGACTGAGGTGTAAGCCCTAAATGAGCGCATACAGGTACGCCTAATTCTGTTAGTCGTTGAATGAGGGGGCATAGCTCTTCGCCACCTTCTAGCTTAACCATATTTGCGCCTGCTTGCATTAGGGCTTTGGCGTTGCTTAAGCCTTGTTCTAAGGTGGCATAACTCATAAAAGGCATGTCTGCCATAATAAAGGCAGGTGTTGTGGCTAGGGCATTGCCTCTTGCTACACAGTCGGTGTGATAAACAATGTCAGCAGTGCTAATGGGTAACGTCGATTTGCGTCCTTGTAGTACCATTGCTAAAGAATCGCCAATGAGCAACACTTCAACGCCTGCTTCTGCGGCAATTTGCGCAAAACTGGCATCGTAGACGCTTAGGCAGGCAAATTTGCTTACGCCTTTTTGCTGTTTTAACGATAAAATATTGGTGTCTGTTTTATTCACAGTGTTTCCTCTTGGCGAGATACTAAGTTTATTGAGCTCGGATTTTAGGGGGCTGGCTTATCTTTTCAAGTTTAATTTCTAATTTTTTTAGGCTTTCGGCAATAGGTATGTTTGCTTCTATACAAATATGGGGGGCAATTTCTTGTAAAGGAACAAGAACAAACTCGCGAGTTAGCATTTGTTTGTGGGGAATGCAAAGGCGAGGCTCGTTAATCTGTTGTTGGGCGTAGAGTAAAATATCTAAATCAATACTGCGCTCTCCCCAATGTCGTGTTTTAATCCGATTTTGTTGGGTTTCTATCTGTTGTAGGCTGTCTAATAACGCAATGGGGCTGAGTTGGGTGCGAATTTCTACTACGGCGTTGATAAAGTCTGGCTGATCTTGTGGACCTTGGGGTGCGCTTTGGTATAAAGATGAGGATTGAATAAAGGTAATTGTGTCTAAGGCCACTAGAGATTTTAGCGCATTTAAAATCTGCCGCTTGGGATTTTGTATGTTTGAACCTATACCGATGTAGCAGGTATGTGTAGTGTTGGTCATGTTGATGCTTTGCGGTTATGGGTGTGATGAGCGGGTTTTTTAAAGGCACGCTTTTTAAAGGGGCGTTTGTTCTTTTCTTTGCCTTTTGCAACTAGCTCTGGGTGTTGTTCTTGTTTTTGTGTCCAATATTGTCCCATGTTGTTTAGCAATTCTCCTGATTGTTCTCGCAATAGGAAAAAATCATAGGCGGCACGAAATCTTGGGTGCTCTAATAAAATCAGTTGTTGCTTAGGTGAGGCGGTTAATAATTTATCTTGTAATCCCCATATTTGTTGCATGCAAATGCTATATCGCTTGGGTATGGCGGTACTTTTTATTTGTGTGCGAATGGTTTTTTCCATCGCTTTGCTGAGGACATCTGCTGCGGGTAAGCCTTGTTTTTCTAATTGTTGCTTGTTGGCTAAAAACACGGGCCATAACAAAACAGCAAAGAAGAAGTAAGGCGTAACAAAGCGACCCCCTTGAATGCGTGCATCGGTATTAAGCATGCAGTTGTTTATCATATCTTGATGCATGGGGTTGTGTAGGTGGTGGCTGGTGGCTGCAAATAGTTGCTGAAATAGTCCATATTCTTGCAGTTTAAAGTAGCTAACTTGGGCGTGGGCATGTAAAAAAAGTTTTAGTACTTCGTCAAATAAGCGTGCGGCAGGTACTTGTTGTAATAAATGTACATGTTGATAGATGCCTGCTGCGGTTTTTTCTTCTATGTCTAAATCTAGCTTTGCGGCAAAGCGTATTGCCCTTAACATGCGTACAGGGTCTTCACGAAAGCGGGTTTCTACGTCGCCAATTAGTTTGATGGTTTTTTGTTGTAAGTCTTGCCATGCGTTGGCATAGGATAAAACATTGCCAGTTGCATAATCGTAATATAAGGCATTAATGCTAAAGTCACGGCGCATGGCATCTTCATCTAAACTGCCGTAGATGTTGTCTCTAATAAGCATGCCTTCTGCTTGCTTGGCACTTTGTGTATGACAGCTGTCATCATTGGGTGGGGCACGAAAGGTGGCAACTTCAATTTGCTCACGTCCAAATAAGACATGTACTAATTTAAAGCGTCGTCCAATTAAACGTGAATTGCGAAAAAGTGCATGCGCTTGTTCTGGGGTGGCGTCGGTGGCAATGTCAAAATCTTTCGGTTGTTTGTTTAATAGTTTGTCGCGTACACAGCCCCCAACTAATAAGGCTTGGTAGCCATTTTTGTGTAGTTTATCAAGCACTTTTAATGCATTTGAGCTGATATCTGACTGGCAAATATTGTGTTCTTCTGGGGTAAAAATATCAGGCATAAAAATTTATCTTATTGATGAAAAATATCCGTATGCGGGAGTGTATAAATAAAGAGCAGCAGATTTTACTCTCTCAGAATGAATAAGCAACTATTTATTATGGAAAATCAGCGAGCATAAAATTAAATATTTTACTTTAGTCATAAAGTCTTTAGTATGGAGGGCTTTCTAATTCTAATAAGAATACAAGAATGAGGCTTCGTATTGGCTTTACATTCTTAATTTTATCAACTTTAAATAGGTGCTTTTATGACTCTTAGTAAGCGACCAGGAACGCTATTTCAAGCAATTGCTGTTTTGTTTTTTTTAATCTCTGCTTTGGCTATGTCGGTTTATTTGTATGGCGATAGCTCTTCTTCAGGCGCAAACCAGATTGCGCTTATTTTATCTGCGACCTTTGCCGCTTTTTTTGCTTGGCGTAATGGTTGGAACTGGAAAGAAATTGAAGATGCTATTGTTCAGGGCGTGAGTGTGTCAGTTGTGGCGATTTTAATTTTACTTCTGGTGGGCTCGCTTATTGGCAGTTGGATTTTGGCAGGTACGGTACCTGCACTTATTTATTATGGCTTGAACTTAATAGAACCGTCTTTGTTTTATGCCACAACCTGTCTTGTGTGTGCGGTGGTGACCTTGGGCGTGGGTAGCTCTTGGACGGTAGCAGGTACGTTAGGTATTGCATTTATGGGTATGGCGTATGCGATGCAACTTGATCCTGCAATTTGTGCTGGTGCGGTCATCAGTGGTGCGTATTTTGGAGATAAGCTGTCGCCTCTTTCAGATACAACTAATTTAGCTGCGGCGGTGACCGAGTCAGATTTGTTTGCTCACATTCATAATATGTTACGCAGCACTTTGCCGAGCATTATTATTGCTGTATTGCTGTTTTTTTGGATTGGTTATAGCAGTGATACCAGTAAAGCAGCCGATTTACATCAAACGGCTGATTTATTGGCTGATCAGTTTTCAGTGGGCATTCATTTATTAATTCCCATTGTGATTTTATTTACTTTGGCATGGCTGCGTTTACCTGCCATACCAACTATGATTGTTGGTATTTTGGTGGGTGTGGCGTTTGCGCTTTTATTTCAACAAGATGTGATTGCACAGATGAGTAGCGGTGATGGTTTATCTGGCTGGCGGCATCAGTTAGCTGTCAGTTGGACGGTATTGTTTGACGGTTTTCAAAGTAATAGTGGTAATAAAGTCTTAGATGATTTGCTTTCTCGTGGTGGTATGAGCAGTATGTTAAATACGGTTTGGTTGATTATTTCTGCTATGGTATTTGGCACTATTATGGAAAAATCAGGCATGTTAGAGGCGTTACTAACCGCATTATTAAATCGTATCAAAAGCGTAACAGGGCTGTTAATTACGACTTTATTTACGGGTATAGGTACTAATGTGATTACTGCAGATCAGTATATTGCTTTGATTTTGCCCGGCAAAATGTATCGTCTTGAGTATCGTCGTCGTGGATTAAATAGCTTGAATTTATCTCGTGTGTTAGAGGATTCTGCAACACTTACCTCGCCTTTAGTGCCTTGGAATACTTGTGGTGCGTATATGGCTGTAACACTTGGTGTGGCAACCTTTGATTATCTACCGTATGCCTTTTTTAATTTATTAGGACCGGCGCTTTCTATTTTTTATGCCATAACGCATATTTATATTGTGCCATTAGAGCAAGACGATATTGAAGAAAGTGCAGTTAAATCTGGCGCATAAATCATAGATATGAATTTTGCTTTGCCCATATTACCGCCTGAACTCTATTAGTAACCTGAATTTTTTTAAAGAGTTTGTAAATGTGGGTCTTAACGGTATGGCAACTGATGCCCATTGAATGGGCAATCATTTTATTGGAATCTCCCTTGGCTAAGTGCATCAAAACATGCAATTCACGGGCAGTAAAATTAAACTGCGCCGAGTAGTCAATGGGGGTTGTGCGTGTGTTTAAAAAATAATCTTCAATAATACATGCTGGAATTCTGATTTTACCTTGCGCTACTTTAAGTGCGGTTTGTGTGATTTCATTAAGCTGTTTGTGTTTAAAGAGAATTGCCTCAACTCTAGGCCAGCGTACAATATTTTCTAGCTCACTCCCTTTGGACATATTAAATAGCATTATCGAGCAGCGATGCGTTTGCTCTAAAATAGTACCCACATAAAAAATTAACGAATTATAATCCATTTCTAAGGTGTCAATTAAAATAAGACTGTTAGATGTGCTTGGTAAAGAAATGCGTTGTGTTTTGCTTGTTTTATTAAAGGTCAGCATTTTGCCTTTAAGCTGTAGTTGTGTTTGTAAGTTTTCAAGCAGGGCATGATTGTGTGCTGTGGCTCTGCCAATTAGCCATAAGCTACCATAGGTTAGAGTTCGCATTGTTAAGTCCGTATTATTTTTATTATGATTACAAATAGTTACATTTTTATAATTAAAAATCAACATTTGTTTTTTTAAGTATTTTCTAGTTGAGTATCTTATTTTACGGTTTTGCTCTTTAGTTGATTTGATTTATACTGGAGAGCGTTAAAAAAATTAGGTTCTTTATGGTAGATTTATTGCTAAATAGCACTCGCAACACCAAACGGGCAATTAGTATTTTATATGACAGCATTGCCATTCCTCTAGCTATTTATAGTGCATTGGCACTGCGTCATGGGCAGTTGTGGGTCAGCATTGATGCAGAAATAGCTACCGCTATAATCGCCACTACCTTGATGTCTATTTTTGTGTTTATACGCATAGGCTTTTATCGTTCTGTTATTCGTTTTATGACGCAAAGGGCGTTTGCCAGCTTAATTGCAGGTGTTTTGATTTCTGCTTTATTTTTAGGTACGGCTTCTTTTTTAACAACCAGTGATATTCCTCGCTCTAGTATTATTATTTATGTTTTTTCAGGTTTTGCAATGCTTGCTGCACCAAGGTTGTTTATTCGTAGCATGGTTGAGCAGCTAACTAAAATGAGTAAAGAGCCTGTTATTATTTACGGTGCTGGGCATCAGGGAATGGAGTTAATAGGCGCATTAAATAGCAGTGCAGATTATCTGCCTAGTGTCTTAATTGATGATAATAAAAAAAAGCAAGGTACTGTTATTCATAGCTTAAAAGTAAAAGCACCAGAGGAGATTGAATCGCTCGTTAAGGATAAGGGTTATCGTAAAATTTTATTGGCCATTGGACGTGCCAGCAGTCGTAAACGTAAATTATTAATTGAGCAGCTTGCCAGTTATAACCTTGAGGTATTAACCACTCCTTCTGTACAGGATATTGTTAGCGGTAAGGCACGAGTTGAAGAGGTCAAGCATGTTGAGTTAGAGGATTTATTGGGACGTGACTGCATTCAACCAAATAGCAATTTGATGCAACAGTGCATACAGGATAAGCATGTTTTAATCACGGGTGCAGGTGGTTCTATTGGTTCAGAGTTATGTCGCCAAGCGTTGGTGCAAAAGCCCGCTTTATTGGTGTTATTTGAATTAAATGAATACAGCTTGTATTCAATAGAAAAAGAATTGCAACAGATGGCAGATAAAAGCCAGATTAAAACCAAGATTATTTCAATCTTAGGTTCTGTACAAAAACAAAAGCGTATGCAGGCATTGTTTAAGACGTTTAATATTCATACTATCTATCATGCAGCAGCTTATAAGCATGTGCCTTTGGTTGAGCATAATGTGGTAGAGGGTGTACGCAATAATATTTTTGGTACTTGGTTTTGTGCGGAGGCGGCTATTCAGGCTGGAGTTGAGAAGTTTGTACTTATCTCAACGGATAAAGCCGTGCGTCCAACCAATGTAATGGGTGCGTCCAAGCGCATGAGTGAATTGGTATTGCAAGCACTTAATCAGCGTCAAAGTGATACGCAGTTTTGCATGGTTCGATTTGGTAATGTGCTTGGTTCGTCTGGTTCTGTTATTCCTCTATTTCGCCAGCAAATTCAGCAAGGCGGGCCAATTACCGTGACACACCCTGATATTATTCGTTATTTTATGACCATACCTGAGGCATCACAGTTGGTCATACAAGCAGGGGCAATGGCGCAAGGTGGTGATGTGTTTGTGCTTGATATGGGTGAGCCAGTAAAGATTTTTGAGCTGGCAAAACAGATGATTCGTCTATCTGGTTTAAGCGAAAAAACCGATGCCAATCCTGAGGGCGATATCGGTATTCAGATTACAGGTTTGCGTCCTGGAGAGAAGCTCTATGAAGAATTGCTTATTGGCGATAATGTAAAAGGCAGTTCACACCCTCGTATTATGACCGCTCAAGAAACCTATTTAGATTGGCCTGAGACACATAATTTTTTACATAAAATAGATAAGGCATGCCATGAGTTTGATGTAGAGCGTGTTATTAGTCTGTTAAGTGAAGCACCGACTGCATTTAAGCGTGAGAAGAATGTGGTTGATTGGGTCACCAATGGCTAGGATTAATAGGCGTAAGAATCTGCTGTTGCATGGTATTTAAATATTGCTGCAAAGGCTGCAAATTATCTGACAGTTCTGGTTCAATTTCTAATAAGGGACGTAGCGCATAAGCACAGGTTAACAATTCAGGCTTTAGTGGATTGATTTGCAAATTGTTTTTGGTGGTGTGGGCATATAAATCAATATCAATACGATGATGGTGTGCCAATGTAGGGCGTTGCGGCTCGATGCGTTTTTCGATGTTTTTGAGCTGTGTTTTTACTTGTGTCAAGGTTAAAGTTGTATGAGCACTAACGGCTAAATTGATGAAGTCAGGTACTTTTATTTGTTGAGTATTGTCCTCCTCTAGCGTGGCGGCACTTTGATACCAAGAAGAGACCTGTATTAGCGTTACTGCTTGTGCTAATGCTTGTAATGCTAAATTCAAACTGCGAACTGGACTGATATTTGAGCCCAAGCCCACATAAATTTTATACATAATCTGTACGTTTTCGATTAATTTGTATGCTGATAGACTGTGCTTGAGGCATGACCTTTGGTTTATATACTCGTAGGCTAATATATGGCAAGTCAAACTCAAATAATAAGGATTTTGCTAAGGACTCAAGCAGGCTTTCTAACAACTCCCAGCGTCCTGAATGAGTGCTTACAAAGTGCTCTGTAAATTCAATGACGGTTTGATAGTTAAGTGCTTTATGTAGCTCATCGTAAGCACCTGATAAGCGGCAGTCAGTGGGTAAAGTGAGGTCGAATAATAAGGGTTGAGGGGTTTGTTTTTCCCAATCAAACACACCAATAATTGTCTCTATTTTTAATTTTTCAATAAAAATACTGTCCATTTTATGCCTTAAATTTGTGTGAGCTCAGAGAGGGGCCAGCGAGGACGCACTTGCACATTTAAATCTGTTTGTTGCCCTTTTTGTAAGCGCATACAGCCTGCATAAGCAATCATTGCTCCATTATCGGTGCAGTATTTAAGTGCTGGAAAAAACACCTTGGCCTGTTGCTGTTGTGCCATTGTTTGTAATTTTTCTCGTAAGCACAGGTTTGCGCCTACGCCGCCAGATACAACCAAGCGTTTAAGCCCCGTTTGTTGCAGTGCACGTTTACACTTAATGCTTAGGGTTTCTGCCACTGCCAATTGGAAGCAGGCGGCAATGTCTGCTTTATCTTTTGCTGCTAATATTTGATTTTGTGCCTGTTGTAAAATACAGCTACGCACCTGAGTTTTTAAGCCGCTAAAGCTCATATCAAGCCCTGGGCGATCGGTCATAGGGCGAGCAAAAGCAAAGCGTTGATTATTGCCTGTTTGTGCCAATGCGCTAAGAGCAGGCCCGCCAGGGTAAGGTAAATTCATCATTTTGGCTGCTTTGTCAAAAGCCTCGCCTGCGGCATCGTCTAAGGTTTCGCCGAGCAACTCGTAATCACCAATGGCATTAACCTGTAGCAGCTGAGTGTGTCCGCCTGAAACTAACAGTGCCACAAATGGAAATTGAGGTGCGTCATCACTGAGCATGGGTGCTAATAAATGCCCCTCCATATGATGTACTTGTAAAGCAGGTTTGTTTAAGCTCCAAGCCAGTGCACGAGCAAAACAAGCCCCCGTTAATAAAGCTCCTACCAAGCCTGGACCTGCGGTATAAGCAATGCCGTCAAGATCCGCTAAGGCGCAGTTGGCCTGCTTTAGTAATGCGGTTAATAAAGGACGCAGTTTTTTAATATGATCGCGTGATGCCAGCTCTGGCACAACGCCGCCATATTCGCTATGCAGCTCTATTTGGCTATATAGCTCATCGGCTAACAAACCCTGTTGGCTGTCATAAATTGCCAAGCCTGTTTCATCGCAAGAGGTTTCAATTCCTAATACACGCATTTAAAGCCCAAATTATTTATTGCAAAAAAGCAATCATACTTAGGCATTGGCGACAATGCTAGAGTTATTGCTATTTTGCCGTTGCTTTTGTATTGCCAAGCCTTTATAATGTGCGCCCTTTTATCCAGCAGGACCTTGTGTTCTGTATTAATGAATTTATTTTTTACAAAATTAGGTGGTTCAATGCCAGCAGTTAAATTGAAAGAAAACGAAACCTTCGATATTGCTTTACGTCGTTTTAAGCGTGCTTGTGAGAAAGCAGGTGTTTTATCTGACGTACGTCGTCGTGAATTTTATGAAAAGCCTACTTGGATACGCAAACGTAAAGCAGCCGCCGCCGTTAAGCGTCATGCCAAAAAAGTACAGCGTGAACAGCGTAAAATGGTTCGCCTTTACTAATTTTAATTTTTAAATAGATACAATTGACATGAGCGATATTGTAAAAAGCGTTAAAGATGCTGTAAAAAGCGCCATGAAAGCGCGCCAAAAACAGCGTCTTGGTGCTTTGCGATTAATCCAAGCAGAATTTAAGCGCATTGAAGTTGATGAGCGTATCGACATTGATGACGCACGAGCATTAGTTATTATGGACAAAATGCTCAAGCAACGCCGTGATTCTTTGGCTCAATATGAGCAAGCCCAACGTAACGATTTAGCAGAAGTAGAACGCTATGAACTAACAGTCATTAGCGAGTTTATGCCAACACCGTTAAGTGCAGAAGAAATTAGCGAGTTAATAAACGCCGCCATTGCAGAGACTAATGCCAGCTCTATGCAAGATATGGGCAAAGTGATGGGTCTAGTCAAACCCAAAGTGCAAGGACGTGCAGATATGGCAAAAGTAAGCCAACAGATTAAAGCCAGTTTAAGCTAAATTTAAAATAGGTTATAGTCAGTTCCTTTTGTGATTGGTTATGCGTCATGTCTAAGTTCATTCCAGATGCTTTTGTTGCTGACCTGTTAAATCAGGCAGATATTATAGATGTAGTCAATAAGCGAATGACGCTTAAAAAAGCAGGCAAAAATTACACTGCTTGCTGTCCTTTTCATCAAGAAAAAACCCCCTCTTTTAGCGTTTCTCCTGATAAACAGTTTTACCATTGTTTTGGTTGTGGCGAATCTGGTGATGCCATTCAGTTTATACGAGAATTTGAGCGCATGGACTTTTACGAAGCCGTTGCCGCACTTGCTCAAGATGTTGGCATGGAATTACCTAAAGAAGAACACAAAAAATCCGCCACACCATTTAATAGTAATAAACCCTTATACGACTTACTCAAACAGGCATCAGAATATTATCAACGTATGCTACGCAGTCATGAACACAAACAGCAGGCTATTGATTATCTAAAAAATAGGAGATTAACAGGGCAGGTGGCTAAGCATTTTGCCATAGGTTTTGCGCCAGAGGGTTGGCAAAATTTAAAAGACGCTTTAATAGAAAATAACACAACCCAAGCAGAAAAAATTCAGCAGAACTTACTGACCACTGGCATGTTAATTAAAAACGAAAAAGGTCATCAATATGATCGTTTTCGCCAGCGTATTATGTTTCCCATTCGTAATTTAAAGGGGCAAGTGGTCGCCTTTGGTGGTCGGGTTTTAAATAACGAAAAGCCCAAATATCTCAACTCCCCAGAAACGCCTTTATTCCAAAAGAGCAATGAATTATACGGGCTGTATGAGGCACGCAAAACACGACAAACACTCACAAGATTATTGCTTGTTGAAGGCTATATGGACGTAATTGGTTTGGCACAGCATGGCATTCATTATGCTGTTGCCACCTTAGGAACAGCAACCAGCGAGGTGCATTTGCAGCGTATCTTTAAAATGGTACCAGAAGTGATTTTCTGCTTTGATGGAGATACGGCAGGTAATAAAGCAGCAGAGCGTGCAATGCACCTGTGTTTGCCTTTATTAAAAGATGGCTTACAGGCTCGATTTTTGTTTTTGCCCCAAGGAGAAGACCCAGATAGCCTTATTGCTAAAGAAGGCAAACAAGCCTTTGAGACGCGGCTTAATCAATGTCCGCACCTGCCCGAATTTTTAATTGCTCACACCAAGGAAAAAGTGGACTTTGACAGCATTGATGGTAAAGCACGCTTTGATCAGCTTATTGCTCCACTGGTTAATCAAATGCCAAAAGGCATGCTTAGAGAGCTGCTAGAAGATGCAATTAGCCAACAGCTTGGACGTAAAAGCGTGGCATTAGAAAACCTTAAAAATCAGCCGAAAAAGGCAATATCAGCATCTACTTTTAAAGAACCTGAACCTGTTTTATCAGTAGCAAAAACAGAAGAGCAAGAAGAAAAATTAACCCTAGTGCAAGAAAAAGCCCTAATGGCATTATTGTACAAGCCCCAATTGGTTGAAGAAATAACGAACTTACCCGATGTGGTTACCAGTAATAGGTATGATTGTTTGATTTTAGAAATGATTAAAAAGCTACAAAAAATCCCTGCTCAAGAAAAATACGCAGTTTTAGTACAGTGGGGTGGCACTGAGCATCATGAATTTTTAAAAGCATTGGCGAGCAAAGGCGATACTCGTTTACCACGCTCTATTGGAGATATTTTAGCCCCTTTAAAAAAGCTAGAAGTTGCCAAACTTAAAAAAGAGCAAATAGCACTCAAAAATTTGCAACAAAGAACCCCAGAAGAAGACAAAAGATGGCTTGAACTGGGGCAACTTATTCGTCAAACCAAACCTAAAAATCGCAGCAATAGTTTATATAAAAACAAACAATAATGCGTCATATAGGCATATGGTAATAACAGGTTGTTTTATGTTAGTATTGAGATGATTTGTCGCATTTAGTCTTAACAAAAGGGTTCTACATGTACCTAGATGACTTGAGCTTACTAAAAAAATTGACGCTTATTGTCCTTATTAAAATCGTTGTAGTGTATACATTATGGTCTTTTTTTATTAAAGATTACCGTGTTCCCGTCACCCAAGCAAAGCAGTTAGAGCAGCATTTATTTGCTCCACAGCCACTAGAAAATGGCATAAATAAAGCAGCAACAGATAAGCATGTGCAAACTCAGCCGTCTTTACATTCTAAATCTGACACAAATCCTAGGACTCCTTAATTATGACTGAAGAAATAGTTGATCTCTCCCGTTTACAATTTGCCATTACCGCTTTATACCATTTTATTTTTGTACCCCTAACTTTAGGGCTAGTGTGGCTATTAGTGATTATGGAGTCGGTGTATGTGATGACAGGTAAAGTCATCTGGAAAGACATGACCCGATTTTGGGGCAAGCTATTTGGAATTAACTTTGCCCTAGGCGTGACGACGGGTATCACGATGGAATTTCAGTTTGGTACTAACTGGGCTTATTACTCGCATTATGTGGGTGATATTTTTGGTGCACCCCTTGCGATTGAGGGTCTAATGGCTTTTTTCTTAGAGTCTACCATGGTCGGGCTGTTCTTTTTTGGCTGGAATAGATTATCTCGTAATCAGCACTTATTAACCACCATATTAATGGCAATTGGTACAAACTTATCTGCCTTATGGATTTTAATTGCCAATGGCTGGATGCAATCCCCAGTAGGTGCAGAATTTAGCTACGAAACCATGCGTATGGAAATGGTCAACTTTGCTACGATAGTTTTTAATCCAGATGCCCAAGCTAAATTTGTACATACCGTTTCTGCTGGCTATGTGACAGGGTCAATGTTTGTGTTATCCATTTCTGCTTGGTATTTGTTGCACTCTAAAAATATAGAATTTGCTAAACGAAGTTTTCATGTTGCCGCTGCATTTGGTCTAGCAGGCGTGCTCAGCGTTATTGTATTGGGAGATGAATCGGGTTATAGCATAGGCGAGGCTCAACAAACCAAATTGGCAGCCATAGAGGCGATGTGGCATACCGAACCTGCTCCTGCCCCTTTTAATGTTATTGCAGGCATTAACCAAGCAGAGCAGAAAAATGATTGGTCAATTCAAATTCCTTACATTATGGGCATAATAGGCACACGCTCATTGAGTAAAGAAATTCCAGGCATTCATGATATTAAAGAAAAAAACAAAGAGCGCATTAAGGTAGGGATAAGCGCAGTCAAATTGCTTGAACAACTACGCAAAAACCCTCAAGACAAAGCCTTGCAAGCAGAATTTGAAAAAGTAAAAGACGATTTAGGATTTGGGCTACTACTAAAAAAATATACCAATGATGTGAGTTTGGCGACACCAGAGATGATACAAAAAGCCACTGACGACACCGTACCTAAAGTGTCGCCTATGTTTTGGTCCTTTCGTATTATGGTCGGTTTAGGTTTTGCTATGTTAGGGCTTTTTTCTTTAGCCTTTTATTTTGCACTAAATGGACGCTACACCGATTACCCTTGGTTTTTAAGACTCTGTTTTATCATGCTGCCAGCCCCTTGGTTAGCCGCAGAATTTGGTTGGTTTGTTGCAGAATATGGTCGCCAACCTTGGACTATTTATGGCGTATTGCCCACGCATTTATCCGTTTCTACCGTTAGCAAAGAAAGCATTATAGGCTCTTTAACAGGGTTTATCGGATTTTATACTTTTTTGCTAATTATAGAAATGTACCTCATGTTTAAATATGCACGACTAGGGCCAGCGAGCCTTGGCACTGGGCGTTATGCTGGCGAGGCACAAAAGCCATCACAAATAAGCGAGGACAATTAAGATGCTATTTGACTATGACATATTAAAACTCATTTGGTGGGCTTTTGTCGGGGTATTACTAATTGGTTTTGCCATTATGGACGGGCACGATATGGGTGTTTGCTCCTTACTGCCATTTGTTGCCAGAGACGATACAGAAAGACGAGTGGTGGTCAATACCATAGGTCCCCATTGGGAGGGTAACCAAGTTTGGTTTGTGACCGCAGGTGGTGCTATTTTTGCAGCTTGGCCATTGGTTTATGCAACCGCTTTTAGTGGCTTTTATTGGGCAATGATGGCGGTATTATGGGCCATGTTTTTTCGTCCAGTTGGTTTTAAATATCGCAGCATGATAAAACACCCAACTTGGCGTACTGCTTGGGACTGGGGGCTATTTATAGGCAGTTTTGTCCCCGCTGTTGTATTTGGTGTTGCCTTTGGTAATTTATTTATGGGTGTGCCTTTTAGCTTTAATGACACCCTTGTTTCAACCTATACAGGCAGTTTTTGGGGGTTATTAAATCCATTCGCCTTGCTTTGTGGTTTACTAAGTGCCGCCATGCTCATTACCCAAGGCGCAGCTTATTTGGCTTTACGAACTGTAGATGAAGTATATCAGCGCAGTGTTAAATTCGGCATTATCAGTGCCTTTATAACCATTATCTTATTTGTAATAGGTGGTATTTGGCTACAATTTATTGACGGCTATGTGATTACCTCTGTGGTTGAACCTCAAGGGCTACCCAACCCTTTAAATAAAGATGTTATTAGACAAGCAGGTGCATGGCTAAATAATTATCAGCCCTATCCTGCACTTTGGGCACTGCCTGTTTTAGCCATTAGCATGTCACTTATTACCGCCATGTTTTTAAAATTACACAAACCATTGCTTGCTTTTATTACCTCAAGTTTGGTTTTGCTTTCTATTATCAGTACAGCAGGCACTTCTTTATTTCCCTTTGTAATGCCCTCAAGTTCACACATGGCATCTAGCTTAACGGTTTGGGATAGCACCTCAAGTCACCTTACCTTGATGATTATGTTTTATGTCACCGTCTTATTTTTACCCATTATTGTGCTCTATACCAGTTGGGCCTATCGGGTTATGCGAGGCAAAGTAACCAAAGCCTATATTCGAGAACAAGAACATTCGCTGTATTAACTTAGAGGAGAAAAAAATGTGGTATTTTGCTTGGGTATTAGGTGTCGGCTTTGCTGTATTGCTATCTATTTTAAATGCCATGTGGCTAGAAAATGAAGAAGCCCGTAAGGAATCGCTAAAAAATAACCATGATGACAGCTAGCAGGAGTACGAAATATGGCAAAAAATTCAACGCCAGAGCAAGAGCCTATAGCCAATGACTCGCAAGGAGAAAACAGCATTAACCTGTTTTTGCTGCTCATTGGCATTGCCATTATGCTAGTTGGTAGTACCTTTCCCGTCGTCTTTACCAATGCACAGGGGCAAGCAGATCATGGCATAGCCAGCTTATTATTTTGGTCAATGAGTGCAGCGCTAGTGCGTGGTGTTGGTTTTATACCCAATAACCGCATACTAAGATGGTTGTTTTCTGCTTGGGCTTGTATGCTCAGTCTTGGAGCGGCAATTGCACTGCGTTTTTTATAATCCTTAAACCTTGCCACCTAATTAGTTTGGTATATCTGCGCTCTAAGCAGGTTTAGTTTTTGTTCTAGCTCTTGTGTCGCCAGTTCCGCATTATGAGGGTATTTTTGTAACACCTCTTGAGTTAAACGTGCTTCCTCTTTTTTATATTTTTGAAAATTAGGATTATTTTGTTTGTTTAACTCCTCTTCTTTAATGGCATTAATCGTCTGCTGCTTTAAGGCACTCATTTCCATATCAAACTGCTTGTTTAAAGCAGAATTTGGTTGCGCCAACAAATCAATAAGCCACTGCTTTGTGCGTACCGTTTCCAGTGGAGATAAGCGTTTTTCAGAAACCATTTTATTTAGTTCATGGTAGGCATTGGTAATACGTTGAGGACTGATTTTTTGTTTGCCCTGTACTTCACTGCGAATTGCTTCTAACTCATTAAATAAAGTAGCTAAAGGGTTTTTTGCAAAATGGTTATGTTCTATAGGGATATGTTTGGTGGTCGGTACAGCAGGATTACTTGCGGCTGTTTTAGATGCAAGGTCAGTATTATTAAAAGGCGCGACAACCGTATCCTCAGTAGAGACCCAGCGCCAACTAAAAATAGCACCTAACAGTATTATAAAAACAAAAAATAAAGGTAAAAAATAACGCAACATCAAACACTTCCCTAAATACAGACAATAAAAACTAACAGCTTTAAATATAACACATAAACAAGTGTATTATAAATAACTTGAATGTTACGAATTTTAGATATAAAATACAAAACTTAACAAAGTATTAACAAATAAATGGTGTTTGCAATGTTTAGAAATATTAAAGTTACAAGCGGTAACCTATCCAGACTAATGATTTTATCTCTATTGGCATTATTTACTGGTAATGCACTGGCAGATTTAGGCGATTATTCTAGCCGTGAAACCTTCATGAATTACTTTAAACCTCGCCAAGCAAATAATCCCTTAAATGAGCAAGATAAAGCCAATATTCCATTTCATATTAAATCAGCACGCACTGATTTTAAAGATGGATTTATGCCCGCCCTTTACAATGTTTGGCAAGAAGTGACCCTAGACCCCGCAACAGGAGCCAGTTGTGGTGATGGCTCTCCCTATAAGTTTTGGGTTAAGCGGCGTGCGAATACCAGCAACTTAATGACCATTTTAGAAGGTGGCGGTGCTTGTTGGAGCTATGAAAGCTGTAAACAAGACATGGTAACAGGCATCATTAAAAATCTATTTAAACCCTTAGATAAAAAAGACCGCTTAGCCTTTTTTAGTGCCAGTACCCTAAAACAAAGCAGTATGTTCAGCACCTTAGTACGTAATATCAGCAGCGTATTACCAGCAGACTTTACGCCCAACTATCAAAATAAAACACAAAAATGGAATAAAGTTTACCTACCTTATTGCACAGGCGATGTCCATTTAGGGTTTAAAACACAAATTTATCAAGACCCAAAAGATGCAACTAAAACCCTAGTTGTGCAGCACAAAGGTGCAATTAATTTATTACAGGTAGGTGCTTGGGTTCGTAATAATCTAGAATCGCCAGCACAATTTATGCTAACAGGACAAAGTGCAGGCGGTGTAGGTGCAAATGGCTTATATTATGCCGCTCGTAAACTCTTTTCTCAGGCACAAAAATCTTACATGGTAAATGACGGTGGGCCTATTTGGTTTAACGACTTAAACGGCAGTGTCGCAGACAATCCTTCAAAACCATTGTTTACTGAAGCACTCAAAATGTGGGGCATGGCAGCAAAATTAAACCTTGCAGATGGCACCTATCGTACACCACTACAATGGTACAAAAGTGAAATGCCCAATCATTTTAATGAAAATAATATTGGTAGCATTAGCAATGCCTTCGCACTTAAATACCCCAATGACCGTTTAGGACTTATGACCTATCAAGAAGACTATATCTTTTCTTCTTTTATTTATCGCCGCTTTTTAGAAGGTGCAAATCACCCTAATTCTAAAATACGTCGCCAAAATACCCTACGCTACTGGCAGCAAGATTTAAACAGATTTACCCAAGAAATAAGTGCCAGCAATTATGGATATTATTTGCCAGCAACCAGAGAAGCATTACTAGGACATACACTCAGCTTTAAAATTGATAAAACCACAGACATTCAAGAGCAAGAGCTGACCTTTAATGACTTTATGCACAATATTACCGACGGCGAAGGTGCCGTTATGCGTGCCCAAGAAAAAGATTTTGAAGCTGACCGCAAGCAAATTGACTTAATAGGTAAGTTTACCAAATGGTTCTTTGGCGATGGCGGTGCAGGTATTTGATTTTGTATAAATTATTTTTAAGGCGAGTATTTCTCGCCTTTTTTATGTAATCGGTTTATGCCATAGGCAAAGTCACATAGCGCAATGCGTATGCACAAAATCAGTGCAAAATAGCAAAATTATCACTAAACTCTATATTTTAACAACACACCCATCTTATGAGTATGAGCTCTAATTTAACGCATTGGCTACTAGAAAACATGAGTACAGCAGTACTGTTATTAGACCACCAACTGCACATTAAACAAATTAACCCAGCCGCACAAATGCTCTTTGCCACCAGCGGTAGTCGTGGTAAAAGCATGAGCCTGACTCAGCTTATTTATGATGATGATGGATTAATTGCCATTTTACATAAAGCATTAGCCAAGCAAACGCCCTATATTCAGCGTGATGCACATTTATACTTACACAATCAACAATCCTTAGTATTAGATCTAAGCATCAGTCCGCTTAATTTAGAATACAAACAAGACCCTCACTTACTGCTAGAAATACAAAAAAGAGATCGTCTAAAACGTATAGACCAAGAAGAACAGTGGCAAAACCAACAGCAAACAACGCATTCATTTTTGCGTAGTTTAGCCCATGAAATAAAAAACCCGTTAGGAGGTATACGTGGTTCAGCACAGCTTTTAGAGAGAAACTTAAAACAGCAGCAACATAAAGAATACACCAGCGTCATTATTGCCGAAGCTGATCGTCTACGTCACTTAGTAGATAGAATGCTCTTACCCAACAAGCAAACACATATCCAAGCACTTAATGTTCATGAAGTTCTGGAGCGAGTTTGTCAAATTATTCATGTAGACAATGCCCCCACACTTACTATTAAGCGTGATTACGACCCCTCCATTCCCGAATTAACAGGAGATAAAAACCAACTAATTCAAGCGGTATTAAATATCAGTTTAAATGCCAAACAAGCAATGCAAGAAGCGCATACAGTAGAGCCCATTTTACAATTTAAAACCCGCATTGTTAGACAATTTACCCTGCATCATCATACCCATAAGCTCGTTTTGCGTATGGACATTATTGATAATGGACCAGGAATTAGTGCAGACATACAGCAAAAAATGTTTTATCCCATGATTAGTGGGCGAGCCGAAGGCTCAGGACTTGGTTTAGCAATAAGCCAAAGTATCATTAGCCAATTTGGTGGTATTATTGAATTTGAAAACCTTCTCCAAGGAGCGGTTTTCTCAATTTACCTTCCTTTAACAACAAACTAAAGAGACATGATGAACAGTGTTTGGATTATTGATGACGACAGCTCTATTCGCTGGGTGCTAGAAAAAGCCATAGCCCAGCTTGATGTACAGATTGAATGTTTTGCAAGTGCTTCTAAAGCCTTACAGAAATTAGCATACCAGCAACCAAGTGCCATAGTATGCGACATTCGCATGCCAGAGATGAACGGGCTCGAATTTTTACAACATATTCAAAACGACTATCCCAGCATTCCAGTTATCATCATGACTGCACATTCAGATTTAGACAGTGCCGTTTCCGCCTACCAAACGGGTGCATTTGATTATTTGCCCAAGCCCTTTGACATTGACGAAGCCACCTGCTTAGTCCAGCGAGCACTAGCACAAAATAACATACCAGCAACCAGCTCACCGGTCTTATCCAACTCCTCCATTATTGGTGAAGCGCCCGCCATGCAAGCCGTATTTCGTGCCATAGGTCGATTAGCACAAGCAAATATCAGCGTACTGATTAATGGCGAATCAGGCACAGGCAAAGAACTCATTGCCCATGCCCTACATCAGCATAGTCCTAGAGCCAAACAGTCCTTTATCGCCCTAAATATGGCAGCCATACCCAAAGACCTCATTGAATCTGAATTATTTGGACATGAAAAAGGTGCATTTACTGGAGCAGCAGGCACACGTCAAGGACGCTTTCAACAAGCCGATGGCGGCACCTTATTTTTAGATGAAATTGGCGATATGCCAGCAGACACCCAAACTCGCCTATTAAGAGTACTCGCAAATGGCGAGTTTTATTCTGTAGGAGCAACCGCACCCACTAAGGTAGATGTTAGAATTATCGCCGCCACCCATCAAGACTTACAACAACTGGTTAAGCAAGGCAATTTTCGTGAAGACCTATATCACAGGCTCAATGTCATTCGCCTACAATTACCAAAATTAGCACAAAGGCGAGAAGACATTCCCATGTTAGCCAATCACTTCTTAGCTCAAGCCGCCAAAGAACTAGGGATTGAACAAAAAACCCTAAGCCCCAAAGCCCAAGACTACTTATCTCAGCTACAATGGCCAGGTAACGTGCGCCAGTTAGAAAACACCTGCCGCTGGATTAGCGTAATGGCAAGTGCTCAGTATGTAGAAATAGAAGACTTACCACCAGAATTAAAAGCAGAAAACCAGCAACAAACACACGAAAATTGGCAAAAAGCATTGAAAACATGGGTTAGCCAACAGTTGAATAAAAACCAAGACACCCCCATTTTAGAGCAATCTTTACCAGAATTTGAACGCATTATCATACAATGCGCCCTTGAATATACCCAAGGTAAAAAACAAGAAGCCGCCAAGCTACTAGGTTGGGGAAGAAACACCCTAACTCGTAAAATGCAAGAATTACAAATAAACTAAAGAGCGTTTTTTTACTTAAAAACACTTATAAACAGAGCCATAAACAGCATACACTGGGTGCCAGTTACAAACTATTTATCACAGCACAATAGTTACACAGTAAATATGCACAAAAGATTAATCACTGGCATTTAAGTTATCTGGTTTGCTATGATAATTCACTTATTTATCTACTTTCTAAAAAGGCAGCAATATGTCTAACAATACAGGTTTTAACTTAAAAGAAGTGCTTTATATTTTAGCCGCCTTAACCATAGTAATTGCAGGGCTTAAAAATGCTGCCGATTTAATCGTCCCCTTTTTACTTGCCTCTTTTATTGCCATTGTATGTGCTCCCTTATTAAATTGGCAAACTCGTCATGGTGTACCCACAATCATAGGCGTAGGCTTACTCATGCTCGCATTGATTTTAATTGGTTTTGCCTTAATTGGTTTTATTGGAGGTACCGTCAATGACTTTTACCAAGACGTACCTGTTTATGAAGCTAAAATTCAACGCATGATGAGCCACAGCGTTACCTGGTTAAACCAAAAAGGATTAGAAATCAAAGCAGATGAATTAAGCGAGATTATCAATCCCAAGGCAGCTATGGGCATGGTTGCTAAAGCATTCAATAGTTTAGGCAGTGTACTAATCAACGTATTTTTAATTTTATTTACGGTCATCTTTATTCTGCTTGAAGCATCAGGCTTTCCGGCTAAGATTAAGCGAGCTTTTGGCGAAGACACTCGTGCATTATTGCACTTTGATGCTTTTGTTGAAACCGTACAAAAATACCTACTCATTAAAACCGCATTAAGCGTTGCCAATGGAGTGATTATCGGATTACTGCTTGCACTTATGGGATTAGAATACTGGGCATTATGGGCTTTAACCGCCTTTTTATTAAATTACATTCCCAATATTGGCTCTATTATTGCCGCCGTGCCCGCTATTTTAATTGCCCTTATTCAGCTAAGTGTAACCGATGCGCTTATAGTTGCAGGCATTTATATTGTTATCAATACATTGCTAGGCAATGTACTAGAGCCAAAACTAATGGGTAAATCGTTGGGTTTATCTAGCCTTGTGGTATTTATTACATTGGTTTTTTGGGGCTGGATTTTAGGACCAGTGGGCATGTTATTATCCATTCCCTTGACCATTATTGCCAAAGTTGCCCTTGATAACAGTGAGAAAAGTAAATGGTTGGGCACTTTATTAGAGCAATAAGCATATTTTATCTAGCCATCAGGGGTAATTATTGATTATCATTAGGCAGGTGGCAGTTGTAAGCCATCAAAGAGGCCGTATTTTTATTTTTTAGAACTAAACTGGATGTAAATTATGTCAAACGATGTCAATCAAGAAGCGCTCGATTATCACGCTAATCCCAAACCTGGAAAAATCAGTATTGAACTGAGTACACCAGCTAAAACCGCAAAAGATTTAGCTTTAGCATACAGCCCAGGCGTTGCAGAGCCAGTCAAAGCGATTGCAGAAAATCCTGAAGATGCTTATAAATACACCATTAAAGGCAATCTTGTTGCCGTAATTACCGATGGTACGGCCATTTTAGGCTTAGGTAATTTAGGGCCTCTGGCATCTAAGCCAGTTATGGAAGGTAAAAGCCTATTATTTAAACGCTTTTCGGGTGTTGATTCCATTGATATTGAAGTCGAATCAGAAAGTCCTCAGGCTTTTATTGATACCGTACGCCGTATTGCTAATACCTTTGGTGGTATTAATCTTGAAGACATTAAAGCACCTGAATGCTTTGAAATTGAGCGCACTTTAATAGAGCAGTGCGACATTCCTGTATTTCATGATGACCAGCACGGCACTGCCATTGTAACCGTTGCAGGCATGTTAAATGCGCTGGAAATTCAAGGTAAAAAACTTGAAGAGGCTAAAATGACGGTTTTAGGTGCAGGTGCCGCCGCCATTTCTTGCTCAAAACTGCTTATTTTGGCAGGTATGAAGCCAGAAAATATCTTTATGTGTGACAGCAAAGGCGTTATTCACTCAGGACGTACGGATTTAAACCAATACAAAGCAGGGTTTGCTATTGATACTGATAAACGTACCTTTGACGATGCCATTGATGGTGCAGATATTCTGCTTGGCTTATCTGGTCCTAATATGGTAACCGCTGAACAAGTGAAGAAAATGGCCGCCAAGCCCATTATATTTGCCTGTGCCAATCCTGTGCCTGAAATTATGCCAGACGTTGCCAATGCTGCTCGTGATGACCTTATTATGGCAACAGGTCGCTCTGACTTCCCTAATCAGGTCAACAATGTATTGGGCTTTCCGTTTATCTTCCGTGGGGCATTAGATGTGCGAGCCACCGCTATTAATGAAGAAATGAAACTAGCTGCTGCCAAAGCCCTTGCCGCTTTAGCTAAAGAGCCTGTAACAGAAGAAGTAAAAGAGGCTTATGGGGTAACAGAAATGGAATTTGGGCGTGATTATATCATTCCTAAACCAACGGATTCTCGTCTATTGGGGATTGTATCTACCGCTGTAGCTCAAGCTGCCATTGATACAGGTGTAGCACGTTTGCCTCTTCCTGCTAATTATCCATTAAAATCCGTTGCCGATATTTAATGCGACATTAGCCGCATAAACAAAGACCTTTGCTTTAGAGCAAAGGTCTTTTTGTTTTATATCAACTTCGCATTAAGGTTTTGCACAAACCGCAAAAAAAGTGCCAAAATGCACACTAAGCGTATAACATAAGACAACAGAGAATACCGATGCTGTGGGTAAAAGCCTTTCATATTATTGCCGTGGTTACTTGGTTTTCGGGCATTTTTTATTTGCCTCGTTTGTTTGTGTATCATGCCAGTTGTGATGATATTGCCTCTAGCGAACGCTTTAAAGTTATGGAGCGCAAACTGTATCGGGGTATTATGTGGCCCTCTATGCTGGCAGTGATAGGCTTAGGCATTTGGCTATTAAGCTATTCTTGGGGATATTATATTAATGCACTATGGTTGCAAATAAAATTGGCATTTATTTTAGCTCTAATTATTTATCATCTTTATTGTGGGCACTTGATTAAATTATTTAAACAGGATAAAAACCCCCACACCCATGTATTTTATCGTTGGTTTAATGAAATTCCCGTATTTATTCTTATACCAGTGGTTATTTTAGTTGTTGTAAAACCGTTTTAACTTAAAAGAGAACAGCATGTCCTACCAAACAACCCATTCCGCCCAACTTTTTGCACAAGCACAACAACATATTCCAGGAGGCGTTAATTCTCCTGTGCGAGCATTTAAAGGTGTAGGCGGCAGCCCTATTTTTATCGACTCCGCCAAAGGTGCCTACTTATATGATGCAGATGGCAACCGCTATGTGGATTTTGTGGGCTCATGGGGACCGATGATTTTAGGGCATAGTGCGCCTGAAATTTTAGCCGCCGTCACCGAACGTATGCACAAAGGCTTGAGCTTTGGCGCACCGACAGCCATTGAAACAGATATGGCAAATAAAGTTTGCAAACTGATACCCTCTATGGATATGGTGCGTATGGTCAACTCTGGAACTGAAGCCACCATGAGCGCCATTCGCTTAGCTAGGGGGTTTACAGGACGTGATAAAATTCTTAAATTTGAGGGTTGCTATCATGGGCATGTGGACGCTTTGTTGGTCAAAGCAGGCTCAGGTGCATTAACCTTAGGTACGCCTTCGTCTCCAGGCATTCCGCAAGTGGTTACGGAGCATACCCTCACACTAAGCTATAACGACCTAGAACAGCTTGAAACCTGCTTTGCACAAACAGGCGAACAGCTTGCTTGTGTCATTATTGAGCCTGTGGCAGGTAATATGAACTGCATTCCAGCAAAGCCTGAATTTTTACAAAGATTACGCCGCTTATGTGATGAATATCAGGTGGTGCTGATTTTTGATGAAGTGATGTCAGGTTTTCGTGTGGCATTAGGTGGCGCACAGGCTTGGTATGGCATTACGCCCGATTTAACCTGTTTAGGTAAGGTCATAGGTGGGGGGTTGCCCGTTGGTGCATTTGGTGGAAAACAAGCCATTATGCAATGCCTTGCACCGCTTGGACCGGTGTATCAAGCAGGCACTTTATCAGGTAATCCGTTGGCAATGTCCGCAGGTTTGGCCATGCTAAATGCCATTGAAGAGGACGATTTTTACCCACGTCTTGAGCAAAAAGTGAACCAGCTTACAGATGGTTTTAAACAAGCAGCTCAACAAGCTGGCATCAGCGTAACCACCAACCAAGCAGGCTCTATGTTTGGTTTGTTTTTTAGTGAACAAACTCAGATTACGCAGTATTCTCAGGTAGTTAATCAGTGTGATACCGCATTATTTGCACGCTTTTTTCATGCCATGTTAGCACAGGGCGTTTATCTTGCGCCTTCGGCATTTGAAGCGGGTTTTATGTCTAAGGCACATACTCAAGAAGATATCAATTACAGTATTTGCGCCATGCAAAAAGTGCTTACCGATATAGCCCAAGGAAGCTAATATCTACTAGCAGCTTCTAACCCAGCAAAATAAAGACAGCCTCTTTAATTTTGTTGGTGTTTACTTTTTTGTATTATTATTTTTTTGCTCTGCAAATTTAACACCCCAGCACTAATAATTAATATTGCCCCGACCACCGTACTTAGGCTTAATGCCTCTTGCCAGAACCACCACCCCATTAATGCCCCATATACCACCGCACTATACACATACACACCAATTTTACCTGTTGGTGCTAGCTGGTAAGCACGTGTTAATGCCAACTGTCCTAAAGTAGCAACCAACCCTACCAATGCCAACCACAACCAAGCATGGGTAGGAATGGGCTGCCAGTTTAATATTGCCATAGGTGCAGATACGCAAGAGGCAATAGCAGCAAAATAAAAGACAACGGTATTTTTATTTTCTGTAGCGGCCATTTTGCGAATGCTCACCTTAGCCACCGCCGCCAGCACAGCACCTAATAGCCCAACTAATGCCGCCATTTGCAAGCCCTCTTGAGCATTGGGTTTTAAAATGAACAAAACGCCGATAAAGCCAATAGCAATGGAATACAATGCCCGCCCACCTGTTGGTTCTTTAAGCCACCACCAAGCAATAAAAGGCATAAAAAAAGGACTGGTTAATTTAACCAAAAACGCCTCTGCCAAAGGCATACGCCCAAGTACAAAAAAATAGCAATACATCGCTGTTAGCCCTACTAGCGAGCGCACAATATGCCATTTTAGAACTTGGGTTTTAAATTGGCTTAGCCCGCCACCTGCATGCCATAAAATAGGCAATAAAACCAGTAAGCCTGCCAGATTACGAAAGAAAACGATTTGTTCAGTAGTTAAGCTATCGGATAGGTGCTTAATCATTGCCCCCATAATGGCGAGTAAGGCTTCGCCCAATAGCAATAACAAAGCACCTTTGCGTAAAGAATCGGACATATTTTATAGGGTTTGCCCTGTAAAGCGTCCAGCTAAAAATAACTGTGTTAAGGCGAGCGCAGCAATCGCACGTCCTTCGGTAAAATCAGGCTGGGTAAGTAGTTCATCAATGTTAGTTAACGGCCACTTAACCACCTCTAGGGGTTCTGGTTCATCGCCTTCTAATACCGACTCATACAAACCACGCACCAGCACCGTATGAATACCGCCACTCATATAATTGGGCGACAAGCTCAGGCGTTTAAGCAAGACAAACTCATTTCCTCCAAAACCAACCTCCTCTTGCATTTCACGCAAGGCAGCCTCACGCACACTTTCCCCTGCATCTAATGCGCCTTTGGGTAAAGTAAGAGTGTAATCATCAATGCCCCCTGCGTATTCACGGATTAATAAAACCTCTCCATTATCGGTAATTGGAACTAGCATAACCGCACCACGTCCACCGGGGACAAGCCGCTCATAAGTACGCTCAACGCCGTTAGAAAAACGCAAATCAAACCGCTCAACTTTAAATAATTTACTTTGGGCAACAATTTCTTGCTTTAATACTTCAGGTTTTTTGTGCATAGTACACTCCTTAATTAAGCTCTAAGCATAACACTCATCATTAGATTTATAACCATTATTGAAAAAATATGCCCCATCAACAACAGACTTTATTATTAGACATGGACGGCACTTTGCTTGATTTACATTTTGACAACCATTTTTGGTTGCAAGCAGTACCTGCTGCCTATGCTCAAAAACAGCAAATTACTCAAGCGCAAGCCATACATAAACTCACTCCTTATTTTAGCCGCCTACAAAATTCCCTAAACTGGTACTGTACCGATTACTGGAGTGATTTAACAGGGCTAGATATTATTCAGCTCAAAGCACAGCATAAAGAAAAAATTCAATTTCTGCCCAGCGTTAAAGTTAGCCTACAAACATTGAAACAACAGTACCAAAGGCTAATTATTATTACCAATGCGCACCCAGATAGTGTGACATTAAAAGACCAGCAAACCCAAATTAGCACCTTAGTAGATGCCATAATTAGTGCGCATAGCCTTAATGCCTGTAAAGAACAGCCCGAATTTTGGCAACGTCTTAATCAGCAACTCCCCCTTAATTTAGACAACACGCACTTTATTGATGACAACGCCCATGTGTTACACAGAGCGCATTGCTTTGGGGTTCGCCATTTATATTACATTACCCGTCCAGATAGCCAGCTAGCCCACCCAAATCCACTCCCAGACATGCTTAAAGATATTGCCCAACCTATTGAAAATATTAGCTATTTGCTAAACAAGCAATAAAATTAAAAAAATAACACCAAGTTTGTCATTGAGCTGTAACATTCATCATGCACCATAGCGGCGCTCAAAGCAGAAGCATTTATTCTGCCAGCATTAAATTAACCAAAGGAAGTCATTATGAAAAAAGTTCTTGTACTATCTGCAGCACTAGCTGCTTCTGCGGTCAGCTTAAATGCCCAAGCCAGCCGTGACTACATTAGCATTGTTGGTTCATCAACCGTATATCCATTTGCCACAGTCGTTGCCGAGCGTTTTGGTAAAGCCAGCAAATACCGTACGCCAAAAATCGAATCAACAGGTTCAGGTGGTGGTTTAAAATTATTTTGTGAGGGTTTAGGAGAAAAAACCCCAGACATTACCAATGCCTCACGAGCCATTAAAAAATCTGAAATTAAGCGTTGCGCTAAAAATGGCGTAAAAGACATTGTAGAAGTGATGATTGGCTATGATGGTATTGTTTTAGCAAACTCTACTAAAGCAAAAGCCATGAAAATTTCACGCAAAGACATCTTCTTAGCCTTGGCAAAAAAAGTGCCTAACCCAAATGGTTCTAAAACGCTAGTTGATAACCCCTACAAAACTTGGAAAGACGTTAACCCTGCTTTGCCTAACTATAAAATTGAAGTGCTAGGTCCTCCACCTACATCAGGTACTCGTGATGCCTTTGCCGAATTAGCAATGGAAGGCGGCTGTAAGAAGTTTGGCTTTATCAAAGCGATGAAGAAGCAAAACAAAAAGAAATACAAAGCCGTTTGTCACGGTGTGCGTGAAGACGGTGCGTACGTAGAAGCTGGCGAGAACGATAACCTAATCGTACAAAAACTTAACGCCAACCCTAACGCCTTTGGTATTTTTGGTTACAGCTTTTTAGAGCAAAACCAAGACAAAGTACAAGGCTCTATTATCGAAGGTAAAAAACCCACCTTTGAAGCCATCTCATCAGGAGACTATCCAGTAAGCCGCTCTTTATACTTCTACGTTAAAAAAGCGCATATTGGCGTTATTCCTGGTATCAAACAATACCTAGCAGAATTTATTTCAGAAAAAGCCATAGGCGAAGATGGCTACCTAGTAGATAAAGGCATGATTCCAATGTCTACCCAAGAGTTTAAGAAAATCTCTAAGCGTGTTAAAAAGCTAGAAACGCTTTAAATGATGGATTAACTTAATACAAGGAAGTACCCTGAATAAACAGCAAACGGACTTGCCTGTTTATTCAACCTCATACACTCAACCAATTGAGTGCTGTTATTTATTTAATACGAAGTGACACCATGAGCTACAACAGTCTTATTTTTATCATCGTAGTTGGTTTAATTATTGCCTATTTTATTGGTCAATATCGCGCCAAATCACAAGTTAAATCCAATGCAGAATTACACTCACTGCCCTCACACTATGGTAGTTTAACCGCACTATGGGTAAGTGTCCCTGCCTTATTAGCCCTATTATTATGGGCGATATTAGAAACCCCTGTTACCAATACACTACTAGAGGCGCAACTGCCAGCGCACATACAGCAAGGTTCGACACAAACCATCAATCTAACCATATCCAAAGTGTACAACCTACTTAACAACCCATCAATGGCAACAGATGATGAACTCAAGCCCGCTATAGAACATCTACAAGGCTTACAATCACGCACACAAATTTTACGCTTTGGCGTGGTACTGGCGTTATTTTTACTTGGCTTTGCCACCATTTTAATCCGCATTAAACCCAACTTACGAGCAAGAACAGAAGTAGAGCGCATTATCGTCATTTTACTGTTTTCCAGCTCCGCCATAGCCGTACTAACCACCTTAGGCATTTTAGCAAGCGTGCTTTACGAATCGATAGCCTTCTTTAAACAAGTAAACGTCATTGACTTTTTATTCGGTACTTCATGGTCACCACAAATAGCCATTCGTGAAGACCAAGCAGGCTCTTCGGGTAGTTTTGGTGCAATTCCGCTATTTACAGGCACCTTACTGATTTCACTTATCGCCATGTTAGTTTCCGTTCCTGTTGGTCTGATGTCTGCCATTTACTTATCTGAATACGCCACCTCCAAAGTACGCAGCTTTGCCAAACCTGCTTTAGAAGTGCTAGCGGGTATTCCCACCGTGGTTTATGGTTTTTTTGCCGCCTTAACTGTTGCCCCTTTTATTCGAGAGAAAGGTGTGGACTGGCTATCTTTAGATATTTCATCACAAAGTGCCTTAGCCGCAGGATTGGTCATGGGGATTATGATTATTCCATTTGTTTCCTCCCTATCTGATGATGTCATCAACTCCGTTCCCCAAGCCATGCGTGATGGCAGCTATGGACTGGGAGCGACCAAAAACGAAACCATCAAACAAGTTATTATCCCAGCAGCACTACCCGGTATTGTTGGTGCAATTATGCTTGCCGTCTCGCGTGCTATAGGTGAAACCATGATTGTTGCCATGGCAGCAGGACTGGCGGCCAACCTCACAGCCAACCCACTAGATAGCGTAACCACTGTTACCGTACAAATCGTCACCCTACTAACAGGAGACCAAGAGTTCGATTCCGCCAAAACCCTAGCCGCCTTTGCCCTAGGCTTGGTGTTATTTCTTGTTACCCTAGGACTTAACTTCTTCGCCTTAAAAATTGTCCAAAAATATCGAGAGCAATATGACTGATACCAAGACCCAACTAAGCACCATAGAAAAAGTACAACAAAGCATGAAAAAGCGGCGTGCTGCAGAAACACGTTTTCAACTGTACGGCGTCGCCTCCATTTGTTTTGGCGTGCTTGCCCTAATCGTCTTATTTACAGACATACTTTACAAAGGCTTGCCCACTTTTAGCCAAACCGTAATCAGCACACAAATACATTTTGACAACGACTACTTAGGGCTAAACAGCAACCCCAGTGCAGACGAACTAAGAGAAGCCAACTTTTTAGGCCTGCTTAAAAAAAACCTCAGGCACAACTTTAGCACCAGCAATCGAGCTGAAAGCAAAATTGTATATAGCCTATATAGCGTAGGAGCCGAATGGCAATTACGAGATTACCTGCTTGCCAACCCCAAAAGTTTAGGCAAAACCGTCACTTTAAACCTAATTGCCGACACCGACGTAGACCAATGGTTTAAATACTTGCAAACCAACAAACAACAACGAGTGCTAAAAGAAAAAGCCGTACTTATAGCACAAAAACTACGCCAAACAGGGCAACTTCACAGCATTTTCAATAGCGACTTCTTTACTCAAGGAGACTCCAGAGAGCCAGAACTAGCAGGTATAAAAGGCGCTATTGTAGGCAGCTTACTGACTTTACTGGTCACCTTTTTACTCTCATTTCCCATTGGCATTGCCGCTGCCGTTTATTTAGAAGAGTTTGCACCCAAAAATCGCATTACCGAAATTGTTGAAATTAACATCAACAACCTAGCAGCCGTACCCTCCATCATCTTTGGACTATTAGGTCTAGCCATCTTCATCAATATTTTTGGCGTACCCCGCTCCACCCCATTAATTGGAGGGCTAGTCTTAACCCTAATGACCTTACCCACCATCATTATTGCCGCCAGAGCCGCCATTAAATCCGTACCGCCCTCCATACGTGAAGCCGCCTATGGCGTTGGTGCCTCCAAAGTACAAATGGTCTTTCATCATGTGTTGCCGCTTGCCATGCCCGGTATGCTCACAGGCTCTATTATTGGCATGGCGCAAGCCCTAGGCGAAACCGCCCCTTTATTAATGATAGGTATGATAGCCTTTGTTGTAGACGTACCTAGCTTTATTAATGACCCCAGCACCGTACTGCCAGTACAAATTTTCCTATGGTCAGATAGTCCAGAACGTGCCTTTACCGAAAAAACCTCAGGTGCCATTATTGTACTACTTAGCTTTTTAATTTTTATGAACGCCGCTGCCGTGATGTTAAGACGTCGCCTAGAGCGTCGTTGGTAGCCATTAACCGAGAGACAACCTTATGAACGACGACAAACTCAGCATCATTGAAAACCACCAAACCGTAGGTCAACCCTTTAGTGACAACGGCAAAATCAAAGCCCGCAACGTCAACGTATTTTATGGTGAAAAGCAATCCATCTTTGATGTCAGCCTAGACATTGGCGAAAAAGAAGTGATTGCACTAATTGGACCCTCAGGCTGTGGTAAATCCACCTTCTTGCGCTGTTTAAACCGCATGAACGACACCATCGACATCTGCCGTGTAGAAGGCGAATTTTTACTTGATGGCAAAGAAATTTATCACCCCAAAGTAGACGTTGTGCCACTTAGGGCGCAAGTTGGAATGGTTTTTCAAAAGCCCAACCCCTTTCCCAAATCCATTTACGACAACATCGCTTACGGGCCCAAAATCCACGGGCTAACCAAATCCAAAGGCGAGCTTGATGACATAGTTGAAAAAAGCCTAAAACGAGCAGGACTATGGCGTGAAGTCAAAGATCGACTAGACGCACCTGGAACAGGGCTATCAGGAGGGCAACAGCAGCGTTTATGTATTGCCAGAACCATTGCCGTTGACCCCGAGGTTATCCTTATGGACGAGCCATGCTCTGCTTTAGACCCCATAGCCACCGCACGCATAGAAGAGTTGATTGACGAATTGCGAGAAAAATACACCATCGCCATCGTCACCCACTCCATGCAACAAGCAGCACGGGTTTCTCAGCGCACAGCCTACTTTCATTTAGGGCAACTAATAGAAGTAAATAAAACAGACAAACTGTTCCATACACCGGAACACTCACTTACCGAAGACTACATTACAGGTCGTTTTGGCTAGACAACTAGCAGGAGAAAAAAATTGGACATGAACTTTAATCAACACACCTCAGGGCAATTTAACGAAGAACTAGAAGAAATCCGCACCCTTTTAATGGAAATGGGCGGTTTAGTTGAACGGCAAGTTGCCAAAGCCATTAAAGCCGTTGTTAATGGCGATTCCGAACTTGCCAACCAAGTAATAGGCGATGAAAAAGAAGTAGACAAAAAAGAAGTTTATTTAGATGAATGCTGTGCCAAAGTATTACTCAAACGTCAACCTGCCGCCTCCGACTTGCGTATGATACTCGCCGTATCTCGTGTTGTACGTGATTTAGAGCGAGCCGCAGACGAGGCCTACAAAGTTGCCTTACACACCATTGAAATGATTGACAACAACCAACCCAAAATCAACATCTGCAAGCAATCCATGCACTATATGGGACAAGAAGTCATTAATATGGTCAACAACTCTTTAAACGCCTTTACCCGTGGCGACGTAGAAGAAGCCATCAGCGTAGTACAAAATGACAAACTGGTAGACAGCCAATATGGTTCCGCATTAAGAGAACTCATTACCTACATGATGGAAGACCCACGCTCCATTAGCCAAGCAGTGAATGTAATCTGGATTTTGCGTGCCATAGAACGCATAGGCGACCACACCCGCAACATTGGCGAGCAAGTAATTTACCTTGTCAGTGGAGAAGATATTCGCCATCTTCCTTTAAGTGAGATTACAAAAAAGCGTTAAAGAAAGGAAAAAAAGCCCAAAAAAGGCAAAAAAAAGTAAAAAAAACAAAATTAATGTTAAATAGGTGTTGACGAAAGCTACTAATCTGCTACCTTAAACATAATTTTTTTAGGGGCAAACAGTGATAACCGTTTGCAAAATTCACCAAAGCCAATAAAATAAACCCATTGTTGCAGGACCAGAGTTCATATAATTTGGTTCAAAACAATTTTTAACTAACTAAACAGGAAACACATATTATGAAAAAAACTGCATTATTTACTGCACTAATCGCAGCAGCTGGTGTTGTAACTACTACAGCTCAAGCCGCTCCTACTGTCTATGGTAAAGTTGATGCTTCTTTGCAAACGAAAATGCAAAAATCATCTAAAGATAATAGTTATACTACTCTTAGCTTGACCAGTAATGCCGCAAGAGTTGGCGTTAAAGGCGATGTTGCAATTGATGACGGCATTAAAGGTATTTATAAAATTGAATTAAACGGCGATATCGTCGGTGTTGAAACAAAAGCGGATTCTAGCATTCCTCCTCAAGCAGGAGCGGATATAAAAGATGGAATATCTGTAGGTACTCGTTATATCGGTATTGATGCTAATTTTGGTGAAATAAAATTAGGTGTATTTGATACTCCAATGAAAGAAGCCAAAAAAGATGTTGACCTTGCTAATAATGTGGGCGGTTTTGAAAGCCTTAACGAAGTTAAGGCTCGTAAATTTATTCAGTATACTTCTCCAAGTTTATCTGGTGTTAAGTTTGCATTAGGTTTAGCACCTCGTTCTAAAATTGATGAAGTGAAAAAAGGCGCAGGCGATTATCAGGCTAATAATGGCTCTATGAGAATTTCTACAGCAGTTTCTTTTGAGCAAGATGGTATTTATGCCGCGGTTGCTTTCGATACGGGTGTATCTGATGGCTATGCAGAAAAAAGAGGCTCTAAAGCATCTACAGGCATTCGTGCTGTAGCGCAGCTTAATATGGTAGAAAATCTACAGCTTGGTGTTATGTACGATACCAATAAAAATGGAGATTCAAAAGAAACTCAAACTAATATCTTGGCATCGGTATCTTACGCTGTGGGTAGTATAACTCCTCGCTTGCAATTCAGTAATACTGCATATAAAACAGCTAAAGACAAAAAGTCAATGCGTATTCTAGCAGGGGTTAACTTTGATTTAGCTGAAAATGTTTTAGCTTATACAGACGTTGCACATAGCACCTCAAATTCTGGTGCTGCTGGTGCTAAGGATAAGCCTGAAACGGCGATCGATTTAGGTTTGCAATACAAATTCTAAACCCCATATCGATTGGATAAAAAACAGCCCCTCGGGGCTGTTTTTTTTGCCTATTTTGCGCCCCAAGTAGGCTTATTCCCTTAAACATCTCTTTTAAAAACGCTAATGTAAAATCGTTTAGTAAGGCGTTTAGTAAGTCATTTAGTAAAATTGCTGTTATCTCGCCTAGTAGCGGTATCAATTTGCTTATTTTTATTGCCATAACAACACATATTTTTTCTGCAAAACTTCATTTTTTAGCTACACTCAAGAGTATTATTTAATACAAAATAAATAGGAACTACTGTGGATTTAGCAACGCTGGTCGGTTTATTAGGTGCTTTTGGTATCGTCATTATGGCAATGGTGCTAGGTGGCGATGTGACCATTTTTATCAATGTGCCCTCTTTACTCATTGTTTTTGTGGGTAGTTTGTTTGCCGTTTTAATGAAATATGAGTTAGGACAATTTTTAAGTGCCGCCAAAATTGCAGCGAAAGCCTTTATTTTTAAACTCGCCAAACCTGAAACCATTATTGAAGAAGTTGTTGATTTAGCAGGATTAGCACGGAAAGGAGGACTGCTTTCTTTAGAAGGAAAAGAAGTAAGCAATGACTTTTTGGCAACCGGCATTCAATTGTTGGTAGATGGACATGACCCTGATGTTGTACGCACCTTGCTAAATAAAGATCGCAAACAAGCCAGTGACCGCCATGAAATTGGTGCGTCTATTTTTAAAGCCATAGGTGATGTTGCCCCTGCTATGGGTATGATTGGCACATTAATTGGTTTGGTGGCAATGCTTGCTAATATGGACGACCCTAAATCTATTGGTCCTGCCATGGCCGTTGCCCTTTTAACCACACTTTATGGTGCAATGATGGCCAATATGATGGCGCTGCCTATTGCAGATAAACTGACCCTCAGAAATGAAGAAGAAAGTCGTTTAAAATCAATGATTATTGATGCGCTCCTAAGCATTCAAAGTGGACAAAACCCAAGAGTGATTGAAACCATGCTACAGGCCTATCTACAAGAAGGTAAGCGCAGCGCAGGGGATTAATAATGGAAGAAGAAGATATCCCACCTTGCCCCCCAGGTGCTCCTGCATGGCTGGCAACCTTTGCCGATTTAATGTCTTTATTGATGTGCTTTTTTGTATTGCTATTAACCTTTGCAGAAATGGATGTGATGAAATTTAAACGCTTAGCAGGCTCTATGCGTAATGCTTATGGCGTGCAGCGTGAAATTAACGCCTCAGATCCGCCCAAAGGAACAAGCGTGATAGCGCAGCATTTTAGCCCTTCTGTACCTAAGCCCACTCCTATTAATGAGGTTAAACAGAGCACCACAGATTTAAATAAAATGTCTCTTGAGGTGTTGTGCCAAGACGAAATAACCCAACAAGAGGAAGCTCAAGGAGATACGGGTAAGCGGACACGCGAAATTGTCATGCCTGCCAACAGCGATGATGCCAAACAGGTTAAAAGTGATGCCACTGAAATTAGCTCTAAATTAGAAAAAGAAATTGCCAATGGACAAATTGAAATAGAAACGGTGGGTATGAAAATTATTATCCGTATTAGCCAAGAAGGTTCGTTCCGTTCAGGTTCTGATTATATTCAAGATAAATTTTTACCCGTTATAGATAAAATTAGAGCATTGCTGGTAACCATTCCTGGACAAATCTCCATAGAAGGGCATACCGATAACCAACCATATCGGGGTTCTCAATATCGTTCTAACTGGGGATTATCCAGTGCTCGTGCAACTGCTTTTGCAGAAGAATTATTTGTCGCGCCTGAATTATCAGAAGATCGCTTTCAAATAATTGGACATGGAGATAAAAAACCACTGGTTAAAAATGACAGCCCTGAAGGACGAGCTAAAAACCGCAGAGTAGAAGTGGTTATTATTCGTTCACGTACAGGCGATACTGATAACAACGCAGAAATTAAGCCCGATAAAAGAACATTAGATGAGGCTGTTAATTCAAAACCTGAAGACTTCAGCTTAAATCCTGATGAAGTATTTTAAAAAACAAAAAAGAAGGAATAAATATGTCCAACGCACAAGAAAGAAGACGTTTTTTTAGATTAGATGACCAAGTGGTTTTAGATTTTAAGCCCTTATCAGAAGAGCAATATAAAACTTGGCAAAAGCAAAATAAAGTGGGTAAAAAAAGTCGTGATTTATTAGAAAAAGAAATCGGCAACCTCATGCACAAGGTTAAATCACAAAATTCGGATTTAGGCAGGTTATTAGAACTGTTAAATCAAAAACTCAATCAAATCTCATCACAAACAGCCAATAATGCCCCCATTGATGTACCGCATATTAGCGACCCAGAAGGGCTTACACGGATTAATTTAAGTGCATGTGGCATGAGCTTCCAAGCAAGTAAACCCTATAAATCAGGAGAATATGTATTATTGAGTATGATTTTAAAGCCTTCCAACACGCCTGTTTCCTTAGCAGGGCAAATTGTTGCTGTAGATGTGGTTGAAAATTCCAAAAAACCCTATAAAGTGAGAATTAATTTTCCAGATATTCAAGATGCTGAACAAGAGCTATTAATTCAGCACCTATTTCAACTGCAAAGTAAACAACTCAAACGAGACCAAGAACTTAACCTATAGCTTAAACACCATGAACTTAACCCGTGTGTACTGCCCACAAGCACTCCCAGTAAATAGCCACATTAACTTACAAGGGCAAGCACATACGCACTTAGCCAAAGTATTGCGTAAACAAATTGGACAACATATCTGTTTATTTAACGGACTGGGTGTCAGTATTACCGCCGAAATTACTGCCATTGATAAAAAAAATACCCAATTAAAACTTGCCAGCACACAACAGCAACAACCCTTAGCAACACCACATATTCATTTAGGACAGGTCATTGCTAAAGGCGATAAAATGGATTTTGTAATACAAAAAGCCACTGAGCTGGGGGTGCATAAAATCTACCCTCTATGGAGTCGTCGCTGTGATGTACGACTTGACGAAAATAGATTACAAAAACGCTTAACGCATTGGCAAAATATCGCCATAGCCGCTTGTGAGCAGTCAAAGCGCAACTGGCTGCCAGAAATTATGCCGCCAATAGAACTTGCCCAATTTTGCAAAAACAGCGTACAAGCCAATCAATTTATTTTGCACCCAGTAGAAATAAAAACACCAGTAACGGATAAACTAAGCGATGATATTGCGTTGTTAGTTGGTCCTGAAGGTGGCTTTACAGAAGATGAAATAACTCTCGCTTTAGAGCAAAATTTTATAGGTATGCGTCTTGGTGAGAACGTGCTAAGAACAGAAACCGCCGCTTTAGCTGCAATCAGTGCCATACAATATAAATATGGGAATTGGCAAATTTAAACTGACCATAGAGTGCATTTTAAACGGGTATATATTTAAAACAATCTTGGGTATGATCATTAATCACTCCCACAGCCTGTAAATAAGCATAAACAATAGTTGGCCCTACAAAACTCATACCTCGGCGTTTAAAATCTTGCGAAATACGCTTTGCTAAATCATTATAAGCAGGCAATTCAGTGGAATCTTTATAGCCATGAATAATAGGTTGATGCGCTACATACGCCCAAAGATATTCGCTAAAAGAGTCAAATTCTTGTTGTATTTGCAAAAATACACGGGCATTCGTAATGGCAGATTGAATTTTTAAATGGTTGCGAATAATGCCTTTATCCATCAATAAACGCTGTTTGTCTTTTTCTTGAAAATCAGCTACTTGCTTAATGTTAAAATAAGCAAAGGCTTGGCGATAGCTATCTCGTCTTTTAAGAATGGTAAGCCAAGACAAGCCAGCTTGCGCCCCTTCTAACACCAGCATTTCAAATAACGCAGTATCATCATAAGTAGGAATACCCCATTCATTATCGTGGTAGGCTTGATAGATAGGGTTATCCGTACACCAAGCACAACGAGTTAACTCTTTTTTATTTTGCATAAAATACCTGATTTTTAAAATGGTCTCCCCAACATTCTACAGCGAAATCCGCTAGTACCGAATACCTGATCCCCGAAAACCCGACCTCTGACCTCTGCCCAGCACCATGCGGAGTGAAAACAGGTATCAGGGTTCAGGTTTCAGGGTTCAGGGTGAAAACATGACTGTCCTCTTTAGAGAGAATTAACATGACTGTCCTCTTTAGAGAGAATTAACATGACTGTCCCGTTTAGGAATTAACGAATTAACATCGAATTAACATGACTGATGAGATGGACGCTCCTTACTCGGCGTCAATGCGCCATACTGAATTTTCAACCACAGCAAAAAGGAGCGTCCAACATGACTCAAATTAGCACACTCACCATTGATTTGGCAAAACAGTCTTTTCAATTACTAGGTATCAACGAACAAGGTAAGCCCTGTTTATCCAAACGTCTAAGCCGAGAGGCGTTAAAAACCTTCTTAATGCAACTTCCACCTTGTTCCATTGTGATGGAAGCCTGTGCCACAGCTCATTACTGGGGACGCTTTGGTTTGCAGTTAGGGCATCAGGTGAAGTTAATTCCCGCGCAGCATGTTACCCCGTTTGTGCGCGGCAATAAGAACGATAAAAACGATTGTATGGCGATTTATGAAGCCAGCCAACGTGTCAACCTTCGTTTTGTATTCGTTAAATCTGAAGCACAACAAGGGGTATTGGTCTTTCATCGAATGCGTGAGCGCCTGATTGCTTCGCGTACTGCATTGATTAATCAAACTCGCAGTTTGTTGCTGGAGTTTGGCGTTGTTCTTCCCCAAGGACATAAAGGGTTTAAGGAAGGCTTGCATCGCTTCTTATCTGAATCACATCCGATAGCTGTTCAAGTGTTGTTAACCGAAGCTACCGAAGAGCTTTCGCTACTTAATGATAAAATACAGCGACTTGAAGCACACTTTGTAAAAACCAACGAGCAAAGCACTGCTGCACATATTATGCAATCCATTCCTGGCGTTGGGCCATTAATTGCATCGGCATTCAGTGCATCCATTGATAAAGGACAAGCCTTTAGTAATGCCAAAGAGTTAGGTGTGTGGTTAGGATTAACGCCTAGACAATATGCCTCAGGCAATACCAATCGTTTATCGAGTATTACTAAACGTGGTGATGGGTATTTACGTAAACAGCTGATTCATGGTGCACGCTCCATTGTGCATCGGGCACATAAAAAAGATGATGATTTCAGTCGTTGGATCACTCAGCTTGTGACGCGTATCGGCAAGAACAAAGCTGTAGTAGCTACGGCTCACAAAATGGCACGGCTCATGTGGATGCTGCTGCAAAAAGGTGAACTCTACCAAGCGCAATTTAAACACAAACAACTGGAACAACAAGGTGACACATCTTGTTCACCTTAACAGGTTAGGTAATCAGGGAGTTCGGACGAGACAAGGGCTATAAGCCCGTATGGGTGTTGTGAACCCCTGATTACCTTTTTACCAATCATTGCTTGCTCAATGAAGATGAACAACAGGCTAAGCCTGCCTACATCAAACCCGATAAAGACAAGGTCAAACAGACCGCTTGGGTGTACAAAGTTTAGGGTGTGTAGGCTCGTAGCTCATTAGGGGCGCAGCTCAATGCTGTTAAGCCCGGATATATGTCAGAGCAACGCCTTTTTAAGCGTTCAAAAAAGCCATCATCTAAAAAACAGCAAAGCAAGAATGGGTAAAAAAGAAAAGCAAAAAAAGACAAACAAAGCCGCCAATGGCGATTTTGCGGATTTATTCGTCTTGACAGAACCGGAGCGTACATATATGTCCCGTTTAGGTTGATATTTTTTGCAATTTAGCAACAAGCTTTGATGATGGGTTGATAGAGAGTCGCCAATGCCAAAATTAAGCGCAATAAACAGGACAGTCACTTTAGAAATCGTAAACAGTGAAATCTAAACAGGACAGTCATGTTCTGAAAAAGCGTTTTTTAAAAAATCACCAACAAAATGATGCGATGTCCTGCGATGTGGTAGGAAAGGAACGAAAACAGGACAGTCACTTTAGAGGGCGATGCCAAAATTAAGAAAGCGTAAACAGGACAGTCACTTTAGAGCATTTAAACATGACACTAACCTTTGGCATTTTTGATTTAGAAGTTACGGTGGCTTTGCTCGGGTTTAGTGATTGCTTGGCTGACCTTACAATATTTATAGCTGGTTTTCTTTCCTTAGTCTTAGGAACTAATGTGACTGTCTTATTTAGAGGAGCTAAAGTGACTGTCCTCTTTAGAGAGAATTAACATGACAGAGGAGCTAAAGTGACTGTCCTCTTTAGAGAGAATTAACATGACTGTCCCGTTTAGGAATTAACGAATTAACATGACTGTCCCGTTTAGGAATTAACATGACTGTCCTGTTAGATCTTAAAGTTTATATTGTTTAGGTCGATACAAAGAGAGACTTTCTTTTTTGTGAGATAATAACAATGGCTAATATTCACTCAACCTATACTCAGTTACTGGATAACGCAGCCAGTAAATACCATTCCTATCAAACAAATAATAAACTTGTTAATAAAGGGCTAAGTATCAAAGAAGTTAAAACCAACATGCCTGATAACATGAACCCGCAGATTTGGAATGATGCCAAACGCTATGGAGGCTATCGTAATCATGGGAATGGTTCTTCAACCGATGTTAATATCCTGACTTCCAATAAAAACAAGGTGACCTTTAAATCTAAGCATGAAGACCTCGCCTATATGGAAATATCCAGTGTCAAAGGCGTGCACAACGATGCTCTAGCTAGGCAATTACATCAGCAAATCATGACTTCTAAGCTGACGTCTAAAAGTATGGTCAATGCCTTTAAACCCAACCAACATCAAGGGCAAATAAAGCTTGAATATGGTGTCTCTGAGTTTTTTCCAAATACCATGTATAACAGTCAAAAAGGCGGTAATAATAGCCATTTACACTTAGATATATCCACATTAAAGGCTCAAATCCAAGTGTTCACAGGTAATAACCGCATTAACATGAACTTTGATTACACAGAAGAAGTGGATATGGGTACTTGGGGAGACTGGGGTAAAAGCCCATTTGAAACTTTTGAGGAGTATGACCTTAGAGTTGAAAGAGAAATGCGCAGAGGGCCTATTTCTCAATCCGATTATCGCTCAGTCAATATCAACTACTCCGCTAGAAGAAACCTAAGTAGCCAAGATGCCCGAACCATGAATGAAGTCAATCAGTTTTTATTAAAAATGGCAGAAAGTGGTGCCAATAAACGCCTAAATAACTCCAATGCTGAGATTACCGATTTTATAGAGAGAATGAAGCAAAAAGGCGTGAGCATTAAACTAAACCTTAACTACCACAACTACGGCAGCTCTAAAGCCAAGATGAGCTTATCGCTGATGAATGGGCAATCTAACGTGAATGTAAAAGTAGAAAAAGAAGTTGCCGCCAATCAAAACAGACCAATAACTGAACGTTTTTGGTCATAACCCCCCAATAGTTCGCAAACTAACGTGACTGTCCTGTTTAGTTCACTGTTTAGTTGTTTTACTTATGTTGTTTTTAAAAACTCGGTCATTACTGGTTATTTCTTATTAAAGTTTATATTGTTTAGGTCGATACAAAGAGAGACTTTCTTTTTTGTGAGATAATAACAATGGCTAATATTCACTCAACCTATACTCAGTTACTGGATAACGCAGCCAGTAAATACCATTCCTATCAAACAAATAATAAACTTGTTAATAAAGGGCTAAGTATCAAAGAAGTTAAAACCAACATGCCTGATAACATGAACCCGCAGATTTGGAATGATGCCAAACGCTATGGAGGCTATCGTAATCATGGGAATGGTTCTTCAACCGATGTTAATATCCTGACTTCCAATAAAAACAAGGTGACCTTTAAATCTAAGCATGAAGACCTCGCCTATATGGAAATATCCAGTGTCAAAGGCGTGCACAACGATGCTCTAGCTAGGCAATTACATCAGCAAATCATGACTTCTAAGCTGACGTCTAAAAGTATGGTCAATGCCTTTAAACCCAACCAACATCAAGGGCAAATAAAGCTTGAATATGGTGTCTCTGAGTTTTTTCCAAATACCATGTATAACAGTCAAAAAGGCGGTAATAATAGCCATTTACACTTAGATATATCCACATTAAAGGCTCAAATTCAAGTGTTCACAGGTAATAACCGCATTAACATGAACTTTGATTACACAGAAGAAGTGGATATGGGCACTTGGGGCACTTGGGGTAAAGACCCATTTGAAACCAGTGAAGAGTTTCATTTGCGAGTTGAGAGAGAAATGCGCAGAGGGCCTATTTCTCAATCCGATTATCGCTCAGTCAACATCAACTACTCCGCTAGAAGAAACCTAAGTAGCCAAGATGCCCGAACCATGAATGAAGTCAATCAGTTTTTATTAAAAATGGCAGAAAGTGGTGCCAATAAACGCCTAAATAACTCCAATGCTGAGATTACCGATTTTATAGAGAGAATGAAGCAAAAAGGTGTGAGCATTAAACTAAACCTTGACTACCACAACTACGGCAGCTCTAAAGCCAAGATGAGCCTATCGCTGATGAATGGGCAATCTGATGTGGATGTAAAAGTAGAAAAAGAAGTTGCCGCCAATCAAAACAGACCAATAACTGAACGCTTTTGGTCATAACCCCCAATAGTTGGTATCAAACCATTGGGGGTCCGTTTATATAAAACCTTTTTTGAGTTTAATCCCAATAGGTGTAATTGTTTGGTGCGCCACTACCGCACAACCAGAATATCTCTTTGCTTGTAATATTGTATTCTTGTGGATTAACATACACAAAACTTACAATAGAAAAATCATAACGATCTAACTCATAATGAAATGCGGTTTTAGGCTCATAAACCCGAGGATTTCTAGCTAATACCATTTTGTTTGCTCGACACTTATAAGGATTTTGATTTAAGTCCTGAGTAATTTCAAACCAACCGTTTTCATCTGTAAAATAAATTTCTTCAAAGTTGGCACCTGTAGTGCCATTTGGCATATTCACACCGCGAGAAAAGCTTAATTTAATTCTTTTATAAGCAGCAGGAGCATGATTAACATTATGCAGCTGACCAATAATATGCAACACGGAATGAGCACCTGGCAGTCTTGTATCTTTATAGGGGTAAGGCAAATATTGATTAAAGTAGCGTCCTTTTAGTGGATTAAATGATAAGATATTTAGACCAGTCATTCTATAAAATAGATAATGCTTTTGTACCACAACTTTATAATTTGAGTCTCTCCATGGCATGTTGGGCTTTTGAGTAACTGCAACCAAGATATCTGTATTGGGTGAAACATCGTAGTAGTTTTGATTGGCTCCTTTGGGATTTTCTGTAGTTGAAAACTCAACCCATTTTCCTTTTATTTTTAAGAACATAACTTGGTTTGAAGCAAGCTTTGCATACACATCTATCTTTTTCTCATCTGCCTTGGTGCGGTAAGTAAAAAAGTCAATATCATTGGGGTTGTCAAGGTTGCCTATAATTTGTTTGAGTGGGGTAATAGCTTTGGCATCGCCACCTATATCATTCGGTTCATAAGAATCAAATTGAGTTGTGGCGCCAAACATGATGTTGAAGGCTTTTCCTGTAGATTTAGTCGCTTTAATATACATCACATAATGTCCGCTATCTGAAACAGCACTCGCTACCTCATCTGCGTTAGCTGGCGAAACGGAAGAAGCCAATGTTTTGTATTGTTGTGTGGCGGTATCCCACTGCAAAATATATAAATCGTGGTTTGATGAGGCAGTTTGATTAAACAGTTTAGCTATAACCTTAACCCTATTGGCTGTAATTGTTTGAATATCAAAGCAATACCATTTCCCCGTGAGCGTACCATTTAAGTTATAATTGATATTTGCACTAATAACAGAGCAAGATGGATTATAATTTGGATCCACTGAGCGAGTACTAATTTCATCCTTAAAATCATCATAGCCATACTTAGGCTTAAGAGCACTAGGTAAACCTGATGGATTAATCGGATATGAAGCATCAATATAGATACTTGGTATTGGAGACATTTCTATTTTTAAGTTAGGTTTAAAAATTTGCCTACTATCGGCCATAACACTGGCAGACAAAAATAAAACTAGTATTATTAAATGGTTACGGAGTTGTATTATCATAGCTTTAATTCCTTTAGTTATTTTTTATTAGGTGGTGCTAGTTCATTTTATTAAATAACAAAAATTAACACCCAGATTGTAGCTAATTTCTGCATTATTTCAACAGCTCTAATATAAAAGAACTAACGTGACCGAACTAACGTGACTGTCCTGTTAGATCAGGTTTCAGGGTTCAGGGTTCAGGGTTCAGGGTTCAGGGTTCAGGGTTCAGGGTTCAGGGTTCAGGGTTCAGGGTTTAGGGTTCAGGGTTCAGGGTTCAGGGTTTAGGTTTCAGGTTTCAGGTTTCAGGTTTCAGTCCTTGACCTCTGATGCCTGACCTCTGAAACCTGATCCCTGATCCCCTGCCTCCCCCTGTACAAAGGCAATAAAGCAAGTACAATGCGTTTTTTTATTAAAGGAAAGATGAGATTATGATTAGTGAAATAATTCGTTGTATGTATTTAAGCAGAAAAAATCAGCGTAACCCTAATTTTAAAGCCAAAACCTTTTTGCAAACCTGTCGCCGCTCTTTTCGTGTGGGAATAACTGACATTGATTTTAATCTACATATCAATAATGCACGCTATTTGATTTATATGGAACGAGCACGCTGGGATCAGGCAATTCAGAATAATCTATGGACGAACTTGGTTAAAAATAAGTTTAATTTTGTGGTTGCTAGTATTGAGGTGGGCTATATTCGAGAGCTTAATCTGTTTAAAAAATTCACTGTAGAAAGCACTTATTTAGGTTGGGACGAAAAATATTTTTACCTAGAGCAACGCTTTGTTGCCAATGGCAAACTTTATACCTATGGTTTGGTTAAGGTGGCTTTTTTACATAAGGGTAAAATTGCAGTGCCAGAACAAGCGGTTAAAACCTTGGGCATTGAGTCAACGCCTAACCCACTCCCTGAGCATTTTGCTATTTGGAAGCAGCTTAATGCTGCCAAGCGAGCTTACTCAGAAAATAATTAAGCAAAGGTGTCTAATAGATTAAGACTTTGTGCTTTTGCAGTGTGAGCATTGTGTGTTAGGTGCTCTCCTGTATCGGTTAATGCGGAGTTTTCGCCTTGATTAAAGTTAGAGCCGCTTGCATCGTTGTCTTCTTGTGCGCTTTGTTGTTGCTCTTTGCTGCCTGAGCTGACATCAAATCCTGAAAGATTCATGCCTTCTTGGGCTAAGTTTTCACGTAAGCGAAAGGCTTGTTGTTCTAGGACGTCTCGCACTTGTACATGTGATGCATGAATTTGTATTCGTGCCTCTTGGTGTTGTACTTGCAATTTAATTTCTAGGCTGCCTAGTTCTGGAGGATCTAGATGAATTTTGGCTTCTTGGACATCTTGTTTGATTAAGGTAGTAATATGGCTGCCTAGTTGTTTTCCCCAATTTTGACTTTGCTTGCCTAAATATAGACTGTTGTCTTGTATCAATGCTTTTCCTAGTTTTGCATTCATGCTGGGTTCTTCTTTATGACTTTTAAGCTCACTTTTGGGTAATTTTTTTTCTGTATTTTCTGTGCTGTCTAGTGCTGCTGCGACATTTATTTGTGCTGCTTGTAGGTTGTTGGTATTTGCTTGCTGTCCTGCTTGTTGTGTTTGTGCCATTGGGCTTTCTGTATTGGCAGGGTGCGAGGCGGGTGTTAGCTTGGCATGTAAGCTGGTTTGTTGTTCGTTATCGGCGGTGCTTTCTGTATTGCTGTTGGGCAGTTCTTCTGTTATTGCAGTTTTGTTTTTGCTGGTGTTTTCTGCCATTAATTTGGTGCTATCTGTACCTGCTTGAGCTTTAGGGTAACGGGTAAGTCGGTTACTTTTAGGGATTTTTTATCTGTATTTTCTGTTGCGTTAACGCCTTTGCTCATTACTTTTACTTGCTGTGCAAGAATGCCATGTTGCGCTAGGTAGCTGGCTTCTGGGTTTTGTTCTTGGTTGATGTTTGGGATCTGATTTTGAGTGTTATCTAATTTAAAGTCAGCATTTAAGGGTAAGGCGGTTTGTGTGTTTGTTGATTTGTCTTCTGTATTTGAGGCTTGTTGCAGTTTTTGGGCAAATGCTTTGGCTTGCTTTATTTGTTCTGGGCTGAGTGCTTGATGAGATAGTAGAGGATTGTATTGTCCTTTTTCTGCCTCACTAGCTGGGATTTTTGTATTTAATTCTGCGCTATCGGTCTCAATTAAGGGTAAGGTGCTGTCTGCTTCTATTGTATCTTCAGTTGTATCTTCAGTTGGGTTTTGGTTAATAGTAGGCAATGGGTGTTCTGCCTCAGGCAAGTTATTGCCGACAATGGCTTGAGCCATTGCCACTAATGCGGATTCGTTTGTGTTGGTTCCTGCTTGTAGTTGCAATAACATACTGGCAAAAGCAGAGTTGGGTTTGTTTTCATTTGGTTGTGCTGACAAACGTCCCATCTGTGGTGTAAGCCCTACAATAGAGCCATTAAGTGCTTGTTGTGCTTCGTTTAAGCCTAGGTTAAGCAAACTTGAATCTGTGCCTTGCATGATTACTCTCATCTAAGTGTTCAGGTTATTTCCGTTATGTATAAGACGTGTGTCTTAAATTTTCTGTTGATTTCTTGTATAAAACAAAGCAATAAACAGACCAACCTTAATTTTATTCCCTAATGTGACGCTCTATCCTTTTTAGAGGATATTAAGTAGTCAATTTTGCATTCAGTTTATAGATAAATTAAGTAAATTAGAAGTACTTAAAAGTGGTTTTTTTAGGCTTTTTGGTTTGCTGCTTTTTTATATTATGTTACAGTCAGTTAGTGCTTAAATACTGAGTATTTTCTTTTATAAAAATCATAATGCTCGCTTTTTATTTCTTTTATTAACCTTGCAAAAGACAATAAGTTTCAGGTTTTATCCAAGCCTCATTTGAAGTTATCGCACACTAAAAAAACTAATAATACTAGGAAATAATTATGAAAATAACAGCATTGTGCCGTTTTGCACTTATTTTAATATTAGGTATACACACACTACCTGCACAGGCAACTGTTTTGCCTGAAAACATCGCTAAAACTCGTGCTTCTGCCTCGCAGGGGTTTGTCTTGCTTAAAAATCACAATCAGGCTTTGCCGCTTAATGCAGCAGATAAGGTTGTGGTGTTGGGTAATCGTAGCTTTTATAACAAAAGTATGTTTACTGGCTTTCAAAAGTCGGGGGGTGGCTCTGGTGATGTTTATGGATCGCCTGTTACTGATGTGTTTCAGGGGTTGGCAAATCTTGCTAAAGATGGGCGCATTCAGTTATATCAGGGCAATCAAAAGGCTTACCAGCAGCATTTGTTTTTTAACCAGCTAATTGCTCGGGAAAAAACCTTTAGTGATGCGGCAATTAAAGCCCTTGCTAAAGACCATGATACATTGGTTTTAACCATTGGACGTTCATCTTCTGAATTGTTTGATCACCATGATAAAAAAGGCGATTTTTATTTAAGCGATGCAGAGGTGCGCTTGCTTAAGCAGGTTAAAAGTGCCGACTTTAAAAAAGTGGTTGTGTTGCTAAATATTGGTACACAAATGGATTTAAGCTGGATTGATGCCTATGAGATTGATGCCGCTTTGCTGGTTTGGTATCCGGGGGCAGAGGGCGGTAATGCCATTGCCGATACGCTTATAGGTGATGTCACGCCATCAGGTAAATTAACCAGTTCTTTTGCTAAACGCTATAAGGATTATCCAACCTATGGGACTTATCATGAGTCGTCAGATTTTGTAAATTATTATGAAGATATTTTTATTGGCTACCGCTATTTTGAAACCTTTAACCAGCAAGATAATGTATTATATCCCTTTGGTTTTGGTTTAAGTTACAGTCAATTTAAACTTGAAACCTCCAGCGTTCAGGTTGTAGATAAGCAAATACAGGTTAAAGTTAAGGTTACTAATAAAGGAGCCTATCAGGGTAAAGAGGTGGTGCAAGTATATTACCGTGCGCCACAGGCAGTATTGGGTAATCCTAGCATGGAGCTAGGTGCATTTGCTAAGACCAAGCTCTTAGCACCGAATGAGGCGCAAACCTTAACCTTGAATTTTGCTATAAATGATATGAAAAGCTATGACGATTTGGGCAAAATTCAACAGGCTGCTTATATTTTAGAGGCAGGCAATTATGATATTTTTGTGGGTAATTCTGTTGCTAATGCTCGTGAAAATGGCGTGCAATATCAGCATACAGTTGCGCATCATATTATTGTAGAACAGCTTTCTAACCAGCTTGCTCCTACGTTACTTAGTAAGCGGTTACTTGCAAATGGCGACTATGAGCTGTTATCAAGCCGTCCTGTTGTCTCTGCCAATAGCATTAAAGTTGAGGCCGAAGATGCGCTACGCACTCACCCTTGGGTTGGCTTTGAACGCTTTGAGCAAAACGGCTATACCAATAAATCATTGGCTAAAATGTCTAATTTTTTGAACACTTGGGCCTATTATGAAGTGACCGTTTTGCATGCGGGTAATTATGATTTAAGGTTGCGTGCTGCCAATGGGTTAACAGAAATTAAAGATATGTTAGCGGTTGAGGTAGATGGTATTTTACAGCCTAATGTATATTTAGATATGCCTCAAACAGGCGATGGCTGGTTTAAAGGGCAGTGGCATAATTATATTAATACTCAGCCTATGACGCTTAAATTATCTGCTGGCAAACATTTTATTAAGTTGAAATCAAAAAACCATGGCTTTGCCAATATTGATTACTTTACGCTAACACCTAGTGTTAATGACCTACCTACCGCTTTACCCAAACAAACTTTTGACCGAGTGTATCAATTATCTGATGTTGCTTATGGCAATATCTCTATGGATAAGTTTATAAGCCAACTGTCCAATCAAGATTTAATTGATTTATTAGGCGGCAAATTAGGCACACTTAAAGGTAATACAGGTGGTATTGGTGGCAATCAGAAATATGGCATTTTAGCCGCACAAACCGCAGATGGTCCTGCGGGCATACGTTTAAGCTCTGGTGGTACTGCTTGGCCTGTAGCGGTGTTGCTGGCTTCCTCTTGGGACGTTGAGTTATTAGAAAACTTTGGTAAAAGTGCGGCTAATGAGGCCATTTTTAATCAGGTTGATATTTGGCTTACTCCAGGTATGAATATTCAGCGAGACCCTTTATGTGGACGTAATTTTGAATATTTTTCTGAAGACCCATTAGTGACGAGCAAAATGGCGCAAGCAGTGGTGAGAGGTGCTCAAAGTAAGGGAGTAATTGTCACGGTGAAGCATCTTATTGCTAATAATAAAGAGGGCAATCGCAATGCCAGCGATTCGCGCATCTCAGAGCGTGCTTTGCGTGAGATATATCTAAAAGCCTTTGAAGAAACCATTAAGCAGAGTAAGCCCGGTGCGCTAATGACTTCTTATAACTATGTTAATGGTTATGAAACAGCGGCCAATCCAGAGTTATTAACCCATATTTTACGCAATGAATGGGGTTACCAAGGGCTGGTTATGACGGATTGGTTTAATCAAAGCACGCATAGTTCTGAATTATATGCTGGCAATGATGTAAAAATGCCCTTTGGCGAGCCGCTTAATTTGCTTATGGGATTACAGCAAAAAAGTATTTCTAGAGCGCATTTGCTACGCAGTGCCAAGCGTACCTTAGAAATGATTATCTCTAGTTATCGCTTTAAAAAGGCGCATAACTTGCTTTAAGCAATAGCCACCGCCAACTGCTTATTTTAATGAGGCAGTTGGCGGTTTTTTTAGGGTTTTTGTGCAATTAAGGTAGCAAAGCGCAAAGCAATAGGATTGCCGTTGGCATCAACCTTATGTAAATGCCCTATATCTTCATTGTATTGCTTAATGTACCAGCCGTTGTAATGGTTTTTTAATTCATTGGGTTTAAAGCCGAAAGCAAAGGGGACGTTTTGTTCTGCCAGTGGATAATCTTCACTATCTAGCGCACATACAATCAGGTTATAACCACCAGATTGGGTATGTTGCTGCATGTTTTTAATGAGTTCTGCAATGCCCTCTTCTGGCAAAAACATAAATACCACTGTACTGATAATTAAGTCGTATTTATCTTGCCATTTAAAGCTGAGTGCATCATCAATATATGCTTGAATATTGGGTAACGATTCTTGGGCGATAATATTTTGTAAGTTGCCAATGGAGTTTGGATTTTTATCAAAGGCGTTAACGCTAAATCCCTGTTGCTGTAAAAATAACGCATTGCGCCCACCACCACAGCCTACATCTAAAGCAGTGCCGCTATGTATATGTTGGACGACCTCTACAACAGAAGAATGTACGGCTGACATTAAATATTTTTTAACATAATAATCTTGGGGCTGACAATAAAAAGACAACTGGCAGCGTAAATCTTGGGTTAAAGGCTCTACCTTATGCCAAGCCTGTGGTTCTACAAAGGGTATCTCACTATGGCTATCAAAAACCTGGCTAGATAAGACTTCGCCTTGTTCATTTAAGGCATAGTATGTTAATGAGCCTGATAAAATCTGCATTTTTGCCCAAGTGCCTACCTTGGTGTTGTGTTTTTCTCTAAAACCTTTGGGTAAGGCGTTAAAATCCCATTCAGGTAATGTTTTATAACAAATAAGTTGATTCATGGTATCTCGCATAAGTTAAAGTCATGTCAGCTACTTTACTCTTTTTGTCTGTTAAAAACAGTAAATCTATTAGTAACATATTAAAACGGTTAATAAAGGGCTAAAAAGGCAGATTAAGGTTGCTTTAAAGCTGCATTTGCAGTATGATTTTGCGCCCTTGAAATGACTCTCTGTGATATGGAAACCAAAGTGTTGCCACTAAACGCAGGAAATTTGAAACAACAAGCAGTCTTTCAATGTGATTAACCTAAAGTACAAATCAAATAAACGGAGCGTTCAATGTACGCAGTAATTAAAACAGGCGGTAAACAGTACCGAGTGCAAGAGGGGCAAACTCTAAAAGTTGAAAAACTAGAAGTTGCAACTGGCGAAAAACTGAAAATAGAAGAAGTATTACTCATTGGTAATGGCGATGAAGTCACTATTGGCGAACCTTTAATTAAAGGCGCAAAGGTGACTGCTGAAATTGTTGCCCACGGTCGTCATAAGAAAATTAAAATTCTTAAATTCAAACGTCGTAAGCACCATATGAAGCAAATGGGGCATCGTCAATGGTATACAGAACTTAAAATCACCAGTATTGCTGGTTAATATTCATTATTAAAGGAGAAACACATGGCTCATAAAAAAGCAGGTGGTAGTACTCGTAACGGTCGCGATTCCGAAAGTAAACGCTTAGGCGTGAAATTGTTTGGCGGTCAACTTGCCAATGCAGGTAGCATTATTATTCGTCAACGTGGCACACGTTATCATGCAGGCGAAAATGTAGGTGTTGGTCGTGACCATACCTTATTTGCGACGGCTGACGGGCATGTAAAGTTTGAAAAGAAAGGCCCTAAAAACCGCATGACAGTAAGCATTGCTCCTGTCGCCAGTTAAGTAGGCGGTTTTTTTAGTGACGCTCCGCCTGTTTTGCAGTCGGGGCGTTTTTGCGTTTAAAAGCGTGCAATAATGGGAGAAGGCATACGCCTTGGTAGTATGAAATTTGTAGATGAAGCATTAATTAGTGTAGAAGCAGGCAAAGGTGGCAATGGTTGCTTGAGCTTTCGTCGTGAAAAGTTTATCCCTAAAGGCGGTCCTGACGGAGGCGATGGCGGAGATGGTGGCTCAGTTATTTTGCAAGCACAAGAGTCCGTCAATACGTTAATCGACTTTCGCTATATGCGCCATTATAAAGCCAAAAATGGTGAGCAGGGCTCTGGTGGCAATTGCACAGGAGCTAAAGGTGCAGATATCATTTTACAAGTGCCTGTAGGTACTTCTGTTATTGATCAGCAAACTCAAGAGATATTAGGCGATTTAACCGCTGATAAGCAGCAATTGGTTGTTGCTAAAGGTGGCTTTCATGGATTAGGAAATACCCGCTATAAATCCAGCACTAATCAAGCACCAAGACAAACAAAGCCAGGTCAAGAAGGCGAAAAAAGAGAGCTAAAACTGGAGCTTAAAGTACTCGCAGACGTAGGCTTATTGGGCTTTCCTAATGCAGGTAAATCAACATTAATTCGCGCTATTTCTGCGGCGAAACCTAAGGTGGCTGATTACCCTTTTACGACTCTTGTACCAAACTTGGGTGTGGTATCAGTTGCGGCGCATCGCAGTTTTGTGGTTGCAGATATTCCTGGGTTAATTGCAGGTGCCGCTGAAGGTGCAGGGCTTGGCACTCGCTTTTTAAAACACTTGGTACGTACTCAATTACTTTTACATGTGGTGGATATGGCTCCCTTTGATGAGAGTAATCCCGTTGCACAAATTAAAGCCATTGAAGCTGAGCTGGCACAATTTTCTCCTGCCTTGGCAAGGCGTGATCGCTGGTTGGTTATGAATAAACTGGATATGCTTGATGATAAAGAGGCAGAGGCACGCTGTAAAAAACTACTTGCAGATTTAAATTGGCAAGCACCCAGTTATTGTATTTCTGCCTTGGCCAGTAGCGGCACTCAGCAATTGGTATTTGATATTATGCAGCGTGTTGAACAACGCCAAGAACAAATGCAAGAAGATGCCGATTTTGCAGAACAAGTCAAAGCCGAACGCGAGCAAGTAGAAGAAGAATCCAGATTGCATATGCAGGCATTGGCAGAGAAGCGTGAACAAGAGCGCATTGCTCGCAAACAAGCAAAACAACAGAGTTATGATGATGACGATGATGTTGAAGTTGAGTGGGTACAAGAATAATGCCTAATGCCACTGCTAATCTAACTCTTGATGAATTGGGCCTGCGTGTTCGTCGCAAATTAAATCGTACTGGCTGTTGGGTTATCAAAATAGGCAGTGCAATTTTAACTAATGATGGTAAAGGACTAAATACGCAGGCGATACAAAATTGGGTTAACCAAATTGCACAATTAAGGGCGGCAGGGCAGCAAGTTTTATTGGTTTCTTCTGGTTCTATTGCCGAGGGCATGACTCGCCTAGGTTGGCACAGCCGTCCTAATCAGGTTGATATGCTCCAAGCAGCGGCGGCTGTGGGTCAAATGGGATTGGTACATGCTTATCAGAGCGCATTTAATCAACATCATACCCAGACCGCTCAAATCTTATTAACTGCCGCTGATTTATCCAACCGTGAGCGGTATCTAAATGCCCGTTCTGCCTTGCGTCAGATGTTAAAATTAGGTGTTGTTCCGATTATTAATGAAAATGACACGGTAACCACTGATGAAATTCGCTTAGGCGATAACGATACCCTAAGTGCTTTGGTTGCTAATTTAATAGAAGCGGATTTATTGATATTACTCACTGATCAACAAGGTTTGTTTGCGGCCGATCCACGCAAAGACCCCAATGCACAACAGATTAAAAGTGCCTATGCCGAAGATAGCAACTTGCTTAAACTGGCAGGGACAGGCGGTGTTTTAGGGCGTGGTGGTATGATTACCAAAGTCAAAGCAGGGCAGCTTGCAGCACGTTCAGGCGCGCATACATTGATTGCTGGAGGTCTGCAAAAAGACATTTTATTACGCATAAAACAAGGCGAACAAGTCGGCAGTTTATTGCTGGCCAAAGCGAAGCCCCTTGCCGCTCGCAAACAGTGGATTGCAGGTCAACTTAGTGCCAAAGGTAAATTGATATTAGATAAAGGTGCGGTCATTGCCATTACGCAACAAGGTAAAAGCCTGTTGCCCATTGGTATTATTGAAATAAATGGGTTGTTTAAGCGTGGCGAAGTGGTTGATTGTCTTGATACCAATGGCAAACTTATTGCTAAAGGACTGGTTAACTATAATCATCAGCAAGCACAAAATATGTGTCAGCAATCTACTCAAAGTTTAAAAGCGCAACATCTGATTCTTGAGGCAGAGGAGATGATACATCGAGATCATCTTGTTATTATTTAATAAAACATAAGTGAGGACAGTCATGTTAACAGCCAAAGTTAATCATCTTAGTATCAATAACCAACAGCCCTTTACTCTATTTGGCGGCATGAATGTATTAGAAAGTCGAGACCTTGCTATGCGTATTTGCGAGCACTATGTAAAAGTGACGCAAAAACTCGGTATTCCTTATGTATTTAAAGCCTCTTTTGATAAAGCCAACCGTTCCTCTATGCACTCTTATCGAGGGCCGGGATTAGATGAAGGTTTAAAGATTTTTGCCGAAATCAAACACACTTTTAATGTGCCTTTAATCACTGATGTACACGAGCCTGAGCAAGCAAAGCCCGTTGCCGAAGTGGTAGACGTATTACAATTACCTGCTTTTTTAGCACGACAAACAGATTTGGTGGTGGCAATGGCGAAAACAGGGAATGCCATTAATATTAAAAAACCACAATTCTTAGCGGCTCATGAAATGCGCCATATTCTTAATAAATTTGCCGAAGCGGGCAATGAAAATCTGATGTTATGCGAGCGTGGTACTAGCTTTGGTTATAATAATTTAGTGGTTGATATGCTTGCTATGGACGAGATGAAGACCTTAGCCCCTGTGGTCTTTGATGCCACCCATGCCTTACAAAAACCGGGTGCCCGTGCAGACAGTGCAGGAGGTCGTCGTCAGCAAGCAACTGAATTGGCGCGCTCTGGCATGGCTCTTGGCTTAGCAGGTTTATTTATTGAAGCACACCCAGACCCTAATGCAGCAAAATGTGACGGCCCTTGCGCTTTGCCCTTAGACAAGTTAGAGCCTTATTTAGCACAGATGCAAGCCATTGATGCTTTAGTTAAGTCCTTTCCCAAATTGATTATCGACTGAGTCTTCAGGTAGCTTAAAGATACGCTTAAAAATGCCATTTAAGCTCTCTTTAGGTTGTAATTTTTGCCATAGACTAGGCGCTAAGAGCATGGCTTTTTTAATGGTCTGTTGGCTCATGCTAATGGCATCTTCTTCATTAATTCCAACCATAATAACCAACCCACCTGTCGGCGTTATACGTTGGCGAGTAATGCGCACGCCTATTAAACTTTGCAAAGTTACCTGCTGGTGGCTAGCAGCAATAACCTGTGCCAGTAACTGGCTATCTATCAATGCTTGTCTTTGAGCATAATCGGTTAATCGTTGTTTTAAACGCAACTTAAATAGCTGTAATAATTCATCTTGCGCTGCAACCAATGCCGCTTGTCGCATAAAATTAATTCCCGTTGCCGACTTATCTGCATAGGTCACTGTAACCAAAGCGGTTAGTTGAGAGTCTTTTATACATATCCACTTAGGCGCAGGCTGATTAGAGCCGTCTGCATATACACAATCAGGTTTTTCTGGAGTAGAAGAGCAAGCACTTATTAGGAGCAATAATATACTGATAGAGCAATAGCGAATAAACGTCATATTTATATTCTTTAGCTGAAAAAAATAAGCATAAGGAAAAAAGTAAATAAATTCTAGTATCTCTGATGCCTTGAATTTATTTACGCAAACCCCATATCAAGCAAATCACTCAATTAATCGAGAACAATATGACAACCATAGTTTCAGTTAGACGTAATAATGATGTGGTCATCGGTGGAGATGGGCAGGTTTCGTTAGGTAATACGGTTATGAAAGGCAACGCCAAAAAAGTCCGTCGCCTTTATAATGATAAAGTTATCGCAGGTTTTGCAGGCGGCACTGCCGATGCCTTTACCCTATTTGAAAAATTTGAAGCCCAGCTTAATCAGCATCATGGACAGCTTACCCGTGCAGCGGTAGAGCTGGCAAAAGAGTGGCGTTCTGATAGAGCATTACGCAAGCTAGAGGCCATTTTAGCCGTTGCCGATAGCACTGCCTCACTGATTATTACTGGCAATGGTGATGTTCTACAACCAGAGCACGATTTAATCGGTATTGGTTCTGGTGGTAATTACGCCCAAGCCGCCGCCTTAGCCTTATTGGAAAATACTGAGTTAAGTGCCCGAGAAATAGTCGAAAAAAGCCTAAAGATTGCAGGGGATATTTGCGTATTTACCAATAGCAATGTGACCATTGAGGAATTAAAAAACCATGACTGATATTAATAGCACCATGACCCCAAGAGAAATTGTCCACGAACTAGATCGTCATATTATTGGACAAGCCCAAGCCAAGCGTGCAGTTGCTATTGCTTTACGCAATCGTTGGCGCAGAATGCAGTTAGATGCAGATCTGCGTGAGGAAGTCTCACCTAAAAACATCTTAATGATAGGTCCTACAGGGGTAGGTAAAACAGAAATAGCAAGACGCTTAGCCAAGCTCGCTCATTCGCCTTTTATTAAGGTTGAAGCCACCAAATTTACAGAAGTGGGTTATGTAGGTAAAGATGTCGAATCTATTATTCGAGACTTAGTGGAAACGGGCGTTAAAATGTTGCGTGAAATGGAAATGCAGAAAGTCTCTCAAAGAGCCTTTGAGGCCGCAGAAGAACGGGTTTTAGATTCGCTACTGCCACCTGCTCGTAGCAGTAATAACTGGCATACCGATAATCACAGCGACAATGATGAAAACAGCCGTGCCAGCCGTCAGATGTTTCGTAAAAAATTGCGTGAAGGAGATTTAGACGAAAAAGAAATCGAAATCGACGTTGCCCAAACACCGATGGGGGTTGAGATTATGGCACCTCCTGGTATGGAAGATATGACCAACCAGCTACAAAATCTTTTCTCTAATATGGGCTCAGATAAAACCAGTAAACGCAAACTGAAAATTAAAGATGCGTTTAAGCTACTGCAAGATGAAGAAGCAAGCAAACTCTTAAATATGGACGAAGTGAAAACCCAAGCAGTTAAATTGGTAGAACAAAACGGCATTGTCTTTTTAGATGAAATAGATAAGGTTGCCAAACGCCAAGAACATTCAGGAGGTGACGTTTCCCGTGAAGGTGTACAGCGAGATTTACTACCCCTTATCGAAGGCTGTACCGTTAGCACCAAATACGGCATGATAAAAACCGACCATATTTTATTTATCGCATCAGGCGCATTTCATGTTGCCAAGCCTTCTGATTTAATTCCTGAGCTGCAAGGTCGTCTGCCTATTCGAGTGGAATTAAATGCCTTAACCCCCGATGATTTTGCCCGTATTTTAACTGAGCCTAAAGCGGCACTAACCGAACAATATCAGGCACTTATGCAGGCTGAAAACCTAGAGATTGAATTTACCCCATGTGCCATTAAACGCTTGGCAGAAATTGCTTATGAGGTCAATGAAAGCACGGAGAATATTGGCGCACGCCGTTTACATACGCTTATGGAACGATTGCTTGAAACCCTATCTTTTGATGCCAGCGAATTGCAAGATAAGGTCATTATTGATGCCAACTATGTGAATGAACAGCTGAGTGAATTGGCAAAGAATCAGGATTTAAGTCAGTTTATTTTATAATCGTTTAAATAAAAGACAAAATAAAACCCAAGGTGCTTATCGCAAACTTGGGTTTTTTTATAGTTGGGTTTATTGAGTGTTACGGGTCTTGTAATGAAAAACCAAGGCTCTTATCTTCTTCATCATGGCTTACACCCGTTGCCAATTTAATTTGTAAACGTAAGTCGTTAGGTTTATCTGCATGCGCTAAAGCATCTTCATAGCTAATAAGTTCACGCTCAAATAGCGCTAATAAGGCTTGGTCAAAGGTTTGCATACCCATTTCCGTAGATTTTTCCATCAACGCTTTAAGCTCATGGGTTGCCCCTTCACGGATTAAATCGGATACCAGTGGGCTATTGAGTAAAATCTCAACGGCGGCATTACGCCCTTCACTTTTTTGTTTAACCACCAACTGTTGCGCCACAATCGCACGTAAATTAAGAGATAAATCCATCCAGATTTGATTATGCTTATCTGCTGGAAAAAAGTTAATAATGCGTTCAAGGGCTTGGTTGGCGTTATTAGAATGCAGTGTTGCCAAACATAAGTGATGAGATGGACGCTCCTTACTCGGCGTCAATGCGCCATACTGAATTTTCAACCACAGCAAAAAGGAGCGTCCAACATGACTCAAATTAGCACACTCACCATTGATTTGGCAAAACAGTCTTTTCAATTACTAGGTATCAACGAACAAGGTAAGCCCTGTTTATCCAAACGTCTAAGCCGAGAGGCGTTAAAAACCTTCTTAATGCAACTTCCACCTTGTTCCATTGTGATGGAAGCCTGTGCCACAGCTCATTACTGGGGACGCTTTGGTTTGCAGTTAGGGCATCAGGTGAAGTTAATTCCCGCGCAGCATGTTACCCCGTTTGTGCGCGGCAATAAGAACGATAAAAACGATTGTATGGCGATTTATGAAGCCAGCCAACGTGTCAACCTTCGTTTTGTACCGATTAAATCTGAAGCACAACAAGGGGTATTGGTCTTTCATCGAATGCGTGAGCGCCTGATTGCTTCGCGTACTGCATTGATTAATCAAACTCGCAGTTTGTTGCTGGAGTTTGGCGTTGTTCTTCCCCAAGGACATAAAGGGTTTAAGGAAGGCTTGCATCGCTTCTTATCTGAATTACATCCGATAGCTGTTCAAGTGTTGTTAACCGAAGCCACCGAAGAGCTTTCGCTACTTAATGATAAAATACAGAGACTTGAAGCACGCTTTGTAAAAACCAACGAGCAAAGCCCTGCTGCACATATTATGCAATCCATTCCTGGCGTTGGGCCATTAATTGCATCGGCATTCAGTGCATCCATTGATAAAGGACAAGCCTTTAGTAATGCCAAAGAGTTAGGTGTGTGGTTAGGATTAACGCCTAGACAATATGCCTCAGGCAATACCAATCGTTTATCGAGTATTACTAAACGTGGTGATGGGTATTTACGTAAACAGCTGATTCATGGTGCACGCTCCATTGTGCATCGGGCACATAAAAAAGATGATGATTTCAGTCGTTGGATCACTCAGCTTGTGACGCGTATCGGCAAGAACAAAGCTGTAGTAGCTACGGCTCACAAAATGGCACGGCTCATGTGGATGCTGCTGCAAAAAGGTGAACTCTACCAAGCGCAATTTAAACACAAACAACTGGAACAACAAGGTGACACATCTTGTTCACCTTAACAGGTTAGGTAATCAGGGAGTTCGGACGAGACAAGGGCTATAAGCCCGTATGGGTGTTGTGAACCCCTGATTACCTTTTTACCAATCATTGCTTGCTCAATGAAGATGAACAACAGGCTAAGCCTGCCTACATCAAACCCGATAAAGACAAGGTCAAACAGACCGCTTGGGTGTACAAAGTTTAGGGTGTGTAGGCTCGTAGCTCATTAGGTGCGCAGCTCAATGCTGTTAAGCCCGGATATATGTCAGAGCAACGCCTTTTTAAGCGTTCAAAAAAGCCATCATCTAAAAAACAGCAAAGCAAGAATGGGTAAAAAAGAAAAGCAAAAAAAGACAAACAAAGCCGCCAATGGCGATTTTGCGGATTTATTCGTCTTGACAGAACCGGAGCGTACATATATGTCCTGTTTCGGCAAATTCAATGGCATGCTGCATAGATTCGCGGGTGCGAATTTCCCCAATCATAATCACATCAGGTGCTTGGCGTAAGCAGTTTTTAAGTGCCATATCAAAGCTCTCTGTATCTACACCAACCTCACGTTGGGTTACAATGCAGCCATCATGGCGATGCACAAACTCAATAGGGTCTTCAATGGTAATAATATGCCCTTGGCTATTTTGATTACGATGATTTAATATTGCCGCCAAGGTCGTGGATTTACCAGAGCCTGTTGCGCCGACTACCAACACCAATCCCCGTTTATACATAGCCACTTCTTTAAGTTTTTCTGGCAAACTCATTTCATCAAGAGTGGGAATACCAATATTAATACGCCTTAGCACCAACCCACAGGAGTTACGTTGGAAAAACGCACTGCCACGAAAACGCCCTATACCACTGGCATTAACAGCAAAGTTTAACTCTTTTTTCTGCATTAGCTCAGCAATTTGCTCCTCATTAAGCATAGAAAGCGTAATCTCCTCTGCTAATTGGGGGCTCAGTTTTTCATTGCTTAAAGCTATCATTTTGCCGTCAATTTTAATTGAAGGGGCTGTTCCAGCAGTAATAAACAGGTCGGAAGCGTTTTTTTCTACCATTAAGGGTAAAAATTTATTTAATGACATAAGCCCTTTTCTCCTAATTAAATAAATCTGGGTTTTTGGCTTTTTCCATTGCCGTATCTTTGCTAATCTCACCACGATTGAGCAATTCTGTTAATGCCTGATCCATAGTGCACATACCATACATAGAGCCTGTTTGAATGGCTGAGTACATCTGCGCTACCTTGTCTTCACGGATTAGGTTACGAATAGCTGGAGTGCCGAGCATAATTTCATGGGCTGCAATACGTCCGCCTTCTGTTTTTTTCAGTAAGGTTTGAGAGATAACGCCCTCTAAACTTTCTGATAGCATTGAGCGTATCATGGCTTTTTCTTCTGCTGGAAATACATCAACAATACGGTCAATGGTTTTTGCCGCTGAATTTGTATGCAAAGTGCCAAATACCACGTGTCCTGTTTCTGCTGCAGTCAATGCCAAGCGAATGGTCTCAAGGTCACGCAATTCGCCCACCAAAATCACATCTGGGTCTTCCCGTAAGGCAGAACGCAAGGCTTTGCTAAAACTCTTAGTGTTACGGTGTACTTCTCGTTGGTTAATTAAGCATTTTTTAGATTCATGTACAAATTCAATGGGATCTTCAATGGTTAAAATATGCTTGTGTTCAGTGGCATTAATATAATCCATCATTGCCGATAGCGTTGTAGATTTACCTGAACCTGTCGGCCCTGTTACCAGTACCATGCCACGATGAACCGATGCCAGCTTTTCAAACACCTCACCTAAGCCCAACTCGCCTAAGGTAATAATCTTAGATGGAATGGTACGAAATACGCCACCAGTACCACGATTTTGATTATAGATATTTGCCCTAAATCGAGATAAACCAGGTACCTCAAACGAGAAATCCACCTCCAATTCCGCCTCAAAATCTTTGCGCTGCTGGTCATTCATTACATCGTATACCAGTTTATGTACTTCCTCTTCATTTAAAGCAGGGGATTTTAAACGACGAATATCGCCATCAACCCGTATCATCGGTGGTAAGCCTGCAGAAAGGTGCAAGTCAGAGGCATTTTGCTGCACACTAAATGCCAGCAGTTCAGTTATATCCATTAAAACTCCTTGAGTGTCAGGTTTATCTGGTGCATTTATTTACTTAAAGTGGATTACAATCCAGCTTAAACTTCTATATTATCTTAGACCAAAATTTTAACTTTGTTTTATTACCCATCATAAATTAACAGATTAATATGCAAAAACAACTTGCACAACGCTATCACTGTATTAAAAATCGCTTACAACAGGCTTGTCAACAAAGAGAACAAAGCCAACTTGTACATCTGTTGGCGGTTAGTAAAACTCGCAGTATTGATGAAGTACAAACTTGCTATCAATTAGGACAACGTGCCTTTGGCGAAAATTACCTCCAAGATGCCCTACCCAAAATTCAAGCCTTAGCACATTTAAAAGACATTCAATGGCATTTTATAGGGCCTTTGCAATCCAATAAAAGCAAAGCCGTTGCTGAGCATTTTCATTGGCTAGAGACGCTAAGTCGCATTAAAATTGCCGAGCGTCTTAATCGCCAACGTCCAAGATACCTACCGCCTTTAAATGTACTGGTGCAAATTAATATCAGCGGCGAAGCCCAAAAAGACGGCATAGCACCTGCCGAAGCTGAGGACTTTTGCGCCCAGCTACAAACCTTTAAATGGCTTAAACTAAGAGGGCTTATGTGCATTGGAGAGCATACTTTTGAGCAAGCCAAACTGAGCCAGCAGTATCAGCAAATGGCAGCACTATTTCAACAACTTAGTAAACAATACCCCGATTTTGATCGCCTATCTATGGGCATGTCGCAAGATATGGAGCTTGCCATCGCCCAAGGCAGTAACGAGGTGCGTATTGGCACCGATATTTTTGGCAAGAGGAGTTAAACATGCAACAAATTGGTTTTATTGGCGGCGGCAACATGGCAAGTAGTATTATTGCTGGGTTATTAAAAACAGGGGCGTATCAGGGGTCGCAAATTTGGGTTTCCTCCCCTGAAATAGACAAACTGCAAGCCCTTAAACAACGCCATGGAGTGCACATTAGTTGTGATAATCAAAGCCTCGTTGAGCACTGTCCGCAATTAGTGCTGGCAGTTAAACCGCAAGTAATGCAAGACATGCTCGCCCCGCTAAAAACCGCACTAAGCCAACGCCAGAGCTTGCTTATTTCTATTGCTGCAGGCATTAGCGTCGATGCGCTTATTAACTGGAGTGGCAGCCAACAAATTATACGCTGCATGCCTAACACCCCTGCTATGTTAGGTTTGGGCGCAACGGGGCTGTACGCTACCGCACAAGTCAGTGCGGATAAACGCCAATTAGCAAACACCATTATGCAAGCAGTTGGCAAAACCACATGGCTTGAGCAAGAAGTACAGATTGATGCCATTACCGCCTTATCAGGCAGCGGACCTGCCTATTATTTTTTATTTATGGAAGCCATGATAGACGCTGCCCAAACTTTAGGGCTAAATAAAGAAATAGCAACTGAGTTTTGCATACAAACTGCCAAAGGAGCCAGTGCTATGGCAGAGGCAAGCGAACTGGATATCAAAACTCTACGTCAGCAAGTTTGCTCGCCAAATGGCACGACAGAAAAAGCCATTGCCAGTTTGCAACAAGATAAACTCGAACAAAGCGTCTCTAACGCCATGCAAGCGGCCTATGCCAGAGCGCAAGAGCTAGGGCAGGCCTTATTTAAGGGATAAAAAAACAACATGGTTTTAAGTGAATTAAAATTACGCTTGATTACACATGCAATCCAATTGATGCGCAATGTCACACAAAATTAACGCAAATTAATTACGTTAGATATATATCAATACTATACTTTTGCCACATGGATATAAAAACTTATCTCTATGTAGCAAAATTCATCTAAATAAAAGGAACGCATCATGAATAAAATATCTTTCTTATTAATTTCTATTTTTGCTCTAGTGCTTAGTGCCTGTGGCGGCGGCAGCTCATCAAGCACCACCAACGAGACGACCAGTAGTACTACGACCTCCAATACCACGACCACAAATAGCTGTGTTCTCACGACAAGCTCTATTTCCCTTAACGGCGTTAGTTATGCCACAAGCAGCTTCGATAAAGATGGCGATGGCTGTCTAAATGCAGAGGAATTTAATACGCTAAAAGAAAAAGCCAAAGCTGATGCGGCAAAACTTCAGGCAGATATTGAAGCTAGAACGGTAAAAGCCGAAAGCACCGATATTAAAAATACGTCAACCGAGTTTCCGCAGATTCAATTATTTAGCATTGTAGGTTCGGATAAAGCTATTACTGAAAGTGGTGCAAAATATGCAGTATTAGATGCTAATAAAAATGGTGGTAAGTTTCTTGTGATCTTCAAATTTAATCGTAATCTAAACCTAGATGAAAGTGCAAATAAACAAGAAACCTTAAGAATAGGTATTAGTCCAGATGCATCTGCAGATATGAGTGCTAAGACAAAACCTATCCCTGATCATTTAAACCTTACCAGTGTAGTTAAAGAACGCAGTGGCGAAGAACTAAGATTAGCTTGCACTTACAGTGGAAGTGCTAAAAAATATACCTGCTTAAACACCGACACAGATCTTGCAGCTAGCATTACTATACCAGGCGATGCTAACCTGTTCTTATTGATGTGCCAAGGTCCTGACGCCAGTATCACTTGCACCAATCACGCAAACATTAAGCTCAAGCTTAAATAAGCAGCTAAACAAAATCTAAAAAGCCAGCATTTGCTGGCTTTTTTATTGTGCTCTTGAAGGAATATTTAAAAAGCGGGAGAGAGAAGAACGCACCTTGTATAAAATAAGATGCGTTAACTGAGAAGTTTATTCTTCCTTTTTTTCTTCCTCTTGTTCTTTTTTTAGCTTCTTAACTTCTGCATCTATATCGGCTTTTTCTGCTTCTAGTTGCTGCTCTACTTGACGTTCAAGGGTGTGTGACTGTTGTTCTACTTGGTTTTGGCTTGCTTGTTGTTTTTGCTCTGCCTCTACAGCTTGCTTTTGTATGCTCTCTTGCAGGGCTTGGGCATCAATATCATCGCTTTGCTCCAGTTGGCATTGCCAGCCCCAACTGTTTTGCTTGGCAACAAATTCTGCTGCTTTACGCTCACAAAAGCTGATGTCATTTTGGGCATTCCATAGCACTTTGCTGGAGCCATTTTTGCTGTATAGCACTTCACAAATAGGGCTGTTTTCTGCCTGTGGATAGCGTACTTCAATACGACGAGTTTGAGCTTCTTTGGTACAGGTTGTCACTGCGCTTTCTTCCGCTTGTAAGGCAAATGGTATGATGCTGCATACGGCAACTAAAAGGGGTTTGGTGTATATTGAGTATTGCATGACTTTTCCTTATTAAATAATAAATATGTATGCAGTATCAAAAGAGAAAACACCTTGCCAGTCAACTTATTTTTACGTATAACCCCCCACTTTTATTTGAGCAAATATAAGCATGGAACATTTTAGTGAAATATATCAAAGAGCTGTGCAGCGTAAAGGCGGAGAAGACAGTTTGTGTGCTTTGTTGTCTAAGCCTAAAACAACCTCTACTTTGGCGGCATTAACGGCGGACAATTGGCTAGAAGAGTTGAGTCGTAAAATATTCCAAAGTGGTTTTTATTGGCAGGTTATTAATAATAAGTGGGCAGGGTTTCGTGAGGTGTTTTGGAATTTTGAAATTGCTAAGTTGATGCTGATGCCCCCTGATATGTTAGAGCAAAAAGCCTGCGATACTCGCATTGTGCGTAATTTTAATAAGGTTAAAACCATTCCTGTAAATGCTGCGATGATTTATTATCATCAACAACAAACAGGACAGTCATTTGTCGATTTTATTGCTAATTATCCTCCTGAGCAGATAGTTGATTTATGGCTACATTTAAAGCAAAAAGGCGCACGCTTAGGCGGCAATACGGCAGCTTATGCACTTAGAGCATTGGGCAAAGACAGCTTTATTTTATCTTCTGATGTTGCCCATTATTTACGCATACAAGGCGTAATTGAAGGGGGGCTATATAGCAAGAAATCTTTGTATGCCAGCCAGCAAGCATTTAATGAGTACCATCAGCAATCTGGCTTATCCCTACAAGAAATAAGCCAGATTATCGCCTTTAGTGTGGGGGATAATTATGTGGGCGTGCAGGGGCAGGTTTAGCACTCTGTACCGCTTAAAAATGGGACAAAGTTGGCGGGCTCTATGACTTGGGTGGTTAGGTTCTCGCCATGACGTGTAACCTGTGTGAGCATTTGTTGTTTGTCGCCTATGGGCATCAGCAAACAGCCTCCTTCTTTGAGCTGCTGGCATAAGGCGGCAGGTACGCTTTTGGCGGCAGCAGCACCAATAATGGCATCAAAGGGGGCGTGGGCTGCCCAGCCTAAATGTCCGTCATCAAGTTTTAAGCTGATATTTGTGATGCCCAATTCGGCTAAATGTTGCTTGGCTTTAAGGTGTAATCCTTGAATGCGTTCTATCGAGTAAATCCAGCCAACATGCGGGGCTAAAATACTGGTTTGATAACCACAGCCTGTACCTAATTCTAAAATCTTACTACCGCTTGAAACTTTGGATAAAATAATCTCACTCATACGTGCAACGGTATAAGGTTGGCTGATGGTTTGTCCAAAACCAATGGGTAAGGCGGTGTCTTCGTAAGCTCGGTGGGCAAGGGCTTCTTCTATAAATAAATGCCGTGGGGTTGAGGCAATACTGTTGAGCACTTTGTCGTTGCTGATGCCAGCTTGTTGCAAGCGTGTAATAAGACGGTTGCGAGTGCGCTGCGAGGTCATGCCAATGCCTTGCTTATTCATAGATTTTCCTTTAAAAAATGAGTTAACGATGCTATTTGAGAGTGAGAGGTCATATCTAATTGTACAGGGGTAATGGAGACTCTTTGTTGTTTAATGGCGTAAAAGTCTGTGCCCTCTCCTTCGTCTGCTACCTCACCTGCGGCAGCAATCCAGTAGCCTTGTTTGCCTCTTGGGTTAATGCTTTGTTCGGGTTGGTTTGCCATGGCTCGATGCCCTAAACGGGTAATTTCTACACCTTGTAATTGCGTATAAGCACAATCTGGTACGTTGATATTTAAAATACAGTTAGGTGCTAAAGTCAGTTTTTCTAATTTGGGTAATAAGTCCAGTAGAACCTGTGCGGCTGTTTTAAAATGTGTGTGGCCTACTAAGGAGATGGCGATTGGTGTTTTTGCTAAAAATCGTCCTTCCATGGCGGCGGCTACTGTACCTGAATATAACACATCATCGCCTAGGTTTGCGCCTGCATTAATGCCTGCGATTACACGTTCACATTGGTTTTTATAAAATTGGTGCATACCTAAATGTACGCAATCAGTGGGTGTCCCATTAATGCTCATTGTTGGGGGGGTGTCGGTGTGAAAAATAGGGTGCAGTGGGCGGTCTAGGGTTAGGGCATTGCTGATACCACTGCGATCACGGTCTGGGGCAATGATACATAGCTGATAGTGAGTAATAAGTGTTTGTTGTAAGGTGATAAGTCCTGTGGCGTGTATGCCATCATCGTTACTGAGCATTAATTTCATGGTGTGATTTCCTCTGATGGGGGGCATAGCTGCACATCTAATAATTCTCTTAATACACAGGTGGCGTATTGTCCTGCACTTAAATAAAAACTCAATACCAAGTGGTTATCCTGTAGCTGATAGTCTAGTGCTTGCACTTTTGCAATCAGCACTCGGCGTTGTTGGTTTAAACCTGAATACTCAAGGCGCATACAGTCTTTAGGGTGGGTGTGCGCTAGGGCTTGCTCAAGCTCTCGGGTTTTGCTCTGGCTTAGAGGTTGCCCTCGCCCCCATAGTGCGCCTGTGGGCTGCGCTTGGGGCTCTCCCTCAAGCAGGCTACGCCAAGTTTGTTGCTGTATGCGAGTGCTTAATAGTTCATTAAATAAAAAGCTACGCAAAGCAGATAAATACAAATCTTGGTTTTTAATGCGTTGGGGTTTTTTATGCGCCAAACTTTGGCTTTGCTTGCTATCTAGCATGTTGCGAGCTTGGTGTATGTTGTGTCCAAAATGTCCAAAGCGTTGACTGCCAAAATAGTTCGGCACGCCTTGTTGTATGCGTGTTAGATTGTCTTGTAATTTTTCTTGTGAGCCGATTAGCTCTCGTATATGCAAACGGAAGTGGTTGCCTAACAGCTCTCCTTTGCGAATTTTTTTGTGGTGTCGCTTTTGGCTAAGAATACGCACGCCAGCAAAGGGTGTGCTACTGATTGTAGCATGGGGTGCGTGGGGTAAATAGACACTCATCATTTGTTGCGTTTTTGCATGGCGGTCTTTGCGTCCAGCAAAGCCTACGTCTTTGGGTTTGACCTTAAAGTAGGCGGCGAGTTGTTCGGCTACCCAGCCGCTGTTGCAGTTGGTTTTTTCTACTTCTAGCCATAGGTGCTCACCCTCGCCAGAGGCTTGGGTTAAAGGCTCTTCGATAACCTGAAAATCACTGGGCTGCTGCTTTAATATGCCGCTTACTTGACTGTGCGGATAGGCTCTATGCCATTGATATTGTGCAAATACATCGTATTGATTGGGCATATTAACTCTGTGTTTGATATAAAAGTGCCACCGCATAGGCACTGATGCCTTGTTGTTGCCCAATAAAGCCTAGCTTTTCTGTTGTGGTGGCTTTGACGTTAACGGCATTTATTTCCAGCTTTAAATCTGTGGCAATAACATGGCGCATGGCATCAATGTAGGGTGACATTTTGGGTGCTTGGGCAACAATGGTTACATCGACATTGCCAACAAGGTAACCTTGTTGCTGAATTAATTGCCACACATGGCGTAGTAGTTGGCGGCTGTCAGCTCCTTTAAATTGGGGGTCGTTGTCAGGAAAATGCTGCCCAATATCGCCTAAAGCGGCAGCACCTAATAGGGCATCGCTTAGGGCATGTAAGGCGACATCGCCATCTGAGTGGGCTAAAAAAGCCTGTGTAAAAGGTATGCGTACGCCGCCTATCATCAGTGCATCACCAGCACAAAAGGCATGGACATCGTAGCCTTGACCTATACGAAATGGGGTCATGATTGTTCCTGCTGTAAATAAAATTCAGCTAATGCTAAATCTTGGGGGTGGGTAATTTTGATGTTGCTTGCCACTGCGCTAATCAGTTTGGGGTGATGCCCTAAATGCGCCATTGCTTCGGCTTCATCGGTTACGCTAAGTTGCTGCTTTTGGCATTGTTCTAGGGCATAAATGAGTCTGCCTAAAGGGAACAACTGTGGGGTTTGTGCTTGCCATATTTGCGCTCTAGGCAGGCTTTGGTCAATCTGTGACGGCAATGTAAGGCTGCTTTGTTTGATGCTGTCGGTGGCTTTGACGGCTAAGATTGCGCCCTCTGGATTGGCATTGTCTAATAAAGCATTCAGTTCTTTTTGTTGCAAACAAGGGCGTGCACCATCGTGAATAAGAACATAATCGTCTGCTTGTTGTTGTGCCCTAAGTGCATATAACCCATTTAATACGGAGTGTTGCCGCTCAACACCACCTGCTACTGTTTGAATATGAGGGTTGTTGGCTAAAGGACTGTGTGCAAAGTGGCAGTCATTTGGGCTGATAACCAGTGTTATTTGCGTTAATTTGGGGTTTTTTAGTAAGGCTTGCACGCTGTATTCAAGCACGCTTTTATCCAATAAGGGTAGGTATTGTTTGGGCTTGTCTGCTTGCATACGGCTGCCTACCCCTGCGGCAACAATGAGGGCGCAAAAACGAGTTTGACTCATGGAGGGCTGACCTTGGCGGCATTATTTTCTAGTTTGTTGCTGTCATCTTCTAAGAAGAAGTAAAACTGCTCGCCTTGTTTCACTAAACCTAGGTCTTCACGGGCAGATTCTTCTAGCATTTCTGTGCCAAGGTGTAAGTCTTGTACTTCATCTAATAGTGTTTGGTTGCGTTTGGCTGCTTGCTGATTTTGTGCGGCTATTTGTGTGATTTGTTGATTTAAACGAAAGCTAGAAAACAAACCGCTGTCATCAAACCATAGGCGATATTGCAATAATATCAGTAGTAAAATTGCCGCTATAAATGCGGCTTTTTTAAACTTGGATATTGGCCTGTCTTCCACAATAATAACCTATTTGTAACTGGACTATTGCCCTTTGATTTCACACCGCCCACGGTAGGGTGCTTGGTCGTTCAGTTGCTGTTCTATACGCAGTAGGCGATTGTATTTTGCTACTCTGTCTGAGCGACACAAAGAGCCTGTTTTAATTTGCCCTGCACAGGTGCCGACGGCTAAATCGGCTATGCTGGTGTCTTCGGTTTCTCCTGAACGGTGGGAGATGACTGCCGTGTAGCCTGCTTGTTGTGCCATGTTGATGGCATCTAGGGTTTCTGATAATGAGCCAATTTGATTGAATTTAATCAAAATGGAATTACCAACTTGCTGTTCTATACCTTGCTGTAAGATTTGGGTGTTGGTGACAAATAAGTCATCACCCACTAGTTGTACTTTTGCTCCCAGTTTTTGCGTTTGATAACGCCAGCCGTCCCAGTCAGATTCGTCTTGTCCGTCTTCAATCGAGACAATCGGATATTGCTCGCATAGGGTATATAAATAGTCGGAAAATTCGGTTGCGCTAAAGGTTTTGTTTTCCCCTGCTAGTATATATTTGCCGTCTTTATAAAATTCTGAAGAAGCGCAGTCTAAAGCCAAGGTAATGTCTTCTCCTAGTTGATAGCCCGCTTGCGAAACGGCCTCTTTAATGGCAGCTAAGGCACTGGCATTAGAGGATAAATTAGGTGCAAAACCACCTTCATCACCAACGGCGGTGTTTAAGCCTTGTTGTTTTAATACATTTTTTAGGGCATGAAAAATCTCTGCTCCAGCACGCAACGCTTCGGCAAAGGTAGGCGCACTGACGGGTTGAATCATAAACTCTTGAATATCGACGTTGTTATCGGCATGTTCGCCACCGTTGATGATGTTCATCATGGGTACGGGCATTGAGTATTGCCCTGAAGTGCCGTTAATGTCGGCAATATGGGCGTATAGTTCAACTCCTTTAAAATGGGCAGCAGCTTTGGCCGCAGCTAAAGACACCGCTAAAATGGCATTGGCTCCAAGTTTGGATTTGTTTTCAGTACCGTCCAGTTTAAGCATGATGTTATCAAGCTGGCGTTGTTGGGTCACATCTTGTCCAATTAAAGCTGGGGCAATTAGCTGGTTAATATTTGCGACCGCTTGTAATACGCCTTTGCCTAAATAGCGGTTTTTATCGCCATCACGCAATTCTAAGGCTTCACGGCTGCCTGTTGATGCCCCCGATGGCGCACAGGCCAGACCAACAATGCCGCCATCTAATATGACTTCGGCTTCAACGGTGGGGTTACCACGAGAATCTAAAATCTCACGGGCGATAATTTGACGAATATGGCTCATATTAAGCTCCTTGTTGTAACGAATTAGAATTGTCTAGGGCGGCTTGAATAAAAGCCGTAAATAAACCATGCCCATCTCTTGGGGTGGAAGTAAATTCAGGGTGAAACTGACAGGCAACAAACCAAGGGTGATTTTTGACCTCTACCACCTCTACAAGCTGTCCATCTACAGAACGCCCTGAAACACATAGACCTGCTTGTTCAAGCTCACCGACCAACTGTGAGTTGACTTCATAGCGATGACGGTGACGCTCGATGATTTCGGCTTTGCCATAAGCACGATGGGCATTGCTATTTTCAAGCAGCTGACAAGTCTGCCCACCTAAGCGCATACTGCCGCCTAAGTCGGATTGCTCATTACGCTGTTCGATATTGCCGCTGGCATCTTGCCATTCAGTAATTAAACCCACAACAGGGTGCGTTGTATTGGGTGCAAATTCGGTTGAGTGGGCATCTTCCCAACCCAGCTTATTGCGTGCATATTCAATCACGGCAACTTGCATACCTAAACAAATGCCTAAGTAGGGAATGTTGTTTTCTCGAGCAAAACGTACGGTTTGAATTTTACCGTCCACGCCTCTATCGCCAAAACCGCCCGGTACTAGAATCGCACTGACATCTTCTAGCATGGTGGTTCCTTTGCGCTCAATATCTTCGGCATCAATATAGCGAATATTTACTTTCGCCTTATGCTGAATGCCAGCATGGTCAATGGCTTCAATCAGTGATTTATAGGCATCTAACAGGTCTAGGTATTTGCCGACCATGGCAATGGTTACTTCTTGCTCTGGATTTAGTTTGGCATCGGCAACGCTGTCCCATTCGCTTAAATCGGCATCTTTGCAAGATAAGTCAAATTTTTCGACAATAATGTCATCAAGTCCTGCTTGGTGTAATTTACGTGGAATTTTATAAATGGTATCGGCATCTTCCAAAGGAATAACAGCACGTTCCTCTACATTGGTAAACAAGGCAATTTTACCTAAAGCAGAGGCATCAATTTTATGTTCAGAGCGACATAACAAAATATCTGGTTGAATGCCGATAGTACGCATTTCTTTAACGGAATGTTGGGTGGGCTTGGTTTTGGTTTCACCTGCGGTGGCAATATAGGGTACTAAGGTTAAATGAATAAACAGCGCACGTTTACTACCCAGCTCTACTTTCATTTGTCTAACGGCTTCTAAAAATGGCTGGGATTCTATGTCGCCTACGGTGCCGCCAATTTCGACCAATGCCACATCAGCACCTTCAGCACCTGCAATAACACGGCGTTTGATTTCATCGGTAATATGAGGAATAACTTGCACCGTGCCACCTAAATAGTCTCCACGTCGTTCTTTTGCCAGCACATCGGTATAAATACGCCCTGTGGTAAAGTTGTTTTTACAGCTCATGGTGGTGCGAATAAACCGCTCATAGTGACCTAAATCTAGGTCGGTTTCTGCGCCGTCTTCGGTTACAAACACTTCGCCGTGTTGAAATGGACTCATTGTCCCTGGGTCAACATTGATATAGGGGTCAAGTTTAAGCATGGTCACATTAAGCCCACGCGCCTCTAAAATGGCGGCTAAAGAAGCGGAAGCTATGCCCTTACCCAAAGAAGAAACCACGCCACCTGTTACGAAGATAAACCTTGTCATAAAATGCTCGCTGACTGAAATAATTAGCTGAAAGAGAAGGTATAAACCCTCGCTTAAGATGGGAGGGCAGGTTAACAGATTTTAACGCTTTGGTAAATTGAAAATCAGACAAACTTAAACCAAAGCGTTATGTGGATAACTAATCCGACAAAGAGTCTTTAATAATACTTTCTTCTTGCTGTAAGCTGGCAGACTCTGGCTTAGGATTGGGCAAAAGCAAATTAAGCACAATCGCCACCAGTGCACACAAACTGACTCCCTGCAAATTAAAGCCTGATGTACCAACACTCATGCCACCAATGCCAAATACCAGCGTGGTCGCGACAATCACCAAATTGCGCTGTTGACTCATATTAACCTGTGCCTTAACCAGAATGTTTAATCCAACCGAGGCAATAGAACCAAACAATAAAATTAAAATTCCACCCATAACAGGGGCAGGGATAGACTGCAACCCTGCACCAATTTTTGCAATAAAGGCAAAACCAATGGCTATGAGTGCCGCCCATAGCATGACCACAGGGTTAAACTGACGGGTTAGCATAACCGCGCCTGTTACTTCTGAATAAGTGGTGTTAGGTGGTCCTCCTAAAAAACTGGCAACTGAGGTGGCAATGCCGTCGCCTAACAAGGTGCGCTGTAAGCCCGGTTTTTGTAAATAAGGTTTACCAGTCACATTAGAAATAGCCAGCACGTCGCCCACATGCTCAATAGCAGGTGCAAGCGTCACGGGCAACATAAATAAAATGGCATTTAGGTTAAATTCAGGTAATGCAAAAGCAGGCACATGCAGCCAACCACTATTTGCAAGTTTCGTAAAATCAGGCATAGAAAACAGCATAGAAACCAAATAACCCACAATAATGCCCGCCATAATCGGAATTAAACGAGCAATGCCCTTACCCAGCGTTGCCACTAATAAAGTTGTTAACAGTGCTGACATAGATACGATCAATGCTTGTTCATACGCAAACAACACCACTTTGCCATCACCAGTTTTACCCATTGCCATATTAACTGCCACAGGTGCTAGGCTTAAACCAATAACCATAATGATAGGGCCAGTGACCACAGGTGGCATAATGACATGCAAAAATCCAGGTCCTCGCAATTTAACCAATGCCGCCAACACAACATACACAACCCCTGTACAAGCCAGCGCCCCCATGGTTGCAGGCTGCCCCCAAGTTTGTACGCTGTATAAAATGGGCGCAATAAAGGCAAAAGACGATGCTAAAAATACGGGCATACTGCCTTTGGTAATCAATTGAAAGATTAAAGTCCCCACCCCAGCGGTAAAGAGTGCAACATTAGTATCTAAGCCTGTAATTAATGGCATTAGCACCAGCGCACCAAATGCCACAAACAGCATTTGCATACCAGAGAGCATGAGTTTAGGTGAGAATAAAGACGGGTTCATAAGCAATCCTTGAAAATAAATGAAAGAAGATTAAACGCACAGACTGTTGCATAAAAGCAATTAAAACTCAAGGCAAAGAGCATAAAAGCCAACATAAAACCAGAATGCAAAAGTCGCTATCATCTCACTTTGAACACCGTATTTTTATTTTTTAAAATTTTTTAAGGCGGGGCAATAATATGGCGCACAAAGGCGGCTGCACCTAATAACCCTGGTTGGGTATCGGTTACAACTTCGGTGGCAATGGTTGCCATAAAGTCTTTAAAGCGTCCTTTATTTTCAAAGCGTTGGCGAAAGGTTTGAATATTAATGCTGGCTAATAGTTTAGGTACAATACCACCGGTAATGAACACTCCACCTTTAGCTTGCAGCATTAAGGCACAGTTACCTGCGGTGGAGGCTAAAATACCAAAGAAGACCTCTAGGGTTTGTGTTGCAAGAGGGTCGTTTTCTGTTGCCAGCTGGGCAATATCGGTGGCGTTTAATGCAATGCTTGGTTGGTCTGTAATATGCCCTAAAGCCTGATAGATATTTTCAATACCCATGCCTGAAAGTAGCCGCTCTACAGAGACACGGTTATGTTGTTTTAGTAGGTAATTTAAAATATCCATTTCCAGCTTGTTAGATGGGGCAAAGTCGATATGACCGCCTTCAGAAACCAATACCGCCCAAGAGTTTTGATGATAAATTAAACCGCTCATGCCCAGTCCTGTTCCAGGTCCAATTACTGCTAGAGTTTGATTGGCTCTAGGCGCAATATTGCCAATGCGGTGTTTTTGCTCAGGGGTTAAGTGCACAATGCCGTGTGCAAGGGCAGTGTAGTCGTTAATGACCCATAAGTGTTCAAAGCCTAAGGCTTGCTTTAGTTCAGATTTTAAAAAAGACCAATGGCTATTGGTAAGTTTGATTTTGTCTTCATGGGTGGGACAGGCAACGGCAATACAGGCAATTTTAGGTGCATTTTTAATTTGCTGGCTGTGTAGGTAAAAGGTAATTGCTTGCTGTAATGAGCCGTGCTCTTGCACGGCTAGGGTCATGGATTTTTGATGTTTAAGTGCGCCTGCTTCGGTTATTGCAAAGCGGGCGTTGGTGCCGCCAATATCAGCAATAAATAGAGGCTCTCCAAGGGTCGCTTGATACATATTAGAAGTCGTCAGTGTTGGTAAATAGTCCTACTCGAAGGTCTTTGGCAGTGTAGATTTCTCGCTCATCTACCAGCATGCGACCATCTGCGATGCCCATAACCAGTTTTTGTTCTAGTACTCGTTTAATGTTAATTTCATAGCTTACTTTTTTAGCATTAGGTAAGACCTGCCCTCTAAATTTAACTTCTCCGCAACCAAGTGCTCGTCCTCGTCCTGGGTTGTCGCGCCAGCCTAAGTAAAAACCGACCAGTTGCCACATGGCATCTAGCCCCAAGCAGCCGGGCATAACGGGGTCACTTTCAAAATGGCATTGAAAAAACCAAAGTTCTGGATTGATATCAAGTTCCGCTAAAATTTGACCTTTGTTATAGCTGCCGCCTTCGTTACTAATATGAGTAATGCGATCCATCATTAACATATTAGGTAATGGTAGGCGGGCATTGCCTTCGCCAAACATGTTGCCGTGGCCGCATTCGATAAGTTGTTGATAGCTAAATTCTGTTGCTCTTGTCATAAGGTTTGTTTGCTCTTTAAATATGCGTGTAAAAAAATAAGTATAAAGGAAAAAAGTTACAGTTTTTCAATCAGTAAACCACCTATGGAATAACCTGCACCAAAAGAGCAAATTAATCCTTTCTCGCCATTGCTAAAGTCCGATTTATGCTGGTGGAAAACAATCATTGAGCCAGATGATGCGGTATTGGCAAATTCATCTAAGCAAATTGGTGCTTCGTTGGCATAAGGTTCTCTTGCAAGTAATTTTTTCATTGCAAAACTATTCATGTTTATATTGGCTTGATGTAACCAAAAGCGTTTTAAATCGCTGGTTTTTAGGTTGTTTTCTGTTATAAATTCGCTGATAAATTGGGTTGCTAGTGGCAATAGCTCTTTAAATACTTTTTTGCCTTGTTGTTTAAAATAAGGACGCTCTTTAGGAAGGTTATCAATGCAGTGATCAAGATAGCTGCCATCACAACGAATATTTGTAGAGTATTGGGTGAATTGTTTGTTGGCTAAAATTTTAAAGGCACAATTTGCTTGTGGCTTTACTTCGTTGCTAATAATAGCGGCGGTGGCGACATCACCAAAAATAAAATGACTATCACGAGAAGTAAAATCAACCTGTGGGGTGGCAAATTCAGGATTGACCACCAATACGGTATTGGCTATGCCACTTTTTACATAGGCGCAGGCGGTTATTAAACCAAAAGTGGCGGAGGAACAGGCAATGCCCATATCAAAGGCAAAGCCATTAATGCCAAGTCGTTGTTGCACTTCTACGGCAGCCGACGGGTAAGCACGTTGATGATTGGTAGTCGTTAAAATGACTGCATCGATGTCGGCGGCACTGACATGGGCTTGCTGCATGGCTTCTTGAGCTGCTGCTATTGCCATTTCTACCACTTCTAATGGCGTGTTTTGCGTACGTTCTGGCACTTGGGGGCGCATTCGTTGCACATCGGTTATGCCCTCTTTATACATGGCATAACGGGCTTTGATACCAGAGGCTTTTTCAATAAATTCGGTGCTGGACTTTTCGAGAGGTTGTATTTGTTGGCTATCAATTTGCGCTTGCTGTTGAGCGTTGAATTTTTCTACATATTCATTATATGAGGCAACCAATTCTTCATTGGTCACGCTGAAAGGTGGAATAAATAATCCAGAACCTGTTAAGTAAATAGTGGACATAGAAGCAACCCTGTTATCGTTGTCTTGAGGTTAAACGCTTTAATATTAAAAATAAGAAAGGTCGGTTTTATTTTTTATAGGCAGTGTAACCTTTCTTGATGATAAAAGAAAAGGTACGCTCTCTCTTTGTCTATTTTAGTCTGATAAAGATTAATTTGGCTATCTTTTCTTAAGATTTGATAGCTTGGGATTGCTGTTGGCGTTTAAACGTAAAATCAGCGCAATATTACCAATCTTTTGAATTAAATGAGCTTGGCTTTTGCTTAATAGCTCTTGAAGTAACTTACTTTTTGTTTCTCTATCGCCGCCTGTGATTTTGACTTTGATGAGTTCATGGTCGTCTAGCGCACGCTCTAGTTCTAACAAAAAACCTTCACTTAATCCTTTGTCGCCAATGGTTACAACTGGCTCCAGAGTATGCCCTATGGCACGGTAGGCTTTCTTTTGGGTAGCAGTAAGTTGTATAGAAGAATTTGACATAGTGAATTTAACACACCTTTGGTATCATGGAATTTATCCCGCATTATACCTATTTATGAGATTTTTTCATGGCACGTTCAAAATCAAGTGAAAGTTGGCTTAAAGAACACTTTGATGATAACTATGTAAACCAAGCAAAAGAGCAGGGTTATCGCAGCCGTGCCTGTTTTAAATTGTTACAACTTGATGAAAAAGATAAGTTGTTTAAACAGGGCATGACGGTCATTGATTTAGGTGCTGCCCCTGGTAGTTGGTCGCAGGTGGTGGCAGAAAAAATTGGTCATCAAGGTAAATTAATTGCATCTGATATCTTACCTATGGACAATTTGCCAAATACCGATTTTATTCAGGGCGACTTTACAGAACAGTTTGTCTTTGATGAAATTTTAAAAAAAATAAAAAATCGTCCTGTAGACCTTGTAATTTCAGATATGTCCCCCAATTTAAGTGGAATGGTTTCTATAGATCAGCCTAAGTCCATGTATTTGGTGGAGCTGGCACTAGACATGGCGCAGCAGGTGCTTGCTATAAACGGACATTTTTTAGCTAAGGCATTTCAGGGCGCAGGCTTTGATGAATTTATGGCGCAAATTAAACCAATGTTTGCTAAAGTAGTCATACGCAAGCCAGATGCTTCTAGGGCTCGCTCGAAGGAAGTTTATATATTGGCAAAAAATTTTAAAGGTTAAGGTGGTCTTGTAATGTATGTAACAACATTACAAATACCTAACACACACTCGCAAAAAAGAGGTTAAGCCCTATGGCTAAGAATTTTATATTATGGGCAGTGGTTGCTGCAGTCCTTATGTTGTTGTTTTCTAATTTAGAAAATGTCGGCCGTGGACAGGAATATTCTTACTCAGCTTTTATGAAAATGGTTGAGGAAGGACAGGTTAAAAAGGTCACTATATCAGGGCAAACTATCAGCGGCATGAGTGTTGGTGGGCAGCCTTTTGAAACCATTTTACCTGCCTATGATGATAAATTGATGGATACCTTGTTAGAGCATAAGGTTGAAGTGGTTGGCGAAAAACCAGAACGTCAGGGCTTTTTCTCTCAGTTGTTATTGGCAGCATTACCCATTTTGATTGTGGTGGTGGTCTTTCTATTTTTTATGCGCCAAATGCAAGGCGGTGGTGGACGGGGTGGTCCTATGGCATTTGGAAAAAGTAAGGCAAAACTATTAAGTCAAGATCAAATTAAAACCACTTTTGCTGATGTGGCAGGCTGCGATGAAGCTAAAGAAGATGTTAAAGAGTTGGTTGAGTTTTTGCGTGACCCCAGTAAATATCAACGCCTTGGTGGGCGTATTCCCCGTGGCGTTTTAATGGTTGGTCAACCTGGTACAGGTAAAACACTTTTAGCAAAAGCCATTGCAGGGGAAGCTGAAGTGCCTTTTTTCTCTATTTCTGGTTCGGATTTTGTAGAAATGTTTGTCGGTGTTGGTGCTTCTAGGGTGCGTGATATGTTTGAGCAAGCTAAAAAGCAATCCCCTTGTATTATTTTTATTGATGAAATTGATGCCGTCGGTCGTTCTCGTGGTGTAGGCATGGGTGGCGGTAATGATGAGCGTGAACAAACCCTAAACCAGTTACTTGTAGAAATGGACGGTTTTGAAGTCAATGATGGTGTGATTGTGATTGCCGCAACCAACCGTCCTGATGTGTTAGACCCTGCTTTGCTACGACCCGGTCGTTTTGATCGTCAAGTGGTTGTCGGCTTGCCTGATATTCGTGGACGTGAGCAAATTTTAAAAGTACACATGAAAAAAGTGCCTGTAGAAAAGGACGTAAACGCCTCTGTAATTGCTCGTGGCACGCCAGGGTTTTCTGGTGCTGACCTTGCCAACCTCGTTAATGAAGCCTCTTTATTCGCCGCTCGTGCTGATAAAATTAGTGTAACGATGGAAGAGTTTGAACAAGCAAAAGATAAAATTATGATGGGTGCAGAACGCAAAACCATGGTGATGAATGAAAAAGAAAAAATCAACACCGCCTACCATGAAGCTGGACACGCCATTGTTGGCTTAAAAGTACCAGAGCATGACCCTGTATATAAAGTATCTATCATTCCTCGTGGACGTGCCCTTGGGGTTACCATGTATTTGCCAGAAGAAGACCGTTATTCCATGAGCAAACGTGGTATTGAAAGCAGTATTTGCTCTTTATATGGTGGACGTATTGCAGAAGAAATGACCCTAGGTAAAGATGGTGTGACCACTGGCGCATCAAATGACATTGAACGAGCCACTGAAATGGCAAGAAATTATGTTACTAAATGGGGTTTATCAGAAAAACTAGGGCCACAGCTTTATAGTGAAGAAGACCAAAATAATTATCTTGGTGCTGGTGCTGGCGGTCAACTATCGCACTTGTCAAACGAGACAGCACAGCTGATTGATGCAGAAGTTAAAGCCTTAATTGATAGTTGCTACCAAAGAGCCAGTGATATCTTACATGAAAATCGAGATACCTTAGAGTTGATGAAAGACGCACTAATGGAATATGAAACCATTGATGCAGAGCAAATTGAAGATATTATGCAAGGTAAGCAGCCTCGTCCACCTAAATCTTGGGACGATAACAATGATGATAATGCCGCATCGGGTCAAACTGATACCAAAGCTGCCAAAGATATGGCAAAAGATGAAACGCCTGAAATAAAAGAGGGCGACTCCAATCCTGTTGCTAACGATTAGGCATTATAGAGTATGTTCGTTTTTAATAAAGCAGCCCTTTTAGGCTGCTTTTTGCGATTTATAAGATAGCTTATGTTAGAGAACAATCCATTCCCCTTTGATTTAACTCGTCCTTTAATTATGGGGATTTTAAATGTGACCCCTGATTCTTTTTCAGATGGAGGACGTTATCAACATATAGATAATGCACTGACGCAGGTTGCAAACATGCTTGAACAGGGTGCTGACATCATTGATATTGGTGGGGAATCCACACGCCCTAATGCTAAAAAAGTCAGTCAAGAAGAAGAAATTAATCGTGTTATGCCCGTACTTGAGCGCATTAAACAAGAATTTGATGCGCTGGTTTCCATTGATACCAGCAGTCCTGAGTTGATGCGTTTAGCAAGTGCGCAAGGTGCAGATATGCTTAACGATGTGCGTGCATTAAGCCGTGAAGGTGCGCTTGAGGCAGCAGCACAAACAGGCTTGCCTGTATGCTTAATGCACATGCAAGGCGAGCCTCAAAGTATGCAAAATCAACCTCAGTACCACAATATTGTTGATGAACTGTTGGCGTTTTTTCATCAGCAAATTTCGCAGGCAACCCAAGCGGGCATTGCGCCAAATAAGTTGCTGATAGACCCTGGCTTTGGCTTTGGTAAAACAGTGCAACATAATTATCAATTACTTAATCAACTGGCTCGTTTTTCAGAGCTTAACTGCCCTATTTTAGTAGGCTTATCTCGTAAAAGTATGTTAGGTGCGGTCTTAGATGTGCCAGTAAATGAACGCCTGATAGGTAGCGTGGCTGCCGCATTATTAGCCGTTAGCAAAGGGGCTAATATTGTGCGTGTGCATGATGTTAAAGCCACTAAGCAAGCCTTAGACATTTTTAATATGAGTATAAAAGAAGGACAAATATGAATAAAAAATATTTTGGAACCGATGGTATTCGTGGTTTAGTTGGGCATGAGCCTATTACCCCAGAATTTGTAATGAAACTTGGCTGGGCAGCAGGTAAAGTCTTTGCAAAACAAGGACGAGGGCGTATTTTGATTGGTAAAGATACCCGTATTTCAGGCTATATGTTTGAGTCCGCACTAGAGGCAGGCTTGTCCGCCGCAGGCATGGACGTTGGCTTGTTAGGACCTATTCCTACCCCTGGTATTGCCTATTTAACACGCACTTTTCATGCGCAAGCAGGGATTGTGATTAGTGCTTCGCACAATCCTTATTATGATAATGGCATTAAATTTTTTGCCCATGACGGTACTAAATTACCAGACAGTACCGAACAAGAAATAGAAATGTACCTAAAGCAAGATATTGTTTGTGTGGATTCCAGTGAGTTAGGTAAGGCGAAACGCATTGATGATGCCTCCTCTCGCTATATCGAATTTTGTAAAGGCAGCATTAATCATCTTAATCTGCAAGGATTAAAAATCGTACTAGATTGCGCCCATGGTGCAACCTATCAAATTGCCCCTGCTGTATTTACTGAATTAGGCGCAAACATCAGTGTTATAGGCAATCAACCAGATGGCTTAAATATCAATCAAAACGTAGGCTCAACTGAACCAGAATTATTACAAAAAACAGTGCTACAACAGCAAGCAGATTTAGGCATTGCCTTTGATGGGGACGGCGATCGTGTGATGATGGTTGATCATCAAGGCGAACTCGTTGATGGAGACCAACTGCTATACATCATTGCCAGTCATGCCAAACAGTCTGGCAAATTAGCAGGCGGTGTGGTTGGTACGCTAATGAGCAACTTAAATTTAGAGCTGAAGCTAAAACAACAAGGCATTGACTTTAAACGCAGTCAAGTTGGCGACCGCTATGTGATGCAACTGCTTAGTCAAGAAAACTGGAGCTATGGCGGCGAAAGTTCAGGGCATATTCTATGTTTAAATGAACATTCTACAGGTGATGGTATTATTGCTGCATTGCAGGTTTTAAAAGCCCTAACAGAAAGTGGCAAGAGTTTGCACCAATGGCAGCGCAGTATGCAAAAAATGCCACAAGTAATGATTAATGTTAAACGCCATAAAAAAGTGAACCTTGCTGATAATGTTGCCATACAACAAGGCATACAACAGGGTGAGAAAAAACTGGGCGAGCAAGGACGTATTTTATTGCGTCCATCAGGTACAGAGCCAGTTGTGCGTGTGATGGTGGAAGCCAATAAACAGGATATGGCACAAAATGTTGCCGAGCAATTAGCACAGATTGTTGCCCAAGAATTAAGTTAATAGTATCAACCTAAAGGAAGAAAAATATGAGTATACAAGCAGCACTTAATGAACGTAGCCAGCAACAATGTGAGCTGTGCTCTGCCCCTAATAGTGAGCAAATTTATGTTGTTCCACCTAATTCAGAACCCAGTTTAGACACCGCAATTAACTGTTGTGATATTTGTTTTAAGGATATTAGTCAGAAACAAATAAGCGACGTAAACCACTGGCGTTGTTTAAACGACAGCATGTGGTCTGCCATCGCACCCGTGCAAGTGATGGCGGCGATTATGCTTAATCGTCTAAATCAAGAGACTTGGGCGCAAGAGCTGTTAGAAATGCTGTATTTAGAAGAAGCACAGCAAAAATGGTTAAACCTTGCTCTGCAAGAAGAAAATAAAGAGCCCACCGTTGATGCCAATGGCGCACTATTAAGTGCAGGTGATAATGTGACTTTAATTAAAGACTTAGATGTAAAAGGGGCTAATTTTACCGCCAAACGAGGCACTGCTGTAAGAGGCATCAGCCTAACCGATAACCCTGAACATATTGAAGGACGGGTTAATGGTCAGCGGATTGTGATTATCAGTGCTTATGTGAAAAAGAACTAGGTATACAAATACAGCGGTCTAATGAGGCTACTGTATTTGCGTTGGTTTTTTATTAATAAACGTCGATTTTTTGCTTATATGTAAACTAAAAATGATAGCTGAGACTTAATCCAGTGCCTAATGTGCTGAGCTGCCAATAACTGGGTGCTTTATATACTTTGCTAAAGTCATTATGTTGGTATTTTTCAAAGGACTCTTGTAAACCGCTAGGCGAGCTAAATACTTTTAATTGTGACCCTAAGATACCAGTCACAAAGAAAAGCAGTCCATCTTTAGGGCGGTTATCATCAAAAGCAATGGCAGAGCTGGATAGAGAGACCACTATAAAAGTTCTGATACGTGGAGTCCAACTATGTCTAAATTGCTCTTGGGCGGCATTTTCTGCAAACCATTTTTCTGCCATTTTAAGTTTGTATTGTTTTTCTGCATCTGTTTTGGCAGGTAAATTTCTCAATAAAAATGCACTTTTATTTGTACGTAGTGGATTGCTAAACATACCTATGACCCCTAATGTTGAGGTAATAGACCTTATGCCATTATCATATTTTTTTGCAGACCCAACTGGTGCATTGTTCCAGTTGTTAATGGCTCTGGTGGCGGTAAAAATACGCAGGATTGTCCAGCCGTTTTGCCATAAAAATGAGTGTGTTGCCTCATTATCTAAAGATTGCTGAATGAAATTAATTTTTTTATCAATCAGCGTCATCTCTTGTGCTTTTGTTTGCAAGCTAAGGGCACAACCAATTATAAAGCATAGGTACAAAGTGACCTTAGCAGGCATAAATTAACTTTTTTTCATCTTAAAAATGATAACTCAAATTGAGGCTTGTCCCACGACCAGATAGTTGCCAGTACCGTTGATTTTGGTAGCGTTTACTAATTAAGTTGCTGCGATACTGCGCTAGGCTGTCGTTAAGATTATTAGGAGTGGTAAAGACTTTAATTTCTGTCCAAATCATACTGCTGGCAAAGGCAATTAAGCCGTCTTTTTTGCGATTGTCATCAAAAGCAATAGCAGCACCTGCAAGGGCACTGACAATTAAAGAGCTAATTTGAGGCTCCCAACTGCGCTCTAGGCGTTCTCTGTCTGCACTTTGTTGTAAATACATTTCTGCCATTTTCAGCTTATAGGCTTTTTCATCACGGGTTTGTTCGGGCATTTCAGCCAATTGTTTTGCATAATTATGGGTGTCTAAGGGTTCCATAAACATACCAGCTAATGCCATTGTTGAGGTAATTAAGCTAACGCCATGGTCATATTTTTTGGCAGAGCCTACAGGTTCTTTACGCCAGCCTACCAATTCCATTGCAGTGGAGATGCCATATATTGTTGTCCAACCATTTTGCCATATAAATGAATGGGTGGACTCTTCATTTAATGCAGATTGAATGAATTTGATTTTATCCGTAATTGATTTATCGTCCTGTGCCTGAGCAGGTATGCTTAAAGCGAGCAATAGTGTCAAGCAGATAGATATAGAAAGTTGATTAAACATAAGAGCCTCTTTTGTAATTTTTACAAGCCTATTAACTCTAGCAGTTATTATTTATTGTAACAATAGCCATTGTGTTACATATGCCATTGCAATACCTAAATAATTACCAATCATATAGCCTAAAATGGCAACTGCAAATCCAGGAATAAGCACCGCTTTGTTTTTAATTGCACTGGCAACCACAGGAATAAAAGGTACAGACATAATCGCAGCGGTGGAGGTAATTAAAAAAGTATCCACATCAATGTTAAATATACGGCATAAAATGGCCTGTAAAATTAAAGAGCCAATTAGGATTAGGCCAATATATAAAAACAAATTAACATTTAAGTCGGTAAAAATACTGGTATCCGCCATACTGCCTGCACTAAAGCAGAAAACCAAAATTAAAAACATGCCTAATTGGAAGCTGTTTTTAATGGCACGCACAAAAGGAATAAATGAAAATGCGACTCCTAAGGTGGTAATTAAAATAATGGTTCCTGCTGATTGCATTTGTTGTGGCAATAACTTTGCCAACGCAACTGCAGAACCCACTGCGATGAGAGAAAATATCATGGCTAATAGGGTTCTGCCTATGCCATTAATTGCAACTAAACGTTTATAAGAGTCTGCACTTTCATCGGACATATGAGCATAGGCCTGAGCATGACTTTCATCGATTTTATTTTGTGCATCAAAAGCAGGTAGAAAGAACTTAAAAATGGGTTTGCCTAGTGTCATCACAAACAATAAGAATAAGGTTGAAAGCAATAAGTCGTAAGTGAAAATATCGTTAAAAGTACCTTGGTCTGCTTCGATGGCGGTTTTAATGGCGGCAATATTTGGTCCTCCACCTGTGTATGCGCCTACTGCCATACCTGCGGTTTGCCAGATATTATCTAACTTATCGCTAAAGAGCATGGCACCTAGCGCACTCATAATACAGACCGATAATAAAGCCAAACCCATGGATTTCATGGTAGGCCCTGCGAGTTTGAGTGAGGCTTTAACATCAACAGAAAAGACCAAAAGCGGTAATGCCAGTGCAATTGAGAGTTCTGAAAAGTTTTTTTGTACCGCTGCCAGTGCTTCACTGCCTATCAGCGCAGGTAAATCAAGTACCGCTGAAAATGAAATACCAGCTAAAAATGCCAACACGACCACACCAATTTTATCTAATAGGCGAATATTTTGCGCTAATACTATTAATAAAACAGGAATTAACACATAGGCAAGAATAATGAGGATAAGCATAAAAATGTCCTTTTGTTATTTTAATGATAGCTTTCAGTGGCGTAATCAAATACAGGCCACCAGTGTTCTATTTTGCCCTGATTATACAGTGCAATATTGCCAAATTGTAACAATACTGCCTCACTTTGCGAGGGTCTAAAAAATAAGAAATCATCAGCTTTAAGGTTAACATCATCAGGCAGTTCGTACATTTCTTGGTTTGATGAAGGAACCAGCACCTTAGATAGCTTGGCAGCAGGTGGATAATAAGGACTTGCTAACCAGCGACCACCATAAATGAACACTGCTTTAGGTTTGAATATGCCCAGCGCACGCAATAGTGTAGAAATGCCTTTTGCCATGGGTAGCTCAGGTTTATCGACCTCTTTTAAAACAGGGGCGGCAATAAACAAGGCTTTTTCATGCTGGTTTAAAGTTGTTACATCAAAATCGGTTGGCATGACCAGTGCGGAGGCGGTTGAAACTTCATTGCATACATTGGGCTTGCTGTATAAAGGATAGGTCATGCTACCACCTGTATTTAAACATAGGCTTTGTGCATGTTCGCTACCAAAAATGGCGTTAATTTCATTAATCCGTTGCTGGTATGTGTCTTGTGCCTGTTTAAAGGCTTTATCGGCACCCCCTATTATGCTTGGAATTTTAACAATGTGTGGTTCATAGCCCATTAAGCCAGATAGCTGTAAATATTCACTTTTCTGTATTAGGTTTAAAGTCTGTTTAAAGGTCTCTGATTGTGCAAAGCCACCACGATGTAAGCCCACATCAATTTCCAAATTAATACGCAAAGTAAGTTTGTGTTCTGTGGCAAATGCACGATACTGCTCAAGCCTTGGTAGACTATCGACTAACCACTGTAGCTGTTTTTCAGGGGCAAAAGATGGCTGGGTTTGGGTTTTGTGCCAAGTATAAAAATGTTTCACAGCGGCAATTGGCATAGGCTTGCCTAATAATATATCTGCATTAGGAATATGACTGATTAGGTGCTTGATAAAAGGCGCATGAAAGCTCATAAAGCGCAGGCTGCCAGTTTGCTCGCTAATGTATTTCAGCAAAGGAATGCAGGGTAAGGATTTTGCTACAATCCGATATGCCATTTTATTTGCTAGGGCTTGTTTGAGTTGGGCAATATTGTGATCAAGTCGATTTTTATCAATTAACAAAACGGGATAATGTATTAGGTCTTGCTGTAGCGTTTGCGTTAGCTGAGTGAAATAGGCTTGCGACATAGGTATTTCCAAAAAGAGTTAGGAGCAAATTATAATTTTGTACGTTTGTACCATTTTTACAATCAGTCTGTCAATAAAAAGCAACCTACAGTTAAGCCTACTTTAGGTGCTAAAGATGCTCTGTGTCTTATTTGTTAATGAGAAAAGAAAATAAAGGCGATAGGCGATAGGTGATGGCTTGGCGTGGCAAGCATAATAGCCCTTGGTACGTTAATATCAAGGGCTGTTGTGTGTAAGTGCTTACTCTCCGTGCTCTTTAATATCGTTTTTAATGTAAAAGTATACTCCTGCAAAAAATGCACAGGTTAAAAATACAATTAACAGTCCTGCAAAAATTACTTCATCAAAAAACATGGTCTACCTCTCTTCTTTATTTATTAGTTATGGGTAACACACTAGCAAATAGAGGAAATAAGACATTGACGCACGTCAACATAATTTAACTGTTTTATGGAAAGTTTAAGTTATGCAATAGCAATATATTTATTCAATATAAGTGTCAATCTGGATTGCTGGCTGAGGGTTATGTGGTGAATATAAACGGCATTCAAGGGTGTCTTTTGGCTGTAGCTTGCCAACCCCTGAAGGTGTGCCTGTAAGAATAATATCGCCTGCATTAAGGCTAAATGCTTGTGCCATTTCTTGAATGAGCTTGGGTATGCTAAATAGCATATCTTGGGTGCGCCCATGCTGCTGTAATTGTTGGTTAAGGTGTAGGCTAAATTCAAGCTGTTGTAAGTCTTGTATTTGTGTCAGTGCCAGTTCTTTAGGGCTTATAAAGTTAGAAATAGGACAGGCACCTACAAAGGATTTGGCTCTCTCCCAAGGTTGTCCTTGTTGTTTTAGCTTGCTTTGTATCTCACGCAGGGTTAAATCTAATGCCAATCCAATACCGCTAATGGCATTAAATGCTTGTTCTTCTGTGGGGTTAGTGAGAGGTTGGTCAATTAAAATACTTAATTCTAACTCAAAGTGAACCTCGCTTGTGTGGATTATATTAATCGGTTTTTCTAATGCGGCTAAGGTGCTATTGGGCTTAATGAATAATAAGGGCTGCTCAGGAATGGGGTTATTTAGCTCCTGTGCGTGGGCGGCATAATTGCGCCCTACACAAACAATTTTACTGACCTTCTTAAAATCGATGTTATTGTTCAATCTCATGGGTACGTTTTCGTAGTTGTTCTTTAAGCAGTTCAGAAAATTCACGATTGACCGCCTGCTCTCCTAGATTTTGCTGTAATAAAAGACGTAAGTTAGTCATGCTTTCTAAATCCATAGAGTCAATGGCGTAACCTAATACATCATGGTCAATATGCGCCACATAGCCTTCCATTACAATTTTTTCTGTTTCACTTAAAATTAAATGGACTACGAGGTGCTGTTCTAGTGTCCACTGAATGTTTTCTGGTAAGACTAATAGTGCTCCTCGCATGCTGATATCAAGGCATAGACTTTCAACACTTTGCCCGTCTTCTGTCTCTACCTGTACCCGCTGTAAAAAATGTACCCGTTCAAACTGGCGTTTATTCATATTCATCTCTAAAAAATGGTATTTAATTACTTTCTTTTAGGTTTAGACGCTTTATGTAAAATCGCAAATTAGTTTTGTAACAGGAAAATAGTTTGGGTAATAAAGCGACTGTATATTTAACAGTCGCTTTGTTTTTTAGTTGATTTTGGGGTCTAGCTCGCCACTGGCATAGCGTGTAAACATGTTTTCTAAAGAGATGACTTTAATTTTACTGGCATTGCCTGCTGTACCAAAGGCTTGGTAGCGCTCTATACATAATTCCATCATTGCTTGAATGCTGGCAGTAAAGTATTTTCTGGGATCAAATTCGCTTGGGTTTTCAGCTAAAAAGCGACGTATCGCTCCTGTTGATGCTAGGCGTAAATCAGTGTCAATATTGACTTTGCGTACTCCATGTTTAATGCCTTCTTGAATTTGCTCTACAGGCACGCCATAGGTTTCACCAATATTGCCGCCATGTTCATTAATCACTTGTAGCCAATCTTGTGGTACAGAAGAGGAGCCGTGCATGACCAGATGTGTGTTTGGAATGCGTTGATGAATTGCTTTAATCCGATCTATGGATAAAATATCATCTGTTGGTGGGCGTGTGAATTTGTATGCACCATGTGATGTACCACAGGCAATGGCAAGGGCATCAACATGGGTTTGTGCTACAAAGTCTGCGGCCTCATCAGGGTCGGTTAGCATTTGCTCTTGGCTTAATGTGCCTTCTGCACCTACGCCGTCTTCTTCGCCTGCTTGTCCCGTTTCTAATGAGCCTAAAACGCCTAACTCACCTTCTACAGAAACCCCACATGCATGTGCCATTTCTACGGTGCGTTTGCTGACCTCAACATTGTATTCATAGCTGGTAGGTGTTTTGCCGTCTTCAGCTAATGAGCCGTCCATCATTACGGAACTAAAGCCGAGCTGTATTGAGCGTTGGCAAACTGCTGGGGAAGCACCATGGTCTTGGTGCATGACTAAAGGAATATGAGGCCATTCTTCAATGGCAGCTTGAATGAGGTGGCGTAGAAACGGTGCACCTGCATATTTACGTGCCCCTGCTGAGGCTTGTACGATAACAGGGGAGTCGGTTTTGTCAGCGGCCAGCATAATGGCTCGCATTTGTTCTAGGTTATTTACATTAAAAGCAGGCACACCGTATTGATATTCAGCGGCGTGGTCTAAAAGTTGGCGCATACTAATTAAAGCCATAAGGGTTCTCCTTGTTGGTAACAGGTTATTATAACCTGTGGTTTATAAATTGTTATTCATCTAGTGCAGCGACTGCAGGTAAGGTTTTGCCTTCCACAAATTCTAAAAACGCACCACCACCTGTGGAAATATAAGAGACTTGCTCTGCAATGTTATATTTCTCAACCGCTGCTAAGGTGTCGCCGCCACCTGCAATAGAAAATGCGCTAGAGGCGGCAATCTGTTTGGCAAGGCTTTCAGTTCCCGCAGAAAACTGTTCTATTTCAAAGACACCAAGTGGACCGTTCCAAATAATGGTGCGCGCATTTTGTAAAATATCTGCTAGGGTTTGACTGAAATCTGGACCTATATCTAAAATCATATCCTCTGCGGTCACTTCATCAATGGGTTTGAGTGTTGCTTGAGCATTTGAGGAAAATTCTTCTGCACAGACAACATCTTGAGGCAGAGGAATATGAACTTTTTGCATGATTTCTTGCGCTTTGGGTATTAATTCTGGCTCATATAATGATTTACCTACAGGCTTGCCACTGGCAGCTAAAAACGTATTGGCAATACCGCCACCGACAATAATTTGCTCACAAATTTCAGACAGACTTTCTAATACTTGTAGTTTGCTGGATACTTTTGCTCCACCAACAATGGCTACTAAGGGTTTTTCTGGTTGCGCTAGGGCTTTGTCTAGGGCGGCAAGTTCGGCATTTAATAAAGGTCCTGCACATGCGATGGGGGCAAATTTGGCAACCCCACAAGTGGAGGCTTGGGCTCTATGGGCAGTGCCAAATGCGTCCATTACAAATACATCACATAAGCGCGCATACTGTTTGGCAAGTTGCTCATCATTGGCTTTTTCGCCTTGGTTGAAACGCACATTTTCTAGTAGTGCTAATTGTCCTTCTGCAAGCTCAATATGGGCGTTTAAATCGGTGATTAATTTTACTGGTAGCTGTAGTAATTCAGATAGATAATCGGCAATTGGTCGCAAAGAAAATTCTTGTGCAAATTGCCCTTCAGTTGGGCGACCAAGATGCGACATGACAATCACTTTAGCACTCTGCGCTAGAGCCTGTTTAAGGGTTGGTAAAGCGGCTAAAATACGGGCATTAGAGGTAATTTTACCTTCTTTAATGGGGACGTTTAAGTCTTCACGAATAAGAACACGTTGCCCTTTTAGGGACATAGTTGACATTTGTTTAATGCTCATTATAACTCCTATTTTACTGCTTGTTTGCTACTGGATAACTGTTGTAAATATAAGGCCGAATCTAACATTCTGTTGGCAAATCCCCATTCGTTATCAAACCAAATCAGAAGTTTCAATAAATATTGTCCGCTGACTCTGGTCTGGGTTAAATCAACCACTGCTGAGCGCGCATCTTGGTTAAAATCAATAGAGGCGTGCGCTTCGTTACTTACCCCTAAAATAGCCGAATAGGTTGTATTTGCATGAAATTGTAACAGGTCATTGATGCTTTGTCGGTCTGTTTTGCTTTTGAGCTGTAAATTCACATCAAGTAATGACACATTTTGTGTGGGTACACGAATGTGTGAGCTTTCAAATTTTCCTTCTAAGTGCGGCATAAGCCTTGCCACGCCCTGTGCTAGTCCTGTATTGACTGGCACCATACTTATGCCTGCGGCACGGGCTAAACGTAGTTCGCTGTTGTAAGCATCAATCATGGGTTGGTCATTCATGGCAGAATGTACGGTAGTGGTAGTGCCTGCTTCAATTCCCCATTGCTTATCGATTATATCAAGGATAGGAATTAAACAATTGGTTGAACAAGAGCCGTTTGAGATAATCTGTTCACTGCCATTCATTTGTGCTTGGTTAAAGCCATAAATTAAAGTGAAATCAACGTTTTTATCTGCGGGATTAGAGAGTAAAACTTGCTTCGCACCTGCTTGAATATGTGCTAATGCTTGTTGCTTGCTGGTAATATTACCTGTGCATTCAAGCACCAAGTCAATTTGATTGGTATGCCAGTCCAATTGGCTATAGTGTGCTTGATGGCTAATATTAATTATATCTTGATTTACTTGTAAGCGGTGGTCTTGTCGTTGTTTAACCTGCCCATTAAAGCGACCGTAGGTGCTGTCATAACGTAATAGATAACTTATGCTTTCTAGGTCGGCAACTTCATTGATATGGCTTAGCGCAAACTGCTGGTTTAAACCACGCTGATAATAGGCTCGTAAAATACAGCGCCCAACGCGTCCAAATCCATTAATGGCAACCTTGTAGTCCATCATTAATTGGGCTGTTTGCCACGCCAATTATTGAATTTAAGGGCGGCACTGGCTACTTTCATGGCAGCTTTTTGTACAGCCGTTACTTTCCCTTTTTTAAATTGAGCTAATTGTCGAGAAATGGCAACCAAGTTACCTTCGTCGTCCCAGATTTCACCATCTTCTTCAACTAATCCATCGGTAATATAATTGGAATAAAAAACACAACGCAACCAGCGGCTACTTGGAATTTTGCGAATTTGTACGGACATTTCAATCGTAGGTACCCATGCGACCATGCCTTCAGTTGCTAATACAGGAGGTGGAAAAGCATCGGCAGCTAATAAAATAGATTGTACGTCCCAAGGGCGTTCGTCTGCTAAGCGTAACCAGCCTCTATGTTCGGAGCGATGGCTTGGCGAGCCTTGAATCCAACCTAAAGATTCTGGCTGCATAAGAACATGGACATTTTTAAAAATACTGTAGCCTGGAAAAGCGAGCATACGCTGACATTTCTCTCTAGGTAATATTGTTTTAGGTTCTATTTCATAGCGGGTTTGTTGCCCTAAAGGATAGTCTTGCATCAGTGTTACCATCGCTCGCATGGTTTCTTTACCATCTTGCATGGCTTTTACGCTATAGCGTTCAAATTGGGAGGAATTTGCCATGATTTCAGGCGCAAAAACAATCTCTTTAATTTTATTCGGGCGAAAAAAATTGGTACTAATGTTAACGACAGATTGATTTTTGCTTTGTGTTTGTAAGGCTTGGGTTAAAAGTGCCATCATATAGCCGCCATTGGGCACGCCATTGACCAAAAAGCCATCAGAGACTTCGCCACTAACTAAGCCATTAGATAGTGGCTTAACTTGCATGTCATTATCAAAAACCGTCATATATTTCCTTTTGCACCTAGTAAAAGCAGGTTGCTTATAATTAATAACGGTTATGTTACTGATTAATTTTTTAAGCGCAAGTGAAGTTTAGCTGGAGGTGCGATACAGCTCTTTTAAATCCAGCATTAAAGCAATGCGCTTTGTTATTAAAACCACACAAAAAAGCAAAGACTGAAATAGCACAATACAAGCACTGGTTGCGCCATCAAGGTAAAAGCTGATAATCACGCCAAAAAAACTTGAGAGTAAAGAAACGCTAACGGCAATAATCAGCATTTTAGAAAATTGCTTAGTTAAGATAAAAGCGGTAATGCCGGGGGCAACCAACATGGCTATGACCATAATCACACCAACTGCTTGAATAGAGGCAACAATGGTTAAAGCCAGCATCGCTAACAGGCTGTAATGCAATAAGTTGACTGGTAAAGCGGCAACACGAGCATGGCTGGCATCAAAACAATATAAAAGAAAGTCTCGCCATTTAAAGATAAATACCGCTAAAACTAAAGCGGCAATAATCATTGCCTGCATCTGGTCTTGTGGTCTGATACCCATTAAGTCGCCAAAAAGAATATGATTTAAGTGCTGATCTGTTTCGACCTTGGCAAACAATAACAAGCCAAAAGCGAACATGCCTGCAAAAATAATTCCCATTACAGAGTCTTCTTTTATACGGCTGTGCTGCTTGATAAATCCTGTTAATAAGGCGCAGCCAAGTCCTGATACAAAAGCACCCATAAATAAAGGTGCACCAAGCACATAGGCGATTACAATACCTGGCAAAACAGCATGGGAAATGGCATCACCCATTAATGCCCAGCCTTTTAAAATCAAATAACAGGACAATACCGCACATACCAGCCCTACTGCCAAAGCCGTAATTAGTGCATTTTGCATAAAAGGAAAACTTAATGGTTCGACAATCCAAGTAATTAAGGACATGATTTTGTCTCCTGTTGCATTAGATTAGATTGTTGCTTGGCTCGTGTTCGTTTGGCAAAAAAACCATATTTAGGCGCAAAGAAAAAGGCGAGTAAAAATAACATCGTTTGTAAACATACAATAAGCGCACCTGTTGAGCCATCAACAAAATAACTTAAATAAGCACCAATTAGGCTACAAAAAAAGCCAATTAGTACGGCAATAATTAATAACCAGCCAAAGCGGTCTGTCAGTAAATAGGCGGTTGCCCCTGGCGTAATAACCATGGCAATCACTAAAATTGCGCCTACGGTTTGTAAACTGGCGACCGTACAAGCACTTAGCAGGGTAAAAAAGACGATTTTTAATGTGCCTGCTTTAATGCCAACTGCTGATGCCTGTATTTCATCAAAAAATACCAACATTAAGTCTTTCCAAAATAAAATCATAATAGACAAAGAAAGCACTGCAATAATTAAAGTTTGCGTTAAGTCTTTATCCGCAATGCCTAAAATATTGCCAAAGATGATGCTGTTAATGTTAACGGCTGTTGGATTAAGGGAAATCAGTAAAATACCTGATGCAAAAAAAGTCGTAAAAACAAAACCAATAATGGCATCTTCTCGCAATTTAGATACTTGTTTTAAAAAGCTCATTGCCATTGCTGCTAAGAAGCCAGTAAAAAACGCACCCGCAGAGTATGGCAAGCCCAGTGCATAAGCACCTGCTACGCCTGGTACGACCGAGTGTGAGAGCGCATCACCGACTAATGACCAGCCTTTTAGCATCAGATAGCAAGATAAAAATGCACAGACAGCACCGACTAATGAGCTGGCAAGCATGGCTTTAACCATATAATCATAATAAAAAGGCTCTAATAATACGCTCATTCGTCATTATCCTTAGCAGGGTTGGGGCTTAAAGGAGAATCGGACTTGCTGCGCCCATAGAAGACCGCTGGACGCTCGTCATCAGTTAGAATGGTCACGTTACGATCGTCATCGTCATCGTGAATTTGTGAGCTTGCAAGACGAATATGTTTAAGTACACCACCAAAGGCTTTTTCTAGGTTTTCTTGGGTATAAACCTCAACGGTTGGCCCTGCTGCAATGAGATTTTGGTTAATTAATACCACATGATTACAATAATCTGGCACGCTACCTAGGTTATGGGTTGAAACCAGCATGAGCAAACCTTCACGACGCAACTCACATAATAAATCCATAATGGCGATTTCAGTTTTAACGTCCACACCAGTAAATGGCTCATCTAATAAAATGATACGGCTTTGTTGTGCTAACGCACGGGCTAAAAATACCCGCTTTTTTTGTCCGCCCGAAAGCTCACCGATTTGTCGTTTGGCAAGCTCTTGTATGCCTAAGCGTTGCATTGCCATCTCTACAGCTTGTTTATCCTGTTCTTTGGGTTTTCTTAACCAGCCCATGTGTCCAAAGCGACCTTGCATGACTACATCATAAACCAGAATTGGAAAGTTCCAGTCAATGTCTTCGCTTTGTGGCACATAGGCAACTAGGTTTTGTTTTAACGCTTGCTTAACAGGCATACCAAAAACAGAAATAAAGCCCGTATTGGGCTTTACCAAACCCATAATGCTTTTAAATAGGGTAGATTTGCCACTGCCGTTTACCCCTACCAATGCACAGGTAGTTCCTGTAGTTAAATTAAAGTTAATATCTTTAATGGCAGTGTGTCCATTGTTATAGGTAACAGATACGCCTTCACAGCGTATTAATGCCTGATTATCTGTTTTTGCTAAATTAGCTGCGCTCATCATCTTTCCTGTTATTTATTATTTATTATTTATTAGGCTTTTATTAAAGCCCTGCACTATGGTATCTGTAGTTACTTTTAACAAGTCTAAGTAAGTTGGTACAGGTCCGTCTTTAGAAGACAAAGAATCTACATATAACACGCCCCCATAAATAGCGCCTGTTTCTTTAGCCACCTGTTTGGCAGGTTTGTCAGAAATGGTACTCTCACTAAAGACCACTGGAATTTGTTGTGCGCGAACCTTATCGATTAAACTTTTAACCTGCTGTGGCGTGCCTTGTTGGTCTGCATTAATGGGCCATAAGAAAGCCTCTTTTAAAGCATAATCCTTAGCCAGATAACTAAAAGCCCCCTCACTGGTAACTAACCAACGCTTATCCTTAGGAATGAGTGCTAATTGAGTGCGAATTTGCTTGTCCATTGCCTGCACTTTAGCACTGTAAATTTTGGCATTATTATTATATATATCCGCCTTGCTTGGATTGTATTTTACCAATGCCTTACGGATATTCTCGATGTACTGCAATGCATTGGTGGTAGACATCCACGCATGTGGATTAGGTTTGCCAGAATAAGGGCCAGCATAGATAGACATGGGTTTAATGCCTTCAGTAATCACTACACTGGGCACATTTTTGATGTTACTAAAAAAACGCTTAAACCAACGCTCTAGGTTCATGCCGTTATAGATAATTAAATCCGCTTTGCTGGCACGCACCATATCTTGAGGTGTGGTTTTGTAGTTATGAATTTCTGCATTTGGCTTGGTAATAGAAACGACGGTTGCGCCATCTCCTGCGACATTTTCAACCATATCTTTTAAAATAGTAAAGGTTGTAATGACTTTAAAGGGCTTATCTTCAGCAACACCAGTATTGGCAAAACTGAAAATAACTAAAAATAGAACTAACTGTTGTAAACGCATGGTTTCTCCTGTTTAATAACCTATCCGATGTATTTTAGGACACTGAAATAACCTTTAGTGATAGCACTCACTTTAGTTGTGGCAATGTTCAGTAATGCTTAGCTAGTAATGCTTAGCAATTAAGAAGCAAAGTTAACATACCAATAACAATAATACAAACACTTATCATTAAAATTATTGACTAATATCATGTTTTCTTCTTTTTCCTACCCTTTCAGATGTTATTCCTATTACTTTCTCTCTACCGCCTGCCATTAAATGACTTATATTAAGGTTGGGCGCATAAATTTGCTCACTTTTAGGTAAGCCTTTTAAAATCATTTATACTGCAATGGTTTTAGCATAGCTTGTATGCCCATAGCATTACATCTAAAATATGCGCCCATAAAATGACCACCAAATTGAGAGAGAATTAATGGCATTTGTAGTAACTGATAACTGTATTAGGTGCAAATACACCGACTGCGTAGATGTTTGTCCTGTTGATTGTTTTTATGAGGGACCTAATTTTTTAGCCATTCACCCCGATGAGTGTATTGATTGTGCTTTATGTGAGCCAGAGTGCCCAGCAGAGGCGATTTTTTCTGAAGATGAGCTGCCAGATGGTCAAGAGGTCTTTATTGAACTCAATGCAGAGCTGGCAGAAATATGGCCCAATATCAATGAGAAAAAAGACCAGCTACCTGAGGCAAGCGAATGGGACGGCAAGCCGAATAAAATCGAATTTTTAGAGCGTTAATATAGTTCACTTTAAGCATGGGACAGTAATTGCTGAATGCCTTGTTCTGCCAATTCCAGCATACTGTTAAGTTCACTACGATTAAATGTTTGCAGCTCAGCAGTGCCTTGAATTTCTACAAAGCCACCGGCCTTTGTCATAATGACATTTAGGTCGGTTTCTGCTACAGAGTCTTCTGCATAGTCTAAATCTAACACAGCATGACCTTTATATATGCCAACAGAGACGGCTGCAACAGGGGATTTAATGGGATTTTGTTGCAGTATGTTTTTTTCTAACATGGCTGAAATAGCATCATTTAAAGCTATGTAAGCACCTGTGATAGAGGCGGTACGTGTGCCTCCATCAGCTTGAATGACATCGCAATCCAGAGTAATGCTGTACTCTCCTAGTAGTTGCAAATCGACCGCCGCACGCAAACTACGCCCGATTAGACGAGAGATTTCAACAGTGCGCCCACCTTGTTTGCCACGAGCAGCTTCTCTTTGTGTGCGTGTGCCTGTGGCTCTAGGTAACATGCCATATTCTGCGGTAATCCAGCCTTGTTTTTTGCCTTTTAAAAAGCGTGGTACGCCTTCTTCAACGCTGGCGGTGCAAATGACTTTGGTATTACCGACTTCAATTAATACCGAGCCTTCTGCATGGCAAGTAAATTGACGGGTAATATTGACTTTTCTGAGTTCATCTAGGGCGCGACCACTGGGTCTCATAGTGTGTTCCTTTGTGTCAGTTTAAGGGGTTAAAAATAAATAATTAAAGGTTATTTAAACAATTTGAAAATCATCAAATTCAATCAATTCGCAAGCAATCCAGTCTATATGTGCAACCTGTGAGTTGATTGAACCTCGTTTCACTTGCAGCATAAATTCATCTAGTTGCAAAGCTGTGCCAGTGGCAATAATTTCTACTCGTCCGCCCATTTGATTTTTTACATAGCCAAGCACACTTAAAGCATCGGCACTTTTTTTAATATGCTGGCGATATCCTACACGTTGCACCTGACCATCTACGATGATTTTTAAACTGTTTTTAGTGTTTGTCGGCATGGTTAAATTCCTGTAAAAATTCAGCAACCTGCTTAGGTATTTGTTTGGGTTGTATGATTTTAATGCGTTTATGGCGGCTTTGCTCACCGCTTATAATCTGTATTTGTTTTTTTCTAACCGCAAATTCTTCGGCAAAAAAAGCAATCAATGCTTTATTGGCTTTGCCTTCTACGGCAGGGGCTTGCAAGCGAATTTTAAGGGCATTATCGTGCCGACCTACCCATTGAGTCCGACTGGCATTGGGCTGTAAATGGCAGGTTAAGATAATATCTAGCACAAAAACTATAAAAATAGCTGATATAAACCAGGGAAATAAGCCAGCCCTGAGAGCATTGCTAAAGGCTTAATTAAAAGTATCTCTAGTACCTGTAGTGCCAGCATAATAACAATGGGAGATAAATCTAAACCACCTAAATCAGGCATAATGCGGCGTATAGGTGCGCTAATTGGTTCTAGTAACTGATTTATTAAAATAAGTGCAGGGTTATAAGATTGAGGCGCAATCCAAGAGGCAATAATAGAAATAATTAAACCCCAAAAATACATATCTAATACGGTTTTAAATAGGGCAATGGCAGCCCAAGGTAAAACCTGCAACCAGTTTGTTGCAGCACCTAATACCGCCAATACAATTAGCATTAACCCTGCTTGTAAGCCGTATGCTAACAATAGCGAGGCAATATCAAAGCCTTTTTGATTGGGCAGTATGCTGCGTATTGGCATGGCAAGGGGGTTGGTAAAACGTACAATAAATTGCGATAAAGGATTGTAAAAATCAGCTTTAGATGCTTGCAATAAAAACCGCAAAATAAATGGCATAACCAATAAGGCGGCAACGCCATAAAGTAAACTGATTAAATCTGCGCCTATGTGCATACATTTCTCTCTGTTAAGTTGGGTTGGTTGCAATCGTATGAGTAACTGTTAATGGGGGCTATTGTAACAATCTCAAGCCCATAATAGATAGTGTTTGGTAAAAACAAAAAAATCTCTTGGTCTTTGAGCAAGAGATTTTTAATTAAATGACTTATAAAACAGGGGATTTAAAATGCCATACCCAGCTCTAGTGCTAAGCCAAGTTCACGCTTAAAGTCTGAGGGGTTGACGATGGCAGCCAAGTTAAATTCTAAAATTGAAGGACTTAATCCAAAACCTACAGATAAGGTGGATTGTTTAAGTGGGTCTGGTGCTCTTAAATTAGAGCGTGCGCCTAATCTAAATTGGGCACTATCATATAAATCAAACTCTGCACCAAATGCAAGGAAGCGGGTTGGTATTTCAAAGGCGGTGGGTTTGTTTTCGGTAATGTCTAAATCAACGCTACCTACAAACCAGTCATTGGTATAAGAGCCGCCTACCCGCAATTGAGGGTATACCTTAAGCGTAGGACCACTTAGTTTATCTATGACAATGCCATTTTCATCTTTTATATCGGTGTCTTTGGTTTTGTATGACTTAGGAATGAGGTTTTTAATACTTGCTCCTAGCAACCAGCTTGGATATTGGGGAAAACGATAAGAGGCACCTAAATCTAAGTTAACATCAACATAAGAGGAGCGTGCGTTATTAATTGCGCTGCTATCTATTTTGCTCTTATTTTGCATACTGGTGCCGTAATGGAATGTTTCTATATATAAAATTTTAGGGGTAATCCCAAAAGAGACGTTATAGTCTTTGATTTTAAATTCGTGTGCACCTGAAAAACCCAGCTCCAATATATTAATGGCGGCAAATTGTATGTTAGAGTCCAGTTGTGGGTTCTTTGATTCTGCGCTTAATTCGCCATTTTTCATGATGCGAATATTGCCTCCAGCGGTGTTTACTTCATCGGAATTGTAAGTAGATACGCCATCAGATTTGCCTTTTAAATTATCAAAATCTGCAGGGTTAGGCGCTGCTCCGCCCCCTGCGAAAGTCTCTAAGCTGGTAATGGCTGTATCAATAGAGTCTGGCAGTGCATACGCACCTTTGGTGTATCCTTCTGCGGCAAGACCATAGGCTGCAAATAGATTGCGGTCTTTTTGAGTAAAGACGGTGCGTGCAGACACATGGAGATTATCACGGATACTCATGGCAAAGGTATAATTATATGCAGGGAAGGCAAATGCCGTTGCCATGGCAGCTTGTACTCTAAGGGGATTGCTTGAGATATTGCCTAGACTGCTGTTTAATTCGGCGGTGGCCTCGTTCATTTTTTTAATCTGTGCTCGAAAGTCATCAATACTGCCTCTAAAATTGCTGTTTTTTGCTTTTAAATCTGTTACAGCAGCACTGGCACTGGCAGCATCATTTGCCGCTTTTGCGTTTTCTAAAGAGGTGTTTAATGCGCTGGAGGTTGTTTTCATATTCTTTAAGCTCGCACTAAAGTTATTGGCGCTGCCTTCAGAAAATAACTGTTCGTATTTGGGGAATATTGTATTTTTTATCGTATTGCCTGTTTTGACTACATCGCCCTCATCAGCCAATATAACGCCAAACTGTGGTAATAAAATAGCAAAATCATCATCAGCTTGCACCTGTGTTAATAATGCAGGGTTGTAGGCAGGGGCATGAGCTAAGCGGGCGCTGGCTACCCCAGTATTTCCCATTGCCATGCCTCTTGCATCAAGGGGCATAAAAGGGAGAGCTAAACTGCTGGTGCTGGCACTTAATACACTAAGTGCAATCAGTTGTTTTAATGGTTGCATGATTTCCTCAATAGATATCTGATATTTCAAAGTAAGTTTGTTTTTAATACTAGCTAAGATATAAAATATCACCGCTTAAAAACGTAACACTATGTAAATCAATTAACTAAGGTTTTGATGTATTTGAACAATTTTTTTTGTGCGCTTTTGTGTATGGGGTTCTCTTGTAGCTGCTCTTTACGTGCGTTACGAATGAGGTTACGCAAATGTTGGGATTCGCAGCTGGGATATTGGCTAATAAACTCATGACAGGCCGCATCATCATCTAAAAGCCTTGTGCGCCAACGCTCTTGGGCATTGTGTTTTTGGATATAGACCTCTGAAGATGGGTCAGATAAATCCAGTTGGGCGCAAATGGCATCAATATCTTGTTCTCGCATTAAGCGTCCAATAAACTGCATGTGCCGCCGTTTTGCCTCATGCTTTTTAATACGTTGGTTTTCTTCTAAGGCAGCATATAAATGATCGCTAATGGGTAATGTTTGCCACTCAGCAGGCTTAAGCGCACAGAGTTTCTCGCCTAATTTTTGTAAGCGCTGCATCTCTCTTTTTATTTCTGATTTGCTTGGCAGTTGTTCTGCTGTTAACTCTACTTCTTTGTTGTTTAAGTTGCTGTTTGTCATAAGTTATAAATAAAAAATAGTGGCTAAGCCTAGAAAAGATAAAAACCCTGTGACATCAGTAATGGTGGTTAAAATAACACCGCCAGCTAGCGCAGGGTCAATATTTAATAGTTTTAAAATAAGTGGCAATATGGTGCCAGCAATAGAGGCAATCATAAGATTAATCATAATGGCTGCTGCAATAATAATCGCAATGCCAGTGTCGTTAAACCAAAGTAAGGTAATTAAGGCAATAACCAGTGCCCATAATAATCCATTGATTAGTGCTACGCGCATTTCACGGCTTAACAGCCAAGCAAATTTGTCATTGGTTAAATGCCCAACAGCCTGTCCTCGAATAACCAAAGTCAGCACTTGGCTACCTGCAATACCGCCCATGCTGGCGACAATTGGCATTAAAATAGCCAGTGCCACGACTTGTTGTAAGGTGGCATCAAATACACCAATAACCGCAGAGGCGGCAAATGCGGTTAATAAATTAATACCTAGCCATAAAGCACGGCTTTTACTGGTTTTAATTACGGGAGCAAAGGTATCGGTATCTTCATCTAAACCTGCCATGCTCATCAATGAGTGGTCGGCAGTTTCTCGAATAACATCAACAACATCATCAATGGTAATCCGCCCTAGCAATAAACCATCGCTATCTACAACAGGCGCACTGATTAAGTCATGGCGTTCAAACAAATTAGCCACTTCATCTTCATGTTGATCAGCGTGGATGCTGATGGTGTTAGTATCCATTATTTCACGCACGGTTTGTAGCGGGTCACTAACCAGTAATTTACTTACTGAAAGTGTGCCGATAAATTCATTTTTACGGCTAACAACTAATAAGCTATCGGTCATTTCAGGCAACTCACGATGCAAACGCAAATAACGCAAGACAACATCTAGGGTAATATCTGGACGTATGGTAATGGTATCGGTATTCATTAACCCGCCAGCGCTGTCTTCGGCATAGCCTATGACTTTTTCTAAACGCTGACGGTCTTGCTCGTCCATTGCCTCAAGCACTTCGTCAATGACCATATTGGGTAATTGTTGCAAAATATCTGCAACATCATCGGTATCTAGCTCTGAGGTTACATCTGCCAAACGCTCTGGCGACATGCCGCTAATCAGTTGCCCTTGTACATCATCACTTAAATCTTGTAATACCTCTCCTTCTAAGTCATCTTTTACTAACGACCAAATAACTTGCCGTTCTTTAGGCGGGGAGGATTCAATAAGATGTGCAATATCCGCTGGCGCTAACCCTTTATTTAGAATACGACGAACCTGATCAAGCTCGCCGCTTTCTAGCGCACTGGATAATTTTTTAAGTTTGGACTTGGTTTTTGCCATAACAAACAACCGATATTAAGGGTTAATTTTATGCAAAGCATAGCGCAAAGTCCGTGTGAAGACTATCAGATAGTGCTAAAACTTAGGTGTTAAATTACCCTTTGAGTATATTAATAAATGACTTCATTAATTTGGGGTTGGTTAGCACAATATCATCAGGGGCAATAAAGTTGCTCTCGCCTTTTAGGTTGCTTAATAAGCAGCCTGCTTCATGGGCAATTAAGCCAGCACAATGCAGTGTAAATTCATCAATTTGACTTAAAATAGCAGCTTGAAAACGATTGCCTGCAACATAGACCATGCTTAACGCATTAGAGCCAATATTGCGAACATCAAGGCGTGATTTGAGTAGTTGATTAATTCTCTGTGCCTGTGCAAAAGCGCGCTCATCTTGTCCTTTAGGTTGGGTAAATGCCACGATGACATTTTGTAATTCTGTTTCATTAGAGCAGCGCATACGTCGATTAGATAATTGTGCACCACGCCCACGGGAGGCAACAAACTCTTCTCCTGTCATCGGGTCTACTAAAATGGCGTGTTCTTTTTTGCCTGCCATTTCACAGCTAATCATAATAGCATAAGCAGGAATACCTAAACGAAAGTTAAGCATGTCATCAATAACGCTCACACGCCATAAAGGTGCTGTTTCTTGCTGTTGATTAAGCCCTGTTTCTCGTCCTAAAAAATTGTGTTCAGGAAAGGATTTTTTGAGTTCAAAAATAATATTCTTTTCAATGCCAATGGTGCAATCAGCTAAGAATTTTGATAACTCTCTAGGCTGTGCTTGGTGTAAATCAAAACGCTCTAGGCGACGAGTTAAATCTTGTCCTGCTTGTCTGGCAGCTTTTAAGGCTTGATTTGCGGCTGGTTGCATGAAATTCTCTGGCAAATAAAAAAGGGCGCATATTATATGCTGTTTAACATAAAAAATACAGTAAAAAGCACTTGTGTGGCATAAAAAGATAAATGGCTGGGAGTAATGAACTGGCTAAAGTAGCATGCTGAAATAAAAATTATGTTAAAAGCATAAATATAACAAGCTGTTATACCAATTACGCATATCTTGGTGGTATACTATTTCTAGGTGGTTTTTCTGCCTAAAATGAGTTTAAAATCAATTTACATTAAAGGAAAAAACATGAATAAAATCTTAACTTCTGCACTGCTTATTTCTGCTGCTTCTTTAGCTGGTTGCGCTACCCCTATGCCTGTCGGCACTATCTTAACTGATGTTACATTGCCTCATGCAGTTACTGGCAATAGTTCTGCAACTAAAACAGGAGAAGCAACCTGTAAAAGTATTTTAAGCCTTGTAGCAACAGGTGACTGTAGTATTGAAGCAGCTAAGAAAAACGGTGGCATTAAAACAGTAAGTAGTGTCGATTTTAAAGCCAATAATATTTTAGGTGTAATCGGTACGTATACGACCATTGTGAAAGGTAAATAATCACAGCGGCTATATAAAAAAAGGGGCAGTTTTGCGCCTTTTTTTATGAATTTTTTATATGTATTTAGGCTTAACTAAAATGCGTAGCGTATGCCTGCACTGATACTTTCTTCTCCTTTAAGCTCATAACTTGCCTGCACTGATAGATTATTTATTATTTCATAATTGAAGCCTACGCCTATCCCAAATAGATTGATTGCTTCATTGCTTTTATGCTCACTGGCAGAAGAAGTGTCTCGTATGCTTTTTTTAATTTTTGCATGGCTATAAGAGCTGATAAAAGTGATAGCAAAATCATCAGTGGCTTGCCAGCCTGTTTTTATCGCGAGGCTGATTAGTTGTTCTAGTTCAAATTGCAATTTTAAATTAAGTTTTTGCTCTGCACCAAATAAAGGGGAATATGTTCCAGTGGCTGCTATGGTGTCTTTTTTTACGCCTTTACCAAAGCTAATCTCTGGGATTAGGTAGTAGTCTGGCTTGCTTATTTTATAACCCAAAGAAACCGTTGCAGCGTGTAATTTAACCTTGTCTCTTTGTGCTTTTGCAGATGTGCTTGCTAGATTTTGAAAGGAGCTAACTTGCCCCTTTATCTTATAGCTTAAATAGGTGTAATCAGCACCCAATAAAACTGCATCATTGGCACTATAAGCATTATTAAACATAAGCATACAACTGCTATTTACTAGCATTAGAAATACAAAATTTTTCATACAAACCTTATCACTAATTAAATTTAGGGTTTATTTTTTCAAAAAAATAAACGTGCGTCTGTTTAGTATTGATGCTTGTTTGTAAGTTTATGTTTTATCTAATAAATATTATAGCGTATAGCAAAAACGCCTAGTGTATTATTGGCCTGTCCTAGTTGTTGTTTATCGGCTACTTCAACCTGTGTTACTAAGCCGTATACAGGGTCTTGTTCAACACGCACCTCTGCTTTAATTTGTGCCGTATCAAGGGCGGCAGAAAAGCTTGCAATAATGGCTTGTTTTTTAAGTTCAGGCTTATACACTTTGCCCACTGTTGTTAGGGGCATGCTGTTAATTAGGTGAACTTCTTTAGGAATGGCAGCTTGTTCACTGATATGCTGTGCCGCAAAATGCTCCAATTCAATTTGGCTGATATTGGCATTGGCTTTAGGTTCTATATATAAAATAGGTAACTCGCCTGCATAGGAGTCGGGTTTACCAATGGCGGCGGCAAATGCAACCTGCGGGTGGGTGTACATGACCTCTTCAATGGATTTTGGGTCAATATTATGCCCGCCACGAATAATCATTTCTTTTTCTCTGCCTGTTAGGTAAAAATAGCCATCTTCATCTTGATAGGCCAAATCGCCAGTGTTAAGCCAACGTTGACCTTGTTCATCTATAAGCCACAGTTGTTTATTTTGTGCGTCAATTTTATAGCCTGAAAAAACGTTATCGCCTTGAATAACCAATAGTCCTTTGCAGTTTGGTTTACAGATTTCAAAGGTTGTAGATTGTTTCTCGGTATTAAACAAAGGTGTGACTACCTGCATTTTTTGTGCAGGTAAGCGCATGCCAATAGAGCCAATTTTACGCTGTCCATGCGGTGGGTTCACACTGCTTACGCAAGTTGCCTCTGTGAGTCCATAACCTTCTAAAATTTTAATCCCTGTGAGTGCTTCAAAATCTTTAAATACTTGCACTGGCATAGGGGCAGCACCACAGATACCAAATTCTAAACTGCTTACATTTTGTGGTTTAGCAGGGTTGTTTAATAGTGCAGAATAAACCGTTGGTACTGCGGCAAAAAAGTTGATTTTGTGGGTTTCTACAATTTTCCAAAAATGGCTAATCACACCCTCGCCTCTAAATCCTTGAGGGCTGGCTAAGATAACATGCGCACCTTGCATAAAAGGATATAAGCCTGTTGCTAGTACAGGGTTTACATGAAATAAAGGCAGACCACAAAGTACGGTTGTATTTTTGTGAATGGTTTGTGCGCCAAACATATTACGAATTTGTTGGCAGTTGCTGATTTCATTAGCATGGGTACGCATGGCAATTTTGGGCAGCCCTGTTGTCCCACCTGTACAAAAGAAAGAGGACTTATTTTGAGCATTAAAAGCAGGTTGAAAATTTAACTCGTTGGCATTTTCTTGTGCTAATGCCTGTGTATAACGGTGTGTTTGTATGTGTGCGGGTATACTGCGTTTAAGCCCTTTGTAGCCATATAAGCTAAATTCATGCTTTTTTTGTAAAAGTTTTGCAATATTGCCTTTAATGCCCATCACTTGATGCGCTAAATCAACTAATAATAAATGTCGTAAATCGGGTAGCTCAGGTAATATTTGTGCTACTTTTTGCCATAAGTCGATTTTAGGAAATGGCGCTAAGGTCACAATAATTTCTGCTTTTGCTTCACTTAATAGCCCTATTAATGCCTCAGGCTCTAATAATGGGTTAATGGGCATAACAATGCCTACTGCTTCTGCGCCCCATAAACAAAAGTGTGTTTGTGCTAAGTTAGGTAAAATGAGTGCGATGACCGTGTCTTTTTTAACTCCCAGTCGATAAAATAAATTGGCAGTTTGGGTAATATGAGCAAATAACTGTTGATAATTAAATGTTTGTAGACACTTAAAATTAGTGGCCTGTAGCATTAAAGATAGAGCAGGGGCTTGGGCAAATTTTTGTGCACTTTGAGCAAAAATGTCATAGGTACTTTGAAATTCTAAGGTAAACTCTTGTTGTTCTATTTCTTCTATCTCGGCATAAGAGCGGATAAGAGCAGTATTTTGTTGCATATTAAGTCCTTAAATATTGTTGTTTTTGTCACTGGTTCTAATATTAAATTAAGGTATCTGTTTAGTTTATAAATTAACTAATGGTATCGTTATCTTAGCATGATAAAAACCTAAAAAGCTAAAAATACCTAGCCTGTAGTTGAATTAATGCAAAGCCTTGTATTGCATGGCATAATGCCTTTTTTTGATGATTGAGTAGCCCATGAGTATTCTAATAATCCATAATCCAGCGGCTGGCAATAAAAATAAAGCACGCTTACAGGCGTTAGTTGCTGCTTTAAAACAGCGCAAATTGACGGTAGATGTTTATGCCACCAAACGGGCAGGCGATGCCACTGAATTTTTACGCGCACAAACCAATCCTGCAAATATTGTAGTTGTAGTAGGGGGCGATGGTACGGTGCGAGAGGTGGTAAATGGATTGCATGCCAGCAGTAAATTGGCAATTTTTGCAACTGGTACGGCAAATGTGATGTCCTATGAGCTTAAACTACCACATAATGCCGATGAAATGGCAGATTTAATTATGCAAAATTATAGTGTGCCAGTGCAATTTGGACGTGCTAATGGAGAAAATTTTTGTATGTGGGTGGGCTTAGGTTTTGATGCTTGGGTGGTCGATCAGGTTAATCTTAAGTTAAAGCATTGGACAGGTAAAATGGCATATGTGGTTTCTATGTTGGTGCAGGCATTGCGTTATGGACAGCACCGCTATCAAGTCCAGCTCGATGGCAAAGAATATCAAAGTTATTCTGCGGTAATTACGCATGCCAGATACTATGGAGGAAGTTTTACTTTAAGCAATAAAGCACAGTTGCTTGTTCCTCAACTTTATATTCTGTTATTTCAAAAGCCGGGGCGTGGATTTTTTTTAAAAGCATTATTCGCCATGCTATTAGGTCGTATGGAGCAGGTAGAAGGCGTGCTATCTTTGCCTTTTTCTAAACTGCATGCCAGCTTAATTGATAGCCAATTAAGCCCTGAAAAAGAGCGCATTGCCAGTGTCTTACAAGCCGATGGCGATGTTTTTTCGCAGTTACCTATAGATATTGAGTTAGATACGCAAAGCGTTTCTGTATTAGTTAATCCACCTGAAAATTAAGTACACAATATGTTATTTGCTCAGGTTAGTGATTTGCATATTTGCTCTCAAGAACCGATTAGGTTACAGCGTTTAACTCAGTTGGTAGGACAGCTTAATCAATGGCAGCCTAAGGTTGATGCCTTGCTATTAAGCGGAGATTTAACGGATAAGGGCGATAGCCCATCTTATCGGCAATTATTTGATGTTTTAGCACGGTTGAATATGCCCTATTTTTGGGTACTGGGTAACCATGATTTACGCACTAATGCGATACATTCGGCGACTGTTTCGCCTTCTTTAAATGGCAATTATTATAATTGGTTAGTAGATACTTACGCGCTTAATTTAATTGGGCTAGACAGTTTGCAAGAAGGGCAAGCCAGTGGTTTTTTAAGCGAGGAAACCCTTGATTTTTTGCAACAAAAATTACAGCAGTATCCAGATAAGCCAACATTGGTTATGTTGCACCACCCACCCATTAACTCAGGGGTTGATTTTATGGATAAGATTAAACTTGAAAATCACCATGCGTTAGCTGATATTATTCTTAATAATCCGCAAGTTATACGCCTTTGCTGTGGTCATTTACATCGCAGTTTACATACGTCATTTGCGGACAGTATTTTGAGTGTATGCCCTGCTTTATCTGCCCCTATTGCGTTGAATTTAAGTCTCAGCCAAAATGATTTTGGTATGCAAGAAGGGGCGCAATTTTTACTGCATCATTATCAAAATGGGCAACTTAATACCCATAATTTATCACTGTAATAGATTGTTAAATGGCATACGCATTACACGATAACGGGTTGCGCCGATAACCGCCGCTGGCATGATAAACCAATTGACCACGGGTATACTCATTAACAATAAAACAGGAATTCCAAAGGACACCACACTAACACGTTGTTGTAACATGGCAGCCCTTAATTCTTTAATGCTTTTTTGATGGCTATCAAAGGAATAATCTAAATATTGAAATGCCATTAACCAACCACCAAACCAGAACCATAAAAGAGGAGCAACTAGATTTAAAACGGGTACAAAACTTAATAATAATAAGCCAATATAACGAGGTAAAATATACCAAAGTTTAGCAAATTCCCTAGGCAGCACTCTAGCCAAAACAGAGGATAAGGATTCTTCAACCGCAGGCAAACCCATTTCTCTCTCTACTCGTTCGCATAGAAAACCATTAAAGGGACTTGCCAGCAAACTTAAAAAAAAGGTAAAAAATAAGGAAATAACAATTAAAAAGCTGATAACGGCCAAGGGCATTAAAATAAAATATAGCCAGCGCAAAAATTCAGGTAGCCAGTTAGAGAAATCGCCCAATAATTTATCAAGGGTCATCACACCGTAATAGCTTAAAGCAGACAATAGCAGCATATTAAGTAAGATAGGTATCAGCACATAAAAGCGATAGGGGGCAGAAAATATTAAGCCCGCCCCCTCTATAAAAAATTGCCAACCCATATTGTTGTTTGCTTGCATAAAAATCTCGTTATTAAAATGATATTAGGTTTATAAAGGGCATTGAGTACGCCGCCAGCGGATATTTTGATTATTTTCTTGCAACTGATCAAGTAACTGATTGTTTGGTAAGCTAGGTGTAAAGAAGATAACTCGGTACTGATCTCGGCTGCCATCAATTAAATCTACAGTCACAGGAATGCTTAGTTTATTAACATCTTTTTCAAGGCTTTCGACTGATTTTTTACTGCGATAAATACCTAAAGAAATACCACCTGATAACTTACCTTTGCTAATTAAAAAAGTATCAAAGCCATGTTTTTTTAGCTGAGATTGTATTTTTTGCATCTGCTGTTTGTTGCCTTGATTGGGGACGTAAATCCAATATTTAGTTAATAAATTGGTTTTGCCTTTGCTGCTTTCAATACTCGCTTGGTATCCCAGTTTTTTAATTTTAGCGGCAAGGTGCTTGGCATCAATCTGCTCAGTAAAAGGGGTGCTGCGATAACAGCGCATCACTACAGTTTGAGCTTGTTGCGCTGCTGCTGCCTGTTTAACTTTGGGTGCTTGTTTAGCCTCAGCTGCTTGTTTGGTTTGTGCGGTTGCTGCGCTGGTGGTAGGGAGTTGGGGCTCGCCTGTTGTCTTATCTTGTGTGGCGTTGAGGTTGTTAGGCTCATTTTTCAGTATCAGTGTTTGTCCTTCACTTGGGTCAAGTAGCGGTACGGGCGTGACTTGAGGTGCTGTTTGTTGTTGATAATAAAACCAAGCAAAAAGGGCGGCATTTAATAAAATAAGTAATACAACTAGCTTACGCATAGGGCATTCATTCCTGCAAAAATTAAGTTTGGATAATAGGGCACATTTAATTGCTTGGCTAACCAATCGCCATTGCCCCCTGTAATAAATAGTTGGTGTTTAGGATAATCCTTACATACGGATTGAACAAGCGCAATTGGCATTCTATATGCGCCAGAGGTAACGGCTTCGGTGGTAGAACAACCTGCTTGTACTTGATAGGGGGCATTTAATTGCTCATCAGTATAAGGGTTGATATTTTCGGTGTTATTAAATAGGCATTGTTGACCACTGCGAAAACCTGGCAAAATCCAACCACCTTGATGTTGATTATGTTCACTAAATATATCTATGGTTAAAGCCGTGCCTGCACTGACAACAATGGTTGGGCGTATGCTTGATTGTAATGCTCGGGAGGCGAGCATATTTAACCAACGGTCTACACCTAAGCGTTCAATATGCTGGTAACAATGCTTAAATAATGCGCTATCAGGTTGAGGTGTGAGCAACCAAGTGAGTGTTTTAAAATGTTTAATGGCTGGTAAAATAGGTTCTTTGCCTACAACAGATGCCAGCATACATGTATGTGCTTGTAAGTGTGCAAAGGTGGTGGGCTGTAGTTGTGTATAATTAAGTGTGCCGTAAGTGGTTTGTGCATTTTCTTGCAGACACCATTTTATACAGCTATTTCCCATATCAATCAGAAGCACGTAAACTGACCTCGCCGCCACTAATTGATTGTATACCCGTTTCTGTTTTAACTTGTAGTTCGCCACGTTCATTAACACCCTGACAAATACCAACTAGGGTTTTTTGTGGATATAAAACCTGTACAGGTTGATTAAAAAAGATGTCTTTCTCATTCCATACTTGTTGCCAAGGACCAAAACCTGAGGTACGAAAAGATTTTATCATTGCCAGTACGCAATTAAGCAATTCACTGGCAAGTTGATTGCGAGTTAAGTCTGGATAATAGTGTTGTAGTGCGCTCCAACTTTGCTCAATATTAGGCTGATTTTTGGACATCGAGAAATTTAAGCCAAGACCTATAACCAACTGACAATGACTGGCGTATTCTCCGCTAATTTCCAATAAAATACCGGCGAGTTTTTTATTGTGTAAATACACATCGTTAGGCCATTTTAGGCGCACACCTGTAACCCCAAGATTACTTAAAGCCTGCTCTACTGCCATTGCCATTAATAGACTAAAGCCACTGAGTTCGCTAATGTCGTTACGAAGAGTTGTAAGCACGGATAAATAAATATTTTTACCAAAAGGGCTTACCCAATGACGACCACGACGACCTTTGCCTGCCGTTTGCATTTCTGCAAAAACTGCATATTGCTGACCTAAATAGGTTTCTGCTTGGGCAGATAAGTAGCGGTTAGTCGAATCAATACTAAATAAAACGTCGAGCTTATCTAACTTTTCTTTTAATTGTTGTTGCAAGTAGCTTAGCTGCAGCAATTCAATTGGTTCTTGTAGTCGATAACCTCGCCCTCGTACAGATGAAAACACGACCTCAAGTTGCTCCAGTTTTTTAAACTGTTGCCATACACAAGAGCGAGTTTTGCCTAAATGCGCTGCCAATTCTTGCCCTGAGTGGAATTGACCGTCTGCCATAATGGAAAGTATTTTTGCTAACATGCTTTGTTTCTCTTTAAACTTATTGTTGCCATAATAAAGGCACAAAAGCGACCAATATTAATGCCACACCCATAGTCGCAATTGGCAATAATATTCGCTCATGGCGGTACCAAAAGTTATGTCCTTCTTGGTTGGCAAGAGACACTTCTTGTTCGCCTACTACCTGTCTGGTGAGCAAATGGTTTAAAGCAACAGGAGGGCTTAAATAGCCTAATTCAAACGCCACTAATGTTACCATCCAAAAATGGACAGGATTAATTCCATTTTTATACGCCACGCCAGCGATAGTGGCACTGACTAAAATCACCGCACCGTATGGATCCATAATCATACCAATAACAACCAAAGTAATAACCAAAACCAGCATGGTTAACCATACAGAATGAAATTCTGTAGGCAGCATGAGCATTATTTCTGAACGCTCTATAACACCGCCTATGCTGACAGATAACCCCATTAAAAATAATAATGCGCCAATATGTACGGTTGTTTCTGTGGTTGCTTGGGTTAAGGTGGTGAACAAACTTTGACCAGCGTTATATAGCGGCTTTTGTAACTCTGAATTATCGCTGGTTTCGAGTGTTTGGGTGGTCGATTCGGCTTGATGCTTATATTGCCAGTTTTCATATTTTAAGATGGCAATAAGCAACACAGGTAAGAGAAAGGGCGCAAAAAACTCATCAAGATACACATTTAACAACAACCCATATAATGCCACCACCACAGCAATTAACACAACATAAGGTAACAGCATACGCAAGGCAGAAAAGAAGCCTGCTTGCCAGTTGTCATCTAGCTTGATTTTTAAGCTGTCTTGCTTGCTCATCAGTGCAAATAATGTAAATAGCAATATGCTCAAGAAAAATACCTTTGCCCCCCAATTAAATAATTGATGCGTAGTGACCTCATTATTCAGTGCGGCAATAATAACCACCAATAAACAGGGGCGTAAAACCACACCTAAAGAGCCGGAAATAGCTGTAGCCGCTAATGCTAACTGTCGTCTAGCACCTGCTTTTCTTAATTCATAATAAATTAAGCCGCCAATTGCAATAACAAAAATACCTGAAGCACCAGTATATGCAGTGGGCACGGCGGCTAAGGCTACAATTGTAATTGCTAATATTTCAGGCGGTAAATTAAAAGGACGAAACAGACTAAAGACCGCATCGGCAAGTTTGGTGCGTTTAAATAGCATGCCAATCCATACATACAGACCCACATTTAAAAACAGTTGTGACAGCTCAATCATTTGGTTTAAATAAATACCAATGCCTGCACTGTTATTGATGGCAATAAAAAAACCACCAGATATTAAACACATGGTGGCATATAAGGGAATAGACAATAAAGCGGATAAAAAATGACCGCCTTTTTTCGCCTCTTTAGGCACATTCAAAAGCTGATAAAGGTTAAGCACAAACAAGATAGCAAAACCTGCTATCCATAGATAATGCAAAATACGGTGCTCTAAACTCACCACTAAGCCTGCAGAAAAAGCCACCTGTTTAAAAGAATAAACCGAATACAACAAAATACTGCTAGCTATAAATTGAGCCAAAGTGCTAACCCGATAATCCATCACTGTATGCGCTGGTCTTAGGGCAATATGATGGCGTTTAAGCATGGTCGTTAAACCACAAATAATAACCAGCAATGCCAACATAATACGCTGAGTACTAATGCCTATCTCACCAATTTTGGCAATACCATGCTCAATTTGACTAAATACTTTAACCGCAAGCGTTTGTTTTTCTACCAATTGAAGATACTGTTTATGTTGTTTAACACAACGCTGTTTAGAAGCGGTTAACGCATTTTTTAACTGTGCAACATCAACGGTTTCTGGTTCATCAAATAAATCCATTACATCATCTTGCGTTTGGCTTTGAGCAAGGCGTTTTTGTATTTCTGCCTGTATGTCTAAGTTAGGATTACAACTGGGCGCAACGGACTCTGTGCGTAACTGAAAATAGCCTTGCCAAATATATTCGCCTAACTGCAACATTTGTGCATGCAGTGCATGGCTTGTATTTAATACCACAACCGTTAATAAAATCAGTAATGCTGGATATGCTGACAACCATAAAAAATACGAATGCTGCTTTGATTTAGTCTCAATCATTAGTTATTCCAAATATAAGTACGCCACGCATTTTTGTATTAATTATCCAAAAGTTCATCAATATTTAACTGACTGGCAGGTTTCTTTTTATCGTCCCAGAAAGTACCCAAACCATTAATTGGCGTACGAGCACCAGTTGCCTGCGTCCATAGACGGTCTGAAATGGCTAAAATTTGTTTTTGCGTCATCACATTTAGCATCTTATATGTATCTGCACCTGTATATTTTTGACGATAGCGCACATAACGGCGAATACTTTCTTTGGTTTGCTGCGGTGTTGCAAAGCCATCTGCGGCAATCACTTCAATCGTACTTGCAAGGAAAATACCCTGTTGAGCACCATATAAGCTGGCGCTGCGTAATTGCTTCCAAGGGTCTACATCTTTAGGTTTATTGCCTTTAAAGATAATCCATACCGCCGCCTGCATTGCCTGAGGAATGCCCCACCATTTTTTATTATCTAAACAGCGAATACCACGCACTGCTTTAACGGGCAAGTCTTGCGGTACCTGTACCACGCCTTGGGCTTGCATGTCATTCATCGTTGCCTGCATAGCAGAGACCATACCAGCAAACCAATAAAACTCATCTTCAGGTGCTAAATCAGGACAGCTTCCCTCTTTTACCTCAAAGGCTTTAAGCAGTTGCAAATAAGAATGGTACTGGCGACGAGCTGCCCTTGCATATAAACGCTTAGCAAGAATACGAGCATCGGCTGCTTGATTGGCATTTTGCTGTTTAAACGCTCTAAAATAAGCCAGCTCTTGCTCTTTAGCTTGAGCCTCCGCACAGGCCCCTGTCATCATATACATTGCAATCATCAATTTATGTGGCGGTGCTTTTACTTTTTTAAACGACATAAACAAAGGCACAGAAACATTGCCTAAAGTACAGTTCATGTCTATATCTCTTGCCTCTAAGGAATAAGGCAACGCATAATTTTCACTATAATCATAAACAAAACTACCCGTTGTGCTATAAATCATACTGCAACCAGAGGTAGCAAGCCCCACAAACAGCAATATACAAATATGCTTAAACATACCATTTCCTTCTTTATTTTAATTTATTATCTAGTAAACCCACTTATACAGTAAAAATCAAGGTCATAGATGCCTACTTATGCAAACCAGCTAAGCAGCTTTTTATAAGAGATTTGCTCATTGACGCAATCTGCCAAACGATTTAACTGCTGCTCACGAATTTGTGCATAATCCAAGGGCTTATCAGTACTTAAATTAGCCCACCTGAGTATCAAGTTTAGCGCATCAGGATTATCTAACAAACCATGCCAATAACTGCAAACAACTTGCTCATCTGCACTAATCCAACCAGCCGCTGTGCCTTGCTCATCAAATAGTATTGGCTGCATCTCTTTAACAGTACTCACACCTGCGTGAACTTCATAACCATAGGCAGACACCGATTGCCCACCAAGATGCAACATACCATGACACTGCTTTAAGGTTTTGTGCTGCTGTAATTTAGTATTGATATTAAGCAAGCCAAAACCCATTGCAGTGGTTATTTGACCCTCAATATGCAAAGGATCATCAATACGTTGCCCCAACATTTGTAAGCCCCCACAAATACCCAATAACTTGCCTCCATAACGTAAATGCCGTTGCAAATAAGCCGACCAATTAGAAGATTGCAGTTTAAGCCAAGCTAAGTCTGCCAAACTGTTTTTACTACCTGGCATAATAACCAAATCTGCCGCAGGAATGGGTTGGTTTTCGCCCACAAATTGTACCTCAACTTGAGGGTGTGCACGCAAAGCATCAAAGTCCGTATGATTACTAATACGTGGCAAAATAGGAATAACCACTTTTAAACAAGGCAAATCAGACTGTAATGGACTGCTTAAATTAAGAGCATCTTCTGCATCTAGCTGCAAATGATGCAAATAAGGCAGCACCGCCAGTACGGGTTTGCCTGTTTGTTGTTGTAACCAATCTATTGCAGGCGTAAGCAAAGTGGCATCACCACGAAAGCGATTGATAATAAACCCCTTAACTCGCTTTTTTTCAGACTGGCTTAAACACTGCATTGTCCCCAATAAATGAGCAAATACACCACCACGATCAATATCTGCCACAATAATAACCGCACAATCTACAGCCTCAGCAAACCCCATATTTGCCAAGTCATGCTCACGCAAATTAATTTCAGCAGGGCTACCTGCTCCCTCAATTAAAATATGCTTGTACTTATTTTTTAAGGTTTGATAAGAATTAAGCGCATACGCCAAAGCCTGTGGTTTAAATGCCTGATACGCCTGTGCTTGCATATTAGCCAAAGCCTTTCCTTGCACAATAACCTGACTGCCTATATCTGTATTTGGCTTTAATAAAATGGGATTCATATGCACACTAGGTTCAAGCCAACAGGCTTGTGCTTGTAACGCCTGCGCTCGACCAATTTCACCACCATCAGCGGTAACCGCACTATTTAACGCCATATTTTGTGGCTTAAAAGGCGCAACAGACTGTTTTTCTCGTGCCAATATTCTTGCTAAAGCACAGACCAAAGTGCTTTTTCCTGCATCAGAGGTAGTGCCTTGAACCATCAAAGCAGACATAAAAACTCCCAATAAAACCCAATGCCTAGCATAACACCATAAAGACGACAGGTAATTTTAATTGGCATATTAAAAAATAGGCATGTCAAAATAAATTTGTAGTCTATAGCAGAGGGAATAAGGCTTAAATAGCTATTTTCGAAAGCTCAGATAGGTGTTTTATATTATCAATATTTGTATACATGTTTTTTGTACTATTCGCTAAATATTGTGGAAATTTAGGATATAATTTGCAGTAATAAACATTTGTTATTTTAAATGTTGTATTAAATAAACTTAAAAATCTTAATGTTAGCAACAAATAAGAGGTAGCAACTATGCTAAATTTTAACATGCGATCAGCAAATTCTTTTTTTAAATTCTTGGTTCTTTTTTCTTTTGGCTTATTACTATTTGCCTGTGGCGGTGGTTCAAGCAGTGATGCAGTCGGCAGCACAGGCGGTAATCAATTAGCTGCCCCTGCTAAGTTTAAAGCCACTGAAGTAGGCAACAAACTTAAATTTTCATGGGCAGCGCATAGCAAGGCAAGCGCATACAACCTATATTATGCAGAGCAATCCTTTAGCGGCATAGACATTACCAATTATCAAAGCCTCACAGGGGCTAAATTATTGGCAGATATTAACGGCACAGAAAAAGCGTTAAACGCCTTTGACTTTAAAGCCGATACCACCTATTACTTTGTGCTAACCGCCAAAACCAGTAGTCAAGAAAGTGGCATCAGCAATATCCAAAGCATCAAAACCTCCCCCAGCTTTTTAAATGATACGGGTATCACTCTTTGTGGGGATTATTATGGTGCTACCTCTTCAAGCAGCAATGAGCTAGACTGCACTAAAACCACCGATACAGAGGGAGACCCGATTCCCAGAGGGCAAGACGGACACTATGGCACAGGTAAAGGCGGCTCTAAAAGCAAGGTGTTTAGTAAAGTAGCGAACTTTGAGGGTAAGTGCGTACAAGATGAACATACAGGCTTAATGTGGGAAGTCAAACAAACCTCAGGCCTGCACAGCAAAGAGCATACCTATACATGGTATAACACGGATAACACCAACAATGGCGGTAATGCGGGCACTGAAAGCGATAATTCACACTGTGGCGCAACATTAACTAAATGCAATACCCAAGCCTTTGTAGCAAAGGTAAACACTGATGGCTGGTGCGGACATAATGACTGGCGGCTACCAACCATAGGGGAATTATTCAGCATTGTTGATTTTAGCAAAAAGATGCCAAGTATTGATACGAAGTATTTTCCTAATGTGAAAAGTGAACAGTATTGGACTTCATTAACTTCGGCAGATCTGACTAAGGCAGCGTGGAGTATAAATTTTGAACGTGGTCTAATTCCTAACGTACCGTCAGAGTGGTTGAAAAAAAACCCACATTATGTGCGCCTAGTGCGTGACAGGTAGGGGAAGATAAGCAATGCTTAAACAAGTTGAATTTAATTTTATAGAGGAACGCAAAATGAACAACATCATAAACAAGTATTTAAAAATGGTCTTAGTATTAAGTCTAAGTTTTGGGGTTAATGCCGCATTAGCAGCGTTGCCGTATTGTAATCCTAAGATTAAAGCCAGCACGCCCGATGCTGACTTTATAGATAACCAAAATGGCACCATTACCCATAAAACCACAGGATTAATGTGGAAAAAGTGCCCTGAAGGCTTAAAGGGTGATGATTGTGAAAGCGGCAGTGCTTTTAAAAATAACTGGAAGTCAGCACTGGCACTTGCAGATAAAGCAAATACAGACAAAGTTGCAGGGTATAACAACTGGCGCGTACCTAATATAATAGAACTAAACAGCATTGTAGAGTATAGCTGCTCTGCCCCTGCAATTAATAAGAGATTCTTTCCTAATACTCCTGATGGTGTTTATGTCTCGTCTTCACCCTTTCATGCTTATGATGGTCTTGTATGGAGCATAAATTTTGTAACAGGAAAGGATAACTCTTCTTACGCTAGCAAGGCTGAAGTATTTTATATTGTGCGCCTCGTGCGTACTAGGAAATAAGTGACTTTAAGTTATGGCGAGGTGGAAGTAAGCCCTCGCCTAAGTCTTTATTTTTAAAAACGAGTATCGGCACGTTTTTTACGTGCGCTGTCTAAGGCTTTGCATAATTGACGAGTACCCTCATATAACCTTGGTGTTGGACGAGATAAAATATCAGGTGCAATTTGATAAAGGTTATTTAGCGTAACCGCCTTAATGCCTTTTACGTTACGCCATTTTTTAAACCATTGCTGGCTTTGCTGAGTATGTCCACCTGTAATAATAACCTCTGGTTTGGCAGCAATTACCGACTCTAAGCTCACCTGAGCTGAGATGGTCGGCAAATCAGCAAATACATTCACACCGCCACATAAGTTTATAGCATGGGCAATAAAACTCTGCTTATTTAATGTCATTAAGGGCTTATCCCATACTTGATAAAAGACACGTATTTTATCTTTATGTTGATTTTCTTGGCGTAGTTTTTGAGTTTTTTGCAATAATGTATAAGCAGTACGCTGCCCCTGCTGTGGGTGTCCTGTAAGGATTCCTAAACGCTGTAAATTACTGGCTATACCTGCAAAATTTTTGGGATTGCTGGCAAATAAAGGTAAGTTTAATTTTTTAATTTTGGCTAAGTCATCACGCCTATTTCCCCCCGGCCAACTGATAATCACATCAGGCTTTAACATCATTAACACTTCTATATTAATACCGCTATAACCGCCTACACGGGGTATTTTTAATGCTGCTTTAGGGTAATCTGAATAGTCAACAGCACCTACAATTTGAGCACCCGCCCCTACTGCAAAAAGTAATTCTGTGGCATGGGGCGTAAGACTCACAATGCGCTTAACAGGTGTAGAAAAAGTATGGGTTACACCTATGTCATCAACTAATGTGATTGCCTTAGAGCCATATGCAAGCGGTATAATGCTGCATAAAAAACAAAATAAAATAACAGATTTTGCTAAGATGTTTTGCATCTTTATATTCCCAATAAATAAGTTAAAAAATAGACTGTAGACCATAGTATTAGCAACCCCCATACACAGCGAGAGACTAAACGCTTAGCATTGGCAATATCTGTACTTGTAGCAAAAGGACCCACGCCCATAATTGGCTTTATGTGCCATTGACCATGATAGTTAGCACGCCGACTTAAACGTACTTTTAGTGCCCCTGCACCTGTGCAAATAACCACCCCCGCATTAGGACTGGCACAATGCTTTGCCTGCTGTTGCCAACAATTCATTGCATGTTGATAATGTTTGCCTGCAAAGAGACACATAAGCACGGCTAATAATCTTGCAGGTATCCAGTTAAGCACATCATCTAGCCGTGCAGCGGCCCAACCAAATTGTTTAAAAATGGGAGTTTTATAGCCCCAAAGTGCATCTAAGGTGTTGACCCAGCGGTGTATAAGAACACCTATAGGACCTGCTACAACAAACCAAAAAATGCTGGCAAATAAGGCATCAAGGCTATTTTCTAATAGGGTCTCAAGCGCAGCTTGTGCACATTCATCTGCGCTTAACTCTTGGGTATCACGACTTACAATAAGAGCCAATTTACTTCTTGCTTGGGGTAAATCATTAGCTAATAGTGCTGTCTCTACCGCATTGACATGTTCTAGCAAACTTTGATAGCCAATTGCCAAATACAAAACAACCAATCCAACACATGCGCCACAGGTGCTCAATATGGGCACCAGCACACAAATAGGCAATAAGGCAAGGATAACCGCAAGTACACCCCGTAAGCGAGTACGATTATTGAATTTTTTCTGTAACCAATTCGCCCAACAAGCAAACCCATTTAGAGGGTGATAACGCCTAGGTTCAGCAAATAATCTATCGCATAGTAATGCGCCAATGACAATTAATAAACTCATAATGTATCCAACAATGGGCGTGCCAACTATAGCAGGTATTAGGGATAAGAAGAAAAGCTGGATTTAATGCAATGGTAATCTATGCTCTTGACAGAGATAAATACGCATGATAATTAGTGTTGTTTTTTATTGAGAGAGGCTCGTATGCTGCGCACCCCTATTGAAGATGTTAATTATAAAACGGATATTATTGAGCATGTAAATCAAGACCATCTTAAAGAACTGCTTATTTTAGCGCAAAGCCACTTTGGTCGTACCATTAGTTATGCATATATTGCGGACATGTATCATGAAGGGGTTTTGCTTAATATAAAACGCAATAACCAAGAAAGTACAGAGCAGGCATTTATCCGTTTTCAGCTTGAAGGTGATCTTGAAGAGCAAATTTTTTATCTTGCTTATGTGGCAATGCTTGAGCAAGGTGAAGATTTAAGCGCACATAAACAGCAGTTTTTTACGGTTTTAAAAACGGAATATATAACAGAAAATATGTTGCGTATTTATTTTGAAAGTGTATTACCATTGCCTGAAAATAAGCCTGCTTATGCGTATGGCTTTTCGCTTAAAACCTTATCGAAAATACCCAAAAAAATAGAACAGAAAAATGCTAGCTCGTATTTTAATCAGCTCATAAGTCGTTTCTTTTTATGGGCGATAAAATATGTATCAAGTCGTATTCGTCGCCGCTTATTAAATAGTTTAAATCAAGGTATTCGTTATTATACGCTACGCCAAACATGGTGTAGCCATCAATTAGCAACGGCTTGCAACCAAGGTAGTGTTGATGTGTTCTTGCATGGTAATACGTTAGGCAGTAATTGGGCAAAGTCACTGCAAGCAGGTGAGGTTATTCGCAGTCAAAATGAAGTGCCAGATAAGCATCAGCACTTATACCAAGGACAAACAGTTTTAATTGCTGATGAAACGGCCTACCCTGCTGTGGCAGGCATTTTGGATCATTGGCAAAATCCTCAAGCACCGCATGTTTTTATTTTAAGTAGCAAAGCATCTGAGCAAGATTATTTTAAGCAACAAAGATTGCCTGCCAATACGCAAATAACCTATTTAATTGGCGAGCATACTCAGCATGGCTTGCAGGTAACAGAAAAATTACAAGAGATAGCACAAATTGATGGCGCATGGGGGGCATTGGAGCATAATGCGGCTAAAATAATTCGCCATTACTTGCGTAATGAACGCCAACTTACGGGCAAGCAAAACCGAATTAAATCTTATTGGAGAGCGGACAAATAAGCCTTTAATCTTTTGTCCGTTTGGGCTAAATAAAAACCCCAGATGCGACTGAGGTTTTTAATAAGCAAGCGGTGGTTTAAATAGAGTAGGTACCTTCACGAACTAGCAAGGGTTTTTCACTTTCGTGTCCTGTCCATTTTAAAGTGTGCTTGTCTTTAAAGACGTTAATGTCTATTCCTAGTACATTTAAGAAAGGCGTTATGTGTCCGTAACCTGCTTTTAGTTCAGAGTTTAAAGATTCTTTTAATTCCCATTGATTATTAATGTTAGGGTTTTTTACGCCTTCTTGTAATAGGTATGGGGTTTGCCAGTCTACTACGGCTAAATGAAACTTAGCGCCTACTTGCATTAAGTCGGGCAAAATGTCGGTAAAACTTGGCAAACGCACATAGGCTTGAGAGGCTAGCCAGAGTTTAAACCTAGGTGTTACTGCCAGTTTTGAGTGATGAGCATGTGGTTTGCCTTTAAACATAATAGGCTGTGCGTCTTTATAAATGGTAGCACTATAGTTGAGTTTGGTGCCTAATTTACTTGCCACTGAACCATAAATTCTAAATGGAATAAGCTCATAAATAGAGACATTAGCAGCCCCTATGCCAACACCACCTAAGTTATGTAATACGGGATCAAACATTTTGGTTGAAACCTTAACCGTGACACCTGTATCAACATTAATGCTGGCGGTTTCAGAGAGTTCGCTAGCATTGTCGCAGGTTGCACCTACAGCAAAATCAAGCAGTACAAAATCGGATAGCCCTGGCGTGACCCATAAAGCCTTACCTGTGCTATCGGTTACGGTTTGCTTGCCTATCGCCTTGGAAATTTCTCCCCAAGTTTTACCGACCAGTTCAGGTAACAACTTATTGCCAAATAAATTAATGATGGTTTTATTGGCGCATACCACGGAGTTAAATTTAATGTCGGTTTTAAGGCGAGGATTTTTATTTTTTTGTAGTTCAATACCCGGTTGGCTGGCATTGGCAAGGGCTTTGGTGTATTGGTCTTTTACTTTATCTGAGACCTCATTTACATCTAATTGCCCTAAATCGCCATAGCACATAGGGCCTATGCCTTTAAAGTGTGTTGCACATTTTTGATAGCAAAGCCCATTTTGCTTTTGCATGCCAGCAGCACATGTCTTTAGTGCTATTTTTGCGCCTTGGGTGCAGCCTATCAAATTGCTTTTATAACCTTCAGGGCAGCTATTTGGCAATGTGCCTATGCCACGTCCATAACTCCATGCCATTGAAAACTGAGTAAAAACAGGTTTATTTAATTCATCAGGACGTTCTTCAACCTGACTTCTTAATGCGATATAAGTATTACCCTTTGCATCTTTACTGGCAATGCTGGTATTTGCAACAGGATAGGTAGGGGATTTTTCTTCGACCACCGCCACTTTGTCTGTTTGATTAAGTGCCCATGTGGTATTGGAAAAAATAAGGGTTGTAACTAAGGTGATTAGTATTTTTTTCATAACGAAACCTCACTGTGAGTATGAATTAAAAAGATAAAACCATTTCAAATTAATGGCAATGAAAATCATTGCTAAAATTCCTTAACGGTATCTCTATTTAAAAACAATATAATCGTAACTTATGACAATTTAATGACTGCTTTAGATTGTGGTTAAGCTATTCATATTTTTATTTTTATGCTTATCAGGTGTTTTTTACACCATATTGCAAGTCTATTGCAAGTACAGCATATCCTCAATAGATTATTGTAAATAATTTAAAATAAGTTTAAAAAGTCCTTTTTGCTTGTTTAATAATTCAGGTAATTTAGTCTGGCTTGTCTATACTGATTGAATATATAAAAGACAAATAAAAGGTGGCTAAGTGAGTAACACAAATGAGCAAGAGGTAAATAAATGGCGTGATAAATATTTACTTCTAGCAGATGAACAAGATGCCTTTAAAAAAACATCTCAAGAGCAGCAACAACTCCTAAAGCGAGCTGTTTTGATGATGTCATTGTTGGCAGAAGGGCAATCCTCTAGCTTAGATGAGCACATACAGCAGGTACGAGCTAGTGCTAAAAAATCTGATAATCTCGTTAAACCATTAAGTGAATTAGAAAAGTCCGTTAAAGGGTTTGAAAAAAACCAAGCACAACAAAGCCAAGCGCTTAATAGGCTGTTACAAAGTGCGGCTGATGAACTATTAAATTGCGAGTTATCTAGCCGTATAAAAATGCAAATTAAAGAAGTAAGAGGGCAGGTAAAGCGGGATATTGGTCAATATGAGGGTTATATTAATCAGCTTAATTTATGGGTAAATTTACTCAATACGATAGCTGAGGAGCACTTAGAGAAAAGCACTTCCATTGGCGATAAACTGAAAAATCTATTTAATAAAGAAGAAACAGAAACTCAAGAAGAACCCGAAGTTAATATCAGTAGCCCTTCTGTAGAAGCAACCGAAAACCTCTCTAGCGTGCTGACAGAAACCGCGCAAAATAAAGATATGACGCATATCACACGGGCAATTAAGAAAATAATTACCCGCTTATTGGCGCAGCTTATATTATCAGATAATGCCAAGCCCTTAGCGCAAGCACTTAAATTACGTCTACAGCAAACGGTAAATTGGCAAGATGTTCCTGCTTTATTGCAAGATGCTGCACAATTAATTTTGCAACATATAACTGGCACTCAAAAAGAGGTCAAAGATTATTTAGAGCAACTAGATGAACGCTTAGCGGTTTTATATCAGCTATTAAATAGTGCTGATGATGAGCACACTCAAAGGCGTTTGGGGCGTGATGAGTTTCATCATAGCATGAGTTCTCAGGTTGCTGATATTCAAACAATTGTGCAAGGTTCAGGGGAGTTGGGCGAGCTGTCTGAGCGCATTATGACGCACCTTAGTTTGCTTACCAAGACCTTAGAAAAATTCAAGCAAGAAGAAATACAATCAGAGCAAAACCTTAAAGGTCAATTAAATTCACTTAAAAATAAAGTAACAGAAATGGAGGCTGAGGCTGCAAAAGTACGGGAGCAAATGGTAGAGCATCATCATAAGGCAACGCATGATGCCTTAACAGGTATGCCTAATCGCCAAGCCTATAATGAACGAATTGAAGCGGAGTATCAGCGTTATAAACGCTATCAAAATCCCCTTTCATTAATTATTGCCGATGTGGATTTCTTTAAGAAAATTAATGACAATTATGGGCATCTAGCAGGCGATAAAATGCTACAACTGATTGCCCGTATGCTACAAAAAAATATTCGTGATGTGGATTTTATCGCACGTATTGGCGGTGAAGAATTTACTATTTTATTGCCAGAAACAGATGGCGAACATGCTCTTGTATTGGCAGAAAAAATTCGCCAAAAAGTAGCACAAACCCCCTTTCATTATAAAGAGCAGCGTATTCCCGTTAGTATGTCATTTGGTGTTAGTAGCTTTAATGAATCAGACTTAATTCAAGAGGTCTTTGAACGGGCAGATAAGGCTTTATACAGTGCCAAAGAGTCAGGACGTAATAATTGCAAACTCATTAACTAAAAAATAGTATTTTTTGATTTTATCGCCGTTAATATAAAAAAAAGGCCTAGAAATCTAGACCTTTTTAGTAGCTTGATACAACCTTTTATAGGCTATAGTACATATCAAACTCAGCAGGGTGAGTGGTCTGCTCAACACGATACACATCTTCCATTTTAAGCTCAATGTAAGCGTCGATTAGGTCTTTGGTAAATACACCACCTTCTGTTAAAAAGGCGTGATCTTCTTGTAATGCCGCTAATGCTTCACGCAGGCTACCTGCTACCTGTGGAATGGCAAGGGCTTCTTCTGCAGGTAAGTCGTATAAGTCTTTATCCGCAGCGTCTCCTGGGTGAATTTTATTTTTAACCCCATCAATGCCCGCCATTAATAAAGCAGAGAATGCCAAGTATGGGTTTGCCATAGGGTCAGGGAAGCGAACTTCTGCACGTTTTCCTTTAGGTGAAGATACATAAGGAATACGGATAGAGGCAGAACGGTTACGGGCAGAATAAGCCAGCATAACAGGTGCTTCAAAACCTGGGATAAGGCGTTTGTATGAGTTGGTGGACGGGTTGGTAAAGGCGTTTAAGGCTTTAGCATGTTTAATTATGCCACCAATATAATATAAAGCAGTTTCACTTAAACCAGAGTAGCCATCACCTGCAAATTGGTTTTCGCCATTTTTCCAGAAAGATTGATGTACATGCATGCCTGAGCCATTATCCCCAACTACAGGTTTGGGCATAAAAGTCGCCGTTTTACCATAAGCGGCAGCAACATTATGCACAACGTATTTAAGCATTTGCACTTCATCGGCTTTTTTCACTAGGGTGTTAAATACAACGCCGATTTCATTTTGGTTGGCAGTTGCTACTTCATGGTGATGCACTTCAACACCCAAACCAATGGCTTGCATGGTATTACACATAACCGCACGAATATCATGCGAGCTATCTACAGGTGGTACAGGGAAATACCCACCTTTTACTCGTGGGCGGTGTCCCATATTGCCGCCTTCCATCGTCGTGCTGCTGTTCCAAGCCGCTTCTTCTGAGTTGATTTTATAAAAGTTGCCAGACATATCCTGACCCCATTTAACATCATCAAATAAGAAAAATTCAGGCTCTGGACCAAAAAATGCAGTATCGCCTAAGCCTGTTGATTTAAGGTAGTTTTCAGCACGCTTGGCAACCGAGCGTGGATCACGGTCATAACCTTGCATGGTGGCAGGTTCAATGACATCGCAACGTAAACACAGGGTAGAATCTTCGGTAAATGGATCTAAAAATGCAGTGTCATCATCAGGCAGTAAAATCATGTCAGATTCGTTGATGCCTTTCCAGCCAGCGATAGAAGAGCCGTCGAACATTTGTCCGTCTTCAAAAAAATCTTCATCAACCACATGTGCAGGAATTGATAGATGCTGTTCTTTACCCTTGGTATCCGTAAAGCGTAAATCAACCCACTTTACATCGTTGTCTTTAATTAATTTTAAGGTGTTTTCTGACATAAAAATCTCCTAATATTCAGATAGTTAAGTAAAATACTATAATAAAACTAAGCATTAAAGTAGCTAGTGTTTTAGCTTGGTCAAGATGAGCAAAGACTGTGCCATGCTTATTTCCAATAAAAACGTCTATCACACAGCAAAAGCGTTCCAAAATAGAGCAGTTAATATATTTCCGCCTTGTTTTGGTGCAAAACTTAACGTTTTGCTCATCATTATTTTGCTGGGCTAAACTGTATCAGACCCTTAAGAGTATGGATATACTTTGCTTATATAAAAACCAACAAATTCTATAAATAAGCTATTTATGCGTAGAGTTATTTCATTATTTACTCGACTAACAGGCTAGACAAAATTTACATTTTGCGTCACAGTAGAGGTTTAATAATAACATTAAGGAACTGCAATGAAATCATTACTTATCTCGTTTACTTTATTACTGCTTGCCAGTACAACCCAAGCACTCACTTTAGATGGCGTTAAACTTGCTGATAGTTACCAAGCAGAAGGACAAAATTTAGTATTAAATGGCGCAGGTGTGCGCTCTAAATTTTTTATTGATGTCTATGTTGGCGCACTGTATTTACAGCAAAAATCCACTGATAATAAAGCGGTTATTAGTGCAGACAAGCCTATGGCAATGCGTCTGCATATTACCTCAAACTTGATTGATGGCGAGAAAATGGCAAGTGCTACCCGTGATGGCTTTGTTAAATCCACCAAAGGTAATCTTGCACCCATTCAAAAAAGTGTAGACCGTCTAATTGCTGCCTTTAAAGATGAAGTCAAAAAAGGCGACCAATTTGATTTATTATACATTCCTAAAAAAGGCGTGATTATTTTCCGTAATGGTAAGCTCAAAACCACCGTAGAGGGGCTTAAGTTTAAACAGGCTCTATTTGGTATTTGGCTCTCTGATGACCCTGTACAAGACAGCCTCAAAGAAGGCATGATGGGCGAAAAATAAACCCCTTATAAAAAATCCTCTAACTGATATGAACCCCAAACTTAGAGGATTTTTTTTGTCTTGTGCATTGCTTATACCTTGGTGCACCAATACTTAATATTTAAATATTCATCAATGCCATACTTTGAACCTTCTCGTCCAAAGCCAGATTGTTTGATGCCGCCAAAAGGCGCAACCTCGTTAGAAATAAGTCCTGTATTATGCCCAACCATACCGTATTGTAATTGTTCCATCATGCGCCATGAACGTGCGCTGTCTTGGGTATAAAAATACGCAGCCAAACCATATTCGCTGGCATTAGCAGCGGTTATGACTTCCTGTTCATGGGTAAAGGTTATGATCGGGGTTACAGGTGCAAAAATTTCCTCTTGAACCAAACGCATGTCGGCGTTCACTTGGGTAATAATGGTTGGCTCAAACGCCAAATCTGAGCTTTGATGAGGTTGCCCACCTATAATACAGCGTCCCCCTTTTTGTACTGCATCAAGCACCAATGCTTGGGTTTTTTCTAATGCAGCTTGGTTGATTAAAGGACCAATATCAGTCCCCTCTTCAACACCATTCCCTACTTTTAGTGCGCTAACTTGAGCCTTAAACTGGCTAATAAACGTTTCCGCAATACTCTCTTGTACATAAATACGATTGGCACAAATACAGGTTTGCCCAGCATTGCGGTATTTAGAGGCAATTAGCCCTGTTACCGCTGCTTTAATATCGGCATCAGCAAAAACAATAAAGGGGGCATTACCACCCAGTTCTAAAGACAGTTTTTTTAGCGTAGGCGCACACTGTTGCATGAGTTTACGCCCAACGTCGGTAGAGCCAGTAAAAGATAACTTTTGAACAACAGGGCTGGCACTAAGCTGTGAGCCTAAGCGTTGAGCGTCCCCTGTTATAATTTGCAAAACCCCATAAGGTAGCCCCGCTTGTAAGGCTAACTCTCCTAAAGCTAATGCGGTTAGTGGGGTTTCGCTCGCAGGCTTTACAATAATGCTACAGCCAGCGGCCAAAGCTGGAGCTACTTTACGCGTCATCATTGCTGCTGGAAAATTCCACGGAGTAATGGCGGCACATACACCAACGGGTTGTTTAATTACCACATAACGTAAATCGGGTGCTTTAGTTGGAATGACATCGCCATAAACTCGTTTGCCCTCTTCTGCAAACCAAGTAATAAAACTGTTGGCATAACGCACCTCGCCAATTGCCTCTGCCAAAGGTTTGCCTTGTTCGGTGGTCATAATAGTGGCCAAATCGTGAACATGTTCCTCAATTAAAGTGGCCCATTTTTGCAATATCTGGCTGCGTTTATCTGCTGTCAGTGCTGCCCATGCGCTTTGTGCCGTCTGTGCATACTCAATAGCCGCACCCACATCGGCATTGGTTAAATTAGGCACGCAACCTAATTGTGCACCTGAAAATGGGTTGTGTACTTTTATTTCATCTTGATTTTGGGCTTGATACCAGCCATCTTTGATTAAGCATTTATTTTTTAGTAGTGACATGCAGGTTATGTTTAGCATAACGTCGCTCCTTTATTTTATGGTCAAGTTATATATCAGATTTAGGTTGAGTATGATTGACCTCCAATGGCATAGTAAGCTGATCTTCAACCAGCGCATCTTCAACGAGGTGATTATCCATTCGCTTTTTAACCGTTACCCCTAATTTGCGGAATTTATCTACCCGACTAATTAAATTACCACCGCCTGTTTTAAAACTGTTAAAGGCTTCATCATAGCTATTTTGGGCACTCTTTAATTGCGTACCCAGTTTTTCCATTTTTTGCACAATTGTATTTAATTTTTCATACACCAAAGCACCTTGGCGCACCAGCTCTTCAGTATTTTTATTGCGCTTCTCTAAAGTCCAAATACTGGCAACCGTACGCAAGGTGGCCAATAAAGTTGTGGGCGTAACCACCACAATATTTTGTTTAAAAGCATGTTGAAACAGACTTTCATCAGCGGCAAACGCCAGCATAAACGCTGGCTCTATGGGCATAAATAAAAACACAAAATCAGGCGAATTAAGCTGGTTTAAATGCTGATAAGATTTGTCACTTAGGCTGTTAATATGTTGTTTAATGGAGTGAATATGGGCTTTTAAATATGCTGCTTGCTGGGTTTTATCCTCGGTTTTAACGTAATCAGAGTAGGCATTAAGAGACACTTTAGAATCTACAATAATATGTCGATTTTCAGGTAGATTAATAATCACATCAGGACGTAGTCGCTTATTTTGCTCATCGTGAAAACTTTGCTCACGTTGATACTCATGCCCTTCACGCAATCCTGAGCTTTCTAGTACACGCTCTAAAATAAGCTCCCCCCAATTTCCTTGCGTTTTATTCTCTCCTCGCAGTGCATTGGTGAGCGCATGTGCCTCACTGGTTATTTGTTGATTAAGTTGATGTAATTGTGTCAGTTGGCTTTTTAAGCCTGCACGGTCTTTGGCATCATCTATATGTACGTCTTCTACTTTTTTTTGCAAACCGCTTAATTGCTCTTTAAAAGGTGTTAAAATATCGCCTAAACTTTGCTTATTCTGCTGCTGAAATTCCTGCTGTTTTTGCTTAAAAATTTTTTCCGATAACTGCTCAAACTCATTTAAAAGCTGTTGTTTATTGTTTTCTAATAAGTTCAGCTTTTCTTGCATGTGTAACGTCTGTTGCTGCCTTTGGGTTTGCTCTGAGGTAAGCTCATGGTTAAGCTGGTTAAGTTGTGCTTGCTGCTGTTGCTGCTCGCTTTGTGCCTGCTGTAATGCACTGAGTTGCTGCTGTAACTGTGTTTGTAAATGCTGTACTTTCTCTTGACTTACCGCCAAATCAACATGCAGTTGTTGCTGTTGGGTTTCTAGGTTTTTATATTCTGCATCAAGAGTTTGCTTAGCAGATAACGCCTCGTTTAAGGTTTGCTGTTGTTTGGCATGCTCATCTTGCAAGATGTGATGCTGTGCATTTAAAGTTTGTACTTGTTGGCGTGCATTTAGCCACAACACCAGCAACATAACCGCCAGCACATCAACCAGTAAAATAACCGTACCATTGCTTAAAAAATCAGGGAGCACATTGTCCAACATCATAACCTCAAAAATAATCAACCTTATCTTGCCGTATAATTAAGTCACATACGGAACTTTATGCCTGTATTTTTTTCCTATTTGCCAAGGCATCTCGCCCATTACCTTGCAGCAGCAAAAAAACCTTGCGATTATTTTACCTCAGGGTAAAGTAGCTAAAAACACAGGAGAATATATGAAACCTAATCTAACACAGCGTTTTGCCGTTTTACCAGCGGTCTTTGTTTGTGCTTTTGCTTTAAATGCCTGTACCTTAAGGCTGGCAGCCCCAGAAAAGCCCATTACCATTAATCTTAATGTTAAAATTGAACATGAAGTTAGGGTTAAGGTTGAAAAAGACTTGGACAATTTATTTAAGAAAGAAGACGGTATTTTTTAGGAGAAGCGTATGCAACAGATGATTAAACAACTCGTATTTGTCAGTTTATTAAGTTTGCTTAGCCTAAGTGCTTGGGCATTAGACATTGATAGTGCTAAAACCAAAGGCTGGATTGGCGAAACCCCCACAGGCTATGTGGCTGCAATTAAACAAAATGCTGAGGTTACAGCACTGGTTAATGAAATTAACCAAAAGCGCAAGGTTAAATACCAAGAACTTGCCAATCAGCATAAGGTTCAGCTACAAAAAATTGAGCTTTTAGCAGGAGAAAAGCTAGTCAATAAAGCCCTTAAAAAAGGGCAAATGTACTTGTCTACCGATGGTAAGTGGCTTACCAACTAAAGCGAAACAGCCCTGATGCCCCCATCAGGGTTATTATACTCCTGTCATAATCCCCTGTCATAATAGCGTAACTGATTTTTTGCGACCTAATCTGCATGAAAATACTCTTTCTTTTTGGCGGTCTGTTGTTGCTGTTACTAGGCTTACTTCTGTTTCCGCTGCCCATTCCCTTTGGTTTGCCGTTAATGCTGGTAGGCTTGGCGTTGTTATTGCAAAATTCTATGTATTGGCAACGTCAATTTAAGCGTTTGCGCCTAAAATTTTCGGGTTTCTCGCAACGCTTAAATAGAATCAAACCTAAATTGCCTGAATTTGCCCGTCGTTTAATTGAAAAAACTGATCCTAACATTCCTTAATTAATAAAATATGCTACATTGTCAGCATGTTAGATTTAGTACAAATAGATAAGCAGCTTGCTCTGCTGACCCAGCCTGTTATGCAGCTTATTGAACAATATCAGTGTTTAAGCGAGCATGAGCTTATTGGGCATTTACAAAAACCACCTTATGAGCTGATTGATAAGCAAGCCTTACGTAGCCATGAGGGGTTATTTTGTACCCATTTTCTACTACGCCATATTTTGTATCGCATTCAAAAATCTTGGTATCAAAAACAAAGCGCATTGCTTAGCATTGAGCTAAAACTGATTCAGAAAAAACCATTTAACGGTAGCGTGAAACAAGCATTAGCGGTTAATGAACAGCTACCGTTGCGTGATTATTACTTGGACTTAACCCATTTGTTAGAGATGGATACACAGCAAGTTGATAATTTATTAACCAGCTTTTGGCAACGCTATATTGCTCATCAAAGTGCAGATGAACATTTACAATGCCTAGGACTGAAAGTGCCCTCTAGTGCGGCGCAAATAGAACACCGATACCGCCAACTTGCAATGCAACATCACCCTGATAAAGGCGGCGACCGTGAGCGTTTTATGCAAATTACCCATGCTTATCAACAATTAAAAAGGCAACGTCTATGAGAGTTTTACTCTTGCTGTTTGCCGGGTATTTGCTGTTATGTAGCCCTTATTTACATGCTCAACCCCAAGGGCAATTGGTTATTTTGCAATATCATCATATTGGTGAAGATACGCCATTTTCTACCAGCACGAAATTACAGGATTTGCGCGCCCATTTACAATTAATTGAGCAGTTAAATTTACCAGTGGTGAGCTTGCCACAGGCGATAGAGACGATAAAGACCCAAGGTGGGCTTGCTAAAACCTCCATTGCCATTACCTTTGATGATGCGTTTATTTCAGTGTATACCCATGCTTTTACATTGCTAAAACAGCGTAAATGGTTATTTACCGTTTTTGTTAATCCAAAAAATATTGGTAAACGCAGCTTATATAATATGAGTTGGCAACAATTAAAAAGCCTTAAACAATACGGTGCAACCATTGCCAATCATGGTTACAGTCATGCGTATTTATTAAATAAACCTGAGCATTTAAGCTGGTCTGCATGGCTCACTCAAGAAGTAACCCAAGCGCAAAATATACTTATAGAACGCTTAGGCATTAACAATAAACTGTTTGCCTATCCGTATGGTGAGCTTAATTTAACCATCATGCGTTGGCTTAAACGGCAAGGTTATGTCAGTTTTGGGCAGCATTCAGGGGTGGTTAGTCGTTACAGTAATTGGCAAGCCATACCACGCTTTCCAGCAGGGGGCACTCATGCCGATATTGAAGCACTTAAAACCAAATTACAAAGCCTTGCTTTGCCAATACCGAGTAAGCAGTGGCAAGAACCCAGCTTAAGTCAGGCTAATCCGCCACTATTAACTTTGCAGTTTAAAAGCAAGGATATACGCATTAATCAAGTACAGTGCTATTCCAATACAGAGGGCGCAATCCCTACCTTTGTGACCAATGCTGATGGGCTTATTCAAATTCAAACTCGTGCTAAAGGTGCAATTAAAATTGGACGTGACCGCTATAATTGTACAGCGCCCAGTAAGCGTGTGCCTAAACAGTTTTATTGGTATTCGCAACCGTGGATTAATTTGCAGGTTATGCCTCGTTAGGTAGGCATTATGCTTTGCTGGATTATTGGCTAAAAATATCAGATATACTTAACACTTACATTGTAGGAGAAGTTTATGCAAAAAATACTGTTATTATTGTGCTGTTTATCTACCATAAGCCATGCCATACCAACGTTGGAGCAAGCGGCATTGGAGCGGCTTAAACATCAGGTTACATACGATGGACGCTACCTTTCCATAGCCTATCCTAATGGCGATGTGCCGGATACGATTGGTGTTTGTACTGATGTGGTCATTCGTGCGTATCGCAGTTTGGGGGTGGATTTACAACAGCAAGTACATGAAGATATGCGTAACAATTTTGCTGCCTATCCATCAAAGAGAATTTGGGGGCTTACCCGCCCAGACAGCAATATTGACCATCGCAGAGTGCCTAATTTACGCGTTTTCTTGCGCCGACATGGTCAGTCTTTAATCCCTAGTGGTCAAGTGTCTGAATATCGCTCTGGAGATTTAGTCACTTGGGTATTACCTGGTAACTTGCCGCATATCGGCATTGTAACCAGTAAAACCTCAACAGATGGTAAACGCCCTTTGATTGTGCATAACATTGGACGAGGTGTGGAGCTATCTGACATGTTGTTTACTTATAAGATAACAGGGCACTATCGCTATTTGCCCTAGAGATATACATTGCTGTTGCTAAAAACCTAATGGTTTTGCTGGTCTATTGTATGTCGTTAACTGTCTATTATTCCCTTTTGAGGGCTTGAAAAGCGCATAAAAAAACCGCCGTAAATAAACCTTATTTATATACGACGGCTTTTGGATTATTTCTTTTTTATTGTGGTTCTGCCATGTATTCAATGGCTGCTTTTAGTTCGTCATCAGAACAGTCTGCACAACTGCCTTTAGGTGGCATGGCATTTAAACCATTAATAGCATTTTTGAGTGTTTCGTCCATGCCTTTAGCAAGACGTTTGCTCCATGCGCCTTTATCAAACGCTTTAGGCGCACCTAAAATGCCTGCTGAGTGACAAGCAGTACAGGCACTTTTAAAAACGGCTTCTCCTGAGCGAGCTGCACCTGCAGAGGCGGCTTGCGCTGCACCTGCACAGGTTTCATCGCCTTCAATGCAAACCTCGCCAATAGGGGCTATGCGAGATTCTATTTTTTGTAGTTGTTTCTCGGAAATGGCATTGGCTGACATGGCAAATAAGGTAACCAATCCCATTATTACTGCTTTTATTTTCACGAACAATCCTCTCTCAATATATTGCTATGTGCTCTCAACATTTGCGTTCATTATAGCTGCTTTTTTTAGCAAGGCAGCTTATGCCTAATATCAATGTGCATTATATAGGCAAAAAATAAAAATTTAAATCAGCAAGATTGATACAAAACAAGATGAATACATTCTATCTGGCTTTCTGTTTGCTTTTTTACAAGTAAATTGGGGGCGTATTTTGATTGGTTGAAGACTGTTTGGTGTTTTTTAAGTCGGTACTTGCAGCGCACCTGTCACGCGTACATTCTGACCTAGGTCTTTGCGTTGTTGTGTGTGTTGATACTGTCTTTGTATAAATAGTTGTTGTACCGCTTGAGCTTGATCATAACCATGTTCAACCAGTAGCCAGCCATTGTTTGTTAAATAATGAGGTGCACTATAAATAATGTGTTGCAAATCAGCCAGACCCTGATTATCAGAAACTAAAGCACTGTGAGGCTCAAAGCGCACATCTCCTTGGGAGAGGTGGGTATCTTGTGCTGCAATATAAGGCGGGTTGGCAACGATTAAGTCATATTGCCCATCAATATTTGCATACCAGTTGGATTGTTTAAATTGGATATTTTTTAGTTGCAATCGAGTTTGGTTATGGTTAGCTAGTGCAATCACTGATGCGATATAATCCACTCCCGTTATTTGCCAGTGCGGTCTTTCTTGGGCAAGTGCGAGAGCAATTGCGCCTGTGCCTGTGCCTAAATCTAGTATCTTGGCGTGTTTTGGCAAGTTTAGCTCTAATGCCCATTCTACCAGTGTTTCGGTATCCGCTCTGGGAATAAGTGTTTGTTCATTGACACTTAAAGTGAGCCCCCAAAATTCGGTTTCACCTAATAAATAAGCAATGGGCTTGCCTTGTTGACGAGCGGCTAATAGGGCGTTTGCTTGTTTCAGTGTGCGCGCATCTATTACTTGCTCTGGATAAGTATAAAGATAGCTACGATTTTGCTTGAGGCAGTGTGCTAATAGCAGTTGTGCATCGAGTTTGGGGCTATCTGTTTGTCCTGCGGCAGACAATGTGTGATAGGCAGTGTTAAGCCATTGGGCAATTTGCAGCAAGGCTATTCATTACCTGACATTTCTGCCAGTAAATTGGCTTGATGTTCTTGCATAAGTGGCTCAATCACGGGAGCTAAGTTGCCGCTAATAATGTCTTCTAGCTGATATAAACTCAGGTTAATACGATGGTCGGTAATGCGTCCTTGGGGATAGTTATAGGTGCGTATGCGCTCAGAGCGATCGCCACTACCAACCAGACTTTTACGGGTGGCTGCTTGTTCTGCATGGGCTGCTTGTAATTGAGCATCACGCAATCGAGTAGCCAACAAACTCATAGCTTTAGCTCGGTTTTTATGCTGTGAGCGTTCTTCTTGACATTCCACCACCAATCCTGTGGGTAAGTGAGTGAGGCGAATGGCAGAGTCGGTTTTATTTACATGCTGCCCACCTGCACCAGAGGCTCTAAAGGTGTCTATACGCAAATCATTTTTGTTGATATCTATTTCTTCTTCTTCTCCGACTTCAGGCATGACGGCAACGGTACAAGCAGAGGTATGAATGCGTCCTTGGCTTTCGGTTTCAGGTACACGTTGCACACGGTGTGCGCCTGATTCAAATTTGAGTTTGGCATACACATCATTACCTGAAATACGGGTAATAATCTCTTTGTAACCCCCATGCTCACCCTCGTTGGCAGAGACCACAATAGCTTGCCAGCCTTGTATTTCAGCAAAGCGGCTATACATGCGAAATAAATCTCCTGCAAAAATAGCAGCCTCATCGCCTCCTGTGCCAGCACGCACTTCTAAGATGACGTTTCTTTGGTCGTCAGGGTCTTTGGGTAATAATAAAATCTCTAATTCTTGAGTCAGTTTGTCCAGACGAGTTTTAGCCTGCTGCTGTTCATCTTCACCCATTTTACGCATGTCAGGGTCGGCATCTTGCTTTAATAATTCAGCTTCTTGTAGGTCGCTGTCTGCTTGTTGATATTGGCTAAATGCCATCACAATGGGTTCTAGTTCACTATATTCTTTGGATAAATCACGAAAACGGTTTTGGTTTGCCATAACCTCAGGATCAGATAATAGATGACCTATTTCTTCGTGACGGTCTTGTAAGTGTTCAAGTTTATGCTGTATGCGTTGTTTCATCTGTCGGTTTTATCTCTGGTTTTGATTTTGGTCTTCGCCCCTGGAAGTTGAAATAGCTCTTGGGCGGCTTCGAGTATTTGCTGGCGACCTTCGCCTGCGGCTTGACGCAAACTTAATGTAGGCGCATGGAGTAATTTTTTATTAAATGTATGAGCGAAATATTTTAACACCACCTGCGGGTCTTCTCCGTTAAGAAGTTGTTTCATGGCCTTGTCTAATTGTTGTTCGCTTAAAATCTCAATCTGTTGACGTAATGCCGTGACAACCTGCACTGAATCCAGTGAACGCAACTCTCGCATAAAGTGCGCCACACCTGAGCTAATGAGTTGCTCAGCTTGTTTGGCGGCATCTTCTCTTGAGCGCACATTATCGGCAATAATATCGTGTAAATCATCAACCGTATATAAATAAAGATTAGGCAGTTCAGCCGCTTCACTTTCAATATCTCTAGGTACGGCAATATCCACCATATACATGGGTTTGCGCTTACGCTGGCGCATGGCTTTTTCTATTGATCCTTTCCCTAAAATGGGCATAGGACTGGCTGTAGAAGAAATAACAATATCTACTTTGGGTAATACACGGGGAATGTCTTCTAGCAACAAACTTTCGCCATGCACCTGTAAAGCAAGGCTTTGAGCACGGATAAGTGTGCGATTAGCAACATGAATATGGCGAATGCCAGCTTGCTGTAAATGTTTTGCAACCAGTTCGATGGTCTCGCCTGCGCCAATTAACAGGGCATCGTTATTGCTTAAATCAGCAAAGATGTGTTTTGCCATATTGACCGCCGCATACGCAACGGACACGGGGTTTTCTCCTATCGCCGTATCTGTACGTACACGTTTAGCTATGGTAAAGGCTTGGCGAAATAAACGCCCTAATTCTGTGTGTACACAACCCATTTGTTGGGCTAAAGAAAAAGCGGTTTTTAACTGTCCAAAAATTTGTGGTTCGCCTAATACTAAAGAGTCCAAGCCACTGGCAACACGCATGAGGTGTTTAACGGTTTCTTCTTGGGCATAACAATAACAGCAAGTACGAATTTCTGTTAGATACAATTGTAAATTTAGAAACTCAGTTAACCAATCAAGGATAAGGCTATCGGGGCAAGGCTCACAGACCACATAAAACTCTGTGCGATTACAGGTAGAAATGAGCACTACTTCGCTCAAACCTGTATGTTGCAGCGACTTTAATGCTTCAGGAATACGGCTAATATCAAAAGCAATTTTCTCACGTACGCTAACAGAGGCGGTTTTATGATTAATTCCAAATACCCAAATAGACATAAAAACGGTCTGCGCCCTATGCTCTGTTACTATTAAAAATAGATAATAAAAAATAAAAGTATGTTTGGTGTACCATCAAATACCCTATCTCAAAGACCTTGCTTATAGACACCGCCAGAGATATTTGCTGGCAGTGTAATTATGGCAATCAAAAGTTTAAAATGCGTGATTATAAACCGCATATAAAAAAAATGCTGGCTTTCTTTGGTTTCTTTGTCTTATTCAGGCTAAGATAGCAGCATGTTAACTTCAAATTTTTATGCAAAATAGCTGCTTTTCATGTTAAAACAATTTATTTTAGGACTGACATTCTTGCTCACGGCTTGCGCCAGCAAGCCGACTTTACCATCACAAAATAGCACTGTAGAGAGTAAAGCCAAGCCAGTTAGCAAGCAAACAGTCGCCACAATACAGCAGTCAAGCAAGCCCATTAGCTCAGACACCTTAACGAATTTATTGTTGGCAGAGATTGCAGGACAAAGACAGCATTATCGTTATGCACTCAATGTATATTTAAAGCAAGCACAACAGACAAAAGACGCTGAGGTGGCAAAGCGCAGTTTAGATATTGCTAAATTTGTACAGGATCTGCCAGCTCAACAACAAGCATTAGCTATCTGGCTTAAAGCCAGCCCTAAAAATACGCAGGCACTTGCTCAGGCAGCAAAGTTTTATTTGCGTAGTGGTAATACGTTAAAAGCCTTTGGCTATATGCAACAGCTAGAGGCATTAAAAAGTTATACTCCCTACCATTATTTAGCCTTGTTTGGTGAACATTTAAGTGTTCCTCAAAAAAAACAATTATTAAATCGTATTCGTCAGCAGCATAGTAACAATGCAGATAACCAAGCGAATTTATTATATGCCCAAGGGTTGTTACAGCAACAATTAAAGCTGCCTAAAGCGGCGATGCAAAGTTATAAGTCGGCCTTAAAAATGACCCCCAAGCGCAAAGATATTGGCTTGCAAAAAGCCCGTTTATTATTGTTGCAAAATAAACCACAGCAAGCCTTAGACTGGGTTAATCAACTATCTGCACATTATCCTGATGATAAATCTATCGCTTTGCTACAAGCCCGTTTGCTTATTCATACGCAGCGACAACAAGCGGCATTAGATGCGTTTGCTGTATTACACCAAGCCCACCCATTTGATGGTGATATTTTGCTCTCTTTGGCATTATTAGAGTTAGATATGTTGCAAGATAACGCTGCTAAGGCGCATTTAACCAAGCTGCTAAACCAGCAGCAAAACCTCAATCAAGCACATTATTATTTAGGACGTTTGGCGCGCAAGTATCAACAATATGATAAGGCACTAACACATTTTTATTTAATTACTAAAAGTCGTGAATACTTACCTGCAAAAACCCAAATTATAGATATTTTATATCATCAAAAAGGCGCTGCCTTTGCCTTGAAGTATGTTCGGCAATTGCAACAAGACAGCGCGCGACCAAACTTGAACTTTTTGCTATTAGAAACAGATATTCTTATGCAGGATAAACAATTTAAAGCCGCCATGAGCACCTATAATAAAGGCATTAAACAATTTCCTAATTCTCCTGATTTGCTTTATGCACGTGCTGTTTTGTCCATTGAGCAAGATAATCTCTCTCTTGCAGAGCAAGACTTAAAACGGATGTTGGTACTCAATAAAGACGATGATAAAGCCTTAAACACCCTAGGCTATACCTTATTAATCAAAACCCAGCGTATAGATGAGGCAAAGATATTGATTACTCGAGCCTATGAATTAAACCCTAAAAGTGCCGCCATTTTAGACAGTCTAGGTTGGCTGTATTTTAAACTTGGCGATTTAGAAGAGGCCAAATCGTTTTTAGAAGAAGCCTTTGCGAAAAATCAAGATAGTGAAATAGCTGCACACCTAGGTGAAGTATTATGGCTTAGAGGAAACCGAGATGCTGCTCAAGAAGTTTGGACAAAAGCACTTAAAGCCGACCCCAACAGTGCTATTATTCAACAAACAAAGGAACGGCTAAATGCCAATTAATACATACAAGCAACGATATATTCTAGGGTTATTTTGCCTACTATTAAGTAGCTGCTCTTTATTTTTACCAAAACAAGATGAACGCCAAGCCTTGCTCGCACAACTGCAACATTGGGACGTGCGAGGTAAACTCTCCATTCGTCATCATCAAGAGGGCATTACAGGCTATCTAAACTGGCAACAAAATAAACACGCTTTTTCGTTATATATTGCAGGGCCTTTGGCTCAGGGCGCAACCCGCATTCAAGGTAATGATAAACAGGTCAGCTTACAGCTTGCCACTTGGCAAAAACCGCAAACGGCAAAATCTGGTGAAGTATTAATGCAAAAACACCTCGGCTGGTCTTTTCCTCTTAATCAGTTACGCTACTGGATAAAAGGCATCGACAATCCCAAAATGCCAGCCCAAAACATAACCTATGACAACGCTGGTTATATTGAGCGTATTCAGCAGGACGATTGGACTATCCGACTTTCAAGATATCAATATCAAAGTGGGCATTATCTGCCTAGCTTAATTAAAATTACAGGCAAAGATTATCGCTTTATTCTCTCTATAAAAAGCTGGACTTTGTATGACTAACGTACTTTCTTTAACACTACCTGCACCAGCTAAAATCAATCTATTTTTGCATATACTTAATCAGCGTCCAGACGGTTATCATAATTTACAAACCCTTTTTCAGTTTTTAGATTATGGAGATACCTTAACATTCACCCGCCGTACAGACACACACATCTCTATTCGTCCTGCTATGGATAATATTCAAGAAAGGGATAACCTTATTTATAAAGCAGCAGAACTATTACAAGTACATAGCCATAGCCCTTATGGTGTAGATATTGAGTGTCAAAAAAAATTACCCATAGGTGGTGGTCTAGGCGGTGGTAGCTCCAATGCTGCCAGCACTCTTTTAGGGCTAAATAAGCTATGGCAATGCCAGCTAAATCAAACTCAATTATCTGAATTAGGATTGCAGTTAGGTGCTGATGTGCCCGTATTTATTTATGGACAAGCGGCGTGGGCAGAAGGTGTGGGAGATAAACTTAGCCCCCTTAATAACCTAGATGAGCCTTACTATTTAGTTCTTAATCCAAACATACAGGTACACACGGGTAGAATTTTTTCACATAAAGATTTGACAAGAAACACGCCAGCCATTAGTATTCGCACCGCGTTAGCAGATGAGGGGCATAATGATTGTGAGCCCTTAGTCAGAGCGTTGTATCCAGACATAGATAAGGCAATGAATTTGCTAGGCAAATTTGCTAAAGCCAAGCTCACTGGAACAGGTGGTTGTGTGTTTGCCGCTTTTGCCAATCGGCAAGAGGCAGAAGAAACACAACAACAGATGCCAAAAGAATGGATTAGTTTTGTTGCCAGAGGAATGAATATTTCATCAACACAGCAAGCCTTGTCCAAACTTTAGCTCAAGCTAACTAGGTTGCTGGGGTGTAGCCAAGCGGTAAGGCAACGGGTTTTGATCCCGTCATGCGTAGGTTCAAATCCTACCACCTCAGCCATTTTCTTATATCCAGTCAACTTACAAACACTCACAGGCTCAATGTATCATGTCAAAATTAATGGTATTTACTGGTAACGCCAACCCTGAACTTGCACACCTTGTAGTAAAACGTCTGGATTTGCCCATGGGCGATGCCACCGTTGATAAATTTAGTGATGGCGAAATTGCCGTAGAAGTCAACGAAAATGTACGTGGCAAAGACACGTTTATTATTCAACCAACCTGTGCGCCTACCAACGACAACTTAATGGAAGTGCTGCTTATGGCAGATTGCTTACATCGTGCTTCTGCTGCACGTATTACTGCCGTGGTGCCTTATTTTGGTTATGCCAGACAAGACCGTCGTCCAAGAAGTGCTCGCGTGCCTATTAGTGCTAGAGCCGTAGCCGATATGATGGCAGGTGCTGGTATCAATCGAGTCATGACTGTTGATCTGCATGCCGATCAAATTCAAGGTTTTTTTGGCATTCCCGTTGATAACGTGTATGGCTCTCCGATTTTATTAGATGATATTGAGCGTCAAGACTACGAAAATGCCGTCGTTGTTTCCCCTGATATTGGCGGTGTAGTACGTGCTCGTGCTATTGCCAAACAGCTTAATGTGGACTTAGCAATTATTGACAAGCGTCGTCCTAAAGCCAATGTATCAGAAGTGATGCACATTATTGGTGAAGTTAAAGATAGAACCTGTATTTTAGCAGACGATATGGTCGATACCGCAGGTACATTATGTCATGCTGCTCTTGCTCTAAAAGAGCATGGTGCAACCAAAGTGGTTGCTTATTGCACACACCCTATTTTATCTGGACCTGCGATTGAACGCTTAAGCAACTCAGAAATTGATGAACTTATCGTGACCGATACCATTCCTCTTAGCCCAGAAGCAAGAGCATTACCCAATATTCGTCAATTAACCATCTCTGGTTTATTGGCAGAATCGATTCGTCGTGTTAACAACGAAGAATCAATCAGTGCTATGTTCCGTTAACAAGCACATTATGTGCACTCAACTGGTCGAGGTGAGTGCTTTATTTAACTTTAATAGGTAAAAAATTATGTCAGAACAACAATTTGTATTACATGCAGACATTCGCGAAGATGCAGGGAAAGGTTCGAGCCGCCGCCTGCGCCGTGAAAAGAAAGTGCCAGCCATTGTGTATGGTGGCAAAGCTGGAGCAAACTTGCGTAAGCCCCAAAGCATTACTTTAGAAAGTAAAGAGCTTGTACGTGCATTAGACGATGAGGCATTTTATAGCAGTATTATCCACCTTAAAATTAACGGCAAAGAAGATACTGTTTTATTAAAAGACCTGCAACGTCACCCTGCTAAAGACATTATTTGGCATGCTGATTTCTTGCGTGTCAGTATGAATACCGAAGTAAAAACCAGTGTACCACTACACTTTATTAACGAAGAAGTTTGTAAAGGTGTAAAACTACAGGGTGGACAAATACTACATAATGCCTCAAGTATTGAAGTAAACTGTCAGGTTTCTAGTTTGCCTGAATACATTGAAGTAGATATGGCAGACATAGAAATCAACGGTAGTGTACATTTAAGTGATATTAAATTGCCAGAAAATGTATCCTCTGTTGCCCTTGCTCTAGGTGAAGACCATGATGAAGTTGTTGCCAGTGTGGTTGAGCCTCGTGCAGAAAAAGGCGGCAGTGCCAATGCTGATGATAGTGCAGAAGCTGGCGAAGGCGATGCAAGTGCAGAATAACACCGCAATAGCATAAAAAAAAGCGGGGCTTGCCCCGTTTTTTTGTGGGTAAAAATGATGTCAGAAAAAATAAAATTAATTGTAGGCTTAGGAAATCCCGGTAAAGAATATGCACAAACTCGGCATAATGCAGGTTTTTGGGCATTACAAGCATTAGCAGAAAAGTATCAAATCAATCTAAAAGCAGATAAAAAGCACCAAGGGCAACTTGGAAAAGGGCAAATTGGTAGCCAAACCTGCTGGCTTTTAGCCCCTACTACCTATATGAATTTAAGTGGTGTAGCAGTTAGCTCTTTAGCGCATTTTCATAAAATTAAGCCTGCAGAAATACTCGTGCTACATGATGAGATAGACCTACCTGTTGGTTGCGTTCGCTTAAAAAAAGGAGGTGGGCATGGTGGGCAAAATGGACTGCGTGACATTATTAATCGCTTAGGCAAACAAACTGATTTTTATCGTTTGCGTATTGGTATCGCACACCCAGGCAGTAAAGATAAAGTGACCGCCCATGTGCTTGGTAAGCCCTGTCTTGAAGATAAAATAAGTATTGATAGAAGCATTGAGCGCATCTTAGATGTGCTTATAGACATTGTTGCTGGCAAATCAGAACAAGCAATGAACCTGTTGCATAGTCAAAATCCCAAAAAATAACTTAACGTCCCTGCAACGCCTTTAAATGATATAAAAAATCCAATGCTTGTTTGGGTGTAAGCTCATCGAGATTTTGTTGTTCCAGTGCCTCTTCTGTTGCCGATACTGTTGCAAATAAATCGTTTTGTATTGGTGCTTGTGTTGGTGCAACTGCTTGCATTTCGTTTAATGTTTTTTGTTCTAGTTTTTTAAGTTGCCCTTGCGCCAGTTTAATCACAGCATCTGGCACACCTGCTAATCTTGCTACCTGCAAACCATAGCTTTGACTAGCAGCTCCCTGGTGTAACTGATGTAAAAAAATAATCTGCTCATTATGCTCTGTTGCTTTAAGATGCATATTTCGCACATTTGTAAATTGCTCAGCAAGCTGAGTTAGCTCAAAATAATGGGTTGCAAACAAGCAATATGCATTTACATTCTGAGCCAAATAACAAGCTGTTGCCCATGCTAAAGAAAGTCCATCATAAGTGCTGGTTCCTCTGCCTATCTCGTCCATAAGCACCAAACTGCGAGCATTTGCCTGATGTAAAATATGTGCGGTCTCACTCATTTCCACCATAAAAGTAGAACGTCCAGATGCCAAATCATCGGAAGCCCCCATACGTGTAAAGATACGCTCAATAGGTCCTATTTTGACATTTTTTGCAGGTACAAAACTGCCTGTATGTGCAAGCAAAACAATTAACGCTACCTGTCGCATATAGGTTGACTTACCCCCCATATTTGGACCTGTAATAACATGCAGCCGCTGGTTTTCTGTTAGTTCAGTATCATTCGCCACAAAAGGGGTTGCTAGCAAAGATTCCACAACCAAATGCCGCCCTTGCTCAATACAAATACCGTCTTCTTGGTTTAATTGAGGACAGCTTAAGTCCAGTGTTTCCGCACGTTCAGCAAAATTACACAACACATCAAGCTCTGCCAATGCACTGGCGGTTTGCTGTAAATCTGTTAATAGCAGACAAATCTGTTGCAATAACTCCGTATATAAGTGCTTTTCACGAGCTAATGCACGACTTTTTGCACTTAATGCTTTGTCTTCATGGGTTTTAAGTTCAGGGGTAATAAAACGCTCGGCGTTTTTTAGTGTTTGTCTACGAATATAATGAGCAGGCGCTTGTGCCGCATTTGCTTTGCCTATTTCTATAAAATATCCATGTACACGGTTATAGCCTACTTTTAAGGTTGCAATGCCGCTTTGCTCACGCTCTTTAAGCTCCAGCTTGGTTAAAAAATCACCGCTATTTTGGCTTAGCGCACGCAATTCATCAAGCGTATCATCAAAACCGACTGCCAGTACACCACCATCACGAATGGTCATAGGTGGCTCATCAATAAGTGCCTGCATAAGTAAATTATGCAAATCAGGATATTCATTAATATATAGATACAGTGCTTGCGCCAACTCTCCATTACAGGTGCTAAGCGATTGACGAATATCGGGCAACACCGCCAATGCCTGACGCAAACGGGTTAAATCACGAGGACGAGCAGAGCTTAAAGCCACACGAGACAAAATGCGCTCTAAATCGCCAATGGCTTTTAACTGCTGGCGAATGTCCTCATGTACAAAATTTTGCAGACACTCATCTATAAATTGCTGCCTTTGTATCAACACTGCCTGCTTAGTTAATGGACGATTAAGCCAACGTCTAAGTAGCCTAGCCCCCATAGGCGTGCGTGTTTTATCCATCATTGCTGCCAACGTATGTTGGCTCTCGCCTTGGGCATTACGATCAATTTCTAAATTAATACGTGAGGCAGGATCAATACTGATTGCATCATCATAATTTTCCACTTTAAGGGTATTAATATGCTCAAGATTTTGCTGTTGTGTCTCTTGTACATAATACAACAACGCCCCAGCAGTGCGTATGCCAGTTCGCATTTGCGTGCAACCAAAACCGCTTAAATCACGAGTTTTAAATTGCTTTATCAACAATTTATTAGCACTTTCAAAATTAAAGTGCAGCTCATCTAATGCCTTTAAACCCACATAATCACAAAGCACACTTTCTTGTATGGCAAACTGCTCAGAATATAACAACTCCGCAGGACGAATACGTTTAACCTCATCAATAAGCTGGCTTAACTGTGCATATTCACTAATACAAAAACGCCCACAGCTCAAATCTAAGGTCGCCATTGCAAAAGGGCTTTCATGCTTATTGCGTTTTCCTGTATGCCCATAAATTGCCATAATCAAATTATCTTCGCTGGCCTCTAAAAATGCCTCATCGGTCAATGTACCCGGGGTAATGATACGCACCACTTTGCGCTCAACAGGTCCTTTACCCGTTACATCGCCTACTTGTTCTGCAATGGCGATAGACACACCATGCTTAACCAAACGAGCAATATAATTATCCGCAGCATGATAAGGCACTCCTGCCATAGGAATGGGAGTGCCTGCTGACTTGCCCCTCGCCGTAAGGGTAATATCCAATAACTTAGATGCCAGCTTCGCATCATCAAAGAACAACTCATAAAAATCGCCCATGCGATAAAACAACAAGCTATCAGCATGTTGTTGTTTGATGCGTAAATACTGCTGCATCATAGGGGTATGCGTATTTTGAACGGTTGCCATAAACTCTTTTATTGGGATAAAAAAAGGCGATAAGTGTATGCAACCTAATCAGGTTAATCAATAAAGAATATATTTTTAATGAGCTAGAGAATACAGCTAAAAAGCGTATTTATCTTTTTTAACAAAACTATATCAAAAAAAATTGATATAGTTCTAAATTGCGACTACACTTTGCTGCATGTCATTATCATTAGCAAATTCTCAAACAGACTCCAACGCCATAGCAGAGACAGATTATCTTACTGCCTGCAAAGCAGCAGGTGATGAGCTGCGTATGCAAATTTTACACTTGCTGGGGCAAGGCTCGTTTAGCGTGCTTGAAATTTGCGATATTTTAGCGGTTAAGCAATCCAGTTTAAGCCACCATTTAAAGCGACTAATAGAAGCAAATCTGCTGGTTAAAAAGCGTGAGGGAAACAGTATTTTTTATGCACGACCTTTACTGCTACAGCAAAATGCGTTTAATGCGTGGTTGGGGTTATTGTTTGCTGGCATTGATGACACCCAGCAATTCACTCGCCTGCAACAAGCAGGATTACAGCAAGTATGGCAAGAGCGCAAACAGGCTTGTGCACAGTTTTTTGCCCGCCATGCTGATGAATTTAAAGCGCAGCAAGATTTAATTGCCTCCTACGATCAATATGGCACAACGTTACAGGGGATTTTAACAGCATATCAAGGGGAGGCAGGTGCGGCTTTGGAGTTAGGTGTGGGCGAGGGCAGTTTTTTACCTGCACTAGCTGCTCGCTTTAAGCAGGTGTATGCCATTGATATTGCCAAAGAAATGTTAGATTTAGCTGCCCAAAAAGTGCATCAACTACAGCTTACCAATGTACAGCTTGCCCTAGCAGGCAGTGAGAGCTGGCACACACAGATGGACTTTATTTCCATTAATATGGTGCTGCATCATGTGCCCTCGCCAAAAACTGTGCTGGTCGATGCCGCCGCTTTATTAAAACCTCAAGGCACGCTCTTAATTACCGACCTATATCGCCATGAACAGCATTGGGCAAAAGACAGTTGCGGCGATTTATGGCTAGGTTTTGAGCCAGAAGAATTAAGCCTATGGGCAACTCAAGCAGGCTTGAGAGAAAAACAAAGCCAATATTTAGGTTTAAATAATGGCTTTCAAATTCAATTTCGACTATTTAACCCTCTTAAAGGAGAAAAACCATGAGTGATTACTCAATTTTTACCTCAGAGTCCGTCTCTGAAGGGCACCCTGATAAGGTTGCCGATCAAATTTCTGATGCCGTGCTTGATGCCATTATTGCCCGTGATCCCCATGCAAGGGTAGCTGTAGAAACCTTAGTTAAAACAGGCATGGCAATCATTGCAGGGGAAGTGACCACCTCATGCTATGTGGATCTTGAAGAAATTGTCCGTAAGGTCATTACAGACATTGGCTATAACAGCTCCGATGTGGGTTTTGATGGCGCAACCTGTGCGGTGTTAAACGGCATTGGTAAGCAATCGGTAGATATTAATATGGGGGTTGATAGAGCCAAGCCTGAAGACCAAGGTGCAGGCGATCAAGGATTGATGTTTGGCTATGCCACCGATGAAACCCCAAATTTAATGCCTGCTCCTGTGTATTATGCCCATCGTTTAATTCAGCGTCAGTCAGAGCTACGCCGCAATGGGAGCTTGCCTTGGTTGCGCCCTGATGCCAAATCGCAGGTTACAATTAATTATGAAGGCGAGAAACCCGTGGTTGATGCGGTGGTATTATCCACCCAACATCACCCCTATATCAGCCTTGAAGAACTACGCCAAGCGGTCAAAGAACAGATTATTGAACCCGTATTTCCAGCAGGCTGGCTAACGGATAAAACGCTTTATCATATTAATCCCACAGGCAATTTTGTGATAGGAGGTCCTGTTGGTGATGCTGGCGTAACTGGGCGTAAAATCATTGTTGATACCTATGGCGGCATGGCGCGTCATGGTGGCGGTGCATTTTCTGGTAAAGACCCCTCAAAAGTGGATCGCTCCGCAGCATATATGGGACGTTATGTGGCAAAAAATATTGTTGCCGCAGGACTTGCCAAACGCTGTGAAATTCAAGTTTCTTATGCCATTGGCGTAGCACAGCCAACCTCTATTTCAGTGAATACTTTTGGCACAGGTCGCATTGCAGACAAGCAACTAGCCAAAGTAGTAGATGAGGTCTTTGACTTACGCCCGTATGCCATTCAAACCCAACTTCAACTGCTTAACCCCATGTATCAAATAACCGCCGCTTACGGGCATTTTGGACGTGAACCTGTTACACACAGCTATGAATATAACGAACATGGCGAGCAAAAAAGCAAAACCTTTACCGCCTTTACATGGGAGAAAACCGACAAAGTTTCTGCCCTACAAAATGCCGCCAAACAATTTAACTAACCAATTAATTTACAAAGGAAAATACCATGAGTTTTAACGATTATAAAGTTGCCGACATAAGCCTAGCTGACTGGGGGCGTAAAGAAATTCAAATTGCCGAGGGCGAAATGCCCGCTTTAATGGCACTAAGACGCAAATATGCTGCCAGCCAACCTTTAAAAGGCGCACGCATTATGGGCTGCATTCACATGACCATTCAAACAGCGGTACTGATTGAAACGCTGGTAGATTTAGGCGCACAGGTGCGCTGGTCATCTTGCAATATTTTCTCTACCCAAGACCAAGCCGCCGCCGCCATTGCCGCAGCGCACATTCCCGTGTTTGCATGGAAGGGCGAAACCGAAGAAGAATTTAACTGGTGTATTGAACAAACCCTGAAAAAAGAACAAGGTTCTGATGAACTATGGGACGCGAATATGATTTTAGATGACGGCGGCGACTTAACCGAAATGGTACATAAACGCTTTCCTGAAATGCTGGATAACATTCATGGTCTATCGGAAGAAACCACCACAGGCGTACACCGTCTTTTAGATATGTTAAATAAAGGCGAGCTGAAAATTCCAGCCATTAATGTCAATGATGCAGTGACCAAATCAAAAAATGACAACAAATACGGCTGCCGTCACTCCTTAAACGATGCCATCAAACGAGGCACCGACCACCTACTTTCTGGCAAAAAAGCCCTTGTAATAGGCTATGGCGATGTGGGTAAAGGCTCGGCCGCCTCTTTACGTCAAGAAGGTATGATTGTAAAAGTCAGCGAAATTGACCCCATTTGTGCCATGCAAGCCTGCATGGACGGTTATGAAGTGGTATCGCCTTATAAAGACGGCATTAACAGCAACTCAGATGCTGGCATCAACCGTGAACTGCTACAACACACAGACCTATTGGTTACCACCACAGGCAACTTAAATGTGTGCGATGCCTATATGCTCAAAGCCCTAAAAAGTGGTGCTGTTGTCTGTAATATTGGACACTTCGATAACGAGATAGACACCGCCTATATGCGTGCCAACTGGCACTGGGAAGAAATTAAACCACAGGTGCATAAAGTCTATCGTAAGCAAGCAGACAACGACCACCTACTGCTACTATCTGAAGGACGACTGGTTAACTTAGGCAATGCCACAGGTCACCCATCACGCATTATGGACGGCTCATTTGCCAACCAAGTGCTGGCTCAAATACACCTATTTGCAGCCAAATTTGCCGACCTGCCAGCAGATAAAAAAGCAGAAAATCTGTATGTTAAAGTGCTACCTAAAAAACTAGACGAAGAAGTCGCCAAAGACATGGTTGAAGGTTTTGGCGGTGTGATTACCAAACTCACGCCAGCACAGGCAGAGTACATTCACATTCCAGTAGACGGTCCATTTAAAGCCGAAGACTACAAATATTAATCCCGTTTTTGCCACGGACGGCAAAAGCCACAACCCAAGAGGCGCATAGCGACATTGCATTATGGCAAACGTAAGTTTTGAATTTTTTCCAACCAAAACCGCAGAAGGCACCGACAAGCTATTACAGGTGCGTCAGCAATTAGCCCAAGTACAACCTGAATTTTTCTCCGTAACCTACGGTGCAGGCGGCTCTACCCGTGATCGCACGGTAGCATTAATTAAGCAGCTACACGAACTGGGCGATGTACCTGCTGCACCGCATTTATCCTGCGTAGGCGACAGCAAAGCCGAACTCAAAGAACTGCTAGACACCTACCAAAGCATGGGCATTAAACGCATTGTAACCTTACGTGGCGACTTGCCCTCAGGTGCAGGTTTAGCAAACAGTGAGCTACGTTATGCCAATGAATTGGTCAGTTTTATTCGTGAGCATTCAGGCGATTATTTTACCCTAGAAGTAGCGGCTTACCCCGAAATGCACCCACAATCAAGCAACTTTGAACAAGACCTAACTCACTTTGTTAACAAGGTTAAAGCAGGGGCTAACCGAGCCATTACGCAATACTTTTTTAACCCAGATAGCTACTTTCACTTTGTGGACAAAGTACGAGCCAAAGGCATCGACATTCCCATTGTGCCAGGCATTATGCCGATTACCAATTACAGCCGGTTAGCACGTTTTTCTGATGCATGTGGGGCAGACATTCCACGTTGGATACGCAAACAACTGGAAGCCTATGGCGATGACAGTGCCAGCATCAAAGCCTTTGGTACAGAAGTGGTTAGCCATTTATGTGAGCGTTTACTCCAAGGGGGCGCACCGAGTTTACATTTTTATACGCTCAACCAAGCCAAACCAAGCCTCGCCGTTTGGGAGAATGTGCAATAATCAGGGGATGCGCTCAGTTTATTGTATGGAGATTGCTGCTTGCGAGTGAGCCTAAACCATCAGAGCTGCCGCAAGCGGCAAGCCCCATGGTGCATAAAAGAGTGAGTAGTCGAATTTTCATAGGTTTCTCCTTAGCCTCCTACTGCCTAATAAACATTAAGTGAGCAGTTTCAGGGTCTCTTCCATTAACTTGTTCATTTTTTTCGGTATATTTATAATCAAAAAAGAAAGGCACTTGAATGATTTTTCTTATTCCCATGCTTGATGCGTAATAGTTTTTATTACCTTTTATTTCATAATTAAAATCGGTTTTATTGTTTTTAATATCAGACTTACTTAAGTAAGCACTGGAATACAAAGACAGCACACCTTCACAGTGCAGGCTTAAATTGTTGGCGCGCTCACCATTTAAATCAATATTTTCAGCTTCTTTTTTGTATCGAATCACTTCCTCTAAGATGCTTTCACCATGATTAGGCGTACCATAAGAGTTTTTATACGTTTTATCTGTTGGATTATAGCCATAGGATATTTTATATGAGCTGTAGTCATCGTTAATATTTAAAGGTCTAATTTCTTTGGAAGTGTAACTATAGGTATCGGGCAGTTTTTTATAGCGACCTATCACTTGACTGTGCTCTTTTGCAATGCAGGTGTCATTTTTATTTAGGTAAAAAAACCTATCATCAGGATTGGCTGTGATGCCTGCTTGCCAGTAGATTTTAATACTGCCATTTTTGGCATAACTTCGGGTTAGGTTTAGTTTGCCATTTTCTAAGGGTTTTGAATACGATTTTACGCTCATATCGGCAGGCAGTCTAAATACTGAATCATAGGTATTGCTATCGCTATTTCGTACCAGTTTTAAACGAAAGTTAGCGTTTTTAACGCCTTCTAAAGGTAAGTTCACCCCGTAATAATAGGGTTTAACAAGCTTTGAATTAGCTCTATATGTATATGGATATACCCGAGTTAATACGTGCTCTTGGCTGTCATTAACCACCAATACCAGCTTAGAGCCATTATCAAACTCAATGTTACGAGTGGTGTTGACAGCCCTATTTATCCAGCTGGGGTAAACATACACAAACAGATTATTTTTGCTGATGTTTGCATCTGCATAAATGTGCATGGCAATGTCTGATATTTTTTTATCACTAATCCCTACAGGAGCTGCTATAAGACCAAATTGAGTTGGACCTAAACCATCAGGGGTGCCGCAAGCGGCAAGCCCCATGGCGCATAAAAGAGTGAGTAGTCGAATTTTCATAGGTTTCTCCTTAGCCTCCTACTGCCTAATAAACATCAAGTGAGCAGTTTCAGGCTCGATTGAACCAAGATTTTTATCTTTTTCAGTGTATTGATACTTAAAAAAGTAAGGGATATATCGATTTCTAGTGATATGTATTGTCGATGAGTGATAACGCGCATCACCTTTTACTTGGTCTGCTAAATCCGTTACGCCTTCTTTTATCTCTTTTTTACTCAAATCAACATAGGTGTATAAAATAAGATTTCCTTCACAGTATGCGCTTAGGTTATTCGCACGAGCGCTAAAATCAATTTTGTCTGCTTCCTTTTTATAACGAATAAATTCTTCTAGCACGTTCTTGCCATTATTCGGGTCATAATACTTATCCTTAGCCGTAGGTTTTGGCCAATATCTAAATAGGTAACCAGATTCTGCCTGTTTATTTATATCAAGAGGGTAGGGATCTCCAGCTCCTAGTGAGACATGATCAGGCTTTTTCTTATAAGTGCCTACAATCTGATTATTTTCTTTAATGCTGCAGGTTTCATTTATTGCTTTAAAAAAGAAGTAATCAGTAGCAGGAGGTGTAATAGCAGGTTGCCATTTAACTTTAGCACTTTTTCCTTGGCTGTAATTGCGGGTTAGATTTAGCTTGCTGTTCTCTAACGGTTCTTTAGAAACAACCTCAATATCCATCGGCAATGTGAATATTGTGTCATAGGTATTACTATCGCTATCACGCACCAATTTTAAACGAAAGTTAGCGTCTTTAATGTCCTTCAAAGGTAGTGTTATTCCATAATAATAAGGCCTATCAGACTCTGGTTCTGTGTACTTTTCTGTGTACGTGTAGGGATAAGGAATCCTATTTAATACATGTTCTTGGCTATCGTTAATCACCAATAGCAGTTTAGAGTCATTATCAAATTCCAGATTTCTAGTAATATTAGCTATCTTATTCACCCAGCTTGGGTAAACATACACAAATAGACTATTTTTACTTGCATTCGCATCGGCATGAATATGCATGGCAATTTGTGAAATATCTTTATCGCTAATGGATAGCGCACCTGTACGAGTGGGGTTTGAACCATCAGAGCTGCCGCAAGCGGCAAGCCCCATGGTGAATAAAAGAGTGAATAACCGAAGTTTCATAGGTGACTCCTTATATATTGTCAAAACGAGTATAAAAGTCCACTCTAAGAGGATTTTGCTTACCAATGCGTACATCGGTTAGGGTGGCTTTGATACCGTGAGAGCCAGGTATGGCCATCCGCATATTATTAAAAATACGCTCAAACATTGCTTTGTGCACTTGGTAGGGCTTTAAGTGGCTAAAATGCTTTGATATGTTTTCTTTTTTATTAAACTTTAATAGTCCAATTTTAAAGTTTAAATCCACATAAGATAGGTTGGTTGAATCAGGGTCAAACCTAAAGGTCAGATTTTTAAAGGCGTTGTTTTCCTTTTCTATTTCAACATCAATATTCATAGAGGCATTTTTAAATTTCCTATCAGCAAAAATGTTTAAAAAAAGCATAATCAACTTTTGCATAAATACTCCTTGAAGTGGTCAGTCAATCTTATAAATAATGTTCGTTCTGTGAACGATTGGGCATTTTACGCCAAAAATTATTTGCCCGCAATCTATTATTAGATAATAAATAAACTGTAGTGTTGTATTGGCTTGGTTTGTTCTTGAGTATTCTGTGTACTTTATCTCGTCCTTGAGTTTGTTTGTTATTCTACGGTCACTGATTTTGCGAGGTTTCTTGGTTGGTCTACGTCGGTGCCTTTGATGACCGCTACATGGTAGCTTAGTAGTTGTAGAGGCAGGGTGTAGAGTATGGGGGTGATGATGTCATCGGCATGGGGCATGGCGATGACCTGTAGGTTGGATTGAGGGGTTATATGGGCGTTTTTATCGGCAAATACATATAAAATACCACCTCTGGCTCGTACTTCTTCAATGTTGGATTTGAGTTTTTCTAGTAGTTCGTTATTGGGGGCGACAATGACAATGGGCATGTCGGCATCAATCAGTGCTAAAGGCCCGTGTTTTAATTCGCCTGCAGCATAGGCTTCAGCATGAATGTAGGATATTTCTTTTAGTTTGAGTGCCCCTTCCATGGCGATGGGGTATTGGTCTCCACGACCTAAAAATAGTGCGTGTTGTTTGTCGGAAAATTGTTCGGCAAGTTGTTCTATTTGAGAATCCATCTGTAGTGCTTGTTGGATCACGTCGGGCAGTTGCTGGAGGGCATGGATAATGCGCTGTTCATTGTGGTTTGTGCTGTGGTTGCGCCCAAGGGCGGCAACTAATAATAATAGGGCTGTCAGTTGGGTGGTAAAGGCTTTGGTGGAGGCTACGCCTATTTCAGCACCTGCGCGAGTCATAAGCGATATGTCCGATTCTCGTACCAAAGAAGAGCCTGGCACATTACAGACGGCTAAGGTCTTTTTAAAACCCAGTTTCTTGGCGAGACGTAAGGCGGCTAGGGTGTCGGCTGTTTCGCCACTTTGGGAGATGGTAACCAGTAGGCTGTGCTCGGGGACAACGGATTTTCGATAGCGGTATTCTGAGGCAATTTCTACATTGCAGCTGATGTTGGCTAAGTCTTCAATCCAGTAGCGAGCGGTCATGCCTGCATGGTAGCTGGTGCCACAGGCTATGATTTGTACTTGTTTGATGCCGGTTAAGTCGCCTAGGGCATCAAGGTTTAAGCCGGTGTTTGTGAGCCGTCCTTCAAGGGTGTTGCTGATGGCTTGTGGCTGTTCGTAAATTTCTTTTAGCATGTAGTGTCTAAATTGCCCTTTATCGCCAGCATCATGGGTTACTTGGGAGTCTTGAATGGGGCGTTCTATGGGGTGGTTTTGCTGGTTGTAAATTTGTACGCTGGTGCGGCGAATGTCGGCAACGTCGCCTTCTTCTAAAAAGGCAAACTGGCGTGTAACGGGTAAAAGGGCAAGCTGGTCGGAGGCAATGAAGTTTTCGCCAATACCATAGCCAATAACTAGGGGGCTGCCTGAGCGGGCAACAATAAGCCGTTCTGGTTGTTGGCTGTCCATTACTACCATGCCATAGGCTCCTGTTAGCAAAGTGCGTACTTGCATAACGGCTTGTAGTAAGTCAGGTTCTTGTTTGAGCGTGTGAGCAATAAGGTGGGCGATGACTTCGGTGTCGGTTTGTGACTGAAATTGATAGCCTTGTTGGGTCAGTGTTGCTCGTAGTGTTTCGTAATTTTCAATAATGCCATTATGTACGACGGCGATGTTATTTGATACATGGGGGTGGGCATTGGTTTGTGATGGTTCACCATGAGTTGCCCAACGGGTGTGGGCAATACCTGTACCTCCAGTTAGAGGTTGTTTGCTAATGGCTTTTGCGAGGGTGTTGACTTTGCCCATACGTCGTTCTCGTTGGAGCTTGCCTTGGTGGTCGAGTATGGCAACGCCAGCGGAGTCGTAACCACGATATTCCAAACGATGTAGACCTTCTAGTAGTATATCTATGACATCTCTTTGTGCTACTGCACCGACTATTCCGCACATGATTTTTCTCCATTTAGATTGAGGGCGTTATTCTAGGGTATTTATGGTTTTTTTTCGATTGTTTTTGTGTGACTTAAGCAATGTCTAAAGCGGTTTCCCATATCTATTAGGAAGTCTCTATAGGCGTTTTTGCTGGGTGTTATTTGATAGCCCATAGGGTCTAGTTGTATTTGTGTGATATTGAGGTTGTTTGCTACTGAGCGTATTAGTTTGTCGGATAGTTGCGCTTCGCTAAAGATGCAGCGTACTTTTTGTTGCTGTAGCTGTTGGCGTATTTTTAGTGCGGAGTGTAGCCCTATTTTGTGTTGCGCATGTTCGCTAAATGCTTTTTGTTGGCTCAGTTGAAATTCCTCTACCCAATAGTCGTATGCTTGATGAAAAACAAAAAAGGGTTCGTTTTGGTAGGGGGTTAGTTGGGTTTTTAGTTGTTTTTTGGTATGCGTTATTTGTGTGTTAAAGGGGGTTGGGTCTTGCTTTAGGTGTTGGCTAAGTTGCTTTTGTAGGGCGATTGCGCTGTCTATATGTAGCCATTTATGGGGGTCTTGTATGTGGCTGTTAGTGGCTATTTTGCTCATGTCTAGCCAGATTTGGTGGGTGCTTTTGCGGGCGGCAAAGCGGGCTAGATAAGGTTCTACCTGTGCACCTGCCCAGATAATAATGTCGGCTTGTTGTATGCGTTTTATGTGGGAGGGTTTTAGGTTGAAGTGGTGTGGTGAGCTGCCTTTATCTAGTAGGGTGTCAAGATTTTTTGGGGCAACAATGGAGGCGGCGATAAGGGCAAGGGGGTGTATGCTGGCAAGAACTTTGCTGTCGCTACTGTGGGCGGTGTTTAGGCTTATACTGGCGAATAATAAAATAAAAAATCGTAAAAACATGATGGTGTCCGTAGGTTAATTGCTATATTATAACCTTATTATTGAGCTCATATCTAGGGGGATTTTATGTTACCAGCGTCGGTTTACCAACCACATAATCATAAAGAGTGTATGCACGAGGCATTGGCACAAGCAACTGTGTATTGTCGGCAAAAAAATATTCGTTTGACTTCTATCCGTAAGCAGGTGTTGCAGTTTGTTTGGGAGAGCCATAAGCCGGTGGGGGCGTATGATTTGTTGCCTAAATTGGCTGCATTGGGGTTTAATTCTGCGCCACCTACGGTGTATCGGGCTTTGGATTTTTTGCTTGAGGCTAAACTGATTCATCGTATTAGTTCGTTAAATGCATTTGTGGGCTGTCCAAATCCGCAAGTTCAGCATGATAATTGTTTTTTTATTTGTCAGCTTTGTGGCTTGGCTCAGGAGCTTGAGAGTAAGGCATTGCTTAGAATACGTCATAAGTTAGAAAAAGAGATGGGTCTTTGTATTCAGCAGCAAAATACAGAATTTTTGGGTGTGTGTCCTAATTGTCAAGGTCATGCTCATGAGTGAGACGCTTATTCAGGCTCATCAGTTGTCGTTAGAGATAGCTAATTTGCGTATTTTAGAGCAGGTTGATTTACAGCTAAAGGCGGGGCAAATTACTACTTTAATTGGTGCTAATGGTAGTGGTAAAAGCAGTTTGTTGAAAATTTTAATGGGCGTGCAAATGCCTACATCTGGTTATGTTACACGGCAAGCGGGTTTGGCGTTGGGGTATATGCCACAAAAATTGCTTTTAGATACACATTTGCCTATGCAAGTGGTGGATTTTTTGTCATTGGCTCCTTTGGCTAATAAGCAGCAAATTGATTATTGGCTTGAGCGATTAAATATTCAGCAGTTGTACGCACATAGTTTGCATAAGTTGTCTGGTGGTCAGTGGCAGCGGGTTTTGTTGGCTAGGGCATTGCTTAATCGTCCTGCTATTTTATTTTTAGATGAGCCTATGCAGGGGATTGATGTAAGTGGGCAAAAAGAGTTGTATCGGCTTATTCCTGTATTAAGAGATGAGCTGGGTTGTGCGGTATTTATGGTTTCTCATGATTTGCATTTGGTCATGGCAGCAACCGATGAGGTTATTTGTTTAAATAAGCATGTTTGTTGTTCTGGAAGTCCCAGTGAGGTGACAAAAAATCCTGCTTATTTGGATTTGTTTGGGCAGGAGTATGCGCCTTATATTCATCAGCATAACCATGAGCATCATGTCTGTGATGATAAAGGGGGGTTGTAATGAGTGAAGTTTGGTGGTTTTTACCATTACTTAATGCGTTGCTTTTAAGTCTAATTACGGGTCCTTTAGGTTGTTTTGTCATTTGGCGACGTATGGCGTTTATGGGGGAGACGTTGGCGCATGGTGCGTTGTTGGGTATTACCTTTGCGGTGTTGATAGAGGTCGATATGAATTTGGCAATTATTTTAAGTTGCTTGTTGTTGGGGTTAATTTTAATGCCTTTACAGGGTAATGGTTTGTTGGCATCTGATACCAGTTTGAGCATTATTTCTCATAGTGCATTGGCGTTGGGGTTGGTGGTGTTAAGTCTTGCTGATAATGTGCGAGTTGATTTATTTAGCTATTTATTTGGCGATTTGCTTGCCTCTGGTAAGTTGCAGTTGTATTGGCTTATGGCTGTGGCAATTGGTGTGGGTGGGTTGCTTACGCTACTTTGGCGTGGTTTGTTGGCGGTGGCGATTAATCAGGAGTTGGCAAGTATTGAGGGCTATGCAGTTAAACGGTTAAATCTGGCATTGATTGTGATGTTGGCATTGGTTATTGCGGTGGCAATGAAGGTTGTGGGGTTGTTGTTAATTAGTGCGCTGTTGGTTATTCCTGCTGCAAGCGCACGTGCTTTGGCGCATACGCCTAAGCAAATGGTGTTGCTGGCAAGTGTTTTGGGTTTTGTGAGTGTGGGTTTGGGTATGTTGTGTTCTTATTTTTATGATACGCCAGCAGGTCCTAGCATTGTGCTCTGTAGCAGTGGTTTATTCGTGTTAAGTTTGTTGTTGCACTCTAAACGCTAGATATTAGCTGGAAAATAATTTTTTACGCACCAGTTTTCGATAGGTACGAGGGGTTTGCCTTAGTTGTTGTTTAAACTGTTGTGTGAATAAACTGTGATTACTGTAGCCAACTTCTAAGGCTATTTCTTGTACGTTTAAGTTACTGTGGGTCAATAACTCTTTGGCTGCGTGTATGCGTAGTGCTTGCCAGTAAGCACTGGGACTTTTGTTGATGGCAAGCCGAAAACGTCGCTGTAAGCTGCGTGGGCTAATTGCAAATTGCTGAGCCAGTTGTGTTTGTGTTTTCGGTTTGTTGAGGTTGTGTTGCATATAAAATTGAATTTGGGCAATCAGTTCATCTGGGTGGCGTTCGTTGCTATCGGCAAGATAACGCTGTTGTTCATAAGGTTTGCGAATTTCATGCGAGAAGTTGCGTTGTACATGCAGTGCGCTGGCTTGTCCGTATACGGTTTCTATAATATGCACAATGACATCTGCAAAGGCGTTTAAGCTGGCTACGCTGTAGAGGTTGTCTGATTGGGTAATAAAATAGTCTGGCTTGAGTAATACTTGTGGGTAATCTCGTTTAAATTGCTTGCTATAGTACCAGTGTGTGGTTGCGGGTTTGCCATCTAGTATGCCTGCTTGCGCTAAAAAGCAGTTGCCTGTGCCGACACCTATCATCGATATGTTTGGTTGTTGCTGGTGTTTTTGTTGTAGCCAGTTAATTAGTGTGGCTTGTTGCTTTAAAATTGGGCGAGGATTGCGCCATAGGCTAGGTAAAATTAATAAATCGACGGCCTCTAGGGTGGCGCAGCTGTTATCTGCATGAAATGTTAATCCGCCTTGGGACTGGACTGGCTTGCCATCTTGACTGATTAGATGAATAGTTAATTGTGGTACTTGCTGGCTATGGCGTGATGCAAATGCATAACCTGTTTGGAGCATTTCAATGGGTAAGGTTACGCTGGTGGCAAGCATTTGTGGGTATATCATAAGGGCAATTTGATAACTGGGTTTGGGGGCGGTATCTGGCATTTAAGTTCTTTATTTAGTTAGGGATTAGGCAAAAAAAGCAAATTGGCGTAATTGTTATAGTTTATGGCGGTTATTTGTCATTATTGTTTTGTCGCTTAGCGTACACTGAACGCTGTTTTATTTCTATAAAAAAAATAAGTGAGTATAAAAATGACCGTTTTACCAGTAATTGTGGCAATGGGTGGCGTTAATGCTGCGGGACGTACGTCGTTTAATCAGGGTTTTAGGCGTATGGTTTTTTCTGCACTTGGGCATCAACAGCAGCAACAGACGCTATTGGAGTTGGCGACTTTAATGCGCCTTGTACAGTATAAGCAAGGGGCGTATTACACGGCGCAAGGCGATTTAGTCAATACACAGCAAATAACGCAAAAACTACAAGATATGGTGTTATCTGGTACGTTAATTCGCAAAATAGAGTCTAATCATTTTTCTGTAGATGCAACTTATGAGCATCAGAAAATGATGTTAAGTGGGCATTCACAGGGTCTTAATTTTAGTGTGCCTGTTAAGCAGCTACCTAAGCCAATTCCTGTTAATTGGCGGTTGAGTCAACCTCATCAAGGTAGGGTGCAGGTACAGGTAATTGGTGATATGTGCGTTCAGCATGCGAGTTATCGCGATAACCCTATTAAAAGTGCTGGACAATTTCCTACGGGGTTTAATCCTGCGGATTTATATGCTAGCCGTTATCAGCCAAGAGGGTTGCAGGCGACTATTTTTGCGACCAGCGATGCTATTTTATCAAGTGGTTTAAATTGGCAACAGGTGTTAGATGCGGTTGCACCTGATGAGGTAGGTACTTATAGCGGTTCAATTGCAGGTCAGGTGCATCAAGAAGGGTTGGGGGGCTTGTTAAAAAGTCGTTTGTTGGGTGAACGAGTAAGTAGTAAGCAGTTGGCATTGGGATTAAATAGCATGTCTACGGATTTTATTAATGCTTATGTGACGGGCAATGTGGGTACTACAATGACCAGTTCTGGGGCTTGTGCAACGTTTTTATATAATTTACATAGTGCATTGGCAGATCTTAAAGCAGGACGTACTCGTGTTGCTATTGTTGCTAGCAGTGAGTGTGCGATTACCCCTGAAATTATTGAGGGTTTCGGTAATATGGGGGCATTGGCAAATATGGAGGGGTTGCAAAAGTTGGCGGGTAATCAGGCTGTTGATTTACGCCAAAGCTCGCGTCCTTTTGGTGAGAATTGTGGGTTTACTTTAGGTGAGGGGGCGCAGGTTGCTATTTTAATGGACGATAAATTGGCAATAGAGCTGGGTGCTGAGGTGCTTGGTTCTGTTCCTGAGGTGTTTATTAATGCGGACGGATACAAAAAGTCTATTACCGCCCCTGGTATTGGTAATTATATTACTATGGCAAAGTCGCTGGCACTGACAAAGGCTATTTTAGGTGAGCGTGCATTAAAAGAGCGTAGTTTTATTCTGGCGCATGGCTCTAGCACACCGCAAAATAGAGTGAGCGAGTCATTAATTTATCATCGTTTAGCACAGACTTATCAGTTAAATGAATGGGCATTATGTGCGCCTAAGGCTTATGTTGGACATACGATTGCACCTGCCAGTGGAGATCAGTTGGCGGTGGCTTTGGGGGTTTTTAAGTACCAAATTATGCCAGGAATTACAACAATTAAGCAGGTGGCTGATGATGTTTATGATGAGCATTTACATATTAGCACTGAGCATTATGCCTGTGCGGTTAAAGAGGTTGGTTTTATTAATTCTAAGGGTTTTGGTGGTAATAATGCCAGTGCGCCTGTGTTTTCTGCGAGCGTAACTTATCAGATGTTACAACAGCGTTATGGTAAACAGCTTATGCAGCAATATGCAAAGGCGTTAGAGCCAGTGAGTAAGGCGCAGGCAGATTATCAAGATGCTGCCACTAAGGGCGATTACCAGTTAATTTATCGTTTTGGTGAGGGCATGATTGGCGAGCAGGATATTCAGTTAAGTGCAACTGAAATTACGTTAAATGGCTTTAAGCATGCCATTGATTTGCCTACTTGTAATCCGTATGCTGATATGGATTTAACCCTTAGTAATAAGAATTAATGTTCTCCATCGGCTAGGATTTGGCGTTGACTAAACTGGTATTGTCCAAATCCGCTGAGTCGAATATACAGCCGATACGGTCGTTTTTCTGGTAGTTTAAAGGCTTTACTAATGAGGGTGCAGCTATTATCTCGAATAATCTGACTAGGCATGGAAAAACGGTAATCGGTGGTTTGTAGTTCTTGTACTGTAATGCTGCTTAATAGTTTGCTGACGGTGGTGGCTGTTGCGCTTTTAATCCATTGTAAATAAAGTCGATTGGCTTGCTTTTCTTGACTGTAAATAACACGAACTATGCCTTTGCCTTGCTTGCTACGCCATGGGCATAGTGTTTTTATTTGCTGTATTTCAAGCGGCAAATTTTGTAGTTTTAGGTTTGTTGTTTTCGCTGTAGATTGGTCATTGCTAAGCGCTGCTGGTTGTTGTGCAAAGATAGGCAGTGAGCTGCTAATGAGCAATATACAGATTAATTGTTGATAAAAACCGTGCATTGTTTTCTCCTTTGTTGTGTTACTGGTATCGACCATTTAGGTAAATGATTAACGGCTTTTATGTTGTTTTATGGTTAACAGTGTGCCAAAACTTGCCCCATTTGTATGCTTTGTCCTGTTTGACAGTTATTAAGCCAGTTTATGCTGTTTTCAGGAAAACACATGATGACGGTAGAGCCTAAACAAAAACGTCCCATTTCTGCTCCTTTTTTCAGGCTGATGGGGTTATCAAGTGCATTAAAATCTTGTTGGCTAGGGGTGGAGAAAGGGGTAATTCGACCTGCCCATACTGTTTCAATTGCCGCTACAATCATGGCACCTACAAGTACCATGGCAACGTCACCTATGGCGGTATCAAAAATACATACCAGCCGTTCATTGCGTGCAAATAAATTGGGGACGTTGTTGGCGGTGGCAGGATTGACGGAAAATAAACGCCCTGGAATATAGATGCTTTGTTTGAGCGTGCCATCTATGGGCATGTGTAGGCGATGATAATCTTTGGGCGATAAATAGATGCACATAAATTCGCCATTGATAAAGGCTTCCGCTGTTTTATGATGACCACCTAGTAGCGTTTGTACCTGATAGTCCTGCCCTTTAGCTTGAATAATCTGTCCGCTATGAATGTGTCCAAATTGTGAAATTGCACCATCTGCTGGACTAATAATACTGTGGGAGTCAGCAATAATGGGGCGTGCTTCTGGTTTGAGTTCGCGGGTGAAAAAGTCGTTAAAGTTAACATATTCATTGGGATTTTCTCGCTGTGCTTCTTGCATGTTGACCCCATAAGTTGCAATAAAACGCTTAATTAATGTATTTTTTAACCAAGGGCGTTTGCTTTCTGCAAGTTTGCCGGCCAAGCGTGAGATGCCATGATGCGGTAAGGGATATTGGCTTAGGGCAAAGAGTTTTTCGTCTAACATTTATTTCTCCAGTGTTGTTTTAGGGGTGTCAGGGTCATTGCCCCATTCTGCCCAGCCGCCAGCGTAGGCAATAATATTAAGCCCTAGCAATCGTCCGACCATATAGGTTAAACCTGAGCGATGATTGGATTGGCAATAGGTAACGATGGTTTTGCTGTCATCAATACCTAAGTTGGCTAAGCTGTTTTTAATCTGTGCTAAAGGTTTAAGGCGTAAATGGCGGCTGCTGTCCATCAGTTCTGTCCATTCATAATGTAAAGCATGGGGAATGTGTCCTGCAAAGGCAGAATTGGCTTTGCTGCCTGCATATTCTGCAGGTGAGCGTGCGTCCCAAATAACCAGATTATCTTGTCCTAGCATGTCTAATAAGCTGTCTTTGTCAATACGGTGTGCTTGATGATAATTTTGTGCTTGATATTGGCTGGTATTTACTTTGCTGGTGTCGGTTGTTAAGGGTAAATTAGCGCCTTGCCATGCTTGTAATCCACCATTTAAATAGCAGTAGCTGTCGTGTCCAAGCATGTCCAGCATCCATGCAAAGCGTCCTGCCCAACCACCACCTTCATAATCAGATAAAATTAAAAAACTGTCATGGCAAATACCCAATTGAGAAAATAATTCAGATACACGAGCTTTATCTAACATACCGCCAGGCTCTGGCATGCTACCAGGTTGTGTGAGTTTATAATCTAAATGCACTGAGCCTTGAATATGTCCTGCAGCAAATACGTCTTGGGGGCTTAATTCAATGATGAGCCAGTTTTTAGGTAAGTGTTTTGTTCGCCATTGGTTATCGGCAAGCTGTTCAACTTCTATGATTTTATCCATGCTGGTTTATTCTCTTAATGGTTAGATAATTGTTTGCGCATATGGCTAATTGCTTGAATGCTGTTAACATCAACCTGTCGCCATAGTTTAAAGGCTGCAGCCGCTTGTTCAACTAGCATGCCTAACCCATCGGCTACCTGATGCGCGCCTTGTTCTAAGCCCCATTGCATAAATACGGTAGGCTTTGCTCCATAAACCATATCGTAAATCAGTGTATGGCTGTTGACTAACTGTTCATGCAACTCTGGTAAACGCTGTTGTAAACTGGCAGAAGTGCCGTTAATAATTACATCAAAAGGCCCTTTAACCTGAGTCATGGGTAGGGCATTAATCTGTCCTTGGTCTGCAAAATGCTCGGCGAGTAGCTCGGCACTGGCAAGTGTTCGGTTGCTTATAACCAATTCATGGGGGTTTTCTGCTAATAGGTTTGCCAGCACACCACGCACTGCACCACCTGCTCCAATAATTAATAGACGTTTGCCTTCTAGCTGTTGGGTGTATTGGTTGGCTAAATCGTTTAATAGCCCTTCGCCATCGGTGTTGTCGCCATGAATTTGTCCATTATCAAGTAGCGTTAAGGTATTCACTGCTTGAGCATTATCTGCTCGTTGGCTGGTTTGTTGGGCAAGCTGCCATGCTTGTTGTTTAAAAGGTAAGGTCACATTTAAGCCTTTGCCACCTTGGGCAAAAAAGCGGTGTACCGCCGCTGCAAATTCCTGTTCGCCAACCAATAAGGCTTGATAGCGCATATCTTGCTTGGTTTGTTGGGCAAATAGAGTGTGAATGTCTGGGGATAGGCTGTGTTTAATGGGATTGCCCATTACGCCATAGTATGCGCTCATGCTAACCACGCTTGGGGCGTTAAATAGTTGGTTAATTTGGCTTCTTCACTGCCCGCCTCAGGCGTGTATTGATACGTCCAATGCGCCACAGGTGGCATTGACATTAAAATGGATTCGGTGCGTCCGCCTGATTGTAAACCAAAGGTTGTGCCTCGGTCGTAGAGCAAATTAAATTCGGCATAACGTCCTCGGCGGTAACATTGAAATTCTCGCTGTTGCTCGGTATAAGCAAGGGTATGACGTTTTTGTAAAATGGGTAGGTAGGCATCAATATAGCCATCTCCAACGGCTTGCATAAAGGCAAAACATTGCTCGAAACTGGCAGTTTTAGCGTTGGGTAATCGCTCTAAATCGTCATAAAACAAGCCGCCTACACCTCTGGTTTCTTGTCGATGTGGCAGGTAAAAATATTCATCACAGGCGGCTTTAAAGGTAGGATAAACTGCCTCACCAAAAGGCTGGCATAAGGCTTTGGCTGTTTGGTGCCAATGTATGACATCTTCTTTAAATGGATAGTAAGGGGTTAAATCAAAACCACCACCAAACCACCAAACAGGGGTTTGATGCTCATGCTCTGCCACAAATAAACGCACATTGGCATGGGAGGTGGGCGCAAATGGATTGCGTGGGTGAATAACCAAAGAGACTCCCAATGCTTGAAAACGTCTGCCAGCTAGCTGAGGGCGTTTTTGTGTTGCCGAAGGTGGCAGTTGTTTGCCGTATACATGGGAAAAATTAACGCCGCCTTTCTCGATAACCGAACCAGTTAAAACACGAGTGCGCCCCTCTCCTTGTAGACCTTTGTCGCTATCTGGCTTATGCCAGTTTTCTTCAATAAAGGGCTGGGTGTCTAGTGCCTCTAGTGCTTGGCAAATACGGTTTTGCAAGGACAATAGGTAGTCTTTTACTTGGGTAATATCGCTAGGTTGCATACGATGCTCACTTAAAAAGCCTCTATCTTACTCGATTTCCGCACAAAGTTTTAATATTTGATGGATTTTTATAGCCGCCTAATTGCCCTGATAAAATATAATCTATTTGTTGATGAAAGTATTTTTGTACTTGTAGGGCATTTTTTGCAGGTGGGCGTGCTTGAATGTTGGCAGAGGTGGAGACGATAGGTCCTGCTTGGAGGCACAATTGCTGAATAAGTGGGTGGGTACTTACTCTTACAGCAAGGGTTTTGTGTGCGCCTCGTAAACTTTGTGAAATACGATTATCACAGGGTAAAAGCCAAGTTGTTGGGTGTGCTTGGGGGGCATTAACTTGCGCCCATTGTGTCTCCGTTAAGGGATTAATCCAGCCTTCTAACTGTTGCCAATTGGCGGCAACTAAGATTAAACCTTTTTGCCAAGGTCGCATTTTAAGGCGCAAAATTTTATTAATTGCCGCTGCATGTTCAGGTAGGCAACCTAAGCCCCAGATGGATTCTGTTGGATATGCTAGCACCCCTTGCTGCTCTAAACAGTGAAGTGCCAACTGAATGTTTAATGAAAAATCGGTTTTGTGCATATTATCTCTTAGCGAATGCGAATATAGCCGTTGGCATGCATTGCGAGCCAACCTTCCATTTCTAAGTGCAAAAGTTGCGCCATTAATTCGGGCATGGGTAACTGGCAGCGTTGTTGAATTAAATCGATATTTGTGGGCGCAAAGTCAATATTTTTTAATAAGGAAGGTATGCTGGCTTGTGGGCTTGCTTTGTCATGTTTTTTGATTTTGCTGGTGGTGCGGCTTGGTAAGTTTAGCTCGGTTAAAATATCCTCGCTATGACGCACCAGTAGCGCACCATCACGAATGAGTTGATGACAGCCTGCTGCTAATGGGTTGCTAACCGCTCCTGGTAGCGCAAAGACATCACGGCCTTGTTCTGCCGCTAGCTTAGCGGTAATTAATGAGCCACTTTTAATGGCTGCCTCTGTAACAATACAGGCTTGAGATAGACCACTGACAATACGATTACGGGCAGGAAAGTGTCGTGCTTGTGGTGCGGTGTCGGGTAAAAATTCAGATAAAATCAGACCTTTTTGTTGTATGTTTTTGGCAAGCTGTTGGTGTCTTTGTGGGTAATATACATTTGCTCCACAGCCTAATACCGCAATGGTTGACCCTGTTTGTAATGCGCCTAAGTGTGCAAAACCATCAATGCCAATAGCCATACCACTGACAATGGTTATTTGTTGGGCAGCTAACTCGCTGGCAGTTTGCTGCGTCCACTCTTGGGCATAAGCTGTGGGGTTACGGCTGCCGACCATGGCAATCATAGGCTGACTAAGGGCGGGCAAATGACCACGATAAAATAAAAAAGTAGGTGCGTCTTTAATGCTAGATAGTGTTTCAGGGTAAGGTGCTACCCCTGCTAACAAAATGCCTTGATGAGAAGGGTTCTCTTGCTGCCATTTAGCTAGCACCTCATAGCCGTTGAGTAGTGATTTATCTTGCTCCCAGCGTATTGCTTGAGCCTCTTTTAAGCCTAATGCCATTAGGTCTTGAGCGGTGGCATAGGTTAATGCTTCTGGGGAAGGCAGTTGTTGGCGTATGTGTCCAAGCCCTACCGTTCCCATTTTAGGCAAGGCAGATAGTCGCCACCATGCCTGTAACAATTCAGTATTTAGCATTATTTAGCAACGGTCACTTTATCTCCCGTTTTAATGGCGAGTTGCGATTTTAATACTAAAGCGTAAGACATTTTTTCAGCAACTTTATACACCATGATTAAACCTGCTTGCCTATCTGGAAGCTGAATTTTATTGTCCTCTTTATCTGTTACGATTTTACCTTGCTTGCTGACCATTAATAAGGTACCTGTTTGTATGCCTTGCTTGCTACCCACATTGATTGCCAATAAATCATATTGACCAATATTGCTGACTTTTTTGGGTGAGCCTATGACACGACCTGTTAGGTTATCGGGTGCTGTTTTAGGTACAATATTTTCTTTAATGTAAGGTGAGGTGCTTAAAATACGGTCACCTTTTTTTATTTCTTGATCTGCTGAAACCACTTCTAAGGTTGCGACTTTATCGCCATTTTTAAGCAATCTAACACTGCCTATTTTCAGTGCTTGCTGACCTAAGACAACATCGTTTTCCTGATCCACATACTGCTTGCCAATACGGTAAATATAATAAATTGGTTGTCCTTCATCGACTTGACCTTGAGCATAAATTGTATCGCCAGTAGACATTAATAGTCGCTTATCGGTGGTTGATAATATATATGCACTCGCATTAATTTGTTCAGGGGTGAAAAAATGATAGCTGGCAATCTGGCGACTTAATGCTTTATCTGGCACAGCTTGAATAGGACGTGTATTTGTCTCTTTTTTGTGCGCCCGAGAAATAATCCCTAATTTGGTTTGAGAACCTTGTTTGATTAGGCCAATAATATCGTTTGGATAAATCAAATCAGGATTTTTAATTTGTGGGTTTTTATGCCATATTTGTGGCCACTGCCAAGGTTTGCCAATAAAACGACCAGCAATATCCCATAGAGTATCACCTTTTTTAACCGTATATTGTTTAGGCGCATCAGGCTTTAATTCTAATGCAAATAAGTTAGTTGTGATTAGTGTTGAAACTAAAATTAAGCTGGTTATTAGGGTTTTAATCATTTTCTTTCCTTTATTATTTCTCACGTAAGGGTAAAATACCATAAATTGATACACAATCAGTATAGAGCAAGTACAAAAAATTATGAGTTTATTAACTATTTTAGAATATCCAGACCCAAAATTACGCACCATTGCCCGTCCTGTAACGGTTTTTGATAAGCGTCTCCAGCAGATTGTTGCAGATATGTTTGACACCATGTATGCAGCACCTGGAATCGGTCTGGCGGCAACTCAGGTGGATATTCATGAACGCATTGTGGTAATGGATATTTCTGAGGAAAAAAACCAGCCTTTGGTTGTGATTAATCCCGAAGTTGAAGTGCTTGAAGGCGAATTACAAACCATGCAAGAAGGCTGTTTGTCTATCCCTGGATTTTATGAAGATATTGACCGAGTGGCTCATTGTAAGCTCAATGCGGTTGATGAATTTGGACAGGCATACGAAAAAATCTGCACAGGTCTGTTTGCAGTTTGTGTGCAGCATGAACTTGATCACTTAAATGGCAAACTATTTGTGGACTATCTTTCGCCCTTAAAACGCAACCGTATAAAATCTAAATTAGAGCGTAAACACAAACAAGACGCTAAAAAGGGATAAATAACCAATGAGTCTGAAAATTGTGTTTGCTGGCACACCTGATTTTGCCGCCAAACAATTACAAGCCTTGCTTGACAGTCAACATCAGGTTGTTGCGGTTTATACTCAGCCAGACCGTCCTGCAAAGCGGGGCAAACAGCCTCAGTCCAGTGCGGTTAAAAAACTGGCTTTAACCCATCATTTACCTGTTTTACAGCCACTTAATTTCAAACAACAAGCCGATAGAGATGCCTTAAATCAGTTTAATGCTGATGTGATGGTCGTTGTTGCCTATGGGTTACTGCTGCCTGAAAGCGTACTGACCATGCCCAAACATGGCTGCATTAATGTACATGCCTCTTTATTACCCCGTTGGCGTGGGGCAGCACCCATACAAAGAGCGATACAAGCAGGCGATAAGCAGACGGGTATTACCATTATGCAAATGGATAAAGGCTTAGATACAGGTGCTATGTTAGCCTGTGCAGATATTGCTATTACAGAGACAGAAACCGCTGCCAGCTTGCATGATAAGCTGGCACATTTATCTGCACCGCTGTTATTACAGACCCTACAAGACATACAGCAACAACAGCTTAATCCACAAACACAAAATCATGCCATTGCCACCTATGCCGAAAAGCTCAACAAGCAAGAAGCGCAACTTAATTGGCAACAAAGTGCAAGCCAACTTGAGTTAACTATTCGTGCTTTTAACCCTGTGCCTATGTGCTACTGCTGGATTAAAGGACAGCGTTTGCGTGTGCTAAGTGCCTGTATAAAAACCGATGTGCCCGAATGTACGCAATATGGCAAGATAATGAAAATTGATAGTGACTGCGTATGGGTTAGCTGTCAACAAGGGTGGTTAGGACTTAAACAAATACAGTTAGCAGGCAAACGTCCGATGTTAATACGGGATATATTAAATGGACAAAGTGCGTTATTTAATTTAGGCGATATGCTGAATGAAGCATAAGCAAAATGTCCGTGCTTTAGGGGCAACAGGCTTGCATGCGATTATTCAAGGACGCTCTTTAAATGCCCAACTGCCCCAACTCAAAGCCCATTGTCTGCCTACAGAGCAAGGATTATTACGGGACTTAATCTCTGGTAGTTGTCGTTTTTATTTTCGTTTAAATGCACTGGCAAAAATACTCTTAAAACAGCCTTTCTCCCATGAACAACAAACATTACATGCGTTATTAATTATCGGTTTATATCAGCTTGAATATCAACATATTGCAGATTACGCCGCCATTAACGAAACCGTCAATGCCTGTCATGCACTCAAACAACCGCAAGCAAAAGTGGTTATCAACGCCTGTTTGCGCCGTTTTTTACGAGAAAAATCAACGCTACTTACTGCCTTAGATGAAAGTCCTGTTACCCTATATAACCACCCTAAATGGCTAATTAAACGCCTTAAAAAAGCATGGCCAGATAACTGGCAAGACATACTTATTGGTAACAACCAACCCCCACCTTTGTGTTTGCGTATTAATCAGCAACACAGCACTCGTCAAGATTATATGGGGCAACTTGCTGCCTTAGACCTTGAGCCAATAGCCGCCCCTTTTAGTCCTCAAGGTATTTATATTAAGCCTTGTCAGGTCACACACTTACCCAACTTTGAGCAAGGGCAGGTCAGTGTACAAGACGAGGCAGCGCAGCTTGCCGCTAATTTACTAATACCTCAAAAAGATGAGCGTATTTTAGATGCCTGTGCAGCCCCAGGTGGCAAAACCGCACACATATTGGAGCTGGCTCAAGCTCAAGTTAGTGCTGTTGAAATAGATTCAAAACGGCTTGTGCATATACAGCAAAACTTGCATCGTTTAGGTCTTCAGGCAACAGTAATTAATGGTGATGCCAGTTTGCCTGAAACTTGGCATAAAGATAATATCTTATATGATAAAATTTTATTAGATGTGCCTTGCTCTGCCACAGGTGTTATTAGGCGTAATCCAGATATTAAATTATTGCGTCGTAATGAAGATATTGACGCATTAGTTGCACTACAGGCAACCTTATTAAAACAAATCTGGCCGTTACTCAAAGCAGGGGGTAAATTGCTCTATGCGACTTGTTCTATATTACCGCAAGAGAATAGCCAGCAAGTTGCCCATTTTTTAGCGCATACTAAAGATGCAAGAGAACTAAAAATCAACGCCAATTGGGGCATAGCGCAGCCAGTGGGCAGGCAATTATTTGCCACACATCAACAACATGATGGCTTTTACTATGCGCTATTAGAAAAACAATTAAAATGCACACAAAAAGATTAAGGAGTTGAGCGCATGAGAATTATTATTTTAGGCGCAGGACAGGTTGGTGGTAGCTTGGCAGAAAGCCTTGCCGATGAAAATAACGACATCACACTGGTTGATTTAGACGAGCAACGCCTTGGTGAGCTAAGAGACAGTCTTGATATTAAAACCGAAGTAGGTCAAGCCTGTATGCCGCCCGTTTTAAAACGGGCAGGTGGAGATGATGCTGACATGCTTATAGCGGTAACCAGCAGTGATGAAAGTAATATGGTTGCTTGCCAGATTGCACATACCCTATTTAACACACCCAAAAAAATATGCCGCATTCGTGCTACCGCCTATTCCCAAGAAAAAGCATTATTTGATGATAATGCTTTTCATATCGACGTTGTTATTTCTCCTGAAACCTTAGTAACCAAACAAATTAGCTACCTACTGCAATACCCTGGTGCATTGCAAGTGATGGACTTTGCCGATGAAAAAGTGCAACTGGTCGCCGTAAAAGCAAACTATGGTGATGTTATGGTTGGTCAAGCGATTGTCGATTTAAAAGAACATCTCCCCAATATTGATGCCCGTATTGCCGCCATTTTTAGACGAGGCAAAGCAGTTAATCCTCGCAAAGAAGAAATTATCGAAGCAGGTGATGAGGTCTTCTTTATTGCAGCACGCGATAAAATCAAAGATGTAATGAATAAAATGCGCCAAGCAGAAAGCCGTTATCGACGCATTGTTATTGCAGGTGGCGGCAATATTGGTTATCGCATGGCAAAAACCTTAGAAGGTCAATATCCAGGGCTAAAACTCATTGAACACGACCCCAAACGTGCAGAATTTTTAAGCGAAAACCTCAATAGCACGGTTGTTTTGTTAGGCAGTGCCACAGACAGTAAATTACTTGAAGAAGAAAACATAGCCAATACCGACGTACTTTGCGTGGTCACCAATGATGATGAAGTCAACATCATGTCTTCCTTATTGGCTAAACGCCTAGGGGTGCGTAAAGTCATTACTTTAATTAATAAATCCGCCTATGTGGATTTAGTACAAGGTGATCGTATTGACGTTGCCATCTCCCCCCAGCAAACCACCATAAGTGCGTTATTAACCTATATTCGTAAAGGCGATATTGCCAAAGTACACTCGTTAAGAAGAGGTGCTGCCGAAGCAATAGAAACCATTGCTCATGGTGATGCCAATACCTCTAAAGTAATAGGACGAGCCATTCGAGATATTGAACTGCCAGATAATACCATTATTGGTGCGGTAGTACGTGGCGATGAAGTCTTAATTGGTTTGCCTGATTTGGTTATTGAAGCTGATGACCACGCTATTGTATTTGTTATGGATAAAAACAATATCAGCAAAATTGAAAAACTATTCCAAGTTGGACTTGGCTTTTTTTAACCCCCTAATTAGGAGCTAAGCATGAACATACAAGTTATTGCCAGAGTATTAGGTTTATTGTTAATGGTTTTTAGCCTTAGCATGTTACCACCGATTTTAGTCTCCATTTTGTATCAAGACAGTGCCATGCAAGCATTTTTAACCGCCATGGCTGCCATTTTCTTTGCTGGTTTGGGGCTGTGGTTTCCTGTTAGGCGTAAAAAATCTGAATTAAGAGCACGAGATGGTTTTGTTATTACCATTTTATTTTGGCTGGTATTAGGCATCTCTGGCAGTTTGCCTCTTATGCTTGCAGAGCACCCAGGGCTGAGTTTTACTGATGCTTTTTTTGAATCTTTTTCAGGTTGGACAACCACTGGAGCGACCATTATCACACACATAGATGCACTGCCTGAATCTATTTTATGGTACCGCCAACAGCTACAATGGTTTGGAGGAATGGGGGTTGTGGTCTTAGCCGTTGCCATTTTACCCATGTTAGGTATTGGTGGTATGCAGTTATTTCGTGCAGAAACCCCAGGACCTGTTAAAGACTCCAAACTCACCCCACGCATTACCGAAACAGCCAAAGCCCTATGGTATATTTACCTCCTATTAACCCTTGCTTGTGGCATTGCATATTGGCTGGCAGGTATGAATGTATTTGATGCCATTACCCATAGTTTTTCTACCGTTGCCATTGGCGGATTTTCTACACATGATGCCTCTATAGGTTATTTTGACAGCCCACTTATTGAAGGAATTTGCATCTTTTTTATGGTCATCTGTTCATTTAACTTTGCCTTACATTTTATGGCATGGCGTATGAAATCCATACGTCATTTCTGGCAAGACACAGAACTCAAATTTTTTCTCTTTGTATTAACAGGCGGTATTTTATTAACTGTTGCAGTTTTATGGCTTACCCAAACTTACGCCTTTGATCATGCCCTACGCTTTGGCATTTTTGAAGTGGTCAGTGTTGCCACCACCACAGGCTTTGGTACGGTGGACTTTTCTGTATGGCCAATATTCCTACCCGTATTACTGTTTATGATGGCCTTTATTGGTGGCTGTGCTGGCTCTACCGCAGGTGGCATGAAAGCCATTCGAGTATTATTGGTTTATCGTCAAGGGGTGCGTGAAATTCATAGACTAATTCACCCCAACGCCATTATTCCTGTAAAACTATCCAAACGTCCTGTTAGCCCCAAAATTTTAGAAGCCGTATGGGGCTTTTTTGCGATGTATATTTTAACCTACATGGTATTAATGCTGGCAGTTCTAGCAACAGGATTAGACCATGTGACTGCTTTTTCCGCAGTTGGAGCCTGTCTTAACAACCTAGGACCCGGTTTGGGCGAGGTCGCCGCCAACTATAGCGGTATTAGTGATGCTGCCAAATGGATACTTTCGTTTGCGATGCTGCTTGGACGCTTAGAAATTTTTACATTATTGGTTATTTTAAGCCCCATGTTCTGGCGCAGCTAACATGCATATACTCGTTGATGCCGATGCCTGCCCACAAGTGATTAAAGAAATTATCTTTAAGGCCGCCACTAAGCACAAAATTCAGACAACATTAATTGCCAATCAATATATAGCCACCCCTGCCCCCGCTTGGATAAATGCCCGTCAAGTTTCCAAGGGCTTTGATGTCGCCGATAATGAGATTGTTAAACTGGTTCAACCCCTAGATTTAATTATTACTCAAGACATTCCCTTAGCTTTTGATGTTATCCAAAAACAAGGCTTAGTGCTCACTCCAAGGGGAGAAGAGTTAACCAAAAACAACATACAACAACGTCTAAGTCTGCGTCATTTTTTACAAGAAGTAAGAGACAGCGGCATACAAACTGGGGGGCCTAAAAAAATGAACCACACCCACAGCACCCAATTTGCCAATGCCTTTGACAGAATATTAACCCAAAGGCGGCGTGAGCCAAGAGTTGGTTTTAGGTAGTATTGTTAGTCGCACTTAAAAAACAGCTATGTCCAGTAATATTGACCACGAACCCCCATTTGCCAAAATGCAATTTCTAACTGACTGGCAATACGGTATTTCTTACAAAGTGTTTGCCACATAGGTGTTTGCATATAATTCTTGCCCAAACGAGCAACCAATGCCTGCTCAAAAAACGCACCAAACGTATGGCAAAAATCTTGATACTCTGCACCTGCATAAGTATCAATCCACATTTGATATGGATTATTGGCAACGGGTTTTTGCTGGCCTAGTTTAAGCCCAATTTCGCCATAGCCAAAAGCACAGGGAGCAACAATTGCCAGTAAATCTAAAAAGCCAGCATTATGTCCTTCTGCAAGTAGATAGCGTGTATAAGCAAGCATCTCTAAATCTGCTTGGCTATTAAGAATGTGGGCTTTATCAATTCCCTCTTGAGCGCATAACTGTAAATGCAGCTTAAGTTCCATATTAACCAAACCGTCAACCGCCTGACTGCAATAACTCATTTCTTCTGGGGTATCCGCTTTGACAACGCCCAATGCCCATGCTTTGGCATATTCAACTAGGTATAAATAATCCTGTACTAGGTAATGATAAAAAGCGTTTTTAGGTAAATTGCCAGCTGCAATCTGCTGAACAAATTGATGCGTTGTATAATCTTGCCATACCTGTGGGCAAGACTGATTAAATGCAGCACATGCATTGCCGTAAGGGTGTGACATTTAATTATCCTCATTTAGTAGTATTGGTGAAAATGATGAACAGGGCCATGACCATGACCAACTTGTAATTTACTTGCATGGTTAATTGCTTGGCTTAAATAATCTTTGCTTTGCTGGCATGCCAGTGGTAAATCATCGGTATATGCCAATTTGGTAGCTAGGGTAGACGATAAACTACAACCCGTGCCATGGGTATTGTTAGTTGTAATACGCTCAGTCTCAAACCAGTGTGCCTGCCCGTTATGCCAAAGCAAATCAGGCGAACTATCTGCATGCAAATGCCCACCTTTTAAGAGCACTGTTTGTTTAAACTGTTGGGCTTGCAGACACATTTCTGCACGGGTTGTTGCCTCAGCAACACCAAGTAATTCACCCGCCTCTGGCAAATTAGGTGTGAGCACATGCACCATTGGTAGCAGTACCTCTTTGAGCGCACAAATGGCATCTTCAGCTAACAACCTATCGCCACTTTTAGCAACCATAACAGGGTCTAACACAATGTTCTTTAACTCATAATTTTTTAAGGTATCGGCAACGGTTTGAGTCAGCTCTGCACTACCTAACATACCAATTTTAATTGCATCAACTTGAATATCTGCAAAAATAGCATGAATTTGCGCTGCAATGATTTCTTTATTAAGCAGCGTCACCTGCTTAACGCCTTGCGTATTTTGCGCCGTAATTGCAGTAATAACACTCATGGCATAACCACCATTGGCACAAATGGCTTTAATATCAGCCTGAATGCCTGCGCCACCTGAACAATCAGAGCCTGCTATAGTTAAAATATTTTTAATCATTATTGCCTCCTATATTAAGCATTAACAAAAGCCTGATACAGTGCTTGAGCAGCCTGCTTGGGCTGGCTTGCCGCACAAATAGCAGAAACCGCACAAATACCCACAATACCTGTCTGTTTTAATGCTGGTGCATGTTCTGCCTTAATGCCGCCTATCGCAACATTTGGTAAATGACTACACTTTGCCAATTGCGCCACACCTTGAATACCAATAGGTGGCGCATGATTTTGTTTAGTAGCGGTCGCAAACACAGGCCCAAGCCCCAAATAATCTATTTTTGCACTATCTAAAGCCATTGCCTCTGCCAGTGTATTGACAGATAAACCAAGCCAAGCATCATCACCTAATATTTGCCTTGCCTGCGTTACGCTCATATCACTTTGCCCTATATGTGCGCCATCTAAACCTGCTTTTTTAGCCAGTTGTACATGATCATTCATTAACAAAGGCACACGTCCATCAACTGCCTCCTTTAACTCACAAGCAATATGATATAACTCATCATCAGAGGCATATTTATCTCTTAACTGCACAAGAGTTACGCCCCCCTCAATGGCTTGTAAAACCGTATCAACCAAACCTCTTTGGGCGCACATAATTGGATCAGTTACCAAATATAAAGCAAGCTGTTTGCTCGATTTCATATTGATTGCACCCTTGCTCTTTGTATAATATCTGGCGCATCAACACTGCCTAAAGCATCTAAAAAATGCACATAAAAACTCCCTGAACCCTGTGCATGTTGCGCCGCAATTTCACCTGCTATGCCGTAATAACAAAGTGCCGCTACAACCGCTTTAAAAGTTTCAGATTCAGCACCAATAAAGCTGGCAAGCAACGCACTAAGAGCGCAACCTAACGCCGTTACCTTTGGCATAAGGGCATGACCATTAGCAATATGTACCGCTTGTTTGCCATCAGTTATGTAATCTATCTCACCAGTAACGACCACCACCTTAGCGTAGTCACAAAGCGACTTAGCCGCATCTATTGCTTGGGCAACCTCATCACCAGAATCTGCCCCTTTAGATTGAGATGCGCTACCACTTAACGCAATAATCTCTGAAGCATTACCACGAATGACCGTTGGATTGTACTGCAAAAGCTGCTGGCAAATACGCTGCCGAAAGGCCGTTGCCCCCACCGCCACAGGATCTAATACCCAAGGAATGTGTTGTGCATTTGCAACCTTAGCCGTAGCTAGCATACTCTCTGCCCAAGGCGTTGATAAGGTACCAATATTAATACTCAAAGCCGCACAGAGTGATACAAAGTCAGGCGCTTCCTCAATAGCATGCACCATTGCAGGAGAGCTGCCTGCTGCAAGCAATACATTAGCCGCCGTATTCATAGCAACATAGTTAGTAATATTATGGGTTAACGGATTTTTTTGCTTAAGTGTTTGAACAACTTGGATTATTTCTTCTGAACTTATACTCATAACGACCTCTTTTAAACATGATAATTAATATAAAAAGGGAGGGTCATTAGCCTATTGTATAAGGCATCCACTCCCTACGGCGGCATTAACCGCATCAGGTTCAAAGGGTTCTTCTCAGCCAAAGGCGCCCCTGTGTGAGCTTTATCATAATGTTTTTATACGGTAATACAAGCTAAAATATGCTTTACTTGCACGAGTCTTATTTAACAGGATTAAAAATGTCATACCCAATAGAAAAAAAACTGGTTATTGCCGTCTCTTCCAGTGCGCTGTTTGATTTAACCGAATCTCATGCCATATTTGAAGAAAAAGGACCTAAAGAATATAAAAAATTCCAAGAAGAAAACCTAGATACCATCTTAAAAACAGGTGTGGCATTCCCCTTTATCAAACGCTTTTTAAAACTTAATCAGCACTTTACAGACGAAAACCCCGTAGAAGTGGTACTCCTATCTCGTAACTCTGCAACCACAGGGCAACGTGTTTTTCGTTCTATTGCACATTATCAACTTGATATTACCCGTGCTGCTTTTATGGAAGGCGTTTCACCTTATGAATATATACCCGCATTTAACGCCTCCTTATTTTTATCAGCCAACACCGAAGATGTACAAAATGCCATAAATGCAGGCTATCCAAGTGGCGCTGTCTTACCCTCAAAGATAATAGATGACCAACAACCAGAACTGCGCATTGCATTTGATTTTGATGGTGTCATTGCAGATGATGAAGCAGAAAGTGTCTATAAAAATGGCACCCTTGAAGACTTTAGGCAACATGAAATCAGCCATCAAGACATTCCACTTAAACCCGGCCCTTTAGCAGATTTATTTACAAAATTAGCAAACTTACAAAAATTAGAAGAAGAAGCGATAGAAAAAGACAGCCAGTATCAAAGAATTTTAACCACCGCCATCGTCACTGCACGCAATGCCCCTGCTCATGAGCGAGTTGTTAACACATTAGAAAGCTGGGGTGTAAGTGCCAATCAGGTCTTTTTCTTAGGTGGTATGAACAAACAAAGAATACTCTCAACACTCAAGCCCCACATCTTTTTTGATGACCAAAAAAGTCACCTACAAGCACAAACAGACAACATTCCCATGGTGCATATTCCATTTGGCATTGCCAATATAAAAAACTAGCGATACAAAAAAGCCAACACACATCAAAACCGTGCAATGTTTGTATGTACTTTTAAATCTAACGGATTCAGAGGACAGAGGTTTTACTCAGCCTTGCATTGTTTGTATACTCTTTAAACCCAACGGCAGGAAACGGTTATGACACAAAAACTCCCCATCGGCATACAAACGCTAAGTGAAATACGAGAAGACAACCTCCTATACATAGACAAAACTCAAATTGCCTATGACTTAATCAATGCCTATAAATACGTTTTTTTAGCCCGTCCTCGCCGCTTTGGTAAAAGCCTGTTTTTAGACACCTTAAAAAGCATTTTTGAGGGTAGAAAAGAGCTATTTAAGGGGCTTTTTATAGAAAATAAACACAACTTTGACGTACCTTACCCCGTTATTCATATCAGCTTTTCAGGCAAAATGTCCACACCCAAAACCCTAGAACAAGCTCTTATGTTGATGCTTAAAAGCAATGGCAAACGCTTAGGTATAAAGATAGATACGGACATAGATGCCTCGCATAGTTTTAATCAGCTTATAGAAGATACCCAGCAAAAATACCAACAAAGGGTTGTGATATTAATCGACGAATACGACAAACCCTTGCTAGATAACATCACCAACAAAGACATGGCAAACTACGCCCGAGATATGCTACGAGGTTTTTATAGTGTCATTAAAGACAATGACCAGCATATTAAATTTGTATTTATCACAGGGGTCAGTAAATTCTCTAAAGTCTCGTTGTTTTCAGGGTTAAACAATTTGCGTGATATTTCTTTAGACGCTCGCTTTGGGAACATCTGCGGTTATACCCAAAACGATATTGAAACCAGTTTTAAACCCTTTTTACAAGGGGTGGATTTAGCCGAGCTTAAACTCTGGTATAACGGCTACAACTTCTTACAAGATAAGGTCTATAACCCCTTTGATATTTTACTGTTTTGCGATGAACAACATATTTATAAAAACTATTGGTTTAGCACTGGCACGCCGACTTTCTTAATTGAGCTGATTAAAAAAAACAACTATTACCTACCCAAGTTAGATGATGTACAGGTAGGCGAAGAAATTTTAGACAGCTTTGATATAGACAACATCAACTTAGAAGTGTTGTTATTGCAATCAGGCTATTTGACCATAGATAAAGTCATACCCAACCCTTTAGGCGGCAGCTTATATTCTTTAACCATACCCAATAAAGAAATAAGATTAAGTTTAAATGGGGCGATTTTAGATTTGTTTTTAGCCAGCCCAAGCGAGCGTGTGACGCATCAGCAAAGTGGCTTTCGTGCTTTATTTGCAGGCAAGCCCGATGACTTTAAACAAGCCCTTGAAGCCATGTTTGCCTCAATTCCCTATGAAAACTTCACCAACAACAACCTACCTGCCTACGAGGGCTTTTATGCCAGCGTTATTTATATCTACCTTTGCTCTATGGGCGTGCCTGTCTCAACTGAGCAAAGCACCAATAAAGGCAGGTTGGACATGAGCATTTTAATCAACAACAACCGTTATATCTTTGAATTTAAAGTCGGCACAGAAAATGCGCTGGCACAAATCAAAGCCAACCAATACCACCACCGTTATTTAAACGAGGGCAGTAATATTTATTTAGTGGGCATTAATTTTGACGAGCAAGCGCGTAATATTACCGAGTTTAAATGGGAGGCGGTCAGGGATTAGAGGTCAGGAATCAGAGGACAGAGGACAGAGGACAGAGGACAGAACCATGCTTTGCATGGTGCTGGGCAGGAGTCAGGAGTCAGGGGTCAGGGGTCAGGGGTCAGGGGTCAGAGGACAGAGGACAGAGGACAGAGGACAGAGGATTTACCCAGCCCCATGCTCCGCATGGTGCTGGGCAGAGGTCAGAGGACAGAGGACAGAACCATGCTTTGCATGGTGCTGGGCAGGAGTCAGGGATTAAAGGTCAGGTTAGTTACCTATTTTTTTAATTAAAACATTGACTTTAAAAACCCCTTTTGTTACAGTGTGTAACTTGTTTGAAGCAAAAAAATAAGTGTTTGATTTTATTACAAATAATAACTTGAAAAGGAATGGAGTGATGATAAAATACGCTATCCAGCTATCCAGCTATCCAGCTATCCAGCTATCCAGCTATCCAGCTATCCAGCTATCCAGCTATCCAGCTATCCAGCTATCCAGCTATCCAGCTATCCAGCTATCCAGCTATCCAGCTATCCAGCTATCCAGCTATCCAGCTATCCAGCTATCCAGCTATCCAGCTATCCAGCTATCCAGCTATCCAGCTATCCATTTGTTTAGGTCTTTGCCTTTCTAACAGGCTATTATGCCGTCTGCGCTTTTTTGCCATTGTTCCATCTTACTTTATTCATACTTTTATTCTAGGCGTTAAATATTCTTTATTTAATTTAGCCGTACGCCATGTATTCCCTTTTTCTTTAGCCCTATCCAAGTTGGTTGTGTTTAAAAGCAACGCTTGCGCTATTGGCTTTGGTATTTACCAACCCAAAACGTCAACTGCCGTTGGCGACCTCTTTTAAATTTAATTCGTTTTCTCAAAAGGAGCATTTTATGCACAGATTTAAACCACAATCCTTAACCTTTAAACAGAGCCTGCTTATTGGCTTAACTGCTTTGTCATTAGTTGCCTGCGGTGGCGGTGGCGGCAGTGATGATGCCGATAGCAAACTCAATTTGAGCTTACTTATTAGCGGTGGCATTAAAAGTAGCGGCCTAATGCTAAAAAATGTGGCAAGTGGTGCGGATAATACCCCTTTTGCCATTGCTAAAACCACCGCCAGCACCTTGGATATCAGTAATAAAATTGCCAAGGGCAGTGATTATGATATTAAAGTAGCACAGCAACCTGAGGGTTTTGGGCAGTTTTGTTATATAGAGCAAGGCAAAGGGACGTTTACCAATACAGATATTGCCATACAGCTAAAATGCGTAGCGGGTGCCGCCAAAGTCAGCACCTATGCAGGTATTAAAGGCTCTTCTGGTAATACAAACGGTAGCAGGCTAAGTGCTAAATTTAGTGGCCCTACCCACATGGTCTTTGACAGTAAGGGTAATTTCTTTATTGCTGATTATTCTAACAATCAAATTCGTAAAATCACCCCACAAGGCGTTGTCAGCCTATTTGCAGGTAATGCAGGTGGCGCAAGTGGCACGAACGATGGCACAGGGGCAGTTGCAAGTTTTAACGACCCTTGGACCATTGCCGTGGATAAAGATGATAACCTGTATGTGGGTGATAATCAGTGCGTGCGTAAAATTACCCCACAGGCGGTGGTCACCACGCTGGCAGGGCTGTGTGGTACAAGTGGTAATGTGCCTACAAACTTTACCAGCAATACCACCACAGGTGCTGATGCTCGCTTTGGGGATATAAATGGCATGGTCTATGATGGCGACAATGCTCTGTATGTATTGGATTATGATAATCAGCTTATCCGTAAAATCAGTATTAATAGTGGCACAAGTGCAACTGCCCGCGTGCAAAATATCATTGCTACTGGCAGTGGAAATGTATCTATGGGTTTAAGTGCAGATAAAAAAAGCCTGTATTATATTCCTCAATCAGATTACAAACTGTATCAGGTGGATTTAACCAGCACTGCCCAACCAAAACCCAAAACAGCATTAACCACAACCGCAGGCAGTGGCTTTGTCGATGGCAATTTTTCAGTGGCGCAGTTTAATCCTGGTTTAAATCAAATAATTGCCTCTAAATCTGGGCAGTTTTTATACCTAGTAGGTAGATACACTAACCGCATACGCCGTATTGATTTAAACAATGAAAAAGTATCCACTCTTGCAGGTAGTGGCACAAGCGCTGTTACTGATGGCATAGGGATAAATGCCGCATTTAGCGCTCCAGATGGTATTGCCCAAGATGCACAGGGCAATTTGTTTGTGTCTTCTTATGCGCATGTTATCCGTAAGTTAGAGCTGGTTAAAAAACCTTAGACTTGTTTATTTAGTTACTGTAATCAGCCCCTTACCTAGCTTAGGTGAGGGGCTTTTTTGTGGGTCAGGGGGTCAGAGGACAGAGGACAGAGGACAGAGGACAGAGGACAGAGGTCAGAGGTCAGAGGTCAGAGGACAGAGGACAGAGGACAGAGGACAGAGGACAGAGGACAGAGGACAGAGGACAGAGGACAGAGGACAGAGGTTTTACCCAGCCCCATGCTCTGCATGGTGCTGGGCAGAGGACTGAGGTCAGAGGACAGAGGTTTTACCCAGCCCCATGCTTTGCATGGTGCTGGGCAGAGGTCAGAGGACTGAGTTCAATCCTTTGTCTTCTCAGTCCTCGGAAGCATCTGGCTGTGTCCAAGTAGCTTATAAGATAAAATTCGATATATAAAATAACAGGCGTAGTTGGCAAATATAATATCACTTAGGTAATGACCGCCTTGTAGGACTCTTGCTAGCCCAATTAATATGGCGATATTTAGGGCAAGATAGAGTAGGGCTTTGTGCCTAAAAATAAAAACCAGTGCAAGTAAAAATCCGCCCATTGCGGCATGTCCACTGACAAAAGAGCGGCAGTTTTGACATTCTTGGGCGTTGGAGAATGCGGGGGTAAAGGGGTATTTCCCTGCAAATTCAATGGTGTCTCTGGGTCTTGGTCGGTCAAAATTTTGTTTGAATACTTCATGTACTACCAGACCAGGTCCTAGTAGTAGGGCTAGGAGTAAAAATAGCCAAATTTTACGTTGTTTGTGTATTTTAGCTCGGCGAGTGACGAAGCTGTAAATGCTCATGCCTAGAAAAAGTGGGATTAATAGGTAGGGCAAAAAGAGTATGAGCTTATAAATAAAGGTAATGATGGGTAGGTTGCCGTATATCCAGCTGTTATGTTTGGTGTCGTAAAATAGCTGGCTAAATGCTAGGTCTATGGTCGGAAATAGCATAAATAAGGCAATCAGTAAAAGGCATGAGATAATGTCAATATAGCGAGTTGTTAATAAAGACATGGGGCTGATACCTGTTGTTGGTTTGTTAAGCAGGCGGTATTTGCCTGCTTTGTGGGTTTATAGTTCAAAACTGTGGCGCAGTACAATGGTTTCATCTCGGTCAGGACCTGTGGAGATGATGTCGATGGGTGCGCCGATGGCTTTTTCTATAAATTTAATATAGTTGATGGCATTTTTCGGTAGCTTGTTGAGGGATTTTGTGCCAAAGGTGCTTTCTTGCCAGCCAGGGAGTTCTTCATAAACTGGGGTTATTTTGGCAAATTGGTCGGCACTGGCGGGCATTTTTTGTGGCTTGCCTTGTGCGTCTTTATAACCTGTACAAACTTTAATTGTTTCTAGTCCATCTAGTACATCGAGCTTGGTTAGGCAGATGGTGTTGATGGAGTTGACTCTGATGGCGTGTTTGACCAGCATGGCATCAAACCACCCGCAGCGTCTGGCTCGCCCTGTGGTGGTGCCTTTTTCGTGTCCTTTTTCTGCTAGGTGAGTGCCTATTTCGTCGAATAGTTCGGTGGGGAATGGTCCTGAACCAACTCTTGTGGTGTAGGCTTTGGTAATGCCTAGTATTTGTTCTAGAAATAAGGGACCAACGCCTGAGCCTGTGGCAACACCACCTGCGGTGGTGTTGGAGGAGGTGACAAATGGGTAGGTGCCATGGTCAATGTCTAGTAGTGTTCCTTGTGCTCCTTCAAACATGATGTCGCCGCCGTCTTCTCGAATGCTGTGAATGAGGTCTACTGCGTCAACGACACTGGATTTGATGGCTTGTGCCCATTGCATGCAGTGTTCTAGGGTTTGTTGGTAGTCTACTTGCGGTGCTTGGTAGTAGTTACTAAGAACAAAGTTGTGGTATTCCATTATTTCTTTTAGTTTGTCGGCAAATTCATTTTGGTATAGGTCGTCTACACGTAAACCTCGACGACTGACTTTGTCTTCATAGGCGGGTCCTATGCCTCGTCCTGTGGTGCCTATTTTGGCATTGCCTCGGCGTGCTTCTCTGGCTTTGTCTAGGGCGACGTGGTAGGGCAAAATAAGTGGGCAGGCGTGGGAAATACGTAGGCGTTCAAAAACGGGTACGCCTTTTTTTTCTAGTTTGCTGATTTCTTCAAGCAGGGCATCGGGAGCAAGAACAACGCCATTGCCAATAATGCATAGTACTCCAGAGCGCAAAATGCCTGATGGAATAAGATGCAAGGCGGTGGTTTCTCCATTGATAACGAGGGTGTGCCCTGCATTGTGTCCACCTTGAAAGCGAACTACGGCGGTGGTCTTTTCTGTGAGTAGGTCAACGATTTTGCCTTTGCCTTCATCTCCCCATTGCGTGCCTAGTACGACGACTGATTTTGCCATGTGTGTATGTCTCTGTTAGTTGTTTGTAGTCAGTTGCCACTGACCGTTTAAAAATTTGATTTCACTGTGGTGAGCAAAATCAGGTTGTTTTGGGTATTGTATGATAACTTGTTTGCCTTGAGCCCGTAGATTTTGAATGAGTGCCCATAGTTGTTCTGCTTGGGTGTCTGTGTCGGCTGGGGCTTTGATAACTTCTTCGTTTTGGGCTTTTAGGTTGCCTAGCTGTACGAGTACTTTTAAGTCTGCACTGAAGCCTATGGCAGGACGTGCGCGTCCAAATAATGCGCCGTTGTCGTCATAGCGACCTCCTTGAGCTATGGCATCGCCATATTCGGGTACAAAGGCGGCAAAAACTAAGCCTGTGTGGTAGTTGTATCCACGTAGTTCGGTAAGGTCTATGTAGATGTTTATGTGTGCAAATCGTTGTTTGATTTGGCTGATTAGGGTTTGTAAGTGCTTAATGGCGGCGCTGGCTTTAGGGTAGCGAGTGCCGAGGGTTTGTTGTAGCTGTTGTAATGCGGTCGCTTCGCCTTGGGTTTTTAGCAGGGCATTAAAGGCTTGGTTTAATTCTGAATTTTGGATGTTTTTTTGTAGCCATGCTTGTATGTCTTTTGTGCATTTTAGAGCTAGCAGGGAAAACAGTTGTTCTGTTTGGTGTTCGCTAAAGTTGGCTTGGGCGATGAGTTCTTCTAGGACGCTAAGGTGTCCTAGGTCAAGGTGTATGTTTTGTATGCCTGCGGCTTCAAGGGTGGCTAGCATGAGGCTGAGCATTTCTAGATCGCTGTATTGTTGTTCTACACCAAATAGTTCTGCGCCTATTTGGGTGGGGGTTCGGCTGGCAAGTAAGCTGGCAGCTCGGGTATGAAATACGGTGCGACAATAACAAAGACGACTAACACCTTCGGCGGCAAGGCTGTGGGCATCAATACGGGCAACTTGTGGAGTGGTGTCGGCACTTAATCCTAGCATGCGACCTGATAGTTGGTCGGTTACTTTGAAGGTTTTAAGACCTAGTTTTTCGCCGCTGCCTGTTAGTAGTGAGTCTAGGTATTCAAGTGTGGGAGGAATAACCAGTTGATAGCCCCAACTGTGTAGCAGGTTGAGGAGTTGATTACGCATTTGTTCCACTTTTTGTGCTTGTGGGGGAAGTAGTTCTTCAATTTCGTCAGGTAGTAACCAAGGCTCTAGTAACATTGAGTCGTCCAGATTGTTGAGTGATTTGTCCACATAAAAAAACCGAGCCAAAGCTCGGTTGCTTATTTTAACAAAACTGCTCTAAAAAGACAGGTTTGTTGTGTTATTTGCCTTTAGATTTGCCTAAATAACGGAAAAATTCGGAATCTGGCTTCACAATTAAGATGTCTCCTTGATTAAATGATTCTGTATAGGCTTTTAGGCTACGGGTAAAGGCATAAAATTCTGGGTCTTTGTTGTAGGCTTTGGCGTAAATTTTGGTGGCTTGGGCATCGCCTTCACCTTTGAGTCGTTCTGCATCTCGATAGGCTTCGGCTTCTAAAATGGTTTTTTGACGATCTGCATCGGCTTGGATACCTTCGGCGAGTTCTCGTCCTTGGGAACGGTGTTCTCTGGCTTCACGAGAGCGTTCTGCTGACATGCGGTTGTAAACGGAGTTGCTTAGATCTTCGGGTAGGTCAATGGCTTTTACTCGTACATCAAGAATTTCAATGCCTAAGGTGTCTTGGGTTTCTTGGTTTAGGGTTTTGGTCATTTTTATCATAAGTTCGTCTCGCTCTCCAGAGACAACTTCATGTAAGCTGCGGTTGGCAAATTCATCACGTAGCCCTTTGTTGACTAGGTTTGCTAGTAGGTTTGAGGCTTCGTAGCGATTGCCTGATGTTGCTTGGTAAAATGAGCGTACATTTTTAATTCGCCATTTTACAAAGGAGTCAACAATGACGTATTTTTTACCTGTGGTTAAATAACGCATGGGTTTGGTGTCAAGGGTGAGTACGCGTGCATTAAAGCGTTTGATGTTTTCTATAAAGGGAATTTTCCAGTGTAAGCCTGGGGCAATATCGGCTTCGACTACTTCTCCAAATTTAAGCTGAATGGCTCGTTCTGTTTCGTTGATGATATAAAGCCCTTGGCTGGCAATAAATAGGGTTAGACCAACAAGAATGGCAAAAAAGGTTGTTTTAGCAGACATTAGCGTCCTCCTCGTTGAGAGCTACGTTGTGTTGGTGATGAGTTGGTGCCTATGCGTTGTAGTATTTTATTGCTAAGGGCATCTAAATCATTTTCGGTTAGGTTTTTTTGTGTTGCTTTTGGCATGTTTTTTAATAGCTGGTCTAAAGGTAAATACATCATATTATTGCCTCCTTTGTCGTTGACCATGACTTTACTGCTGTTTTTATATAGTTCGCTAATCGCATCAATATAGAGACGTTCACGTGTGACGCGTGGCGATTTTTTATATTCTGCTAGTAGGTCTTCAAAGCGTTTGGCTTCACCTTTGGCTCTGGCGATAACTCGTTCTTTGTAGCCTTTGGCTTCTTCTCGTTGGCGTTGTGCGCGACCTCTTGCCTCGGGCACAATGGAGTTGGAGTATGCTTGCGCTTCGTTTATAAAGCGTTCTTTGTCTTGCTTGGCTTTTTGTACGTCGTCAAAGGCTTCTTTGACTTGAGTCGGTGGGCGTGCATCTTTGATGTTGAGGTTGGTGAGGGTGATGCCTGTCTGATAGCGGTTTAGGTATTCTTGCAACCGTGCTTGTACTTGGGTGGCTAGTACGGCTCGACCAATGGTGAGTATGTCGTCCATATTTGTGGAGCCAACTTCGTGGCGCAAGGCACTTTCTGCTGCAGAACGTAAGGTTAATTCAGGTTGCTCTACACGCAGGGCAAAGTCTACGGGGTTGGTTACTTGGTATTGGGCGTTGAGTTCAACTTCAACGATGTTTTCGTCTTCAGTTAGCATGCGTTCTTTGATTTCTGCTTCTCGTACTTTGGTGGCGTTGACTTTAATGACTTGGTCAATGAGCGGTACTTTGAAGTGTAATCCAGGGTTTTCTACGGATTCAAATTTGCCCATGCGTAAAAGTACACCACGTTCTTGTTCGTCTAGGGTGTAAAATGAGTTAAAAATTAAAAATCCGCCTACGGCTAATAGGAGTATGAGTAAAATGCCAATGCCTCCACTTGTGCCGCTGTTTTTGTTGTTGCTGTTGTGGTTGCGTTTTTTACCACCTAAAAATTCGCTAAATTTATCCATCAGTTGTTGAATGGCTTCGTCTAAGTCAGGTGGTCCTTGATTTTTGTCGTTGTTTTTTCCAGGTTTTTTATTACCCCAAGGGTCATTTGAGTTACCGCCAGGTTCGTTCCAGGCCATGCTGTTCTCCAAGTTGAGTGTTGGTTAGTGTTTTGTCATACATTAATCAGTTAAGCCTAAGGTTGGGGTAGATTGATTGCATTTCAACTGCTGGCTTAATTTATTTATTGGTTATCATACGAATTTTAAGTGCTAAAAGCCATCATCTGTTGTTATTCCAAAACGGGCAGCAGGTAAATTGGCTTGGGCAAGTGCTTGCATAAAGTCACGCTGTTGTAAGCGGATTTGTAGGTGTAGCTGACCTTGTTCGTCAATATTTTCTGTTTGTACGGCGTTCATGGCAAATAAGATGGAGCGTAGCTTGCCTTCTTGGGGCGTTAGGCTGATGGTTTGTTGAAAGATTTTTTGACTTAGATGTTCACTAATGGCTTTTTTGAGTAGCTCAAAACCTTGCTGCTGGTGTGCAGATAGCCAGATTTCGCTGGTTTGTTGTTGCTTGTCTTGCCTGATTTGGGGTTGCACATGGTTGAGCAGGTCAATTTTATTGTATAGCTGTAGGCAGGGGCGGTCTTGGGCATTAATTTCTTTGAGTACTGTTTCTACGGCTTGAATGTTGGCTTCTCGTTCGTTGGCACTGGCATCAATAACGTGTAGTAGTAAGTCGGCTTCGGCGGCTTCTTGTAAGGTGGCTTGGAAGGCTTCTACCAGTTTGTGTGGTAGATGGCGAATAAAACCAACCGTGTCGGCAAGGACAATTTCGCCTATGTCGTCGATGTTTAAGCGACGTAGGGTTGGGTCTAAGGTGGCAAAAAGTTGGTCTTGAGCATAGACGTTGGCGTTGGTTAGGGCGTTAAATAAGGTTGATTTGCCTGCATTGGTATAGCCAACAATGGCAACGGTGGGTGTGCTGGATTTGTTGCGTGCTTTCCGATTTTGTGCCCGTTGGTTACGTACTTTTTGTAGACGAGCTTTGATGCTTTTTACTCTTTCTCTAAGTAGTCTGCGGTCGGTTTCTAGTTGGGTTTCTCCGGGTCCTCTTAGTCCGATTCCTCCTTTTTGTCGCTCAAGGTGAGTCCAGCCTCGTATTAAACGGGTGGATTGGTGTTCGAGTTGTGCTAGTTCTACTTGTAGTTTGCCTTCGTGGGTGCGTGCGCGTTGGGCAAATATGTCTAAAATAAGTCCTGTTCTGTCTAGTACTCGGCATTTTAGTTGTTGCTCTAAGTTGCGTTCTTGGCTGGGGGATAACGCATGGTTAAATAAGACCAGTTCGGCATTTTCTGCGGTAATCAGTTCTGCCAGTTCGGTTACTTTGCCGCGTCCAATAAAGGTGCGAACATCGGGCATTTGTCGCTTGGCTGTGAGTAAACCGCAGGGGGTTGCACCAGCAGAGAGTACCAGTTCTTCAAATTCTTGTAGGTCTTCTTTGTGCTGTCCTGTGGGAAAGTCAATATGCACCAAAATGGCGGATTCACCGCCACTGGCTCGTTCAAAAAACATATAAAGGGCTGGGCTTTAAACTAAAAATGATTATTCAGTCTCTGCATCAGGGTTTATATCTTCTGTTGGCATACGTACCGCACGGGCTGGTACAACGGTGGAAATGGCGTGTTTATATACCATTTGGCTGACGGTATTTTTTAGTAGGATTACAAATTGGTCAAACGAGTCAATTTGTCCTTGTAGTTTAATACCATTAACTAAAAATATGGAAACAGGAATGCGCTCTTTACGTAGTTGGTTTAAGTAAGGATCTTGTAAAGATTGTCCTTTTGACATGAATTTCTCCTCAAAATTAAGGTGCTATCCAGTATGGGGATAGACAAAAAAAGTAGCGAGACTGGTATTTTAAACCGTCTCAGGATTAGTATCTCACCTAATTTAGGCACTTAAATGCAACAATGCTGACATTACGGTTATGATAGGTTGTTAATTTTGGCTGTAGAATTAAGTATTTTCAAGCTCTTTGCAAAAATATCTTTGGTATTGGCTTCTAAATAGTTTAAATCTTGCCATTTTCTGAGCCAAGTGAGTTGTCGTTTTGCGAGTTGGCGTGAGGCAAATAGGGCTTTTTGTCGCATTTCATCGGCATGGATGTTGCCTGCTAAGTAATCCCATATTTGACGATAACCGACGCTGCGTATGGCGGGTAGTTCACTGTGTAGGTCGCTACGTTGATAAAGTTGCTCTACTTCTTGGATAAAACCTGCGGCAAACATGTTTTCTAAACGTTGGGCAATACGTTGGTGTAGTTGCTGCCTGTCTTGTAGGACTAAACCTAAATAAATAGGGGTGTAGGGCATAATTTGGGTTGTGGTTTGTTGCAGTTGACTTAGGGGTTGTCCTGTTAGGATATGTACTTCGAGCGCTCGCTGTATGCGTTGGCTGTCGTTGGGTTTGATTTTTTGTGCGCTTGCAGGGTCTACTTTTTGTAGTTTTTTGTGCATTTCTTGCCAACTGGTTTTTTGTGCTTGGGCGTTGAGTTCGGCACGTATTTGGGGGTTGGCAGAGGGGAGTGTTGCGATGCCTTGAGTTAGCATTTTATGGTATAGCATGGTGCCTCCAACCAGTAGGGGAATATGTCCACGTTGCGTAATGGCGTGCATGGCATTTAGTGCGTCATGGGTAAATTCTGCTGCTGAGTAAGGCTCACTTGGGTCTTTGATGTCTATTAGATAGTGCGGGTAGGCATTTAAGGTGGCTTTGTCGGGCTTGGCGGTTCCGATGTTCATGCCTTTGTATACCAGTGCGGAGTCAACGCTAATGAGTTCTACAGGTAGGCTGTCTGCAAGTTGTAGGGCTAGCTCGGTTTTGCCGGTGGCGGTTGCGCCCATTAAAAAAATGGCAGGTGGTAAACTCATTATTGCCCTCGCATAAAGAGTTTGTCTAGTTCTTGTAAGCTCATTTGAGTCCAGGTTGGTCGTCCGTGGTTGCATTGTCCACTACGCTCGGTTTGCTCCATATCTCTAAGTAGGGCATTCATCTCTGGTAGGCTGAGTTTGCGATTGGCTCGCACGGAACCATGACATGCCATAGAGGATAAAATTTCATGGTATCTGGCGGTTATTTCTTGACTTTTGCCATAGCGTATCAGTTCTTCAAGCATGGTGATGATGAGGTTTTCTACATTGGCTTTTTGTAATAAAACAGGAATTTCACGCACCATAATATTCTCTGGTGCAATGCGTGTTAGGCTGACACCTAGTTGAGAAAATTCTGTTTCTAATTGATTTGCTGCTTCTGCTTGGCTTTCGCTGACGGCAATTTGTATGGGAACTAAGAGCCGTTGGCGAGCTAGATTTTGTTGCTCGTAGGCTTTTTTTAAGCGTTCATAGGTGATGCGCTCGGCGGCGGCGTGCATGTCTACTAGAATTAGCCCTTGGGTGTTTTCTGCTAAAATATAAATGCCTTTTAGCTGGGCGATGGCAAAGCCTAGTGGTGGAATTTCTGGTTCTGTTAAATTGTTGGGTTGGTTTGTTGCCTGTGCATTCATGCTGGCGTAGGTTTGTAGCTGGCTTTGTATTTGGTTGTGTGTTTGTCTGGGGGATTTTTGAGCGTAAAAATCGGTGTTGCTTTGGTGTTGGGCAGTTTCATTTATGCTTGTGAATATGGGTGTTTCTGTGGTTGCTGCTTGATTGGCTTTTGTGGGGTTGCTGTTTAACGCTAGGTTTAGGTTGTTTTGATCGGGTGTGCTGATGTTGTGGTTATGCTGTGTGGGTGTTGCTGTTATTTGTGTTTGTGGGCGTACATCGGCTAGTGCTTTGTGGAGACTGCGAAAGATAAAGTCATGTACTAAACGACCGTCACGAAAGCGGACTTCGTGTTTGGTGGGGTGTACGTTGACATCAACCAGTTTTGGATCAAGGCTTAAGTAGAGTACAAAAGCTGGGTGGCGACCGTGGTATAAGACATCTCGATAGGCTTGTTTTATGGCGTGGGCAACCAGTTTGTCTCGTACTGCTCGTCCGTTTACAAAAAAGTATTGTTGGTTGGCTTGGGCACGTGAGTAACTAGGCAAACCAACCCAACCGCTTAGACTTAGACCAACTATTTGTTGTTCAATGTAGAGTGCTTGTTGCATAAAGTCGGCACTTAATAAGGTGGCAATTCGTTTTTCTTGACGTTCAAGGGTTGTTGCTGGACGTAAGCTGTAGATGCTTTTTTGTTGGTGTGAGAGGTTGAAATCGACATCAAAGCGGCTCAGTGCTAGACGCTTTATGGTTTCTTCTATGTGATTAAATTCGGTTTTTTCGGTGCGTAGAAATTTGCGTCGAGCGGGGGTGTTGAAAAATAGGTCGCATACCTCGACACTGCTGCCGTTGGCGTGGGCGCAGGGAGCAATATCTGCGAGCATGTCTCGCCCTTGGGCACTAACGCAATAGGCTTGTTCACTGTGGGCTGTTTTGGAGCTGAGTAATAAACGGCTAACTGAACTGATACTGGCAAGTGCTTCGCCACGAAAACCGAGAGTTTGTACGCCTTCTAAATCATCTAGGTTGCTAATTTTACTGGTCGCATGGCGGCTTAGAGCTAAAGCCAGCTCGTCTTTGTTTATGCCTAATCCATTGTCTCTAACGAGTAGGCGTTTTATGCCGCCTTGTTCTATTTCAATGGTCAGTTTGTCTGCTTTTGCATCGAGGGCATTTTCAATCAGTTCTTTGACGATGTTGGCAGGTCGTTCAACAACTTCGCCTGCGGCAATTTGGTTGGCTAGTCTGGGCGATAGTATTTTGATTTTAGACATATAAAAAGCGTCCTAGGAGTTAGGTATTTTTAACGTTTGCCCAACTTTGAGGCGGTCTGTTTTAAGGCGATTGATGCGTCTTAATTGGCTAACGGCAATGTCATATTTTAGGGCGATAGTAAAGAGGGTGTCGTTGGATTTTACTTTATAAATACGTAGTTGCTTTTGTTTTTGTTCCCATGCCAGTAGCGTACCTTGCGGTGGGTGTTGGCTAAAGTATTTTTTTATTCCTGCAAAAATGGCTTTGGCAATCTTTTTTTGATAGCTGCTTGAGCGTAATTTGCGTGCTTCTTTGGGATTGGATATAAATCCTGTTTCTACTAGTAGGGCTGTCATGTCGGGGGCTTTTAAGACGACAAAGGCGGCTTCTTCAACACGCTTTTTATGTAGTCTGGAAATATGCCCTAGCTTGCCTAAAATGTGTTTGCCAAGCTGTATGCTGGAGGCTCGTTTAGCGGTCATGGATAGGTCTAGTAGGGTGCGTGCTAGATGGTCTTCTTTGTCTTCAAGGCTTACGCCTCCTATGAGGTCGGCGGCATTTTCTCGGTCTGCTAGCCAGCGTGCGTTTTCACTGGTTGCTCCTCGTTTAGATAGTACGTATACCGAACTGCCATTGGCTTTAGGGTTGCGAAAGGCATCGGCATGAATAGAGACAAATAAATCAGCTTTGGCTTTGCGGGCTTTTTGAGTGCGGGCGCGTAAACCTATGTAGTAGTCACCTGTGCGTACCATAAAGGGACTAAATCCATGGGATTGCTTAATGAGTTTTTGTAAGTGTTTGGCAATGCGTAAAACCACTTCTTTTTCTCGTATGCGACCTGGCCCTGCTGCTCCTGGGTCTTCGCCGCCATGCCCTGCATCAATGGCAATGATAATGTTGCGTTTGGCTCGTTGATATTGAGTCGCTTGAATAATGGCGGCTTGTTGTTTGTTTTTTTGCTTGCGTTCTAAGTCAATGACTAGACGGTGGCTGGGGTATTTTTTGTTGGGAGGTAGGGCAAAACTATTGGGACTTAATGCTTCGTTTACATCTAAGACAATACGAAAGTCGTGTTTGCCTCGCTTGCCACTGCGGATACGGCTAATTAGGGTGTCTTTTGTGGATAGTTTATTTAGGTTGTAATAAACCTTGGTGTTTTTTAGGTCTATAACAACTCGATGAGGTTTGGATAAGGTAAAAATTTGATGTTCAATAGGACGGCTTAAATCAAATACTAAACGCAGTTGCTCTGGGGATTGCCAAATACGGATTTCTTGTACTTTGGCATATAAGCTGGGGGTTAGCGTGAGCAATAATACGCATAGTGTTAGTTGCGATAGATGTTGTTTAAAATTCATTTTCAATCTGTTCACTTATTTGTATAAAAAAGTCCTTGGTGGCATGTATATTAACATGCCTTCGTTGCGTGTTGTTTGGGTCTAAGTTTAGGGTAATTTGCAAGTCTGCAACAGGTAATAGATCTTGACCATGTTCTGCCCATTCAAATAAACAAATTTGACTCTGGGCAAGATACTCACGAATGCCAATGTATTCTAATTCTTCACTGCTGTTCAGTCGGTATAAATCAAAATGACAGACTTTGCCTAGTTGTAGCTGGTATTCTTCTAGTAAACCATAGGTCGGGCTTTTTACTGCACCTTGGTGACCTAATGCGTGTAATAGATAGCGAACTAGGGTGGTTTTTCCTGCACCTAATGTCCCTTGTAAAAAAATAACAATAGCGTCGCTTTTTGGGAGGGTGTCAGCGGATAGCTGGGTGGCTAGCAGTTGTGCTAAACGCTGGCTGTCTTGTTCGTTATTAAGTTGTATCAAGGGCTAATTAACCTACCTATATGTGTGCTTAAATCCTGTGCTAATAGCCCTGCTTCACCATGATTTTTGGTGGCTAGTTCTGCGGCTTTTGCATGTACGCATACGGCTTTATAGGCGGCTGTGAAAGCGGGCATGCCTTGTGCTAAAAAGCCACCTATAATACCAGTTAACGCATCTCCCATGCCTGCTTTTGCCATGCTGGGCTGTCCGTCTAGGCAAAGATAGCTAAGTTGTGTTTTGTCATAGCTGGCAATAATGCTGCCTGCACCTTTAAGGACGACGATTGCGTGGTATTTTTGTGCTAAGCGTTCGGCTGCTTGTAGGCGATTTTGTTCAATTTCTTTTGCATTTGTTTCTAGTAGACGTGCGGCTTCTTGTGTGTGGGGTGTTAAAATATAGGGGGTGTCGGTATGCAAATTGATTTTTTGGTGGGCTAATAAGTTGAGTGCGTCGGCATCTAATACGCAGGGCTTACGGCTTTGTAGCGCACTGTTTAATAGTGCGATTGCCCATAAGTCTTGTCCTAGTCCCGGACCTATTGCAATGGCGGTGCTGGCTTTAAAAAGCCTGTCTGTGGGTTGTTTTTGTGTGAATTTTTGACTCATTATTTCAGGGCAGCGCATTAGCAGTGGGCTTATGTGTTCTTTGTGAGTCAGGCAGCTTAGTTTGCCAACACCTGTGCGTGCGCCTAGCATACTGGCAAGTATAATCGCACCGCCCATGCCCTGATTGCCTCCAGCTAAAAAAAGATGCCCAAAATGACCTTTGTGGGCATGGCTTTTGCGTTTTTGCAAAATGGGTTTTATGTCTGCATATTGGTAGGCGTAGGCTTTTGCTGGTAGTTGCTGTTGTGTGCTTGTGGTGCAGCCTAAGTTGGCGTAAAAAAGTTGACCTACGGCTTGCTTGGCAGCACCTGTTAAAAGCCCTATTTTATGCGCGATAAAGGTAATGCTATGTGTGGCTTGGATTGCTTTGGTCGCTCCGTTACCACTATCGGCTTCTAGTCCTGAGGGCAAGTCAAGGCTAAAAACGGGTGCGCTTTGTGTGTTGATAAGTTCAATGGCATGGGCGTACTCGCCTTGGGGCGAACCTTGTAGTCCTATACCTAAAAGACCGTCAATAATTACGTCGTTATTATGATTTTTTTGATATTTTTTTAGGGGGTGTATTGGTACTCCTGCTGCTTGTGCCAGTTGTTTGGCTTGTTGCTGGTTGGTGCTGCTGTTGCGTTCTTCTATAAGGTAAACCTGTACTTGAAAATTTAATTGTTGTGCATAGGTTGCCATCATAAGGGCATCGCCACCGTTATTGCCCTGTCCTGCAAAAAAGCAAAGTTTTTGCGCTTTGGGGTAATGTTGTATGAGGCAGTTTAGGGCGCAATAAGCGGCTTTTTGCATTAGTGAAAAGCTGCTTATTCCTTGCTCTTTGGCGGTTAACTTATCAAGTTGCTTGATTTGTTGCGCACTATAAAGCGGTGCGCTTTTTATGTCTTGCCATGTGGTTTGAGAATTTAATGTATGCATTTTGCTTATTATAGGACTCGCATGCCGGCTTTTGCTCCAGTATGTGGTTCTAGTAGCCAGATGTCTTTGTTACCAGAACCTGCAGCTAATACCATGCCTTGAGATAGACCAAATTTCATTTTTCTTGGTGCAAGGTTGGCTACCATAACGGTGAGTTTGCCAGTGAGTTCTTCAGGGGTATAAGCAGATTTAATGCCTGAGAATACTTCTCTGGGCTTGTCTTCGCCAATATCTAGGGTGAGTTTTAGTAGTTTGTCTGCCCCTACAACCGCTTCTGCTTGGATTATTTTGGCAATGCGTAAGTCTACTTTGGCAAAGTCGTCAAATTCTATTTGTGCGGCTAGATTAAGTGGGTCGGTTGGTTTGTCGGTAACACTGTCATTGTCTGCTGTTTGCTCATGAGCTAAGTCGGCTTTGGTGGCGTTTAATATGGCATCAATTTTCTCTAACTCTGCCCGTGCTAACATGGGTTTGAATTTGTTGATGGCATGTCCACTTAAAATGTGTTTTCTGTCTGCCCAGTTAAGGTTGTCTAGGTTTAAAAATGCACAGGTTTTCTCTGCTAATTCAGGTAGAACAGGGGCAAGATAGGTCATTAATTGGCGGAATAAATTAATGGCTAAAGAGCAAACGTCTAGCACTTTTTGTGCGTTATCTGGATTTTTGTTTAGCTCCCAAGGTGCTTGGGCTTGAATATACTCGTTGGCACTATCGGCAAGGCGCATAATTTCACGCATGGCGTGGGAGTATTCACGCTTTTCGTAACATTGGGCAATGTCATCGCCTTTGTTGATAAAGTGTGTGAGCATTTCTGGTTCAATGCAATTTGTACTTAATGTGCCGCCTGATTTTTTAATAAAGTTGGCAGTGCGGCTGGCAATATTAACTAATTTGTTTACTAGGTCGGTATTTACTCGTTGAATAAAGTCTTCTAAGTTGAGGTCAAAATCGTCTACCCCTGAAGAGAGCTTTGCGGCAAAGAAATAACGTAAGTAGCTGGGATTTAAATGCTCTAAATAGGTGCGTGCTTTAATAAATGTGCCACGAGATTTTGACATTTTCTCGCCATTAACGGTAACAAAACCATGAGCATTAACAGCAGTTGGAGTACGAAACCCTGCGCCTGTTAAAATGGCAGGCCAAAATAGAGCATGGAAGTTAATGATGTCTTTGCCAATAAAATGATATAACTCGGTTGTTGAGTTGGCTTGCCAATATTCGTCAAAATTAAGGTCGTCACGTTTTGCACAAAGGTGTTTGAAACTTGCCATATAACCTATGGGCGCATCTAGCCAAACGTAAAAATATTTGTTGGGTGCATTTGGAATTTCAAAACCAAAGTAGGGTGCATCACGGGATATGTCCCATTCTTTTAGACCTTGCTCTAACCATTCTGATAATTTATTTGCAATCTCTTCTTGTAATGTGCCTGAGCGTGTCCATTGTTTTAAGTAGTCGCTAAATTCGGGTAGTTTAAAAAAGTAATGTTCGGATTCTTTGCTAATAGGTTGACTGCCTGAAATAGTGGAATAAGCATTATTTAGTTCAGTGGGACTGTAGGTTGCACCGCATTTTTCACAGTTATCGCCGTATTGGTCAGGGCTTTGGCACTTGGGACAGTCTCCTTTAACGTAGCGGTCAGCAAGAAAAAGGTTTTTTACAGGGTCGTATAGCTGGCTGATATGACGTGTGGCAATTAGCCCTTTTTCTTTACAGAGGTTGTAAATCTGTTCTGATAGTTTGCGATTTTCTTCACTGTGGGTGCTGTGGTAGTGGTCAAAGTCAATTTGAAAATCACTAAAGTCTTGCTCATGTTGCGCTTTGACATTAGCAATTTGTTGTTCGGGTGTAAGCCCCAGTTTTTCTGCCCTTAGCATAATTGCTGTACCGTGCGCATCATCAGCGCAAACATAAGTGCATTGATTGCCTATGGCACGCTGAAAACGCACCCAAATATCTGTTTGAATGTACTCTAGTAAATGACCTAAGTGGATATCGCCATTGGCGTAGGGTAAGGCAGATGTGACTAAAATTTTACGCGCGGTTGTTGTGTTCATGCAAATGCTCAAAAAAGGGGAAGTGTTAAGCTAAGGTAGCGTTTAAGCCTTAGAGTTAAACGCTACATTGTAAAGCAAAATATGCCTTTTCCGCAAAGGTTTCAGGATTTAATGGCGGTGACTTTGGCCGAGCGAATGGTTTTGTTTTCAAACTCTAAAATTTCAATTCGATAATCATCAATGGTTAAGCAGCAAGGGTGCGCTGGAATAAATTCTAAGGTCTCTAAAATTAAACCATTAAAGGTTTTAGGCCCTTTGTTTGGTAATTCCCAGTGGAGCATTCTATTAATATCACGAATGTGTGCGCTGCCATCAATAATAAAACTACCATCTTCTTGATAATGCACGTCAGGTGAGTTTACTGCCATGGCATCGGTGGTAAATTCGCCAACAATTTCTTCTAAAATATCTTCTAAGGCGCAGATGCCCAGAATGTCTCCATATTCATCAACAACCATACCCATACGCCGCTGGTTTTTTTGAAAATGATAAAGTTGCGTGTGTAAAGGGGTGTTTTCAGGAATAAAATAAGGCTTTGAACAAAGTTTAATTAGCTCTTCTTTATCCAGTTTGCCTTGCTGTAAAAATGTCATCGCCGAGCGAACATGCAGCATGCCGATAACCTGATTTATGTCTTGCTTGTAGACGGGCAGACGAGTGTGCTGTAACTGACTGAGCTGTGCTGTAATCGTGGTTTCGTCATCTTCTATATCAATACCAACAACTTCATTGCGGGGTACTAAAATATCGTTTACTGACATTTCTTCTAAATCTAAAATACTTACTAACATGCTGCGGTGGCGTTTGGGAATCATTGCACCTGCTTCGTGGACTACGGTTCTTAGCTCCTCACGGCTAAGATTGTCTTGAGCATTGTTTTTGGTATTTACTTTTGCCAGTTTAATGAGGTTGTTAGCAATAATATTAACAAGCCAAACAAAGGGGTAAAGTAGCCATTGTAGTATTTTTAAGGCATAAGAAGCAGGAAAGGCAACGGCTTCAGGCGCAAGAGCAGCAAGGGTTTTGGGTGTGAGTTCTGCAAAAATCAGTACCACCAAGGTAAATAAAATGGTGTTCACAAAAACCGCTAAATCAGGATTGTCTGGCCATAATCGCTGGCTGATAATAGTTGCTAAGGCAGCGGCAGCAAAATTAACTAGGTTATTGCCTGTTAAGATTGTACCAATAAGACGGTCTGGTTTTTCCAGCAATTTAGCAACACGCATTGCAGATTTGTTTTTATTTTTAACCTGATGGCGCAGGCGATAACGATTAAGCGACATCATGCCTGTTTCAGAACTTGAAAAAAATCCAGATAAGATAACCAGAAAAGCCAGAATGCCTAGCAATATGCTGATGGGAATGTCGTTCAAAAAATAATCCTTGGAAGTTGAGATAGGCTAATCATAGGCATTAGATAGTAGGAGTGCAATATTTTTACTTTAAGCAATTAAAAACTCTAATACAAATTTACTACCCATATAAGACAAAATTAGCAAACCACCACCGGCTAATGTCCACTTGCTGGCAGTGGCATTACACCAACCATAGCGATAACGACCAAATAACAGCACCACAAAAATGAGCCAACCGACAGTTGCAAAAACCACTTTATGTAAAATATGTTGCTCCAGTAAGTTGGTTACATAGGGTGCGCCTACTAATAAAGCAATGGTTAAAATAATGGTGCCAAGCCAGATCATTTCAAACAATAATTCGTCCATAGATTGTAAGGGGGGCAATGATTTAATAATACCTTTGGAGCGAGGATTTTTAACCCGTTTTTCTTGAATTAACAATAAAATAGCTTGTCCAATTGCAATCATAAAAACACTAAAGGCTAAAATGGATAATAGAATATGCCATGCTAGGCCATATTGCATATGCACAAGTTGTTTTTCAGGTGTTGCTAATAATGAGAAAAATAAAGTACCAGCAGCAATAGGAAGTGTACCAATAAATAGATTATCAACAGGTTTTTTCCAGCTAGAAAAGATTAGCAATACCACCACAGTCCAGCTAATTAATACAGAAATACTTGCCAAACTGACGTTAAAGGAGGATTGCAAAAAAAGCTGCTTACCTAAATAAGCCAAGTGCAATAATGCGCCTAGCATGACCAAGATAAGCACTTTGCCTCGGTTGGCATGGCTTTGATTTAAATTAAGGTACTGCTGATAACTGGCAAACAGATATAAAGCAGCAGTACATAACGCAATGAGTAAAATCACTATGATAACCTTTTAAAATATGGGTGTATTTTCGCATACCCTTACTTTTTATTGAAGTATATCACAAGCTAAGGCGTGATATTTTTGCTTTTTATTTGGTGCTTCGTAATTGTTTGTCTATTGATACTTGGGAATTACTGATTAAATACAGTTTTTTTATGATTTTACAGACGCATTAGATGTTAATGTAGGCAAGCCTTGCAAAATAGGACTTAAACGATAAAACAAAGTCGTTTTATCGATAATGGGTGTTTGTGTTAAAGCATATTCTACCGCCCCATGTACAAGGTTGAACATTAATATAGATTGAAATTGAGCCTTCTCTAGTTCTTTCGTGTGTAGGCTTAATACATCTTCTAATACTTGTACTGCTGGGTTTGCATGGTAATGATTTATCGGTTTTGGTTGGTTATTATGAAATAATAAATCATGGAGTTGAGCTTTATCGTAAAAAGCATCTAGGCAGCCTTTAAGCCATGCATTTATTTGTGTGTTAAGAGTCTTATCTAAGGTTTTCTTTTTATGATAGTCAGTGCGCTCTAAAAAATATTTTAAAAAAACGTCTCCTAGCCCTATCAATAAATCCTCTTTATTGCGAAAGTACAGATACAAAGTGCCTTTGCCTATATTGGCTTCGGCAGTAATATCTTCAATGCGAGTTGCGGATACACCCTGAGAGATAAATAATTTCTCAGCTGCCTGTAAAATATCTTTACGACGAGCTTCAGGTGATTTTTGTTGGCGAATACGAGACATAAAAATTAAGTGGTTAATAAAAACGCAAAACTGTAGCACAAAACACTTAATTTTTATATGGATATAATCTTTTTAGTCATTAATTTTCTGATAAACCAAGTACCCAGCGGTAAGCAATATTATGCCCATTATTAAATAATAGTTTATCCAGCCAAATTGTTTAATAAAGACAGGCAGACCCAGCAATAAAAAAGTAGCACATAGCCTACCTAAGCCATATAGCAAGGCATAATCAGTTGCACTTTGTCCGCTTTTTGCCCATTTGAGGATAATGCTGGCAATCATTAATAATATCCCTGAACAACCAATGCCAATGCCAATAGACAGCCATAGAGTAAGGTTTATAAGCTGTAATTTTATGCTTAGGATTAAAGAAATAAGTATCAAAAGTAGTAAGCAAATAACCATAAAAAATAATTTTTTTAGGCAATAGTTGCGTAGTACCATAGGTAAAATAAAGGCGACCAAAAGAGAGCCTAAAGGTGTGATTGTGCCTAGTAATAAGCCAATTTTTTGCAATGCCACACCCATATCTACCAACAATAAACGATTAAGGTTAAACAGCGCCATTAAACAGCAAGTAAGCAATATGAGGCGCCATAACCGACTAAAAAATACAGCGTCTTTGTAGATGACACTTAGCCCCAATCCATGATGAGTATAAATATTATGAGAGGGTTCTTTGATTTTATAGGCAAAAGGTGTAGAAAATAATAAAATAACTGAAATTAAAGAAAATGTACCACTCCAATTAAGTTGTGCAAAGCCCGCAACCAGTAGACCTCCTCCAATTAAAACCCCTAAGGATAAGCCGCCAAGTTTTGCTCCAGCCATATTTGCCCGCTTCTTTTCAGGACAGCTTAAGCTACATAAGCCATCAAGCGCTAAATCAAGACTGGCAATTATGATATTGAGAGTCAAAGAAAGTAACCATAGTACAGAAAAATTAGGTTTAGTATGCCCTAAATACGCCATTAAAAATAATAACAAAGCAGCGGTTGTTTGTAGGCTTAATACCTGATGACGATAAGAGAAACGTTGTTTTAAACGTTCTATGTATGGTGCCCATAAAAATGCTAAGCCATAGGGCAAATATAAAGCAAAGACCCAAATCATTGAATTAAGAGTAATGCCTTGCTGTCGTAAAATAGGTGCAATACCACCTTGAACAAAGCCAATTATACTGCCAACAGCAGTATAATTGCAGATCACGATAAGATATAAGCGGTTTATGTTTATCATAGATTAATCCTTTGTGAGCGCATCTAATTGATAATTAAGTACTTGCGCCAAACAAGTTATATTTTTCCAACCTGTTTTCTGATACAGATTATGTAGCTGGAACTGTGTTGATATATTCATTACCGCTAAGCGTTCACGCATTAAAGCTAATGCTTCAATACTTAGCCCTAAGCACTGAGCATGAGCCAGCTCTAATTGGGCTATTTTAGGGTTTTCTACTTGTATACGTTGAGCCACTAATGCGCTTCCTTGTGTATTAGTGCACTGTGCTATTGCTTGTAATGTGGCATGTTTTTCTGATTCTTCTAAAAAATGTAGAACCAGCAAACAGACAGTCATATCTATGTTAGATATAGCAGGTATGTCAGCTAAAGTGCCTAAGTGCCAGCTAATTTGCTGGTTGTAAGATTGGCAACGTTGCTTTGCCTTGCTAAGCATGTCTGATGATGGTTCAAGCGCAATAAATTGCCAAGTGGGGTTTATATTACATAAAGCAGCTAGCTCATAACCTGTGCCAGCACCTACCACTAAAATACGTGCACCATCAGCGCATTGAGAGAGACAGTATGCTTGTGTCAATGCGGTAAAAGCTTCGTATGCTGGTACTACCGTACGGATATGAGTGTCATATTGTATAGCAACGGCTTTATTAAATAGCGACATTACCAATTAGCCTCAAATCCTAGAGCAAATAAACGTGGCTCACCTAGACGCACTGTTTGTACCCCGTTACGCCAGGCTTGTCCTGCAACCTCAACTTGTGTATCGGTTAAATTACGACCCAGAGCAAATACTTTCCAGCTTTGTTTGCCGTAACCCATTTTGCTACTAAATAAATGGTATGAATTTAAGTTAAAGTTATTCTGTATATCAGCACTACGCTTACCAACATGTTGCCATGTGATGTCTGCAAACCAACCTTGAGGTTGTTGGTAACGCAAAGCAGAATTTGCAGTAATAGCAGGTAAATTAGCCAATAAATTATTATTTTTAGCTTTAGAAAAATGATTTTCTGGTACATTTTGTAAACGTGCATAGGTATAGCCCAAGCCTGCTACCAATGACCAGTTTTTATGTATTGTCCATTGACCTTCAAGTTCACTGCCATAACTGTTGTAATCTAAGGTAGCTGGTTCTAATAATGCAGCACTAGGGTTAAATACGACCAAATGTCCGTTGCTAACAGAATTATAAAATATCGCAAAATCAAGGTGGCTAAGATTATCTGCACTACGCCATTTAGTGCCTGCGACATAAGACCAATTATAAGAAGCTGCATAAGGCTTGGCTGCTTTGCCTTTTGCCAAATTGGGAGAATAAAGTTGATAACCACCAGCTGTAGTGCCACGAGCCGTATTTATATAAACTAAGGTTTGCGAATTAATTTTACTGCTTAGTCCAATACGACCACTGATTAAAGTATTCTTTATTTTATTTTTATAATCAAATTGGTTGACTACTGCTGGATGACCATTGCCTGTAAAACGGAAATGAGCATCTTTACGTTCATGAGTCGCTCGTAATCCAAAATTAAATCTTATTGTATTTGTTAAAGGTGCATCAATTTCACTGAATAACGCACCACTTAAAGTGTCGATATCATTTAACTGATGACCATTTTGTAATGCAAATTGGCGTGCATGAATGCCAGCATTCGCGGTAGAATTATTTTGAAAATCACTATAAAAAAAATGACTGCCAACCTGCCATTGAAAATCATCAAGATGGCTACTACTTAAACGGAATTCTTGCTGGTAACGCTGCTCGTTATGGACCATATGAGTAAAATCTTTATAAGGGCGATTAAATACTGCCATAGGTTTAGAGCTGGTTTTTTGAAACAGCAAACCATCAGTAAAATCAAAATCTTGCTTGGTATGGCTGTCTTCAAAACTGCTTAATGAAGTTAATGTTATTCCAGATAAAAACTCATAGCGTGCCTCAATACGAGCACCTGCGTCCTGCCAGTTAACATCATTATTAGGATCAATTGAGACCTGAGGGAACTTTGGATTATTACGCAAAATAAAGCGAGGAGAGTTAGAATATTGTTTGTGCAACCAACCGCTGATATTAAGCTCCGTATGACTATTTGCAAACCAGCGAGTTAATGCACGCACATAAGTATTATTTTTCTGTCCATTTTTCTCGCCATTGGCCAGATTTTCAATGACACCGTTATGTTCTGCATGACGTACAGCAACCCTAGCGGCAATATCATCAGTGAATACCTTATTAGCAATTGCATACAGGTTTTTTTGTTGTAGGTTGCCAGCATTAGCACCTACCATGAGGCTATCTTCAAACTTAGGTAAATTTGCAACTACATGCACGGCACCTCCTTGGCTATTGCGTCCAAATAGCGTGCCTTGAGGACCTTTTAATACCTCTACGCGGGCAACATCAAATAAGCTAACAGGTGCACTGATAATCGATTTAGGAACCCCATTTTCATACACTGCGACTGCTGAGTCATCGGCCGCTAATGGTTGTAAAGAGCCTACTCCTCGTAATAAAAATGTATTGTTATAAGTACCACCAATATCACTAAAGCTAAGATTGGGTACTGCTCTGGCAAGATTGCCCGACTCATCATTAGCACCCATTGCTGTATCTTTAGAATTAGGCTGTAAAATAGATACCGCAAAAGGCACATCTAAAGAGCGCTCGTCTCTTTTGCGAGCTGTTACGGTGACCTCTTCTAGCTGATAAATTTGTGTGTTTAAAGCCTGTCTTGGCGTATGAACATGATCCTCCTCTTCTGCTGCAAAAGAAGTACAGGGAATTAGTGTAAAAAGTATAAAATAAGAGATGCAGAATCTAATCTTATTATGTTTGTTTACGTCTTGATAGGAGCTAAGTAAGGTATTAGTTAGATTAAAAAGAAATTGTGCTGCATAATTAAGATAGCGCATATGCGACTCTCCAATAAAATGACTGAACCTCAGTCATAAAATAAAAATAAAGCTCTCTTTAAATCCATGCTATTAATAAGCACTAATTTTTAAAAAGTAGCAGTCTGGTTAAATAAGATGAATTGCAAAAAGCAAATTATTGCTACCGCTAAAATAAACGGTAAGCATTAATATAATTACTGACCAAAAGTCAGTTGTCAAGCGCAGTAAATGTTATATGTGTAAATAAAAGTACATGATAGAAATAATTTGTTAGAAAATTGGCTACTGTATTGGTGCTACAGTTTTTTTATTGGAGTAGCTTGCTCATTGTAAAAACAGGCTTTAAATTTAGTTGGTTGAATAAAAATTTTCTATCTGCCTTGCTTATTTGTGGCAGTTATTTGTCTATTTAATCTGTTATTAAAAACAGATAAAAGCCATGCGGTTTGACTCAAATCAGGGTAAAAAAAACAGTGCTTATTATGCTGTATCTTTTCTTTTAAAGGGGATTTTATGGCTACTGTTTTATCGTTTCATCTACTTATGGCAATGACTTCGATTGTTCTTTTATGGCTTAGGGTAGGACTGGCTTTTCATGCAAAATGGCAATGGGCAAATCATAGGTTGCTTTTATTGAGTAGTGCTGGCAGTAGTGCTCTGTTGCTATTCAGTGCGCTGGTGCTTATGTTTTGGCATGATCAATTTATATTTTCTGAAAGCTGGGTTACGGAAAAATTTATGTGGCTTATGCTGTATATTATTTTAGGTGTCGTTGCGCTCTTGCCCAAAGTGGCAATAGGCATAAGGGCATTAAGTTTCAGTCTTGCAAGTATGTTTTTTGTGCTGGCATTTGTTCTGGGAAAATTCAAATTGCCACTGTTATTAATGAGCTAAACAGGTTGTTTAACTCCTTTATTTGTATGCGGTTTTTGTCACGTTTGTTATCAGTTTGTTGGTGCTTGCTTGGTGCAATATTTTGCGCCTAGCTTGATGACTAACGTATAAACAATGCTTGGGGCATATTGTTTGCCCTGTTATACTGTGTTTTTTATAGCAAATTAAGTGGTCATTATGTTTGATAGCCTTACAGAGCGCCTGACAGGTACATTAAAAAGTATTAGTGGTCAGGCAAAATTTAGTGAAGATAATATTAAAAGCACTTTGCGTGAAGTGCGTATGGCACTGCTTGAGGCAGATGTCGCTTTACCCGTTGTTAAACAATTTGTTGAGCAAGTTAAGCAACAAGCGTTAGGTAGTGAGGTGCAGCAAAGTCTTAATCCAGGTCAGGCATTTATCAAGCTGGTACACCAGCAACTGTGTGAAGTGATGGGTGCGAGTAATGAGCAGCTCAATTTGGCAACCCAGCCGCCTGCGATTATTTTGTTAGCAGGTTTGCAGGGTGCAGGTAAAACGACGAGTGCGGCAAAGCTAGCTAAGTATTTGATGGAGCGAGAAAAAAAGAAAGTAATGCTGGTCTCGGCAGATGTGTATCGTCCTGCGGCAATTAAGCAGTTAGAGACGCTTTCACAAGAAGTTGGGGCGTTATTTCACCCATCAAATATTAATGAGTCACCACTTAATATTGCTCAAGGTGCTATTGATGCGGCAAAACGAGCTGCTGCTGATGTGCTGTTGGTCGATACGGCTGGTCGCTTGGCTATTGATAGCGATATGATGTCTGAAATTAAAACATTGCATGCTGCAATTAAGCCTATAGAAACACTGTTTGTGGTGGACTCTATGACTGGTCAAGATGCAGCTCAAACGGCAAAAGCGTTTAATGAAACACTGGCATTAACAGGGGTTATTTTAACAAAAACAGATGGTGATGCTCGTGGAGGTGCGGCGTTATCAGTACGACAAATTACGGGCAAACCGATTAAGTTTTTAGGTGCTGGCGAAAAAGTTGATGCTTTAGAGCCATTTCACCCTGAGCGTGTTGCTTCACGTATTTTGGATATGGGCGATGTTTTAAGCCTAATTGAAGAGGTTGAGCGTAAGGTTGATAAGCAAAAAGCAGAAAAATTGGCAAATAAAATCAAAAAGGGTAAGGGCTTTGATTTGGTTGATTTTTTGGAGCAAATGCAACAAATGCAAAATATGGGTGGTTTGAGTTCAATGATGGAAAAGCTACCAGGTATGGGCGGCATGGGTAATATGAGCAAGCAAACAGAAGTGGCCGAGGGGCAATTTAAGCAGATGCAGGCGATTATTCATTCAATGACGCTAGAGGAACGCCACTTTCCAGATAAGATTAATGGTTCACGAAAAAAGCGTATTGCTTTGGGTTCAGGACGACAAATTCAAGATGTAAATCGAGTGCTGAAACAGCATAAGCAAATGCAAAAAATGATGAAAAAAATGTCGGCTAAGGGCGGCATGCGTAAAATGATGCAGACTATGAAGAATTTAGGTGGTGGGCAAGGTATGCCTCCAGGTATGCCGCCTATGCGCTAGTTGTAAAACAAGAAAATAAAAAGCCACCATCTATGATATAAATGCCAAACTTTGAACGGCTTATATCATAGATGGTGGCTTTTTTGTAAGTTACTGTTTAAATAAGGCCAATTTGTTTTGGCATTGATGTTGGTTAATTGCTTCTTCGGCATTAACAGGGGTTAGGGTTAGGCATTTTTGTAATAGTTTTTGTGCTTGTTTTGCATATTTATCTTTATCCATTCGTATTAACGCCCCTGCGTATTCGTTATAAATAACAGGCAGTTGGGTTTCTAGTTTAAGTGCCATGTCCAATTCTTTAATGGCTTTGCTTGCGGTTGCACCATAAGAAATACTGCCTAAAAAAGAGCCTACACGTTCTACGATGCCTGCATACATACCGCCTATCATGGCAGGATAGATGGCCCGTTTGGGAAATTGTTTTTGGAGTTTTTGAGTGGCTTCTTTAGAGGCGGAAATATACCCTGTTGATGAGGCCTCTGTGGTGGAAAGCAATTCTAAAATACGCATGCGTGCATAGTTTTGCCCAAATACGACAAAAGGCATGCCGTTAGAGAGTTCCGCATTTTTACTGATAACCTCTTCTACCTCTTTCAGCATGTTGAGTTTTTGTTCTTTGTCTTTTACCAATAAGACGGCGGTGATTAATTTGGCATGCAAAGCAGGTACATTGCCTAAAATGCCTAGCTTTATTCCTTTTTGATAAGCCTGTTGAAAGCGTCCTGAAAAGTGGTCGCGCCAAATGTTTTGTAAAGCACTGGCAAGCGGCTTGGCATTGCCACTTGCCAATTCTTTAATGGCAGGGTGAGCATCTGCTTGTTGGCTTTCTTGCTGTATTCTGGCATATAGCTTAGGGCGCTCTTTTAGTTCGCTTAAAATACGTTCAGCATCTGGGTAGGGCAAATAGGTTACTTTAGCGGCATTATCCCAATTCTTTTTTAAGTTATCGCCAGTAAAATCAAATTTTGGCAAGTTTTTGGGGTAGCTTGGCCAAGGGGTTTCTCCATAGCTGGAGGTACTAATTAGCAGGGTGATTAATAAAATAAAGCGCAACATGTTATCTTCCTAATTTTTTAAAATTAAATATGCACAGATTGTAAAGCAAAAATACGCTGACACAATAGCCAAGCCCTGTTTATAATAGCGCAATATTTAAATTTTTCTTTTATGCACCTAATGTAGACTTTTTATGCACACTTCCAAACTTCGACAGGCTTTTTTAGATTACTTTAAAGCACAATCCCATGAGGTGGTCTCTTCCAGCTCATTAGTTCCTAGTAATGATCCAACTTTGCTATTTACCAATGCGGGCATGGTGCAGTTTAAGGATTGTTTTTTAGGTCAAGATGTCCGCTCTTATCAGCGTGCGACTACCTCCCAGCGTTGTGTGCGTGCAGGTGGTAAGCATAATGACTTAGAAAATGTGGGCTATACAGCACGTCATCATACCTTTTTTGAAATGCTGGGTAATTTTAGCTTTGGCGATTACTTTAAAGAAGCGGCTATTGAGTATGCTTGGACATTTTTAACGGCTGAAAAATGGCTAAACCTACCTATAGAAAAGTTGCTGGTGACCGTTTACGCTCAAGATGATGAAGCCTACGATATTTGGCATAAGAAAATTGGCTTGCCTCAGGAAAAAATTATTCGTATTGGCGACAACAAAGGTAGTGAATATGCCTCAGATAACTTTTGGCAAATGGGTGATACAGGTCCCTGTGGCCCTTGCTCAGAAATATTCTATGACCATGGCGAACATATTTGGGGAGGCCCTCCTGGGTCAGCAGAAGAAGATGGTGATCGCTTTATTGAAATCTGGAATTTAGTTTTCATGCAGTATGATCGTCAAACAGATGGAGAAATGCGTCCTTTGCCCAAACCATCAGTTGATACGGGTATGGGTTTAGAGCGCATTGCAGCTATTTTGCAAAATGTACATAGCAATTACGAGATTGACTTATTTCAAGCCTTAATTCAGTCAGCCCAAAAGATAACAGGTTGCCAGCAGGCAGATGAGCCTTCACTTAAAGTGATAGCTGATCATATTCGCTCCACCGCCTTTTTAATTGTAGACGGCGTATTGCCTGCTAATGAAGGTCGGGGCTATGTATTACGGCGAATTATTCGCCGAGCCGTACGCCATGGACATAAATTGGGTGCACACAATGGCTTTTTTGCCAAACTTGTCCCTGCTTTGGTTGCGCAAATGGGTGACGCATATCCTGAGCTAAGTAAACTACAGGGACATGTTGAAAAGGTTTTGCGCTTGGAAGAAGAGCAATTTGCAAAAACACTTGAGCGTGGTATGAGCCTTTTAAATGATGCGATTGCTAATTTAAAAGGAGATACACTGTCAGGAGAATTGGTATTTAAGCTGTACGATACCTATGGTTTTCCTTTTGATTTAACCTCTGATGTGGCACGGGAGCGCAAACTTAAAGTTGATGAGGCAGGTTTTGCAAAAGCCATGCAAATGCAAAAACAAACTGCTCGTGCCTCAGGGCAATTTAAGGCAAGTAATCAAGCTCAAATTGATGTACAAGGAGAGACCGAATTTTTAGGTTATACACAAGAGCATAACCAAGCTAAGGTTTTGGCGTTATTTAAGCAAGGAAAAGCAGTAACCTGTTTGAATGCACAAGAGCAAGGTCAAATTATATTAGATAAAAGTGTTTTTTATGCAGAGTCTGGTGGACAAATTGGTGATACTGGCAAATTGTACAATGAGCATAGTGTTTTTGATGTGCTAGATACCAGCAAACAGCAAAAAACCTATATTCATTATGGGCAACTGCAATCTGGGTGTATACAAGTAGGTGATAGTGTCAATGCACAAATTAATACCGAAAAACGTCAAGCCATACGCTTGCATCATTCAGCAACTCACTTATTGCATGCCGCTTTGCGTCAAGTATTAGGTACACATGTGGCACAAAAAGGGTCATTGGTTAGTTTTGATAAACTGCGTTTTGACTTTTCACATTTACAATCCATAAGTCACTTAGAGCTGGTACAAATTGAGCAAATTGTAAATCAACAAATACGCGCCAATACGCCAATAAAAACACAGATAATGAATATAGAAGAAGCCAAAGCCACAGGCGCAATGGCATTGTTTGGCGAGAAATATGACGAACAAGTGCGAGTGTTAAGTATGGGCGAAGAGCAATTTTCTATTGAGCTATGTGGTGGTACTCATGCTAGTCGTACAGGAGACCTAGGGGTTTTTAAAATTACTTCTGAGACAGGAGTGGCGCAAGGAGTGAGACGAATAGAGGCTTTAGCTGGTGTGCCCGCATTGACTTGGATTGATAAGCAGCTAGATGAGCAAAAACAACTGGCGCACAGCTTAAAAGTCAGTCCTGATAAGCTACACCATAAACTCACCGCCTTACTCAAACATAATCGTGATATTGAAAAAGAGCTAGAGCAACTTAAAAATAAACTGGCAGCCAGTCAGGGCAGTGATTTGGTTAATCAAGCAGAAAGCATCAATGGTATAGATATACTTGCAGTTAAGTTGGATAACTTAGATGTCCCTGCACTGAGAAATACCCTAGATCAGCTTAAAAATAAATTAGCCAAAGACAGCATTATTTTATTGGCTACAGAAAATCAAGGCAAAGTAACACTCTTAGCGGGCGTTAGCAAAACGTTAAGCAATACCATTAAAGCAGGCGAGGCAATCAAGCAATGCGCACCTTTGGTTGATGGCCGTGGGGGCGGTAAGCCAGAAATGGCTCAAGCAGGTGGGCAAAATCCTGCAGGCATTGATGCCGCATTAGCGCATTTTAAACAGTGGGCAAAATCACAGCTTGATAATTAAAATCCTTTTAATTAATAAGCAATTAGTGTTTAATATGCGCCTTTAACTCTTCCTAGGAATGGCAACTAAAAAAATGGCATTATTGGTACAAAAGTATGGTGGAACATCGGTTGGTAGTGTTGACCGAATTCAAGCGGTAGCAGAAAAAATAAAAGTTTTTCATCAGCAAAATCATCAACTAGTGGTTGTGGTCTCAGCCATGAGTGGCGAAACCAATCGACTGATTGGTTTAGCAGATGCCATCAGTGATAAACAACCAGAGCCAAGAGAGCTAGATGTTTTGCTTTCAACAGGGGAGCAGGTAACCATTGCACTATTGGCAATGGCACTGAAAAAAATTGGTATCCCTGCCCGTTCTTATACAGGTTGGCAAGTTGGGATTAAAACTGATAAAGCCTACAACAAAGCACGCATTGAGAATATTGCAACAGAGCGCATGCAAAAGCATCTTAATAGAGGTGAAGTCGTCATTGTTGCAGGTTTTCAAGGTATGAATGATGAACAGGATATTACCACCTTAGGGCGAGGTGGTTCTGATACCACAGGCGTTGCCTTAGCTGCCGCACTCAAAGCAGATGAATGTCAAATTTATACAGACGTTGATGGTGTCTATACCACAGATCCAAGAGTAGAGCCTAAAGCACAGCGCATGAGCCAAATTACCTTTGAAGAAATGCTAGAAATGGCTAGTCTTGGTTCTAAGGTATTGCAAATTCGAGCGGTAGAATTTGCAGGTAAATATAAAGTTCCCTTGCGTGTGTTATCGAGCTTTAGCGAAGGGGAAGGAACACTGATTACAATGGAGGAAAATTCAAAAGTGGAAAATGCATTGATTTCAGGTATTGCGTTTAATCGTGATGAAGCCAAATTAACCATTAAAAAAGTCCCTGATATTCCAGGCGTTGCTTCAAAAATCTTAGTGCCCATTAGTGACGCAAATATTGAAGTAGATATGATAGTGCAGAATGTAGCAGAAGATGGCACCACCGACTTTACCTTTACCGTGCACCGTAATGATTACAATAATGCACTTGTTATTTTGCAAAACATTGCTCACAATCTCGGGGCTAAAGAGGCCAAGGGTACAGACAGTATTTGCAAAGTTTCTTTAGTTGGTGTCGGTATGCGCTCACACGCTGGAGTGGCAAGCAAAATGTTTCATACCTTAGCAGAAGAAAACATTAATATTTTGGCCATTACCACTTCAGAAATAAAAATTTCTGTTGTCATTGAAGAACGATATTTAGAACTGGCTGTGCGTGCACTGCATGCCGCATTTGCATTAGATGAAGAGCATGCTTAATATAAAAGGTCTGTAATATCAGTCTGTTATATTTCAAAAGAGCATAAAAAATGATAGCGTTTTTTCTATAACTGTTTAAAATGCCATATAAAATTTATAGAGTCACTTGTATTGACTCTTTTTATATTAGATAAAAATATTGTATACAATTTAACCTGCTTTATCTGGGGTTAGATGTTTTAAAAAAGCAAAAGTAAAAGCAAAAAGAGGAGTATTACATGCTTATTTTAACAAGAAGAGTTGGTGAAGCCCTAATGGTTGGAGACGACGTTTCTATTACTGTATTAGGTATTAAGGGTAGCCAAGTTCGTTTGGGTGTCAATGCGCCTAGAACCATCTCAGTACATAGAGAAGAGATTTATCAGCGCATACAGGAAGAAAAAGAAGCAAAGCAAGGCTTAGGAGAAGAAGCTGGCTATGATGAGCAGCCAACAGACGAGCAAGAAAAGGAAGTTTAATTCTGTTAGATTAAATGCATGCCAGAAATATTGTGCTAAATGGCATGAAATTTATAAAAATGTAAAAAAAATCTAAAAACAAGACGTTTAAGACTATGAATTTTTATTCAGCATGGTATTATGCGCGCCCTAAGCAATATGCTTGCTGTTAAATAAACACAAAAAGCAGTTTCTTAGGGTTTGTTATAAACGGAGAGATGGCCGAGTGGCTGAAGGCGCGCCCCTGCTAAGGGCGTATAGGTTTACCCCTATCGAGGGTTCGAATCCCTCTCTCTCCGCCATTTTTGCGTAAGTCGTTGACAAATTATCGTCAATATATATAATACGCCACCCAATGCGCGCTCGTAGCTCAGCTGGATAGAGTACCTGGCTACGAACCAGGCGGTCGAAGGTTCGAATCCTTCCGAGCGCGCCATTTATTTCCATTAATCAATATCTTTCTTTTTTCTCAATCGATGTGGATTGCCTGCTTTTTTGTCTAAATAATTCATGCACTTTTTTGCCATATAACAAGTGTTTTTAGGGTTAACCTGTATTACGCATGCCTGCAGCAATGCCTGCCATTGTAATTTTAATTGCATGTTCTACTTGTTCTTCGGTTGTGCTTTCACTGCGTTCTCGATAGAGCAGCTCTGCTTGTAAATAGTGCAAAGGGTCTGTGTAGGTATTGCGAACTTGCATTGCTTGCTGTAGTGCGGGGTTGTCTGCAATGAGTTCGCTGTTTTGTTTTATGTCTAATACACATTGTTTGGCTTTTTCTAGGCGCATGCGTAAATGTGCACCAAGAGGTTGTAGTTCAGGTTCTACTAGGCGATTTTCATAGTATAAGGCAATGTGTGGTTGGGTTTTGGCAATGACCATATCTAGCATGTCAACGTAGGTTGTAAAAAAAGGCCACTTTTGATACATCTCTCTAATTTGTTCTAGCTTGCCTTCTTTAAAGGCTTGCTCAAAGGCGGTTTCTGCACCTAGCCATGCAGGTAGCATTAGGCGAATTTGTGTCCATGCAAAAATCCAAGGAATGGCTCGCAGACTTTCTATGCCTCCTGTGTTTTTGCGTCTAGCAGGGCGACTACCAAGGGCAAGTTTGCCCAGTTCTTGCTCTGGTGTGACGGCTCTGAAATAGCGTACAAATTCGGGTGTTTGGGCAACGATATCACGGTAAGAGGTAACGCTTATGCCTGCTAGCTGTTGCATTTGCTCACGCCATTTTGCTTGGGGCGCAATGGGGGGCAGGAGGTTTGCTTGTAAAACGGCAGCCATATAAATATCAAGGCTGCGTTTGGCTACTTCTGGCATGCCAAATTTAAAGCGAATCATTTCTCCTTGCTCTGTTACTCTTAGTCCGTTGGTAACGCTGTTGGGCGGTTGTGCTAAAATAGCTCGTTGAGCTGGACCACCGCCTCGCCCAACTGTGCCACCACGACCATGAAATAACTTAAGTTTGATATGTTGTTTTTTGGCCGTTTGTGCTAGCTCTTCTTGAGCTTGGTATTGCGCCCATACTGCTGCCATTTGTCCTGCGTCTTTGGAGGAGTCTGAGTAGCCTATCATGATTTGTTGCTGTTTGTGGCTGTAGGTTTGATACCAGGGAATGCGCCATAGGTTGTGCATGCGTTTGGCTGCATTTTGTAGGTCGTCAAGGGTTTCAAATAGGGGGACTATTGGAATTTCTCTGGTTACGCCAACGGCTTTTAATAATAAGGCGACTGCGAGAATATCTGAGGGCTGACTTGCCATAGAGATGATGTAGCAGTTAATGCCAATGCCAATGGGCGAGCCGATGATTGCCATGCTGTCTAGTACTTCTTGTATATTTTCATTGGGTTGCCAGTTATTGGGTAGTAAGGGACGTTGATTGTTGAGTTCGCTAAGTAGCCAGTCTTGTTTTTGTGCTTCGCTTAGGCTTAGGTAGTCGGGCAGTTGATAGTGTGAGCATAGGCTTTGTAGTACTTCGCTATGACGGCTGGCTTCTTGGCGCATATCTAGTTTGATTAGTGTTAAGCCAAATACAGCGGCTCTTCTTAGGGTGTCACTGAGTGCGCCTTGTGCTACTTTGTGCATGCCTTGTTCTTGGAGGCTGTCGTAGCATTGTTTTAATGGTGCTATAAGGGCTTGGTTATCTAGCAGAAGTGCTTTTTTATGTGTTTGTGAGGTTGTGTGTCCTTGGGCGGCAAGTTGTGCTTGTTTGCCTGCCCATTTGCGGGTTGTTTGTAATGCCTGTTTTAGTTTAGTTAAACAGGCTCGATATGGTTCATTGCTGTTTGCATATTGGTGTTTAAATGCGTTTGAGGCATGTGACATGGAGAGTTCATTGCTGAGCTTGTTGATGTCTTGGATAAATAAATCGGCAGCTACCCAGCGTGCTAAATAGAGCACTTCACGGGTGGTATGTGCGGTTACATTTGGGTTGCCATCACGATCGCCTCCCATCCATGATGCAAAGCGAATGGGGGTGGCTAAAAGGGGCAGACTTTGATTGCCTTTTTCTATGAGTTGTTCGTTTAGCTGGCGTAGGCTTTTGGGGAGTGCATGCCATAGGGAGTTTTCAATAACTGCAAACCCCCATTTTGCTTCGTCAACGGCACTGGGGCGAATTTGACGAATTTCATCTGTACACCAAATTTCTTCAATGATTTGTGCCAGTTCTTGTTCAATCTGTGTTTGTTTGGGGTGTGTGGATTTAAGGTCATCTTGTTGTTGTAGGAGGCGGTTTATTTTGTCGTATTTTTGAATAAGGGTGCGTCTGGTTACTTCGGTTGGGTGGGCAGTTAGAACCAGTTCAATCTGCGCTGTTTGTAGTTGTTCGCTGGCGGTATTGAGTTTGTTTGTTTGTGCTAGTTGGTCGAATAGGGTGGTAAATAAGGTGTCTAGGTTGTCGTTTGAGCTTGGTGCAGCGTGCCAGCTTGTTTCAAATTGTTGTTCGGCAATATTGGCTAAGTTTAAAAATTGGTTGAATGCTCGAACAACGGGTACTAATTCTGTTTTTGGTAGGTTTTTTAATAGTTCAAGCAGTGCGTGTATTTCGTCTTTGTCGCCAGATAGTGCTTGTTTTGATTGTTGGCGAATGGCTTCTATTTTGTTGAGCATGGAGTCGCCTAGCTGTTGGGCAATGGTTTGTCCTAGTAGTTTGCCTAATAAGCGTACTTTATTGCGTAAGTCTGGGTGAAGTTCTGGCATATATGCTCCAGTTGTGGCTGTTTGGTTTAGGTTGCCGTTTTGTTTGTTCTAAGTTAGTGGTGTAAGTTTTAATGGTCAATGCTAAGTTAGTTTGTGTGGTTTCATCAAGGTGTTTCTGTTGAGTTGTGGTTGTTTGATAATAAGTTGGGGTTAAAAAAATAATCCCGCTTCTAATTGTGCAGCCTCGCTCATCATGTCTTTATGCCAAGGAGGGTCAAATACCAGTTCCACTTTTACTTCTTTTACGTTGGGTACTTTGCCTACTCGGTATTGTACGTCGGATACTAAAACTGGTGCCATACCACAGGTTGGGGAGGTTAGGGTCATGTGGATATGGACAGATTGTTGTTGGATATCTATGCCGTAAATTAGCCCTAAATCAAGTAAATTAATGGGTATTTCGGGGTCAAAAATGGTTTGTAATGCCTGTTCTACTTGAGCTTTATGTACTTTGCCGTCGGGCATTGGGGTAAATTGAATTTGTTCACTTTCAAGTCCTATTGCTTGTGCGTCGGTGCCATCTATGCGTAGCATATTGCCTTGATGGGTGACGGTATAGTTACCGCCTAGTGCTTGGTTGATGTTTATAAAACTGCCTGCTGGAATGATGGTTTTTTCGCCAGAGGGCACTTTTCTTGCTGGACAGTCTGTTTGTGCGACGACCATTTTTTGTTGCATGGTATATACCTATAAAGAAAAAGATTCCCCACAGCCACAAAGGTCTTTGGCATTGGGGTTGTTAAATTGAATACTGGCGTTGAGTCCTTCTTTAACAAAGTCAATTTGGGTGCCTTGTAGGTGGGCTTTGGCATCTTGACTGATAAATAATGTTAAATCTGGGTTGATGTTAATTTTTTCGTCGTTGTTGTCTATTTCTTGAATAAATTCAATTTCGTATTTAAATCCTGAACAGCCACTTTTGGTGATGCCAATACGAATGCCTTGTTTATCGGGTTGCTTGTGTAGATGAGAGATAAAGTAGTTAATGGCAGCTTCGGTAATGTCGATTTTAACATTTTGCTGGGGGTCATATTGCTGGGTTGTCATAGGCACTCCTTTAAACTAAAAATGTGCGCGTTTTGTGAAGCCCTGCAATGAGGGCGTTAACATCATCTAAATTGTTATAAAAACTGAATGAGGCTCTGGCGGTGCCGGCAATGTTAAAGTGTTGCATAACGGGCATGGTGCAATGGTGTCCTGTGCGTATGGCGATACCCTGTTGGTCGAGTAAGGTGCCAATGTCTTCGGGGTGTGCACCTTTAAAGGTAAAGCTAAAGATACCTGCTTTGTGTTGGGCTTGTCCTATTTCTTGGAGCTCAGGTATTGCTTGGCAGTGCTGTTGTGTGTGTTTTAGTAGTTGTTGTTCGTGTTCGCCAATGTCGGTTAGGTTAAATTGGGATAAATAGTCAATGGCAGCACCTAAGCCAATGGCTTGCGCTATAGGTGGTGTGCCTGCTTCAAATTTAAAAGGTAATTCGTTGTAGCTGGTGTGAGTAAAGCTGACTTGTTTTATCATTTCTCCGCCACCTTTAAAAGGTGGCATGCTGTCTAGTAAGGTTTGTTTGCCATACAGTATACCAATACCTGTAGGAGCAAATAGTTTGTGTCCTGAAAAGCAAAAGAAGTCGGCATCTAGGGCTTGTACGTCGGTGGGGATATGCGCCACTGCTTGTGCGCCATCAATCAGTACTTTAGCACCTACTTGGTGCGCTTGTTGTATCATTTTTGCAATGGGATTAATGGTTCCTAAGCTGTTGGAAACTTGTGTGATGGCGACCAGTTTTACACTGTCATCAAGTAGTTGGGTGTATTCGCTTTGCTTAAGTTCACCTTTCTCATTCATGGGTATAATTTTAAGTCGAACCCCTGTGCGTGCTTGTAATAGTTGCCAAGGAACAATGTTGGCATGGTGTTCCATGGCACTGATAAGAATGCTGTCTTTTTCAGTGAGGTGTGCGCCAAAACTATGAGCAACGAGGTTAATGGATTCGGTGGTGCCTGTTGTCCAAATAATTTCTTGTATGGATTGTGCATTAATAAATGTTCGTACTCGCTCGCGTGCTTGCTCAAATAAGTTGGTGGCGGTATCGCTTAGGGTATGTATGCCACGATGTACGTTGGCATTTTGTTGTTGGTAAAATTGTTGCACCGCGTCAATAACCACTTGGGGCTTGTGGGTCGTAGCGGCGTTGTCTAAATATACCAAAGGGTGCTTGTTAATATGTTGCGTCAGGGCGGGAAAGTCGCTACGAATACGGGCTAGTTGTGCTGTACTTAACATGATGCCTCGGATTGTTGGTTTCTGCGGGCAAATTTGTTGGCAATGAGGGTGGCGAGTGTTGCGGCAACAGTGTGATCGCTGAGTTCTTCGAGTAGCTCATTAATAAATCCAAAACTTAATAGTATTTCTGCCTGTGTTTTAGGAATGCCTCGTGACATGAGGTAAAAAATGGCTTCTTCATCGATTTTGGCAACGGTTGCACCATGGGCACAGACAACATCGTCAGCATAGATTTCTAACTCTGGTTTTGTGTTGATGGTCGCTTGGTTGGTTAATAGTAGGTTTTTATTGCTTAAACGGGCATCTGTTTTTTGTGCGTCAGGGTGAATATGAATGCGACCGTTGAAAGTGGCGGTGGCTTTATCGTTAATAATGCCTCTAAATATTTCTGTAGTGGTGCAATGGGCAACCTGATGTTCTATACAGCTATGAAAGTCAATTTGCTGTTGGTTTTCTGGTAAAAATACACCGTTTAGCTGGCAGTGTGCGCCAGATTGTAGGTGGTTAACCAGTAAGTCATTGCGTGTTAGTTGTGAGCCTAGAGTGAAGTGAAATCCTTTGTATTCGCTGTGCTGATGTAGGTTAATGTGTACGGCAGAGGTGTGCATGGCTTGCTCATCAGTAAGCTGTAGGCGGTTATGTTCTATCAGAGCGTGGCTGTTGCAAATAACTTCGCAGATACTGTTGCTTAGGTTGGGTAGGTTGTTTTTAGTAGCACTAAAGGTTTCTATAATGCGTGCTTTGCTGTCTTGTTGCCCAATAATTAAAATGCGTGTGGCAATAAGGGTGTTGGCGGTAGGGTTGTAATGTTCAATTACAATGGGTTTTTTTAGGTTTTGCTTGGCTTTGATTTCAATTAATAGACCATCTTCTAATAGGGCTTGGTTTAAATCAGCAAAAGGCTGAGGGCTTTGTGCTTGCGAGCAGGCACTGCCAAGATGCTGTTGTATGAGTTTTTGTTGTGCGGTATTAGCTTGGCTAAATAAACAGGCACTAAATTCAACTTCGTTAATGGGTTTAAATTGGGTGGTTTTTGCGTTGATAAATTGAATGCGTATGGCACTGTCTAGTTGTGCAAAAATAGGTTCTGGGGTGTCTTTATCAATCTTGCTGGTGGCTAAGTTTAGGGTGGTTTGCCATACGGGATTGAGATTTAGGTATTTCCAGTTTTCACTTTGACGAGAGGGTAACTCTTGTTGTTTAAATGCGTGTATGCCTGCTTGTTTAAAACCCTGTAGAAATTCAGGTACAGTTTGTTGTTCTGCTTGTTGCAGGCAGTGTTGTTGGAATTGTTGTTTGGGGCTAAGTTGAGTGCCGCTCATTTTATTGCTCCAACCAAGCATAGCCTTTCTCTTCTAACTCAAGAGCTAGGTCTTTATCCCCTGATTTGACGATTTTGCCATCATGCAATACATGTACAAAATCGGGTACAATATAGTTAAGTAAACGCTGATAATGAGTCACAATAATAAAGCTACGCTTTGCATCTCTAAGCTCATTCACGCCTTTGGCTACCACCTGTAAGGCATCAATATCTAGTCCTGAGTCTGTTTCGTCTAAAATACATAGTTTGGGTTCGAGTATCATCATTTGTAAGATTTCGTTGCGTTTTTTCTCGCCACCAGAGAACCCTTCATTTACGCCTCGTTTTAAAAATGCGGGGTCTAGCCCTACAGCTTGACACTTTTGTTTTGCCAGCTTTAAAAATTCAACGGCACTTAAAGGCGGTTTTTGCTGTGCGTCACGGCTAATATCTAGGGCACTTTTTAAAAATTCAAGATTGCTAACGCCTGGAATTTCAGATGGATATTGAAAGGCTAAAAAAATGCCTTCATGGGCTCTTGCATCAGGTTCTAGCTCTAAGATATCCGTGCCGTTCATATTGATTTCGCCTTGGGTCACTTCAAAACTCTCATGCCCTGCTAAGACATTGCCTAAGGTGCTTTTTCCTGCACCATTGGGCCCCATAATGGCGTGTATCTCACCTGCTTTTATGTTGAGATTTAAACCTTTTAAAATGGGTTTTTCGTCAATTTCGCAGTGGAGGTTTGTTATTTCTATCATGTTGCTTGTTTCCTTCATTCTGTCGTTAGCCCACCGAGCCTTCAAGGGAGATTTCTAATAATTTACCTGCTTCAACGGCAAATTCCATGGGTAGTTCTTTAAATACTTCTTTACAAAATCCGTTCACAATCATAGAAATGGCTTTTTCCATATCAATGCCTCGTTGTAAACATAAAAATAGCTGGTCATCGCTGACATTTGAGGTGGTGGCTTCGTGTTCTACCACTGCACTTGGATTTTTGCTTTCAATGTAGGGAAAAGTATGTGCACCGCATTGATCGCCTAACAGTAGGGAGTCGCACTGGGTAAAATTACGTGCATTGTCTGCATTTGCTCCCATTTTAACTAGACCTCGATAAGCATTTTGGCTTTTGCCCGCGGAAATGCCTTTGGTAATAATGGTAGAGCGACTGTGCTTGCCTAAATGTACCATTTTAGTGCCTGTATCCGCCTGTTGAAAGTTGTTGGTTAACGCTACAGAGTAAAATTCACCTATCGAATAATCGCCTTTTAAAATACAACTTGGGTATTTCCAAGTCAGTGCTGAGCCTGTTTCTACCTGTGTCCATGACACTTTAGCGCGAGTGTGTGCCAGCGCACGCTTGGTGACAAAGTTATAAATGCCGCCGTTACCCTCATCATCTCCTGGATACCAGTTTTGTACGGTGGAATACTTAATTTCTGCATCGTCTAAAGCGATTAGCTCTACCACTGCCGCATGTAGTTGATTTTCATCACGCATAGGGGCGGTGCAACCTTCTAAATAACTAACATGTGCGCCTTCATCGGCAATAATAAGTGTGCGCTCAAATTGCCCTGTGTTCGCCTCGTTAATGCGAAAATAGGTAGATAATTCCATTGGACAGCGCACTCCCTTGGGAATATATACAAATGAGCCATCACTAAAAACGGCTGAATTAAGTGCCGCATAAAAGTTATCGCCCCTAGGAACAACCGTGCCTAAATAGCGTTTAACCAGCTCAGGATATTCATGTACTGCCTCGGAAATGGGCATAAAAATAACTCCTGCCTCTGCCAGCTTTTCTTTAAAAGTTGTAGTCACTGAAACAGAGTCAAACACCACATCAACGGCGACCCCTGCTAGCGCCATTTGCTCTTGTAAGGGAATACCTAATTTTTCATAGGTGCGTAATAACTCTGGGTCTACTTCATCAAGGCTTTTAGGTCTGTCTTCCATACTTTTAGGTGAGGAAAAATAAGAAATAGCTTGAAAGTCAACCTCAGGATAATGTAAATGCGCCCAATCAGGAACGGGCATTTTCTGCCATGCAGCAAAGGCTTTTAAACGCCAATCTGTGAGCCATTGAGGTTCATTTTTTTTTGCAGAAATAAAACGTACTACATCTTCATTAAGACCAGGTGGTAAGGTGTTTGATTCTATATCGGTAATAAAACCTGCGGTGTATTCGGATTCAATCTGACGTTTAACTTCAGCATTTTCGGTCATGGTTGTGGAGTTCTCTCGTGCAAGTGGCATTAATACAGGGCTAATTTGATTTATGCGTGCCCAATACAATAATACCATAGTAAATTACTCAGGTATTATTTTCAAGCGGCTTTATCCTTTGCGATACCTCAGTTGCAGCGGTACTGCAAAGGGGTATAAATTTTAAGCGCACGCATTATAGCGGTTTTTATAGATTAAATCATCGTTGCTTGGCTTTATTATTTGCACTGACTAAAGTGCCAAGGATACAATGCGCTTTTTTTTGCGAATTTTATGTTAAGCGAACCCTATTTACAGCGTTTTTCAGGCATTGCCAGAGTGTATGGACAAGCGGCTTTGACTGCTTTTTCTCAAGCTCATGTATGCGTAGTCGGCTTAGGTGGTGTTGGCAGTTGGGCGGCAGAAGCATTGGCACGTTCAGGTATAGGCACACTGACGTTAATTGATTTAGATGATATTTGCATCAGCAATACTAATCGCCAGATACAGGCTTTAAATAGCACTGTCGGGCAGTTTAAAACAGAGGTTTTGGCGGATAGAATAAAAGAAATTAATCCAGAAATAACCCTTATTGTTAAAACAGATTATTTATTTTCTGAGAATATAGCCACGCTTATTTCTAAAGATATGAGCTATGTTTTTGATTGTATTGATAGTGTTAAAAGTAAGGTTGCCTTAATTGCTTATTGTAAACGACATAAAATTAAAATCTTTACCACCGGTGGCGCAGGCGGACAAATAGACCCTCAACTAATTCAGATTAGTGATTTAAACAAAACCAGCCAAGACCCATTAGCAAAAAAAGTACGCAGTCTGCTTAGACGGGATTATGGCTTTTCGCATAATCCAAACCGTCATTATCAAATACCCTGTGTGACCTCTAAAGAAGCATTGCGCTACCCTCAAGCAGATGGTTCAGTTAGCCAGTATAAGCCCAAAAAAAATGCAGCAATAAAACTAGATTGCGCCTCAGGTTTTGGTGCCACAACAATGGTAACGGCCAGTTTTGCTTTTACAGGTGTTGCAGGTATTTTGGCAAAAATCGCCCAGTTTAAGAATTAATTAAAGGCACTTAAATATTGTCGCTTTGTTGCTTGTAATGAAAGTGGTAGCATACGATTTATTCATTCATTTCTACCAAGATAAGAGCCTATGCAAGAAACGCCCTACCAACACAAATCTCAAGATGTGTGTCTTGAAGTTTTAGCACAGCAGCAAGAAAGCAACGATGTTTTTTTAATGTGCCACCCTCACCCCTTATTTGCAGGCAATATGAACAATAAAGTGGTCACTACCGCTATACGAGCTGCTGCACGCTTAGGCATGAGTACCGTACGGTTTAATTTTCGTGGGGTTGGTCATAGCACTGGCGTGCATGACAACGGCGTAGGAGAACAGCAAGATGTACGCTCAATGTTGGCTTTTTGTCAGCAACAATTACAAGCAAAGCGTATTTATTTGGGGGGATTTTCATTCGGCGCAGGTATGGCATGCTTAGCAGCTTGCCAAGTGCCAGAACACATTGCAGGGTTGTTTTTGTTTGCCCCAGCAGTGCATCATTTTGCAGCGCCAGTCAGTTTGCCGACGTGTTTTAAAACGCACGTTTATATGGGTGATGCTGATGAAGTTGTCCCCTTTAATGATGTTAAAGATTGGGTAGAATCTTTGCCTGAGGCAACAAAATTACAAGTATTTTCTGAGGGTTCGCATTTTTTTCATGGACGCTTGGTAGAGCTAAGAGAACAGTTGCAACAAGATTTACAACAGATTGTATAAAGCACTTGCACAGACTTAAATAGGGCGTAAAATTGCGCCCTTTTTCTGTGAGATGTTTTACAACACAAAAGGATAGCTTATGAGCACACCTTGGGAACTTTATCAACAAGATTTAAAGCGTGATGGATTTGCCTATGACAGCGCACAAGAAAAAGCCGTCAAACATCTACAAAGACTGTATGATGAATTACTTCAACAACATGCAGAACGCCAACAAAAAAATCTATTTAAACAGGTTAAAGGATTGTTTAAAAAGGCAGAAATAACACCGATAAAAGGGGTTTATTTTTGGGGGGGAGTAGGTCGAGGCAAAACCTATTTAGTTGATACCTTTTACGATGCCTTGCCTTTTAGTAATAAAATGCGTACCCATTTTCATCGTTTTATGCAACGCGTTCATCAAGATTTAACACAGCTAAGCGGTGCCAAAAATCCTTTGGATACGGTTGCTGATCGTATTGCTCAAGAAGCCACTATTATTTGTTTTGATGAGTTTTTTGTTACCGATATAGGTGATGCGATGATTTTAGGTACGCTAATGGAAAAGCTATTTGCTCGTGGTGTGAGTTTGGTTTCTACCTCAAATATTGTACCTGATGAACTATACAAAAATGGCTTGCAACGTCACCGCTTTATGCCTGCCATTGCATTGCTTAATCAGCATACACAAGTGGTTAATGTAGATAGTGGTGTGGATTATAGATTGCGAACCCTAGAACAAGCAGAGTTATATCACTGCCCATTAGACCAACAAGCGGCACAAAGTTTACAAAATAGTTTTTATAAATTGGTTAATGAGCATTCTGATATCCAAACCGATACCCAGCTAGAAATATTAGGGCGAGAAATCCCGATTAATGCGATGGGCGATAATGTGCTTTGGTGTGATTTTGAACACTTATGCGAAGGCGCACGCTCGCAAAATGATTACATTGAAATTGGCAAGTTATTTCATACCATTTTATTATCCAATATTCCACAAATGGGCACTCAAAACGATGATGCTGCTAGAAGATTTATCAACCTAATTGATGAAATGTATGACCAAAGTGTCAATATGATTATGTCAGGAGCTGTGCCTATTATTGATTTATATAGTGAAGGTGTTGTGGAATTTGAATTTCAGCGTACAGTCTCGCGTATGCTAGAGATGCAGTCGAATGAATACCTTGCCCGTGAGCATAAACTTGGTTAAATAAAAGCGTAAAAAATAAAACGCATTAATTGACAAAATCAAAAAAACAAGGATAATGTGCGCTCTTCATTTTACTATGGCTATGTAGCTCAGCTGGTTAGAGCACAGCATTCATAATGCTGGGGTCGGTGGTTCAAGTCCACCCATAGCTACCATTTCTTAATCCGCCCACTTCCCTAAACGTCCTGTAGTTATTAGTAATTTTTTGACTAGAGAGGTTTTATTAAATTCGATATATCAACAAACTAAAAGTTGAATAATAAAAAAGGCAGTGAGTTATCGAGTATTAACTAAATACTCTAAACAAAACTGAAAAGAATAAGGTGCCTTGCTAGAATGATTTTCATTTAAGTAGTTTCTTAAGGTGCGTTCATCAACACCTAAAATGATAGATATTTTTCTTTGGGTTAAAGAAGACCTAGAAATCAAATCACGAAGATAACTAGGGCTAGGATTATAATTAGAGGAGTCTAAAATCATACAAACAACTTAGCAAAAGCAATACCAGCAGCAAAAACACCTAAAACAAAAGTCGCAATAAAAAACTGATTACGCTTTTGATAATGTTCAGCTTCAGCAACAAGCTTTCTGGTTTCTTCATTCAACTTAGTCATCTCAGCAACAAGTTTCTGATTTTGTAAATCTGAAGTAGTGGACATAAAGACTCCTTTAATTAGTTAATAATCATATTATAGGTAATTTTTTCCTTATGCCAACAAAAAAATGTAATTTTTTCCTAAAAATTTTTAAAGCCAGTTTTTATAATGCTGGGGTCGGTGGTTCAAGTCCACCCATAGCTACCATTTCTTAATCCGCCCACTTCCCTAAACGTCTCAAAAGTTTTGTAAGTAAATGAAAAATATAGACTTTTTAGCTAGTTAAAAATTAAAATTAATTAGACTGTGTAGTTATAGATAAATTAAAGCCGAGTGACTTTGTCACAGCTAAAAGTGTTTTTAGGGTAGGATTGCCATTTTCACTAAATGCTTTATACAAATTTTCACGGGATAAACCAGACTCATTAGATATTTGAGCCATGCCTTTAGCCCTAGCAACATCACCTAAACATTTAGATATATAAGAAGCATCATTGGTTGAAAATGCATCAGCCAAAAAAAAGGAAATAGTTTCTGGATTATCTAAATATTCAGAAATATCAAATTCTTCAAAATTAACCATTTTCATGACTCCACTGTTGCAAAATATCAAGTGCTAAATCTATATCACGCTGCTGGTCTTTCTTGCGAGAGCTACCAGCTAATAGCAATATAAGTTCATCTCCATGTTTATAATAATAAACCCTATAGCCTTGAGCATAATCTATTTTGAGTTCGCTAGCACCAGAACCAATAGAATTTACATGACCTACCAAACCTTTTTCAAGTCGGCTTAATCTAGCAATAATTCTATTTTTTGCTTGAACTCCTTAACACCAGCAAACCATTTTTTAAACTGTCTTGAACGTATTAGCTTCATTTTATTAATGTATCATAAAAGATACAAAAATAAAGGTATTTATGTAATTTTATGCAAGCATTTCTTAATCCGCCCACTTCCTAAACGCCCTACAAGCAAATACGCTTTCTTTGTTATTTAGCAAATCTAGGGGGTTTTAAGTAGTTTTTCTATTAGTTTTGCTTTGTCTTTTTGGTATTCTTGTGGTTGCGTTTTGGCTTGTTGGGCTATTTGTTGGAGCTTTTGTTTTTGGCTTTGTGATAGTGCGTCTTTTTTAATGCGCTCAACAATGACTTGATTAATTAAATTGTCTGATTCGTTTTGCATGTGCTGAATCAGTAAATCGTAGTTTTGACGACGGTTTGCTAATACTGTAGCGGCACTGTAGCGGTGGTTAGATTGGGCGGCGTTAAGTTGCGGTATGATTTCAGCATCTAAGCTGTCTATGCCTGCGTTGTTGGCAGCTAGCATGGAGCTGGCGGCTTGGGCATTGTTTTGTTTGATGTTTTGTTTGAGTGTTTCTGCCAGTTCCTCTTTTGCGCTGCTATCACCCTTATTTGCTAGTTTAAGCGCACTCATGGCTGCTGAAATTAAGGCGTTGTTTTTTACATTGTCGCTTTCTTTGGGGTTGTTGTTGACTTCCATAAGTCCATCATAATTTTCTCTGGTTTCTGTTTTGCGTCCTGTTAGCGCAACCATTAGGCGAACCTTTTGCATGTCTACTTGGTCGCCTGCTTGGGGGGGAATTTGATTGAGGGTTTGTAATATATAACGGTCAGCTTGAGGGTGGTTTGTTAGGCTTAACGCAAAGGCTAGGTTGCGTTTTTCATCTTCACTTAATAGGTTGCTTTTAAGATGTTGTGCTAATTCAGAGCTGGAGATGTTTGCAACCATGAAGTCGGCGGCTTTTTGTAGACGACCCATATCTTGATTTTCTTCAAAACGATTGATAACAGACCACATTTCTTTTGCACTCTGTACTTTTTTGGCGAATTGTTCGGCATTGATTTGTGTGTCTTCAAATTGTGCTGAGGCATTGCTATTAGGTGTAAATTTGAGGTGGCTGATGTCACTTAGGGGGATACTTGCATGGGCTTTAATTTCATAAATAATTTCTCCTTGCACACTGGCAAATGCTAAAGGACGACTTTCTTTGGCGTACATGTTGAGTGTGTGGCAGTTGTTTTCTCTTTGTAGTTGCCAGTTTTGTGGTTGCTTTGGATTGCGACCAGCTAGGTTGTATCTTTGCCACAGACCTTTTTCTTGTTGGTATTGGTAATTTCCTTGTATTAAGTCATAGCTAAATTGATAAGTTTGCGTTGTGCTTTTAAATGATAGGTTTTTTAATACCTGGGCAAGAATTAGCATGGGGTGTTGCTTGGGCAAACCTAGGCTATTAAAGTGGCTATAGAGGTGTTTGTCGTGTTTATCAATCTGTGCAATAAAGGTAATGTCATTTAGTTTTTGAGGTGCTTTGTGTGCTTTGCTATAAAGACGAATGTGCTGGGCTAGCCCTTGCACCTGTGTGCCTTTTTGGTTGAGCTGTAAGTTAAATAGCAGTTTGGATTGATAGGCAATTTGGGAGTTAACTTGGGCGGTGAATTTTGCTTCTATATCAAATGCTTGCTTCTCTGTTTGGCAGGTTTTTTGGGAGGGGGTTGCAGGTACATTTGCTGCTGTAGGTTGTGTTTTCGGTTTGAGTAGTAATGCTGCTATGGCGATGCCAATGAGTAGTGTAAAAATCAGTAATGGTTTGGACTTTAGCATGCTGCATTCCTTGTTAAAAAAAGACCCCCAACTGGGTTGGGGGTATGTTAACTGATTTATGGTGAGCGTTAAACCTTAGAGTGGATAGCTGCCTTTGCGAATAAGTAGGGCTTCATTTTGTTTGACCTTGCCCGCCCATTGTTTGCTGTATTTTTGGGTGAAAGATTTAATCTGTATGCCCATAATGTTAAAAAATGGGGTAATAGAGCCAGAGCCTGCTTGTAAGTTGGAATATAGGGTTTCATCTAGCTTCCAGTGGTTGGCTTGTTCTTTGTCTATGCCTTCATAAAGTTTATAAGGTGCGTGCCAGTCTACAGCGGTTAGTTTGAATTTAGCGCCAAGCTGCAAGAAGTCTTTGCTTAAAAATCCTGGTATGCGTAGGTATGCTTCTGCACCAAGCCATAGGTTGAATTTGGGGTCTACTGTAAGCTGGGATTCGTGAGCGTTGGCTCGTCCATTAAATATAACGGGGGCTTGTTCTTTTAAAATGTTAGATTCAAAGGCAACTTTTGCACCAAGGGTAGAGCCAACTGAACCATAAATTCGAAATGGAATGAGCTCATAAATAGACATTTTGGCAACACCAATGCTAACGCCACTTATATTGTGTAGTGCAGGGTCAAACATTTTGCTTGAAACCTTAACGGTAATGCTGGTATTTACACCTAGTTTAAGGTTGGCACGTTCGTTGTTGTCTGTACACTTGCCATCAACAGCAAAATCTAGCATGACAAATTCAGATAAACCTGGGCGTACCCAAAGCATTTTGCCAGTTTTGTCGTAAATGGTTTTAGAGCCATTTTTTTGTAATACCTGACTCCAAGATTTGTTCACTAAGGCAGGTAATTTAGAGCTGGCTAAATTTAGGAACATGCCGTTACCACAAACTAATTTTTTTAGCATGATGTCGGTTTTAAGTCGTGGTGCTTGTTTGTTTTTAAGGGCGATACCTGGTTGGCTGGCATTTTTAACTGCTGCTTGATGTTGCGCTTGTACCTCTGGAGACACTTCATTGAGGTTTAAATCTCCAAGGTTGCCATGACACATAGGACCTATGCCTTTGAAGTTGCTGGCGCATTTTTTATAGCATAAACCAGCTTGCTTTTGTTGACCTACTGCACACTGTTTGCCAATGCGTTTGTTGCCTTGTTTGCAGCCAAAAAAATCTGCGGTAAATCCTTCTGGGCAGCTGTTTGGAATGCGTCCAATACCACGTCCGTAGCTCCATGCCATTTTAAATTCGCTATAGCCTGCTTGGGTAAGCGGGTTTTCTGAGCGTGGGTTGATATTGCTTCTAAGAGAGAGTATGCGATTTCCTTGGCTGTCTTCACTTGCAATGCTGGCATTTTCGACAGGATAGGCGGGAGAGTTTGCTTCATTAACAGGTATGTTTATATCATTTAATGCGGCAAAAGTTGGTAAACAAAAGAGAGAAAAAATAGAAATAATTAGGTATTTCATCAATGAGTCCTTATTTAAGTAAATTGAATAAACCACGGTATGTAAATTTTTGGCTATGCTAATTTGTCGTAAAATGGCTGTTTTTTTACAGCAAGCAGGCATAATATGCGGCATTCTACGACATAAAAAGACAAAATGCGACATTTTTTTATAAACAACCGTTATTTTTTTAATTGTTTTTTATTTAAAATCTGTTAATTTGTGCGCTTGCAAAGGTAAGGAGATGATTATGCAGCTAGGCGTTTATTTAAGTTTACTCTGTGTTTTGTTATCTGGTTGTACAGATATATTGCATATTCAAGGGCAGAAAGATTTACTGAAAGAGGTCAAATCTAAGGGCTATTCATTAATTATTAAGAGCAATAAGAACGATGTTCAATCTAAGGTTGTGACAGCGGCAAAACTGTATTTTGATGGTGAGCCTGTTGCAATAGAGGGGGGTAATGTCATTAGCATACAGACTAATATGCAAAGTGCTTATCTAAATCAATTTGGTAAGGAAAAATATGCTTATGTTGGGGTTGCTCAAATTAGTAGCGATAGCAATAAAGCCTTATTCACAACTGAGTTTTCGCCTAAAGAAGTTCGCTCTAAAAGATTTTATCCAACAGATTTATATGTACAGACAGAGCCTAGAGAGTATGTGGGCGGTCATTTTAATGTTACCTACCCAGAGGCACTAACAATTTTTTCGCCAATGGCGCAGCATCAGGTTAATTCTGCGTATACTAAAATTAATTTGAGCTGGAGTAAGCCTGCGGTGGGAAATCAAGTAGAGATTAGTAGTTATGAGCATTGCACTGGTCATTATAAGGTTATTCATCGGTATACGGTAACAAATGAGGCACAGGAGCATGTTGCTTTAAATTTAGACGAGATATTTCGTAAGGTGCCACTGCCAATCACTTTGTAGAGAGTTTAATGGTTTTTATTGTTTCTTTAGTTACAGGTCAAAAGGCAATAAGCAATCAACCTAAAAGCATTAAAGAGTGTAAGCTGGATTTGTATTTTAAAAATATCAAATACAAGATAGAAGAGCTGACATCGAGTGCTGGTTTTAAAAAGGGCTTGCGGCGTATTAGCTCAGTGAGCAGTAGTCAAAGTTCCAGTGTTGTATTTAAGTCGGAACAAGCGTATGAATTCTAAGTATCTATTATTATTTGTTTTTTTTAGCCTAACTAGCTGGGCGGCAGATAAACAAGTAAGTACGCCTACTGAAAGTCTGTATGCACTTGAGCTGGTAACTAATTTTGGTTTTGCTGAGGTGTATGCGCCGCAAACAGAGGTTGCTCCTATTACTTTAGATTTTGACGGTCAGTATCGTTTTGCAGAAAATTGGTCGGTGTATGCAGCTATATCTCCTAAGCAGGTTCATTGGCGCAGTAAGGAAATACAGGATACGGTTGGTTTTTATCAAACGCAGTTGAAATTAAGCGAGTTGGAGTTGGGCTTGCATTGGCGGTTTGCAACTTCGGATTATTTTGAACAGTGGTTTTTTTCTGCTGGCTTAGGTTATGTACATGATTGGGCAGAATTTATCGTTAAGGAGCGTTTTGATACTTATCCTAAAGGTGAGGTGTCAAGAAAAGACCAGTTACATGGGCTGAGTGTGCAGTTGCTTAGTAGTTTGCGCTTACATAAGCGTATTTATATGGGATTTTATTTAAAGCACATTGAACGGCAAAATCTGTTTGCAGGTGCTGCCCATTCATTATCATTTGATGGTATGAACTTTGGTTTGTCTTTGGGTTATAGGTTATAAATTGCAATTCAGTTGTGTAATTTTAATAGTTTAAATCCATTTGCATTTGCTTGTAGATGAACGTGCTTGAAAGTTTGTTTGGCAAGTTGTTCGTAGGGTAAGTGTTGATTGGCAACTAGCCATAGTATGCCATTTTTGTGTAGTTTTTTATGACTGTCTGCAAGCAAGCATTGATAGGCTTGGTAGTCTGTTTTGATGCCCTGATGAAAGGGGGGATTGCAAAGTATGACATTGGCTTTACCACGGGTGCTACTAAGCATATTAGATGGGGCAATGGTTGCTTTAAGATTGAGCTGTTGGGCATTCATTTGACTGCTGTATAAAGCCAGAGCAGAGGTGTCATAAAGATGAATGTCTAAGTTTGGCTGTTGTAGTTTTGCGCCTAAACCCAATATGCCACTGCCACAGGCAATATCAAATAACATACCATGATGCGGTAGTTCAACATGCTCTAGAAGAAGTGCGCTGGCGGGGTCTAAGCGGTTTTGTGAAAACACGCCAGCTAAGGCAGTAAAGCGGTGAGTGTGCCAATAAAATTGTTGTAGATGTTGCTGCCAGCTAAAGGTTTGTTGGTTATGAAGTGTTAACTGCCATAGGCTGCATTTACGTGCGCTATTTTGTTTAAGTGCTTGTTTACAGCTATTTTTGAGATGATTGCCAATGCTTTTCCCACCTGCATTATTGGCACCTAAGACCCATATTTGTTCGGTTTTTGTTGCGGCAAGTGCAATGATTGCGTGCGCTAAGGCTTTGGCTTTAGGCCAAATTAAGAGCGTTGTTTCATCTTTATTAAACCAGTTTTCTGTAGGTATGCCATATTCACAAATAAGGTTGGGGGTGCTTTGTTGGGCTTGCTCAAACAGTAAAAAATTACTGGTGTATAAAGTGCATTGGCTTTGCTGTAAAAGTTGTAAATAGGCTATGGGTATTTCAATATCATCACTATAAAGGCGCTTAATATTAAGTTGATGGTGGTGTTTAAGTAGGTATTAAGCAAGCACCGTTTGGCGGTGCTTGCAGGGATTGTTATTTGTAGGCTTTAACCGATTCGGTAATCAGCTCACGGGCTTTGTCGGCATTGTCCCAGCCTTCAATTTTTACCCATTTGCCTGCTTCTAAATCTTTGTAGTGGCTAAAGAAATGTTCAATTTGATTGCGTAATAGTTGGGGTACATCATCAATATCTTGAATGTTACTGTAGCTTTTGCTGAGTTTGTCATGTGGTACTGCAATCAGTTTGGCATCGCCGCCGCCATCATCTTCCATCATTAATACGCCAACAGGACGTGAGCGAATAACCGAGCCTGCCTGCACTGGATAGGGAGTGATGACAAGGACATCTAATGGGTCGCCATCATCTGCTAAGGTGTTGGGGATATAGCCATAGTTGGCAGGGTAAAACATGGGGGTTGCCATAAAACGGTCTACCATTAGGCAGTCCATGTCTTTGTCAATTTCGTATTTAATTGGGTCGTGATTAGCAGGTATTTCAATAACGGTATAAAAGTCATTGGGTAACTCTTTACCTGCTGGAATAGATTGGTAGCTCATGGCTGTTCCTTATATTGGGTTAAAGTATCAACTGAAGGGCATATCAGTAAATGGCTATTATAACCATGAGTGCTTAGTTGATGAAAGGCTAATATGCATAACAAGTTAATTACATAAATTGGGCTAATTTAGTTAAGAATGCATCAAGGCTTTGTTCTCCAATAATGCGTGATGCATCTATTTCTTGACCATTGGCAAAAAATAAGAAACTAGGGGGTCCAAATAATTGCTGTTGTTTTAGCCAATTTACCTGTGCTTTGGTTTGCTGGGTTATATCCATTTTAACCCATTGGTAGTGTGCTAATTTGGCTGTTACTTTGGGGTTGCTAAGTACTTTTCTTTCCATTTCTTTACAGCTAATACACCAGTCGGCATAAACATCAACCATGATGGGCTTTGAGCTGGTGGCAATTAAGGCATTGAGTTCACTTGGGTCAGAGAAGGTAAGTAATTTGTGTTGGCTCGTGTCATTGTTGTTTTGCGGTGTTTCAAGCTGGTTGTTTGCTAAGGGCATAATGGGGTTGGTATTGCCTTGGAAAAAACCAATTAGCGCACAAATAGCATAGAGTAAAAGTGTCAATCCGCAGGCTTTTATTAGGCGTTTGCTGGCACTGTTAGCTGCTTCTAACGCCCCTAGATGTACGGCATAAAATAAGGCCAATAAGCCCCAAAGCAAGAGGCTGAAAGAGGCAGGTAATATGCGTGCTAATAGCCAAATAGCAACACCTAAAAGTAAGATACCAAACAGGTGTTTTACCTCGTCCATCCATGCTCCAGCTTTGGGCAATACACTTGCACCTGTTGTGCCTAGTATGATTAAAGGTGTGCCCATGCCTAAGCCTAATGCTAATAGTGCCAGCCCTCCTAGGAGAGCATCGCCTGTGGTGCTTAAATAAATCAGTGCGCCTGCTAAGGGGGCGGAGACGCAAGGAGAGACGACCAAAGCAGATAATGCGCCCATAATAAAGACACTAATGGATTTGCCGCCTTGCTGTTGGTTATTAAGTCGGTTGAGCTTTTGGTTGATGTTATTGGGTAAAGACAGTTCGTATAAGCCAAACATAGACAGTGCTAATAGTACAAATAATAGGGAAAATACAATCAGTACCCAAGGGGTTTGCATTAATGCTTGAATATTTGCGCCTGCACCTAATAAGCCGACACTCAAACCTGCAATGGCAAAGGTAATTGCCATACCTAGTACATATAGGCTAGATAAAATAAAGCCTTGTTTGGCACTGCGTTGGTTTTGCCCTAAAACAACACTGGTTAAAATGGGCACCATAGGGAGCACGCAGGGGGTAAAGGTCAGGGCAAGACCAGCGATAAAAAACAGGGCTATTATCTGTAAAATACTGCGTTTTGCAAACCAGCTATCTTGGGGTTGGGTGCTTTTATTCTGTGCTTCTTTTTTGGGGGGCGTAGAGAGGTTGTCTTTTGTTGCTGGTTGCGCTTTGGCTACAGGCAGCTCGCTTAAGTTGACGGTGATTTGTTGTGGTGCATAACACAGACCAGCATCTGCACAGCCTTGGTAGTGTAAAGTGGCGGTTTTTCCTTGTAATTTCGAGCGCTCAAAGCGAACGCTTAGGGCATGGTAAAAAGCGGTAACCTGTCCAAAGTTTTCATCATCTTTTTGTTTGCCTGTTTGTGAGTAGTCACTAGGTTGATAGGTTGTTCCATTTTGTGTGAGAAATATTCGGTGCTTATAGAGGTAGTAGCCATCTGGGGTATTAAAGTGCATGGCGATATTGGTTGGCTGCATTTCAATTTGATAAGGAAATGCTTGCTCAACAGGTAAAAACTCTGGGTCTGAAAACAAGTCTAAATTATTTGCTTGGACTGATACGCTAAATAATAATAAACAAAGTAAATATGCACGTAAGAACATAGTTTGTGCCTATAAATAGGTTAAAAGGTTAAGAAATTCGGTGAACTGCAAGGTCAACCAGCATTTTAAGGCAGTCTTCGGCGTTGCTATCTGCAAAAAGTTCCAAGTTCTGCTGTGCTTTTTGTGCTAATTCTTGGGCTTTTTTCTGACAATAATCTAAAGAGCCTGTTTGTGTAATAATACGGTGTACTTTTTGTATATCATCACTACCGCCTTGGCGAATGACATCACGAATAAACTGTGCTTGCTCTGCATCTGCATGTTGCATGGCATGAATAAGCGGTAAGGTGGGTTTGCCTTCGGCTAGGTCATCGCCAATATTTTTGCCAAGTTGCTGGCTGTCGCCAGCGTAATCTAAAATATCATCAACCAATTGAAATGCCAGACCAAGATGAGTGCCATATTCTTTTAGGGCTTGGCTTTGGGCGGTACTTGCATTGCATAACAATGCCGCGCTGTGGCTTGATGCGGCAAATAGCATGGCAGTTTTACCTTCAATGGTTTGCATGTATTGGGCTTCGTTTAAATTGGGGTTTTTAATATTAGTAAGCTGCAATACTTCGCCTTCAGCAATCACGCAAGTTGCATTAGACAGCACCTGCATAACGGGTAATGAGCCAATTTCTACCATCATTTCAAAGGCACGACTATATAAAAAGTCGCCAACCAGCACGCTGGGAGCATTGCCCCATTGAGCATTGGCAGTGGCTTTGCCTCGGCGCATATCAGAGGTATCAACCACATCATCATGTAATAAGGTGGCGGTATGTAAAAATTCGATAATAGTGGCTAATTTAATGCTATCTGCATGTTCATGCTTGAGTAATCTGGCGGTTAATAAGACCAATATAGGGCGTACACGTTTGCCGCCACTACTGATGATATAGTCGGCAATTTTTTCAACTAATGGTACACGAGAGTTGAGCTGCGTATGTATAAGGGCATTAACATCAGTCAATTCGTTATGAATAAAATCAGTGATTTTTTGTATGGACATGAAGTACTTCCAGCTAAAGGGCTCATAATGCTAGAGAGGTTATAAAAGCCTGTCAAGTGAATAACCATTGTATTGGTTGGCGTATTTATTCTAGTTGGTAATGGTATGAATAATTGTATCTTTATAAAAGGTTTTGCAGTTCAATTTATTTTGTGTAAAGTGGGCTTATTGGTTTTTTGTATTGCTGCATTTTTTGGCAATTAAAGTAATAGTAAAAACTGATAACATAATCTATTTTATTAAATTAAGGAAAAAGATATGCACATAAATAAAAAAATGGGGCTGATTGCTCTACTGGTTAGTAGTTTGGTTTTTGTTGGCTGTGATAGCCTTTCAAAAAAACAGCGTGCCGCCATTGGCGCTGCAACAGGGGCGGTAGTAGGTGGTTTTGTAGGTCATCAAATTGATCCGAAAAAAGGCGCCGTGCTGGGTGCTGTAGTTGGCGGTTTAGCTGGTGGTGCGGTAGGGTATTATATGGATACCGTGCAAGAGAAATTAGAAAAAGATTTGAAAAAATCGGGCATTGGTGTTGAGCGTTTGGACAAATCAACCATTAAATTGAACTTGCCATCTGGTTTGCTATTTGCGTCTAATAAATCCAATGTTGCCAACTCTGCAAAAGATGCGTTAAGTAAAATTGCCACTGTAATGAATAAATACAAGAAAATGGCGATTATTGTTGAAGGTCATGCTGATGCCAGTGGTGCAGATAGCCTTAATATGACTTTATCGCAAAATCGTGCAGACGGTGTAAAGCAGTTTTTATTGTCTAAAGGTGTGATAGCGGAGCGTTTATTAAGCCGTGGACATGGCGAGAACTTCCCTATTGCCAGCAATGATACTGCCTCTGGTCGAGCACAAAACCGTCGCGTTGAAATTTTCTTGCGTGCCATTGAAAAAGGTAAAGAGCAAGAAGCCTTTAGCTCTGTTTACTAAGTTTATCTTGAATAAAAAAAGCCCTTTGCTTAAATCGCAAAGGGCTTTTTTGTTGGTTTGATTTACTGCTTAATAAAGCTAATGCCAATGGCATTTTGTGGTAATTCAACCGAGTCTTTGATGCTTAAATCACTTTTATTTAAGCGGTATAGCTTAGGTTGCTCGCTGCCTTTAAGCCCTGTTGCCAGCCATAAGTCGCCATCAGGACCGGTTTTAAGTAGGGTAATATTTTTATTTTTAAAAGCAGCAACCACTTTTAGCTCACCATTTTCTACCTTGGCCAAGCTGTTATCTTTCCAGCCGTGATAAATGCTGGTATAAACTTCATTGCCATTTAGTACGGCAACACCGGTAACCTTGCCGACAACCAAGCCATTGCTTGGGGTTGCATCGGTTTTTTTATCGTCATAAATGACGCTGCTGCTGTAGTCGCTGAGTTTGATTTTTTCAATGCCGCCATCAAAGCCGCCAAAATAGTTTACGCCAGAAACGTATAGATAGTCCCCAGCTAAGGCAACCGATTGCGGGTTTTTTATATTCAGTTTAATGCCTTTTAAGCCGCCCTCGCCACGAGCGGTGTCAATTTCTTTATTATCAGTGGTATTAAATACGGCGACATAGCCATTGCGTGTGACTGTCCACTGATTGGTATTATTGCCTAAGCGCTGTAGAGTAATAAACAGCTTGTTGTTTGCAATAACCGCACTGTCCATATTAACCACTTTACTTTTGTTATCTGTGGTTTCTAAATAAGCAGATAAATCCAGCTCGCCTTGTTTAAATTCTGATGCCGTTTGTGCCGCAGGGTTGACAACCCAGGCCTTATTTTCGCCATAGCGTGTGATATAGGCTTTGTTGTCGCTTACAAACGCCATGGCATGGGCGTTGGCACTGTTGGTGGCGGCTTTGTCATTTAAAGAAAAGCCAACCCCTGTATAGCTGCCTTTAGCAAGGGCTTTAATATTGTATTTTTGGATTAAATCAATCTTATTGCGTCCAATGTAATAAAGGTTGTCTTTATAATTGGTGGTGAAAAAGTCCGTTTTGGTTGAAGGGTAATAATTGCCTGAAAATTGCGCCAAGTTTTTTTGTGGGGCAAAGCCGACTTGAGAACCTTTGCCATAAGTTGCCATATCTACGATGACAATATGCTGATTGGTGCTGTCTTTAGGTTTTTCTGTTATCGGCTTAATAAACGTAGGTTGTTTTTGTTCTTTAGCGTTATCCGAACCACCACAGCCTACTATGAGTAAGGCACTGGCTAGGGTTAAACTGAGTTTGCTTGAGATGTGATTTAGCATAAATGCTCCTTAAGGGTTGAGTTAATAAAATTGATAGCGAAATTTAATATATGCTTGTCGCCCCATTGCTGGGTAATAAGCAAAATCGCTGGTACGGTTGTTGTTTAAATTCAGCAAGTCCAGCATTAAGCTGGCATGTTGCCACCTATAGCCCAGTTGGGCGTTAATTTGCTCTTTAACGGCAATGGGTAGTAGATTAAAGGCATCGTAAAATCCCCCTGCTTGGCGCAAATAAGATAATCCCGCTTGCCAGTTGTTAGGGCGGTAGGTTAGCTCATAGAAGCTGTCAAAACGGCGTTGATTGGGCGTGAAGTTGCCAATAATAGAATGTAAGTCAGCTTCTTTAATTCGCTGTAGGTGATAACCAGAATTGGCCTTTATTTTAATATTTGCGCTTAGTTGCAGTTGGATACCTGCTTCTAATCCTTGGTGCAAGGTTAAGGCTGTATTGTTATAACGAATTACCCCTCTGCTATCTGCCTCGCCAGTAATGGCATTGTGGCGTGTTCGCTGATACAAACTGAGTTGCGTATTAACCGTTCTAAATTCGGAAAATAAACTTAGGGTAATGCCTTTGGCGGTTTCTGCTTGTAAGTTGGGGTTGCCTACGGTCATGCCTCTATCTCCAAAACGCTCATAGGTGGCAACGGGTCTTAATTGCATGGCATATAAAACAGATAAGCGATGCGCTTGGGTTAAGTTCAAATTTAAGCCAATATCTCCTGTGTTATGCTGCGTTGTCTGTTGTGTTTTAGCAAAGCCATAACTGGATTGGTTGCTGTCTTTAAGCCAAATATGATTGCCTTGTATGCTTAGGATAATGGCAGGCGTAAGTTGCCATTGTAGTCTTGTGCCTAAGGTGGCTTGCTGGCGTTGATACTGCTGTGGACAATTACCTGTACTGTAGCAGGTGGCGGCACTTTGACTTTGAGTTAGGCGTGTGTCGTGGCTGTCGATATGCTCTTGCTGTAGGTTGGCACTGAATAGTGCCGATAGCATGGCAAAATGATGTTGCACATCAATATGAGCTTGAGAGCCTTGACTGGCGTATAAAATACGTTGTGCGCCTAAGCCAATTTTACTTTGACTGTCGTCATATAGTTGTTTGCCCGTACCTCGCATTAGCCACAGATTAAATTGATTGTTGCCTTGGTTATAGTGGGCTTTGAGGCTAAGGTGCTGTTTGTGGTTGCGTAAATAGGCTTGGTTGTCTGGGTGATTATTAAAGTTTGATAATTCACGCAAGAAATACAGTTGCTGCCACAGTGCTGATAGTGTTAATGCTTGGCTGGCTTGGTAGTTAATTCGTAATAATCCTAAGCCTTGTTGGGCGGCATTGTTACGGCGTTTTTCTTGTGTTGCTTGGTTGGGATTGCTAAAGGAGTTGCGTGTTTGTATAAAGGTGAAGTCATTATCGGCCTGTAGTCCGTCTAGTCCTGCTAATAATTGCCAACGCTGATAGCGCTGGCTAATAAAGCCACCTAGGGTTTTGGCACCATAAGTTCCTAAACCTGCGCTTAGCTCGCCGCTGTCTTTGGGGCTTTCTTTGCTAATAAGGTGTAGCGCACCACCAATGGCGGTTGCCCCTAGCTCAACAGGAAGTGTGCTTTGGTAAATATCAATATGGCTAAGGCTGGATAACCCCACCGCAGGTAAGCTGGCACTGCCATCGTTTAAACTGGTTAGCGGTAAACCGTCCCAAAAAATTTGAATTTGTTTGCCAGTTGCGCCACGCATGCTGGGGTAGCTAAATTGCCCAAGCCCACCTAAGCGGCGTATTTGTATGCCTTGCTGTTGGTTTAATATGCGCTCTAAATCAATCAATGAGGCAACGTAGTCTTGGCTGTTTAGGCGGGTATGTTTGCCTGCTAATAAACTGGGGTGAACAAAGGCTGATTTGGTCGGTGCATGTACCAGCACTGGGTCAAGTTCTAGCTCTGAATTAGGCGCAGCATGGGTTTCTTTTGTCATACATAATGACAAACTTAAAAACACAGATAAGGTAACTGCTTGCGCCCAATATTGCATTATTTTTTGGGGCAAACGCAAGGTATAACGGTTTGTACCGTTAGCAAAAACGCTCGCCCACAGCCCACCGCTATAGGTTAGTGAATTTATTTTAGGCCGGTATCCGGGCTGACAACCTGAGCGTTTAAACTCGCCTGTTTTACCTTCCCATCAAAAGACAGTGGCATATAAAATAGACATGGGTTGATTACCGTTGCGGGGGCAGCGTTGGCCTTGCATGAGTATTGCGCACCAAACTTCCCGTTTACCTCTAAGTGTGACTTAGAGCACCTAAACAGGCAAGCAGGGTAACGAGGTTTGGGTATCAGGTCAATCTGTTATATCAATAAATGCTATATTTTTTGATTATTTTACGTCTTTTAATGCCATGATGATTTGTTGATAGCTGGCAAAGCGGCGAGGTTGAATGTCTCCTTGCTCTAATGCGTGCTTAATGGCGCAGTTGGGTTCTTTTTGGTGTTGGCAATTACGAAACTGGCAGGTATGGGCTAATGCTTTAAGTTCTATAAATCCTTGCAATACTTCTTCTGGCTGCATGTGCCATAAGCCAAATTCACGAATACCCGGGGAGTCGATTAAATCCCCACCTGAGGGAAAATGATAGAGCCTTGCGCTGGTGGTGGTGTGTTTGCCTTTGTCGGCACCAGCAGACAGCGCACCAATTTTAAGTTCTTGCTCGGGTAGCAAACGGTTAATAATGGAGGACTTGCCCACGCCCGATTGCCCAACAAATACGCTGACTTTATTTTTTAATAATGCGTGTAGTTGAGTAAAGTTTTCTGCACTGTGGGCGCATATTTTAAGGCAGTTATAACCAAGTGTGGCGAAACTCTCTAGCATGGGGATAAGTGCTGAGTCTGGTTCTAATAAATCGGCTTTATTAAGTACGATAATAGGCGTTAAACCTGCAACTTCGGCGGCGACCAAATAACGGTCTATTAGCTCGGCATGTGGCTCTGGTTTGACGGCAAGCACAATAAAAACCAAGTCAATATTGGCAGCAATGGGCTTTAATACCTGCTGGCTGTTGGGGCGAGATAACAAACTGGTGCGTGCAAGTACGGCTTCTATAACGCCTTGGTTGTGATTGTCTAAGCTAAATACAACACTATCTCCTGTAACCAGTTGTCCTAAATTGGCACGCAAATGACAGTGGTAATGGGTAAGGCTGTGGTTTTCTTCAACCAGCGTTTTACGTCCAAAGTGTGCAATAATTTGTCCTTGTTTGAGGTTTTTATGCACTTCTTTTTGCACTTGCTGTTGCTGCTTGGCCTGCAGTCGGGTTTGTTGTTGCTTGCTCAGTTTACGCTGCGCCATGCTGGTTGTGCCATTTGTTATTTAAGAAAAAGTTTATGGTACAGGCAAACGAGTTAGCCTACAATAAGTGCACATAGAGAGTTCGTTGATAATAGATTGTAAATAAAAGGGTAGCCCATGAGTAGTAGTGAAAACCTGATATGGATAGATTTAGAGATGACAGGGTTAGAGCCTGATGAAGATGTGATTATTGAGATTGCCACTATTGTAACTGATAGTCAGCTTAATACTGTTGCAGAAGGGCCTGTTATTGCTGTTAAGCAGTCTGATGTGTTATTAGATGCCATGGACGAGTGGAATACCAATACGCATGGTAAATCTGGGCTGATTAAACGAGTGCAAGATAGCCAAATTAGTTGCCATGAAGCGGAGCAGCAAACCCTTGATTTTTTGCGTCAGCATGTTGCTGCTGGCAGTTCGCCTTTATGTGGTAACAGCGTGCACCAAGACCGTCGCTTTTTGGTGCGCTATATGCCAGAGCTTGAGTCTTATGTACATTATCGTAATTTAGATGTGAGTACCTTAAAAGAGCTGGCAGTACGTTGGCGACCTGATATCTTACCTGGATTTAAAAAAGCAGGGTCTCATCAGGCGTTAGATGATATCCGTGAGTCCATTGCAGAGATGCGTTATTACCGCGAGCATTTTTTACGTTTGAGCTAAGGTGCTGGATTTAGCCATTGGCTGATGGTGGCGAACATAATTGTTCTATTTTCTATACTGTCATTAACCAGATGATGTTGCCCTTTGGCTAATATATGCAGTTTACGTTGGGGAAATTTCTGTAAAATAATAGGTTGATTATGTTGCCAGTCTACAGTTTGGTCATGGTTTCCTTGAACGACATATAAAGGGAAGTTTAAGGGCGGTAATTTTAGCCAAAATGTTAACCAGTGTTTAAGTGCGATAACCCATTGTAATTTAAGCTCGGTTGCTTGTAGCGGGTCTTGACGTAAGAAGTCACTAAAATCTGGGTTGGCAGGATTGGTTATAATCTGTCGTGGACGCTGCTGTATAAATAAGTTGATTATAGAGACCAGCTTTAAGCCTAAACGCCAACCTCTAGGTTTCACTAGGGGGGCGAGCAATACGGCCTTATCTAATCGCCTTGCTTGGTTTCTGCTTTTTAATAAATAATTTAAAATAATTGCACCGCCTGTGCTTTGTCCAAACGCATAAATGGGTTGTTTATGCGTTTTGTTTAGGCGTTCTAATAGGGTGCTAAAGATAACATCATACTGCTGAAAACTTTGAATATTGGCGCTTTCTCCTGAAGATAACCCATGTCCTGGCAAATCAAAGCAAAGCACATTGTAGTTTTGTTCTAAAGCGTAGTTTATTAAATGCCCATATAGCCCTACATGGTCATAGTAACCATGCACGATGATAACGCTGGCTTTGGCATTGGTGACTAAAAATTGCTGTATGTTGATGGTAAATCCTGCAATTTTTTCAACGCCCATTTGATATTGTGCTTTGTTAACTAAATCGTTGAGTGAATAGAAAGTAAGATAATCTAAAAGCGCAGCATTGATATGGCTTGTGGTTTTGTCCCAAGAAAATGGGTTTACTTGCGCTTTTAGGAGGTCAAATCTCAAAATCAATGCTCTTAATAAGATTTCATGCCTTGAATGAGGTTCATTTCATCGTCCAGCTCGTATTCAATCACAACGGCGGCATGTTCGCTAAATTGCGGTTCTGAGATAATTTTAGCATCTACGACATCTTGTTTTAGCTGTGGGGTGCAAAGTTGATAATCTTTGCGCCAGCCTTTTTTGTTGCGTTTGCGCTCTTCATCATCGGGCCACCAGCTAAATTGATTTTCTCCGAAGTTGGCTTCACGAAAGGCATCAACAAATTGCGTGCTGCCAACGACTTTATCAAACCAAGCTCGCTCTTCTGGTAAAAATCCCGGAATATCTTGGGCTATTTGCCAGTTTTCTACATCAATGGTTTTATGTGCCGCTTCAAAGTTGCCGCAGAAGATAAATTCACGGCGTTTGCGCTTGGTTTTCTCTAAATGCTCTAAAAAACGTGCTTGAAAATAAAGTTTATCTTCTAAGGTATTAAAGGCATCAATAGTAGGGAATAAAATAGAACCCACGCTTAGATTTTCAAAGTCTGCTTGAATATAGCGTCCTTGACGGTCTGCTTGCGAAAATGCCAAACCTGTCATAATGGCCTTGGGCATTTGCTTGGTTAAAATAGCAACGCCTGAATAATCATCTTTTTCCGCATCAAAAAAATAAGCATTAAAGGCATCGGGGTATAATGCCTTGTCGGATAATTTGTATTCTTTGGTTTGAATATTTTGTAATGCCACAATATCGACATCTAGTTGTTCTAACCAAGGGTAAAGCCCCTGTTCTACGGCTTGTTCCAAACCGTTTAAGCAAAGATTAAGCACTCTCATAGTTGGTTCCTGACTTTCAATGGGGGTATGATACCTCAATTTGTCGCTAGTCTTAAATTATATTGAGGTTAATATCTATGTTTGCGTATCAAAAAGCATTTATTGAATTTGCTATTGAGCAAAAAGTGCTGTCATTTGGGGAGTTTAAGTTAAAGTCAGGGCGCATTAGTCCTTATTTTTTTAATGCAGGATTATTTAATACAGGTAAGGCATTAGCCAAGCTAGGCGAGTTTTATGCACAGGCGTGTGCTGAAAAAAACTTGGTGTTTGATATGGTTTTTGGTCCAGCTTATAAAGGCATTCCTCTTGCTAGCAGTTTGAGTGTGGCGTTATATCAGCAATTTTCTCGTGATGTGCCTTATGCGTTTAATCGCAAAGAACAAAAAAATCATGGGGAAGGTGGCCTATTGGTGGGCTCTGAGTTAAAAGGTCAGTTATTGATTGTTGATGATGTGATTACCGCAGGTACGGCCATTCGTGAGGTAATGAGTTTACTAGAAAACTATCCTCAAGCTCAGGCAGCATCTGTCTTGGTGGCATTAGATAGGCAAGAAAAAGGACAAAATGAGCAGTCTGCTATCGCTGAGGTACAACAAGAATTTAATTTGTGTGTTCACTCGGTGGTTAATTTAGAGCAGGTGCTAAGTTATGTGCAATCACAAAGTGCCTTTAAACAACAGGCATATGCGTTAGCAGCATACCGTGAGCGTTACGGGGTTTAGGTATCTTGTTGGACTGGCTGGTGTTTGAAACTATGCCATCGTTTTTTTAATTCCTGATAGCGAGAGTAACGCTTGTCTTCAGGGCTTAATTGATGAATACGAGCAAAAATAGGGGTGCATTCTTGTGCTTGCTGTTTGGCAACCTCTGGGTGATTTTCAGCATAGGTCAGTTTGGTTTGTATGGCGTTCATTAAAACACTTGTGCCTGCTTCTTCAAAGGTAATGGCTTCATTAAATACGCAGGCCGCTTCGTCATAAAGTTTTTGGCTATATAGCTCTACGCCCCGTTCATTTAATGTGGCGGCATACTCACGAATGACCACTGGATCAAGTTTGCTTTCTAGTTCGTAGAGTTTAATTTCATCTGTATTGCTTAATGAGCCTTGTTTTAATTCAAATAAATGTTGGCGTGCACGAATATGTTGATTGTTACTAATTTGTAATTTTACCAGTTCAATTTTTTGCTGCTTGGATAACGCCTCCATATTTTTTTGATAATCATGTGCTTTATCTAAGGCGGCACGTTGACGCTCTTTGTCATTGGTGGCAATGGCTAATTTGTATTCCAAAATGGCTGATGAATAAAGCATATCAAATTGGGCATTACTTTCTGCTCTAAAGTCGTTTAATGCTTTGTTGGCTTTGCGAATATGTAGCTGTTTCTCACGAAAAGAACTGAGATTGGGCAGCTCTTCAATTACCGAGGTTACATAATTTAAGTTATTGCTTTTGTTTTTATAGCAAGAGTGCTGACCTAAGGTAATTGCATGGCTAAATGCATTTCTAGCAATTGAATATTGCTGTGTTTGTAAGGCTAAGTCTCCTAGTTCCATTTGCCTTAAAATTACTTTAGGTGAAATGTCTGTTGCTCTTTCTAGCTCTTTTAATGCTTTTTTAGGTTGTTGTTTATGTACATAAATTTTAGCTAACCAGTCATGGCATTGTACATATAAAGGATAAGCAATCAGTGTTTGCTTTAATAATGCTTCAGCTTCATCAAAACGTGCCTGATGGTAATGGCAAACCGCTAAGCCTAATTGCACCCAACTAATTTCTTGTTGTTCGGCAAGGTTTTTATAAATGGCCTCTGCTTGGGGGTATTGTTTGTCTTTTAAATATAAGTTACCTAATGTACGGGCAACAGACATTTTAATACGAGGGTATTTTTTAATGACTTGTAAGCACTGTGCTATGGCGGCTTGTCGGTCATTATTGTCTAAGGCTTGGTTTACAGATTGCATTTTCTTTTTAATATAAAGACTTTGCTGTAAACGCTCTTGTAATACTTTTAGGCTAAAAGGACGTGTAATATAGTCATCAGGTTCGTATTCTAATGCGCCCATAACCATATCAATGGCATTTTCACTGGTAATCATAATAAACATGGCGCTGGCTTTGAGTAATTTAATATGGCGTGCTTCTTCTAATACTTGCTGCCCATCTTTGCCTTTGCCTAAGTTGTAGTCAGAAAAAACCATATCATAATCACGCTCCCCCATTTTTTGCATGCCTTCAATACCGTCTAGTGCGGTATAAATATGCACGGCACCCAAAGAGGTAAGCATGCGCTTTAATGAGCTACGTGCTTCTACTTTATCATCTATGATTAAAATATATTTTTTGGCTAATTCTTTTTCCAGCTGCACTTTTTATTTCCTATTATTTTATGTTTAATCATAGCAAAGAAAATACAGTTAGCTGTTAAATAAGTGAAAAAAACGAGAAATATTGCATTTCACCTCTAGCCTATGGTGTAATTTACGCAATTGAAAATAAAGGAAAAACCTTGAAGCGCCTGATTACCTACCTTGCTATTTTATTCTTAAAGCTATTGGCATTTATTCCCTTTAATATTTCACAGTTTATAGGGCGACAAATTGGCAAATTGCTCTATCGGCTGCGTACCAGAGCAAGAGAAGTCACTAGAGTTAATCTCAGTTTAACCCACCCCCAATTAAGTACTGATGAGCATGAGCAAATTATCCAAAACAGTTTAATCAATGCAGGTATGAGTTTTGCTGAAATGGGGACAATGTGGGCAGATACACCAAAGAATATCCTTGCCTTATTACGTCAAGTTCATAATTTGCAGCTATTAACACAGGGCTTAGCCCATTCTAAAGGATTGTTAATTCTTGCACCGCATCAGGCAAATTGGGAAATTTTAAATGCCACTATGACCCAATACACTCCCATTACAGCTATGTATAAACCACTTAAAAATAAACATTTTAATGCGTGGATGGAGGTACAAAGAGCACAAACAGGTATGCATCTTGTCCCCACTACAAGACAAGGCGTTGCCAGTTTGTTTAGTACCTTACAAGCAGGTGGGGTAGTTGGTTTTTTGCCTGATCAAGAGCCAAAGCCAGAGCGGGGGGAATTTGCACCTTTATATGCCGCCCATGCACTTACTCCTGCATTACCCTACGAGCTTATTCAGAAAACGCAATGTCAGGTTGTATTTGCCTGCGCTGTGCGCCTGGCTCATGGCAAAGGCTTTGATGTGCATTTTATTGCACCTGATGAAAATATTTATAGCACTGATAAAATAGCCTGTTTAAGTGCCATGAATAAGGGCATTGAAGACTGTATTAATTTAGATATTAATCAATACAACTGGATTTATAAGCGTTTTCGTCGCCAGCCAAATACTGATATTGAACCTTATGCTGCTGCCAATGTGCCTTAAAATAGACCTGAAACAACGCTAAGAGCTAGGCAATTCTTCGTTACCGTAGTACTGCACACCAATACGAATTAAATCGCGTCCATTTTCTTTACGCCAGCGGTTTGTATCACGCAATGAATAGGCACAGCCACAATATTCTTGCTGATAAAAGCGTTCCCGTTTGGCAATCTCTACCATACGAGAGGAGCCGCCTTTTTTACGCCAATTAAACGTCCAGTAGTGCATATTAGGATAGCGAGCTGCCGCCCGTATGCCGCAGTCATTAATTTGTTGCATATTTTTCCAGCGTGAAATGCCTAAACAACTGGTAAAGGTATCGAAGTTATTTTCATGGGCGTATAAAGCGGTGCGCTCAAAGCGCATATCAAAGCATTCTGTACAGCGTTCCCCACGTTCAGGCGAAAACTCTAAACCCTTAACTCGTTCAAACCAATTTTTTACATCGTAATCAGCGTCTATAAATGGAATATTTAGTTTTTCTGCAAAGCGAATGTTTTCATCTTTACGAATTAGATATTCTTTTAAAGGGTGAATGTTTGGGTTGTAAAAGAAAATGGTATATTTAATCCCTGCATCAGTCATGCGCTCCATCACATCGCCAGAACAAGGCGCACAACAAGAATGTAGCAAAATATGATTAGAGCCTGTGGGCGTTTCTAAAACGATACTTTGTTGTGCCATAAGTCTAAAATTCCTACTGTAAAATAAAATATAAGTGCATTCTAACAGAGTGCGTAACAAGGGACAAAAACAGTTTTTCTTAAGTGCTTGCACAGCTAGTATTTTTATGCAAAGGTTTGGATTATCCCTTGGTTTAAAATAAAAATAAAAGAGGAAGATGCAATGCCTAAAATTCATGTCAATCAGGTTGAGCTTTTTTATCAAGATGTTGGTAAGGGGGCAGAAACGGTTGTTTTTTCTCATGGCTATTTAATGGACAATCGTATGTTTCAGGGGCAAATTGATGCGCTTAAAACGCAGTGTCGCTGTCTTGCTTACGATCATCGAGGGCACGGACAAAGCGCAACGCCCACCCAAGGTTATGAGCTGGATAATCTGGTCGATGATGCCATTGCCTTTATTGAGGCGTTAAATATTGCACCAGTGCATTTTGTGGGCATGTCCACAGGTGGGTTTATTGCTATGCGTATTGCCGTACGTCGCCCCGACTTGCTGAAATCCATTGTATTAATGGATACCTCAGCTGCCGCTGAACCTGAAAGTGATTTAAAACAATATGATGTGCTGATGTGGATTGTAAAAAATATTGGCTGGTGGCCGGTAATTAACCAAGCCATGAAATTATTATTTTATCGTGATTTTTTGCAAGATAAAACACGCAAAGAAGAGGTTAAAATGTGGAAGAACATCATTACCTCACAGCATAAGCCAGCGGTGATTGCCTTTGGCAAAGGTATTTTTAGTCGTACTTGTTTTGTTGATGAATTAGGAAAAATTAAACTGCCAACAGCGGTGATTGTCGGTGAACAAGATGTGTCTACCAAGCCTGCTTGCGCTGCACAAATGCACGCACAAATTGCGGGTGCAAAATTATATACCATCGCCAATGCAGGGCATTCAGCCGCTGTAGAAAAGCCAGATGAGGTTGCAGAAGCATTACAAGATTTTTATCAAACATGGCTTTAGAGGTAGTGCCTTTAGGGCAATTAATAAATAGATAAGGTTATTTTTTAGATGCACGCAAGTAGTTTGCTTTTGTTGTAAAGTGAGGACTTTTTTATGGTATATATGTACTATTTTTTTAGCTATTCATTGCTTTTTAATCTATCTTTCCTCAATAATGAAAATTAAAATCGATTATTTAATTTGAGTGCTTAGTAGATAGGGCAAGTAAATGACGACACTGATGCAAAGAAATCTTATTCAGCCAAAAGGCAATTTACTACTAATTGATGACCATGAGTTATTTCGTGCGGGCATTAAGTTATTGATTTCAGATAGCGTTAAAATTGATTATATTTTAGAGGCAGGCAGACTAAGCGATGTTATTGATATTAAAACTGATGTCCAGTTGATTTTATTGGATATTAATTTGCCTGGAGTGAATGGTATTGATAGCCTTAAAGTCTTGAAAGAACGCTGGCCAGAGGCTTATATTGTTATGCTTAGTGCCAGTTGTGACTATAAACAAAAAGAACGTTGTTTAGAAAAAGGAGCGCATTACTTTTTGCATAAAAATTGTGCGCCTGAGGTGATAAAAGAGCTGGTCGAAAATTTACTTTGTAGTGAATATAAGCCTTCTGATTGCAATGTCTCTATGCAAGTAGAGAGTCTTGCTTTGAGTCGCCGTCAGTTAGAAGTATTAGATATGGTTTGTATTGGTGCCAGCAATAAACAAATCGCCAGAAAATTATTTATTAGTGAAAATACTGCCCGTAATCATATTGCCAGCTTAATGCGCCTTTTTAAGGTAAAAACCCGTACAGAGCTGGTTATTTTTGCACAACAATATGGGTATAAATAGCATTAATTGAGCTATTTATCCTTTAACCGCTTTCTTTTGTGCTCGTCTTTCTTTAAAAAACTGACTTAATAATGTACTACTGGTATCGGCTAATACACCGCTTATCACCTCTATTTGATGATTATTGTGCGCTCGCTCAAGCAAATTACAGGTACTACCCACTGCCCCTGCCTTTGGCTCAAAGGTAGCAAATACCAGTTGTTTGATACGTGCATGTACTAATAAACCTGCACACATGGCACAGGGTTCAAGGGTAACGTATAAGGTGCTGTCTAGTAAGCGGTAATTGTTCAGTGTTTTTGCCCCTTGGCGAATGGCAAGCATCTCTGCATGGGCGCTGGGGTCTTGGCTTTGAATGCATTGATTAAAGCCAACACCAATAATTTTTTGCCCTTTAACCAATACTGCACCAATGGGAACTTCTTCTGTTTGATAAGCAAGCCGGGCTAACTCTAAGGCAAACTGCATGCCTTGTTGATGGTTTGTAACTGGTTTGCCCAAATAGGCATTAGCCTCCAGCAAGTTTGACATCATAGCCTGCTTTTTTTAGTTCGTTGTATAACAGCTCGCGCTTATCCCCTTGTATTTCAAGATTACCCTCTTTAACAGCACCGCCTGTACCGCATTTCTTTTTAAGGGTTTTAAGTAGCGTTTTAAGTTCGTTTGCAGTTAAGGGTAAGCCTGTAACTAGGGTCACGGTTTTGCCTCCTCGCCCCTTGCTTTCTCTTTGAATACGAACGTTGCCATCGCCTAAAATATGCGTTTGTTGGCAACTGCATGCTGCAATTGCTTGGCGACATTGGGGGCAGGTTCTGCCGACTTCGGTGGAATATACCAGTGAACCTAGTTGCTGTTTCATATATTTTCCTTATGTTGATGAGTTAAAGGAATATGCCCATGATGAATAATAGAGCGCATTACAAAGCTGGAATGCACACCCGTCACACCTGAAATGCGGGTCAGTTTGCCCAATAAAAATTGTTGATATGCCTGCATATCAGCTACCAATACTTTTAAAATAAAATCGGCAGACTGTCCGGTAATTAAATAACATTCTAGTACCTGAGGGCAGTGTTTAATCTCTTGCTCAAATAGTTCAAAGCGTTCTGGAATGTGCCTATCCATGCTGACATGAATGAGTGCCATTAAGTCCAGACCCAGCTGTTTGGCATTAAGTAGGGCTTTATAACCTACAATAAAACCAGCTTCTTGTAATGCTTTTACTCGCCTTGAGCAGGGCGATGGCGAGAGTGACACTTTCTCGGCTAATTGCAAGTTACTTAGATTGCCTTCTTTTTGGAGGGCATCTAAAATTTTATAATCAATACGGTCAAGCTGCATACATTACCATTTATTGCTTAAAATTTAATTGTTGAGCAATAATAACCTAAAAAAATAAAAAAATAACCGATTTTTGCAAAGTAATTTGACATAACCTTATATATAATGAGCCTTTATACTAATTTAATTATAAGGCATATATATGGCATCTAAAGTCAGTTTTAATCATCGTAAATACCAGCCCTTTACCCCTGTGAGTAAAGCTAACCGCCGCTGGCCAGAGCAAACCATTACCCAAGCACCTGTATATTGCTCGGTGGATTTGCGTGATGGCAATCAAGCCTTGGTTGAGCCTATGAGTGTAGAGCAAAAAAAGCAGCTGTTTGCTTTGCTGGTAAAAATGGGCTTTAAAGAGATAGAAATTGGTTTTCCAGCAGCATCACAGCCCGACTATGACTTTGTGCGCTGGCTAATTGAGCATAACCAAATTCCAGAAGATGTGACCGTACAGGCTTTAACCCAAGCCCGTGATGAACAAATAGAACGTACCTTTGAAGCCTTAAAAGGTGTGGAGCGGGCAATTGTGCATTTATATAACTCAACCTCTCCAGTACAACGTGAGCGGGTGTTTAAAACCAATCAAGATGGTGTGTTAGAGATTGCGGTAAAAGGCGCACAAAAAGTGCAGCAGGTGGCGCAAACCTATCCGCTTACCGATTGGGTTTTTCAATATTCCCCAGAGAGCTTTTCCAGTACCGAAGTTGAATTTTCTGTTGCCGTATGTGATGCCGTTAGTGAAGTGTGGAAGCCCAGTGCCAGCAATAAGGTTATTTACAATTTACCTTCAACGGTGGAAGTGTCGATGCCTAACCGCTATGCCGATCAAATAGAGTGGTTTTGTGACCATATCAACTTGCGTGAGCATATTGTTGTTAGTGTGCATACGCACAATGACAGAGGCTGTGCCATTGCCGCAGGGGAAATGGCGGTATTAGCTGGCGCAGATCGTGTAGAGGGTACATTAATCGGCAATGGTGAGCGTACTGGCAATATGGATTTATTTAATTTTGCAATGAATTTATATAGCCAAGGTGTTGATCCTAAAGTGGATTTAACCCTAGCTGATGAAGTGGTCGCCACCGTTGAAAGCTGCACCAATATCAAAACCCACCCACGCCACCCTTGGCTTGGGGAGCTGGTGTATACCGCTTTTTCGGTCAGTCACCAAGATGCCATTCGCAAATGCTTAGAGCAACAGCAAGATGATGAACCTTGGCAAGTAGCGTATTTACCCATTAATCCTGAAGACATTGGGCGCACTTATCAATCGGTTATTCGTGTGAATAGCCAGTCAGGTAAAGGCGGCGCAAGTTATTTATTAGAGCAAAGTATGGGAGTAAAGCTACCTCGTTGGGTGCAAATTGAATTGGCGCAACCTGTGCAAAAATTGGCTGAAAAGCAACAAGCAGAAATTAAAACCGAAGAAATTGAAAACTTATTTACCGAGGTGTTTTTGACGAGCTCACAGCATTATCAATTAGCAGGTTATCAGGTAGATAAACAAGATAACATACATCGCATTCAAGCCAGTATTAATCATGGTAGTGATTTGTTATTGGTGCATGGTAAAGGCAGTGGTGCTGTTAGTGCTTTTGTAAATGCGATACATAAATCCATAGGTGTGGATATTCATATTCAACAATTTGATGAAAAGGCCTTAACTAAAGGCAGTGATGCAGAGGCCATTGCTTTTGTACAAGCCAAAATTAACGGTAAAAAATACCATGCTGCCGCCCGTGATAGCGATACCTTATCGGCCAGCTTAATGGCGATTTTAGTGGCGTTGGATAAATCACAGGATTAAAGTGCTGTGTTATGAGAGCTGGGGATTAATCAAACGAATAAAAAATAGTTGCAAGTGGTTTTTGTTTGTTTATAATATTCATGCTTATTAAGATTAGCTTGTCTTGGTAAGTAATATTGATGGTCAAGCTAGGCCGCTCTTTTGAGCGGCCTTTTTGTTTAATCTAGATTATTTACGACGTCTAATAAAAGCAGTGATTAATAGCATAAACATAAGCTGTATCATATTTAAACTACCTATGCCCTGTACTCCTGTTTTTATTGCTGCATTATTGGCAGTTGCAGCTGGCGCAGGTTGTGCTGGCGCAGCTTGAGGCCCTTTATCTGGTCCTTTTCCATTGCCTTTACAAACACCTGCTACGGTATTTGGACCGTCACACACGCCGTCATTATCTGAATCTGGGTCCATATAATCAGGGGTGCCGTCTTTATCGGTATCTACACATTTAGCGGGTAATGCACCGGTAGTATCATTGCACTCTGCTTTATCGCTTGCGCCGTCTTTATCGGAATCCCCTGAGCCGTCTGCCATGCTACCACCTTCATCAGGGTCTAGTTGGCTTGGAATTTTATCGCCATCTTTGTCATTAGTCAGGTTGGTGCCATTATTGGTTTCATCTTTATCACTAGTACCGTCACCATCTGAGTCTTTATCCATATAATCAGGGGTGTTGTCTCCATCGGTATCAACGCACTTACGAACATCAATGCCGTTACATTCTATTTTATCGCTAATGCCGTCGCCGTCAGAATCGCCTGAACCATCTGTCATGCCGCCTCTTTCATCAACGTCTTTATAGGTAGGAATGCCGTCATTGTCTTTATCGTCTTGTAGAGGGTTGTTACTGGTTGAAATTTCTGATTTATCTGATTTTCCATCGCCATCATCGTCCATATCTACACGGTCTTTTTTGCCGTCGCCATCGGTATCACGATTTGGGGTTAGCTCGTTTTTATCAAGAATACCGTTGTTATCGCTGTCTCTATCTAGGTGGTCAGGAATACCGTCTTTATCGCTATCTTTACATGCTGTTGGCATTTGTGCATTGCATTCTTCTTTATCCCAAATACCGTCTTGGTCAGAGTCACCACCGTTGGCAACACTTTTTTTATCCGCTGTGGTTTTGGCTTCTAAATAATCTTTTATGCCATTGGCATTGGTATCGTCTTTTTCATTGTTATCTAACACGCCATCGCCATCACTGTCTTTATCTAAATAGTTAGGTGCGCCATCTTTATCTACATCTGCTGATAGATTGGCTTGGGTCGCATCTGCTATTTCTGTTTTGGTTAAAATCCCATCGCCGTCATCATCGGTGTCTTTGGCATCTATAATGCGGTCACCATCAGAGTCGCGAGGGTGAGTGATATCAACAACTTCTGTTTTATCATCAATGCCATCACCATCGGTATCTTTATTTTTGGGATCTGTACCTATTTTACCTTCATCTCCATTAGTTAACCCGTCTTTATCCGCATCACCATTGGGGTCAAGGGCGGTATTTTTGTCTATATAAACTAACAGGCTGGCATTAATTTTTTCTTGTACTTCATCTGAGCCTTGCGTGTTTTTAATTTGTAATGTCCACTTAATGGGATTGCCTGTTGTACAGTTAAAATTTGGATTTTCAAGCACATAATCTTGAGTGCCTTGAGGTATATATTTGTCTTGTAGTAGGTTGATACGATAACCATCACGGCTATTGACTAATAGCTGTATACCGCTTTTATTAATCAGTAATTCAGGATTGCCTGCAAAGCCTTTTTTTGAACCATGCTGACCCCAAGGGCGCCATTTATTTGCATTGTCATCATCACGTCCATTATTGATATCCATGCTAGAGCCATGAGCCACACTGTTATCCCAGCTTTTGCTGGTGCTATCTGCGTTAAATAAGGCATTGATTTTTTTATTGTTTTCGTAATGCTTTTGGTATAGTTGCAGTACTTTTTTATTGTCTTTGTAGAGCACTAAAGAATCATCAAATTCTTGTAATTGAATGCGCATTTCACATTGCTCTAATTGCTCTCCACGGCTGGCAAATTGAGTATTAAATTTAAATTGGCTAAGACCGTCAGTAAGTAATCCTCGTTTGTTATTTGCTTGAGCGGTAAAACTTGATTTAACAGGAAAGCCTCCTGTAACAGCACCTGTTGCTGTAAGTTGAGTACTGCCTATTTCTGTTGAATCAGCTTCATGGCTGATTTGTGCGTGAGCTTGGTTATTAACAAGTTCTTTATAGCTATTTAAGCCTTTGTTATCTATGGGTTTAATGACTAGGTTATCAATGCCTGCTTCTAAAATTTCTTCTGATAAGCACGTTGAGCCATCATTAGATTCATTGGTATAGGCGGCAATACGTACAGTGACATACGAGCCTTTAGGCATTTCATTAACAGAGGCTTCTTGCCAACTTGGGTTGTTAGGGGCATCTTCACCTTTTACACTGAGAAGCTGCTTCCAAGAGTTACCACCATCGGTGCTATATTCCGCACGAAAGCGCTCTTTTTCTGCGTGCCTTCCTTTATAGCCAACAAAGTAATTAAAAGTTAATTTGGATTTATGAGTAAGGTAATAAATGGGCGACTGCACTACAGCATAGCCATCTACATCATTTTGATGAATGTCGCCTTGTTTATTGACTTGCGTAATCAGCGCATTTTTACCTATTTTGGCTTTTGCTGCCTCAAAAGATAATGCTTTGTTAGTATTGCAATCGGTGGTGACTTTATTGCTGGGTGTTTCTACTGCAAATAAGCCATTTTTAGCTGTAATCTTGTTGTTTAACCAAGCGGTAGGCTGTGTCCAACCTTGAGGTAATCCTGATTGTGCTGGGTTGGCAAAGCTTTCTTCATAAATGGTATTCGTACCTAGAGCACTGGCATCAATAGATAGTCCCAAGGCGGTTAGTAATAATACGTTTTGTTTGAATTTTTTCATTCTAAACTCCTGTTGTTTAAATTAACGATTAAAAGCAGTAAGTTGCTGTTAATCTGTTTAACATTGAAAAAATGTAATATCTTTTGTCTTTTAAAATTCTAACTTTCTATATCCGAAACAGTTTGTTTTGGTATCTGTCAATTATTTTTATATTTGTCGTTTTATGACTATTTTTTATTTTAAATTTTGCTTTTTTGCTCAGTTATATAAATAAAAAACATTTAAAACTCACTAAAAATAATGTAATAAATGGATACAACAAAAACACACAAAGCCGAATTTTTTGAACAAATCAATTAAAAATATTACAAAAATTTACAAACGAGGATAATAGAGAGTTAGTTAGTTTAAGTCAATAGTGTGAATGCACTTAAAGGTATAATCTGAACAGAGCATCAATAAATAAGCTGACTTTCATGACATTGGACGTAAATTGAAAACAAGAGGCTAGGTACTTACCTACATATTAACCCATATTATGTTGACAATTTCATGCTATCGTTGCGCTTAAAAATGATAATAAAGGCTGATTTCTCCTAAGGATTGCCAAGTAAAATAGTTTTTATTGTAGTGCTTGCTATCTTGTATAGGACTCAGTTTTGTTTGTAAGTCTTGTTGCGCCAACAGCCTTAGTGTCCATTTATAGTCAATTCTATAGGCATAGCTTAGTCCTACCTTAAACTGCATAGATAGCATGTCTGTATGGATTGATTGGCTGCTTTTTTGGGTGTTCCAATACTTGCCGTAATGTAAGGCAAATTTAAATGGCATATCCCAGCCTAAATTCTGTGCTCGGTGTTCTAAATAGGCAAACCAGCTAGATAACTCAAGGTCTACTAGGCTGTCGTTATGTACGGTTGGTTGATTGATTATGCTGGTGGCTTGAGCTCGATTAAAGCCCCAACCAACTTCATTAATGAGTTTGTTGTTAGGTAACAGGCTATATGCGCTTATAGAGATTTCTTTGTGCTTAAAATGTTGTTGTCCGCTAACGGTATTGTTATTTTGCCAATGATTAAGGCTTGAGTCTGTGGGGCTAAATGGAAGATGATTGTTGTTATATTCGACATATAGCCCAGCTTCATAATCAGCAGTACGGTAAATTGGCCAATGTACATCAAGGTTGTGTATCTTGCTTCTCTGGTTAAAGCCATTAAAAAATTCATTATCTAAAATGCTCACAGAGACATTGGGTAAAGCGGGTAGCCACTTATTATATTGAGGCTTGGTGTTAATAATGAGTTGGCACTTACTACCTAATAAAGCCTGATAGGACTTATCTGCAACTTCTTTCAATAAGGTATTGCTGTAGCGCGCTATTTGAGCGCCACAGCCTATGGCATAGTCAGCTGCATGGCTATAAGCAGTGCTTGTTAGTAACAAGATTAATAGAATTTTTTTCATAACAAGGTTTTTTAATTAGACCTTACAACTATAGAACAGATTATTACCAGCGTTGCGTTAATTTAAAACTGTTTTTGCTTTATTAGAAGATAAGAAATAACTTGATTGTAATTATTATTTGTATATAAAATATTTTATTCTTCTTTTATAGGCAGGTTTTATGTCTTCTAATATCTCTCCTTGGGCGTTTATCCGCCCTGTGCGTGGTCAAGTTTTTGTGGCAATGGGTTTGTCTGTGGTTTCTGTTTTCTGTGCAATTAGTACGTTGTATTTTATTGCTTTATTGTTGCAGAACTTAATTTTACATGGGCATGCAGATAAAACCTTGCTGCTGTCTGTTGTTGGACTGACGATGCTGGCGTTTATATTGCGTGGGTTGGCATTTCGTAAATCACATTTTGCGGCTTTTGAGTTAGAAAATACCTTACGCTCTCATCTGGCACAACATTTAGGGCAGGTATCCTTAGGTTTTTTGCACGCCAATGGTGCGCCTGCATTAACTAAAGTGTTGCAAGATGATGTGCGTGATTTACATGTATTTGTTGCCGATAGCACGCCGCTTTATGCAAGGTCGTTTGCCTCGCCCTTATTTACGGTGGGCATTTTGCTCTGGCTTGATTGGCGTTTGGCATTGTTGGCAATGTTTGTGATTGCCTTTGGCATGACATTTATGAGCTTTGTGATGCGTCATTCGCAAGATTTACAACGTCAATATAATCAGGCACGAGAGCAGGTAAATGTGGCGGTTATTGAGTTTATCCAGGCCATGCCTGTGGTGCGTACCTTTGATACAGGGCAGGCTTCCTTTAGCCGTTATCAAAATGCACTAACCAATTACCTAAAGGTGCTGCGTAGTTGGTACTTACAATCAGGGGTGGCGGTACGCTGGTCGTTATCCATCTTAAACCCCATGCCAACGCTGGCGATTTTATGCTGGGCAGGCAGTTATTGGTGGTGGCAGGACAGTTTGGATTTTTCTACTTGGGTTGCGGTTTTATTAATTGGAACCGGCATGGCAGAGGCCATTATGCCTTATATGTCTTTGTATCATCTGATTGAAAAAGCCAAAATCAGCATTGCTCGTATTGACCAATTGCAGCGTACAGAAACCTTACCCCTAAGCGATACACCACAAATGCCCAAAGATGCGTCAGTTACTTTTAAAGAGGTCAGCTTTCGCTATCCTGAGCGTAATGAAAATGCTTTAGATAGCGTGAGTTTTCATGTTCCAGAGGGTAGCTTAAGTGCATTGGTTGGTGCATCAGGTGCAGGAAAAACCACGGTTGCCAAGCTCATTCCACGTTTTTGGGACGTACACTCAGGGCAGATTTTAATTGGTGGGGTAGACATTCGTGATATCTCTATGGAAGTGCTGATGCAGCAAGTGGCGTTTGTGTTTCAAGAGAACTTTTTATTTTCCGATACAGTGCGAGCTAATATCAGCTTGGCCTGCCCCAATGCCACAGAAGAAGACATTATCGCCGCCGCCAAAGCCGCTCAAGCCCATGAGTTTATTATGCAGCTACCACAGGGTTACGATAGCCTTTGTGGTGAGCGTGGGACGGCGTTATCTGGTGGGCAAAAACAGCGTATTAGCATTGCCCGTGCCATTTTACAAAACAGCCCAATTTTAGTCTTAGATGAAGCCACCGCTTTTGCTGATGCAGAAAATGAAGCACTTATTATGCAGGCACTGCAGCAACTTATGCAGGGCAAAACCGTATTGATGATTGCGCATCGACTGGCCTCTATTCAAGCGGCGCAGCAAATTTTAGTGTTCTCTCAAGGTCACTTAGTTGAGCAAGGCACGCAAACAGAGTTATTGCAGCAAGATGGTCGTTACCGCAAATTGTGGCAGGCTTGGCAAACGGCACAAAGCTGGCATATTGGGGCACATCAAGGAGGGCAAAAATAATGGGCATTACCGCTTTTACACAGATTTATTCCATACTAATCCAAGCCGCTGGCACACAAGCCGGAGTTTTGCGCCGCTGTTTACAACTTATGTTATTGGCAGCCATCTTACAGGGACTGGCATTTTGCACTTTTTACCCATTATTGTTTGCGCTACTAGAGCGAGATGGCAGCCTTATCCTGACATGGTTGGGACTGATGACTGTGTTGATGCTTGCCAGCATTGTTGCCCGTTGGTTTGCACAAGATTACGATTATGCAGGGCACTGCGCCCATGCAGGACATGAGCTACGCACACAGCTTGGGGAAAAGCTCAAAACCATTCCCATGCAAACCCTATATCAAAAACGCTCTGGCGAGTTAAATGCCATTTTAGCGGGTAATGTTGATGAAGTGATGAACTACACCGTTATGGTCAGTATGATGCTAATCAATACGGTGTTTACACCACTGACCGTTGCCATGGTTAGCTTATGGATTGACTGGCGAGTGGGATTATTATTACTGTTGCTATTTGCTGCCATTATGCCCATTTATCATTGGGTGCGTCCCTTATTAACCTATGGCAAGCAGCAATTAGCTAATGCCAACAGTGAGCTAAACGCTGAGTTAATCGAATACACACAAGGCTTGCCTGTACTCAAGGCCAGCAACAATATAGGTACACACAACCAGCGTTTAAAACAGGCTATTAATAACACCGAGCAATGCCAAAAACAGGCAATGATAAGCGAAACCTTACCTAACTTTTTATTAGGTTCAGCGGTTGAAATTGCCATTTTAATTCTGTTAGCTGTTGGCATACTATGGGTTGAAGGCGGTAGTTTGTCCGCCACGGTATTAACCGCCGTTATGCTTATTAGCATTCGTTTTGCCGAGCCATTAAGCACGCTTTTATCCATGCTTGGGATATACGAGCTAATCCAAGAGGGCTATAGGCGGCTAAGTGAATTACAAGCACTTAAGCCCTTACCCATCAGTAGCCCAATTACCCAACCCACAAGCAGTGATATTGAATTTAAAGACGTGACCTTTTGCTATCAGGGTGCGACCCATGCCGCCATTGATAAGCTATCAGTGCATATTCCACAACATGGCATGACCGCACTTGTGGGGGCATCAGGCTGTGGCAAAACCACCTTAATAAGACTACTGATGCGCTATGGCGACCCTCAGTTAGGTTCGGTTCATATTGGCGGTATTGATATACGGCAGATAGAAGCTAATAGTTTAATGAGCCTAGTGTCAGTGGTGTTTCAAGAAGTATATTTATTTGACGACAGTATTGAGCGCAACATTCGTATGGGTAATGAGAATGCCACCTTTGCACAGGTAGTTGATGCCGCAAAAGGCGCACAGTGCCATGATTTTATTGAAAGTTTGCCGCAGGGTTATCAAACCAAAGTCGGTGAAATTGGCGGACGTTTATCTGGTGGTGAACGCCAGCGCATTTCCATTGCTCGTGCCTTACTCAAAGATGCGCCTATTGTGATTTTAGATGAGCCGACCGCTGCTTTAGATACAGAAAGTGAAGTCGCAGTGCAAACAGCCATTGACACATTGGTGCAACATAAAACCGTCATCGTCATTGCGCATCGTCTATCTACTATTATTGGCGCACATAATATTGTGGTGATGCAAGATGGCAAACTCTTAGAGCAAGGCACCCACCAGCAGTTATTAACCCAGCAAGGGCAATATTATAAATTGTGGCAGTTACAGCATGGTGATAACCTTAATCCTGCTTAAATGAGACTCTAACAGAATAGACATACGCCAAAGTGAGTGAGACCGTTTTTCTAGCTGCTTAGCAAGCATTTATTTATCTATGCTTATATTGCTGGCGATATTCACTGGGAGCACACTGGTATGATTGTTTAAAGTAGTTGTAAAAAGTAGATTTGTTTGTAAAGCCGGCCTCGTAAAGAATATTAGTAATAGATTTATTAGGCTGCTCTATCAGTTGTGTTGCTGCATATTCTATACGCATGCCATTAATAAACTCGTAAAAAGATTTATTGATTTTATGGTTAATAATTTCAGATAGATGATGGGGCGTATAGCCTAGCTGGTTCGCAAGGGCAGGCAGTGAGAGCTCATGCTCTAGAAATAGTGCTTGATTTTTAATGGTATTTGTAATGATGGACACATCACTTGCTGATGCACTTTGGGTGTCACAGAGCGGACTTTCAATTTCTTGAATAACTTCTAGGTCATTGCCGTGATAACGATAGTGGTATGCTGTCGAGGCGGATAGCCAAATAAAATAGACAACCAATAAGATAAAGCCAACATCACCTAAGGACACTTCGTTGCCAGCAGGATTTATAAAGGCACTGATTGCCTGTAGTATGGTTCCAAGGCACATTACTAAAATGACATGAGTCATTTGATACCAGCTTTTGGGCAAGGTATTGCTTTGATAAGAATTCCAATTATTGCGTAATAATACTAACAGGCGAGCTGACTCGACCAAGTAGATAAGCGTTTGTATTGCTGCTATTGCACTAATTATATTGAAGGTATTGGTATAAACCACTTGTTCGTAATCCATTTCTGTGGCTAAAGAAAAGATTGGAATGCCTCCAAGCAGTTCTGGGCTAACCAGAGCAATCAAAATAGGCAGTAAGCAAATGATAAAATCTCTAATAGAAACGTGCTTGCGGCTAGAAATATGGCTGATATATCCCAGCAGTAGTGGACCGGGCAAAAAGATAATAGATAGCAGGCAAAAGTATAAAGAAGGGGAGATAAATAGAGGTTGAGCATCTAATATAATTAGTCCTAAATAGGCTGATAAAAAGCCCATATAAGCAGATAGCCAGTTACGAGAGGGGCAATCGATAAAACGTAATGTGATTGCAAAAACACCACAAATTAACGCTAAAACATAGTAAATAATAATCAATTGAAATGCCGTCTAATTAGTCCAAGGATATTTCTTATTAAGTTTACAATATTTACATAATAAAGCATTATTTTTAAATAAAAGTGTCCATTTCTATCTAAATGGACGACCCTCTTTGTGCAAAATACTAATATTGGCAAATTCACATAACCATCAGTCTGCCTGGTCGAGAGCTAACTATTATGATATCTGCCACTCAAAGCACACTCAGTAACAACATAGCCAACTCTATTTCTAGTTTGGATTTGTCTTTAAAGACACCACCAAACTGGCAAGGATTTTTATCCAGTGTTGAAAACCAAACACAGACATCAGGCTTGAATATGGTCTGCTCTTATCCTCAGTTTGATTATGAAATAAAAATCCAGCAAAAGAACTATTTAGAGTCTGGGAAAAACGTTGTTATTTCAGGCAAGTCCGAGGGTTGGCAATATGGCATTGAGTTTTGTTTTGCAACCGAACAACAGTTGGAAAAATTTAAGGCTCAAGATTTTTATTCACCATGTATCCATATTCCAATGCGGCTAGCACTTAAAAATATGAGTTATCACTTGAAGCACGGACTGATTAAAGCCTGCGTTGATTACTTTGGTTTGGGCGTTTTTCATATTAATCAGCATGCTCGTTTAATCCAATCCAGTCTTGCTGCCGATGCTTTTATTGATGCCCAATATGTCAAAATACGTCATGGTAAAATTTCAATCGCAGGCGATGCAACTTGGGTTACTAAACAAATATTAACTTATCAAGAGATAAACACAGCAGACACTGTAAACCATAGCTGTATCCAACTGACAGAAAGTAATGATTTTCTGCATTATTTGCTGCTACCTAATGATGAACTTAATTCCAGCTACCTGTTGGTTGTGTGCATGAATGAGCGTCAAGTTTTGCCTGAGGCTCTCAAATGCCTAATGCAAATTCCATCTTCTCATGCACTGATGGTGTCGGCTTTTATGCAAGGTGTGCCAGCCGCTGATGTGGCTAATCAAACGGGATACAGCACCCATACCGTCTATTCTTACATTAAAACCTTATATAAAGAAAAAGAGATTAGCCGACAGGCACAGCTAACTGCCATGTTGTTGCCTAAGTTGCCACACTATAACGGCTTAACCAAAGCGTATCTTTATGAAAACAGAGATTAACCTTGAGCAATTAAGCTACTTTATTAACCAGCTGTATCAAGCGGTTTATAACCCTACGGGTTTTAATGATGTTCTGCTAGAATTGGCGAATTTTATTAATGCCCCCTACTCGGCATTTCAGATAGAAAATCAATATACCCATGAGCTAAGAGACTGCCTATTACTCGGCTATGATGATAGCGCCATCAAAAGTTATGGAGAGTACTATGTAACACGCGACCCTTGGACGATAGAAGGGTTTAAAAAAGGAACAATTAATAACGATTTTATGGTTAGTCACCGCATTGTTTCTGACAAAGATTATCGAAACTCGGAATTTTACCAAGACTGGGGGAAAGAATATGGCGTTCGCTATGCGGTAGGATCTGGCTTTTTAGTCAATGACGGATTTGTTGTAAAGGTTTCATTTCAAAGGCATCAAGATCATTGTGCGTTTGATGAACGTACCGAATCTTTTTTGAACTATCTAAGACCCCATCTAAAAAACTATGTGCAATTAAACCCTGTATTTCATGGACAGGCATTTAATGAAAACTCTTGGCAAGCCTCATTGAATTGTCTTAATCGCCCATTATGGGTAGTTGACAGGTCAGGCAAACTGGTTTTTGCCAATGAAATAGGTCATCAATGGCTTGCCAAGAAACAGCACTTTTATATTAAAAATGGTCAATTAGTTCCTGTTATTAACGACTATCAAAATAAATTTTTAAATGCCATTTTCGCTATTAAGCAGAGTCAACATTCGCAAGGTATATTTATAAACCGTTTCATCATTCCTTATCAGGGAGGAGTAGAAAATTTTTGGCTATCCCCCCTAATTATCAAAGACGGTCATCAACCTAATTTAGTCATGATGATAGGGCGAGAGCAATCACCTGATGAAAGAGAGCTTAAAATCCTTTTCTCATTAACAAATCGGCAATCTCAAATATGTGCTTTATTAATACAAGGAGAGAGCCTACAAACCATTGCCACAAAACTTAACATATCACTAAACACCGTGCGTAATACCCTGTACGCATGTTTTAAGAAGTTTGGTGTGGAAAACCAGTCCGAACTGATTATGAGGTTATATTCAGGAATTAAACCCTAAATTGTACCATTGTCTGTAGCAATGCTTTCGATAAGCTATGTTTCCACTTTTATTATAAGGAGCGCATATTATGAAGCATTATCTTTCTATTACCGCTTTATCTGTCATTCTTGCAGCTTGTAGCTCAGGGTCTGGTTCATCAAATTCTGAACATGGGATACAGATTAGTGGCATTGCAGGTCTGAACTATCAAATTGGTAACCGCACAGGCGTAATTAAAGACGGCACTCAAATTGACTACAAAAATGGCGATGAAATTACATTTTTATTAGGCAAGTTAGAGCTTGCTAAAATTAAAGCGAAAGACAAAATTAGCCTTGCCGATTTTTGGACTAAGTTACCTACAACCGCCAAAGGCGTTCGGGCAGGTTTGCGTAAGCACTATGACGTAAGTATTGAGCTAACCGCATCACTCCCACAGAGGCGCAATTATGCTTACGGCACGCAACCAACCTTGCACCGTGCATCAAATATTATGCAGTTGTTAATTGCAATGGACGCCGATGGTAATACAGCCAATGGCATTGATTTGGTCACAGGTGATTGGTCAACTAAACTGGCAGAGCTTAACGAAAACAGCTTACCACTCAATGCTCATCTGGCTGAGTTTAGTAAAAATCCACTGGTTAGAGCTTTTTCACAAAAATACAGCTTGCCATTAAATATGGATATTGCCACCCCCTTGAAAACCCTGTATCAAATGGCGAATAAAACCATCAAAGTACAGCCAGTAACAGGTTATGTCACGCTTGATACCTCACCTACTAAAACCATCACTTACGATTTTAACGATAAAATGCAACTACAGCGTGAAACCGAAAAAAAAGAGGGCAGCACACTGGTTATAAAAACACACTATGAATATGACAGTGCGGGTAATATTAAGCAAAAGCTACATGAAATCGATCGCGAAGGGGACGGTATTCGCGATAAGCATACTATCTATCGATTTAGCTACAATGATTACGGTATTGAGAAAAAAAGGAATGTAAAAAACTATGATAACTCTAACTTAGATCCACTTAGCATCGGTGAAATAACGTACATAATAAAAGATAATAAAGTACTGATTGAGAGCGAAACGTCACGCGATAAAAAAGAAACTCATAGAGGCTATTTTACTACTTACAGTAAGTACAACGAATTAGGGCTACTGACGCAAAAAAAACAAGTAAAGTACGATGCTTCTGCCTATCCACTGCAAACCAATTTAAAAAAAGTCATTTCCTATAATAAAAATGGCACACTCGCTAAGTTTGTAGAGCAGACTCACAATACCAATGGTGGTGTCACTAGTAAGACGGAAAGCACCTACACCTATTCTGGCAAAAACGTCCAAGCGGATAGAAGACCATTTAACGTAACTGATAATACGCCTTATCACAGCAGTACATTGGTGACGGATACCTTGAACGACAACAATCGGTTAGTAAAAAAACTAAAGCAAACCAAAAAACATACAGACAACACACTAACAACAAGAAAGCTAGTCAACTATGAATATGATAGCCAAGGTCGTTTAAAAAGTTGCACCACTAAATCTTATAATGCTTTAGGTCAGCTTGAATCTACGAAGCTGCGTCAAACAAGAATATACGATGACAAAGGATTACTGGCTGTTATTAGTGAATCGGCACCAGTAGATTCCGACACTTTTACTATTATCTCAGGCCAAAAGAGAGAATTTACCTATGGTGAGGACGGCAGAATGCTGAGTAAAAACTTTGAAGGCAAGGCTCAGTACAAATATGCCGATGCCGATACGCCCGATGGCGTTGCTTATTTAGTCCATGAAATGATGCTCATAGATAATGCCATGATCGGCAATCCCTGCGATGCCTCAGTTAACTAACTGATGTAAGCCTTATGTAGTTTTGCCTTATGGTCTCTTTAAGCATAGTGATTTAGGCTTAATCTGACAGTCACCCATTTTAAGCACATTGTGGCTGTCAGGTTTATGCGCTTAATCAATTTGATGTTTTAAACATGGGCTACCCTTTGCTATTGATGAAGTCAATCAATAGATTTTTTCAAACCTCTTTACTTCAAAAGCAATCCTGCAAACGTAACATGCAAAATCACCACATCAATCACATCATGTGGTGATGCAAGATGGCAAACTCTTAGAGCAAGGCACCCACCAGCAGTTATTAACCCAGCAAGGGCAATATTATAAACTGTGGCAACTACAGCATGGTGATAAATTATGAGTGCTTAGCGGTTTCCAAACTTAAACGCTGGGCTAAAACACGCATAACATTAAGGGCAAAGCCAGGTGTTTCATCAACCATAAACATAAAACGGCGTTTGCTAATTTTAGCAATTTCACAATTGCTTACGGCGGTAGCGGTAACACTATGAGGTTGGTTGTTAATAAGACCGGTTTCACCAAATATGTCGCCTTTTTGTAAGCGAGTTAATTCCTGTTCATTACGATTTAATACAACCTCACCTGAGATAACATCGTACATAAACTTACCCGCATCGCCTTGCTTAAAAATCACCTCACCTGATTGGTAAGTTTGAATGTCGTCGGGGTGATGAAAGCTGTTAATTTGAGTCATAAAAGCCTAACTTTTGTTAAATGATAAATTTGATTATATGTTTTTAATTGTTCTCGTAAAGAATTATCTTAAAAAAGCATTGAGTTATATTTTATTAAGCCTCTTGAACTATTGGTGCGGACAAAAGAGAGTGCTTTTATAGCAATTTGCTACTGCTTTATTTAAAGCGCAGATAACAGTGCTAAAAATAAATTTGTTCTCATCTATTATTTAGATTTTTTTAAGTGAAGCACACTATTGTATGGATTTATCTGCGTAATTTGATGATAAAAAACCAAAATAGCAGATAAAACAGATATAACAACGAACACTATCTTGTAGTAAAGTACGGGCTTTATGCAAAACAACAGGACTGTCCATGCCAAATCATCATACCTTTATTAACCAAGACGACATCAACAAAGCCGTATGGTCAGCCTGTGATACGTTTCACGGTGCAGTTGACCCATCGATTTACAAAGACTTTATTCTTCCAATGTTGTTTCTCAAATACATTTCCGATGTACACGAGGACAAACGGGCGGAGCTATCGGCTCAGTTTGACGGCAATCCGCAGATGATAGATGCCATGCTTGCCAGTCAATCCTTTCAAATTCCTGCTGATGCCACCTTTCAAACGCTCTATAACGCCCGCCACGAAGCAGGCAACGGCTCACGCATTGACCAAGCCCTGCACGCCATAGAAGAAGCCAACGGCAGTAAACTAAAAAACGTCTTCCAAGACATTTCCTTTAACACCGACAAACTCGGTGATGAAAAACAAAAAAACGAAATCCTACGCCACCTGCTCGAAGACTTCGGTAAAGACAGCCTAGACCTACGCCCCAGCCATGTGGGTTCGCTCGATGTTATCGGCAACGCTTACGAATATTTGATTAAACATTTTGCCGCAGGCAGTGGTAAATCCGCAGGCGAATTTTACACCCCGCCCGAGGTCTCCGACCTACTCGCAGTATTGCTCAACCCACAAGAAAACGAGCAAATTTGTGACCCTGCTTGCGGTTCAGGTTCGCTGTTGATGAAATGCGGTAAGCAAGTACAGAAAAACCACAACGGCAGTAAAAAATACGCCCTGTTTGGGCAAGAGGCTATCGGCTCAACGTGGTCACTAGCAAAAATGAATATGTTTTTGCACGGCGAAGACAACCACCGTATCGAGTGGGGCGACACCATACGCAACCCCAAACTACTAGACAAAAACGGCAACCTAATGCACTTTGACATAGTTACCGCCAATCCACCGTTCTCACTAGATAAATGGGGACACGAAAACGCCGCTGATGACGTGTTTTCCCGCTTCAGACGAGGCGTACCACCGAAGACCAAAGGCGATTACGCCTTTATCTCCCACATGATTGAAACCCTAAAGCCGCAAACAGGCAGAATGGGCGTAGTCGTACCGCATGGCGTATTATTCCGAGCCTCTAGCGAGGGCAAAATTCGTAAACAACTGATTGAGGAAAACTTACTCGATGCCGTTATCGGACTGCCCGAAAAACTGTTTTTCGGCACTGGCATTCCTGCCGCTATTTTAATATTCAAAAAACACAAAAGCGATAACAACGTGCTGTTTATTGATGCCAGCCGAGAATACCAATCAGGCAAAAACCAAAACAACCTCACTCTTGAGAACATCGATAAAATCGTTACCACCTACCAACAGCGTAAAAGCGTAGACAAATACGCCTACCTCGCCACCTTAGAAGAAATCCAAGACAACGACTACAACCTCAATATCCCAAGATATGTCGATACCTTTGAAGAAGAGGAAGAAATAGACCTAATGGCAGTACGAGCCGAACGCTTGAAATTGCAAAAAGAAATAAGCGAATTAGAAAGCCAAATGGCGGGCTATTTGCAGGAGTTGGGTTATGAGTAAACAACCGCCAAGCATTCGCTCATCAGCAGCGGAATATCTGAGCTTTATCGCCAGTAGCGGCGAAAGCGGCGTACAAGTCATCTATGCCGATGAAAATATTTGGCTGACGCAAAAAATGATGGGGGAACTGTACGACGTTGCAACTCATACGATAAATTATCATCTAAAACAAATTTTTGCCGACAACGAATTAACAGAAAATACAGTTATTCGAAAATTTCGAATAACTGCCGCAGACGGAAAAAACTACAACACCCAACACTACAATCTATCTGCCATTATTGCCGTTGGCTATAAAGTCAATTCTGAACGAGCGGTACAGTTTAGAAAATGGGCAACAACCATCATCAAAGACTACACCATAAAAGGCTATGCTATGGATGATGACCGCCTGAAAAATGACGGTACTATCCTCGGTAAAAAATACTTTGAAGAGCAACTGCAACGCATTCGTGAAATTCGCCTTTCAGAACGCAAATTTTATCAAAAAATCACCGACATCTACGCCACCGCAACCGATTACGATAGCCAAGCCAAAACCACACAACGCTTTTTTGCCACTGTGCAAAACAAACTACATTGGGCAATTCACGGACAAACCGCCGCCGAAGTCGTCTATCACCGAGCCGATGCCGAACAGCAACACATGGGGCTAAACCACTGGAAAGATGCCCCTGATGGCAAAATCCAACAATTTGATGTCACCGTTGCCAAAAATTACCTCAGCCCAAACGAACTGACACAGCTACAAAGACTGGTTTCCGCCTACTTAGATATGGCAGAAGATATGGCAATCCGCCAAATCCCCATGACCATGCAAGATTGGGAAGTTAGGCTCAACCGCTTTTTAGAACTCACCGACAGAAACGTATTGCAAGATGCCGGCAAAATCTCCGCAGAAATCGCCAAAACCCACGCCCTAAGCGAATTTGAAAAATACCGTATAGTACAAGATAGACACTTTGAAAGCGACTTTGACCGCCTAATTAAGCCAACAAGTAAAGATAAAGAATAACCGCTTAAAGAGGACAAACAATGACCAACGACAAACACAACTTTGAAACACTCAAACAAATTGATGCCGAGGGCAACGAATTTTGGTACGCCAGAGCCTTATCCAAAGCCTTAGGCTACACCGATTTTAGAAACTTCAGCAAAGTCATCGAAAAAGCGAAAACCGCCTGCGAAGCCAGTGGACACAAGGTCAGTGACCATGTCGTTGAACTCAACGAGATGGTCGAAATTGGCTCGGGAGCTATACGAAATATGCCAAGTTTTCGCCTCTCGCGTTACGCCTGCTATCTCATTGTACAAAATGCCGACCCGAGCAAGCCCATTATCGCCGCAGGGCAAACCTATTTTGCCATACAAACTCGCCGACAAGAATTGCAAAACGACACCGCATTTGGCGAGTTAGGCGAAGACGAAAAACGCCTATATTTGCGTAATGAGCTAAAAAAACACAACAAACAATTGGTCGAAGCCGCCGCATTATCGGGCGTAGAAAGCAATTTAGACTTTGCTATTTTTCAAAATCACGGCTACCAAGGATTATATGGCGGACTAGATGCCAAAGGCATTCACCAACGCAAGGGATTAAAAAAATCGCATAAAATCCTCGACCACATGGGCAGCACCGAGCTTGCCGCTAATTTGTTCCGCGCAACACAAGCCGAAGAAAAACTAAAACGCGACCACCAAGCCCAAGAAAAACCGCTAACCAAACAGCACGCCAACCAAACCCATTTTGAAGTCGGCAAAGCCGTGCGCAATACCATACAATCACTAGGCGGCACCATGCCCGAAGATCTGCCGACACCCGATAAAAGCATTAAAAAAATCGAGCAACAAACTAAATTGGAAAAGCCCGATGATAAGAACAAATAAACAAAAAAGTGCGACACTGTCGCACCCTTTTACCTTAGATAAGGAGTTGGGTTATGAGTGATTTACCTGAGGGGTGGGAATATAAGTCTTTTGAAAAAGCTAATATCATTGTTACTGACGGTGATAGAGGCAAGGAATATCCCAAATCATCTGATTTTTTGGAAAATGGTTTTTGTCTATTTCTTAATGCGAAAAATGTCACAAAAAATGGATTTTCTTTTGATGAATGTCAGTTTATCTCAGAGGAAAAGCATAATAAATTAAGAAAAGGAGTTGTTAAAAAAGGGGATATTGTTTTAACGACCCGAGGAAGTGTTGGGCATTTTGCCATTTTTGATAATAGCGTACCCTATGGCTGTTTAAGAGTAAATTCAGGAATGGTTACTCTAAATTGCAGTGACTCAAATGTAGATAATTTTTTCTTTTATTTGCTATGTAAGTCATTTTTTGTAATGAGGCAGATAGATTCTCTAGCATTTGGTTCTGCACAACCTCAACTTACTATAAAAATTATTAAAAAATTAAAAATCCCACTCCCACCACTACCCGAACAACGCAAAATCGCTCAAATTCTTTCAACATGGGATAAAGCCATTGCCACCACCGAAAAGCAAATAGCCAACAGCAAACAGCAGAAAAAAGCCCTAATGCAACAGCTACTCACAGGCAAAAAACGCTTGGCAGGATTTAGTGGGGATTGGGAGCGTTATTCACTAAAAGAACTTGCCGATATTGACAAACATTCACTTGGAAAAAATACGCCAAAAGATTTCAGATTTGAATACATATCTCTTTCTGATGTTGATGTGGGAACAATAAATAAAAATTTAGAATGGCACGTTTTTTCAACAGCTCCCTCACGTGCTCGCCGTATAGTTAAAGAAAATGATATTTTACTATCAACGGTTAGACCAAACCTAAAAGGGTTTGCTTGTGTAAAAACAGAGCACTCTATGTGTGTAGCTTCAACTGGTTTTGCTGTATTAACACCTAAAAAAAATATAAGTAATGGCTATCTTTATCAATATTTATTTAGTGCTCACATCACAGGACAAATAAACAGCTTAGTTGTTGGTTCAAATTACCCTGCTATTAACTCGTCAGATGTCGCAGGTCTTAAAATCTATTGCCCATGTTACGAGGAACAACAAAAAATCGCCCAAGTGCTAACCACCGCCGATAACGAGATTAGCACCTTAGAAACCCAACTCACCCACCTACAGCAAGAGAAAAAAGCCCTTATGCAACAGTTATTGACAGGCAAACGTCGGGTGGTGGCGGAAAGCTAAAAAATGCAAAAACATAGATAAATTTAGGCTATTTTGATGTTTTCGTGCAGCTGTTCCCCCTTTACAAAAGAGTATTTACAAATTTTGGCTCGCTATATAGCAATATTTTTCTTTTTAAGTTACAATGTTCGCCATATAGCAAACATTTAATTGTAACTGGCAGAAAAATGGCAACACGAGAGCAAGTGGGGAAAACCCTTGCCGAGGCTCGCAAGGCAATGGGGAAAACCCAACAACAACTGACCGAGCTGACGGGAATTAATAAAAGCACCTTGTCGGCAATGGAAAATGGGCGTTTTACAGGCTCGTTAGATATTTTTGAGCGTTATATTGATGCCCTTGGTTTTGCGCTGAATGTAGTTCCCAAACGTCAGCAATTCCCCGATTGGGACGAGATAGACACACTGTTTTCTGATGACGATTAGCTAAGTGGTAGACGAAAGAAACAATGAACCTACAGTCCTTACCCAAACAGATTAAGCAACTACACGTCCTATCAATGGATAGCGAACTGGGGTTGCTGACCCACGGTGCAAGCTATCATTATCAGCCCACACAAACGCAGCGTTTTGTTTCGCTTACCATGCAACGCAACAGCTTGGACGGCTACACATCGGGGGCGTTACACCCTATTTTTGCTCAGAATTTGCCCGAGGGCTTTACCCGTCGTTTTATTGCCGAACGCTTGGCACGTTATGCCAAAGTCAACGATATGTATTTGTTGGCATTACAGGGTGAGCACGGTATCGGTATGTTGGCGTATCGCACAGATTTTGATTTGCCGACGATAGACTCAATGGCATTAGATGAGATTTTACACTATCGTGGCACAGAGCCATTATTCCCACAGCTATTGGAAAAATACTACTTACGCAATGCCTTATCTGGTGTGCAACCAAAAGTCAGTATTCCCAACACCGATCGCACCATTGAGCAAAAAGATTTAATCGTCAAAACCTATGATAAGGAATTTCCACTGCTCACTGTTAATGAATTTGTGTGTATGCAAGCGGCACAGTATTGCGGGCTAAAACCGCCAAAAACCTATTTGTCCGAGAATTTAGAGACCTTTGTTATCGAACGTTTTGACCGCTTTGACGGTATTTCAGCATCACCGCAACCCTTGGGCTATGAGGATTTTACCACGCTATTGAAAAAACCAAATAATCCTAACGCTAAATACACAGGCAGTTATGAAACCCTGCTCAAAGCCACTTATGCCTACACTAACAGCCTGCAAGCGGTAGAGACGATGTACCACTATATCGTCTTTAACTGTTTAATCGGCAATGGCGATGCCCATTTAAAAAACTTTGCTTTGCAATACACACCTGACAGGCAACGGGTGTTTGTCTCGCCACCCTTTGACATTACCCACACGATTATTTATGAAACCATTGACGATAAAATGGCGTTGAAAATGGCAAGTAGTAAGGCTTTTCCCGATAAACCCACGCTGCTTGCGTTGGCAACGTCACCACAGTTTAACCTGCGGCATGCGGAAAAAATTATTGATAAAACCGCACAGGGGATTTTAGATTATTTACAACAATCTGATACCGTGCAATTATTTGACGGCTTAAAACAATCGATACAGCAATCTGTCGATACGGTTATGTGCAAAAGCTACAATCCTAAAAACTATCGTCACGATAAAAAAAGGAAATTTGAATAATGCCCCAACCACTGGCTAATTTTAGCGAAGAATTTAGTGCCAAAATCCCTGCCCTTACCTTGTTAAGTAAATTGGGTTATACCTTTATTCTGCCTGCGGATTGTTTGGCAATGCGAATGTCACAAAATACACTTAAAAATAAGAGTTTATCGTATATTTGATATTACTGTATTGAAGACGTTATTATTGGCTAAAACAGCTAAAACAGCTATAATATCTGTGATGTTTGATAAGAGGAAAAGCAATGACCATAAAAACCTACACGGCTTTAGGGGCGAAAAATCAATTTGGCAGGCTATTAGACGATGCTCAGCTTGCCCCGATTGAAATTACCAAACACAACCGACCGGTGGGTGCGGTGTTTTCAATACAAAAACTTCATATCATTGCTGATAGCTTATTGAGTGAACCATTAAAAAATGCGGTTGCTCACGGCGATATTTCCGTTGTTGAGGCAATTAACGAACAATTGAAAATGGACGAGCATATCAATACCATTCTAAATGATGTGGAACAAGGCAAATACAGCGTGCCTGATGAATATTTTTGGCAACGTATTCGTGACAAAGCAAGTTTACTGAATAAACATAAATGAGAACGTACTCAGTAATTTTTTCTGAACAATCAGAAAATACATTAGCAGCAATTTATGCTCATATCGCTGCCGATAGTCCTGAAAATGCAGAACAGTTTATATCAATGCTGACTGAACGTACTGTCAATTTCTTGGAAGCCAGTCCACAAGCAGGATTACTATATAAGAAAAATCAACGTTTTATCACGATTGGTAGCTATGTGGTTTTATATGCTGTTGTTGGGCAACGGGTTATTGTGCTTGATATTTTTCCGCATGGCAAAAACTGGCGAAGCTAATGCAAAAATGAACCCTTACAAGCAGCTACTTGCGTTACCTTTGACGGCGTCTCTTGTTGTCAAATTTCCCCAAAGCCAAAAACGGAACGCACTGCGTACCAAATTCAAAAACATTTCCCCCTTGTTTGAGTTACAATATAGTCACACCAACAACAAGAAATTGCCGAAAAAAATATGCCCCAACCACTAGCCAACTTTAGCGAAGAATTTAGTGCCAAAATCCCTGCTTTGACCTTGTTAAGTCAGTTGGGTTATACCTTTATTCCGCCTGCGGATTGTTTGGCTATGCGGGAGAAGTCATCAACCGTCATTTTACCCACTATTTTGCGTGAGGTGTTGACGAAAAAGACCTTTGTGTTTGAGGGGCAAATCCATACTTTATCCGACAATGCCATTGATAAAATTGTGCAGGATTTGGCAACACCTGCGATGAACGAGGGGTTAATTGCGGCGAATGAAAAAATCTATAATGCCCTGACCTATGGCGTGGGCGTGACGGAATTTATCAACGGTAAAAAAGCCCACCCGACGATTTCGCTGATTGATTGGCAAAACCCTGAAAATAATGTCTATCATTGCACCGAAGAATTTAGCGTAGAAAACACCAACGGCACGGGCAAACGCATTCCCGATGTGGTGTGTTTTGTTAATGGTTTGCCGTGGGTAGTGATTGAGGCAAAACGCCCCGACAGCAACCGCAGCGGTAAACTCACGGTATCGGCGGGCATTTCGCAGAGCATTCGCAACCAAAAGCCCGATGAAATCCCGCATTTATTCGCTTACAGCCAGTTGTTATTATCAATCAACGGACACGAGGGACGCTATGCCACTTGTGGCACACCTGAAAAGTTTTGGGCAGCGTGGAAAGAGGAACGCATTGCCGATGAGGACATTGCCGCATTAAAAAACCAACCCTTATCCGCCACGCAAACACAGGCGATTTTTAACCACCGCCCCGATAACCTGAGGGCAGAATATCAATCCTTAATGGCAGGTGGCGAGCTGGCAATCACTGACCAAGACCGCTTAATCGTGGCGTTATGTCGCCCTGATAGGTTATTGGAAATGACACGCTTATTTAGCCTGTTCGATAAAAAAATCGGCAGAATTGTCGCCCGCTATCAGCAGGTGTTTGGTATCAAAGCCTTGGTCGAACGCATGAGCAGTTTTGATGAAAACGGCTCACGCAACGGTGGGGTCATTTGGCACACCACGGGGTCGGGCAAATCGTTTACGATGGTGTTTTTAGCCAAAGCCTTAATCTGGCTAGACGAGCTGAAAAAATGCCGTGTGGTGGTGGTCACCGACCGAGTGGATTTAGAAAAACAACTTGCCAAAACCTTTACTACTGGCGGAGCTTTATCGAAAAAAGACCGCAAAAACGCCATTGCCAGCGACGGCAGAACCCTCGCCAAACAAATTGGCACGGGCAATGAACGCATTATTTTCTCGATTATCAATAAATTCGCCACGGCGGTGAATTATCCCGAATGCCATAACGACAGCCAAGACATCATTGTATTGATTGACGAAGGACACCGCAGCCAAAACGGGGAAAACAATATCCGTATGCAACAGGCGTTGCCCAATGCTGCCTTTGTTGCGTTCACAGGTACGCCGTTGTTGCAAGACGATAAAACCGAAAATAAATTCGGCAAAATTATTCATTCTTACACCATGCAACAGGCAGTGGACGACAAAACCGTCACGCCGTTATTGTACGAAGAACGCATTCCCGAACTAGCCACCAACGACCGAGCCATTGATGCGTGGTTTGACCGCATCACCGAGGGGCTAACAGAGGCGCAACGTGGCGATTTAAAACAAAAATTCTCACAAAAAGGACAGATTTACCAAACTGAAGGACGACTAGAAATTATCGCTTATGATATTTCCGAACATTTCCAGAATTTCAAACCATTAGGGTTAAAAGGACAATTAGCCTGCGATAGTAAAATTTCTGCCATTCACTATAAACAGCTATTGGATAAGATTGGAAAACTCACCTCGGCGGTGGTGATGTCTGCCCCTGATACTCGTGAAGGACACGACAGCATAGACAGCGAAAGCACCGATATTGTACAAAATTGGTGGCACAATAACGTGGGTAGCCAAGACGAAAAAACCTATACCGATGAGGTCATAGCTGACTTTTCCCGTGATGACGGCGTGGATTTAATTATCGTGGTGGATAAATTATTAACGGGCTTTGACGAGCCGAAAAATACCGTACTGTATATTGATAAGCCGTTAAAACAGCACAATTTAATCCAAGCCATTGCCCGTGTTAATCGCTTGCATAGCAAAAAGAAGTTTGGTTATTTGATTGATTATCGAGGTGTTTTAAAAGAACTAGATACTACTATTGAACAATACCAAGACCTTGCCGAACGCACCCAAAATATGACAGCGGGAGGATTTGCCATTGATGACTTAAAAGGCTTGTATGAGCCAATGGCACACGAATATAAAAAACTGCCCAGGTTACACAGTAAGCTCTGGGCGACTTTTGATGAAGTCAAAAACAAACAAGACGGGCAAGCCCTACGCCGTGTGCTCGCCCCGAAAATTACCGACATTGACGGATTGTTCATCGATACCAATCAGAAAAAGCGTGATGATTTTTATGCCGATTTAACCGCGTTTAGTAATTGCCTAAAGGTGGCATTGCAATCAGCGACGTATTTTGCCGATAAAAGTTTTGATAAACACCGCCAAAGCTACAAAGACACCTTAAAAATGATGGTGCAACTGCGTCAACAAGTCCGACAAGGTGCCGAGGAAACCATTGATTATGACGAATACGCCGAAGACATTCGGGCGTTATTGGATAAACATATCGCAGGGGTCAACGTCAAAGAACCCGACGGAGCGTATTTGGTCGGTAATATGGGTAAAAATGCCAAACCCGAAGAAATGAGCGATACCGAAGCCCGCAACAAAACCGATATTATCACAGGGCGAGTGACTAAAATGATTATGCAAGAACTCGCCGATGACCCATACACTCAAGCCTATTTTTCGGCACTGTTAAAACAAGCCATTGCCGATGCCAAAGCCCTGTTTGATGCCCCCATTAAACAATATTTGCTCTTTGCCGACTTTGAACAGCAAGTAAAAAACCGCCACGTTGAGGGCTTGCCCACGCAATTATTGGATAGCTTGGCAGACAATACAAAACGCCGTGTACAAGCCTATTATGGGCTATTTTTACAACAGGGCTTTCAGTCATTAGGCGAGCAAATCTTATTCGATTACGCGGTGCAAATAGATAGCGTGGTAACAACAGTGGTGGCGGAATACTCGATTAACCCACAAGAAATCGAAAACCAAATCCGTCAGCAGTTATTGCCTGTTTTACACCGTGATTTAGGCGTAGATAAAGCCAATGCTTTAATTGATGAGGTGATAAAAATTACCCGCTTGGGATTATCTGGGTATTAAGGTGATTGAAAACTATCACTTTATCTATGGCGAGACGGCAATTCCTTACCTTGTTGTTCGGCAACCGATGACGGAAAAAGACGGCGAGCAAAAACGCAAAATCCGCATAAAAATCAGCCCAGACGGACAAACCACTGTTACCGCCCCAACCGATGCCGAACGCCAAGCCATTCACCAAGCAGTGATGAAACGTGCCAAATGGATTAACGACCATTTAGCCGGTTTTCATACGCACCGCGAACAGGTACAGGATAAACGCTATATCAGCGGGGAAATGCAGTTTTATTTAGGTCGCCGTTATGTATTAAAAGTGGTGGAAAATCCTGAACAGAAAAACAGGGTCAAAATGAAACATGGGCAAATATTGGTATCGCTAACAGCATTGGATGAACACAAAAACGAGCGGGTTAAAAAACTCGTCAGCCAGTGGTATAACCAACGTGCCAAGGTAATTTTCAGCCAACGCCTAAAAGCCCTATTCCCACAGGCAACATGGGCAACCGCAACGCCCGAATTACGCATTATGACCATGCAAAAACAATGGGGCAGTTGCTCGGCAAAGGGCAATATCATTCTCAACCCGCATTTAGTCAAAGCCCCAAAAGACTGCATTGATTATGTAATTGTGCATGAGCTATGCCATTTAGCTGAACATAATCACAGCGAGCGTTTTTGGCGATTACTCACGCAAACACTACCTAACTGGAAAACCACCAAACAACAATTAGACAGTATGGCTGAATTGTATTTGAGTGATTAAAGCATACAGCAAAATTGATATAATTTTGGGAAAAAAGGCTGTTTTGGACTATCTCCTTTCGGTAGGAAAACCCAACTTAAAAGCAGGTTGCTTTTTGATTTTTTATAGGTGCAACCTGCGGGCAAATCAGACTTTTTTAGTTGGTCTATTTTACAACCTATCTCATCATCAATTTTGTAAGCGGTTAATGATGAGATTATCCAGTAATAGTAATGAGACTAGGGTTAATCCAACCAATGGAAACAACAGCGAGATACTAAGCATAACCAACATAGCCGCATTATTTGCGTTTTATAAAATGAGCAATAACCATAAATAAAATGTGAGTTTATGGCGAGTCTTAGTTGCTTAAAACCCAGTCATTAATTTAATTAATTGACCTAATGCACTAAAACTGTTGGTTGAATTTGTATTTGCCCTTATCTTGATACCTGTTTGTTAGATGAGCACATAACTAAAGAGAGGAATAAATATGTCACAGATTGATTTAGGTATTGATGATACCCAAAGAGAAAAAATTGCAGCAGGTTTAAAAGTACTATTAGCCGATAGCTATACCCTGTATTTAATGACCCATAATTTTCATTGGAATGTAACGGGTATGCGTTTTCGTGAGCTGCACCTTATGTTTGAGGAGCATTATACTGAGCTTGCCACTGCCGTTGATGAAATTGCCGAGCGTATTCGTACCTTGGGTGTTTATGCGCCCGGCAGCTATAGCGAATTTGCCAAATTAAGCACCATTGCTGAGGTTAGTGGTGTGCCACAAGATGTGGATATGGTCACGCTTTTACAAAAAGGGCATGAGGCGGTAGTCAAAACGGCTCGTAAGGTGTTGGCTTTAGCCGCAGATGGAGACGATGAATCCACCGCATCATTGGTTAGTGATCGTATGGTTGTACATGAGAAAACTGCTTGGATGTTGCGTGCTATGGGGCAGTAATAAGAGTAGAACGCATTTGAAACGTCATATCACAATCTCCACCTTGCATGTTGACATCTTAGGTGGGGATTGTGTTTTTATTGCAGTTAACAATCCAGCTCTAAGTTCGATAAAATCGCATCTACTTTTTGTTTAACCTGTGCGTCCATCACAATAGGTTGCCCCCATTCACGGGTTGTTTCGCCTGTCCATTTATTGGTGGCATCTAGTCCCATTTTAGATCCAAGTCCTGATACTGGCGAGGCAAAATCTAGGTAATCAATAGGGGTATTTTCTACCATAGTGGTATCACGTGCAGGATCCATGCGTGTGGTCATCGCCCAAATCACATCTTCCCAGCTGCGAGTATTAATATCATCATCTACAACAATCACAAATTTGGTGTACATAAATTGGCGGAGAAATGACCAAACCCCCATCATCACACGCTTGGCATGTCCTGCATACTGCTTTTTGATACTGACCACAGCCATGCGATATGAGCAGCCTTCTGGTGGTAAATAAAAATCGACAATTTCAGGGAATTGTTTTTGCAATAATGGAATAAATACTTCATTTAATGCAACGCCTAAAATGGCAGGCTCATCAGGTGGACGGCCCGTATAGGTGCTGTGATAAATGGGGTCTTTACGGTGGGTAATGCGCTCAACAGTAAATACAGGAAATTGGCTGACCTCATTGTAGTAGCCAGTATGGTCGCCAAAGGGACCTTCATCGGCCATTTCATCAGGGTAAATATAACCTTCTAAAATAAATTCAGCACTGGCAGGCACTAATAAATCGTTGCCAATGCTTTTGCATAGCTCGCTGCGACTGTCTCTTAATAAGCCTGCAAAGGCGTATTCGCTTAGGCTATCTGGCACAGGGGTAACAGCTCCTAAAATAGTGGCAGGGTCTGCACCTAATGCGACACTAATGGGAAAGGGTTTATCTGGGTAGGTTTGCTTCCACTCTTGAAAGTCCAATGCGCCACCACGATGGCTTAACCAGCGCATAATTAACTTATTTTTGCCAATCAGTTGTTGGCGATAAATGCCTAAGTTGTGGCGGCTTTTGCTCACACCTTTGGTAATAACTAAGGGCCAAGTAATCAGTGGTGCAGCATCATCTGGCCAACAATGCTGAATGGGCAGGTTATAAAGATTAACTTGCTCACCTTCTAAAATAACTTCTTGGGCGGCAGCACTTTTTACTTCTTTAGGCGCCATGCTTAATACTTTTTTAAAAATAGGCAACTTTTGCCATGCGTCTTTCATGCCCTTAGGTGGGTCAGGCTCTTTTAAATAGGCAAGCAGTTTGCCGACTTCTCGCAATGCGTCCACAGAGGTTTCGCCCATGCCCATAGCGACTCTTTCGGGCGTGCCAAAGAGGTTCGCCAAAACAGGAATGTTTGAGCCTTTGGGGTTTTCAAATAATAAAGCAGGGCCTTTAGCTCGCAGTACTCGGTCGGCTATTTCGGTCATCTCTAGGTAGGGGTCTACCTCAATTTGAATGCGCTTTAGTTGCCCTGCTTTTTCCAGTTGTTGAATAAAATCTCGTAAGTCTTGGTATTTCATTTGTTCCTCATATACGCCCTTTATTAAAGCGTTCTCGATTGGCTTGTTTGGCATGCTCACTTTTGCGTAATAATACATAAAATGCGCCAGAGCCGCCGTCTTTTGGTTGTGCCGTATGAAAGGCTTGTACGTCGGGTAAGTGGGTTAGCCAGTGGACTAAATGGCTTTTTAAAATAGCGGGTTGTGTACTATTGCGTGCGCCTTTACCTGGTAAAATAAGCACACAGCGCACGTTAGCTTTAAGGCAGTCTTGTACGCATCTTAGTACCGATTGCTGGGCTTGTTGGATATTTTTTTGGTGCAAATCTAAGCGGCTTTCCATGGCATATTTGCCTAGGCGTAATTTACGATACACGCCCTCTTGTATGCCTGATTTTTTCATGCCCAGCACCGCATAGGGTTCAATGGGTTTAACCTCTAATGGAGCTTGTATGTGCGAAAGCTCATTTTGTGCGCTTGCTTGTAGCGCATTAAAGCGTCGCTCAGCGGCACTAATATGTTTGGGATTAGGCTTTTGAGTGACTACTTTTTTACGCACCCTTAAAGGTGTGACATCTTGCATACTTTGTTTGAATAAATCTTCGTCCATCGCTTAATGCTCAATACATACGGGAGGTTATCTAGTGTATTGAATTAAGACGCTTTCGGGTAGAGGTAATTTGTATTATCTGGTTTTATCTAAGATATTTTTTATACAGCTGTCTGCGATTAGATTTTTTATTCCTGCATTTAAATAAATGTCAGCTTGCAAAGATAATGCCAAGCACCCAAATGCTGCTTATGGGTTGGTTTAAAAATGTTTGCAGTATGTCCATGTTAAGGTGCAACGATAGCGTCGTTAGTCTTCGCTATCGTTTTCTTCTTCAGCATTGTTCTTTTTAATCAACTCATTAAGGCGTTCTTCATTGATTTTGAGAACAATCAAAAGATGTTCTTGCAGTTTGATGGTGCCAAATAATAAAGGATTTTCCATTGCTGGTGGATCAATACTATCGGCGTTAAAGCGTACAATTTCATGTACTTGGTCAATGACCAAGCCAATAAATTCTTGTTCAACCTCTAAGGTCATAATGCGAGTTTCATCATCAGCTTCTTTGGTTGGTAATTTTAAAAGACTGCGTCCATTGATGACGGTAATGATGTCGCCCCGTAGGTTAATGATGCCCTCAACAATATCAGGCGCACCAGGAACTGGCTCTACATCTTGCCAAGTAATAATTTCTTTTACTTGACTGACAGGCACGCAATAACGCTCGGTATCAAGGTTAAAGGTTACCCATTGTTCGCTTTGGTCTAAAATATCCTTGTTATCACTCATAATAATGGCTCGGATTGGCTGGTTAATTAATTTATGTCCTTAGTATTCTAGACTATTTTTTCGGCTTAGCCATGTATATTAAAAGTTAATTTTTACAGCACAGCATTTTTTTTGTGCTATAACCAACAGTCCACCTTTTAATATGGATAAGGATTCTTTATGCGATATTTGACCTATTTATTATTGTTTGTTTTAAGCCTAACTCATTTTGCATGTGCACAAAGCAGTGATGACAAGAAGATAGCGGCTTTATATGCACAGTACATGCCTTTTACACTGGATTTAAGTAAGGCGTTACCTATAAAAAAAGCCATGCGCTTTTCTACCATTACCAATACACAACAAAGGAAAAAAGCATTTGAACGCTTTATGCTGCCACTTATTCAAACTGCCAACCATAACGTCTTAAAACAGCGTATGTATTTAATTCAACAATTAGCGGGTGCTCATTTACAGCAGCCATTAACGAATAAAAAATTACTTGCATACTGTCAAGAATACAAAGCAAATTGTGATAAAACATCTACAGAAAAAAGCATTTTAACCTTATTAAAACACATTAATATTGTGCCTATTTCATTGGCTTTAGCGCAATCTGCCAACGAAACAGCTTGGGGCACCTCTCGATTTGCCACCACAGCTAATAATTATTTTGGGCAATGGTGTTTTAAACAGGGTTGTGGGTTAGTACCTAAAAAACGGGGAGGCGATGCAGTGCATGAAGTGAAAAAATTTGCTACACCGTTAGCATCTGTTGAGAGTTATGTACATAACCTAAATACCAGTGCTGCGTATGCGCAATTAAGGCAAATTAGAGCAGACTTATTGGCGAATAAAAAAAACATTCAAGGCATCTTGTTAGCCGATGGGTTAATCAAGTATTCTGCACGTAAAGAGGTGTATGTGCGAGAACTTAAAAAAATGATTAAATTCAATCATTTTAATCGTCATGACATCTATTAACGTATTCTTCTTAGAGGATTAATTATGTTTACTCTCATGCGCTTTAGCCTTATTGTTGTGCTTAATATTAGCCTACATAGCCTCGTATATGCAGCGCCAGAAAAAAGCACGCAAAAGGCACAGCAAGAACAGGCATTAGAGCAAAAAATTGAACAGCTCAAAAAGCCTTTATATTCCCCTTTTACAGAGCGTTATCTGCTTGATGAAGTCAAAAATCTAAGGCAAATGCTCGCAGACACCCGTTTAGAGATGACCAAACTCGTTGTTGATAGAGAACTAGAAGTTGCTGATAAAGCCATGATGTATGCCACCAACACCGTCACTTACTTCTTTTATTTATTAGCAGGTGCGTCCACGCTATTGGTACTGGTAGGTTGGAACTCATTGCGTGATGTAAAAAAGCGAGTGGGCAGTTTTGCCAATGAAGAGATTTTGCGGATTACCAACTCCTATGAAGCCCGTTTAGACAGTCTAGAAAAAGAGCTACACAATAAATCAATAAACATTACGATGGCGCAAGAAGAAATTGAGCTAACGAATGAAACCCACTCGCTATGGCTTAAAGCCGCCCAAGAAGCCTCTCATCAAGGTAAAATTAACATTTACGACCAAATTTTGGCATTGCGTCCTAATGATGTTGAAGCCTTAACCTATAAAGCCGACTCCGCTTTGTGCTTAGGGCAGGAACAATGGGCATCTAGCCTTGCTAACAGAGCCTTAGAGATAGCCCCAGACAATAGTCATGCACTGTATCAGCGTGCTTGTGCCTATGCCGAAATGGGCTTAGAGCAAGACGCCCTTAAAGATCTTGCACGGGCAATAGAACAATCCGAATCCTTACGCAAACACGCATACCTTGATGAAAGTTTCGCATCTTTGAAAGAGTTACCAGACTTTATTGAACTGGTTGGCAGTTTAGAAGAAAGCGAAGACAGCAACAAATAACGGTTTATTGACACAAAAGCACAAAAACAGAGGCAGAAAGTCGGCATGCAATTTGCTCCATACCCTTCGAAACCAATAAAAAGTCGAATTTTCGACGGAGGAATTGAATATGGGGCAAATTGCTTTAGACACCAGCGCTACATATCAAAATACAGAGCAAAACACGCATAAAACAGCAGAGCTAAAACAAGCATTTAAGCTGTTCAATCAAATGTCGCAGCAACTAAGCGACTCGTACAGCTTTTTAGAAAGTCGCATTGAACAACTAAATGGCGAGCTAGAAACCGTTTCTGCCAAACGCATTCAAGAATTAGCAGAAAAAGAACAGGTTGCCAATCGTCTACAAGCGTTACTCGACTTACTACCAGCAGGCGTGGTGCTTATTGACGAAATGGGCTGTATCGAACAAGCCAACCCTGCTGCCAATGAGTTATTACTTAACAACAGCCAGCACGAGAGTTTAATAGGATTAAACTGGATTGACATTATTGACGACTGTTTTAAGCCACAAGTTACCGACGGGCATGAAATCTCGCTCACAGATGGTCGTTTGGTGCAGCTTAGAATAGCCCCCATGCAAGGTCAGCCGGGGCAAATTATCATGCTCACAGATATGACCGAAACCCGTGTACTACAAAGCCAACTGGCACAACATGAACGGTTACTCGCCATGGGTAAAATGGTTGCCTCGTTAGCTCATCAAATTAGAACCCCCCTTGCTGCTGCCAGTATTTATGCAGAACACTTAAATAATCCAGAGCTACAAGCCTGCCAACACTTACGCTTTGCAGGCAAACTTAAAGAACGCCTACATCATTTAGAAAATCAAGTACGAGATATGCTTATTTTTGCCAGAGGAGAAGCCCCATTAAATGATGAAATTAGCATACAAACGCTGGTTGAACACCTACTTGCTGCAATGGAAGTACCCATTGCTCAGTATCAAGCAACATTTAAAATAGAGCATCAAGGTTTAAGTGAGCAGCACATTATTTGCAACCATGATGCCTTAATTAGCAGTCTAATGAACCTCATCAACAACGCCCTAGAATCGGGAGAATATCCGATAGAACTATTAATACGTCTGCAACAGCTAGATGCACAAACGCTACAAATATCCATTGAAGATAACGGCTCAGGTTTAAACGCAGAAGAAATAGATAAAATTCAAGCACCTTTTTATACCACCAAAAGCAATGGTACAGGTTTAGGACTTGCCGTTGTACAAGCGGTGGTGCGTGCACATAAAGGCGAATTTAACTTATACAACAGTGAACGTCTAGGTGGCATTAATGCCAGCATGCGCCTCCCTGTTTTTACTCATCAAACCTCTAATTAAAGGATAAGAAATGAAAATACTCATTGTAGAAGACGACTTAAATTTGCGTGAAGCCATTGTAGACTCCTTAGAGATGAAAAAACATGAGGTAGTCAGTGCCCAACATGGATTAGAGGCGCTTGCCCTAGTAGCAAAGCAAGGCTTTGACTTGGTACTATCTGACATAAATATGCCACAAATGGACGGATTAGAACTACTAAAGCAACTAAAAACCCACCACCCATGGTTACCTGTTGTATTAATGACCGCCTTTGGTGATGTCAACCAAGCAGTACATGCCATGCAAATGGGAGCAAATGACTACCTAATGAAACCCTTTGAACTAAAAGAATTAGATAATCTACTTGCCTCATTTAACCAACAAGCAAGCCGACCCCAAGAAGATGAGCCAGTATGTGAATCGCGCCCTGCCAAGCAGCTATTTACCTTAGCGCAACGAGTAGCGCAAACCGACTCCACCGTTTTAATTAGTGGCGAAAGTGGCACAGGTAAAGAAGTGTTAGCAAGATATATTCATCAACACTCGCCTCGCCATAAGGGGCCATTTATCGCAATTAACTGCGCCGCCATTCCTGAAAACATGCTAGAGGCAATGCTCTTTGGTTATGAAAAAGGTGCGTTTACGGGCGCTTATCAAGCCATGCCCGGTAAATTTGAACAAGCGAGCAAAGGCACACTGCTTCTTGATGAAGTTAGTGAAATGGACATGGGCTTACAAGCAAAACTATTACGAGTATTACAAGAGCATCAGGTTGAGCGCCTAGGCGGTAAAAAAATCATTGATTTAGATGTACGCATTATCGCCACCACCAACCGTGAATTAGCCAACTACGTTGCGGAGGGCAATTTCCGTGAAGACCTTTACTATCGTTTAACCGTCTTCCCGCTACAGTGGTTGCCTTTACGTCAAAGATCAGAAGACATTATACCCTTAGCAGAAAAATTATTAGCTCATCATGCGCTTAAAATGAAACGTCCAGCACCGCAACTACAAGCTGACGCCAAACAATTTTTACTCAGTCATACTTGGCCGGGCAATGTACGAGAATTAGACAACAGCATGCAGCGAGCGTTAATTATTCAAAGTGGTCCAAGACTTTACGCCAACGACATACTGCTTACCCCGACCCCAAGCAAACCTCAAGAAGCCAATAATACTGCTTTGACTAGCCCCGCTTATGCAAGCAATGAGCATGAAACAGTCAGTGAAGGCGAGCTAGGTAATGACTTAAAGCAACGAGAAGTAGAGCTGATAGTACGAGCCCTAAAAGAAGAAAGCAGCAAACAAAAAGCCGCTGACCGTTTGGGTGTAAGTCCACGCACCCTGCGCTACAAGCTGGCACGCCTACGAGAAGAGGGCATAAACGTAGAAGACATGCTGCAAACTGCTTGACTGGGAGTCAGAGGTCAGGTTTCAGAGGTCAGGAGTCAGGAGTCAGGAGTCAGGAGTCAGGAGTCAGGAGTCAGGAGTCAGAGGTCAAGGACTGAAACCTGAACCCTGTCCTCTGTCCTCTGTCCTCTGTCCTCTGTCCTCTGTCCTCTGTCCTCTGTCCTCTGTCCTCTGACCTCTGTCCTCTGTCCTCTGTCCTCTGTCCTCTGTCCTCTGTCCTCTGTCCTCTGTCCTCTGTCCTCTGTCCTCTGTCCTCTGTCCTCTGTCCTCTGTCCTCTGTCCTCTGTCCTCTGTCCTCTGTCCTCTGTCCTCTGTCCTCTGTCCTCTGACCTCTGACCGTCAGGTGTTTTTTTATTTATACACTATTGCATTGTGAATAGTAGAGGGTGTACTATGTTCAATACGCATTTGCATATTTGCGTATTGATATGAAAAATTTAAAATTTTTTTACATTAAATAACTTTCATGAGGTGACAACGATGTTACAATACAGCTCAACAGCTCAACAGCTCAACAGCTCAACAGCTCAACAGCTCAACAGCTCAACAGCTCAACAGCTCAACAGCTCAACAGCTCAACAGCTCAACAGCTCAACAGCTCAACAACCGATTCTAAATTCCTTTCTTTAAAAACATTTCTTTTAAGCCTAAGTGTTGCTTTGATTACTGCCTGTAGTGGTGGCGGTGGTGGCGGAGCAAGCGGTGCAGGTGCTAACTTAAAATACAATGTAAATTTGGTTATTAACCAAGCCATTTTAACTGAGGGGTTATTACTGCAAAACACCGCATCAGGGGCAGATAACACGCCGTTTGCCATGCCTAAAAGTGAGGCAAAAACCTTAGATTTAAGCGCAAAAATTCCCAAAGGTACTGACTATGATATTAAAGTCATGCGCCAACCAGAGGGCTTTAGCCAGCATTGTTATGTAGAGCAAGGCAAAGGCAGTTATAACGGCGGTAAAATTGCCATAGCGTTAAGCTGTATTAAGGGCTTTGCTAAGGTGACCACCTATGCAGGTAAAGCAAAAAAATATGGTAGAGCCAATGGCGCATTAAAAGTTGCACGCTTTAATCGTCCTGAGCATATGGTGTTTGATAGCAAGGGCAACTTGTTTGTTGCGGATTTTGACAACCTTCAAATTCGTAAAATCACGCCAGAGGGTCAGGTCAGTCTGTTTGCGGGTAATGCAAGTGGCGCAAGTGGCACGAACGATGGCACAGGCAGTGCGGCAAAATTTAATCTCCTCAGTGAGATGACCATTGATAAAGACGATAACCTCTATGTAGGTGGTTATAATAACTGCGTGCGTAAAATTACTCCAGAGGCAAAGGTCACAACGCTGGCAGGGCAGTGTGGTGCAAGTGTTGGTAATGTGCCTGATAAGAATGATTTTTCTGCTATTGAAACAGGTGCTGATGCTCGCTTTGGGATAATCTTTGGCATGGTCTATGATGGCGACAATGCCCTGTATGTGTTTGATACAAATAATGAGATTATCCGTAAAATTAGCATTAATAAGGGCACGGCTGCCACTGCCAAAGTGCAAAATGTTATTGATGTAGGCAGTGGTGATGTGTCCATGGGTTTAAGTGCAGATAAAAAAAGCCTGTATTATATTCCCAAATCAGATTGCAAGTTGCATCAGATGGATTTAACCAGCACTGATATAACGAAAGTAACTAGCAAAGCCGGTTGTGGCTTTAAAGACGGTGATTTTAAAGATGAAGCGCAGTTTGATTCTTCCTCTAATCAAATAATCGCCTCCAAGTCAGGGCAATTTTTATACTTGCCTGATTTTAGTAATCAACGCATACGCCGTATTGATTTAATTAATAAAAAAGTGACTACCCTTGCAGGTAAGGGCACCGAGGCTGTTACCGATGGCACAGGTGACAAGGCAGAATTTAGGTATCCAAAAGGCATTGCTCAAGATGCACAGGGTAACTTGTTTGTGTCTTCTTGGGGGAATGTTATCCGCAAAATAGACAATGTCACAGAGTATCAACTTAAGCTAAGCATAACAGGCTTAAACGGTGCAAAAGGGCTGGTATTACAAAATAATGGCAGTGATGATTTAGCTAATCCAACTGATATTGGCTTTGGGCAGATGAAGCTGGGGGAGGCGTATAAGGTCAGCATTAAACACCAACCTAAACTTGGATTTAAACGCATTTGTGAAGTTAAAAATGGCACCGGCACCATCAGCAAAGCAGATGCGACGGTGGATATTGTGTGTAGTGATGGGGCAATTAAGGTTAGCACTTATGCAGGTAAAGCTGATAAATATGACAAAACCAATGGCGCATTAAGCAGTGCACGCTTTAATAATCCTGAGTTTATGGTGTTTGATAGCAAGGGTAATTTGTTTATTGCTGATTATAGTAACAATCAAATTCGCAAAATTACCTCAGGGGGTCAGGTCAGTCTGTTTGCAGGTGATGAAAATGGTGCATCGGGTATTGTTGATGACACAGGTAGTGCGGCAAAATTTAACAATCCCAAAGCCATTACCATTGATAAAGCCGATAACCTCTATGTGGGTGGTTATAATAACTGCGTGCGTAAGATTACTCCAGAGGCAAAGGTCACAACGCTGGCAGGGCAGTGTGGTGCAAGTGTTGGTAATGTGCCTGATAAGAATGATTTTCTTACTATGGAAACAGGTGATAACGCTCGCTTAGGGTATATCAATAGCATAGTCTATGATGGTAATGGGACCTTATATGTGTCTGATGCTCATAATGAACTTATCCGTAAAATCAGCATTAATGATGGTACAAGTGCAAGCGCCAAAGTGAAAAATATCATTGCTACGGATAGTTATCGTATATCTATGGGTTTAAGTGCAGATAAAAACAGCCTGTATTATATTTCTAAATCAGATGGTAAGCTGCATCAGGTGAATTTAGGCCTTAAAACAAGAACAGCATTAACTACCGCAGGTACAGGCTTTGTCGATGGCAATTTTTCAGAGGCGAAGTTTAAGACTTCTAATAATCAAATAATTGCCTCCAAATCTGGGCAGTTTTTATTCCTAGCAGATAAATTAAATCATCGCATACGCCAGATTGATTTAATTAATAAAAACGTATCCACTCTTGCAGGTAGTGGTACCGATGCTGTTACCGATGGCATAGGTACGAATGCATCATTTGGAGAAGTAACAGGCATTGCTAAAGATGCACAGGACAACTTGTTTGTGTCTTCTTATGGGCATGTTATCCGTAAGTTAGAGCTGGTTAAACAACCTTAGGCTCGTTTATTTAGTTGTTATGATCAGCCCCTTACCTAGCTTAGGTAAGGGGCTTTTTTGACTGTAAATTATATTGATGTTATTGATTTTAAATAACATAATAGGCACTCGTATTTAAAATAATAGAGGTTTTTATGAGGTTCTTGCGTAATGTTGCTTTGTTTTTATGTTTGTTTGGTGTGATAAATCATGCTGATGCTGATTTGGCGCATTTTTCGAGTTTACATGATGTGAATAAGTTATTAGAGATATGGGGTAACCACTCTGTTGAGAATACCCAAGTTCTTACGCCTGGTGTGGATAAAAGCGCACCTATTTTTCATGGTAGCTATGACTGGCACTCTTCGGTACATAGCCATTTTGCAGGTAGGTTTGCAGGACAATATTTGCAATTAAATTCATTATTACAGGTGTTGGATACTCAATATACCACTGCAAAGGTCAATGCTGAATTAAGATATAATAGCGGTCATGAAGTTACCTATGGCTATCCTTGGTTGTTGCTATATGCTAGTTATTTGTTAGAGACAGATGATAACGCTTATAAGGTTCTTAAACCTTTAATTACTAAGGCGTATCATGCTGTTTATGCTCGGGTTTTGGGGTTGAGCTTTTGGCGTTATTATCAGTCTGTTAGTTCTGGCTATGAGAATTTTAACTTTGTTCTATTGGCATTGCATCGTTATGCTCAGAAAATAGATGATGCTAAGGTGGTGGAATATAGTGCAAATATATTACAAGCTTATGCACCTAAAGTGCAGTGGCGGCATGTGGGTGCTGGTGACTTTTTTGAACCTAAGGCAATTGCGGCGTTAGCCTATCAAGAAGTTGGTTTAAAAGGTGTGGCTTGGGATAGGTTGCAGGCATTTTATGAGCATTCTAGTTTATCTGTTCCTGTTAATTTTTTTAGTCTTCCTGCGCATAAAAAAGGTCGGGTGTTGTCTTCTGCTTGGGGGGATTGGGTTATGTATGTAAGCACTAAAAAAACTAAATACTTAAATTCGTTTGTGGCAAAAATTGATATTGCTTATCAAGAAACCAAACCAAATAATGATTTTTCAGGTACAGGGCACTGGTTGCCGAGCTTTGGTGTTTTTGCTTTAAAAATGGTTGTGGATTCAAATTTACCTATCGTTGATCCTAACCCAGATACTGGGTGTTCACTATTAACGGGTATTCGTGTTAGTCCTGAAGTTTTTGTAGATGATATAGAGGTGACTTTTCCAAGCACAAGAGATAATGCGTCTGTACAATTACAAATTATTAATTGGGCTAATGTCATTGTGAGAAGGCGTTTTTTTGTGGCGGATAAATGCAATCAGAAAGTAACTTTATCTGGTTTGAGCAGCTTATGGGCAGAGCAATATAAACTAAAATTGGTGGTTGATAATAAAGTATTTTATGCACCTATTAAGCGCCGCTCTTGGTGGTGGTAATAGCATAGATAGCTAAGCCTGTTCTTGTGCTGTTTATGCACTTTGAGTGGCGCTGGTTTTCTATGCGTATTGCTGATGTTCTTTTGGGGTGATTATTTTTTTATTCCTTTTGTTGGCAACACACCGTAAAATTGCGGTTTTATATGTGTAAAAGGCAGTGTATGGGTCAGATAGATAATCCGCCTGAGTTTGAGCAGGCATTACAGGAATTGCAGCAGTTGGTTGAGACCTTGGAAAAGGGCGATATGAGTTTGCAAGATTCACTTAAAGCCTTTGAAAAGGGTATTCAACTATCTGCTTGTTGTGAGCAAACATTAAATAATGCAGAACAGCGTATAGAGAAAATTTTAGATGGTTCGTTAGAGAAGTCTGATTAGACTATGTCTGATATTGCTCATTCATTACGGCAGGTGCAGCAGCATTTGCAAGAAAATTTAACCACGGCACTTCATGCTTTGGATATAGCAGATCCCATTTTGCAGCAGGCTATGACGTATAGTTTGTTAAATGGGGGTAAGCGTATTCGTCCTTTTTTGTTGTATCACACCGCTGAGATGTTTGCTGGTTCTTGGGCGCAGGCGAGTTATCCTGCGGTGGCACTTGAAATGTTGCATAGCTATAGTTTGGTGCATGATGATTTGCCTGCTATGGATAATGATGCGCTACGTCGGGGTAAGCCAACTTGTCATATTAAGTATGATGAGGCGACGGCAATTTTAGCAGGTGATGCGCTACTAACAGGTGCATTTGAGTTGTTAACTTATGCGCCGTTGTCTGCTGAAAATAAGGTGCAGTTGGTTGCTTTGCTGGCAAAAGCATCTGGCGCCGCTGGTATGGTGGCCGGGCAGTGTTGTGATTTGAGTTCGGTGGGCAAGTCGATGAGTTTGGCTCAGCTTGAGGCAATGCACCGTTTAAAAACGGGGGCGTTAATTCAGGCTGCGGTTCTTATGGGGGCTTATTGTGGTACGGTTGTCCCTAAGGCAGATGAGCTGGTGGCGTTAAGTGAGTATGCTGATGCCATTGGTTTGGCATTTCAGGTGCAAGATGATTTGTTAGATGTTTTGGGTAATACCCAAACTTTGGGTAAGGTCTCTGGTGCTGATGAGGCGTTAAATAAGCCGACTTATCCTGCTTTGTTGGGGGTTGATGGTGCTATTGCTCAGGCTCAGAGTTTGGTTGCTAAGGCAAAGGCGGCACTGGCTCTTGTGCCTTATTCAAGTGAGGCGTTGGCGCAGTTGGCAGATTATATTATTTTGCGTCAGAATTAGTTGTTTGGCCTCCTTACAAGGACTCGAACCTTGATCGTCCGCTTAGGAGGCGGAAGCTCTATCCTGTTGAGCTATAAGGAGACGCATAGATTGTAACGGGTTTTGTTTTATTTTAAAACGTAACATCTAACTTATTTAATCTGTGCTTAGGGTGAATTTTAATTGGGGATAAATGACCCGTTAATATTAAATAGAGAGATTTTGATGATTCGGTTAATTAGTTTTAATGTAAATGGTATTCGTGCTCGTCAGCATCAGCTTGAGGCGGTAACGCAGTTGTTGGCACCTGATATTATGGGGTTGCAGGAAATTAAGGTGCAAGATGAGCAGTTTCCTCTTGCTGAGGTGCAGTCTTTGGGTTATGAGGTGCAGCATTTTGGACAGAAAGGGCATTATGGTGTGGCACTGTTGTCTAAGTTGCCTGTAGTTAATGTGCAAATGGGCTGGCCTTGGGATAATGATGAGGCGCAGCGGCGTTTGATTGCTGTTAGTTATCATGTTGATGGTAAAACGCTGCATGTGATTAATGGGTATTTTCCGCAGGGAGAAAGTCAGGAGCATGCAACTAAGTTTCCTGCTAAGCGGGCTTTTTATGCGGATTTGTTGCGCTATTTGAATGAGTATCATCAGCCTGATGATTTGTTGGCGATTATGGGGGATATGAATATTTCTCCTGAGGATATTGATATTGGGATTGGTGAGGCTAATCGTAAGCGCTGGTTAAAAGTGGGTAAGTGTAGCTTTTTGCCTGAGGAGCGGTTGTGGTATCAGGCTTTGTATGATTGGGGTTTGGTTGATAGTTACCGTAGTCAATATCCTGATAGCACGGCGTTATATAGCTGGTTTGATTATCGTTCCAAAGGGTTTGATGATACGCCTAAACGGGGCTTGCGTATTGATCATATTTTGGTGACGCAGACATTGTTAGCTAAACTTGTGGATACAGGTATAAGCTATGAGATAAGGGCAATGGATAAACCGTCTGATCATGCGCCTATTTATGCTGATTTTAATTTGCTGTAATCTATTTATGTTTGCATTTTGTCAAATAGTTTGTTTGAACTGCGCATTAAATCTTTGTCTTGCTAGTTCCAGTGCTCTTGAGCTACGAGTTGATTAATGCCTCTCTTTGGAGATTCTGCCATTTTTAGCGTTTTTATTCGGGTCGTTATTTCTCCAGATAGAACCCCTGATCGCCGCCGATGGAAAAGTACCTTATAGCCTTTTTAAATTCTTCTTTTTCTCCACTAGGCAAACTATTTGCAATTTTTTGCACTGATTTTTTTATCGACTCCTTATTTGAAGAATCAAAAGTAGCTTCTCCAAAACACGCCATTAGGTATTTTGTCACAAACAGCAAATATATGTGAATATTAAAAACACAATACCTGCCGTTTCTGATACTTCTTGAGCTGCTTACAGACCAATAGTTATAATGCCGAAATGCGAATACAAAAAGCCTTTAAGTTTGAACTTATGTCAAATGGCGCACAGTCGCACAAAATTAGACAGTTTTGTGGTTGCGCTCGCTTTGTGTTTAATAAGGCTTTAGCGTGGCAAAACGAACAATACCAAGCAGACAACAGGTTCAAGTTTAGTTACAGCAAAATAGCTAACACTCTTCCTTTGTGGAAACAAGAATTACTGTGGCTGAAAGATTGTCATAGCCAAGTGTTACAGCAAAAGCTCAAAGCCAAAATTGCTAAACTACACCACCATATTGCCAATAGCCGCAAAGACAGCCTGCATAAAATCTTGGCACATATCAGCCAAAACCACGCGATAGTGTATGTTGAAGATTTGCAAGTTAAAAACATGTCAAAATCGGCAAAAGGCACAGCCGAGAAACACGGCAAGAACGTCAAGCAAAAATCGGGCTTAAACCGTGCTATCCTAGACCAAGGCTGGCATGAATTTAGGCGACAGCTTGAGTATAAACTTACTTGGCAAGGTGGGCAGCTCATAGCAGTGCCACCACAAAATACCAGTAGAAAATGCTTGGCTTGTGGTCATACAGACAAAGCGAATAGAGCAACACAAGCAAAGTTTGAATGTGTCGAATGTGGCTTTGCAGAAAGTGCCGATTACTCCGTTGGTAAAAACATAAGAGTTAATCTGTCTATGCCTGACTATGTTTTGCGCCTTATCGACGGTGGTGCAAAACAATCAGGCGTATCACGTTCCGCTTATGTGATTAATAAAGTATTGAGTTAAGTGCTCCCCCCTTTCGGACTCCGCATGCAAGCCGTAGTAAGTTGCAGGCATAAAAAAGCAAAAAATATTGTCAAGAAGTAGCCTAAAGGCTACAATAAAGACATGAAATACGAAATAAACCAAACTAGCCTTTTCAAAAAATGGTTTAAGTCTCTTAAAGACAGGCAAGCCGCAATTAAAATCAGTGCTCGCTTATTGCGCTTGGAAAACGGCAATTTTGGTGACGTTGAAAGCGTAGGTAATGGCGTTTATGAGTTGCGAATTTTTGTTGGCAAAGGTTATAGGGTGTATTACACCAAGCGCGGTTCAAAACTTATTCTGCTTTTGTGCGGTGGGCATAAAGGCACGCAAAAAAAAGACATACAAACAGCTAAAAATCTGATTAAAGAAATGGAGGATTAAGCTATGAGCAAAGAAACCTTTACCCCTTGGAATCCGTTTGAGTACCTAGAGACTCAAGAAGAAATAAATAGCGTTTTGCGCGAGCTTTTACAAGAAGAAGACACAAAGGCATTTATAAGCGCATTAGGCCACTTAGCCAAGCAACACGGAATGAAAGAAGTGGCTCAGGCAGTGGGCGTTAACCGCGAAAGCCTGTACCGCTCATTTAATGGCAAAACCAGCCCACGCTTTGATACCGTGCATAAAGTCATGCGTGTGTTGAATGTCAATGTGGCTTGATAGGTTATATCGGATACTGGTGTGAGGTAGCATTCTTATTTGCGCTAAACAACACGGCATAACGCCACTTCAAGCGGCGATGTGACGTGTTTTATCTTAAATAACTGTTCACGCTAACAAAGACCTTAAAAAAGGCATTGAAAGCTCATTAAAGAAACAACTAGGCGTTAAATAAGGAGACATATTATGTACTACCCTGTTGTTTTTTCATTTGATGGTGAGGGCTACCAAATGTATGCCCCTGACATCACAGGCGTGCACGCTTACAGCGAAGGCGATAACCTTGACGATGCTATCAAGCAAGTGCAATTTATTATGGCTGAGATGCTAAATGAAAATCACCCAGAGGTCATGCCTACCGCATCTTCTGTGTTAGATATACAAAAAACAGAAGTTCACGAAGAAGGTGATTTTGTCATGCCTGTTAATGCCGATTACTCGGTTGGTAAAAATATCCGAGTTAATTTGTCTATGCCTGACTATGTTTTGCGTCTTATCGACGGCGGTGCAAAACAATCAGGTGTATCACGCTCGGCTTATGTGATTAATAAAGTGTTGAGTTAGAAACAAGGCAAATGGTAGGACTGCTTGTTGCTAGAATAGCAATAATTAAACGGATTTAGATGGTGGGTTGCCAGAATCTATTTTAGATTGAAAGTTGGCGATTTGCTCAGGCGTCATGCCAGGGTCTTCTAGCTCGTCATTGAGTAGTTTGCGTAGAAACTCATTGCTTTCAGCCAAGCTCTTTTTTGTATGTTCTACCCATTCGCCATGCGACATGCCACGGCGAGCGGCAAGTTCTTTTTGCTTCTCCAGAGGCAAACCTAATACTGAGGTTATTTCGGTCATATTTCTTCCAGCTTGATTGTCAATATTCCATCGTTGGCAATGTATCTATCCAACACGTCAAACTTCTTAGGCGAATTAAACAACACTTCTCGTTCAAACTCGCCAAATTCACTAATCCAGCCTACTTTTTTGCCCGTTTTGCCTGTAATAATCAGGCGGTGTTCACCATCAAATACTTCTTTTGTGTGGCTACTACTGGTGACTCTTTCATCGTATGTCACATTGTCGATTTTATGCCAGCTGCGCGCGCCATTTCTAGCCCTTCTTCAATGCTTATATAACGAGGTTTTTGGGGTTTTTTGCTAAATACAATTTCACCATTACGAAAAATTAAACATTCATCTATGGCAAATTGTTGCCAGTTTTCATTTTTAGTTAAGGGGATTGTTGTTAGGACGGTGACAATGTCTTGGTTGGTGGTTACGCCAGTAAAGTCTATGGAGGAGGGTTGGTCTACTAATTCAGCTTCGCCAAAGGGGGCACGGCGGGTTAGGTAATGCAGTAGACTGTTGGCATAGGCAAGTTGCCAATCTCCATTGGAAAGCAGACAGTTAAATAGTCCTTTTTGGCTTATTTTTGTGCACATGTCTTGTAGGGTTTGAAAGAGGGTTTGTTCGTCTGGCTTGTGCTTAAAGCGGTGTTTTAATTGGTTTAGTATAAAGCAAAAGGCACGTTCTGAATCGGTATCTCCTACGGGTATGTAGTCTTTGTCAAGGTGCATTTCATCGCTTATGTTAATTTGACCATTGTGTGCAAATACCCAATATTCTCCCCATATTTCACGGATAAATGGGTGGGTGTTTGCTAAACTGGCTTGCCCTTCGGTGGCAAGACGAATATGGGAGATAACGTTCAGAGATTTAATTGGGTATTGGTTAACCAGTTCGGCAATAGGAGAGCGGTGACAAGGTTTGTTGTCATGAAACATTTGTATGCCTTTGTCTTCAAAAAAGGCTATGCCAAATCCGTCTTCATGGTGGTCGGTTAGACCGCCACGTTTTCTAAATCCGGCAAAGGAAAAAAGAATGTCGGTGGGTACGTTGCAATTCATACCGAGTAGCTGGCACATTGTACAAACTCATTTTTAATATTGATAATAAGGATATAAAAAAGGCGAACTAGTGTCCGCCTTTTTGTTGCTGGTTAAGCATTACGCAGGGGTAATGTTCTCAGCTTGAGGGCCTTTTTGACCTTGAGTAATAGTAAACTCAACTTTTTGACCTTCTTGTAGTGTTTTGTAGCCAGAGATGTTAATTGCACTGAAGTGAGCAAATACATCAGGACCTGATTCTTGTTCAATAAAACCAAAACCTTTTGACTCGTTAAACCACTTGACAGTACCAGTTACTGTATCAGACATATTCGTATCCTTTATAAAAAATTAAAATAATTCCATAAGGCATTGTGCTTTATGAAATAAGGGTAGAGAAAACTAACTAAAACTAAATCCTGGCCGTACGTGGTTACTGCAAGTAAAACAACGAAGTGGAGATATAGAAAAGACGTTCTTTCTGCGGGCTATCATAGTGACTATCTATGGCAAAGTCTAGTTAAATTTATCAATCAAAAGATAGCCGATTGATAAATTGTTATCAATAAGTTATTTCAATGCGGTGACTATGTTAGCTTGCGAGCTGTTTGATGTGCTCTATCATGGCTTTTAGCCCATTTCCTCGGGTGGCACTTAAATGTTTGATGAGGTTGATTTTGGCAAAGTAATCTTCTATGTCAAATTTGAGAATGTCCGCTTTGGGCTGATTGTGATATACCGCTAAAACGAGGGCAAGCAATCCTTTTACAATGACGGCATCAGAGTCGGCTTGTAGTTGTAAACGTCCATTTTTTTCTTGGCTGATAATCCAAACTTGGCTTTGACAGCCAGATACTTTGTATTTGTCGATTTTATATTGCTGCGCTAATTCTGGTAATTCACGTCCAAGGTCAATAATGTATTTGTAGCGTTCTTCCCAGTCATCAAAAAAAGATAGGGTTTCTAGTATGTCATCATGGCTGATGTTTGTGCCAAATGGGTGTGTTGCAATTTGTATGGAGTTGGGCATGGTTTCTCTTTTGTGTTAAATAAATTTACAGGCTTTCAATAAAATGACGAATACGCCACGCACCTTCGAGGCATTTTTCTACTTCTGCAACTAATGCTATGCGTATTCGGTACGCACCTGGATTATTGCCTTCTATGGTGCGTGATAAATAAGAGCCTGGTAATACGGTTAAATTTTGTTGGGCAAATAGTTGTTGTGCAAAGTCTTCTTCGTGAATGGGCGTTTTTGCCCATAGATAAAAACTGGCTTCACTTTGTTGTACGTCCATAACGGGTTGTAATACTTCAAGAACCTGTTTGAACTTTTGGCTGTATTGTTGACGATTTTCTTGTATATGGAGCTCATCTTGCCAAGCTGCTTGGCTGGCAAGTTGTTCGGCTATGCCCATGGTGCAGCCATGATAGGTACGATAGCGCAAAAATTCACTAATAAGATGCTTGTCTCCTGCAACAAAGCCTGAACGTAGTCCCGGTAGGTTAGAACGTTTAGATAATGAATGAAAGACCATGCAACCTGTGAAATCATGGTTGCCGTAGTGAGCGCAGGCTTGTAATAAACCGACAGGTGCGGGTTGATCTTGCACATAGATTTCACTGTAGCATTCATCACTTGCTAAAATAAAGCCATATCGTTCAGAAAGCTCTAATAGGGTTTTCCACATTTCAAGGCTCATACATGCGCCCGTTGGGTTGCCTGGGGAACAAACGTAAAGGAGTTGGCAATCTTGCCATACGCTGGCAGGTACGCTGGCATAGTCTGGAATAAAGTTATGTTCTGGCAGGCAGGCTAGAAAATGTGGTTTTGCACCTGCTAGATAGGCTGCGCCTTCATAAATTTGATAAAACGGATTGGGACAAACGACCAGCGGGTTGGAGCGGTTTCTGTCTATGCTGACTTGAGCAAAGGCAAACAGGGCTTCACGGGTGCCGTTAACGGGAATAATCTGGCTGTCAGGGTCAATTGCTTGTAGGTTAAAGCGTTGACAAAGCCATTGGCTAATGCTTTCTCTAAGAGTAGATATGCCTAATGTGGTTGGGTAGCTTGCCAGTTTGGGTAGTGCTTGAGCTAGGGTGTCTAAGACCTGCTGTGGCGGTTTGTGTTTTGGCTCGCCAATTGAAAAGGCGATATGCTCAAGTTCTGTGTTGCTGGTAACGGCACTTTTCAGTTGATTAAGTTTGGCAAAAGGATAGGGCTTGAGTAGTTTTAAATCTGGGTTCATGGTGCTTGCTTATCCAGTGAGTTTAAAATGGGTTTAAGTATAACAACTTTTGAGTGGAATTAATAAAATACATAAATGATGATTTGTAAAATACTTAAAGCTGCTAATCCTGCTAGTACGTCATCAAGCATAATGCCTAGTCCCCCTGTTATTTTTTTATCCAGCCAAGAGATGGGAAAGGGCTTGAGAATGTCAAATAAACGAAATAAGCCAAAGCCTGCTAACAGCCAAATAATGCCTTGGGGTAAAAATAGGTAGCTAATCCATAGACCTATCCATTCGTCCCATACAATACCGCCATAATCATGAACGCCTAAATCTTTGGCACATTGATGACATACAAATATGCCTAAAAAAAAGCCTGCAACTAAGACACTTAATTGGGTGTATATAGACAGTTCTTGCAGCCATACCCACCAAACTAACATGGCTGCCAATGAGCCGACTGTGCCGGGGGCTTTGGGGGCAAGCCCTGAACCAAACCCAAAGGCGAGGATATGTGTTGGGTTGCTAAAGTTGGGTTTAATTGCCATAAGTTGCCTCAATAAGATTACAGCTGGCATTAAACAGATAAATTAAAAGTAGGGCAAATTTTTCTAAATATCTTGATATAAACTGGTCTCTATGGTGCATAATCAGGGTATAATTGTGTTCTTTTATTATGAACAAATAAGGAAAATAAGATGAGTGATGACAATTTAAACAGCAAGTTAGATGAGTTAGAACATGGTTTATATTTAATGAGCCAAGATCGTGTGCGAGCATTATCGGTGCATGAAACGGTTGATTTAATTGAGCAGCTTCGCCAAGTGGTGCGTGAAGTAAGACAGGGCTTGGAGAGTAAGGCTTGAGCCAAACTTATAGGCTTTTGGTGTTAGGCAAATCTTTGCCTGATGCGTTGTGCGATTTGTTTAAACAGCATTTGAGTGTTCTGGCAGTGCAGTTTACCAGTAGTAAAAAACTGCCAGTCTATGCGCCTGCGGTACAGACTAGCGCATTGGTTTTTAGCTTGGATACGCAATTAGATAAGTGTGAATTTGCCGCACATATAGATGCGTTTGCAGCAAAGTATCAGTTAGATATTTTGATCTTACCACATACTTTTGAGCCTCCTAAGTTGGCGGTATTTGATATGGATTCGACGCTGATTGCCACTGAGGTGATCGATGAGCTGGCACAACAAGCAGGTATTGGCGCACAGGTTAAAATCATCACGGAAAGAGCAATGCTTGGAGAGTTGGATTTTAATCAAAGTTTTATCCAGCGTATGGCGTTGCTAAAAGGCTTGGATATTCAGGTTTTACAGGAAATTAGAGAAAATTTGCCTCTTATGGACGGTGCTTTAGCGTTATTTGCCAAGCTCAAAGAGCAAGGCTGCTATAGTGCTATTTTATCTGGAGGGTTTGGTTATTTTGCAACATATTTACAGGATTTGCTGGGTATTAATGAGGCGCATGCTAATGTGCTTGATAGCCATAATCAAAAGCTGACTGGTTTGGTTAAAGCCCCTATTATTAATGCACAGGCAAAAGCAGATATTTTAAAAAAATTAACAGATAAACTTAGGTTAACACCCGTGCAAACGATGGCAGTAGGTGATGGCGCAAATGATTTGTTGATGCTGGCAGAGGCAGGAATGGGCGTGGCGTTTCATGCCAAGCCTACAGTGCAGATGCAGGCACAGTTTAAACTCAATTATAATGGACTGGACGCTTTGGGCTATTTGTATGCAGATAGCTGATTTTAAAGTAGGGCTTTAATTAATAGTTGTAAATTCTCATATCCACGAAAATAATTAATGTCCAGTTCAAAAATGGCCTTAACTTGACTGTTTGTGGTAGGGATTTGAGCTTTATCAATATTAAAATAAATGCCCTCTAAGGGCTGCGTGCCATGTTCTGCCATCAGTTTAACTTTAAGGTGTTTTTGGGATAATATGCGCTGTTCTAGTAGGGTAAAGTTTGCAATAAAAAGCGGGGTGCTAAAACCCTGTCCCCAAGGCAAAAAGTGAGTAATGGCGTGGGCAAGTTCATAATTAATGTCTGGTGCTTTTAATTCGGTATCCAAAAGATAGTGCTGTGCGAGCTGTTCAGGCGTAATATGTGCTTGGCAATAGCTTTCAAATTCCTGTTTAAATTCTGCATAGTGTTGTGCCTTTAAACTTAATCCTGCTGCCATGGCATGACCACCAAAACTGATTAATAGATGCGGTTTTTGCTGCTGAATTTGTTCTAAAGCATCACGAATATGCAGTCCTGCAATAGAACGAGCAGAGCCTTTTAATATTCCATTATCATCATCTGCTAAGGCAATAACAGGGCATCTAATTTGTTCTTTAATGCGGGCAGCTAAAATACCAATTACACCCTGATGCCAGCTTGCTTCATATAAACATAATCCAAAGTGGTTTTTTTGGGTTGGAGGATACTGAGCTAAAAAAAGTTCGGCATCTTGTTGCATGCTCGCTCCAATATCACGGCGTTCTTGGTTGAGCTGGTCTAAGCCTTGAGCTAAAGAATAGGCAGTTGCAGGAGACTGCGATAATAAGCATTCAATGCCAATGGTCATGTCATCAAGGCGACCTGCGGCATTTAGCCTTGGTGCTAATGCAAAGCCTAAATCGCTGCTGCTTAGGTGCTGGGCATCTCGACCTGCAATTTGAATAAGTGCTTGTATGCCAGCTCGGGCTTGATTAGCACGAATGCGCTGCAAACCTTGATTAACTAAAATGCGATTGTTTTTATCTAAAGGGACAACATCAGCAATGGTTGCTAATGCTAATAAATCTAAATTTTTTGCCATATTGATAGGCTGTTTAAAGTGCTTGCGCTCGTTTAAAGTGGCACGTAATGCCAGCATAATATAAAACGCTACCGTACAGCCACAGGCGGCTTTACTGGGAAATGGACAGTCTGCTTGGTTGGGATTAACAATGGCATCAGCGTTTGGCAGCGTAGAGGCAGGCAGATGATGGTCACTGATTAAAACAGATATGCCATATTCATGGGCTTTGTCTACGCCTGCAAAAGAAGAGATGCCGTTATCGACGGTCATAATTAAGTCAGGTTTAAATGTTTTAGCTTGCTCAACAATAGCAGTGGATAATCCATAGCCATGTTCAAAGCGATTAGGGACTAAATAGTGTACATGCTGAGCACCAAAGGCACGCAAAGTTTGTACTACCAATGTAACACTACAAGCACCGTCCACATCAAAGTCGCCTATGATTACAATTTTTTTCTGTTCCAGTACAATAGGCAGCAATAAGGCAACCGCTTTTTGAATGTCTTTGAGTTGTTCAAAGCTGTCTAATTCAGATAATGCAAAATTAATATCATCAGCAGTTTTTATGCCCCGTAAATGCAAGCTATGTGCGAGAATAGGGTGAACATTCAGGTTGGGAGGTGTGCCTTGAGCTTGGCGAAAGCGAATATCAATCATGCTAGTATGATAGGCAAAATTGCACGAAAACGGAATGATGATATGCTTATATTTTGCTATTTTTAATTTATTTGTTAAAGGAGTTTGTTATGCGCTTTGTGATTGTTGTTATGTTTGCTTTATTCGCTTTTGTTGGCTGTGCGTCATCGCCCTACCAATATATGCTTGAGCCTACGCCTATTCATAAAGGAATAACCAAGTATGAAATTCAAAATCTAACGCTTAATTTGCAAGAACAAGGTGCAAATACAGAGAACACGAGTTTTGCCTCACAAAAAAAACTTAAACAACAGTTTTTAAATGCCCTAAGAAAATACATGTTAGAAAATAAGCTACTGGCGAAACGCAAAGACAGCGATAGGGCAAAACTGGATATTAAAATAGATTATTTACGCCGTTATTCGCTAGGTGGTAACTCACTAAGTAAGCCTGAAATTAGTCATCAGGTTGAGGTGATACAAGACAAACAAGCAGTTGCACGCTTTAGCGCAAGTAAATATACCACCCGTTATGAGTATCTTGATGAGACCGCTGCCAATATAAAAATAGCCGCATTTAGTTGGAAAGCCAAAGACGAATTAAAAGATGTCGATTTGATTAGTAAAATGCTCATTAAAGATTTGCAAAACTTAGGTCAATGATTGAAAGCGCACAGGCTAGTGACAAATCAACATGCAACGCTTACTTGGAATGCCGCAGGTGTCCCCATTGCTTGCCAGTTTCAAGACCCTTATTTTTGCCAAGAAAATGGTTTAGCAGAAAGCCGTTATGTGTTTTTGCAACATAATGATTTAGCCTCTCGTTTTAGCGAATACCAAGGGCGATTTACAGTATTTGAGACGGGTTTTGGTACGGGTTTGAATTTTCTAGCCTGTGCCAAACTGTTTATGCAAACAGCCAGCCCCAATGCTTGGCTGCATTATATAAGTGTAGAAAAATACCCATTAAATACCGCAGATTTACGGCAGGCACTTGGTTTATGGCAAGAAATGAGTGAGCTAGCTGAAGTTTTATTGCAGGATTATCCTAAGCGAGCAACAGGGCGGCATAATCTGCTATGGGCAGATAAGCGCATGAGTTTGACCCTTGACTTTAATGATATAAACCAAGTGTTGCCGCATTTTCATAGCCCTGTACAGGCATGGTTTTTAGATGGTTTTGCCCCAGCTAAAAATCCTGATATGTGGTCTGATACCCTGTTTGTACAAATGGCACGTATCAATGCTTTAACCTTAGAGTTATGTCCTAATACGGATATTAGTGTGGCAACATTTACCGCCGCAGGCATGGTTAAACGAGGGCTGTTAGGTGCTGGCTTTAAAGTGCAAAAAGTAGCAGGTTTTGGTCATAAACGGCACATGCTCAAAGGCGTTTATCAACAAACCCAAGGCGCAGTACCTATAAGCTATATGCGTGTTAAAAGCTGGCACTTGCCGCCACTTCAACAATCCCCTATTCAACAGGTTACCATTGTTGGTGCTGGTTTAGCAGGTGCGAGTACGGCTTATGCTTTGGCGATTCGAGGATACCAAGTACGAGTATTGGATAAGCAGGGCATCGCTCAGGGCGCATCGGGCAATCCTGTTGGTGGGTTGTATATTAAACTGGCGGTTGATGAACACAGTTTGCATAACCAATTTTATCTTGCTGGTTATGCATATAGCCTAAGTCTTTTGCCCAAATTACTCGCAGCGGAGCATTTTCAGATGTGTGGTTTGCAGCAGTTGGCATATAGCCCTAAAGAAGCCAATCGGCAACAGCGTTTTTTAGCACAAACACAATTACCAAACAGCTTAGTAACCGCCAGTCATTATCAAACAACACCCTCACTGTTGTTTGCCCAAGGAGGTTGGGTAAGTCCTGTGCATTTATGCCAAGCATTATTAAATCACCCTAATATCCAAGTAGAAACTGATGAGCTGCTGGATTTTAGCATGCACGATTCGGGCTTTAGATTACATAGTCAACAAGGGGTACAACAAACGCAAGCCTTGGTATTTGCCAATGCCAATGAATGTGCCAGTTTGCTGCCAGCATATCAGTTGCCTAGCAAGCCCATTCGTGGACAAATTAGTTATATAGATGCTAGTCATAGCCCTGATTTAAAACAGGTGCTGTGCGCCTCAGGTTATCTTGCCCCTGCTAAAGATGGCTTTCATTGCTTAGGTGCCAGTTATCAGATTAATGATGAGAGTACGCATATACGTCATAGTGAGCATTTAGCTAATTTGCAAATACTCACAGAATTATCAGAAAGCTGGCAGAAAATGGCGCACAGCAAACACATTTTAGGCGGGCGTGTTGGTGTGCGCTGCTGTAGCCCGGATTATTTACCCCTAGTGGGCGCATTAATTGAACCCCAAGCATTTACACAACAATTTGCCAAACTCAAGCATTGTGCACATAAGCCGATTAAGCAAGCCACGCCTTATAGCCATCGTTTGTATGTCAATATTGGTCATGGTTCACGAGGTTTGAGTTCTACATTATTATGTGGAGAACTACTGGCACGGCAGATACATTTAGAGCCGCCACCTGTTTCTCAAATGCTGTTAGATGCGTTATCTCCTAATCGCTTTTTGCTACGCAATATAATTAAAAATGGTTAACCTTAAATTTTTTTTGAATTAAAGTGATTTTTGTTTTACAAAATAAATAAATGGCGTAATATGAAACCCTCTTTATGACTATAAAGATAATCAAAATCATTGAACAAACATAAATCAAACGAGGATTAATATGAATAATATCCGCAAAATGACGTTAGTTTTGGGTGTTGCTGCGACAGCACTAATCAGCACTAATGTCTCTGCTAACAACAACCAAAAAATACTAGAAACTTACTCTAACATTGCGCTGGATACTTATAGCGACAGCCTAGATGACGCTAAAAAGTTACAAAGTGCATTAAATAAGTTTGTAAAAAGCCCTAGTGCTGCCACTTTAAAAGCAGCTAAAAAAGCATGGCTTGAATCTCGTGAAAGCTACGGTCAATCTGAAATTTTCCGTCTTTCTAATGGACCAATTGATGCAGAAGAAGGCTGGATTGCAGACGCATACGGCGCACTAGAAGGTCAAATTAATGCATGGCCACTAGATGAAAACATGATTGATTACACTTTAGATGCAGATCACAAACGCACTAGCGGTAACATCATTGATAGCAAAGGTAAATTTACACCTGCTGGTGAAAAACCTGAAGCTGTAGACGTAAGTAAAATTACCGTTGATGCAATTACTGCATTAAATGAAAACGGTGGTGAAGCAAACGTTGCATCTGGCTACCACGCTATTGAATTTTTACTATGGGGTCAAGATCAAGATTACAACAACCTAGTTGCAGATAAAGTAACTAACGGTGCTATGGTTGCAGGTCAGCGTCCACTATCTGATTTTACCTCTGATAAAAATGCTGCCCGTCGTTTAGACTACCTAAAAGCTGCTGGAGACAAATTAGTTGCTGACGTTGCGCTAGTTACCAGTGCTTGGAAAAAACAGCAAAAAGGTAATGATGGTCTATATCGTCAAGCCCTATTAGGCAAACTAAGCGGTAAAAACAAAGATAAAAACATTGCCACAGAAGCTGCACTACGTGACATCTTTGCTGGCATGGGTATGTTTATTAAATCAGAATTAGCGAATGAGCGTATCGCTGTTGCTGTTTTAACGCCAAGTGAAGAAGATGAGCACTCTTGCTTCTCTGATAACACTCACCGTGATTTAGAAACCAACTACATGGGTTTCAAAAATGTATTGGTTGGTAAATACAATGGCAAAAGCTATGGTAAAGCCCCTTTTGATGCCTTGTCTAAAAAAGACAAAAAAGAAGTGAGCAAGCTAATGGCAGATATTGAAAAGCGTATTGCTAAAGTTAATAAACTAGCTAAGAGCAAAATGCACTTTGATTACCAAATTCACCCAGAAAATGGTAAAGAAGTACAAAACATTGTCATTTTGAAAAACCAATTGCGTAAACTGGGCGACAAAATGGTTGTGGTTGCAAAAGCACATGACATTAGCCTAACTGAAAAAGACGTAACTGATGAAGAAGAAACTCCTCTTTAAGTTGATGTCAATAATAAAAAGCTCCAGTCTCTGGAGCTTTTTAGGTTTGGCTTTATGTATTTTATTAAGTTTTAGTTTTAAAGCGCATGCGAGCAATAGTGGGCTGTTTAGCAAAGCCACCGCAAAGAATTTATTTAATCAGCGTGTTGCAGGCTTAAACGATGAAGAAATAGATTTATTTATGCTTGGTCGTTCTTTTTTTGCCATTCCTTGGGTTGAAGCACCCAGCGCAACGACAGCAAGAGATGGCTTAGGGCCTATATTTAATGCCAATACTTGTAACAGTTGCCATCAAAAACAAAATTCCGCAACCCCCTTTAATGCCGACGGCAGTGTTCATCGCAGCTTGGTGTTTAAACTATCTAAACCAACATTACATCATATTAAATCTTATGCCGATATGCTGGTGCCTGATTCCACATACGGGGCACAAATTGGCATTAATGGAACAAAAAAAGTCCCCTTTGAGGCAAAAACAGACATTAAAAAACAGCATAAAGTTGTTCGGCTTGCTGATAACACCAAAGTGGTTTTAACCTCTTATCAGCCTGTTTTATCTTCACTTAATTATGGGGCGTTAGATAAAGAAACCAAAGTCAGTTTGCGCCAAGCACCTGCGATTATTGGAGTAGGTTTAATTGAGCGCATACCAAAAGCACAGATTTTAGCTCTGGCCAAAGCACAGCAAGCCAATAAAGATGGCATATCAGGGCGTGTAAACTGGGTTGTAAATCCAGTGACTAAGAAAAAAACACTAGGACGTTTTGGCTATAAGGCATCACAAGATTCTATTATGATGCAAACTGCTGATGCCGCCGCTAATGACATGGGCTTAACTAATGCATTTTTTCCCCATGAGCTTTGCAGTAAAAAACAAACTGCTTGCATGCAAGCACCCAAAGGGCGAGCCTCACCACAGGGCAAATTAGATTTACCACCAACCAGATTGGCTGCAATTAGCTTTTTTTTGGCGAAACAAAAAGCCCCTAAACCTGTTGCTTTAAACAAAGCCCAGTTGCAAGGACAAAAATTATTTGCTCAAGCTGGTTGTAATGTATGTCATCAGCCGTCTTTTAAACTAGATGATAAAACCACCATTCACCCTTATAGCGATTTTTTACTACATGATTTAGGCGCAGAATTAGCCGATGGACGCTCGGAATTTATGGCTAATGAAAAAGAATGGAAAACCACCCCTTTGTGGGGCATTGGACACCGTGTAAGAACAGAGCGTTATTTCTTGCATGACGGACGAGCCAAAAGTGTGCAAGAAGCCATCTTATGGCATGGTGGCGAAGCCCAAGCTGCCAAGCAAAATTTTACTCAACTTAAACAAACACAACGCCAACAACTCATACAATTTTTGGAGACATTATGAAACAGCTAATCTTAATAAGCACTGCTTTTATTGCCCTTATTTCGCTGGTTGCTTGTTCACAAAGTGAACCTACTGAGGCAAAAAAAACCACAGAAAAGCAAACTAGCAGTCTTAGCAAAACACAAATTTTATCAGGTATTTATACAGATATTATTCAAAAAAATGCCAAACAAGCGGGCAAACAATGTCATATTTTGCAAAATACATTAGCAAAAACAGATGTACAAAATATCAAAATAATTAAGTCGGAATTTAGTGCATTAGTGACGGCATGGAAAAAAGTAGAAGCACAGTATATTTTAACCGACCTTGATGAGCAAGCTGTTGATTTGCCTAGATTTATTGATATTTTTCATACGGGCAATGAAGATATTACGAAACAGATTGCACGGGCATTAAAATCAGATGATAAAGCCAATGTCTCTTTATTTAAAAATACCCATAAAACCATTAACGCCTTAGAGTTTGTCCTCTTTAATGATGATAAAATCAGTTCCAAAGAACTTGAATTTGCACAATTTATTAGTCGTAATCTGTGTCCTCGTTTTGATCAAATTGATGCCCTATATCAAGCCAATCTCAACACCTTTTTACAAGATGAAGGTAAGGCAATGGCACTTTTGTTAAACGCATTAATTAACAGCTCTTACAAGTTACACGAGTGGCGTGTGGGAGATGCCCTAGGGCTATCACGCAAATATCAAGGACAACCTGATGCCAGACGTCTTGAATATGTTAGAAGTCAGCTCTCTATATCAGCTATTAAGGCTATTTTAAGCGCACATAGTGAGCTTATGCTCAATGCCAAACGACTTAACTTTGCCAGCTTAATTGCTCAGATGGACGCTCAAGAAGCCTTAGATAAAACACAAAAAGAGCTACAACAAGCACAGGCATTAAGTGAGCGTATTAATTCCTCTGAGGCACTAATGGAAAATGGTCATGCCTTTTTTGCAGAGCTTAAAAAAGTTCATAACAACTATTACTTTAGCTTGGTTAAATCCCTTGATGTGGTTGCTAAAATTTTGGAAGCTGATGGCGACTAATGCTCGCACAACTCTCTATGCCTTGGGACGCATTATTTAACCCAGGGCAACGCTTATTTTGGTTATACTTACTCAGCTCTGCACTTTTAAGTTTGCTTATTTTTGCTCTAAGCGCACGTAAGCAACTCACATGGCATAGTCTTAAAGATTATTGGCTAAATCCTGAAGCACTGCTTGATTATCGCTACTTTTTTATCAGTTGGTTTATTAAAATTTATCTGATAGCACCATTATTATTATCAGCTAAAACGGTTGCGTTATGGGTTTTTTATTTGGTGCAACCTTATATCTCCCCAATCGGTAGTCAGTTAAGTTATGAGATGACAACACTCATTTATACCATTAGCCTGTTTGTTGTGAGTGATTTTAGCCGCTACTGGCTACACCGCTGGTTGCATAGCAGTGACATCTTATGGCAGTTTCATAAAATCCACCACAGTGCCCAAAGGCTTAACCCTTTGACCTTTTATCGTGTTCACCCCATAGAGAGCTTTTTATTTGGATTACGCTATGCTCTAAGTGCAGGTGTGGTAACGGGCATTTGTATTTGTTTATTTGGTGCTCGTATTAATTTAGTCACGGTTTTAGGTGCTAATTTATTTCTCTTTATTTTCTCCTTATTTGGCTCACACTTACGCCATTCTGCCATTGAGTTTAGCTACGGACGTTGGCTTGAGCATGTATTTATTTCCCCTAGTCAACATCAGATGCACCATGCTGCTAAATTAATGCGTTTTAACTATGGAGGTTATTTGGCGCTATGGGATTGGATTTTTGGTACATTGAAACTAAGACAAAAAATAAAAAAGATAGAAAACATTGGCTTAGGTCAAGAAGAAAATAAAAAACAGCAATATAATAGCGTTATTCAATGTTTATATATGCCATTTTTACATGTATTTGAACATTGGCAAAAAATGCGGAGAAAAAAATGATAAAACCAATTATATTGCTTATGAGCCTTACTTTACTGAGTGCAAGTCAGCTTACATGGGCAAAAAATAAAAAAGATGGCCTTGCACTTAAACAACAGTTGGGGCGTACCTTGTTTTTTGAGACTAACTTATCTGCCAATAAAACCCAAAGTTGTTCAACTTGTCATAGTCCAAATCATGCCTTTAGTGATGGGCGTAAGACCCAATCTCTAGGTATCGCTTCTTTAGGAGATGACGGTCATTCATTTGGTAATCGTAATGCCCCCACTGCAGGTTATGCAGGTTTAAGCCCTAAATTTCATTTTGATAAAAAAACCAAGCAGTATTTAGGTGGGCAATTTTGGGACGGACGTGCGGCAACCTTAGCTGAGCAAGCCGCAGGACCACCTTTAAATCCAGTTGAAATGGGCATGAAGTCCAAAGCACAAATCATGCAAAGGTTAAGCAAAAATAGCTACTATCAAAGTACTTTTAAGCAGGTATATGGCAAACGTATATGGCAAAATAGTCAAAAATGGTATTTAGCCATGACCGATGCCATTGAAGCCTTTGAGAAGAGCGAATTTTTTATGCCCTTTGATTCTAAGTATGATCGTTTCTTGCGTGGTGAATATGACTTAACCCTAATGGAAGACTTGGGACGCACGCTATTTTTCTCTAATCAAAATGTGAACTGTTCAACCTGCCATAAGCTCAAGCGTGAAGATGGCAAACAAGAGCCGTTTACTAATTTTGAATATCACAATATTGGTGTGCCTAAAAATCCAAGGTTAATTAGCTTAAATAAATTGGGTAAAAAGTACATTGATCATGGCTTATTAGAAAATCCAGCGGTTAGTGATAAAGCCCAAGATGGTAAATTTAAAACGCCATCGCTTAGAAATATCGCCATTACCGCACCTTATATGCACAATGGTGTATTTAAAGATTTACGCACAGTCATCTTATTTTATGATAAATACAATAACACCAAGCGTAATATTAACCCTGAAACCAACAAGCCTTGGGGTGCACCTGAGGTAGAAAAAACCATTAATCTAAAAGACCTAACCGCCAAAAAATTAACCGACAGAAAGGTTGATGCGCTGGTTGCTTTTCTTAAAACGCTAACCGATAAACGCTATGAACACTTGCTGGAGAGTCCTAAAAAACCCTAGCTTTAAGGATTGGTATTTGCACTGGCTGCACCTAAGTGGGGACGTGATTTTTAACTAAAAATGGCAAAAACTGCATTTAAATTGGCTAAGGCATATTGCGTGAGTAAAAAATCTCTAGCATTTCTTTGCGTAACTTATCTTCAATACTCTGACGTTCGTTATCACTTAGGCCGTCGGGATTGCTGGTAAATAGATAGTTGTTTAGCTCAAATTCTTTTAACAGCATTTTCGTGTGAAAGGTATTTTCTTGATACACATTAACATCAATCATTTGATAGCTGTTTTTGGTGTCCTCGGTCAAAAAGTTCTGAATAGAGCTGATGTCATGGTCGATGTAGAGCTTTTCTCCCTCAACATTACGAGTAAATCCACGCACACGATAATCAGCAATAACAATGTCTGAGTCAAAACTATGAATAAGGTGGTTAAGAGCACGTAAAGGGGAAATAACGCCACAGGTAGATACATCAATGTCTGCTCTAAAAGTACTGATGCCGCCAGAGGGGTGGCTTTCTGGGTAAGTGTGCACGGTAACGTGGCTTTTATCTAAATGTGCGACAACGGAGTCTTTTAAAGGACCGGGTTTTTCTGCTTGGGTTTCGGTTTCAGGTGCAAGCTCATGTTCGGCTATTAATATGGTGACACTGGCACCTTCTGGCTCATAGTCTTGGCGGGCAATGTTTAAAATATTAGCACCAATAATGTCTACCACGTCGGTTAATATTTGCGTTAGTCTATCGGCATTATATAGCTCATCAATATATTCAATATAGGCTTGGCGTTCTTTTTCTGTGCGTGTATAGCACACATCATAAATATTAAAACTCAATGACTTAGTTAGGTTATTAAACCCATGTAAGCGAATTTTATTATTCAATATGGTATCCTCAAATAATTAGTCTTGGGGTAAAAATTGTACCTGATGGGTAATCTCTACTTTACCAAAGCGTAACATGTCTGATACTGAGCAGTATTTATCTACAGCAAGGGCAATGGCTTTGTTTACTTTATTGGCATCTAAATCTGTGCCTTTAAGCTGGAAGACCAGCTCAATTTGGGTGAATACGCTGGGGGTCGCATCTGCACGCTGGGCATTAATGACAACTTGGCAAGATTGCACCTGTTGACGCTGTTTTTGTAAAATACTCACTACATCAAAACTGGCGCAGCCGCCTAAACCCATTAGTACCATTTCCATAGGGCGTACGCCTAGGTTTTGTCCTCCTTTCTCAACAGGGCCGTCCATAACCACGCTGTGTCCTGAGCCAGATTGCCCTACAAAACTAACGCCATCTAGCCATTTAACTGTTGCCTGCATGATTGCCCCCTTAAAAAACTTGCAGACTATCACAAAAGTTCAAATTGGTTAATCAAATTTATGCAGTTATTGATGGCTTTTATCTTCGGGCTATTGGTATGAACAATTGAGCCTTATTATTTTTTTAGCGTCAGTCAATGGTGCTAAGTAAGTGTGTTGGAAAGCAACATCAAATCACTTGTAATGCCGTTATCTTAATTTTGTATCTGTGGCTAATGAATGTTAAGGTAATAAACATAATAAAAAAGACGTTAATCTAAGTACGGTGGGCTCTTGCAGTAACAGTGCTTTTAAGATGAGGTCAATAAATATGGAGTCTTTATGTCTTTAGCTCAGGTTTTTACGCGTGCACAATTAGGCGTACATGCCCCTTTGGTACATGTGGAAGTACATCTATCTAATGGGTTGCCTAAAATGGTTTTGGTCGGTTTACCAGAGACTGCAGTGAAAGAAAGTAAAGACCGAGTACGTTCTGCCATTTTAAATAGTCATTTTGAATTTCCTGATAAGCATATTACGGTCAATTTAGCACCAGCAGATTTACCCAAAGAAAGTGGACGTTATGATTTAGCCATTGCCATTGGTATTTTGGCTGCATCAGACCAATTGCCTAAAGAGCCTTTGTCGCAGTTTGAATTTTTAGGTGAGCTGGGGCTAGGGGGGCAGTTGCAGTCTATTACGGGTGTGTTGCCTAGTTTATTGCAAGCGAATAAAGACCAGCGGATATTGATTGCACCGCATGCAAATCAGCAAGAGGCTGCCTTGTGTGCAGGGCATTGTGGATTGGTGGCAAAACACTTGCTTGAGGTCAGTGCCCATTTGCATCAGCAACAGTCTTTACCTAAACCTTGTAATACCTTAGCTGCACCAATGGTTAAGGTGAGCTCCCCTGATTTATCTGAGGTAAAGGGGCAAGCACAGGCAAAAAGAGCCCTAGAGGTTGCCGCAGCAGGTGAGCACAATCTGCTATTTATAGGGCCGCCAGGTACGGGTAAAACCATGTTGGCCAGTCGGTTGTCTGGTATTTTGCCTAATATGGACGAGCAGCAAGCCTTAGAGGTGGCTGCCATTTATTCTATCAGTCAAAATCAACAAGACTGGGTTAAAAATTGGCGTGTTCGTCCTTTTAGAGCGCCTCATCATACCGCCTCTGGTGTGGCTTTAGTGGGAGGTGGCAGCAAGCCTAAACCGGGAGAAATATCCTTAGCCCATCATGGGGTTTTGTTTTTAGACGAGCTGCCTGAATATAGCCGTAAAGTATTAGATGTATTGCGTGAGCCATTAGAAAGTGGGCACATTGTCATTAGCCGTGCGAATAATTCTGTTACTTATCCAGCAAACTTTCAACTGATTGCGGCAATGAACCCTTGCCCTTGTGGTTATTATGGCGATATTAAAGGGCGTTGTCGCTGTAGCAAAGAGCAAATTAGCCGCTACCAAAGTCAAACCTCAGGTCCGTTATTAGACCGTATTGATTTACAGGTTGCGGTGCCACCTGTTAGTCCACAAGCCTTACAGAGTTTACCAGATGGAGAAAGCAGTCAGTCTGTTAAAGAGCGAGTATTGGCAGCCAGAACCATACAGATTAATCGTCAGGGCTTTTGCAATGCACAGTTAAAAGGCAAGCAGTTAGAACAGGTTTGTGCGTTAGATTTACCTTTACAACATTGGTTTTTGGCGGCATTAGAAAAGTTGAATATCTCTGCTAGGGGGTATCATCGTATTTTAACCGTTGCTCGCAGTATGGCAGATTTAAGCAATAGTCCTAATATTACCCAAGCGCATTTGGCAGAGGCCATTGGCTTTCGTAATCTTGATCGATATTTAGGTTAGATATATTTTTTATATTATTATTTTTTTTGCCTATTTTTAAAAATAATCTATGCTTTATTTGCTAAGTTCTATTAGTGATTTTTAATCAATCAACACATTGAGGTGAAAGATGAATTTTTTAACTTGGAGTATTCGTGCAAAATTAATTTTAGGTATTATTAGTTCAGTTAGTATCGCTGTGGCATTATCGGTTTTTATTTTATATGCACAGATGCAGACTGTGATTGAAGAAGCGCAATTAAGAGAGCTTAGGCGTTTATTTCAAAGCATGCAGGCAGAAATAAGTTCACGAGCGACCACCGCTGAAACCTTAGCCGCTTTGGTGGCTGAAATTCCAGAAGTAAAAACGCAGTTTGCAGCACGTAATCGAGAGGCACTCGCCGATTTATTCGTTGCTCCCTTTAATTATTTAAAGAAAAATTATCAATTTAGACAGTTTCAGTTTCATGAGCCTAATGCTCATTCTTTCTTGCGTGTACATAAGCCGCCCAAATTTGGTGATGATTTATCTTCCTTTAGAAAAACTGTGGTAGAGACCAATGCTAAGAAAAAAGCGATTAAGGGTATTGAAAAAGGAGTAGCAGGTTTAGGTATTCGTGGTGTTTATCCTGTTTCTTCTCCCCTAGGTGAGCACACAGGTAGTGTGGAATTTGGATTATCATTAAATAAAAGTTTTTTCCAAAGTTTTAAACAAAAATACCAAGTGGATATTAATCTTTATCAGCTTAAAGATAATAAGGTCAGTCTTTTTGCGGGTACAAAAAAAGTTCATGCTATTAGCCTTGAACAGTACCAAAAAGTGGCCTCTGGCAAAGAAATATTTTTAACCAGTAAGCAACTTGGTAGTAAAGATAGTGGTATTTTAAAGGCGGTAACTGATTTTTCAGGTAATGTCATTGGGGTTGCTATGATTTTACAAGATAGTGATTACTATGCAGGGCAATCTTATAAGTCCATTATTAAATCTTTATTGGCATTGGTTGTTTCATTAAGTATTGCCGTTGTTTTTGCATTTTTGCTGTTACGCTTGATTATTAGTCCAATTAAAGAAATCACTGTTTCTATGAAAGAGATTGCCTTAGGTGATGGCGATTTAACTTCTCGTATTAAAAGTAAGCGAAAAGATGAAATTTCACACCTTGCTTATGCATTTAATTTATTTGCAGAGAAAGTACAGTCAATTATGCAAGAGGTAGCAAGTAATGCACAAGAGTTGGAAAACAGTAACCAAAATTCAGTGGCGGTAATTGAGCAAACACGCGCCTCTTCTAATCGTCAAAATAAAGAGTTAGAAACAGCGGCTACTGCATCAACAGAGATGACACAAACCATTGAAAGTATTTCCCAGAACACTCAAGATGCCGCAGATACCGCAGAGCAGGCAAAAAATCTGGCAGACCAAGGTAATGATTCCATTAAAGAGGCGGTTAAATCGGTAGAGCAGCTTGCTGAGGCGATTGCACAAACAGACACGGCGTTTGCTAGTTTGCAAACAGAAAGCCAGCAAATTAGTGTGGTCTTACAAGAAATTCAAGATATTGCAGAACAAACTAATCTATTGGCATTAAATGCCGCCATTGAAGCGGCTCGTGCTGGCGATCAAGGGCGTGGTTTTGCGGTGGTGGCAGGGGAAGTACGTACCCTTGCTAGTCGGACTCAACAATCTACAGAATCCATTAATGAGTCTATTAGCAAATTGCAAAGTTCGGTCACACAATCTGCCCGTTTAATGCAAGAATCTGTGAGTTATACCAGTGTTGGTTTGGAGAACTCCAATAAAGTAGACTTATTCTTAGACGATGTATTAATTGCCATTGATAAGTTAAAACAGATGAACCAAGACATCAGTAATGCCACCACTGAGCAGTACAAAACGGCGCAGCTGGTTGATGAAAGTTTACAGTCTATTCAAAAAGGCGCAGAAGAAACCCTAGATAACTCCAATGCTAGTGTAGAAAATGCCAAGCAAGTTGAACGAATAACATTAAATTTAGTTCAAGCAATCAGCAAGTTTAAAGTTTAAGTGAGTTACCAAGGCTAATTTTAGCCTTGGATTTTTTTGTCTGATGAATGAGGTCTTTATGACAATGAGGACAGACTAAATGATGATCAGAATCGACCATTTTCATTAAAATCCGTGCCTCTTTATCGGTTAAATTTAAGTCTTTTTGTAGGGCTTTAAGTCGCTTTTTCTCTTCATCATCAAGTACGCCATCTTTGAGCATTTCTTTAAATTCGTCGTGAAAGCGGCGTTTGTTTTTAGCAAGTTGCTCAGAAAAGCCAGAGGCCAAAATACCAGCGGGTAAGGCGACCATGCCCATACCAATTAAAGTAACGCAGCCACCAAAAAATTTACCTAAGGACGTAATAGGGGTTACATCGCCATAACCAACTGTGGTTAAGGTTGCCATTGCCCACCACATGGCATCAGGAATGGTACCAAAATCATCAGGCTGTGCCTTATGTTCAATTAGGTAAATACCGCTGGATACGGAAATTAATAAGACAATCAAAATAAAAAAAGCAGCGCTTAAAGCGCTTGCCTCTTCACGCAGAACATTTAACAAGGCATTAATTGCAGAAGAATAACGGGTTAATTTAAATATACGCAATAGCCTTAGTACGCGTAAGAAACGCAAATCTATAACAAAAATAAATGACAGATAAAAAGGTAAAATACTTAATAAATCAATAATAGCAGCAGGACTAATCATGTATTTTAAGCGCACTTTTAAGCGAGTTAAAAAAGCGGCATTGGCAGGTAAATCCGCAGTGGCTAGCCATATTCTAAGTAGGTATTCAATACTAAATACAACAACCGAAAAAAACTCAAACTCAAGTAAAAAGAGGTTATGCCTTAGGTGAAAGCTGGGTACAGATTCCAGTACAATGGCAAGCACATTTAAGCAAATTAATATGCCTAAAAAAAGATTTAACCAGTTGCCTTTTTTGCTACTAGGGCCGAGCCTATCTGCCAGTTCTTGATAGATACGAGATGTTTTGTTTGTATGAGACATAATTATTCCACCGCTATTTATTCAACTATATTAGTAAAGTTTAAATAAAATAGCCAAGTTCGATTGCAATAAATAGGGTCATTGTCGCAACCTATTTGTTGTTTTATGTTAGAGTTTGCATGGAAATTGCTTGTTTTATATAAATTTATTTTTAATCCCGACTAAAAAGACGTATGCAATCTATCTCTCAAACACAAAAAAAATACAATCGGCAAGGGCTCATTGTACAGGTACTGCTGGTATCTTTGATGTTGCTGGTGCTAATCAATTCAGATAACCAACAATTATCTGTATTAGCACGTTATAGCTATGATTTTAAATTACAGCAATTTGCACCAAATCATAATACCACCGCAGCAACCCGCATTGTTATTTTTAGTCTTCCTCAATCACAGCTAGAGAACCCGCGTGAGATTGCCAACTTGCTTGATACCCTTATTCAAAAAGGTGCTTCGTTAGTTGCATTTGATACCGTGTTTGCAGAAACCCAAACAGCCCCTTTAATTGAAATGCCCAATCAACAGTTTATTAGCCAACAGCAATTGCTCGCCAGTAAGTTAGATAAATATGATGGAATTTTGGGGTTTTATTTTTTGCCATATAAAGACGTACAGCTAGGTCAATTGGTAATGAACTACTCCATATTACTAGATAAGCCTCAAAAAACACCTAATTTGACCCCACAAACAGGATATATAACCAGCTTGCCAGCCTTACAGCTTGCCGCACAGGGGACGGGTTTTTTGGATTTAACAGCCGATGCCGATGGTGTATTGCGCCGTGCAAGTTTACTTAAAAGCTATCAGGGGCAGCTTTTTCCTGCATTGTCATTGGCATTAAGTATGACCTATCAGGTTCGCTCAGAAGTTGATTTATACACCCACACATTAGGTGAACATACTTATATAGAGAAAATAAAACTGCTTAAACGGCAAATAATGACCAATCATCAGGCACAGGTTTTTATTCCTTTTGCGCGCAATACACATACTTTATATCCAATGATTAATAGCTCAGATTTAAATACAGCTAAAGAGCAAGTTTTGGCAGGCAGTGTGGTGCTACTTACCGAAGAGCCAAACAAAGCGCAGCAATTTACCACGCCAATGAAACAAACGCTCAGTCGCACGCAGGTACAGGCAACCTTGGTGGATAATTTATTACAAGGTCAGTTTGTATCGCAGCTTAAATTAGCACAATTGAGCAAAATAATAGCAATACTGGTGCTGGCTATCTTATTGGCCATTTTCTTTGCCAAAGTGCGTACTTGGAAGTTGATTGCTTTGAGCCTGATACTGGTTATGTTTTTATATTTATTTGAAGTACTCTTATTTATACAGGGCATACAATTTGATACCAGTATACTAATACTCTATGTGTTATTGCTGGGAGGGGTGCACTTAGGATTACACAAATCAGTACAGATACAAAAACGCCAAGCATATCAACGTATTTTTGGACAGAGTTTATCTACAACGCAAATTCAAACATTGCAATATGTAAACTGGCATCATACCCAAGCAGAATATAAGCCTCTGAGCTTATTGCGTATTAATTATCCACCTTGGGAATTGTTTTTAGCGCACCTGCCAGCAGATAAACAGCAACACTTACAGTATTTATTGTTAACGGAGTTAACAGAAGAGCTGGTGCAACATTCAGGCACCTTAGCTAATTATCACTATGCAGGGTTGTCTGCCTATTGGGGTGCGCCGATAGAATTAGCGCAGCATGCTCAATTGGCACTCGCCTGTGCTTTGGGTATGTATCAGCGATTACCCGCTTTTTTACAACGTCATAAAATTCAATTACCCCAAGCGCAAGGCTTGCATATTGGCTTACATGAAAGCACTTTTTTAGTGGGCGATTTTGGCAGCAAACAATATCAAAGTTACCGCATTAAAGGCCAAGGCACTACCATTGCCTCACATTTAAGTCAGCTTAATCAGCAATATGGTACGCACATTTTGGCATCAGAAAATATTTATTTGGCAGCACCTAATTATCTTTTTCGCTATATAGATGTTATGCCGATTAAAAATCAATTTATTCGTATTTATGAACCTCTTTGTTTACGTCAACATCAATCTAGCAATCAAGTTGCAGAGTTATTTGCTTATGAACAGGCATATAAACAGTATTTGCAACAAAAATGGTATTCTGCTGGCGTGGCGTTTGATAAACTGATAGAACAGTATCCTAATAGCAAGTTATATCCTATGTATCGGCAGCGTATTCGTTCTTTAGCTACCATTAATGTGCCAGCTAATTGGCGTGGTGAATATCCAATAGCGGAACTATAGTCAGTTAAGGAGAGCAGTTTGTCTGCACAACAATATTATCAATTTCCAGAAAACCATGACGAGCAGTTAAATGTATTTTTACGACGTTTTGCCATTGCTTTAGTGGTGTTTGTCTTCTTGATTGCAAGTTTGATTTATTATGCCGATAAACTCCTAGTATTTGTTCCTTTTAGCGCTGAGCAAAAATTCATTCGTCCTTATGAAGCGCTGTTTGCCAAATATTGGCAAGATGAAAAAACAGACCTACAAGCGCAAGCCTACTTACAAAATTTAGGGGAGCAACTCGCCGCTCAAATAAACCTTGCCGATAACATTCATATCAAAGTGCATCTGGTTAATGCCGATGAACAAAACGCTTTCGCCACCCTAGGTGGGCACATTGTGATTTTTACAGGACTCATTAACAACCTGCCTGATGAAAATTCATTGGCAATGGTGTTAGCCCACGAAATTGCCCATATTAAACAGCGTGACCCCATTGTGTCCTTAGGACGAGGGGCAATGCTACAACTACTGTATGCACTGGTGACGGGTAATAGCGGTAGTTTTGATGGTTTGTTTAGCTCTGGTAGTGAAGTAGGCATGTTATTTTTTAGTCGAGAACAAGAAAGCCAAGCCGATTTATTAGCCCTTAACGCATTAGCCAAGCACTATGGGCATGTTGCAGGCAGCACCACTTTTTTTAGTCAGATGTTACAAGCGCACAATGATGAAATGCCCACATGGTTATCCTCACACCCTAAATTACAACAGCGCATTGATGTGATTAACCAACATATACAAGCGCAGGGCTGGCGCATAAAAAAGGCGACCAAGATGCCGCCTGAATTATTATTTGAATAGACCTAAACCTATTGCGCTTTAATGGTTAGCCCATCTTTATCTTTAAATGAGCCGACAGCAATCATAATAAAATCAATCAGTGTCCAAATACCAAAGCCACCCAAGGTAAACAGCATTAGCAAGCCAGTTAAAATTTTGCCCACATAAAAGCGATGCACTCCAAAGCCGCCTAAAAAGAAGCACAGCAACAAAGTGGGTACGAAGCCCTTTTCACTTAACAGAATTTCTGTTGGGTTATCATTTGTAGTAGGGGTGTTGTGATCAGTCTGTTCAGTCATAATAATTTCCTTAGAAGTGATATTTAATGAGTTTTGAGTTTTTGCCCAGGGTAGCAAATAAGCCGCCCTTGACCGTCTTTAAACGAGCCCGTCAATAGCATAATGGTAATGATAAAGGTATGCAAAGAGTCAATGGCAAACACCAGTGCTGCCCAACCAACATGACCATTTAGATATAAGTAAAAACTGGTTGCAAACATAGCAAAATCCAGCGTGCCCTCTATATAGCGTCCCAAATAAAAGTGGTGTATGCCTATTACCCCAAAAATACCCGATAAAATAACCGCAATGGCGTAGCTTTTGGGCGAGACTTGCTGTGTTGTCATATTTGAACCCCATTTTTATGTTAGTTGCTAATTGTTAGCGAGATTTATTATAAAGAAAAATATGATTAGCTCAAGTCAAGAGTAAGGGGCGATGTAAGGAGACTAAATAATTCTTACAACACCGTCTGCCAGCTAAAACTTGGCAAGGCTTTTGCTCAATCCTATATAACCGCAAGAAAAGACAATAAACCGTCACTTTTTTGCCAGTTTTAAACAGATTATTGACTAGGTCATATAACATGGTGGCTTAGGACAACCAATAGGAGAGGCTTATTATGGTTCAACGTGCTGATGTAAACTCGGTTTTAAATCAAATGCGCCAAGTGCGTGCGCAGATGCAGCAAAATATACCGCAAAACTCGTCTGCCAAAGAAACACTGGCAGCTCAGGTTGAAAAAATGCAACAAACAATAGCGAGCAAGAAAGTGGAGCAACAAGGCGATGTGAGCGTACCCAACTTTCAAACGATGTTTGCCAATGCCATCAATCAGGTTAATCAAAATCAACAAGTGGCCTCCGATTTACGCACACGTTTTGAAAAAGGCGACCCTGCCATTGATTTGCCCGAAGTGATGATTGCGGCACAAAAATCCAGCGTGTCTTTTCAGGCGATGAATCAGGTTCGTAATAAACTGGTTGAAGCCTATAAAGACGTAATGAACATGCCTGTATAACGGGAGAAATTAAATGGATAACACCGCTGTTGCCACCACTAATTCTGATGCCGCTGAAAGCAATGAGGCTACAGAAAATGAAACGCAAGATGTTGAGCAAGAGTCTTACGCCCCTCCTGTAGAAAAGACAGATAAAACAATGCACCCAGTGGTACAGGGATTTAATCGGTTGCCTATCGTACGCCAAGCGGCACTGGTAATTGGTGGCGCATTGGTGGTGGTCTTTTGTGTTATGTTGATTTTATGGTCACAAGACCCAACTTATAAGCCACTGATTACACGTATGCAAGACCATAATGCCCAAGATATTATTGAAATATTGCAGCGTGAAAACATTCCTTTTCAGATAGATCCTACAACACAGATTCTAATGGTAGAAGCCTCTGATTTAGATAAAGCAAGAATGAAGCTAGCGGCCGCCAGCTTGATTGATGATAAGACGGTTGGCTTTGAAATGTTAGATAAAGACACCGCCTTAGGCACTAGCCAGTTTATTGAAAATGCACGCTATCGCCGTGGCTTGGAAGGTGAATTAGCACGCACTATCGCTAGTGTGAAATCTATCAGAAATGCACGAGTACACTTAGCAGTACCTAAGCAGTCAGTGTTTGTTCGTGATACCAGAAAAGCCAGTGCCTCGGTTTTTTTAGAGCTGTATGCAGGTTCAAGTTTAAGTAAAAATCAAGTAGAAGCCATTGTTAATCTGGTCTCTACGAGCATTTCCCAGATGAATAAAGCAGATGTTTCAGTCGTTGACCAATATGGTAATTTGCTCTCTAAAATTGAAGATGAAAAATCTCAAGATGTCTTAGCGCAAAAGCAATTGCAATACACACAAAAAGTTGAGCAATCTATCCGTGAGGCGGTCAATGGTATACTAAAGCCCGTTTTAGGTTCAGATAATTATCAAGCTGAGGTGGCAGCAGATATTGATTTTACCTTAGTTGAACAAACCGAAGAGCTGTATAATCCTGACTTAATTGCTTTACGCAGTGAGCAGCTTTTAAATGAAGAAAAGGTCAATCAGGTTGAAGGCGGTATTCCCGGTGCGTTAAGTAATCAACCACCAAAAGATGCGGCCTCTCCAGAGCAAGCAACAGCAGAGGCGGGAGCAGGAGGAACTCCTGTTAATAAGCGTTCAGAGTCTACACGTAACTATGAGGTTGATCGTACTTTAAGTTACAAGCAACAACAGGTAGGTAAGGTACAAAGGCTGACTGTGGCAGTTGTGGTAAATGACAAGAAAGTCGTTAATGAAGAAGGCGAAGTGACGTATGAGCCTTGGAGTGAACAAGATTTACAACGCTTTGAAACCCTAGTTAAAGATGCGGTTGGTTTTAATGCGGCACGTGGCGATAGTGTGAATGTAGTTAACTCTATGTTCCTAGGGACGAACGAACGCTTAGAAGAGCCAGATTTTTGGCGTCAACCTTGGTTTTGGGAAATAATGAAACAAGTGCTTGCAGGACTGTTCATTTTAGTGCTAATTTTCGGTGTTATTCGACCTACCATTAAAAGCATTGTTAATAAAGGCAAAGAAAATGATGAAGAAGCCTTATTGCATGAGCTAGAAGATGCAGAAGCTGGATTAGACGATAGTGTGACCTTACAGGGCATGGACGAATATCTATTACCTGGCGCGTCACAAAGTTACGAAATGCAATTAGAGGCACTTAAAAATCTAATTGCGGAAGACCCTGCACGGGTTGCACAAGTTGTTATTAGCTGGGTAAACGACGATGCCTGAACAAGAAAATAATCAAGAAGTAGAAAAACTGCCCAAAATAGAACAGGTGGCGGTACTCCTAATGACCCTAGGAGAAAAAGACGCAGCACAAATTCTTAAGCACATGGGACCAAAAGAAGTACAAAAGGTCGGTAGCTCAATGGCAAGTTTGCCAAGGGTTAGTCAAAATCAGGTAGAAGCTGTTATTGCTAGCTTTTTAGAAGATGTCGGCGCACAGACTGGCTTGGGTCTGGATTCTGATGAATATATTCGCAATATGCTAACGCAAGCTCTAGGTGATGATAAAGCAGATGCACTTATAGATCGCATTTTAGTTGGCGGTAATACTATGGGATTGGATTCGCTAAAATGGATGGAAGGCAGACAAGTAGCTGATTTAATTCGCCATGAACACCCACAAATTCAAGCCATTGTTGTCTCTTATCTCGATCCTGACCAATCGGCTGAAGTGCTAACGATGTTTCCTGAAAAAGTACAGCTTGATATTATTATGCGAGTTGCCGCATTAGAGGCAGTGCAGCCAGCAGCATTGCAAGAGTTAAACGATATTTTAGAGCGGCAATTCAGTGGTAAAGGCGCAGCGAAAACCACCACGATGGGTGGTGTTAAAGTGGCCGCTAATATTGTTAACTTTGTTGATAGCTCCACAGCAACAGAGCTGCTTGAGCAAATTAAAGAGCAAGATGAAGATTTGGGTATTCAAATTCAAGACCTGATGTTTGTATTTGAAAATCTGGTTGATGTCGATGACCGTGGTATTCAAGCACTCTTACGGGAAATTTCCACCGACTTATTGATTGTTGCGCTGAAAGGCTCTGATCCGAATGTACAAGAGAAATTCTTTAAAAATATGTCCATTCGTGCCGCCGAGCTATTGCGTGATGATTTAGAGGCCAGCGGCCCTGTTAAAGTCAGTGATGTAGAAGCGGCACAAAAAGAAATTTTAACCACCGCAAGGCGCATGGCAGATGCCGGTGATATTGTATTAGGTGGTGCAGGTGGCGAGGCGATGGTTTAAATGAGTGTACGCCAGACTATTTCTGCAGAAGAAGAAAGCCAAGCCAAGCCTTGGCGTTTGCCCTATTGGACAGGTGCGCCTGACTTTTCGCCTGATGCTGATACCGATGCTCAGGACGCAGCAGACAAATCCAGCGATGTCATGCCTGATGCACCTGATGATTTAAAGCTGCCTAGCGCAGAAGAGCTAGAGAATATTCGCCGTGAAGCCTATAACGATGGTTTAGAGCAAGGACTAATTGAAGGTCGTCAAACTGGCACTCAAGAAGGACATGCCCAAGGCTTAGAAAGTGGCAAACAAGAAGGCATTGCCATTGGACAAAGCGAAGGTTATGCACAGGGTTTAGAACGTGGCGAGCAAGCAGCAAAAGAACAAGTAATGAACGAATTTGCTCCCATAGGAGAACGTCTTAACCAATTGGTTGCACAATTACAAAGTCGTGTTTTAGAACATGATGCCCAGCTACCTAACACCATTACGTTATTAGTGATGTCAGTATGTGAACAGGTGCTTAAACATGAGCTTAAAGCAGGTACTGCTAATATTCATAAATTTGTTCAAACGGCTTTAAAGCAATTGCCAGAAGGTGCTGAGAATATACAGGTACAACTTGCCGAGCAAGATTATACACAGCTACAACTTGCCTTAGAGACGCGTGGCGAAACACTAAATATGCAGGTCAATAATGAATTAGAGGTGGGGGTATGCAAAATCAAATCGACCCATTCATTAGTAGAATATTCAGCCTATGAGCATTTGCAGCAAGTACTTAAACCCTTAGCACAGCAATTGTTAAAAGCCATTGATGATGAACACAGTGCGTCCTCAGAACAAATCATACTTAGTGAAAGTGCTAATTCCACCGCAGCAACCGACCCCTTAGCAACTGATGAGGCAGAAAATGAGCCACAAGCTTAGCCACCTATGGCATAAGCAAACAGTGCCAGAGGTCGTTTATCAACCACCGATTTCAGGGGAGTTAATTCGCATGGTTGGCTTAACTTTGGAAGCCGTTGGTTTAAACGTAAAAACAGGCGATCGCTGTTTGGTTGAGCGTCAACAAAATACCCCCATAGAAGCAGAAGTAGTCGGTTTTGATAACCAGCGTGTTTTTTTGATGCCTGTAGGTCAAGCAGAAGGCGTTTGCCCAGGTGCGAAAGTGCGTCCTCTTAAAGCCATAGCTGATGTCCCCGTTGGCTATGGAATTTTAGGGCGGGTTGTTGATGCTAATGGTAGAGCATTAGATGGATTGGGTGAGATACAGCAAATTGAACAGGGCAATTTACAAGGCACTGTTATCAACCCCTTAACCCGTGCGCCTATTCGAGAACCCTTAGACGTAGGCATTCGTGCCATTAACAGCATGCTTACCGTTGGCAAAGGACAACGTATTGGCCTATTTGCTGGCAGTGGCGTAGGTAAAAGTGTGCTGCTTGGCATGATGACCCGCTTTACTGAAGCCAATATTGTCGTTGTTGGCTTAATTGGCGAGCGGGGTCGAGAAGTAAAAGAATTTATTGATGAAATTTTAGGAGAAGAAGGTTTAAAACGTGCGGTAGTCATTGCCTCTCCAGCAGATGATTCGCCGCTTATGCGCTTGCGTGCAGCACAATACTGCACCGCCGTTGCAGAGTATTTTCGAGCCCAAGGCGAGCAGGTTTTAATGCTAATGGACTCCCTAACCCGTTATGCCCAAGCACAACGGGAAATTGCCTTAGCTGTTGGCGAACCCCCTGCTACCAAAGGCTACCCACCATCTGTTTTTAATAAACTGCCCAAGCTGGTAGAACGTACGGGTAACGGAGGCAGCAAAGGCGGCTCGATTACTGCTTTTTATACCGTATTAAGTGAAGGCGATGATATGCAAGACCCCATTGCCGATGCCAGCCGTGCCATTTTAGACGGGCACATTGTACTTTCACGCAAATTGGCAGAAGAAGGACACTACCCTGCCATTGACGTAGAAGCCTCAGTCAGTCGTGTGATGCCTAATATTGTCTCAGATATTTGGTTACAGCGAGCGCAAATGTGCAAGCGTTTACTTTCACACTACCGACAAAATCAAGACCTAATTAGCGTCGGTGCGTACCAAGCAGGCAGTGATCCCATACTTGATGTTGCCATTGAGCGTATGCCTATAATAAAACAACTGTTGCAGCAAAGCCTTAAAGAAGGATTTAATATTGATGAGAGCGAACAAGCTCTGCATGATATCTTGCCAGAGCTACAAACACCGCCAGCTACGGTTGCAACATGAGCCAACGTCAACACCCCAGAGGTAAACGCTTAGAAACTGTTTTTAAACTGGCAGAGCAAGATGAACAGCAAGCCCTTAAAAATTGGGGGCAATACCAACAAAAATTAGATGAGCAATATGCTCAGCGCAGCCAGCTTGAGCAATATGCCAATGACTATCGTCAACGATTTTCTGCTGACCCCAATCACAGCATGAGTGCAGGGTATTTACACCATTGTTTAGACTTTATTAGTAAAATAGAAACAGGACTTAAATCCCAAGAAGAGCAGCTACATTTATTAGAGTCACAGGCAGAGCAAGCAAAACAGATTTTTTTAGAAGCGCAATCCAAACGCAAAGGTTTTGAACAAATGCTGGATAAATTAGAGCAAGAATATCAACAAGCACAAGCACGCACAGAGCAGCGTGAAGCAGATGAATGGGTTAACCGTCAAGCCTTTAAAAAAACCACACAATAAATAAAAGCAACCCACCTAAGCCTCCTAGTTTTGTTTGTAAAAGTCGGTATCTTGATTAATACTAACGCCATCAAATTATTTTATAGGTGTTATATGACATTAAGTGTAATCACCCTTGCCGCAGGCAAAGGGTCAAGAATGCAGTCAGATTTGCCCAAAGTATTACATTCATTAGCAGGCAAACCAATGTTAGCGCATGTATTAGACAGCGCCAGCCAATTGCATAACCCTAATTTACATGTGGTTATTGGTCACAAAGCGGAGCAAGTACAAGCGTCAATGTCCGAATACTCTGTTCAATGGGCAGTGCAAACAGAACAAAAAGGAACTGGACACGCCGTTGCCCAAGCCATTGATGTGGTTGCTGATAATGAGCAGGTTTTGGTGCTATACGGTGATGTGCCATTAATAACGCCTAGCAGTTTACAGCGGCTATTAAAGGCAGCACCGCAGGGTTTGGCATTATTGACCATCAGCCTTGATGATCCCACTGGGTATGGGCGCATTGTACGTAATCAACAGCAGCAAATTTGTGCCATTGTCGAGCAAAAAGATGCCACCTTTGAGCAACTTAAAATCAAAGAAGTCAATACAGGCATTTTGGCGGTGCCTGCCATGTATTTAAAACGCTGGTTGCCGGCATTATCTGCCAACAATGCCCAAGGGGAATACTATTTAACTGACGTTATTGCGATGGCGGTTGCCGAGGGGCTTGATGTAACCAGTGTTCAGCCTGATTTCGCTTATGAAGTACAAGGAGTTAATGACCGTTTACAGCTATCGCAACTAGAGCGCATTTATCAACACAACTATGCCAATCAACTTATGCAACAAGGCACTCATATTGCTGACCCTACACGTTTTGATGTGCGCGGCAGTTTAACCGTTGGCAAAGATGTGCAAATTGATGTGGGCTGTGTTTTTATCGGCAATGTGATTTTAGGCGATGCGGTCAAAATTGGCCCCTACTGCGTGATTAAAGATACCCAAATTGGAGCACAAACTCAGGTTGCATCACATTCTGTTATTGAACAATCCTGTATAGAAGATGCCTGTCAAATTGGTCCTTATGCACGCTTGCGCCCAGATACGGTGCTGCATGCTCAAGCTAAAGTGGGTAATTTTTGTGAGCTTAAAAAAACCACCGTAGGTAAAGGCGCAAAGGTTAATCATCTCAGTTATATTGGAGATGCTAACGTAGGCAACCATGCCAATATTGGTGCAGGCACGATTACCTGTAACTATGACGGTATTAATAAATGGCACACTCACATTGGAGATAACGCATTTATTGGTACAAATAGCGCGTTGGTCGCCCCTGTTCATATTGGTAATAATGCCACCACTGGTGCAGGTTCAGTTATTACTAAAGATGTGGCAGAAAATGAACTGGCTGTCGCACGAGGCAAACAGCGCAATATAGGCCATTGGCAACGCCCAAGTAAAAAATAGCCTAAGTATTCTCTCTAGGGGCATAGGCAAATACATCTGAATGCATATTTGCTTGGGTTAGCCCCATTTTCTGTAAGCTATCAAGGGTGGTATACACCATATTAGGTGAGCCACAGGCAAACACCTCGGTATTTTGTAGCTGGGTAAAATCCTGAGCAATTACATCATGGAAATATCCATTTTTGCCCTGCCAGCCCGCCTTAGCCTTTTGTAATACAGGGTGGTAATAGCAATTAGGATAGTTTTGCTCCCAATGGGTACTGACATTATGCAAATAAAAGTCCTCTAACACCGCATTAGACCAATAAATATGGACTTCCTGTTTGGGGTTAATTGCAAAAACAGCCTCACATAAACTTTTAATTTGTGAAAAACCACTGCCAGAGGCAAGCATAATTAAAGCCTTAGACTGCCTTTGTTGTAACCAGTCAGGACGAATACAGCACTCCCCAAAAGGCATCTCAACAGACAGGGTTGATAAGGAAGTTAATTGCGCCATAAGCTGTTGTTCTAGTTCACTATGATTGGCAATATAAAGCTCTAATTGCTGGTTTTTACAACCAGTTATTGCCGCAGGTGCATTTGCAATAGAATAGGGTAGTTGTTTATTTTCTCCATTAATATCAATGTGTAATAACAGATATTGCCCCGCATAAAAATCTGGTAATGTCTCAAAATGTAAAATAACCTGCAGCATTTTAGGTGTGAGTAGATTAACCCTTTGTACTTGGCATATAACATGTTTTGGGATTATATTTAAAGACATAAGACTTCCTTGTTAAGAGACTGATTTGGCGTTTAGTAACCACTGGTTTAATTGATTTTCTAATAATGTTACCCCATCGCCTGTTTGTGCTGAAAAAATTTGCACGCTGGCATGCGGGAAATCAAGTGTAAGCTGTTTTCTCACTTTAAGCAGCGTATTTTGCGCTGGACCACGTTTTAGCTTATCTGCTTTGGTTAGTAATACATGCACTGGCATATTGACCTGTAACGTCCAACTGAGCATGGCAAGATCATACTCTTTAAGTGGGTGGCGAATATCCATTAATATGACCAATCCCTTTAATGCTTGGCGTTTTTGTAGGTAATTCATTAACTCTTTTTGCCATTGCTCTTTAATATCCAAAGCCACTTTGGCAAACCCATAACCGGGTAAATCAACCAAGTAGCAAGGCGCATCGCCAATTTTAAAATAATTTAAAAGCTGTGTGCGTCCTGGGGTTTTACTGGTGCGAGCCAGTTTTTTTTGCTGTGTTAGTTTGTTTAACGCACTGGACTTGCCCGCATTAGAGCGTCCAGCAAAGGCAACCTCTGCAAATGACTCGCTGGGGCACTGATTTAGTTTGGCGGCACTTTTTTCAAAAAAAGTATTGTGATATATCAATGAATTTATCTGCATTTTAGTTTTCTAGGTGTCCGAGTTGTCGCTTATGTTATATAATGGGAAGATTGTATGCGCGCCATCTTAACATATTGAACGGTTAAGGTGTCGTATTTAGCAAACAGGTTAAAGTAATGGGGCTGAGAGACCTCATAAAAAATACTTTAAACCTGAATTATATGAGATGAAAAGTTTGGATTTTATGATGAGACACACATTTAAACACTGGGTAACAGCAGTTATTTTTTGCTTGTTATCAACCACTGCTTTAGCGCAAGAAGGTCATTCGGAGCATGCTAAAAAAACTTATACAGGTGATGCAGAAAAAGGCAAAGCCTTAGCCAATACCTGTATGGCATGTCATGGTGCTGATGGCAATAGTCCTATTTCTATGTATCCTAAAATTGCAGGTCAGGGTAAACCTTATTTGGTTAAGCAAATTATGGATATTCGTGATGGTCGTCGTGAAGCCTTACCTATGGCACCTTTTGTAAGCGAATTATCAGACCATGATATTTTAGATTTAGCGACTTATTTCAGCCAGCAAACTTTAAAGCCAGGCGTTGCTAAAAAAGAAATGCTCAAACTTGGACAGCGTATTTATCGAGCAGGTATTGCAGAGAAAAAAATTCCAGCTTGTCTTGCTTGTCATGGACCTAGTGGTAAAGGTATTGATTTAGCAAAATTCCCTATGTTAGCAGGGCAACATAGCGAATATATTAGTACGCAACTGACCCTATTTAGTGATAATAAACGTGCCAACGATGGGGACACTAAAATTATGCGGAATATTGCCAATCGTATGCACGCTTCTGAAATTAAAGCAGTTGCCAACTATATTCAGGGTTTACGCTAAATTAAATCGCTGGTTTTTACATCATTTAAAGGCAATTTTATTGCCTTTTTTTGTTTTTTAATTTAGCTTGAACTTCCCTATTATTTATAGGTCTTTGTTGCTCGTTCTAATTCTTAAAAAAAGGTATATTATGAAATTTATTAAATTAATGCTTTGTTCATTTGTGTTGCTTTCCACGGTGGTATCAGCCAAAGAGTATGCACCTGGCAAGGGCTATGAACTGATTGCCAATCCACAGCCTGTTTTAGCTGATGGCCGTGTGCATGTAGAAGAAATTTTTTGGTTTGGTTGTCCGCACTGTTTTACCTTAGAGCCAAGTATTGAAAAATGGAAACAGTCTTTACCCAGTCAAGTGGCTTTTAGTAAAATGCCCGCCTTGTTTAATAAAACTTGGGCAAGTCATGCACAATTATTTTATACCGTTGAAGCATTAGGTTTATCTGATAGCTTAAACAGTAAAATATTTAAGGCCATTCATGTTGATAAAAAACGCCTTTTAGGGCAAGACGCTCAGCGTGAGTTTGTGCTCGCTAATAGCAGTGTTAGCAAACAAAGTTTTGATGACACCTATCGCTCTTTTGGTGTTAAAAGCCAAATGAAACGTGCAGATAAGCGTATTCAAAATTATCAAATAACAGGTGTGCCTGCGGTGGTTGTCAATGGCAAATACTTGGTTTCTGTTAGTACTGCAGGGTCACAAGATGCCTTTTTTGATGTGCTAAATTATCTTATCAAAAAAAATAAATAAGCCTATTTTAAGGTCTTTTTAATCTGATTAAGAAGACCTTTTCTTTTTTATCCTTTCTTTTTTTATGTCATAATTTGAATATATTTACACCAATTAATCTCGCAGATTTTTATGCTTAAAACAGTACAAACAAACCTGAATTGCCGCCCTAAATGGGCTGTATTTTTACTTACATTAATTATACTGGTGCTGGATTTACTATTAATACGCAGTCCTGCTGATTTGGCAGAGTTAATATTTAGTCAGCGATTTTGGATTAACATAGCACTAAGTGGATTGACGCTATTGTTGTTTTTGTATGCTGTTTTGCCTTTTAAATCTAGGGCGTTACGCATTTTTGGTATGGTTTTTTTACTGCTGCCACAGATGATACAGCTCAGCTATTTTGCCACCTATCAGAGTTTTGTCAGTTTATATGACTTGTATTTTTTAATTAATGACCCGCTTTTAACTATTCAATTAAGTGCAACAAATACCCCTTGGTTACGCATTGGTTTGTTGCTGGCGATTGAACTGCCTATTTTAATTTTAGTATTTAACTTAGCACTTAAGCCACACTGGTTAGCTCGCATTGGCAATGGCTTTTTGGCCTGTGCTTTTTTTGCCGTTATTACGTTAAGTTGGTATAGCACCGCCAAGTTTCAAATGAGCAGTGTGGCATTTTGGTCGCTTGTTCCTGCCATGCTAGAGCGTTATGTAATTGCAGCAGATAACCAAATTGATAAGCCAAAGTTAGAGCTCAAAAAGGCGGATAAAGACGCACCCAATATTATTTTTATTGTCGGAGAATCTCTAAATTCACTTAATATGAGCTTATATGGCTATCAGCGTAAAACCACCCCTAAGCTAGATGCACTGGCACAAACTGGCCAACTTTTGGCAATGAAAAATGCAGTGTCAACAGGCACACGCACCATCAGTTCTGTTTCACACATGCTAACTGGTTTTCAGGGGATTGACCCTAAGGGTAAAATTTATTCTGTACCTACGATTTTTAATTATGCTAAAGCCGCAGGTTATCATACGGGCTTTATTACTGCTCAAGAGCTTAAATGGCGTAATTTAGATCAGCTTTTAATTGATAAAGATGTTGATGTATTTAAAAACGGCACTCAATTTTCTGCCAATGTTGATGTGCTATCAGGCGTTGATGACATGCAATTGCTTAAACAAGGTATTTTGCCTTTTATTAAGCAAGCAAAAAATAAAAAACAACCTTATTTTTTAGTGGTACAAATGAACGGTAGCCATTACCCATACAACACACACAGCCCTAAGTACATCAAACAGTTTTTACCTGAAAAAGAAGAAAATGGATTAAACGCTTATGACAACACAGTCCTTTATAGCGATTTATTTTTATCCAGCTTATTTGCAGCCTTAGATACTCGCCATACTTGGGCATTTTATTCCTCAGATCATGGACAGAGCGTTAATAAAGAGCACAGTCGCTTTAATCGAGGTTTTGAAAGGCAGGTGGTTTTTAATCCTTTATTGGTCTTTGCTAGCCAGCAACATATCCAATCTATTTCTATGAATGAGCACAAACCGCTTAGCCAAGTAGATATTTTTTATACAATTTTAGGTTTGTTTAATATATCCCCTATTACGACAGTCACAGGCAAAGATATGCGCTTGCCTATTTCTGCACAAAGGTTAAGAATAATCTCACGTTATACAAAGATTTTACATAACGACCCCTTTGCCGCCATTGTGCTGCCAAATCGTGACCTGTTGGAGGTGGATTTTAATAAAAGAAATGTCCTTTTGCCCGATGCAAAGCGCTTTATTCCTTTTGATGATTTACCACAGGACTATCAAGATTTTGCTAAAGCAAAGCGCTTTAATTTAATTGATGGCAAAGAATATTATAAAAAATGGCAATAATAAAGACAAAAATACAACATTTAGTATACAATAAGACATCATTTTTTATATCTGCCTGAAATATAATTAGGCGTAGGAATGTGGTTCGCCGTTTATTCGATTCTCTGTGTAATAACCCAAAAGGTCTAAAATGCAAAAATTAATTATTTTTATAAGTGCTATTTTGCTTGTAGCTTGTGTGGAAGAGAGTTCAGCGCCTCTTAAGCAAGCAACCTATGCGCCTGATATTAAAGCAGTGCGAGTGACAGGTTTAAATCAAGTTGATGAAACGTTAACAGGCAGATACCTATTTGCCAAAAATGTGCCTGCCAATCAAGATATTTCTAGACAGTTTTGGTTGCACCCTAATGGACGTGAAATAAAACAAGGTAATAAGCTGACCTTAACAGAAGATTTACAGGGCTTTGAGATTGAATATTGCGTCGTGCCAAAAACCACGAATACGGAATATGAAAGTGCTAGAATGTGTAGTAAAAAGATCTTAGTAAAATGGAAGCCGTTTGTATACCATACTCGTATAAGCATTCCTAACCCGACCAATGACCGTGTGGCAAATTCGTTGTCCGCATTTATTTATGAACTGCCAGATGATGTAAAACATGTATGCCAATGGTACGCTGATGCTAAGCCTATTGATGATGAGGTTGGTGATATTGATTTTCATGGTAACTCTTGTAAGAGTATTGAGTTAAAAAAAGCATGGCAGGGCAAAAAAATTCATGTATGTGTATTAAAAAAAGATAACAAAGCAATAGTTGCTTGTAGTGCCGAGCAGGTTTTGGTTAAGGCAAAGTATGGTGATAAAAAACCAGTAGCACATATAGATAAGCTGCCTCAAACAATTAAAACACGTACCCAAGTTCAGTTAAATTACTTCTATGAAGATGAAGATAAGGACCAAGAAGACAGAAGTAAAACCCAATACGCATGGTTTGTTGATAATTTAAAGGTTGCTGATAGTAAGTCTTGGTTGGTTACACCAGATAGCCTAAATAAACAGATTAAAGGCTGTGTAACCGTATTTGCAAAAACAGGTCATCTTGAAGGCAATCAACAATGTAGCAAGCCGCAAACGGTTTATGAATATAAAGATACAAAGCCTGTGGTCAATAATTTACATATAAAAGGTATTTTGGCGGTAGGGCAAACCATTGAGGCGGCATACCGTTTTTATGATAGCAATGGTGATACAGAAGCAGCAACAGCGTTTGTATGGAAGATTGCGGGTAAAACTTTAAATGGTAGGCAGCTTACATTAAAGCCAGAGTGGAAAAATAAGCCCTTAACGCTGTGTATCACACCTAAAGATGATAGCCCAATGGTGGGTAATGAAAGCTGCCAAGAAATTTACTGGCCTAAGCTGACATTAAAAAATAAAACCAACCTAACTCTTGATGGCGTGATGCAACCAGTACTTAAGTATTACCCTAATTTTAGAGAGTCTTGGTGGCGCATTGCAGGGCGTAGTGATTTGGCATCTAGGCATGGGCTTTCATTACAAACGAATACACCTAAAAATTGGTCAGGCTCAAGCTATAATTTTCCTCCATTTTCTACTTTACGAGCGGTTGAATTTTGTATTAAGAGTAAAAATTTAGCAGGCAGTGAGGTCACTTTATGTACTGAAATTACCCGTGATATGGGGATTAAGCAAGGTGCAATCATAGATAAAGATAACCCAAACCGTGTTGGCTTTGACCCTAAACGCTATATTCAACATCATCGTAATGGTAAAGATTACTATGTGATGCGCCCTTTAACAGAGGCTGAGTTTTTGTTGTTTAATTCTTCGGTTAAACAAAAATATCAACGCATTAATTATGATGATAAAAAAAATGCGCCTAAAGGCATTGCCATGTCACCTGCTGATGCACAGGCTTTTTGTCAGCGTACTCAATCTTTAGGTCAAATCGCCACGGGAGAGGCCATGCGTGATGTCTTTTTTAATAAAGAGATGACCAGAGTGTGGAATATTGATAACTATAAAACTTTCTTGGTTAAAAATGATTACTTTACTGAGGAGAAAAGTTGGTTAAGTTGGTTCTCCTACGATTTTGAGCATGTCTCACTTGGAGGCAATCCAAGTGCCTCTAAGGAAGCATATCAGCAGCAGATTAAAGATAAGCTGATTGCACCTATTCAAAAGGATAAAAGCTATCGCTTTAGCTGTATGTTTACTAAAAAGAACTTTGATGCTTTTTAGTCAGTTTTAACTTTTTCATCTTTGAGTGACCGCTTAGGGAATAAAGTGGTCTTACTCTATATTTATGTCTCTTTATTCACACACTTTTGGTTTTATTATTTGAGTGTATATGTATATTCATATATATTGCTCATGGATTAAATTGAGGTCATAACTTTTTTAGTGTGTATAGGAGATATCTGTTTTGTTATCTATCAACCCTACTACTTTTTTTAAGTATTTAAGTGACGAGACTCGGTTACTTATTTTACTGTTGCTAAAGCAGCAGGGTGCTCTTTGTGTTTGTGAATTGGTGGTGGCATTGGATTTAAGTCAGCCTAAAATTTCTCGACACTTGGCACTGTTAAGGGAGGTGGGGTTATTACTTGCTGAGCGTCGTGGTAAGTGGGTGTACTATAGTTTAAATCCACAATTACCTGCTTGGGTTGAACAGGTTTTGCAGCTCGTTCAGGGGCAAGCCCCTAGTGATTTAGAGTTATGTTTATGCCGTTTATCAGATACTCCTCAAGTGATGCGGTGTGATTAGATGCTGCAAATTTTATATGTCTGTACGCATAACCGCTGTCGTAGTATTTTGTCAGAGGCAATAACCAACCAATTAGGTCAAGGTCAACTGTTGGCTAAAAGTGCAGGTAGTGAGCCTGCCTCTCAGGTTCATGCTTTGACATTAGCACATTTACAGCGGTCTCAGTTTAATACTCAGGGTTTGTATAGTAAGTCATTGCAGGACGTTGTTGATTTTAAACCAGATATTGTTTTTACCCTATGTGATAGTGCAGCACAAAGCCCGTGCCCTGTGTTGTTTACTGAGGGGTTAACATTGCACTGGAATTTATCAGACCCATCATTAGAAACAGATATGCAAAAAAGCACTGAGGCGTTTACTCATTGTATGCAAATTATTCAGCAGCGAGTTGCGGTATTACTACAGCTAAAAAAGACCAATAAATCAAACTGGCGTTCTATTTTGAGCTTACAAGGGGCACTTTAATGTCATTAGAAACAGATGATATGGATAATCCAAATTTAGATAAGGCATATTGCCATATTCCTAGCGTTGATGATTTTAACCTAACCTTATCTCGTCATAAACCACGCATTTTGTTGCTATATGGTTCTTTGCGTGAGGTGTCTTATAGCCGTTTATTAATTGAAGAGTGCGCTAGATTGTTAACCCACATGCAGGCGCAAGTAAAAATTTTTGACCCTACAGGATTGCCACTACCAGATAGTTGTGATGAGCAGCACCCAAAGGTGCAGGAACTGCGTGATTTAGTGCTTTGGTCAGAGGGGCAAGTTTGGTGCTCGCCTGAACGTCATGGCAGCATAACAGGCATTATGAAAGCCCAGATTGATTGGATTCCTTTAAGTTTGGGTGCGGTGCGTCCGACTCAGGGTAAGACGTTGGCGTTAATGCAAGTTTGTGGTGGTTCGCAGTCTTTTAATGTGGTTAATCAGATGCGTGTTCTTGGGCGTTGGATGCGAATGTTGACCATTGCTAATCAGTCTTCGGTGGCAAAGGCATTTTTGCAGTTTGATGAACACCAGCGTATGCGTCCATCGCCTTATTTTAATCGAGTGGTTGATGTGTTAGAAGAATTGCTGAAACTGACATTATTAACACGTGATCAAAGTAAGTATTTAACAACTCGCTATTCAGAGCAAGTAGAAAGTAAGGAAGCCTTAATCGCAAGGGTTAATCAGGAAAATAAAGAAGCATAATATGGGTATTTTTGAACGATTTTTATCGGTTTGGGTTGCTTTGGGCATTGTATTCGGACTGTTTTTAGGTATGACCTTACCTGATTTATTTGAACAAATTAGCCGCTTTGAAGTTGCGCAGGTTAATATTTTGGTGGCCGTATTAATTTGGTTAATGATTTATCCTATGATGGTGCAGGTGGATTTTAGTGCCATTAAAGACGTGGGCAATAAACCAAAAGGCTTGCTATTAACATTGGTTATTAATTGGTTGGTTAAGCCTTTTACAATGGCAGCGTTGGGGTGGTTGTTTTTTGAAGTTTTTTTTGTTGCTTATGTCTCACCTCAACAGGCTCAAGAATATATAGCAGGCATGATTTTATTGGGTGTCGCTCCTTGTACTGCAATGGTGTTTGTGTGGAGCCACATGACCAAAGGTGATGCCAATTATACCTTGGTGCAAGTTGGGCTTAATGATGTGATTATGATTTTTGCTTTTGCACCATTAACGGCATTTTTATTAGGTGTGAGCGATATTAAAGTCCCTTGGCAAACGCTATTGCTGTCGGTATTTTTGTATGTTCTTTTGCCTTTGGTGGCGGGGGTGATCAGCCGTTATTTATTACTTAAAAAAACAGCTAAAAAAGCACTTGAACATTGGCTTGCTAAGCTCAAGCCTTGGTCCATAGTGGGTTTGTTGGCAACGGTGGTGTTATTGTTTGCTTTGCAGGCTAAGACAATCATTATGCAGCCTTATGTCATTATGCTGATTGCCATTCCTTTGTTGTTACAAACCTATGGTATTTTTGCATTATCTTATGTGAGTGCTTACAAACTTAAATTGCCGCATAATGTGGCGGCTCCTGCTTGTATGATTGCAACTTCAAACTTTTTTGAGCTGGCAGTGGCGGTGGCTATTTCGCTGTTTGGCTTGCACTCACAGGCAGCATTGGCAACCGTGGTTGGTGTGTTAGTGGAAGTGCCTGTTATGCTCTCTTTAGTAGCATTTGCCAATCGTACCCGTCATTGGTTTTAAGAGGAGCGTCCTCCTCGACGACGAGTTGCACCTAAGCGACGAATGAGATGCCCTTGATGATAGTGATGACATAACGCAATGGCGAGTGCATCGGCGGCATCGCTTTGTGGCAAACCTGGTAATTTCAAAATTTTTTGTACCATAATTTGTACTTGCATCTTTTCAGCAGAACCAACGCCTGCAACACTTTGTTTGATGGTTCTAGGGCTGTATTCCTGCACGTCTAAACCCTGCTGTGTGGCAGCGACAATGGCAACCCCTCTGGCTTGTCCTAGTTTTAAGGCAGAGTCAGCATTGCGCCCCATAAAGGCACGTTCTATGGCAAATTGCTGAGGTTGGTGCTGAATGATGATTTGTTTAATGCTGTCAAATAAGTTGTTTAGTCGCTGCGCCATATCATCATCGCCTAAGCGAATACAGCCGCTACTCAGATAGTGTATTTGCTGAGCTTGTATGCGGATAAGTCCAAAGCCTGTAATGCGCGAACCGGGGTCTATACCAAGAATAATCATACAATGGGTTAATCGTCATTGGCACAGGCTATTTTAGCCGCTTGCCAGTATTGCTGTAATTGCTCAGCGTTGGTGGTTTGCCAGCTGGCTTGTTGATTAACGGCTTGCTCTACATGCTCAAAACGCTGTTTAAAACGCTGGTTACTGCCTCTTAATGCAGTCTCAGGTTGAATTTTAAGCCACCTTGCAAGGTTAATGCAGCTAAAGAGTAAATCCCCCATTTCTTGTTGTTGCCGTTGCTTGTTATGCTGCTTGATTTCCTCTTCTAGCTCTTGTAGTTCCTCTAGTATTTTGTCTTTTATGGCTTGCCAGTGGCTAAAGTCAAAGCCAACTTTAGCTGCTTTTTTTTGCATTTTATAAGCATACAACCAAGGAGGCATCGCCGCTGGAATGTCGTCTAATAAGCGTTCATTATGCTTATTTTTGTCTGCTTTTTCTTGTAGTTTAACCTGCTCCCAGTTTGCTAATACCTGCTCTTCATTTATCTTACTGGGCTTGATGTCACAGGTGAGTTTGCCATCAGGAAAAACATGAGGGTGACGACGAATAAGTTTAGCAACCAGTTTGTGGACAACACTACTAAAGTCGAAATAATTTTTTTCATCACCCATTTGACAGTAAAAAATAATTTGTAAAAGTAAATCTCCTAACTCTTCTTCTAAGTTTGTCCAGTCCTCTCGTGCAATTGCATCAATGACCTCGTAGGTTTCTTCTACGCTGTGTGGCGTAATGCTAGAGAAAGTTTGTTGTATATCCCAAGGACAGCCTGTTTGAGGGTCTCGTAAACGCTGCATTAAATGCAGTAAATCTTGCATTTTATAAGAAGTCATGGTGTTACTCGCTGTACATTTGTGACATTTGGTACTTCTAAAAGCCGGTTAATTAAATGAGATATTTGTGTCATATCATTTATTTCTGCATTGATATTAAAGTAAGTGACATGCTCTTCACGGTTAGAGTTACTTTGTAGGGATAAAATATCCACATTGTGTGTGCTTAAAACTTGGCTAATATCACGCAATAAACCATTGCGGTCAAAGGCTTGTATATGTAAGTTAAGGTCATAGCTTTGGGTTTGTTTTTGCCCCCAGCTGACTTGTACGATACGCTCTGGTTGTTGTTGCTGTAAGTTTTGCAAGTTTTCACAGTCGCTACGGTGTACCTGTACGCCTTTGCCTTTGGTGACAAAACCCGTAATGCTTTCATTTACTTGAGGCTGGCAGCAACTGGCTAATTGGGTAAGTAATTTGCCCACGCCAACAACATGAATATCATTATTTTGCCCAGCTTTCTCCAGATTATTTTTAATTCCACTAAAGGGCAGTCGTTGCTGGATATGGTGTTGCTCATTGTTGTTTTGCTTTAATATGGCTTGAATAACCTGTCCTAAACGGACATCTCCTGCACCTATACCTGCATAGAGGTCTTCGACGCTTTTGACATTCATACGCATGGCAATGTCTGTTAAAGAGGGGCTGCTTAGTGCTAAGTGCTTGAGCTCTTTTTGTAATATTTGCCGACCTTCTTCAAGATTTTTACTATATGCCTGATGTTTAAACCAGTGGGTCACTTTGGCGCGAGCACGGGCGGTATACAGATAGCCACTACCATTGGCAAGCCAGTTACGTTTAGGCTGCGCTTGTTTATGGGTTAAGATTTCCACTTGCTCGCCAGTTTTGAGCAAATAGGTTAAAGGTACAATGCGGCCATTGACTTTAGCTCCACGACACTTATGCCCAATTTGGGTATGCACACGGTAGGCAAAGTCTAAGGGAGTTGCTACATACGGTAAGTCTAAAACATCGCCATTAGGGGTAAACAAATAAATCCTCTCAGGGGCAAAATCTGCTTTTAAATCTTGGGCTAATTGATTGATATCGCCTAGCTCATCATGCCATTCTAAGACTTGTCTAAGCCATGAAATTTTATCTTCATAGGCACGGTCTTTTTCTTGGGTGTCTGTTCCTTTATATAGCCAGTGTGCACATACCCCTAGCTCTGCGTCAGCGTGCATATTATGGGTGCGAATTTGTACTTCAATTACCTTGCCTTCTGGACCGATGACCGCAGTATGTAAGGATTGGTAGCCGTTTTCTTTAGGGTTCGCAATATAATCATCAAATTCATTAGGCACATGTCGCCATAAAGAGTGGATAATGCCCAATGCCGCATAACAGTCTGCGAGTTTAGGTACTAAAATACGCACAGCACGCACATCATATACTTCTGAAAAACCAATGTTTTTGCGCTGAATTTTACGCCAGATGCTGTAAATATGTTTGGCTCGCCCGCTTATTTCTGCTTTGATTTCAGCGTTATCCATTGAGGCTTGAATGCGCTCTAACAAGGCTTTAATGTAATCTTGCCTGTTGATGCGCTTTTCATCTAAAAGCTGGGCAATTTGCTTATAGTTTTTTGGCTCTAAATAACGAAATGCCAAGTCTTCAAGTTCCCACTTTAAATGCCCAATGCCTAAGCGATGAGCCAATGGTGCATAAATATTAAAGATTTCCATCGCCACCTTGCGTTTTTGCTCTTCCTGTCCATCTTTAACCCCACGAATAGCAGCGGTACGTTCTGCCAGTTTAATAAGGGCAACTCGAACATCATCAATCATGGCAACCAGCATTTTACGAATATTATCGACTTGGTTATGCTTGTTCTGTGCTTTACGAGCATGTGCTGCGCTGCGAATTTGGCTAATGGCGACCATACGTAGTACGCCATCAATTAGATGGGTTACCTCTGCACCAAACTGCTGCTGAATTTGCTCTAAATCGATTTTTTTCTCACGCACACAGCGATACAAAATAGCGGCAATAATAGAGGTTTGATCAAGGCGCAAATCAATTAGAATTTGCGCCATCTCAAGCGCCATTTCAAGACTATTGAGAGGACTTTTGATGGCACTGTCGGTATCTGCTAATGTTTGTACCAGCTCTAATGCTTGAATAACTTGCTGTTCATCAGTCCAGCTTGGTTGTTTAAATTGTTCTACCCAAAGGCAGACATTAAGACGACCATCTGCTTGTATGGGATAATCCGCACGCACTTTAACCACAGGGTAAACTCCTATTGTTTGCTAGTTTTCAGCATTCTTTGTATGGGCATAAATACCTGAAGACAAGTAGCGATCACCACGATCACAAATAATGGCGACTAAGGTAGCATGTTTTAAATTCTTTTCCAGCTTTAATGCAGCAGCTACCGCTCCGCCAGAGGAAACGCCCGCAAAAATACCTTCTTTACGCGCCAGCTCACGCATACAGTGCTCTGCCTCTGCTTGCTCAATGTCTAAAATACAATCAACCCGCTTGGCATCAAAAATAGCAGGCAAATAAGCCTGAGGCCAACGGCGAATGCCTGGAATGCTAGCACCTTCTGCTGGTTGCAAACCAATAATTTCAATTGCAGGATTTTGCTCTTTAAAATAACGAGAGCAACCCATAATTGTACCTGTTGTGCCCATAGAGCTAATAAAATGTGTTAGTTTGCCTTGGCTTTGCTGCCAGATTTCAGGCGCAGTGCTTTGATAATGTGCGTTAGGGTTATTTTCATTGGCAAACTGATTGAGTACCAAGCCTTTACCCTGCGCTTGTAACTCTAATGCTAAATCACGAGCTTCTTCCATACCGCCTTGGGCACTGACCAAAATTAACTGAGCACCATAAGCCTGCATCGCCCATTGCCGCTCTTTAGTAGCGTTATTTGGCATAATTAGCGTAATGGAATAGCCTAGCATGGCACAAGCCATTGCCAATGCAATACCTGTATTACCACTGGTTGCCTCAATTAGATTATCACCAGGGCGAATAAGGTTTTGTTGCTGTGCTGCATTTAGCATATTAAAAGCCGCACGATCTTTGACTGAACCTGCAGGATTATTGCCTTCTAGTTTTAATAAAAGGGTGTTAGTGCTTTGTGCAGGCAAGAGTCTGCTTGCTTGCACTAAAGGCGTATTGCCGACAGTTGCAGTTAATGTGGGATAAGTTGAAGGCATAAAAATAAGACTTAATTTGATAATGAGTGGTTAGGTTTTAGGTTGCCAAACAACCCACTTACCTTGTTTATAATGCAAGTATAAACTTTTTATAAAAGGTTTACTAAAGGATTCTTTGCTACGCCTAAGTAACCGTACTGAATGAAATTCAGGGCGTTTGCTCCATGCTGGCATATTCTCTACATACCAACTAATCCGCATCTGTATATAAAACTCTCCAGCATAATTTTTCGCTTTTGAGAGCTGCTCAATCCGCTTTAAACTGGCATTGCCATAGGCAAAACCAGAGCTATGATTATTGTCTAAAGCATAATCCCAGTACAACGAGATACGCTCTCGGTGTTCTGATATGTTATTGGCATTGACCCATTTTTTTCCTTTTTCCCGATTTAATTGTTGTGCTTTAAATAGCGCATCGAGCTGCTTGGCTAACCGACTTTTACTTTTACGCTCAATTTGTACAGGAAATTGAATGGGTGACCAGTACAATACTTGGTTAGATAAAAATTGTTGCACCACAATAAATGCCTGTTGCTTAGAGATACTAGGTGCGTTGCTATAACAAGGGGCGGCTAAAAAACAGCTTAAAAGCCCTAAAAAAAACAGTTTGTATTTCATATATAACCAGTTTCAATTATAATGTGAGGTTGGTTTTATTTACATTTTGCCTATTTAAAAGGTATCAGATTAAATAGATACCAAAGAAAACATTAGTTGATAGAAACGGTATTGTCTGTTTTTAATTTGTTATTTTTAATAAAGTTTAATAATTACGTCTCAATTTTATTTTATACTTTTTCAGTTATTATTAAGGAAAAAACATGAATCAGGAAAAATCTGATTGTCATACTCAAGCAGTAGAAAATCGTTTAGCATATAAAATAACTACAGACAAAAGCGATATAATCCAAGCCCAGCAATTAAGGTATCGTGTCTTTGCTGAAGATATGGGTGCTGACTTACCCAATAGCAAAGAGCGTTTAGATTACGACCGTTTTGATGAAGTTTGCCATCATCTGGTTGTTAAAGACCTCAATACTAATCAGGTCGTTGGTTGTAGTCGCATTATTACCAATGCCAGCGCAGAAAAAATTGGTCACTTTTATTCTGCTACCGAATTTGATTTAAGCAATATCATTCAGCCTGATAAACAATATATGGAAATAGGGCGAACCTGTGTTGACCCTGAATATCGCAGCACTTCTGCTATGTTTTTATTGTTCGCAGGGCTGGCAAACTTTTTAGAAGATAACCAATTAGATTATCTGATGGGCTGTGCCAGCATTCCATTAGACAAGGATTTAAGCCAAGCCAATGCTATAATGGCACATTTAAGAGATGCTCATTTTACCTTAGAAAATCAACGAGTTGTGCCTAAAATACCTGTGCCTAAAGCGGCATTTGATCGCAATATAGATGTTAAAGATAAAATCCCACCTTTATTGACAACGTATTTACGCATAGGCGTTAAAGTCTGTGGTGAAGCATTTTTAGATAATGACTTTAAAGTAGCAGATGTATTTATTTTATTAGATAGAAAACAAGCAAATCAGCGCTATATGAAGCGTTTTTTTAAGAAGAAATCTGAATGTTAAAATCCAACAGGCTGCAAGTTCCAGCGTTGGATTTTAGCTAAAAACTTAAATAGACAGACTGCTTTTACTGTTGCTAATATCGGCTAATTTGCTGTAGCCGTCACGCCCTGTATTTTTAACTTCATACAGTCCTTTATCAGCGGCAATAATCAAGTTTTCAGCTTTGTTATTATTAACGGTTTCACTCCACGCCAACCCCATACTAACGGTAATTAAAGGTCTTTGTGCATTGCTGGCATGAGGAATAGAACAGAGGCAAATATTTTCTCTAATTTTACGAGCCACCACTGCCATGCCCTCTGCTTGAATATTAGGTAAAATTAAAATAAATTCTTCTCCACCAAAGCGAGCAACCATATCCCGAGGGCGTTTAGCGGAAGATTTAAGTGCTTTGGCAACTGTTTTAAGGCAGTTATCTCCTTGTATGTGGCCATATTGGTCGTTATAGAGTTTAAACTGGTCAATATCTACAATAATCATACCAACAGGGCTATGTTCACGCTGTGCGCGTCCCCATTCTGCTTGCAAAAAATGGTTCATATAATGGCGATTAGCAAGTCCTGTTAGGGCATCAAAATAAGATTGTTTCTCTAGGCTAAGCATGTTTTGTTGCTGCGCAATGAGCTGCGCCAGACGATATTTGCATAATTCAAAATTTAAAGGCTTGCGTAAATATAATACCGCCCCTGATTTAAGCGCTAAAATTTCTTGTTCGTCACTATCATCACCTAATACCACAATTTTACAATTGCGAGTTTTGAAATCGTTTTTCCAGTCTCGGCAAAACTGATTAATATCGCCACCAATAAAGCTCTCACAAACAAAAATAAAATCGACCTCATGGGCTTTTTCTTTTGACCAAAAAGTTAATTGCTCATATTTCAATAGGCTAATCACATTGCTGTCAGCACCAAGAATTTTACCTAATTGGGCTTGCACCGCTAAATTACTGTCTGCAATTAGAATTTTAGGTTTATTAGACATGTATCGCCTCCTAATGAGCGTATTTACAACAATTAAATGTGAGTTATTTTTTTGTATTGGGTGCTGAATTTTAAAATTTATATCAGAGTTTATATTATGGCTTTACAGCGACTTATATTTACGACCAATACAAGATTATCTATAGCACACAAATGTACATAATTGTAGTTTTTGGTTACAGGTTGTTAATGCTAGTTCATATTGAACAATCAGTAAATATTCTATGCACAAAGTTTTCAGGAATAATGTAAATATTGTAACATTTATTTGATTTTTAGCCTATCCTACACATATTAGGCAATGAGTTAATAAGGATAATGGTTAATTGGTATCGAGCTTGGTGTACATTGCAATTTACCTACAAAAGGATAATTATTGTTATTTAAAATTGGTTTTTATATTTCTGCTTAGGTAGTAAAATACCAACAGAAAAAATAGCTAAAAGCAGCTATCAATACTTAAAAATCATATACACTTGGTAGCAGCACAAAACAAGCATTACAGGAAATGCATAAATGAATACAAATACACTTAATTCACTGAGCGTTGTGGTACAAAAAAATTATTTCTTAGGCTTAACTGGAAAGCCCATTGAGGTCAAAGCCTATCATTTTTCCACTAAAGGCGTTGCCATTATTAGCCCTAAAAAATTCAAACTAGGACAAGCTATGATTTTAAAAATAGCCTGTGGTTGCCATACCTTAAGGTGTATTCCAGGGCGTATTGTGAATACCACCGCAGCGACCACCGAATATCATTATGGTGTGGCATTTACACTTACTCAGTTACCTAAGTCCATGACCAAAGGGGTTAGAGACATTTTGCAAAAACTAGAAACCGATACCCATTTGCAACAGGTCATGCCTTAACCCATTATTTATATTTAATCGAGATACTATGAAACCTGTTATTTTAGTTTTAAATTGTGGCAGTTCTTCCATTAAATTTGCACTATACCATTGGCATAAAAAAGGCGAGTTAATAGCCAGTGGTTTAGCTGAACGACTCCAAGAAAGCGGTGCAAACCTTAAAATAAAAGGTGCGCTAAGTGTGCAAAAAGCCTTACCCAATGCGGGGCATGAACAGGCTTTAGAAGCCATTTTACATGCCTTAAACCCTTGGCAAAATGAGCTAATTGGTATTGGGCATAGAGTGGTTCACGGGGGGGAGCACTTCCAACAAAGTCAGCTTATTCAAGCAGACACCCTTATTCAGCTTGAACAGATTAATGAGCTTGCGCCACTACATAATCCTGTCAATATTTTAGGCATTAAAGCCTGCCAAAAACTCATGCCAACATTGCCACAGGTTGCCGTTTTTGATACTGCATTTCATCAGAGCATGCCGCAACAGGCATATTTATATGGTACGCCCTTTAGTTGGTACCAAGAAAATCAAGTACGCCGTTACGGTTTTCATGGCACCAGCTTTAGATATATCTCACAAGAGGCAGCAAAACGCCTTGGACAAGCACAAGAGGCAACTAATTTAATTGTTGCTCATTTAGGTAATGGCTGTAGTGCTTGCGCCATAAGACAAGGCAAGTCGGTAGATACCAGTATGGGAATGACTCCCCTTGATGGCTTATTGATGGGCACACGCAGTGGTAGCATTGACCCTGGTATTTTTACCTACATTGCCAAAGCACGCCACCTGAGCATGCAAGACATTAGCCAGATACTTAATAAACAAAGCGGTTTGCAAGGTGTTTCAGGCATTAGTAATGACATGCGTACACTGGTTAGCGAAAGTGACCAAGGTAATGTAGATGCAATGCGTGCCATTGATTTATTTTGTTTTAAAGCGGCCAGAGAAATGGCGGCATTATGCACCTCTTTAGAACGTATAGATGCCATTGTCTTTACTGGAGGTATTGGAGAAAACGCTGCTGTAATCCGTGCCAATATTATTGCCAATTTAAAACTGCTTAACATTCAGATTGATGCCAAACTAAATCAAGAACAAGGCGACAAAATTGGGCGAATTAGCCATAGCGATAGTTTGCCCGTATTGGTTATAGCCACCAATGAAGAATTAATGATAGCCCAAGACACATTTAACCTAACCCATTAGAGAATTATGATTAATATACTTTTAGCACCAACTGAAACAGGTACAGGCTTAACCACCATTAGCCTTGGATTAATTCGTGCCCTTGATGAACAGGGCCTAAAAGTGGGTTTTTTTAAACCCGTTGCGCCTGATTATAAAAAAGAAGAACGCTCCACGGGATTGGTGCGTAAATTATTAGATATTCAAACGCCCAATCCATTGCAATTATCAGATATTCAAAATCAAGTCAGCGAAGATGATTTAGACCAAGTGCTAGAAAATGTAGTGGAATTGCATGCCAGCGTAGATAGCAGTTGCGATGTGGTTATTATTGAAGGCTTGGTGCCTGATCGTAATGAACCTTATACCGCCAAACTCAATGTTGAAATTGCCAAAGCCTTAAATGCCGATGTACTGTTAGTGACCAGCGGCTTAAATCGCACGCCCAAACAGGTTAAATCTAGCATTAAATTGCAAGCAGGTTTATATGGTAAAGGCAAAAGCAACCAGCTTGGCTGTATTATTAATATGGTGGGTAATAGTGATGTGTCCTCATCTATTCCCTCGGCAGATACCCATCAAAATGATACGTTTAATGCAGAAAGTTTGCAGCCTTTTTGGGATATTAGTTTGCCAAAATGCCCAGTTATGGGCGTTATTCCACATAAGCAAGAACTGGCAAGTCCGCGTATGTTAGATGTTGCCAGAGGGTTAAATGCAGAAGTGTTATATGCAGGAGATCTAAATACCCGTCGAGTGTTGCGTGTATCGGTTTGTGCTCGCACCATGCCAAATATGCTTACAAGTTTGCGTCCCGGTACCTTAGTTGTAACTCCAGGAGATAGAGAAGACATACTGCTTGCCACCGCCATGTCTGCATTAAATGGAACGCCATTAGCAGGTTTATTAATTACAGGGGGCTTTATGCCCAGTAAAGAGTTGCTTAATCTTTGCCAAAAGGCCATACAAACAGGCGTACCTATTTTAAAAACCAGTTTTAACACCTTTAGTACAGCTCAGAAATTAAGTGACCTAGACACCCAAGTACCGAATGATGACCACGAGCGAGTACAGCTGATTATGTCCAGTGTTACCGAGCACCTAAAAGTAGCAGAGTTACAAAAACTAATTGGCACACCACATACTTTAAGATTAAGCCCAGCAGCATTTCGTTATCAAATTGTTGCCAAAGCGCGTACAGAGAAGAAAAAAATTGTATTACCAGAAGGCGAAGAACCCAGAACCATACAAGCGGCGGTCATTTGTCAAACTCGTGGTATTGCCGACTGTATTTTACTTGGTAATCCAGACAATATTAAGCAGGTAGCAGAAACACAAGAGGTTGATTTGCCAGAAGATTTAACTCTTATTGACCCAGCTAAAGCAAGAGGTCAATTTATTGCCCCTATGGTTGAACTACGCAAGCATAAACAGCTAACCGAGCCTATGGCAGAGGCACAATTAGAAGACAATGTGGTTTTAGGTACGATGATGCTTGCCACCGATAAAGTAGACGGACTGGTATCAGGTGCAATACACACCACCGCCAACACCATTCGTCCAGCATTACAATTAATCAAAACCGCAGAAGGTGCAAAACTGGTCTCCTCTGTTTTCTTTATGGGGTTGCCAGATCAAGTACTGGTATATGGTGATTGTGCTGTTAATCCAGACCCCAATGCAGAAGAATTGGCAGATATTGCCATACAAAGTGCCGACTCAGCCAAAGCACTAGGCATAGACCCATTAGTGGCAATGATAAGCTACAGCACAGGCAAATCAGGCAGTGGAGCTGATGTAGAAAAAGTGCGTACCGCTACCGAGATTGTCAATAACCTACGCCCCGATTTAAAAATAGACGGGCCATTACAATACGATGCCGCCACCACTGCCAGTGTTGCCAAATCCAAAGCACCAGACAGTGATATTGCAGGACGAGCAACTGTATTGATTTTCCCAGACTTAAATACAGGCAACACCACCTACAAAGCAGTACAGCGCAGTGCCAATGTAATTAGTATTGGACCTATGTTGCAAGGGTTGGCAAAGCCAGTTAATGACTTATCCAGAGGCGCATTAGTGGATGATATTGTTTATACTATTGCATTAACCGCCATTCAGGCACAACAAACAAACCATTAAAAAAATAACAAGAGAGAAATTATGTTTGCCATATTAAAAGGCACCATTGCCGCTTTATTATTAACCATTAACTGCCTATTTTGGGCAAGTTTGCTGTTTGCATTTACGTTTTTAAAATTGCTTATCCCCAATGCCAGTGTTCGCAAGCGGTTAACCTATGTTTTAAATCAAATAGCACACCTATGGTCTGCTTGTAATGCAGGTTGGATGCACCTAACACAAAAGATGGCATGGCAGATACAGATGCCAGAAAATTTAAACAAAAAAGGCTGGTATTTTGTTATTTGTAATCACCAATCTTGGGTAGATATTTTAGTCTTACAATACCTATTTAACAGACGCATTCCTCTACTTAAATTCTTCTTAAAACAAGAACTTATTAGAGTTCCTGTTATGGGTTTGGCATGGTGGGCATTAGACTTTCCATTTATGAAACGCTATAGCAAAGACTTCTTACGCAAGCACCCCGAAAAACAAGGCGATGACTTTAAAGCCACACAAAAATCCTGTGAAAAATTCAAAGAAATACCAACCAGTATTATGAATTTTGTAGAAGGCACTCGCTTTACCCAACAAAAAAGACAAAAGCAAGGCTCGCCTTTTATACATTTACTTAAACCCAAAGCAGGAGGAATGGCGTTTGCAATGAATGTGATGGGCAACCAATTTAAATCTATCCTTGATGTAACCTTATATTATCCCAATGAAATTCCCACTTTTTGGGATTTTCTACAAGGGAAAATGCCCTGTGTAAAAGCCGAAGTTAGAGAAATTCCCATTCCTGAAAACCTCCTAAATGGTAATTATCAAGCAGACCGAGAATACCGAGCCGAATTTCAGAGCTGGTTACAAAACATTTGGGAAGATAAAGAAAAAACCATAGAGCGCCTTAAAAACCAGACGAATTAAGGTATTAACTTAAAGCGCAATAAAACAGGTTGGTGGTCAGAATACGCAAATTCTGTATTTTGCACCTCTGTTTTTTCTAACACAATATTATCGCTTATCACAAACCAATCTAAGACACTGGTATAGGTTTTATTTTTAACATAGTCTCTAGCCACACTACGATTTGTAGGCAAACTGGTGTCGCCTGCAAATAGATAATGCTCAGGTTGGAAAATTTGAGTAGGAAAAGGATAATAATAATCTGCCAAAGGAATGTCATAAGGCTTAGAAAAATGCTCTGGGTCTAGCTGTGGATAAACATGATTCCAATCGCCACCAACAATCACATAATTACCTTTAGCATACTCATCAGTTAAAATTTTATTCAATATTAACAACTGTGCCTTACGTGCCTTACCGCCCTCATCATAAGCAGACAAATGCGCATTAATTAAGATTAACTCACGGTTATTGGCAGTTGGCATACGATATAGGGTTAAACAAGGCTTCTCAAAAACCAAACGCTCTGGCCACTGTCCATAAGCAGGCAAATTAATACGCTGTGCTTGGTTAATTTGATACTTAGCACCAGTAAGCAAACCTGAATTGACATAACCAGACATATCTAATAAAGGAAATGCCAAAAATGTCACATAATGATTAATGGCATAGGTATAACTGAAAGCCCCTTTAATTTGCTGCTGTAGCAGCATACGCTGATTAAGATTTGCCCCCCTTGGCGTATTAATATCAATCTCTTGCAATAATAAAAAATCTAAATCTAATTGGTTTATTAGCTTTGCATCTTGCTGTAATACCGCCTTTGCCGACGCCTGACTTAACGCTTTAGAATACTTGCCTCCCTCAAAGAAAAAACTAAATTCAGGTGTATAAGCAGCAAAGCCAATGTTATAAGTTAACGCACTCAAAGACTGATTAACAGGCACAACCTGAGTTTGTGGATTTTCAATTTCTAAAGGCTCTACCTCATTAGGCACATACTCTGTTATTTGCAAAAACAACACATACAAAGCAAAAGTAAGTGCGGCCAAAAAAGCAAGCACAACCACACTGATAGAAACCAATTTTAAAGACTTCAACATAGATAGACACGCTATTATTATTGTTATAAAAGAAAGACATAGTAAACAGTATCTTAGCAATTATCAATATATTGTTATCATGAAAGTGCTATGACATGATAAGCCCATTACCCATTATAAAATGAACAAGGAACAACAATGAATAAAACCGCATTAATAACAGGCGCAACGTCAGGCTTTGGGCTAGCTACCGCTAAAGCCTTAGCAAATAAAGGTTACCAGCTTATATTACTCGGCAGAAGAACAGAGCGGCTACACAGCTTAGCGCAAGAGTTGCCAGTAGCCACACATCTACTGGCTTTAGACATACGCGATAATGATGCCATAAAACAAGCAATAGCCCATTTGCCAGACGAATTTAAACAAGTCAGCTTATTGATTAATAATGCAGGTCTTGCCTTAGGATTGGAAAGCAGTGAGCATACCGACTTAGACAACTGGCACTGCATGCTAGACACCAATATTAAAGGGTTGGTGAATATTACCCATGCGCTGCTACCCACCTTAGTTGCCCAGCGTAGTGCCAGCATTATTAACCTATCTTCAGTAGCTGCTAATTGGCCTTACCCTGGTGCAAACGTATATGGCGCAAGCAAAGCCTTTGTTTCACAGTTTTCATATAACTTACGTGCAGACTTAGTGGGTAAAGGAGTGCGAGTAACCAGTTTAGAACCGGGCATGGCAGAAACAGAATTTAGCTTAGTGCGCTTTGCAGGAGATCAATCAAAGGCACAGGCTGTGTATCAGGGAGTAGAGGCAATCTGTGCCAACGATGTTGCCAATATCATTGTTTGGATAGCAGAACAACCTGCACACCTAAACATAAACCGCTTAGAATTTATGCCAGAGCAGCAGGCATTTAATCACTTTCAAGTTGTACGCCGTTAAAAAGCAGACACAGGGAATCAGGTGTCAGGTGTCAGGGATCAGAGGACAGAGGACAGAGGACAGAGGACAGAGGACAGAGGTCAGAGGTCAGAGGTCAGAGGTCAGAGGTCAGAGGACAGAGGACAGAGGACAGAGGACAGAGGACTGAGGACTGAGGACAGAGGACAGAGGACAGAGGACAGAGGACAGAGGACAGAGGACAGAGGTCAGAGGTCAGAGGTCAGAGGTTTTACCCAGCCCCATGCTCTGCATGGTGCTGGGCAGAGGTCAGAGGTCAGAGGTCAAGGACTGAAACCTGATCCCTGCCCAGCACTTTGCAACGCATGGTGCTGGGCAGGAGTCAGGGGTTTTACCTCCTGTAAAAAGGGTTTAAAGCTGGTTTTCGTATCATGCGCCTAAACATAAATTCGCACTTTAAAGTCATACACGGCTTTGGCTCGCTCTTGTAATTGTGAAATAAAAGCACCTGTAACCGTCTCTTTGGGGTCTTTGCTGTTATCAAGGTATTCTTTAAAACGCATAATATTCGAGAAGTTTTGCTCGTTTAAATCGTATTTACCAAAGCCTTTTGAATAAAGGGCGGGGCCTCTATTGTGCATAAGGGAATCAAGCATTAAGCCCTTAATGGTTTTGAGGTTTTCAATAAAATCACTTCTATCTAGTATGTCTTTTAAAGAGCTTTTCTCATCTTGTGTGAGCTCATTGCCAATGATTTTGATGGAGCTATCCTGATTAAGAGAAAAGTCCCACTGCTTATACTTTAAAGCAGGCACACTTTGGTTAACCTCTTGTTTAATTCGATTCATACTCTCTTGTGCCTGCTCCGTGGCTTTAGGTAACTTGCGGATAAAAATTTCAAGAACCTCGCCAGAGTGGAAAAGCTTTTCTTCCCTAGTTGTTTTTCTTCCTAATGTCTTGGTGTAAGAGATGGTAAATTCAGGGTTATTGGCTAAAAACGCTTTTTCGTCAGCGGCTTCTTTGGCTTGTTTTTCTTTTAAGGCTTGAGCATGTTTTTGTTCATCACCAAATATTTCGCGGCTTTGTTGTTGGCTTATGGGCTTGATATTAACATGCCCACCATCTGCTATGGTTACCCTATTAATTACCATCATTTCTTATCTCCAGTAAAAAAATAAGCTAATAACCGTTGTTATCGGCTGGCTTTGATGGCTCTTTAGGGTTAATTTGCTTTTTATCAAAATTGATAAAAAATTCAATCTAAACAGGACAGTCACATTAATTCCGCTCTGTCCTCTGCCCAGCACCATACGGAGCATGGGGCTGGGTAAATCCTCTGTCCTCTGTCCTCTGATCCAGGGGTTTTACTCAGCCTTGCATTGTTTGTATACTCTTTAAACCCAACGGCAGGAAACGGTTATGACACAAAAACTCCCCATCGGCATACAAACGCTAAGTGAAATACGAGAAGACAAACTCCTATACATAGACAAAACTCAAATTGCCTATGACTTAATCAATGCCTATAAATACGTTTTTTTAGCCCGTCCTCGCCGCTTTGGTAAAAGCCTGTTTTTAGACACCTTAAAAAGCATTTTTGAGGGTAGAAAAGAGCTATTTAAGGGGCTTTTTATAGAAAATAAACACAACTTTGACGTACCTTACCCCGTTATTCATATCAGCTTTTCAGGCAAAATGTCCACACCCAAAACCCTAGAACAAGCTCTTATGTTGATGCTTAAAAGCAATGGCAAACGCTTAGGTATAAAGATAGATACGGACATAGATGCCTCGCATAGTTTTAATCAGCTTATAGAAGATACCCAGCAAAAATACCAACAAAGGGTTGTGATATTAATCGACGAATACGACAAACCCTTGCTAGATAACATCACCAACAAAGACATGGCAAACTACGCCCGAGATATGCTACGAGGTTTTTATAGTGTCATTAAAGACAATGACCAGCATATTAAATTTGTATTTATCACAGGGGTCAGTAAATTCTCTAAAGTCTCGTTGTTTTCAGGGTTAAACAATTTGCGTGATATTTCTTTAGACGCTCGCTTTGGGAACATCTGCGGTTATACCCAAAACGATATTGAAACCAGTTTTAAACCCTTTTTACAAGGGGTGGATTTAGCCGAGCTTAAACTCTGGTATAACGGCTACAACTTCTTACAAGATAAGGTCTATAACCCCTTTGATATTTTACTGTTTTGCGATGAACAACATATTTATAAAAACTATTGGTTTAGCACTGGCACGCCGACTTTCTTAATTGAGCTGATTAAAAAAAACAACTATTACCTACCCAAGTTAGATGATGTACAGGTAGGCGAAGAAATTTTAGACAGCTTTGATATAGACAACATCAACTTAGAAGTGTTGTTATTGCAATCAGGCTATTTGACCATAGATAAAGTCATACCCAACCCTTTAGGCGGCAGCTTATATTCTTTAACCATACCCAATAAAGAAATAAGATTAAGTTTAAATGGGGCGATTTTAGATTTGTTTTTAGCCAGCCCAAGCGAGCGTGTGACGCATCAGCAAAGTGGCTTTCGTGCTTTATTTGCAGGCAAGCCCGATGACTTTAAACAAGCCCTTGAAGCCATGTTTGCCTCAATTCCCTATGAGAACTTCACCAACAACAACCTACCTGCCTACGAGGGCTTTTATGCCAGCGTTATTTATATCTACCTTTGCTCTATGGGCGTGCCTGTCTCAACTGAGCAAAGCACCAATAAAGGCAGGTTGGACATGAGCATTTTAATCAATAACAACCGTTATATCTTTGAATTTAAAGTCGGCACAGAAAATGCGCTGGCACAAATCAAAGCCAACCAATACCACCACCGCTATTTAAACGAGGGCAGTAATATTTATTTAGTGGGCATTAATTTTGACGAGCAAGCACGTAATATTACCGAGTTTAAATGGGAGGCGGTCAGGGACTAGAGGTCAGGAGTCAGGAGTTTTATTCTGATTTTACTTGTAACGCATTGGGTAGCCAGCGGTTTTCATTTAAGGCTTTGTCTACATGCTGTAAACGCCAGCGAGCTTCTTGTCTGTAGGCATCGGCTTGCTTTTTATCAAAAGTGGGTGAGGTGCTGTGTTGTACGTCTTTTTGTCCGCTAAAACTTGCCCAGCCTTGGGTGCTGACTATGCCATATAAACTGCCTTGAGAGACCACTACATAAGGAGGTCTGGTGTTGATGTCATCAAATACAGAACGCCCAAAGGTGACAATGGGTTGTGGCGATTGAATTAAGTCTAAAAAGGTAGGTAGCATGTCGTATTGGCTGGCAATATTTTGGTGGCGCATAGGGGGTAAGCTGCCATCTGGGGTGAATATAATAAGAGGAATATGAAATAAATCCTTTAATTCTTTTCCTTTTGTACGATAAATATGATCGGCTAAAAAAATAAATACGGTGTCTTGATACCAAGAGGATTTTTCTGCTGCTGCCATAAATTGCTCAATGGACCAGTCACTGTAACGCAAGGTGTTAAGGTAGCCATCAAAGTTGGCGGTGTCATGTTTGCGGATATGAAATTCTGCACCTGGGTCTGTAAATGAGGCGTGGGTTGTGCCTGTAAAAATAGCGGCAAAAAATGGTTTATTGGGGTATTCTTGTACGCTTTTGCCAATATTTTTATGTAGGTACATAAGTCCATCATAATCCCACCCAAAAGGTGGCATACCTTGATTGGGGTAGTCTTTAATAATGGGAATGTCTTCTTTACCATAAAATTGTTCAAAACCGAGTAATTTGGCAATGCCATCTACATGATTTGAGCGTCCTTCAGAGGTTTGCATAAATAGTGTTTTGTAGCCTTCATTGCGAGCAATGTATCCTAGCTGGCTGAGGTTGTTCATTTCTAGTCCGTAGCCTAAAGAGGGGTAATTATGCAGTACGGGAATAGATGAAAATGTTGCTTGCATGCCAAAAATACTACGTTGACCTGCGGCATAAAAATGATCCCATACCTGTGAGCGAGCAATGAGGCTGTCTATAAAAGGGGTGGCTTTGTAGTTTTGTTGCCCTAAGGCATCAATGACTTGTCGTCCCCAACTTTCAAGTAAAATAACGACGACATTTTTGCGTTTAAAGTTGAAAGGTTTATTTTTAAATCTATTTTGTTGCCAGATAACCAATGGTGCAAAAGGGTCATCGTTAGCATTGACCCAGTTTTTAATTTGTGTGGGTTGGTTTTTTTGTAAATAGGCATTGTCTAGTTTTGTAAGCTGTTTTTTGTCTAAAAAATTAAGGGGTTCACGGGACGGACGGTAAATGTCTTTCATAATGACGAATGCGCCGTTTAAAGATAGATTTGCCATAGCGGGCGTTGGCATTGTAAAGGCATCTACGGTAGATATGGCTTTGGAGTAAATTAACATGCCTCGCCCAAAAAATACGGCTAGTAGTAATACGAGAAGTACGGTGGTTGTTTTTTTGATAATGCCTTTAGGAACAGTCACTAAACGCTTTGCTGGTTTGACTACCCAACGCCACCAAAGCCAACCTATGATAACTAAAAATAAAATAGAGATACTGCTAAATAGTTTGATGCCTTCAATGACGATTTGCCCAATGGCAGTTAATTCTGTGCTGACATTAAGCAGTTCTTGTCCGACATGACGATTGACTTCGCCAAAGTAATACAAATCGCCTAAACATACGACCAAAATAACCAGTAGCACTAAAAAATATAGCCCAGCAAGCACTTGACGTAGCAGTGGGCGTTGTAAAAATGATAGCGGAATTAGCAGTATTAGCCAAAATAGACTGCCTAAGATAATCACTGTTGCCATATCAAAGCGTACGCCGTATAACATAGCTCGCAAAATAGATAAAAACGAGGTATCTGCAAAATAGTCAGAATATATCAGCACCATTGCCACTCGAGTTGTTTGGATTGCTAATAAAGAAAGCACAAACATTTTTAGCATCAGCCATAGGTAATTGTGTGCAGATTGATTAGTCTGATTGGTTAATTGCATTATGATTAGCTCTTATATTGAAAAATCGCTAGTTTGCCAGAAAATAGTTACTTTTAACAGAATAAAACAGCGGTAAATAAGTCCGTTAATGGACGTATAAATCAGAAAGCCCTATAATCGCCACGCTGCATAAACCGCCCTTAGCTCAGCTGGATAGAGCGATGCCCTCCGGAGGCATAGGTCAGAGGTTCAAATCCTCTAGGGCGGGCCATTTTAACCCTGTCTTTGGGTGGTTATGGTGGCGTTTTATACATCATCTCTTGTTTTTTCTGTATGTTCTTGAGCCGTGCTCTGTTTTTGTTTTGTCTTGAGAATATCATCTATTTGTAAAAGTGCTGTCACAATTAACCTGCATACTAAGTTGAAATTAAAAGGTGGTTGGAGTCAGTCCTTTGAGTATGCGAGTAAGTATTGTAACAGAAACATTTGCCCCTGAAGTTAATGGAGTGGCGAATACATTAGGTCATTGGGTTGCTGGTTTGTTGGCGCAACAGGTTGAGGTGCAAGTTATTCGCCCTAAACAAAATGCGCAGGATATCACTCGATGTATAGGTAATGTGCAGCATGTTACTTTAACAGGCATACCTATTCCTAATTATCCGCAACTTAAATTTGGTTTGCCTGTGCGTCGGCGTATTATGCGAGCATTACGGCAATTTAAAACGGAAATACTGTATGTGGCTACAGAAGGACCGTTAGGCTATGCTGCTTTAAATGCTGCGGATAAACTGGGTTTGCCTATTGTCAGTGGTTTTCATACTAATTTTCATCAATATATCGCGCATTACCATTTAGGCTGGCTGGCACCTTTGGTGTATCGCTATTTGCGCTATTTTCATAATCGTACATTAATGACTTTGGTACCAACTAAGGCTCAGCAGAACAGTTTAAGTGCTTATGGCGTTCAGCATGTTCAGTTGTTGGCTCGAGGTGTGGATAGCAAGTTGTTTAACCCTAATAAACGCTGTATGAGGTTGCGTGCCAGTTGGGGGCTTGATGAGCAAGATGTGGCGCTAATTTATGTAGGGCGCATTGCAGGGGAGAAAAACCTTAATCTGGCTCTACGCACTTATGAGCGGTTGGTGAGTTTAGATAACGGCGTTAAGTTGATATTAGTGGGTGATGGGCCGTTATTGTCTGGTATTCAACGTGATTATCCTAACGTGATTTGTGCGGGGGTTAAGCAAGGTGAAGATCTAGCCCGTTATTATGCTAGTGGTGATGTGTTTTTATTTCCTAGTGAAACAGATACCTTTGGTAATGTGGTTATAGAGGCAATGGCAAGTGGTTTGGCGGTGGTCAGTTTTGATTATGCTGCTGCACATGCACATATTGAGCATTTTTATAGTGGTATGTTGGTGCCTTTTGGCGATAGTGAACGCTTTATTCAAGCTGCTGAAACCTTACTTGAATCGCCAGCTCAGCGTAAACAGTTTCGTTTAAATGCACGTAGAGAAGTACAAATTTTAAGCTGGCAACATCTTGCTAATGAGTTTTTGGCTTATTTACAAGCATTCAGTCATCAATCTCAAACGGAGGTTAAATATGATACAGTCCAACGTAAGTGCAACAAAAATAGCCTTAGTATTTCATAAGGCAGATAAATTTGAGCTGCTGTTTTGCCAAAAACTTAATCGGGCAGGTTCACACTTTGCGGTTAAATATTTTTTTAAAGCCATTAGCCGCTTAGGAGATGGGGTATTTTGGTACTGTTTGTTATTGAGCTTGCCTATTTTTGATGGACTACAAGGTGCATTTAATATGCTGCATATTATTGTTACTGCTTTGCTTTGTGTGTTGATTTATAGTCAGCTTAAAAAACGCTTGGTGCGCCAGCGTCCGTTTATTGCTTCAAATTCTATTTCGCCTCATTGTGCGCCTTTGGATTTATATAGTTTTCCATCAGGACATACCATGAATGCAGTTAATTTTAGTATATTGCTTGGCTATTATTATCCTGTTTTGTTGTGGCTGCTGGTTCCTTTTGCATTGCTGGTGGCGTTGTCAAGGGTCATTTTGGGCATGCATTACCCTACTGATGTATTAGTTGGTGCGTTATTAGGTGCGGCGCTGGCCGGGGGGTCTGTATTTATAGTGACGGGCTTTTAGGCGATTTATAAAATACTAGAGGTGGACATAATTTTAAAATAGATAAATACCCACATTGTTTTTAAATATTGTTGTAATATGAATAATTGCAACAGCTTGTATTTAAAACTAATCCGCCTAGATAATAGAAAAAAACTATCAAATCAATAAAACCAATCATCTTTTTCTATTGATATTCTTAATATAGGATAACCCAGTCTGATAAAGACATTAATTTATAAAAAATAATTTATTTTGAGGGTTTATTATGAGAGAGAAAGAAGTAGCACAATGCCCCGTTATGCATGGCGAGACAAAACAGTCGACTCTAGTGGGGACAAAGAACCGTGATTGGTGGCCTAATCTACTACAGCTTAATATTTTGCATCAGCATTCAGCAAAATCTAATCCAATGGACGAAGATTTTAATTATGCTGAGGCATTTAAACAGCTAAATTTAGATGAAGTCAAACAAGATATTATTCAGGTTATGAAAACCTCCCAAGACTGGTGGCCTGCCGATTATGGGCACTATGGTCCCTTATTTATTCGTATGGCATGGCACAGTGCAGGGACTTATCGGGTACAAGATGGTCGAGGAGGCGGTGGTACAGGTAACCAACGTTTCGCACCTTTAAATAGCTGGCCAGATAATGTCAACTTAGACAAATCTCGCCGCTTACTTTGGCCTGTTAAGAAAAAATATGGTCGTAACTTATCTTGGGCAGACTTGATTATTTTGGCAGGCAACTGTGCATTAGAAGATATGGGTCTAAAAACCTTTGGCTTTGCAGGTGGTCGTGTTGACATTTGGGAACCAGAAGAAGATATCTATTGGGGTTCAGAAGGGGAATGGTTAGAAGACCAACGTTACAGTGGAGAACGTGAGTTAGAAAATCCTCTAGCAGCCGTACAAATGGGCTTAATCTATGTGAATCCAGAAGGTCCTAACGGTGTGCCGAATGTTGAAGCTTCTGCCGTTGACGTACGTGAAACCTTTGCTCGTATGGCAATGGGAGATGAAGAAACCGTTGCCCTAATTGCTGGTGGACACACCTTTGGTAAGTGCCACGGTGCAGGTGATGCCTCACATGTTGGTCCTGAACAAGAAGGGGCTGATATTAAAGAGCAAGGCTTAGGCTGGGTTAGTGATTACAAGTCAGGCAAAGGCGTTGATACCATTAGCAGTGGTATAGAAGGTGCTTGGACACCCACGCCAACCACTTGGGACAATAGCTTTTTTGAAGTGCTATTCAAGTATGAATGGACGCTAGATAAAAGCCCCGCAGGTGCATGGCAATGGCATGCGGTAGGCTTAAGCGAAGAAGACCACGCACCACGAGTTGATGATGCTAGCAAAAAAGTCAAAATCATGATGACTACAGCCGATTTAACATTGCGTACCGACCCTGTTTATCGTGAAATATCCAAGAAGTTTTTAAATGATCCACAAGCATTTGCAGATGCATTTTCGCGTGCTTGGTTTAAGCTCACTCACCGCGATATGGGACCACGCTCTCGTTACTTAGGCAAAGAAATACCAACTGAAACCCTATTGTGGCAAGACCCTATTCCTGTTATTGACTATGAGACGATCAGTGCAGACGAGGTAAAACTATTAAAAGAAAAAATTGCCAAAACAGATTTAAGTGTTTCTGCCTTAGTTGGTGCAGCATGGGCATCTGCCTCTACTTATCGTCAATCAGATATGCGAGGCGGTGCAAATGGTGGGCGTATTCGTTTAGCACCACAAAAGGACTGGGTAGCCAATAAACCAGAACAATTAGCCAATGTTTTAGAAAAGCTTACGGCTATTCAATCTGAATTTAACCAGAGCAGCAACCCAAAACAGGTCTCTATTGCTGACTTAGTTGTTCTAGCAGGTAATGTAGGCATTGAAAAAGCGGTACAAAATGCAGGTGCAAAAATAACAGTACCCTTTACACCAGGACGTGCCGATGCAACTGAAGAACAAACAGATGTTCGCTCATTTAAAGTTCTAGAACCACTAGCAGATGCATTTCGTAACTACATGAAAAAAGACTATGCAACAACCGCTGAAGAGTTCTTACTAGACCGTGCTCAGCTAATGACACTAAGTGCTCCTGAAATGACTGTTTTATTAGGTGGTTTACGTGTGTTAGACATCAACTCTGATGGCAGCAAACATGGCGTGTTTACAGACAAAGAGGCGGTCTTAAGTAACGACTTTTTTGTTAATTTATTGGATATGGATACAAAGTGGAAACCTGTAAATGAAAGAAATACCTTGTTCGAGGGGCGTGACCGTCAAACAGGGGAACTAAAATGGACGGCAACTCGCGCCGATTTGGTTTTTGGCTCAAACTCTCAATTACGAGCCATTGCCGAAGTGTACGCCAGTGATGATGCCAAAGAAAAATTCTTAGCAGACTTTGTCAAAACATGGACAAAAGTAATGAACCTAGATCGTTACGATATTAAATAGTCATATTTAATAAATAATATTTAACAAGGGATACAAATGGTATCCCTTTTTTATACAAAAAAACTAATAACCACTTTGATTATGTTCTAAAACTCCCTTAACCAAAATAATAAGATTGCTACACAAAAATCCAACACACCTTTAATATTTTTTTCACGCTAATCATATTCCTTCTAAATTATCAGCAAAGCATTTTAATTCATTATCAATAAAGCTCTTTAATGCCAATATCTCAGTAACAAAACCAAATGCGATTATTGCGTCTAAGCCTATTTTGTGTAACAGTAAATTCAACTATTTCACCGAATAAAAGAGTATTTATGCTAACCCAAGCCCCCAGCTACACAGACTTACTGACCCATTTTTCTGCCATTCAAACACAATCTATGCTTGATTGGTTTGCTGCTAATCCCAAGCGGGTGTCGCAAATGAGCGTACAGGCAGCAGATTTGCATTTGGATTTTTCAAAACAACGTATTGATAATAACGCCTTTAATTTATTAGTTCGCCTTGCTAAAGAGCGTGATGTTCCTGCTAAAATAGCGGCTTTGTTAGCTGGTGAGACAGTTAATTCTACGGAAATGCGTCCTGCTTTACATACGGCATTACGACAGACCCAGCGCACCCCTTTGTATGTAAATGGGCAGGATATTACAAAAGCAATTCGTGCTACTTTAGATAAAATGCAAAATTTGTATGAAAAGGTGCAAGGTGGCGTTTGGAAAGGCTTTACTAATCAATCTATTACAGATGTGGTTTCTATTGGTATTGGCGGTTCGTTTTTAGGTCCGAAAGTGGTTTCTAATGCACTGACACCTTATGCGAATACAGGCATTAAGGTGCATTATCTGGCGAATATCGATGGTTCACATTTTACTCAGGTGGTGTCTAATCTAAATCCAGAAAGGACTTTATTTATCGTACAGTCTAAATCTTTTAGCACTCAAGAAACCTTAAATAATGCTTTGGCTTGTCGAGCTTGGTTACAACAAGCAGGTTGCTTAAAAACGCAATTGCAACAGCATTTTCTGGCGGTCACTGCTAATAATGCGAAAGCCATTGAGTTTGGTATTGCAGAGGAAAATCTCTTGCCTATGTGGGATTGGGTTGGTGGACGCTATTCTTTATGGTCTGCTATTGGTTTGCCTTTGGTTTTTGAGTTTGGTTTTACGCATTTTAAAGCACTTTTAGCAGGTGCTGAGAAAATGGATCAGCATTTTGCACAAGCACCGTTGGCAAAGAATATGCCTGTTATTATGGCATTGTTAGGCATTTGGTATATTAATTTTTATGGCATTAAGTCTCAGTGTATCTTGCCGTATGACCATTATTTGCGAGTTTTACCTGCACATTTACAGCAGTTAGAAATGGAAAGTAATGGTAAGTCTGTATTAACCAGTGGTGAGATTGCAGATTACCATACAGGTGCGGTTATTTGGGGGGCGGTAGGAACCAATGGACAACATGCGTTTCATCAGTTGTTACATCAGGGTACGGAGTTTATTCCTTGCGATTTTATTTTGCCGCTACGTTCGCATAATCCAGTGGGTAATTTTCATGCGATGTTGGTGGCAAATTGTTTGTCTCAGTCACAGGCTTTGTTGCAGGGCAAAAGTTTGGCGCAGGTGCAGCAAGAGCTGATTGCACAAGGCGTGCCAGAGGCAAGCGCACTACAATTGGCAGCGCATAAACAAATTGCAGGTAATCGTCCAAGTAGCACGTTGTATTTTACGCAGTTAACACCAGCTACATTAGGTGCGTTGCTGGCATTGTATGAGCATAAGGTGGCAGTACAGGGTATGTTGTGGGGGATTAATTCCTTTGATCAATGGGGCGTCGAGTTGGGCAAAGAGTTAGGTAATTGCATTTTACCGCTGTTAGGGCAAAGCGAGCATTTAGATTCGCAAGACTTATCTACTCAACACTTAATAAAGGCATATAATGACGCGCAGTGCGATTGAATTACAGAATCAGCAAATGGCTGAATTTGCTTGTAGTTTAATACCTCAAGAAGCGGTTTGTTTGCTGTTGTATGGTCAGTTGCACAGCGCTGCATTTACTTTTATACAGCATTTACAAGCAGCAGATAAATTGCAACATTTATATGTCAGTGAGGCATTGGGATATAAGACAGAAACCCTAAGTATCTTAGCGGATAAGGGTATTGATGTTACTTTAATTAATGCCAGTGCCATTGCACATTTATGCCAATATGCAAAACTTGATTGGCTGTTGCTAGGCGCACAACGTATTGCTAGTAATGGCGATGTGATTAGTCAAATTGGTAGTTTTCAACATGCCCTTTTAGCTCAAAGCCAAAATCTAAAAACGCTGGTATTTGCCAAACATAGTCAGATTGATTTTAGTCTTAGTGAGGGCAAACAGGCGAGCTTGCAACAGGGGAAAACACAAGATTTATTAACCGCTTATGCACATTTGGATAGGCTCGAACGCTTGTCTGTTGCTAATCCATTGCAGGATATTACGCCTGCGTCTTTAGTGACTGCTATCGTGATTGAAAAGGGGTTGATTTTAACACCTAATACCCATGCTATGAGTGTCTATAGCTAGCGGTGTGTCGTCGCTTGGGTATCTTCGTTGGTGGTTGTTGTTTTAAATAATGCGTGAAAAACGCTTGCTGGCGGTGTCTTTGCGATAGGCATCAAAAATTTGGCAAATAGCACGAATTAATAAGCGTCCAGCTGGCAGAATTTGAATTTGTGTCGGGCTATCGGTTAATAGCTTATCTGTTAGCATGGGCTTTAGGCGTTGGTGTTCGTCTGCAAAGTAAACATCAAAATCTACTTGCCACTGTTGTTTAAATTGTTGCTTATCAAGCGCAAATTGGCAGATGAGCTTACCTATTACCCAACGGCGAATGTGGTCATCTTCAGTGAGTTTAATACCACGAATAATCGCCAGTTTGTGGTTGTCTATGGACTCTTCCCATACGTTCATATCATGGCTGCTTTGAAAGTAGGCGTTTTGGGTTTGTCCAATGGAGGAAACCCCCAAAGAGACTAAATCGCAGTCTCCATGGGTGGTGTAGCCTTGAAAGTTACGGTGTAATTTGCCTTGTTTTTGCGCTATGGCAAGGCTGTCGTTAGGTTTGGCAAAGTGATCCATGCCAATGTACTCGTAGCCTGCTTGCAGTAAGGTTTCAATGCTTTGATGCAAGATATCTAGTTTTTCGCTGGGGGCAGGTAGGTCTTCGCTTTTAATTCTGGTTTGTGGGAAAAATCGCTCTGGCAGGTGTGCATAGCTAAAAATAGATAATCTATCGGGGTTAAGCTCGATAACTTCCTCTAAGGTGGCGGCAAAACTGTTGGCTGTTTGTAAGGGTAGACCGTAAATTAAGTCAAGGTTAATAGAGCGAAAGCCGATGGCTCTGGCTTGTTGTAATAAGTTGGCGGTCAATGCTTTAGGCTGTATCCGATGTACGGCTTTTTGTACGTTCTCGTCAATGTCTTGCACGCCTAGGCTAATACGGTTAAAGCCTAGTTCCCATAGGGTTTCTAAGGTGTCGTCAAGCATCTCTCTGGGGTCTATTTCAATGCTGTAATCACGCTTGTCATGGCGTTGTAAGTTAAAAATCTCTGCATAGCCTTGCATTAGCATACGCATGATATCAGGCGGTAAAAAAGTAGGTGTGCCGCCGCCCCAATGTAGCTGTTCAACAGGTCGATGAGCACCAAATAATGCTGCTTGTAGACGCGCTTCTTGGAGTAGCCGCTCAACATAGGGTTTGGCTTTTTCACGTTTTTTGGTAATGACTTTATTGCAGGCACAGTAATAGCAAAGGTGGGCGCAAAAAGGTAAATGGGTATACAGTGAAAGTGGACGCTCGCTATTGCTTGAGGCGGTGGCGGCGGCGTGCATCTCGGCGTTGTTGAATGTTGAACTAAATTCCACTGCTGTGGGGTATGAGGTATAGCGAGGGCCGCTTAAATCATAGCGGCGGATTAGGGCTTCGTCCCATGTTATTTGTGTGTTTTGCACTAAGTTGGTCATGTTTGGCTCTGACTATGTGATATTGAATGGGGCACATCATAAGTGCAAGCCAATTTAGATAACTTAACCTTTATCAAGTTTTATTTAATTCTCTGTATTCTCTTGGTTTATGGCGTTAATTTGAGAGCGGTATCCTTGTTTGTAGCTAGGGTATTTAAATTTGTAGCCCAGCGCACGAATACGCTGATTGCTGATACGTTTATTGGATTTGCGGCTTTGACTTAAATTTTTATCTAATTCGCCGACTTCATCTAATTCTTGTTGCATCCACTCAATGACTTCATGTAAAGGTGCTGGTTGATTGTCTGAGAGTAAATAAACCTTGTCTAACTGTGTGCCTGCTAGTGTGTGCTGTATTAAAAAAGCCAGTGCATTGACGCAGTCGTCACGATGAATACGATTTGTCCATAAGGGTGGTTCAGGATCACAATAGCCACCTGTTTGTGCTTGCTGAATAAGCCGATTACGTCCAGCACCATAAATACCACTGAAACGTACGCAGGTAGACGGTATGTTTTGGTTGTGTAAAACCTGTTCTGCTAATTGCATTTCTAGCCCTGAAAAGCTGCTTGGTTCGGTACTTGAAGTTTCATCTACCCATTGCCCATCATTTTGAGCATATACGCCTGTGCTAGATACAAAAAACACATGCTTTATATTTTGCTTATTTAATGCGTCAAAGCAATGCTGTAGCCCTAATGGATAGTGGGCGTGATAAGAGGCTTGATTAAATTCTGGAGCAGCAACGCAATACAGTAAAATATCCACCTGTGGCGGCAGGCAATCAGGATTAATAGGTAAGGTGATGTCAGCTTGTATTTGTTGTATGTTGCTTGCAATTAGTTTGTCAGAGCGACGTATCACACTAACTTGATGACCTGCTTTGGTTAAATTTTTTGCTAATTTACCGCCTACAAAGCCTGCCCCAACAATTAAAATATTTGCCATTTTTTTCCTCTTTATTGGTAATTAGGTTGCTTTTTTGCGAGCATAATAGGCTATGGTATTAAAAAAAAGCATTAATCTAATATTTTTGCCAAATTAACCGCTTTTGTAACATAAAAACAGCACAGGATAACCCTATGACATTAACGGAATTAAAATATATTATTAGTCTTGCTAAAACAGGGCATTTTGGTCAGGCGGCAGAACAGTGTCATGTGAGTCAGCCTACTTTAAGTGTGGCAATTAAAAAGCTAGAAAAAGAGTTAGGGGTGGCTTTATTTGAACGCCGTAAAAGTGCCGTTGCAGTGACCACATTGGGGATTACAATTATTGAGCAAGCAAAAAAAGTATTGTTAGAGGCGAATAAAATTACTGACCTTGCTAATTCAGGAGAGCAACAACTGAGTAGCCCGCTTAAAATCGGCATTATCTATACCATTGGTGCTTATTTATTTCCCAATCTTATTCCTGAAATTCAAAAACTTGCGCCTTCTATGCCGCTTTATTTGGAAGAAAATTACACGGGTAAATTACGCCAGCAACTCACTGCAGGCGAGTTGGAGGCCATTATTGTTGCGTTGCCTTTTACGGAGCCCGATGTCGTTACCCGCCCTTTGTACGATGAACCGTTTGTGGTGGTGCTACCTAAAGCTCATCCTTGGAATAAACTGAGTCATATTGAGCCTGCCTTACTTGATGAAGAAGATTTACTGATGCTTGGCTCGGGGCATTGTTTTCGTGATCAGGTATTTAAACTTAATCCTAATTTATCACATAAACAGCATTCTTTGCTAAGTAGTGTTGCAGAGGGCAGCTCGTTAGAAACTTTAAAACATATGGTTGCTACTGGTTTAGGTATTAGTATTTTGCCCAAGTTTGCCATTAGTCAACAGGATTTAAATCTGGTGAGTATTAGACCCTTTGTTGAGCCTATCCCAAAGCGTACTGTAGCACTTGCATGGCGTGCCAGTTTTCCACGCACGCAGGCTATTGATTTATTAATCGAGGCAGTTAAAGCCTGTGACTTAGGAACACTTGAGCATGCAATTAAGTGAGCTTAAAGGTGTAGGGCCTAGTGTCTTAGCAAAGCTGCATAAGCTGGGGGTGTTTAGTCTATACGACCTACTATTACAGTTACCTTTGCGTTATGAAGACCGCCAAACCCCCGTTAAAATTAGGCAGTTACAGCCCCAGCAAAGTGCGTTGGTATTTGCCACCGTGCAATCTGCACAAATTGTTATGGGGCGCAAACGCAGCTTGCTGGTGCAAGTAGCTGATGATACAGGGCAGCTTGGGTTGCGCTTTTATCACTTTACCCAAGGGCAAAAAGCGCAATTTACAACGGGCAGTCCAATAAAACTGTTTGGTGAAATTAAAAATGGCGCAACAGGGCTTGAAGTGTATCACCCCGAATACGAATTGGGAGATAATAGCCACTCCTATAACCAGCAACTTGAGCAAACCGATTATTACACCCCCATTTACCCTTTAACCGAAGGGCTGACTCAAATCAAATTACGGCAACTACACCAGCAGGTGTATACCCAACTGCAAACAGGGCAAATGCAGTTTGACGAGTTGTCTTTAAATGCTTTAAATCTGCCTAATTTGCCGAGTTTAAAAGACGCGTTATTATTTATTCATGCACCGCCTAAATCTGCTGACTTAAGCCTACTACAAGCCTTTAAACACCCAGCGCAAATACGTTTGATTACAGAAGAATTACTTGCCCAGCAACTTGCCATGCTCAATAATCGTGCAAAATGGCAACAAGATAGCGCACCGCCTTGTGCGCCAAGCCAACAACTGGCACCTAAATTACAAGCTCAACTGCCTTTTTGCTTAACCCCAGCACAGCAGCGTGTGATTGCTGAAATTCAGCAAGATTTACACCAAGACAAACCCATGTTAAGGCTATTGCAAGGCGATGTGGGAGCAGGCAAAACGCTGGTTGCCGCCTGTGCCGCTTGTTGCGCCTTAGAAGCAGGTTATCAGGTTGCACTTATGGCACCTACTGAATTGTTAGCCGAGCAACTTTTTCAGCACATGCACAACTGGTTTACGCCCCATGCCATTCATATTGGTTGGCTTTCAGGCAAAAGCAAAGGCAAAGCACGCAACAGCACATTAGCCGCCTTGCGTGCAGGGCAAATACAGTTACTGGTAGGTACCCATGCGTTGTTTCAAGCGGAGGTTGAATTTTATAATCTGGCACTTGTCATTATTGACGAACAACACCGCTTTGGTGTGCATCAAAGGCTCAGTTTACGAGAAAAAGGACAGACCCAAGGGCTGACGCCGCACCAGCTTATTATGACCGCCACCCCCATTCCTCGCACTCTTGCAATGAGTGCCTACGCTGATTTAAGCCTTTCTGTTATCGACCAGTTGCCGCCTAATCGCACCCCCATTAGCACCGCTACCATCAACCAAGCACGTCGTGCTGAAGTTATTCAACGCATAGGACAAGTATGTAAGCAAAGTCAGCAAGCCTATTGGGTTTGCACCCTGATAGAAGAAAGCGAAGTGTTACAATGCGAAGCCGCCGAAGACAGCTTTAAGCGGTTACAACAAAGCCTGCCGCAACTACGCATTGCTCTAGTGCATGGGCGTATGAAAAGTGCAGAAAAAACCCAAATAATGCAAGACTTCAAAGCCCACAAATACGATTTATTAGTGGCGACCACGGTCATCGAAGTAGGGGTAGATGTGCCCAATGCCAGTTTAATGATTATCGAAAATCCAGAGCGTTTAGGCTTATCGCAACTGCATCAACTGCGTGGGCGAGTCGGGCGAGGTAGTCTTAAAAGCCATTGCATTTTACTATACAGTGCGCCCCTTTCTTTTAATGCCAAACAGCGACTAAGTATTTTAAAGCAAAGCCAAGATGGATTTTTTATTGCCGAGCAAGACCTTAAATTAAGAGGCCCTGGTGAGCTATTAGGCACAAAACAAACTGGTTTGGCGCAACTTAAAATTGCCAACTTAGAGCGAGACGCACAATTACTAGCGCAAATTCAGCCTTATGCGCAAACCCTAATGCGTCGTGAGCCTCAACAGGTTGCTCAAATTTTGCAACGCTGGATAGGCGAAAGCGAACGCTTTTTTAAGGCGTAAGCCTGACTTAAACCAAGCGGTCATCTTGCTTTTGTAGTAGATAGCAGTCAATTTTAAATTTTATCTTTAATGCTAAGGGCTCTCGCTGTTATACTTTCGCTTTTGCATTGCAAGGATTTTTCCGTGAGTTATAACCTAAAAACATTTCAAGGTTTAATTGCCACCTTACAGGCTTTTTGGTCAGAGCAAGGTTGCGTCATTAACCAACCCTTAGATATGGAAGTGGGTGCAGGTACTTTTCATACCTCCACATTTTTACGCTCCATAGGCCCTGAGAACTGGAATGCCGCCTATGTGCAGCCATCACGTCGACCCACTGATGGTCGTTATGGCGAAAACCCCAATCGCTTGCAGCACTATTATCAGTTTCAGGTGGTAATGAAGCCCTCGCCCATTGATTTTCAAGAAAAATACTTACAATCACTTAAATGTATTGGCATTGATACTCAAATTCAAGACGTGCGTTTTGTAGAAGATAACTGGGAATCGCCCACCTTAGGCGCATGGGGTTTAGGCTGGGAAGTTTGGCTCAATGGCATGGAAGTGACACAATTTACCTATTTTCAGCAAGTCGGTGGGTTAGAGTGCTTTCCAGTTACTGGCGAGATTACCTATGGGCTAGAACGTCTTGCGATGTACCTACAAGAGGTTGACTCTATTTATGACTTGGTGTGGACGCTAGACCCCAACGGCAAAGCAGTCACTTATGGCGATGTATTTCATCAAAATGAGGTCGAGATGTCTGCCTATAACTTTGAACATGCCGATGTGACGTTTTTATTTCAAGCCTTTAATCAATATGAAAAAGAATGCAAAAAACTCATTGAACATAACCTTGCCTTGCCTGCATACGAGCAGGTACTTAAAGCCTCGCACACTTTTAACCTATTAGATGCACGCTCCGCTATTTCCGTTACCGAACGTCAGGGTTATATTTTGCGTGTAAGAACCCTTGCTCGATTGGTTGCCCAAGCCTACTTTGATAGCCGTGCGGCACTTAGCTTTCCGTTAGCAACTGAGCATAACCGAGCACTTATTATGGAACGCATCAAACAGCAACCGAGTGAGAAAACCGCCAAGCAACAGGAGCAAAAAGCATGAGCCACAGCGACTTTTTATTTGAACTAGGCTGTGAAGAGCTGCCACCTAAAAACCTCAAAGCCCTATCAGAAAGTCTTGCCAACAGCATGCAGACCCAGCTTGAAAAAGCCCAACTAAGTTATGGTGAAATACAAAATTTTGCCACACCCAGACGGTTAAGTTTTATCATTACTAAACTTGCACAGCAGCAGCCAGATAAACAAGAAACCCTATATGGACCGCCTGCAAATATCGCCTTTGATGCAAACGGCAACCCCACCAAAGCCGCCTTAGGTTTTGCTCAACGAGCAGGGGTTGATGCCAGCCAACTAGAAACTGCCGATAATGGCAAACTTAAACTTGAACAACAGATTAAAGGCAAGCAAGCCGCTGAGCTTTTACCTGACATGTTAGAAAATGCACTCCAAACCTTACCCATTGCCAAACGTATGCGTTGGGGGCAAAGCCGTATTGAATTTGTCCGCCCTGTACATTGGTTGATTATGCTCTTAGGCGAGCAAGTGCTGGAATGTGAGCTGCTAGGGCTAAAAGCCTCGCAACAAAGTAGAGGACATCGCTTTCATGCTAACGACTGGATTACCATTAAACAACCTAGCGAATACGCTGCAAAGCTCAAAGATGCCTACGTTATCGCCAGCTTTAGTGAGCGTCAAAGCATCATCAAACAAGGGGTAATGGCACTGGCTAAAAAGCGCAATGGACAAGCCGTTATTGATGATGACTTGCTCGATGAAGTCACCGCTTTAAATGAATATCCCGTCCCCTTAGCTGGTAGTTTTGATGACACTTTTTTGCGGGTGCCACCAGAGGCGTTAATTTCCTCCATGAAAGAGCATCAAAAATACTTTCATCTTATAGACAACAAACAACAATTACTGCCGCACTTTATTACCGTTGCCAACCTTAAAAGCAACGATGAAACACAAGTCATTGCCGGCAACGAACGAGTGATACGCCCACGCCTAGCTGATGCCATGTTCTTTTGGGACAGCGATCTTAAAACCCCGCTGGCGCAACAAAGAGAAAAGCTCAAGCAGGTTTTATGGGTAAAATCCCTAGGCAGCTTATACGACAAAACCGAACGCATAACAGGGTTTGTTAGCAGCCTTGCCAAACAGCTTAACTTTGATGTGGCATTAGCAGAACGTGCAGGACAACTGTGTAAATCTGATTTGCTCACCCAACTGGTGTTTGAATTTACCGACTTACAGGGATTAGCTGGCAAATATTACGCCCAAGAACAAGGCGAGCCAAACGAAGTGAGTGCTGCCTTACTAGAACAATATCAACCTGCCTTTGCAGGAGATGTCTTACCGCTTAGTCATAGCGGCATACTGCTGGCACTGGGCGATAGAATGGACTCACTGGTAGGCTTATTTGCACTCGGGCAAATTCCCTCAGGTTCGAAAGACCCCTTTGCCCTACGCCGTGCAAGCCTTGGTGTACTGCGTATTTTGGTTGAAAAACAACTCAATCTTGATTTGCGTGATTTAATCGAACTTAGTGCCAAACAAAACTGGAGCATTGAAATAACCCAACAGGCAAAAGACAACCTGCTTGACTATCTGCTAGAACGCTTTAGCAGTTGGTATCAAGAACAAAACATCGCCGCTGACATCTTCCAAGCAGTGCGTGCCACAGGCATTAGCAACCCCTACGACATCAATGCCAGAGTACAGGCAGTACATGAATTTAGCCAAAGTGAACAAGCCCCAGCATTGGCAGCGGCAAATAAACGCGTGGCGAATATTTTACAAAAAAATACCAGTCAAAAAATAACTGCCCAGTTAGATAATAAGTTATTGATAGAGCCTAGCGAACAACAACTTGCTGACAGTTTAGCCGCCAAACAAACTGAGATTAAGCCCATGTTACAAGCGCACCAATACAGCCAAGCACTCAGCGTATTGGCGAGCTTGCGCCCGCAAGTGGACAACTTCTTTGCTGAGGTTATGGTCATGGCAGAAGATAATGCCATACGTCAAAATCGCATGGCATTACTTTACAACTTAAAGAAAACCTTTGAACAAATTGCCGATATTGCCAAGCTCAATGGATAAACCAAGCTCTAATAAACTGATTATCCTCGACCGTGACGGTGTCATTAACCAAGACAGTGATGCCTACATCAAAAGCGTCGAGGAATTTAAACCCATAGCAGGGAGCATAGAAGCCATTGTTAAACTTTACCAACAGGGCTATCAAATTGCCATTGCCACCAACCAATCAGGTATTGCTCGAGGCTACTTTAGCATAGCAACCCTAGATGCCATGCACCATAAGCTCCATCAGTTACTTAAAGAAAGTCAAGCCAGCATTGCCCATATTGCCTACTGTCCCCATGCGCCAACAGATAACTGCCCATGCAGAAAGCCCAAAGCAGGCTTGCTAGAGCAAATTGAAAAGGCTTTAAATTTAAATGCAAAAGGTGCGTATATGGTTGGCGACTCGATACGTGACTTACAAGCAGGCATAGCTAAAGGTTGCGTTCCTATCTTACTAAAAACGGGCAAAGGCACACAAAGCCTTGCTAAGCTCCAAAGCGACCCGACCCTTAAACAAGCATTAGGCAACCCCGCTGTATTCGCTGATTTACATGCCTTTGTGCAACATTTAGACAGCCACTGAAATGGTATTTGTGATAAATCATACTTAATATTGCTATTTAAAATAACTGTTTACTCAATGCCATGCGATACACACTCAAGGCAGGCAATATGCCCATCAGTATTGCCAATAAAAAACTGCCACCTATAAATAAGCTGGTTTCTGCCAGTGGCAAACCCAACTCAATACGCACCCCAAAATAATTAGCTAATGGATACTGCACCGCAAGCTCAGTGGCAAAAGTCAGTACCAATGCAGCTAACCAAGCTACACAAACCAGCAAAATGATTTCCAATTCAAGCAACCAAAATATACGCCAAGGGCGTGCGCCCATCATTCTAAATAAGGCAATTTCAGGCAGCCTTGTTACCACCGTTGCCTGCAACATGGCAGCCATGCCCACCAAACTGACTAGCAACATAAGCCAAGTTAGTATGTTTAAGATTTGCTCCGCAGAGCGCATCATATTCCACAATTCACTTAACGCCACACCTGGGATAACCGCCGTTAGCGGCTCTTTATGTGCACGGTTTAATTCACGCTGCATTTTAAATGTCATAAAACGAGATTTAAGCCCTATAAACACACTAGAGATGACCTTAGGGTTAGGCAAATCCTCTAATGCAACTTGATTAAGCTGATACTTCCATTTAGGTATGTGTAATGCTTCTAAGGCTTTATGATGCACATGCACCGAGCGATCAACAGGCGTACCCGTTGCTTGTAAAATCCCCGTAACCACAAAACTGGATTCTTTATGCTCAACAAAACTATGACTTGCCAATCCATGACTTAAAAATATTTTATCACCCATCTTATAATTTAATTCCCGTGCGATTGCAGCACCTAATACGGCATCGGTTGTTTGTTTAAAATCATGTCCTGCAACAAACTTTAAGGGCTGTTTATCTGCAAATTTAAACTGTTTAAAATACAGATTATCAGTGCCAACAACAGGATAGCCTTGATGAGAATCCCCCAGTGCAATAGGAAAGCTCCAAGCTACCTGTGGGTCTTGCACCACCTCTTGATAACGCTGCCAACTCATTGCTTGGGTGGCAGAGCCAAGACGAAATACCGAATACAAAACCACCTGTACAGGGTGACTACGTGCCCCAACCAATAAATCTGTACCACTTACGCTACTATTAAAGCCACGCTCAAGTTCACTGGATAGCACTTTTGTAAGCAGCAAAGCCGCCATACCTAAACTCATTGCCAACAGCATTAACAACACTGAGAACTTGCGATTTAACACACTTTTAAATGCTAGGCGAATTAACATACTGCCTCCATATTAAGATGTTTGGGCGCACAGCGATTAAGCTGCTGCATTGACAATGTGTCATCGCAATAATCGCCCAAAGATAAATCATGGCTGACCATCAGCAAACTGGCACCACTGGCGGCAACCTGTTCGCCTAATAAACGCATAAACGCCAAGGCATTATCACGATCTAAGGCAGAGGTTGGCTCATCGGCAATAATTAATTTTGGCGCATGCACCAAGGCTCTAGCAATAGCCGCACGTTGTTTTTGCCCAACACTTAAGGTTGCCACTGTCTGCTTTGCTTGAGGTAATAAATTTAATGCCTCAAGCAGTTGTCTAATCTGTGCTTGAGAGACAGATTTATGTGCAAAAGACAGCATCAGTTGCAAGTTTTCTAACACCGATAAATACGGCACTAAATTCAAACTTTGAGTAATCACCCCCATTTCTTGAGCACGCACATAATCACGCTTTGCCGCTCGCAGTTGCCACAAAGATTGCCCTGCAACCCATATTTGACCCTGAGTGGGTTCTAAAATCCCTGTAATCATATTTAACAAGGTCGATTTGCCCACGCCCGAAGGACCGTGCAGCAATACTTTCTGCCCTTGCTTTAACGTAAAATCTGCTATTTCTAAAAAATTGCTAGATTTATTCCAAGCAAAATGCACCGCCTCTAATTTAAGCGTATTTGCTGTTTTTTTCATAAATACATTCCTCTTATTTAACATTCTAACTACTTCAATTATTTTTCTACTAACTCAGAATAGGTTTTACAACAAAAAAGATATATAATAACATAACAGTCTGATTTAATATTAGCATAAGGATTTTTCATGTTACCCACTCAATTTTTAGTAAAACACATAAATACTTGGCAATATGTTATTGTTTGCATATTCGCCTGTTGCATTACCAATGCACAAGCAGCGGCAACATATACCACCATCGAATGGCTAGACCTGCTGCCCAAAGAAGACTTAGACGCACTGTCTAACCCACCTGAAACCTTAAACAGCATTGTGGACGGATCAGCGGCAGATAAAATATCCTCTGCCATAGCTCAAGCAAATAAACCACAATCAGACTCTGCCTATCATCGTGCGCTGGTTTCCAGCAAAGTACGCAACGAACATAATAAAAAGAAAATTCGTATTGCTGGATTTGTCGTACCGCTTGAATTTGACGACAATCAAGTGATTACCGAATTTTTCCTTGTGCCTTTTTTTGGTGCTTGCATTCATGTGCCACCCCCACCACCCAACCAAATTATCTTAGGCAAGATGAAAAAGGGAATTAAATTGACCGACATTTATTTCCCTTATTGGGTAGAAGGCACGCTATATACCGATAGGCTGGTTAAAAACGACATGGCAACCGCCGCTTATCAACTGCAAGTAGATAGCCTAAAAGAATACAAAAAATAACCAACTAGAGCTATTTAATAGCAGGTAAATCTAAATGGTGATGCTCAGGCGTAAGCGTTGCCTGTCCTGCTTTATCGCCACGAATCCACTCAACTTGTAGCTCCTCGGTTGCAGGAAAATGCTCAAACAATTCTGCATGCAGCGCCACCTCTTTCTTATCTGCATTGGCGCAGCGCAGCTTAAATTTAGCATTCAAATCAGAATGATGCCCGTGCTGCTCTTCCTCTATATGATGTGAGAGAACCTTGCACTTGACGCCTTCTAGCTCAAATAAGTTAGCAAATTTAGCCAGCTTTTGTTTTTTTGCTTGTGCCGTTTGGCGTTGTTTTTTGTCTTTTGGCTCACCTTCAAAACCATAAATATTCATCGCTGGCGTATCCAACTCAAGCTCTAACTGAGTGCCAGACCAAAGTATTTGCAGCTTTGCCTTGCCATGCTCATGGGCATCAAGACTATGGTCATGGTCTTTATCCTCATTGTCATGACTGTGTTTTTTTTCTGCTTTATGTGCGGCTTTTTCATGCTTATGCTCTGCATGTTCACCAGCTATCGCCATTGTGCTTAAACAAGCAAATGCCACTAACATTATTGAAATTTGTTGTTTCATATCTTTCACCTTTTATAAATAATTAATTGACTGCCCTAACTAAAAAATTAAGACAAGCGCATTATGATATGTTATAACATTTTTTTCAAGCATTAAATAATCTGAACCCTGCCCAGCACCATGCGTTGCAAAGTGCTGGGCAGAGGTCAGAGGACAGAGGACAGAGGACAGAGGACAGAGGTTTTACCCAGCCCCATGCTCTGCATGGTGCTGGGCAGAGGTCAGAGGGCAGAGGTCAGAGGTTTTACCCAGCCCCATGCTCCGCATGGTGCTGGGCAGAGGTCAGAGGTCAGAGGTCAGAACCATGCTCTGCATGGCGCTGGGTAAATCCTTTATTGATTGTTTAAGTGGTCTTAACCGTCTTGATTAATTTGTTTAATTAACGCATCTAAGGTTGTGACAGCTTCATCGTGAGGTACTTGGCAAGTACCTGCAGCTTGGTGTCCGCCGCCACCGTATTTGAGCATGAGTTCGCCCACATTGGTATTTGATGAGCGGTCAAAAATAGATTTGCCTGTGGCAAAAACGGTATTTTGCTTTTGAAAGCCCCACATCACATGAATGGAGATATTGCATTGTGGAAATAGCGCATAAATTACAAAGCGGTTGCCTGCGTGAATAATCTCTTCTTCACGTAAGTCCAATACCACTAGGTTTTGATACACACGAGAGCAACGCTTAAGCTGTGCTTTGAATAATTTGTCTTGCTCGTTGTATAAATCAATACGTTCAACCACATCAGGTAGTTGCATAATGTCTTCAATCTTGTGATTGCGACAGTAGTCGATTAAGTCCATCATTAGGTTGTAGTTAGAGATGCGAAATTCACGAAAACGCCCAAGTCCAGTTCTTGCGTCCATTAAAAAGTTAAGTAAGTCCCAGCCTTGAGGGTTTAGCACTTGTTCTTGATTAAATTGGGCAGAATCGCCTCTATCACAGGCTTCCATCATTTCTTGCCAGTGCGTAGGGAATGCGTCTAAACCACCATAGTAATCCCATACCACGCGGGCAGCAGAGGGGGCGGAGGCATCGATAATGTGGTTGTCTACTTTTTTATTGCGTAAGGTTTCTGATAAATGATGGTCAAAGGCTAAGTGTACGCCCGACACATAGGGTAGGTTGGTGGATATGTCATTTTCGTTGACTTCTATCTTACCGTCTTGCATGTCTTTGGGGTGGACAAATTTAATATCGTTAATCATGTCTAGATGTTTAAGCAGTACCGCACAGACCAGTCCATCAAAGTCACTGCGGGTAATTAGACGGTATTTTTTTTCGCTCATTTGTTTGCTCCTCAAGTATGTTGAATGCGACCATTATTTATATTAAATAAATAGTATAGACAAAAAATCCTATCTAACAGGAAGATTTGCTGTTCTTTTATTTTGCTAAATTTTTTTAAGGGGGCTTTTGGCTGGCGTGGTGGATAAATATTTAAACTTTGTATTTTTCTCAAACATAAGTTGACACCACCTTGCTAAATCAGGATAATGTCCGCCCTTGATTTACATTCACTTAATTTATTTATAGGAGTCGCTTGTGGCGAATTCTGCTGGTTCTCGTAAACGTGCTCGTCAGGCGGTTAAACGTCGTGATCGCACTATGGCTTTAAATTCTATGGTTCGTACTTATATTAAAAAAGTACAAACCGCTGTTGCATCTGGTGATTACACTAAAGCACAGGAAGCATTTCATGTTGCTCAACCTTATATCGATAAAATGGTTAACAAAGGCATTATGAAAAAAAATACAGCGGCACGTACTAAAAGCCGTTTAAATGCCAAGGTTCATGCTTTAAAAGAAGCGTAAATTAAGGTATTTTATAAGAAGCCCGCCTGTGCGGGTTTTTTTATATCTGTTAATTAAACCATCGGGAGGCATTATGGAGAAGAAGCGTTCATCTACACAAAACGTAGCGTTAACTTCGCAAAGTGCCAATATACCTGCAAAATCATCTAGTTTGTTTCGTTCTTCTATGCTAGTTAGTGTGATGACGTTGCTTAGCCGTGTATTAGGTTTGGTGCGTGATGTTGTGGTTGCCAATTATTTTGGTGCTGGTGCTGATGCTTTTTTTGTTGCTTTTAAAATTCCTAATTTTTTACGTCGTCTCTTTGCGGAAGGGGCATTTTCCGCAGCATTTGTGCCTGTTTTAAGTGAATACAAAACCACTCGCACTTTAGTCGAAGTCAAACTGCTGATTGCCCGCACCTCTGGTATGCTTGGCTTAATTTTACTTGCGGTTACCTTGTTGGCAATCTTAAGTGCTGACTATTTGCCTTGGCTATTTGCGCCGGGGTTTCGTGATGATGCAGCCAAATTTGCGTTAACAGGTGATTTAATTCGCATTACTTTTCCTTATTTACTATTCATTTCGTTAACTGCCTTTGCTGGTAGTGTATTAAATACCTATGGTCGTTTTGCTGTTCCTGCTTTTACGCCTGTTATTTTAAATCTCTGCATGATTGGCTTTACTTTATTTGCAACGGCTGAATTTGTAGAGCCTTTATTTGCATTGGCTTGGGGTGTTTTTTTTGCAGGCTTGTTGCAGTTTTTATTTCAATTGCCCTTTATTGCACAGCTTAATTTATTGGTATTCCCTAAAGCACAAATGAGTGTAGGCACAAAACGCATTATTAAATTGATGATACCTGCTTTGTTTGGTGTGTCTGTGAGTCAGATTAATTTATTGTTAGATACTTTGTTAGCGTCTTTTTTAACTTCAGGTAGCGTGAGCTGGCTGTATTATTCAGACAGGTTAAATAATCTGCCTTTAGGATTGTTTGCTATTGCAATTGGTGTGGTTATTTTGCCGTCTTTGTCATCTAAATATGCAGAAAATAATGCAGATGGATTTAATCATACTTTAAATTGGGCATTAAAAATGGTGCTTATTTTAGCAGTGCCAGCAGCGTTGGCGTTAATCTTTTTAGCAACCCCACTTTTAACCAGTGTTTTTTATTATGGGCAAATAACGCCCTTTGATATTCAACAAATGAGCTATAGCTTAAAGGCTTATGCAGTTGGTTTGGTGGCTTTTATGTTAATTAAAATTTTAGTGACCGGTTTTTACGCCCGACAAAATACCAAAACACCAGTTAAAATCGGTATTTGGGCAATGTTGGTTAATATGTTGTTAAATTTAAGTTTAATTATGCCTTTGGCTCATGCAGGTCTGGCATTGGCAACGTCTTTGTCTGCTTTTTTTAATGCGTTTTTATTATTTTGGGTGTTGCGCCGTGAAGGGGTTTTTAAAGCACAAACGGGCTGGTGGCTATTTTTAGTCAAATTGGTATTGGCAAATGTGGGTATGTTGATGTTTATTATGTATTTAAGTGGTGCGCCTAATCTGTGGCTCAATTTTACTATCAGTGAGCGCATTGGTTTAATGAGTTTAATTGTCATTTCAGGTGTTGCCGTTTATGGATTGCTTTGGTGGCTTTTAGGTTTGCGCTTAAAACATTTACGTGGAGAAATGTTTTAAGGCTTATTTTTAGGTATAATTCGCCCTTTTAATTTGGACAGTGCATGCAGTTTTTACGTTCTCTTGCCAATGTGCCTGCTGATTTTGCAGGTTGTGCAGTTAGTATTGGTAATTTTGATGCCTTACACCTTGGACATCAGGGCTTAATTGAGCGACTACAACAGGTTGCCAAGGCACAAGCAGTGCCGAGTTTACTGATGTTGTTTGAACCGCAGCCTTTAGAGTTTTTTCAAGGGTCGCATGCACCCGTACGTTTGGCAGGTTTGCGTGATAAATTATTGGCAATTAGTGCTAGCAAACAAATAGACTATGTTTTGTGTGTGCCATTTAATCAGGCATTAAGCAAATTGAGTGCAACGCAATTTATTGAGCAAGTTTTATGGCAGAAATTGCGGTTACAGCACTTAATTATTGGTGATGATTTTAAATTTGGTTATCAGCGTAAGGGTAATTTTGATACGCTAAAGCAAGCAGGTTTAAAATTTGGTTTTAAGGTAGAGGATACAAAAACCATTAGTTGGCAGCATGAACGAGTTAGTAGCACACGTATTCGTCAGGCCTTAGCCAACAATCAGCTTGATTTAGTCACGCAATTACTAAATCGCCCTTATAGTATGAGTGGGCGTGTAATGTATGGTCGCCAACTGGCACGCACGCTCAATAGTCCAACGGCGAATATTGCCATACGTCGCAGTAGACTGCCGATAACAGGGGTGTTTGCCGTTGACGTTTACCACCAAGAAAGTCGGCAGTCTTTTAAAGGGGTTGCCAACTTAGGTGTTAAACCAACAGTAACAACCGTACCTGAGCCCTCTTTAGAGGTGCATTTATTCGATTTTTCAGGCAATCTATACCACCAGCATTTGCAGGTGAGTTTTTTACACAAATTAAGAGATGAACAGAAATTCAACAATATCAACGAGCTAAAAATAGCGATAGCACGAGACCAAGCTCAAGCTCGTGATTTTTTTAACCACTTAAACACAAACTGATAAAGACCATGACAGAAAAAGCCGTAAGCCAATATAAAGATAGCCTTAACCTTCCTGAAACCGATTTTCCTATGCGTGGCAATTTGGCGCAGCGAGAGCCAATGCAAATTAAGCAATGGCAAGATATGGATTTATACGGCAAAATTCGAGCAGCGCGCGCTGGCTGTGAAAAATACACCTTACACGATGGTCCTCCTTACGCCAATGGCGAAATTCATATTGGGCATGCGGTAAATAAGGTATTAAAAGACATCATTGTTAAAGCACAGACCTTAGCTGGCAAAGACGCTGCTTATGTGCCCGGTTGGGATTGTCATGGCTTACCTATTGAGCTAAAAGTAGAAGGTCTATACGGCAAAGTGGGCGAAAAGTTGACCGCCAACGAATTTCGCAAGCACTGTAGAGAGTATGCCAGCGAGCAAATTGCTTTGCAGATGCAAGATTTCAAACGCCTCATGGTGATAGGTGACTGGGACAATCCCTACAAAACCATGAACTTTGAATTTGAAGCCAGCATTTTACGCACCCTCGGCAAAATCATACAAAACGGACACTTACATAAAGGCTTTAAACCCGTAAACTGGTGTGCTGATTGTGGCTCTGCTTTAGCGGAAGCAGAAGTGGAATACCAAGAAAAAACCTCCATTGCCATTGATGTGGCATTTGATTTTAGCCACCCACAAACCCTTTTGCAGGCACTTGATATACAAGCAGACAGTGCACGCATTAGTCTGGTTATTTGGACCACCACACCTTGGACATTGCCTGCTAATGATGCTGTCTCGTTACACCCAGAGTTAGATTACAGCTTGGTACAGCTTAACGATAGCAAGCATATTTTAGTGCTCGCCTCAGACTTGATTGAAAGTTGCCTCACTCGCTATGGCTATAGCTCTGAACAATACCGCATTTTAACCAGTGTCAAAGGTAAACAACTGGGCTGTGATGTAGACAAACAACCAGAATTTGCCCAGCTTTATCACCCCTTTATGCAAGACGATAATGGCAATAAAAAACAGGTTCCTATTATTTGCGGTACGCACGTTACTGCAGATTCTGGTACAGGGGCTGTGCATACTGCCTCCATGCATGGGGTGGACGATTATCAAATTGCCAAACACCATGGTATTAACGCCCAAGAAGGCATGTTAGTTGCTGATGATGGCTGTTTTATAGACAATCCAAAACTCAGTGCCCTAGAGTTAGCAGGGCTTTCTACCGCCGATAAAGGCAACTTTAGAGTGCTAACATTACTGGCACAAGCTGATGCCCTACTTAAAAAAGAAAAGCTCAAACACAGCTATCCACACTGCTGGCGGCACAAAAGCCCGATTATTTTTAGAGCCACACCCCAATGGTTTGTGAGTATGGAAAAAAATGGTCTACGAGCGCAAGCCTTAGCAGAAATAGAAAAGGTCAACTGGCAACCAAGCTGGGGCAAAGCACGCATTCAAAGCATGATGCAAGACCGCCCCGACTGGTGCATTTCACGCCAACGAACTTGGGGCGTTCCCATTGCCTTACTTATTCATAAACAAACAGGCGAGCTACACCCTAATACCCAAGATTTATTAGAAACCGTTGCCCAAAAAGTTGCCCAACATGGCATCGAGGCTTGGTTTGATTTACAAATAAGCGACTTAATAGACAAAGACCTAGATCAATACGAAAAAGTCACCGACACCTTAGATGTTTGGTTTGACTCAGGCGTAAGCCACAGTGCAGTATGTCAAATCCGTAACGAGCTTAGCTTTCCTGCAGATATGTACCTTGAAGGTTCAGACCAACATCGTGGCTGGTTTCAAAGCTCGCTATTAACCAGCGTTGCCGTTTATCAGCATGCACCTTATAAAACCGTTTTAACGCATGGTTTTACGGTGGACGAAAAAGGACACAAAATGTCCAAATCCATAGGCAACGCCATCGCCCCACAAGACAAAATCAAACAACTTGGTGCCGACATTGTACGCTGGTGGATTTCAGGAACTGACTACGCCAATGAAATGGCAGTCACAGAGGGCAACTTCAAAAGCAGTGCCGACTCCTACCGCCGAGTGCGTAACACCTGTCGTTTTTTACTCGCCAACCTTGCCGGTTTTGAAGCAGCGCATCAGGTAGCTGCAGCAGACTTATTGCCACTTGATGGGTGGATTATCCACGCCACCGCCAAACGTCAAGTAGCCATTCAAACCGCTTATGAACGCTTTGATTTTAAAACCGTTAACAAGCTAATTACCCACTTTTGTGTTAACGAGCTAGGCGGATTTTATCTCGATATCATTAAAGACCGCCAATACACCTGCCAACAAAACAGCCTTGCAAGACGCAGCGCACAAACCGCATTACTGCATGTAATAGAAGCCATTAGCCGTTGGATTGCACCTATTTTATCCTTTACCAGTGAAGAAATTTGGCAACTTCTGCCTGCTCCCATACAAGGCGAGCGAGAAGAATCGGTGCACTTAGCATACTGGTATCAAGCATTTCCACAAATTAGCCACAACCTGCCTGATGATTTTTGGCAAACCCTAATGCAAGTAAAACGAGAAGTGAACGGTGCCTTAGAGCGTGCTCGTGACAACAAACAAATTGGTGCCAGCCTTGCCGCTGAAGTAACCCTATTTGTTACTCCAGAATTACGCCAACAGCTTGCCCAATTAGGAGATGAACTGCGCTTTGTGTTAATTACCTCCAAAGCCGACTTACAAGACTTTGATGACACCCAAGGCGATGCCACCGAATTGCAAGGGCTGCGTATTGACGTGCAAGCAAGTACTCAAGAAAAATGTGAACGCTGCTGGCATCACCAGCAAAGTGTAGGGCAACACAGCCAACACCCCAAATTATGCGCACGCTGCATTAGCAACCTAGAAGGCGAAGGTGAGGTGCGTCACTATGCCTAATCGCCCTAACAGCTCAACAGAAACAGCCACAAAAGAGCCAAACGCCCTAATTTGGTTGTCTCTAAGTGCCCTAACCGTACTGCTAGATTTGGTCAGCAAATATGCCGCAGAATTTTGGCTAAGTTACAATCAGCCTGTAAGCATATTGCCCGTACTCAATATGACCTTGCACTACAACACAGGTGCAGGCTTTAGCTTTTTAGCAGACCAAGGTGGTTGGCAACGCTGGTTTTTTGTTGTGTTATCCGTTGTGGTAAGTTTAGCCCTTATCAACTGGCTTAAAAATCTACAACGCAAGCCTTATTTACAACCTATGTATGTCAGCTTAATTTTAGGAGGCGCACTGGGTAATTTGTACGACCGATTATTTTATGGCAAAGTAACCGACTTTATTTCCGTACATTGGCAGCACTACTATTTTCCGACCTTTAATGTCGCAGATATGGCAATCAGCCTTGCCGCCATGCTAATGATTTACGATGTTCTAATTAACCAAAAGCACAAGCAAAAGCCATGAGCACAGCACAAATTACCCAAGACAACTGTCGCATTTTAATGCACTTTTCTTTAGGCATTCTCGGGCAGCCCCCCATTGACAGTAATTTTAACAGCAAACCAGTAAGTCTAAACATTGGTGATGGCAACATTCCCGCAGGTTTTGAGCAATACCTAATTGGACTTAGCGCAGGCGATGAACGCAGCTTTGAAGTGCCGCCAGAACATGGCTTTGGGCAAGGCAATCCCAATAACATTCAATCCATGCCAAGAAGTGCTTTTGCCGCCGACATGCCCATTGCCAAAGGCTTAGTTGTCTCCTTTGCCGACGCACAAAAAGCCGAATTACCCGGTGTTATAAAAGAAGTTCATGCCAACGAAGTCATCGTTGACTTTAACCACCCGTTAGCTAGTCAAACCCTAGAATTTAAAGTTAAAATTCTTGAGGTAAACCATGCAAATTAAGCTGGCAAATCCAAGAGGTTTTTGCGCTGGGGTTGACCGAGCCATCGAGATAGTTGATAGAGCCTTAGAACTATTTGAGCCGCCCATCTATGTGCGCCATGAAGTCGTACATAACAAATTTGTAGTCAACGACCTACGCCAACGAGGGGCAATTTTTGTTGATGAACTACACCAAGTACCCAATGACAACATCGTCATATTCTCCGCCCATGGTGTCTCCAAAGCCGTTCGTCAAGAAGCCGAAAACCGAGGGCTTAAAGTATTTGATGCCACCTGCCCACTGGTTACCAAAGTGCATTTAGAAGTGGCACGCTACAGCAAAACAGGCAGCGAATGTATACTTATTGGACACAAAGGACACCCAGAAGTAGAAGGCACAATGGGACAGTTTGACCATGCTCAAGGGGGCGATATGTATCTGGTTGAAGACGAGCAAGACGTACAAGAACTTAACGTAATCAACCCAGACAACCTACACTATGTAACCCAAACCACCCTCTCAATGGACGACACCGCCAAAGTCATTGATGCCCTAAGAACCCGCTTTCCAAATATTCAAGGACCTCGCAAAGACGACATCTGCTACGCCACACAAAACCGTCAAGATGCCGTTAAAACCCTAGGTGGAAACTGTGAGCTGTTACTGGTAGTCGGCTCGCCCAACAGCTCCAACTCCAACCGCTTACGAGAGTTGGGTGAGCGCATGGGAGCGACGGCCTACCTTATTGACAATGCCGATGAAATACAAGACGACTGGTTTCAACAAATACAAACCGTAGGCGTAACCGCAGGTGCCTCTGCCCCTGACATACTTATTCAACAAGTGCTTGCCAAGCTGATAGCAATGGGCGGCAGCATACCTGAAGAAATTCAAGGTAAAGAAGAGAACATCTCTTTTTCTTTGCCCAAAGAACTACGCCTAAAAGACGTAACCAAACCCTCTGAACCTTGATACCAAGGTTTTACTCGGTCTTGCATTGTTTGTATACTTTTTAAACCCAACGGCAGGAAACGGTTATGACACAAAAACTCCCCATCGGCATACAAACGCTAAGTGAAATACGAGAAGACAGCCTCCTATACATAGACAAAACCCAAATTGCCTATGCTTAATCAATGCCTATAAATATATCTTTTTAGCCCGTCCTCGCCGCTTTGGTAAAAGCCTATTTTTAGTCTGCTATAAAGCCTATCGGTATTTATTAATACATTTTTATCCTGTTGATTTTTTCTTGTATTTGTTTATAAATTATGTATTCTTGCTATCTGATTAAAAAACGCCTTTTGCTGTGAAAATACATGTTTAGTCAACATGGCTCTCTTTCTATTTTACTAAGTGGCTTAGCATAAGGTGCTAACTTTGGGTTAGTAGCAAAACAGTTTGTGCTACTTATATACGAGTGTAATGATTAATTAGTATAAAAAGTAATTATGGATAATAATATTATTTCTGATAACGTGCTTTTGCCCTCATATTATGTGCAGCAAATTATTAAGCAAGTACAACATATAAAAGGCAATGGTAAAAAATTTTTACAAGCAACGGGCTTTAACTCCGAGCGTTTAGAAGAGCCCGTGGTCAGTTTTAGCTGGCAGGAGTTTGAGCAATTTATTTTGCAGGCAGAGCACTTTACTAACGCTAATATTGCTTTAATGGTAGGTAAAAATTTATTGATTAATACTCATGGTTCATTGGGCTATGTGGCGATGAACTGCGCTTCTATTCGCCAGTTTGTTGAAGTGTTTGTCAAATTTTTACCCTTACGTACAGATTTAGTTTTAGTTAAAAGCTGTGTTAAAAATGGTTTTTTACACATGCAGATACAAGCTGCTAGGCCATTAGGCAAGATTGAACGCTTGACGTTTGAAGTCATGATGTTAGCAATTAAGAATGTATTTGATTACATTACTATGGGCAATGCTCAATTTACACGGGTGGCATTTTCTTTTCCTAAAAATAAAAATTTTATACTAGCGCACAGTTTATTTGCTTGTGAGTTGCTATATGACCAGTCTTGGACAGGCTTTGCTTTTCCCTTAGAGGAGGTGGATAAACCTTTATTAATTGCTGATAAAGATGCGTTTGAACAAGCAGCAAAGCTATGTCGAGAAGAACTACAAAAGTCATATGGAAATGCGCCTTTAAATGAAAAAATCATGTGTTTGATGCTAAAAAAACAGGAGGCTCTTTTGAGCTTTGAGCAAGTTGCCAACATACTTAACCTCTCTGAGCGAACTATGTCTCGTTTATTGCAAAAAGAAAATGTGCGCTTTGGTGATATTATCAAAAAAGTAAAGTATCAAATGGCACTTGATTATTTTGATAAGGGTCTAAAAATTCAAGAAGTGGGTTTTTTGCTGGGTTATAACAACACCTCTAATTTTCGTCGTGCTTTTCGCAGTTGGGATTTAGATTTCAAGTCTTAGACCCCCGCCCAGCGCTATGCGTTGCAAATTGCTGGGTAAATCCTCAGTCCTCAGTCCTCAGTCCTCAGTCCTCAGTCCTCAGTCCTCAGTCCTCAGTCCTCAGTCCTCAGTCCTCAGTCCTCAGTCCCCAGTCCCCAGTCCCCAGTCCTCAGTCCTCAGTCCTCAGTCCTCAGTCCTCAGTCCTCAGTCCTCAGTCCTCAGTCCCCAGTCCCCAGTCCTCAGTCCCCAGTCCCCAGTCCCCAGTCCCCAGTCCCCAGTCCCCAGTCCCCAGTCCCCAGTCCCCAGTTCTCAGTCCTCAGTCCTCAGTCCTCAGTCCTCTGCCCTCCCTGAAAAGGGTAGCGCTTAACGGTATAAACAATAAAAAAATTCAAATTTGGCGAGAAATGACCCTATTTTGGCGGGAAATGACTTATAAAGTCCATTATGCTACCGCCTAATTCTAGCAAATGCGACATAGCAGGTGCTAGGTCATGCTCGGCATAGACTTAAATAAAGCCAGCATAATGGGATTGGCTGCAATATTTGTAGAGGTAATACAAATAAATAACAGACGGCAATCTAGCTAACTTATACCAGCATAGAAATAAACCATTAGCAAGGAGTTATTATGATGATATATTCTATTAACCAACACACTAAGTGTTTGAATTTTTTTCAGTTTTTAGCCCCCCTATTGTTAGGATTTTTATTATCCTCCTGTGGTGGCAGTGGCGGCGGTAATGATGCCGATAGCAAGAAAACCGTTACAATCGCTGCACCCACAAAAGTGCAATTTAAAATTACCGTTGATAAAAATAGTGTTGAGCAGTATGCACTTGAGTGGCAAAAACCCAAAGACGTGGCGGAGTTTGTGGTATACACAGCTCAAAGTGATTTAACAGGTAAAACCGCTCAACAGCTAGAGGCACTGACCAGTAATAGCAACCCCCAAAAACAAACCACTAAAATCAATCTTGTAGCAGGCAAGACGAGCCACATATTTAAAAATCTCAATAAAGGCGATACACGCTATGCGGTGGTTATGTCTGTGGTTAATGGCAATACCAGCACACCTGCCTTGCCAACCGATACTTTGTTTGTAACAAAAGGCGAGCATTTTTATACCATGCGAGATAACCAAGATAAATGCGTAGTGGATATCAAAAACAACCTAATTTGGGAGTTAAAGCAGGCAAGTGGCTTGCACGGTAAAGACCATGAATACACTTGGTACGACAGCACACAAGCCGCAGGCGCACAAGGCAAAGCAAGCCCCGCAAATGCCAGTACATGTGCAACTAAAGGTCGTTGTGATACAGAAAAATTTGTAGCTGATGTCAATCAAGAAACATGGTGTGGCTTTAGCGATTGGCGCATGCCCACAGGTAAAGGCGATAAAAAATTCAATGAACTGAAATCATTGGTTGATACAAATAGACCAAGCGGCAAACCTAAAATTAACGTCCTGTTTAAAAATACGGCAGCTGGCTTTAGCTTTTATTGGTCTTCTTCCCCCGATGCGGGCCTCAATAGCGGTGCGTGGGGGGTGAACTTTGGCGATGGCTACGACTACAGCAGTAATAAGGACGGTAAGCGTCGTGTGCGGTTAGTGCGCACCAGATAGTTTGGGGTATTGGGTATTAGTGCTGACTAATTCAAAAGGTCAGAGGTAATACAAATAAATAACAGACGGCAATCTATTTATTTGTTATTGACCATTTTTTAAATATTTAAAAGCCTATGTCATGCACTTAAATAAAAATAAGTGCATCATTTATAGTCATAAATCTAAGTAAAGGGATAAGCATGGAATATAAACAGAATTTGGATTATAAAACAAAAAAGATGCTAGCAACGCTGATACGTATTGATACGGTATTGTATTTTTCCTTGCTACTATCTATTGCTATTTTTGTTGTCTTGTTGTTATTTATTAAAGCAGAATAAAAGCACAAAAAAACCCCTTATCTAATTTTAAATAAGGGGCTAACCAAATAAGAAACTAAAAAAACAAACAAGCCTAAGGGTTAAATACACTTAAAGTTGCATGTTAGAAAGTAGAATAAATAAGAAATCAAACTTGAACAATCCCTAATATTGGGGATTGACAAAATAAAAAAAGCATGAAAATAGAAAATGGGTTGTTTTTTTAAATGGTATATACAGAAATAGCGGAGGTTTAGGTGTTTGCAGGTAGGGAGCTGGCTAGGTGTTTGTCTTTGTGCGTGCAAATAAGTTAAGTGTAAAAAACCCATTAATCTAGGTCTTAACTCTGGTACAATGAGCTTAATTCATTGTGATTTTAAACAGAGATAAAATATGAAACTCAATCTATTACAGCTCAATACTCAAGCGGCGGATTATCAAGCCCAGCTTGATCAGCGTTTGGCGTGGGATAGTGTGTCTGATGGTTTGGTTCAAGAGAAAGTGAAACAGATTATTGCACAGGTTCGTAGCCAAGGAGATGCTGCTTTGTTGGCATACACTCAAGAGTTTGATAGACACCCTGCTACAGATATTAAGCAGTTGTTGTTAAGTCAAGAAAGTTTGCAGCAGGCGTTGAACTCGCTTGATGACAAAACCAGAGGGGCACTTACTCAAGCCGTTAATCGAATTGCAAGCTATCACAAAAAACAGTTGCAGAGTTCTTGGCAATATACGGACGATATGGGCAATCAGTTGGGGCAGAAAATAACGCCTATGGATAGTGTGGGTATTTATGTGCCTGGTGGGAAGGCGGCTTATCCGTCTTCGGTTTTAATGAATGCCATTCCTGCTCATGTGGCAGGTGTGCAGGAGATTGTTATGGTTGTGCCTACACCAGATGGCGAGCATAACCAGTTGGTTTTGGCAGCAGCGGCATTAGCGGGTGTGTCTAAGGTCTTTACTATAGGGGGAGCGCAGGCGGTGGCTGCACTTGCTTATGGCACTCAAAGCGTTCCTCAGGTAGATAAAATAGTAGGTCCTGGCAATATTTATGTGGCAACCGCTAAACGGGAAGTGTTTGGGCAGGTGGGTATTGATATGATTGCGGGTCCTTCGGAAATATTGGTACTCTGCGATGGACAAAGCAATCCTGACTGGATTGCGATGGATTTATTCTCTCAAGCAGAGCATGATGAGCAGGCGCAGGCTATTTTAGTCAGTGATGATGAGGCGTTTTTGCAAGCGGTTAAGGCGAGTATCGCTAGGTTGTTGCCAACGATGGAGAGAGCTCAAATTATTCAAACTTCATTGCAAAATCGTGGCATGTTTATTAAAACTCAAAATAAGCAAGATAGTTTGGAGGTGATTAATCGCATTGCCCCTGAGCATTTGGAGTTATCGGTAGCTGAGCCTGAAAGCTGGTTGGCAGATATTCGCCATGCTGGCGCTATTTTTATGGGACGTTATACGGCAGAGGCTTTGGGGGATTATTGTGCAGGACCTAATCATGTGTTGCCTACTTCTGGTACGGCTCGTTTTTCTTCGCCTTTGGGAGTGTATGATTTTCAAAAACGTTCTTCGGTTATTTATTGCTCTAAAGAGGGTGCTTCTCAGTTGGGTCAGGTTGCCTCGGTATTGGCAAGAGGAGAGCAGTTAACGGCACATGCACGCTCGGCGGAGTTGCGTATTTTAGAAGAAGATTGATATTGGGTTAATGGAGATAGTCTATGCAAGTTAGAGTGATTGTATTTGTGGCATTAAGCTGTATTTTTTTATTTTCTAATGTATATGCTCAAAAGAGGGAGGGGACATTGGCGGAGTGCCAGTATTTGAAGGATCAAATAGATTATTATGCACGCTTGCGTAAAAAAGGCGGGTTGATTGATGATATGGAGGAGTGGAAAAGGCTATTAACACGTTATAGAGCAAGGTACGATGACTATCAGTGTGATCGTTGGCGCAACCAGCTAAGGTAGATTTCGCTTTGCTTGCTTTTAGGTTGTTGGCTTGCTTTATTGGTTTAACATTTCTATGGCATGGGCTTTGGTAGTTTGGGTGATTTCTATACCGCCTATCATGCGTGCAATTTCATCTTCTCTTTGGCCTTTATTTAGTTCTCTTATTTGGGTGTGGACTGCTTGTTTGCCACTTATTTTACTTACTTGAAAGTGTTGGCTGGCAACAGCGGCAACTTGTGCTTGGTGGGTCACGCACATTACTTGGCATTGTGCACCTAGCTGGGCTAGAAGCTGTCCTACTTTGGCGGCTGTTGCTCCGCCTATGCCAACATCTACTTCATCAAAAATTAAACTTTTAATACCACTTTGTGCGGCTGTGACTACTTGTATGGCAAGGCTAATGCGTGATAATTCTCCTCCTGAGGCAACTTTTGCTAGTGTGCCTTTGGTTGTGTTGCTGTTGGTTTGTACTAAAAATTGTATGTCATCAAGTCCGTGTTTTTGTGGGCTGTTATCTGTATTGTTCTTGATATCAATAAAAAATTGAGTACCGCTTAATGCAAGCTCGCTAAGCTGTTGCTGTACTGCTTGTTGTAGTTTGTCTTTTGCTTTTAGGCGGGCTTTTTGTAGTTGTTCTGCGTGTGTGTAGTAGGTTTTTAATAGTGCATTTACAGCTTGCTCTCGCTGTTGTAATTGGGCATCGCTCATGCTGAGTTCGGCTAATTCTTGACGCTGTTGCTGGCTATAGTGGTACAGTTCTTCAGGTTTGATGTGGTGTTTGCGTGCAAGGGCATAAATTTGACTAAGGCGTTCTTCGGTTTGTGCTAATTTATGTGGGTTAATATCTATGCTGTCTAGGTAGTGATTAAGGCTGGCACTGGCTTCTTCTATTTGAATGCTGGCTTGCTTTAGCATGTCTTTGCTTTCAATTAAAGCAGGGTGTTCATCATCAATGTTTGCTAGGGCTTGACATGCTAAATATAAGTTTTGGCTAAGCCCTTGGGTTTCGTTGTCATCACCTAGGCAAAGGGCTTTGGCTTGTTGGCTGTTAAGTAGGCGTTGTTCTGCATTGGCAAGTTGCTTTTGTTCTGTTTCTAGGCTGTTTAGTTCTTGTGGCTGTAGGTTTAGTTCGTTAAGTTCTTGGACTTGATAGCTTAGTAGTTGCTGTTTTGCTTGCGCTTCTTGGTTGTTGTTTTGTAGTTGAAGCAAGTGTTTATGGGCACTTTGCCAGTTGTGGTAAGCCTGTGCTACGTTGTGCGCTAGGGGGGTAAGCTGGGCATAGGCATCTAGTAGTTTGCGTGGACTGTCTTTTTCTAGTAGTTGTTGGTGTGCTTGTTGGGCGTGCACTTCAATAAGGTAGGTTGCCAGTTGCTTTAAGTTGTTGGCAGAAACAGGTTGGTCATTGATATAGGCGCGTGAGCGTCCATTTTGCATGAGAACTCGGCGTAAGCTGATGTCTTCATTTTCATGTTGTTCTAAGTCATTTTCTATAAGCCATGCGGAGGCTTGTGGGTTGTTGCTAAAGTGTGCGTGAATGTCTGCTTTGTCAGTACCATGGCGTACCATTGAGCCATCTGCTCTTTGTCCTAGTGCTAAGCCTAATGCGTCGAGTAAAATAGATTTACCCGCGCCTGTTTCTCCTGTAATGACGCTCATGGTGTTGGCAAATTCTAGCTCTAACTGGCTAATTAGGGCAAAGTTTTTAATATTTAAGTAGGTCAGCATGGGCGACTCCAAAGCAGAATAGTGTTTATTTATACAGTGTTTATATATACAGTGGTTGCGTTTGTCAAATATTTTCTGAATAAAATAGTTGATGTGCCTTGAAAAAGGCGAAGCGAACCCCACATAGGAGGCAACTTTAATTGATTAATAGGAGCTTACTTTATGACACCACAAAATGATGAGCCAACAGTTGATGAGCTGGCTGCTGAAGAGTCCACTGAGACAACAGTTGAGCAAGCACCAGTAGACCATGCTGAAGATTATGCTGAGTCAACATCAGCAGATAATTCTGCTGACTCTGATGAAGCGGTAAAAAGCCCAGATTTGCAAGCAGAAAATGCTCGGCTATTAGAGGAAAACAAGCAGTTAAATGAGCAAATGTTGCGTGTGCAGGCGGATATGCAAAATGTGCGTCGGCGGGCGCAGCTAGATGTAGAGAAAGCGCATAAGTTTGGGTTGGAAAAAATGGCTAAAGAGTTGCTTAGTGTGGTGGATAATCTTGAGCGTGCCTTGGCAGCAGCAGGTGAAGATGATGCGACTCAGGCTTTGCGTGAAGGAGTAGAGCTAACTTTAAATGAGTTTTTGAAAACCTTAGAGAAATTTAGCATTGTGGTGCTTAATCCAGAAGGTGAGCCGTTTAATCCAGAACAGCATCAGGCTATTTCTATGATTGAGAATGAGGAAGTAGAGCCAAATTCTGTCATTGCTGTAATGCAAAAAGGTTATAGTTTAAATGGGCGTTTATTGCGTCCTGCTATGGTCATGGTGAGTAAGCCTGCACCTACTGTTGATGCGAAAGCATAGGCTAATTTTGCAGCAAACCTTGAAAAGTAAAATTCAGCACTTATATACAGATTAACTTAATTTTGCGCTTGGGCGCATAAACAATTTTTATAGTAACAAAGCAACCGTTGAGGAGTTTCAAATGGGTAAAATTATAGGTATTGATTTAGGCACAACTAATTCATGTGTTTCTATTTTGGATAATGCTAAAGCCAAAGTGATTGAAAATGCAGAGGGTGATCGTACGACACCATCTATTGTGGCTTATGCTGATGGAGAGATTTTGGTTGGTCAGCCTGCTAAACGTCAGGCGGTGACTAATCCAAATAATACATTGTTTGCAATCAAGCGTTTGATTGGACGTAAGTTTAAAGATGATGTAGTACAAAAAGACATTTCTATGGTGCCTTATAAAATTGTAGAGGCGGATAATGGAGATGCTTGGGTGCAGGTTAATGATGATAAGTTTGCTGCTCCGCAAATTTCTGCAGAAATTTTGAAAAAAATGAAAAAAACGGCAGAAGATTATTTAGGAGAAACTGTTACTGAAGCGGTCATTACTGTGCCTGCTTATTTTAATGACTCTCAGCGTCAAGCAACTAAAGATGCAGGTAAAATTGCAGGTTTGGACGTTAAGCGTATTATTAACGAGCCAACGGCTGCTGCCCTTGCTTATGGTATGGATAAAGCAGGCGGCGACCGTACTATTGCTGTTTATGATTTAGGTGGTGGTACTTTTGATATTTCTATTATTGAAGTTGCTGATGTGGACGGAGAGAAGCAATTTGAAGTATTAGCCACTAATGGAGATACCTTTTTAGGTGGTGAAGATTTTGATTTGTTGCTGATTAATTATTTGGCAGAAGAGTTTAAAAAAGAAAGCGGTATTGATTTAAAAGGCGATTCTCTTGCTATGCAGCGTTTAAAAGAAGCGGCAGAGAAAGCGAAAGTGGAGCTGTCTTCAGCGCAACAAACTGATGTGAATTTGCCTTATGTTACTGCTGATGCTACAGGTCCTAAACACATGAATGTTAAGGTGACTCGCGCCAAACTTGAAAGTTTGGTTGAGGAGTTGGTTGAGCGTTCTTTAGCACCTTGTAAACAAGCATTAGCAGACGCTGATTTAAATGCCAGTGAAATTGATGAGGTTATTTTAGTCGGTGGGCAGACTCGTATGCCTTTAGTACAACAAAAAGTAGCGGCATTTTTTGGTAAAGAGCCTCGTAAAGATGTTAACCCTGATGAAGCTGTTGCTATGGGTGCGTCTATTCAAGGTGCGGTTCTTTCTGGTGATGTTAAAGACGTATTATTGCTTGATGTAACTCCGCTTACTTTAGGTATTGAAACCATGGGTGGTGTTGCCACAGCGTTGATTGACAAAAATACCACTATACCTACACGTAAGTCGCAGGTGTTTTCAACCGCTGAAGATAATCAAACTGCTGTGACCATTCATGTGGTGCAAGGGGAGCGTAAACAGGCATCACAAAATAAATCTCTAGGACGTTTTGATTTGGCAGATATTCCACCTGCTCAACGTGGTATGCCTCAAATTGAAGTGACTTTTGATATTGATGCTAATGGTATTTTAAATGTCAGTGCTAAAGATAAAGCAACCGGTAAAGAGCAGTCTATTGTCATTAAGGCTTCCTCAGGTTTGAGCGATGATGAGATTGAAAAAATGGTGCAAGATGCAGAGGCAAATGCGGAAGCGGATCGTAAATTTGAAGAGATCATTCAAGTGCGAAATACCGCAGATGGTTTAATTCATGCGACACGTAAAACCCTTGAAGATGCAGGCGATAAGGCCAGCGATGAGGAAAAACAAGCCATTGAAAAAGCCATAGCTGACTTAGAAGAAGCCATTAAAGGCGATGATAAAGAAGAAATTGAGGCAAAAACCAAGGCCTTAACAGAAGCCTCAAGCTCTTTGGCGCAAAAAATGTATGCTGAGCAGCAAGCACAAGCGGGTGCAGCAGAAAGCAGTGAACAGGCGCAAAGTGATAATGGCGATGACGTGGTTGATGCTGAGTTTGAAGAAGTCAAAGATAAATAATTTGATTTAAAAGCAGTAACATCACAAGAGCGACCGCTTGTTTTTTAACAAACGGTCGCCTTTTTATTGAGCAGTCCAACAACATAAAATACTGACGAGTAACCCTATGTCAAAACGAGATTACTACGAAATATTAGGCGTTAGCAAAGGTGTCGATGACAAAGAGCTAAAGCGAGCCTATCGCAAACTTGCAATGAAATATCACCCTGACCGTAATTCAGATGATAAAGATGCTGATCAAAAATTTAAAGAAGCTACGGAGGCGTATGAAATCTTAGGTGATAAGCAAAAACGTGCTGCTTATGATCAATATGGTCATGCAGGTGTAGATCCTAATGCGGCAGGTGGTGCAGGGGCAGCAGGTGGGTTTAGTGATATTTTTGGTGATGTTTTTGGGGATATTTTTGGTGGTGCTAGAGGCGGCAGTAGAGGCGGCCCTCAAAGAGGCTCTGATTTGCGTTACCGCCTTGATTTAACGCTAGAAGAGGCGGTTCGTGGCATTGAAAAGAAAATTCGTATTCCTTCTTTAAGTCCTTGCAAAACCTGTGATGGCAGTGGTGCTAAAGCAGGTAGCAAACCCAAAACTTGTCAAACCTGTCATGGGCAAGGACAAGTGCGAATGCAGCAAGGTTTTTTCTCTGTACAACAAACCTGTCCTAGCTGTCGTGGTAATGGTACAACCATAGATAATCCTTGTGGTAGTTGTCATGGACGAGGCGTGAAAGAAGAAACCAAAACGCTATCGGTTAAAATTCCTGCTGGTGTTGATACAGGCGATAGAGTACGTTTAAGCGGTGAAGGTGAAGCTGGCGAGATGGGTGGGCCTGCTGGTGATTTATATGTACAGGTTGAAGTGCGAGAGCATAATTTATTTCAACGTGATGGGCGTAACCTGTATTGTGAAGTGCCGATTAGTATTGTTGATGCTGCTTTAGGCGGAGAATTAGAAATTCCTACTTTAAACGGTAAGGTTAAACTGAAAATTCCAACTGAAACCCAAAGTGGTAGACAGTTCCGTCTTAAAGGCAAGGGGGTAACCTCTGTACATGGTGGCGGTATTGGTGATTTAATTTGTCGGGTGCAAGTTGAAACGCCTGTTAATTTAAGCAATAAGCAAAAAGAATTATTGCAAGCCTTTAGTGATTCTTTAAAAGGCATAGATAAACATTCGCCACAAAAGAAAAGCTGGTTTGACCGCGCTAAAACCTTTTTTGAAGACATCTAACAATCCTTAAACAGAGGTCATATATGTCGCTAAAATCGTTACTACGTTATGGGCTAAAACGTCTTTTTTGGTTGCTTAAATGGCTGCTGTTTATCGTTTCAGGCTTGGGTGTGTTGGTGTTTATTTTTATTCAGCTTGCGCCTACTTTTGGTGGAGAGCCTGATGCTAAAAGTATGGCAAAAATAAAGCAATCTAAGCATTATGATGGTAAAAAATTTGTTAATCTTGTGGCGACTAAAGTAAGTACTCGCAGTGCCAATAGTGCACCTATTAGTGAATTATTACTGTCTTTTTTATGGCCCCCTAAAAATAAAAACCCCAATGCACCATTACCTTCATCTCGTCTTGAGGTTCAAGCGCTTAAAGATGGACAATTTGTATGGCTTGGGCATTCTACGGTGTTATTTAAAACAGCAGGCAAAACCATTATTAGCGATCCTGTTTTTCATAGAGCCTCGCCGATACCTATCGGCGGCGCACCTTTTGCTACCAAAAATCCTACAGGTATGCAAAATTTGCCTAAACTTGATGCGGTTATTATTTCCCATGACCATTATGATCATCTTGATCACCTCGCTATACAAGCTCTTAATTCTAAAGTTGGGCATTTTTATGTGCCATTAGGTATTAAGGCTCACTTACAGCGATGGGGTGTGCAGGATAATAAAATCACAGAATTAGATTGGTACCAAAGTACTAAGTTAGGCGAAGTGCGTTTGACACTAACTCCAGCAAGGCACTTTAGTGGGCGTGGACTGTTTAATCGTTTTTCTACCTTATGGGGCTCGTGGGTGATTAAGTCTCCCGATTTATCGGTGTATTTTAGTGGAGATGGCGGCTATTCCAGCGAATTTGCTAACATTGGTAAACGCTTTGGACCTTTCGATATTGCCTTTATTGAAGATGGCGCATACAACCAAGATTGGGCTGAAATTCATATGCAACCAGAACAGTCGGTACAGGCAGCTATCGATTTAAAAGCACAGATTATGCTGCCTATACACTGGGGTAAGTTTGATTTATCTCGACATCAATGGCGTGAGCCTATTGTGCGTATTAAACAAATTGCTCAGGCTCGTAAGGTGCAACTTGCAACGCCGCTTATTGGCGAGATTTTTACCTTAGAGCAACCTCCACAAATGCCTTGGTGGGAACAGGTTGACCCTTGATTTTTAATATTTAGCGGACACAAATAGGAATAATGATGAGTACAAATAATCTAACACGCATTGCCATTACAGGTGCTGCAGGGCGTATGGGCAAAAATTTAATTCAAGCAACCGAACAACATACCAATACCCAACTTGGCGGTTTAATTGTACTGGAAAATGATCCTGCTTGTGGACAAGATGGCGGACAAATAAGTGGCTTAGGTACGCAATTAGGCGTTTGTGCAACAACCAGTTTAGAGCAAGTTAGTGCTGATTTTGATGTGTTGATTGACTTTACAACACCTAAGGCAAGCATACAAAATCTCAAATGGTGCGTTGCTCATAATAAAAAAATCGTGCTGGGTACAACAGGTTTTAGCGACGAGCAAAAACAGCAAATCACAGATGCCGCCCAACAAATTGCGATTGTCTTTGCGCCTAACTACTCCGTTGGTGTAAACCTTTGTCTTGATTTGCTGCGCCGTGCAGCGCAAGTTATGGGTGATGATGCTGATATTGAAGTCTTAGAAATGCACCACCGACACAAGGTTGATGCGCCATCAGGCACGGCTTTACGCATGGGTGAGGTGGTTGCTGAAACCCTAGGGCGTAACCTTAATACGCATGGTTGTTTTGCTCGTCATGGACAAACTGGCGCACGCACTGCCAAAGAAATTGGCTTTGCGACTTTGCGTGGGGGCGATGTCATAGGCGATCATACCGTGATGTTTGCTAGTGAAGGCGAACGTGTGGAAATTACCCATAAAGCGCAAAGTCGTATGACCTTTGCTAAAGGGGCGGTGCGTGCTGCTGATTGGTTAAATGATAAGTCTGCTGGCTTATATGATATGCAGGACGTTTTGAAATAAGCTCAATTAAAAGCCATATAGATGTCATCTCTATATGGCTTTGTTGATCGCTTTAGTGCTGTTAATTTAGCTTGGTAAAAATTCTTTACCCCAATGAGTGCCTGCAATTTTTCTTTCTATCATAGAGTCAATCTCACTGTCACTATAGCCAACACTGGCAAGCACTTTGCGAGTGGAGTGCCCAAAACGCTCCGTGGGAGAAACGGCCTTAATTGCTGCTTCTTGGGGGCGTATTGCATAGTGGTCAATTTGGGTTAAGCAGTGACCGCTTGGATGATTGGGGTAAATAGAAAAAGCATAACTACCTAGATGAATGCCCACTTTGCCATCAGCTTCTCGGCTATATTGGCTACGCAATGTTTCTATGGAGTTAGGCGCAGCTATGGCAATATCTGCTTGATGTATGACTTGTAGCCAGTGTTGTGAGCTGGCTTGTTTAAAAGCGGTGGTGAGATAGGCAGATATTTCTTGGCTTTGTTTGATTTTTTTAAGACCATCAATTTGTGCTAATTTATCTATTTCAGATTGCTCTGCATCTATAAAAATCCAGCCATCGGCGGTTTGGTAAAAGTGTGATAATGGATTATTGCCTAACGCTTCTCGACCTGATGCTTCATCAAAAGGTGCACGTCCTGCATAATCAAAGGCAAAGGGAATTTGCGCTAGGTTAGTAACCGCAGATAAGGAAGTGCGTACACGACTAATACAGTTATTTTTGTATTTATGGTAGATAGCTAATGCCATACCAAACCCTGCAGCAAAGCCACAGTTAACATCAAGTGTACCTAAGTGTGCATGTTCTTCTGGTGTATCTACGCCACCAAAACGACTCATAATGCCACTGTTGGCTTGAATAATGTCATCATAGCCAATGTAGTTGGTTTTAGTTGATTTGAGCGGTCCACCTAAGCAGTCAAGGCGACAAAATAATACCCCAGGGTTGATGGCTTGTAGGCTTTCATTATCAAGACCTAAGGGTTTCATTTGCCGCTCAGGTGCATTTATAAGCACTAAATCGACACTTTTTATAAGACGATTAAAGGCTTCTCTGCCTTCATTTGTGTTGATATCTAATAGTGCTTTTTGCTTACCCATATCTGTTTGGAAGGTAAAAAGTGTTCCTATAAGTGGATCATAAAGTGGTGTAACAGGGTCTAGCTTGATAATCTCTGCACCAAAACGAGCCAAAAATGCGGCTGAATGAGGACCTGCAATGACATTGGTTAAATCTAAAATTCGGGTACCTTCAAGCCATGCTTTACCTGTTGCTGCTTGAATGTTTTTGCCTGTTGGTCGTGTGATGCTGATTTGATTTTGACTTTCTTTGAGCGCATCTATTGCTTGCTCATAAGATACCTCTTTTCTTGGCTTGGGACTAAGCATTGCACTGGCGTTTTCTTCAAACCAAGTAATCGGACCTGGTTGTTTCATGGTTCCGTATTGGGTGTCTTGTACGTCAATAATTAAGCCAGATTGGTTGGTATGTTGATCATTAACCCATTCTTTGGTGGTGCGATGGGGTGCGCCTGGAATTTGTTGTTGTCCAAAAATTTCTCCCCATTGTTCTGAGGTTTTGTTCAGAAATGCTTTTTTCATTTTGGCAGAAATGATATCAGCCCATTTTTTGGGTAAGGGATACACACCTATTGATGTTTCTCCGTCCCATTCTGCTATTGGTTGGTGCAAATCTTTTACATCAGGTAATCCTTCGGCAATCAGTTCATCGTAAATGCCTAATGCTTTTAATGCACGTTTGGCGTGGTTACGATGTGATGGGCAGACACAATAAAATTTACGCCCATCAGCACAGTCATAGGTACGATAAAAAGGATCTAAGTATTCCTGTAAGTCCTCATAGCTTAAATCCATTTTGATATGATTGTTTTTGCGGTATTCAATTTCATGTTCACGCATGGTTTTGTAGCGATCGGGTAGGTCTTCAATGAGGTAGGAATTATAGGATAAGCCCTCCATCAAGGCAGCACTAACGGGCACTTCTATTTGGTCGCCTCGACCTGTTTTCTCTCGTTCTAGTAAGGCAAGTATCACTGAGCTGGCAGCTAAGGTTGTGGCATAAGATGAGCCTAATGGTAGCGGAGAAAAACTGGGTTCTATGCCCATTAATACACGGTTAAAGCCCATGTCAGTAAAGGCACCAGAGGTGGCGGCAACAACGGCTTCGGTGGCTTTCCATTCACGTCGTAGTTGGTCATTGCTGGCAAAACCTGGAATAGAAAGGGTAATGAGTTCTGGACGTTGCTTACGGAGCTGTGCAAAGTCAATCCCTAGTCGCTGCATCACATCTGGTCTAAAACTTTCAATAACAATGTCTGCTTCTGCAATGAGATTAAGGGCTTGGGACAGTCCTAATTCGGTTTTTAAATCTAGCTGTATGCACAGTTTATTGCGATTTAAAATGGCATTCGCTGGGTGTTTCCATTGAGGACCTGTTGGTGGGTCTATATGAATGACGGTAGCACCCCAATCAGCTAATGTCATGGCGGTAGCTGGGCCTGCAATTTGCTGTCCAAAGTCGATTACACGGACCCCTTGTAAGGGTAATTGATTATTATTATTCATTGTCATTATCCTGTAAAAGTGTTGCGCTCAATATTGATTTTGGCTTAAGCGCAAGTAAGTTAAGTCATTGTCTTTTTATATAACTTGGCTTTGAGTAGATTATGTTTATACAAATAGCCAAATCATCAATTGGCATAGTAGGGTTGAAAAACAGCATAAACCAGCAATAAAAAAAAACCCTTAGAGGTTATTTTTTTTATACCTTATTTTTTTCTTTATATATTTTTCAAGGTTAATACAGGGAATATAACCACGATATTTTTTTAAGCATAAATATTATATGGTCTTAGGGGAAAATTTTTTTGCTTTTAAAAAAAATATCTATTTGTAATAGTGAAATTAAGCAATGAATAAATTGCTTTTAATTAATATGAATTGGTTGGTTTTTCTAACTAAAAAATAAACTCTGATTTTTATAATAATAACTAAGGACTAAAATTATGAGTAATAAATATAAAAATATCGCTATTCCAATTAATCTTGAACATGATAGCTCATGGCGTATAGCACTTCCCGATGCCATTGAGTATGCACGCGCTCATAATGCGACTTTGCATTTACTTACGGTTGTACCTCATGTTGATATTCCCGCTATTGCCATTCATTTGCCAGATGATATGGATCGCCATGTGCGCCAAGAAGGTTTGGCTGCAATTGGCGAATTTATCGCACAGCATATTCCTGATGATATTGTCGCTAAAGCACATGTTGGTCAAGGAAAAGTGCATAAAGAGGTATTGCGTCTTGCGACATCAATAAAAGCAGATTTGGTTGTGATGGCATCACATCGCCCAGATTTGGAAGATTATCTTATCAGTGCAAATGCGGCATATGTTATGCGCCATGCTGCCTGTTCTGTATTAATTGTACGCCAACCAACAGGGGGAAAATAAAATGAAACATGAACACAAAATACAATTACCAGAGTCAGGACTGTTTGCAAATGCATCGCCATTTATGGTTATTGCCTCTGCTATATTAGTTCTTTTATTTGTTTTATTTACGGTTATAGACCCTGAATATGCAGGTGCTATTTATAAGGCTGCAAAAGCGTATATTGCCAGTGACCTTGCTTGGTATTACGTCGGCTTAATTAGTGCTTATTTATTTTTTGCTATCTGGTTGAGTGTCAGTCGTTATGGCAGTATTCGTTTAGGCAAAGATGAGGATCGTCCTGAATTTAGTAACTTTTCTTGGTTCTCTATGTTGTTTGGCGCAGGCATTGGTATTGGCATTTTATTTTGGAGTATCGCAGAGCCTATTTATCATTTTCAAAGTAATCCCTTTATTACAGAAAGTCAGGCAATGACTGCAGAGTCTGCACAGATTGCCATGCGTATTTCTATTTTTCATTGGGGATTACATGGCTGGGCTTTATTTTCCATTGTTGGGCTTATTTTAGGCTATTTTTCTTATCGTAAAGGGTTACCTTTATCTATTCGTTCTAGTTTGTATCCGATTTTTGGTAATCGAATTTATGGCTGGATAGGACATGTTGCCGATTTATTGGCTGTCTTTGGTACGGTATTTGGTATTGCAACCTCACTGGGTTTGGGTGCACAACAAATGAATGCTGGATTGAATTATTTACTTGGTATAGATGTTTCGGTTGCTAATCAAATTATTCTCATTGCTGTTATTTCAGTGATTGCAACCATTTCTGTGCTAACTGGGGTCAATAAAGGTATCCGTATTTTAAGTGAGCTGAATATGCAATTAACGGCGTTGATTATTGGGTTTTTTGTTATATTCGGTCCAACTGCGTATGTTTTAGGCTCGTTTTTTACTAATTTAGGTGATTATCTATTTCACTCCGTAGAACTTGGCTTATGGGTAAATCCCAATCCTGAAGATACTTGGCAAGGGGCATGGACTATTTTTTATTGGGGCTGGTGGATTTCTTGGGCTCCTTTTGTTGGTATCTTCTTAGCTCGTATTTCTAAGGGCAGAACCATTAGAGAATTTATTGCAGGGGTGGTTATTGCTCCCACATTACTTACTACTTTTTGGATTACTATTTTTGGGAATACCGCTATTTTTATCGAGCTATTTGGTAGTGGTGGTATTACTGAGGCCGTAAATAAAGATATTACCATGGCATTATTTACCACCATTGAATTGATGGGCATGGCGCAATGGTTGGTTATTATCGTCGCTACCATCTGTACCATTATGCTGATTACTTATTTTGTGACCTCAGCAGACTCCGCTACCTTAGTTATTTGTACCTTGATTTCTGTTGGCAATGAACACCCACTACCAAGGTATCGCATATTTTGGGGTGCAGCTGTGGGTGTGATCGCAGCGGTGCTTTTATATGCAGGTGGCTTAAGTGCGTTGCAAACTGCCACCATTATTTCTGCATTACCTTTTTCCGTAATCGCTTTAATGGCAACTTATGGGCTGTATAAGTCTTTGCGTGCTGAACCCTTACCTGGGAAAAAGAAAAGAAAGCATAAAAAACCAGAACAACTAGCAGAGAACGAGGCGACCACACCTTAAAAAGGTGTGTGTTGTTAATTTTTATTATATTAAAAGTGAGAAATAACTATGTCTACACAAATTATTTTACCAAGAATTATGCAAATAGGCGGCAACGCCAGCCAGCAAGTCTCAGAAGTGCTAATGAAAATGGGTTGCTCTCGTCCACTAATTATTACCGATAAAATGATGGTTGAGTTGGGCTATGTAGAGCAGATTAAAACGTACTTATCTGCCGCTTCAATTAGTGCTGATATATTTGCAGATACCGTACCAGAACCAACGGTTATTTCAATTCAAGCAGGTGTTGAAAAAATCCGTAGCGGTAATTATGACTGTATTATTGCTCTAGGCGGTGGTAGTCCTATTGATAGTGCCAAAGCCATTGCTGTTTTAGGTGAATTTGGCGGTGAGATGGCAGATTATAAGTTTCCACGCATTGTCGATGAAACCACCATTCCTATTATTGCCATTCCAACTACTGCAGGTACAGGCTCCGAAGCTACTCGATTTACCGTGATTACTGATGAGAAAAGTGATGAAAAAATGCTGTGTGTGGGCATTGGTTTTATGCCAGCTGCTGCACTGGTAGATTTTAAATTAACTCTAAGTCTACCTGCAAGAATTACCGCCGATACGGGAATAGACGCTCTAACCCATGCACTTGAATCCTATGTAAGCAAAAAAGCAAACCCATATAGTGATAGTCAGGCAATGGCAGCGATGCGCTTAATCGGCTCAAACTTACGTAAGGTGTTTCATCATGGCCATGATGAACAAGCAAGAGAAGCCATGATGCTAGGCTCAACCCTAGCAGGTATTGCTTTTTCTAATGCCTCGGTGGCATTAGTGCATGGTATGAGCCGCCCCATTGGTGCTGCATTTCATGTGCCTCATGGGTTATCTAATGCCATGCTTTTACCAGCAGTGACTGCATTTTCTATCTCTGGCGCACCTGAAAGATATGCAGATTGCGCAAGAATGATAGGTGTTGCATCTATACAAGACAGTACAGAGGTTGCCAATAATAAACTTATTGCTGAATTAAAAGCCTTAAATGAAGAACTCAATGTACCCACACCAGAGCAGTTTGGCATAGAGCGAGAGCATTTTTTCAAACTCATGCCAACAATGGCAGAACAAGCTTTGGCATCAGGCTCGCCTGCAAATAATCCACGTGTGCCAACTGCACAGCAAATTATAGAAATTTATGAGCAACTTTGGTAAAGGCTAAAAAGAGTCAATACTCCATACGCTCAAAGAAAACGATTTTTTAACTTAAATAAAGAGGTTTTATAATGAATTTAATTGGACATTTTATTAACGGAAAAATGGTTTCTGATAATAACAAATTGCAAGATGTATTTAATCCAGCAGAGGGACGTGCAGTTAAGCAAGTTGCACTAGCACCTAAAGCAACGGTTGAAGACGCTATTAATAGTGCTGCAGTTGCATTTGCAGACTGGCGAGATACCCCTCCCATAAAACGAGCAAGAGTGATGTTTCGTTTTAAAGAGCTATTAGAGCAAAATGCAGATGAAATTTGCCAATTAATTGGCGAAGAACATGGAAAAATTAGTCATGATGCTGCAGGAGAGCTACAAAGAGGCATAGAAAATGTAGAATATGCATGTGGCATAACCGAACTATTAAAAGGAGAATACAGCAAAAATGTTGGGCCTAATATTGACTCTTGGAGTGAATTTCAACCTCTAGGTGTCGTAGCAGGCATTACCCCCTTTAATTTTCCAGCAATGGTTCCTATGTGGATGTTTCCTCTAGCTATTGCTTGCGGTAATACCTTTGTATTAAAACCCTCAGAAAGAGACCCAAGCACTGCATTATTTTTAGCACAACTACTACAACAAGCAGGATTGCCTGATGGTGTATTTAATGTAGTAAATGGCGATAAAGAAGCAGTAGATACCCTACTACATAGCCCATTGATAAAAGCAGTTAGCTTTGTTGGCTCTACCCCCATTGCTGAATATATTTATCAAACAGCTAACGCCAATGGCAAGCGTTGTCAGGCTTTAGGTGGTGCAAAAAATCACGCCATTATTATGCCAGATGCAGATATGGATAACGCTGTCAATCAACTAGTAGGCGCTGCCTTTGGCTCATCAGGAGAGCGCTGTATGGCACTTTCCGTTGCCGTTGTTGTTGGAGATGTTGCCGCAGATAAATTGATTGACAAGATGAGCCATGCCATGAAAAACCTAAAAGTAGGGGCATACAGCGATAGCAACAATGACTTTGGGCCTGTTATTACTCGTCAACATCAACAAAAAGTAATAGGCTATATAAATAGTGCAGAAGCGGACGGCGCAAAAGTAGTTATTGACGGACGCACCACCACTGTTGCCGGTCATGAGCAAGGCTTTTTTGTTGGTGCAACCTTAATTGACTCAGTAACAGAAAATATGCAAAGTTACCAAGAAGAAATTTTTGGTCCCGTCTTACAGGTCGTACGGGTGGAAAATATGCAGGCAGCTATGCGTTTGATTGATGAACATGAATATGGCAATGGTACCTGTATTTTTACTCGTGATGGCGAAGCCGCACGCTATTTTGCAGATCAAATACAGGTAGGCATGGTAGGCATTAATGTCCCTCTACCTGTGCCCGTTGCATATCATAGCTTTGGTGGCTGGAAACGCTCATTATTTGGCGACTTACATGCCTATGGTCCTGATGGGGTACGCTTTTATACGAAACGTAAAACCATTACCCAAAGATGGCCATCAACCAATGTACGAGAGGGTGTTAATTTCTCTATGCCTACGATGAAATAACGACCTTAATACAGCGCCTAACTTTAGAGCAGATTGCGCTTTAGTTAGGCATTTTTTAAATTTAAGTGCTGAAAAAAATGAAAAAAAGATTACCTCCCCTGAATTGGCTACGCTCATTTGAAGTCTCTGCTCGCTGCTTGAATTTTACCCAAGCCGCAGCTGAATTAAATATGACACAAGCGGCAGTTAGTCAGCAAATTAAGGGTTTGGAGTTTCAACTAGGGGTGATGTTATTTACTCGGTTACCGCGAGGGCTAGAACTAACAGAAGCTGGCAAAGCCTACTTGCCCGTTGTTCATGAATCTATTGAGCGTCTAGCTGTAGCCACTGATGAAATTTTTGGACGAGGGCGTAACAATCTATTAACTATTAAAATTAACCTCATCTTCTTTACTACATGGCTAGCCCCTAGGCTAAATGGCTTTTTACAACAGCACCCAGAAGTAGGGCTAAAACTAACCAGTAATATCTGGTTAGATGAAGGTGTTAAAAATGCAGATATGGAAATTCGCTATGGCAAAGGCAATTGGCGAGGTTTTTCTGCTAATCGTTTATCATGGGACGAACTTATCCCTGTTTGTAGTCCGGTTTTAAATAATGGCAAAGCACTACCAAAAAATCCAGAAGAGCTTATGGAACACAGGCTACTTCATGTACTAGGCTATGAAGAAGGCTGGGGACATTGGCTGAATCAATTAGGCTATAATCTCAAAAATACCACCCAAGATATTCAAACAGACACCCTCATTACCGCCTTAGAAATGGCATCTTTGGGGCAAGGTTTTGCGCTAGGACGGAGCTGTTTATTAGAGCCGTTTTTTGCATCTGGCAGATTAATTGCTCCACTTAAAGAACGAGTTATTACAAAAGAAGCTTTTTATTTGGTAACCCCAGATAACTCATATGAACACCCACATGCAGGTTTATTTAGAGACTGGTTGTTAGCACAGGCTAAAGGCAACCATAATCCTAATATTGCTTGAAGCATTTGCTATTAACAATAGCGATTATCCCCATGATAAATTATAGGTATTTGCATAAAATATGGATTTATATTTGTCCTTGTTAAGATGGGTGTCCGTTTTGGGTTTTTAAGGTGGGTGCTTATTTGGTTATGGTGGTATTTGAAGATACGGGTTATTGCAAGTTTGGCGTCTTACCTAATGCTAGGTGAGACGCTGTTTTTTTGAGGGCGGATAAGCTGTGTTAAGTACCAGCGTTATGGCTTTGCAGTAGGTTGGGTAAATCTAATATTTTGCTTTGCCATGTGCTGGTGGTTTTTTATTCTTAATCTTAGATAGCTTAAACCGCTGTTTGCCAGTGTGGATATTGCTCTCGTTTCCCCATTACTTGGTCAAAATACATGCTTTGTAGTTGCTCGGTAATTGTGCCACGGGTACCTGTGCCTATGATGCGATTATCTAGAGATTGAATGGGTAGTACTTCTGCGGCTGTGCCGGTAAAAAAGGCTTCGTCGGCAACGTAGACTTCATCACGGGAGATGCGCTTTTCTATTACTTGATAACCCAGCTCTTGGGCAAAGGTCATAATGGTTTTGCGAGTAATGCCATCTAAGCATGAGGTCAATTCTGGGGTGTAGATGATGCTGTCTCGTACGATAAAAATGTTCTCTCCAGAGCCTTCGGCAACGTAGCCTTCTGGATCTAGAAGTAGGGCTTCTTCACAGCCGCTTTCTAAGGCTTCGCGTAGGGCTAACATGGAGTTCATGTAGTTGCCGTTGGCTTTGGCTTTGCACATGGTGATGTTGACATGGTGTCTGGTGTAGCTTGAGGTGCGAATTTTAATACCTTGTGTTTTGGCTTCTTCGCCCATGTAGGCAGGCCAGTCCCATGCGGCTACCATTAGGTGTACGCGTAAATTTTCTGCTCTAAGTCCCATGCCTTCTGATCCATAAAATGCCATAGGGCGAATGTAGGCACCGCTTAGGTTGTTCTCTCGTACGGCTTGTTGTTGTGCTTGGTTGACTTGCTCTTTTGTAAATGGAATTTTCATGCCTAAAATGTGGGCGGAACGAAAGAGGCGGTCGGTGTGTTCTTGTAGGCGGAAAATGGCTGCACCTTTGCTGGTAGGGTAGGCTCGTACGCCTTCAAATACACCCATGCCGTAGTGTAGGGTGTGGGTTAGGACGTGGACTTTTGCTTCTCGCCAGTCAATCATTTTTCCGTCTAACCAAATCAGTCCATCTCTGTCTGCCATTGTTGCAATCATGTTTGTCTCACTTATTCATTTTTCAGTTTTAAATTTTGTTGTTATTCATAGATACTATTTTAGTCTAGTAACCTATGCCATAGATTAATGACTTGTGCTTGTTTTGTATGAAAGCCAAGTTGTTGTACCTGCGAATTGTCCATTAATAATGAAGTCTCTTGCAAGGCTCGCCGATGAGTTTCGCCGCGGTAGGTCAGGTAGGTGTCCTGTAGCATTTGACAATCTTTTGGATTAATCAAACCTGCATTTGCGATGGCATCTAACTGGCGCATGTTGTCGGTAAATTCAAGTAATTGCGGCACGCTAGATGACCAAGCGAGTACAGAATATTGCACTAAAAATTCAATGTCAACAATGCCACCAAAATCTTGTTTTAAATGAAAGGTTGTGCCTTTGTCGCTGGGCTTGGAGCCAAGGTGTTCACGCATTTTTTGGCGCATGTCTTTGACTTCTTGTTTGAGTGTTACAAGGTCTCTAGGTTGAGTTAATATTTGTGTGCGAATTTGTGCAAATTGGTGTTTGAGTGCGTTATCTCCACAAATACAGCGGGCTCGAATAAGTGCTTGGTGTTCCCATGTCCATGCTTGCTCTTGTTGGTATTTTTCGAAGGCTTGTATGGAGGTGGCAATCAGTCCTGAGTTGCCAGCAGGTCGTAGGCGCATGTCAATTTCGTATAGCTGACCGGTACGAGTTTGGGTGGTCATGATGTGGATAATGCGCTGCCCTAGGCGAGTATAGAATACTTGGTTATTAATGCTACGTTTGCCGTCTGTCTCTCCTTGGGTGTAGGCGTTGTGTAAAAATACAAGGTCTAAGTCGGAGCTGTAACTCATTTCTATGCCGCCAATTTTGCCGTAGCCTATGATGATAAACTCTGGTTCTAGGACGGCTTGTTTTTGTTGGTTTTGTGGAAACCCATATTTTTTTGTCATTTGTTGCCAGCTTAGTTGGAGTACGCTTTCTAGCATGACTTCTGAGAGGTAGGTTAAGTAGTCGCTGGTTTGCATCACCGTGAGTATGCCCATGACTTCGCAGGCACTGGCGTAGAGTTTGCGGGCTCGTACAAATTGGCTTAGTTGTTCAATTTGTTGTTCTTCATCTTGTTCTTCAACACGCAATAATCTAAGACGGAGTTCTTCTGCTAGTTCGGTTTTGTCTGGCAGTTTGTATAAGTTGGCGGGGGTTAAAAGTTCGTCTAATAATATGGGGGTGTCGATAATGTATTTGGCAACCCATGTGGAGGCTAAAAAGAGTTTAACCAGTTGTTTGAGTGCTTGGGGGTTTTCTTTTAGTAAAACTAGGTAGGCGGTGCGTCTTATGACGGCTTCTAGTAGTGGCAGTATGCGTGTTAGCCCTTGTAGTGCGTTGTCTTGTTGCCATAATTCTAGTAGTAATAGGGGCATAAGGGCGTCTAGGCGTTCTCTTCCTATAGGTTGCATGTTTTGTACTGCTTTGTGTTCACGAAATTGCGCTAGGGTTTGTATTATTTCTTCGGTTTGTGGGTGTGGGTGCTGTTGTAAGAATGTGTGTTTTGTTTGTTCGGACATGTTTCCTTGCCAGAGGTTTTGCCAAAGTAGGTTGTTGTTTTCTTGGTCTTCTTCGTCGCTGGCAACAATTTGGGCAAAGTGGTGTGATACTTTTGTTCGCTGTTGGTTGAGTTCTTTTAGGTAGCTGTTAAAGCAATCAAATTGCATGGCATGTGCAATTTGTGCTTGGTTTAATTCATTTTCTGGTAGGGTTTGGGTTTGTTCGTCATTGAGTGCTTGTATGGCGTGCTCGCTGTTGCGTAAAAATACATAGGCTTGCTTTAGTTCTTGACAGACTTCGGGGGGTAAGTGTCCTTCTCCAGAGAGAACATCAAGTACTTTTATTAGTTCTCTTTTTTGTAGTTGCGGGTCTTGTCCTCCACGAATAAGCTGAAAGGCTTGGACGATAAATTCAATTTCACGAATGCCGCCAGCACCTAGCTTGACATTGTTTTCTAATCCTCGGCGACGCACTTCTGAGCGTATCATTGCTTTCATTTTTCGGAGCGCATCAATTGCGCCAAAGTCTACATAGTGGCGATAAATAAAGGGTTTGAGTATGGATAGCAGTTGTTTGCCTTGGGCGGTTTGTTCGCCAGTTAAAATTCGTGCTTTAACCATGGCGTAACGCTCCCAGTCGCGTCCTTGTTCTTGGTAGTATTCTTCAAAGGAGGCAAAGTTCATGACTAAAGGACCACTTTGTCCGTAGGGGCGTAAACGCATGTCGGTTCTAAATACAAAGCCGTCTTCGGTAATGGCATCTAAGGCTTGAATGAGTTTTTGCCCTAGGCGGGTGAAGTATTCTTGGTTGCTTAAGCATTTTTTGCCATCGGTTTGCCCACTTTCGGGGTAGATGAAAATTAGGTCGATGTCTGAGCTTAAATTCAGTTCATAAGCCCCTAGTTTGCCCATGCCTAATACCATAAAAGGCTGTACACTTTGGCTGTGCTTGCCAATGGGGTTGCCAAAACGAGGCTCAAGCAGGCGGTTAAGTTCTTTAATGCCTCGATTAACGCAAACGTCGGCTAGATTGGATAAGGCTTTGGTGGTCTCTAGCATGGGTTTGAGCTTTAAAGTGTCTGTCCAGATAATACATAGCATGGCACGCCTTCTTAGTTGGCGTAAGCTGCGTTGCAGGTCTGCTTCTGTGGCATTTTCGGGTAAAAATTCATCTAACCAAAGGTTGAGTAAGTGATTGTCAATGGGTTGTGTAATGCGGTTTGTGTGTATGGCGTTAAAGATAAATGCCCAGTCTTTTGCCAGTTCTTCTAGCACATAATGGCTAACTGCTAGAACCTTTTTAAACTGATTTTGTTGTTCTGTATTAAGGCGTTGATATTGAGTTTGAAAGTCGTCTATTTGCTGATTAAGACGGGTTTGTATGTGTTGGTAGTGGGTCTCTAGTATCGTAGGTAAGTTCATGCGTTCTCCTGACAGAGTTAGGTTTCGCTCTCGTTGTTTGGGTTTTTTAGTATGCGTGAAAATAAAATACCTGCTTCAAATAGAAGGTACATGGGTACGGCTAATATGGTTTGTGAGAAGATGTCGGGCGGGGTAATTAGCATGCCTATTACAAAACAACCAATTAGCACATAAGGGCGTTTTTGGGTCAGGGTGCTCACGCTGGTCATACCTGATGAGACCATTAAGAAGGTGGCTATGGGAATCTCAAAGGTGATACCAAAGGCAAAAAACAGTTTTAAAATAAAGTTTAAAATATTGGAAATGTCAGGCATGAAGGAAATGCCTGTTGGTCCTGCGGCGGTGAAAAATCCAAAGACTAAAGGTAGTACAACAAAGTAGGCGAAGGCAACACCAGTATAAAATAGAATGATGCTTGAGACTAAAAGTGGTATGCCAAAACGTTTTTCATGGCGATATAAGCCGGGGGAAATAAATGCCCATATTTGATGTAAAATATAAGGAATGGCGAGCATGACGGATAAGACTAGGGTCATTTTAAATGGTACGAGAAAAGGAGAGGTAACACCTGTGGCAATCATATTTTCTGTTGAGGGCAGAAGGTTGGAAAGCGGTTTGACCATAATGAGATAAAGGTCGTTAGCAAAGTAGAATAAACCTAAAAACAATAATAAAACCAATAAAATCGAGCGTAACAGGCGGTTGCGTAGTTCTATTAGATGGCTGATTAAGGGTTGTGCTGTGTCGTTATTCATCAGGGGTCGGCTTGGCAGGTTGAATGTCAATCTTTTGTGTATCTGGCTGCGCTGGTTTGTTGATTGGCTCGGGGGTTAATAGTGGGTCTTGTTGTAGTTGTTTGTCGCTGGGCGAGAGCAGTGCATCTTGCAGGTCTTGTTCGGCTTCTTCTTGGGCACTGTATTCGTTACCGCTAAAGTCCTGTTGTTCAAAGATGGCTTGTGGGTCTTTCAGTTTTTTTTGTAGTTCTTCAAGGCGCACCTGACGTTCAAGGTCTTCTTGAATGCCGTTAATTGTGCGTCGCACTTTACCAAACATAAGCCCTACTGAGCGGGCTGCACCTGGCAGACGCTCTGGCCCTAATACTATTAGGGCTAAGGTGGCAATGACAAATAACTCTAAAAAACCAATATCAAACATGATTTAGCTTTTGTTTTGCTCTTTGTTAGTAGGCTGACTTTCTGTGGTGCTAAAGTTGGCATCAGTTTGAGTTTGGTTATGGGTTAGGTTTTCTGCTTCTTTGTTTTGTGGTTTGTTGTCTTCTTCGTTCATGGCTTTTTTAAAGCCTTTTACTGCACCACCTAAGTCGGTACCCATTGAGCGCAATTTTTTAGTGCCAAAAATCATAATGACAATAACCAATATAATGACCAGTTGCCAAATACTTATTCCACCTAACATGTTTATTTCCTCTTTTGGTTTGATTAAATTTATGGTGCTTTGCGCTGTGCTTTTTCTATTAAGCCTGATAAGCCAAAGCGTTTGTTTAGTTCTTGTAAAACTGTTTCTGGGCGTTGCTCTAGGTGCGCTAACATAACCAATGTATGAAACCATAAATCTGCGGTTTCACTAATTAATGCTTGGGTGTTTGTGGCATTGGGTTCAATGTGACAATCTTTTGCAGCTAAAATGGTTTCTGTTGCTTCTTCGCCTACTTTTTCTAATATCTTATTTAAGCCTTTGGCATATAAGCTGGCAACGTAAGATTGCTCTGTATCTGCTTGTTTGCGTGTTTCTAATACGTCGGCTAAAGCTGTTAATACATCGGATTGTGCGCTGGGATTATTGTGGTTTTGCATAAATTTCTTCTGGGTCTTTAAGTACGGGTTCTACTGCTTGCCATTTGTGTGCTTGAGGGGCAAGATAAAAACAACTTGCACGTCCTGTATGACAGGCCATGCCTCCTATTTGCTTTACTTTTAATAGGATTGCATCGCCATCACAATCAAGGCGAATATCTTGCACTTTTTGGATATGTCCTGAGCTTTCTCCTTTGTGCCATAATTTTTGCCGTGAGCGTGAAAAGTAGACGGCTTGACCTTTGCTTAAAGTGAGTTTAAGGGCTTCGTCATTCATCCATGCCAGCATTAAAACCTGATTGGTTTCAATGTCTTGGGCTATGGCGGCAACTAAGCCTTGTTCGTTCCAGTTTATTTGCTCAATCAATGCTTGCATATTTAATCCTAAAGTAGGTAGTACATAATAGCATGCTTTAAATCGAGTCTTCATTATTAATTGCGCCTTTTTGATACAGCGCAGTAAAAAATTCTTTATGTTGCTTTTGTTTTAAACAGAGCCATGTATCTGGTATGGCAAGGGGTAAGTTAGGTTCGTGTTCAATGTATACCTTGCTGCCTTCTTTTAAGTTGGTGTCTATGCTAGGGATAATTTCATTTAATAGACCTTGGTTAAATGGGGGGTCTAAAAAAATAATATCGTATGGTTGTTTGTTTTGTTGTATGAATTGGCGTGCATCTGAGCAGATAACCTGTGCATTTTGTGCTTTTAAGCTGTTTAGATTTTGTTTTAGTTGTTTAACATTGCGTGTTGATAATTCCACTAAGGTGGCATTTTTAGCACCTCTAGATAGTGCTTCTAATGCTAATGCGCCACTGCCTGAAAATAAATCCAATACGCTTTTGTTGTGAATTTCAAATTGTAGCCAATTAAATAGGGTTTCTCGCATGTGATTAAGGGTTGGGCGTAAGCCTTGCTCGGCATAAAAAGGTAATTTTCGGGAGCGCCATTTGCCTGCAATAATGCGTAATTCAGATTGTTTGTTGGGCATAATATAAACCAAAATTTTTGTGCGATTATACATCAAAGCTGTATTTAAGTGTGCTGTTAATTGGCAGATTTTTGCAGCGGTTGGAAAATCTAGTTGTGTATTATGAGTGTATTTTATAGTCAATCGGGTTGTTTGTTGTATGCTGGTAAGTTGGCGCATTTTGTTAATAGGTGGTTTTAGGGTAATTAGATTTTACAAAAAAATATCAATGAGAGAATGTAAATAACAGATAACAGATCATAAAAATGTCATTATTACTGCTCAAAATTTTATTTAACTAGAGGAAATATATATGTATTTTTATAAAAAAGTCACATTGTTTTGTTGCTTGTTTTTATTTTCTAATGCTCTTTTTGCAGGTTCATTAAGTTTAAAAAGTGCAGATATTGAGCATGGAGGTCTGCTTTCTAATCAACAGGTTTTTCAGGGTTTTGGCTGTAATGGTGGGAATATGTCTCCACAATTTTCTTGGTCTGGCGCACCTAAGGGTACAAAGGCGTTTGCTTTATTTGCGTATGATCCAGATGCACCTACAGGCAGCGGTTGGTGGCACTGGCAGATTGTTAATATACCAAAAACTGCGAATAAACTGAGTAGAAATGCGGGCAATATAAAGCAACAGCTAGCACCTAAAGGCAGTCAACAAGCAACCAATGATTATGGCTATAAAGGGTTTGGTGGGGCATGTCCACCTAAAGGTGATGGTATTCATCGTTATCAATTTACATTATATGCTTTATCCAAAAAATTGGAGTTGCCTAAAAATGCCTCTGCTGCTTTAGTGGGGTATATGGTTAAAGCGAGTGCGCTGGAGTCTGCAACTATAGAGGCTATCTATAAGCGAGATTAATTAAGCGATTGGCTTTTGAAGATAGTGTTTTTTGCGGTTTTGCTGGCGTTGCATTTAGATGATAATTAGCTCAAAATCGCCATTTCACTTATCTTAATTTTAAGGAATTTTATGCAGCTAATTAAATTTATTTCAGTATTGTTGGTCTGTTTTGCAAGCAGTTTTAGCTGGGCAGAAAAGAGTAATAAGAATACGCTAGAGGTGCAGTTTATTACTAATGTGGGTAACTTTACTGTTGAGCTGTATCCTAAAAAAGCCCCAATTACTGTTAAGAACTTTTTAAAGTATGTTGATGAAGGGTTTTATAATAATACGATTTTCCATCGTGTTATTAAGGGGTTTATGGTTCAAGGAGGCGGTTTTAATCAGGAGTTTAGTAAAAAAGCCACCCATGCTGCTATTAGAAATGAGTCAAATAATGGGTTAAATAATAGTATTGCAACCTTGTCTATGGCTCGCACCAGCTACATTCATAGTGCAACATCACAGTTTTTTATTAATACGCAAAATAATCGTTCTTTGGATTATCGTAATGGTCGCCACGGTTATGCTGTTTTTGGCAAGGTTAAAACGGGCTATGAGGTCATTAAAAAAATCGAAAATCAACCAACAGGCGTTTATCGGCAATATCGTGATGTACCTAAAAAAGACATTGTGATTAAAAAAATTATAAGACGCTAAGTTTGATTTATTACGATGAGCATTTTATATGGATATAGGTTTATTAAACGCCAGTAAGTGGCTGTTCTTGTAAGCGATCGTTGGTTGGTGTTTGCCGGTCGCTTTCTTTTTTTATTCTCTGGTTTTCTTGTATTGTAATTTTATTCGCTTAAATAAGATGAAATAGATTTGTAATTAGATATATAATAACTAACCATTCTTATTTGTAGTTATTTTATGTATATGCAAGTTATTCTTATTTTGTTGTTGTTATTGCCTTTGCAAGCGCAAAGTGATGAGGTATATGAATTAGATCCCGTAGTGGTCACTGATAGCCAGTCTCAAAGGTTGCTGCAAGATAGTCCAAGTTATGTGCAAGTGCTTTCTAAAGCAATGTTAGAAAATGCTCAAGTCAATAACCTTGAGGAGGCGTTGCGCCTTTTTCCGGGTGTGCAGTTACGTGATATTCATGGCAAAACAGGTAAAGGGGTTTATGTACAGGGGTTAGATAGCAATCGGGTGTTGATTTTGCTTGATGGGTTGCCGCTTTCTAGCACCACAGGCTCAACGGTAGATACCTCACAATTTGGCACGGTGGATATTGAACGTATAGAGATGATTAAAGGGGCATCTTCGGCGTTGTACGGCAGTGCGGCAATGGGGGCAGTCATTAATATTATCAGTAAACAGCCTAGTAAAAACAGCGTTACCCTTGGCATTAAGGGAACGGAGTATGGCAAACATCAGGTTAACTCTGGCATGCTTGGGGATTATCGACTGTATGGCAAAGGGTTGTACCGTCTGCTTGGTGGTCGTGTTGCTGTAGATGTTGACCATCGTCAGTCCCAAGGCTATGACCTTGACCCTAGTACCTATTCTACCAGCTCGCCAAGCGGACATAAAAGCAATGCTTCGGCTTTGTTTGCCTTGCCAATAAGCATAGATAATCCAGCAGATGAGGCTTTTGTTAAGCTGGCTCTCTATGGCGAAGATGTCAGTTATAACATGCTTAAAAAAGGCGGGCATAAAGGGGTTAAAGATGAGTTGCTTAAACGCAATAGGTTGGCTTTAGGCGCACATAAAACATTTTCTAAACACCAGCTTAAACTGGCTTATATGCATGAAACACAACAGGATAATAGCGATCAGTTGCATATTAATACCGCATTAATTGCGGGTAATTTATGGCGAGAATCAAATTACAGTCAACAAAAGGGTTCGCTTTCTTGGTTATATTTGCCGCAAGAATTTGCTCAAGGTCGGGCTGAGTTTTTGCTGGGAGTTGAGTACTTTTCAGAACGCTTACAGCAAGAAAAAACCGAAACCAAACTGTCTAATTCGGGCTTGCCAGCAGATGCAAGAGTGACGGCTCTTGCTAATGGCAGTTATAAGGTGTCTGTTGATGAAATAAAAAATGCCAAGCATCAGCGTTATGAGCTTTACAGTCAGATGATTTTGCCTTTTTTAGATAGTTGGCAGTTTACCCTTGGTGCTCGCTGGCAGCATGATGAAAAATTTGGCGCACATACTTCTCCGAAGCTGAATTTATTATGGGGTACTAATTGGGGCGAGCATCAATTGCAATGGCGGAGCTCTTATTCTTTGGGCTATCGAGTGCCTGATTTAAAAAGCCGTTATTTTATTTTTGATCACAGTATTAATGGCTATAAGGTTATTGGTAATGCCGATTTAAAACCAGAGACTTCACATAGCGTACAAACCTCTTGGCATTATGTGTATGCCCAAGATATAACGCTTAATGTCAGTTTGTTTTATAACCAGCTACAGGATTTAATCAGTGCGACCCCTAGCGGTAAAACCGAACAATCAGGACGAGTGGTCATTTATACCTATGGCAATATTGCCCGTGCCAGAACTCAAGGCTATGAAATAAGCAGCCAGTGGTTACAGTTAAGCTGGCTTAAACAGGGGTTATCGTACTCATATCTGCAAGCAAAAGACCTTGCAACTAATGAGCCGTTGCTGTTACGCAGTACTCATCAGGTTAAGTTGAATTGGGACATTTTATTTAGCCCAACGCTTAGTCTGAATGTGAATGCCCAAATTGAAGATAAGTTATTGGTGCAAAAAAATCAGTATTCTCCCAGGTTAAGTCAGTGGCATGCCAACTTTAAATATCGTCCAACTGACTATTTAAAACTCTATAGCGGGGTTAATAATTTGTTTAATGAGGTGCGAGACTTACGCAACCCTTACGATCGTCGTGCTATAAAAAACCGCCATATTTATGCAGGGCTTGAATTTCATTTTTAAAGGAGCAAATTATGCGAGTTCTCTCTTTTTTCTTAGTGGCCTTAGTTGTTGTAATTCTAAGTGCTTGTGGTGGTGGTAAAAGTAGTGAGCAGAACATCACAAATAAAAAAATAGAAGGCGTGAAAGAGGTTAAAATTAACGCTGCCAGTTATACAGACTGGTACTACTTTAATCTTGCCACCCAAACTCGGGTCAATTTAACTGAGGAACAGGCAAAAAACTCCGCTGGGTGGCATCTTGCCTTTAGGCGCAATAATATTCGCGCCAATGGTGGCGATTCAGGCATTGGCAAAGTGAGTCTTGCTCTGGCAGATGCACAGTCTGAGTTTTATGATAGCCAGAAAAACCCCATCAAAGGTATGTTTATTAATGCCACTAAAGATGCTTATGTTGATGACTTAAAAAAATCCTATGACTACAGCTCGTTAACCTTTGAAGTGGATAAAAATCAGCCCGCTATTAAAGACTGGTATAGGTACAATTCCAGCACGCATCAAATCAGTGCTAATACTGATAATTTTTATCTGTTACAAAATAGCGCAGGTGATAGTTTTATCAAAATGAAATTATTAACAGCCAGTTATACTAAGCTGCAATTTGAATACTACTTACAAACACGCAATGATACGGCATTTATAAATACAAAACACAGCTTAACGGCGCGCATTGCCAGCGGTAAAAATATGGTTTGCATCGACTTTGATACGCATCAAACGGTAGGTTGTAGTAGCCCGGATTGGGACTTACGCTATCAAGTAAATAGGGCACAGCGTCATATTTATTTATGGTTAAATAGTAATATCTATGGTAAAGGTGATGGCAAAGGGTTAGGCTTGTCAATGACAAAGTGGGCAGAGTATTCAGCGGTTGACAATATCATGGCAAACCACCTGCATGAAGACAAAAGCACCAGTTTAATTGCCGCAGATAAAGACTGGTGGACTTATAATTTAAATGGAAGGCATGGGCTTTGGCCTAATTATCGTACCTATATCATTAAAGTAGGCGACACCGCCAACGTTCAGTATTATCATATGCAAATAATTAATTATTACAGTTTAGGGGCGTCTGGCAGCCCGGAAATACGTCTTTATCAACCATAATTTTATGCAAATTAGGAGTAAGCTATGCAAAGTGCATCTTTACAACAACAATGGGATTCTTTAAAAGCCGAGGATAACAGCCTTAAAAGCTATGACGTTGCCCAACAACTTAACGTAAGCGAGCTAGAATTGGTTGCCAGCAAGCTAGGTGCTGGCGTTACCTTACTTAATACCGATATTCATGCACAGTTTAGAGCCATAGAAAGTTTGGGCGAGGTGTTAGCCATTACTCGCAATCACAGTATAATTCATGCCAAAGTGGGGACTTACAACAACTTGAGTTTGCATAAAACCATGGGATTGGCATTTGGCGAGATTGACCTGCGTATTTTTATGAAACAATTTTGCTATGCACTGGCAGTTGATGCGACACTGTCTCCAAGGAAATGTGCCAGTTTACAATTTTTTAATGGCGATGGTATTGCTGTACATAAGGTGTTTTTGCTGCCGCAAAGCAACCAGAAAGCCTATGAGGAACTGGTTGCAACTTTCAAAGTGCCAAGCTCTGAGCTTGCTGAGATTAATCCACAGCCACCTAAATCTTTATTAGACAGTGCCGAGCAGGTAGGGTTAGATTTACCTGCTTTTGAGGCGCAGTGGCAAGAACTTAAAGACGTTCATCATTTTATGGCGTTACTAAAAAAACATCATATAGAGCGAGTGCCAGCGTACCGTGCTATTAATGATGAATTAGCCTTAGAGCTTCAGCCCAGTGCCTTTAAGCAAGCCTTAGAGATGGCTTGTGAACAAGGGTTGTCTATCATGGTGTTTGTGGGCAGCCCCGGTTTGGTGCAAATTTACACGGGGCAAATTCATCATTTAGGTGGCTCTGAAGAGTGGTTTAGTGTGATGGACGAGCGTTTTTCACTGCATGCCAAACTGGCCGACATTGACACCGCTTGGCGAGTGCGTAAGCCTTCAAGAGATGGCATTGTGACTTCTTTGGAAGTCTTTAATGCCCAAGGAGAGCAATTACTGTTATTATTTGGCGAGCGAGAAGAAGGCAAGCCAGAGCAAGAAAAATGGCAGCAATTATTAGAAAATTTATGTCAGAGTTGCCCTGCTTAGACAATAATTAATCATGAGAACTATGTTGGAGAATGTATGCAAAAAATTAAATTTATAGGCCTGTTATTAAGCCTAGTTATCAGCAGTTATACGCTTGCAAATGAACGTATTGTGAGTATTGATGGTTCTATTACTGAAATTATTTATGCTTTAGGCGCACAAAAAGATCTTGTTGGTGTGGATACCACCAGTCGCTATCCTCAGGCTGCTAGTAAGTTACCGCAAGTCGGCTATATGCGTCAGTTAGCGGTAGAAGGCATTTTATCCTTACGCCCCACCAAAGTCTTTGCCACCACATCCGCAGGGCCTGAAGAGGTGTTTGATAAACTTAAAGCTGCCAAGGTTGAGGTCATACGTATTGACAACCAATACAGCTTAAAAGGTGTGTTAGCAAAGATAAAACAGGTTGGTAAGGCACTAAATAAAAACCAAGAGGCCAACAAGTTGAGTGTTCAATTAAGTGCTAAATTTGAACAACTGCTAAAACGGATAGAAGATAAAAAAACACGCCCTAAAACCCTATTTATTTTAGGTGCAGGCGATAGAGGCTTAATGGCAGCAGGACGTGACACTCAAGCACAAGCGATGCTGGATATTGTGCAAGCTAAAAATGTGATGCAGTATCAAGGTTATAAACCAGTTGGTGCAGAGGGTGTATTACAAAGCAATCCAGAATTTATCTTAATTGCACATACAGGGCCGGCAGATATGGCGGCGGTCAATAAAAAATTTGCTATGACTCGTGCTGAGCAAAACAAACAAATTCATACCATTGATACCATTAAGGTTTTGGGTTTTGGTCCACGCATAGACCAAGGGCTTGAGCAGTTATTGCAAGTTTTATATCCCCTCACCGCCAAACAGGACGAAGCCCCTTAATTTTTGTGTCTGTATTGACTTTTCTAAAAAGCGACCACCGTTGGTGGTTGCTACCACTTTTAATGATATTGCTGGCGGTACTGGCGCTGTTTGCGCTAGATATCGGTGCGGTCAGGCTAGATGATGGCGTGAGCTTGCAAGCATTGCTGGATTTAATCACAGGAGAGCCAGTATCAGGTCAGCAGTCTTGGATTGTGCGAGAATTGCGCCTACCTAGAGTATTGCTTGCGATATTAGTTGGTTCTGCTTTAGCGGTAGCTGGGGTGATTACCCAAGGCATGTTTCGTAATCCCTTAGCAGACCCCGGTTTAATTGGCGTGTCAGGGGGGGCGGCACTGGCGGCAGTGGCTGTTATTGTTCTTGGCAGTACTTGGTTATTGCCTCTAAGCCATCTTTTTGGCAGTTTTACCTTGCCGCTTGCTGCTTTTTGTGGGGGGTTGGTGGTCACTTTAATTTTATACCTTTTAGGTACCAATAAAGGACAAACCCAGATGGCAATGCTGCTATTGGTAGGTGTGGCAATTAATGTGATCGCTGGCGCACTGACAGGTATTTTAACCTACATGGCAGATGATCAGCAGTTACGCAATATGACTTTTTGGTCAATGGGCAGTTTGGCGTACAGCAGTTATTCTGAATTGTTTGTTTTGGCCTTATTTACGCTGTTCCCCTTATTGGTTGTGATGCGTTATAGCCGCTTATTAAATGCCATGCTGTTAGGTGAAGAAGTGGCAGGGCATTTGGGTTATAACGTGCAGCGAGCCAAATTTGTTTTAGTGGTTTGCTCGGCACTTATGGTTGGTTCTGCGGTGGCAGTATCTGGTGTGATTGGTTTTATTGGTTTGGTTGTGCCGCATGTTATCCGCTTATTGTTTGGTGCAGAACATCGCTTATTATTACCTGCTTCGGCATTAAGTGGTGCTTTATTGTTATTATTGGCAGATATGTTGGCACGCACCATGTTGGCCCCTGCTGAAGTGCCTATTGGGCTGGTCATGGCAGTCCTTGGCGGTCCTGTATTTTTGCTTTTACTCATGCGGCAAGTAAGGCGCTGGCAATGATAAAAATTGAACGGTTAAGTTTGTTACGTAGACAAAAAAAATTACTAGATAATGTAAGTGTCAGTTTGGCAACAGGTGCAAAGCTGGGTTTATTAGGTGCAAATGGCGCAGGCAAATCAACCCTACTTAAATGTTTGGCATACCAATATACAGACTATCAAGGGGATATTCATTTTGCACAGCAAGATTTAAGACATTGGCATGCAACTCAGCGAGCTAAACAAATGGCAGTGATGCCACAAGCCGTTGAATTGGCATTTCCTTTTAATGCTCAAGCTGTCGTTGCTATGGGGCGCGCCCCTTTTATGGACGAGGCTCGTAGTATTGCTATTATTCAGCAAGCAATGCAAGCCTGTGAGGTTTGGCATTTACGTTATCGCAGTTATCCTACTTTATCTGGCGGCGAGCAGCAGCGAGTGCAATTGGCTAGAGTGTTAACGCAAATTTGGCAGCCGCCACTTGATATGCAGCAACAGCCGTTGCCACGGTATTTACTTTTAGATGAATGTACTGCCGCCCTTGATCCAACACATCAACATAGCATTATGCGTTTAGCAGATCAATTTGCCGCTCAAGGTGTGACGGTTATTGCCGTGATGCATGATGTTAATCTGGCGGCAAGCTGGGCTGATGAGGTGTTGCTACTAAAAGAAGGTAAGCGGTTGGCGCATGGAAAAACCAGCTTATTAACGGATTATGAGCTATTGGCAGAGGCTTATGACTTAGATGAAGCCTTAGCCAAACAGTACGCAAAAACCAATAGAGATTGGCAAAATTTTTATGCCTAATAAAATAGGTAGCTATTTGTTTTTTATATTTTTTTTGCTTTTTTAAACGGTTAGGTTATGTGTCTGTTTTGTTAATCGTTATATGCCATCTTGATTTAGACTGATAATTTAAGTAATCTACCATACTTAAATTTATGCGGCTAAAACACCTATTAGTCCTTTTAATAACAAGGTATTAACTATGTCTGATTTACTTTTACAAGGCGTTGAACTAATGATTTTTGGCATGGGTTCAGTATTTGTTTTTTTAACCTTGCTGGTCTTTTCAACCATGCTTATGTCTAAGCTGATAATACGCTTTGCACCTGAACCAGAACCTGAAAGCATCTCCCCTATTGCTAATAGCAGTACTACTGCCAGTCCTCATTTATTGGCTGTTTTATCTCAAGCAGTTAAAGAACACAAAGAAAGGCAAAAATAAGCCTATTTAAAATCTACATTCACGACACTAACAAAAGGCCATCGATTATGACCGAAGCAAAAAAACCATTAGGAATTACCGACGTCGTCTTGCGTGACGCACACCAATCATTACTTGCTACTAGAATGCGTATTGACGATATGTTACCTATTGCCGCTAAACTTGACCAAGTTGGTTATTGGTCATTGGAATCTTGGGGCGGTGCAACCTTCGATTCTTGCATTCGTTACTTAGGTGAAGACCCGTGGCAACGCATTCGTGAATTTAAAAAAGCCATGCCCAATACCAAGCAACAAATGTTATTGCGCGGGCAAAATCTATTGGGTTATCGCCACTATGCCGATGATGTGGTCGATAAATTTGTTGAAAGAGCAGCAGAAAATGGTGTGGACGTATTTCGTGTATTTGATGCCATGAACGACCCTCGCAATATGCAGCAGGCTTTAAGTGCGGTTAAAAAACAAGGTAAACATGCTCAGGGTACGCTGTCTTACACCACCAGTCCTGTTCATAATCTTGATGCTTGGTTAAGTCTTGCTAAACAAATTGAAGATATGGGAGCAGACTCCATTGCCATTAAAGACATGTCAGGCATTATCTCGCCTTATCAGTGCTATGAAATGGTCAGCCGCCTAAAAGCAGAAACCAACTTAGAAGTACAGCTACACTGTCATGCCACCGCAGGTATGTCTGATATGGCGATTTTAAAAGCCGTTGAAGCGGGCATAGACCGTGTGGATACTGCCATTTCATCTATGTCCATGACCTACGGACACAGTGCCACCGAAACCGTCGTTGCTGCCTTAAAAGGCAGTGAACGTGATACTGGCTTAGATTTAAGCCTACTAGAAGAAATTGCTGCTTATTTTAGAAGTGTGCGTAAAAAATACGCCAAATTTGAAGGTGCCTTGCGTGGCACCGACTCACGTATTTTAGTCGCTCAAGTACCAGGCGGCATGTTAACCAATATGGAAAACCAGCTCAAAGAGCAAGGTGCAGCAGATAAATTTGATGAGGTTTTAGCAGAAATTCCCCGTGTGCGTGAAGATTTAGGACATATTCCACTGGTTACGCCGACCTCGCAAATTGTCGGCACCCAAGCGGTCTTAAACGTCTTAACAGGCGAGCGTTATAAATCCATCTCTAAAGAAACCCAAGGTATTTTAAAAGGCGAATACGGAGCGGCGCCAGCACCTTATAATAAAGAACTGCAAGCACGTGTTTTAGAAGGTAAAGAGCCAATTACCTGCCGACCTGGGGATTTATTAGAAAATGAGTTAGCAAAACTTGAAGATGACGTCAAAAAACTCGCCGCTGAAAAAGGCTTTAGCTTATCTGAAAATACCATTGATGACGCACTGACCTATGCTCTGTTCCCACAAATTGCACCTAAATTCTTAGAAAATCGCAACAACCCAGATGCCTTTGAGCCTGCGCCTAAAGGTCAAGATGAAGATACCTTTACCGTCACTGTTGATGGTAATGAATACGTTGTTCAGGTTGATGCAGGTGGTGATGTCTCTAAATTGGCCGCAATTAATGGTGCACCGTTAAGTTTAGGTGGCGCAGCAGGTGCTGCATCTTCTACAGCGGCCGTAGGTGATGGAGAAGCTATTGGCGCACCGTTAGCTGGTAATGTTTGGAAGGTTGAAATCCAGCAAGGTCAGCAAGTTAATGAAGGCGATATAGTGGTGATTTTAGAAGCCATGAAGATGGAAACAGAAGTGCGTGCGCCTAAATCAGGTACAATCACAGCCATTAATGTAAAAGAAGGTGATGCGGTTAAAGTAGGCGCAGCTTTATACCATATCGCATAAGGAGCAATTAAAAATGCAAAGTTTAATGAATTTATGGCACGACTCTGGTTTTTATCAACTGGAGTTAGGTCAATTTGTGATGTTGCTAGTAGGTATCGTATTGCTTTACTTGGCAATTAAAAAAGGCTTTGAGCCATTGCTGCTTATCCCTATTGGTGTAGGTACTTTATTTGTTAATATTCCAGGGGCTGGCTTTTATGCAGACCCTGTTTATGACAGTGCAGGACATTTAGAAAGTGCCGCAGGTCTTTTATGGTACGTTTATCATGCAGGTATCGAAACAGGGCTGTTTCCCCTTGTGATTTTTATGGGTGTGGGAGCAATGACCGACTTTGGACCGCTACTTGCCAATCCTAAAACCCTATTTTTAGGTGCCGCCGCACAGTTTGGTATTTTCAGTACCGTAGTTGGTGCTGTACTTTTAACAGAAACTGGATTTATGGATTTTAGCCTACAGCAAGCTGCAGCCATTGGTATTATTGGCGGTGCCGATGGGCCAACCTCCATTTTTATTGCCAGTAAACTTGCTCCCGAACTACTCGGAGCCATTGCAGTAGCCGCTTATTCTTATATGGCATTGGTGCCTATGATACAGCCGCCTATTATGAAAGCACTGACCAGTGAGCAAGAGCGCAAATTACCTATGACGCAACTGCGCACCGTAAGCCAAGCAGAAAAAATTGTCTTCCCATTAATTTTATTAATGTTGGTTGCTCTATTTTTACCCTCTGCCGCCCCCTTGCTTGGCATGTTCTGCTTTGGTAATTTAATGAAAGAATCTGGCGTGGTTGAGCGTTTAAGTGACACCACCCAAAATGCCTTAATCAACATTGTCACCATTTTCTTAGGTATTGGAGTTGGCTCTAAAATGAGTGCAGAAAAATTCCTAAACCTTGAGACATTAGGTATTTTAGTCTTAGGTTTGGCGGCATTTTGTGTCGGCACAGCAGCCGGTGTGCTTATGGCAAAACTGATGAATGTACTAAGTAAAGAGAAAATTAATCCGCTTATTGGCTCAGCAGGCGTTTCAGCCGTACCTATGGCTGCAAGAGTCTCAAATAAAGTAGGGTTAGAGGCGAACCCACAAAACTTCTTATTGATGCATGCAATGGGACCTAATGTTGCTGGCGTTATTGGCTCTGCTGTTGCCGCTGGGGTCATGCTGAGTTTCTTTGGTTAGTTTTTATTGCAAATATTTTAAAAGCCTCCATTTGGGGGCTTTTTTGTTTAAGCCTGATTGTTTATGTATTTAAAGGCATCAGGATACTTAGCTCTTGTGCGTTTAAATTTCTTGTTATGTTCTTTAATAAATAAGTTAGATAGCGTATAAAGGGGCTTTAAATTGACAAGCAAGTGACCTATTTCTATGAGCACCAGTTATCTTGATGAAGGGGTAGAACAACAACCTCTAAAACGCTATACCGAAGACGCCTATTTAAACTATTCCATGTATGTGATTTTAGATAGAGCTTTACCGCATGTGGGTGATGGTTTAAAGCCAGTGCAACGGCGCATTGTGTATGCCATGAGTGAGCTTGGACTAAAAAATACCGCCAAATATAAGAAATCAGCACGTACCGTAGGTGATGTGTTAGGTAAGTATCACCCTCATGGGGATAGTGCCTGTTATGAAGCAATGGTGCTAATGGCGCAGCCATTTTCATACCGTTACCCCTTAGTTGATGGTCAAGGTAACTGGGGTGCCAGTGATGACCCTAAGTCCTTTGCTGCCATGCGTTATACAGAATCCAGATTAACCGCTTATGCCGATAGTTTATTGTCTGAACTAGGGCAAGGCACAGTTGAATGGCAAGCTAACTTTGATGGCACGTTAGAAGAGCCGCAAACCTTACCTGCAAGACTGCCGAATATTTTAATAAACGGTACAACAGGCATTGCTGTGGGTATGGCAACGGACATTCCTCCGCATAATATTCGTGAGTTGGTATCCGCTTGTGTCTGCCTGTTAGATAATCCCAATGCTGAAGTTGCAGCCTTATGTGAACATGTTATTGCTCCTGATTTTCCTACCTGTGCAGAAATTATTACAGGCAAAGAAGAGCTAAAAAAACTGTATCAAACAGGTCGTGGTAGCGTCAAAATGCGCGCCAAATATAGTAAAGAAGATGGCGATATTATTATTCATGCGCTGCCACATCAGGTTTCAGGAGCGCGTATTTTAGAGCAAATTGCACAGCAAATGCAGGCAAAAAAACTACCGTTAGTCAGTGATTTGCGTGATGAATCTGATCATGAAAATCCAACACGTTTGGTGTTAGTGCCAAAGTCTAATCGAGTTGAGGTAGACGCTTTAATGGCTCATTTATTTGCCACGACCGATTTAGAAAAGAATTATCGAATTAACTTAAATGTCATTGGGTTAGATGGGCGACCTCAGGTCAAAAATCTCAAGCAAATGCTCAGTGAATGGTTGGATTATCGTACCGCTACGGTTCGTCGTCGTTTGCAATTTCGTTTGGATAAGGTATTAAGCCGATTGCATATTTTAGAAGGATTGTTGGTGGCCTTTTTAAATATTGATGAAGTGATTCATATTATTCGTACACAAGAGGCACCGAAAACAGTATTAATGCAGCGTTTTGCGATTAGTGATATGCAAGCAGAAGCGATTTTAGAGCTTAAATTGCGTCATCTGGCAAAGCTAGAAGAAATGAAAATTCGTGGTGAGCAAGATGAATTAGAAGCAGAACGAGAGCAATTAGAAAAGACGCTAGGCAGTGAACGTCGTTTAAAGACTCTAATTAAAAAAGAATTAACAGAAGATGCGGGCAAATATGGTGATGAGCGTCGTTCGCCGGTGGTGGTGCGTAAAGAAGCCAAAGCATTTAGTGATACAGAATTGGTATCTGTAGAACCTGTTAGTGTTGTGTTATCTAAGCGTGGGTGGATTAGAGCTGGTAAAGGACATGACTTAGATGTGCAAAAATTAAGCTACAAAACAGGCGATGAGTTTTTAGCACAGGTGCAGGGAAAAAGTAACCAAAATGTCATTATCTTTGATGATACGGGTCGAGCCTATAGTCTACCTGCCCATAGCTTACCCTCAGCAAGAGGGCAGGGTGAGCCATTATCTGGACGTTTGAATTTACCTGAGGGTGCTCATTTTAGTACCTTGCTTATGGGAGTAGAAAGCCAACAGTATTTGCTTTCATCTGATGCTGGTTATGGCTTTATTGCCCAAATTAGCGCCATGCAAAGTAAGAATAAAAATGGTAAGGCATTAATTAGCTTACCAAAAAATGCCAAAGTATTAATGCCTAGTCCAATTAGTGATTTAGCAAATCAATGGATAGCAGCAGTGAGCAATGAAGGACGGCTGTTGCTTTTTAAAGCACAAGAATTACCTGAGTTAGGCAAAGGTAAGGGTAATAAAATGCTAAATATCAGTAGTGCACGTGCCCAAGCTAGAGAAGAGTTTATGGTCTCCGCCGTAGTGCTATCGATTACTGATAATTTATTGGTGCATGCAGGCAAGCGTCATACCCGTCTTAAATTTAAAGACTTAGAAAATTATCAAGGGGAACGTGGGCGCAGAGGGAATAAATTACCACGAGGATTTCAAAACGTAACTTCATTGCAAGTTGAAACTAATTAACATGTAATGCCTTTTATAAGAGAGTTGATTTTTTTAGTTAATTTTGTGCTAAAAATAGAATAATAAACTATGGTTAAAGGGATTGAATAGACAATAGTGGTGCATGAAAATGCAATTTAATGAGAGTGAACAAAGTCTCCATTGGATGATGGAGATTTTACAAAATATTGATGCAGGATTGGTGGTGCTAGATAGGCAGTATCGTATTCAGGTTTGGAACGGATTTATGGAAAACAGTAGTGGGCTTAATCCTGATAGCATTAAAAACAAAGTTATTTTTGAAGTATTTACCGAAATACCTGAAAGCTGGTTTGTCCAGAAAGTAGAACCTGTTTTTTTATTAAATGTTCGTACTTTTACCAGTTGGCAGCAAAGGCCTTTTTTATTTGAATTTAAAAACCACCACCCTATTACAGCAAGAACCCCTTTGATGTATCAAAATACCAGTTTTATTCCGCTTAAATCGCATACTGGAGAAGTCGAGCATATGGCGATTATTGTGTATGATGTTACCGATGAAGCACTCAATAAACAGCACTCAAATTGATACAAAGATAAAAGGCTATTTATGTTAAAAGTTATTATAGAAAGACACATCGCCAACGGTATGCAAAAACAATACGATAAAGAAATTCGTAGTACCTTAAAAAGCATTTTAGACGCACCGGGATATATTTCGGGCAAGTCTTTTAGTAATGCGGATAATCCTGAGCACAAATATATCATCACTGACTGGCGAAGCCTTGCAGATTGGCAAAAATGGCAAGCCAGTAGTCAACGCAAAAAAGCCATTGCAGGTATTTTGCCGATGCTAGAATCTCCAGAAAAAATAACAGTTTTAAAAAGTACATAACTAAAACCATACCTATATTCTATTCAATTACAAAATATTGCCTTAAATCAAGGTAATTTTAAGCAAAACAACTACCATGACAGGGTATCAGAACATGTGACTTTGTTATGGTCTGTGAGTGTTTTAGTGTTAAATTTTCTTTTGTGTAAAAAACGCTTTAATGCTTATATGGTTTCAGCTTTTTTTGATTGATTTAAAAGCCCTTAATGACCATACTTGTTCATGATTTATTACAATAATCGAGAGAGGCTTTTCTATTATGAGTTCAACATTTGACCATCCAGAATATAATTATAAGGTTGTAAGGCAGTTTGCCATTATGACAGTAATATGGGGTATTATAGGTATGCTTGTAGGGGTGCTGATTGCAGCGCAACTTGCTTGGCCCGCCTTAAATTTTGATTTGCCTTGGTTATCATTTGGTCGTTTAAGACCTTTGCATACCAATGGCGTGATTTTTGCCTTTGGTGGTTGTGCTTTATTTGCCACTTCTTATTATATTGTGCAGCGTACCTGTAAGGTTAGATTGCTTTCAGACACTTTGGCAGCATTTACCTTTTGGGGCTGGCAATTAATCATATTACTAGCTGTAGTTACTTTGCCATTAGGCATAACTTCAGCTAAAGAATATGCCGAACTAGAATGGCCAATTGATATTTTGGTTGTGCTGGTTTGGGTTGCATATATTGTGAATTTCCTAGGTACAGTTGCGATACGTAAAGAAAAACACATTTATGTGGCAAACTGGTTTTTTGCTGCCTTTATGATTATGGTAGCCATTTTATATCTTGGTAATAATGCGGAATTGCCCGTTTCTTTAACCAAGTCTTACTCTGTTTATGCAGGTACCATTGATGCGATGATTCAATGGTGGTGGGGGCATAATGCAGTGGGCTTTTTCTTGACTGCGGGTTTCTTGGGTATTATGTATTACTTTGTGCCTAAGCAAGCAGGGCGTCCTGTATTCTCATACCGTCTATCTATTGTTCACTTTTGGGCATTGATTTCTATCTATGTCTGGGCAGGTGGTCACCATTTACATTATTCAGCATTGCCTGATTGGGCACAAACTGCAGCGATGCTGATGTCTCTAATTCTACTTGCACCTTCTTGGGGCGGTATGATTAACGGTATGATGACGCTATCAGGTGCTTGGCATAAGCTACGTACCGATCCTATCTTGCGCTTTTTAGTGGTTTCTTTATCTTTCTATGGCATGTCCACTTTTGAAGGTCCTATGATGTCAATTAAAACAGTCAATGCACTATCTCATAATACTGACTGGACAATCGGTCATGTGCATTCAGGTGCATTAGGTTGGGTGGCAATGGTCTCTATTGGCGCACTATATAATCTTATTCCTATCTTATTTGGCAAAAAAGGTGGTGAAATGTATTCAATTAAATTGATTAATGTGCATTTCTGGCTATCTACCATTGGTACGGTGCTGTATATCGCCTCTATGTGGGTGAACGGCATTATGCAAGGATTAATGTGGCGTGCGGTTAATACCGATGGCACATTAACTTATAGCTTTGTTGAAAGTGTAGAGGCCTCACACCCAGGTTATGTTGTGCGTGTGTTAGGTGGTGGGCTGTTCTTATCAGGCATGTTGTTAATGGCATTTAATGTTTATATGACCATTCGCAATGCACAAAAAGAAGCGCAAAACCCTGTGCCTGTTCAGGCTTAATTGCAGCAAATTGAGGAGAGAGAAATGATGATTAAACATGAAAGCATTGAAAAAAGCTTACCACTTATGGTGGTCATGATTGTAGTTGCACTATCTTGGGGTGCGTTGGTAGAAATTATACCACTGTTTTTTGAAGAAGAAGTGACTACACCAGTACCAAATTTACGTCCATTAACCGCATTGGAGTTTGAAGGGCGTGATATTTACATTCGTGAAGGTTGTCATGTATGCCATACACAGATGATACGTCCATTTAGAGCAGAAACAGAACGCTATGGACATTATTCTCTATCAGGTGAAAGTGCGTATGAACACCCATTCCTTTGGGGCTCTAAAAGAACAGGTCCTGATTTGGCAAGGGTTGGACAAATTTATTCAGATCAGTGGCACAGGGCGCATTTATATAATCCTCGTGATGTTGTGCCTGAATCAATTATGCCTTCTTACCCCTGGCTATTTAATGATGAGATTGATGGACGCTTGACGCCCAAGAAATTACAGGCAATGAAAATGCTAGGCGTGCCTTATACCGAGGAAGATATAGAAGGTGCTAAAGAAGCAGTTGACGGTAAGAAAGAAATAGATGCCTTGGTTGCGTACTTGCAACAGTTAGGAACGCATTTAGGACGTTAATTCTATGGATATTAATGATATACGCGGTCTAGGAAGTGTTTTTGCCTTAATTGCTTTTTCAGGAGTGATTTGGTGGGCATACGGTTCTAGCCGTAGAAAACGATTTGAGAGAGATGCTGAAATTCCTTTCAACACTAATGCTGTTGAAGAGAGAGAGCATGCGGATAAAAAGCGGAGTTAATGATTATGTTAAGTACTTTTTGGAATGTTTGGATTTTTGTTATTACTATAGGTTCAATTCTTGGCTGTGGATTGCTGATTATTTATACCAGCAAAGGTCAGCCTAAAATTGATATGAACAATGCCCATTCAACAGGGCATGAATATGATGGTATTCAAGAGCTAGAAAACCCATTGCCACGATGGTGGGTAATGATGTTTTGGATTACCATTGTTTTTTCTTTGGGCTATATCGTTATTTATGGATATGGTAACTATGATGGGGTGTTAACTGTTGAAGTAGATGGTAAACCTGTGACTTGGACCTCTGCTAATCAGTGGAAAGCTGAGGTACAAAGTTTTGATGCCAAAGTTGCTCCCATCTTTGCTAAATACAGCTCTACACCGATTGAGCAGCTGGCTAAAGATGAAGCAGCTCTACAGACAGGACGGCGTTTATTTAAGAGCTACTGTGCTGTTTGTCATGGTAGTAATGCTCAGGGCGCAACGGGATTTCCTAATTTAACCGATAATGACTGGTTATATGGTGGTAAACCTGAAAATATCAAACAAACCATTACCAATGGTCGCCAAGGTATGATGCCTGCACACATTGATATACTAGGCGGGGAAGAAAAAGTAAAAGAAATGGCTCAATATGTACGTGGCTTGTCAGGTTTGAAACATGATGCCACTTTAGCTGCGAACGCTGAACCTAAATTTAAACAAATCTGCTCTGCTTGTCATGGCATGGACGGTAAAGGTAATCAGTTAGTTGGTGCTCCTGATTTAACGGATAGAATTTGGTTATATGGGGGCTCTACTAAAGATATTGTCTTTACTCTAACTCATGGTCGAAGTGGGGTTATGCCTGCCCAACAAGAAAAATTGGGTGACGACAAAATCCATGTGTTAAGTGCTTATATTTATTCTTTATCCAATAAAAAATAATAAAGCGTTTTAATTTTAGGATTTATTTGAAAAAGCGGCATTTGCCGCTTTTTTCGAATTTTATGGACAAATAAATGGTAATCAGTCTATATTTGTTTTAGGTTTAAGAGTAAATTATGAAACCAATTCCTGTTCAGACCGTTGAAGCAACTCCCAAAGTGCAGTCTATGTATGAGAAGCGCAAGAAAATTTATGTGCGCGAGATTACAGGTTTTTTCCAAAAAATACGCAGTGTATTTTTAATATTGCTAATGGCCATGTATTTTGGCGTAGCTTGGTTAAGTTGGGACGGGCATCAGCTTGTCTGGTTTAACTTGCCTGCCAGACAATTTCATATTTTTGGGGCAACATTTTGGCCCCAAGATTTTATGCTGCTATCAGGCATGTTAATTATTTGTGCTTATGGTTTATTTACCATTACTAACTTTGCAGGTCGTATTTGGTGTGGCTACTCTTGTCCGCAAACCGCTTGGTCTTTTATCTTTATTTGGATTGAAGAAAAAGTTGAAGGCACACGCAATCAACGAGTGAAGCTAGATAAGCAAAAAATGGACTTGACTAAATTTCGTAAAAAAGCCACCAAGCACTTATTATGGATTTTAGTTGCTTTAGCAACGGGTGTGACGTTTGTTGGTTATTTCTCTCCTATTCGAGATTTAATTCCCGCTTTACTGACTTTTAATGCAGGACATTGGGAGTATTTTTGGATTGGCTTTTTCTTGGTTGCAACCTATGTAAATGCAGGCTGGATGCGTGAACAGGTCTGTATTTATATGTGTCCTTATGCACGCTTTCAGTCGGTGATGTATGATGCTGATACCCTAGCGGTTACTTATGATTTTCATCGTGGCGATCCACGTGGCAAAAAACGTAAAAATGCCGATGAAAATGCCCCTCCTTTAGGAGACTGTGTGGATTGTTCTTTGTGTGTGCAAGTTTGTCCAACAGGTATTGATATTCGTGATGGTATGCAATATCAGTGTATTGCTTGTGCTTTGTGTATTGATGCTTGCGATTCGGTTATGGATAAATTAGAACGCCCAAGAGGTCTTATTCGTTATGCGACAGAGCATGAGATAGAAGGAGGAACGACTCATATCTTCCGCCCAAGGCTAGTTGGTTATGCGATTATGCTGGTCGTAATGATAGGCACACTGGTTTATGCAATAGCCAGCCGTACACCATTTGAATTGGATATTGAGCGAGATAGAGCCAGTTTATATCGACGCACCCCTGATGATACTATTCAGAACTCTTATACTCTAAAAATTATGAATATGTCGCAAAGTCCCCATGCTTATGAAATTCGTGTAGAAGGGCTTAAAAATATCATTTTTGATGGTGAAAAACAACATAAATTAAAGGTTAATCAACTTAAAGAAATAGCCGTTAACTTAGAGGTAGACCCCAGTGAAACTAAGTTGACTAGCTCACGCACAGATATTGAGTTTATTGTGATTAATAAAGATACCAATGAAGAAGTGGCAAGAGAAGAAAGTCGCTTTATTGCGCCTCTTCGTTAATGTTATGTGCTAAATATACAAAAGTTAAATTGTAACTTTTTTGGGTAAGGGTACAATTCTGCCCACAATCTTTTAAAAGAGAATACGCAATGCAAGAAAAAATGACTCGTTGGTATAAAGAGCCTTATATGGTTTTAGTAATAGGGCTGCCGATTTTATCCGTTATCTTTGGGTTTATTTTTTTGTATTTTGCCGTCAGTGGTAAAGATACCTTAGTTAGTGATAGTTATTATAAAGACGGTATGACCTATACAGAAGATCGTTTGTTTGATGATAACGCAAGAAAGAATAATATTACCGCAAGGCTTACGGTTTTGGGTAATGTCATTACCATTGATGTCAACGCTGAGCAGCAGCAAGTTCCTGAGGCATTATTATTGCAGCTTATTCACCCAACGCTTGAGTCAAAAGACCTTAACCTTATGTTAGTGCGTACAGGGAAGAAGACATTTACTGCACAAAAAGAACTGTTACTCCCCGCTCGTTGGAAACTTTGGTTAAGTAGCCAAAGCAAGCAGTGGCGTGTGCGTTACAATGGTCTTTTAGAGGCACAAAAACAAGTCTTATTAAAATCTAAATAATCTACAGGTTTGTACTTTGTTGATAGATTTTATCAGACAGCGCCGTAAAACCTCGCCGTTCAGGGCGGGAATATAAAGCACGGTGGTCGGCTTTACTCTGGTGTTTGCTGTTGTTTGATGGTTTTAGTAAAAACATGACTTCGGTATTCTGTCACAAACACCAAATGTATGTAAATATTAAAAACACAATACCTGCCGTTTCTGATATTTCTTGAGCTGCTTACAGACCAATAGTTATAATGCCGAAATGCGAATACAAAAAGCTTTTAAGTTTGAACTTATGCCAAATGGCGCACAGTCGCACAAAATTAGACAGTTTTGTGGTTGCGCTCGCTTTGTGTTTAATAAGGCTTTGGCGTGGCAAAATGAACAATACCAAGCAGACAACAGGTTCAAGTTTAGTTACTACAGCAAAATAGCTAACAATATTCCTTTGTGGAAACAAGAATCGCTGTGGCTGAAAGACTCCCATAGCCAAGTGTTACAGCAATCACTCAAAACCAAAATTGCTAAACTGCACCACCATATTGCCAATAGCCGCAAAGACAGTCTGCACAAAATCTCAACACATATCAGCCAAAACCACGCGATAGTGTATGTTGAAGATTTGCAAGTTAAAAACATGTCAAAATCGGCAAAAGGCACAGCCGAGAAACACGGCAAGAACGTCAAGCAAAAATCGGGCTTAAACCGTGCTATCCTAGACCAAGGCTGGCATGAATTTAGGCGACAGCTTGAGTATAAACTTACTTGGCAAGGTGGGCAGCTCATAGCAGTGCCACCACAAAATACCAGTAGAAGATGTCTTGCTTGTGCTCACACGGACAAAGCCAATCGACAAGCACAAGAGAGGTTCAAGTGTGTTGCATGTGGCTTTGCAGAAAATGCTGATGTGGTCGGTGCAATCAACGTCTTGCACAAAGGACAAGACTTAATGAAACAATCAGGGCAGGACATGCCCGTTGCGCTTGTGAAGTGAACTGCATCGTACTGTCTCTTTGGGATAGCCAGTGGTCAGCAGCAAGAACCCACCGAGAGGAGCCAGTCTTAGGGCTAGCACTAGTAGGAATCCCCCAACTTCAGGTGGGGGAGGAAGTCAAAATCATCTACTTATGTATCAAAGTATGCTAAATTTGGGCTTTTATACATAGATTTTATGGGTTATTAAATTCTATTTTTGTTATTATGGCTTGCTTTAGTCATAGCAGAATATAACAAAAGGCATATGAGGTTATCGCTATTTATGTTTAACAGACGCATTAAGCTGCATTATTTTATATTGTTAATCATTTTTCTTAATCTGCTCTTATTTCATCTTCCGTTATACCGTTTTGTAGCAAAAAATATAGATATCAGTAGTGCAAATGGCATATTTTTATTGATAAGTGTTTTTCTGCTGGTTTTATTGTTAAGCATTTTATTTTTTTATTTGGGCTTTTTTATTCTTCGCTCGCTTGGTAAGTATTTATTAGCACTATTATTTTTAACCAATTCTGTTGCGCTGTATTTTATGAATACCTACGGTACGATTATTGATAAATCCATGATTGGTAATATCATTAATACCAGTGTTGAAGAATCGAGCAGTTTTTTCTCTTTAACCCTTGTTGCTTACTTTTTTTTATTAGGTGTTCTGCCTAGTATTTTAGCGTTTAAGTTTAAATTTATGACGCTTAAAATTAAACATTTCATATTGCATATTGCTTTGATTTTGGCTTTGCTTATATCTCTTGTATACGCCAGTTCAAGTTATTGGTTATGGTTTGATAAGCATGGCAAAACCTTAGGTGGGTTGTTATTACCTTGGTCTTATATTATCAATACCAGTCGTTTTTATTATCAAAAAAGCCAAGAAAATAAAGAACAAGTACGCTTGCCCAATGCCCAATTAAAAAACAATGACAAATCAGTGGTGGTGTTGGTTATAGGAGAGTCTGCGCGTAGTCAGAATTTTTCTTTATTGGGCTATCATAAAAATACCAATCCTTATTTGGCTAAGATAAAAGATGTACTCAGTTTTAGTGACCAAGCCTGTGCAACCTATACCACCGCAGGGGTAAAATGTATTTTAGAACATACAGACAGCAGTACTCTGTTTGAAATTTTACCTAATTATTTGTATAGAAACGGGGTAGAAGTAATTTGGCGTACAACCAATTGGGGAGAGCCAAAAGTAAATATAGCGCATTACCAAAATCGTAAACAGCTAGAGCCACTATGTCAGCGAGCAGATTGTGATTATGATGGGGTCTTATTGAGTGCTTTAAACAAACAGATTTTAGCTAGTAAGCAATCTAAAATACTCGTGGTTTTGCATACCAGTACAAGTCATGGACCGACCTATTATAAAAAGTATCCAGCTGAGTTTGCACGTTTTTCTCCTGTTTGTACCAGTGTCGAATTATCTAAGTGCTCGCAGCAAGAACTGCTTAATGCCTATGACAATACCATTGTCTATACCGATTATTTGTTAGCAAACATAATAGAGCAACTCAAACAGCTTAAAGAGTACCATACCGCTATGTTATATGTATCTGATCATGGAGAATCTCTCGGTGAAAATAATCTCTACATGCATGGTATACCTGCTAGCATTGCGCCCAAAGAACAGTTAGATATTCCTTTTATTATATGGTCTTCGCGTGGGGTAAATGCCTTAAAAAAACAGCAAAAAGTATCACAGCACATGATGTTTCATAGCGTATTAGACTTATTGGCAATAGACAGCCCAATTTATAATAGCAAGATGAGCTTATTTAAGCCTTAGGATTGTCTGCTATGTATGTAATGAGCTTTTATCTAGATTTATTAAGAGTTGCTTATGTCTAAGCAGCGTTGTTTTCATTGTGGCGAAGACGTGCCAGAAAAAGATCAAAATCGTTGGCAAGTTGAGATTAATCAGCAATCACAGCCTATGTGTTGTCCAGGTTGTCAGGCAGTGGCACAAACTATAGTTGACAGTGGTTTAACTAATTTTTATCAGCATCGTACTGAACTGCCAGATATGACGCCTACCTTTATAGAATTTGATGAAAACAAAGTACGCCAAGAACTGTTAGTTTATGATAGCCCAACAGTGCAAGAAAGTTTTGTTAGCGAAATCAATGACGAGCTAGAAGCTACTTTTATTGTAGAAGGCATTAGCTGCGCTGCTTGTGCTTGGTTGATTGAACATCGATTAAACCAATTTTCTGCAGTGACTCAAGCAAGTTTAAATTTATCTTCTTATCGGCTGTTAATTCGCTGGAAGCCAAAAGAGGTAAACCTATCCTTATTAATGGAAGCCTTATTGCAACTGGGCTATCAAATTGCACCATTTACCCCCACACTGGCAGAAAACCAACGCCAACAAGAAAACAAACAAACCATTAAACGCTTAGCCATTGCGGGTATTGGTATGATGCAGGTTATGATGTTATCTGTTCCTTTATATGTAGGCATGCAAAATAAGTATGAAATCTTATTTCGTTTGGCCGCACTACTACTAACGCTGCCCGTTATTAGCTACAGTGCCAAACCTTTCTTTATTGCTTCATTACGAGATTTGAGAACACGCCATTTAACCATGGACGTACCTGTTTCTATCGCTTTGATTTTGGCATTTTTTGCCAGTGTATGGAGCACTTTTAATCAAGGGCAAGAAGTTTATTTTGATAGCGTATGCATGTTTACCTTTTTTTTAACATTAGGGCGATATTTGGAAATGCGTGCCCGTCATCGTATGGGCAATGCAGGGAATAACTTACTTAGCTTAACGCCTGCGCTTGCGACTCGTATTAATGCTCAAGGGCAAAGTGAAAGCATTTCCAGTAAATCCATACAAATTGATGATGTATTACAAATTAAAGCAGGCGAGATGATAGCCGCAGATGGCATAGTAATTAAAGGCTACAGCAGTGTTGATGAATCCGCTTTAACAGGTGAGCCAGTTGCTGTTAGTAAACAACCTGATGATTTTGTAACTGGAGGCACATTAAACTACGACCAAACCCTGCATGTTAAAGTGACTGCTGTTAGCGATAAAGGACGGTTATCTGCCATTGTACGCTTGCTAGATAGAGCGCAACAAGATAAGCCAGCTATCGCCATGCTTACAGACTCTATTGCCAGTTATTTTATTGCCACTGTGCTAGCTATTTCCAGTAGTGTATTTATTTACTGGTACCTAGCAGGTGCGCCAGATGCTTTTTTTATTGCCTTATCTGTTTTGGTCGTTACATGTCCTTGTGCGCTGTCTTTAGCAACCCCCACTGCTTTAACAGCTGCTACTGCATCTCTTAGAGAAAAAGGCGTACTAATTACCAAGGGACATGTAATAGAAACACTCAATAAAGTAACCACCGTTGCCTTTGATAAAACAGGCACATTAACCAGCGGTAATATGCAAATTGCAAATATAAAAATAGTTGCAAAAAAGTACACGCAAGAGCAAGTATTAGCGTTAGCTGCGGGGCTAGAACAGCACTCCGCCCATCCTATTTCTCAAGCCTTTAAAAATATTGAGCCTGTGCTAATGGATAATATAAAACAAGTAGCTGCTCAAGGCATAAGTGGTGAGTATCAGGGCAAACAGTATAAAATTGGTCGTCCTGATTTTGTTTTAGATACCCCACCTACAGCACCAGATAAACAATCTCATTGGTTATTATTAGCCTATGCAGATACAGCTATCGCTTGGTTTGCCATTAGTGATAGCGTGCGTCCCCAAGCACATAAACTAATTCAAAAATTACATCAAAAACAGCTAAAAACTCTAATTTTAACTGGCGATCCAACCTCCTCTGGCACGCAACTTGCCGCCCAACTAGGCATAAAAGAATGCTTAGTAGGGTTAAGCCCCGAACAAAAATTAGATGAAATTCAGTATCGCCAAAAACAAGGGGAAGTCGTAATGATGGTAGGTGATGGTATTAATGATGTCCCTGTTTTAGTTGCTGCAGATTTATCTTTAGCCGTCAATGAAGCCAGTGATTTAGCAAAAACAAGTGCTGACAGTTTATTGACTCATGGCAATATTTATCAACTTATATCACTATTTTATAGTGCTCAAAAGGCACGCAGTATTATGCGTCAAAACATGTTCTGGGCTTTAGGGTATAATCTGCTTGCCCTACCGTTAGCAGCAATGGGTTATGTGCCGCCTTGGGCGGCGGCAATTGGTATGTCTTGTAGCTCTTTGGTGGTTGTCTTAAATGCCCTAAGATTATTAAAATCGCCTAAGCATAAATAAGACGAACTACAGACAACAACTAAAAATAGGAAGAATAATGGATATTGTTTATGTGCTTGTGCCGCTGTCTATGGTGCTTATTATTATCGCTATTTTCATTTTTAATTGGGCTGTTAAAAGTGGACAATTTGACGATTTAGACTCACCCTCTCATAAAATTTTGTTTGATGACGATGAACTATACCAAATTAAACAGCAAACAGAGGCACAAAAAAAATCCATAGATGATTGAGCCGCTCTCCCTTGTTACCGCATTTTTATTAGGATTATCAGGTGCTGGACACTGCCTTGTAATGTGTGGCGGTATTGCCGCAGGCATAGGTAGCCAGCAGCGACAAATAATTAAACCCATTCTATTTAATTTAGGGCGAGTATTAAGCTATACCTGTTTAGGGGCATTCGTTGCCAGTGTTGGATTTTGGCTAAAAGAACAACATATATTGTTAATGTTTACCCTAAGAACCCTTGCAGCTGTATTACTTATTTTAATGGGATTATATGTTGCTCGTTGGTTGTTTTGGTTGACGCATCTAGAGCAACTGGGCAACTATATTTGGAACCCCATTAAGCCTATTGCAGCCAAACTTATAAAATCCCATAGTCACATTGCTACTTTACAACTAGGCATGCTCTGGGGGCTGCTACCTTGCGGCTTAATTTATAGCACCTTAACTTGGGTTAGTGCTAACCAACAACCAGCAATGGGCGCATTAGCAATGTTTTGCTTTGGCTTAGGTACGTTACCTGCCATGCTAACCAGTAGCTTCGCCGCACAAACTTTGGTCTTGATAATGCAAAAAAAATGGATTAAACAGCTATCAGGATTGCTATTAATAGCCTATGGGATATGGACATTATTTTCCGTTTGGCAACATTTTTTCATTAATACTGGTTAAATGGTGCATTTCAGATTAATATTAAGCCTTGACTTAGATTAAGAAATAGTAAATATATGAATAATACCCCCATTAATATAGTCTCTATGCGAGATCGCAAACCTCATTGTCAAACCTGCTCTCTAAATAGCTTATGCCTACCCATTGCTTTAAGTGTTAGTGAAGTCTCTCAACTTGATAGCTTAATAAAACGTGGAAAACCCATACCTAAAGGTAAGACCCTATTTCAACAAGGGGAACCCTTTAACTCTATCTTTGCAGTAAGAACAGGTGCACTAAAAACCTACACCGTAACAGGTAAAGGCGAAGAGCAAATTATAGGATTTCATCTGGCTAGTGAAGTGATTGGTCTGGCAAGCTATGAAAATGACATCTACCCAATGACCGCCTGTGCCCTAGAAAGCACCACCGTATGTGAAGTGCCCCTTGCATCATTAGATAACCTAGCAGATGAACTGTTTGAACTACGCAAGCACCTTATGCGTATGATGAGTAGTGAAATACGCCATGACCAGAATATGATGGTATTGCTGGGCAAAAAGAACTCTGATGAACGAGTTGCCTCATTTTTAGTTGATATTTCCTTACGTCAGGCAAACCGCGGACTATCGCCAACCCGTTTTCGTTTGCCTATGTCACGTATTGACATTAGTAATTATCTTGGTTTAGCTGTAGAAACCGTTAGCCGTGTATTTACTCGCTTTCAAAAAAATCAGCTTATTCATACCGAAAATAAAGAAGTTCAATTATTAAACCTTGCTCTACTTTCAGAAATGGCAGGCATCTGTACCAACAACAATGAACATAAAGAAGGACATGTTCACTAAGCCCAACTAGCCAACAACGCTTGTGCATTGGTATGCGCTTCGGGGTTGGCAGTAAAAGTTGTTTGCCAGTGTGCCAAATTTAACAACGGATAATCCTCTAACGATAGAGTTTGTAAATAGGCTAATAGCGCATCGCTATCGGCAGGTTGATTACACAACAATAAAGCATTGCACCCAGCATGGATTGCCGCCTCAGCACGGGCAACTGGAGTGCCTGCATTCGCCGCTCCAAGCATGCTCAAATCATCACTAAAAATAACCCCCTCAAACGACATATCTTGACGTAAAATACTCTGCAACCAAAGGGAAGAAAACCCCGCATTATGCTCTGCATCTACCTGTGTATAGCGCACATGAGCAGGCATAATACCTTGCAATAACTGCTGCTTGATTAATGTATAAAAAGGCATTAAATCACGTTTTTGTAATGTCTCAAGTGAGCGAGCGTCCACCACCGCTTGCAGATGCGTATCTGCCACCACACCACCATGACCCGGAAAATGCTTACCCACTGAAGGCATACCTAAAGACTGCATGCCCCGACAAAATGCACTAGCTAAAGAGCAGACAGCCTCAGGCTCTAAAGCAAAACTGCGATCTCCAATAACCTCAGAAAAACCACTGTCCACATCAAGCACAGGTGCAAAACTTAAATCCACACCACAATCTAATAGCTCATACGCCATAAGCCAACCCAAAGAATACGCATACTCACAAGCACAGGTCGGGTCTTGTTGAAAAATAGAAAACAAAGCAAACATAGCAGGCAAACGAGTAAAACCCTGCCTAAAACGCTGCACTCGCCCCCCTTCTTGATCTACAGCGATTAATAAATCTGCACGCAGATGTTTAATGCTGGACGTTAATGCCCGTAATTGCTCTGGTGATTGATAATTACGAGCAAATAAAATAACCCCGCAAACCCTTGGCTCAAGTAATACCGATTGTTCTTTAGTCGTTAAACTTAAACCCTGTAAATCCACAAACAAACCAACTGCACTACTTAACATTCAAATTGCTCCTGTTGGATAAGCACAGGCGTTTTTGCCTCAATGGCATCAAATAACGCCAGCATATCTGTATTACGCATACGAATACAGCCATGAGATTTCTCCACCCCCATAGGCTCGCTATCAGGGGTACCATGAATATAAATATAGCGGCGCATAGAATCCACATCATGTAAGCGATTTTTACCCACCTGTAGCCCCCTAAGCCATAAAATTCTCGTTAAAATCCAATCTCTATTAGGCTGTTTTTGCGCCAGCTCAGGCGAATATATCTCTCCAGAAGGACGACGCGCCACAAATACCGTATTCACAGGCTGATGATTGCCTATTTTAGCCACCACCTCATGCCAACCACGAGGAGTTTGCTCACTACCGAATTGCTCACCTGCACCATTTTTAGCCGTAGACACCAAACAATTTATAAGCACCAAGCCATTTTTTACAAGTATTAGGCGCTGCTCTGAAAGTGAAATTTTGATAAAAGTGGTGGAGCTAGGAGCAACAAAAAAAGTCATCATTCATACCTAATCAATAATAGAATCTGCCTGCATACCCGCAGTCAAAAAGGGCAATAAAGATTTCATTACCACCGCAACCTGTGTACTTTTACCCAAATCATACTCCGCCATGGCCGTTAAATAATCCATACCAGAAAGCGTAAACATACTCGCACCCATCGCAAAATGTAGACGCCAAAAACGCTCCTCATCACTTAAATGAGGCGTTAGTTTACGCATGATTTTTCCACAACGGCTAAATACCTCGCCATGTTGCTGTTTAATAAAACGACGTAAATGACCCTGCTCTTGAGCATAGGCTAAGGCCAACAAACGCATAAAGACCTGTACCTGCTTAGGCTTATCTTGTCCCATATTTGCCAAAGTTCTTGCCAACAAATGAAAAAAATCAGTTAAAGTAACATTATCTTCAGACTGCGCTTGTTGTATATCTAGCTGCATAGATAAGTTTGCACAAAAAGGCTACAAAAAACGCTCAAAAACAGCCTGAATAAGCTCTTTTTTAGAGCCAAAATGATAATTAACCGCCGCCAGATTTACACCTGCCTTAGCAGTAATCATGCGTAAAGAAGTTTCTGCAAATCCTTTCTCATAAAATAACGCCTCCGCCGCATTTAAAATATGCCAAGCCGTCCCCTTTTTAGTAGTACTCATAAATATCATAAATCCAATAAAAATAGTCCTGCAAACATACGTTTAAAACAGCTTAACAGCAAGAATAAAAAACAAAAAACTCAAAGTGCACAAAAAAGAACAACAAAAAGCAGTTTACAAAAGGAAAAATACTGTATATATTTACACTGTATATTTAAACAAGGTTCCGCACATGCAAGCACTCACAAATAGACAAGCACAAATTTTAGATTTTATAAAACGCACCCTTAGAGATACAGGTTTTCCACCTACACGTAAAGAAATAGCTAGCGAATTTGGATTTAGTTCAGCTAACTCCGCAGAAGAACACCTAAAAGCACTAGCACGTAAAGGCGCAATAGAAATGAGTGCAGGCGCATCAAGAGGTATTAAAGTAATAGAAACAGAAAACTCAGGATTGCCCATTATTGGTAAAGTTGCCGCAGGAGCACCTATTTTAGCCATTGAACATATTCATAATTACTGCGAAATACCTAACGAATTTTTTAAACCCAGCGCAGATTACCTACTAGAAGTAGCAGGAGACAGTATGCAAGAAGTCGGTATTCTAGATGGTGACCTCATTGCCGTACATAAAACCCAGCAAGCACAAAAAGGACAAATAATTGTAGCCAGAGTAAATGATGAAGTGACAGTAAAACGTTTTGAAAAACAAAAAGATAAAATTATATTACACCCAGAAAACCAAGACTATAGCCCCATTATTGTACAATTAGGTATCGATGAATTTAACATCGAAGGGCTATACGTCGGCGTAATTCGTAAACACTAGGAGAATGACATGCAACAAATTAGCTTTGATCAACAACTATTTACTCCAAAATCTAAAACATCACCGCTTGTTGCAGTAAATTCCTCTAAAACAGGCAGCTTAACAGAAGTAATTGTAGATGAAGGTAGTTCACTTCAAGCCTTTCACCTAATTGGACTATTAACCCAATGCCAACGTGCAGACCGCTGGTTAATGTGGTTGAGTCCTCATAAAGGCGTTAATAAACACTGGTTTAAAAGTTTAGGGCTTGCCAATGCCCCGATTGTATATATAGAAACGAATTCATATAACCAACAAGATCTTGCAGAGCAAATTCTTAGCGCCAAAACAGGACACTTAATAGTAGAATGGATAGGGCATATAGATAATCAAAGCAAACAGCAGTTTGCTGAATTAGCAAAAGCCAGTCAAACTGAGGTTATGCTATTAATCCGACGTTAATAAATAGCAAAGCATTTTTATTTACAAAGACAGTTCCATAGTAGAAATAATAATAGAACCAGCATTTTTATAGATGCTGGTTTTTTTATTAACTCCTATAACCAAAACATATATGTCTTGTTTATTTTGATTGTTTTAAATTGGTTGGTGCAGATGGGTGTTTGAAAAATAGCCAATCTGTTTGAAAATTAACTTGTTATTTAAAAAAAATCAAAAATCTGTAAAAGAAATAGCAAAATGGCTTGACTCAAATTCAGGGTTGAGTAGAATGCACGACCTGTTTATTGGCTTCTACCAAAGTCTAAACATTGCGGGAATAGCTCAGTTGGTAGAGCACGACCTTGCCAAGGTCGGGGTCGCGAGTTCGAGTCTCGTTTCCCGCTCCATTTTAATTGTAAAAAGTAGTTTGCTGGCTGGGTACACCTATAACGCCCAAAACACATTGGCGCGATGGTAGAGAGGCTATGCACCGGATTGCAAATCCGTGAACGCCGGTTCGAATCCGGCTCGCGCCTCCATTAACTTTTTATAATTTAACTACCCTGCCCGGGTGGTGAAATTGGTAGACACAGGAGACTTAAAATCTCCCGATCGTAAGGTCGTGCCGGTTCAAGTCCGGCCCCGGGCACCATATTTGTTCCTCTGTTTATTTTTGTGCATAAATTATTTCATTTTTATGTGGCTATTTTACTTGTTATTCATTTTATTTTTTGTGGATTTTGTTTGCAATATTCCTTTTGGTGTTTATGTCTTTATATTTGGTAGGTTATGGCGTTTTGAGTTTGTGCCATATTATGCGGGGTACATGAGTAAATAGCTGTTGTTAAGAGTTTGCTTGCTTTTTTTAGGGCTTTTATTGGTTTTTATTATTATTATGGGTGTCTGCTTTGGGTTTTGGGTTAAACATGCCTGTCCTAATTGTTGAAAATAGTTAATTTTTTAGTGGGAGTGGGTGGGTTTTCTGCTTGCTGGGGTTTAATTTGGGTGTAAAAAACCCCCCAGTAATTGATGTCCAATTATTGGGGGTCGGTTGTATTTGAGTATTGAGTTAGACTTTAAATTGGTCGGTCACGCTTTTGGTGTTTTGCGCTACGTCTTGTAGCCTTTTAGCGACACTTAGGAAGTCTTGCATCTCTTTAACTGATTGGTTAGAAAACTCGTGTAGCTGGCTAACATTCATATTAATGTCTTCCGATACGGTTTGTTGCTCTTCCGTTGCGGTGGCAATGCTGACGTTAAGGTGGCTAATTTGTGATGAGGCTTTGGTAATGCCTGTTAGCATGTCTGATGCAGTTTCAATGTTGGTTTTGGTATTGTTCATGTCTTCTGCACTTTTTCTGATGGAGGTTGTTGCATCTTGTGCTTTGGCTTGAAGTTGTCCAAGCATTTGTTCAATTTCTCCAGCAGATTCTTGCGAACGTTGTGCCAAGGTTCTTACTTCATCGGCAACAACGGCAAAGCCTCTTCCTTGTTCTCCTGCACGCGCTGCTTCAATGGCTGCGTTTAGGGCTAGTAGGTTGGTTTGTTCAGAAATACCTTTAATTACATCAAGCACATTAGACATGTTGGTACTTTCTTCTGATAGTTCGGTAATGGTGTTGGTAGAACGCTCAAAAGATTCAATAAGTTGTTCAAAGACTTGGTTAGTCTGGTTCATTGATTGCTGACCTTCTTTTGCCGATTTTTCCGATTGTTTGGTTTCTTCGGAGGCTTGGTTCACACTGGAGGCAACTTCTTTTAAGGTGGCGACCATTTCTTCCATTGCGGTTGCTACCATAGTGAGTTGGCTGTTTTGCTCACGTCCTTTGGTTTCGGCGGTATTAACAAATTCTGTAACCTGCTCGGCGGTTTCATTCATTTGAGTACCTGCTTCTATAAAGCGTTTTATGCCGTCTTGCATTTGTATAAACAGTTTGTTTAAGGCTTTGCCTACGATGCCTATTTCGTCATGGCCTTCTTTTAGGCGTATGGTTAGGTTGTTGTTTTGTGCCATTTTATTAATATTGGTGCTAATACGTCCAAGTGGGGTAAGTACTTTAAGGCGTACAATAAAATAGCCTGCAATAGAGGAAATAAGGGTAATAATTAACATTGCTGAGCTGATTAATTCTAAGAAATTAAGATTGGCTTCAAGTTTATTTACTTCATCTGTAGTCCGTTTTTCTAGAGCGGAAAAGAATGCATCAACGGGTTTGACAATTTTGGCCTTGGCTAGATGGTAGGCTTTGCTATGCAGCATTTGTATTGCTTTTTGTCTGTCTGGCACGTCTTTTCGGGTATATTTGTTGTTTTCATCTTTAAATATGCCTTTAACTGCATTCATTGCCTCTACTTCCATATTGACAAGGTCATTGGAGTTTTTCTTGGCTTTATCTAGTAGGGCAAATTCTTTACTGGAAAAACCAAGTGCTTTCATGGCATCGCTAATGGCTATTTTCTTGCCATCTGGTTTGGGCTTGTCGCCATAGTTGATAACTAAGTCCCAGTAGATTTGTTCATAGTTAACAGGGCGTGGCTTTTTGCCTGAACGAATATCGAGAATATCCATATACATTTTTTCGTATTTACTGTCTCCTGTTACTGCATAGGTTCTTGCAAGGCGGGTTAGGTCATCTGAACCCTGACGAAATTCATCAGCAAGTTTATAGGATAAAATCCGATTTAACGTGCTGGTATTTAAGTCTTTATTACCTTGGTATAAAAAGAAGATACAAACGAGGGTAATGAGAATAAGTAAGATATTCAAACTAAAGACAGAGGTCATTAGTGTACGAATAGAAATTTTTGATAGCATGATTTTGCTCCTGTATAACTAGATTTAAGTTGCCTTTACTTTGTGTCTGTTTTAGGTAAAAGCGATTGAAGACTCCTTAAATCTAGTTCATATCAGGGAAAAAACTATAAAAAAGTAAAAAAAAAGTGGTTTTTTATCAAATAGATATTGAGCGATTGTTAAGTTTATTGTGCCTGATTTTATTTTGATGCAATTTTTAGCGGTGATTTTGGCTATGGCTGGTATATTTTTTTAAATGGATTTAATAAACAATTTGATTTTAGTTAGGGGGATTGACGTTAGGTTGATAAGTTTGTTGTTTGAATTATTTAAAATAAATTTTTAGCTAATGTAATTTTTTTATGCGTATTTAAAAGCCTTACCCAATGGTTGGGTAAGGCTTGATTTTTTTAGCCAATAAAAATTAATTTTAGTAGTAGTAATGCAGAGAGAATGACTACGCTAATATTTAAGTCTTTAAATTTGAAAGTAATGAGTTTGACGAGTGTATAGCTAATAAACCCTAGGGTAATGCCGTTGGCTATGGAGAATGTGAGCGGCGTTAGCAGTAAAACGATGGTAACGGGGGCGGCTTCGGTTAGGTCGTGCCAGTTGATGTCTTTTAAGGTAAACATCATTAGTACGGCAACATAGAAGATGGCACCTGCGGTGGCATAGGAGGGAATCATTGAGGCTAAAGGTGAGATGAAAATACTTAGTACAAAAAGAATGCCAACAGTAACGGCGACTAAGCCAGAGCGTCCTCCAATGGCAGCACCTGCTGCGCTTTCAATATAACTGGTGGTTGTTGAGGTGCCAAGTGCGGCACCTGCAACGGTGGCGGTGCTATCTGCCATAAGTGCGCGCCCTAGGTTGGGTACTTTGCCGTCTTTTTTAATCAGTCCAGCACGTTCGGTCACTGCAATTAGTGTACCTGAGGTGTCAAATAGGTCTACGAATAAAAAGGTAAATACAACAACGAGCATGCTTAGCTCAAGTGCTGCGGATATGTCCATTTGCATTAGGGTGGGGGTAATGGCAGGTGGGGCGGATAGAATGCCTTGGTAGCTAACATCACCAAATATTAAGCCTAAAATGGAGACGATTAAAATGGCAAATACCACCGCACCTGATAGTCCTCTTTGTACAAAGCCGATAATCAGCATCAGGCTTAATACCATCATGGCGGCGGAAAATGAGCTGATATCCCCCATGCTGACTAAGGTGGCAGGGTTGTCGATAACGATGCCTGCGTTTTTTAGGGCAATGAGTGCTAAAAATGCACCAATACCTGCGGTGATTGCTTTTTTGAGTGAGTCTGGAATGGTGTTAATGACCCACTCACGAAATTTAAATAAACTTAGGATTACAAATAGAACGCCGCTTAAAAAAACAGCACCTAGTGCAACTTGCCAACTGTGCCCTGAGCCTAATACTACGCTGTAGGTAAAGAAAGCGTTTAATCCCATTCCTGGGGCGAGGGCAACGGGTAAATTTGCCCAAAATCCCATAACAAAACAGCCTACGGCAGCGGCTAAACAGGTTGCAACGAAAACCGCACCTTGATCCATGCCTGCTTCTGCCAACATGGCGGGGTTAACAAAAATAATATAGGCCATGGTTAGGTAGGTTGTTAGCCCTGCTAATACTTCTGTTTTTACGTTGGTATTCAGTGCTTTTAGATGAAAAATACGTTCTAGCATAATTGCTCCTAAAGAATAAAACGAGGATTTTATCAGGTTGTGCTTGAGTATGTAATAGTCTGTGGTTACTTGTCAGGCTATTTTAAAAAAAGGTACACTGGTGTGTTTTATATTATTGTTATTTATCAAATAGGAAGCTGCATGAGTAATTCGTTAGAGGTTTTAAAAAACACCATTAGAACTATTGAAAACTGGCCTAAAGAGGGGGTGTCTTTTCGGGATATTATGCCTTTGTTGCAAGATGCGAGTACATTTAGGCTGTTAATTGATCAGTTTTGTGAGCGTTATCAAGGTATGCAGTTAGATGCCATTGTTGCTATTGACGCACGGGGATTTTTATTGGGTGCGCCCATTGCTTATAATTTGGGATTGAGCTTGGTGTTGGTGCGTAAAAAGGGGAAGTTGCCGTATACAACGCATTCAACTAAGTATGAGCTTGAGTATGGTGAAGCTGAGGTGGAAATTCATACCGATGCGTTAAAAGCAGGGGATAGGGTTGTGGTGGTTGATGATTTAATTGCTACCGGTGGCACTATGCTGGCTAGTTGTGAGTTGATAGGTAATTTACAGGCGCAGTTGGTTGAGGTTGCGGCGATTATTGATTTGCCAGAGTTAGGTGGCTCTAAAAAACTGGCACAAAGAGGGTATGCGTCTTTTGCTTTATTTGACTTTTAGTTTGTATCTTGTTTATTTAAAAGTGTAAATCAATTGTAAAAATAATAATTAAATATGGAATAATAAAAAGATTGTGCTAAAAATATAGGGTAAGTAAAAAACAAATTTAAACAGTTGATTATGTAATATATAAATTGCAATTGAGGGCTTGAGGGCTTGAGGGCTTGAGGGCTTGAGGGCTTGAGGGCTTGAGGGCTTGAGGGCTTGAGGGCTTGAGGGCTTGAGGGCTTGAGGGCTTGAGGGCTTGAGGGCTTGAGGGCTTGAGGGCTTGAGGGCTTGAGGGCTTGAGGGCTTGAGGGCTTGAGGGCTTGAGGGCTTGAGGGCTTGAGGGCTTGAGGGCTTGAGGGCTTGAGGGCTTGAGGGCTTGAGGGCTTGAGGGCTTGAGGGCTTGAGGGCTTGAGGGCTTGAGGGCTTGAGGGCTTGAGGGCTTGAGGGCTTGAGGGCTTGAGGGCTTGAGGGCTTGAGGGCTTGAGGGCTTGAGGGCTTGAGGGCTTGAGGGCTTGAGGGCTTGAGGGCTTGAGGGCTTGAGGGCTTGAGGGCTTGAGGGCTTGAGGGCTTGAGGGCTTGAGGGCTTGAGGGCTTGAGGGCTTGAGGGCTATATTATAACAATAGAGGCCGTTTGATGCAACTACATGGTACATCTGATAAGTATGCTTTAGGTTCAACAAAAATGCTGAGCAACCTGATTGTGTTAAGGCGTTTTATTGGGAGCTTTTATTCTTTATTCTTTTTATTCTTTTTTATTTATTATGAGCATCATGTTGCTGCGGCTATTGTAGCCTTTTTAGCTTTGCTTGCTCCTTTGACCTATGGCTATGCTTTTTTTAATAAAAAAAATAAGGCTGTTTTTAGTCAGCTTTCTAATTTTATTTCTACGATATTTTCTTTGGTTATTGTGCTGCTGGTATATTTGGCACAGGACATAGATTTTATTTATTTAATGGCTTATCCCACTACAATTGCGGTTTATTCTGCTAGTAATTATCGGTATCGCTGGTTGCTGCTTATTGTTTCTAATGTGCTTATTGCTTTTATTTTAAATCTGAGTTTAAGCACTTATACGGTGATGGTGTTTTTAACGACTTATGTATTGGTGTTGTCTTTTTCTCACTTTTTTTCTATGCGTATTCATTCGGACAATCAAATTTTGGCAAGTCTGGCGTTGAGAGATAGCCTTACAGGGTTGCATAATCGGCGTGCTTTGGAAGTGGATATGGAAGATGCAAAGGTGTTAGAGAGTTTAAATAGTGTGATTTTTTTGGATATTGATCACTTTAAGCAAATTAATGATGAGCATGGACATATTTTTGGTGATGAGGTTTTAAAGACGGTTGCTAATGCGATTAAGCAGACGATTGATGAAAAAGATAAGGCGTATCGGTTTGGTGGTGAGGAGTTTGTAGTTGTAAGCAGGGGCTCTACAGATGGTATGCAGAAGTGCTTAGAGATTAAGGCGGCGATTACTAAAATTAGATTATTGAAAGATGCATATAGCAATCAAGATGCAGTGACGTTTACGGCATCAATTGGTCTTGCTCCAAAGGAGCAGGGCAAAACATTACATAAGTTGGTGCGCGATTCTGATGCTGCTATGTATTTTGCTAAGGAGAATGGACGCAATCAGGTGGTTTTATTTGATAGTGCTATGCAGCAGGTTAAGGGGGGGTAGGTATGGGGCTTGTTGATAAACTTGGCTTAAAGAAAATATTTGTTGAAAAGGACTCAGAAACACAGCTGCGTATTTATTTTATTGGCTTGCAAGGGATTTTGGCTTTTTTCTTTATTACTCCTTTTGCAGTGATGCGTTTTATGAATGGGGAAATTGTTAAGGGCTTGATTGATATTGCTATTGTTGGTGGTATGTTGTCTTTGTCTGCATATGTTGTATATGGCTCTGGCAAGCGATTTGCGAGCCAATTGGCGTACTTCTTTTCTGCTATTTATGTTATTGGGGCAACTGCGGTTGTTTATTACAGTGATATTTTTACCATTATGTGGATTTTTCCGCCTGCCATTTCTTGTTATTTTGTATTGAGTGCTAAAAATTCTATTTATTATACGATTTTTTTTATTACTGCTTGTGTTGTTGTTGCTTTTGATAAGTTTACGGGCTTGCAGTGGTCAATGATTATTTCTGGTTATATTGCTACTTGTGCATTGTCGTTTGTGCTGTCGGTAAAGGTGGTTCATGACAGAAAAGCAATTGAAAATTACTCTTGCTATGATGTGCTTACAGGGGCAAAAACACGTAATTTATTGATTAAAGATTTGCATGAGGGGATTGAGAACCGTAAGAAATATGCTGATAGTTCATTGAGTGTGATTATTTTTGATATCGATCATTTTAAACATATTAATGATAGAAAGGGGCATAGTATTGGAGATCATGCTTTAAAGCAGGTTACTAAGGTCGCTAATGCTCAGCTAACGGTGGAGCAAAATATTTATCGTTATGGTGGCGAAGAGTTTTTTGTGTTGGTTGAGATGAATGTGCATCAGGCATATGATTTGGCAGAGCGTATGCGTATGGCGGTTGAAAGTTCGGATAACATTTCAGGTCTTGAGGTGACTATTTCTTTGGGAGTGGCGGAGCATAAACTTGATGAAAGTTTGGAGAGCTTAACGCAGCGTTCAGATAAGGCTTTGTATAGCTCAAAAGAAAATGGGCGCAATCGCTCTACGATTGCGGCTTAGTTATTTTTTGTATTTTAAAACACTGATGAATATTTGTTCGACGTTTGAAGTCTTCTGGTATAGACCAGCGGCTAATGTCTTCTACTTGGTACTGTTCTTGTATCTCGTTATCTAATTTAAAGCGTCTGAAGTTGGTGGAAAAATAGAGTATTCCCTTTTCTTCTAAACGTGCCATGGCGGTATGTATAAGATTTTTATGGTCTTTTTGGGTGTCTAGTACGCCGTCCATTCTTTTTGAGTTTGAAAAGCTCGGTGGATCCATAAAGATAACATCAAAAATCTGTTTGCTTTCTGTTAGCCATTGACGGCAGTCTGCTTGAATAAATGAGTGTGGCTGGGGGTCTGTATTGGCGGTGCGGAAGTTGTCTTTTGCCCAGTTTAGATAAGTTCGAGATAAGTCAACATTGGTGGTAATGCAACCATTGATGGCGGCATGTACGCTGGCGGTGGCGGTGTAGCAAAAGAGATTTAATAGTCGTGTGTTGGCACGGAGTTTGGCAAGTTGTAAGCGCATAGGACGGTGATCTAAAAACAGTCCTGTGTCTAGGTAGTCTTTTAAGTTGACTAGCAGCTTGGCTTGTCCTTCTCGTACGATAATCTTTTCACGTTCTCTACTTTGTTGTTCATACTGCTCTTTACCTGCTTGTTTTTTTCGACGTTTTAGTATGATTTGTTCGCTAGGTATGTCTGTAACTAAGGGCAATACGGCGAGAATGTCTAGTAATCGGCGTTCTGCTTTGCGTTCGTCTATGCTTTTGGGGGCAACATATTCTTGTACATGTAGCCAGTTTTCATAGCGATCTATGGCAACGGCGTATTCGGGTAAGTCGGCATCATAGAGGCGATAACAGTGTATGTTTTCACGTTTTGCCCACTTGCTTAATGCTTTGCTGTTTTTTTGTATGCGATTGGCAAAATCTTGTGCTGGCAAGGGTGCATCGGCGTCCATATCAAGAGCTTGCTCATTTCTATCTGAGGCGGCAAAGCATAAAAGTTTGGTTGCTATTTTACCGTTTAAAAGATTGTACTGGTGGTTTAGGGGACGTTGAATGCTACGGCATAGTTCAGGATTACTGGTGAAAATTGCTAATTCCCAAGTGGGCAGCTTGCGGGCGACAATTTGCAGTTGTTGAAATAGGGGTACAAGTTGCGGTAGGTCACTTAAGCGTTCGCCATAGGGTGGGTTTACAATGAGCAGTCCACCTTGTGCAATGCTGTGGTGGCTAATTCTAAATTGTGAAAGGGCTCGGCGCTCTAAATGAATATGAGCAGATAAACCAGCTCGTTGAATATTTTGGCGTGCGGCGTATAACTGTTCATCACTTAAATCAAATCCATAAAAGCGGTTTTCTAGGTTTTCTAAGTTGTTATCTCGCTGTGCCCGTGCGGTTTCTAGTTGGGTTTGCCAAAGTGAGCGGTTGTGTCCTTTCCAGTGTTCAAAGCACCAGTTATTACGCATAGAGCCTGGTGCTATATTAGCTGCCAGCATAACGGCTTCAACTAATAGAGTGCCAGAGCCGCACATGGGGTCAACAAAGGCTTTGCCTTGTGTGGCTAGGTCAATCCAGTTGCTGCGTATTAAAAGTGCTGCCGCTAAGGTTTCTTTGAGTGGGGCTTCTCCAGGTTGTAGGCGGTAACCTCGTTTGTGTAGGCTGTCTCCTGCAAAATTTAGGTAAAGGCTACAGCTGCCTTTGCCTAGGCGTGCTTCTATGCGAATGGGTGCTTGCTTGTCTATATTTGGACGTTCTCCCATGGTTTTGCGAAATTTATCGACTATTGCGTCTTTGACTTTTTGTCCGCCAAATTGGGTGTTTCTGATGTAATTGTTTTGTCCATGAAAATCAACTCGGAACGTTGTTTTGGGTGAAAAATGTTCATGCCATTCCACGGAATGCGCCAAATTATAAAGTTGGTCTACATTGTCTACCTGACTCTCTGTTAATTTCATCAGTAGGCGTGAAGATAATCGGCTATATAAACAATATGTATAAGCAATATTAAGTGGTGCTTTCCAGCTAACGCCAAGGTGGGTTTCTTTTATTTCTTTCCCTCCTAACTCTTTGATTTCTGAGCTTAAAAGTGGTTCTAGACCTTTGGCGCAAACACTTAGCCAAGTGTAGTTGGTGGGGCTGTTTTCTACTGACATAATAAATTCCAATAAGGCTTAATAGCTTTTTGTTCTAAAAAAATAATTACTTATAAGTAAATGTTATTACCATTTTTTGTGAAAAGGTTAATACTGAATATGGTGATAACGCAGTTTATCATTCCCTTGCTGATTAGGCTTGTTATATTCAATAAAAAGCCTTGAGGCAATTCATTCAAAGACCTTAAATATGATAAAAAAAGAGGATACTGTATGAGAAAACAAAAACGTGACCAACAGCAAAGAGCATTTATGCGCGGCTATAAAGCTGGCGTTGAAAGACGCTCTAAAGACATGGCTCCAGATAACAAGACTCGTGAATCTTGGATGGCAGGCTGGCGTGATGGTCGCGCGGATAACTGGGACGGATACACAGGCATTTCTGGTATTCATAAAATAGCCGTATAATCTACTAACTTATTTTGCCGTAAGGCAGCTCCTACACCTCCATAAAGGGAGGTTTATTTCCAGCAGTGCAGATATTGCCTGCTGGGAAATACTTATTTTTCTATTGCTTGCAAACAATCTGCAATCAGCTTCGGTCCTTGATAGATAAATCCTGTATATAGTTGTAATAAATCTGCACCTGCTTGTAGGCGTTGTTTGGCATCGCTGGCAGATTGAATGCCTCCAACGCCAATAAGTGCAATGCGTCCTTGGAGTGCTTGTTGTAGCCATACACATACCTGTTGAGCTTGGTTTGTTAAAGGTGCGCCACTTAGCCCACCTGCTTCTTTGGCAAGAGGGCTGTTGCTAATGCAATCTCGTGCTAAGGTGGTGTTTGTGGCGATAACACCGTCAATTTCTAATGCAATGAGGCTGTCGGCAATGGATTGTACTTCTTGCTGGTTCATGTCTGGGGCAATTTTAACAACCAGTGGCTTGTAGCCATAAGTTTGTGCAAGTTTGTGCTGTGCTTCTTTTAGCGGTGTTAGTAGTGCTTTTAGGGCTTCGCCAAATTGTAGGTGTCTAAGCCCTGGGGTGTTTGGTGAGGATAGGTTAACGGTAATATAGCTGGCGTGCGGATAGGCTCGCTCAAAGCAATATAGGTAGTCTTGATTGGCATTTTCTAATGAGGTGCTGAGATTTTTACCAATGTTAATACCTAAAATACCTTGGTAGTGGCTTTTTTTAACCTGTTCAATTAAGTAGTCAATGCCTTTGTTGTTAAAGCCCATACGATTGATGATGGCCTGCTGTTGTTGTAGTCTAAATAAACGGGGTTTGGGGTTGCCTGATTGTGCTTTGGGGGTCACCGTACCTATTTCAATAAAACCAAAACCAAGGCGTGCAAATGCGTCGATGTATTCGCCATTTTTATCTAAGCCTGCGGCGAGTCCAATGGGATTTTTAAATGTTAAACCCATCAGTTCTTTAGGTGTGCTCTGTGTTTGTGTGGCTAATAATCCTAAGAGTTTTAATTTTTCTCCTAAGCCTAAGAGGGTTAAACCCAGTTGGTGCGATGTTTCTCCTTCTAGTTGAAAAAGAGGGGCTTTAAGTAGCTGATATAAATCCATGAGACCTCATTGGTAAGTGTGTTAGGTTTGTCTGGTTTGCGACCTTTGCATAAAACTGAAAAGGGGTCAACTAAGTGAGTTGTTAGGTAGATGATTGCGTTGTGTTTTATTTTGAAAGATTGTGTTAAAAACAATTTTATTAAACGTAAGTTTTTTATTTATCTTGTTGTAAATAAAAGACTTTTTTATATTTTTAAAAAATGTTTTTAAATGCCAAAAAAAAGTAAATTTAGGTCTATACTTAGTAACCTATATAATAATTAAATACAGGGTTTGATGTGATTAAAAAGAAACAAAAGCAAGCATTTCTTTCTTCTGCCAGTGTGTTGGTTGCAGTTGTTTGTGGTGTTTTATTTTTGGCTTTTAGTGTGAGTCAGTATCAGCTTGAGGCGGCACGCATAAAAAATCATTTGCATGCGGTTTTAGATAATGTCACTCAAATTAGTAATAATCACTTACAAGACTTATTTCGTCAAATCGATTTAATCGAGCGCCAGCAAGATAAAACTAAATATTCTAAATATGATTATATCCATTATTTACCGCATATCATTTATGACAAAAAGGGCAAAGAGGTTAAGCGTTCTAGGAATTTAGAGAATTTAATTTCAAAACAAAAGGTGTTGGATTTTTCTAGTTTACCTAAAAATAACAGTTGGGTTTTATTGCCAAGCATTAAAAATCAGTTTTCCACTATGGAGTTATTGCCTGCTTGTAGAAAACTTGATAATTCAAAGTATGTGGTTTGTTTATTTAAAGACACCTCGTTGATTAATCATTTATTAAAACGCCAATATACTTACCATAATACACGCATTCAGATTGTTGGGGTTAATGGTCAGCTTATTTTTGATACGGCAGCAGATGATTTATCAGTTAAAAATGCAGCAGAAAAAACACAAATTAGTCAAGAGTTAGAGCGTAAGCTCAAACAACATGGTGGGTATTTTAGCACTGCTATTTCTGCGTTAGATACGGGGGATTTTGGTGTTATTTATAAAAATGTCATTCTGGATATTTTTACGGTGGTGTCTGTTCCCCGGTCTTATATGCTGAAGTATTTGGCTAAATCTTTGATGTTGCCATTTTTATTGCTTTTGGTGTTGTTTGGCTTTTTATTATGGGCAGATTACAGACAGCGTCAGTCTTTCCTCTCTTATAAGAGTATTAAAACAGAGATTGATACGCTAAAAATTCAAAATCAAGATACGGTCTCGTTGGTTACTGAGCACATGCCTGGGATTATTTATCGTGTTTTGATGCCTTCTGAAATGGTATTTATTTCTCAAAATAGCTTTGCTTTTTTGGGGGTGCGTGCGGGTGATGTATACCAATCAGGTCAGGCGATTGAAGATTTTATTCATGCTGATGATAAGCAAAAGTATATAGAAAATTTGAAAAGATATGCTGAAAATTTTGCTAAGTTTGAGAGCACTTATCGTATTGTTACTGCTAATAATGAAGTTAAGTGGGTGATAGATAGAGGTCGTTTCTTTCGGAATAAACAACAGCAGGTAATGATGGAAGGCATGTTGTTTGATATTTCTGAACATATGGCATCACAAAAGAAAATTGAATACCTTGCGACCTATGATCCATTAACCAATCTTAAAAATCGCTTTATGTTTAATGAAGAGATGCTAAGCACAATTCATAATCAAAGTGAGCAATCATGGGCGTTGATGTTTATTGATTTGGATAGGTTTAAGCAGATTAACGATTCTTTAGGGCATAATATAGGGGATAAACTGCTTAAAATAGCTGCAGATAGGTTGAAGTCTGTATTAGGTCCGCAAACATTGATTGCTCGCATGGGGGCAGATGAGTTTGTTGCGTTAGTGGCAAACCCCCAAGGACGTGAAGGGGCAGAGAAAATTGCACAAAAAATCAGGCAGCGTATTTCTGAAATATATCGTATTGATTATTATAAATTAAATACCACTTGTAGCGTGGGGATTAGTTTGTTTCCTGAAGATGGCAGTGAAGCAAAAGATTTGATTAAAAGTGCAGATACGGCAATGTTGTTTGCTAAAGCAGATGGCGGTAATTGCTATAATTTTTATAATAAAGAGATGAAAGAGCAGCTTAATTTACGTTTAACGATGGAAAATGAGCTGAAAATTGCGCTAGCAGAAAATCAATTTGAAGTGTTTTATCAGCCTAAGGTGTGTACTAAGACCTTTAGAATTATGGGGGCAGAAGCACTTATTCGCTGGCGGCACCCACAGCGTGGTTTAATTCCACCATTTGAGTTTATTCCTATTGCTGAAGATACGGGTTTAATTATTGATATTGGGCAGTGGATTTTAGAGGAGGCTTGTCGTCAATTTAAGCTGTGGAATGATCAGCTAGATACGCCGTTAAATGTAGCCATTAATTTATCTGTAAAACAATTAAATGAAGATTTGCTTGATAAGGTCATTGCCACTATTAATAAAACTGGCTCTTCTGTTGATAATTTGGAGTTAGAAATTACAGAAACCTTGTTAATGAATAAGGTCGATGAAAATGTTAAGATTTTAGAAAGTTTGAATGATTTTGGCATTAAAATTTCTTTAGATGATTTTGGTACAGGGTATTCTTCTTTAAGTTATTTGCGGAAGTTACCGATTACCAATTTAAAAATAGATCGTAGCTTTACCATGAATGTGGTTGAAGATAAAGACACCAGAGCCATTGTTGAAACCATTGTAGCAATGGCGAAAATTCTTAAATTAAATACCATTGTTGAAGGCATTGAAGATGAAGCGCAAATGAAAATTTTAGATGCGTTTAATTGCGATGCATATCAGGGGTTTTATTTTAGCCAGCCCATTCCTGCAAGTGTATTTTATAATACCTATATTCAGCCGATTGCAAGTGTAGAGCAAAAAAATAGTACATCATGATAAATAAAACATATTTAGATTTTGCCAGTACCCTTGCCAAGCGTGCAGGGCAAATTATGCTGGCAGAAAGTGAGCACTTAAAGCTGGATTATAAGCAGTCTATCGAGCTGGTGACCCAAGCTGATATTAAGGTAGATGAATTTTTACATGCACAAATTCTTAAACGATTTCCTGAACATCAAATTATTTCTGAAGAAAGCAGCCCTAATTGGCAGGTTACAGATAAGCCAGTTTGGGTTATTGACCCTATTGATGGCACTGTTAATTACGCCCATCAGCATCAGCAGTCGGCGGTAAGTATTGCTTTTTATGATGAAGGTAAAACACAAGTTGCAGTGGTGTATAATCCTTTTACAGATGAGTTATTTAGTGCCATCAAAGAAGAGGGGGCATGGCTTAATCAAATGCCAATAAGCTGCTCTGGCGCAACTGATTTGCGTCGAGCTTTAGTGGCAACGGGGTTTCCTTATCATAAAGAGAGTACCAAGGAGCTTATGCAGCGATTGTTGTTGGTTTTAGAACGCTGTGCGGATATTCGCAGGTTAGGCTCGGCAGCATTGGATATGTGTTGGGTTGCTTGCAATCGTCTTGATGCCTATTACGAAACAGTCAGTCTATGGGATTGTGCTGCTGCTCGCTTAATTGCAAAAGAGGCAGGGGCTAGGGTTGGCAGTTTTGATGCGAATAATCAGTTGCCTGTTGACTGGCAAACACAGCATTTATTAATTAGTGCTCCGTCACTTTATGATGAGCTTGCTGAGTTATTACAGCAAAGTATTTAGGGTTGTTTGCTAGAGATGTATTTGTTTTTATGGGGCTGTCTATTTTATGTGTAAGCTGTGTACAGATACGGATAAAAGCGTTTGTTTTTTTGCAAAAGTTAAGAATAATTTAAAAAACAGGCTTGCAGTTCAGTTAATTTTCACATAGAATTTGCGCCCTTGTTGCTACAAGGCTAGCTTTGTAGTGGTCAATGCGGGAGTGGTGGAATTGGTAGACACGCCAGATTTAGGTTCTGGTGCCGCAAGGTGTGAGAGTTCGAGTCTCTCCTCCCGTACCATCTTTATTAGGTAGTAAAATCAATGCTTCCTATCTTAGGTCTTCTTTATTTATTGGTCTTTTTAGTGCTGGGGTTTTTGCTACAGCATGCAACCGATGCGCCTATTCCAGCATCTGTATTGGGTATGCTTTGCTTATTGGTTTTTTTGCTGATTAAGGGCAGCATTCCTGAATCTTTAAAACGAATTACACAAATCTTATCGCCTTTGTTACCTCTGTTTTTAATTCCTGTTAGTGCTGGCATTATGACGCAACAAAGCGTGTTGCAAAATCATGGCTTATTGTTATTGGGTATTTTGGCAATAAGTATTGTGCCAGGTGCGTTGGTTGCTGGTTTTATTATGCAGGTGGGGCGCAAATGAGTGCTTTATTCTCTACACCTTTATTTGCTACTACCTTAACTTTAGCTGCTTATTTATTTGGTGTTTGGCTTTATGAACGCTCTCAACGCAATGCTTTTTTGCCGCCTGTCTTAACTGGTGTGGTTGTGGTGGTTTTTGGCTTATGGTTAACCAATACACCGTATCAAACTTATCATTCAGGTGCGTTTGCTATTCATTTTATGCTTGCGCCTACGGTGGTTATGTTGGCGGTTTTGTTGTTTACTCATATTGAGTCGATAAAACAGCAATGGATACGCATTTTTTTGGCAGTCACTTTAGGCGGTGCGGTGACGGTTGCCTGTGCGGTTTTGCTGTGTGTCTGGCTTATTGCTGATAAGGATATTGTGCTGAGTATTTATACTAAGTCGGTGACAACGGCGGTGGCGGTGGTGGTTACTGAGCAGTTAGGTGGCATACCTGCATTGGCATCTGCATTTGTGATTGCTACGGGTATTTTAGGTGCATTATTGGTGCCTGTATTGTTGCGTATAACACAGTTGGAAAGAGCCGATACGATGGGTTTAACTTTAGGTATCTGTGGTCATGCGGTGGGTACGAGCAGGGCAATGGAGTTGGGGCAAAAACAAGCGGCGTATGCGGCTATGGGTATGACACTTACAGGTTCTTTGCATGCGCTTGTATTACCGCTGATTTAATGCTATCAGTATCTTTTATTTTAAATCTGGAATAAATCATGAAATCACTTTTACATACAGGGCAGCAGGGTGTTGCTTTGAAATTAATAGCGACAGCAGATTATGCTGATTTTTTAACTACTTTAAGTGTTGGTCAACAAAACTGGTTGCAACATAATCCATTGAAAGCACCGTCTGCACAGCTTATTTTAGATGAAAAGGGGGCGGTTGCATTTGCTTTGGCGTTGGTTGATGACCTAAGCAGTGCCTTTAATGCTGGTAATTTGGCAGATTGTTTGCCTGCTGGAGATTATTATTTAAGTGATGAGCTGTCATTACAACAACAGCTAGATATTGCTGTGAGTTGGGGGTTAGGCGCATATCGATATGGGCGTTATAAAAATACAGAAAAAGTGACCTTGGCACATTTATATTTGGCTGATGATGATGTGGTTAAACGTGCTCAAGCTATGGTTGAGAGTGTGTGCTTAACCCGTGATTTAATTAATACCCCTGCTAATGACATGATGCCTCAAGATTTGGCACAGGTTATGAGTCAGTTGGCAGATACGTTTTCTGCTGAATTTTCGCAAATTATTGGCGATGAGTTGTTGGTGCAAAATTATCCTCTTATTCATGCTGTAGGGCGTGCTAGTGAACATGCGCCAAGGCTTTTGGATTTACGCTGGGGAAATACAGATAAGCCTAAGCTCACTTTGGTGGGTAAGGGTGTGTGTTTTGATAGTGGTGGTTTGGATTTAAAGCCTGCGAATGCAATGCGATATATGAAAAAAGATATGGGTGGGGCAGCACAGGTTTTGGGACTTGCTAATTTGATTATGCATGCTAACTTGCCAGTTCGTTTGCGGGTGCTTGTGCCTGCGGCTGAAAATGCGGTTTCTGCGAATGCGTTTAGACCGGGTGATGTGATTACTTCTCGTGCAGGTTTGAGCGTTGAGATTGATAATACAGATGCTGAAGGCCGTTTGGTGTTGGCTGATGCAATGACGGAGGCGGTCAGTGAAAGCCCTGATTTGTTGGTGGATTTTGCTACCTTAACAGGTGCTTGTAGAGTGGCAGTGGGCACAGAAATAGCGGGTTATTTTAGTAATCAAAATAGTTTGGCAGCTAAGGTGCAAGCCCATAGTAGTGAGCGTGACCCTGTATGGCAATTGCCGCTACATGAAAGTTATGCGTATATGCTGGAAAGCCAAGTGGCGGATATTGTTAATTCGGCAAGTGAGCCTTATGCAGGGGCGAGTACTGCCGCTTTGTTTTTACAGCGTTTTGTAAATGATACTCCGTGGTTGCATTTTGATGTGATGGCGTGGAATTTGCGTGCTCGTTTGGCGCGCCCTAAAGGTGGCGAGGCGATGGGTATACGTACTTTATTTGCGTACCTGTTAGCACGTTATTCTTAATTATGAGTTTAAGTCATTTATTAACGGGTGATGCTTTATATTGGTCAACCTTATTTGCCACTATTTTTTCTGCCAGTGCGAGTATTTTAGAGGTACGTCATAAGCCGTATGATTTATTTGGCATGATGATGGTGGCTTTTTGTGCCGCATTAGGCGGTGGTACGTTGCGTGATTTATTGCTTGAGCGTTCGGTATTTTGGCTTCTAGCACCCAGTTATTTGATTTTAACTTGGGGCAGCGCATTGGTTACTTTTTTTATTGTGCGCTTGGTTAACCTTAATCCTCGCTGGTTTTTATTACCAGATGCCATTGCTTTGGGGTTATATACGGTTTCTGGTACGCAAGCGGCATTAATGATGCAAACTCATTGGTTAATTGCTTGTTTTATGGGCGTTATTACGGCGGTGGCAGGTGGTATTTTGCGTGATGTATTGTGTAATCAAGAGCCGTTTATTTTTACCAGTAGCCCTTGGTATGCAACTGCGTCTTTTGCTGGTGCTGCGTTATTGGTTGTTTTATTTCATTTTAATGTCGGTTGGGGCGTGGGGATTATTTTGGCGGCTCTTTTAACCACCGGATTGCGTTTGGCGGCAGTACAGTGGAATTGGACGTTGCCTGTATATAAAGAAAGAAATTAGTGGTCATTGTCATCTGACATTTGTTGGTAGCTGTTGGCTTGGTTTTGTTGTTTTTGGGCGAGCCTAATTTGTTCTTGTTCTTGCTTTAAATCGGCAACCATTTGTTCTTCTACCTGTAGTAGTTCTTCTAAGTAGGCTTCTTGGCTTTTGCTTATTTCTATTTGTTCGTTAAATTCAGAAAACCATTGTTCAAGTAGTTGGTTGCGCTTTTCTATAATCTCATCTACTTCTTCTTTGACTCCATTTTTAATGAGTGCATGAATGTCCATTGATAGGTTTTTTATTTGTGCAAATAGCTCTTCGTTCACAGGATTCTCTTTTTTATTAAATTACAATTAGTTCTGCTTTTAGTGCGCCAGCTTGTTTCATCGCTTCTAAAATTGCCATTAAATCGCCAGGGGCAACGCCTACGGCATTAACGGCTTTGACGATATTTTCTAATGATACCGCAGGTCCGAATTTAAACATACGTTTATCTCCATTTTGTTCTACATCAACGTTACTTTTTGGTACTACTACGGTATCGCCTTCGGCAAGAGCATTGGGTTGAGATACCCCTAATTCTTCATTGATTGTTACGGTTAAACTACCATGGGTAACGGCAACGGGTTCAATCATGACATGCTGACCCATTACGATGGTACCTGTGCGTGAGTTGATAATTACTTTTGCACGTTCTTTGCCTGTGGTGACTTGTAAATTCTCAATAACAGATAAGTAAGCAACACGTTGACTGGGGTTGCGAGGAGCACTAACACGTACAGAGGTTGCGTCCATGGCTTCTGCGGTGCCATCGCCTAGTAATTCGTTAATGCTTTCAACCATTGCTTTGGCAGAGGTGAAGTCAGGGCGGTTAAGGTTAAATACTAAGCTGTCGCCATTACTAAAGTTATTGGCTATGGCTCGTTCTACAGTTGCGCCATTAGGAATGCGCCCAACGCTGGGTACATTTAGGGTAATTTTAGAGCCATCGTTGCCTTCGACACCAAAACCACCTACAACTAAGTTGCCCTGTGCAACCGCATAAATGCGCCCGTCCGCCCCTTTTAATGGGGAAAATAGGAGTGTGCCACCTCGTAGACTTTTGGCATTTCCTAATGAGGATACGGTAATGTCTATTTGCTGCCCTGGTTTAGAGAAAGGCGGCATGGAGGCGGTAATAGAGACGGCTGCAACATTTTTTAGCTTGGGGTCTACGCCTGTAGGTAAGGTAATACCAAATTGCGACATCATGTTACGAAACGTTTGGGTGGTAAAAGGGGCTTTGTCTCCTGTGCCATCTAGCCCGACGACCAGACCATAACCAATTAATTGATTGGAGCGCACGCCTGATATACTGGCAATGTCTTTAATACGCTCAGCATAAGTGGGTAGCGAGAAAGCAATGATGAGTAAAATTAATAGATAACGGTGTTTCATTATATGCTCCTAATGTGCAATTGTGCGGTTAAAATGGCCACCAAGGGGACATCATCATGCGTCCAAACCAGCCTTGTTTGCTGCTGTTACTAAGTGCGCCTTTGCCACCAAAAGAAATGCGTGCATCGGCAACATTGCTAGATGAGACGGTATTAGTTGGGCTAATATCCTGTGGGCGAACCAGTCCATTAATACGAATGTATTCATCTCCTTCACTTAGGGTTAGCCATTTTTCTCCACGAATACGCAGTACGCCATTGGGTAAAATATCGGCAACGGTTACGCTGATTTTACCTGTTAAGCTGTTGGTGCGGTTTGCCTCTCCTTTGCCATTAAATTTTTGTTTGTTGCTGGTGTTGACACCAAAATTAGCTCCGTTTACTTGCGGTACGCTACCAAATATACCTTTGATGTTGGTATTTTGGCTGGAGTCTTTATTGGCTTTGCTGTCAGCGGATTTTTTGGCGCGGTATTGTTCGTCAAAAATGACGGTAATAATATCGCCCACACGCGTGGCTTGTTGGTCAGTATATAGCCCAAAGCTGTAGCGTTCTTGGTATAAGGAGCCATTTGCTGTAGGTGGCGGGGTTAATGATTGCGCTGCTACGGGGGCAAATTTAGGATCGTTGGGGTAAACGTCTTTTTCTAGCGGTACACTGGTGCAGGCAGAAAGCGTTAATATGCTACTAATAAAACAAATAGATTTAAGATTCATAGGGTGCTCCTTTAATCGTTATGCTGTTTGCGTTAGGGTTTGCAACATACGGTCGGCTTTGGTAATGACTTTGGAGTTCATTTCATAAGCACGTTGTACGGTAATCATTTTTACTAGTTCTTCAACGACTTCGACATTGGAGTTTTCTAATGCACTTTGTTCAATGCTGCCAAAGCCTTCGTTGGTTGGTACACCTACTTGTGGCGCACCACTGGCAGCGGTTTCTGCAAATAGATTGCCTCCTATGGCTTGTAGACCTGCTGGGTTAATAAAGTCAACAGGTTCAATACGTCCAATTTCTGTGGGCGTTGGGTTGCCAAATCGGGTAGCTTGTACAATGCCATCTTTGCTAATCATTAGGTTGTTGGTTTGTTCTGGTACGGTAATTTGTGGTTCTAATGGGTAGCCGTTAACATTGACAATTACGCCTTCATTATTCATATGAAAAGTCCCATCACGGGTGTAATTAATGGTGCCGTCGGGCATCATTATTTGAAAAAAGCCACGTCCATTAATTGCCATATCTAAGGGTTGGTCGGTAATTTGTAACGAACCTGTGGTAAAAACTTTTTGTGTGCCTGCAACACGTACCCCAACACCAACTTGTAAGCCTGATGGTAGTCGGGTATTGGCGGAGGTGTTGGTGCCAGGCTGTCGCTGAATTTGATATAGCAAGTCTTCAAAGACAGGGCGGTCTTTTTTAAAGCCTGTGGTTGAGACGTTTGCTAAGTTGTTAGAAACAGTGGTTAGTGCTAAGTCTTGGGCTTGTAAACCTGTTTGACTGACCCAGAGTGCTGCGTGCATAGTATGCTCCTTAATTTAGATTAGGCATTGCCAATAATTCGGGTGGAGGCCGATGAGTTATCATCAACTTTTTTCATTAGTTTAACTTGCATTTCATACTGGCGATGTAATTGCATAATGCTGGTTAATTCGGTAACTGCATTTACGTTACTGCCTTCAATAAAACCGTTAACTAAGGTGATGTTTGGGTCAGCAACCGCAGGTGGCTGGGTGCTATCTAAAAAACGAAATAAACCATCTTTGCCTTTTTCTAGGGTTTCATAGTCAGGGTTAACCAGTTTCATTTGTACGGGTTCGGCAACACCTGCTGGTTTTGTACCTGAGGGTTGAATGGTAATGAGCCCTGTGCGGCTGATTTCAATTTTTTCAAAGGGGGGGAGTGTAATTGGTCCGCCTGTGCCTATCATTTGTAGACCACGACCATTTAACAGGCGACCTTGTGGATCAACACTTAAATCTCCTGCTCTTGTGTAGGCTTCTTTACCATCAGGACCTTGTACGGCAAACCAACCAGCATGTTCTATGCTAACGTCCATGCGTCTGCCTGTTTCAATTAATGGTCCTTGACGAAAGTCGCTAATGGGACGTTCGGTCATGGCGTAAGCTCGAGAGGGGAAATGCTCGCCAAATACGCCCATAGCACGACTTTGGGTAAAGTCTGAACGAAAACCTGTGGTGCTGGAGTTGGCTAAGTTGTTGGCATGAGCGGCTTGCCCTAGTACATTTTGCTTGGCACCTGTCATGGCAATATAAAGTGCTTTATCCATTTTATTATCCTGTAAAAATAATCTTACAGAATATAATGCATAGCTTATGCCAACTTATTGTTTTGGCTGTTTAATCCTTTTAAATCAGTGAATTAGATTGCTTTAGTACATTGGCAACCATGTTTTTTTATAAGGTATTGTTGCAAGAGGACAATTTTTGCCGCTAAAAATCCCTCACACCTAACATAATGGGTGTGAGGGTTTGGCTTAAATATTCAAAATAGTTTGAGTTATTTTGTCATTAGTGGAAATGGTCTTGGCATTGGCCTGGAAATTACGTTGGGCAATAATTAAACCAACCAATTCTTCAGATAAATCCACATTTGAGTTTTCTAGCTTATTGGAGGCAATTTTACCAAAGGAGGCTGTTCTAGGCGCTCCAATGGTGGCAGTGCCAGATTCATAGGATTCTACCCAAGCAGTATCTCCTGCGGGTGTTAGCCCTTCTGGATTACGAAATCTGGCTAATGCAACTTGCCCTAGTTTTTTTGCTTGTCCGTTGGTAAAACGGGCAAAAATAATGCCTTCGCTATCAATCTCTAGCCCTTTTAAACGACCAGGTGAGTAACCGTTTTGGCTGCTGTCGTTAATTCCAAAGGCATCACCATATTGGGTTGAGCCGTTTAAACTGAGCTCAAAGTTGGAGTTTGTTGAAGGTTCTTTAATGGGTAAGCCGCCTTCTAATACATTTTTAGATGTTCTGGCACCGTTGGGTTGACCATTTTTGTCTTTAGGATCCCAGTTGGTAATGTGCATTTTGCCTGTTGCTGTTTCATCTAATGTGCCGTCTTGGTTAAAGTACAGCTCAAAGCGTGCTCTGGTTGGCTCTAGGTTTTTGGGGAATGCCAATGTGGGGTCAGGGTCGCCTACATCTCGTCCGTCAATTTGTACATACATTGCCCAAACATTTTTGTCATTGGGGCGGTTTGGATCTAATGGCTCTTTGACAAAGTATTTGGTTAATACATGCGGATTACCTAAGCTGTCATAAATTTCCATAGAGTAGGCTTTGTTGTAGGTGTTTTGATCTTTAGGATCAAACTTCTTCAAAATATAAGGTTTGAAGTCTTCTTTATTTAAAGCACTAAAAATACCAGAAATAGCAGGGGTTGGTTCCATCATTTTATAGCCTGCATGGAAGATAAAGTCTACTTTGCCACCGAGCGCAGCAGAGCGGTTGGCCGTTGTAGAACCACCTAGTACAACAGGCCCTGTGCCTTCTGCGCCTTGTAATACGATAGAGTCTGTAACCGTAGGGCTTTTCATGGTGACTTTAATATCACGTCCTATTTCATTGGTAATGACCAAATTGCCAGCACTGTTTACTTCGGCTTTAAAGCCTGGCATGGTGGTTTCACGTAGTTTGGTAATCTCTTTTGCCATATCTTTTAAGCTGGCAGAGCTTAACTCTTGACCATTAACCACTAAGCGCATGGCCTTGCCTGGGCTGTTAAAGCCATTAATCGGAATGGTTAATTGTGTTTTTGCAGAAACCTGAACCCCAGGTTGTTTATTAAAAATGGCTACAATTTCATTGGCTTCTGAGTGTTTGGGAATGGTAATGTTTGTGCGTTCACCTTTGGGGTTCATTAATACCACTTTTTGCTCAGGATATTCGTTAGAAACGCCTTCAACACCCTGTTTGAGTAATCCCGTATTCGCTGGATTGGTTTGCAAAATACCAAACAGTTCTTCCGCTCTAACGTCTTTACCTGTGGCGGAAATATCGGTAATAGAGATAATAGAGGCTTCCCCTTCTTTGGTTGCCTTGAGCTGTAATTTAAACTGGGGTGGTACAACCTTAGGTTCTATTTCTATTGCCTCGGCACGTACGCCAATATAATCATCACTACTTTGCTGATTAAGCTGGCGGTTTATGCTTGCCGCTAATTGTTGTACTGAGCGGTACTGCTCATTAAGTTTAATTTGTACGGTGCCGCTACGGTTGCCTGTATCAGGCGCAGGTACGGTTAGGTTAATTCTGAAGCTATTGGTTTTATCAACTTCATTTTGGCCTGAGACAGAGAACATATCATCTAGTTTAAGTAAAGAGACCGCACCTGGATATGTTGCCCCTGGGGTAATTGAGATATTTTCTCCTGAGCCTAAGTGCTTATTGGTAAAGACCAACTGCCCGCCTACTGCTTTAACTGAGACCTTATCTGCTAAGCCGTTCACCCCAATGCTTAGGTTAATTTGTTGTTGAATGGCTTGAGCTAAGTCTCCCATCGTGGAGTAGTTAGCAGGTGGAATGGTAATGGGGACAACTGAGCTGGCATGACCTGAGGTGCTGGTTACTTGCAGACGAAACTCATTGTTTGCTGCAACAGGGTTGGTGCCTGAATTATGATGGTTAGAAGATAAAAAGCCTAAGCTGCCTAGATTATAGTTTACAGAGGTAGCTGCATCGGCAATATTAATGTATTGACCATGAGTTGCTGGTGCTTTAGACGTGAGCACCAGCTTACCTCCAGAGGCACTAGCAATAGCTGCGCCGGCAGGTGTGATTTGGGCATTAATTTGGGTCACAATTTCTAGTAAGGTGACTGCAGTCCAGCTAGTAGGTGCTTCACCTGTCCAGCTTGCTTGGCTTAGGTTAATGTTATAGGTAGAGCCAGATTCACTGGCAATGGTAAAGTTTAATTTATTACCTGTTGCAGTGCTTAAATCTAGAGCAGAGTAGTTGTTATTAGCGGTTAATTTTGAAAAGGTACCGGGGCTTGCCGTGGTAATGGCAAGTGGTGGTGCTGATTTAGTCCGGTTGGTTGTGGCTGTGCCGGGAATGCTTCTAAAGTCAGCTAGCTGTGGGGTTGCTCCAATAAATAATTTACTCCCTGGTGTGCCTGCAGTAACCGCACCTGCTGCGCCAAAAGCGGCAGTAAAAGGAGTGCCGATAGCAGACAAACTAAAGCCTGCGCCTGTGGTTGCTTGATAACCTGCACGGCTTAATTTTAAATGGTTGGTGGGGGTTAATGAGGCTTGTATTTGTTGTGTGCCTAATGCGGTATTAATGGCATTTTGGATATTCGTCACCGCTGCTTGACGGCTAATTGCACCACCTGTAGCTGGAATGTTAATTACCTGAGCACCGCCGCCTATATCAATACTAATCGTGGTTGCACCATGGGTTACCGTTGCACCTAAAGCGGTAGCAAATTTAGAGCTGGTAGGTGCACCAGAGCTGGTAGGTTGACCTGCGGCACTTAAAATAGTGTGTGTTGATTTGGCAATACCTACGTCCATTTGCCCTACGGCAACACCATTGGTTACATATTGTGAGCCTTTTTCTTGTAAGACCGTGCTACGTGCATCTAAGTTATAGATAGCGGTTACTTTATTGGTTAGTTTGGGGGGTTGGTTTTGTACAATAATGCGTAAGTCTCCCATTACACCACTGACAACACCACCTTCATTTGCCATATAGCCTTGTAACCGAGATTTATTATTGGTAACCACATAGCCATCTTTATCTAAGCCAAACATGCCTGCTCGTGAATAGGTGGTGTTGCCTCTATCTCTGAGTACAAAAAAACCAGAGCCATCAATGGCCATGTCTAGGGAGTTACCTGTACCAGATAAACTACCTTGACTAAATTCTTGGCGAATATTCTCGGTTAATACGCCGCTACCAATTGGTTTAGAGCCTGTACCTAAAATGGTAGAGGTATAGACATCGGCAAATTCTGCACGGGATTCTTTAAAACCGACTGTGCTGGCATTGGCAATGTTGTTACCTGTTACGTTAATATCTTTTGAGGCGGCATTGATACCGCTTAGACCTATATTAAATGACATAACTATCTCCTGCTATTAAATATCTAAAACTTGTTTTACTTTATCCATAGTGGCATTTTGCCCACCAGTTAGATTTAGCGTGACTTTGCCGTTGGCGCTCATCGTCACGCTATCGACTTTGGAACTCATCTGCATTTGTACATCTTCAGATTTGCCTTTGATCTGGGCATTGATTTTGAAACGGTACTGACCTGCTGGGTAAGGTTTGGTCATGGGTTTGCCATCAGGACCTATGATAGGCTTGCCATCTTTATCTTTTAAAATTTCGTTGCGTTTTAGTTTGCTGTGGTCAATTTTGACAACCTGTCCGTCCATCATGAGGTTATAGCCGTCCCAACGTAAGGACATTGCCCCTGATTCATGGTTGCCTAGCTCAATTTTTTCTAGTAACTGTCCGTTTTTGCCCTGAATACTCAATACCATATTGCTGGCACTGGAAGATAAGTTGGTAAAGCCACTGACTACGCCTTTATCCATTAATAACCCGTTTTTATTTCCTTCTACAATGACAGAGCGACCAACCATACTGGAGGCTTGTAGTGCACTTTTTGAGTTCATAGAAGATTCAAATCCAGTTGCGGTTTTGTTGAGTTTTTCAATACCTTCAACTGTTGAGAACTGTGCCAGCTGCGCTACAAATGCTTGATTGTCTTTAGGGTCTAGTGGATTTTGGTTTTTAAGCTGAGCGACCATTAGTTTTAAAAAGGCATCTCGTCCAAGTTCGTTTGACTTGGGTTTGTCTTTCATGGATTTTTTATTTTCGACCTTGTATTGCTCTAACGCCTTTTGACTGGCGGTTTTATCTCGGCGATATTTAGCTAAATAATCTACAGAGCTGTCATATACTTTTGCCATTTTTCTCTCCTACTGCCCTAAGGTTAAGGTGCGTTGTAACATTTGTTTGGCAGATTTCATTACCTCTACATTCATTTGGTAGCTGCGTGATGCTGACATCATATCTGCCATCTCTTCAACCACATTGACATTGGGGTAATACACATAGCCGTCTTCATTTGCCATAGGGTGACCGGGCTGAAAGCGAGGTTTAAGCGGCGTGTCTTTTTCAACAATATCAGCAACCCGCACACCTACACCTACTTTTTTAACGGTTTGAAATTCGTTATTTTCATTGACGTTTAAAAATTCACGTTGCATAACTTGAAACCAAGGTTTGCGGGCTCGATAAGTTTCATCAACAGAGCTAGATGCGCTGTCCACATTAGCAAGGTTGCTGGCGGTGGTATTTAAACGAATAGACTGGGCGTTCATGCCTGAGCCTGCTATATCAAAGACATTGGATAATGACATTAGATATCTCCTCGAAGTGCGCCTTTAAGGGTTTTAAATTTGCTATTTAAAAACTCAAAGCTGGCATTAAAGTTAGTATTGTTACGTGCGTATAAGGCTTTTTCATATTGAGCATCAACGGTGTTGCCATCAATGGCAGGCTGAAATGGATTGCGATATAGCAAATTGTCTTTGCTGTTTACATGCCCAGATAAATGTCCTTGCTGGGTTTTTTGCATTGCCAAACCTTGTTGTGCTTTGTCTGCGTTGATGAGCTGTTCACGAAAGTTAAAATCCCGTGCTTTAAAGTTGGGGGTATCTGCATTGGCTAGATTATTTGCTAATACTTCAGCTCGCTTGGCTCTAAGTTGTAAGGCTTTAGGGTGAATGCCTAAGGCGTTATCAAAATTCATTACGTTCATGCTTAACCTCAATTTCCGCAATATTAAGTTGCTTAATTTGTTTACTTGGTTATTACTAAGCAACAGCAATGCCAACTATTTTTTCTTATTATTATCAGTAGGTTAGCTATTTCTTTATTGTATTTTTTGCTATTTGCGGCAAGTGAATGCCTGCAAGCGGCAAGCCTTTGAGGGGCAGATAGGCAAGGTGGGTCAGTTATTTAAAGTTCGCCCAGTTCGCGTAAATATTTAGGCGTTAATACGGTGTCATAGGCACGAGGTAGTGCTCGTGGATAATCAAGGCTATGGTGTAATCCCCGACTTTCTTTACGCAGTAGTGCAGAGCGAATAATCACATCGGCAATGTCTACTAGGTTGCGTAGTTCTAATAGGTCATGGCTAACTTGATGGTGGCTATAAAATTCTTGTATTTCTTGACGCAATAAGCTGACACGGTGCTTTGCTCGTAGGAGGCGTTTGGTGGTACGCACAATGCCGACATAATCCCACATAAAATGGCGTAATTCATTCCAGTTATGAGAGATAACAACGTTTTCATCGGCATCAGTTACCTGGCTAGCGTCCCAGTCTGGTACGTCTATCATGCTTGTATGCTGATGTTGTGCTTGTATATGCTGTGCTGTAGAACGAGCAAATACTAAACATTCTAATAATGAGTTGCTTGCCAAGCGGTTTGCTCCATGCAAACCTGTATAGGCGGTTTCGCCTATGGCATATAGGTTTGGAATGTCTGTTTGTCCATGTAAGTCAGTGATTACTCCACCACAGGTATAATGGGCGGCAGGTACAATGGGAATTGGCTCATTACAAATATTAATGCCTAATTCTAGGCAACGCTGATAAATGGTTGGGAAGTGGCTGATAATAAAATCATCAGGTTGGTGGCTAATATCTAGGTATAAACAGTCTGCACCAAGGCGTTTCATCTCATGGTCAATGGCACGGGCAACAATATCGCGTGGTGCCAGTTCTTGACGCTCATCAAAACGATGCATAAAGCGTTCGCCATTAGGTAATAATAATTGACCACCTTCTCCTCTGACTGCCTCACTGATTAAAAAGGATTTTGCTTTAGGGTGGTATAAACAAGTAGGGTGGAACTGGTTAAATTCCATATTGGCAACTCGGCAACCTGCTCTAAATGCCATTGCAATGCCATCGCCAGATGCGCCGTCAGGATTGGAGGTATATAGGTATGCTTTTGATGCGCCTCCTGTTGCTAAAACAACATGATGAGCAAGTATTTTTTCTACAATATTATCTTTGCTATTTAAAAAATAAGCACCCACGCAGCCTTGTTGATTGTGTTGCAGCTTGTCTTTAGTGATAAGGTCAATGGCAATGTGATGTTCTTTTAACTCAATATTGTCACGCTCTTTGACACGTTGCAAAAGGGTATCAGAAATAGCTAAACCTGTTGCATCAGCGGCATGGATAATACGCCGTGCGCTATGTCCACCTTCTTTGGTTAGGTGCAATTGGTTTTGTTCATCACGAGAAAAAGGAACGCCCTGTTTTATCAACCAATGTAGTGCCTCTTGTGAGTGTTCTATACAAAAACGCACGGTTGGTTCATGGCATAAGCCTGCCCCTGCAATGAGTGTATCTTGTACATGGGCATCAATGCTGTCTTCGTCATCTATGACGCCTGCCACGCCGCCTTGCGCCCAGTGCGTAGAACCCGCATTAAGTTGGTCTTTACTGACCATCACAATGGAAAGATGATTAGGTAGAGATAATGCAAGGGTTAAACCTGCTGCCCCTGTACCTAAAATAAGAATGTCGTAAGTTGGCGTGTCAGTCATGATTTTAATGTAAAAGTAAGACTATACTGCGAGTGAGGCGTATTGCCAATAAGTATTTTTAATGGCAGTCACTGCCCAACGGTCATAGCTCTATAGACAATTGGGCACAGTTGGCTATTTAGCTCCAGCCAGAGCCATTTCTCTTACTCCGCAAGGAAGGTAAAATTAAGCCTGCTAAAATACCAGCTATGACCAAACCTCCACCATATAATAAGAAGTCTTTTTGGCGGCTGGCGTGCATTTGGGTATTTTCTGCTTCTAGGGTTTGCATGCGTATTTCAATTTCTTGATTGCGCTTGGTTAGGGTTTTGGATTTTTCATTTAGAGCAACGGCACTGGCAGATACTTTTTTTAAATCATCTAGTTCTTTTTTTAATTTTTGATTTTCTCTTGCTAAAGATGAACGTACTTCTTTTAAACTGCCGCTATTATTGAGTGCTTCATCACGTTGTTCTTTAGCCGCTTTAAGCTCGGCATTTAAGCCAGCAATTCTTTTTTCAGCACGGGCTAAACGAATGCGTGCAATGGGTTGCTTTTCTAAAAAGCGTGTTAATACCCAGCCCTCAACACCTTGTTTAGTTCGTACTTTGCTGTAGCCACTATCTTCTTCAACGCTAATTTCTTCTAAGCTATCGCCCGTTTTAATCGCTTTGATGATGCGATATTCAGAGCTAGGCCCTGTTCTTAGCTGTAGCCAAAGTTCATCGGTTACATAGCGTTTAGCTGCATAAGTCATTTGGCTTGCAAGCATTGCAAGTAAAATAAGAGAGAGATGTTTTAGCATGATTTCCTCATAAATAATAAAATAATTGGTTCTGTTTAATATACTTAGGGCAGCACTTTTTTAAAAGGCTTTACCTGTATTTTTTGATATACCCCCGCGTGCATGTAAGGGTCATCATCTGCCCAGCTTTGAGCGGCTTGAAGATTATCAAACTTGGCAATAACTAAGCTGCCGCTAAATTCTGTTGGCGTATTTTCTGTTGTGCTTATTGGGTGCGGTCCTGCGACTAATAAACGTTGTTGTTGATTTAATTCTTGTAAACGCTGTAGATGCTGAGCCCGTACTTTTTGTCGTAAAGGCAAACTGTTGGCAACATCTTCAGAGATAATGGCAAACCACATTAGGCTTCTTCCTGTTTGATATACTTGTATAAGAAAATTGACTGCAAAATAATAAACAGCAGTGTTAACCCTAACATGCCAAAGAGTTTAAAGTTAACCCAAGTCTCTTCACTAAAGCCGTAGGCTACCCATAGGTTAATGCTGCCACTTAATACAAAAAAAGCAATCCAAGCATAATTCAATTTTAACCAGATAGGTGCTGGTAAAGTTAAGTTGGCGTCCATCATTCTTTGTAATAAGGATTTTTTTGTAAAAAGCTGGCTTAATAAAAAAGCCATAGCGAATAACCAGTTGACGACGGTTGGCTTCCATTTAATAAAATTACTGTCATTGAGTGTTAGGGTTGCTCCGCCTAATAAAACCACTAATACTAAGGTCACAAGGTGCATTTTTTCGATTTTTCCCGTACTAATACGAGTGTATAAAATTTGCAATATGGTTGTAGGAATAAGGACAGCAGTCGCCAGCATAATCGGCTTTGTTGCTAATAATGCTGTTTGTTGCTCAGCACTGATAACAGGCGCAAGCAGTTCAATTAATTCTGGGGCAAATTTATAAACCAGAAAGAAAATCCCAATAGGGAAAAAATCAACCAATAATTTCATAAATATAATCCTGTTTCGCACAAAATAGTAGGCGAGTTTTTAGTGTTCGCTATGATATGCTTTGCAGAGATTAATTACCAATATAAACCGAGCGTTTTTTTATGTCTATTATTGACCTACATTCTCATAGCACTGCCTCTGACGGTAAACTAAGCCCTTATGCATTGCTTGAGCATGCACAACAACGGGGTGTTAAAGTGCTCGCCATTACCGATCATGACACCACCAAAGGTTATCATCAGGCTCAGGATTATGCTCAAGATATGGGCATTATATTAATCTCTGGTATGGAAATATCCTGTTTACACGGTGGTATGAACTTGCATTTACTGGCTTTAGATTTTAATACACAAGCACCTAGTATGCGACAGTTAGAAGCCGCACAAATGCATGCTAGAGATGAGCGTGCACAGGTTATTGCCAGCAGATTAAGTGGCGCACTTAAACACAAGGTTTGTTTAGATGAGGTGCGTGAATGTGTAACAGGTGATGTGGTAGGTCGTCCACATTTCGCCCAGTATTTAGTCGCCAAAGGTTGGATTAAAGATGAAAAAACCGCTTTTGATAAATACTTAGGTGCAGGTAAAATAGGTGATGTTAAAAACCAATGGGTCTCTTTAGAGCAGGGTATTGATGCCATACTTAAAGCCGAAGGTGTGCCTGTTTTGGCACATGCTCATCGTTATAAAATGACCGCCAGTAAACTTAAACGCTGTTTGCAAGAGTTTAAACAGTTAGGCGGTATTGGGTTGGAGGTGGCTTATGGGCAAATGGACGCACAAACCCAGCGCAAGCAAGTACAATTAGCCTTACAATTAGAGCTTAAAGGTTCTTGTGGGAGCGATTTTCATGCCCCAACTCATTATGGGCTAGATATCGGTGTGATGCCAAGTTACCCACTTAGCGTTCCACCTGTATGGCAACAATTTAAACAAGCACTGCAAATACAAAATATTTTGCAACAAAATCAATAGGTCAAAACATGAGCCAGTTTTTTCAAATTCACCCAGAAAATCCTCAAGACAGATTGCTTAATCAAGCAGCGGATATAATTAATCAAGGTAACCTTGCGGTCATACCTACTGACTGTGCTTACGCCATTGCTTGTCTTGCTAGCCGTAAAACTGCCACCCAAAGATTACGCCGAGTTCGCCAGCTTGAACCCAAACATAATCTGACTTTAATTTGCCGTGATTTTTCTGAACTGTCTTGTTATGCCAAAGTAGACAATCAGCAATTTAGATTACTCAAGGCACATACACCAGGGGCTTACACCTTTATTTTACCTGCCACCAAAGAAGTACCTAAGCTGCTTATGCACCCCAAGAAAAAAACCATTGGTATTCGTGTGCCTGATAATAAAATTACGTTAGGCTTGTTGGAAAAACTAGATGGTCCTTTAGTTAGTGCCTCATTAATTTTACCCCATGAAGAACTGCCTTTATCAGACCCCTATGAAATTCGTGATCGTTTAGAAAGTCAGCTTGATTTAATTATTGATGGTGGTTTTTGTGGTTTTGAGGCCACCAGTGTTATTGATATGACCGCAGAAATACCCAGTGTATTACGCCAAGGGATAGGCGATATTTCGGCTTTTTTATAAATTTTATTAGTGACATAAAAATATCATATTTTCATCTATTTTTTATCATCTAGTAGGCATACACTGAGTGGGTATGGCGCAGGATTTGCTGTCAAAAATAAGCAAGATTGCGCTGCAAATTTTGCAACTATTAAGGTTAAAAGAAGATGATGAATATGATGAAAGCAGCGGTTTTTATAGATAAAAATCGGATAGAAATTGTTGATAAAAAAATGCCTGATGTAGGACCTAATGATGCGCTTATGCGTATTACCACCACCACAATTTGCGGTACAGATGTACATATTTTAAAAGGAGAATACCCCGTTGCCAAGGGGTTAACCATTGGCCATGAACCTGTTGGTGTTATTGAAAAGTTAGGCGCTAATGTTAAGGGTTACCAAGAAGGGCAGCGGGTTATTGCAGGTGCTATTTGTCCTAGTTTTACCTCTTATTCTTGTCAAGATGGGTTTCCCTCTCAAGATGGCTCTTATTTAAAAGATGATGCCAGCGGTTGTGCTTGTCATGGCTATAAGGCAACGGCAGGCTGGCGTTTTGGCAATATTATTGACGGCACGCAGGCGGAATATGTGTTAGTGCCCGATGCACAAGCAAACCTTGCACCTGTGCCCGATGGTTTAACCGATGAGCAGGTGTTGATGTGTCCTGATATCATGTCTACAGGCTTTAAAGGTGCAGAAAATGCCAATATTCAAATTGGCGATATCGTCGCAGTATTTGCCCAAGGCCCGATAGGATTGTGCGCTACAGCAGGGGCAAAACTCAAAGGCGCAAGCACTATTATTGCCATAGATGGAAATGATGAACGCTTGGATATTGCACAAAAAATGGGTGCAGATATTACTTTAAACTTCAGTAAAGTTGATGTGGTTGATGAAATTATGCGCCTCACCGCTGGACGTGGGGTTGATGCCAGTATTGAAGCACTGGGCTTGCAAGCAACCTTTGAGCAGGCTTTGCGTATATTAAAACCGGGTGGTACGTTATCGAGCCTTGGTGTCTATTCTGAAGATTTAAGCATACCAATTGGTGCGTTTGCTGCAGGCTTGGGCGATCATAAAATCAATACCGCATTATGCCCTGGTGGTAAAGAACGTATGCGCCGATTACTAAATGTGATTCAATCTGAACGTATTGATTTAAGTCCGCTGGTTACGCATAGCTATCAGCTTGAAGATATTGTACAAGCCTATGATTTATTTGCAAATCAACGTGATGGCGTACTTAAAATAGCAATTAAGCCTTGATTTTTGGTGGAGTGATTGATTAAGCGCAGTTTGCACTGCGCTTAGTTAAATCAAAAGTGATTTTAAGACCTATTGACCTAATTGCCAGCCATTGGTAATAGGATACCGCCGGTCTTTACCAAAACCACGCATGCTGACTCGTGCACCAACTGCTGCTTGACGGCGTTTGTATTCATTGATGTCTACCAAACGCAATATCTGATAAACCTCTTGGCGATTAAAACCTTGGCTAACAATGGCATCAGCACTTAAGTCTTGCTCTAAATAAGCCTCTAAAATGGCATCTAGCCGCTCATAGGGGGGGAGGCTATCTTCATCTTTTTGTTCAGGTGCCAATTCAGCAGAAGGTGGACGCTCTATCACACGTTGAATAATGGCATCACCTAGGCTATTGCGATAGTTAGCAAGGGCATAGACTTGGGTTTTATATACATCTTTAAGTAAGGCATAACCGCCTACCATATCACCATATAAGGTGGCATAACCGACCGCCATCTCGCTTTTGTTACCAGTTGGCACAACCATTGCCCCTGTTTTGTTGGATACGGCCATAAGCAGCACGCCACGAATGCGAGCTTGTAAATTTTCTTCCGTGGTATCTATTTGTGTATGCGCAAATTCCTCACTCAAACTGTGCATAAATGCCTGATACATAGGCTCAATGGAAATGCTCTGATAATCCACTCCTAAGAGCGTTGCCTGTGCTTGTGCATCTTGCTGGCTCATGTTTGAGGTATAGGTAAACGGCAGCATAATTGCACGTACTCGCTCTTTGCCTAAGGCATCAACGGCAAGGGCAAGGGTTAAGGCGGAGTCAATACCGCCAGATAAGCCCAATAACACCTGTTTAAAGCCATTTTTATTAACATAATCCTTAAGCGCTAAAACCAATGCCGCATACAACATGGCAATAGGGCTTAATACGGTGGCTAATGGCTCGCTACACCTTAGCTTGCCAGCTTGTAAACTAAGGCGCTTGGCATCTTCTTTAAAAAATGCCATCTGCATAACCTGCTCACCGGTTGCATCAGTGGCAAAAGAGCCGCCATCAAAAATCAGCTCATCTTGTGCGCCTACCTGATTTACATACAAAATAGGCAGAGCATATTGCTTACTATGCTGGCTTACTTGGGTAACACGCTGCTTATGGCGGTGCTGACAAAAAGGTGAGGCGTTAATGCAAATAAGGCTGTCTGCTCCTTGTTGCACCGCTTGCTCAATAGGCTGGTTTTGCCAGATGTCTTCACACACCAAAAGCCCAATATGCTGGCCTTTAAAAGGGATAACCAAAGGCGTATCGCCTGCGCTAAAATAACGCTTTTCATCAAATACCTGATAATTAGGTAAGGCCTGTTTAGCATATACACCCAAGCACTTGCCAGCAGCAAAAAAAGCCGCACCATTGTAGAGCTTGCCTGAACTAAAGTGAGGTATGCCGACAACCAGTGCAACCTCATGGCTAACGGCTAAAAGATGCTCTAATGCCTGCTCTATGCGAGGCTTTAAACTGGCTCTAAGCAGTAGGTCTTCAGGTGGGTAGCCAATTAGAGCCAACTCAGAAAACACAACTAAATCTGCTCCTTTTTGGGCATGCTGTTTTGCCGTTTGTATGATTTTATCGGTATTGCCTGTAATGTCGCCAAGCATAAAATTACACTGGGCAAGCACCACAGATAAACAATGAGACATGGTTTTTCCTTAGGTTAAACAAGCTGCTATTTAAAAAAAAATACGCTTAAATAGCAACTAAAGCCTTTTATTTGTTTGGTTTTTTGTCACCATCACAACGCAAAGGCAGCAGTATTAAAGAGAAAAAATACAAATATAAGCACCCTATGTCGCATTATAGACTCATAAAAAAGTATTAGAAAAATAGACTTTTACCTTATTTTATATTTTAACAGGCAACTTTAGGCTGGATTAAAATAAAAAAAATAAGGTGCGATTATGTCATTTATCAAAGGATTTACGCTGATTGAATTTCTCGCAAGTGTGGCAATATTTACACTTATTTTTGCTTATGGCGCACCCACACTCAATGCTTTTGTTGCTAAAAATCGCGCCTATCAAGATGCCAGAAAACTAAAACAGTTGCTACAACAAGCACGCCATGAGGCAGTATATAGACGAACTAGAGTACAGCTTTGCCCTTTAAACAATCAAGGTAGATGTACTCAAAATTGGAACCAATCTTTAACTATGTTTGTTGATGTTAATAAAAACAAACAGCTCGATGCCAATGAACGCATACTAAAGCAAGTTGATGCCATTACCAGAAATGGTATCAGTCGCCAATATCCCAGACAATCTATCTATTTTAATGCAGAAGGCTTAGCTTGGGGGAATAATGGCACTTTAGAATACTGTAATCGCAATCGTCCTGCCCAGTACGGTAAAATAGTAGTAGCACCCACAGGACGAGTACGCACCCCTAAAATGACATCTGGCAGTGTCGCACAAACTCGGTGTGACAATATTAGGTAACAAATAACGCAGCTATTTTTCTATGCATTTTTTGCCATTGTATTAAATCTTAAGTCCAGCACCATGCAGAGCATGGGGCTGGGTAAAACCTCTGACCTCTGTCCTCTGATCCAGGGGTTTTACTCAGTCTTGCATTGTTTGTATACTCTTTACAACCCAACGGCAGGAAACGGTTATGACACAAAAACTCCCCATCGGCATACAAACGCTAAGTGAAATACGAGAAGACAAACTCCTATACATAGACAAAACTCAAATTGCCTATGACTTAATCAATGCCTATAAATACGTTTTTTTAGCCCGTCCTCGCCGCTTTGGTAAAAGCCTGTTTTTAGACACCTTAAAAAGCATTTTTGAGGGTAGAAAAGAGCTATTTAAGGGGCTTTTTATAGAAAATAAACACAACTTTGACGTACCTTACCCCGTTATTCATATCAGCTTTTCAGGGGAGCTATTTAATAAAGACGGGATTGTACAAGCCTTTCAAGATATTATTAGATATAATCAAGACCGCTTGGGCATTGAGTGTGAGCCACAGCAAAACCCCTCATCGTGCTTTAAAACCCTACTCACAAAAGCCCACAAAAAATACCAACAAAGGGTTGTGATACTAATCGACGAATACGACAAACCCTTGTTAGATAACATCACCAACAAAGACATGGCAAACTACGCCCGAGATATGCTACGAGGTTTTTATAGTGTCATTAAAGACAATGACCAGCATATTAAATTTGTGTTTATCACAGGGGTCAGTAAATTCTCTAAAGTCTCTTTATTTTCAGGGTTAAACAACCTAGAAGACATCAGCCTTAGCCCTAAATTTGGGAATATCTGCGGTTACACCCAAAACGACATAGAAACCAGCTTTAAACCCTTTTTACAGGGGGTGGATTTAGCCGAGTTAAAACTCTGGTACAACGGCTACAACTTTTTACAAGATAAAGTCTATAACCCCTTTGATATTTTGCTGTTTATTAGAGCCGAGCATGTTTACGAAAACTACTGGTTTAGCACGGGCACGCCGACTTTTTTAATTGAGCTGATTAAAAAAAACAACTATTACCTACCCAAGTTAGATGACGTACAAGTAGGTAAAGAACTGCTTGATAGCTTTGATATAGACAACATCAACTTAGAAGTGTTGTTATTTCAATCAGGCTATTTGACCATAGATAAAGTCATACCCAACCCTTTAGGCGGTAGATTATATTCTTTAACCATACCCAATAAAGAAATAAGATTAAGTTTAAATGGGGCGATTTTAGATTTGTTTTTAGCCAGCCCAAGCGAGCGTGTGACGCATCAGCAAAGTGGCTTTCGTGCTTTATTTGCAGGCAAACCCGATGACTTTAAACAAACTCTTGAAGCCATGTTTGCCTCAATTCCCTATGAAAACTTCACCAACAACAACCTACCTGCCTACGAGGGCTTTTATGCCAGCGTTATTTATATCTACCTTTGCTCTATGGGCGTGCCTGTCTCAACTGAGCAAAGCACCAATAAAGGCAGGTTGGACATGAGCATTTTAATCAACAACAACCGTTATATCTTTGAATTTAAAGTCGGCACAGAAAATGCGCTGGCACAAATCAAAGCCAACCAATACCACCACCGCTATTTAAACGAGGGCAGTAATATTTATTTAGTGGGCATTAATTTTGACGAGCAAGCACGTAATATTACCGAGTTTAAATGGGAGGCAGTCAGGGATTAGAGGTCAGGAATCAGAGGACAGAGGACAGAGGACAGAGGACAGAGGACAGAGGACAGAACCATGCTTTGCATGGTGCTGGGCAGGAGTCAGGAGTCAGGAGTCAGGAGTCAGAGGACAGAGGACAGAGGACAGAGGACAGAGGATTTACCCAGCCCCATGCTCCGCATGGTGCTGGGCAGAGGACAGAGGACAGAGGACAGAACCATGCTTTGCATGGTGCTGGGTAGGAGTCAGGAGTCAGGGGTCAGAGGACAGAGGACAGAGGGCAGAGGACAGAACCATGCTTTGCATGGTGCTGGGTAGGAGTCAGGAGTCAGGAGTCAGAGGACAGAGGACAGAGGACAGAACCATGCTTTGCATGGTGCTGGGCAGGAGTCAGGGATTAAAGGTCAGGTTAGTTACCCATTTTTTTAATTAAAACATTGACTTTAAAAAACCCTTTTGTTACAGTGTGTAACTTGTTTGAAGCAAAAAAATAAGTGTTTGATTTTATTGCAAATAATAACTTGAAAAGGAATGGGGTGATGATAAAATACGCTATCCAGCTATCCAGCTATCCAGCTATCCAGCTATCCAGCTATCCAGCTATCCAGCTATCCAGCTATCCAGCTATCCAGCTATCCAGCTATCCAGCTATCCAGCTATCCAGCTATCCAGCTATCCAGCTATCCATTTGTTTAGGTCTTTGCCTTTCTAACAGGCTATTATGCCGTCTGCGCTTTTTTGCCATTGTTCCATCTTACTTTATTCATACTTTTATTCTAGGCGTTAAATATTCTTTATTTAATTTAGCCGTACGCCATGTATTCCCTTTTTCTTTAGCCCTATCCAAGTTGGTTGTGTTTAAAAGCAACGCTTGCGCTATTGGCTTTGGTATTTACCAACCCAAAACGTCAACTGCCGTTGGCGACCTCTTTTAAATTTAATTCGTTTTCTCAAAAGGAGCATTTTATGCACAGATTTAAACCACAATCCTTAACCTTTAAAAAGAGCCTGCTTATTGGCTTATCTGCTTTGTCATTAGTTGCTTGTGGCGGTGGCGGTGGCGGCAGTGATGATGCCGATAGCAAACTCAATTTGAGCTTACTTATTAGCGGTGGCATTAAAAGTAGCGGTCTAATGCTAAAAAATGTGGCAAGTGGTGCGGATAACACGCCTTTTGCCATTGCTAAAACCACCGCCAGCACCTTGGATATCAGTAATAAAATTGCCAAGGGCAGTGATTATGATATTAAAGTAGCACAGCAACCTGAGGGTTTTGAGCAGTTTTGTTATATAGAGCAAGGCAAAGGGACGTTTACCAATACAGATATTGCCATACAGCTAAAATGCGTAGCAGGTGCCGCCAAAGTCAGCACCTATGCAGGTATTAAAGGCTCTTATGATAATACAAACGGTAGCAGGCTAAGTGCTAAATTTAACGCCCCTACCCACATGGTCTTTGACAGTAAGGGTAATTTGTTTATTGCTGATTATAACAACCATCAAATTCGTAAAATCACCCCACAAGGCGTTGTCAGCCTATTTGCAGGTAATGCAGGTGGCGCAAGTGGCACGAACGATGGCACAGGGGGAGCTGCAAGTTTTGAAAACCCAGCTGCCATTGCCGTGGATAAAGCCGATAACCTGTATGTGGGTAGTGATAATGATTGCGTGCGTAAAATTACCCCAACTGCGGTGGTCACCACGCTCGCAGGGCTGTGTGGTACAAGTGGTAATGTGCCTACAGACTTTACCAGCAATACCACCACAGGTGCTGATGCTCGCTTTGGGGATATAAATGGCATGGTCTATGATGGCGACAATGCTCTGTATGTATTGGATTATGATAATCAGCTTATCCGTAAAATCAGTATTAATAGTGGCACAAGTGCAACTGCCCGCGTGCAAAATATCATTGCTACTGGCAGTGGAAATGTATCTATGGGTTTAAGTGCAGATAAAAAAAGCCTGTATTATATTCCTCAATCAGATTACAAACTGTATCAGGTGGATTTAACCAGCACTGCCCAACCAAAAACAGCAACAGCCTTAACGACCACCAACGCAGGCAGTGGCTTTGTCGATGGCAATTTTTCAGTGGCGCAGTTTAATCCTGATTTAAATCAAATAATTGCCTCTAAATCTGGGCAGTTTTTATACCTAGCAAATAGAAGAAATAACCGCATACGCCGTATTGATTTAATTAATGAAAAAGTATCCACCCTTGCAGGTAGTGGCACAGAAGCTGTTACTGATGGCATAGGGATAAATGCCGCATTTAGCGCTCCAGATGGTATTGCCCAAGATGCACAGGGCAATTTGTTTGTGTCATCTCAAGGGCATGTTATCCGTAAGTTAGAGCCGGTTAAACAGCCTTAGGCTCGTTTATTTAGTTACCGTAATCAGCCCCTTACCTAGCTTAGGTAAGGGGCTTTTTTGTGGGTCAGGGGTCAGGGGTCAGGGTTCAGCCCTTAACCCCTGATACCCGCAATAGCTTGGGCTAACAGATTATCTTCTAGCACTGGCAGAAAATGGGCTTTTGTATTAGGGTTACCTTTTTTTGGGTTGAGGTTGGTTATGGGTATGTTGGATATTCACGAGGTTGTTGCTCGTCCTTATAATATTGCGTTGGTGCGCTTGTCTGCCATTGGCGATTGCTGTTTGGTGCTGCCGGTGGTGCGTGCCATTTTAGCGCATAAACCCAATGCCCATATCTATTGGTTGATTAGCCCTCCTGCGTATGCTTTGTTGCAATATTGTAGCCACCCTAGGTTGACGTTTAAGGTAATTGATAAGCCTAAAAAGCTGGTAGATTATTGGTCAGTGCGGCAGTATTTTGCGGATAAACATATTGATGTGGTGCTTGCTATGCAAGCCAGTACCAGAGCTAATTTATTGTATCCTATGCTTAATGCTCCTATAAAAATTGGATTTGATAAACAGCGTGCTAGGGAGGGGCAGTGGTTATTTTGCAACCAGCGCATTGGGTTTAATAAAGAGCATTTGCATGAGAGCTTTGCTCGTTTTGCTGCTAAATTGGGTGTGCCTATGGAGGGTATGGATTTTTCTATTGTCTTGGGGGAACAAGATGTAGAAAAATTTAACTTGCCCTCTAGCTATGTGGTGCTTAATCCTGCCGCCAGTAAAAAAGAGCGCACACCTCAGGCGAGTTTTTATATTGCATTGGCTAATTGGATTGGCGAGCATCTGCATAAAACGGTGGTGCTAACGGGTAGTAATGCGGCGTTTGAGCAAGGCTTGGGGCAAGAGATTGCTGTCCAAACAAATGCACAGTGCCTTAATTTGGTGGGTAAAACCAGTTTACCGCAGTTGGCAGTTATTTTATCTAAGGCGCAATGTCTTGTTGCTCCAGATACAGGTACGGCGCATATTGGTAATGGCGTAGGCATTCCTGTTATTGGGCTGTATGCGGTTGCCCCCGGTTGGCTGTCTCGTCCTTATCATAATGCACATTTGCTGGTGGATAAATTCCCTCAAGCGGTGCAACAATTTTTGCATAAAGAGGTGGCGAGTGTGCCTTGGCGTACTCGGGTGCATAAGCGAGAGGCAATGGATTTAATTGAGCTTGATGAGGTTACTTCTAAATTACGTGGGATATGCGAGGCTAGATAGCCAGTTGTTGCGGAATGTTGCTATCTAAAATAACGCAGTTACGCCCTGATTTTTTTGCATGATAAAGTGCTAAGTCGGCTCGTTTGGTTGCTTGATAGAACACTTCTTCTGGTTGTTTTAAACAAATGCCAATACTTATGGTAATGCTTGGGTGTGATTTGTCTGCTCGTATTTTGCATTTTTTAGCAACGCTTTGACGCATTTTTTCTGCCATTTTTTGCCCTTCATCAATTGTTAAATCAGGGTAGAAAGCCAAAAATTCTTCGCCCCCATAACGGCAAATAATGTCTTCTTCTCGTAGGGTTTTTTGCATGGTTTGTGCTACGTCTTTAAGGGCAATATCGCCTGTTTGATGACCATAATTGTCATTAATTTGTTTAAAAAAGTCGATGTCAATCAGTGCGAGAATGCCTGTTTTTTCTTTGAAATTATCGCTTAAATCTAACATATGTTGGCGTGAGTATAAGCCGGTTAGCTCATCAAAAGAGACCCGTTTTTTTAGTTGGTCTTGTAACAGGGTAATTTGGCGTAACTTAAAGGCGACGGGCATAGAAATAACAAATGCTAAAATAAAACCAGTTTTAAAACCTAAGAATTTCATTTTGGCAAATGTTTCGGGGGGGAGTTCTATATAGTCCACTAAAAAGGCGAGCATGGCAGCAAATAAGGAGATGAGAATAACAAATAGGGTCACTTGCCACCAAGAGCGTAAGGATATCATAGGGTTGTACCTTAAAAATCAATTGCCTTTTATTAAGTTGAAAATAGTATTTTTAGTTTAGTTGATTTTTCTCTTATTGCGACTGATTTTTTGTAACCACTTGCCTTGTCTCAATTTTTAGAAGACTACAGTTTTATTTCCTTGCAAAATAACTCTGTCTTGTAAATGGCAGCGTACACCTTTAGCAAGGGTGAGTTTTTCAACATCTTTGCCTAGGCGTACTAAATCATCAAGGCTGTCTTTGTGGCTTATGCGTACGACATCTTGCTCAATAATAGGTCCTTCGTCTAGGTCTTTGGTGACATAGTGGCAGGTTGCACCAATGAGTTTAACTCCTCGTTTAGCTGCTTGATGATAGGGTTTTGCACCGACAAATGAGGGTAAAAAACTGTGATGAATGTTGATAATTTGACCGCTCATACGGTGGCACAATGTATCTGGTAATATTTGCATGTAGCGAGCCAGAACCACTAAATCTGCTTGCTGTTGTTGGATAATCTCAGTAACTTTTTGAAAGTGCGCTTGTTTATTTTTTGGGTCTATTGGAACATGAAAAAATGGCACGCCATACCAAGTGACCATTTCTTGTAAATCGGTATGGTTGGATATCACACAGGGAATATCACAAAATAGTTCTTGGCTATGCCAGCGGTGTAAAATGTCCATCAGGCAATGGCTTTCTTTGCTTGCCATTAGTACCATTTTTTTTGCCGTTTGAGAATCGCTAATGTGCCATTGCATGGCAAATTCATCAGCAAGATGTTGGAATGCTTGTTTAAATTCTTGCAAACTCACATTTAGCGAGTTGGCTCGAATACAATGACGCATAAAAAACCAGTTAAGTTCGGGGTCTGTATGATGGCTTGCCTCGACAATCCAACCTTTATAGGCGGCAATAAATTGTCCCACTTTGGCAACAATGCCAACTTGGTCTGGGCAGGAGATAACTAAACGATAAACGGCTTCCAAATTGTACCTCTGTATAGGCTGGGGCGAGTGAAATTTTTATGAAAAATAAATATCTTATCTGTTAAATATAACCAGTAATGCTATGCTTTATGCTTGCTTATTATTTACTTGTTTTTGTTTTTACGTCAACTTTGTTTGGAGCATTATGTCAACAGTCAGTTATTTTGTACAACCTAAAACCCATATGCGTGTATTGTCTCATCATGAAATTAGTTATTTACAAGATATTGATAGCCATACGCATAGGTTATTGCGTCAATGTGCTTATGCGGTATTAAGTGCTGGTAATCATGGCGATAGCTACTTGGATTTAGAAAAAGATTTTAAAAACTTTGATATTTTAGTCAAAAAACAAGAGCGTGGCATGGCATTAACCTTGGTTAATCCGCCGCAAATCTCGTTTGTAGATGGCGAGCTTATGGTGGGTGTGCGTGAGCAATTGTTTTCGGTTTTGCGAGATATCCTGTATGTGGAGGAGTACATTATCAAAGCACATAAGTTTGATTTACATCGTAGTGCAGATATTACCAATGCGATTTTTCATATTTTACGAAATGCAGAGATATTACAACCTGAGAGTGAGCCCAATTTGGTTATTTGTTGGGGAGGGCATTCTATTTCACGAGTTGAATATGATTACAGCAAAAAAGTGGGTTATCACATGGGCTTGCACGGCTTAAATATTGGTACAGGTTGCGGTCCAGGTGCGATGAAAGGCCCAATGAAAGGGGCAACCATTGGACATGCCAAGCAGCATATTCGTACAGGTCGATACATTGGTATTACTGAACCAAGTATTATTGCCTCTGAAGCACCTAATCCCATTGTCAATGAATTGGTTATTTTACCAGATATTGAAAAACGCTTAGAGGCATTTGTGCGTTTAGCACATGGTATTGTTATTTTTCCTGGCGGCCCTGGTACTGCCGAAGAAATTATTTACTTGTTAGGCATTTTAATGCACGCAAAAAATCAACATGTTGAACTGCCATTAGTATTAACCGGTCCTAAAGAATCTGCTGATTACTTGTTAGATATACATCATTTTATTGGCGCAACTTTGGGAGAGAAAGCACAACAACGCTATCAATTAATTATTGATGATGCGCCATTGGTGGCAAATATAATGAAGCAAGGTATGCAACAGGTTAAGCAGCAGCGTATTCAAACCGATGATGCTTTTTTCTTTAATTGGTCGTTGTATATTGATATCGCTTTGCAATTGCCCTTTATCCCTAGCCATGAAAATATGGCAGCGTTGAATTTATCTACAGCGCAGCCTAAAAGCGAACTTGCAGGTCAATTGCGTAGTGCTTTTTCTGGTATTGTTGCAGGTAATGTAAAACAAGCTGGCATTGAGCGTATTGCTCAATATGGTAAATATCAGTTAAGTGGTGATGCACAAATTATGCAAAAAATGAACGGATTGCTCAGTGCAATGGTCTCTCATGGGCGTATGCGTATATCAGGAGAGTACCAGCCTTGCTATGAAATCAAGTTATAATACAAACCTGCCTAAAACAGCAATAGGGTATGGCGCAAATATGAAATAAGGTAAGGAGCGTTCAATTTTGTGCTGTTATCGCTTATCTTTATAGCTCCAATTTGTGCGCTGGGTTACAATTTAATTTTTAATTCTTATCAGGACTTGCTATGCCGTCACACAGACTTAAACTTGCCGTTATTATGGACGCAATTGAGGACATTCACTTTCAGAAAGACACCTCTTTAGCTTTGCTGTATGCGGCGCAACAAAAAGGCTTGCAGATTTTTTATTTACAAACAGCAGATTTATACATTCATAAAGGGCAAGCCAGTGCTTATATGTATCCCCTTGAAGTGAGCATGAACCCTGATAATTGGTTTTGTTTAGGCGAAGTACAACAGCAGCCGCTAGCGACCTTAGATATTATTATTATGCGTAAAGACCCACCCTTTGATAGTGAGTTTTTGTATGCCACACATATTTTAAGTATGGCAGAAAAAGCAGGCGTGCTAGTGGCAAACAAGCCACAAAGTTTGCGAGATTGCAATGAAAAACTATTTGCCACTGAGTTTGCTGAGCTAATGGCACCGACCTTAGTCAGTGCCAAAGCAGCGCAGCTAAAAGCCTTTTATAAGGACTATAAAGATATTATTTTTAAACCCCTAGATGGCATGGGTGGCGCCTCTATTTTTAGGTGCAAACCTGATGATGCCAATTTAAATGTGATTATTGAAACGCTCACAGAACAGGGGCAAAAGCACATTATGGCGCAACAATTTTTGCCTGCTATTAGCCAAGGTGATAAACGCATTTTATTAATTAATGGCGAACCCATACCCTATTGTTTAGCACGCATTCCAGCACAGGGAGAAACACGCGGTAATCTTGCCGCAGGTGGGCGTGGAGAAACCCAGCCACTAACCGATAGTAACCGTGCGCTGGCAGCCAAAATTGCACCCAGCTTAAAGCAAAGAGGATTGTATTTTGTAGGGCTAGATGTGATTGGTGAAAAAGTAACAGAAATCAACGTAACCAGCCCTACTTGTGTGCGTGAAATTAGCCGCGATTCAGGACTTGATGTAGCAGGTATGCTTATTGATGAGCTTATTCAAATTCGCACTAAAGGACAGTAATCTTGCCTCATAGTAGTCCGCCAGTTGTTTTTTTTGCTCAGCGTTCTTATCGTTTTCAAAAGATGCTGGTATTGGCGTTTATACTGCATTTGGGCATTATTTTAGGTATTGGGATTAAATACCAAAAACAACAATTTAGCTCACAGGTGTTAGATGTGCGCCTGATGCAATCAGCCAATGGTGCAGAACCTGAAAATCCTGAATTTATTGCTGAAAATAATCGCCTAGGTAGTGGTGATGCTCAACAAAGCCAAGCACAAAAACAAGAGGTTAGGACAGCACAAACTCAGCAAAAAAACAGCAGTCAAGCACAGGCGGTTAAATTGCAAGAGAAACAACCAACTAGAGTCATTAGCGCAGCCCAATCTAAGGATAAGATTACGCATAAGCCCAATGCTCAGGTTAGCCCTGATTTGCTCACACAAAGTTTAAAGCAGATTGCCAAACAAACCCGTGCAGACATGCTGGAAGAAACTTTTAAGCGCAACCCTAGAGTACAACGAGTTAATAACGTCAACGCCAAAGGCACCAGCTATGCTTATTATTTAAAATTATGGCAACAGGCGATGGAACAATATGGCACACAACGCTACCCAGACGCCGCCAAAAATTGTGTTCAAAATGACTGCCGTTTGCGATTATTAATTGCCATTAATGCCAATGGCACACTGCGTAAATTACAAATACTGCAATCCTCAGGACAGCGCAAGCTAGATGAATTTGCAATAGAAACCGTACAACGTACCATGCCTTTTGCACCATTTAGCAATAAAATGAAAGAAGAATTAGATGTGTTAGAAGTGGTGCGTATTTTTGAATTTGTTGGACATTCTCGCTTTAGAAGTGGTGTACCATGAAAGAAATAATTACTGCTAATACAATTTTAAGTTTTGATTTTGGCGTGCGTCGTATTGGGGTTGCTTATGGACAGCGGATAAGCGCAACCAGTGAAGCATTACCACCAATTACAGCAGAAAATGGCATTCCCAATGCACAGCAGTTACAAACCTTAATTAACACTTGGCAACCAGATGCGTTTGTGGTTGGTTTACCTCTTAACATGGACGGAACAGACAGTTCAATGAGTTTGCGAGCCGCCAAGTTTTCTCGTCGCTTAGCCCATCATTTTAAACGTCCAAGTTATACCCATGATGAGCGACTAACAAGTTATGAAGCCAAGCAAATTGCTTTAGAGCAAGGTGCAGATGGCAATTGGGGCAAGCATTCTGTAGATGGAATTGCTGCCCAACTGATATTAGCCAGCTGGTTTAATCAGCACCCAATGGAGAAAATGTAATGTACAACGCCCCTTTATTGTGTCAAACCTTAGGCTCTGAGCTGAACGTTTATTTGCAGACACAAAACATACAGCAGCCCCTATTGGTAGGTATTCATACCGGTGGCGTATGGTTAGCAGAAAATATACGCCAGCAGCTTGAAATACAAGAGCCTATAGGAACTTTGGATATCAGCTTTTATCGAGATGACTTTAGCCAACATGGATTACACCCACAGGTTAAAGGCTCAGATTTACCTTGGGAAATCAACCAGCGTCATATTATATTAATAGATGATGTCATTAAAAGTGGACGTACTATCCGTGCTGCCATGAATGTATTATTTGACTTTGCACGTCCACTAAGCATTAGTTTGGCAACACTTGCTGATATTGGGCAGCGAGAGTTGCCCATACAGCCCGATGTGTGTGCCCTAAAACTCAATTTACCTGCCGATGAATACTTAGCGTTGAGCGGCCCTAAACCGTTAGTGCTTAGTCAACACAAAAGTTAGGAGAAAAACCAATGCAATCTCAACTCGCCTGTCAAACTCAATTAAATGAACAAGGTCAGCTCAAGCATTTTTTAACCACTGAAGGTCTTAGCAAAGCACTGTTAACCGACATATTAGATCTGGCAGATTCTTTTATTAGCACCCAAGAGCGTGCAGTTAAAAAAGTACCCCTTTTGCGAGGAAAAACAGTTGTTAATCTGTTTTTTGAAAACTCAACTCGTACTCGTTCCACCTTTGAGTTGGCAGCCAAACGCTTGTCCGCAGATATTTTAAATTTAGATATTGCCCGTTCAGCAACCTCAAAGGGCGAGACGCTGCGTGATACCTTATGGAATTTAGAGGCAATGTATAGTGATATGTTTGTGGTGCGTCATGCCGATAGCGGTGCAGCTCACTTTATCGCCGAGCAAGTAACCCCCAATGTTGCCATTATTAATGCAGGTGACGGTTGTCATGCTCACCCCACCCAAGCGATGTTAGATATGCTGACTATTCGTCGTCATGCAGGGCAAATTACAGGTAAAATCATCGCCATTGTTGGCGATATTTTACACTCAAGAGTGGCTCGCTCTGAGCTATACGCCCTATTAACCCTAGGTGCTAAAGAAGTGCGAGTTATTGGTCCTGCAACGCTGATACCCAAAGAGATTGAAGCGATGGGTGCTAAGGTGTTTTTTGATATGTCGTCAGGATTAAAAGAAGTTGATGTGGTTATTATGCTCCGCCTACAAAAAGAGCGCATGCAAAACGCACTCTTACCTAGTGAAAGTGAGTTTTTTAGTCAATACGGCTTAACACAAGCACGCTTAAAACACGCCAACCCTGATGCGCTAGTGATGCACCCAGGTCCAATTAATAGAGGTGTTGAGATTGACTCAAGTGTCGCCGATGGAGCGCAATCAGTGATTTTAAATCAAGTTAGTTACGGCATTGCCGTACGCATGGCGGTTATGTCTATGGCAATGAGCGGACAACAAATCGCTAAGGAGAAACAAGCATGAGTTTACAATTAACCAACTTTCGTGTGCTTGAATATGATGTACCCCAAGATATTGAAATTCAGCAAGGACAATTAAAACGCATACAAGATAGCCAACATAAAAGTAAGCAAAAAGACAGCTGGTTGTTGCCCGCATGGGTCGATTTAAGCCTTAACTTACGCCATTATCAACAAGTACCAATGGTTGCGAGAGAAGCATATCAGCAAGGATTTTCTTATATTTGTGTACAGCCTGATAGCGACCCTGTTATAGACAGTCAGGCACAGGTTCGAGATTGGCTTAACCAAAAGCAAGCCGCCACCGCCACACTGCTTCCAATAGGCGCATTAACTCAAGCTCTCAAGGGTGAACAGCTCGCTAATATGGCACAACTTAAAGAAGCAGGTTGCGTGGCACTAAGTCAAGCTCGCCAACCCATAGCCAATGCTTATGTGCTAAGGCGTTGTATGGAATATGCACATACCTTTGATATGCTCTTAATGTTAACCGCTAATGATCCACAACTTGCCATGCAAGGCTGTGTGCATGAGGGGAGTTTTTCAACTCGTTTAGGCTTACCGCCTCACCCTGAAGTGGCAGAAACGGTTGCCTTAGCGCAAATCTTACTGCTCGCACAATATACAGGTGCTCGTGTGCATATTAGTCAAATTAGCTGTGCAAGAAGTATGCAGATGATACGACTTGCAAAATCTCAAGGTCTACCCGTGAGCGCAGACGTTGCTATTGCTAACCTGCTATATACCCATGAACAGGTAATAGGATTTAACAGTCAGTATCATTTGCAACCAGTGCTGCGTACAGAGGCAGATCGTCAAGCCCTATTACAGGCCGTTAATGCCAAAGAACTGGCAGTATGCAGCCATCATCATCAGCTTGCCGCCCCACACAAACAAGCACCATTTTCACAAGCCAGTGCAGGGCTAAATATGTTACAGGATTTTTCCGCCTCACTGTTAACTCTGGTTGCCAATAACGAACTTGATTTTGCCGCCGCTATGGGCAGTGTAAGTACCTTGCCACGACAAATTTTAGGGCTGGATTCTGGTGTACAACAAGGAGATATGTTAGATGGACTGCTGTATCAAAATAAACAAATTAAGCGGTTATAATAGCTATATACTTAAAGAGAAAAATCTTTGATAATAGACAATTTTTTATAAGGTAGACACTGATGTCCATTAAAATTTCTGGATTAACTGGGCTATTGTTATTAATTGCAGATATTTACGCCATTATTAATGTAGTGCAATCAACCAAAGTCTCAACTGCAGCTAAAGTCGTCTGGACAGTGGTTATTTTACTTATGCCTTTGTTTGGGTTTATTGCTTGGTTGTTTTTAGGCCCAAGGTCAAGATAATGCGTATTTTCCCTTTATTACTGTTTATTCTCTATACTGCCTTATGCTTAAACCTAAGTGCCTGTGGACAAAAAGGCCCACTATACTTACCAGTAGATAAGCCTACAGAAAAACCCGATGGACAAAACAAAAAAGAACCCCAAGAAACTCAAAAACCGCACATCAACAAATAAAATTTAAGTGAGAATGTATGTCTATCTTTGCATATAAAAATGGCGAACTACATATTGAGCAACTCGCCGCTAGCGACTTAGCAAACACATATGGCACACCGCTTTATGTTTACTCTAAGCAAGCCTTTACTCAACACTTTCAAGCCTATCATCAAGCATTAGGAGACTATCCTCACTTAATTTGTTATTCAGTTAAAGCCAACTCTAATTTATCTGTTTTACAATTACTTGCAGCACAGGGTTGTGGTTTTGATATCGTCAGCGTAGGAGAATTAGAACGTGTTTTATTAGCAGGAGGTCAGGCGCATAAAATAGTCTTCTCTGGTGTAGGCAAACAGCCAGAAGAAATGCGCCGAGCTTTAGAAGTTGGAGTACACTGCTTTAATGTAGAATCCGAATCAGAGCTAGAAATGCTTAACCAAGTTGCACAAAGCATGGATAAAAAAGCCCCTATTTCTTTGCGTGTTAATCCAGATGTTGATGCCAATACACACCCATATATTTCCACAGGGCTTAAAGAAAATAAATTCGGTATAGACATACAACGTGCCCCTAGTGTGTATGCCCATGCACAATCTCTAGCGCATATTGAAATCATTGGTATCGACTGCCATATTGGTAGTCAGCTAACCGAACTATCACCTTTTATGGACGCATTAGAACGTCTACTATTACTGGCAGATAAAATTGAAGCACTAGGTATTACACTTAAACACCTAGACTTAGGCGGAGGCTTGGGTGTGGTTTATAAAGATGAACAACCCATCACACCAGATACTTATTTAAGTGCCGTAAAAGCACGTTTAAAAAATCGTTCATACTCCCTTATTCTTGAGCCAGGTCGCTCAATTGCCGCCAATGCAGGTCTATTTTTATGTCAAGTGCAATACCTTAAACAAACAGGTGATAAACATTTTGCCATTGTAGATGGTGCGATGAATGACTTAATTCGCCCGTCTTTATATAGTGCATGGCAGCAAGTCTGTAGCGTTAAGCCAAATACCCAAATAGCATCTCACCGCTATGACATAGTTGGACCTATTTGTGAAACTGGCGACTTCCTTGCCAAAGAGCGAGAATTACAACTACAAGAAGGCGATTTACTTGCAGTCATGTCAGCAGGTGCGTATGGCTTTGCTATGGCATCAAATTACAACACCCGTCCAAGAGTCGCAGAAGTCTTGGTATCAGGTTCACAAGCACGGCTTATAAGAGAGCGAGAAACCTTAGATGACCTACTCACAAAAGAACGGGTTTGCCTGCAACATAATCAGGAGCACAGATGATTTTAAACTTCTCTAAAATGCACGGCTTAGGTAATGATTTTTTGGTTGTTGAACAATTTAGCCAACGTACTCGTTTTACCCCCACACTTATTCGTGCGTTATCAAACCGCCATACAGGTGTGGGCTTTGATCAGCTTTTAATTGTTGATATGCCTCAGTGCAAAGACATCGACTTTAGCTATCAAATTTTTAATGCCGACGGCAGTGAAGTAGAAAACTGTGGTAATGGCGTACGCTGTTTAGCACGTTTTGTCTTTGAACAAAAACTCACAGGAAAATCGCATATTCGCATTGCCACAAGCAATAGCACTATGGAATTACAGCTTATTCGTCCCGACTGGATAAAAGTTGATATGGGCAAGCCCATTTTAAAACTAGAAGACATTCCCTTTAACGCCCAAAATAGCATTGCAAGAGAACAGTCCAACAGCTTTACAGTGCAAGTGCCAGATTTAGGGGAAGTACAACTTATTGTCACCTCAATGGGTAATCCACATGCCACCATCATTGTAGAAGATATACAGCAAGCCCCCGTAGCGCACTGGGGTGCAATTATTGAGCAACTTGCTTGTTTTCCTAATAAAGTCAATGTTGGTTTTATGCAAATTGTCAGTCCTACAGAAATTAACCTGCGTGTTTTTGAACGAGGAGCAGGAGAAACCCAAGCCTGTGGTACGGGTGCTTGTGCTGCCGTAGTCGCAGGTCGCCTAGCGCAGCAATTAGACGAAAATGTAACCGTAAACTTACCCGGTGGCAGCTTAGAGATTACTTGGGATACCCAGCAATCTGTATTTATGACAGGTCCTGCCGCCCAAGTTTATACAGGTAAAATTAACTTAAAAGAGCTACAAAATTCATGAGCAATGCCCCCCGACTAACAGCCCAAGATGTGGCAAATTTTTTAAGCACCCACCCTGATTTTTTTATCAACCAAGATGAACTATTAGTACAGTTACGCATTCCCCACGCAAGCGGACAGGCGACCAGCTTAATTGAACGTCAGCTAGCGGTATATCGTGAACGGAATGTACGCTTACGCCAACAACTAAGCGACCTACTAGAAAATGCAAGGCGTAATGATGAGCTGTTTCATCAAAGTCGGCGTTTAGTGATGGCACTGATTGAAGCGCAAAGCTGGCTGGAAATACAATCCGTTTTAGACGACTCATTTAGAGGCGAATTTAAAGTGGATACTTGGGCACTTATACACGTTACCGATCGCAAGCTAGAGAAACCGCTTAATATTTTAAGCATGCATGATTTTAAACACCAAGCACAAAGATTATTTCATGGACATCGCAGTGTATGTGGTACATTTACTAAAGAAGACATGGCAATACTGCTAGCCAACAACAGCCAAGCTAAATCCTTAGCAGCAAGTCAAATTCGAGGAAAGGGACACATGGGCATACTCAGCATTGCCAGCACCGATGGTCACCGCTATCGCCATAGCACCGATACTTTATTTTTAGACTATATTGCCGACGTGTTAGGGTTATTATTGCCACAAATTCCTGTCAGTTTGTGATTGAGGACAGCACCATGCAGAGCATGGTTCTGAACCCTGCCCCCTGCCCAGCACCATGCGGAGCATGGGGCTGGGTAAAACCTCTGTCCTCTGCCCAGCACCATGCAGAGCATGGGGCTGGGTAAATCCTCTGACCTCTGACCTCTGACCTCTGACCTCTGACCTCTGACCTCTGACCTCTGTCCTCTGACCTCTGTCCTCTGTCCTCTGCCCTCTGTCCTCTGTCCTCTGTCCTCTGTCCTCTGTCCTCTGTCCTCTGTCCTCTGTCCTCTGTCCTCTGTCCTCTGTCCTCTGTCCTCTGTCCTCAGTCCTCAGTCCTCAGTCCTCAGTCCCCCGATGTCAGGTTAGTTACCTATTTTTTTAATTAAAACATTGACTTTAAAGAATTCCTTTGTTACAGTGTGTAACCATTGCGAAAGCAAAAAAGTAACCAGTTGATTTTTTTGTAAATACTAACTTTGAACACTTGAAAAGGAATGGAAAAATGGTAAAATACGCTATCCAGCTATCCAGCTATCCAGCTATCCAGCTATCCAGCTATCCAGCTATCCAGCTATCCAGCTATCCAGCTATCCAGCTATCCAGCTATCCAGCTATCCAGCTATCCAGCTATCCAGCTATCCAGCTATCCAGCTATCCAGCTATCCAGCTATCCAGCTATCCAGCTATCCAGCTATCCAGCTATCCATTTGTTTAGGTCTTTGTCTTTCTAACAGGCTATTATGCCGTCTGCGCTTTTTTGCCATTGTTCCATCTTACTTTATTCATACTTTTATTCTAGGCGTTAAATATTCTTTATTTAATTTAGCCGTACGCCATGTATTCCCTTTTTCTTTAGCCCTATCCAAGTTGGTTGTGTTTAAAAACAACGCTTGCGCTATTGGCTTTAGTGCCTATAAGCCCAAAACGTCAGCTACTGTTGGCGACCTCTTTTAAATTTAATTCATTTTCCAAAGGGAGCATTTTATGCACAGATTTAAACCACAATCCTTAACCTTTAAACAGAGCCTGCTTATTGGCTTATCTGCTTTGTCATTAGTTGCTTGTGGTGGTGGCGGCAGCTCTGCTAGTGAAACCCCTGAACCTAATAACAAGGAAAAAACGACAACTAAAAAGGAAAAAAAAGAAACAACAACTAAAAAGGGAAAAAACAACACGACAGCCGTTACAATCACTGCACCCACAAAAGTGCAATTTAAAATTACCGTTGATAAAAGTAGTGTTGAGCAGTATGCACTTGAGTGGCAAAAACCCAAAGACGTGGCGGAGTTTGTGGTATACACAGCTCAAAGTGATTTAACAGGTAAAACCGCTCAACAGCTAGAGGCACTGACCAGTGATAGTGACCCCAAAAAACAAACCACTAAAACCAATCTTGTAGCAGGTAAGACAAGCCACATATTTAAAAATCTCAATAAGGGTGATACACGCTATGCGGTGGTTATGTCTATGGTTAATGGCAAGACCAGTAAACCTGCCTTACCAACTGATACTTTGTTTGTAACAGCAGGCGAGCATTTTTATAACATGCGAGATAACCAAGACAAATGCGTAGTGGATATCAAAAATAACCTAATTTGGGAGTTAAAGCAGGCAAGTGGCTTGCACGGTAAAGACCATAGATACACTTGGTATAACAGCTCGCTAGCCGCAAACAAACAAGGCACAGCAAGCACCCCCGCAGATGCCAGTACATGTGCAACTAAAGGTCGTTGTGATACAGAAAAATTTGTAGCTGATGTCAATCAAGAAACATGGTGTGGCTTTAACAATTGGCGCATGCCCACAGGTCTAGGGGGTAAAGGCGATAACAAGTTCAATGAACTGGCATCATTGGTTGATAAGAGTAGACCAAGCGGCAAACCTAAAATTAACGCCTTGTTTAAGAATACGGTGGCTGATGAATCTTATTGGTCTTCTTCCTTCGATGCAAGCTACGTTAACGATGCGTGGGGGGTGTACTTTGGCAATGGCAACGACGACTTCATTAATAAGAACGTTAAGCGTCGTGTGCGGTTAGTTCGTGCCAGATAGTTTGGGGTATTGGGCTTTGGTATTTATAAGCCCAAAACGTCAACTGCCGTTGGCGGCCTCTTTTAAATTTAATTCATTTTCCAAAAGGAGCATTTTATGCACAGATATTCAAACATTAAAAAACACTTATGTATTGGCTTAACTGCTTTATCATTGGTTGCCTGCGGTGGCGGTGGCGGTAGCGATGGTAATAATGGTGGCAGTAATGATGCCGATAGCAATGCAACCGTTACAATCACTGCACCCACAAAAGTGCAATTTAAAATTACCGTTGAAGAAAGCGGTATTGAGCATTATTTACTTGAATGGCAAAAACCCAAAGACGTGGCGGAGTTTGTGGTATACACAGCCCAAAGTGATTTAACAGGTAAAACCGCCCAAGAGTTAGAGGCACTGACCAGTGATAGTGACCCCAAAAAACAAACCACTAAAACCAATCTTGTAGCAGGTAAGGCGAGCCACATATTTAAAAATCTCAATAATAAGGGTGATACACGCTATGCGGTGGTTATGTCTGTGGTTAATGGCAAAACCAGTAAACCTGCCTTACCAACTGATACTTTGTTTGTAACAAAAGGCGAGCGTTTTTATACCATGCGAGATAACCAAGACAAATGCGTAGTGGATATCAAAAACAACCTAATTTGGGAGTTAAAGCAGGCAAGTGGCTTGCACGGTAAAGACTATAGATACACTTGGTATAACAGCTCGCTAGCCGCAGACAAACAAGGCACAGCAAGCACCCCCGCAGATGCCACATGTGCAACTAAAGGTCGTTGTGATACAGAAAAATTTGTAGCTGATGTGAATAAAGAAACATGGTGTGGCTTTAACGATTGGCGCATGCCCACAGGTAAAGGGGGTAAAGGCGATAACAAGTTCAATGAACTGGCATCATTGTTTGATAGAAGTAGACCAAGCGGCAAACCTAAAATTAACGCCTTGTTTAAGAATACGGAGGCTGACGAGTATTGGTCGTCTTCGCCCTATGCGGGCAGCAATGGCTCTGCGTGGAGCGAGAACTTCGAAGAGGGTAACCCCAAATACAGTTCTAAGGACACTACGTATCGTCTCCGTTTGGTCCGTGCCAGATAGTTTGGGGGATTGGGCTTTGGTACTTATAAGCCCAAAACGTCAGCTACTGTTGGCGGCCTCTTTTAAATTTAATTCGTTTCCCAAAGGGAGCACTTTATGCACAGATATTCAAACATTAAAAAACACTTATGTATTGGCTTATCTGTTTTATCACTGGTTGCTTGTGGCGGTGGCGGCAGTGATGATAACAGCAAACTCAATTTGAGCTTGCTTATTAGCGGTGGTATTAAAAGTAATGGATTAATGCTACAAAACACCGCCAAAGGTGCAGATAACACCCCTTTTGCCGTTGCCAAAACCACCGCCAGCACCTTGGATATAACAAATAAAATAGCCCAAGGCAGTGATTATGATATTAAAGTGGTACAGCAACCTGAGGGCTTTGGGCAGTATTGCTATATAGAGCAAGGCAAAGGGACGTTTGTGAATACAGATATTGCCATACAACTAAAATGCGTAGCAGGTGCCGCTAAAGTCAGCACCTATGCAGGTATTAAAGGCTCTTTTGGTAATACAAACGGCAGCAGGCTAAGTGCTCAATTTAGGAATCCTACCCATATAGTCTTTGATAGTAAGGGTAATTTGTTTGTTATTGATAGCCCTAATCATCAAATTCGTAAAATTACCCCAAAGGGTGTTGTCAGTCTCTTTGCTGGCTCTAGCACAGCTGGCAGTGCTGATGGCACAGGGGGAGGCGCAAGTTTTAAGTTTCCTTTTGCCATTACTATAGATAAAGATGACAACCTGTATGTAGGTGGTGCTAATAATTGTGTGCGTAAAATCACCCCCAATAGAAAGGTCACTACCCTAGCTGGGCATTGTGGTGCTACCTATAAACCTTTAAAAAATGACCTAGAAAACAGTGATATAGCAGGTGAAAATGCCAGCTTTGGGAGTATCCATGGCATGGTTTATGATGGCGATAATGCGCTGTATCTGTTGGATAATGATAATCGGCGTATTCGCAAAATCAGTATTAATACAGGCACAGCGACCACTGCCAGAGTGCAAAATATCACTGCTACAGACAGCCATAATATTTCTATGGGTTTAAGTACCAGCAAACAGCGTCTGTATTATATTTCCCACTTAGATTTTAGACTGTATGAGGTGGATTTAACCCGTTATACCAAAACGCCAAAGGCATTAACCGCTACCAGAGGAGAGGGCTTTCGTGATGGCAACTTTGCAGTAGCGCAGTTTAAGCCCAGCACAAATCAAATCATTGCCTCTAAATCAGGGCAGTTTTTATATCTAGCAGATAATGATAATAAGCGCATACGCCGTATTGATTTAATTAATAAAATGGTATCCACCCTTGCAGGTAGTGGCACAAACGCTGTTACCGATGACACAGGTACAAATGCCGCATTTAACTATCCCAAAGGCATTGCCCAAGATGTACAGGGTAACTTATTTGTGTCCTCTGATGGGCATGTTATCCGTAAATTAGAGCTGGTTAAACAACCTTAAACTGATATTAAACAAAGGAGCGATGTATGCACATATATTCAAAGGTTAAAAAATATTTATGTATTAGCGTAACTGCTTTGTCATTGGTTGCTTGCGGTGGTGGTGGCGGTGGCGGCGGCAGTGATGATGCCGACAGCAAACTCAATTTGAGCTTGCTTATTAGCGGTGGCATTAAAAGTAATGGATTAATGCTACAAAACACCGCCAAAGGTGCAGATAACACCCCTTTTGCCGTTGCCAAAACCACCGCCAGCACTTTGGATATAACAAATAAAATAGCCCAAGGTAGTGATTATGACATCAAAGTGGTACAGCAACCTGAGGGCTTTGGGCAGTATTGCTATATAGAGCAAGGCAAAGGGACGTTTAGCAATACAGATATTGCCATACAGCTAAAATGCGTAGCAGGTGCCGCTAAAGTCAGCACCTATGCAGGTATTAAAGGCTCTCCTGATAAAACAAACGGCAGCAGGCTAAGTGCGCAATTTAAATATCCTAATCGGATGGTGTTTGATAGCAAGGGTAATTTGTTTGTTGTTGATAGCCTTAACCATCAAATTCGTAAAATTACTCCAGCAGGCGAAGTGAGCAGCTTTGCTGGCTCTGGCACAGCTGGCAGTGCTGATGGCACAGGGGAAAGCGCAAGTTTTAGTTTTCCTTATGCTATTACCATTGATAAAGATGACAATCTTTATGTAGGCGGTTCTAATAATTGTGTGCGTAAAATAACGCCCAATCAAAAGGTCTCAACCCTAGCAGGGGAGTGTGATAGAGTTGCAGGCGACATACCTGCAAAAACATACTTTGACAGACTCCCCTTAATTACAGGTGCTAATGCTCGTTTTGCGAGTATCTATAGCATGGTCTATGATGGCGATAATGCTCTATATGTGTTTGATTATCAAAGTAAACTTATCCGAAAAATCAGCCTTAATGATGGCACGGCAGCCTCCGCTACTGTGCAAAATTTTATTGCCACAGGGAGTGTTGGTGTGTCTATGGGTTTAAGTGCAGATAAACAGCGTTTGTATTGTATTTCTGGGCCAGCTTGTAATTTATATGAGGTTGATTTAAACAGCACCACCCAACCGACAGCAACGGCCTTAATCACAGCAGGTTGTGGCTTTAAAGATGGCCATTTTTCAGTGGCACAGTTTAACCCCGGTACAAATCAAATCATTGCCTCTAAATCAGGGCAGTTTTTATATCTAGAAGAGCATGACAGTCATCGCATACGCCGTATTGATTTAATTAATAAAACGGTATCCACCTTAGCAGGTAGTGGCACCAAGGCTGTTACCGATGGCATAGGTACGGATGCAGAATTTAAAAATCCCAAAGGCATTGCCCAAGATGCACAGGGCAACTTGTTTGTGTCTTCTTATGGGCATGTTATCCGTAAGTTAGAGCTGGTTAAAAAACCCTCAGACAATTAATTCATTAGCAAGGCACTGTAAGTAGTACCTTTTAAATTTTAAACAAAGGAGCACTTTATGCACAGATATTCAAACATTAAAAAACACTTATGTATTGGCTTATCTGCTTTATCACTGGTTGCTTGTGGCGGTGGTGGCAGTGATGATAACAGCAAACTCAATTTGAGCTTGCTTATTAGCGGTGGTATTAAAAGTAATGGCTTAATGCTACAAAACACCGCCAAAGGTGCAGATAACACCCCTTTTGCCGTTGCCAAAACCACCGCCAGCACCTTGGATATAACAAATAAAATAGCCCAAGGTAGTGATTATGACATCAAAGTGGTAAAGCAACCTGAGGGTTTTGGGCAGTATTGCTATATAGAGCAAGGCAAAGGGACGTTTACCAATACAGATATTGCCATACAACTAAAATGCGTAGCAGGTGCCGCTAAAGTCAGCACCTATGCAGGTACTAAGGCTCCAGGTAGAGTAAACGGCAGCAGGCTAAGTGCGCAATTTAAATATCCTGCCCATATAGTTTTTGATAGTAAGGGTAATTTGTTTATTGCAGATGCGGGTAGCTATCAAATTCGTAAAGTTACCCCAAAGGGTGTTGTCAGTCTCTTTGCTGGTTCTAGCGCAGCTGGCAGTGCTGATGGCACAGGGGGAGGCGCAAGTTTTAAGTTTCCTTTTGCCATTACTATAGATAAAGATGACAACCTATATGTGGGTAGTTCTGGGTGTGTGCGTAAAATTACCCCCAATAGAAAAGTCACTACCCTAGCAGGGGAGTGTGGTAACACAACAGCAAATAGCAAACCTGCAGCAGCAGACTTTACCAGCAAGAACACCACAGGTACTGCTGCTCGCTTTCAGGATATCTATGGCATAGTCTATGATGGCGATAATGCGCTGTATGTATTTGACAGTAACTATATTATCCGTAAAGTCAGTATTAATGATGGCACAAGTGCAAACGCCCGCGTGCAAAATATCATTGCTCTAGTTAATGCCTATGTATCTATGGGGTTAAGTGCAGATAAAAAATACCTATATTATATTTCTAGCTCAGATTTCAAGCTGTATCAGGTAGATTTAACCAGCACCGCCCAACCAAAAACAGCAACAGCCTTAACGACCACCACAGCAGACAAAGGCTTTAAAAATGGTGATTTTTCAGTGGCGCAGTTTGACACTCGTTTAAATCAAATCATCGCCTCTAAATCAGGGCAGTTTTTATACCTAGCAGAATATAACAATACTCGCATACGCCGTATTGATTTAATTAATAAAATGGTATCCACCCTTGCAGGTAGTGGCACAAACGCTGTTACCGATGACACAGGTACAAATGCCGCATTTAAAAGTCCCAAAGGCATTGCCCAAGATGCACAGGGTAACTTATTTGTGTCTTCTGAAGGGCATGTTATCCGTAAATTAGAGCTGGTTAAACAACCTTAAACTGATATTAAACAAAGGAGCGATGTATGCACATATATTCAAAGGTTAAAAAACACTTATGTATTAGCGTAACTGCTTTGTCATTGGTTGCTTGTGGTGGCGGCAGTGATGATAACAGCAAACTCAATTTGAGCTTGCTTATTAGCGGTGGTATTAAAAGTAATGGATTAATGCTACAAAACACCGCCAAAGGTGCAGATAACACCCCTTTTGCCGTTGCCAAAACCACCGCCAGCACCTTGGATATAACAAATAAAATAGCCCAAGGTAGTGATTATGACATCAAAGTGGTACAGCAACCTGAGGGCTTTGGGCAGTATTGCTATATAGAGCAAGGCAAAGGGACGTTTAGCAATACAGATATTGCCATACAACTAAAATGCGTAGCAGGTGCCGCCAAAGTCAGCACCTATGCAGGTATTAAAGGCTCTTTTGGTAATACAAACGGCAGCAGGCTAAGTGCTCAATTTAAATATCCTAAGCAAATGGTTTTTGATAGTAAGGGTAATTTGTTTATTGCAGATGCGGATAACTTACAAATTCGTAAAGTTACCCCACAGGGCATGGTCAGCCCCTTTGCTGGTTCTGGTACACGGGGCGTAAATGATGGTGCAGGGGGAAGCGCAAGTTTTGAGTTTCCTTTTGCCATTACTATAGATAAAGATGACAACCTATATGTGGGTAGTTCTGGGTGTGTGCGTAAAATTACCCCCAATAGAAAAGTCACTACCCTAGCAGGGCAGTGTGGTAACACAACAGCAAACAGCAAACCTGCAGCAGCAGACTTTACCAGCAAGAACACCACAGGGACTGCCGCGCGCTTTGGGGGTATAAATGGCATAGTCTATGATGGCGATAATGCGCTGTATGTATTTGACAGAGGTAATGAGCTTATCCGTAAAATCAGTATTAATAATGGCACGGCTTTAACTGCTACCGTGCAAAATATCATGACTACAGGCACTAATGATGTCTCCATAGGCTTAAGTGCAGATAAAAAAAGCCTGTATTATATTCCCCTAACAGATTTCAAGCTGTATCAGGTAGATTTAACCAGTACAGACCAACCAAAAACAGCAATAGCCTTAACGACCACAGCAAACGGTGGTTTTAAAGATGGCGATTTTTCAGTGGCGCAGTTTTATGTTTCTTTAGATCAAATAATCGCTTCTAAATCAGGGCATTTTTTATACCTAACAGATACAGATAATAAGCGCATACGCCGCATTGATTTAATTAATAAAACGGTATTTACCCTTGCAGGTGGCGCACACGCTGTTACCGATGGCATAGGGACGAATGCCGCATTTTACTATCCCAAAGGCATTGCCCAAGATGCACAGGGTAACTTATTTGTGTCTTCTGAAGGACATGTTATCCGTAAATTAGAGCTGGTTAAAAAGCCTTAAACTGATATTAAACAAAGGAGCGACGTATGCGCTTATATTCAAAGGTTACAAAATACTTATGTATTGGCTTATCTGCTTTGTCACTGGTTGCTTGTGGTGGCGGCGATGAAGACAATAGCAAACAATCATTTAAGCTAACTGTATTTATTGCTAATGGGATTAATGGTAATGGTTTAATGTTGCAAAACACCGCCAAAGGCGCAGATAACACGCCTTTTTCCGTTGCTAGAACAGCCGCCACCACTCTTGAGTTTGACGGTCACATAGCCAAAGGCAGTGACTATGATATCAAAGTGGTACAGCAACCTGAGGGCTTTGGGCAGTATTGCTATATAGAGCAAGGCAAAGGGACGTTTGTGAATGCAGATATTGCCATACAACTAAAATGCGTAGCAGGTGCCGCCAAAGTCAGCATCTATGCAGGGATTAAAAACAGGCAAGGCAAAACAAACGGCCACAGGCTAAGTGCTCAATTTAAATATCCTAAGCATATCGTTTTTGATAGCAAGGACAATTTATTTATTACTGGTTATTACACCTATCAAATTCGCAAAATAACCCCAAAGGGTATCTCAAGTGCCTTTGCAGGTTCTGGCGCAGCGAGCAGTATAGATGGCATAGGGGGAGGCGCAAGTTTTGTAAATCCTTTTGCCATTGCTGTAGATAAAGACGATAACCTGTATGTGGGTAGTGAGAATAAATGTGTGCGTAAAATTACGCCTAATAGAAAGGTCACTATCCTAGCAGGGCAGTGTGGTAACACAACAGCAAACAGCAAACCTGCAGCAGCAGATTTTACCAGTAATACCACCACAGGGACTGCCGCCCGCTTTGGAAATATCAATGGCATAGTCTATGACGGCGATAATGCTCTGTATGTATTGGATTACGATAATCAGCTTATCCGTAAAATCAGTATTAATGATGGCACGGCTTTAACTGCTACCGTGCAAAATATCATTAATACAAGCAGTGGTAATGTGTCTATGGGTTTAAGTGCAGATAAAAAGACCCTGTATTATATTTCTACTTCAGATTACAAGCTGTATCAGGTGGATTTAACCAGTACAGACCAACCAAAAACAGCAATAGCCTTAACGACCACAGCAAACGGTGGTTTTAAAGATGGCGATTTTTCAGTGGCACAATTTAAACCTTATACAAACCAACTGATAGCCTCTAAATCAGGGCAGTTTTTATACCTAGCAGAATATAACAATACTCGCATACGCTGTATTGATTTAATTAACCAAACAGTCACGACCATTGCAGGTAATGACAATGGCTCTGTGACTAATAACACAGGTATTTATGCGTCATTTTATTATCCAAAAGGCATTGCCCAAGATGCACAGGGCAACTTATTTGTGTCTTCTAACGGGCATGTTATCCGTAAGTTAGAACTGGTTAAAAAGCCTTAGGCTTGTTTATTTCACTTTTTGTATCAGCCCCTGCCCAGCACCATGCGGAGCATGGGGCTGGGTAAAACCTCTGTCCTCTGTCCTCTGACCTCTGACCTCTGTCCTCTGACCTCTGACCTCTGTCCTCTGACCTCTGTCCTCTGTCCTCTGTCCTCTGTCCTCTGTCCTCTGACCTCTGACCTCTGTCCTCTGTCCTCTGTCCTCTGTCCTCTGTCCTCTGTCCTCTGTCCTCTGTCCTCTGTCCTCTGTCCTCTGTCCTCTGTCCTCTGTCCTCTGTCCTCTGTCCTCTGTCCTCTGTCCTCTGTCCTCAGTCCTCAGTCCTCTGTCCTCTGTCCTCTGTCCTCTGTCCTCTGTCCTCTGTCCTCTGTCCTCTGTCCTCTGTCCTCTGTCCTCTGTCCTCTGTCCTCTGTCCTCTGTCCTCTGTCCTCTGTCCTCTGTCCTCTGTCCTCTGTCCTCTGATTAGTATAAAATATACCGACAAATTTAATCTCAATGGAGTACTTATGTTAAAAGTCGGTATTGTTGGCGGTACGGGATATACAGGGGTGGAGCTAGTGCGGTTGTTAAGCCAGCACCCTAAAGTACAGTTGCAAGCCATTACTTCTCGTGCAGAGGCGGGAAAAAAAATTAGCCAGCTGTATCCTAATTTGCGTGGTCATAGCGAACTTGAATTTAGTTTGCCGACACAAGATGCACTAAAAGAGTGTGAGCTGGTGTTTTTTGCAACCCCTCATGGAGTGGCGCATTCTTTAGCAGGGGCTGTTTTACAGCAAGGTGCTAAGGTTATCGACTTGTCTGCTGATTTTCGTCTGCGTGATGCAGGTGTTTGGGCTAAGTGGTACAACCAACCACATGGTGCGCCAGAGTTGTTGCCTGAGGCTGTATATGGTTTACCAGAACACTACCGAGAGCGCATAAAAACCGCTCGTTTAATTGCTGTGCCAGGCTGTTTTCCAACGTCTATTCAGCTTGGTTTAATGCCTTTGCTTAAAGGGAATTTTATTCAAGATGATTATCTGATTGCAGACTGTAAAAGTGGGTTAAGTGGTGCAGGACGAGGGTTAAAAGTACAATCTTTATATTGTGAGAGTAATGATAATCTTTCTGCTTATGCCGTTTCTGGACATCGTCATTTGCCAGAAATTAATCAAGAACTGGCATTAATGGGTGGTTTACAGCCCAAAATAACATTTACACCACATTTAACTCCTATGAGTCGTGGAATTCATGCTACTTTATATATGAAGACAAATAAAATGGACTTAGACGTGCAATCTATTTTTGCTCAGTTTTATAAAGATGAACCCTTTGTTGATGTAATGCCTATAGGCTCATATCCACAAACGGCATCAGTAAGAGGAAGTAATATGTGCCGTTTGGCTGTGCATTATCAAGCACAAACAGGGCAAATTATTGTTTTAAGTGTGATTGATAATTTGTTAAAAGGTGCGTCAGGGCAAGCGGTACAAAATATGAATATTATGTTTGGCTTCAATGAGTGTGAAGGGCTTGGACAAATTGCTTTAATGCCTTAAAACACAAAATTAACTTGTAAATAAGGAGTGCTATATGGCGGTGGTCAAAGGTAGCGAACAACAACATCTTGTTATTCGAACACATAATCCTTGGCAATCTGTGCGTATGTTTTTGTATGTAATTATTCTCTTTGTGCTAACAGGTGCTGGAGGTTATTTTTTTGGCGTATTCGATAGTGTTGAGCGTATCCGTGATTTGAGTGCTGAAAGCGACCGTTTGAGCGAGGCATTATCCGTAAGTGAGGAAAAAACAGTGCAGCTAACGCAGCGTGTTGGTATGCTACAAAAAGGTAATGAGGTTGACCGAGAGGCAGCTCAAGGTGTAAGGCAAACGATTAAAGAGCTTAAAGCACAAATTACTACCCTTGAAGAAGAGGTCAGTTTTTATAAAGGAATTATGGTGCCTACACAAAAAGATAAGGGATTAAGGGTTAATAAGGTCAGTGTTAATGCGTTAGGCGATAGACGTTATCGCTATTCTGTAACCATTTCGCAAGTGGCTGATAATAGTACTTATATTCAGGGTGTGGCGGCTATTAATGTGGTGGGTATGCGAGCTGGTAATAAGGTCATTTTACCTTTAAGAGATTTGGATTCTAATATTAATTCATTGGGGGTTAAATTTCGCTTTCGTTATTTTCAAGAAATAGCTGGAGAAATTTTAATACCTAAAGATTTTATTGCGAAGCAGCTTCAGGTTGTTTTGCAATCAGGTGGAAGAAAAGCACAACGAGTTGAGGAAACGGCTATTTGGCCATAACTCAATTAATTAAAATTATTTAAGGAGTAAGTTAATGTTTGCTAAAGATAAAGGTGGTAATGCAAGCTATGATACGTTGATTTCAGCTAAAACTGAGATTAAAGGCGATATTCATTTTTCTGGTGGGGTGCATGTTGAAGGTGTGGTAACAGGAAATCTTATTGGTAAGCCTGATAGCAATGCGATTGTGCGTATTAGTGACAAAGGGCGGGTTGACGGTAAAGTCAGTGCGCCTAATATTATTATTAATGGCGAAGTGAATGGCGATGTACATGCCCTAAAATATATTGAATTGGCAAAAAAAGCACAGATTACAGGCGATTTGTATTATCACATGATGGAAATGGTGTTAGGCGCACAGGTAAATGGTAAATTAAATCATAGTGCAGAAAAAGCCAATATAGAAACAGATATCGCCATTCAAACAGAGACTCAAGATGATGAGAATCTAGATGGTTAAATCATGAACGAAGCATTACCTGTTATTCATTTAAGCGAACAGGCATCTAGTAAAATTCGCGAGTTACTGGCAGATGAAGCTGATGTTTCATTATGCTTTAGGGTGTTTGTTACAGGTGGTGGTTGCTCTGGCTTTCAGTATGGATTTACGTTTGATGATGCACCAGAAGAAGACGATACGCTTATTCAGGAAGAGGGCGTACGAGTGCTGGTAGATTCTTTAAGTTATCCATATTTGCAAGGCTCAACTCTTGATTATCAGGAAGGTTTATCTGGTGCTAAGTTTATGGTTAGTAATCCTACCGCAAGCTCTACTTGCGGTTGCGGCTCTTCTTTTAGTGCTTAGGCTTTGTGTAATGCGCCAAGTAATGACGCATGTTTGGCACCAGTCATTTTTGTACAGCTACTGCTCTTATTGTGCATAAAACAATATGCCAACCATGCAAAAGCACTGGCCTCCACCCACTGTGGATTTATATTTAATGCACTGGTTGTCTCGACTTTTTTGCCCGATAATATTGCTAAGCGTTGTAATAAAAATTCATTTTTTGCTCCGCCGCCACAAACATATAGGCATTTTGCTTCGCAAGCATATGTATTTACCGCAAGCGCAATGCTAGAGGCGCTTAGTTCAACTAAGGTTGCTAGCAAATCGGGGGTGCTAATTAATTCTGTACTGCCCACAAAATTTGCTAAATTAAAGTGCTCACGTCCAGTGCTTTTGGGGGCACTGGCATGAAAATAATCATCATCAAGCCAGAGTTTGAGTAAGTTAGGCTGTATTTGACCTGATTGTGCAATTTTGCCATTAATATCAAAAGGCTGTTTTAATTGTTTTTGGCAGACTTCATCTAATAAGCAATTACCAGGACCTGTATCCAAACCTATTATTTCTTGGTTGCAAGTAATGTAGGTTAAATTTGCCATGCCGCCAATATTTAATAGTACCGCTGGTCGCTGCTGAGGTGTTAATAGATGTTGATGAAAACCACAAGCCAAAGGTGCTCCCTCTCCACCTGCAGCAATGTCTCGACGACGAAAGTCATTAATACAATTAATTCCTGTTAACTCTGCAATTAAATGTCCATTACCCAACTGCCAGCTAAATTTATTGCCCTTTGGTTGATGGCAAAAAGTATGCCCATGGCTACCAATAGCCTGTATTTCTTTTGCACTAATATTTGTTTTGGCTAATAGCTCTAATACTGCCTGCGCTGATTTTTGAGCTACCCAATTATCCAGTTCCGCCATTTCTTGCCAACTGATTTGGCTTTTGCAAGCGGCAGCTCGTAGCCAGTTTTGTTCTGTTGGACTGTAGTTAATAGAATGTGTTGCTATCAACTTGGTGCCATTATCAAAACAGTTTAAGGTGCAATCCATGCCATCTGCACTAGTGCCTGACATTAAGCCAATATAATAACTCATTGCCATGCATTGCCAGATTGCTGGCTCTCTAGCCAGTTGATTCGCTGTTTTGCTGTTTTTAAAAATTCCGCTTTGTATTTTTTACTAATGGGTTTTGCGGTAGGTAATTTTACTCTAAGTGAATCACGATGTACGCCATTGACACGAAATTCATAATGTAAATGTGGACCAGTTGCCAAACCAGTTTGCCCAACATAACCAATTATTTGCCCTTGCCTAACACTACGCCCACGACGAGCATTACGATTAAAACGACTTAAATGAGCGTATAGAGTTTGATAACGAGAGCCATGTTGAATGACTACCGCATTACCAAATCCCCCCTTGCGCCCTGCCCAAATTATTTTGCCATCACCAGCTGCTTTAATGGGTGTGCCAGTGGCGGCAGCGTAATCAGTGCCTCTATGAGCACGAATGCGATTTAAAATTGGGTGCTTGCGTCCCAAACTAAAGCGTGAACTGATACGAGCAAAATCAATTGGGTTACGCAAAAATGCTTTACGCATACTTAAACCCTTTTCATTGTAATAATCCACTTTGCCATTAGCACTTTTATAACGTAAAGCGGTATAGCTCTTGCCTTTATTAATAAAGCGAGCAACTAAAATATCGCCCGTACCAATGCGTTTGCCCTCTAAAAATACCTCTTCATAAATTAATTGAAAGCTATCGCCCTTACGAATATCTTGGGCAAAATCAATATCCCAGCTAAAAATACCAGCCAATTCAATAAGCACTTGCTGCGGAATATGAGCGCGTCCCCCATCTAAAAATAATGAATTATCAATGGTGGCACTGGCATAACGAGGGCGACTGTCAGTTACTTTTTTCTGCATTTTATAAACAAAGTGATTTTCTTGGGTGCGAGTAAAAATATGTGTTTTTGTCATTGATACTTGAATGTGCAATATATTTACATCACCTTGAGCATTGGTTTGCCAGCGTAACCTTTGTCCAACCTGTAATAAAAGTGCCTCTTTAGGTGCAGATTTGCCAATAAAATAAGCATCTTTAGCATTTAATCCGTTACGTGCAAATAGATTAGAAATACTATCACCAGAAACCACTAAATCAGATTTCCAATTGCTTATAACAGAGTTTGCTTTATCGTGCTTTACTGCTTGAGGTAAAGAAAGCGTAAACTCATGAGAATACTTATCCGCATAGTGCTGGCTACTCCAAACAAAGATAAGCAATAATAAAATACCAAATAGAGTTGCCAAACTAATTAAATGCAGTTTTGGCAGGTTTTTAAATTTTTTTGCTAATTCCATTGATGATTAAAACCTTACAAATTGAAATAAAAACGCATACTACCTCTTTGGCTACGTTTTGTAAGCTGTTAAACTAAACTTTTTATTCAAGGTTTTTAAAAATTATGCATGTCAACCTCATACAAGAATTAACTGAACGTGGGCTTATTAATCAAGTTACTGCTGAGCAAGAATTAATCAACCACCTAGCAGAACAAAAACGCACCATTTATTGTGGCTTCGACCCCACCGCTGACAGTCTTCATCTAGGGCATTTAGTGCCCTTACTCGTTTTACGTCGGCTACAAGATGCAGGTCATACCCCCATAGCCTTAGTTGGCGGAGCAACAGGATTGATTGGCGACCCCAGCTTCAAAGCATCAGAGCGCAAACTCAATACCACAGAAGTGGTGCAGCAATGGGTAGATAAAATTAAACGGCAAGTGAGCCAGTTTTTAAAATTTAATGACAGCACAAACTCCGCCTTAGTCGTGAATAATTTAGATTGGACAGGCAACATGAGTGCGCTAGATTTTTTGCGAGAAGTGGGCAAACACTTCTCCGTTAATGCCATGATTAATAAAGAATCGGTACAGCAACGTTTACAGCGTGATGGCAATGGTATTTCATTTACAGAATTTTCTTATGCACTATTACAAGGACTGGATTTTGCAGAACTTAATCGGCTGTATGATTGCAGTATACAAATTGGCGGTAGCGATCAATGGGGAAATATTGTGGGAGGTATTGACCTTGCCCGTCGGCAAAATAAAGCACAAACTTTTGGTATTACCGTACCGCTAGTCACCAAAGCAGATGGTACTAAATTTGGGAAAACCGAGTCTGGAGCTATTTGGCTAGATGCCAGCAAAACCTCGCCTTACTCATTTTATCAATTCTGGCTGAATACCGCCGATGCCGACACCTATAAATTTTTACGCTACTTTACCTTTTTAAGTGTGGCAGAAATCGAAAAAATAGAACAACAAGACAAAACTCGAACAGGCAAAAAAGAAGGACAACGCATACTAGCAGAACAAGTAACAGAACTCGTGCATAGCAAAACCGCATTAGAATCTGCACAACGTATTAGCCAAGCCTTATTTTCTGGAGACTTATCAACCTTGAGCGAACAAGAGCTTGAACAACTCAAGCAAGATGGACTACCTAGTACCAAACTAGCCAACTTAGACTTATCCCAGCCACTTACCTCACTACTAACAGAAGTCGGCATGTGTCAGGCGGGTAGAGAAGTAAAAGATGCGCTAGCTCGCAATGCTGTTATTATCAATAACCAAGCAAAAGGTACAGATGACAATATGCGAGCAGCAGAAATATTTACGTCACAAAATGCACTGCATCAGAGATTCTTTCTGGTTAAACTAGGTAAAAAGAAACATCATCTATTTTTTATTTAAAATTTTAGTTGACCTACCTGTAATTCTCTCTATAATGCGCCGCTCTCTTAACGAAGGCGCATTAAGCAAAGCAAAAAAGTTAAATAATTTTCTTGACTTAGCAAATAGCTCGTATACAATACGCCTCCCTTTTAGGGGAAGAGTTCTTTAAAAAACAGGTTTAGATAATTTCGTGTGGGTACTTTCTGTAGTGTTGTAAAACACAAGCAAAAAGTATGTTAATTGGCAATAAGTTAATTGATGTACAAAGCGACAGAAAGATACTCGTCAAAAGAGTTTTTCTGGAGCAAATGATTAGCTGGATTATTGAAAGATAAATCAGCAACAGTATAAAAACTGAAGAGTTTGATCATGGCTCAGATTGAACGCTGGCGGCAGGCTTAACACATGCAAGTCGAGCGGTAACAGAGATAGCTTGCTATCTGCTGACGAGCGGCGGACGGGTGAGTAACGCGTAGGAATTTACCTAATAGAGGGGGATAGCCCGGGGAAACTCGGATTAATACCGCATACGCCCTACGGGGGAAAGCAGGGGATTTTCGGACCTTGCGCTATTAGATGAGCTTACGTTGGATTAGCTAGTTGGTAGGGTAAAGGCTTACCAAGGCGACGATCCATAGCTGGTCTGAGAGGATGATCAGCCACACTGGGACTGAGACACGGCCCAGACTCCTACGGGAGGCAGCAGTGGGGAATATTGGACAATGGGCGCAAGCCTGATCCAGCCATGCCGCGTGTGTGAAGAAGGCCTTCGGGTTGTAAAGCACTTTCAGTGGTGAAGAAAGGTAAGTAGTTAATACCTGCTTACTGTGACATTAGCCACAGAAGAAGCACCGGCTAACTCCGTGCCAGCAGCCGCGGTAATACGGAGGGTGCGAGCGTTAATCGGAATTACTGGGCGTAAAGCGCGCGTAGGCGGCGAGTTAAGTCAGATGTGAAATCCCCGGGCTCAACCTGGGAATGGCATTTGAAACTGGCTAGCTAGAATGTAGTAGAGGGTAGTGGAATTTCCAGTGTAGCGGTGAAATGCGTAGAGATTGGAAGGAACATCAGTGGCGAAGGCGACTACCTGGACTAACATTGACGCTGAGGTGCGAAAGCGTGGGTAGCAAACAGGATTAGATACCCTGGTAGTCCACGCCGTAAACGATGTCTACTAGTTGTTGGGAGACTAGATCTCTTAGTAACGCAGCTAACGCACTAAGTAGACCGCCTGGGGAGTACGGCCGCAAGGTTAAAACTCAAATGAATTGACGGGGGCCCGCACAAGCGGTGGAGCATGTGGTTTAATTCGAAGCAACGCGAAGAACCTTACCTACTCTTGACATCCTAAGAATTTTCCAGAGATGGAGAAGTGCCTTCGGGAACTTAGAGACAGGTGCTGCATGGCTGTCGTCAGCTCGTGTTGTGAAATGTTGGGTTAAGTCCCGTAACGAGCGCAACCCTTATCCTTAGTTGCCATCATTTAGTTGGGGACTCTAAGGAGACTGCCGGTGACAAACCGGAGGAAGGCGGGGACGACGTCAAGTCATCATGGCCCTTACGAGTAGGGCTACACACGTGCTACAATGGCCGGTACAGAGGGTTGCCAAGCCGCAAGGTGGAGCTAATCTCACAAAGCCGGTCGTAGTCCGGATTGGAGTCTGCAACTCGACTCCATGAAGTCGGAATCGCTAGTAATCGTGAATCAGAATGTCACGGTGAATACGTTCCCGGGCCTTGTACACACCGCCCGTCACACCATGGGAGTGGGTTGCTCCAGAAGTAGATAGCCTAACCGTAAGGAGGGCGTTTACCACGGAGTGATTCATGACTGGGGTGAAGTCGTAACAAGGTAGCCCTAGGGGAACCTGGGGCTGGATCACCTCCTTAAACGAAGTTTGCACATTGCATGTAAGTGCTCACACAAAATTGTCTAAACCGATGGCTGTACGAATTAAGTTTTAGGTCTAAAATTCAGATTAGATTTATAGCTCACTAAAGTTAGATTGTTATATAAATAGGTCTGTAGCTCAGCTGGTTAGAGCGCACCCCTGATAAGGGTGAGGTCGGCAGTTCAAGTCTGCCCAGACCTACCAATTATGCACAACAAACGAGCATTACTTAAAATTGTAAATAAAAGCTAAAAATGGGGCTATAGCTCAGCTGGGAGAGCGCCTGCCTTGCACGCAGGAGGTCTGCGGTTCGATCCCGCATAGCTCCACCATTTTAATTAGGCTTTAATTTAAAAAATCGTCATAGTCAGTATCAGTAATCGTCAGATTATTAATACTGATTTAATATCAGCGTTCTTTAAAAATTTGGACACATGAGAATATAAAATGAGATTCTCAAGCGAACCGGCGATTGTTTGGTTATCCTGAGCTGTTAATTTTCATCTACTTTACTTGTGGTAGATGAGGAAGTTTAGGGTTATATGATCAAGCAATTAAGCGTGCACGGTGGATGCCTTGGCATCTGGAGGCGATGAAAGACGTGGTAGCCTGCGAAAAGTTTCGGGGAGGTGGCAAACAACCTTTGATCCGAAGATATCTGAATGGGGAAACCCGACCATATAAATGGTCATCTTTTAGTGAATACATAGCTAAAAGAAGCGAACCGGGAGAACTGAAACATCTAAGTACCCCGAGGAAAAGAAATCAATCGAGATTCCCCAAGTAGCGGCGAGCGAACGGGGAGCAGCCCTTAAGTTGTATTATTTTTAGTGGAATGTTCTGGAAAGGGCAACCGCAGAAAGTGAAAGTCTTGTACACGAAAGGAATAATACAATGAAGACGAGTAGGTCGGGACACGAGAAATCCTGACTGAATATGGGGGGACCATCCTCCAAGGCTAAATACTCCCAGATGACCGATAGTGAACCAGTACCGTGAGGGAAAGGCGAAAAGAACCCCTGTGAGGGGAGTGAAATAGACCCTGAAACCGTGTACGTACAAGCAGTCAGAGCCCAGCACCTAAATAGTTTGGTAACTATATGGTGCATTGCTTAAAGAAAACAAGCAAACAAAGTTCAAAGATGATAAGTAGTAAAGAGTAAGGAATGGGTTTACCCAGCACCTAAACGCTCTTAGAAAACGTAAACTCATCATATTTAGATGTTTTTTTAAAATCATATTGAACAAGCAAACCAGACCGTTTAGGTGCTGGGTGATGGCGTACCTTTTGTATAATGGGTCAGCGACTTAATGTTAGTGGCAAGGTTAAGCGAATAGCGGAGCCGTAGGGAAACCGAGTGTTAACTGCGCGAATAGTCGCTAGCATTAGACCCGAAACCGGGCGATCTATCCATGAGCAGGTTGAAGGTTGAGTAACATCAACTGGAGGACCGAACCCACTTATGTTGAAAAATGAGGGGATGACTTGTGGATAGGAGTGAAAGGCTAATCAAGCCCGGAGATAGCTGGTTCTCCTCGAAAGCTATTTAGGTAGCGCCTCGGACGAATACCTGTGGGGGTAGAGCACTGTTAAGGCTAGGGGGTCATCCCGACTTACCAACCCTTTGCAAACTCCGAATACCACAGAGTACTATCCGGGAGACACACGGCGGGTGCTAACGTCCGTCGTGGAAAGGGAAACAACCCAGACCGTCAGCTAAGGTCCCAAAGTTACAGTTAAGTGGGAAACGATGTGGGAAGGCACAGACAGCTAGGAGGTTGGCTTAGAAGCAGCCATCCTTTAAAGAAAGCGTAATAGCTCACTAGTCGAGTCGGCCTGCGCGGAAGATATAACGGGGCTAAAACTGTACACCGAAGCTACGGGTTCAGAGGACTGAAGACAGAGGACAGAAGAAAGATGAAACACCAACGGACGCAAAATCCAGTTAACTCAATAAAAAGTTTTGAAGACTTAGAAGTGTTTAAGAAAGCGTATGCGATTTCTTTAGAAGTACATACAACAAGCTTAAGATTTCCTAAGAACGAACAACTCAATGGGTTAGTAGATCAAATGCGCAGAGCCAGCAAAGGCATTTGTGCAAACATAGCGGAAGGCTATGGCAAGCAACGCATATCCAAAGCCGAATTTAAACGCTACTTAAGTATGGCGATAGGTTCAGCCGATGAGATGCGAGTGTGGACAAGATACAGTTTGGATCTTGGCTACATTAGCAACGAGACATGGCAGTCTTGGCGTAAGACATACCAAGACATAGCAAAAATGTTAACGGGCTTGCACAAGAGTTGGGGTTAAGCAATCAGTCATCAGTCTACTGTCTTCAGTCTTCTGAACGGTAGAGGAGCGTTCTGTAAGCCGTTGAAGGTCAAGCTGAGAAGCAGGCTGGAGGTATCAGAAGTGCGAATGCTGACATGAGTAACGATAAAGGGGGTGAAAAACCCCCTCGCCGGAAACCCAAGGGTTCCTGTCCAACGTTAATCGGGGCAGGGTGAGTCGGTCCCTAAGACGAGGCTGAGAAGCGTAGTCGATGGGAAGCAGGTTAATATTCCTGCACCTTTTTGTATTGCGATGGGGAGACGGAGAAGGCTAGGCCAGCACGGCGATGGTAGTCCGTGTTTAAGGTAGTAGGCTGTGATTTTAGGCAAATCCGGAATCACAAGGCCGAGAACTGATGACGGTGACACTACGGTGTCCGAAGTGGTTGATGCCATGCTTCCAGGAAAATCCTCTAAGCATCAGATACAAAGAGACCGTACCCAAAACCGACACAGGTGGGTAGGTAGAGAATACCAAGGCGCTTGAGAGAACTTAGGTGAAGGAACTAGGCAAAATGGCACCGTAACTTCGGGAGAAGGTGCGCTGGTTTTGGTGAAGCACTTGCTGCGTAAGCTGAGACCAGTCGAAGATACCAGGTGGCTGCGACTGTTTATTAAAAACACAGCACTCTGCAAACACGAAAGTGGACGTATAGGGTGTGACGCCTGCCCGGTGCTTGAAGGTTAATTGATGGGGTTACCCAGCACCTAAATTTTTTTACTTGTAAGTATTTTCTTTTTGTTTGAATTAAGTGGAAGTTCAGAAACTGCATTTCAGAAATGGAATTTAGGGGCTGGGCAAGCCACAAAAAGGTTAAAAGATATATTATGTTCTACGTTTACTGCATTCAATCCTTAAATGATGAAAGTCGATTTTATATAGGCAGTAGTAATAATCTAAGACGTCGTCTTAGAGAGCACAATAATCAAGAAAACCAGTCAACCAAGAATCAACAGTGGCGCATCGTCTATTACGAAGCGTATTTGACAGAAAAAGCTGCTAGGATTCGAGAACAAAGACTCAAACAACACGGAAAAACAAAACAAGCACTAATGCAACGAATTAAAGAAAGTCTGGGCTTGCCCAGCCCCTAAATTCCAGAAGAGGAATAAAGAGGTTGGATAACAGACAAATTTAATTGAAAGCAAGGCATTAAGATGATGCAAATAATTAAAGAAAGTCTGGGCTTGCCCAGCCCCTAAATTCCAGAAGAGGAATAAAGAGGTTGGATAACAGACAAATTTAATTGAAAGCAAAGCATTAAGATGATGCAAATAATTAAAGAAAGTCTGGGCTTGCCCAGCCCCTAAATTCCAGAAGAGGAATAAAGAGGTTGGATAACAGACAAATTTAATTGAAAGCAAGGCATTAGAGAAACAGAAAATTTAGGTGCTGGGGAAGCTCTTGATCGAAGCCCAAGTAAACGGCGGCCGTAACTATAACGGTCCTAAGGTAGCGAAATTCCTTGTCGGGTAAGTTCCGACCTGCACGAATGGCGTAACGATGGCCACACTGTCTCCACCTAAGACTCAGTGAAATTGAAATTGCTGTTAAGATGCAGCATTCCCGCGGCTAGACGGAAAGACCCCGTGAACCTTTACTACAGCTTCACAGTGAACTTTGAATTAATTTGTGTAGGATAGCTGGGAGACATAGAAGCGCAGACGCCAGTTTGCGTGGAGTCGTCCTTGAAATACCAGCCTGATTGATTTGGGGTTCTAACTCAGATCTGTAATCCAGATCGAGGACACTGTGTGGTGGGTAGTTTGACTGGGGCGGTCTCCTCCCAAAGAGTAACGGAGGAGCACGAAGGTTGGCTAAGTATGGTCGGACATCATACGGTTAGTGTAATGGCACAAGCCAGCTTAACTGCGAGACGTACATGTCGAGCAGGTACGAAAGTAGGTCATAGTGATCCGGTGGTTCTGAATGGAAGGGCCATCGCTCAACGGATAAAAGGTACTCCGGGGATAACAGGCTGATACCGCCCAAGAGTTCACATCGACGGCGGTGTTTGGCACCTCGATGTCGGCTCATCACATCCTGGGGCTGAAGCCGGTCCCAAGGGTATGGCTGTTCGCCATTTAAAGTGGTACGCGAGCTGGGTTTAGAACGTCGTGAGACAGTTCGGTCCCTATCTGCCGTGGGCGTATGAGATTTGAGAAGAGTTGCTCCTAGTACGAGAGGACCGGAGTGAACGAACCACTGGTGTTCCGGTTGTGTCGCCAGACGCATTGCCGGGTAGCTACGTTCGGACAGGATAACCGCTGAAAGCATCTAAGCGGGAAGCCCCCTTCAAGATGAGATCTCACTGACTCCTAGAGAGTCCTGTAGGGCCCAGTAAGACTAACTGGTTGATAGGTCAGGTGTGTAAGCGTTGTGAGGCGTTGAGCTAACTGATACTAATTGCCCGTGAGGCTTGATCATATAACCCCAAACTTCAGCTATCATCAATAAAGAAAGATGAAAGATGAAAGATGAAAAAGGGTAAAACAAGTCAACAATCAATACTTTGAAGAAAACAAAGTTATAGACAAACAACAACCGCAATCGACGGTTCGCTAAGGTTTTTAAGCAGAAAGCAGAAAGCAGAAAGCAGAAAGCAGAAAGCAGAAAGCAGAAAAAACAAAGAGAATCTCAATATAAACCCATGTGTCCAACCTTATTTTTATACTCTGTTCATTTTTAAAAAGCAGCAAAAAGAGCATTAAAACAAAGTATAAAAACCAGTTTGCTTGACGACCATAGAGCAACGGAACCACCTGACCCCATGCCGAACTCAGAAGTGAAACGTTGTATCGCCGATGGTAGTGTGGGGTTTCCCCATGTGAGAGTAGGTCATCGTCAAGCTCTTAAACCCAAAAACCCAGTCATCGTACTGGGTTTTTTTTGCTTTTTCAGAGGACTGAGGACTGAGGTTTTACCCAGCCCCATGCGGAGCATGGTTCTGTCCTCAGTCCTCAGTCCTCAGTCCTCAGTCCTCAGTCCTCTGTCCTCTGTCCTCTGACCCCTGACTAAAGTGCTAAAGATGAAATAGCAGCGGTACTTTTAATACCAAGGTTGCACCTTTTACCTTTGCCGGTGGTTTGGGTAAGGGTTGAGCACGCTTTATCATAGCAAGGGCTTCTTTATCTAAGTCTTGATTGCCGCTTGATTGTAGCAGTTTGAGTGCTAAAACCTGACCTTGACGGTTCATTGTGAGCTCTACTTTGGGCGTGCCCTGTATGCCTAAGCGTTTGGCTTTGCGTGGGTACTGTTTAAATTGGTCAATATGAGCAAACAACAGCTGCACCCAACTCATGCGAGCCTGCATGGTTTGACGGCTCATACGTCCACGATTAGGCGCACTTAATTGCTTCGCACGTTTAGGGGTCAAAATCGCGGCTGGTGCTTTTGCATCTTGTACAACGGTGCTGCTGGCATTGCCTTGTTTTTTTACCGTTGTTTTGGTTTTTTTCTTGGTTTTTTTAGGCAAGGCAATGGTGCTGCTGGTTGTTGTTTGTTGTCGTGTTTTTTTTAGCGGGGTTTGTTTTTCTTTAGGCTGCGCTTTAGCACCTGCTTTTTGCCTTATTTGCGCCTGTGCTTTATGGCTGGCTTGAGTTTGGCTCATTTTAGGTGAGGCAAAAGGCATGTTTAATAACACCGCCATAGGAGCTGCTGCTGGCTGACTTATGCTGATGCTATTGGGTTTTAAGTAGTACAGTGTAAACAGGCTACAATGCAGCAATAAACTTAAGCCAATCCCAATACTAACACCACTTAGCTTAAACTTAGGGGGGGCGGTCTCAGGGCGTTGCATGGCTAAGGGGCTAATCATAGATATTTATCTCTTTTCCAGCCCCACCAGTGCCACCTTGCCATAACCTGCTTTAGAGAGCACATTCATAATTTGCATCAGTTGTTCATAGCTTAGGGTTTTATCAGCACGCAAAAAGATAACCTGCTGTTTATCTTTTAAATGAACGTTTAAGGCATCGGCTAATTGCTTAATACCGATTGCAGGTTGTTCATTAATGCGTATGCTTAAATCCGCTTTAATGCTTAAATAAAAGGGTTTGTCAGGCTTTTGTGCAGGTTTGGCATTAGAGGTGGGCAGATTAACAGGCACGTTCACGGTTGCCAATGGTGCTGCTACCATAAAAATAATTAATAATACTAAAATAACATCAATAAAGGGGGTAACATTAATGTTGGCTTCTAATGCCAGCTCGTCTTCATCTTGTTCTTGCAAATTAAACGTCATTTTGTGCTTCCTCAATATCCTGATAAGCGGCTAAATCACGGCTTAATAACACCAAAATAGCCGCATTAATATCGCCTAACCCAGCTTTATAGTCAGCAATTTTACGGCTAAAGTAATTATACATAAGCACCGCAGGAATGGCGGCTAATAGTCCCATTGCCGTTGCCAGTAACGCCTCGGCAATACCTGGAGCTACCACTGCAAGGTTTGTGGTTTGGCTTTTGGCAATACCAATAAAGGCATTCATAATGCCCCAAACGGTTCCAAATAAACCAACAAAAGGAGCGATTGCCCCAACGCTGGCAAGTATAGAAATGGATTTTGCAGCATGTGCCGCTAAAGCCAGTTGTACTCGTTGCAAACGGATATGCACACGTTTTTCGATGTCTTGGTGTCGTCCTTGGCTTTGCTCTAACTCTAAGGCGCAAGCCTTAATTAACTCATAGCAAGGAGCTTGACCAGTGGCTTTTAGCCCATCTTGCAGATGCTTATCTTGCAGTAATTTGTTTAACAACCTGTAAGTTGCTTGTTTAAATCGCCAAAGCTGAACCGATTTAGCCAATAAGATACCCCAAGTGATGACTGATGCCAGTAGCAATAACAGCATCACCGCCTTTACCACGGGGTGGGCTTGTAAATACATGCCATAAGGGGATAAATCTGGCGCATGAAATCCCATGCTTGGCGGATCTTGTGTGGCTGTTGTATTTTCTGCTGTCGAGCTTGTATTTTCCGCTATTTGTGTGCTGGTTTGTCCCTGTATTTTTGGCTCATGGGTAGATGCCATAACTGGATTGTTAAATAGTAATATCATAAAAAAAATAAACGTATGGGTTAAAATGTGCATATTTGCTCCTGTTTAAAAACGGTAATCTAAATTAATTGCAGCACTGCTTTGGCGGTAGCTATACAGCCATGGTACGTTGCTAGTTTGGTAATGGTGGCTTAGTTGCAAGCTGGGTTTGATGGCAAAATCAAAAAAATGAACAGGGCTAAGGTACATGCCAAAGGTACGCAATACATCATTGCGCTTGGTGCCTAAAAGTGCATTATAACGCTGGTATTTTTGCTCATGTACGTTAACAAATAGGGTGAGCGTTAGGCGTTTAAAAAGGGTTGCTTGGCTGCCTATATTTGCTCCCCATTGGTTATAGTTAAAAAAGTCTAACTGTTTTTTTTGTTGCTCATAGTGCGTGCTGGCAAATAACAGCCAATTAGCTAATTGTTGATACAAACTCAGTTCAATTTTATACGAATCGCCGTCATTGTTGGCATATTGATTATTCTGATGGTATTTACGCTCATACAAAAAATCCCCACCTAAAACGGTGGTAGAATAAAAATAACGATAGCCTAAATTTGCTTTAAACAGATGATAAAAAGGCTTACCCTGTATGCGCCAAACCCCTTGAGTGATGGGAATATTCAGTTGTTCCTTGCCCACATACAGTATTTCAGTACCCATGCCGATATCTAATTGGTCAATCCCACGGTGGTGGCGATAGGCAAAGCCCAAGCCTGCTTTATTTTGGGTAAAATTATTTAGTCGTTTGGCGTATTTAATGCCGCTTAAATAGGCTGAAAATAGCGTACCCTGTTGCTGATAGTGGGAGATGTGTTTTGCCAAGCTAAGGTTATAGGTCAACCCTGTGCCTGATTGAATATCAGGTGCTTTGCGGATAAATTTAAAACCACCGCCAAGGTTAATTTCTTGTTGCTCACCGCTGGACTGGTTAATATTGCTGTTATATTGCATGCCAACGCTTATTTTACCTTGCCAAGCATCACGTTTATCTAAAGCATGAATGTACGCATTGAGCGATTTATTTAAGCTGTTTCCTTGTGCAGTTTTAGCAACTTGCTGCTGAATTTGTTTAAAATTAGCTAAGGCGGTTAGATTTTTATGGCGTAGAAACTGGCAACGGGCTAACTCTAGTTTTGCTAACAAAAAGTCTGCTTGCAGTTGTAATATTTTGGCAAAATAATCCTCTGCCTTAGCATAATCACGTTCTAGTATTGCCAATTTGCCTTTGGCATACAGCAGTAAGTTAATATCACTGTTGGCTAGTTTTATATATTGGCTAATTAGGCTTTTTATTTTTTGTTTATCAGTGCCTTTGGTGCTGGCATATAGGGCACGGCCGAGGTCATCTTTATTGCTCGGGCTTGTGGTTGTAGGCAGCTCAATAGTAAGGGATTGTGCTTGGGTATTGCGCTCTATGTTTTGTTGTAGGGAATCGATTACTTGGTCACTGCCTTGCCATTGAACCTGTGTGGCTTTCTCGGCGTAAGCAATGCTGGTTAACCAACAACTGCTTATAATAATTAGGTTTTTTATTTATAATGCAACAAATCAAATAAATGTAATATTTAAAATACATAACAATCCAGAGCTAAACGCCAATTTATATTAAAAAAAGTGCGCCTTAAACATAAGGCGCACATATTAAAACCGACTTAACGGCGTTAAGGTGCTGCTGTGCGAACGGGCAAAACGATGGTTTGACCAGCGTTCATACGAGACAATCCCATCATGTATAGACTTGAACTATATCGATACACATGACCAACCATTTTACGGGCAGGGGTTGATGACCAAAAATTACCACCAAAGTGAAAGCTCACTCCCTTGTACAACACATCGTGATTAAAAACGTCAGGTAAAATGTTTTTGCGTTGGCAATTTAACTCTAAAATCGATGTCAGCTCTTTTACGTTAGGCACTCGCCACTTTAGGCTCGCATCTAAATTGCTTGCTGCTTGCAGTGCCTTTTCCCATGTGTATGAGGTGGCACTGCCGGTGCATTTTTGTGTGTTGGTATCGTAATTCATACCTAAGGGGCAAGCACGCCAAATAAGCCCTGTGCTTGTGTCTTTAACATCGCCATTTGCCAAGGTTTGATACTTGATTTGGCTTTTTGTTAGGTCGTTAATCTTAGTGCATACTGTGTTTGCGCTGCTAATACTAGCAAAGCCAAGCGCGATGGCTAATAACATATATTTCATAATAGTCTCCTTAATCTGCAATAGCGCGAATAGAAAATACATAGCTTTCTCTTTGTTTTTGTTTCAACTTATCAAAAGGAAAAAGCGTTAAATAATTGACCACACCGTCGGCACGGTAAAAAAACTTAAAGGCATCGCCAGTAATGTAGTTTGTTACTCCTTTTGTGCCTGCTTGGGTATAGACTTTGCTGGTGCCAAACGGTGTGGTTACGGTCTTGCGTGTGGGGTTAATCTTATTATGCGTAAAGGGGGTAGGCAGTATTTTGACTTTGCCATTTACTTCAGGGGAGCCTAAGTTTGCCATATTAAGCATCTCAAATACGGTGGGCAAACGCCATGTGCTTTTGCCACAATAAGAGCTCGTATTAAGCTGCTTAATATAAGCCTGTGTGGTACATGGGCTCACGCCTTGGCAGTGAGCGGGACTTGGGGCTTGGGCGCCAACGTAGCCTTTATTATTACCACTGTCGCCTTGGTTATAAGCACCGTTAGGCTGGTAGTAGCTGTATTGCCAATCCACATCATGCAGGCCGTCGTCGTTGGTTTTTTGCTCCCAGAATTTGCCATTGGTCACGTCTTTAACGCACTGGTCGCCATTGGCGGCGGTATGCAGTTGGTAGCTAACTTCTGTGCCTGCTTGCACTTCTCCGTCTTGGCCTTTGTGTGTAGCATCAGTGGGGTCACATGAGACATCGGCATTAAACTTCTCGGCACATTGGGTTACACCCGTTTTACTGACCTGCATGATGCTAGAATAAGCAGGCCCTGCTGCTTTAGCCATTGCATTGATGCGAAAATTGAAAGTTTGCTGGTTTTGTGTATAGCTAATGTTAAATTCAATGTTACCTGCTGCTTTAGGCTTGCATGCCAAAACCGCCTTATACACCTCGTTGCCGGGGAATAATTGTTTAAGCCACAGTATTTGTAGGCTGTTGTTACAGGCCCCTTGGGGGTTGGTGGTAATACTAAAGGGCAGGGATTTATACCTTATTTTAGTTCCTATTAATTCAATGGCGTTTGTATTTAAGCCCAGCGCAGATAACTTGCCAACGGTCATATACTCATCTGGGTTTATGCGTGTGATTTTTGCCGCTGTTGAGGCGCATATACCTTGCTCTGTGTGAGCTTCACCACTGGCGCAAACTGGTAGAACATTGACAAACCTTTCGGGGGATTCAAAGCTCAAATAACGATTATTGCCAGCGGAGCTAACTACAAACTTACATTTTTGGCGTTGGTTTTTATCTGCCGAGGTGAATTTGGGCATGGTGAGTGTGTAACCGTTAATGCTGCACACGTCTTTTGATTGCTCGGCTACGGTGTAAGTCATAGGAAGCTGCCCTATTTTAGACTTGGTTAGTTTGATGGTATAAACCGTGCCAGAGACAAAGGTTTTGTTATCAATCCAGTCGGGGTTGTTGCCCAGCACCCAAGTATCCCAAGTTTTTTTACCCTCATTGGTGCTACTGTTGGGGTCGGCATTGCCGCCACCTGAGGCATTGTTACTTGAGGTATTGTTACTTGAGGTATTGTTACCTGAGGGGGTTGGATTTCCATCAGTGCTTGAGCTGCCACCGCACGCACTTAATAGCAGTGCCATGGCAAAAGCAATAATATAATGTGTTTTCATGATTTTTTACCTATATTAATGGTTGTATAAGAGAGGGCAAAGCCCTCTCAGTTATGGTTAAAAGAGCGGGGTTAGTTTTTAGTACCACCAAAGCCCATATTCAAAATATGCTGGTAACCAAAGTCTAAAATACCGGCAACACCTGCGGCATTGGCACCAAAGAAGCTGCCTCTCATAACACCTGTATTGCCTTGTGAGCCATTAAAAAGTGGCGCATAGGCGTAGCCACCAAAGGTGGCAGTCACAGGGTTAATAACACCATGTTGTAGGAAGATTGGGAACTCTTCTATATCTAACATGCCGTTCACCGTATTATTATCAAAATTGGCGTTTAGTGTACCTGTTAAGGCAAGAGCATTAGCACCTGTGCCAACCGTTTTGCCAATAATGCTGTAGCTGGCCGTTCCGCTGGGTAAGGTGGTGGTGCTGTTGTCGCCAACGTAGAAGGCAACTTTATGGTTGCCGGCTGATGGCGAGGTCCATTCACCAAAGTAAACGTCTTGGTTGCCCACTTGGTAAAAGTCAAACGTACCAAATTGGGTACCATGCCCAGAGCCTCCAAACTGGTTGCGAACGTAGGTTTTGTTGCCAACCGTCATATTGGTGTGGTTTGAAACCTGGGCAATAAATTGAAAATCAACTTTACTGGCTACGCCACCGCCAAAAGAGGAAATGCCCCAACCTGCCTTGCCTGCAACGTGCGGTCCGGCATTGACGGTGGATTCACCCACTTGGAACTCGGTGCTAGGCGTTTGGTCAAAAGTAAAGCCCGCCATGCTTACCTGAGCAAGCATTGTGGCCATGATGGTTATTACTAGTTTGAAAAATTTCATTTTATTTTTCCTTTTATTTCAGTTTGATTATGGTAGGCTTTGCAGCCCACCGGTTAAGTGGTTAAAAGCAAGAGATCCTTGTTGCTTTTAACCAAGTGTCTGTTCGCGCAACTGTTCAGGGCGACGCGGGCAGGCACTTTTTTTGACACTGAAGTTAAGTGCCTTTCCTTCTCCATGGAAATTCTGTGTGCAACAAGCGTGTTGTGCTTGTTATATGTTGTTTTTTGTATGTTCTTTGAGTGTTCATACTGCTTCCTTAAAATTTTGCCGTTGCTTTCAGTTTAATGGTGCGCCCAGGTGCAGGTACGTCCGAGCGTGCTAGTGTGTCTATGTAGTATTGGTCTGTGACGTTGGTTGCTACGGCTTCAAAGCTGATGTTTTTGTTGTAATTGTATAGGGCGTATATATCCATTGTGGTGGTGTCACTACGAGAGACCGCTTGTTTAAATTGACCCGAGCGGTAGCTGGTGCGTACGCCTGTTTCGAGCTTTCTGCCAAAACTACGCATCCCCAATGTGAGGTTGCCGCTAACTTCAGGAATGGCTTGTGCTTCTAAATAACCATCGCCAAAACCAGAGTTTACACAGTTGCTGGCACTTAGTGAGGTTTCTATTGATTCTGATAGTTGTGCAAATATGTTTTCATCACATACACGATTGCTAAGGTTGTAACTGGCATCAAAGGTGGCAAATAGACGCTGGTTGTCATAGCGGGTTTGTAGCTCTATCCCATCAATCATTTGATAATCGAGGTTAAACAGTGATAAGTATTCAAAACCACCGCCCGAGCTTAAACGTTCAATGACGTTGGTGGTTTCTTGGCGGAAGTAGCTTAGGCGTATGTCGGCATTTTTAAAGTTATATACTGTGCCAATTTCGTAATTGTGGGTCTTCTCTGGCTGTAAATCTGCGTATGAGTTTTGATTAGCAGAAAAGCCCACTGTGCCTTCAAACATACTAGGGAAACGTACATTTTGAGTGTAACGTGCATATACACGCCAGTTGTGGATAAATAAGTAACGCATACCAAGCGAGTATGTGTAAGCATGATTGCGCTTTTTATCAACCTCTGTAATGGCTCGTTTGTAAGCGATATAGTCGCCTTGTTTGCGTGTGCTAGGCCGTCTTGGCCCTTGTTCTATAATAGTGCGAATGTTTGCACCACAAGTGCCTTTAATGTATCTATCACCGTATTTTTTCATGGCCGCAATGCAGGGATTGTTAGCTCGACTGTAGTAGCCGTTGGAGTGTGTCCAAGGGTTATCGTGTATGAGTTTGGGACGGCTAATGGCATCACGAATTTTTTCATAAGGCTTTCTTTTTGTATCATATTCTTGTTGGGTGATGATGTGATTAAGAAAATCTACTTTTAGATTATCAAGTTTGTTTTGCGCCCAGGTGCGATTTTCTGCAAGCTCTTTTGCTGTGTAATCAGTTATGAGTTGGTAGCTTAAATATCTGCCTTGGTTTTTGTGTGCATATATAAATTGACGGTCACGGGCCTTAACACGCTCATTTAAAAAGTCATCAAATAGCCAGTAATCACTGTATTTTACGCCTGCATTTAGACGTAATTTGCTGTTGGGTTTGTAGGAGGCATTAATACCTAGCTCGCTTTCTTGACGACGACCTGCACGGGGCTTTTGCCTAAACCAATCGTAAAATTCTGGGTATTTGTCATTGGAGCTTAATTTATGATAATGCAACCGAGCAAAGCCAGTTAGCTGCACGCGCTCATTTAAGCGTGCGCTATTGCTTAGGCTTATGCCAATCCGTTGTTCTTGATTATCGGCAATGGCGGTGTTGCGTAATTTGGAGCTGTACTTAAATTGTGATTCATATTCGCCTGTAGGTGGATTGGCAACTTGATAATCTGGATTGGCAAAGTTAGGCGCACCACCTGAGGAATAGGTATCACTTTTGGTATTGGTATGCCAGACAATGGTTTTAAGATTAAGGTAGGGGTTGTTTTTAGGCTGGTATTTATAGCCTATATTGTAAGCCGCCGCTCGTACCTTTGATAACGGCCATTGTGCCAGCTTGCCATCAACCAATCCCCCTGCACGAGATGCCATAATCTCGCCATATTCTGAGCGAGTATGACGAAAACCTAAGCTAATAATATGCGCCTTATTGGGTTTGTATTTGCCTTTTAGTAGCCAAGATTTATTTAAACTTGAGGTATTAGGCACTTCAAAACCGAGGCGTTGCCGCCATGCAAGGCTGTCAGGTTTTAATTGGCGAGGGTTGTAGCGGTTGCATGAATCAAACCCACAATGTGCGTTGGTGTAGGATTTGTAAAAATCGTAGTTATGCTGACCTGAAAAGTAATTACCTCGCTCACGTTTGGCGTAGGCGGCGAGTAATTCATATTGCGGTTTTACCATGCCCACACCAATGCGATAGCTGGTATCCACTGAAAATGGATTCTCGTTACCTTTTTTATACATGGTTCGCATTAAACTGGGGTCGTTAGTGCCACTGATTAGGTAAGGGTTAGATACACCAAGAATGCTGTAATGCTGACCTGTAAGCAATGTAGGCAAACGGGGTTTGGTGGCATTATTGCTACTCTCAAGTATCAGTTCAGCACCAAAGGTATCGCCTTTAGGTACCACATCGGTGGCATCAATGGTACGCATTGCCACCGCACCGCCTGAACTGGTGTGATGGTTTGGGTCTATGGCAGGACCTTTAATTACTTTAACTCTGCCAATTAGGTTAGGGTCAATATAATTGCGATTAGATATACCTCTATAACCACGCCAAATTGTGACTGCTTGCTCACTGTCATCAATGCTTACAGGCACACGCCCTGGCCCTTGAATACCACGAATGTTTGGGTCTATGCCGCCGCCATTTCTGGCATCACCACTATAGACATTTAACATGCCTTTAAACATATCCGCTGCGTCTTTGCCTTTAAAACGTTCGATTTCTGCCTTACCAATAAAGGCGGTGGATTGGTCAAGGTCGTATTGGTCAAAATAGCCGCTTACATCTGGATTACTGTGAGTGCCTGTAACCACAATGGTATCTAGCTCCAATTCACTTTTGTGGGTGTCAATTAAAAAACTGCCATCAATTTGGGCGAGAGCTTGTAACTGCGTTCCTTTTAATAGCTGTTTAAATGCAGCAGCATTGGAGCTAAAACTGCCATGTAAGCCAGCACTGGTTTTGCCTTTTGCGAGTTTTTCGTCAATGTAAAAATACACCCCAGACTGTTGGGCAAAGGCATCGAGTACAGTTAGTAATTCACCAGCGGCAATGGCATAGGATTGTGGGCTAGAGTTTGTTTGAGCCTGAACTTGAGCATGGCTAAAGAATGCTAAATAGAAAAATAAATTTAGCAAAAGATAAGAGTATTGGCGAGCGAAGCATTTAACCTTAAACAGCATATAAATTAATCCTTTTTAAACTGCTAGTGGGAAATTATTACAAAAACAAACTAAAATCAATAACAATTTAATAATAAAAACAAGTATCGTTCCAATTTATTGATTTTTTTATAATTTAAATTTGTATTTTGTGTGGTAATGAAGATGACTTAAGGAAAATGGCCATTGAAAGTGACCTCTGCCCAGCACTATGCGGAGCATGGGGCTGGGTAAAACCCCTGATACTTAATTTCCATTTAAAGTTCGCAATATTACGGGCTTCTTGTCAACCCCCTACAAGAGGGGGGTTGCGGGTAGGTCATTATATGCTGATACTGGATTTGTTATTTTATCGATTGATTTTTATGTGTAAGGATTACATTGATAGTAAGGTTAAAATAACTGGGTTTATTGTGTAAAAATTAAGGAATAAGGAGCTATGGACGGCAATTATTTTTGCTTATTTAGATTTACTTGCTTTTGCTTCTATTCTTTTTTTTATTTCATTTCTAAATCTTACATTTTCTTGGTATTGCTTTTTTTGTAAGTATTCTATGATATAAGCGGTAATAGCACCTCCAAAAATGGCAATTCCAAGTTCAGAGCTGACATCAAGAATAATGTCGTTAACAAACCTTCCCCAAATATCTTCAAAAAAAATTCTAAAACTCTACTGCCTATTGTTAAAACCAATCCAAGAGAAAAAAAGAATAAGAGAAATCTTATATGAAAATCCTCTTTATCAATGATTAAATCGAGTTCTTGCGGGTTAAGTTGGTAGTATTCAACTAGCTTGTCGGTCACTTCTACTTTTTGAATGCCCAGACCAAAAAGTGTTTTTTCTGTTTTTTTCATAAGGGTGCTTGTTGCTATTTTATCATACAGCACCGTAAAACCCCGTCATTCAGGACGAGGCTATCAGGTGCGGTGGTCGGCTTTACTCTGGTGTTTGCTGTTGTTCGATGGTTTTAGTAAAAACATGACTTCGGTATTCTGTCACAAACACCCAATGTATGTAAATATTAAAAACACAATGCCTGCCGTTTCTGATACTTCTTGAGCTGCTTACAGACCAATAGTTATAATGCCGAAATGCGAATACAAAAAGCCTTTAAGTTTGAGCTTATGCCAAATGGCGCACACATACACACAACAGCGCATGTGTGCGGTTTAAAAAAGCAGGGCAAACCGTTGGTTAGGTGCTGGCTATAAAAGCATTAAACCTAGAGCAATAATAACCCCTGAATAACCGAGTATCATCAGGCAGTAGCCCATGATGTCTTTGGCACCAAGTTTCGCAATGCCTAATAAGGGTAGTGCCCAAAAGGGTTGTATCATGTTAGTCCAAGCATCTCCCCAGGCGATGCTCATAGCGGCTTTGGCAGGAGAGACGCCTAACTCAATGGCTGCTGGCATAATCACAGGTGCTTGCACAACCCATTGACCACCGCCTGATGGCACAAAAAAGTTAACGATGCCAGCACTTAAAAATGTGAACAAAGGGAAAGTAACTTGGTTTGAGATGTCCGTAAATACTTGCGAGATAAATCCTGCTGCCGATACACCGTCAGCACCTGAGAATTTCATCAGCCCCATAATGCCAGCATAAAAAGGGAATTGTAGAATAATAGGTCCTACATTTTTGCTCGCCTCCGTGACGGCACGCACTACTTTGATGGGGGTTTTATGTAAAATAATTGCAGTGAACAAAAAGATAAAGTTAATCAGGTTAAGGTTTAAAGCGAAGCCGTTGGTATAAAAATAAGGAATGATAAAGGCAAAGCCACCTATTGCTAATACCCAGTTAATCCATGCTGCATTTTCTAATTTTTGTGCTGGAGTTAAATTGTTTTTGCCTGTTTGTTCTTGTGCCTGAGCCTCTGCAATGAGCTCTGGGTTAATTTCAAGGGTATCTTCTTGTTTGGGGTGCATGGCCCTTAAAATAAACGGTAAAGTAAGAAAAAGAACACCGACAATAATGAGATTAAAAGAAGAAAAGATTGTAGCACTGGTGGGAATGGCCTCGGTTAGTGCGCCGTTGGTTATTTTGGCTAAGTCCGTGGTGGAGGCAATTTTAAGTGGAATGGAGCCAGAGAAGCCCGCATGCCAAATTAAAAATCCAACATAAGCAGAGGCGACCAGTAGAGGGTAGTGTACGTTTTTAACTTGTTTAGCAACTTCTCTAGCAAAAATAGCACCGACCACCAAACCAAATCCCCAGTTAATAAAACTTGCAATCAGAGCAACAACCGTCACTAACATAATCGCCTGCCCTGGTGTATGAATGATGCCTGCGAGTTTTGCCAATAGGCTTTTAAAAAAATCGGTGGTGGCTAAGATGGTGCCGGTTACAAGAATTAAGACCATTTGCATAGCAAAGGTTAAAATCGACCAAAACCCGCCATACCAAGCATTAATAAGAGCAAGAGGCGAGGCTTGCGTAATGGGTAGTACGCAAATAAAGACGATAAACGTTAATAAGATTGCAAAGATAAAAGGGTCTGGCAGAAACCTTTGCATAAATAAAACCGAGCGGTTGGTTAGGTTATGAAACAGTGCGTTCATTGAGTTCTCCTTATTGTTTTTATTATCAGATTTTTCTAAATGCTAATCTAAAGTGAAATAAACTGCAAGCATGAGGGTATGCGCAATAAGATGCGTGCTCTACAGGCTTCGGTATAAAAAATTAGAACTTTCCCTTTACGTTAACGTAAGGTTGTTGTACAGTGCTTCTTGTCTGTATTGAAATTATGTTCATTAAGATATAAAAAAATAATAAAAAACAGAGAGATATTTCTTTAATTTATGGCAAAAAAAAGCAGTTATTCTATTGGCGAGTTGGCAAGTGAGTTTGATATTACTGCCCGTAGTATTCGTTTTTATGAGGATCAAGGGCTGTTAATGCCTGTGCGTGATGGACAAAAGCGCATTTATAGCCGTCAAGAGCGTGTCAAATTAAAATTGATTTTGCGTGGTAAGCGTTTGGGCTTGTCGTTAGCTGAAACCAAAGATATTTTTGATTTATGGGACGCCACTGAATCGGGAAGTGAAAAACAGTTAAAGCTATTGCTAGAAAAAATTCATCAGCGTCGTAGTGCGCTGGAGCAACAGTTAAAAGATATTAAGATGTCTAAATTGGAGTTGGACAATGCTGAAGCTCGTTGTTTACAAGCGTTATCAGCTCTGGTACAAAAGAAGGAAGTAGAGAATTAGAATTAACTAATACATAAAATAATAATAAAAGAGGTTTGTATGATTTCATCTTATCAGGAACTGAATTTTGGCTTAGGCGAAACCAATGACATGCTGCGTCAGCAGGTGAATGAGTTTGCTGCCCAAGAAATTGCTCCAAGAGCAGCTCAAATCGATCAAGATAATGAGTTTCCTAATGATTTATGGCGTAAATTTGGCGATATGGGGTTGCTGGGTATTACCGTTAAAGAGGAGTACGGTGGTGTGAACATGGGCTATTTGGCGCATGTAATTGCTATGGAAGAAATTAGCCGTGCGTCGGCATCGGTAGGGTTGTCTTATGGGGCACATTCCAATTTGTGTGTTAATCAAATTCATCGTAATGGTACAGAACAACAAAAGCAGCGGTATTTGCCGAAGTTAATTAGCGGTGAGCATATTGGGGCATTGGCGATGTCAGAGCCTAATGCAGGCTCTGATGTGGTGTCTATGAAGTTGCAAGCTCGTGATAATGGCGATCATTATTTGCTAAATGGCAATAAGATGTGGATTACCAATGGACCTGATGCCAATGTGTATGTGATTTATGCTAAAACAGATATGTCTGCCCATGCCAAAGGCATTACCGCATTTATTGTTGAGCGTGATTTTGCTGGATTTTCGCGGCATCAAAAGCTCGATAAATTAGGTATGCGTGGTTCTAATACCTGTGAGCTGGTATTTCAAGATTGTGTTGTACCTAAGGAAAATATATTAGGCGAGTTGAACGCTGGGGTGAAAGTACTGATGAGCGGTTTGGATTATGAACGTTTGGTGCTATCAGGTGGACCGTTGGGCATTATGCAGGCGGCAATGGATATCAGCGTACCCTATGTGCGTGAGCGTGAGCAGTTCGGACAAGCGATTGGTGAATTTGAGTTGGTACAGGGTAAATTAGCCGATATGTACACCCGCATGAACGCATCTAAATCTTATGTTTATATTAATTCTATGGCCGCTGAGAAAGGGCATATTTCACGCAAAGATGCAGCTGGTTGTATTTTATATAGTGCTGAGATGGCAACGCAGGTGGCACTTGATGCGATTCAGCTTTTAGGTGGTAACGGTTATGTTAATGAGTTTGCTACAGGACGATTGTTGCGTGATGCTAAATTATATGAGATTGGCGCAGGCACGTCGGAAATTAGACGTATGCTAATTGGTCGTGAGCTGTATAAAAATCTGTAATTTTAAGTGCCCAGCGAGGTTTAAATAGCTGGGCGCATCACCTATTAAGGAGTCATTATGACGGTCATTCATTCTTCGGTTAATTCTCGTGCACAGGATTTTATTACTCGCCAAGAGAATATGTGCCAAGCGGTTCAGCAGTTGCGTACAAAGGTTGAGACAATTTGCCAAGGCGGTGGCGAAAGCTATCAAAAGCGGCATGTGGCACGGGGTAAACTCTTACCTAGAGAGCGCATTAATACATTAATTGACCCCGGTTCGCCTTTTTTGGAGTTATCGCAATTGGCGGCGTATCAAGTGTATGAGGAGGTCATTCCAGCGGCAGGTATTATTACGGGTATTGGGCGAGTGTCTGGCTGTGAGTGCATGATTATTGCCAATGATGCCACAGTTAAAGGGGGGACTTATTATCCGTTAACGGTCAAAAAACATTTGCGCGCCCAAGAAATTGCCGCACAAAATCATCTGCCTTGTATTTATTTGGTGGATTCAGGCGGTGCTAATTTACCCCAGCAAGATGATGTATTTGCTGATAGAGATCACTTTGGGCGTATTTTTTATAATCAAGCCACTATGTCCGCACAGGGCATTGCACAGGTGGCGGTGGTCATGGGTTTGTGTACTGCAGGTGGTGCTTATGTGCCTGCAATGGCCGATGAGTCCATTATTGTGCGTAATCAGGGGACGATTTTTTTAGCAGGACCGCCTTTGGTTAAAGCGGCCACAGGGGAGGTTGTTTCGGCTGAGGATTTAGGCGGTGCTGATGTGCATTGTAAAATTTCAGGAGTGGCCGATCATTATGCGGAAAATGATACCCATGCCCTGCATATTGCACGTACGGTCATTGCTAACTTAAATCGTCGCAAGGTCTTGAATATGACAACACAAGCTGCGACTCAACCGCTTTATGATGCCAATGAGCTGTACGGCATTGTCGGTACCGATTTAAAAAAGCCCTTTGAAGTGCGTGAAGTCATTGCTCGTTTGGTTGATGGTTCAGAATTTGATGAATTTAAACAACTTTATGGCAGTACTTTGGTGACAGGTTTTGCTCATATTTTTGGTTATCCCGTGGGCATTATTGCCAATAATGGCATTTTATTCAGTGAGTCTGCACAAAAAGGCGCACATTTTATCGAGCTTTGTTGTCAGCGCAAAATTCCGCTGCTGTTTTTGCAAAATATCACCGGCTTTATGGTGGGGCAAAAGTACGAAGCCGAAGGCATTGCCAAGCATGGGGCAAAACTGGTGACTGCTGTCGCTTGTGCAAATGTGCCAAAAATTACGGTGTTAATTGGCGGTTCTTTTGGGGCGGGTAATTATGGTATGTGTGGACGTGCCTATAGCCCTAACTTTTTGTGGATGTGGCCCAATGCGCGTATTTCGGTTATGGGGGGCGAGCAAGCCGCAGGCGTGTTGGCAACGGTCACCCGTGATAACAAAGAGCGTAAAGGAGAAAGCTGGTCAGAAGCAGAAGAAGCTAAATTTAAGCAACCCATTATTGATACCTACGAGCAGCAAGGCCACCCTTATTATGCCTCGGCTCGTTTGTGGGACGATGGGGTCATAGACCCTGCACAAACTCGTGAGGTCGTAGGTTTAAGTCTGTCGGCAGCATTAAATAAACCCATAGGCGACACTCGCTTTGGCATATTTCGTATGTAAGGAGCAAACATGGCAGAGACCGTTTTAGTAGAGCATAACGAGCAGGGTGTGGTGCAAATATGTTTAAACCGCCCAGAGGTACATAATGCGTTTGATGATTTGATTATTGCTAAATTAATCCAGCATTTAGATGAGTTAAGTACGGATAACACTGTGCGTGTGCTTATTTTGCGAGCGCAGGGTAAGCACTTTTCAGCAGGGGCTGATCTTGGCTGGATGCGGCGCATGGCAGATAACAGTCATCAGGAAAATCTTGATGATGCCGCCCAGCTAGGGCAGCTTATGCAGCGTTTAAATCACTTTAATAAACCGACCATTGCGCTAGTACAAGGTGCTGCGTATGGCGGTGCTGTCGGCTTAGCGGCTTGTTGCGATATGGTTATTGCCACGCATACGGCACGTTTTTGTTTAAGTGAGGTTCGCATAGGATTAATTCCAGCGGTCATTAGTCCGTATGTGGTGCGTGCCATCGGAGAGCGTCAAGCACGACGTTATTTTCTAAGCGCAGAGGTGTTTAGTGCAAGTCAAGCTAAAACCTATGGTCTGGTGCATGAGGTGGTCTCAGATGTTGATGAATTAGAGGGGGTGTGTCAGCAGTTTATTGCAAATTTGCAACACAACAGTCCACAGGCTGTTAGTGCCGCTAAAGACCTTATTTTTACGGTCACACATAAATCGATTGAGGCAGATTTAATACAAGAGAGTGCCAAGCGCATTGCGGATATTCGTGTTAGTGCTGAGGGGCAAGAAGGTTTAACGGCCTTTTTAGATAAACGACAACCTAATTGGATTAAGGAGTAACGAATGTTTAGCAAAATTTTAATTGCCAATCGTGGTGAAATTGCCTGTCGTATCATACACAGTGCCCATAAAATGGGTATTCGTTGCGTGGCTGTATATTCCAGTGCCGATAGCCAAGCACGTCATGTGGCAATGGCAGATGAGGCTTTTTTACTAGGTGGTGCTGCCAGTAATGAAAGCTATTTAAAAGGCGATAAAATCATTGATATTGCCCTTAAATCGGGGGCGCAAGCCATACACCCCGGATATGGCTTTTTATCTGAAAATGCAGACTTTGCCAAAGCCTGCGAACAGCATAACCTTGTGTTTATAGGTCCGCCTGCCAGTGCTATTACCGCTATGGGTTCTAAATCTGCGGCAAAAAGCATTATGCAACAAGCGGGTGTGCCGTTGGTTCCTGGCTATCATGGGGCAGAGCAAAGCCCTGCTTTATTAAAACAAGAAGCCGAAAAGTGCGGTTTTCCTTTATTGTTAAAAGCCGTTGCAGGCGGCGGTGGCAAGGGTATGCGTGTGGTCAATGAATTGTCTGAGTTTGATGCAGCGTTAGTCAGCGCACAAAGGGAAGCAGAAAAATCTTTTGCTAATCCTGATATGCTGCTGGAGCGTTATTTAACCAAGCCTCGGCATGTGGAAATTCAGGTGTTTTGCGACCGCTTTGGTAATGGGGTGTATTTGGCAGAACGTGATTGCTCTATTCAACGTCGTCATCAAAAAGTACTAGAAGAAGCACCAGCACCAAACTTAGCAGAAAAAACGCGCCAAGCGATGGGCGAAGCCGCTCTTGCTGCGGCTCTTGCTATTGAGTATCAAGGAGCTGGTACGGTCGAATTTTTATACGATGAAGACGGTTCCTTTTATTTTATGGAAATGAACACCCGTTTACAGGTTGAGCACCCTGTAACAGAAATGATTAGTGGACAAGATTTGGTTGAATGGCAGTTGCGTGTTGCTTATGGTGAGGCTTTGCCGCTTAAACAAGAGGACATTCAAATTCGAGGACATGCGCTGGAGGTGCGAGTTTATGCTGAAGACCCAGACAACGACTTTTTGCCAGTAACAGGGACATTACATTATTTGCGTACCCCAGCAGAGAGTGCCAAGGTGCGTGTGGATACGGGGGTAATTGAGGGTGATGAAGTGAGTATTTACTATGACCCTATGATTGCCAAATTGATTGTTTGGGACGAAAACCGTGAGCAGGCAATTAATCGCATGGTGCAAGCGTTAGAGGCGTTTCGTATTGGTGGTATGAAAAATAACTTGCACTTTTTGCATCGTTTAGCCAATAGCCAACCTTTTCGTGCAGCACAGCTTGATACAGGATTTATTGATAAGCACCAAACCTTGCTGATGCCTCAAGCACACACAGATTTAAGCCAACAGCTAGCACTGGCAACCTGTTTTGTTTTGCTACAAGAGCGTCAGCAAAATGCCATGCAATATGATCCATATTCTCCCTTTAATCAGCAAAGTAGCTGGCGGCTCAATATGCAATACGCTCGACCCATGCAATGGGTTGTTGGCGATGCAACCTATCTCGTCAGTATTTGCGAGCAAGAAAATGGCTATCTTCTACGTTTGGCAGATACCGAATTACAGGTATTCCCAAGTTTGCAAGCTGATTATTTACAGGCGGTGATTAACGGTCATCATTTGCGTGTGCATGGCTATCTAAACGATGATGAGTTAACCCTGTTTCAGCAGGGCAGTGCATTTCAGTGTCGCCTGTTTCGTCCTGTTTTTAATGTGCAAACTCAAGCTGATGAAGCCTCACTGAATGCGCCAATGAATGGTACGGTGGTTGCCGTATTAGTTGCCCCTGGGGATAAAGTCGCACAGGGAGATACACTTATGATTATGGAAGCGATGAAAATGGAACACAGCATCAAAGCCCCCTATGCAGGAGAAGTCAGCGAGGTTTATTGGCAAGTAAAAGATTTGGTGGACGAGGGCGCTACGCTGGTTGCCGTCACTGCTGATGAAAAGGAGAGCTAACATGAGCATAGCAACTCAGGTTAGGCTGGTGGAAGTCAGCCCTAGAGACGGATTGCAAAACGAAGCTGGAGCCATGATTGCCACCGAGGTTAAGTTAGAGCTGATTGAACGCTTAGGCGAGGCAGGGCTAAGTTATATTGAGGCTGCCAGTTTTGTTTCCCCTAAGTGGGTACCGCAAATGGCCGATGCCAGTGCGGTTATGCAGGGCATTAAACGTCGCCCAAATGTGGTGTATGCTGCGCTAACGCCAAATATGCAGGGGTTTGAATATGCCGTGCATGCTCAGGTGCAAGAAGTGGCAGTTTTTGCAGGTGCATCTGAGACGTTTTCACAAAAAAATATTAACTGCTCTATTAGTGAAAGTCTGGCACGTTTTGCGCCTATTATCGAGCAGGCAAAAAAGCATAATATTCGTGTGCGTGGTTATATTTCAACCGTTTTGGGCTGTCCTTATGAAGGCGCAATTAATCCCTCTCAGGTTGCCGCTTTAAGTCAGGAAATGCTGGCAATGGGCTGTTATGAAATTTCTTTAGGTGACACCATTGGCGTGGGTACGCCACTGGCAGCCAGCCGTTTAATAGAGACGGTAGCTAAGGTTGCACCTGTTTCTAAATTGGCCGCTCATTTTCATGATACCTATGGACAGGCATTAGCCAATTTATATGCGGTATTACAGCAGGGTGTGCAGGTTATTGATGCGTCTGTAGCAGGCCTAGGCGGTTGCCCTTATGCTCGTGGTGCGGCAGGTAATGTTGCCAGCGAGGACGTGGTGTATATGCTCCATGGCATGGGCATTGAAACTGGCATCAGCCTAGATAAAATAGTACAAACAGGACATTGGATTAGCCAGCAACTTGGGCGAGTTAATCAGTCAAAAGTGGCACAAACTTTCATGGATAAAACATAACAATAATTAAACTTTCTCCTTGTATTAAGGATTGACCTAAAAATAACTAAAAAAAAAGAGGAAAATGCACTATGCAAAATCAACTACTAAGCTATACCAGCGGTACTTCTAAAAAACCACTTATTGGTATGACCATTGGTGATAAATTTGATGAAACAGTCGCACTTTATCCAGATAATGATGCGCTTATTTCACGCCATCAAAATTTACGTTACAGCTACAGGCAATTACAAGTAGAAGTAAATCAAGCTGCTAGAGCATTACTTGCTGTAGGAGTTAAAAAGGGCGATAGAGTGGGGATATGGTCACCTAACCGAGCAGAGTGGGCGATTATTCAATTTGCTACCGCTAAAATTGGGGCAATTTTGGTCAATATTAATCCTGCTTATCGTACTCATGAATTAGAATATGCGCTTAATCAGTCGCAAGCGGCATTTTTAATCACCGCTGATCAGTTTAAAACCTCAGATTATATTCAAATGATTAATGAGTTAGCACCAGAACTCCATTTATGTGAAATAGGGCAGCTTAAAATCAAAAGACTACCTTATTTGCAAAGTGTGGTTAATTTATCTGTAAATCGCTACCCTGGGATCTGTTGTTGGCAAGAGTTTATGCAAAAAGCAGAGGCAGCCTCAGAGCAGAGCTTGCAAGATATTCAGGCTACTTTGCAATTTGATGACCCCATTAACATTCAATACACCTCAGGTACCACTGGTTTTCCTAAAGGGGCAACACTGTCGCATCATAATATTTTAAATAATGGCTATTTCGTTGCCGAGAGTATGAATTTAAGTGCCGAAGATAGGCTGGTTATTCCAGTACCTTTATACCATTGCTTTGGCATGGTTATGGGTAATTTAGGCTGTATTACACACGGGGCAACCATGATTTATCCTGATGAAGGCTTTGAAGTTGAAAGCGTTCTGCAAAGCATACAGGCAGAAAAAGCCACCGCAGTTTATGGTGTGCCGACCATGTTTATTGCCGAATTAGATCACCCTAAGTTTGCCGAGTTTGATTTAAGCTCCTTGCGTACTGGTATTATGGCAGGCTCCATTTGCCCTGCTGAGGTCATGAAAGATGTCAATGCTAAAATGCACATGCAAGAAGTACAAATTGCCTATGGCATGACTGAAACCAGCCCAGTTTCTACTCAAACCGCCGCTGATGATCCTTTTGAAAAGCGAGTTACAACCGTAGGTCGCACGCAGGCGCATATTGAAAGTAAAATCATAGAAGCAGGCACGGGCAAACTCTTAGCACGAGGCGAAATTGGCGAGCTGTGTACACGTGGTTATAGTGTGATGCTTAAATACTGGAATAATGAAGAAGCCACACGCAAAGCCATTGACGAAGGCGGTTGGATGCACACAGGAGACCTTGCGACAATGGACGAACAAGGCTATATCCAAATTGTTGGGCGTATTAAAGATATGGTTATTCGTGGTGGCGAAAACATTTATCCCAAAGAAATTGAAGAGCTTTTATACACCCATGAAGCCATTTCAGACGTACAGGTCACAGGTGTACCAGATAAAAAATACGGTGAAGAGTTGATCGCGTGGGTTAAGTTTCATCCCTCACATACAGTCAATGAAGAAGAGCTACGTGAGTTCTGTAAGGGCAAAATCACACACTTTAAAATCCCACGTTACTTTAAATTTGTTGATGAGTTCCCCATGACCGTAACGGGTAAAATCCAGAAATTTAAAATACGTGAAATTTCTATGGAAGAGCTAGGGTTAGATAAGCTGTAGTTGTTTGTAATTTGAGAGGGTACGGCAAAAGCCCTTGCATTAAGTAGCTAGAAAAATTGATATAGGTCAATAGTTTTAGCTGCTTTTTTTGTCAAACTATTGCCCCTTCATTTATTTTTGAATATAAGATAGTTTCTTCTTATTGTTTACTTTTATGTTTATGGAATTTTAAATGAAGGTTAATCTCCCTATTACGGATGATGAATATATTCTTCCGTCAACTCATAGCTTAATTTCCAGCACCGATACCAAAGGTAGAATTACTGATTGCAATAAAGAATTTGAAATGGCATCGGGTTTTTCACGTACTGAGCTGATTGGCAAAGCGCACAATATCATTCGTCACCCTGATATGCCGGCGGCGGCTTTTGCTAATATGTGGACCCGTTTAAAAACGGGCAAGGCATGGATGGGGCTGGTTAAAAATCGGCGTAAAAATGGCGGCTTTTATTGGGTGAATGCGTTTGTAACTCCCGTGTTTGAACAGGGCGAAATCATCGGCTACGAATCTGTGCGTGTAACGCCCAAGCGTGAGGACATCAAACGTGCCGAAAAACTGTACCGTAGGCTAAATAAAAACAAATCGCCATTTTCAATCGCTTCTCGCTTGCGTGGGTATGCGTTTAAAAGTTTGCCTGTGTTTGTTCCTGCTGCTGCATTAAGTATTGGCTTGTATGTTACCTATGGTTTGGTGCCTGCGTCTATGGCGGCACTGGCTGGGTTGGTTTCATTAGTAGCTGTTGCTTGGCAATTTAGGCATGAATGGGACGATTTGTTAAAAATGAATGACAATGCGTTTAAAGACCCTATTATTGCTTCTACTTATTATGCGGCAAGTGGGCGCAGAGCAATGGCAAAGCTGGCTTATGATTGTGAGATAGCAAAATTTAGAACGGTGCTGACACGCACCACTCAAGTGTTGGATAACTTGCACCAAATCTCGCACAACACCCGCGCAGAAGCAGAGGTAACTCAAAACTCCGTTGAGCAGCAAAACACAGCAACTCAAAGTATTTCTCATGCGGTTTCGGAATTATCTGTAGCCATTGCAGAAATTGCCAAAAGTATTGATGCCAATAATAAACACGCAAGTTTGTCTCGTAAGCGAGTGCAAGAGGGCAATCAAGCGGCTCATGAGGCTCTTGAAACGATGCTTAAATTGACAGATTCCAGTGCTAGAAATACACAAATTATTGAGGAGTTAAACCTCTCAACCAAAGAGATTACCGAGTCAGTTGAGCTTATTTCAAGCATTGCGGAGCAAACCAACCTACTGGCACTTAATGCAGCCATTGAAGCGGCTAGAGCAGGGGAGCATGGACGTGGTTTTTCTGTGGTTGCCGACGAAGTACGAGACTTGGCCAATAAAACGGCAACCTCTGCCAAAAGCATTGTGAGTGTGATTAGTACCTTAAATGAAAAAACGCAACATGCAGTTGCTCAAGCAAATGCCAGTGAAGAAATTGTGCAAACTAGCAGAGAAAAAGTCACCTCGATGCAGGAGCAGCTCAGTGCCATTGAAAAAATTATTGATAGTATGGCAGAAATGAGTCTGGGTATGTCCGCATCCATGGAAGAACAAGGCGTTGTGGCAAAAACGGTTAGTGCCAGTGTGCAAGAAATTGGTCAACTTTGTGATGCCAGTTATCAGGCTGCACACAATAGCTTAAATGCCAGTGTTAGCTTAGATGAAACCATCAGCAACATACAAAGCATTATTGAGCGTTTTCGTCGTAGCTAATCTATTAGCTTTTAAGTGCAACTCGATACTTAGCTGGTGTTAGTGCTTTAATTTCGTCCAAGGTGACGTTATCCATCAGTTCAGTTAAACATAACTCACCTTGGATAAATTCAAATACGCCTAATTCGGTAATAATCATATCCACTACGCCTTTGCCTGTTAAGGGTAAGGTGCAACGTGGTAGAATTTTGGGTTTGCCTTTGGCGGTGTGCTGCATGGCGATGATGACTTTTTTGGAACCACTGACTAAATCCATCGCACCGCCCATGCCGGGCAGCAATTTACCCGGAATTTTCCAGTTAGCCAAATCCCCTTGTTCATCAACTTCTAATGCACCTAATACGGTAATGTCGATGTGTCCACCACGAATAATCTCAAATGAAGTTAGTGAGTCAAAAAATACACCACCAAGGCGTAATACTACAGGATTACCTCCTGCATCTACCACATTAGATAGTTCTTGATCTGTTGTATCAGCGTCCCAAATACCAGCAAATCCATTTTCTGAATGCAGATTAATATGTATGCCATCGGCGAGATAATCCACTGCTTTCGTGGGCAGACCAATGCCTAAATTAATTAAGTCGCCATCTTTAAATTCTTGTGCCACACGTTTGGCAATAACGTCTTTAATATCCATGCTTACCCCTTAAGTATGTGGTTGATATAAACAAATGGGGTATGCACAAAATTGGCATCTAGCTCGCCATTTGCGACAATTTCGTCTACCTCAGCAATGGTTATTTTTGCAGCTCCTGCCATAGGTACATTAAAATTGCGTGTTGCCCCTTGATAGATAAGATTGCCTGCGGCATCTGCTTTGTGTGCTTTAATAAAGGCCAAATCAATGGCAATGGGTTTTTCTAAAAGAAATGCGTTGCCGTCTACTTCAATGACGGGTTTATCGCCCTGTACTTCTGTGCCCAGTCCAGTTTGGGTTAATACGCCACCTAAACCTGCTGCTGTTGCACGAATGCGCTCTGCCAGTGTGCCTTGAGGAACCAATTCTATTGCAAGTGTGCCGTCAATGACTTGGGCTTGGGTTTCTTTGTTGGTGCCAATGTGTGAGGCATAGAGTTTGCGAATTTTTTTAGCATGAATGAGTTTGCCAATGCCAATGTTGTCGCGTGCAGTATCGGTTGCCACTAAGGTTAGATTTTTTACATCGGTTTTTACAATGGCATCAATGATACGATGGGCATTGCCGCAGCCCATAAAGCCACCAATAGCAAGGGTCATACCGTCTCGTAAAAAACTTGGAATTTTATCTATGGTTATGATTTTTTGCACAATAGAACCTTTTTATTATTATTTTATTAGATAATTTAGGCTAACGCTTTTAATTGGTCAATGCAATATCTATAGCTTAAATAATAGGCCAGTTCTGTGGTTTTTTTATAAATAAAATAGGTCATACAGATTATAGAGGCTTGTCTTTGGTCTCTTTTTCCTTAGCTGGCGGTGGTGCTTGGGAACGTGGTATTTTAAGTGGCGTACCTGCTGCTTTACTTCTTAGCCAGCCACGAATACGTCGTACTATAGGGTGCGTTTTGCTGCTGCTGGTTGTGCTTTTAAATACGGCATTTGCTTCAATGGCTTGGGGAAGATGAATTTGAATATAGTCAGTGCGCTCTAAGTGGCGCATTGTTCCTCGGCGTTGTTGGAGCTGTAAAAGGTTGCTTCGATTTTCTTCTGTTAGTAAGTCTAAAATGGGCAGTTCTAATTTGCCTAGTTTGTCGCTAAGGAGGTCATCTTGGTTGGGATTGTGTTTGGCATTAATAATGACTAAGGCAAGACCTTCTTTTTTGTCTAATTTTAAGGTGCTGTTTACAGCAAAAATGGCAGCCTGTCCTATGCCAATAATAACCAGATTAAATTGCCCACGACTTCTTAGGTAATCAATAGCGGTATCAATACGTTGTGCTATTTGTTGTTGGTATTTTGCTCGGCGGTTAGGGTTGTTTGTAATTTGTTGAGGTGCTTCTGTTGTGGCGCTTGCGTTATTTTGTTCATCATTGTTTGTCTCTGCTGCGGTCTTATTATTTTCTGTGGACGGGGTGTCAGTGCGCTTGGTAAGTGGTTTTTTAGAACGGCTTAAATCTTTTTTTATAAGTGTTTTGGTGATTTGTGGTAATTCAATACTAAGTGTAATCCAGCCGTAATCAGGTAAATTTTCGCGCAGTGGCGCAACCAGTTTTGGCCAATGTGCATGTTGGGCAACGTCATGTAAAATTAAGACAGCACCTTGTGGGCGACCACTGCGTTCTTGTAGGAAAAAACCATAAAAAGGCAGTTGTTCTTGCTCGCCTAATTTTACCATTTCTCGTTGTCTTTGATGTAATTTTAGGTAGTTTAATACACTAAGATGGCGTTGTTTCATTGTGCTTTTTTCATTACTTGGTATGCGTTTTTGGGTTGCCTGCTTGGTTGTATTTGGATTATTTGATGGGGTGTTTGAGTTGTCTATGGGTTTGTCTGTGGGCGGCAAGGTTTCGCCTGTTTGTTGCTTTGCTGTTTTGTTAATGGGGGATTGGCTTTCTGTTTCGGGGTCTTCTGCGCTATGGCTGTTTATGCTCAATATCGTCCATAAGAAAACCAGCAAAAATGCGGCAAAATTATGAAATATAGTGAATTTTTTTTGAGTCTGTTGGTTTTTCATGGGGTTTTGTTTTATCATTTTTGCAAATAAATTTGAGCTTTTGCTATTTAGCATAGCAAAAGCCGTTCCTAGCTTTTACAATGGCGTTTTAATTTTATCTTTAGGAAAGCTCATGTCACAAGATTATTTGATTGCACCGTCTATTTTATCTGCTGATTTTGCTCGCTTAGGCGAGGAGGTGGATAATGTATTACAAGCGGGTGCAGATGTGGTGCATTTTGATGTGATGGATAATCACTATGTACCTAATTTAACCATCGGTCCTATGGTATGCCAAGCGTTGCGTAAGTATGGTGTGAGTGCACCTATTGATGTGCATTTAATGGTGAGTCCTGTTGATGATTTGATTAAGCAGTTTGCTGATTCGGGGGCAAGTATCATCAGTTTTCACCCTGAAGCGAGCCAGCATATTGATCGCAGTATTCAGTTAATTAAGGATTTAGGTTGTCAGGCAGGCTTGGTATTTAATCCTGCTACTCCTTTGAGTTATTTAGATTATTTAATGGATAAATTGGATTTAATTTTACTGATGTCAGTTAATCCCGGTTTTGGTGGTCAGTCTTTTATTCCTCAAACTTTAGAGAAACTTAAACAAGTAAGAGCAAGGATTGATGAGCAAAGTCGTGCCATTCGTTTAGAAATTGATGGTGGTGTTAAGGTGGATAATATTAAGCAAATTGCAGCTGCAGGTGCAGATATGTTTGTGGCAGGTTCGGCTATTTTTAATCAGCATGATTATGCACAGGTTATTAGTGATATGCGTACCCAGTTGGCAGAGGTGAAACAAGACAACCTGTAGGCTGCCTTGTTTTAGGTGGTTTAAACGCTAGGCTTTACCTTGATTTGCAACTGCTTGCATTAGTGCGGCAACTTCTTCTTCGCTGCCTAAAAATCGGCGGCTAAGGGGTTTTAGGTTGTCATCAAGTTCATACACAATGGGTACGCCAGTTGGGATATTAAAGCCCAAAATGGCATCTGGGGTCATGCTGTCGAGGTATTGTACTAAGGCTCTGAGGCTGTTGCCATGTGCAACCACCAGTGGTTTTTTACCTGCCCGTAAAGCAGGCACAATATTGTCTTGCCAAAAGGGTAAAACTCGCTCAATGGTGAGTTTTAAACTCTCACTGCGTGGTAATAAAGCAGGGTCAAGTTCAGTGTAGCGTGGGTCATTGTCGAGTAAACGCTCATCTCCATCTTCAAGTTTTGGTGGTGGAATATCAAAACTTCTACGCCAAATTTTAACCTGTTCTTCACCGTGTTTGGCGGCGGTTTCGGCTTTGTTTAAGCCTTGTAATGCACCATAATGACGCTCATTTAAACGGTAGCTGCGAGTAACAGGAATATGCATTAAATCCATGTCGTCTAGTATTGTCCAAAGAGTACGAATGGCACGCTTTAATACGGAGGTAAAGGCTAGGTCAAAGTCTAGTCCCGCTTCTTTAAGTTGACTGGCCGAGCGTTTTGCTTCGCTTAAACCCTGTTCTGTTAAATCAACATCTTTCCAACCAGTAAAGCGGTTTTCTTTATTCCAAACACTTTGCCCATGACGAATTAAAACCAATGTGTAACTCATAAATACTCCTTAAATCTGTTACTGTAAAAGCTACATGGTAATGCAAAAAACCTTGGATTTTAAGTATTATTTTTATAGCTAAAGCAGAGCATAAAAAGCCATCTCATGCTAAGATGGCGGCAGTTTATGTGTATGGAGGTTGAGTGTGATTAATGTTGATGTACTAGTAAATGGCGGTGGTATGGTGGGGGCATCTATTGCGCTTGCTTTGCTTAAAAAAACGCAGTGTACTTTGGCTTTAATAGAACGTACGCCAGTGGCTGAAGTTTATGATTTAACTCAAGCACCTGATTTGCGTGTTTCCGCATTGAATTTGGCGAGCCGTGATTGGCTGTATAAAATTGGTGCTTGGCAACGTATTGAGCAAACCAGAATGCATCCTTATGCACGCTTGTCTGTATGGGAAGATGCTGTTTTGCCTTCTTGGTTAAACACCTCTAAGGTGAATGCAACGCACTTTATGGCGGCAGATATTAATCAACCTTATTTAGGCTATTTTGTTGAAAATAATCTGACACAATGGGGAATATGGCAGCAGCTTATGCCTTATATTCGTGCTGGTCGTTGTGTTTTACCATTTAATCAAAGTAATCAGAAAATCCCTTTTGTGGGGGCGTATGCCACAGATTTATTAGCAAATAATAAGCAGCATGTTGATGTATTGGTTAATGATGTGAGTGATACTCAAAGTATGATGGTAAGAGCAAAACTGGCAGTTATTGCAGATGGCGCACAGTCTAAGTTGCGTGATATGGCAGGTATTGAACGTACCCAGAAACATTATAAACAGCAAGCGTATGCGATTGGTGTAGAGCTAACAGAGCCTGCAGGGGACGAGACCTGGCAGGCTTTTCGACCTCAAGGCCCTGTCGCCTTATTGCCTATGATGAGTTTTAATCAGCGGCATTTTGCATTACTTATTTGGTATCAAGATAGTACGGAAATTACATCACTGAAATCGCTTAGCAATGCGGCATTAAAACAAGAGATACAGCATGTCTATCCTAAACAGTTACCCAATATAAAGCAGGTTTACAGTAGTGCTTCTTTTCCTTTGGTTAAAAGTCATGCAAAAACCTATTCACAAAATCGAGTGGTCTTAGCAGGAGATGCTGCTCATACGATTAATCCATTAGCAGGACAGGGTGTTAATATAGGCTTTAAAGATGCCAAAGAGTTGAGTGATACGTTGTGTGAACTAAGCAAAACAGCAACACAGTTTTGTGTAATGACAGATATACAGCAAGCGTTGCGTGCTTATGAGCGAAAACGTCGTAAGGAAAATTACCTTATGATGAATGCCATGGATTTATTTTATTATGGATTTAGTAATAATAACTCACCACTTAAACTAGCACGAAACTTAGCATTAGCTGCTGCGGAGCGTAGTGGAAAAATTAAGCATAAAGTATTGTCTCATGCTGTAGGTTATTAATATATGTGGTTTTTTTGTTTGCTTTTGCGAATACGAAAACGTGTTGGTTTGGCAATTTGTTGCTGACAGTAGTGCTGTATATATAAAATAATCCCCAACAATAAAGCAAAAAAAGCAAAGCCTAAAGTCACAATAAACCACGCAATACCTGCAAATAAAGTGGGTGCTTTCATTAATGTGCTCATTAAAGATTCTTGATAATAAAAAAACCACTGATGATTATCAGGAAATATCCATTGATGAAATTGATAAAATACAGTTTCACTTCCAATTATAAATAACAACCCTGTAAGCGATAAACAAACAACACCAAAGATACTAAGCTGTAATCTCCAGTTTAAATATTTATTATGATGCAATAAGCAAACCAAAGGTAAACCAAATAAAGGTAATATAACCATTGCAGATAAATTAATTGTATGAATAAGGTTTTTAACGTCAATTAAATGGATTATTTCCGCTGCTGTTAATAGACTGATTTTATGTGAATTTACATTGTAATAAATACTCTCTAGTTGAATGCCTCTTTGATGTACGGCATCAACAATTTGATTAAATAATGCAATATGAGCTTGAGGGTTTAATAATTCAAAACCTGATTTGAATTTATTCTGTGGTGCATAGGTTTGAATATGCTGCTCAATATGATAAAAATCATAAAAGAAATCAAAATGGTAATGTGCGAATGAATTAAGTTGAAATGCCAGCCACAGGCAAAGTAATAGTCCAAAAATAAGCACTAATTGCCAAATTATTTGTGGTAATATTTCTCTTTTCATACAATGATTTTATCTCTAGCTTTTAAATCGAGCGCGGATTTTAACTGAAAAAAGAGCGTTTATCTGTTTTTGTACATAGAAATAACAAATTAGCACGCCCTTGTTGTTATTTGTTTTTTTCGTTAAAAAACTGTATTAAAGGCAAGTTTTATGTAGAAGCGTTTTCTTGCTTACGCAGCCATTGGAATAACCAACCTAGCGCAACCAAACATAGCCCTAAACCAATAAATGACACCGCACGTAGTAGGCCTTGTAAATTTGCCATATCTAATAAAAATACCTTAGCGACGACCAGCCCCAATAAAATAAGCCCTATGCGTTGAGTAAGAGCATGCTGCTTGATATGCCCTGCAATTACAGTCAACGCACCAATTAATAACCATACAATAGAATAACTGTATAGCTCGCCTGATGAGGTTAGTTTTTCTAAGTTAATGCTACCTTCTTGCCAAAATTGACGAATTAATCCATTAATAAGCAAAGTTGCAAATAAGCCAGAGAGAATTAAAGCAGGTTTTTTTACGTTTTCATCTAATAAAAGATGTTTTTTATAAATCCAAAATGTTGCTAATGCAGGTACGCCCCACCACAACCACAGCCAGCTAAAGATAATAGAATGTCCGACAAAGACAAAATTAAATAAAGGATTATCCTGCACCATTAGGCGTAGCTGTAAAACAGCAGCTCCAACTAATAAAACAATTGCTGCTAAGCGATACAGCCAAGCCATAGTATGTGCCATTTGCTGTCGATATAAATACGCACAAGCAAGCAATAGCCAATTCATGCTAAGTACAATTTGTTCATGTAAACCAAGGTTAGCAAAATTGGGTATATGCCCAACTAATAATAAACTGCTTTGAGTTGTTACAAATAAAGCAATAAGGTGCAACAGCGCACCTTTAAGCCAGATTTGCATTTTTAATTGGTCTTTCCACAAATAAGCCGTTGCAGCAAAAAGGGCAATAACCAGAGGATAAATGACAGTTGACCAATGCCAGCTAAATATCTCAAAGTTTTGATAATCGCTTTGCCAAGGTGCAATACTCAAGCGTGCCAAAATCCCAGCTACTAATAACTTGATAGGCCAATGAGGTGCGGCAACTCGATACTTGCGAATAAGCCAGCTCATAGCAACTACTTGCATGACCAAAGCAAGGGTCAAAGCACTTTTATCCAAAATTAGAGTAAATACAAACGCAATATTGGCATTGCTGCCACTCCAATAACAAAACTGCTGCATTAGGTGTTTGCTACGTTGGGCAAGCGCAATTAAGACCGCTGCGCTAACTAATAAAAGAATACACCAAACAGGGTATAAATTCTCAAGCGCACGCACCTCTGATTTGGCATTGGCATAACTCAATGCCAATACCACAAATACCACAGCACTGGCTAATATTGCAAAGCCTAAACGCTGGGGCAACTGGTGTGCAAAGTATAAACCATAAACAAATAACAACAGCGCAAATGCCAATGCCACGCCTAGCACCTCTGTAAAAGCCATCAGCGGTTGGTCATAATCCATCGGCATATCTTGGTTAAATAGCAATAAGGCTAATAAGGCAAAGAGAAAAAACGGCCAGCTATCCCAGCCGCTATAACGTATTGGTGCAAGTAAAAGCGGCACAGATAAAATTGCTATAAAAATAGCATAATGATTAAGGCTTAAATTGCTATCAGTAAAAGGCATTAAAAACCAAGCCGCCATAGCAAAAATAACCAGAAATAATTGATTGTCAGGCTGTAATATTGCTAATGCTCGCAAGCTAAAAGGTTGGATATCAAGCTGCTTAAAGCGCAAGCCAACCCGAGGTAGCATAATTAATAGCCATAGACTGAATAAGAGAAATACAGCAATGCCAAGGTACAGCTCATTGGCATTACTCTGGCTATTGATGATTAATGCAAGCCAGCCAAAATGCCCTGTCCATAATAAGTACCACAACCAATGGCGCTGTACTTTTTTTGCCACCAATGTGGCGGCAAAAGTAATTAACGCAACATAAGCAAGTAACATAGCCCATTGCGGCTGCTCTGAATTAATCCATAAAGGTACGCTATAAGCCCCTAAAATACCAAGTACCGCAAGAACAGGACCAAACCTCAAAGCATACCAACTTGCCAGAAGCGCAATTAATGCCAGTAGTACAAATGCCAGTTGTGCACCAATAAGCTCAAAACTCATTAAAGCCAACAAGGTTAAAGCAAATAAGCTGATAAACCCACTACCTGCCAAGGCAGCAGGAACATAATTAGCAAAGCCTTCAAATGGGACTTTTTTATAATGCAAATACTCTGCCCCTGCAATTAACAGTCCTCCAAAAGCAGCACCTAGGGTTAAACGCATCGCAATAGATAGCAAACCTGCCTCAAGTAGGTAATTAACCATAAAAATGCCACCAAATGCCAATGCCAAGCCACCTACCCAAACTAGCCAGTTGTCTTTTATTTGCTGCACCAGTTTATTATCTTGAATACTTATTTGAGCTTGATAAACAGGTTCAGAGGTTGTCTTGTTAGAGGTGGTATCTGCTTTTTCTATCTTAGCACTTACATTTTCAGACGTAGCATCTAAAGGGGGGGTAATATCAGGCGCATCAGTTGGCGCATCTTCATTGGTTTGTGTGTTTTTATTAATAGCAGGCGCACTTCTTAAATCGGGGGCTTGCGTTGTATTTGTATGTTGGGGTAAAGAAGTTGCTTGAGCTAGCAACTGCGTTTTAATGCGCTGTAGCTCATCTGTTAATTTATTGGCTTTTGCTAATGCAATAAACCCACAAACCGCACCAACAATAAGCACAATTTGGATTAAAACGGCAAAAACCAATAACCCTTCCATATAGACTCTCTATTATTGTAAAAAAAAGTTAAAGTAACAGAAAGCGATATAGAAATAAACCAGAAAAAATAGTTTTTTCAATGATATAAAAACGTATTAAAAGAGAGTGCAAAGCATGGTTATATGCTCTGCACTCAGAGTGAGAATTACAGAAATTTGCTGATGTTTAAAGTTTTCTGACCAGAATATTTAAACAATGGACTGTTTATTTTTACCCCGATAGGCAAATTTGGATTTTTCATCATACTAAAAATATTGCTAAAAAAGTCAGTTGGACGCAGATTTAAAGGCAAGCTAATCTGATTTTTACCCAGTTTGATATTTTGCCCTTTAAGATTGCCGCTTAATAGAGATTTTGCTCCAGAAAAAATCTGATAATTTAACGCATCTAGTGGAATGCTAAAGCCGTTAGGGTTCTCAATATTAACCAATAAATTCATACCCAACTTACTAAAGCTGGCATTGCCCACTTTAATATCTGCAAATGAGATTTTTGGTTTAACAATGGTATCGCTGTGCTGATAGGGCACATTAAAGCCCATCACTTTTGCTACCCCTTTAATATTGTATGTGATTTTATCTTCTTTAAAGAAAATATCCTGAAATGCCTTTAAGGTTTCTTTAGATAGAGCAATACCCACTGTCACATCTTTAGATTTGCCCGCAGGTAAAGTGCCGACTTTATCTGTTTTGCCATTAACCATATTTTTACCGTTAATACTCATTGCATAATCAAGGCTGTCGATAGGTACACTAAAAGCATTGGGATTATTAATGCTCAAAGTTGGCTTTAACTCAATTTGCTGTTGTGATACATCTCCTAATGCAATGGATTTATAGTTCACCGTTGGCTGTTTGACCGCCCCTTTAAGCATGTTCTGCATATTGGCACAGGCAGATAATAGAGAAAAACTTAAAATTAATATTAAAATACGCATGGTTATTTTTCCTTTTAAAAATAATGGTTAATCGTTAGTCTTGCATTTCATTGATACTCATGGCACAGGCACTAAAACCTGCATCTACATAAATATTTTGGGCAGAAATACCTGAGGCTAAATCTGAAGCTAAAAATGCCGCAGTATTGCCTACTTCCTGAATACTAATATTACGCTGTAATGGTGCACGTGCGGCGTTACGCTTTAACATGGTACGAAAATCACGAATACCCGCTGCTGCCAAGGTTTTAATTGGTCCTGCTGAAATAGAATTTACTCTAACACCACTTGCGCCCATACTGCCAGCTAAATAACGTACAGATGCCTCTAAAGAGGCTTTTGCCAAACCCATAACATTATAATTAGGTAAGGTCTGTTGTGCGCCATGATAGGTCATAGTTAATAAATTTCCTTGTTGTTGCTCTAACATTGGAGCAAACGCTTTTGCTAAAGCCACAAAACTATAAGCACTCACATCATGGGCAATATGAAAGCCCTCACGAGTGGTGACTTCATGATATTTGCCGTCTAGCTCATGTTGTGGGGCAAAACCAATAGAATGCACCAAACAGTCCAAGCCGTCCCATTTAGTACCCAGCTCTTGCGCCACACGAGCAATATCTTCATCACTAGCAACATCACAAGGGAAACATAAATCGCTACCCCAATGAGCTGCCATTTTTTGTACCCGCTCTGCCAGTTTCTCGCCCTGATAAGTAAAGGCAAGCTCTGCACCTTCACGATGGAATGCCTCAGCAATTCCGTATGCAATAGAATGCTTACTTGCCAGACCACAGATTAAGGCTTTTTTGCCAGTTAAAATTCCCATAAAAATCTCTCTTATTGTTAGTTAAGGGGATATTCAATCCCAAGCAAAAGGCTAGGGCATATAATTGGAGGCTTTTATACCATTTAAGTTAAGTTTTGGCTATGGGCAAAAGAGATACAAACTAAAGATATGGACATACTAGGACAAGACCAATCACTGCTTTAAATAGATTAAATAAAAGAGAAAACAAGCAAATTGAGTAGGCTAAAAAATAACAAAACACGCATCAGCTCAAAGATTGCTTAGCGCACTGTTTTTATCGGCAATGATGGTACAACTGATTACACTTGCTATGCGCTTTGTCCAAGCAATTTTAAAATGGTGATTATTTAACCAAGTAAAAATACAAATTGTGACCACATAAATATTTTTCAGCGTGATTTTGCATTTCTAAATGCAGTGCTTATTTGAAATAACAACACAATAATAAGAGCAGGAATAAGAGCACCAATTAAGCCGCCAATACCACCTAGAAACCCCATGGTCGCATACTGAGCAAAAAATTGAGAAGCCATAATGGGAAGAGAGAATAAAATGGCGAGTAATCTCACAAGCGTACTGGGTTTTTCTTCTTTAGAGCTGTTTTTCATCGAGTTCTCTTGGTTATTTAATGTCTCTATCTAACTGGTTTAATGAGCAATTCTTCGAACCTAACAATCAACGCAATAAGCAATGGTGTATACGTATTCGGCATATATCTAAGTTGTAGATATTTATACAGGCTGTCAGTTAATTTTTAGTAGGCTAATAATTGAATATGGCGTTGTTAAGAGATGAAATATGCGCTGTTTTCTGCTTAATAATCTGCTGATATTGATGTGAGATGATAAAAAGGCAGATGGCTTTAATGTTACATTCAGTTAAAGATAAGTTACATTTAAGACATTTTTCATTACAAATATTTACATTGTCGTAAAAATATGAATAATGGGCTTAGCTGATTATCAAACGTAATCACATTTCATTTTTTTATTAGGAGCACGACCATGAAATACTATGCACTATTTGCCCTAGCCTTAATTGGCTTTAGTTCTGTTACCAGTGCGGCTATTTATCCGGCCAACCAGGGGCTAGAGCTTGAGATTATTCCACCTAACTATCATAAAAATACCGTACTTAGCTATAAACTTACAGGCAGCAAAGCCCCTTTGGTTACAAATAAAAGCCAAGAATGGCTATATGCGGCTCGTGAAGATGCGCGTATTTGGTGGCCAATGCTGAATAACAATGGACTAACCTATACAGCTAGGGGTTCAAGTATTGCTAATTTTATTCATGTGGAAGTGAGGTTTGAGTTAAATGGTGTTAATTATGTGATGAAGTCTAATGCTTCTGCACATAGTAAAAAATTAGATACTAATAATGATGGTGCTGTTAATGGTCAAGATGGTGATTTTGCGCCCGCATTAGTAGAAACCGGTCATGCTAAGACACTGGCACTAAATTTTGATGAAAATTCAACCAGCAATGTACATGATTTTAATGATTTTTATACAAAAAAAGATGATGACCGTGATGGCGATTCAATCAACTACAGTTTATCTGGTGCAGATGCCAGTCAGTTTAGCATTGATACTCAGGGACGTTTAACTTTTAATAGTGCACCTGATTATGAAAGTGGCAAGCATCAATATCATGTCACAGTTAGTGCTAAAAACCATAGTAATATTCTTCATCAAGACCTAAGCGATGCTGTTGATGTTACGATTAATATCAATAATAAAAATGATAACCCAACTGTGGGTACTGTACATGTAACGCCAGCTGGTCCTGTGGCAGCAGGTCGAGCTTTAACGGTTAGTGCAAATATTCAAGATGCAGATGGTCCTGCTCACATTACACCTACATTTAAGTGGCAGCGTAAAGCAGGTGGTACTTGGGTTAATATTGCTCATGCAACGCATGCTAACTACAGTACGACCTTAGATGATGAAGCTAAGCAGGTGCGTGCATTGGCGATTTATGTAGATGGCTCTGGTGCAACAATAGAAAAAGCCTCTAATGCGGTATCTGTAACGACTGCATTTGGTCCGCAAATTAGTGGAAAAACGCTCACAGTGCCTGAAAATACTGCCGCTATTTTTTATAATATTAACGATATCAACACAGGCAATGATATAGATAAAGATGGCATTGCAATTCGTTATGCCTTAGAGGGTGCAGATAAAAACAGCTTTAGTATCGGTGCCGCTACTGGTTCATTGCAATTTAAAGCACCTGGTGCAGATTATGAAGTTAAAAATCAATATGCTTTTGTGGTGGCAGCAACTTCTGGCTTAAAAACAGTGAGAGCGCCTTTTACAGTAACCATTAGTAATCTTGATGATAACAATCCAACAGGTGCATTTAGTATTTCACCTACAGGTACGGTTCCTCGCAATCAAGTTTTGTCTATTAGCCAAAGTATTACTGATAAAGATGGCATTGCATCTCCCATTGTTTATAAATGGCAACGTGCCGTGGCAGGTAGCTGGGTGACTATCAATGGACAAATAGCTTTAACCTACACCACGCAGTTAGCAGATGAGGGCAAGCAAATACGTGCGCTTGCAACTTATACTGATGGTGCTGGAGCTAGTGAGCAGGTTATTTCTAATAGCGTGTCGGTTGCTGTTGATGGTGCGCCTGTATTGGATAATCAAAATCTAACAGTGAATGAAAACCAACCTTTCAGTGTGGATATTAATGATAAAAACACAGGAGTAGATAACGATAGCAATGGTGATGCGATACGTTATAGCTTAGCAGGTGCAGATAGCCATTCCTTTACGTTGAACGCAAATACCGGTGAGCTGAGGTTAAAACAGCCCGCTGACTTTGAAGCTAAAAGCAGTTATAGCGTGGTGGTTACTGCTACGGCAAACGGTAAGTCTGCCCATGCGAATATTAATTTGAATGTGACTAATGTGAATGAAGCCTATACAGGTAGCGTGAGTATTTTACCTCAAGGTGTGGTCAGTGCTGGTACAGAGTTGACAGCCAGTAATAATTTAACTGACCTTGATGGACCAAGTCCGTTGGTAGTTACTTATCAGTGGCAGCGTCAGGAAGCAGGTGTATGGCAAGATATTGCTGGTGCAAATAATGCTCGCTATCAAACACAAAATGCTGATGTAAATAAACAGTTGCAAGTTGTAGCAAGTTTTACAGATGCGTTTGGTGATAGTGTGAAAGTAAGTTCAACTGTGGCTGTGAATGTAAATCCAGCGGCGGCGGCACCAGTTGCACCTGCACCTACTGCGCCAAGCTCTACAGCAGATATTAAAACAGGCATTCAAGGCGTGGGTTCTATGCACCTTTGGGGCTTGTTGCTGCTTGGATTAGTTGGCTTTGTTCGTCGTAAGTAGTTGCTAACTAAACAAAAAGGTCGCTTTATGCGACCTTTTTTATGGCGATATTTTATAGTTTGAAACTTGATAAATTATGGTTTATATCGGCACTTAGTGCATGTAGGTTGTTAGATTCTTCGGTTGATTTTTCTACATTACCGCTTAAGGTTTGAGTGGATTCTTGAATGGCAGTGACGATACGGTTTATTTCTTCTGTCGCTAGGTGCTGTTCTTTGCATGAATTGGCAATGGTTTCTGAGCGTGCTAATACCTCATTGAGAGTGCTAAAAATTTGTTTAAAACTATCTAGTACCGCATTGGCATTGCTCATGGTTTCGCCTGTGAGCTGTTTGCTGTGTTGCATCATTTTAGCCGCATGGCTACTTTGTGCTTTCAGTCCTTCAAGCATATTTTGAATTTCTTCGGTGGCATTTTGTGTACGTTTAGATAAAGAGCGTACTTCATCGGCTACTACTGCAAAACCACGACCTTGTTCGCCTGCTCTTGCCGCTTCAATGGCAGCATTAAGTGCGAGTAAGTTGGTTTGTTCGGCAATGCCTTCTATGGTTGTTAATATGTTGGTTATCTCCTCGGTGTTGGTATCAAGTTTTTGAATGATATCGGTGGTCGCTTCAATGCTGGTCTCTAAGGTGTGCATGCGCTGGTTGTTTTCTTCTGCATTTTTTAATCCAGATTTTCCTTCAATATTTGCCCTTTTTGATACCTCTGCGGTGCCTTTGGCATTGCTGGCTACTTCAGAAGAGGTAGAAGATAGCTCATTAGCAGCTACTGCAATTTGGCTTATTTCTTCTTGTTGGTACTTTATGGCTTGGGCGTTGATGGTGCTATTTTTTTTAACGGATTCGGCCACTTTATTGAGTGATAGTGCTGAATTAAGACAGTGGGAAACCAGTTGATGAATGGAGCTGATAAAAATATTAAAAGACTGACTGAGTATGCCAATTTCATCTTGCCTAAGTATTTTTAAGCGAGTTGTTAAGTCGGCATCGCCTTTGGCAATATTTGACATGAGGCTGTTTAGTTCTTTCAGTGGTTTTAATAGTGTATGAATGATCAATCCTGAAACCAAAGAAACCATAATAATAGTAATGATAGAGGTCATAATATTACTAATTAAAAGGTTATTTAAAGCTGAAAAAATCTGTGCTTGATTGAGTATTAAGATTAGTTTCCAGTCTGTGCCTGCAACGGGAAATACCCCCATTAATGCCGTTTGGTTTTGTATCTGTACTTCATTAATTTGGTTGTCTTTAATATTTAGCTCGCTGCTGATATGGTTGTTTAAGTTTTTATTAAGTTGCTTTTTATCTGGGTGTACCAAAAAGTTATTATCTTTATCAATTAAAGCACTAAAACTATCGCCACCTAAGCTGGTTGTAAGTATTTCTTTTTCTATTTGATTTAAGGAAATGTCAGCGGCCAATACACCAAATGGTAATGGTTTAGCAATAGATAAAATCATACCCCCTAATACATCACGATAAGGTGGGGTAATAATGAGTTTCTTTTCAGCCTGTGCCCGTATGTACCAAGGACGAGAGGTGGGGTTAAATCCTGCTGGTAAATCGCTTTTGGGAAAAATAAGCATTGTGTTATCTTCAGGCTCTGGACGACCAACATAAGCAGAAATAAAATCGCCTGCTTTTTGTACATGCTCAATAATGGTAGTGATTTTTTGATCATTGTTTTCTGTGAGGTGGGAGGCCGCTGATGAGAGTAGTTTTTTTCTGCTATCAAGCCATGCAGAAATAAAGTTGCTGGTTTTATTTCCCGTTATTTTAATGCTGTTTAAAATTTCCTTCTCTAGGCTTTTCTCCGCTTGATAGTAAGCAATGCTACTACTAATGGCTAAAAATAAACAGATACAAAGCGCAATATAAAGCATGATTTTAAAGCGTATAGAGTGAGTCATAGCATATCCTAATTATTTAAAAATAAGCACCCTAAGCAGAAGCATAAAACAACTGTTTAGTATTCTTTAGTTAAGGTTAGCATGCCTAAATTGTTTGTATGTCTTTGATAGGTAAATATTTTTTACAAATATAAATACTGGAGTAATATCTATATTGTGTAACTTAAAACCTTTTGTCACTTTTGCAGTTGAACTTATACCTTTTCAAGGCTTTTTGTTTGTTCTTCTGCTTGAATTAGGGGGTTAGGGTGGTACTATGTAATCTTAGGTTATGTTAATTATATTGTTATATGTAATTAGGAAAGACAAAAAATGGAATTACCCACATATGAAAAAGACAGCTATGAATTAGATAACGGTGAAGATATTTATCGAGAGCACCCTGATTCATTTTGGATACCTGAAAAGGAAAAACGTGAAACATTAAGAATAGGTGATCTGGTCAAGCTCATCTTTCGAATGGAAGAAACAAAGGGTTCAGATGATGTTTCGGTTGAGCGGATGTGGGTACAAATTACTGATATAAAACCACCGTTTTATTCAGGAACGTTAGATAATGACCCCTCTAGTAGTGATTGTATTTTTCATGGCCAAACTGTAAATTTTATGCCTTGTCACGTTATAGATATTTATGAAGAATAAAACACATAACAAGTTGCTCAAAATGGACGCGCTACCGCGCGCCCTTTAGCAAGGCGTTATGGGGTTTAGTGGTTTTTTATTTTACCCTGTGCAAAACCAAGCATTTAAACGTGGCTGAATAAAAAACGGTGCAGGGGCAGGGAATGCGTAAATCGGTTTTTTTAGCATAAATCACCTTATATTTAACAGCCAAATCAATAACCTGCCAGTCAATAAATGCTGCATTCTTTTTTATCTTTCGGAACAATGGTTTAAAAATTATGTTCCATTTGGCAAAGCGGGTGCATAAATAGCTTATACGCAAAACTCTCATCATCAATCAGCATCGGCGTTTGCGTATAATCTGGCAACAGGATGTTGGCTTGTTTATTGTGCCAAATAGCGGTAAATTACCAAGCAATATCATTCATTGGCTTTTTTAAATTAAGTGGGGCACTAAAATGCTCAAAAACCATAACAAATCGCACAACCCGACACGCTTCCGCTGCGCTCCAGCGCGCGGGTTAGCTTTGCGTTAACTGCCTATTGCAATCCGTAAAGTGATAGAATAGTATCACCTGCATGAAAACAGAACTTGTCACAACGTTGAAGCGTCAAGCTACGAGAATACTCTCGGATTTGCGTTCATCCAAAGAACCTATTCTGATTACCGAGCATGGACAGCCTTCTGCTTATTTGGTTGATGTTGAAGATTATGAAATGATGCAAGATCGCATGGCTATTCTAGAGGGTTTAGCTCGTGGTGAAGCAGCCTTCTTAGAAGGTCGCGTTGTTTCTCACTCCAAGGCAAAAGAACGCATGAGAAAATGGCTCAAGTAGTATGGACTGAGCCAGCTCTAAACGAGATGGATGAAATTGCCGAATATATAGCAATCAATAATTTTCAGGCAGCACAGCGATTAGTTCAAGCTGTCTTTAAGCGAGTTGACCAGCTTAAAGATCATCCTAAATCTGGAAGAGAAGTTCCAGAATTGCCGAAAAATTCAATTTATCGTGAGGTTGTTGTCGAGCCTTGCAGAGTCCTCTATCGGATAGAAGGTACTAAAATAATCATAATTTATGTCATGCGCAGTGAGCGAGTTCTGCGAAATTTCATTCTTAAAGATCGTGCCACCCTTAGCAGTTAACAAGTCAAAGCACTCGGACGCAGCAAAGCTGCGCCGGTGTTTGAGGCGTTATGGGGTTTGGTGGTTTTTTATTTTAGCCTGTGCAAAATCAAGCAGCTAAGCCTAGCTGAATAAAAAACGGTGCAGGGGCAGGGAATGCGTAAATCGGTTTTTTAGCATAAATCACCTTATATTTAACAGCCAAATCAATAACCAGCCAGTCAATCAATGCGGCATTCTTTTTTATCTTTCAAAATAATGGTTTAAAAATTATGTTCCATTTGGCAAAGCGGGTGCATAAATAGCTTATACGCAAAACTCTCATCATCAACCAGCATCGGCGTTTGCGTATAATCTGGCAACAGGATATTGGCTTGTTTATTGTGCCAAATAGCGGTAAATTACCAAGCAATATCATTCATTTGCACCTTTAAATTAAGTGGGGCACTAACATGCTCAAAATCATAACAAATCGCACAACCCAACACGCTTACGCTGCGCTTCATCGTGCGGGTTAGTTTTGCGTTATACACAAATATGAAAATCAAGCCAGTTTATGAAAAAGAGTTCCATCATGACGGAAGAGGCCCCGAGCTTCAGAAGGTTGTATGGAAAAATAATGGAGTAACTCTTGTCGGTTTTGAGTACTACAACCCAGAAGACACTTACGATGAGAAAAATATAAAGCACCTCAGATTTTCGGGTATGCAGGTTTATTCAATGGCAGGTGATGAAGTTCATGGTGCCCAAGTAGCTAATGGAAAAACGAGCGCGGCAATTCACGAGATTTTAAATTCCAAATGGTTAAATTCATATATCTCAAGTCATTTGGGTAAATGTAAGCATTTCCAAGTTATGTTCTATGATGAAATCTACGACATAATCTGTGAGGATATTACTTTTGGTATGGGTAAGTTAAGTGTATAACAAGGCAATTAAAAATCGCCCGCAAAAAGCTCGGGCTGGACTCGCTAACGCTCGCCTTTTATTGCGGCGTTATACGCATGGAATTGTATGAGAAAAATAGTAACTATTGCACTAATCACATTCATCACTAATGCTCATGCACTTAATGATAGAACCATTTGTTTAGGAAAAAATGAATCTAAGCTTGCTATCGAACATAGCGACAAACTCTATTTAACAATTAATGATCAACAAAAGTTTTACTTTAACAAACCTTATACAAGACCTGTGCCATTAAAATCTCAACTACCAACAGATAAAGTGCATACTGTTTCGGTTTATTTAAACAGCGAGCTAGCCAAAACACTCCACGTCAACTTTATCAAACTCAAATCAACAGAGGTCACTATTTGGCGTAGTGCAGGTGGCTGGAAATTATTAACAGGTCTTGACTGTGGCGTATAACAAGTTGCAGCACGACCGCACGCAAACGTGCTCGGACTGCCAAACTGCTACGCAGTTCGTCAGCCCGTGTGCAAGGTGTTATCTCGAAAGGAGTCGTACAGAGTGATAAACGCAACAGACGCAAAATTGAAAAAAGGCAATGAACCTTTTACTTATGAAGGCTCAAAACTAGCTTTTGATGTTCTGTCTTTCTGGCAGTGGTCAAGTTCTGACCTGCTAGGAAATGCGCTTCGCGGAAAATTAGCGGAATTTATTGTGGCTTCTAGCATTGATGCTCTATCAAGTCTCAGAGAAGAGTGGGATGAATTTGATGTTGTAGCCTCAAATGGGTTAAAAATAGAAGTTAAGTCATCATCTTACTTGCAAAGTTGGCAACAAAATAAGCTTTCCAAAATTTCTTTTGGTATTCAGCCTACTGGAACATCACAAGCAAGAAATGCAGAGAAATTTAGGAAAGCAGATATTTATGTCTTTTGTGTTCTCGCACACAAAGATATGCCGTCAGTAAATCCGTTGAATCTAGAGCAATGGGACTTTTATATTCTTTCGACATCCGTGCTAAATGAAAAAGTGCCAGAACAACAAACAATCACATTGTCTAGTTTGTTGGAATTGAAACCTACTTGTGTAAAGTATGGCGAATTGGGTGCTGAAATTAACAAACGAGATAACAAACCAGTCCAGCCGACCGCTAACGCGGCGGCTGACTGAGGCGTTATGGGGTTTGGTGGTTTTTTATTTTACCCTTTGCAAAACCAAGCACCTAAGCGTGGCTGAATAAAAAAAATTGTGCAAGGGCAGGGAATGCGTAAATCGGTTTTTTAGCATAAATCACCTTATATTTAACAGCCAAATCAATAACCAGCCAGTCAATCAATGCGGCATTCTTTTTTATCTTTCAAAATAATGGTTTAAAAATTATGTTCCATTTGGCAAAGCGGGTGCATAAATAGCTTATACGCAAAACTCTCATCAACCAGCATTGGCGTTTGCGTATAATCTGGCAACAGGGTATTGGCTTGTTTATTGTGCCAAATAGCGGTAAATTACCAAGCAATATCATTCATTGGCACCTTTAAATTAAGTGGGGTACTAACATGCTCAAAATCATAACAAATCGCACAACCCAACACGCTTACGCTGCGCTTCATCGTGCGGGTTAGCTTTGCGTTAGCACTCCATCAGACACTGCGGTTCTGTTTTACATCATCAGCGAGCCAGACCTTGATAAGAGATTGATAAGGCATGTCGCGTTTATTGGCTTCGATCTTAATACTGTCCAATAAACCTTCTGGCAACCTGAGGGAAATGGTTTTTGTGGAAGGCTTTAAATTGGGTATCGCAACAGATTGAGCCTGAGTCCAATCAATGTATTCACTAGAGTCATGCTTTTCCCAAAAAGCTCGCTCTTCAGTTTCACTCTTAAATCTAGGTATGGTTTTAACCTTGTTCATAAATATTCCTCTCTTTCCGGTGCATGTCACGAGCTGAAATGACGCGAATCAATGTATCATCAGCGCGCAGGGTAAAAGTTATATGCAACAATCTAATGTCATTGCTTTTTCCCAACGCGTGGTATCGCGCTTCGTTTTGGCTATGTTTTTGGTCAGCCAAAATCAGCAAGGGCTCGTTAAAAAAAACCTGCTCAGCTTCAAAACGGCTAACAGCATGTTTCTCCTCGCTTTTTCGCTCGTTTCCGGCGTCCCAGTTAAAGCCAGTAATTTGCTTCCAATTAATCATGCTTGTATATTGCCACCATATACATTAAAGTCAAGTGCTAACAAGCACATGTTGTCGGACTGGTTTTTCGCTGCGCTACAAACCAGTCGCAAATGCGGGCATTACAACTAAAATTGACAAACTGCCAGACTGTACATACAATGTATTTATGATTGATTTTGAATGGAACAAGTCAAAGGCGACATCGAACTTAAAGAAGCACGGCATTTCGTTCGAAGAAGCTAAAACTACATTTTTCGATGAGTATGCCATTCAATTCTTCGATGATAGTAATTCATCAGAGGAAGATCGCTTTATATTACTAGGTATGAGCTCTGAAACCCGCATACTTATCGTATCTCATTGCGAACGTAATGATGGTAAATTGATCAGAATAATTTCCGCACGAAAAGCGACAGCCAAAGAACGTAAATTTTATAAAAGGTGATTTCTATGAAAGCAGAGTATGATTTTTCAAACATGAAATCTCGTAAAAACCCATATGCGTCAAAATTAAAGAAATCCGTTACCATACGCTTAGGCGAAGACGTTATTGATTACTTTAAAGGTATGGCAGATGATACAGGCGTACCATATCAAAGCCTAATTAATTTGTACTTAAGAGACTGTGCATCAAATAATAAAAAAATTAATATTTCTTGGCAAAAATAGTTGTAATAAGCCAAAGCAGTCGGATGTGTAAACGCGCCGCTGCTTTGGGAGTTACCTGCAAACTGAAAATCATAACTATGTTCAACATTTTCAAAAAGAAAGAAAAATTAGTTAATCAAGCTGAAAAAAAACCTAAAACGATTCTTTGCATTCCTGGAAATTGGAATAATAGAACAGAAATAGTAACTGCAATTGTAGAAAACAATTTAAATGATTTTATTTTTGCTGGAATGGTTCTTTTGAATTTAAAAACCAACAAGGGATTTGAATTGGAAGTTTGCGAAAGAGATGACAGAATGAAAGATTGCTTCAAATATGCAGGAATGGTAAATCAAGTATCAGAAGAATTTTTAGAAAAAATCGATAAGCACAAATTTGTTGTTTATCTCTCAGGAGAAACTGGTGATTTGAAATCTGCTACAGAAATTGCGGAAGCAGGAAATGCGATATTAAAATCTGGCGGAACTGGAATCAAAGTAGAAACAACAGGAAAAGCATTTACTAAAGAGCATTGGACTGAATTATTGAATGATTTTGAAGAATCGAACCTTTATCAAATGTACGTCTTGGATTCAATAAGTGACGGAAAAGGAACAATCTATACTTGCGGAATGCACAACTTAGGACTTAAAGACAGTATTGTTTACAATGAAGATTTCCAAGAATCAGTAAATCTGCTTTCTATTTTTGGTTATTACCAACTTATAGACAAACCTGAAATTCAATCAGGACAGACATTTAGTACAGACATGGAATCGCCAATTTTTGAAATTAATGAAGAAAGAAATCAGCCGAATATAGGAGATGAACTTTTTGAAAACCCATATGGAATGTGGAAATTAATAAGAAAAGCCAGCAGGTAACAATGTATATAAAAAATAGGCGAGATAGCAATAAAATCAAGGCATTTAGATTGTATCAAGCTTTATGCTTAACCGAAAATTTGGTGCTTCCAAACCGCCTGCTTTTCATATACTAATCGTTAGCACCCTAGCATGGATATGAAGTATTTACTAATCATCGTAGCAATCATTTCAAGTAATGTTTTTTCTAAAGAAAGTACCTGCTATGGCACTACGTCAAATGGTAAGCTTGAAAATGGTATTAAACTGCCATCTAACGGTAACAATTTCGTTAGCTATAGTACCGTCGCAGAAATTGCTGGTCGGACGTATATTCATTCTGTAGTTAAAGACATTATTGTTGCCGCCTACAAAGATCTAGAAAAAGAGCAACCTAGCAAAGTCTTTAAATTCGCTGAAACTGGTTTCAAAAATGGTGGGCAATTCAAACCACATAAAACCCATCGCAACGGACTTTCTGCCGATTTCATGACTCCTGTTATTAACTCAAAGGGTGTATCAGTTCATTTGCCGACACACCCTTTTAATAAATTTGGCTATAACATCGAATTCGACCAAAAAGACAATTATGATGATTTAACTATTGATTATGAGGCTTTGGCGGCACACATAGTGGCGCTTCACAAACAATCCAAAAAAGCGGGTTATGATTTATGGCGAGTCATCTTTGACCCCAAATTGCAGCCAAACCTATTCAAAACCAAATATGCCAATTATCTTAAAAATAATATACAATTTTCCAAAAAACGTTCATGGGTCCGCCATGACGAGCACTACCATGTTGATTTTTCAATTCCCTGCAAACAATAGTGCTAACAAGGCCAGCCACATATCGTGCAATGCAAAAAACGCATTGCACTAGACAGGCTACGCTGCGCTCCAGCGCGCAGGTTAGCTTTGTGTTAAGCCTTAATTGCTGTAGCATGAATTCCGTGCTACCATGTTTTTATGATTGGGTCTTTCAAAGATAAAACAACAGAAGATATCTTTAATGGCATTGCTTCTAGGCAAGCCAGAAATGCCTGTCCTCAGTCGCTATGGCGCATTGCTGGGCGAAAGATTGACCAACTGGATTCGGTTGCAACACTTGATTAGCTGAAAGTTCCCCCAGGAAATAGGCCAGAACCGCTGTCTGGCAACCGTAATGGTGAGTACAGTATCCGAATCAATCAGCAATATCGTATTTGTTTCAAATGGGTTGATACTGGCCCTTTTGATGTTGAAATTACAGATTACCATTAGAGGTGGTATTATGGTCCGCATACCTACAAAACGAGAGCCCACGCACCCTGGGAAAATGCTTCTTGAAGAATTCCTCATTCCTATGAAAATTACTCAGCGTGAATTGGCTAATGCAATACATGTTCCGTATCAACGGGTTAATGAGCTAGTAAATCAGAAACGTGGCGTTAGTCCTAGCACTGCACTGCGTCTTGCACGTTTTTTTAATGTTTCTCCAGACTTTTGGCTTAATTTGCAAGTGCGCTGGGATTTATACAAAGTGCAACAATCAGAGAAAAATGAAATTAAGTTAATTCAAAACTTCCATTACCACCAAAAAATGGCTTAACAAGTCAAAGCAATCGGACACAGCAAAGCTGCGCCAGTGTTTGCGGTTATGGGATTTAGTGGTTTTTTATTTTACCCTGTGCAAAATCAAGCAGCTAAGCCTAGCTGAATCAAAAACGGTGCAGGGGCGTAGAATGCGTAAATTGGTTTTTTTTAGCATCAATCCCCATATTTAATAGATAAATCAATCCCCTGACCCTAAATAAATACAAAGTGCAATATAAAGCATGATTTTAAAGCGAATAGAGTGAGTCATGGTTATTTAAAAGTAAGTATTTTAATTAGAAGCATAAAAACAGCTGTTTAGTATTTTTTAGTTAAGGTGAGTATATCTAAATTGTTTGTATTTGTTTGATAAGTCAATATTTTTTGTAAACATAGGCACTGGAGTAGTGCTTATGTTGTGTAATTTAAAACCTTTTTGTACGCTGTCAGTAGTGCTTGGTGGTTAGGGCTAAAGCTGTGTTTATCTAAAGCGGGATAGGCGGAAAAAATGTGTTTGCCTGCAATTTGTTGGCTGGCAAGTTTGATATTTTCTATGCTGTAGTAATAGCTTAAAGCGGCTAAATATGGTTTTAAATCTGTACCTTCATATCCTAATGTTGCTAGTTCTAACAGTGCTTTTAGACAGCTTAATTCAGATTTTTCTTGGGCTTGTAAGTGCTGTGAGGTTAATAGGCTTTCTAGCTCAAATAGGGCATCGTCAGTTTGTCCTAAAGCGAGGTTTAGCCGCATTTTGAGTTCGCCTACTCGTAAACGCCCCCAAGGGCTTTGTTTGTCAATTAAAAAGCCTGCCCATTCACTAATTCTAAGTTGATCGTTAAGGGCATTTTCTTCTAGGTTGTCTAGTAGTATTTGTTGCTGCTTTGTATTTAAGTTGGCTAAGTCAAATATTAAGTTACCAACTTCTAGGCTTTGATTGTTGTTGTTTAATAGTAATTCATCTGCGTGGTATATGTCAGAAAAACCGGGTACTAAAATGCGACATGCTGCAATGCCTAATTGATTATAGGTAAAGACATAGCTGTCATAGCCTTGTTCTTTTAATTGCTTAAATATTTGTAATGCTGCTTGTTTGTTCTCAAGGCTAAAGATGGGGGTGTTGTGCCAGTCGTAAAATTCATAATCGGCATCTTCGGATAATAATGCCCAGCTTAAATGTCCGCTTGAGTCAATAAAATGCAGTTCTAAATTATGCATATCGCAGACTTGTTCCATATTTGCCGTGGGTGCAGGAAAATTGTCTAATTCGTTTAAAGCACGACCTTGGAGTAATTCGGTAAGTGCTCTTTCTAGGGCAACTTGAAAATTAGGGTGTGCACCAAAAGAAGCATATAAGCCGCCATTTGGGTGTTGTAATAGCACTGCAATAACAGGGAATTGACCGCCTAATGAGGCATCTAGTGCGGTGACTTTAAAGCCTTGTTGGTTTATTGCATTTAGCCCTTGTTCAATATTAGGGAATTGGCTTAGTAGCTCAGCAGGTATTTTCGGTAGGCTAATTGCTTGGGTGATGATTTGTTGTTTAATGGCACGTTCAAATATTTCAGATAGGCCCTGTACCAGTGCTTCATGGATATTGTTTCCTGCGCTCATGCCGTTTGAGACAAAGATGTTGGCAATGAGGTTGACGGGGATATAGCAGGTTGCATAATCTGATTGGCGTACATAAGGCAGTGTGCAAATACCTTGGTTAAGTGCGCCTGCGTTTAAGTCAATGAGTGTTGTGGCAGAACATTGGTTATTTAAGTAGCGTTGTTTTAGATTTGTATCTAAAAATTGATGAGGTAGCTGCTGTTTTAGTTCGTGCAGGCCAAACCAGCGTTCGCTTTTGTGATGTACAAAGCCGTATTCATCATATACCTGTTGTAAGCGAAAATCTGCCCATAGATAGCCTGTAGATAAACGTTCTAATAATTCGCCATAGGCACTGGCTAAGGCAGCATTTTTGCTTGCGCCTTTGCCATTGGAGAATACTTGCGGGCAGTCGGCATCACAAATATGTACAGAGTAGATATATGGTGCAGGGTTGAGCCAGCGTTTTTCAATAATATTAAACCCCAGCTTTTTGAGTGTGCTTAAAAAGGTTTGTATGCTGTCTTCTAAGGCGGCGTCCTTGCCGTCGATATAGGTTTTATCTTGCATGTTTGGCTCACAAAATAACCATCATAGTATAGACATATACACTTTGCACCATATTATAAAGAGAAGTGTCCAAGTTCTTTGTCTAGCTCTGTGGTCATTGAGGATAAATGCTCTGTGGCATTGCTAAATTCGTCAATGCTGCGAGCATTGGTATCTGCTAACTCTTTAATTTCTTGCATTTGTAAAATAATTTGTTTGACCTGGTTTGAGGTGGCTTCATATTCTGTTACATTGTTTAAGTTGGCAGTAATGCTGGCTTGAATAATATCGGCGTTAGAGCTGACACTGCTTTCTAGAGTGCCTGCCATATTAGAGACGTCTTCCATTTCTTTGGTGGCATGATTAATTTCTTTGCTTACATCTGATACTGATTTAACCACAACATCAATGGTGGTATGAATGCCGGTTAACGATTCTTGGGTTTTTTCTGCCAGCTCTCTAACTTCACTGGCTACCACTGCAAAACCACGCCCTTGATCGCCTGCTCGTGCTGCTTCAATGGCGGCATTTAATGCTAGTAAATTAGTTTGCTCGGCAATGTCACTAATGACTTTTAATACATTTTGCACTTCTGCAGTACTGTCATTGGTTTTATTTAACATGTCGGCTAATTCAGTTTCACGCTTGGCGGTGGCGGTTAGGGAATTATTCAGTTTTTGCATTTCTGTACGAATAAGCTGCAAACTGCTATTTGCTTTTTCTAACTGTTCGCTATTTTCTTTGGCAGAGTGGACACTATTTGTAATATTTTCAATAACCTCTGAGCCTGTGGCTACTGTTTTGTCAACCAACATGACTTCATTGGCTACCCGTTTTTCTACTTCGCTTGAGGTGCTGGATAATTCATTGGCAACAGATGCATTTTCTGCACTGCTTTCTTTGGCTCTGATAAGTAAGGTTTGGATTTTCTCTACAAAGAGATTAACGTCTTTGGCAATATGGGCAATTTCATCTTTGCCTGAAATATTTAAGCGTTTAGTTAAGTCGCCATCGCCTTGAGCCATATCTTTAACCATGTCTGCTAGCTGATTAAAAGGTCTAAATAAATAAGAAATAAAGGCAATACTAATGATTAGAGAGATAATCACGGCGATGATGCTTAAAATAATGAGGGTTGTTGCTTGCTCTTCTATATCTTTAAATGCAACTGATTTATTGACGGCAACAATGACTTTCCAGCCAGTGAGCTTGACGGTGTCAAAGTACATGATTTTATTTGCACCTTTATATTGATATTCAAACATGCCCTTTTCTTGGGCATAAATTTGATTAATATATTTTCCTAGTGAAGGTGCGACTTTTTCAAGTTTTTTGCCTAAAATTTTGGCATCTGGGTGTCCTAATAAGCGATGTTGGTTATCTAAAAAGAAAATATAACCGCCATTTACTTTTACTTCTTTGGTACGTTTCGAGAAAAAGTCTAGGGTAATATCAATACCTAATGCGCCTAAAAACTGTTTGTCCGCATTGTAAATGGGGGCAGTAATTGAAGAAAGATAGTCATTATTTATATCTATATAGGGGTCGATAATAGTGGCTTTATTGTTCTTTTTGGTGGTGACATACCAAGGTCTGGTGGTGACATTGAAATCGGCTGGAGCAGTCCAATCAAAGCTGGTAAAAATAGCACCATTTTCTAAGCCGGCATAAGCTGCGGAGGCGTTAATTCCTGCAGCTAAGGATTCGATGCTTTTTTGGATAACCTGTTTGTTGTCAGCGTATTCGCCAATAGAACGTGCAGATATGCGTACGGCTTTAAGCTTTTCAGCAAACAAGATGTTCATATAATCAGCATTGTTAGTGGCAATACTGCTTAGGTTACGTTGGATATTGCGTTGGATAATAACCGTATTGTCGCTATAGCTGAAATAGGTAAAAATACTGTAACCAACAATCAATAAAATGCTTAAAACCAGATAAATTTTTATTTTAAATCCCATAATAATTGCCCTTTTTATAAACTTATTTTGTATAAGTGTAGACAATTTTTAACTAAAGTCATTTCCTTTTTGGGTTAGGAATTAGATATTTGCTGCCAGCTCACATGCCATTTTGATGGCTCGTTTGGCATCTAGCTCGCCTGCAAATTCAGCACCGCCTATTAGGTGTAAAGCAAAGGGCTTGTTGTCATTGTCTTTGAGTAATTCATATAACTCATTGACCGACTCTTGCCCTGCACAAATAACCACATTATCCACTTCAAGTAGTTTTTGCTGGGTTTGTTCGCCTTGGGTAATGCTAATATGCAAGCCTTGATCATCAATTTTATCGTAGCTAACACCGCCTATCATTTGTACGGATTTCATTTTTAGTACCGCTCGGTGTACCCAGCCAGAGGTTTTATTTAAGCCTTTACCTAAGGGGGCAGGTTTACGTTGCAGTAAGTACAATTCACGCGGGGAGGGGTGTACCTCAGGGTCGATTAAACCTCCACGGTGCGTATTTTCAATATCTACACCCCATTCTTTAAACCATTCTTGTTTATTTAAGCTGGTAGAATCGCCTTCGTGAGCTAGGTATTCGCCCACATCAAAACCAATGCCGCCTGCACCTACAATCGCCACACGTCTGCCTAAGGTTAGTTTATTCGCTAGTAGCGTTTGGTAGGAGACAACTTTTTGATGCTCAATGCCTTTGATAGGTGGCATGCGAGGGGTTACCCCCGTGGCGACAACGACTTCATCAAAGCCTGAATTAAGCAGTTCTTGTACCTCAACTTTATGTTCTAATTTTACGTCTACCTGATGTTTTTTAAGCATTTTTTGGTAATAGCGTAGGGTTTCATAAAATTCTTCTTTACCTGGAATGCGGGCTGCAAAATTAAACTGTCCACCTAGGTTGGCGCGTGCTTCAAATAGGGTGACTGCATGTCCACGTTCAGCACATACACTGGCACAAGCAAGTCCAGCAGGACCAGCACCAATTACGGCTACTTTCTTCTTGTTTTGTGTGGGTAAATAATTAAGTGAGGTTTCATGGCAGGCTCTAGGGTTAACCAAACAGCTTGCACGTTTATTGGCAAAAGTATGGTCAAGACAGGCTTGGTTACAGGCAATGCAGGTGTTAATTTCATCTACACGATCTTCTTTAACCTTATTTACCCAAAACGGATCGGCCAATAAAGGGCGTGCCATAGATACCATATCAGCTTCGCCTTCGGCTAAAATTTTCTCGGCGGTCTCTGGCATATTAATGCGATTGGAGGCAACTACAGGAATATTAACGGCCTGTTTGACCTTGGCAGTAATGCTAGAAAAAGCAGCTCTAGGTACGGAGGTTACAATAGTGGGAACACGTGCTTCGTGCCAGCCGATGCCTGTATTAATTAAGGTAACGCCTGCTTGTTCTAAGGCTTGTGCTAGTTGGATTACTTCTTCAATGGTAGAGGCATTATCGACTAAATCAAGCATTGATAAACGGAACATTAAAATAAAGTTGGCACCTACTTTGGCACGAATTTGTTTGATTACAGCTAGCGGAAAACGCATGCGGTTTTCATAGCTACCACCAAATTCATCATCACGTTGATTGGTTCGTTTATTTAGAATTTGGGTAATAAAATAGCCCTCAGACCCCATAATCTCAACCCCATCATAGCCTGCTTTTTGCGCTAAAGAAGCGGCACGCACATAGTGGTCAATGGTTTTATACATTTGTTTGGTGCTGATTTCTTTAGGTTTAAATGGGGTAATTGGCGATTTAATTGCTGTTGGCGCAACACTAAAAGGGGTGTAGCCATAGCGTCCTGCATGTAAAATTTGCAGTAAGATTTTGCTGTCGTATTCATGGACTGCACTGGTTACTTTTTTATGGAAAGGAACTTGCCAACTGCTCATCATCTTAGAGCCAAAAGGGAGCAAGTCACCTGCACGGTTAGGGGAGAAGCCACCAGTGACTAACAGTCCTGTGCCGCCTTTGGCTCGCTCTGCAAAGTAGGCTGCCAGCTCTGAAAAGTGCCAAGGGCGATCTTCTAAACCTGTGTGCATAGATCCCATCATGACACGGTTTTTAAGTTGTGTGAAACCCAAGTCCAATGGCTCTAAAATGTGTGCATATTGACTCATTATCTTCTCTCTCTTTTGTTGTTTGTTTTTTCTATTGGCTACTTATGCTCAAGGTCATATTTTTTATGTAGCCACTACTCATCTGTTATTTCAATCTCTACCACTTTAGGTGTTTGTTTTTGTAGTTCAATGGCGGTGCGTATTGCTGCATTTCGATATAGTGTTGCCACTTCTGAGTTGGCATCATCTATCACTACCGGCAAGCCTTTATCTGATTGACTGCGAATATAGCTAGATAATGGCATGGCGGCAAGTAATGGCGCATCATATTCTTGCGCTAAATCAGTTGCACCGTCTTTACCAAAAATATGTTCAACATGTCCACAGTTTGAGCAAATATGTAAGCTCATATTTTCGATAATACCCAATACAGGAATATTCACTTTACGGAACATCTCAATGCCTTTTTTGGCATCACTTAATGCAATATTTTGAGGCGTGGTTACAATAACTGAGGCACTAACGGGTACTTTTTGGCTTAATGTGAGTTGTACATCGCCTGTGCCTGGGGGCATATCAATAATTAAATAGTCTAATTCTTCCCATAGGGTTTGCGTTAATATTTGTTGTAATGCGCCTGCAACCATAGGTCCACGCCAAACCATGGGTGTTTTTTCGTTGACTAAATAGGCCATAGACATGCTTTTAATGCCGTGAGCAATAATGGGTAAAAACCACTTGTCTTGATGGGTTTTAGGTTTGATGCCTTCTTTAACGCCTAGCATCAACCCTTGGCTAGGGCCGTGAATATCGGCATCTAATAAACCGACTTTTGCACCTAATTGAGATAATGCCAGCGCCAGATTAACAGCAGTTGTAGATTTGCCTACACCCCCTTTGCCAGAGGCGACGGCGATAATATTTTTAACCTGTTTTAATGCCTCTAGCTGCATGGCTTTTTTGCTGTTGATAACCTCCCAACTAATGGCCACAGTGGCTTGTTCACAATTGGGTAAGTTGGTTAGTAAATTTTCTATAACCTCACGCATACCTTGAATAAGTGGGGTTGCAGGATAAGGCAGGCAAATATCCAGTTTGACGGCATTGTCTTGCACGCTAATATGCTTAATCACCTCAGCGGAGATTAGGTCAGTTTGTAAAAAAGGGTCTTGATAGCTTTGTAAGGCACTGTGTATTTGTGGTAGAGAAAGCGTACTCATAAATGGTCTCAATATTTTGTATTTTCAACATCATAGCAGTCTTTAAATAAAAAAAATACGCTTGTGCTTAGGTACAAAATAGTAAATTAATAAACTTAACAGTTGGAAGAGTAGGATTTTATTCGTACAATCAATCTGTTGTTTACAAAAAAACAATTTATGATAAAAAACATAACTAACTATAGGAAAAAAACAATGAAAAAACAGTACCTACTGATTGCGTTAATGAGCGCATTGTTAACCTTGACAGGCTGTCAAGACGATAAACAAGCGAACTCTAATGCCAAAGGCAACACTCAAGAGCAACAAACCTTTAATTGGAAGTTGGTGACCTCATGGCCAAAAAACTTTCCAGGTTTGGGCTATGCACCTGAGCGTTTTGCCAAACTGGTTGACACTATGTCTAACGGACGTTTAAAAATTAAAGTTTATGCGGCAGGAGAATTGGTGCCTGCGCTACAGGTTTTTGATGCAGTCTCACAGGGTACTGCTGAGATGGGGCACAGTGGTGCTTATTATTGGAAAGGCAAAGTACCTGCGGCACAGTTTTTTACGACCGTACCTTTTGGCTTAACCGCTCAAGAAATCAATGGTTGGATGGCATATGGTGGCGGTCAACAGCTATGGGAAGAATTATACAAACCTTTTGGTATTTTACCGCTGCCAGGTGGTAATACTGGGGTGCAAATGGGGGGTTGGTTTAATAAAAAAATCAACTCTGTAAGCGATTTAAAAGGGCTTAAAATGCGTATGCCCGGCATTGGTGGAGAAGTGCTAAAACGTGCAGGTGGGGTACCTGTTAATATGCCTGGTGGAGAGATATTTACTTCCCTACAAACTGGTACGATTGATGCGACAGAGTGGGTCGGACCTTATAATGATTTGGCTTTTGGTTTATATAAGGCGGCAAAATATTACTACTATCCAGGTTGGCATGAGCCAGGTTCTATGATGGAGTTTAGTATCAATCTTAAGGCCTTTAATAAATTACCTAAAGATTTGCAGCAAATTGTGCGTACTACTGCTCAATTTATTAACCAAGATATGCTTAACGAATATACCTCACGCAATAATGCCGCATTGGTGGAGTTGGTTGAAAAACATGGCGTTAAGCTATTGCGGTTCCCTAAAGATGTGATTAGCACATTGCGAGTTATCTCAAATGAGGTCATCAATGAGCTGGCGGCTAAAGATCCTGCTATCAAAAAGGTCTACAATTCTTTTGATGCGTATCGTAAGCAGGTTTCAAGTTATCATAAGGTGAGCGAACAAGCCTTTTTAGAGACCAGAGAATAAATTAGGGTTATGGATTATCAAGCGGGCTTTTGCCCGCTTTTTTTATGTTGCTTGTTTTAAAATAAAAACATCATTTTATACGATATCAATTGGTATTTATATGCCACTGGTTTTAAGTTGCCTTAAGCCATTTTTTATGTCATCTTAGTTATAATAAAATAAAAATAAAAGGAGTCATAATGCGACGTTTTCTTTTTTTACTGATTTTTTTTGCCCTAACTTATACGCTGGCTGTTTTTTTAATTCATCGACCTATTGACCGCTGGAGTTGGGCTAATATCGATTTAGAGCAAGCCCCTAAGGTTAGTGCTGATTTTATTTGGGGCGTTGCCTCAGCTGCCTATCAGGTTGAAGGACACCACGATATAACAGACAGTTGGGGCTGGTGGGAGCACCAGCATAAGGCAGATGGCACGCCTAGAGTACAGGGTTCGGCGGGGGTTGGTAATGATGAATGGAACCTGTATTTAAGAGATATTCAAAATATGCTTGATTTGGGTGTAAACAGTTACCGTTTTTCAATTTCTTGGTCTAAGGTCATGCCAACTGAAACGCAGTTTAATGAGGCGGCCTTGGCACATTATGATGAGCTAATTAATGCGTTATTAGAAGCAGGCATTACGCCTATGATAACACTACATCATTTTTCACACCCAATGTGGTTTGAGCGCAAAGGTGCATTTGATAAGGCTGAAAATATTAAGGATTTTGTCCGTTTTGCTACGCAGGTGGTGCGCCGTTATAGTGATAGAGTTAAATTGTTTATTACCTTTAATGAACCTGTGGTTTATGGCTATGGTCGTCATATTGATGGCAATCACCCAAACCCGTATAAAAATGCCGATTTTCAGCGTTTAGGCGTAATGCTAAAACACACTTTAATGGCGCACGATTTGGTTTATGATGCAATAAAGGCTCTGCCTAATGGTGCTGATATACAGGTGGGTTTAAGTAAAAGCATGATGCAAATGGACCCTTACTCTATTTATGATTTAGGCGATCAAATCATTGCCCATTATGCACAAAAATTATTTGCTGGTGCTTATGTTAATTATTTTAGCCAAGGGCTGTTTGATTTTCAGGCACTGCCTGTAGGGGCCAATGTATTGTATGAAAATCCTACGCCTAAACAGATTAAACTGGATTTTATTGGGCTAAATTATTATTCCCATAATGCCTTTGATTTACAATACCTGGATTTTGATTTAGATAAGGCAGCAAAACCTTTGTACTATCCTGGAGAAATTCCTACAGATATTGATTATGGCTATTATCCTGAAGGCTTATATCGTGCTATTCGTGATATTAGTGTGATTAATAAGCCCATCTATATTACTGAAAATGGTATAGGCTTAGGTCCGTCCAGAGAGGCGTTACGCCAAGCACATTTGAAAACGGCACTTTATGATGTGAGTAAGGCAGTGCAAGAGGGTTATCCAGTTAAAGGTTATTATTACTGGTCTTTAAATGATAATTTTGAATGGGATTATGGTTATAGCAAAAAATTTGGACTCTATCAGGTCGCACGCCAAGGCGAGCCTAAGCGTACGCCTAAAGCCAGTGCAAGGTTGTACAAAAAGATGATACAAAAAAGCCGCCTCCATTAAAGCGGTTAATACTTAGGTATGTGCCTTAGTTTGCAAGTATCTAACTAAGGCATCTAGTGCCCAGCCGATAAAACCAATGAGTACAATAACGGCCATCAGTTCTGAATAAGCAAGTCGGTCTCTGGTATCTAAAATAAAGTAGCCTAAGCCATCATTAACGCCTAACATTTCACAAGGTACAAGTAAAATCCAAACAATGCCAATAGACAATCTAAGCCCTGTTAAAACATGAGCAAATACGGCAGGAAAGGTAATGTGCATTAGCATTTCTAAACGACTGGCGGTTAATGATTTACCTAAATCTTGCCATTGTGGGTTGATGCTTTTTACCCCATAAATGGTATTTAACAAAATAGGCCAGATAGCGGCAAAGGTAAGCAAAAAATAAATAGGATTATTACCAATACCAAATAGCATAACAATAATTGGCATCCAAGATAATGGGGAAATCATACGCAAAAATTGAAAAGAACCGCTGGTAAGCTGTTCTAGCCGTTTGTATTGACCAATTAAAATGCCAAGTGGCACTGCAATTAATAATGCCCAAAAAAGCCCCACAAAAACCCGCTGTAAACTGCTGATAATATGCGATGTTAGTTGGTTTTCACTAAGCAATAAATACAAATTTTTAAATGTCGGTGCTGGTGCGAGCAATTTGGCAAGAGGCATGGTTTGCGCCAATAAACTACTACCAATCCACCAAATGATTAATAAAATGCCCAGCCCTAATGCGGCATAATAAAAAGAGGTTTTGTTTTTTAGATTGTTTTGCAAGTTAAACCTCTATTTGTTCTGTACGAGTTAGACCTTTCGGCAAGTTGAAAATTTCAAATCCATTTTGTTGCTCTAATGCGGTTTTAACAAAACGCTCATCAACCAATTCTTTAGCAGCACTGGCAGGGTCTAGGTTTTGTAAAAAACGATTTTGCCCTGCAACTTGAGTTATCTTTAATAACTCAATCAATTGTTGGGTATAAGAGGCATAGGGGTAAGGCTGAAAATCAATACGCTGTTGTTGCCAGTTAGGGTGTTTAATAGCACCTGTTTTAATATAGTTTTGTAAGGCATCGGCATTAGGAGATAAAACCCGATTAAGCACGTCTTCACTATGGGGGGTATAGTGTTGCTTGCCTGTTTTTGCCAATAACTGCACGCTTTCAGTACGATGGGTTTGCAGCCAAATCTGTGCTTCAACTAACGCATCTACTATTTTTTGCACCCAGTTAGGACGCTGTTTAATTTGCTGCTCTTGCATTAGGGTAACGCAACAAGCGTGGTCTTTCCATACGTCTGAGGTAAAACGCAAAATCTGACCCACTCCTTTGCTTTCTGCTAAGGCATTAAAAGGTTCGGCAACAATAAAACCAGATATTTTGTTGCTGGCTAAAGCGGCAACCATGTCCGAAGGGGGCATAACTACGAGGTTAACAGCCCCTTTGCGTGCCCCTTTAGTGCTTACGGACAATCCATTTTTGCGTAATATATGTTGCAATACCACATTATGAATAGAGTACCAAAAAGGAATGGCAACCGTCGTGCCGCTTAAATCTGAGACTTGCTTAATCTGTGGAGCAACGGTTAGTGCAGAACCGCCAACATGGTTCCACATTAGGGTTTTGGCAGGTGCTTGGCTGCCATAGCGTAACCACACACTGATGGGCGATAACACATGAATAAGGTTAACTTGTCCACTTAAAAACGCTTCTACTAATTGCGCCCAACTGCGAAATAGCACGGGTTTATCTACTTGAATACCTCGTTTACTAAATAGCTCTTGTTGGTGGGCTATCAGCATGGGCGTGGCATCGGTAATGGGTAAATAGCCTATTTTTAAAGGTGAATCAGCGCCTTGATGACTGTTATCGCTACAGCTTTGTAAAAGAGGCAAGCTACCTGAAAGCGTCAATAAGCTGGATAGTTTTAAAAACTCTCGTCTTGAATGTAACATGTTTTGTCCTATTAGATAAGGTATTCTATTGTGCTTTGCAATTGTTGCTGGTTGGCAGATTGCAATGCTTGTAAAATTTCTAACCTTAGTGGCTGCAACTGTAATAGAGCTTCATTGGCAGCGTAGTGACGGCTAATTTGCCACTGTCCAATTTGTTTAGCAGGTTTATTTCCTAGCAATATCACTCTATCTGAAACCAAAAGTGCTTCATCAATATCATGTGTAACCAGTACAACAGTGGTTTGATGCTTATGCACCAATTGGCGTAATAAGTCTTGCATTTGCGTGCGAGTTACTTCATCTAATGCACTAAAAGGTTCGTCTAAAAAGATAATTTTAGGCTGCCTAACTAAAGCACGAGCTAAAGAAACTCGTTGCGCCATACCACCAGACAATTCATGGGGATAGAGCTTCTCGCTGTCTTGTAGCCCTACTTCTGCTAAGGCATTATTGATTCGCTGTTTTAGTGCCGATTTGCTGATTTTTGGCTGACTCTTAAAACGCATACCCAATTTGATATTCTCATACACCGTTAGCCAAGGTAATAATGATGGGTTTTGAAAAATAAAGTGCATCTGTGAGTGTGGCGATGTGATTTTTTGCTTAAATAAAAAAACCTCACCACTTTGTGGCTTTTGCAAACCAGCTAGAACCCTAAGTAATGAAGATTTACCTACTCCGCTAGGACCAAGTAAAGAAACCAACTCGCTTGCTTTAAATTGCAGATTAACATCTTGTAAAATAACTGATAAATCCTGTTTGTCCTTAGGGTAAGCAAGACAGATATTTTCAGCCGTTAGCCTGTACATATTAGGCCGCCTCAAGTTGTTGTTTAAGCTCAGAAATATCTTTTTGCAATTGTTTTATGGCAGGGGTAACAATGGCAACAAACATCGCCTCACGGCTTCTTCTTTGTGCGGCATGACTTTTTAAATAGCCTTTTGCGCCAGCATGCAATGCTGCTGATTGTGCTGCTTTAAGACTTAATTCTGAACCTTGCAAACGTAGCTTTAATACAGATAATAATTCCGCTTTACTTAAATTGCGCTGCTGCTCTATTTTGTCAGCTAAGTATTTGGTTCGCTCCAATAGGCTCTGATACTGTTGCTGTAAGGTTGCAAAATCATCATTTAAAAAGGCATTAATATGCCCTGTTGAGAGATTACAACTTTGGATTATTTTTAAACAACCTTGAATAATACCAGCACCAATACCCATTTGTAATAAGATAAAACCAGGTTTAATTGCTTGTAAAAATTCGTCAAATTCATGGGTGTCGGCGAGTAGCTGGTGCTCTTTGATAAGAACTTCTTGTAAGCGCACATTTAAGGTACGAGTACCCTCTAGCGCACAAAATTCAGGACAGGGTTTTAAACTGACTCCCGCTTGCCTGCCTTCAACAATAAACATAATAAATTGCTGCTCATCTACTTGCGCCGCGGCTGCCCAAATATGCTCTTCTCCAATATTAGAGACCCAAGGCAGAGAGCCATTGATGACGTAGCCTTGAGGTGTTTTACTTGCCTTGAGCTTGTGTTGCTCGATGCCAGATAAATGCTTAACAGTATTGGACATTGCCGTACCTGCCAAACGCTTACCCTGCAAGACAGAAGAGAGATATTGTTCGCGCACTAAAGGTCGCAAGCTGCGCTTTAAATACCAAGCACAGGCAGATTGGCACCATGCACTAAAAGAGGTTGCACCACAGGCGTTGCCTATTTTTTGTAGCACTTCAATTTGCGTAAACAGACCAAGACTTTGTCCACCTTCTTGGACAGACCCAAGGGCGGCAAATCCACCTAATGTGCCTAGGTTTTGCAAATATTCTTGGGGATAAAAACCGTCAGTATCAATTTGCTTAACCAAAGGTTTTAATTCCGCTTTAACCTGCTTTTCGACTGCGCTTAATAATGCAGATGCTGTATTCATAACTGCTCCTAGTGATTTTTTTAGGCAAAAGGCTGTAGTTGAGGGTTAATTTCAGTACGTGCTAAATTATTGCTGTAGTTACATAGGGTTGCCAAAGCCACGCCTGCAATGGCTTCAATGGCTTGTTGTTGGTTATAGCCTGCGGCAAAAAAATCTGCCAAAGCATTATCATCAACATTGCCCTGATGCTGCATAACCTCTAGCGTAAAACGAGCTAGAGCGTTGAGCTTTGTATCTAACTCTGCAAAGGCTTTAACCTCACGCAATGCTTGTAATACGTCATCGCTCATTAGGCTATTTTTTTGCGTAATGGCGCTATGCCCTGCTACACAAAAGCCGCAGCCATTTGTGACCGCTGCGGTAATTTGCACCACTTCACGTTCAGCAGCACTTAAACTGCTTTTGGCATTCATTTTTCCCACTTCTTGATACATCTCTAATGCTGTAGGTGCATTGGCAAGCACACCGATTAAATTGGGAATAAAGCCATTGGCTTTTTCCGCAGCAGCAATACGAGGTTGAGATTGTTCAGGTGCGCTGTCTATAGAGTGAACCGTTAAACGTGACATAAATTTTCCTTTCATTTAGTTAGATAATATTTAAGGTTGGCAAGCATAATGAAATTTGATATAAAAAAGAAAGAATAAATTATTATTTTGATATTCCAAAAGGTTATATGAAGCAGGGTTTGAGAGTTTTTGTTAGCAAGGTTAAGCGTCTAATAAAAATCACTACTTGGTTATGTGAATATGTTGCTTTTGTAGAGACTTTAAAAGATAAAAGATGATATGCGTATTATTCGGCTATGTTGGTGTGTGTGGTTTTTTTTCTTTACTTAATAACACGCCTATAAAAATCACCACAACGGCAATCCATTGGCTTTGAGTTAGTCGCTCTCCTAGAAAAATCATGGCATAAATTAAGGATATGGCAGGTATCAGGTTAACGTAAGCGACGGCTGTGGTGGCTTTAACATGAGTTAATGCGTAGTTAAATAAGCCATAACCACCAAGGGTAACGACAATACCTAAGTATGCAAGTAATCCCCAATTGAGTAGGGATATTTCTAATGAGCTGTCATTCAATAATACCAGCGGTAAAAAAAATAGAGTACCGATAAAAGACTGCATTGCAGTTAAGAATAAAGACGCATAACGACTGCTTAAATGGCGAATAAGTAGGGTGTAGCCTACTGCTGAGAGCATGGCTAAAAACTCTAGAAAATTACCTAAAAGTGGATTGCTTGCTTTATCATTCACTTCACTGCCTAAGGTCATGCTAATTACCCCACTAATTGCAATGATAAAGCCTAAAATTTGTCGCCAAGTGGTGGTTTCTTTGAGAAATAAAAAGGCGGCTAAAGCGACCATAAGCGGTAAGATGGAGGTAATCATGCCAGCTTGACCTGCGCTGGTATATTTTAGAGCTAAGCCCTCGAATAAAAAATATAAACAAGGCTCAAACAGTGCCATAAGTATTAGGTATTTCCAATCGCCTGTTTGGTAGCGAATGCCTTTTTTTATCCACTTCCATAAGAGTATAAAAACCAAAGCACCAATTAGCATGCGTAAAAAGACCACCATCAAAGGAGATACATCTGTAATAACAACTTTCATGACCATAAACGTACTGCCCCAAATAAGCATGGCAACTATCAGGGCAAGATGAGTTCTTAGATTTTGGTCTTGCGGCATTTACGTTTTCCTAAAAAAGAAAAAACCCCAAAAGTGGGGCTTTTTTTGGGTTATATAAAGTCAGATTAATCTTCGCCGCTAAATGCCGAAAGTAAGTGTAAGAGGCTGACAAATAGGTTAAATAAGGCAACGTATAAAGTGACGGTAGCTAGTATATAGTTGGTTTCGCCACCATGTAAAATGTTGCTAATTTCATAGGCAATTAAACCTGTCATTAAGATAACAAACATGGCAGATACGGCAAGTGCTAATACAGGTAAACCAAATACAGCAGCACCAATACTAAGTACAAATCCAATTAGTATACCTGCCATTAGCATCTTTCCCCAACCACTTAGGTCTTTGCCAGTGGTGGTTACCCAAGTTGCCATTGCCAGAAAAATACCGCCTGTTGCCATTAGTGCTGTACCTATGGTTGCACTACCACCTGGAAGTGCTGCAACTAGATTAAGCATAGGGCCTAAGGTTGCGCCTAAAAATCCAGTTAGGGCAAATACGGCAACAATGCCCATTGAACTGTCTTTTAGTTTGTGAACAGCAAATAACAATCCAAAATACACCACTAGGGTGATAATCATGCCAGGGTAGGGTAGGTTGAATTTCATGGATAACATCGCAGTGAAGGCACTAAATAGCAGTGTCATAGATAGCAGCATATAGGTGTTACGCAGGACTTTTTCGCCACTGGCACTAACCTGTGAGCTGCTTGTCTCGTTTGTTTTAGGCGCATGGTGCTTGGCAACCAAGACTTCTGCCGAAGACGGCTCACGCTTTTGATTAATATAGTCAGGACGTTGGTTCATAGTTTTTACTCTCTTTTGGGTTAATCTGTTAAGACTGAGTAGCGAACATAAAGTTCGCCCTAAATTCAGTTTATTTTATTATGGCATAGTATCTATTTCTTCTTCTAGCTCTGGTGGTATTAAATCTTCTCTACTTGCATTTAATAACAATAAGAGACTACTAGATACATAAACAGAAGAATAAGTACCTACGATTACACCTACCAGCATGGCAAGAGCGAAGTTGAAAATCATTTCTCCACCAACAAACATCAGTGCAATAAGCACCAGTGCGGTTGTTAGTGAGGTCATAATAGTACGACTTAGGGTTTGTGTTAAAGAAATATCAATGACTTCTGCACTGTCTGAACGTCTAACAATACGGAAGTTTTCACGGATACGATCATAAACCACGATGGTGTCGTTTAATGAATAACCAATAACAGCTAATAAGGCGGCCAATACCGTGAGGTCGAAGTCGAGATTGAATAATGAGAAAAATCCGATTACTAAAAGCACATCATGAAATAGAGCAAGGGCTGCGCCTAAGGCAAATTTATATTGAAAGCGGGCTGCAACGTAGAGCATCACAATGCCGATAGCAAGTAGTAGGGCAAGTCCGCCATCATCACGCAATTCTTCACCTACATTTGCGCCAACAAATTCATTTCTCAGTAAGGTTACTGGATTGCCGTCGGTTTGCAGCTTTTGAAGCACCTCCTGTCCTAAGTCTTCACGGAAGGCTTCAGACATGCGGATAAGAATGTCGGTTTCAGAGCCAAAGTTCTGTACGGTGACATCTTTATATTTGGCATTTTCTAGACGTGTGCGAATGTCGTTTACATCAATAGGTTGGTTGTATTTAACTTCCAATAACGTCCCACCTGTAAAGTCCAAGCCAAAGTTCAGTCCTTGATTAAATAAAGAAAAAATAGAAATAAGCAAGAGCACGCTAGATAGTAGCAGTGCGCCTTTACGGTATTTCATAAAGCGTAAGATAGGTGTGTTCATGCTTTTTTACCTCCTATTGATAAGTCTTTAATGGCACGACCTCCGTATGTGAGGTTGACTATAGCACGGGTTAGCATAATGGCAGTAAACATAGAGGTAATCACGCCTAGTGAAAGGGTTACGGCAAAGCCTTTGATAGGGCCTGTGCCGACCATAAATAAGATGATTGCCACAATTAAGGTGGTAATATTGGCATCTAAAATGGCAATAAATGCGCGGTTGTAGCCTTCATGAATTGCTTGTTGAGGTGAGCGTCCTGCAAGTAATTCTTCGCGTATGCGTGCAAAAATCAGGACGTTAGCATCTACTGCCATACCTACGGTTAAGACGATACCTGCAATACCAGGTAAGGTTAGCGTTGCACCAAAAGCGGATAATAGGGCAACCAATACAACCATGTTGGTTAGTAGCGCAATGTTGGCAAAAATACCAAACACTCGGTAAAAAACGAGCATGGTTACCAGTACCAGTGCTAGACCAAGAAGTACGGAGTTAAGACCTTTGTCGATATTTTCTTGCCCTAAACTTGGACCGACGGTACGTTCTTCTACAAAATACATGGGAGCGGCTAATGCACCTGCTCTTAGTAATAGTGCCAGCTCTGATGCCTCTACAGGATCTAAGCCAGTAATTCTAAAGCTAGAGCCAAATACCCCTTGAATGGTCGCTAGGGAGATAATGCCCTTTTCAACTGTTTGAATGGTTTTATTGGTGGGTTTGCCATTGATAATTTGCTCAACGACTTTGGATTTTCGTTCTACAAATAACACTGCCATGCGCCGTTGTAATGCTCGTTTGGTGGTGCGAGACATCATTGCACCGCCTTTACTATCAAGATCTATATTGACTTGTGGTTGGGCGTTTTCATCAAATGAAGGGCGGGCATTGGTCACGCTGTCGCCTGTGGTAATGAGGGTTTTTTCTAGGCGTGCGGTTCTATTTGGGTTGTCTTTGAAGCTGAAAACATCGGTGGTAAAACGGCTGTCTTCAGGTTTGGCTTCTAGACGAAACTCTAAATTTGCTGCCTTACCTAGAATTTTTTTCGCCTGAGCGGTGTCTTGAACCCCAGGTAATTCTACGACAATGCGGTCACTGCCTTGACGTTGAACCAGAGGCTCGGCAACGCCTAATTCATTCACTCGATTGCGTAGAGTTGTGAGATTTTGTTTTAAAGCATAATCTTTTAGTTCTTTTATTTTGCTTTTATTGAGACTGAGTTTGAGTATGAAATATTCTTCGTTATCGGTGGTTTCACGTAAGAACTCTGAAAATTGACGTGCTAAAAAGTCTTCGGCTTTGCTACGAGTTTGAGCGTCACTAAAAAGCAGTTTGATTTGCCCTTTTTCTAATAAAACTCTGCGATAACGAATGTTTTCTTCACGCAGACGAGTACGTAATTCATTGCGGTAATTATCCATGCGACCTTTTAGGTAGTCTGCCATATCCACTTCCATTAAAAAGTGTACGCCACCTCTTAAATCTAAGCCTAAAGTTAAGGGTTTTGCGCCAATACGACTAAGCCAATCAGGTGTGGTTGGTGCGAGGTTAAGAGCGACAATATAATCATAACCTAAGGTGTTTTGGATAATCTCTTTTGCTTTGAGCTGATGTTCATCACTGTTTAAACGCAGTAATAATGCTTTTTTTTCTTGAGCAAAACTTTTATAGGTAATTTGTTTTTCTGCTAATTTGGCTTTGAGTTTTTCTATTGTTGCCAATGATATTTCTTGCCCAGATTTGGCGGCAGTAATTTGAATTGCCGCATCTGGTGGGTATAAATTGGGTAAGGCATAGATGGTTGCCAATACCAGTACCGCAACGATAATCAGGTATTTCCAAAATGGATATTTGTTTAACATAGTGCACCTTTTGTGATTAATGACAGCCAGCTTGTGCTGGCATTTTAATTAGTCTTTAATTTCTTTTAATGTACCCTTAGGTAATACAGCAGTAATTGCGGCTTTTTGTAAGGAAAAGCTAACACTTGGATTAACTTCAATGGTGACATAGTTGTCAGTAACCTTAGTGACTTTACCTAAAATACCGCCAGAGCTGACGACTTCATCACCTTTGCCAATGCTTTCCATTAATTGCTTATGTTGTTTCGCTCGTTTGGATTGAGGACGCCATAGTAGAAAGTAAAAAATTAAAATAAAACCACCAAAAAAGATGACCTGACCGACAATCCCCATTTGACCTGTTTCTCCAGCGGCAAAGGCGGGTATTGAAAATGCGATTAAAAGTAGGGTGAATAGATGTTGCATTAGGGTTTTCATTATATCTCCAAGGGTTAAAGTTAAATTTCAGGGGTTGCCTGTTTTTGTGCTTGATAAAATTCATGCACAAAGTCGTTAAATGTACCTGCTTCTAACGCATGGCGCAAATTTGCCATGACCGTTTGATAGTAATGCAGATTATGAATGCTGTTAAGTGTGGCACCTAATATTTCTTTGCATTTGTCAAGGTGATACAAATAAGCACGACTATGGTGCTGACAAGTATAACAGTCACAGTTGTTATCAAGTGGATTTGTGTCGTTTTTAAAACGACTGTTACGCAATTTTAGCACACCTTGGGAGGTAAAAATATGACCATTGCGTGCATTGCGTGTGGGCATTACACAATCGAACATATCGACACCACGACGCACACCTTCTACTAGGTCTTCAGGCGTACCTACACCCATAAGGTAACGAGGCTTATCTTGGGGCATTTTAGGTGCAAGGTATTTTAAAATACGCATCATATCTGCTTTTGGCTCGCCGACACTTAAGCCACCAATGGCATAGCCATCAAAGCCTATATCAGTTAGTCCTGCTAAGGACTCGTCTCGTAAGCTCTCGAACATGCCTCCTTGAACAATACCAAAGAGCGCAGCGGGATTATCTCCGTGGGCAGCTTTAGAGCGTTGCGCCCAGCGTAAAGATAAACGCATGGATTCTGCAACTTGTTTTTCCGTAGCAGGAAAGGGGGTGCATTCATCAAAAATCATGACGATATCTGAACCTAAATCTCGTTGTACTTGCATGGCACTTTCAGGGCTCATTTCGACTTTATCGCCATTAACTGGAGAGCGAAAAGTAACGCCTTGTTCGCTGATTTTACGCATTGCGCCTAAGCTGAATACCTGAAAACCACCAGAGTCGGTAAGCATGGGTTTGTCCCAGCCTGTAAAATCGTGCAAGTCGCCATGTGCTTTAATGACTTCTGTACCAGGTCTTAACATGAGATGAAAGGTATTACCTAGGATAATTTCCGCACCAATATTTTTGATTTGTTCGGCAGTCAGGCCTTTTACCGTGCCATAAGTGCCAACAGGCATAAATGCGGGGGTTTGCACTTGTCCACGAGGAAAGCTCAAACGACCACGTCTTGCTAAGCCAGCATCATCGGAGTTAAGGGTTTGTTGGCTAAACTGCATAAAGCATTGTCGGCTCATTTGGTTCTCTTTTTGAATTAAAATATTATAAATAAGTAACTGGTTTTAATCAGTTTACTTAGCATGCTAACAGCACGCTTTTATTGTTTGTTAACTAATCAACATAGCATCGCCATAACTATAGAACCGATATCCCTTAGCAATAGCGTGTTGATAGGCTTGTAATATGCTGTCTTTGCTTGCAAATGCTGATACCAACATCAATAAAGTGGATTCAGGCAAATGGAAGTTTGTTAATATGGCGTCAACTATCTTAAATTTAAACCCTGGATAGATAAAAATATCTGTATCGCCTTCAAAATCTTTAATCTCTCCATTTAATGCGGCACTTTCTAAACTTCTGACACTGGTTGTCCCTACGGCAATGACTCGGTTGCCTGCCGTTTTGGTTTGCTTAATTTGCGTGACTAAATCAGTATTGATAGACACCCATTCTGAGTGCATTTTGTGTGCATGAATGTCTGCTACTTTAACGGGTTGAAACGTCCCCGCCCCTACATGTAGAGTAAGCTCTCCAAAGTGAACGCCTTTATGCTTGAGTGCTGCTAAAAGCGCATCATCAAAATGTAATCCTGCGGTAGGTGCTGCAACTGCACCTAACACTTTGGCATAGCGTGTTTGATAGCGTTCTTGATCGGTTGGCTCATCGGCACGTTGCATATAAGGCGGCAACGGTATATGTCCTGCGGTTGCCATGAGTTCTGTCGCATCGGCTTGCAATAATTGTAAGCGAAATAAATTACCTTCCCGTGATAGCACTTCACAAGGACTGTCTGCAATGATGATTTGTTGTCCAACTTTGGGCGCACGAGAGCATTTGATATGTGCTAAAACTTGCCTTTGAGAGATCATTCTTTCAATGAGAACTTCTAATTTTCCACCGCTTTGCTTGTGCCCATATAACCTAGCTGCCATCACTTTGGTATTATTGAATACCAATAAATCGCCTGCTTGTAAAAAATCCAGTATATCCATGAATACTTTGTCTTGGTGCGTGTTGTCGGCTCGATTAAGGTGCAATAGACGAGATTGACTGCGTTGTTTAAGAGGGTATTGCGCTATTTGTGCAGTTGGTAGCTGAAAAGAAAAATCACTGGTTTTCATAAAGGCTCAAAAAAATCCTTATATTAATGCTTACATGCGTTAATCTCAATAGCAGCTACAGACAGTTGCATATAATGGCTTTATAATGATTGCCCCATTTTTATTGTATGGTTTTTTTATGTTGTTTTTATCTCAAGCAATTAATGCGTTTATTCGTGGTTCTGCATCGGCAGTACGTTGGCTAGGGGGCATTATGGTGTTAATAACCTGTTTGATTGTCGCCTTACGCTATGGCTCAGACATTTCTTTTATTGGCATGATTAGCCAAAAATGGATAGATTTAACCGCTTTGCAAGAAGTTGTTATGTACTGCCATGCTGCTCTTTTTATGTTGGGTGCTGCTTATGCTTTACAGCAAAATGCCCATGTGCGAGTGGATATTTTTTATCGCAACTGGTCAGCAAAAAGGCAACAGTTGGTCAATCGTGTGGGGATATTAATATTTGCCATTCCTTTTTGTGTATTTTGCTTTTTAAGTAGCTGGGATTTAGTTGCCGACAGTTGGCATGTGTTAGAAACTTCTCAAGAACCTGGTGGCTTACCTTTTGTGTATCTATTTAAAACACTGTTATTGGTTATGCCCGTGCTTGTTTTTCTGCAATGTATCGCTTTGTTGATAAGCGGCTTTATGCCAACAGACAATACCAAGGAGTGTGATAATGCTTGAGTGGCTTCCTTTAATTTTGTTTTTGTGTATTTGCTTGGCGTTGATGTTTGGTTTTCCTGTGGCATTTACATTAGGCGGCGTGTCATTAATTTTTGCTGGCATTGGTATGACATTCGATATATTTGACAGTGCTTTTTTAGCGGCCTTCCCTAATCGTTTACAGGGTATTTTAAGCAATCAGATTTTAATTGCTGTGCCTCTCTTTGTTTTTATGGGCGTTATGCTGGAGAAATCCCGTGTCGCTGAAAATTTATTGAAAAATATGGGGTTACTCTTTGGTCCTTTGCGTGGTGGCTTGGGCATTTCTGTTGTGCTGGTGGGTATGTTAATGGCAGCTAGTACGGGTATTATTGGCGCAACCGTAGTCACGATGGGATTGATTTCATTGCCTACCATGGTGCGTCAGGGTTACTCGCAATCGTTAGCAACGGGTAGCATTTGTGCTACAGGTACCTTAGGACAAATTATTCCACCTTCTACTGCGCTTATTTTGCTAGGCGATGTGCTTTCTAGTGCTTATCAGCAAGCACAGCTTAAAATGGGTATTTTTACGCCAGATAACATTTCTGTTGCCGACCTTTTTGCAGGGGCTATTCTTCCTGGCTTGCTGTTAGTTGCGTTATATTTGCTATACATTATAGGGACTGCCATTTTTGCAGGTGAGCGTGCTCCTGCTATCTCTGATAGACCTAAATTCACAGCGAGTTTTCTTTATGAGCTATTAAAAGGTTTATTGCCGCCTTTAGTGTTAATTGTGACGGTGCTTGGCTCTATCCTATTTGGCATTGCTACGCCAACGGAGGCAGCAGGCATTGGTGCTCTTGGTGCGTTAATCTTAGCGGCTTTATATAAACAACTAAATTATCAGATTATTAAAGACGTCTTAGATGGCACTTTAAAAGTAACCAGTATGGTGTTTTTTATTTTTATTGGTGCTGCTTTATTCTCGTTGGTATTTAGAGGCTTTGGCGGAGAAGAATTAGTCCACTCTGCTTTTACCAATATGCCAGGTGGTAAGATGATGGCCTTGTTTATTGTTATGTTGGTTATCTTTTTGCTCGGTTTTATCTTGGATTTTATCGAGATTACCTTTGTGGTTGTGCCGATTGTTGCCCCTATTTTATTAATGATGGGTATCGACCCTGTTTGGCTTGGAATTATGATAGCCATTAATTTACAAACTTCATTTTTAACGCCCCCTTTTGGTTTTGCTCTGTTTTATTTACGTGGAGTGGCTCCTGAAAGTATTGCCACCAGCCAGATTTACAAAGGCGTTATCCCTTTTATTTTAATTCAACTTTTGGTGCTTGGTTTATTAGTCATATTTCCTGATTTGGCAACTTGGTTACCAGATAAACTGTATGCTTAGGAGTGTATATGCAGCAAGCACTTGATTGTCTTTGCCAACGGGTTTCCATTTCGCAATTAACTGGCCCTGAAGTGAGTGAAAAACAACTCAAGCTATTATTACAAGCCGCCTTGCGTGCGGCGGATCATGGTAGATTATACCCCAGTCGTTACCTGCTTATTACAGGCGATGCGAGAGTTAAGTTAGGTGAGATTTTTTTGCAAGGCAAAGCCAATAAACATGAGCTGTCGCCAGCGCATCAAGATAAAGCACGCAACCTATTATTGCGAGCACCTACTGTTATTGCTGCTGTATGTAGCATACAAAAATCCAGCAAAGTACCTGATTTAGAACAGCACTATGCCACAGCAGCGGGTGTGCAAAACATACTTAATGCGGCTTGGGCTTTAGGCTTGGGAGCTATTTGGCGTAGCGGAGAAATGGCAAGCAGCCATGCTGTAAAAGAAGCACTTGCACTGAAAGATAATGAACATATTATTGGCTTTGTCTATTTAGGGCAGCCAGATTGCAAAGTCAAAAATCCACCTGCCATTGAAGTTGAAGCATTTTATCGTACATGGAAAGCGACAGACTGATTTGTTTAAAAATATTAAAAAAGTGAGATAGGTGTTTATTTCGCATTTTACTTATACGCAATTTTACGCCTGCAATGCATATTGTTATTTTTTATTATCTATATGAGGTCTATTAACTTATCCTTTATTAGGAACTCTTTGTTTATCAATGGGTCTTATTTTCTTTTAATTTCAGGCGGTTATATGAGTTTTATTGGTAAATATAAGGTCAGTTTGTTTTTCTGCGTCATTGGCATAGGCTGTTGGCTTGCTTATTTGAGTATGGGTGCTTATGTTGATGACAGTGGGCGGTTAGTCGAATCATTTGGCTTTATTCCTTTATGTTGGTTGTTTGAGTTATTGGCGGCGGTGGCTTTTATCTTTACCTTTTTAAGGGACAAAAAGCGTAATAAAGAAAAGAGTAGTAACGGTTAGCTATTTAAAACAAGATTATCATGCCGCTTTTGAACTTATCTAGGAGTAGTTTAGGTGTGGATAATCCATGTTGTTTTGTAATAGATAACAGCGTATCCCTACGCTGTTATCTGTAAAAATTAATGCAGGTGGGTTGAGGTGGTGGCCGCATTTTCTCGCAAAATTATGACTTCTTGACATATTTTCTTTTGCTGATGGCTTATTGATACACCATTTCCCCAATAGCCTGTCTGAATGGCTTTTTTAAATTCCTGATAAAGCATGTCATCAAGAGAAAAAACGAGTTTTTCAAACATAATTATTTCTCTTGTGATTAGGCGACTTTATCGGTTTCTGCTGCTTTTGCCACTTCTGCTTTAAGAGGTGGTAATGGGTTGCGAGAACCGACTGCTTCGCTAATTGACTTAAAGCCATCTTGTTTAAGCAATTTCACTAGACCTCTATTAATTTCATTGATGTTTTGTGGCCCATCAAAAATCATAGTGGTAATCATATGTAATAAGCTCGCACCTGAAGTGATTTTTTCGTAGGCATCTTTAGCATTAAAAATACCACCGACACCAACAATGGTTAATTTGCCTCGAGTTCTACGGTATACATGGCGTATAACATTGGTAGAAATACGCTGTAGCGGTAAACCACTCATAGCCCCTTTACCTTTGGGTAGTAATCCTTTATTGGAAGGATACTCTTCAGGGATATGCTCTTGGTTTACTTCAGGCTTGGCAAGGTTGGTTAAAACCACACCTTCCATATTATGATCCATGCAGGCATCAACAATGGTGTTGATTTCTTCTATTTCTAAATCCGCCGCTAATTTAACGTAAATTGGACGAGATGTAAGAGGGCGTATTCTTTCATTTACCGCACTAAGCAAAGCGTCAAGATTGGCTCTGTCAACAAAAGGCTCGCCATCTTGCGTATTTGGACAGCTAATATTAATGGTAAAGTAATCGCCAATATCTTTAAATGCAGTCATGGTTTTAATGTAGTCTTCAATAGAATCTAGCAAGTTAAATTCGGGTGTAATATTAGATTTTGCCGCATTAATACCAACACGTAACTGACCAAACTTAACATTTGCAAGTCGTTTAGAAATTTTTTCTGCACCTTGGTTGTTTAGGCCATACCAAACCACAATGGACTTGGATTTGACCATACGAAATAAACGACGACCTGGGTTGCCAGGGCAAACCTCGCCAGTAAAAGAGCCTAGCTCTGCCAAACCAAAACCCAGTGAAGGATAAATTTTAGTTAGCTCGCCATCTTTATCAAAACCTGCAGAAAGCCCAACAGGGTTGCGATACTGAATGCCGTTTACTTCTGTCTTTAGAAACTTATGGTTGTAGTTAAAAAAGAATGAGGTTAAAGCTCTGGTAAAAGGGTTAGAGCCTAAAAAAACACCTATACGCTTTAAAGAGTAATGGGCATTTTCTGGTTCCATTAGAAAAATAAGAGGTCTTAAGCCTCGATAAAGTAAATGCAGGATAAAATTTCTAAATCCAATAATAAAGCTCATAGCAATAGCTCCTTGAGTGAAGTTTAAGGTTAAAGGCGTGATTTCTTAATAAAAACCAACCGCAGTGGCAATATCTTATACCAAAAATAATCTTTTTCAAATAGTATAAATAACAATATTTATTTGGCATGCTTTATAATATTGATAATTTTTAATATTTACTTAGTTAATCAATAAGATAGTGGCAATGATATAGTTGAAGCTGGCGTTTTAAGCAGTGTTGATATTTAAAGGCAGTAAACAAAAGCCCTATATGTAGTAACAAAAATTATTTATTGACACTATATGTAGTGTTTGTTTAGTATCAGCACCCAGTTAAAACAAATGTAATTAATAGGTAAAATTACTCTTAATTGAGTGGAGGAATTAGTATGATTAACTATATTCAAAAGCGTAATGAGCGCATTGTCAGTTTTGATGTGACTAAAATTGTTGATGCGATAGAGAAGGCTTTATTGGCAACAGCTAATGGAGAGCGCAAAGAAGCACAGGAAGTGGCGGATAAAGTGGTGCATGTATTAGAGCGTATGCAATCTCGTGATCGCCATTACACACCATCGGTTGAAGGGGTGCAAAATATTGTAGAAGAAGTCCTTATGGATAGTAAGTTTCATGAGGCAGCTAAGGCTTATATTTTGTATCGTGACCAACAGGCGCGCTCTCGCCGTCCTGATATTTTTAAGAAACGTATTAACCTTAAACCCTATGAATATCCAGAATTATTGGAATATTCTGATGCCATTCGCCATTCTTATTGGTTGCATACGGAGTTTAATTTTACCTCTGATATTCAAGACTTTAAGGTAGGTTTGTCGGCTTTTGAGCAAAGTGCGATAAAAAAAACCATGCTGGCTATTTCGCAAATTGAAGTGGCTGTAAAAACGTTTTGGGGCAATTTGTATGATAAATTGCCGAAGCCTGAAATTGGCTCAGTGGGGGCAACATTTGCTGAAAGTGAGGTGCGCCACCATGATGCTTATTCACATCTATTAGAAATACTAGGCTTAAATGAAGAGTTTGAAAAATTAAATGAGAACCCAGTTATTATAGATAGGGTGTCTTATTTGGAGGCGGCAATTAAGCATGTTCGTAGTGATAGTAATCAAGAATATTCAGAAGCTATTTTGTTGTTTTCTTTGTTTATTGAGCATGTTTCTTTATTTTCACAATTTTTAATTATTATGGCGTTTAATAAGCATCGTAATCAGTTAAAAGGCATTTCAAATGTGGTGGAGGCAACTTCTAAAGAAGAGCAAATCCACGGTAATTTTGGGATTGCACTTATGCAGATTATTAAGCAAGAAAATCCTACTTGGTTTGATGAGAGCCATAGCCGTATGGTGCAGCGGTTGTGTCAAAAGGCGTACGATTCTGAGAAAAAAATTATCGACTGGATATTTGCAGAGGGTGAGCTTGAGTTTTTACCCAAAGTGGTTGTTGATACGTTTATTCAAGATCGCTTTAATCGCTCGCTATCTAGTCTTGATATTGAGCCCATTTTTACAGTTGATGAGCAAATTTTACAAGAGTCTGAATGGTTTGATGACGAAATTATTGGCACTAAGCATGGCGATTTTTTTGTTAAACGCTCTATTAATTATAACAAACGCAGCAAAAGCATTACCAGTGACGACCTATTTTAAAAAATAGATAACTTAATAACTAATTAGGAGAAAACAATGCAATGGTTAACTGAAAATAGCCGTAATTATTTAAAATTAGGATATTTAACCGAAGGGGTTAGTCCTGAACAACGTATTCAAGAAATAGCTGATAATGCAGAGCGTATTAATGGCATTAAAGGCTTTAGTGAAAAGTTTTATGGCTATATGCAGCAAGGTTTTTTCTCTCTTGCCTCACCTATTTGGTCTAATTTTGGCAAGCAGCGAGGGTTGCCTATTAGTTGTTTTGGCTCTTTTATAGGCGATGACATGGGAGAGATTTTATTTTCCCAAGCAGAAGTAGGCATGATGTCGAAAATGGGGGGCGGTACTTCTGGTTATTTTGGGGATTTACGCCATAGAGGTGCGCCCATTAAAGATAATGGACATTCTTCAGGGGCGGTTCATTTTATGCAGTTGTTCGACACCATTATTGATATTGTTAGCCAAGGAGCAACAAGGCGTGGCAATTTTTCCCCGTATTTGCCGATTGAACACCCTGATATTGAAGAGTTCTTAGATATTGGCTTAGAGGGTAATAGCATTCAAAAGCTCACACATGGTGTCACTGTCAGTGATGCTTGGCTACAAGCTATGGTTGATGGTGATGCAGAGAAGCGTGCTATTTGGGCAAAACTCATTCAAACTCGTGGAGAGATTGGTTATCCCTATATTTTGTTTTCTGATAATGTGAATAACCATACTGTTGATGTGTATAAAAATGAGAACCGTCGTATTCATGCTAGCAATCTATGCACAGAAATAATGCTACCTAGCAATGAAGATGAGTCTTTTGTGTGCTGTTTATCTTCGATTAATATCTTGCATTATGATAAATGGAAAGATACAGATGCTGTAGAAACACTGACGTACTTTCTTGATGCAGTGATGACAGAGTTTATCCAAAAACTTGAAGCGTTACGTGATTCGAAGCAACGAGATGAGCAGAAAATTTTCTACTTTATGCAACGTGCTTATAATTTTGCTAAACGCCACCGAGCCATAGGCTTAGGTGTTCTTGGGTGGCACTCTTATTTACAGGCAAATCGACTTGATTTTGAAGGGCGAGAAGCAGCAAAACTAAATGTAGAGATATTCAAATTATTACAACAACGTAGCTATAGTGCCTCCGCAGAGCTGGCACAACAATTTGGCGAGCCAGAGGTATTAAAAGGGTACGGTCGGCGTAATACAACCACCATGGCCGTAGCGCCAACCACCTCTTCCGCTTTTATTTTAGGACAGGTTTCTCAAGGTATTGAGCCCATTTGGTCGAACTGCTATGTGAAAGATATTCAAAAAATAAAAACGACCATTAGAAACCCATTTCTAAGTGAGTTATTAGAAGAAAAAGGTAAAAACGATACGGCAACTTGGCGTAGTATTCGTGATTATAACGGCTCAGTACAGCATTTAGATTTTTTAAGCGAAGAAGAAAAGGCGGTTTTTAAAACCTATCCAGAAATTGATCAAATGGCGATTATTTATCAAGCAGCAGCGCGCCAAGATTATATTGACCAAGCACAATCACTCAATGTGATTATTCACCCAGATACCCCTGCCAAAGAGATTAATAAGCTCTATATCGATGCTTGGAAGCTAGGGATAAAATCTTTGTATTATCAACACAGTATGAATGCCGCACAAATGCTCAATCAAAAGAGCGTGTGTAAATCTTGTGAAGGCTAATTGATGATGTAAGCCAAGTCAGCCTGCTGTCTGACTTGGCGCAGTGAGGATTAACCGCTTATTGATTAGTTAGTACATAACTAAGAATTTTGACCACCTGCTCTGGGGTTGTTGCCCACGCCATTGCTGCAGCATCGACTTCTTTGAGCGGGTGTACAATATCTTCATCATGTAGGCTAATATAAGGAATATCCAATGCCGCACAAAAACCTGCATCAAATGCCGCATTCCATTGCTTATATTGACTACCAAAACGGACAATGGCTAAGTCACAATTTTTAAGTTGGGTCTTAGTTCTAATGGCATTAACCTTAGCAGACTTATGATCACGCCAAAATTGATTATCCTCTGCACCTAATACATCGCCTGCTGCATCACTGGCATCATGCTCTGTTACAGGTGAGCTGAAGTTAATGGGTAAATTAAGTGCTGCACAGCCCTGTTTGATTTGTGTCCGCCAATTAGTGTGAATCTCGCCTGATAAATAAATATTCCAGCTCATAATCTCTCTTTATTAAACAATTAAAATAGCTTTGTATTTTAACGGAATAAATTAAAAAATGTTGGAAATAATAGCTAAATATCAGCCAATTTATAAGTGAGCTACGAGATAATCCAGAAAAAGTCTGACCTTGGGTAATAGGTGACGATTTTGTGGGTATAACGCCCAAATACCTTCATCTTCTTCCTGAAAATCTACCAGTAAAGGGACCAGCTTTTGTTGCTCAATGAACTTTGATACATACAAATTAGGCACCTGAATAATGCCCAAGCCCTTACAGGCAGCATCTGCCAATGACCGCCCACTGTTATAACGCAGGTTGCCTGTAATTTGTATATTGCGGGTTTTTCCTTGCTCTTGAAAACGCCAATAATCATGTTGTCCTCGTAAGCAATTATGCTGCCTTAGCGCATCTAATGTTGTAGGTTTCCCGTAGCGTGCAATATAGCTTGGTGAGGCACAAACATATTGCCGCCGAGAGCCCAAACGCTTAGCAATTAAAGAGGAGTTTTCTAATTTGCCTAAACGAATTGCCAAATCGTAGTTGCCATCAATTAAATCCACCAATTCATTACTTAAGTAAAGCTCTATATGTAATTGGGGGTATTGTAGAGCAAAGTCATTTAATAAAGGCGCAATGATATTTTCTCCGTAGGTAATGGCAGAAGTAATACGTAGCTGTCCTGTTGGGGTTGCCTGAAATTGGCTTATTTGTAATTCAGACTGAGCTAGCATCGTTAAAATAGAATGACACTGCTGATAATATAAGCTGCCAACTTCAGTTAGAGATACTTTGCGTGTGGTGCGATTAAATAGCTTAACCGCCAAACGGTTTTCCAAAGCACTAATCTGGCGGCTAACCTGTGCTGTAGAAATATTTAGTTTTTTAGCGGCAGTGGTAAAACTTTGGGTTTGCGCCACTGCTACAAATTCGTTAATTCCTTGCCATTGATGCATGATTGTCTCTTTTGATTATTACTCTGATGTAAAAGTCATTTTAGTTTTGGTTGTCTTGTTCTGGTTGTTTATATGCTTATAATTCAACGTTAAATTTAATTATGTTAGGCTAATTTTGCAACAAATTAAAACGGAAAAAGCAATACAATAGGTGTTATTATGGCAACAGGTTGGGCACAAGATGGTGCAGTACAAGAACAAATAGATGCGAGCATTAAAGATGCGATTAAAAGCACATTAGAGCAACTTCCTAAAGGAGAAAGTCTTGCTTATTGTGAACAATGTGAGGCGCAAATACCCGTAGCTCGACAGCGTGCTATCAAGGGTGTGCGCTTATGTATTGAGTGCCAATCTGTTTTAGAATCAGAACAAAAAACAACCAGCACTTATAATCGTAGAGGCAGTAAAGACAGCCAGTTACGCTGAATTTTATTATTACCATAATGTAAAAGTATTTTGCCAGCAGCGAACTTGTTGCGAGTTAAAATACTTTTATACTTTATCCCTTAACTATTTATTTTGGAGTGATTTATGTGTGCAAAAACCATTCAAGCAAAAGCAGCGGTTGCTTGGGCAGCAGGACAACCGCTAACCATAGAAACCGTTGACGTTATGCCGCCACAAAAAGGAGAAGTGCGGATTAAAATCATTGCCACAGGGGTTTGTCATACCGATGCCTTTACCCTATCAGGTGATGACCCTGAAGGTATTTTTCCTAGTATTTTAGGACATGAAGGAGGGGGCATTGTCGAATCCATAGGTGAAGGGGTAACCAGTGTTGCAGTTGGTGATCATGTCATTCCTTTATATACTGCAGAATGTGGAGAATGCAAATTCTGTACTTCTGGTAAAACCAACTTATGCCAAAAAATACGTACAACTCAAGGTCAGGGTTTAATGCCAGATGGCACAACCCGATTCTCTATTAATGGCCAGCCGATTTATCATTATATGGGCTGTTCAACCTTTTCTGAATATACCGTATTACCTGAAATATCATTAGCAAAGATTAACCAACAAGCCCCTCTAAAAGAGGTTTGTTTGCTCGGCTGTGGTGTGACTACAGGCATGGGGGCTGTTATGAATACAGCTAAGGTTGAAGCAGGGGCAACGGTTGCTATTTTTGGTTTAGGTGGTATTGGCTTATCTGCCATTATTGGTGCCAAAATGGCAAACGCTGGACGCATTATTGCGATTGATATCAATGAAGCCAAGTTTGAATTGGCAAAAAAATTGGGTGCTACAGATTGTATTAATCCCAAAAATTACGAAAAATCAATTCAGGACGTGATTGTTGAACTCACCGATGGTGGTGTGGATTACTCGTTTGAATGTGTGGGTAATGTTAATTTAATGCGTAGTGCATTAGAGTGTTGTCACAAGGGATGGGGAGAGTCCGTTATTATTGGGGTCGCAGGAGCAGGGCAAGAAATAGCTACCCGACCATTTCAATTGGTGACAGGGCGAGTTTGGCGTGGTTCTGCATTTGGTGGCGTAAAAGGTCGCTCTGAGTTACCTGATTATGTTGAGCGTTATCTGGCAGGGGAATTTAAGCTAGATGATTTTATTACCCATACCATGAGCTTAGATGAGATTAATCATGCGTTTGAACTTATGCATCAAGGCAAAAGTATTCGTACAGTAATTCATTATTAAAGGAGAGGAATATGGAAATAATTAGTCAAAATAAAACATTTTCAGGTTGGCATAAACAATATAGCCATCAATCTAGTTGCTTAAATTGCCGTATGCGTTTTGCCATTTATTTGCCCGAACATGCCAGTGATGAGCATAAAGTGCCTGCTTTATACTGGCTCTCAGGGCTCACCTGTAGTGATGAAAACTTTATGCAAAAAGCAGGCGCACAGCGTATGGCGGCAGAGTTAGGTATTGCGATTATTGCACCAGATACCAGCCCTAGAGGAGAGCATATTGCTGATGATGACAATTACGACTTGGGTCAAGGCGCTGGCTTTTATGTCAATGCAACGCAAGCACCTTGGCAGGCAAACTACCAAATGTATGATTATATTGTGCAAGAATTACCAGCATTAATTGAAGCTCATTTCCCGATTAATGATAAGCGTGCTATTTCTGGACACTCTATGGGTGGGCATGGGGCATTGACCATAGCCTTGCGTAACCCTAATCGCTATTGCTCAGTTTCGGCATTTAGTCCTATTTGCCATCCAACTGACTGTCCTTGGGGGCAAAAAGCATTACAGGCTTATTTGGGCGCAGAGCATGATACTTGGAAAGTGTATGACAGCAGTTTATTGATGCAATCAGCGCAAACGGTTGTCCCTGCATTGGTTGACCAAGGTATGGCAGATGATTTTTTACATACCCAGCTTAAACCTGAAATGCTAGAACGGGCAGCTAAAATAAGTAACTATCCGCTTACGCTTAATTATCATGAAGGTTATGATCATAGCTATTATTTTATTGCCAGCTTTATAGAGACCCATCTTCATTTTCATGCCGAATATTTATTTAAAAAATAAAAAGCAAACGCAGGCAGGTATTTGCCTGCTTTGTGAAAATAAAATTGCCAATATGCAGTCTGTTAAAAAAAGTTAATAAACTTAATGTTGTTGTTTTCATTAATCTGCATTCTTTTGGGTCATGGACTGGACATAAGAATGCGGTGCTTTTGTCTCTAAGTAATTGGTTTTTTTAGAGAGATATTGCCTTATTTTAAAATATAAATAAGTGACTTGCTTTAGAGCTTTACGGTAATATTGCTTTTTTATAAAACAAGACGAGAATACGAGAGCACTGGTTAATGTCTATATCAAGCATTGTTAAATCTATGCGCCCACCTTTTTTAATCCTTACTCCTATTAGTGTGCTATTGGGTTATGCACCAGCACAGAACCTACAGGTTGATATTTCTTATTGGGATTTGCTTTTGGTTTTATTCGGCAGTTTAAGCGCGCATGCAAGTGTTAACTTGTTTAATGAATATGTTGATTTTAAAAGTGGTTTAGATATGCGTACACACAAAACCCCATTTAGTGGTGGCAGTGGTGCGCTACCCAATAACCCCGCTAGCGCAAAAGCGGTTTTAGTTGCAGCGATTGTTTGTTTGGCAATGACCTTGCTGGTGGGGGGGTATTATTTATTCAATTTAGGCATACTACTTGCTCCTATTGGTATTTTGGGTATTTTACTGATTTTAACCTATACACCTTGGTTAAATCGCAGTCCTTTATTGTGTCTATTTGCACCGGGTTTGGGTTTTGGACCACTTATGGTTATTGGCACTTATTTAGTATTAACTTCTCATTATTCGTTGTTGGTTTGCTTGCTTTCATTGATACCATTTTTCTTGGTAAACAATCTATTATTGCTTAATCAGCTACCTGATATTGAAGCAGATAAACAAGTAGGGCGCAGGCACTTTCCAATAGTTTACGGCATTTCTCATAGTTGCAATGTCTATCTTGTGTTTGCAATGATGACGTTCTTTTTATTACTAGCGGGTATTTTTTTAAATTATTTGCCTATTTTTAGTGCAATAAGTCTTATCCCTCTATTGGCTATGCCTTGGGTTTATGTGCGTGTACGCCATAATCATCAAAATTTAGATAAACTCATTCCCTACCTTGGGGTTAATGTGTTTATAACGCTACTTACGCCAACGTTATTGGCACTATCTTTGTTGTTTGCATACTAAACTTAGTTAATACAGGTGCTAGTAGCTTTAACCTGTGCGTCTGATTGATGGGCTTGTTGATGGCTAGCTATCTGTCTATATCGCTATTATTATTCTTACTGGTTTATTGTTGCTGCTTGTTTAAAATAAATTACAAAAAACAACAGCTTAAATGTCATTCTTGTGTATATTTAAGCTCCCTTTTGGGTGCTTACAGTAGTTAAATATATATTGAGAGAAAATAATGAAAAAAAATATTTTTTGTTTTTTATTAATTTTGCCTTTGTTTTTTATTGTGGGTTGTACGCCTATTAATTTAAAGCCCATTGCTAAAATAGACGATAACGACCAAAAAGCGGAAGTCCTGTTGTTTCGTGAAAGTGGTTTCAATGCAAAATATATTACTTTGATTTTTGGTGAAAATAAGGCAGATTATGGTAGCTTAGATGGCGGTGAATATGTCCGTTTATATTTAAAATCTGGAGAGACAAACTTGTTTGTAAGAAGTGACCAGGCGGATATCCCTTATGTTTTGAATGTAAATCTTATTGCAGGAGAAAAGCGTTGCTTCAAGGCATACGCCAATCCGTTAAATTATTTAAAGTTGGTGGTTTTCTTTTATTTTGGTAATACCTTTAAGCTGCAAGAAGTAAATTGTTTCTCTGCTGCAGAGAAAGAGATTTATATTCATAATCCAAATAAACCCGATATTAAAAAATAAATATTATTATTTATAATTTACTATTAACGCATAGGTTTGCGTTAATAGTAGATGGTGTTTTTAGCGGTTAATTTTTAAATCTAACGGTCACTTTGGTTTCAGGGCTAATGCTGATATTGCTCAGTTCAATATCACCAATGTGTTTGCCACTCATGCCTTTAAACTCAATGTCTTTTAGGGATATTTTGGCAATATGGCTAGGTAGTTTAATGGATACGCTGCCATCTTTTGCTACGCTTTGTATCTGATTTTTTCTATAAGATACCCCTTCAATACTAACTTGGGCATTTAATAAGTTATCTGCCCCTGGTATTAGCGTATTCATGATGTTTTCTAAACTTTGATTGCTGGTCTCCAGCTCGTTAATATTAATATCTGCAAACTGTAATAGCTCATTCTCTTCTAGGGAGACTCTTTTTTGAGCGGTAGTTTGGCGCATTTCGGTCTCATTCATCGCCTGCATATGGGTTATTTTTTCAGATTGAAGGTTTGTATCCGTGCTGGCAGTTGCGGCAGTGGCTAAAAAAGGTTGTAAAGGGGTTAATAATATTGCACCGACTGCTGCCCAAATACGGTAACGAGATTGTTTTTTTAATGAGTTTTTTAAATCTTGAGCACTAATCCAGCCTTGTTGAATTAAAATTTCCCCGAGCATCATGTTTTCAGTGCTTTGCATAGATAGGGCTTGGTAGAGTTGCTCTTGAGAAATAAGCCCTTTGTGTAGTAGTAATGTACCAAGGCGAGATTTTTCAACTTTATCTTTATTCATAAGATAGCTCTCTTGTTATTGTATTTTAGGTGTTTTGTATTGTTTGCATTCGTTAAGTTTATAAACTTTAGTTTAGCTAAAAAGCAGAAAAAGTCATGCTTTTTGTGCTAAATATTAGGTTGATTTTTAGATGGATTTTTAAGCGATTGTTTTATTTAATTAATTTAGCAGATAACCGTTTTTTAAGTGGTTATCTGCTAGGTGAAATAGGCTTAATTAAATAGTGCAGAAGACAAATAGCGTTCACCAGAATCTGGCAAAATAACCACTATGGTTTTATCTGCATACTCAGGTTTGTCTGCAAGTTTGAGTGCTGCACTCATGGCTGCACCGCAACTTATGCCTGCTAAGATACCCTCTTTTTGCATTAGAGCATGGGCGGTTTGTATGGCTTCTTCATTAGTGGCGGTCATAACCCCATCAATAATATCTAAGTCTAGGTTTTTAGGAATAAAGTTAGCACCAATTCCTTGTATTTTATGAGGCGCTGGTTTTAAAGGCTCGCCATTTTTAAACTGTGTAATAAGAGGCGAGTCCGCAGGTTCAACCGCAATTGATTCTATGGCTTTATGTTGTTTTAAAAAGCGACTGACCCCACTTATTGTGCCGCCTGTTCCCACACCTGCAATAAATACATCAATTTGACCATCGGTATCTGCCCATATTTCAGGGCCTGTGGTTTTTTCATGAATGGCAGGATTAGCAGGATTTTCAAATTGCTTTAAGCAAAGCCGTTTATCTGGTGCTTGTTGGACTAACTCTAAGGCTTTATCTACAGCCCCTTGCATGCCCTTTGCGCCTTCGGTTAAAACTAGGTTTGCACCTAAAGCCTGCATTAATTTACGTCGCTCAAGGCTCATGCTGTCGGGCATTGTTAAGGTGACTTTATAACCTTTGGCAGCACCAGCAAAGGCAAGGGCTATGCCCGTATTACCACTGGTGGGTTCAATAATTTCCATACCTTGTTTTAGTATGCCATCTTGCTCTGCTTGCCATATCATATTTGCACCTATACGGCATTTAACAGAATGTGCAGGATTTCTGTTTTCTAATTTCACATATAAGCTAGAATGAGAGGTAAGATGTTGGATTTTTACCAAGGGAGTATTGCCAATAGACTGTGTAATATCTGTATAAAGAGCCATAAAAATACCTGTATTTGAGAGTTAGATTAAATGTAGAGTTATTGTTTGTTTATATTATACCGCCTTGGCAACACTATGAAATAACAAAGGATATATCATGTCAGATGACATTCTTGCACAAAGCAGTCTTGAGGCATTAACAGCTAAAATAGATCGTTATAAAAAGCCTTATCTACCATATAAATTTGGTTTTCGTTTTATTCCAGAGCTAGAAGAAAAATATTTTATCGCATGGAAAAAAAGATTATATGAAACAGAATATAAATTTCATATGTGGGCATTACTCATCTATTTATCTTTTTTCTGGGTTGATATTTTAATTACAGGGCAGGGGGCTATTTTAATGCTGGCCGCACGGTTTGCTGTGGTTTCAGTTGCATCTGTTGGCTATATCTACTGTTTATATACACATCAAGAAAAATACATTGAGCCACTATCAGCATTGGTTATTTTTGCTATTGGTGCTTCTGTGAGTAGTTTCTCTTTATTACTAGAAGTGCCTTTAAATTATGTATATCCCGTTGGTTTAATTGGCGTACAAATGGGTGCTATTTTGGTTTTACGATATAAATTTGTTTTATTTATAATCTCATCAGTTAGCACTTACTTAGCCTATGCCTTAATTATGGGATATATGTTAATTAATAATGAACTAGACGGTAATTTGCGCTTTTTAGCACTGGTTTATATTGCTTTAGTGCTTTGTTTTTGGGGATTTTTTATTTTAATGGGGAGTGTTTTAAGCTACAACATGGAAAAAGCAAAGCGCCTTAATTTTGTAAAAAACTATTTGTTAGGCTTAGAAGGTGAGCGGCAAAATCAGATGATTGATTTACTGCATAAGGTCTCTTTAACGGATAGCTTAACAGGCATGTTCAATCGTCGTTATTTTAATCGGCAGTTAAATATAGAATGGCGCCGAGGCATGCGAGATGCTCATTTTTTAAGTGTCGTCATGATTGATGTAGACTTTTTTAAACGCTACAACGATACCTATGGGCATCAGCAAGGAGACGAATGCTTAAAGAGGGTTGCACGTTTGATTAGCAAAAAATCCGTGCGTGCAGGTGATGTTATTGCACGCTATGGCGGGGAAGAATTTATTTGGCTATTGCCTAATATTGAAAAATCACAGCTGCACTCTTTGGTGGACTTACTAAGACAAGAAATACAGCAAATGCAGCTAGTCCATACCAACTCCCCTTTTGAAGTGGTAACCATTAGTGCGGGTATCGCAACACTTGTACCTAGTATTAACGCTTCTGCTAAAACCTTAATCCAGCTGGCAGATCAGCGTTTATATTTAGCCAAGGAACAAGGTCGCAATCAGGTTGTTAGCTAGCATAAAAATAAGGGCAAAAAAAAGCCACTGCAAGCAGTGGCAAAAAAACCGTGATTTGGATTACGGCTAGATGAGAGAGCACCATAATTAATAAATTGAGAGAGAGTTTTATTAATTAGGTGACTTAGCCAGATGAGTTATGAGAGAGGGATAACTCACACTGGACATGCAAAATACTAATCATTGTTGTTAGTAATGTCAAACATTTAATAAAAATAAATCGCAAATAATTTTAAGTCATTGAAAACAAAAGGGTTATTTTTGGCAAAACTTGAGTGTTTTAGTAGGATTTATGAGTGATTTAATCTTTTTTGTGTCTTAGTCGGGTTCCCTGTGTTACCGAAAGTTGAATTTCTGCGGCAGATAAATCCGTAGGGAAGTAACAGCCGCTAATTTTTGCATCTGCTAAACTTGCACCATCAAGACAACAATCAGAAAAATTAATACCACGTAAATCCGTACCACGAAAGTAGGCATCTGTTAAATCTAATCCTGACATATCTAATCCGCGTAGGTCTAAGCCACGCAAATCACAACCTCTAAGGTTACAAGGCGCACCAGATTTGCGTGCTTGGTTAAATGCATCAATATCGTCATTTCTAAGCATCTGGTATAACGGGTCATTACTTATTTGTGGTTTGTTCATTGTTTTTCTCTGAGTTTATAAATAAAAGACATCATTAAGGGTAGCAGATATGCGCCAAGTTTGTGTTAAACAGATTAAAATACTGTTTGCGTTGGCTTTATCTGGCTATTTTGTGTTTTTTATTGTAATAAAAAAATCATAAGTATTTAAAGTCATTTACTATGATTTTTTAAGGCTTCTGCTTTGGTTCTCGCTTTTGTATCATCTCTTGAATATTTTCCAGCGCATATAAAGGCACATTGATTAACCAATCTTGCTTTTGGTAATCCGCCATCGAAAACCGTAAGGCCATTGGCGGAGCGAACGTATCGCTATATATTTTTAGGCTTTTGGCGCGCAAATTTGCTTCTGCTTTCACTTCTATAGGATAAATTGCTTGCTCGTGCTGAATAAGGAAGTCTACCTCAGCAGTGCTATTATCTTTCGCCCAATAAAACGGATTGAAATGATTAACTTGTAGCTGTTGATAAACATATTGTTCGGTTAATGCTCCCTTAAATTCACTAAACAGGCGGTTGCCGTCTAGTAAGGTTTTAGCACTTAACTGTGATTTTGCCCCCAGCAAACCCACATCTAAATAAAATAGCTTAAATATATTTTCACGATAAATGCCCAATGGCAGATTAGGCTTATTAATGCGATACACAGAATGAACCAAACCGCAGTCGTTTAACCACTGCAGGGCAAGTTCAATATCCTTAAAGCGTGTGCCTTTTTGAATACTGCTCACCTTAAATTTTTTATTCTCTTTTGCCAGCTCGCTAGGCACAATCTGCCACAAAGCACGCACCCTAGCCACCAAGGAGGCATTATCGATATGCTTAGAAAAATCTTGCTCATACGCCATCAACAGATGGTTTTGCACCGCTCGCACCTCGTCAAAACCTCGTCCATCAATAAAGGCTTGTACTGCCTCTGGCATTCCGCCAATAAAATAATATTGCTTTAAGCGTTCAATGTATTTACTTTTCATTGCACTAATTAACGTCCAGTCCTGCAACATTAATAAGTCCAGTAATTTTTTTTCACCTATAGCCAATAAAAATTCATTGAATGACATCGGATACAGCGACATAAAATCCACCTTGCCCACAGGAAAAGATAAACCTTGGTGCAAGGCAATGCCAAGTAGCGAACCCGCAGAAATAATTGCATAGCCAGGGGCGTTTTCATAAAAATATTTTAAGGCGGTTAAAGCACTGGGGACTTCTTGAATTTCATCAAAAATCAGCAAGGTATCATTGACGTTATCGGCAGAAATATCCACGCCAGTTTCAATACTTAAACCCAGCAATATCCGCTCAAGGTCAAAATCTGCTTCAAACAAGGCTTTCATTCGGCTGTTATTGTCAAAGTTGATATAGGCGACCTGCTTAAATTCTTGTTCGCCAAAATGTTTCATTGCCCACGTTTTGCCGACCTGCCTTGCCCCTTGGATAATTAAGGGCTTGCGATTGGGTTTGTTTTTCCAGTCGATAAACTGTTTAATAATTTGTCGTTGCATCGTTTTTATGGTTGCCTCTTATTGCCTAATAGCAACAGAATAACACTTTAACCCACTTAAAAGTAGAGTTAATTACACTTTTACCCACTTAAAAGTAGAGAAAATTACATTTTTACCCACTTAAAAATGCGAAAAAGCACATTTTTATGGGGGAACTTTGCTTTTTTAGGTTTAATCTGCGATGGCATCTTAGATTAAACTTGTTTTTGGGTGTTCAGTTTTAAATATAAGCCAGCGGCAACGCCACTAAATCCTCGGCTAAAAACAGTTTTTCGGGGTATTGGCAGATAATCACTCCTACCCCACGTTGTTGATGGGTTTGGCTTATCGCTTTGTCAATCAAGTTAAAGGTTTTCGCCATTTTCTTATTGGGGCTTGCTGTGGTTTTAATTTCTACAGGGTAAAGCGTTTGGTTATATTCAATTAACACATCAATTTCTTTTTGATTGGTATCACGATAAAAATATAGCGGTGGTTCAATGCCTTTATTGGTAAAAGATTTAATAATTTGGCTGACCACAAAGGTTTCAAAAAATTGACCACTCTTTGCCCCGTTTTGAATGGTTTCAGGCGTTAGCCATTTGCTCAAATACGCCATTAATCCCGTATCTAAAAAATACAATTTAGGCGTTTTTACGGCTCGTTTTAGGTGATTATTGCTATACGGTTGCATTAAATAAACAATGCCTGCGGTTTGTAAAATCGTCAACCAACGTTTCACCGTATCCACCGATATGCCGACTTCTTGGGCGATATTTGAATAATTGAGCAACTCACCACTTCGCACCGCCACACTCACCATAAAACGGGTAAATTGAGCAGAATCTTGAATGGCGGTTAATTGCTTGACATCACGTTCAATATAGGTCGAAACATAGGAAGCGTAATACGTTTCCCAGTGGGTTTCTTGCTCATACAGGCGAGGCATATCGCCTTTATGAATACGCTCCCACACATTGCCATAATCCTGTAGCGTGGTTTCGCGTGCGTGTAAATAATCGCTTGTCGGCACAAAAGGCAAATCAAAATCAACGCCGACAATCTCACGCATTGATAGCCCTTTGAGTTGCAAAATGGCAATCCGTCCTGCCAAGGTCTCACTTACATTTTTCATTAGTTCAAAGGCTTGCGAACCCGATAATAAAAACAAGCCATTTTGTTTTTGTTTGTCAATTTCTAGTTTTAACAAACGAAACAGCTCAGGGGCATATTGCACCTCGTCCAAAATCACTTTGCCTGAATGATTGATGAAAAACAGTTGCGGTTCACTTTTTGCTTGTTCCAACAATAACGGATCGTCAAAGGTCACATAACCATAATCAGGGGCAATATGCTGTAACAAGGTCGATTTCCCCACTTGCCTTGCCCCTGTAAGCAACACTGCAGGGAATTGTTTTGCTAAATCCTTTAAGGTGGTTTGTAAATGTCTTTTGATATACATAGTGGCTATTTTTAAGTTTAATTTACGATATTATCTTAGATTAAACTTAATTTTGCAAATTTTTGAGTTTTATTTAAGATTAAATCTTAGATTAAACTTGTTTTTGGGTGTTTATTTTCATTATTTCACGTTTGTTTCTCAAAAATAGCTAAATTTGAGCAACAAGCTGTATTGTGACTCAAACTGAGCGACAAATTAGCTTGTTTTTTAAAATATGTTGTTTTTGAGAAGCAAATGCGGGTTTCTATTTTTATTTTTATTCTTACTAATAGTTTTTGTTATTCTATAGCGACCACACTTTGACCCACTTAAAAATGCGAAAAATTCCATTTTTATGAGGGAATTTCACTTTTTAAGTTTAATTTGCGATGGCATCTTAGATTAAACTTATTTTTAGTGTTTGTTTTTATTATGTCACGTTTGTTTGTGCTTGTTGTTATCGCAGGCAATATCACGAGAACTAGATAATGGTTTCATCTCTTACGCCAGAGGACAGAGGACAGAGGACAAAGGACAAAGGACAAAGGACAAAGGACAAAGGACAAAGGACAAAGGACAAAGGACAAAGGACAAAGGACAAAGGACAAAGGACAAAGGACAAAGGACAAAGGACAAAGGAGTGCCTATATCATTAAAGCCTCTAGGGAATGCTTAGGCGGTGGTTTGTTGTTGCTGATAATCTTTGAGGTTATTTTGTGTCGTTTGGCTTGTTTTGGGTTTAAAAAAATGACTTTTACTGAAAGCGTTAAAAAAGCACCAGCGGTTGCTGGTGCTTTGGCAGGCTTAGTTTATAGACTAAGGACTTTTTCGCCACGCAGTATGCCAGATACGCCAGTGCGTACGGTCTCTAAAATGCAGTCTTGTCCAATGGCATCAATAAAGGCACGAATTTTGGCACTGTTGCCTGTAATTTGTATGGTATAGACGCTGGGCATTACATCAACAATATGCGCTCTAAAAATGTCTACTGTGCGCTGAATTTCTGCTCGATAGGCACCTACGGCACGGACTTTAATCAGCATCAGTTCTCGCTCAATATGTACGCCGCCAGTTAAGTCAACGAGCTTGACAACTTCAATCAGCTTGTTGAGCTGTTTGGTAATTTGCTCAATTTTTTGGTCATCGCCAACGGTGGTCATAGTTAGTCGAGAGAGGGTTTCGTCTTCGGTAGGCGCAACGGTTAATGATTCGATGTTGTAACCACGTTGGGCAAATAAACCAACAACACGAGACAGTGCACCTGGTTCGTTTTCAAGTAAGATGGATATAATGTGTCTCATTAGGTGCGCTCCTTTTTGTTTAGCCACATATCACGCATTGCGCCCATAGGAACTTGCATAGGGTAGACGTGTTCTTTTGCATCTACTCGTACATCTAAAAAGACCAGTCTGTCGGCGTGTTTGTTAAAGGCTTCTTTAAGGGCTTTGGGTAGCTCGCTTTTATTTTCTACTTTAATGCCTATATGACCATAGGCTTCGGCAAGTTTGATGAAGTCAGGGAGCGACTCCATATAGGAGCTGGAGTGGCGACCTTCGTAGTTCATATCTTGCCATTGACGCACCATACCTAGTGAGCCGTTATTTAAGCAAATAATTTTAACGGGAATATGATATTGCATGCAGGTGGATAACTCTTGAATATTCATTTGAATAGAGCCTTCACCGGTAATACATACAACTTGTTCATTGGGGAAGTTGAGTTTGATGCCCATTGCTGCAGGAAAACCAAAGCCCATTGTGCCGAGTCCTCCTGAGTTTATCCAGCGGTTTGGTTCGTCAAAAATGTAATATTGGGCGGCAAACATCTGGTGCTGCCCTACATCAGAGGTAACATAGGCTTGACCTTTGGTGGCTTTGTATACCTGCTGTATCACTTCTTGTGGTTTTAGTAATTCATCTTCATTGCTGTCAAATAGCATACCATGACGCTTGCGCCATTCGTTAATACGTTGCCACCAAGAATCTAACGCTTCAGCATCGGTATTTGGGGCAGCAGGTAGCATGTTTAGCATTTCATCTAATACGGATTGTACAGGGCCTACAATGGGTATGTCGGCAATGATGGTTTTGGAGATAGATGAGGGGTCTACATCAATATGTATGATTTTCGCTTCGGGACAAAATTTGCTGGTGTCGTTGGTCACGCGGTCATCAAAACGTGCGCCAATGGCTAAAATCACGTCGGCATTGTGCATACTCATGTTGGCTTCATAAGTACCGTGCATGCCAAGCATGCCTAAAAAGCGTTTGCCTGTACCTGGATAAGCACCCAGTCCCATTAGGGTGCTGGTGCAGGGAATGTTGAGCTTATCTACAAATTGGCGCAGTTGTTGCGATGCCTGTCCTAAAATAACGCCTCCTCCACTATAAACAACTGGGCGTTTGGCGTTAAGTAATAATTCTAAGGCTTTGCGAATTTGCCCACTGTGACCACGCAGTGGTGGGGTGTAAGAGCGCAGTTTGACGGATTTTGGATATTGGTATTCAAACTTTTCGTTGGGTGCGGTCATGTCTTTGGGTATGTCAATGACAACAGGTCCAGGTCTGCCTGTGGTGGCAATGTAAAAGGCTTTGGCAACAATGTCGGCAATGTCTTCTGGGCGACTAACGCTGAAGCTGTGTTTAACGACAGGGCGAGAGATGCCCATCATGTCTGTCTCTTGGAATGCGTCATCACCAACAAGGTGGCTCATTACCTGACCTGAAATTAAAATCATAGGAATGGAGTCGGTAAAAGCGGTGGCAATACCTGTGATGGTGTTGGTTGCACCGGGACCTGAGGTTACCATGACAACACCGGGCTTGCCTGTGGCACGGGCATAGCCGTCTGCCATGTGAGCGGCGGCTTGTTCATGGCGTACAAGGACATGTTTGACATCAGATTGACGATATAACGCATCATAAACGTGTAGTAATGAGCCACCTGGGTAGCCATAAATATATTCTGTACCTGCATCTCGCAGGGCGCGGACTAATATGTCTCCGCCTGATAGTAGTTCCACTTGTGTATCCCCTTGGAAGAATAAATAAAATAAATATGGTTGCAAAATTTAAACACTGTAGGTTTGTGTTTAAATATCTCGCTGAAAATTAGATTGTCCAGCCTGCACAGGGGGTGGTTGTGATTAACGACTGAAAGTTGCTGATAAACAACGAGAGAATTTTAACCTTACGTTGGGGTTATGTCTAGGGTTCAAGTTCAGAATATATAATGTTTAAGTGATTTTAAAGACCACCGTCCTTGGTGGTAATGTTGGTAAGTTAGTTATTTGTTTAGCTTTAAGGGGAAGAACATAGCAGTACCTCGACGCATAATGCGAATGGGGATAGAGCGATTGTTCGGTAAGCTGGCAACAACTTTTTTAAAGTCCTGCAAGTTATTGATAATGCTTCCATTTATTATGGTGATAATATCTCCTTGAATGAGTCCTGCAAAGGAGGCAGGACCTTGCTGCACTTGTTTTATATAAACGCCTTTGGTTTGGTTGTTTTGTAGCTTTTGCGGAATGTCACTGACTATCAATCCGAGGCGGTTACTTTTAACTTGGGATTTTTTGCTTTGATAATGTTCTGCTAAGTCGCTGTCATCTGCGTTGGGGGCGCTGCCAATTTTTACTTTTAAGCGTTTCTTTTTGCCGTTGCGTACAATGGTTAGGTAGGCGCTGTCTTCTGGTTTCATTCTGCCTACTTGATGGGGTAGGTCGGAGGATAACTCAATGTCTTTGCGGTTAAAGCGAATAATGATATCGCCACTTTTAAGACCTGCTTGTTCGGCGGGGCTGCCTGGTAATACTTGTGCAACCAATGCGCCTGCGGCTTTTTTAAGACCAAAAGATTCGGCAAGTTCTTTGTTTACTTCTTGAATAATTACGCCTAACCAGCCACGGCTTACGTGTCCATTTTTCTTTAATTGCTCGGCAACATCGAGGGCAACATTAATGGGAATGGCAAAAGATACGCCCATAAAGCCGCCAGAGCGAGTGTAAATTTGTGAATTGATGCCAACCACTTCGCCGTCTAGATTAAATAGAGGTCCACCAGAGTTTCCGGGGTTGATGGCAACGTCGGTTTGAATAAAGGGCACATAGTTTTCGTTGGGTAAGCTGCGTCCTTTGGCACTAACAATGCCTGCGGTTACGGAGTAATCAAAGCCAAAAGGCGAGCCTATGGCAACGACCCATTCGCCAACTTTGAGTTTTGATGAGTCGCCTGTTTCTACAGTGGGAAGATTTTTTGCTTTTACTTTTAATAAAGCAAGATCGGAGCTTTTGTCTGCGCCAATGACTTTGGCTTCTAGTTCACGGCGGTCATTGAGGCGTACAATGATTTCATCGGCATTATTAACGACATGGTTGTTGGTTAAAATATATCCATCACTGGAGATAATAAAGCCTGAGCCTAGAGAGGTTTTTTCTTGATTGCCTCTTGGCATGGGCGTGGGAATACCAAAAAAATGGCGAAATATTTCTGGCACATCTTCTGGTAAGTCAAAGCGTTTTTGAAATTCGCTACCGCCTGTAACATGCTGGACAGTGGAGATATTAACCACTGCTGGGGACGCATCTTCAACGAGTTCTGTAAAATCCGGCAGTCCTGCTTTTACCGTTAGGCTCAGGCTAAGTAGTAGGGTGTAAAATACAATGCCTTTGGTTAAATAATATGCTTTTTTCACATCAATTCCTTATCTAGGTTGGAGGTTAAAGAGTTGTGCAGACTGATATCTGCTGAGGTTATGCAATTAGCTTGCAAAAATCGTGCTAGTAAAAAGCCGATAGTTAAGCCGATTAACATGCAAATAAGGGTTAGTCCGTCATTTTTCAAATTTTGCCCTAGTATGGCTGCCAGTAACATGCTGCTGAGTGGCAGTCCATAAACCAGCAGGCTGGCTTGGGTAAGTTTGTTGTTAGCAATGCTTAGTGTGAGTGCTTGCTCTGTTTGTAAGTCGCTTTTAATTGGTAAGCGTAAGGCGGGTTTGTTGCGCTGTGTTTGTAGCTGTATGCAGTGTTTGCTTTGTTCGCAGGTTTGGCAGTTCGCATGGTTGGCAATGACCCATAGATTTTGTTGGTCGGCTTTTTTTATCTGTACGGAAATATGGCTTTTGGACATGGTTGGCTATTTATCAAAATGAATTGCATCGGCGATTTTTTGCATGGCTAATATGGGTAGCTCGCCGACAATGGTTATTTTGTAAAGTTGTTTGTTGTGTAGTTTGTATTTAACAAGGGCGGCGGTAGCTCCCCATTGCTGTTGCATTTCTGGCATGCTTTCAAGGGTCGGTTCTATAAAGATAGAAAAGGAGCTGAGACCGTCACTATACATTTGTTTTTCGCCATGTTCTTGGCGAGATACGCTGTCAATATTCATGGGAGGGCGTTTAAATCCTTCAGGTAACCATGTCATCTGCCAGTTTTGAGGTTTTGCTTGGTCTTTGGGCGGATTGTTGGCAATTTTTGCAGTAGTCAGTTGTCCTTTTGTTTCTGGTTTAAATAGCATTTTAGGTAGGTCTATGCCGATTTGAATTTGGGCAAATTGAAAGCGTTCTAGCAGTTGATTTTTGTTGAGCATGTCGCTACGCAACATTAATGCGGTGTGGGTGTCTAGCCAAAGTTGATAGCTGTAGCGATATGGGTCTTTTGGGGTTAGGCTTATTTTTTGGGCTGCTCGCCCAGCAATTCGTTCTTGTCCTTGTAGCGTTATATGATATAGCTTTTGGCTGTGCATTAGTCCGTGTACGAAATTTTTTGCAACTGGGTTTTGTGTCAGTTGTTTGTTGAGTTTGGTTACGTTGGTATTGGCATGAATGCACATAAGTTGATTGCCTTGGCGAATAAATTCTCTAGGCTTGCCCGTTAAATAGAGCATTTTTTCGTATTCTTGCCCTGCAATGACAGCATGGGATATATGCAGGCTGTTCCAGTTTTTGCTGTCTCCGTAAATGATCACGCCTTGATAGTTGATGTTGCTGGCTGCTTGTAACATCTTTTCTAGCCATTTTTGTGCGCTGTCGTTGTCTTGTGCAAAGAGGCTTCCACTGATAATAAGGCTAAATAGTAATAAAAAACGCATCGCTAAAGTCCGTTACTTTGTTAGGGTTGTTGCAAGGAAGCCGCTCTTGCTAAAGGGGCTATGCCATTAACTGAGTGCATGGCGTTATCTTCAATATGTTGTATTAAATAGTCATTTAAGCGTTTTTGTGCTGCCTGTAATTGCTGTTGTGTATAGGTGTTTGTGGCAGTTTGGGTTGATGGCGTTGGTGTATCATCTTGGGCTAAACTGGCTTGGCTGACGGTAGTCATATTGGCATTGCTAAGGCTACGCTCTTGTAATGCGATGACATTTTTAGGGCTATTGAATTGCTCTTTAGACATTAGATTTAGACCTAAAAATACGGCCAATGTAACGGCAGCAGCGCTGCTGCTCAACGCAATCCAAGAAAGCCAGCTAGGGTTACTTTGTGTATGCGCTACTTTAACTTGTGTCTTTGCTGGCAGTTCGTCCATAGGCTTGCCGTCTAGGGCTTGATTGATGCCTGTGCTAAGGTCAAGTGTAAAGTCGGGAGTTACTTCAGTGCGTAATACGTCGCCTATTAGGTGATAACGCTGCCATTGATTTTTAATTTCATCGCTGCTTTCACTGGCGTTTAGCAAACGGCGTATTTCTAGCTCGTCGGCCTCGCTATCTAGTAATGCTGATAGGGATTCTTTGCTATTGTCGTGCATATATAATTCCTATAAGTTGGCTTCTAATAAGGGTTGAATTTGTTTTTCTATGGCTTCCCTCGCTCGGAAAATACGTGAGCGTACCGTGCCTATTGGACAGTGCATAATTTGTGCAATGTCTTCGTAGCTTAAACCGTCTATTTCACGCAGTTTGATAGCTCGTTGAAGTTCATCTGGTAGGTTGTGCATGGTGCTAAAAATAACATCTTTAAGTTGTGTTCTTTGTAATAAGGCCTCAGGCGATGCATTGTTTTCTAAATTTTCATCAGCAACAAAGTATTCGTCATCATCTAAGGTGGCATCGTGTAACGGTACTCGGCGGTTGCGTGTTTGTAAAAAGTTCTTGGCGGTATTGCTGGCAATACGGTATAGCCAAGTATAAAACGCACTGTCTCCACGAAAATTAGGTGCTGCTTTAAAGGCTTTAATAAATGCTTCTTGGGCAATGTCTTGGGCTTCGCTTGGGTCATGCACAAAGCGATAGGCTAGGGCAATAATTCTGCTTTGATATTTGATTACTAAAAGGTCAAAGGCACGGCGGTCGCCTTTTTGGACTCTCGCTACGAGCTGTTGGTCTGGGCAGACTTTTGGGGCTGGCTCTGGTTGATTCAAAATTTTGTCCTGTACTCTTGCAAAACGACGCTCTGTTTTATTACCAATAGCATGTAACATATTTATAACTCCCGTTATTTAACTGCATTGTCGGAGTTAAACTCAAGTAAAAAGTTCAAAAGGATTTTATTCTATTGCTTGGCGCTGCTTTAAATCTGCCTAAAGAGGGCAGAACATGTCTTGCAATAACAATATGATGCGCTCGGTTTTATCGCCTTTTAAACGATAGTAAATATGCTGAGAATCACGTCTGGTTGTGACTAAATCTGCTTTGCGTAGTGCGCTAAGGTGCTGAGAAAGGGCAGATTGTGCGATGTTTAATTTTTCATTAATGGCATGCACGGGCATTTCTTCTTCACTTAGCATGCATAAAATCATCATGCGTTTGGGGTTGGCAATGCTTTTTAAGAAGTTGCAGGCTTCTTCAGCGTGTGCGCTCATGTCTTGGCTGCGAATTTTTGATTGCATGACAGGCCCTTGGATTGTTTTATCGTTGGATTGATTAAAAGTATTATTCTAGCACAAAAAAATGATAAAAATGGTTTGATGTTTTCTAAGATGTATATTATATTGCCCTAAATTAGACTTATATAATATACAAATATGAATTTTAGGAGAGCAATATGCGACTGTCATTAAACCAATTATCTGTTAATTATCCCAAAAGCGTCTTTATGTTTACGTTGCTATTAAGCCTTGTGGCATTGGCCATGCTGTTTAATGTCAAAGTAGATACAGACCCTGAAAATATGCTACCGCATAACAACCCTGCGCGAGTATTGCATGATAGTGTTAAGCAAAAATTTGCACTTTCAGAAATGATGGTCGTGGGGATTGTTAATAATCAGCATGAAAATGGGGTGTATAACATTGGGACATTAAACCGTTTAAAGGCATTGTCTGAAAAAGTGGTGCTGATTGATGGGGTCATTGCTGAGGATTTAATGAGTTTAAGTAATACAGATAACATCAGCCAAACCGAAGATGGAGCGGTTGCTTTTCATTGGATGATTGATGGTACGCTTAACAATCAAGCACAGGCGGACTTAATCAAAAGCTGGGTGTCTCGTTTGCCGATGATTAACAATACGCTGGTCTCTGGTGATGGTAAAGCCGCTGGTATTTATATTCCTATTGTGGCAAAAGATCAAAGCTACCGTATTTATCAAGAAATCAATAAAATTATCAAACAGTTAGAAAAAAGTGATGATGAATATTTTATAACAGGTCTGCCTGTTGCAGAGGATACTTTTGGGGTTGAGATGTTTACGCAAATGGCGATTTCAGCCCCCGCTGCTGGGTTGCTTATTTTTGTGATTATGCTGTTTTTCTTCCGCTCTATGGCGATTGTAGCTGCACCTATGATTGTGGCAATGGCAACGGTTATTCTGACGATGGGCGCAATGATTGGGGTCGGTTTTCCTGTGCATATTATGTCCTCGATGATTCCCATTTTCTTAATGCCTATTGCGGTGGTCAATGCCATTCATATGCTTTCTACCTTTACTGACCATTACCGTCCTGGTATGGATAAAAAAGCGTTAATTCAAGACAGTGTAAAAGAGTTATTTCGCCCAATGCTATTTACCTCCATTACCTCTTTGGTCGGGTTTGTTTCTTTAAATACCGCCGACATTCCACCAGTTAAGGTATTTGGTAGCTTTGTTGCCATTGGTATTGCTATTGCTTTCTTATTAACCATTGTGTTTATCCCTGCTTATATCAGTGTGTTATCAGATAAGCAGCTCAATAAAATGGCATCACGCATTCATAAAAGTGATGACAGTCATGGATTGTTGGCAAGAGCGTTACATGCGTTGCCTGCTTGGATTGAGCGTCATAGTTTGATGATTGTGCTATTTACCGTTGTGCTGGTAGGCTTTAGTGGTTGGGGCATCAGTAAAATTAATGTGAACGATAATCCAATGAACTGGTTTCAGGCTAAGCACCCTATTCGTGAGGCAGACCGAGCATTAAATTCACATTTTGCAGGCACTTATCAGGCATTTTTAAGTTTTGATGCTAAAGGACAAGACGGCACAGCCATCGCCAAAGAGATGCAACAAGCGGTACAAGATGCGCCGCAAACACTGCAAAACATTGTGCGCGATTTGTTGGCAGAAAAGCAAAAAGATGGTGTAGTTAATTTGGCAGCTTTAAATGAAGCGGTAATTAATCAGCAATTTATGGCAGATGCCGAGACTCAACCTTATTGGGATAAGCTATCTAGCTTGCTTGATAGTGCGTTACAAAAACCCTTTTTAGAACCTAAGAACTTGGCGTATCTGCAAAAGGTGCAAAATGCCTTAGATGCCTCTGGTCTAGTAGGTAAAAGTATGGGTTTGGTGGATTTATTAAAAACCGTTAATCGTGAGCTTAAAGGTGGCGATGAACAGCACTATGTGTTGCCAGAAAATGCAGAGCAGGCAGCACAAAGCATTTTGACTTATCAAAGCTCACACACACCCAAACAAATTTGGCATATCGTCACACCAGATTACAGTTCCTCCGTTGTGTGGTTGCAGCTTAAATCAGGGGATAACCAAGATATGAACAAGGTTGTGGATTATATGGATAATTGGTTTAAGGCTAACCCTGTACCAGAGAACCTAAGCAAAAACTGGAGTGGCTTAACTTACATTAATGTGGTTTGGCAAGATACCATGGTCAATGGCATGTTAGGTAGCCTAGCATCGTCTTTTGTGATTGTGGGCTTGATGATGATTTTCTTATTCCGCTCATTAAGCTGGGGGCTAATTGCGATGTTGCCATTGAGCGTGACCATTTCTTTAATTTACGGATTAATTGGTTGGATTGGCAAAAATTATGATATGCCAGTTGCCGTACTATCCGCTCTTACGCTGGGTATGAGTGTGGACTTTGCCATTCACTTTATTGAGCGTGCTAAATTAGTTCGCAATAAAGACAACTGGCGCAGTGACTTAATCAACGTATTTGATGCGCCAGGGCGAGCCATTGCACGCAATGCCATTGTCATTGCCTTAGGCTTTACTCCACTTTTGGTTGCACCATTAGTACCGTATCAAACCGTTGGCGTCTTTATGGCATTGATTATGGCAATTTCTTGCTTGGTTACGCTGATTTTAATTCCAGCACTTAGTTATCAGTTTCAGCGCTTGTTATTTCGCTAATTAAATATTATTAACCCAAAGAGGAAAAAAAACATGAAAACAATGAAGAGCATTAAAACCTTAACACTGTTGGCACTATTGGGTTTGAGTACATTTACTCAAGCACTTACCCCACAGGAGATTGTCAAAAAATCGAATGAAATTGCGGTATATGCAGGCGACGATGGTCGCACAGAAGCACGCATGATGATTGTTGACAGTCAAAAAAGAAAGCAATTACGCCAGTTTATTATTCTCAGAAAAAACGTTAAAAAAGGCGGAGAACAAAAATACTTGGTGGTCTTTACACGTCCCTCAGACGTTGCACGCACCAGCTTTTTGGTTATTAAAAAGCCCGCATCTGATGATGACCGCTGGTTATATTTGCCGGGGCTTGATTTGGTTAAGCGTATTGGTGCAGGCGATAAGCGCACCAGTTTTGTTGGCTCTACATTCTTTTATGAAGACATTTCAGGGCGCAATATTAATGCTGACACCTTTACTTTAGAAAGTGAAAACGACACACAATGGACACTTAAAGCCGTCCCTAAAAAAGCCAGTGAAGTCGAGTTCTCTCACTACAAGGTTAACATAGATAAAAACACCATGCTGCCAATGCAAGCAGAATACTTTGATAAACAAAATAAACTATATCGCCGTATTTCTGCCACTAAAGTTAAACAAATTCAAGGCTTTAATACCATTGTACAGATGAAGGCTGAAAACCTGATCGACGGCAGCTACACCATTACACAAATGCGTAATGTCCGCTATAACGAAGGCATTGATGACCGCATCTTTAGCGAGCGTTCATTGCGTGTTCCACCAGCAAAATGGCTTAAATTCGGGAAAAAATAATGCACAAACTTAGCCTATTATTTCTAACTACTGCACTGATGTTCAGCCCCTTTTGCGCACTAGCGCAAGAGGCTGAAGACCTTGATGAGGCGTTTGGACAATGGCAAGACGAGCCAGAAAGTGCATGGACACTCTCAGGCTTTAGCGAAGCCTACGGCGGTGCTTTTTTTAAAAAAAACCGAGTAGGCAATGATGAAAGTATGCTAGAACTACGCAATGAACTAAGTGCTAACCGCTATTTAGGCTCGCACTTTTTTTCCTCACGCTTGCAACTGGTGGCAGATAAACTTGACGACCCCAAAGTACAGCTTGATGTACGCGAGTTGTTTATCAATTTTAATCTCAGTGAGCATTTAGCCCTTAAAGTAGGGCAACAAGTGACCACTTGGGGAACGGGAGACAATCTATTTGTAAACGATTTTTTCCCTAAAGACTGGCAATCCTTATTTGCAGGCAGAGACGACAGCTATCTAAAAGCACCCGCACCTGCTATTAAAATGAGTGTGTTTAGCTCCGCATTAAATATTGATTTTGTATGGGTGCCCATTTTCACACCAGACATTTACATTACCGGAGAACGCTTTGTTTACTTTAATCCTGCCATCTTATATGGCGCACAAGGCATGCCAAAGCTAAAAGATGAAAAACCCAAAAAAGAGTTAAAAAACGGACAATTTCATTTGCGCTTATCCAATACCTTTAGCGGTACAGAAGTGGCGTTGTATGCATACAAAGGCTTTTTTAATCGCCCAATGGGATACGATGCGCTTAAACAAAAATACCTCTTTCCCGCCTTACAAGCCTTTGGAGCAAGCGTGCGTGAAGACACCTTTATGGGGCTTATCAGTGGCGAGGTGGCATATTGGCAATCGTTAGACGATAAAGACGGCAACAAACCCTTTATTCCCAACAATCAAGTCAAAGCCATTGTCGGCATTGAGAAAGAACTGGTTAAAAACTTGACTATGGGGGTGCAATGGATGCGTGAGCAAACCTTGCAATATCAAGCCGCCAAAGATAACTACATGGGGGCTACGCCTATTGCTGATGAAGCGCACGATATGCTCACACTTAGGCTGAGGCTGCAAACCTATAAGCAAAAAATCACTTGGTCGTTATTTAGCTTTTACTCGCCAAACGAGAAAGACAGTCTAAGCATTGCCAAAGTAACGTATCGCCATAGTGATAACTGGCAATTTGCCCTTGGCGCAAACAGCTTTACAGGCGAAAAAAATTATACTCAATGGGGGCAATTTGAAAGTAACTCCAACTATTTTGCACAAATAAAATACAACTACTAACTTCATTTAACGAGGACTTTATGATGACATCACAAGACATGTTACACGTTACCGCTGGCGTATTTATTATTGCCTCAACCTTACTGGGTATATATGTTGACCCTTGGTGGTTTGCTTTAACTCTATTCGTTGGAGCTAACTTATTCCAATTTGGCTTTAGCAAATGGTGTTTAATGCAAAAGCTCTATCAAAAATTGGGTTTTAAATAAGAAAATAAAATTACCTAATTACAATTAACCGTTGTTAGGTAATCTATTTAATAACTATAAAAAAGATAGAAAATAAGACAAAAGTCAATTTTTTAGCAAAAGTCATATTATATTCATAAGTTGTGCCTATACTTTTATAACACAAGTATTACTTAATTATGATATTGCCAAAAAAAGGAACTACTTATGAAACTACTTACAATAAAAAATAAAATCATCTTATTTCTCTCTTGTTGTCTTATCTTTATCGTACTTATTTTAGTTGGTTACGGTTATCGTCAAAATATTGCATTATCACAAATACTTAATGATAAAGTTGATAACCTAGTCAAACAAGAAGCAGTACATAAGCTCTCTGCCCTAGCACACAGCCAAACCCAATATCTGGAAGTGCTATTTAATAATGCAGCCACTATTGCAGAAACCTTTGCGAAAGGCTTGGCTAATGCCAAAGGTACTCTCTCTCGCAATCAGGTAGTAGAACAAATGCGAAGTATCTTTGAAGCCAATCCTAATCTGATAGGTCTGTATACAGGCTGGGAAAAAGATACCTTTGATGGGCAAGATAGCCAATTTGTTGGGGATACCAGTACCGCAATGCCCAGCGGACAGTTTGCACCGTATTTTTCTCGTAGCAGTAAAGGAGATATTGCTTTAACACCCTGTGCACCTTTTTATGATAAAGGAAAAAATAAAAATGGCATTGGCTTTTCTTATTGGTATCAGTGTCCCATTCAAACTGGTAAAACCTGTGTAATAGAACCAATTGCTTATGAATTACAGGGAGTAAACACACTGATGACCAGTATTACCACACCAATTGTACATAATGATAAGACTGTTGGTATGACTGGTGTAGATTACTCTTTAAACTTTTTGCAACAAATTACAGAGGAAGCCAGTAAAAAACTTTACAACGGGGCACTGCGAGTGATTATTATCTCTCCCGAAGGCATTGTCGCCGCAGATAGTAAAAATAAAACCAATATTGAGAAAAAAATAGCACAAACTGATTTGCTTAAATTGTTAAAAGATTATGCCAAAGAAGGCGATAAAATCATTGGCAGTAATGTTGTTATTGGCAATCAATTTGGACTGGCAAACAGCAAATTAAAATGGAATTTGGTGGTGCTTGCACCAACCAAAGTGGCCTTCGCTAGCGCAGCAAGCTTTATGGAAAATGTGCATAGCCTGTTTGAACAAAGTGCGCTAGAGCAGTTAATTTTAGGCGTGTTGATGATAGTTATTGGTGTATTGGCTGCATTTTTTATTGCCCTTTCAATTAGCAAACCGATTAATCATTTAGTTAAAGTGATGCACAATTTAACTCAAGCAGGAGGCGATTTAACTCAAAAAATTCGTATAAAGCGTGAAGATGAAACAGGCACATTAGCAAAACATCTAAATACATTTATTGCACATATCCGCCATATTATTCAAGATATGGCAAGTTCCATGGAACAGGTAACAGAAAAAACCAAAATTATAGATGCAGGCACACAAAAAACCGACCATGAGGTCAGTTCACAACAAAGCCAAGTGCAGCAAGTATTAAGTATTGCCAACAACATGTCTACTACAGCACATCAGGTTGCTGAATATATAAAAACGACCTCAGATACCGTGAACGCCACGCAGAAAAGTGTTGAAAAAGGCCAGAAAGCAGCGTCAACCAATGCAATGGACTTGCATAATCTATCTGATGAAATTACTCGTGCCGGAAAAGAAATTAATGCCTTAGAAGCACACAGTGAAGAAATTGGTTCAATATTAGATGTGATTTCAGGCATTTCTGAACAAACCAACCTGCTAGCCTTAAATGCCGCTATTGAAGCAGCAAGAGCAGGAGAGGCAGGGCGAGGCTTTGCAGTTGTTGCCGATGAAGTGCGTCAACTGGCAACTAAAACAGCCAGCTCTACAGAAGAAATTAACCGCATGATAGATACCTTACGCAGTAAGAGCAAAGAAGCGGTAAATGCCATGGAGCAGAGTCAAACATTAAGCGAAACCTGCCGTATTAACGCACAGCAAGCCGTAGAAGACTTAAATGACATCGCCAAACAAAGCCAACAGGTACGTGATATGGCAAAAAATATTGAACAATCAGCAGGTGCACAGGCTAACGCCAGTGAAGAAGTTCAGCATAATATTGAAAGCATCAGTAGCAGTGCTGAACGTATTTCACAAAGTGCCAAGCAAGCCTCAGACCAAGCGAATGAAGCAGTTGATTTGATTAGCAAAGTCAATACCGACCTGAATAAATTTAAATATTAAATAAAATTATAAAAATCGTCATAGAATACAAATGCTCAAGCCCATTTGTATTCTATGTGCGGCTAAATAAGCTTAAACTCCACATGGTTTTTAATAAAAAAAAGAGATAGAATAAGAATTGTTACGGAATGTGAGTATGCCATTGAATACATAATGACATACTCATATCTTATTAACTTTTAATGACTAGAGAAAACCATGCCCAAAATAATAAAAGCAACCCTAGCAACTTTTCTTGCCTTAGTAATCGTCGCAACTGCCGCACTGTACCTTACCGATAATCAATATTTATTTAGAGCTTTTCGCCTAACCTACTTAAAAGGACATAGCACGGCCAACATTTATGATTACAAATATTTTACTAATCGGCACATCAAAACAAACAACCCAAAACCTTGGGAAAAACACCACAACTACAATCAGCTACAGCTTAGTACAGCATTGCGTACTGAATTAGAACAATTTGGCACGGTCGCTTTTGCCGTTTTTAAAGATGGCAAACTATTGTACGAACACTACTGGCAAGGCGCAGATGCACAAACCCAAACAAACAGCTTTTCTATGGCAAAATCAATTATCTCAATGCTATTATTTAAAGCCATTGAGTTAGGTAAAATTCGCTCTTTAGAACAACCAATTACCGACTTTCTGCCAGAGCTAAAAGACGACCCCTATGCCCAAAGTGCAAGTGTTGGTGATCTAGCCGCCATGACCAGCGGCTTTAACTGGGTAGAAGATTATTATTATCCTATTAACCCCACCGCCAAAGCCTATTTTGGTGATGATATTGAACAGCAAATACTTAAGCGAGGCTTTATCAAACCAGCGGGTGGACATTTTAAATACCTCTCAGGCAACACCCAACTACTTGGTATTATTCTTCAACGAGCACTTGCACAATCATTAACACAAAGCATCTCGCAATATTTTTGGCAACCACTAGGCATGGCACAAGATGCCCTATGGTCATTAGACGGCAACAACAAAATGGAAAAAGCCTATTGCTGCATTAATGCCAGTGCACGAGATTTTGGCAAGCTAGGACAACTCTTATTACAACAGGGCAGATGGCAAGGAAATTCCATTTTAAGTGCTCAAAGTGTTGCCAAAATGACCACAGCAAACCAACGTGCTTTTAGCGCAGACGAACCCAAAGAATACGGTTACTCTTTTTGGGTAGATAGCCAACATACTCCCAACTTCTATGCCATGCTAGGTCATTTAGGGCAACGTGTGATTGTGATACCTAGCCATAATCTAGTGCTGGTACGCCTTGGACACAAAAAAGATTTAAGACCACTTAATAATGGCATTTTAAGTCATGCAGGGGCAGATATTTATATTTTTATTAACGAGATTATCAAACTGACAGACAAATACTAACAGGAGAACAATATGAACATTACCATCTTAGGCTCAGGGTTTGCTGCTTTAAAAGCCGTACAAGAAGTTGCCAAATTAAGCCCGCAGACCCACATTCAACTCATTGCTCCAAGCGATATTTTTATTTATTACCCGAGTTTAATCTGGATACCCTCAGGCTTAAAAAAAGCCGCTGACTTGCAAGTTAATTTACACAACTTTTTTAAACGTCATAAAGTAACCTACATCAAAGCGCAGGTTGAAAGCATCAGCGATAACGGACGCTGTGTTAAAACCAACGCAGGCGAATATCGAAATGACGGGCTGATTATCGCCTCAGGAGGACGCTTTTTAGACAACTTCAACGGCATGCAACATGTATTTAGCCCCTGTAAAGGCATACCAGCCGCAGAAGGCATTCGAGATAAGTTAGCCGCACTCAAAACAGGCACAATAGCCGTTGGTTTTACAGGTAACGCCAAAGAAGAATCCGCCATGCGAGGTGGCCCTATGTTTGAATTTTTATTCAATATCGATGCCCTATTACGCCAACAAAAACGCCGTGATAAATTCAAATTGGTGTTTTTTAATCCCAAAGCAGAGCCCGCCAAGCGTTTAGGAGAAACCGCCCCTAAAAAACTCATTGAGCGTATGCAAAGCATGGATATAGAAACACGCCTAGGCGAGAAAGTACTGGGTTTTGAAGAGCGTAAAGTATGCCTAGAAAAAGGCGAGCTAAACGCAGAGTTGATTATCTTTCAAACTGGCTTAACAGGGCCTGCATGGTTAGATAACCACCCCGAATTAAAATCTGAAGGCGGGCTGATTAAAGCCGACCTTAACGCCAAAGTAACAGACCTAGAGTACACCTATGTGGCAGGGGATTCAGGCAGCTTTCCAGGCCCTGCATGGCAAGTCAAACAAGGACACAGTGCCGACTTACAAGCACAATCTGCCGCCTTTAATCTATTAAATGAATTACAAAATAAACCCGAGCGCAAAGCAGTTAAATTTGAAATCATCTGTATTTTAGATGGCGCAAAAAACGGCATGTTTATCAAACGCACCGAGAAAAAATCCACGCTCTTACCACCCTTTTTTGCATTTCACTACGCCAAGCGTATTTTTGAATACAAATACCTTAAAAACTTGCGTTAGTTACCGACGGGTTACGCATGAAAAAAATAGACCAAATCCAACAACTCCATCGCCTGCTAAAAAGCAGGCGTTATGGACTAAGCAAAAATGGACTATGCCAAGAGTTAGAATGCAGCAACTCCACCATTACACGCCTAATAGAAGACATGCGCAATTTTTTTCATGCCCCCATTGAATACGACCCAAGCAAACACAGCTACTACTATGGAGCAGACAACCAATTTGAATTACCCGGCTGGTGGCTAACCGCAAGTGAACTAAGAGGCATGGCAAGCATATTAACCCTACTTAAAGAAATGCAATCAGGCTTGTTAGGCAGTGAACTTGAAGCCATTAGCGCAAGTGTGCAACAGTTTTTACAAGCCCATCACATTAACGTTGAAGACATTGCCGAGCGCATTCGCATTATTCCCCACGCCAAACGAGAGCTCAATCACAAGATTTTTGATGTGCTTATGCGAGGGCTAACCGAACAAAAACAAATTCATATTCAATATCAAAGCGGTGATAAACAAAAATCCCAACGCACCCTCAGCCCACAAACCCTAGTATACTATCGAGATAACTGGTATTTAGACGCTTGGTGTCATACCAAACAAGCCCTGCGTACCTTTTTAGTCAGCCGTATTCAACGTGCTCTTTTACAAAAAGACACCGCCCTCAGTATTAATAAAGACCAGCGCAAAGAATACTTTAGCCAAAGCTACGGCATCTTCTCAGGCGAGCCAACCAACCTAGCAGAAATTTTAATCAACCCACCAAGTGCCCTACAAATCAGTCAACAACAATGGCACCCACAGCAGCAAGGACAATGGCAAGGCGAAAACTACCTACTCAGCATTCCCTACAGCGATGCAAGAGAACTGCTCAAAGACCTACTATTTCATGCACCAGACATAAACATTATTGCCCCAGATAATCTCAAACAAGAATATAAAAAACGCCTACAACAAGCTCTAGAAAAAAACCAATAAAGCCACTGTATATTCGTACAAGTCAAAATTTGCAGCAGCAGTTTGTTATATTGCTTACACACTCACCATCTTGGAGAAATACATGCAGCGGCGACAGTTTTTTTCAATTCTAAGCAAAACCTCACTACTTGCCCTAACGCTTAACCCCACACTGCAAGCGCAGGCAAAAAAGCAAAGAGCAAACCAGCTAGAAGTGCTTAACACACAAATAAACGGCATGTACTACTATCAAATACAAGAAATAGCCACACAACTTAAAGTGGGACAAAAAATAAGGCTTAAAGCCGAACCCACAAACAAATTTGATACCAACGCCATTGAAGTTTACCACCACAATTACAAACTTGGTTATATCCCCAAAATGAATAACCGCTCACTGTTTGCCATGCTCAAACAACCACATAGAGTCAGTGCCTACATAAGCCACCTAGACCCCAAAAACATGCCCTACCACGGCTTAGAAATTAAAGTGTATTGGAGCGCATCATGACAACAAACAAATTAGATTTATCCCTAACATCAGTTTCACAAACATAAGGAGAATATCATGGACTGTTGCGATTTTATTGTAACCTGCCTTTTCATTATAGGATTTATTAGTTTTTTAAATATGCTCTTAGACACTGGCATACAGAAAAAAACAACCAACTGTAGTTGCTGCTGTAAATCATGCTGCTGTCATTGCAAGTGCAATAACAAAGAACCCATTGAAGACTAACAAAACAGACATCAAATTTTTAGGAGGAACAATGGAATATATAGTGATAGCCATCATTGGTTATTTTATTTTCAAATTTTTAATAGGCTTACTGAGCTTCATCATTACTTTGTTTCTTGAATTATTTGGCACATACAACATAACCGATGAAGAACTAGAAAAACTACTTAATGAATTAGATAATAAACAGCTAGATGAAGATACATATAGTTCAGAATACCGCAATCAGCCAGACAAGAATCAAGAATGTAAGCCGCTGAGTAATGCTTTTTTATTAGGCATTGCATTAATGTTTTTATTTGGCAGTGATGATGAATAACAATTTTAAGAAGATTGTTATAGCCTAAAAAACAACAATCAGGGTAAATTATGGAACAACTCACCGACCTAAAAGCCATACTGCACTCCAAACGTGCCAACATTTATTACCTAGAATACTGCCGTGTCATGCAAAAAGACGGACGTGTGCTGTATCTGACCGAAGCCGAACGAGAAAACCTCTACTACAACATACCCATCGCCAACACCACCTGCATTCTATTAGGTACAGGCACCTCCATTACCCAAGCCGCCATGCGAATGCTCGCCCAAGCAGGCGTAATGGTCGGTTTTAGCGGAGGCGGAGCCACCCCACTTTTAATGGCAACAGAAATACAATGGCTAAGCCCACAAAGTGAATACCGACCCACCGAATATATCCAAAGCTGGCTAAGCTGGTGGTTTGATGAAGACAAACGCCTAAGTGCCGCCAAAGCCATGCAACAAGCAAGACTTAACTTTATGCAACAAATATGGGCAACAGACAACGACCTAAAACAAGCAGGCTTTGACAGCAACGACCACAACATCAAACAACTTATAGCCACCCACCAACAGCAAATACCCACACAAGAAAACGTCACCCACTTACTACAACTAGAAGCCAGATTAACCAAACAACTCTACAAATTAGCCGCCCCAAAAACCAACATAGCCAGCTTCACCAGAGACCACACAACCAGCAAAACCGATAAAGCCAACCGCTTTTTAAATCATGGCAACTACCTCGCTTATGGACTAGGAGCCACCACCGCATGGGTATTAGGCATACCCCATGGATTTGCCGTCATGCACGGCAAAACCAGACGAGGCGCACTGGTATTTGATATTGCCGACTTAGTCAAAGATACCCTAATACTCCCCCAAGCCTTTATCTGTGCGAGTGAAAACGCCAAAGAACAAGAATTTCGCCAACAATGCCTACAAAACTTCACCCGCCACAAAGCACTAGACTTTATGTTTGAAGTTGTTAAAGACATAGCCATTAAAACCGATTGGAGCTAATTATGAGTCAAAATAAAGCAACAGAACTGTATCACTATTTATCAGAACAACGTTACCCCAAATCGGAGCAGGAAATTCTTAATCACTTTCAATATAAAAAAAGAACTTTTGAGAGAACCAAGAAATTTCTACGCGAAGAATTAAACATCACCGTTTTAACACCGTCCAACGGAGGTTACAAATTGCTTGAAAAAGACAAAGGGCGTATTGAAATTGGCGGTATGCTTATGACACAAAAAGAACTCATTGACCTACTGCAAATTATCAAATTACTACAACCTGCAGCAGAGAAAAACCACCTTAATGAAATAATGAATCCCGTATTACAACGCCTATTAGCAATACTACCTGCTGAATATGCAGACAAACTCGATTTTATAGAGGCTTTTTCACACGGAGAACGGCAACACACTACCCCATACTTCCAACAAATATTAACCGCCTTTCACAAAGACAAACGCCTAAACATTCAATACAACGCACGCAGTAGTGGTTTAAGCGATAAAACACCTAAATGGCGAGAAATATCACCACAAAAAATATTACGTTATCGTAGCAACTGGTACCTAATCGCATGGTGTCACTATCGGCAAGGCTTACGAACCTTCTCAATGGATAAAATGGATAATATAGAAATCATAAACAAAGACATCACCCATCTACAAAACCACGAAGTTGAACAGCACTACACACAAACTTATGGCATTTTTAGTGGCGAAAAAACAGAAACAGCAGAACTAAAATTCACTCCACCGCTTTCCTTATGGGTGCAAGATGAATGCTGGCATCACCAACAACAAGGAAAATTAGAAACAGACAACTGTTACCACCTATCCATTCCAATTGGTAAAGACCTTACAGAACTTATTATGCAGCTATCAATGTACGGCAATAATGTAGAGATTTTATCGCCAACTAGATTAAAAAAAGCCCTATTAAAACACCATGAAGAAGCCGTTAAATTTTTGAAAGATAAATAAAAATCACAAGGTGCCAAGATTTGGCACTAGTAATCCGTATAATAAAAGGTACTAAACCATGATGGTCATATTCATCAGTCAATGCGAGAAAAAAGCCCTTAATCGAACTCGCCGAGTACTAGATGCATTCGCCGATAGAATAGGCGACAACACATGGCAAACCGTGATTACTGAAGAAGGCTTACAAGCAGTCAAAAAACTACTGCGAAAAACTGCCAGTAAAAATACAGCGGTAAGTTGTCATTGGATACGAAGCCGAGCGAGGTCAGATTTATTATGGGTAGTGGGAAAAAGAGATAAGTTTAATTATTGTGGGGTGGTTCCTGTAAACTATACAACAAAAGAGGTCATTATGGATAAACTACCAATAGAAACGAAACATATATTAGCCAATACCAAAGGGCAGCCTTTAAGTCAGCACTTATTTGCTGTGGGATACTTGGCTCAAGCCTTAATCGCCAAAATGGGGGTGGAGCATGATAACTTGCCTCAATCCTGTTTTATCGCGGGTATTTTACACGATATTGGCAAGCTCGACCCACAATTTCAGGCTTGGTTAAGTAAAAAAATCAATAAAGTGGACGAGGATTATATTCCTGATGATGGGGTGCATATTGATACCTCCGTAGTGGGATATAAAAAATTCTCATTTGAAGAACACCCACGACACAATGAGATTTCTTGGCTGTGGGCGGAGTCTTTATTACGTGATGCTTGCTCTAAAGACCATAAAAAAACGCAGTTAAGGGAAGAGCAGTCCCAATGGATTATGCACGGTATTTATTGGCATCATACTCGCCCCTACCGCAAGGACGACAGCTATTTTAATAAGGCAAAAGGCATACACAAGCTATTAGAGAAATCTCTCGCTAATACGTCAATGGAAAAAGTCTATGAGCAGGTTATTGCTGTTCTAAAAGAGGTCAAGGCATTGGCAAAAATCTTTTATAGTGAGGAAGCATTAGACTCATTGATACCAAAGTGGCGTTATTCATATTGCTTAACGAGTAATGAGTTACCGAACTATAAGGTATTTGATGATTGTTTAGAAGAGCCTGATGAGTACCATAAAAATATCAAAGATAACGCCTTAAATGACTTGGTAAGAGCAGCGGTTATTAGTGCAGATAGAATGGTTTCGGCTATGTCTGCAGAAGACTTAGCAGAATATCTTGCTGAAGGCAGTTTACTTAGTGCGCTTAATAAAATCACACTAGAGGAAACAGGGCTTTTAAAGCATATTGAAAAGTGCTTACAAGGCTTTGCCGATAAATTCCCAGATAGTGAACGCAACCAAGAGCAAAGCAAGGCAGCGAATGAATTGGCTAAATTAAAAGATGATGCTGAATTTTCCGGCACTAATGAAGCCGCAAATATCGGCGTACTTCAAGGTCCTGCTGGCTGCGGTAAAACTAAAATCACCTTAGAATGGGCATTAGAAACTAAAGCTAAACAAATTATTTGGGTTTGTCCACGTATTCAGGTTTGCCTAGGTTTAGTGCATGACTTAACCCAAGCCGACTACTTACCCAATGCAAAAATTGAGATCCTAACAGGTGAGCATAAAAAAATACTCACAGACGGTATCAGTTTAGAAGACGCTTCAGAAACACCAGCCGATGAGTATTTCAGTGGTGATATTGTCATTACCACCATTGACCAAGTCATCAATAATATTATCTCGCATAGCAAAGTAACCGCTATGGTGAATTTTATGCAGGCTCATGTGGTATTTGATGAATTTCACGAGCTTATCCCCATGCCAGCGTTTAACTTGCTATTTGCCGAGCTAATCGAAGCGAAAAAATGTCGCAAGCACAATGCCAATACCTTACTCGTTTCCGCAACACCACACAGCTATTTTGTTACCGAACTATTGGATATCAAAGAAGAGTATATTATCCGTGTGCCTAGCTTTAATCAGTCAACCTATCGTATTGAACTGACTACTTATGATGATAAAGAAGAAGCTAACCCACTGATTAACAATGCCTATATTGATGGCATTAAAACCTTTGTGATTACCAACACCGCACAAAATGCTCAGTTGGCGTTTTTAACCCACCATAAGGAAGAAAATAGTATATTACTGCACTCAAAATACACCAAAGCGGATAAAACCGAATGGTTTAATCGCGTTTTTGATTGCTTTAAACAAGATGGTGATGGTGGTTATGATGTGCTGCGTAGTGGTCCGATTGTGCAAGCCTCGCTCAATATCAGTTGTGACCGAATGATAACCGAACTTACCAATGCAGAAAACTGGTTGCAACGATTGGGGCGTTTAGACCGTTTTGGCTTGAATGATGAGGTCAATGTTTATACCACCGTCATTCCACAAAGCTCAGAAAATGGCAAGCAAACCAATAGCACCGCTAAATTTTTAGCAAGTTTATGTTCATGGCAAAGTACGGTGGCTTGGTTAGATTTTCTCAAAGACAAACTAAGCGATAAAGACGAGGTGACACTCAATGAATTATACGCCATTTACCAAGACTTTTATGCCGATAGCAGTAGCCAAGCCAAAGTCGCTCAGGATATACAGACCGCATTAAGCAAAAGTGTACAACTGATTAACAGCAAAGTCACCGACCCGATTTCTTTCCCACCAAAATCCAAACAAAAAGATAAGGTGATGAAAATTGCCAAAAACTCATTACGTGGCGATAATCGGTTTGTGCAAATGGCAGTCTGTGAAGTGGGCGATGACTTACAGCCAACATTTATTGATGAGTATGCGTATGATGAAGAGGCTGATTTGACGCAGGAAGTCGGATTAACTGAATCAGTTGATAGAATTACAGGGTACGATGACAGCGATAAAAATTTATTGGCATTTATGAAAGCAAAGCACCACAACATAAAAGACAATACTAAAAAAGCCTATAAAGATTTTATGTTGTTATCAGAGGCTCGCTCCCCTGAAAACCCTATTTATCTCAGTTATACGTCAAAGGATTTAGAACCAATTGGCGGAGAACGAGAAAGGCATAAACATGCAATTTATTATGTCAAAACAGATAAACAACCCGTAGGGGCAATGCAAATTATTAAACTAACTAACCCAGTCAAAGACTGATTTTTTAAAACTATGGAGTAATAAAAATGAAAAAAATAGAAGGCATCAAAAGCGTTGATTTTAAAATTAAAGCATTCGGACACGGTGTAGTGAATTGGAATGGTCCAACTACGCTAAGTAGCGAAGGTAAGACAGTAGATAACCATACTTTACCCAAATTGCGTGGTTACACTAACTTAACTGGAAAGGTAAAAGAAGAAACAGGCTATCAGTATAAAAAAGAAGCGACAGATATAGACTTTAAAAAAACGCCACTTTATATCAGCCAAAATTGCATACGCCATCATTTGTTCCGTGATCAAGCCTTTGATTTGCACTTTGCAGGTGAAAAGAGCTTGGAGCAAGTTTTGGCATCTATTACTGGATTAATTCGTGGTTATGTCGTTCCTGCCAGTCAGTGCAAGCGTACCAGCCCACTGTTACTTGAGGACTTTGTTGACCAATTAGGTAATGGTAATTTTGAACAATTTGGGCAAGCAGGAGAACGTGACAGTTCATCATTCTTTTCAAAAACCACATTTGGTGATACCGAATACATTTCGTATGGCTCTATCAGCATTGAGCAATTACAGTTTATCTCACTAGATAATAAATTTGACCGTTGTGCAATGGTTATCAAAGATAATCAAGGGGAGCAAGTGGCAAAATCAGTCGAGGACTTTATTAAATCGCTTAACCCAGAGCGTAATCCTAAAGCCGTATTTCATGCTAACTATGTACGCAAAGGGACTATTTATGAAGAAGGAGAGGTTGGTATTTTGCTCGACCAACAAGCCATTGCAACACTGATAGAAACGGCTCTTGAAATGCTGTCAGAATTAACTATCCGTCAAGCCAAAGGTTATATGTATGTCGATAGCATAGAGGTTGATTACAACGACAGCAATAAAATGATGCGGATTAAACGTAGCCCGGCAGACGCACAACCTCAACCACAAACTGATTATGCTGTTTATTTTGAAGGCAAATCTGAGCCATTTTCTTTGATAGCGGGTTAGGTGATGTCATGAAAATAACCATAGATTATGAAGCCTCATGGCGAAATTCTTTTTTAGATGGCTCTAATGATGAGCCATTACCTAAAAAAGGCAGGAGCTTTGTTGCCTCTATGACCGAACTGAAAAATGCTGAAAATTATCGCCATAGAGAGGTTAGCAAAAATACCGTAATGGGCGTATTAAGCCGTTTAATCGGTGACCAACGCAAGTTGTATCAAGCTAAGAATAGTGAACATTACTATTTTGCAGATATTGAAGATGACATCTCATTCGAGGATAAGCCTAAAATCTTTAATAAAGAAATGGCGTATATTAGAAATATGAAAGGAAGCACAGACCAAAATGCTTTTACTGGCATGATAAAGGTTAATGATCCTATTTTTCAATCTGATTATTCATCTGAATTTTGGGGGGTGTTGGCTTTAGGAGTTGATGAATTATGCTCGTTTATTTTGCAGGACACAGAAGTTAATGCGAGTATTGCGCTTGACCCTATTTCTATTCTTGGGCGTTTAGAAGCTATCAAAAAAATAAAGCCCGTCACTTTTGAGGGGAAAATCAAAGAAGCCTCTGACGAATTGTCTACACATTTTGAAAAATATAAACCTTTGAATAAAAAAGAAGAGCAATTGATTTTACCAATGTATTGTTCGGCATTGTATCTCCAGCTAAAACGCTTAGAGTGTAAATATAATATGGATAATGCTAAAACTAAGCTAGGGGGGATTGGGGGGGTTTCTAACAATGGATTTACGCCTAAAGATTATATGGATAAATATACCACAGGTGCCAAAAAGCGTATTTACGGAAACCCTTATGTACGTGAAGAGTTCATAAAAGGTGAAGGAAAAATTAAGCACACACTAACTAAAGCCAGTGGGCAATTAGAAATCAACCTAGAGGTTGACTTGGCAAAAGCCAAAGAATTAAAAAACATGATTGAATGCGCTGGGGTGTCCTCTTTTTATTTAGGTAAAAAAGGGTTGGCGTATGTATCAGAAATTACAGCGAGGTAACCCATGCAAAGCCATTATTTTGACATCAAAGCCATACCGCAAGCTGAAATGATTCAGTCGGCGGTAGTGGCTCACATCTTACAAGTGTTGCATAGACATTTGCCAGCTTACAATAACGACAGTGACGAGCCAATTGCTTTGGCTTTTCCTGCCTACGGGCAAGGCGGTACGCTAGGTGGCATTGTTCGAGTGTTGGGCAATGAGAACAGTGTATCAAGCCTTATGGGGCAAATTGCGGAGCTGGCTGATTATGCGTTAATCACTGACCGTCAGCAGATACCTGAAAAAATACAGGGATATGCCTATTTTTACCGCCATCGGTTCAAAGGCAAAAGTCACATAAAACACCTAAAACAGCGAGCCGAACAACGTGGGAAACCATGGACGCAAGAATACGAGAAAGCAGTAATAAAAAAATACAGTTTTCACGAACACGTTCCCTTTGCTGTATTAAAAAGTAGCAGTACGAAGCAAAAGCAAATGTGGTTACACATCGGCATGGCAAAAACCGAAACGCCCACCCAAGGGCAGTTATCTGCCTACGGTATTAACGGTAAATCTCAACAAATAAAAACCACTATCCCTGTTTTTTAATAAGCAGGTGGGGTTTTCTTTAAAAAAATAATCAAAGGGTAGAATATTTTACCCTTTATTTTTATGTTCTTTAATAATTCGTTATTTATCAATGTGTTGTATTAAGTAAAAAAAACGATGGTAAAACCAAGCAAAAATCGTTTATTTACTTGGTACAACACAATTTTTTTGCATATAATTTAGGTTAACCACCACACAGGTGGCTTAGAAAAAAGCCACTGACGCAGGATTGCATATTGCAAAGTTAACCACCACACAGGTGGCTTAGAAAGTGATAATGCTTTGAAAATTTTTTATAGCTTTAGTTAACCACCACACAGGTGGCTTAGAAAGATGTACCTAAATCCTTGCTTTGCCGAGTGGCGTTAACCACCACACAGGTGGCTTAGAAACAATCCATACGGGGTTATCGCCGTACGGTCTAGGTTAACCACCACACAGGTGGCTTAGAAAAAAACTGGAGAAGTAAAATGAAAGATTTAATAGTTAACCACCACACAGGTGGCTTAGAAAAAATGTCGCCATTTTTTCTTTTGTTACGACTTGTTAACCACCACACAGGTGGCTTAGAAAAAAACTGAACGTCTGATATTCTTTTTAGTGCTGTTAACCACCACACAGGTGGCTTAGAAATAAGGGGCTTTGTTTTTCGTTGTTTTTCAAATGTTAACCACCACACAGGTGGCTTAGAAAGATTTGGCAGCAAAAAGAAGCCGCCCGCCAAGGTTAACCACCACACAGGTGGCTTAGAAAAGTAAGTTTCAGGGTCTCAATCCTGACACCTGGTTAACCACCACACAGGTGGCTTAGAAATATAGGTTCAGACAACCTACAAATTAAAAAAAGTTAACCACCACACAGGTGGCTTAGAAACAGTCCAATCCATTCCATAAAACTCATTTTTAGTTAACCACCACACAGGTGGCTTAGAAATGCCTACCGTTTCAACCGCCCTTGCAAGTTCTGTTAACCACCACACAGGTGGCTTAGAAAGTAAAGACTATACAAAGCGTGCTACACACGGTGTTAACCACCACACAGGTGGCTTAGAAAGAGTTAGCCTTAAAACCCACACCTCAACAGCTGTTAACCACCACACAGGTGGCTTAGAAATTGATCTGAATTGTTGCTGCTTTTTGTCATGTGTTAACCATCACACAGGTGGCTTAGAAACACTTTAGCGGGCGAGTTTTTAAAACGCAAAAGTTAACCACCACACAGGTGGCTTAGAAATTATGTTATATCATCGGGCGGCGGTGATATGAGTTAACCACCACACAGGTGGCTTAGAAAATTGCCCATTGGTGTGCGTAGCCAATGGTGTCGTTAACCACCACACAGGTGGCTTAGAAATTTTTTGTGTGATGGTTGAGCATTTGGAATGCGTTAACCACCACACAGGTGGCTTAGAAAAATGGCGGGACGCAGTGCGAATTGCGTCCCAGGTTAACCACCACACAGGTGGCTTAGAAATGCGTGGCTAGTTGCTTATAAAGAAGAGCTTGGTTAACCACCACACAGGTGGCTTAGAAATGAGGCGATTTTGCTCGATAGAGCTCAAAAAAGTTAACCACCACACAGTTAGAAAATCAGAGAAATCATCATTGCAATTTTTTATTTGTTAACCACCACACAGAAGGAATGCAGAGGCTAATTCCAAAACGGGATAGTTAAGTACCCCAGTATAACTACAACTGACGGTACACCGAAGACGAACACTATCCACGCCTCCGCTGGGAGCGAGAGCAACACGGCAGAATACTCAGAAAGCACGCCAAAGTAGTAAAGACCAACAGCGGACAGAATGAGAAATCCAACAATGTATATGTAAATTAACCCTTTAATCATAAACGTATTATATCATGTCACAATTAAACCTCAAAATTCAGCTACAAGCCTTTGACAAGGTGAGTAAGCAGTTTGAAAATATCCGCAAAGCAGGTGGCAAGCTGGGGCGACAATTTGATGATAATCTAGCTGAGCTCAAAAAACTGGACGGACAACTAAAGCAGGTCAATAGCTTTCGCAAGCGTGAGCAAGAATTATCCAAGCTGTCGAATAATGTTGACCAACATATCAACAAGTCACGAGAGTTAAAGCGACTGTTAGCTAATGCTCAAGCTGAGGGAAAATCCGCCGCCGCTATTAATAAGCTCACCAAGCAATACGAGAAATCTCGTCAATCAACGGGTCAGCTGATTACTAAACATAAGCAGCTAAGCTCTACACTGGGGCAAGCACGAGCGAGCCTACAAAATGCAGGCATTAACACGAAAAACCTAGCCAATACGCAATCACAGCTAAAATCACGGGCAGAGGCATTAAATCAAGCACTTAGCACACAAGGACGGCGGCTTGATAGGCTGGCACAACAACAAAAACTTAACCGAACAAAGCAACAATTCCGAGACAGCATGGGTAGGTCACAGAATATGGCAATGGCAGGTTATGCAGGACTTGCCACTGGGCGCAAGATAACGGGTGGCGTTGCCAGTATGCTACGCCCTGGAATAGGGTTTGGTGAGCAAATGTCGGCAGTACAAGCCAAACTTCGATTAGAAAAAAATAGTACCTCTTACAAAGCAATCCGAAAACAAGCACTTGGTTTGGGATCATCAACTTCCTTCAGTGCATCAGAAGTGGGTGCGGGGCAGGAATTTTTAGCAATGGCGGGCTTTAGTTATGACGCCATCTTGGCATCAATGGCAGATGTCTTAAATCTCGCCAAATCAGCAAATACCGATTTGGCTACCACAGCAGATATTACCTCAAACATTGCAGGGGCTTTTAAAATTGACCCTGCTGTTACTGGTAACATTGAACATTTAGCTGACGTGCTAGCGATGACTACAACCACATCAAACGTGAATATGGTCATGCTTGGCGACACAATGAAATACTTGGCACAAGCAGAGGGACTAGACCTCAGCGTAGAACAAGCGGCCGCTATGGCGGGTATGTTAGGAAATGTTGGCATTCAAGGAACAATGGCAGGAACAACCTTGCGCTCTATGCTAAACCGCTTATCTGCACCCGCAAAAGCAGGTAGAAAGGCAATGGACGAGCTGGGGGTTAAATTTTCAGACACAGGCGATAATGCCAAAGACTTCGTTGTTTTCTTGACCGATATCGCCGAAAAAACAAAAACGATGGGCAGTGTTGCAAAGGCAGAATATCTAAAACAGATTTTTGGTCAAAATGCTGCTTTGTTAAACGTCTTTGCATACATAGGTTAACCACCAAGCAAGTGGTTAGAAAATTTTTGCCGTTTTAATGTACTAACACCCTTTGTATTAAATCGCACACGCGATTTAGAAAGAACTGTTACCACGCATCAGCACCCCCGCAATCACAGCCCAAGAGTTTAATCAAATGGCAATGTCGGATTTAATGCAAGTGATGACAACGGTGGCAGGCATGTTCGAGGGAAAGCCCTCGGAAAATCTGTAATATCGATGTGGGCGGATATTAACGTCGTCTTTGGCGGTGGTTGGCCACCGTCAGAGCTAAATCACATGAGTTTAGGCGAGCTGTGCGATTGGCACGAAGAGGTGAGAAAAAGGAATGCAGAGGCTAACGGCGGAAATAACTAATAAAATCCACCACCCACCAAATCAAAGCGGCAACAAGGATTATCGGCAAGATAACCATATATAAAGATAAGATAAATATTGCAATAGCAGTTAACATAGGGTTATTCTAATGGCAAAAGAACTTAAGCTACAAGTGATTTTTGGGGCTATTGATAAGCTAACCACCCCATTTAAGCGTATAAATTCACAAATCTCACGCAATAAAGACTTACTAAAAGGTAGCCGTACTCACTTAAAAAAAATGGAAACGGCAATTTAGCCATAACCTACGCCAAGCACTCACCGACAAGGGATTGCAAACCAATGCGGTGTTTGTTGAGCGGGGTGGGGGAATAGGATTAAGCACTCACCGTCAATTTCATTCCCAAAGCCGTGATAACCTTGGCAATGGTGTCATAGGCAGGGTTGCCGTCCTCAGACAGGCTTTTATACAGGCTTTGGCGATTGACACCAACCTGTTTGGCGATGTCGCTCATGCCTTTGGCTTTGGCAATATCACCCAAGGCAAGACGCAACAAAACAGGGTCGTTCTCTTCCAAAACGGCTTGCAAATAAGCCACCATATCGGCATCGTCTTCAAGGTATTCGGAAATATCCAAAGGGCTTGTTTTAATTTTGCTCATCGTTTAATCCTCCAATTGTTTAAGTATTTGTTTGGCACGTTTAATGTCGGTATCTTGGCTGTCTTTGATGCCACCGGCAAGAACGATAATCAGCTTATTACCCCGCAGGGTGTAATAAAGACGGTAGCCTTTGCCAACGTGGATACGCAATTCAGAAACCCCATCATGAACCGCTTTATAATCGCCAAAATGTCCGATTGTCAGCATTCGCAGACGTTTGGCAATATGGGCTTTCGCCGTGCGGTCTTTGACTTTTTTAAGCCATTTATCAAACGTGTCGGTAGTGGTTACGGTGTAATTCATAACTATATTGTCGCATAAGGGCGACAACATGGCAAATATTTTAGAGGAAATAATGAAACCCACATATCAAATCAGCATAAACGGTAAAGTTGTCCCTTTGCAGGGACGGTTGATTATGCTCAGCTTATCCGATAAAAACGGCTTTTTTGCAGACGAGCTATCCATTGAAATCAGCGACCACGACGGTTTAGTGGAGTTACCAAAAAAAGGCGTAACACTGACGGCGGAATTTGGTTTTGAGGGGCAAACATCAAACAAAGGTGAGTATGTCGTTGATGAAGTTGAGCACCGAGGACCGCCCGATGTGGTGTGCATTCGTGCTCACTCGGCAAATTTCCGTAACACACTACTAGAGCAGCGAGAACAAAGCCATCACGCAACAACACTGGGTAAAATCTTGCAACAAATAGCAGCACGCAACAACCTTAAGCTAGCCATTGCCAATAAATACAAAAATATCAACATAAAACACCTAGACCAAAACAACGAAAGCGACGGCAATTTACTCACCCGTTTGGCAAAGGATTACGGAGCAGTGGGGACAATTAAAAACAATCACCTGTTATTTATCGAACGAGGTACAGGCAAAAACGCCAGCGGCAAAGAGTTACCCACCGCCACCATTTACCGTAGCGATGGAGATAGTCACAGTTATAGAGAAAGCGATAGAAACGAGCAAGTAACAGGCGTAAGAGCCTACTATCACGACCACGGAAAAGGCAAAAGAAAGAAAGTGGAAGTTGGCGGCAAGGGATATTGCCGCAATTTAAAACGCACTTTCCCCACCAAAGAAGCAGCTTTCTAAATCGCACATGCGATTTAGAAATATCAAAGGCTTTAAAAAAACATAGACAATGCAATCTGGCAGGTAGAGGAAGCCAGTCACAACTTAATTAGTACTATTTTGTGGCACTATAATTAAATGAAAAAACTACGCCAAACTTTAAAATTAATTTATCAAAGGCTCGTCAGTGGTAATATAAAATAGTGCAAAATAGAAGCCAAAGCCTCGCTAGATGTTTTTTTGCAAATGTGTAAAGAAGAAAATATCAACCCAGAGGCACATACTCAGGCAGATTTAACGTAAGAGTAATGCCGCAAATCCACGCAATAGCGGCAAGGGAGCAAGTTAGTTATAAAAGATGCACTTAATTAAAAAATAAACGGGCAGCTATAGATGGCTTTCTCTAGCAATTGTTATATCTAAGATGAGACCCATTTTTATGATTTTTATTGTTGTATCATTTTTTTAAAGCAATTATTGACAGACTCATAGTTAGAGCGTTCTCTTTTTAAGCAGCCACGAATAACTAGGTTTTGTTTAGTGCTAAGTTTATTTGATGAAATCCAGTGCTTATCATTCACCCAGCTTATGATTGACGATTTTTGTTTTTTGGTAAATAAACCCCCTGAATAGCTTTAAATTTATCACCATATTTAAGCTCGGGGTCATCGTAAAATCTATAATCGAACTCTCCTGCGGCCTTATAAACTTTTTTTAAGTTAGAGACCGCCTCATTAAGTAAGTTCTGATCTACACTCATTAAAGATAGCCATATTCATTCGTTGCAACTTTTTTATGAGGATGTAAGCTTTTACGAATAGCATCAGCTGTTTCTTTAGGAAGAGATAGCGGTACTATAGCTGAAGTTTTTTCTTCAGCCATATAGTCATCGGATAGCTCATATTGGGATTCGGCTATTTCTTCTAAGTCAATAGCAGGCTCGCCCTCTGCAAGCATATTTAACTCTTCATCTGTATAACCAGTATCATTTTCTTGCGTTAAGTTGTCTTGAATTGAATTGTTCATATTAAGCCCCTTTATTTTAGGTATGTTGTTCTAAGCTATGAATGCCTGATATAGCAAGCTCTTCTGTTATGCCCACTACAGATATGAACCATCAGGATTTTTAGAAGGAACGTAAGAACTCGCGCTACGAATGATAGCGGCTGCTTCTTTATCTGTAAAAAAAACTGGTCGGTCTTCTGATTTTTCAGAGGCCTTAATAACTTTTATATCTAGTTCCTGTTCTTTCTCTTCCGCCATATAGTCATCGGATAGCTCATATTGGGATTCGGCTATTTCTTCTAAGTCAATAGCAGGCTCGCCCTCTGCAAGCATATTTAACTCTTCATCTGTATAACCAGTATCATTTTCTTGCATTAAGTTGTCTTGAATTGAATTGTTCATATTAAGCCCCTTTATTTTAATTTTAAACATCACGGCACTAAAGCAATACTCATTAAAGGTAATCGCCTTTCTCTCTTTTTTTATCAGATCTCAGACCTCGGATCTGATCGGCTAAATCTTTATTTATATAAGTTTCTGGTACTTTTAACTTCGTAGGTTCTTTTATTATATAAAGACCTGGCTTATCAAGCAGTTCTTCCGCCATATAGTCATCGGATAGCTCATATTGGGATTCGGCTATCTCTTCTAAGTCAATAGCAGGCTCGCCCTCTGCAAGCATATTTAACTCTTCATCTGTATAACCAGTATCATTTTCTTGCATTAAGTTGTCTTGAATTGAATTGTTCATATTAAGCCCCTTTATTTTAGGTATGTTGTTCTAAGCTATGAATGCCTGATATTGCAAGCTCTTCTGTTATAGGCATTAAAAGTATCCATAATCAGAGTTTTTTTGTTTATTACTGGTTCGATTTTTACGAAACTCTGCTGCTATATTTTTATCTGTAAAAAAAACTGGTCGGTCTTCTGATTTTTCAGAGGCCTTAATAACTTTTATATCTAGTTCCTGTTCTTTCTCTTCCGCCATATAGTCATCGGATAGCTCATATTGGGATTCGGCTATTTCTTCTAAGTCAATAGCAGGCTCGCCCTCTGCAAGCATATTTAACTCTTCATCTGTATAACCAGTATCATTTTCTTGCATTAAGTTGTCTTGAATTGAATTGTTCATATTAAGCCCCTTTATTTTAGTTTTAATTTTAAACAATCAAAGATTGTCTTGCTATTATTTGGTTATTTATAACCTGACCAAGCATATTATAGCTACGATTAATTTTCAATAACTTCATATTACTTGTTTTTTTATATTTTTTTTGTATAAAAATCAGAAAAATATTGAGGACAAATAAGCAGATGATTGTGAGTATATTGTCGTATTATTCAGTGTTGTATTTTGGTTTGAGGAGAAAATTACAGACAAATATGCAGTAGATATTGGGGGTTGTTGGTAGAGAGAGTGTTTTTGGTTCACTTAATTTGAATAGAGTTACGCACAGGTATGAAGTAGACAATCTTTTCAGTAGCTTGCAAAAAAAGTGAGGTGCACTGTAAACAATTTGAATAAAATATAACTATCTGAAGTCCATGCAAAGTAGATAGCAAAAAATATTTAAAATAGATAAATTTGGTTTTTTATTTTACTATCTGGTTACAATTTTGTGCATGGCATCATAGATAAATAATACAATGAAAATTATAGATAATATAAACCAAACCTTAGGTGAAGACATTAGGCAGAATTTGCAAGCAGGGTCAAAACTTAAAGTTGCCGCTTCATATTTTTCAATTCATGCATTTTCTGCTTTACAAAAAGAATTACAACATATTGAGCAGCTACAATTTATTTTTACCTCGCCAACTTTTATTGCTAATAGCGCTACTGATACAACCCAAAAAGAAAAGCGTGAATTTATTATTCCCAAGCTAAATCGAGAAAACAGCTTATATGGGAGTGAGTTTGAAATTCACCTTAAAAATCAGCTTACACAAAAAGCGATTGCCAAAGAATGCGCCACTTGGATTAAAAACAAAGCCGTATTTTTCTCCAACAACAGCAACGCTGCAATGCAAGAGTTGGTCTGCATACAAACCGCCGATAACAGTCTAGCCTATAGCCCCATACAGGGTTTTACTCCTGTGGGGTTGGGGTATGAAAAAGGCGATGCCATTTCTAACATGGTTAACCGAACTAGTGCGCCTTTCTCGCACCAATATGTACAACTATTCGATCAGGTATGGGCAGATTTTAGCAAGGTAGAAAATGTAACTGCTGAAGTTATTCGTCATATTGAATCGGTTTATCAAGAAAATGCGCCAGAGAGAATTTACTTTTTATTTCTTTATAATATTTTTAGTTCTTTTTTGGAAGAGCTAGGTGATGATGTGATGCCCAATGATTTAACGGGCTATCAAGACAGTCTGATATGGAGCAAGCTCTATAACTTCCAGCGTGATGCTGCCGTTGGTATTATCAACAAGCTAGAAACCTATAATGGCTGTATTCTTGCTGATAGTGTTGGTTTAGGCAAAACCTTTACTGCCTTAGCTGTGATTAAATACTATGAGTTACGCAACAAAAGCGTGCTGGTGCTATGCCCTAAAAAACTGGGTGCAAACTGGAGCAACTACAATGCCAATTTAACAACCAATATTTTTGCCCAAGACCGCTTTAACTATGATGTGTTATTTCATACTGACTTATCCAGACACTCAGGCACAACCAATGGCATAGAGCTAGCTCAAGTTAATTGGGGTAACTATGATTTAGTTGTTATTGATGAGTCGCACAACTTTCGCAATAAAGACAACTACAAAGAAAAGCAAACCCGCTATGAGCGGCTTATGGAGCAAGTGATGCAAAAGGGGGTTAAGACCAAGTTACTCATGTTATCGGCAACCCCTGTAAACAACCGTTTTAACGATTTAAAAAACCAGCTGGCTCTAGCATACGAAGGTAAGGCAGAAAACCTAAGCAAAAAGCTGGATACCAACAAAGAAATTGATACCATTTTTAAAAATGCCCAAGGTGCTTTTAACAGCTGGTCCAAGCTAGCACCCGGTTTGCGTACTACAGATGCGATACTAGACTTATTAGAGTTTGATTTTTTCAAACTGTTAGATAGCGTTACGATTGCACGCTCACGCAAACACATACAAACCTTTTACGACACGGCAGAAATTGGCACTTTTCCCAAGCGTTTAAAGCCGCTATCTTATCATTGTGCCATTGCCACAGACGTTACGCTCACTTTTAACGACATCTACAACGAACTGATAAAACTCAATTTATCTGTATATGCACCTTTAAATTTTATTTTCCCTAGCCAGTTACAAAAATACGAAGACCAATTTGACACCCAAACCAAAGCAGGTGCTAGATTAAAGCAAAAAGACCGAGAGAAAAGCCTGCAATCATTGATGACGGTAAACCTACTAAAGCGCCTAGAAAGTTCGATACATGCTTTTCGCTTAACCCTTAACGTATTGCAAAAGCGCATTACGCAGGTGTTAGATAAAATACAGCAATACGAAGAAAAAAAAGCACCTATTATCTTTGATAGCACAACAGACGGATTAGGTTATAGCGATGATGAAAATGACGATACAACCACAGATGATTATATTGGCGATAAGTTAAAAATTAACCTTGCTGATATAGACACCGCTCTATGGAAACAAGCATTAAGTAGTGACAATATCATTATTCAAGCCTTACTTAGCCGCATTCAATCTGTTACACCCAAAAACGACGCCAAGCTACAGCAGCTCAAAGCGCAACTTAAGCAAAAAATAAACAACCCGATTAACCCCAACAACAAAAAAGTCATTATCTTTACTGCATTCTCTGATACTGCCGATTATTTATTTACCAACCTAGCTTCTGAGCTACAAGCAAACTTAGGCATTGAAAGTGCAAAAATTACAGGCACAAGTAGTCTTTCTAGCATCAAAACCATGGTCAACAGCCGTAAAGGTTATGACATGCAAGGGTTGCTTACCTTATTTTCTCCAAACTCCAAACAAAAAGCGGATATTTTTCCTGAAGAAAGTCGAGAAATAGACTTACTTATCGCCACCGACTGCATATCAGAAGGGCAAAACTTACAAGACTGCGACTACCTCATTAATTTTGATATTCACTGGAATCCAGTACGTATTATCCAGCGTTTTGGACGCATAGACCGCATAGGTTCGCCCAACAAACAAATTCAACTGGCTAATTACTGGCCCGATATTTCACTAGACAGCTATATTAACTTACGTGAGCGGGTAGAAAAACGCATGGTATTGGTAGACATATCCAGCACAGGTGATGATAACGTATTAAGTGCCAAAGCTAACGACGTAGCCTACCGTCATGAGCAGCTTAAGCGGTTACAAGCAGAAGTGCTAGATATAGAAGACACCAACACTGGCGTCTCCATTACCGACCTAGGGCTAAACGACTTTCGCATGGACTTACTCAACTACATAGAGCAGAATCCAGAGATAAAACGTCTGCCCAGCGGTTTACACGCCGTAGTTCCTGCGGACAAAGCGCTTGGTTTAAAAGCAGGCGTGATTTTTGCTTTAAAAGCCCAGCGTTCTATAATGCAAAAAAACACCAATAATCAGCTACACCCATACTACCTAATTTATATCAGCTATGACGGTAATGTTATCTTTAACCACACCCAAACCAAATATCTGTTAGAAGTTGCAAGAAAAGCCTGTCGAGGGCAAAAAAGCCCCATGCCAGAGGCATACCAACCATTTAACCAGCGCACTGAAGATGGAAAAAACATGCGTCACTATTCACACTTACTAGATATTGCAGTGAATTCGATTAAAGAAGTTAAAGAAGACAAAGACATAGACAGCCTATTTTCAGGTTTAAGCACCACCGCCTTACAAGGTGAGGTTACAGGTTTAAATGACTTTAAGCTAATCGGCTTTATTGTAGTAGAAGATATATGATATCGCTTTATAAGTATCCCCAAAAAACCCAAGTAGGCAAAAGCATTACCAAGAACAAACTGTATCAACAAGGCAAAGCCAACAGCAAAATGGAAAAGCGGTTTGTTAAGCATATAGACAAAATTATCTGGGCGCATAAGCTCTCACCTGAAAGCATCAACCTCAGTGCCAACGAAGTACTAAAAGAAATTCAGATTTTTCAAATTACAAGTCGTCAAGCTGATTTTGACAGCAGTATTTTAGCTTTTATTGACAAGCTGATTTTAAGCCCGATTATTTTTGAAATACACTTTGGTGGCAAGGTTAAAGTCATGGCAACTTACAAGCGCCTCAGCCATGCCGATAACAGCAAAGCCGTTATTGGGCAATATTATCAATCGCCATGGTTGGACGATACCCAACGCCATGACTTGCCGATATTCCTAAATCTAGCCGATTTATATGAGTTTTTCATTGAACAATTATTACCACTGCCCGATAATATCGAAGCACAGACTGACGCACCAAAAGAAAATATTGAAGATAAAATTGCCAAGGCAGAGGAAGTCAAAGCCTTGCAAAAACAGATTGTGCAACTAGAAAAACGCCTACAACGTGAAAAACAGTTTAATCGTAAAGTTGATATCAATATGCAATTACAGAAACTTCAACAGGCATTACAAACAATAACAGGGAACTCATGATTTTAACTGCTGAAATCCTAGCTATTTACCAAGAACTTTGTGAGTCACAAGAAGCGCATCACAATGAATCAGAAACTGTTTTGCGACTGCAACAATTAATTGACGAGACAGATATGACGTGGTTGCAACAGTTTTCAGACATAAAAGACAACGAAGCCGAAGTGCTTATTTTAGCCAAACAAATGCCACGCATTACGAATAAAGATATACGTGAAAACGTGGGTATCGATATGCACCAAGCCAGCACGATACTAAAAAAATTCTGTAAAAGAGGCTACTTATCCAAACATGGGAAAAGCCAAAACAGTTACTATATACTGAATGACCAGTACCTCACTGGGATTAGTGAGCCGAGCACTGGGATTAGTGAGCCGAGCATGGGAGGTATTGAGCCAAGCATGGGAGGTATTGAGCCAAGCATGGGAGGTATTGAAGAAGTCATTGCTGATTTATCAGTATTAGATAATGCTAACTCACAATTACTATTAAATAGCTCTTTAATTAGCAAGACAAAAAAGAAAGCTAACAAACACAGCCATGAAAATTATTCTTTTAAATCTAATGGATAACCACACCATAACACCAAAGGTGCTGGCTGATTTATTAGATAGAAATGCCGAGTTTTTAAGAAAGAACTATTTGAACCCTATGGTTAAAGAAGGTTTAATACAATTATTTTATCCAAATAATATTAAACACCCAAACCAAGCCTATCGCACCACGTCCAAGGGAACGGCGTGGCTTAACGCCCAAACAGACCAAACAAACAATGAACTGATTTAGGAAATTTTATGACAGACTCAAACAATCACGCTCATGCTAACGACAAACTCGATATGCACACCGATAATCTGGTCGATAGCAATATTAACAAAATTGCCGAGTTATTCCCCAACTGCATCACCGAAAGCCAAAACGAGCAGGGTGAATTAGAACGTGCCATTGATTTTGAGCTATTAAAACAAGAGTTATCGCATCAGGTGGTTGATGGCAGTCAAGAACGCTACCGCCTCGACTGGGTGGGCAAACGCCAAGCGATTTTAGAAGCCAACACCCCCATTGCCAAGACCCTACGCCCCGTGCGTGAGGAAAGCGTCAATTTTGACAGCACCGAAAACCTGTTTATAGAAGGCGATAACCTAGACGCACTGAAATTATTGCAAGAAAGCTACCTCGGTAAAGTCAAAATGATTTATATCGACCCGCCGTACAACACGGGTAATGATTTTATCTACGAAGACGATTTTAGCGAAAACACCCAAGATTTTTTACAGCGTTCCGAACAAATAGACGAAGATGGTAATAGGCTAGTGGCAAATAGCGAAAGCAACGGGCGTTTTCACTCCGACTGGCTAACCATGATGTATAGCAGGCTAAAGCTGGCAAGGAATTTACTCAGTGATGATGGGGTGATTTTTATTAGTTGTGATGATAGTGAGCAAAGTAATCTTAAAAAAGTTTGTGATGAGATACTTGGTAGTAACTTATTCGTAGCATGTTTAACAATCGCATCCAATTCAAGTAAAAACAACTCAAAACAAATATCTGTTACTCATGAATATGTTCTTGTTTATGCAAAAAGCTCAAACAAAAACCTTAAATGGCTTGTAAAAAAAAATCACTTAGATGAATTCAAAAAAAGAGCGAATTATCTTTTCAAAAATTTAGATAACGAAGAAGAAATACGTTCAGAAATTAGAGCTCTTGTTAAATATCCGAAATTTTATGACTTTGACCATTATACATACATAGATGAAAAAGGGTTATTTCGTGCAAGTGATTTAACAGCTCCAAACAGTAAAAATTTTACTGATATTGTGCACCCAGTTACAAAAAAGAAGTGTAAGTGTGGAAGAAGAGGTTGGGGATTTTCTAACGAAAGTTTACACAATTTAAAGAAGGACAATTTAATTTTATTCGGCAAAGACGAAACCACAGTTCCTCAACTAAAAAACTATCTTTCTGATAATGAGCTTTCAACGCCAAAATCAGTTTTATTTTTTGACTCTCAAGTTACAACTAAATGGATAAAAGAAAATAAACTTCATTTTCCATTTCCAAAACCACTATCTTTATTAAAATATCTAACTGAAATGGTAAGAGTTGATAAAGACTCAATTATAATTGATTTCTTCGCTGGCTCAGCCACCACTGCCCATGCCGTCATGGATTTAAATGCCCAAGATGGCGGCAAGCGTAAATTTATTATGGTGCAACTACCTGAAGTGACTGATGAAAAATCAGAAGCCCATAAAGCGGGTTATGAAACCATTGCCGAAATCTCCAAAGAACGCATTCGCCGTGCGGGACAAAAAATCGTTGCCGACAATGCCGATAAAGACGGCATTGAAAACCTTGATATTGGTTTTCGTGTGCTAAAAATCGACGATACCAACATGAAAGAGGTGTATTACACGCCAGATAAATATAGCCAAGATATGTTGGGTAAGCTAGAAAGCAACATCAAAGATGACCGCACAGCAGAAGATTTACTCTTTCAAGTGATGCTGGATTGGGGGGTGCCGTTAGATTTACCCATAACCAGTCAAAACATACAGGGGAAAAATGTGTATTTTGTTGGCGGTAATAGTCTGGTTGCCAGCTTTGAGGCAATCAACGCCGATATGATTGATGACATTGCCAAGCTAGCACCGCTTAAATTTGTCTCTTGTGAACGTGCTATCCAAAAAGACCAAGATAAAAGCAATATCAAAGAACGCTTTAGACAGCTTTCACCCAATACCGAAGTGAAGTTTATTTAAGGGGATAGCGATGAAAATTCATTTTAAAACGCTGGATTACCAACTGGATAGTGTGCAAGCGGTGGTGGACTGCTTTATCGGTCAACCCAAAAGCACAGGGTTGCAATATACCATTGATAAGGGGGCTCAAATATCAGTTGCTGTACCACGCAACCTAGCATTACCGTTGCATGATGGTAGTTACCGCCATGATGGCACAATGAATGATGCTGATGACGGTATGGGCTTTAAAAACGCCCCCTTATTTGACACTAGGGATATTCTAAAAAATATCCAAACGGTGCAACAACGCCAAGGATTACCACGTTCTGAAGCGTTGGCAACCAACGATAAAGCCCAAGGTAAACCCAAAAACCTTACTGGCAGTCCGCTAAACCTGAATATCGAAATGGAAACGGGTACGGGAAAAACCTATTGTTATATCCGCACCATGTTTGAGTTAAACAAACACTACGGCTGGAGCAAGTTTATTGTCGTCGTCCCTAGTATCGCTATCCGTGAGGGTGTGCATAAAAGTTTTGCCATGATGGCAGACCATTTTCAGCAGGACTATGGTAAAAAAGCCCGCTTTTTTATCTATGATTCCAAACAACTGCACCACCTAGAAAGTTTTAGCTCAGACGGCGGCATTAACGTGATGATTATCAATATGCAAGCCTTTAATGCCAAGGGTAAAGATGCCCGTAGGATTTATGATGAATTGGACGAATTCCAATCACGCCGTCCGATTGATGTCATTAAGTGTAACAACCCCATTTTGATTTTGGACGAACCACAAAAAATGGCAGGGGATAAAACGCTAGAATCAATGGCAAACTTTAGCCCACTATTTATTTTGCGTTATTCGGCAACCCACAAACACGACTATAATTTAGTCCACCGCCTAGATGCCCTTGATGCCTATAACCAAAAACTGGTCAAGCGCATTACCGTCAAAGGCATAGAAACCAAAGGCTTATCAGGTACACACGGCTATCTGTATTTACAGGCTATCGAGGTGTCAAAAGCGGCCCCTGTCGCTAGGTTGGAACTGGAAATCAAACAAAAAAACGGTTTTAAACGCGTTATCCGCCAGGTGCAAAAAGGCGATGATATATTTGCCATCTCAAAAAATGCAGAGCAATACAAAGAGGGATACACCGTAACAGAAATTGATGCACGCAGTGGCACGGTGCATTTTACCAACGGCAAAAAAATTAGGGTTGAGAAAGCACTGGGGCAAGTTGATGAAACAATTCTACGCACCATTCAAATTCGTGAAACCATTAAAGCCCACATAGAAAAAGAAAAAATACTGTTTAAAAAAGGCATAAAAGTGCTTAGCCTGTTCTTTATTGATGAGGTGGCAAAGTACCGCCAATATAATACCGACGGTAAGCAAGAGGACGGCGAATATGCCAAAATTTTTAAAGAGCAGTATCAACAAGTCATCAATGACTATCTGGATTTAAACCCTGAAGACGATGCTTATAAAAACTATTTAAAAAATATCAACATAGACAGCACCCATGCAGGGTATTTTTCCATTGATAAGAAAAGCAAAAACCTCATTAACCCCAACACCAGAGCGATTACTGATGAGGAAGTGGGTAGCAAAATCCATATTGCCGATGATGCTGATGCCTATGATTTAATCTTAAAAGACAAAGAAAGCCTGTTGGCATTCCCCAATAAACAAGACAGCGAGGCAGCTAAAAATAAAAAAAATGTACGCTTTATTTTCTCCCACTCGGCACTGCGTGAAGGCTGGGATAACCCCAATGTATTTGTAATATGTACACTAAAACACTCAGATAATGTTATCTCTCGTCGTCAAGAAGTGGGGCGTGGCTTACGCTTAGCCGTTAACCAAGAGGGTGAGCGTATGGATGCTAACTACTTTGGTGCAGCAGGCGAGGTGCATAAAGTCAACGGGCTAACCGTGGTAACCAATGAAAGCTACACTAGCTTCGTAAATAACTTGCAAACAGAAATAATCAACACGCTTGCCAATAGACCCATCAAAGCCACGCCTGATTACTTTACGGGTAAAGTGATTGTTAATGAAGTGGGGAGCAAAGTAGAAGTAACTCCAGAGACAGCATTGGATATTTACACTTACTTGGTGACGAATGGTTATGTTGATGGTGATAAAAAAATCACCCCCAAATACAATGAAGACAAAGATAATGGTACATTGGCAAAACTGCCTGAACATTTACAACCCTTATCTGAAGGTATTCATAGACTAACGGGGGCTGTGCTTAATCCTGACGCGATTAAGGATATGATTGGTGATGATAATAAAACCATCAATAACCCCATTAACCAAGCCAATCTGGAACGCAAAGAATTTCAAGCATTATGGTCGCAAATAAACCAAAAAGCGATTTATCAAATTCAAATTAATACCAAAAAACTAGTTAAAGAGTGTATTAAATCAATCAATACCAAGGCGCATGAAAAGAACAATCATTTTGTCACACCTTTGATTTATATGATACAAACAGGCTCACAGGTAGAAAACCTAGTTAGAGAGCAGCTTGCTATGCAAAGGGGCGTTGCACAAGAGACGGTACAGGTTGAACAATCCAAACTGTCTGCTCACTCCAGCGTGAAGTATGACTTGGTAGGAAACGTGGCAGAAAACACCAGTCTAACGCGTAAAACGGTGGTCAATATTTTAAAAGGTATCAACGCTGATATTTTTGCCCAATTCAAAAACAACCCTGAATCGTTTATTAAAGAAGTGAGCAATATTATCGAGGAACAAAAAGCCAAAGAGCTGGTACAAAGCCTTGCTTACACGCCGATAAATGAGAAATTTTTGGATAATGAAATTTTCGTCAGCAACGATAAAATCCCCAGTGATGCGCTGCAAGTAAAAAAACACGTTTGGGATTATTTAGTCACCGACTCAAAATCAGAAAAAGCCTTTGCCGAGGAGCTGGAAGCAGCAGTTAATGACGTCGTGGTGTATGCTAAATTACCCGATAAATTTAATATTCCCACACCCTTTGGCAGTTATAACCCCGATTGGGCAATCGCCTTTAATAAAGAAACAATCCGCCATGTTTATTTTGTTGCAGAAACCAAAGGTTCAAGTAAAGACGATTCGCTAAAATATGCCGAAAAACGCAAAATAGAAAGTGCGAAAATATTTTTTGAGACGTTGCACAACGACAGCATTGCTGATGACTTAAAAGTGCAATACGGTGTAGTCAGCAACTATGACGAGCTTAAACAGATTGTGGGCTTTAGATAAACAGATAAAGACTGGATAACCCGTGGCAGTAAAAAACGCCTCACAAAGACAGTGACGGAGTTAGAGGGCTGTAATTAGGTATCGGAAGTTATCTAGGCGTATTGAGTAATGCCATTCCTCGCCTGCCTTGTAGTCCTCCTGAGTGAATAATCAGGCTGTTTGCTTGGTACGGTTGGCGTAAGTATATATATAGTAGTTTGGCGGTATAAACGGGGTCTAGGGGTAAATTGCAATTATCCCAATGGCGGATAAATTGTAATAGTGTTTCTGAGCAGTATGCAAAACGCCCTAGCTCTGGTAGTTGGGCGGCTTCTAAGAGTTGCCAGTTGCAATTTGCTGGCATGGCATTTGTTAGTGTGCGTGCCAGCTCGCCGTTGTCTGCAACCATGTTGACAATATGTAAACTGACATTGGGTTTTAGGTGTGGCGCAAGGCTTAATGCGGTGGTGCCAGTGCCTGCAGCTAACCAAATGTGCTGATAACCTTGACATAGTTTGGCAAGTTGCTTGCCTCCTTGTAAACCTGCTATGCCGCCGCCCCCTTCATTTATTACATAGGCTTGGTGTTTGTTGCTTAGGGCTTGTTGGTAGCTTGGGTCATGGCGTTGGCGGTATGTTTGTTTGTTTAGAAAGTGCAGCTCGCTGTGCCAGTTTGTTAGGTCTATGAGTGTGGGCGTTAAGGGGAGATGGTGGTAGCCTCGTACATAAGCAATAAGGGGTATGTTTTGTTGTTTGCAGATGCTGGCTAGGGCATGTAGATGGTTGGAGTAAGCGCCACCAAAAGATAAGATGTGTGAGTATGGGCTGGTATAGAATTGTTCTAGGTGTCCTGCTAGTTTAAATGCTTTGTTGCCGCTGATATGAGTATCTAGTTTGTCGAGGCGTAAGAGGTTAAGGTTGCGTTTGGCATCTATGGATATGCGTTGGTGCAGGGGCTTGTGGGCGATAAGCTGTTGTAAAAAAGTGTCGGCATTAAAAGGGGGCATAGCGTTTATATTTCGTTTTTGTTGGTGTAGGGCTTTTATGTTAGCATCGATATGCCAATTATTTTGCGGGCGTTGCTTGTTGCACTTACAAATGAGCTTGACATGCTAGCCCTAATGGAGAGACCAAATGTTAAAGACATGGATAACCTCACTATGAATCTAATTAATACAGAAGACAGCTTATTCAATTTCAATGTCTGCATGGCTATGGCGTTTTTTGTTGATACGTTCTTTTTATACATCTATGTTTTTGATGAGCTTGATTTTTTTAACTTTGTTGGGGCTTTTATTGCTAGTGCAATGTTGCACGCATTTGTCTTACCTATTTGGGGGTTGAGTGCGTTTATATTATTTCTAGTCCTCAAACTCTCACAATGTCTTATTGGTGAAAAATATAATCGCTGATTGATAACTTATCAACCTTAATAACGGGCTGATAAAGGGTTTATATTTAGTACTTGCGCTTATCTGCGCCAGGGTCTAGTGGGAAGCCTGCGGCGTCAAATGCTTGTTCTTCTTCAACTGCTTTATCGAGTTTGCTGTGTTCTTCTGCTTTGGGTTTGTTGCCCTGATAGAGTATGGTCATTTTCTCGTTAATGGCTTGAATTTTTTCTGCTTTGGAGTCGTATTTGAAGTCAATCATCATAATCCGTTGTTTGGCTAATTTTAGGTATTCATTGGCACTGGATTTATCTTGCTTTTGTACGCTTACATCGGATAGGGCTTGTAGGCTTTCAATTTCTCGTTCAAGTAGGGTAATACGCAAGTGGCGGCGATAGTTTTCTTGTGTGTTGCTGCCTAGCTTGAGTTGTTTGCTCATGGGGGTTAGTGCTTTGAGTAAAATGGAGAATTGCTTACGTGCATGGTAAATTTCTTGGTCTGAACGAAATACTTTTTGTAGGGGTTTTTCTTGCCGAATTTTTTCTTCAAAAGCCTGTGTATTAAAGGGGACTTTCTGCAATTTTGCATCTTTTTTGGGTAGCATTTGTAGGTGCATGCTGTAGAGGTAGGCAATACGGTGCATATAGGCAAATTGTATGTCTCGTTGGTTGTCTACGGTCATTAAAAATTCTAGGGCTTCTGTTAGGTCTTCGGCTTTTTGGCGCACAAACCGAGCCTGACTACGTCTTAGCGATAGCTTTTGTTGCTTTCTTCCAATTAAAATCATGGCAAATAAAAGCAGTAAAATAGGGACGGCAATAGCAATGATGATTGCTAATTCAGACATTTGGTTAAGCTCCATGTGGTCATGCTGTAAAATTGTATCTTTTAAATATCCACTTAGCATAGTAGAGCTTGGGGAGACTGTCATAATTTTGTGCGATAAATCTGTAGTTTTTGGTTAATTTTGTACTTGGACTTGCTGATTTCTGTGTGTGGTAGGGGAAAAAATGGCTTTTTTTATAAAAATAATGATAAAGATGTAAAACAAGTCTTGACCATTGGGAAAAATCCGCCTATACAATGACGCTTTATTCTTTTATTTCTTTACAATCATCTTTTTATTAAGGATATGTACTTTATGGGCAGATCGCTGGTTATTGTTGAGTCACCCGCAAAAGCGAAGACCATTAACAAATATTTAGGCAAAAATTTTATTGTTAAATCAAGTATTGGTCATATACGGGATTTACCTACTTCTGGTTCTGCTAAAAAGACAGACCCTAAAGAGCGTGCTCGTCAAGCGGCTTATACTCGCACGTTGTCTGCTGAAGATAAAATCATTCATAAACAAAACAAAGCTAAAGAGCAGTTAATTAATCGTATGGGCATTGATCCTGAACATAATTGGCAAGCTCAGTATGAGGTTTTACCGGGTAAGGAAAAGGTCGTCAATGAGTTAATACGCCTTGCTAATAGTGCTGATGCTATCTATCTTGCAACGGATTTGGATAGAGAGGGAGAGGCGATTGCATGGCACTTACAGGAGGTTATTGGCAATACGCATAAGCCTCATCATCGTGTGGTGTTTAATGAGATTACTAAAGATGCCATTGCGGAGGCATTTAATGCGCCTAGCGAATTGAATATGAATCGTGTGCATGCTCAGCAAGCACGCCGTTTTTTAGATCGTGTGGTGGGCTTTATGGTGTCGCCTTTGTTGTGGAGTAAGGTGGCTCGTGGTTTGTCCGCAGGACGTGTGCAGTCGGTGGCAGTACGTTTAATTGTCGAGCGTGAGCGAGAGATTAGGGCGTTTATTCCAGAGGAATATTGGGAGAGCTATGCGCATGTTGAGGCTCAGCAAGAGTTATTGCGCTTACAGGTTATTAAACAAAATGGTCATGAGTATCGCCCTGTTAATGAAGCGCAAGCTAATGCTGCTAAGGCGTTGTTGGAGCAGTCTGCTTTTGAGGTTGTTAAGCGTGAAGATAAACCCACTAAATCACGTCCTTCTCCTCCTTTTATTACTTCAACCTTGCAGCAAGCAGCAAGTACGAGGCTAAACTTTGGGGTTAAAAAAACCATGATATTGGCACAGCGCTTGTATGAGGCTGGCTATATTACTTATATGCGTACGGATTCGACTAATTTAAGTCAACAGGCGGTGGCATCTGCTCGTGAGTATTTGCAAAATAAGTTAGGCGATAAGTATGTGCCTGATAAACCTCGTTTTTATAGCAGTAAACAGGGTGCTCAGGAGGCGCATGAGGCGATTCGTCCGTCTGATGTGCGTATGTCTAGCCGCTTGCTGGCAAATATGGAAGATGATGCTAAGCGGTTGTACGATTTAATTTGGCAGCGTTTTTTAGCCTGCCAAGCCAGTGATGCTCAGTTTATAAGTACCAGTGTGCGTGTGCAGGCTGGGGAGTTTGAGTTGCGTACCCGTGGGCGTATTATTCGCTTTGATGGGCATTTGAAAATTTTACCGCCAACAGGCAAGGGCGATGAAGACATTATTTTGCCCGATGTACAAGAAGGTCAACAGTTGAATTTACAACAAATTGAAAACAAACAGCATTTTACCAAGCCCGCACCTAGATATTCAGAAGCAGCACTGGTTAAAGAGTTAGAGAAACGGGGTATTGGTCGTCCGTCTACTTATGCTTCAATTATTTCAACTATCCAAGAGCGTGGTTATGTGAGCACTAAGGGGCGACGGTTCTATGCAGAAAAGATGGGGGATATTGTTACTAGCCGTCTGACGGAAAATTTTACTGATTTTATGGATTACAGTTTTACCGCTAATATGGAAGAGAAACTTGATGATATCGCTCAAGGAGAAGATAACTGGCAGCGTGTATTGGATAGTTTTTATCATAATTTTACTGAGCAATTACAAGCAGCAGAGCAAGTAGATGGCGGTATGCGTTTAAATGACCCTGTTGATACGGATATAAAATGCCCTGCTTGTAGCCGTACGATGCAGGTAAGAACAGGTACAACAGGGGTGTTTTTAGGTTGTTCTGGTTATAACTTGCCACCTAAAGAGCGTTGTACTCAAACGCTTAATTTGGTTTCTGGAGAGGAGGTCATTTCTGCTGATGAAGATGAAGAGGCAGAAAGCCGCCGCCTGATGAATAAACGCCGCTGCAAGTTATGTGATGCAGCTATGGAGTCGTACCTACTTGATGCGAAACGTAAATTACATATTTGTGGTAATAATCCTGATTGTAGTGGCATTGAGGTTGAAGACGGTGAATTTAAAATCAAAGGTTACGATGGTCCAATTTTAGAGTGTGATAAATGTACCCATGAAATGCAGCTTAAAACGGGGCGTTTTGGTAAGTATTTTGGGTGTACTAATAGTGAGTGTAAAAATACCCGAAAATTACTTAAAAATGGTCAAGCAGCACCGCCTAAAATGGATCCCATTGCTATGCCTGAGTTGGCTTGTCAAAAGGTAGATGACACCTATTTGTTGCGTGATGGGGCAAGCGGTTTGTTTTTGGCAGCAAGTCAGTTTCCTAAAAATCGTGAAACTCGCCCTCCTTTGGTGAGTGAGTTGTTGGCGCACCAGCATGAATTACCTGAAAAATATCACTTTTTACTTGCCGCACCATTAGCGGATAACGAGGGTAATCCAAGTGTTATTCGCTTTAGTCGTAAAAATAAAGAGCAGTATGTGATGAGTGAAAAAGAGGGTAAGGCAACAGGCTGGAGTGCGTTGTATCAGGACGGTAAGTGGGTCATAAATGAAAAGAAAACTCGCCCTAAAGCAGCAGCAAAAAAATCAGGTAAGAAAAAATAGCCTGCTTTGTTTGCGCTATCAGTCTGTTGGCTTAAATACAGCAAAGTTGCCCTTATCACGCAAACGCAGAGCATGGCTTTTGCTCATGCTTCCTTGCTGGCAATAGAGCAAATAGCGTTTGTTTTTATCTAAATGTTCAATCTCTCTTGCCAGTTCATAAAAGGCAATTTGTATGGCTTGATATTTAGCAGGTAGCGGGTTTGCTTGGCTCTCGCTAGGGTGTCTGATGTCAATCACTTGATCATTTTGACCTATCTCACTGGTTGTATTTAGTGCATTAATTGCTTGTTTAAGTTGTATCTCTTGATGATGCTCTGCTGTATCTGGTGCTTGGGTAGAATTGGCTTTGAGCTTAAAGGTGCGTGTGTTGGTAATGGCGGAGGCAAATATGTCTGTAGAGAGTTTTTCTTCTGCCGCTATTAGGGCGTTTTCATCAATGCACAGTAAGGGTTTTTTGGAAATGGCGGCGCAGTATTCAGGTATGCTTGCGGCAATTTGCTCAATACCAATGTCACGGGCTTGATCAATGATGGTTTGCTTGTCGCTGCAAATTAAAGGGCGCAAGCACAGCATGTTGTGGCTTTTGTCTATGCTGGCAAGGTTGTCTATCGTTTGGCTTGAAACCTGAGCGATGACCTCACCAGTTACTAAGGCTTTGATGTGCAAGCGTTGGGCAATTTGGCTTGCTGCTTTGAGCATTTGCCGTTTTAAAATTACCCCCATCATGCCTTGTTCTTGTAGGCTTAAAATGTCTTCTAATACATTTTCAAAAGGCACGCTAATAAAGTTAACCTGATGGCTGGAGCTGTATGTTTGCCATAGATAACGTGCCATTTTCTCGACCCCAATTTCATGCTCAACCCCACCTAGATTAAAGAAAATATAGTGGGTTTTAAGCCCTCTTCGTAGCATTTGGTAGCTGGCAACCCCAGAGTCAAAACCACCAGAGATAAGAGATAAAACCTGCCCTTGGCTACCAATAGGAAATCCGCCTAAGCCTTGCCAACGTTGCTGGACTTGCTGGATTTTATCATTGTTGATATTAATGTTTAGGCAGATGTCTGGTTGTTTAAGTTTAACCCCAAGACTTGTGCCTTCTGATAATAATTTGTGTCCAAAATAGCGTTCTGCTACAACTGAGGTAAAGTCATGTGTGCCCGTACGTTTAACTCGTACCATAAAGGTGCGTTTTGCAATCAAGGGTAGCAAGCTGGCTCTAATTAGACTGTAGGCATGTTCTAGGTCATTAAAGGTCTGCTCTGAGAGTTTATCAATACTTTGAATGCCTGGTGTATGGGTTAAAATCTCGATGAGTTTGTTTTCTATTTCGGGGGTGGGGTTGAGTAATTTAATGCTGATTTTATCCCACGCATTACGAATGTCCGCAGATAGCTGCTGGCGTCGGCACTGGGTGCGTAAATTAGAAATAAGTATTTTATAAATATTACGCCGTGCAGAAAGACTTTTAAGGCTGATTTCGGCGTGTACACGCAAAGAATACATAAATTATCCAAAATCGAAGATTATAATATATTTCATTTTTTAACACACTTATTTTATGGGTGTGCTTGCAGGTTAATGGTATCCTGATAAGCTCTGATTATCTTTAACTGAGGCTAAAAAAAGTAAACGATGATGTTAAATAAAATATATATGGTGACGGCTGTTTTATTGCTTAGTGCTTGTAGCAGTTTGCCACCACAAACGGCGCACAAACCAGTATCTACAGAGACATTATCACCCACAGAGGCAGTGCCATATCTCTCTGTTGCCGCTGTTGGCGATGTGCAAATGGGCAAGGCTTGGCCTTTTTCGCAAAAACGCTTAGCCGATGACAACGGTTGGGCATTATTTAAAGAGATTGCGCCATATCTGCAAGAAGCGGATATCAGTTTTGCTAACTTAGAAACGGTCATTGCCGATGAGGGCGTTAGTAAAAAGTGCAAGAACAGTAAGAAGTGTTTTGCCTTTCGTGTGCCTAGCCATTTTGTAGGTGCCTTAGAGCAAGCAGGATTTGACCTGTTAAGTCATAATAATAACCATGCTAATGATTTTGGTATTGCAGGTATGCGCGCTACGTTAAGTGCGTTTGCACAATCGCCCATTGCCCTTGCAGGGCGTTATGCACAACCTGTTATCATTCAAGCTAAGGGTATGAGCATTGCACTATTTGCTTTTGCCACTGGAGGTGAAGATTTTTTGGTGCAAGATATTGAGCGAGCACAAGCGTTAATTAGTAGCTATCAGCAGCAGGTAGATTTAATCTGGGTGTCTTTTCATGCAGGTGCAGAAGGACAAGAGGCTTATAGGGTCAGTAAACAATCCGAACAGTTTTATGGCGAAGATAGGGGCAATGTGTATGCCTTTGCTCATGCGGTGGTAGAGGCAGGTGCAGATTTGGTGTTAGGGCATGGGCCCCATGTGCTGCGTGCAATGGAAATATACCAAGATAGGTTGATTGCCTATTCTTTGGGGAATTTTTCTGCTTGGGGCAGCTTTCGTTTAGATGGTCGTTTGGGAGAAAGTGTGATTTTACAAGCAAAAATGCGTGCTGATGGGCATGTATGCAGTGCTCAGATTATCCCTGTTAAGTTGCGCTGGCCGGGCATTCCCACTATTGCCAATGACGCAGATAAACAAAAAATACTGACTAATCTACAAACACTTAGCCAAGAGGATTTAGGCAAGAGTCTGTTTGATGATGCAGGAAAATACCAATCTATAGCAGAAAACTGTTTACCACTAAAGTAGATAAACACGGCATCATGAATTTATGTGATATTTTGATAACGCAAAATAAATAAAACATACATATTGCTAATGAATGCTTTATTGATTGTTGCTATTAAGGTATATTAACAGCTATAAATATATTTTCTAAAAAAGTCTAGGCGCAGCTATGATTAATACCCACCGTTTTAATGTACTCATTGTTGATGATACTCCCGAGAATATTCAAGTGGCGATGAATATTCTCAAAGAGGACAATTACGACCTGTCCTTTGCCACCGATGGCGAAGAGGCTTTAGAACTTGTTATCCAGCAGCCAGAGAAATTTCATCTTATTTTGCTCGATATTATGATGCCTAAAAAAAATGGCTATGACGTATGCAAAATCCTCAAAGAAAATGTTTTAACCCGTAATATTCCAATTATATTTTTAACCGCTAAAACCGATGTAGACTCCATAAGCAAAGGTTTTTCTTTAGGTGCGGCGGATTATATTAGCAAACCATTTTATGCTGATGAATTACTTGCCAGAGTTAAAAATCATGTCGGGCTATATCATGCACAAAGCCTACTTAAACAACATAATATTGACCTTGAAACCAAAGTTACCTTTGCCCAAGAGCGGTTCTTAACTGAGCTTGAACAAACCCAAAGAGAACTTATTTATATGCTCACTGAGTTGATGGAAGCCAATTCAGATGAAACCGGTAAACATATTAAGCGGGTCGCAGAAATGTCTGCACTGTTGGCAAAATATCACCCTGCACTAACACCAGAAGATGCAGAGGTGTTAAGAAGTGCCTCACCCATGCACGATATTGGCAAGATGACCATTGATTATGAGGTGCTTAATAAGCCAGGTCGTTATACGGAAGAAGAATTTTTACACATGCAAACCCATACCACCAACGCATATAACTTGCTTAAATCTTCGCCTCGTAAACTTTTTAAAGCCGCCGCTATTATTGCCCATGAGCATCATGAAAAGTGGAATGGTAAGGGCTATCCAAGAGGCATTTCTGGGACCAATATTCATATTTATGGTCGCATTGTTGCCTTGGCAGATGTGTTTGATGCGCTAACCCATGTACGTTGCTATAAGGACGCATGGACGGCAGAAGAAGCCTTAGAATATATTAAAGACCACGATGGCACGCAGTTTGACCCTGAGCTTATACAAATTTTTGTACGCCATTTTGCTGAGTTTAAAAAGATATGCTTAGATGCATAGGTGCAAGGCTTAGTTGGATTTTATATTTACAATCAAATCGTTGTTATATTGTAATATTTTACTGTCAGAAGTAAATAAGTGCAGTTTTTCCCATTGTGCTTGAGCAATGAGTAATCGGTCAAAAGGATCATGATGAATAAATGCCAAATCCTTTACTGCCAGAACATGGGGTAGCGTAATATTGAGTACATTAAATCCTTGTTGTAACAACTCATTGCTAATGATGCTTGGTTCAAAATTAAAATCAGGCTTGGCTAAACGGTGTTTGATGGCGATTTCCCAAATACTCACCGTACTAAAATAAAGCGCATTGGATTCATCAAGCAATAGGGCTTGGGTTAGAGAAGAAAAACGCTGACTTTCCCCTTGCAAGTACCATAATAAAACATGGGTATCACAAAGTATTTTCATCGTGGTCTTGCTCCCCATTAAACAGTTCGGCAATTTCTGCTGCGTATAGATGGTCAAAATCATCGGGTATGTTCAGTTTGCCTTTTAATGTACCCATTTGACGTTTTTTCAATGGCTCTTTTAACGGCACTATTTGCACCCTAGGCTTGCCCGCCTTAGCGAGAATAATCGGCTCTTGGGTCATTGCTACCTCTTCTACCAATCTTGATAAGTGGGTTTTGGCCTCATGAATATTGATGGTTTGCATCGTTTTCTCCAAGTTGGTCTAGTTTAAAGACTTAGTTTATTTATAAAGTTTAGTCTTTTTAAAGGCATTGGGTCAAGTGTGCTAAAGATGAAAAGACTGACGATGATTTAGATGCTATCTGTATTGCATTAAACAGTACCATAAACATACTTTAGTTTAAGCTGTTATGCAGGCAACAGCGATAATCTCCAATAAAGTCTAGCAGCGTTGACACCAATGTATGATATGGGCAAAATGAATGTTGACTATGAGGTGCTTAACAAGCCAGCTGACCGTAGCGAGGGGGAAATGCATCTATGTAAACGCATACTACAAATACATATAGCTTGCTTAAGTTTTGCCTCATAACCGTTTTAAATCTGTCGTTATTATTGCCCATGAGCATCACGCAAAGAGGGATTTCTGGAGCGAATATGCCAAATTTTGTACGCCATTTTGCTGAGTTTAAAAAGATATGCTTAGATGCATAGGTGCAAGGCTTAATCGAGCTTGTCTTAGCTGTTTATGTATTTGTTTGCCTGTTTGGGTCGTTGCCACCCCCTTACAACCCACTGTTAAACCTTTAGATTTTCCCCAAGAAAAAGCCGTTTTTAGTGCCCAAGAAAAGGCTTGGATAAAAGCCAATCCAAGCATTGTTTATGGTATAGAAGAAGATTGGCAACCATTTAGTTTTGTCGATAAAAAAGGGGTACATCAAGGCATTGCAAGAGATTTTTTAGATAAAATTAGCACCATTACAGGACTGACTTTTAAGCCCTTATTAAAAGATTGGTTTGTATTATTAAAAGACATGCGAGAAAACCGTTTAGATTTAATTCCTGCGTTGCTTAAAACTAAAAAACGGCAAAAGTTTTATGCCTATTCAGACCCTTATATTGTTAATATCCCTTATTTTTTTACTCGTATTGAGGACAATTTTAATAACCTCACAGAGTTAAATGGAAAAACCGCAGCCATTCCCAAGGGATACATTTACCATAAGGTATTACAAAAGCATTATCCTGAAATTAAGTTTATTCGCCCTGATAGTATGCAAGAGGCGGTTAATGCTGTGCTTGAGCATCGTGCTGATATACTTATCGACTCTCACACCGCCATGAGCTATTTTTTAAATCAACGTGGTATTGCAAGTATTCGAGCTTTTAAGCCGCTATCTGCCAATATTACCCGTGATGTTTTTATGGCAGCACCCAAAGATAAGCAAATTTTAATTGATATTATCAACAAGGCAATGCAGGCGATTACTCCTGCTGAAAAACAAGCCATTATGCAGTACTGGTTAGGCTCATCACAAAAAGAATTAATGGTACAGTTAGAGTTAACTGAGTCAGAAAAAAACTGGCTAACTACGCATCATCATATTAACTATGCAGGAGATCCCAACTGGCAACCATTTGAGTTTTTTAATCAGGAGGGAAAATATGCTGGCATTGTGGCGGATTATTTAAAGCTGTTTGCTAAAGCATTGGATATTAGCTGGCAAATTATCCCCAGTAACAGCTGGGAGCAAACAGTTAATAAATTAAAAACAGGAGAGGTGGATATTATTTCAGAGGTAATGCCTTCACCTTTAAATAAGCAGTTTTTATTTACCCAACCTTATTTAACAACACCGATTGTGATGATTGCTAAAGAGCAGGTGCAATATGTAAATGGTTTGTCAGATTTAACCGATATGCAAATTGGCGTGGTGCGTGATTATGGCTATGTCGCACAAATAAAAGCCAAGTATCCTAATTTGCAATTTATCCCTGTTAGTACGGTGCAAGATGGTTTGTTCGCCGTATCCACAGGCAAGGTTGAGGTATTGCTGGCAAGCCTTGCAGCGGCAACCTATCAGATGTCTGAACAGGGTCTAAATAACATACGAGTGGTTGGTAAAACTGAATTTAACAGCGAGTTGGCGTTTGCTATTAATCCTAAATTTGCGCCCTTAGTTGGTATTTTAAATAAAAGTATTAATCATCTTGATGCAAAAGACAGGCAGCAAATTTTAAGTAATTGGGGCAAAGCACATTTTGTCACAAAAATGGATTATCACTTGGTGGTGCAGGTCATTGCTGCTGCATTGTTGCTGGTATTGATTATTTGGTTATGGAATCGCAAATTAAGCAAAGAAGTGACTTTACGTAAACAAAGTGAAGCACGCTTACATCTGCTTAACGAGCGTTTTAATCTTGCCATGCAAGCGGTTTCTTTTGGCGTGTGGGAGCTTGGTTATCCATCAGAAAAAGCCGTACCAAAGCTGAGTATTGATAAAAATATGCGGCAAATTTATAACTTAAAAGAAGATAGAGTCAGCTTTAATAAGTGGTTAGACTGTATGCTAGAGGCAAGCCAAAAGGCATTAAATCAAGCCATTATCCAAGCACGCATTACCGGTCAAAAACAAGAGTTGGAGTTGCAGTTAAAAGGTCAGCCTAAGAAGATAATCTATAGTGCTTTACAGGTAGATAAAAGTAGCGAGCAGCTTAAAATTGTTGGCATTAATTGGGACATTACACCACTTAAAGACAGTGAACAAAAACTGGCAGAAGCTAAAAATATAGCAGAGCAGGCTAATCGTGCTAAGTCTGATTTTTTAGCTAATATGAGCCATGAAATTCGTACTCCAATGAATGCAATTTTAGGCTTTAGTGAATTATTAGATGAGCAAATCAGTGAGCCACGCCTCAAGGCTTTTGTTAAAACCATACGAGGTGCTGGCAATAACTTATTAGCCTTAATTAACGATATTTTAGATTTATCTAAAATTGAAGCAGGTCAATTTGATATTCAAAAAGCACCCTGTAATTTAACGAATTTGCTAAATGAAGTTAGCCAGATTTTTGCTCTGCGTGCTCAAGAAAAGAACCTCAATCTACAGGTACAAATAGACCCCGCCATTCCTGCCAGCTTAAATCTTGATGCGGTGAGAGTACGACAAATTTTATTAAATCTAATCGGTAATGCGGTTAAATTTACAGAGCAAGGCAGTATTGAAGTGCATGCACAAGCAACCAATGAAGACGACATTCGCAGCAAGGTGGATTTGCTGATTGAAGTCCGTGATAGCGGTATTGGTATTGCCAAAGAAGAACAAGACAGAGTGTTTCAAAAATTTGCCCAAAGCAGTGGGCAAGATGTGAGTAAATACGGAGGCACGGGACTGGGCTTATCTATTAGTCATCGTTTAGCAGAAATGATGGGCGGTGTGCTCAGCTTAGCATCTAGCTCGCCTGCTGGCTCTACCTTTGTTTTGCACCTAAAAGGCATTGATATTTCTTCAGTTGTAGAGGTGCAGCCAGAGAGCACAACAGATGAATTTGAATTTGCGCCAAGTCAGGTATTGGTTGTTGACGATGTGGCAGCAAATCTTGAATTGGTCTCTGCACACTTTGCCCCTACCGCACTGACCGTATATTGCGCTGAAAATGGGCTTAAAGCAGTGCAAATGGTGCAGCAACAGGATTTTGACTTGATTTTAATGGATATTCGTATGCCTGTTATGGACGGCTATCAGGCAGCAGAAAAAATCAAAGCACTCACAAATACCCCCATTGTGGCACTCACCGCCTCGGTTATGCAAAATGAATTTGAACGCATTAAACGTGCTCATTTTGATGGTTATTTAAGAAAGCCCGTGTTGCGTCAAGCGCTTTTTACAGAGGTTGCTCGTCATCTTAAACACCAGCTCATTAAAATAGAGGAAGATCCTACACAGATAGCGACCACACTTACCCCAGTACAGCGTCAAACACTGCTTGAATTACTGCCTAAATACCAACACTTACAGGCAGAGTGTGAAGCACTAGCAAAAGCCAATCATATTCCCAGTATTCAAGCCTTTGTTGACAAGCTAAAGCAGCTCAATCAAGACAGTGATTTGTCTATATTAAATGAATATATAGAAACGCTAGAACAAGACTTAGCCAGTTTTAATATCATCGGTATTAAAGGTGCGCTACAACACTATGCAAAGTTACTTGAACAACTACAACAATGGGTCAGTTAGAAACAGGCTTGCATCTTTGCTATCTATATTCTATTTTCTTAACCTGTTATGCTGTCACGCAAATTGGTTTTGCTATTAATTAAGAGGGTTTATTGTGTTTGAAATGATTCAATCTGGTGGTTTGATGATGTTGCCCATACTTGCGTGTTCTGTGCTGGCATTGGCAATTAGCTTAGAGCGTTTTTTTGCATTACGCAAAAATCGGATTGCACCTGATGGGCTATTGTCTAAAGTGCATCATCAAACGGTTAATGAGCAATATGATAAAAATAGTCTGAACGAGCTTAGAAGCAGTAGTGCTTTGGGGCATATTTTAGCGGTGGTAGTAAGCCAGCGTCATCAACCCAATCATATTTTAAAAGAAAAAGTACAGGCGGCGGCAAGTGTTGAAATACACGCTATGGAAAAGTTTATCAGTGCCTTAGGTACAATCGCATCAGTAACGCCCCTAATGGGGTTGCTAGGTACTGTTTTAGGTATGATTAAAGTATTTAATCAAATGCTAAACAACGGCTTAGGAGAAGCCAATTTATTAGCAGGTGGTATTTCAGAAGCATTAATTAGTACCGCAGGAGGGCTTTTAGTCGCCATTCCCGCATTAATTGTATACCGAATGCTACAGCGTAAAATAGATGACCTAGTGGTTCTGATGGAACAACGCGCCACCCAATTAATTGACATACTTAATACAGACAAACCCAGCGAGTAGAAAATAGCGTGAAATTTAAACGGCAAGTACGAGAAGAAGTATCTGTTAATTTAACGCCTCTAATAGACGTGGTGTTTTTACTGCTTATTTTTTTTATGGTCTCTACCAGTTTTATAGACCATCATCAATTGAGCCTAACCTTACCTGAAGGCAGTACCCAAGCCAAACCAGAAAATAAACCTTTAAGTATCGTGATTGATAAAAGCGGTACTATTTTTGTATCCGAAACGCCTTTAGAAAACAATCAACGTGCCAGTTTAAAAACCGCCATAGAACAGCAGATAATAGGCATTAAAGCAGATAAAAAAGCCGTTGAGCTCAGTGCAGATAATAAAACCGAACACGGCTTGGTTGTGATGGTGCTAGATGTTGCTGCCGAATTGGGCTTGGTTAATGTGCGTATTAAAACCCGTGCATTACAAAAATAACGCACTTAAGAGTTAAATTTATGTCCGCTCCTACAACCAACACACGCAAACTGTACCAACGTCTTTTAGGTTATGTTTATCCATATACGGGATATTTTATTTTAAGCATCATCGGTATGCTGATGTATGCCGCCGCTTCCCCTGCTTTAGCGCACATGATGGGTGTGGTAGAAGACACCCTTAATAACATCAGTCAAAGCAAGATTTTATTAGTCGTAAGCGCACTCTTTTTTATCTTTTTATTTCGGGGTACAGGGACATTTTTAAGTAAATTTTTTATTGCTCTAGTTGGACGTTCCGTAGTCAATGATTTACGTGTTGCCATCTTTAAACACATGCAAACTTTACCCAGTGCCTATTACGAAAGCCAAAGCAGTGGGCGCATGATTTCTCGGTTAAATTACGATGTCGAGCAGGTTACTCGTGCAGCCACTTCAGCGGTGACCAAGCTCATTCAAGAAGGCTTTACCGTTATTGGATTAATGGCATACTTAATTTATTTAGATGCTCGCTTAACGCTCATCTTTTTATTGCTATTGCCATTTATTGTAGGGCTGGTTACCTTAGCAAGTCGATTTTTTAGACGCTATGCCAAACGTATTCAAGACAGCATGGGCGAGGTCACTCAAGTCAGCAGTGAAGCCATTAATGGCTACCGTGAAGTACGTACCTTTGCAGGCAGTGAATATGAGCTGCGACGCTTTATACAAGCCAGTAATAACAATCGCAAACAATCCCTTAAATTTGAGTTAACCAGTGCCATTAATGTGCCGCTAAGCCAACAAATTCTAGCTGTTGGTTTAGGGGTAATGATTTATCTGATGTTTCAGCGAGTGTTAGGTCATAGCATGAGTGCGCCAGAGTTTTTACAATTCATTACCGCCGCCTCATTAATTGCCAAGCCCATTCGTGCCGTGACGGACGTAAACTCAGAAATTCAAAACGGCGTAGCTGCCGCCGAGTCCATTTTTGCAATCCTAGATACAGCACCAGAAATGGATAATGGCACACAAAACTCCAGCCAAATACAGGGTCAAGTGCGCTTTGAAAATTTAAGTTTCAGCTATGCAGGCAGTGAAAACAACGCATTAGATAATATTAATTTAAATGTCTCAGCAGGCAGCAGCATAGCTTTAGTGGGACAATCAGGCGGAGGCAAAAGCACTCTGGTTAATTTATTACCTAGATTTTATAACTACCAACAAGGGCATATTTACATTGATGATATTGAGTTAACCGACTTTAGCCTCAATAGTTTGCGTGAACAAATTGCCTTAGTTAGCCAGCAAGTAGTGCTATTTAACGGCAGTATTCGAGATAATATTGCCTACGGAGGTTTAGCCAACAAAACAGAAGAAGACATACTCGCCGCCTCCAAAGCCGCTTTTGCTCATCAATTTATTCAAACCTTACCCAACGGCTATGACACACATATTGGCGAAGACGGTGTTTTGCTTTCAGGTGGTCAGCGTCAGCGTATTGCCATTGCCCGAGCCATTTTAAAAGATGCCCCTATCTTAATTATGGACGAAGCCACCTCCGCTTTAGATAACGAATCCGAACGCTACATTCAAGCGGCCATGCAACGGGTAATGCAAGGGCGTACTACTTTTATCATTGCCCACAGATTAAGTACCATTGAAGATGCCGATAGAATTGTTGTTATTAATCAAGGGCAGATTGCCGAACAAGGCAACCACCAAAGCCTATTAGCCAAAAATGGACTATATGCACAACTACACCAGATGCAATTTCGTGACCTATGAAAACAAAACTAGCAAAAAAAATCAGTGCAAACTGGTATTTAAGCCCGTGGCGTAACAGCTATCTTGCGCCTTTATGGTTGCTGTTTATCATACTGAGTAATATACGCCGATGCTATTATCGGTTGCGTCCCCCTAAAGCACTATTTACACCCGTAGTGATTGTTGGCAACATCAGTGTTGGTGGTACAGGTAAAACACCATTTATAGAATATCTTCTTGAACAATGCCATAAACGCAACTTAAAAGCAGGCGTTATCTCTCGTGGTTATGGCGGCAAAGGCAATTATCCTTTACGAGTAAATGCACAGACTGGCGTTGCTCAAGCAGGCGATGAAGCGGTTATGCTATATCATAATTACCCCATTCCCTTAGCGGTAGACCCAAAACGACCTCAAGCACTTGCCAGTTTATTAAATGAAAACCTAGATGTGGTTTTTAGTGATGATGGCTTACAGCACTATGCCTTAGCAAGAGATTATGAAATTGTTTTAATTGATGGCGCACGGGGTTTTGGTAATGGTTGGTGTTTGCCCATAGGTCCACTGCGAGAACCGATAGCACGCCTACAAAAAGCCGACTTAGTCCTAACCCAAGGACAAGACTTTATCCTTGAAAGCGTCTATTTTAAAAACTTAAAAAGCCAACAGTGCTTATCTTTAAATGACTTTATACAACAATACAAAAATGAAAAGCTGCACGCTATAGCAGGCATCGGCAATCCACAACGTTTTTTTAACAGCTTAAAAGCACTTGGCTTAGACCCCAAATGCCAAAGTTTTTCTGACCATCACCCCTTTAGCAAAGCCGATCTAAATGCTAATATACACACCCTAATGACAGAAAAAGATGCCATTAAATGTGTACAATTTGCCAGCAACAAACACTGGTACCTAAAAGTAAAAGTAAAACCCAAAGAGACCATGCAACAACGCATAGATAGGCTCTTAACCCAGATACAGCAAGGAACTAAAAATGGATAAGCAACTTTTAAGCATGTTGGTATGCCCCCTAAGCAAAACACCATTACACTACGACCAACAAGCTCAAGAACTACAAAGCACCGCCTCAGGTTTAGCCTATCCCATAAGAGATGGTATTCCTGTTATGCTAGAGTCAGAAGCACGCAAAATGAGCAGCGAAGAAAAACAAACCCTAAACCGTCGTAAAAGCACACAAGCATGAACATACTATTTGTATGTTTAGGTAATATTTGTCGCTCAGTAAGTGCCCAAGCTGTTTGTGCACATCAATTAGAAATAGCCCAATTAACACAGATTAAAACCGATTCCGCAGGTACAGGTCATTGGCATATAGGCGAGCCGCCCGATAAACGAGCTATTAAAGTAGGCGCACAATATGGCTATGACTTAAGCCCCCTTAGAGCAAGACAAATAAGCACAGAAGACTTTTATCAATTTGACCTCATACTTGCAATGGACAAACAAAATCTAAGTGACTTACAACAGCTTAAACCCATGGATAGCCAAGCTAATATCGAACTGTTTTTAGACTATAGCCAAAATCAAAAACAAGATGTTCCAGACCCCTATTACGGTGATGCAGAAGGCTTTACACAGATGTTTGAACTCATTATCGAAGCCTGCGAGCATATAATCGCAAAACAAAAGACCCAAAACTAATGCAAGCGCAATACGACCTAACCCACGCCAACAGCTTTGCCCTAAAAAGCCAAGCAGACTACTTTGCCCGCTTCTCAAACATCGCCCAAGCGCAACAACTTTTAGCCACAGCCAAACAACAGCAACTTAAGGTACAAGTCATTGGTGCTGGCAGTAACCTCATTTTTGCTCCTTATATTCAAAGTTTAGTTTTACAAAGTGCCATGCAAGAGGTGCAAATACGCAAACAAAACGAGCAATACATATACCTTTGGGTAGATGCAGGGCTTAACTGGCACGACTTTGTACTCAAAAGCTGCGATTACGGACATGGGCTAGAAAATCTTGCACTTATTCCTGGCACAGTAGGTGCCGCTCCTGTACAAAACATAGGCGCTTACGGTGTGGAAGTCGGTGAATATATCGATAAAATCGAATTTTTAACCCTCAATGGCGAAGTGCAATATCTCTCTAAAGGCGAGTGCCAATTTGCCTATCGAGACTCCCTATTTAAACAACAACTAAAAGGACAGGGCATAATTACCCGTGTTGGCTTTAAATTAACCAAGCAATTTTCCCCCAATTTAAGCTATGGCGCACTAGCAGCTCTTTTGCCCTTACAGCAAGCAGGTACGCTTAATGCTGACACACTAATAGCGCAAATTGTGCATATTCGTCAGCAAAAATTGCCCGACCCCAAGCTCATTCCCAATGCAGGCTCATTTTTCAAAAACCCCATTATCAGCCAAGCACAATTACACCAGCTTAAACAGCAATATCCTGATATTGCCTATTTTGCTTACGGGCAAGATGTAAAAATAGCCGCAGGCTGGCTACTTGAACAATGCGGTTTTAAAGGCAAATGGTATGGACTTGTCGGTATGTATGAAAAACAAGCACTGGTTATGGTTGCCAAACAAGGTGCCAGTGCCCAAGACATTCAGGCTTTAAGCCAGCGCATTATACAAACAGTCAAACAGCAATTTAATCTAAACCTTGAAGTCGAACCCCAAATACTGATATAGCAAAACCTCATTGGTTACCCAGCACCATGCGGAGCATGGGGCTGGGCAGAGGACAGAGCTGAGTCCTCTGTCCAGCTATTGTTACATGTTGGGGTAATTGGGTCCACCACCGCCTTCAGGGGTAACCCAAGTGATATTTTGTGAGGGGTCTTTGATGTCACAGGTTTTGCAGTGTACACAGTTTTGTGAGTTGATTTGAAAGCGAGCCTCTCCTGAGCTTTCGTCTTTAACAATCTCATATACTCCAGCAGGACAGTAACGCTGAGCAGGCTCTGCCCATTTGGGTAGGTTGATTGTAAGTGGTATGTCTGCGTCAGTGAGTTTTAAATGACAAGGTTGGTCTTCTTCATGGTTAACATTGCCAATAAATACAGAGTCGAGTTTGGCAAAGCTGATTTTGCCGTCGGGTTTGGGATAATCAATTTTGCGAGCTTTATCTGCATCAATTAGGTTGGAGAAGTCTGCAGTCCTGTCATGTAAGGTGATAGGTAATGGCACAATGTTGTGATGAATGTAGTTGAAAGCCGCACCAAAAAGGGTGCCTAGTTTGTGCATGGCAGGTCCAAAGTTACGGCTTTTATAGAGGTCTTGGTATGCCCAGGATTGTTCAAATTTGTTTGCGTACTCGCTGAGTTCAGTATGTGCTTGCTCATTTTGTAGGGCACTAAATATTTCTTCTGCAGCTAACATGCCTGATTTCATGGCGGTATGTGTGCCTTTGATTTTAGAAAAATCTAAAGTACCAGCATCGCAGCCAACAATTAAACCACCAGCAAAAGTCATTTTGGGTAAGCAGTTAATACCGCCTTTGGTGAGTGCGCGTGCGCCATAAGAAACACGTTTGCCATTTTCTAAATATTGTTTTATAAGAGGGTGGTGTTTCATGCGTTGAAATTCGTCAAATGGACTTAAATAAGGATTGCTGTAGCTTAGGTCGGTAATTAATCCTAATGCAATCTGATTGTTTTCTGCATGATATAAGAAAAAGCCGCCTGTGGCTTTGTTGTCTGACAAGGGCCAACCAGTGCCGTGCACTACTAAGCCTTCTTGGTGTTTGTCAGGATCAATATCCCATAACTCTTTAATGCCAATACCATAGTGTTGGGTGTCTTTGCCTTCATTTAAGTTAAATTTTTCAATCAGCTGTTTGCCTAAATGACCACGAGCGCCTTCGGCAAATACAGTGTATTTTGCACGCAATTCCATGCCGGGCATAAAGCTGTCTTTTTCACTGCCATCATGGGCAATGCCCATATCGCCAGTAACCACACCTTTGACAGTGTCTTCTTCAATAATCAAGTCGGCGGCAGGAAAGCCTGGATAAATCTCAACTCCTAAGCCTTCTGCCTGTTCTGCTAACCAGCGACATACATTGCCAAGGCTGACAATATAGTTGCCGTCGTTGTGCATGGGTTTGGGAATTGCCCAGTGCGGGGTTTTGATTGATTTTTCAGGGGAGGTTAAAAAATAGACTTCATCTTGTTTGACCGCTGTATTTAAAGGTGCGTTTAATTCTTTCCAATTAGGGAATAATTCATCTAAGGCGCGGGTTTCTATAACCGCTCCTGATAAAATATGAGCACCTATTTCTGAGCCTTTTTCCACTAGACACACGGTTCTCTCTTCCCCTGCGTCTTGGGCTAGTTGCATAATTCGACAGGCAGTAGCGAGTCCTGAAGGCCCACCACCGACTACCAAAACATCAAATTCCATTACATCTCTTTGCATCTCTCTCTCTCAATATTACTTGGCGTAAAAGGAGATTATACCTTGCAGAATAAAACAGGCAAATATTGCTTATATCAATGTTGTTAAATATGATTTTAATCAATAAGTTAGTGCCTGTTTTTGATAATGATTTTTGTTTTGTTCGTGTATTTTTATCGGCTTTTATTGTCTATATGGTTGACGCTTGCCTACGAGTTGCCAATAATGGATAGCTGGACAGGGTGGAATGTTTACAATTTGTATTGATTCAGTTCAACTCTGGTGTGTTTCATCGTTAATTAAAAGAGAAATTTATGAAAGTTCTTGTAGCTGTAAAGCGAGTAATTGATTACAACGTGAAAGTACGTGTTAAAGCAGATCAAACGGATGTGGATTTAACCAATGTCAAAATGGCAATGAATCCATTTTGTGAAATTGCGGTAGAAGAGGCTGTGCGCTTGAAAGAAAAGGGTGCAGTAAGTGAAATTGTAGTGGTCTCTATTGGTGCAAAGGCTTGCCAAGAGCAGCTTCGTACAGCCTTAGCCTTAGGTGCTGACCGAGGTATTTTAGTTGAAACTGATGAGGTAATCGAATCATTATCCGCAGCTAAATTGCTAAAAGCGGTGGTTGATAAAGAACAGCCTGATTTGATTTTAATGGGCAAGCAATCGATTGATTCTGATAACAATCAAACGGGACAAATGTTGGCGGCCTTAGCAGGTATTGGGCAAGCAACCTTTGCTTCAGAGGTTAAGCTAGAGGCGGGTAAGGTAACTGTTGTACGTGAAGTGGACGGTGGTTTAAGAACGCTTGAATTGCCTTTGCCTGCCGTTGTGACTACAGACTTGCGTTTGAATGAACCACGCTATGCGTCATTGCCAAATATTATGAAAGCTAAGCGTAAGCCACTTGATGTCACTTCCGCTGCTGATTTAGGGGTTGAGATTAAACAAACACAACAAATAGTTAAAGTAACGCCACCAGCAGAACGTGAAGCAGGTGAAATTGTCGGTTCGGTCAGTGAGTTGGTCGAGAAACTTAAAAACGATGCAAAAGTAATTTAAGGAGTAACAGATGAATATTTTAATTATTGCCGAACATAATCAAGCTAACTTAAATGCAGCAACCCTAAATACCGTAGCCGCTGCCAAAGCCGTTGGTGGCGATATTGATTTGCTAGTTGTAGGTAGTGGTTGTGCTAATGTGGCAGATGAGGCTGCAAAAGTTGCAGGTGTTAGTAAAGTCTTATTAGTAGATGATGGTGTTTATGCTAATCAGTTGGCAGAAAATTTAGCCGAACTGGTTGCTGATTTAGGTAAGGGTTATACCCATATTTTTGCCTCTGCCACAACCACAGGTAAAGATTTTATGCCAAGAGTGGCGGCATTGTTAGATGTTAATATGCTCTCTGATGTCACTTCAGTAGAAAGTGCAGATACGTTTATACGTCCTATTTATGCAGGTAACGCCATTGCAACCATTCAATCTAACGATGCGGTTAAAGTTGCTACTGTACGTGCCAGTGCCTTTGATCCTGTTGCCAAAGAAGGTGGTAATGCCAGTGTTGAAAATATCAGTAATGTTAAGGCAAATGAATTAAGTACTTTTGTTGCTGAAGAGTTGGCAAAATCTGATCGTCCTGAGCTGACTGCCGCTGAGATAGTTATCTCTGGTGGACGTGGTATGGGTAATGGAGAGAACTTTGATATTCTGTATAAAGTTGCCGATAAACTTGGTGCCGCCGTTGGTGCTTCACGTGCTGCGGTAGATGCAGGCTTTGTTCCTAATGATATGCAAGTTGGGCAAACAGGTAAGATTGTTGCTCCAAGTTTGTATATTGCTGTTGGTATCTCTGGTGCTATTCAGCATTTAGCTGGAATGAAAGACTCTAAAGTGATTGTGGCAATAAATAAAGATGAGGAAGCTCCTATCTTTCAAGTTGCTGATTATGGTCTGGTTGCTGATTTATTTGAGGCTGTACCAGAGCTAGAAAACGCCCTGTAATGTTATTGAACAAACCCGATTTATATTTTTTAAGTAAAATTGTAATCGGGTTTTTATTTTATATTCATTTTTTTACCTAAGTTGCTATAAAATAAAGCGCATAGTAAGCATCATAAGTGCAAATAAATAGACTTGAACTTATTACTAAAAGCAAACACCAAGCAATCCTGCTATGCTTAAGCAATAGCCCAATGATTGACTAATTCTAAGTAAATAAACATGACAGAACAAACAGAACAAAGCGCACCTCAGGTTGAACAAACAGTAAATAATGAAGCCGCTTTGCCGCATATTTTTGAACGTATTCCCTTTGGTTTTGCTCGCCGCTTTGGTTTGCTTGTTGAAGAGCAAGCAGGTATGCCGCTGGTTGTATATAAAGAAGGCTTAGCCAGCGATGCGTTAATTGAAGTACAGCGTTATTTGGGGCAAGACTTTCGTTTGCAATGTGTTGCCGACCAAGATTTTGAACGTCGTTTGGGGCTGGCTTATCAATCGGATTCCTCAGAATCCATGGAAATGGTTGAAGGTCTAGGTGATGATATGGATTTAGCCAGCCTTGCCGATAGTGTGCCAGAAACAGAAGATTTACTTGAGCAGTCAGGTGATGCACCTATTATTCGCTTAATTAACGCCTTGTTAACCGAATCGATTAAACAAGGCGCATCGGACATTCATGTAGAAACCTATGAAAAACGCTTGCTAGTGCGTTTTCGTATTGATGGGGTTTTGCGTGAGGTAGTACAACCCAAACGTGCCCTAGCGCCGCTTTTAGTCTCTCGTATTAAGGTTATGGCAAAATTAGATATTGCTGAAAAACGCATACCTCAAGATGGGCGTATTGCCTTGCGTATTGGTGGACGAGAGGTTGATGTGCGAGTTTCAACCATGCCGTCACAACATGGAGAACGAGTGGTAATGCGTCTGTTAGATAAGCAAGCAGGACGTTTAAGTTTATCACAATTGGGCATGTCACAACGCGACCTAAACTGCATGCGACAAATTATCAGTCAGCCGCATGGCATTATTTTGGTGACCGGTCCAACAGGCTCTGGTAAAACCACCACTTTATATGGGGCATTAAGTGACTTAAATGATGCCAGTCGTAATATTTTAACCGTAGAAGACCCCGTGGAGTATAGCTTGCCTGGTATTGGGCAAACTCAGGTTAGTAGCAAAACTAATATGACCTTTGCTAAAGGCTTGCGAGCTATTTTGCGGCAAGACCCTGACGTTGTGATGATAGGTGAAATTCGTGATTTAGAGACCGTAGAAATTGCCATTCAAGCAAGTTTAACGGGGCATTTGGTGTTATCGACCTTACACACGAATACCGCTGTAGGGGCAGTCACCAGATTACAAGATATGGGCGTTGAACCATTTTTACTTTCTTCTAGTATTGTTGGTGTAATGGCGCAGCGTTTGGTGCGTCTTTTATGTGAACGTTGTAAACAGCCTTATACGCCAGATGACAAAGAGTTATCTCTTCTTGAATTAGACGCTCAAGAGACAGTTACCATCTATAAACCCCAAGGCTGTGAACACTGTAATCAACTTGGATATAAAGGTCGTCAAGGTATTTATGAGATTATTGCTATTGATGAAACCTTAAAAACCCTTATCCATGAGCGAGCAGGAGAGCAAGAAATTACTGCCCATGCAAGAACCTTAGGCCCAAGCATTCAACAAGATGGAATACGCAAAGTATTAGAAGGCGATACCAGCATTGAAGAATTATTACGAGTAGTAAAAGGCTAACTGATGGCAGCATTTGAGTACGTTGCCTTAAACGCAAAAGGCAAACAGCAAAAGGGTGTGCTAGAAGGTGATAGTGCAAGACAAATACGCCAGCAGCTTAGAGATAAAGGTTTATTTCCTGTCAGTGTAGATATGACCCGTGCAAAAACTAAATCAGGGGGCATATTTAAACTTGGGCCTACGCTGTCCATGGCCAATTTAGCTTTGCTGACACGCCAATTAGCTACTTTAATTGGAGCAGGTCTGCCGATTGATGAAGCCTTAAAAGCACTATCTGAACAAACAGGTAAGCAAAAAATACAAAGTATGATTCTTGCCATTCGTGGTAAGGTATTAGAGGGCTACACCCTAGCCAAAGCCTTGGCCGAATATCCTAGAGCTTTTCCTCGCTTGTATCGTTCAACCGTTAGTGCAGGAGAGCATGCAGGGCATTTAGATGGTGTGCTGGTGCGCTTAGCAGATTATACAGAAGCTCGTCAAGCTGCTGATCAGCAAATCAAATTGGCAGCTATTTATCCTATTATTTTAACGGTAGTGGCGCTGGGGATTGTGATTGGATTGCTAACCTATGTCGTACCAGATATTGTGCAAGTATTTGTTAAAAATGGGCAAACATTACCCTTTTTAACCCAGCTTATGCTGGATATTAGTTATTTAATTACTCATTTTGGGTTGTATTTTGCGATTTTATCCCTAATTGCTTTATTGCTATTTATTTATGCGCTTAAGCAATATCCGCGTGTTCGTAGGCGTTATCATGGTTTATTGCTTAAATTGCCCTTACTAGGCGGCTTTATTAAAGATGCCAATACTGCACGTTATGGTAGTACTTTAGCCATTTTAACTTCCAGTGGTGTGCCCTTAGTTGATGCTATGCGTATAGCTCAAGAAGTGGTCAACAATATTTTAATTAGTGAATCACTAAGCATAGCAACCGTTAGCGTTAGTGAAGGTGGCAGCTTGCATGTTGCTTTACGTGAGACAGGCTATTTCTCACCCATACTTATTCATATGGTGGCAAGTGGCGAAGCAAGTGGCGAGTTAGATAGCATGTTAGCCAGAACCGCTTTACAACAAGAGGAAACATTAAGTAATACCATTTCTGCTTTAGTTAAAATTTTTGAACCTGTTATGCTGTTAACAATGGGGGCGATTGTTGCCTTAATTGTTGCAGCGATTATGATGCCAATTTTAGAACTACAAAATATGATTCGATAGGAGCTACAATGAAATTATCTTTATCCATTAGCCGTGCCCAACGGGGTTTTACCATTTTAGAAATGATGGTTGTACTTGCCATTATTGGCGGTATTATGGCATTGGTTGCCACCAATATTATTGGTGCTGCCGATGATTCTAATATTAAAACCACAAAAACCCAGATTAAACTCATAGAAGGCGCACTTGATTTATATAAGTTGGATAATTATACCTACCCTTCTACAGAACAGGGTTTAGATGCTTTAGTCAAAAAACCACAAACCTCGCCAGAACCTAAAAATTATCGCTCTGGTGGTTATTTAAAAAGCAGCAAAGTACCAACAGATGCTTGGGGGAATAAGTTTGTCTATTTTATGGAAAAAGGGCGTTATGAAATTATTTCTTGGGGCGCCGATGGAGAAGAAGGCGGAGAAGAAATCGCTGCTGATATTAGCAGTAAAGAATAAATGCAAACAACACCTCACAGCCGTGGTTTTACTTTATTAGAAGTCATGGTGGTGTTGGCAATTATTGGTGGCTTGCTGTCTATGGCAAGCCTATCATTTAATCGCAATTATCATTTAGAGCAAGCACAAGAATTTGCCCAAAAGCTGGTGATTTATATGTCAGTATTGCAAGATGAGGCGAGTTTACAAAATATAGACTTAGGTTTGTTCGTTGGTGAAGATGGGCTGCAATTATTCTATTATAAAGCTCAAAAAATCAGTACCCCTGATAAATTAAAAACACAATCAAAAGCAGCCGAGGCAAGCGGCACTAAAGAAAAAGCAAAAAAACCTTGGCAACCTTATAAAAGCACTCTTACACAGCAACTAAAGCTGCCAGAAAACATACAACTGCGCTTAGAGTTAGAAGGTCAAGAGGCTGATTTGAGTGAACAGTTAGTTGCAGATGTGTTAACCCCCGCCTTGTTATTTTTATCTGCCGATGAATACACTCCCTTTAAACTGTACTTTGAGCATAGCCAAGACCCAAGTTTTATTGTTAGTGTTAGTGGCGATGGTTTATCACCTATTCAAATGCACACGGAACTGATAAATGAAGATTAAGTTTAAAGGTTTTACCTTATTAGAAGTGATGTTAGCCTTAACTATTTTTGCTGTCATAGCCACCACTATTATGGACGCATCAAGCCAGGGTATTAACAGTATTATTCATTTAGAAGATAAAACCATAGCCTCTTGGTTAGCAGAAAACAAATTGACCGAACTTAGGTTAAGCAAACAACTTAGCATTGGTGAAAAAAAAGAACAGGTCAAAATGGCAAAGCAAAATTGGCAAGTATTAAGTAAGACAGTTAAAACCCAGTTGCCCAATATTTATCGTATCAGTATTTCAGTGAGTAAAGAAGATAAAACGGATTCTTTAATTACCCTAACAGGCGTGGTTTCTAATCGATGAATAAAACAGCAGGATTTACCTTACTAGAAGTGCTGATAGCGGTATCAATTACCGCTATTATTGGCGTTGCAGCTACCCAGTTATTAAGCAGTGTGGTAGATGCCAAACACAGTACCGAAATTCGTGCAGAAAAGTTGGCTATTTTACAGCGTTTTAATAATATATTCAGTCGTGATGTAGAGCAATTTATAGCCCGCAGTATTCGTGATGAGTATGACAGTACGCAAAATGACCTTACCCTAGACAGCGGTGAATATTACCTGCAATTCAGTCGTTTAGGCTGGCGTAACTCACCTGTTAGTAAGCAACCAAGAAGTCGCATTCAACGAGTGGCTTATCAAATGCAGCCTTTAGATAGTGAGGCATGTAAGGTTGCCAGAGCGTTATTAGAGAAGTGGCATAATCAAAACCAAGAGATACAAAATTGCTTGGTACGTTATTACTGGCAAACCTTAGATAGAATACAAACAGAACCAAAAGCACAGATGATATTACCCGCAATTATGGACTTTCAAGTAAGTGTATTTGTTGATAGTGCCAATAAAAAAGAACAACTTGGGCAAGCAAATTGGGCATCAAGCTGGTCGCGTAGAAGTGCTAAAAGTAGCAATATGTATCCTGTTGCTTTGCGTGCTATTTTCACTTTTCCAACCTTAGGAGAAGTCACTCGTACTTGGTCATTGGCACACCCTCGTTATCAAGGAAGTAACCCATGAAACGTCAAATAGGATTGGCTTTAATGACCGTATTATTGGTTTTTGCAATTGTGTCTGTTTTGGCAATTCAAATTCTTAATCGTCAATCTGCCGATGTTGAACGCACCACCAATATGCTGCTTTTACAACAAGCCAGAGCTTACTCTTTTGGCGTAGAAGCAGCGGCACGCTCAGGCTTATATTTAGATTGGAAAGCCAACCGACATATTGATCATCTTCAAGAAAAGTGGAATAAGCCTTTAATTTTACCGCTTAAACCAGGTACAGCGAGTATTAAAATTCAAGATGTGCAAGGGCGGTTTAACCTCAACAGTATGCTACCTAGTGCCAGTCATTATCGATTACAAAGCGAGCGTTTTAAAAAGCTACTCAATTTATTAGGTTTAAATGTAGAATATGCTAACTTATGGGCAAAATGGATTAACAAAAACTCGCAAGAAGATGATCGCTACCAATCTTTAGAGCCACCCTATAAAGCCGCCTATCAAGGCTGCCAACACAGCAGTGAATTACTATTGCTTGAAGGGTTTAAACAAAAAGACTTTCGCTTATTAGAACCTTTTGTGAGTTGTTTACCAAAGAATACCGCTTTAAATGTCAATACGGCCAGCGATTATGTATTAGCATCATTAAATAATGACTATACTCTTGCAGATGGTAAAAAAATCATTGAAGCCAGAAAAAAGCAAGGTTTTAATAAGGTTGATGATTTTTGGCAACTGCCTATAGTGCAAGAAGCCGTCAAAAAAGGGCAAGCAACACAATCAGGAAAAAAGCAAAAGGCTTTAGTCAATAAATGGGAAAAAACCGATTTTTCTGTATACACTGAATATTTTGAAGTCTTTGCCAAAATACAATTATTTAACCGTGTAGCCACCTGCGAAAGTTTGCTTAAACGCACGCAAAAAGATGGTAAAATATACAGTCTAAGACGAGATTATTCTCGTCGGGAAGGCAAATTGGAAGTGACCGAACCGTATACAGAAGGTCAAAACAAGAATATGAATATTGGAATAAAGCTCTCTTTCAACCAGACCCATATAGAAGGTCAAAACTAAAGACATATTGATATGCAACGATTATTAATTAACCAAACAACGCAAGGTATCGAAGTCACTCCCATTGGTAATGACGGGCAATTAGGTAACCCTCAAAGTTTAAGCCGCTGGGCGCAAGATGTTGCCGATTTAACAGAAGTTGCCCTAATTTTAGATGCCAAACACTATGTAGTGCGTTGGGTAGATATGCCTGGAGTTAAAGCGCGCCAGCTGAATAAAGCATTACCTTTTGCTTTAGAAGAGAGTTTAATTCAAGATATTGATGAATATTTAATTTTAAATAATGGAAAAGAAGGTCAAAAAGTACGTGCTTATGCACTTGATAACGCCTTTTTAGAGAGAATAATTCAAGCCTTTAAATTAGAAAACCTAGAAATAGCCTCACTAACGCCACTCACTCAACTACTGACAGAAAAATGGGTTATTCAATCTTGTAATCAAGGCTGGCTTATTTCTTTTTATGGGCAGTTTGAAGGCTGGGTAAGCACTCATGCACTGCCTTTGGTATTAGAATCCAGTCTGGAAAATATGCAAGCGGCCAAGCTACTAATCAAAGCACAAGGCTTAGATGCAGCACAGTTAATGCGTAGTAATATTGAAACAGGCTTTGTCGATGCCTTTAGCGAAATAGAAGTACAGGTTATTGATAGCGGTGCGTTTTTAACACAAGAAATTGATGACAAAAAACTTAATTTTATACGCAATAACAAAAACGCAAGCACCAAAAAAAATCAACCACCCATTTGGTTTAAACCGCTAATAGGGTTATTTGCAGCCTGTATACTCATTTGGTTTGTACATATTAATGTGCAAAATTATCAACTTAATAAACAAAACAAACAGGTTAGAGCACAAGCAGAAACGCTGTATAAAAAACTCTTTCCAGGAGAACGTATCCGTTTTTTAAAGCGTCAATTTACCAGTAAATTGGCAGGCGGTCAGGTTGAGTCTGTAGATTTTATTAGTTTAGTGAATAAAACCGCACAAATTTATGCACGCAATACCGGTATTAGTATTAAATCGTTACGCTTTAGTGAGCGTCATCAAAAGCTAAATTTAGAGCTACAAGCGCAGTCCCTTAATGGCTTACAAACGTTTAAAGATGCGCTGATTAAAGCAGGGTTAAATGCCGATATTGCCTCTGCTAGCAATGAAAAAGGACAGGTAAAAGGGCGCATGAGTATTTCTTTTAAGGAGTCTGCATGAAATCATTAAGTACACTTAAACAACAAGCAATTAATGCAATCGCAAGCCAGCCTAGTGTGCGCCAAGCAAGCCGCTGGTATGCAGCACAAAATGCCCGTGATCAACTTATTTTAAAAGTCTTATTATGGCTGTTAATTTGTTTACTTACTTATTTATTATTCTTGTCACCAGCATTAACATCACAGCAACAAATTAAAAATAAGCTGGCAAAAAATGTTGCTTTATACAATCTAATTGCAGAAAATGCACACCGTTTTGGACAGGTTGATTTAAGCAATGGGCAGCAAACGCCTTTAATTAACTTAATTAGCCAACAAGCTCAGCAAAGGAATATTAATTTAAGCCGTTACGAACAATCTGATAACGGTGTTAAAATTTGGCTAGATAACGAATCGTTTGATAAAGCAATTAGTTGGTTAGAAAACCTAAAAAGTCAATCAGGCATACTGGTTAAACAAATTGATGTAGAACAGCAAAGTCTTGCAGGGCAAGTTAGTTTGCGTGCTACGCTAAATCGCTAATAAATAACCCATAATTAGAGAGAATAAATGAATTACGATTTTGATTTGCTAGTCATTGGTGCTGGCTCTGGAGGCGTACGTGCCTCACGAATGGCAGCGGCCACAGGTAAAAAAGTAGCTGTTGTTGAAAACCGCTATTTAGGTGGTACTTGCGTTAATGTTGGTTGTGTGCCGAAAAAACTATTTGTATATGCCAGTGAATATATTGGCAAAATTGAAGAATCCAGAGGCTTTGGTATAGATAGCAGTTTTCATCAATTTAATTGGGATACCCTAAGAGATAACAAAAGCCAAGAGATAAAACGCTTAAATGGTATTTATGGACAGCTTTTAAAAGATGCAGGGGTGACTTTAATTGAAGGTACTGCAACATTTAAAGATGCACACACCCTATATGTTGGTGATGATGAATACAGCGCAGAAAAAATTCTTATTAGTGTTGGCGGTTGGCCATTTAAGCCCAATATTACAGGCAGTGATTTGGCGATTACCTCTAATGAAGTTTTTTATCTAAATAAACTGCCTAAGCATATTGTCATAGCTGGTGGTGGTTATATCGCAGTTGAGTTTGCAGGTATTTTCAATGGCTTAGGTGTACGCACTGAACTGCTATATCGAGGTAAAGAAATTTTACGTGGGTTTGATAACGAAATACGAGAATTTGCACATGCACAGATAGCCGCCAAAGGAGTGCATATACGGACACTAACAGACATTACCCAAATAGAACAACACCAAGAACAGTCAGGATTACTTTGTCATCTCTCAGACGGCAGCGAAATTGCAACCGACTGCGTACTTTTTGCTACTGGACGAGTACCCATGACAGATGGGTTAAACTTAAAAGGCGTGGGGATTGACGTGCGTGATGACGGTACGATTATTGCCGATGAGCAATTTAAAACCTCAGTTGACAGTATTTATGCCCTAGGTGATGTAATAGGCACACCTGCTTTAACCCCTGTTGCTCTAGAGCAAGCCATGACCTTTGTACGCCAGCAATATCAACAAAGCAACAGTCAAATGGACTATAACAGCATTGCCACAGCGGTTTTTTCTCAGCCTAGTATTGGTACAATAGGTTTAACCCAAGAACAAGCACATCAGCAATTTGGTGAAGATATTGCCGTTTACGCCTCCGAATTTAAAGCCCTAAAACACACCTTATCAGGTAGTAACGAACGGACTTTAATGAAATTGATTGTACAAAAAAGCACCGACAAAGTCATTGGTCTGCACATGGTAGGCTCTGATGCTGGAGAGATTATTCAAGGTTTTAGTGTTGCCATGAAAATGGGTGCCACCAAAGCTGATTTTGATGCAACCGTTGGCGTGCATCCAACTTCCGCAGAAGAATTTGTTACCATGCGAAATGCACGTTAGGGGAATCCTTTGTCAAACTGCTTAACGCCTCTTTCTAAGGTTCGTATTGTACTGGTTGAAACCACCCACTCAGGTAATTTAGGTGCCAGTGCAAGAGCCATGAAAAACATGGGATTAAGCCAGCTTTACCTAGTTAATCCCAAAGCCAGCATTGATGTTGATGCGCTTACACGCAGTGCTAAGGCCTATGATATATTTGATAATAAAGTCGTTGTATCCAAATTAAGCGATGCTATTAATGACTGTCAGGTAGTCTTAGGTTGTAGTGCTCGCAGTCGTCATATTCCTTGGCCCATGCTAAATGCCAGAGAAAGTGCAGAAAAAATGATACAAGCAACGACTGCAAACAATCATGTTGCCATTGTGTTTGGGCGAGAAAGCAGTGGACTAAGCAATGAAGAATTAAACCTTTGTACTGCTCACCTAAGCATACCCTGTAATCCTGATTTTAGCTCTTTAAACCTAGCACAAGCAGTACAGGTTGTTAGCTATGAGCTATGGCAAGCACAGCAAGCATTCATCAACAAAGAAACACAGCCAACAAATGAAAAATGGGGTGTGAATTGGGACTACCCTTTAGCTAGCCAACAACAAATACACAATATGCTGGCTCATTTACAAGAGTTATTATTAGCCACTGAATTTTTAGATCCTGCTAATCCTAGGCAATTGATGACTCGTTTACAACGGCTTTTTCAAAGAAGTGCGCTAGATGAAACAGAAGTAAATATATTTCGTGGTATATTTAAAGCTGTGCAACAGAAATTGGCAGCAAAAAAGCCACCGACAAGCAGATAAAATAGAGCATCATTATGTTTAAACAGCTACAAGAAGACATCAATTGCATTTTTGCCAGAGACCCAGCGGCACGCAATTACTTTGAAATATTAACAACATATCCAGGCTTACATGCCTTATTTCACTATCGGTTAGCAAACTGGTTATGGCGGCATAACTGGTTATGGTTAGCGCGATTTTTATCTACCTTTAGCCGCTTAGTAACAGGTATTGAAATACACCCCGGTGCAACCATTGGTAAACGCTTTTTTATTGATCATGGTATGGGTGTCGTGATTGGTGAGACTGCTGAAATTGGCGATGACTGCACCCTTTATCATGGTGTTACGCTTGGTGGGACAAGTTGGGACAAAGGCAAACGGCACCCAACACTAAAAAATGGCGTAGTTGTAGGTGCTGGTGCTAAGGTGCTAGGACCGATTGAAATTGGCAACAACGCTCGTATTGGCTCAAACTCAGTGGTTACCAAAAATGTACCAGAAGGCATTACCATGGTTGGCATTCCAGGCAAAGCCATACGCAAAGCGCATAAAGAAGACATACATAAAGAAGAAGAGGGAGAAAAACACCTATTTGATGCTTATGGTATGGCAGAAGATGACATGCCAGATCCCGTTGCTAAACGCTTACGCCATCTTATGTTACAGGTTAAATCCTTAGAACAAAAAATAGAAAAGCTAGAAAACAACAAAACAAAAGAGTAAACCGCACGCCATGTAACAAATCATAGCAACGATAGCGCAATAATAGATTGCGCTATCGTTATTAAATCTATTGGTTTGATACTCTTAGAACTAAAATAACTGCAATACCAGTGCCGCTTTTTCGCAATGATCTTTTTCTTTAACATCATTTTTTTGCTTAGACTGTTGCGACTTTATCCAAGTATAACTGCTTGGAGAACCTTTACATATGGTCAAACCCAAAACATTATTTTTAGACTTAACAAATAAATTCATGCTTACATCACCACGAGTGCGAGAGCGCAAATGAATTTTTTTAGCCGAAATAGTGTAAGACTTAATGCCATCACGGGCGGTCACATTAATACTTTGTCCAGCAGGCGCATTCACAAATACCGCATCATCACGAATTTCAATGCTCGTCCAGTTAGAGTCGGTTTCAAACTCCAACTCATAAACCTTTTCCGTTACAGAGGCCACCTCTGCTGCTTGCAAGGCACAGGTGCTAAGAAGAAATATAAAGCTAAGTGTGTGTTTTAAAAACATAAGTAATCCTAAAATAGTCGATACTTTTTTATAGTCCACAATGGCTAATTCGTCAATATTATCGCCTTATTTAAAGGTGCTGCTCAGCATATTCTGCCACCTCCGAACGTGGCGAACCTTGTAAATGCACCGTACCGCCATGGGCAAAATCCTTAAAGCGTTCAATCAAATAGGTTAAGCCTGAACTGATAGGTGTCAAATAAGGCGTATCAATTTGCGCCAAATTACCCAAACAAATCACCTTGCTGCCCGTACCAGCACGAGTAATGATGGTCTTCATCTGATGGGGCGTCAGGTTTTGACACTCATCAATTAAAATCAAACTTTGCTGAAAACTGCGCCCACGAATGTAATTAAGCGACTTAAACTGCAACGGCACTTTTTGCAAAATATAATCCACACTGCTGCGAGCATTTTCATCATCACTGTGCAAGGCCTCAAGGTTATCGGTAATCGCCCCCAGCCAAGGTTCCATTTTCTCTGCCTCCGTACCGGGCAGATAGCCGATATCCTCATCTAAACCTCGAGTACTGCGTGTTGCAATAATGCGCTTGAATTGTTTTGTCGCAAGGGTCATCTCAATAGCCGCAGCCAAAGCCAAAATGGTTTTGCCTGAACCTGCCTGTCCTGTCAGTGTCACCAAATGCACATTGGGGTCAAGCAACAAATGCAATGCCAACGCTTGCGGAATGTCTCTGGGGCTTAAGCCCCATGCTTTTTGCCGCAACAACTGCTCAACAGGCATATCCTGCAAGCGTACCTGTTTAGCATCTAGTGCCACCACTTTACCCACAAAATTCTGCTCGTCCACAATAAAACGGTTAATGTGCAACTGCTCGCTGATATTTTCTACAGGCAAGCTGTGATAGGTTGTCGCCTCCTCATGACTGGTATGAACCTCTTTTTGTGCACTCCAAAAAGAGCCAGAAAACTCATAATAGCCCGTCTCAAGCAAAGCAATATCGGTTAGCATCTGATCATTTTGATAATCCTGTGCGCCTATGCCACAACCGCGCGCTTTTAAACGCATATTAATGTCTTTAGAGATAAGCACCACTTCACGGCGTGGATTTTTTTCTTGCAATGTAACCAAACTATTAATAATTTTATTGTCATTAATCGTTGTTGGTAGCACCCGACTTGGTGCGCCAAAACCATCTAGCAAAATAGACAACGTACCCAATGTATCACCGTTAGGGCGCATAATAGACACACCTTTGGCAATATCCGTAGGCGAGGCATCGCTGATGACCGCATCAATTTGGCGTATCGCCTCACGGCAATCGGTCGCAATAGACGCTTTGCCCATTTTAAGTTTATCCAGCTCCTCCAGCACCGTCATCGGCAGCACCACCTGATGCTCTTCAAACTGATGGATTGCCGTTGGATCGTGAATAAGTACATTCGTATCTAAAACATATAACTTTTGTGCAGATTTAACCGCCGCCATATCAACCTCTTAACGCAAAATACATCAAGGCATCAGGTTTAACCTGCAATGCCACTCAAACAAACCTAAAAGCAAAGCTAAAACAAACGCCCCCCAAAGCGCAATAAAAAATTAAACTTTGACACAAAAAAGAAATATCAGCGCCATATTAGCCAAAACCAATCACACTTAAAGCAAACTGTAGTGGCAAAGTAAATAACCAAAATCCCCTAGGTAAGTTATTTGTTCGCTTAACCTGTACAGCAACACGCCGCCCAAAAAGCACGACAAAGTATATATTTAACAGATGGCTACAAAATAATTACGTAACCATACTTAAGCAGCACAAAACTACAAAAAGCTAGCACAAAAAGCAGGTTAACCATACAATAAAATACCAACTGTTACCGCACTTGTGGCGTATAAGGTCTATATTTTTACTTAATTCTCGTCATAGAGGAAGGATACCGATGCAAGACTTAACTCAAAGAAGCATAAAATATACCGTAAACTCAACGCCAACATTGCCCCAAGTTTCAATCTGCTCCAAGCTGCTTGCGTACGGTTTAAGTTTTGTTTTGGCTTTTCCCGGTTGGTTAGGAGCCAATTATGCACTTGCCGACATCATTGCCGACCCCAACGCCCCCATTGACTATCGTCCTACAGCAAAGCAGCTCAATGGCATTGAAGTTATTGATATTGTTGCCCCTAACGCCTCTGGCATCTCGCACAACCAGTATCAAAACTTCAGCATTGAGCGTCAAGGTGCCATTTTAAACAACAACGTTCAAGCTGGTCATAGTCAGCTTGGCGGTGCCATTGGAGCAAATACCAATTTACAAGGGCAAGCGGCGAGTTTGATATTAAACGAAGTAACCAGCAGTAACCGCTCCGACCTTAAAGGTGCATTAGAAGTCTCAGGCAAACAAGCAGAAGTGATTATAGCCAACCCCAACGGCATTAGCTGTGATGGTTGTGGGTTTATCAACACGCCCAAAATCAGCCTGACAACAGGTACCCCACAATATCAGAATCAAGCGCTGAATTTTAATGTTGAAAAAGGGCAAATTAGCATTGGCAATGACGGTTTATATGGAGATAAAACACAGCAACAGTTAAAGCAAATTAAACTGATAGCCAAGCAGCTAAAAATTGATGGAGAAGTCATTGCCAAAGATAAAATCAAGCTCATAGCAGGCTCTGGCACATACCAACATCAAAGTCAAAAATTCACACCCAAAGCCCATACTCAAACCCCAGCTCTAGCCATAGATGCCAGTGCTTACGGAGCAATGCGTGCAGGACAAATTGAAATCATAGCCACCGATGCAGGAGCTGGAGTGAACACGCAAGGCTACTTAGGGGCTGATGCTGGAGATTTAATCATTCAAAGTGCTGGCGACATCAAACTCAAGCGTGCCGATGCCCGTGCCAACATACGCCTACAAAGTGCCCAAACAATCCAGCAAAACCACAGCCTTAGAGCACAAAAGCAAATACACATTAACAGCCAGCAATACCAAAGCAATCAACAAAGCAAGCTGGTAGCACACAACATACAGGTACAAACCCAAGGACAGCAGACCCACCAAGGGCACATACAAGGCGCTCATATAAAGCTATACAGCCAGCAAAATTTAAAACTACAAGGGGCAAAAGTTCAAAGCGGCGAACAGATGCACTTAAACGCACAACGCAATATGCACTTAAGCGATACTCTGATACAAAGCAACCAACTCAAACTCAGCAGCACACAACTTAAGCTCAACAACAGCCAACTGGCAGGCATTACCCAAACCGATTTAAACGCCGCACAAATCAGCCTAGACAGTCGCAGCCGTTTAAGCCAAACCCAACTGAACATACAAGCCAATGACACACTAGAGATACAAGGCAAGATTGACACACACAAACTACAGATTAAAACCAATGAACTGCATCACAGCGGGCAAATTAACAGCCTAAACAGCCTGAATTTACAAGCCAACAACCTATACAACCAAGGCAAGCTATATGCCCAAGGTCAGATGAGATTAAACCTCAAACAAGCCCTATACAACCAAGGGCACATACAAGGGCAAACACAACTCAATTTAGAGACAAAAGAACTGTTTAATCAAACAGGCGGACTCCTACATGCAGGCGAGCAACTACAGCTAGACACACACAACCTAAACAACCAAGGAGACATACTCACAGGTCGCAATCAAAACCACCTAGGGACGTTACAGATTAACCTACAAGGGCAACTGCACAACCAAGGTTTAATACAAGCAGGCAATATCCAAAGCCTAGGGCAAGGGCAGCTAATCAACAGTGGCAAACTCATAGCCCTAACCCACCTTAAGCTACAAGGAGCCACCTTAGACAACCGACCCAATGGACTGATATTACTGGCGCAAAACACGCAACCTACAGCGCACATACAACTTAGCGGCAGACTATTTAACCAAGGTCAAATCATCAGTGCACAAACCCTCTATGCCCAAGCAGGAGATATTCACAACCAAGGATTAATCTTTGCCAAGCAAGACCTAAAACTCACAGCCCTAAGCGGCAACCTACTCAACAAAAGCCCAAGCCCAAGCCAGCAAGCACGCCTATTTGCAGGACAACAATTTGACCTTAATGCCCACGGCAAACTCATCAACGACCTAGGAAGCATACAGGCGCAAGGTCATGGACAAAGCCAGATTAAAGCCCAAGCAGGGGTATACAACCTAGCCCGAGACTTAGGCAGAACAGGCGGCAAACAGTACTATGCCTTAGACAATGGGCAAGCAAGCACCAGTGAAAGTGACTGGTCAGACACACTCAGACTTCCATTTAAAACAATTAAAATATCCACGCACTATTACAACAACAACCGTATTGATTTTAACTACCTATTAGATACCACCCGTTACGTAGAAAGCAGCGAGCTACTCACCTCAGGAGGCAGCCTAAGCATTCGTGGTAACCTCAACAACCACGCCAGCTTAGTGATGACGCAAAACGGCTTAAACGTAACCGGTCATATCAACAACCAGTCACACAGCTACCAAGCGCAAAAGTACCAAGCCAGCCGCAGTGAAAAAGGTCGATACCGGTACTATCACCATATAGACAATAAAACCAGACATGCCGATGCCAGCAACTTTGCCGCCAGAAAATGGCGTAACCTCAATAGCGTAACCCAAAGCATCACAAAGTCTGCCCTAGCCCAAACCTACAACCCCAACAATCAAATACTCACACTCAACAACGGTTACTTTAAAGGCCGCAGGCTATTTATGCAGGTTAATCGACATGGGCAACAAAGCATGATAGGGACACAAGCCAACCTCTTTGTTGGAGGGCAGCTCAGTAGCCATAGCCTCAATAACAGCGGCGTTGTCAGAGCCAGAAATTTAGGAGTTAAAGACGCCACCCAAGGTCAAGGGCAAGCCCAACAAGCCAGCAAAAGCACCCCCAGCGTAGGGCAATTTATTAACGCCAACCAAGCAAGCAACTTTCTAGCACACAAAATCACCCCCAATCAACAAAGCCTAGACTTAACGCAATTTATCCAGCCCAGCGCAAAAGGTCAGCCCAGCTTAAGCCAACTGCTAGAAAACCCCATAGCCATCATTCAAGGGATTAAAAGATCAACCTACGCACACCAACTGTTTACCCCCAGCTTAGAGACAAGCAAGCAAAAGCCAGCACTTGATGAGCGTCAAGCCCTAACAGGCAAAGACGACAGCCAATTTTTCCTAGACCCACTACAAGAAGCCCGAGCCTTACGAGCCGCCAGCCTTAAACAAACGGGACGAGCCCTATTTTTACCCGAATGGAAAACCGAGCGAGAACAACGAGCAGCCCTACTTGAAAATGCCAAAGAATACGCACAAAAGCATGCCAACCTAATGGGAACAGCCCTAACCCAAGCACAGATAGCGCAACTTAAAAAGCCCATCATCTGGTATGAAAAGCGCACCATCAACGGCAAACACACCATGGTGCCTAAGGTCTATTTTCCTAAAGCCACATTGGCACAAATGGCAACAGACACCAATGCCAGTATTGATGCCGACAGCCTAGAGGTCAAAATCAAAGGTATCGCAAAAAACACAGGCAACCTAAGAGTTCGCAAACAAGGCAGCATTGACGCCAAACGCATAGAAAACAGCAAAACCGTACAACGAGAACAATATGCCACAGGTTATAGCGAACACGCAGGCAGTGGTGGGAATATTCATGCCCAAAACTTAACCTTAAAATCACAAACCGACATCATCAACAACGGCGGGCGCATCAACACCACAGGCAACCTTAAGATGCAAGCCAAAGACAACATAAAACTGAACGCCCTTGCCCTAAAACGCAGCAGCACCTATGGCAGCAGCATTGATAAAAGCACCACCTATCAGACAAGTAAAATAAACACTGGAGGAAATAGCAGTTTTACAGCAGGCAAAACCTTTAGCTCAGAAGGAGCGAGCGTCAAATCTGGTGGCAGCATTAAAATCAAAGCCACCGACATTGAAATAGCAGGAGTAACCGATAGCACCTACCTAAAACATGAACACAAAGAAGCAGGCAACTTCTCAAGCACCCATACCATCAATAAAAAAAGCAGCAACACCTACAAAGGCTCCATTTTTGAAAGTGGTCAAGAACTTGCCCTTAACGCCATCAAACAAATAAAACTGGTTGGTGCCACGGTTAAAGCCAAAGACAAAATCAAGATAAAAGCCAAAGACGTACTCATTAGCGCAGGCATCTCCGATAGCTCAAGCGACAAACAAACCCAAGAAGACGGCTTAATTAAAAGCAAATCAGAACGCCAAGGACGCTACCAACAGACCGCTGTTGCCAGCCTTTTAGAAGGTACGGGCGGTATTGAAATTGACAGCACAGGAGGCAACGTAGCCATTTTAGGCTCCGAGCTTAAATCCGCAAACGACATTAAATTTGGCAGTGCCGCCATCAAAAAAGGCAAAGATGGCAAAGCCTTACTCGATAAAAACGGCCAATACATAACCGAAGACGGTCAAGGTATTAAAAACCTCACCATTGGCACGGTTGAATTACAAGACAAAACATGGCACGAAAAAAGTGAAGGCTACAAAGGCATCTTCAAACAAATAGCCAAAGCAACCAGCATTGGTCTTGGCGTGATGGGCATTAAAAATCAAATCAAACTATCAGAAAGTGAACGTGAGAGCACCACCAAACACACCCACCAAAAATCCGAAGTCAACGCAGGAGGCAGTTTCAGTGCCATCGCCAAAGAGGGCATTCGCATTGAAGGCTCAGAGGTAGAAGCCAAAAAAGACGGCCACATGCAAAGTGATGTCATCAGCGTGGTTGAAGTCAAAGACCGCACAGTGACAGAGCATGAAAAAACCACAGAAAGCATCAGCTCACAAAGCACCAACCTAGACACAGACAACAAAGAAATTAGCCTTATCAGCGTTAGCGAGATTAAACACACAGAAAAAACCAGCACCAGCAAAACCAGCCTAGTTACCAGCAAGCTTAAATTTGGTGGCAAAGCGGATATTCACACCAAGGTACTGGTAGCACGCGCCGCCAAAATAGAAATAGGCGGTGATGCCAACGTCAATGCTGACTACGTTCACATTGGCGGCGCCACCGAAGACAACAAAGAAACCTCCAGCGGTCAAACGGATACCACCACCATTGGTGTAGGAGTAAAAAATAGCTATGTGGATACTCTGTACGCAGCGAATGCCGTCAAAGAGGCAGGAGAAGCCGTACAAAAAGCCAACATCGCCTACAATGACGCAAAAAGAAGCGTAAAAGCCGGCACCCTTGCCCCATCGGCTTTAGATGAATACAAAGCCAATGCACTTGCCGCCAAAGCCAACTTTGCCCAAGCCAGCCTAGCCCTAGCAGGCTCAGGCGCAACCGCCGCCGCCAGCACCGCCACAGGGGGCTTTTATGCCAACGCCAGTATTAGCCACAGCCACAAACAACAAAGCCAATCCATATTTAGCCAAAAATGGCAAGGCTCACTATTTACAGTAGGCGGTAACGCCAAGTTTAAAGTCAAAAACGACTTTAACCTGCAAGGCTCCAACCTACAGGTGGCTAAAAAACTCACCCTAGATGCAAAAAAAATCAACGTCACCGCAGGAGTAGAAACAACCTCAAGCACCAGCAACAGTGAAGAACACCAAGCAGGTGTTAGCATGAGCGGTTCTTCTTCAGGCTTTAGCGGCAACGCCTCCACCCAAAACAGCAACAGCGACAGCCACAGCACACGCCACATACTAGCAGGCATCAGTGCCGGCAGCATGGACAGCACCAGCAAAGAATTTACCGTTAAAGGCGGTAAGGTCAATATTGCAGGCAAAGCCGATGTCACCACCGACAAGCTCACCGTAGCCAGCGTACAAGACACCGCCAGCAACCGCAACCAAAGCCACGGTGCCAACATCAGCGGCGGCGCAGCAGGCATCAGCAGCGTAGGCGGCAACGCCAGCGAGGGCAAAGGCGAGCGCAAATGGACCACCGAACAAAGCAGCTTTTTAGTCAACACCAGTGGCAAAGCCCAAGACAGCGGACAAATCAAAGCCAAACACACCCACCTAGAAGGCGGCATCATTGCCAGTGCCCAAACCGACAAATTAGGCAACATCATAAAAGACAACGGTGATTTAAACCTACAAACGGAAACGCTCACCCGCACTCACCTAAAAGACACCGACACCCAAGAATGGGTAATTGTTTTAAGGTATAAGTAAAATAGTCTAAATTTTAATAAAAAATTAGTTTTTCTGGTTTTTATATTATATTTATGAATTATTTTGCTAGTATTTATTGTATTTCTTTTTTGTATGTTTAGGTGTAAAAGTTATGCGATTTTCTATGCTGAGTTTGCTTTTCTTATTGCTGTCTTTTGGTGTGTCTGCTGAGGTTGTACCTGATGGTTCAACGTCTACTTCTGTGACTAAAAATGCAGATGGGGTTGAGCGAGTTGTGATTGCCACTGCTAATAGTAGCGGTATTAGTCATAATCGCTATCAGCAGTTTGATGTATCTAAAGCGGGCGTGCAGTTGGATAATCGGCTGAGTTTAGCTAGCAATATTGTTAATCAGGTAACAAGTAATAAAGTGAGCCTTTTAGAGGGTAATGTGCGTGTACTTGGGGCGAAGGCGCATGTGTATGTGGTTAATCCTAACGGTATTATTATTGATGGCGCATCGTTTACAAATACGGCTAATTTATTGTTAACAACGGGACAAATTAATTATGTGAACCGTACAGTGAATGTGGGTGGTTTGCCAACATTGATAAAAAATCCACAGTTTATAACCAGTAAGGGGCGCATTGAGATTGGCAAGGGTGGTTTAAGTGGAGATATGCAACGTTTGGATTTGCTGGCTAAGGAGCTTAGGCTTAATGGAAAAGTACGTTTGTTAGGTGCAAACAGTCGTTTGAGTTTATATCAGGGAAACAGCGGTTATGAATATGCTTCAAGTTTATCTATTAACGATGCAGCGTCAAGTTGGAATGGGCAGTTAAACGTTACGCCTATTAGTCATAATGAGTTGAGTATTGATATTACTTCTCAGGCTAATGTGCGTGCTGGCAGCTTGTATATTGTGGTTAATGATAAGGGAGCTGGGGTAAGAAATGCCGGTAATTTGTATGCAGATGCGGGGCATTTGGTGCTGCATTCAAAAGGTCATGTGGATTTGCTCAATGGGCAGTTAAAGGCTAAGGGAAATGTGCTTGTAACAGCTGATAGCCTTAGGCTTAAGGGTGAAACTCGTCAAGCGAGTATTATTTCTGAACAAGGCGGTGTTGTGCTAAAAACCCAACATGATATGTATAATTTGGGCGGTTTAATTCAGGCAAGAAAACGCATTGCGGGCAATGCAAACTCTCTAGGTGCGGTCACGCTAAATATACAGGGTGATTTTGTTAATCATTCACTGAGCGAGCAGCTTTTAGGGGTGGTGTTTGCACAAGCGGATAATTTGTCGCTTACCGTTGCAGGACATGTACGAAACTTGTCAGGACGATTGTTGAGCAATCAAGGTTTAACGGCAAATATTGGTGGTGATTTATATAATCAGATGTTGCGTACAGAGGTGGCTAAACGAGGGCTTAAGCAGCATTTTAGTACGCAGAGTAAGCCTCTTTGGTATTGGTTATTTTTGCGTAGAAGAAAGATTCAGGGTTATCAAATTGATTTTGGTCAGCCAAAGGTGGTACAGCAAGATGGTCTGATTTTATCTGCCTTGGATTTAACCTTAAGTGCTTCTAACATTTACAATCAAGGCGGCAATATTAGTCTGTTGCAAACAGGCGTTTTGCGCCTTAATGCTAAGCAAGTGGTTAATCAAGCCTTGCGAACGGGGACTGCGTTGTACCGTAAATCTTGTGTGCTGCTTTGTGATGAGAACGTCTCTAGTACTGTACAGCGACATGGTGGCAAAATTCAAGGAGCCGGTCGTATTGAGATAAATGCCAGTGAGCAATTGATTAATTTAGGTGGAGATATCATACCAAATAAGGGGTTGGTTATGCGCTCACCAAATATCAGTTTTAAGGCAATTAAGCAGTATCGTGCAGTTCAAAGAAACAGAGGTCTTAGGGGATTGTTTTTTTTACATGATGGTAAGTTGGTTGCTGATGATATAGGCGGTGGCGTATTGGCATTAAATGGAGTGATTAAATTTATTAGTGCCAACCCCATTCAGGTTTATGGTGGCTATTTTAACCATTCACTCCCTCTTGATACGGGTAGGCAAAAAGTGATCTATCATTATTTACCAGTCAAAGGTGATCCTCATCTTGTACGCCAAATTGGAGTATTAAGTGACTTTTTATAAAGCCAATTTGATTGTTCTTATAACGCTTATAGGTTTGAGTATCTCTTTTCAAATTCATGCCAAACAGACTGATGATGCAGCGCAAAAGTTTGTGCAAGAAAAGCTCAAACAAGAAGAGATAGAACACAGAGCAAAACAAAGCGGCACACAGATTATTGTACCTAAATCAGGTAGTGCTGTTATGTTTACTGAAACACCTTGTGTTTGGATTAATCGAATTCGCATTCAGGGTAACCATAAGCTTACCAACAAACAGCTGCACCCTCTTAGCTATCCTTATGTTAATCATTGTTTGGGAAGACGCAGTATTAATGCGCTTTTAGCGCAGATTAATCATGCTTATATTCAGCGTGGTTATATTACTTCAAGGGCTTTTTTGCCAAAGCAAAATTTATCTAAAAATCAGTTGACGATTGTGGTTGTTGAAGGTCAGGTTGAGCGTATTGATATTAATCAAAATCATCGAAGTGACAGGCTTAAACTGTATATGGCAATGCCACAAAACAGGCATGAGATTTTAAATTTACGCGAACTCGAACAAGGAGTGGATCAGCTTAATCGGGTGCCTTCTACCCAAGCGCAGATGAAAATTATCCCAGGTAATGAAATAGGGCAAAGCAAGGTGTTTATTCAAACTCAAGAGAAAGACTGGTTTAGAGGACGTATTGGTTATGATAATGAGGGCAGTCAAAATGATAAAAACCGTTTACGCCTAGGGCTTGAGGTAGATAATTTATTGGCTTTAAATGAACGCTCTTCTGTATATTTAATTAGTAGTAAAAATACCAATGCATTGGCATTGAATACCAGTGTGCCAATGCGTAATTTTAACGTAACAGGTGCATTGAGTTATGCAGAATATTTACAGATTATTTCCCCTGTTGCAGATGTGTTTGGCTTTTCAATAAGTCAATCGTTGGGGTTGGATTATTTAGCTTATCGTGATGCGAACAGTCAATTTAAATTAGGGATTGGCGTTAATCGTCGCTTGGCTAAACGCTACCTGCTAGATGTGGCGTTAACGCCGCAAAAAAGCGCAAATTATCGAGTTTTTGTGAATAGAAGTTATCGCAATCAAGGGCAATTTTGGCTGTTTGAGTGTGGTTTTACACAGGGTTTGGATATACAAAACCAAGACCGAAAAATTAGCAATAATGCGACTGACCCAGTGCGAAGTTTTCGTAAGTTAGATAGCAGTCTGACATATAGAGCGCAATTTGCACAATGGTTCTTAGATAATAATGTAAGCTTACAATTGAGTTTTGATAGGTTATATGGGCAAGAACAAGTCAGTTTAGGAGGCAAAGCAAGTGTGGCCGGTTTTGGGCTACATTTTGTATCAGGAGATAGCGGCATCGTGCATAAAAGCACCCTACATAGTCAATGGCTTAAACACCAAGCGCACCAGATGGTTGCTGATAATTGGTTTAAAAAACAATTTAAATACAGTTTGTTACGCCTTAATCCATCCGTGTTTGTACAATCAGGTGCAGCTTATAATTTAGCAAATGAAAAAGCAGACAATTTGCTCAGTGCAGGGATTGGCTTGGGCTATCAATATGCTCAATTTAGCTTGCAAAGCAGTCTGGCTTATGGCTTATACAGTAGTAATCCTGCTTTTAAACCGAGTTTGGACTTTTATTTAAGTGCCAGCTTGCAGGCTTTCTAATGTTTAATTGATGCTGCTGTAAACTATGAATTTTTATATTCCTTGAAAGACTAAATGTTTTATGCAACAGTTTGTTTTTTATATTTAAAATAAGTAAGGAAGAATAAAAATGAATGATTGCTTTGATTATATTATCGTAGGTGGTGGTTCGGCAGGTTCTGTGCTGGCATCACGTTTGAGTGAAGATCCTAATATTAAGGTCTGTTTATTAGAGGCAGGCGGTGAGGGGCGTTCGGTATTGGTACGAACACCTGCTGCGTTAGTTACAATGGTACGTGGTAAGCCTAAAATTAATAATTGGGCATTTAGAACCACACCACAAAAGGCGTTTAATGGACGTAAAGGCCATCAACCTAGAGGTAAGTGCTTAGGTGGCTCTAGTGCAATTAATGGCATGATTTATATTCGTGGACAAAAGGAAGATTATCAGCATTGGCAAGAGCTGGGTTGTGAAGGTTGGGGTTATGAGGATTTATTGCCTTATTTTATTAAGTCTGAGAATAATCAAAATGGCGCAAGTGAACAACATGGAGATAAAGGGCCCTTGCAGGTGTCTAATCAGTTCTCTCCCCGCTCGGTTAGTAAAGATTTTGTTGCTGCGGCACAATCTCAAGGTATTCCATTTAATGCAGATTTTAATGATGGTGAGCAAGAAGGGGCAGGGTTGTATCAGGTTACGCAGTTTCATGATAAAGCCCGACGTGGAGAGCGTTGTTCAGCGGCGGCGGCTTATCTGCATCCTATTATGGCTAAGCGTCCTAATTTAACAGTACTAATTCAAGCCCATGTTAAGCGCATTGTATTTACTGATAAGCAAGCTACAGGTGTGTTGTTTCAGCATCAGGGACAGGAAAAACAGTTTCAGGTTAGCCGTGAGGTATTAATTTGTGCTGGTGCTATTCAGTCGCCTCAGTTGTTAATGCTCTCTGGTATTGGTGATAAACAGCACTTACAGGAAAAAGGAATTGATACATTGGTAGATAACCCTAATGTGGGGGCGAATTTACAGGATCATTTGGATTTTATTTTATCTTATCGAGCTAAAGGTACTGATTATTTTGCGTTTGCATGGCATTCTTTTTGGCAGATGTTTAAGGGTGTTTTTGAGTTTAAACGTAAAGGCACGGGGGTATTAACAACACCGTTTGCTGAAGGTGCTGCTTTTTTTAAATCTGATGACACTCAAACCCGCCCTGATATGCAAATACATTTTTTAGTTGCGCTGGCTGAGGAGCATGGTCGGCAGTTACATTGGGGCTATGGATTTTCTTGTCATTGCTGTTTGTTGCGTCCTGAAAGTCGTGGGCATATTCGTTTAAATTCGAGTGATTATAGTGATGAGCCAGAAATAGAGATGAATTTTTTAAGTGTGCAGTCTGATGTTGATAATTTATTGCGTGGTATTAAAAAAACCCGCGAGATTATGCACAGCGAGCCACTTAAACAACGAATTAAAAGTGAGATGTATACTGCTAATGCAAAGACAGACGAAGCATTATTAGAGCAGGTTAGATTGCGTGCTGATACCATTTATCACCCTATTGGTACTTGTGCTATGGGGGTTGATGATAAAGCGGTGGTGGATTTAGAGCTTAAAGTAAAAGGGGTGGAGGGCTTGCGGGTGATTGATGCCTCTATAATGCCTACTTTAATTAGCGGTAACACCAATGCACCAACCATTGCTATTGCTGAAAAAATGGCGGACTTATTAAAACAAGGGCATTAGCTTGATTTAAATTATTATTTTGTGTGCAAAGTATGCGCTTTGCATTACAATATAAGCATGAATACAGAAAATAATTACGAACGCCTAAAACTCAAAAATCAGCTCTGTCATCGCTTATATGTCGTATCTAATGCGTTGGTTAGAGCGTACCGACCTTTTTTATTGGAATTGGATTTAACCTATCCTCAATATGTCGTAATGATGGGTCTGTGGGAAGAAGATGGGGTTGAGGTGAGTCAATTACAGCAGCAAACGTTGATAGATAGTGGCGCATTGACACTTATTTTAAAAAAGCTGGCACAAAAATCAGTATTAAGTTTGCAGCCTTGCAAAGAGGATAAGCGTAAAAAATTTGTGGTGCTTGAGGCTAAGGGGCGGGCGTTAAAGCAACAAGCATTGGCGTATCTTGAGCAGCAAGATTGTCGTTGGAATGTTTGCAGTGCTGCGGAGATAGAAAAACTGAACGCCATGTTAGATATGTTGAAAAGTGGATTATTGGAAGATAAAAAATAATTGATAATACGCTAAATGGGTTGTCCCTCAAATAAATGCAGCGTTCGCTGTGTTCTTTATATTGCAATAGACATATTTTGTTTTCCAAAAGGGTCTTTTTTTTGGTTGTTTCAAAAGGAAAATCAGATTAAAATGCGAATGAAACTCATATAAGTATCATCTTTTTGTGCTTTTAAATTATTTTAAAAAAATAAAAAAATATTTAAGCTGCTTAAAAAACCATTTATAACTATTTTTTGTTGTGCAACTGATTGATTTATATTTAAATTATTCAGGTTGTTGGTTTTTTGTGAATTTGATAATGATTTTCTTTTTATGATAAGGCTATCATTTAGTTCTCATTTGTACTTGAAGTTTTGTTTTTTGTCCTTATACTATGACTTGTGAATTGATTGCGGGAAAAAACCACAATATCTGTAACAATCACAAAAATAGGAGAGAGACTATGCAAGTTAATAAATCTGTTATTCAAGCACTTAATACACAATTAGGCATTGAATTGACGTCCATTAACCAATACTTCTTGCACGCCAGAATGTACGCAAACTGGGGGCTAGATGAGTTAAATAAAAAAAGCTATAAAAAATCCATTAAGGATATGAAGCAAGCAGATAAGCTGATTGAGAGGATTTTGTTTCTTGAGGGTTTGCCTAATTTACAAAAGTTAAACCGTTTGTATATTGGCGAGAATACTCAAGAAATGCTCGATTGCGATGCCAAGCAACTTAGCGAACAGCTAACGTCGCTACAAGAGGCGATTGCGCTTTGCGAGCGACAAAAAGATTTCATTTCAAGAGCTTTATTATTAGAAATTCAAGCAGATGAGGAAACTTATTTCGATTGGATTGAAACCCAACAAAGTTTGATTGCCAACCTTGGTATTGAGAACTTTCAACAAGCAATGATCTAGAGAGGATAATATTATGCAAGGTAATCCACAAATTATTGAAAAACTAAATGAACTACTGGCAGGCGAACTAAGTGCAATGGATCAGTACTTTGTTCATTCACGCATGTATGATGATTGGGGTTTAAGCAAACTCTATGAGCGTATTGATCATGAATTTGATGATGAAAAACAGCATGCAGCAAAATTAATTGAGCGTATTTTGTTCTTAGAAGGTACGCCTGATTTAGTGACTCGTTTGCCTATTAATGTAGGCAATGATGTCCCTTCAATGCTGCAAAGTGACTTAAATCTTGAATATAAGGTAGTTGAAGACTTACGCAATGTCATGGCACTTTGTGAAGAGCTTAAAGATTATCAAACAAGAGATATGTTGCAGGTGTTGTTAGATGATACTGAAAATGACCATACTTATTGGCTAGAAAAACAATTAGGATTAATTGAAAAAATTGGTTTGCCTAATTATTTGCAAAGCCAAATGTAAGTGTATACAGCAATAAAAAAGCCCTTAGTCGATTTATGGCTAAGGGCTTTTTTTATTTGCTAATTTAGATTTATTCTAAAATGGCATCTAGTCCTGAGTTGAGTTCTTTAAGGGTGCTTAGTTCTGCTTCAATATCGCTATAGCTAAGCCCTAATTTGGCGGCAACGGCTTCTGGAAAGTCTGCTTGCATTTCTGCGGCGGTAAGTTGTTTACGAAAACTGCTTTCTAAATATTTTCCAAGGTACAAAATTGCAGCAAGGTCGCCGTAGGGTTGTTCTTTATCATGGGCAACTTGCTCGCTAATGGCTTGCTGTATCTCATCAGGAAATTTCCAGCGTTTGGCAAGTTCACCGCCAACTTCTGCGTAGTCAAAACCCAGTTGTGCTTGTTCTAAGTCGTGGCGTTTGGTTTTGCTCATGCTTTCGACTTCATCAATGTTGGCCGCTTCTTGGGGCATATTATGACGAATAATTAAACTGCCAATGGAGTGTAACATGCCGGTGGTAAATGCTATTTCTTTATCATGCTTTGCGGTTTTTTCGGCTATGAATTTGGCATAAGCTGCCACGCCAAAAGCGGATTTCCAAAAGGCAACTTGATCATAGCCTGGCATGGGTTTAAAGGCATTGCTCATACAGGAAGCTAAAATCATGGTTCTAAGACTGCCCATGCCAAGTATGACTGAGGCATCGTCAACGCTGGATACGGTTTTGGGTATGCCGTAATGAGCAGAGTTGGCAAGGCGTAATACTTTGGCGGTTAATACGGGGTCTGTCGATACTTTTTTGGCAATCGCTGAGATGTCAATGTCTTCGTTATTAAAACTTTCTATTAGCTCTAAAACCACTTTAGGAATTTGTGGTAAAGATTGGGGCTGAGAAAATAGGTGTTGCAAATTCATGGCTGCTTATTCCTTATGACTTTAAATAGGTTGTTTTTAAGCATAGTCAATTTTTTAAAGCAGGGGAGGATATTTTATAAAATTAAAATCATTTTTATAGTTTAGATGGGAGATTTGTATTTAAGACAGATAAAATATGTATTTTCTATGCTTTTGTGCAGGCTAAAATAGGGATAAAAAAGAACACCAGCTCTAAGTAAGGCTGGTGTTCTATTTTTTAGTAGCTGCGAGCTTTGTTTCTGGTTATTTTGCTAGTTGCTTTTTTTGAGCGTTGGTTACTGGAGGCTCTTTTTCCCTCGCTGTTAGATGATAAGGTTCCTTTTATTGCTTTACGTGCTGTTTTGCGCTTAGGGCTGGCAAAGCCATCATCGTTTTTGTTGTTGCGGCTGCTGCGGCTACTGCGGTTATCTCGAGTGTCGCTACGGCTGTCTTTGCTACGGCTACTGCGGTTGTCTCGAGTGTCGCTACGACTGTCTTTGCTGCGGCTACTGCGGTTGTCTCGAGTGTCGCTACGGCTGTCTTTGCTGCGGCTACTGCGGTTGTCTCGAGTGTCGCTATGGCTGTCTTTGCTACGGCTACTGCGGTTGTCTCGAGTGTCGCTATGGCTGTCTTTGCTACGGCTACTGCGGTTGTCTCGATTGTCGCTACGGCTGTCATTACGCTTACGGCGGCTGGCAACTGGCTTTTCTTCGCCTCGTTTGCGAGTTTGGTATCCTTGCTTATTATTTGTACCTGTACGTTGTCCTTTTTTAGGGCGTGTGCGAGATTTTTTGTTATTTACTTTTGAGCCGATGGCAGGTAGGTCATGGTCAGGCTCAAAGCCTTCTATATATTCACGCTGAATGGGTTTGCCAATTAGCTCCTCAATGCCAGCAAGATTTTTATATTCGTCGGCAGAGACCATAGATAGTGCATCACCTTTAGCACCAGCACGCCCTGTTCTGCCAATGCGATGTACATAGTCAGATGGGGTATGTGGTAGTTCATAGTTAATGACATGCGGCAGTTGGTCAATGTCTATGCCTCTAGCGGCAACATCAGTGGCAACCAGTACATTGGTTTTGTTTTGTTTAAAGCGTGTTAGCACTCGGTTACGCACCGCTTGGCTTTTATCTCCATGAATGGCGTCGGCATTAATACCTTGGCTTTTTAGCTTTTTAGCGAGCTGTTCGCAACCATGTTTGGTGCGAGCAAATACCAATACTTGATGCCATTGGTTAATGTTGAGCAGTTCAATAAGCGCATCTGCTTTGCGTTTTTTATCAATAGGGATAACCCATTGTGTGACGTTATGTGCGGTACTATTGCGAGGGCTAATATCAATGGCAAAAGGGTCTTGTACTAAGTCTTTAGCTAGGGCACGAATTTTGCCTGAGAAAGTTGCAGAAAACATCAGGCTTCGGCGTTGCTTGGGTAGCAGTTCAATAATGCGTTCGATGTCTTCAATAAAGCCCATATCCAGCATGCGGTCAGCCTCATCAAGCACTAAAAATTCAGTATGATGAAAACGAATGGCGTTTTGTGAGTATAAATCTAATAAACGTCCTGGACAGGCGACTAAGATATCCACACCTTTACGCAACTTCATCATCTGTGGATTGATTTTAACGCCACCATAAACCACGGCAGAAGTCAGTTTGAGATACTTTGAATAGGTTTGGATATTGTCGTGCACCTGTTGCGCTAGTTCACGGGTAGGGGCTAATACCAAAGCTCTTACCTGATTGCTTTTGGCTTTTTCGCCATTGGCTAGTTGATGCAGCATAGGTAGCGTAAATGCAGCGGTTTTACCTGTGCCTGTTTGTGCTGCTGCCATTAAATCTTTGCCATTAAGTACGGCAGGAATGGCTTGTTGTTGAATGGGTGTTGGGCTGCTATAGCCTTGTTCTTCAATGGCTTTTAAAATAGGCTCGCATAAGCCTAAATCAGAAAAATGGGTCATTTTCTCTCTCTGTAGGTGTTCATTGACATAGCAATGATTGAATTACCGATAAGTCGGATAAGTAAACCGTAGGCTAAAACGCGAGCAATACGAAATCTCTTTTATTTAGATAAAAGAAGCGGTCAATGAACAAGATGTTTATAGGCACTATACGGCAGTCTTTTTGGCGTAGCCTTACATGCTATGCCTCAATTGAAGACAGCTATCAGCCAAATAAAATAAGGATATGAGCAGTGCTATCTAAAATGGACGCAGAATTATACATGGTTTATTGGTAAAGGTATACAGTAGTTCAAGAAATTCTAAATTTATTCCTATATTTATAAATACAGCGTATTTTTTGTTTTAAATAAATATTTTAGCTTGTTCTAAAGTTTAAATTTTGGTTAGATAGCTTATGGCGTAAAATAGCTTAAATAAAATAAATAAGAGCAATTAAGCCTGTATAACAATCATAATAAAATAGGAGAAATAAATGGAAGCCTCATTTTGGGACGGTAAGCGTGCCGCTGGCGTGGTAGATACCATTGATATGCAAAAATACGATTCAGTGGTGGCAGTAATAGAAGAAGCGTTGGCTAAATATGCAGATAGGCCTGCTTTTACCAGCATTAATTACACCCTAACGTATAAACAAGTTGATGAATACAGTGCTGCATTTGCAGCCTACTTACAAAACGAGACAGGTTTAAAACCTGGCGATAGAATTGCTATTCAGATGCCTAATATTTTGCAATTTCCTATTGTAATGTATGGTGCATTACGTGCAGGTATGACGGTTGTCAATACCAACCCGCTTTATACTGAGCGAGAAATGCTGCATCAATTTAATGATGCACAGGTGCAAGCGGTTATCTGTATGGACGTATTTGCTAAATCAGTTGAAAACATTTATCAGCAAACACAGATTAAGCACATTATTATAACCAGCTTGGCGGATATGCTGCCTTGGCTTAAGCGTACGGTTATTAATGCTGCAGCTAAGCACATTAAAAAGCTGGTGCCTAGCTACCATTTGCCGCAAGCAGTACGCTTGTTAGATGCATTAAATAAAGGTAAAACTTACGGCGGTTTTAGTCCTAATCACCCTAAAGATTTAGAGGCCACCATTATTTTGCAATATACAGGTGGTACAACAGGCGTTTCTAAGGGAGCAGAGCTAACTAATGGTAACTTAGTTGCAAATATGTTGCAGGTTTATGCTTGCTCTCAACAGGTTGATGAAAATGGAAAATTGATTAAACCTGAAGGTTGTTCAACGGTGATAGCACCTTTGCCTTTGTATCATATTTTTGCCTTTACCATTCATCTAATGGCATTTGTATATCAGGGGGATCATAGCGTTTTAATTGCCAATCCTCGTGATACAGATATGTTTGTGCGTATGATGAAACCGCATCGATTTGCTGCCTTTGTAGGCTTAAATACATTATTTGTTTCTTTGCTTAATCACCCTAAATTTAAAGAGCTAGATTTTTCTGGTCTGGTAACTACTTTCTCAGGTGGCACAGCCTTACAACAAGAGACTGCCAAACAGTGGCAAGAGGCAACAGGTTGCGGCATTTCAGAAGGTTATGGGTTAACGGAAACCTCGCCTGTGGCAACATTAAATCCATCAGGAGGAAAGCAGCGTATTGGTTATGCAGGTCAGGCAGCTCCTAGTACTGCCATTAAATGTATTGATGATGATGGCAATGATGTCGGTTTAAATGCACGGGGGGAAATTTGTATTCAAGGACCCCAAGTGATGAAAGGTTATTGGAACTTACCAGAGGAAAGTAAAACTGCATTTACGGAAGATGGCTGGTTTAGAACTGGAGATGTGGGCATTATCGATGATGACGGCTTTTTAAAAATTGTTGATCGTATTAAAGATATGATTTTGGTATCTGGCTTTAATGTTTATCCAAATGAGATTGAAGACGTGGTCGCTCAGCACCCTAAAGTTCAGTTAGCCGCCGCCATTGGTGTACCTGATGAGAAGACAGGAGAGGCGGTTAAGCTATTTGTCATTAAAAGCGATGAGAGCTTGAGTGAGAAAGAGCTTATTGTGTACTGTAAGAAAAATCTCACCGCTTATAAAGTACCTAAGCAAATTGAGTTTAGAGATGAGTTACCAATGACACCCGTTGGTAAGATTTTACGGCGTGAGCTTAAAGCGGAAGTTTAATTTATTATTTTAGACAGTTAGTCATTTATATTTAACGCTCAATTTGAGCGTTTTTTTATTCTTTTTTATAATTACTTTATCAATTCTATTTAACTACTACAATAAAACAATATACACTTTTTTTTATGCCAAACAGGCTCATAAAAAAAGTTTGTTATTGTTAATATTGATAGGACTTAGAAAATGGTTGATGTAGTAATTGTGGTGGAAGACAGCCACGTTTTGGCAAAGAACCTTGCCAGTATGATAGAAAATAACCTTGATGTGATGGTTGAGGTAAAAAGTAGTTACCAAGAAGCCAGAGAAGCACTCGAATTTGTGCCTAGTGATTATAATATTGTTGCAGCAATTTTAGATTTAAATCTGCCTGATGCACCAAATGGCGAGATTGTTGATTTATATCTTGATGAAGAAATTCCCAGTATTGTTTTAACAGGAACCTTTGATGAAAGCTCAAGGGTTAAATTAATTGGTCGAGGTGTGGTTGATTATATTCTAAAAGAAAGCCGCCAGTCTGTTGAATATGTATTAAGGGTAATTAATCGGTTAAGAAAAAATAAAGGCTGTATAGCGATGGTGGTTGATGACTCTAAAACCAGTCGCAAATATGTGCGTTCTATGTTAGAGCAACAGAATTATCAGGTGGCAGAAGCCATTGATGGAGTACAGGCATTAGAAATATTACAACAGCAGGACATCAGTTTGATTTTAACTGATTATGTGATGCCAAATATGGACGGGGTAGAGTTACTAAAAAAAATACGCAGTCAAAAAGACATGACAGAGTTGCCCGTAATTGCCCTTTCTAGTGAAGAAAATGATGGTATTTCTGCACGGTTTTTGAAAAATGGCGCAAATGACTTCTTAAAAAAACCGTTTTCCTATGAAGAGTTTCAAAGTCGCACTATGGCAGTTATGGAGGCGTTAGAAAATATTCGTTATATTCAGGATATTGCCAATAAAGATGCACTGACCAAACTGTATAACCGCCGTTATTATTACCAAGAGGGCGGATTGCTATATAACCAATTTAAAAAATCAGATAAACAAGCCTTTATGGTTATGCTGGATATTGATCACTTTAAATCCATTAATGACACTTATGGGCATGAAGTGGGTGATGACGCTCTCAAAGTGATTGCTGCTGTTTTACAGAAAACATTTAGAGAGCAGCTATTTGCCCGTTTAGGTGGCGAAGAATTTTCTGCATTTATCACTGGTATGGATACAGATAGAGTGCAAAAACTATTACAGATTTTTGCCAAAATGCTCAGTAGCACACCCGTAAAATTAGCAAATGGGGATAGCTTTACCATGACCGTAAGTATGGGCTTAAGCAAACAATATGGTGATAGCTTTTCTGCAATGCTAAAGCAATCAGACGAGTTATTGTATCAAGCAAAACAAAATGGTCGCAATCAAGTATGCCATGACTTTGATTAGCATAGTTTTTAAAATCAGTTGCTTATATGGCAACTGATTTAATCATTAATAACCACTTCCCAATGTTTTAATCGACATTCTTTTTTTATATTTTCTCGTTTCTTAAACGCATCTAAAAACAGGTTGTTATTTACAATAATTCAAGTTTTTTTGTGCGAATGTTTTTTTAAAAAATTGATTTTTTTGAAATTGTATGTTGAACAATATGTTTTTTATAAAGAGTATCAAAAGAGCCGTTACAAATAATTTGTTACACAATGTTGCAAAGTGTAAAAAAAGGGTTAATATAGCGCTCTGTTTATACAACAAAAAGCAGCATGCTTGTATTTGTGACATTAACAGAGGTTTGGTTTATCTATCAATCGTCCAAATAAACACAAATATTATTGCTGTAAATAGGTAGGTTTGTTGCATTAGGTGACGGTCTATTTTATTAAATTAACAGTTTATTCAAAATTTTAACTAGCAAAAATAGGATTATTATTATGTTCAAATACCACTCACTACTAAAAACAGGCGCAGCACTGCTGCTTGCTTTAGGAGGATTAACCGCTCAAGCCGATGAAAGCAACTTATACATAGGTGCAGGTATGGGTGTGGGTAATCTCAACCCTGAGTTAGATAATACAGGCTATACAATTGATTCTAAAAATGATTTGGCAGTTAAATTTTTAGGTGGTTGGGACTTAACCAAGCGTATTTCTATAGAAGGATTTTATTCTGATTTTGGATATTTAAAATTAAAGCCTTCTGGTAAATTGGGTTATAGCGGCGCATCTTTGGCAGGTTTATATCACTTTTATTTGAATGACAATCCACGTCAAGCAGGTAATATTAGCGCACATGTAAAAGTGGGTGGCTCTTATCTTTGGAACCAAGAAAAGCAAAATGTCAGCTCTGTTAAAGACAGCGATGTGCTAGTGTTATTAGGTGTTGGTTTGGAGTATTTTATTGTTGAAGGTTTAAGCGTCCGCGCCGAATATGAATCTTTCGCTAAAGATGCGTCAGCTGGTACTGTAAGTTTGGTTAAGCGTTTTGGTTTAGATGCACCTAAAGAAGCACCAACACCTGAGCCAGTAGATACTGATGGCGACGGTTATTTTGATAATGAAGATGACTGCCCAAATACCCCACGTGGTGTTAATGTAAACGAAAAAGGCTGTGCTAAGTTTGAAGGTGTTTTAACCAATATTCGCTTTGACCTTGATTCTGCTGCTTTAACTGCACCATCTAAGCGTTTCTTAGATAGCTTATTGCAAGAGTTTAAAACCTATCCTACTTTGCGTATCAAGCTAATTGCACATACTGATGCCACAGGTTCTGATAATTACAACTATGATTTATCTGAAGATCGTGCTCGTTCAGTAAAACGTTATTTGGTTGATAAAGGCATTTCATCTGATCGCCTAGAAACACAGGGTAAGGGTAAAAGCCAGCCTATCGCAACCAATGAAACTAAAGAAGGTCGTGCAAAAAACCGTCGTGTTGAGTTTGTGGTTTTACACCCTTAATTCAAAACAGGTTAAAATATTAAAGGTCGCCATGAGCGGCCTTTTTTTGTGTTTTTAATTTAGATAAGTTATAAAAGTAAAAAGACAGGCAAGGTAATTTATTGTTAAAAAATAAAAAAATCATTTTGTTTTTAACGGGTTAACGTATATTTTATTCTTCAACCTAAAATAAGAGAAAACCGTGAAACCAAATTTCAGCTTATGTGTTTTATTTTTATGTTTGCAGTTAGTTGCTTGCACAGAGGAGTCTGAAGAAAATAAAAAGCACAGCATCACATTTTTGCATATGGGAGATCATCGTTCGCACTTAGATGCAGAGCGTCATTTTTCATTGATGCTTTCTGGCTCTAAATTTTATACAGAGGCAGGTGGTTTTCCTCGTATTGTTAAAAAAATAAAGCAGTTAAGAGCTGAATATAATCATACTTTTTCTGTGCATACAGGAGATGCCATAACCGGTGATGTTTATTATAACCTTTTTAAAGGGCAGGCAGATGCAGTACTGATGAATGAAGTTTGTTTTGATGCCGTATTACTAGGTAATCAGGAGTTAAACTTTGCGGAAGCTGGATTGATTAAATTTTTAAATTTTTTAAAGACCAGAGATTGCAATACGCCCATGTTATCTGCCAATCTTATTCCTAAAGTCGGTATTTCAAAATTAGCTCGTTATCATCGAGATGAGTACATTCGCCCTTATGTAATTAAATATGTGGATAATTGGCGGGTTGCCTTTATTGGTTTAAGTAATATTAATAAGCTGCGTAATTCTTCTTTAGTAACCAATGCGTATGGTTTTATGGAAGAGCAAAAAACTGCACAGGGTTATATTAATCTTTTAAAAAAAAGAGGCATTAAACACTTTATTTTGCTAACAGACCAATCCTATGCTCAAGATATGCGCTTAGCACAATCACTGACAGACGTTGATGTGATTATTGGTGGGGATTCAAAAACGCTGTTGGGTCAGTTTGCAGATTATGGCTTAAACCGCAATCAGCCCTATCCCAGTATTACTAAAAATAAAAGTGGTCAGACTGTTTGTGTGGTGGAATCTTGGCAAAAAAGCCTTGCAGTAGGGGAGCTATCTGTACAGTTTAATGCCAATGGGGAAGTAGAAAACTGTACAGGTCAGATGAATTTGTTATTCGCCAACCAGCCCATAAAAAGCATGCCTGAAAATTCCTCGAAACATAAACTGACACAAGCAGAGGCGCAAAATTTATTAGCCAGTGATACGCAAATCTCTTTTATTGATGAAGATGAAAATGCACGTAAAAAATTAGATGCATTTTCCGTTAATGAACTTAGAGGTAGGCAGGTTGGTCTTGCATTGGATACGCTCTGCTTAGATTGGCTGCCAGGTTCAAAAAGATCAAAACTATGTTCGCCAGAAGATACAGCATTAAGGGGATCTGATATAACCAGTTTGGTTGTACAAAGTTTTTTGGCGTTTATTCCTCAAGCAGATATTGCAATACAAAACGCAGGGGGAGTTAGAGCGGATATTAAAAAAGGCATCATTACCGCAGGAGATATATACCGTCTTTTGCCCTACGGTAGTAAATTGGTTTTAATTAAAATTACAGGCAAGCAAATAAAGGCACTACTTGAAGATGTGATAGATGTTTCTATGAATAAACGAAATGAAGGTGCTTATCCATATGCGGCAAATCTAAGATGGCATGTTTATGCGTTAAACGAAAAAGGTCAGCGTGTGCAAAATTTGCAATACAAAGATAGAGACTCTGAAGTTTGGTATGATATGCCAGAAAATAAGGTATTTAAATTGATTGCTAATGATTTTATTACCCAGGGTAACGATGGTTATAAGCGACTTAAAGCAATAAAAAACAGCGATAAAACCAATACCTATATAGACTATTCTGAAATCTTTTTTGAATATTTACGGATACAAGAAAACATTCAAAAACCAGAACGAGCAGACTACTCGACCCAAGGTTATTTTTTACAAAATTTTTCTCCTAAAAAATCAAATAATAAAAATAAATAGCCTTAACTATCAACACTTAGGGGTCATAATTCAAAATGGGCGAAAGCCAGCGTTCTAATTCATCAAGTGCCATGGCTTTGCGTGCGGCTAAATCCTGTACTTGGTCATTATCTACTTTGCCGACCGCAAAATAGCGTGCCTCGGGGTGGGAAAAATACCAACCACTGACCGATGAAGCAGGGCTCATCGCAAAGTTATCGGTTAGTTTTACCCCTGTATTTCGCTCGCCATCAAGCAGTTCAAAGAGGCTGGTTTTTTCGCTATGATCAGGGCAAGCAGGGTAACCTGGAGCAGGGCGAATACCTCTGTATTGCTCTTTAATAAGCGCATTATTGTCTAGGTTTTCTTGTGCATCATAGCCCCAAATCTGCTTGCGAACTTGCAAGTGCATATACTCGGCATAGGCTTCGGCAAAACGGTCAGCAAGGGCTTTGACCATAATGCTGTTATAGTCATCATGGTTTTCTTCATAGTCTTTTGCCAGCTCTTCGGCTTCCACCCCCGTGGTTACAATAAAGGCACCCATATAATCAGGCTGTGTTCCTTGTGGGGCAATATAATCCGCCAGAGACATATTTGGCTTGTCGTCAGGCTTTTTGTTTTGTTGCCGCAGTTGCTGTAGTTTCTTTAAAGGTTGCTGTTGCTCATCAAACAGTTGAATATCGTCAGCACCAACTCGCTCAGCTTGCCATAAGCCAACTACCGCCTTAGGTTTAAAATACTGCTTTTTGATAATCTCTTTAAGCATTGTTTGAGCATCTGCAAACAAATTACGAGCTGCCTCTCCGACTACTTCATCATCAAGAATTTTAGGGTATTTGCCAGCCAATTCCCAAGTAAAGAAAAAAGGTGTCCAATCAATAAACTCAACTAAGGTGTTAAGGTCAATGCCACTAAAGGTTTGTACACCTAATTGTTTGGGTACAGGGGGCTGGTAGTTTTGCCAGTCCCAAGTAAACGCGTTATCAATGGCCTGTTGATAACTGAGCATGGCTTTAGGCTTGCGATTGGCATTGCGCACACGAATTTTTTCGTATTCTTCACGACGTTCTGCAATCAGCTCAGGTTTTTGCATTTTTGAAAGTAAGCGTTGGGCAATGCCTACGGTGCGAGAGGCATCGGGTACATAAATACAAATGTCATTTTGGTATTGCGGTTCAATTTTAACCGCAGTATGGGCTTTAGAGGTTGTCGCACCGCCTATTAATAAGGGCAAATGAAAATTACGACGCTGCATTTCTTTGGCAACATGCACCATTTCATCTAATGATGGGGTAATCAAACCAGATAGACCGATAATATCTACGTTTTTATCAATGGCCGTTTGTAAAATGGTCTCCGCAGGTACCATTACGCCTAAATCAATGACTTCAAAGTTATTACACTGCAACACCACACCAACAATATTTTTGCCAATATCATGCACATCACCCTTTACAGTTGCCATAAGTACCTTGCCCTGAGCTTCTGATTTACCGTCTTTTTCTGCATCAATAAATGGCAACAAATAAGCAACCGCTTGTTTCATAACCCGTGCGCTTTTAACTACTTGGGGTAAAAACATTTTACCATCACCAAATAAGTCGCCGACAATATTCATGCCGTCCATAAGCGGACCTTCAATCACTTCAATGGGGCGAGCAAACTGCTGGCGTGCAGCCTCAGTATCTTCTTCAATGTGTGCACTGATGCCTTTAACCAAAGAATGCGCCAACCGCTCATTAACAGGCAAGTTACGCCATTCTTGAGTTTCTGCCTGTTTTTTTGCACCCTCACCACGGTAGTCCTCGGCAATTTCCAACAAGCGGTCGGTGGCATCATCTCGGCGATTTAAAATAACATCTTCTACTCGCTGTTTAAGCTCACTCGGCAAATCATCATACAGCGCAAGTTGCCCTGCATTTACAATGCCCATACTTAAACCCTGCTTAATCGCATGATATAAAAAGACCGAATGGATTGCCTCACGCACAGGTTCATTACCACGAAATGAAAAAGACACATTACTAACCCCGCCTGAAATTTTTGCATAGGGTAGGTTTTCAGTAATGTATTTGCAGCTTTCAATAAAATCTACCGCATAGTTATTATGCTCTTCAATGCCTGTGGCAACGGCAAAAATATTGGGATCAAAAATAATATCAGCCGGCTCAAAATTTAGCTCATCAACCAAAATCTGATAGGAACGAGCACAAATTTCATTTTTACGAGCTTCGGTATCCGCCTGTCCTTCTTCATCAAACGCCATAACCACAACAGCAGCACCATATTCCATACAGAGTCTGGCTTTAGCGACAAACTCTTCTTTGCCCTCTTTTAAACTGATGGAATTGACCACCGGCTTGCCTTGTACGCATTTAAGTCCTGCTTCAATAATCTCCCACTTAGAGGAATCAATCATAATAGGCACTTTGGCAATATCAGGCTCGCCAGCAATTAAGTTTAAATAGCGCACCATGGCCGCTTTAGAATCGAGCATGCCCTCGTCCATATTAATGTCGATAATCTGTGCACCATTTTCAACTTGCTGCAAAGCAACCTCTAGGGCTTCGTTGTAAGATTCTTCTTTTATTAAGCGTTTAAAGCGTGCTGAACCAGTCACATTACTGCGCTCACCGACATTCACAAACAGGCTTTGTGCATCAAAATTAAAGGCTTCAAGCCCAGATAAACGGCAGGCTTGGCTAGTTTCTGCAATGGCTCTAGGAGGGTGCTTGGCAACGGCTTGAGCAACGGCCTTTATATGCTCAGGGGTTGTGCCGCAGCAACCGCCAATAATATTTAAAAAGCCACTGGCAGCAAATTCCTCAACAATCTCTGCCATTTCTGCGGGAGTTTGGTCGTATTCGCCAAACTCATTAGGCAAGCCAGCATTAGGGTGGGCGGAGGTAAAAAAGGGTGCTTTTTGTGACAGTTCCTCAACGTGTGGGCGTAACTCTTTAGCCCCTAGCGCACAGTTTAAACCAATGGATAAAGGCTTGGCATGGGCAATGGAATTTAAAAAGGCCTCAGCAGTTTGTCCAGAAAGCGTGCGTCCACTGGCATCAGTAATGGTACCAGAAATCATAATGGGCAAACTCTCGCCCATCTGTTTAAACGTCTGCTTCACTGCATAAATAGCTGCTTTAGCATTAAGTGTGTCAAACACCGTTTCGATTAAAATCATATCAGCACCGCCTAGCATAAGATGCTCACAGGCTTCTTGGTATTCTGTTGCTAACTGCTCAAAACTGATATTACGAAAACCGGGGTCATTTACATCAGGCGAGATAGATAAGGTTTTACTGGTTGGACCAAGCACCCCAGCTACATATCGAGGAATGCCACTTTGCTGCTCAACCTCATCGGCAACGGCACGAGCAATAAGTGCCGCCTGCTGATTAAGCTCAGGTACCAAGTCTTGCATTTGATAATCTGCTTGGGAAACACGGGTCGCATTAAAGGTGTTGGTTTCAATAATATCTGCACCCGCTAAAAAATACTGGCGATGAATGTCTTGAATAATCTTAGGCTGGGTTAAGACCAGTAGGTCATTATTGCCTTTTACTTCTTGTTTAATTGTTGCAAAACGCTGACCACGGTAATCCGCCTCTTGCAACTGATGCGATTGAATCAGCGTTCCCATGCCGCCATCTAAAATATGAATGCGTTGTTTGAGGTTGTTATGTAGTGTTTTTAGGCGAGTATTTCGAGCGTGGGTCATGGTTTCATCTAGTTAAAAATAAAACCACCAGCATAGCAGAAAGAGGGTTTTTTGTCTTAGTTTGATTTGCCTATTAAAAATATCGTCTTTTACCTAAAATATAAAGTAGTTTTTGCTTTAAAAACTGTTTATATTATTCCCTCTTTAAACAATTAATATAAGCGAGGTAAGAATAATGAGCTGGAAAAATTTAAATGCAGAATTTTGGGCAGGGCAATTATTTACTATTTTTGCCACAATAATTGGTGTGTATTTGGCAGCTAATTCAGGTTTTGAAAAAGCCATTGAATTTGACAACATAAGCAATGCTAGACAAAGCTACTATGTACAAAAAGCCTTATTTGATGAACTGCAAGATAACTTACAAAAAACCCAAGTTTGGACTGAAGAATTTAATAAAAATCCACAGCAAAATGACATGCATCTCGCACTTGAGAAATATCAATATCAATACTATTTATGGCAAACCATACAAGAGAGCAGTGCGGTATTTGAAGTGCCTTACCGCTTTGTTGGCGGCATTAATCAGTTTTATACGGAGAGTGAAAATTTAAAAAAAACCATGTTATCTGGCAACCCGTTTGTTGCTCCGAAAGCAGCAACTAAATTACAAACACTTGCCAAGCAGGCTCAGCAAAAATTATTACAAGAGCTCAAAAAATACCTGCAGCTACAACAACAAAAATTATCATCTCTTGGTGTTGAATTAAATAAATAAGGCGTTTGCTTATGTCGATTAATATACAAGAAATACGCTTCTCTGGTGACACAAAGCTGTTTAATGATTGTCTAGCCAATGAAACCATCAAACAACTATGCGATAAGCGCCTAAGCGAGCGTCATGATGACAGTTATCGCAAACGCTTGTTAGGCAACAGTTTAAAAATCAGTGCCAAACTAAGTCCTAAGCTGCACAATATGGTCAGTGCAGCTGCTCGCAAGGTAGGCTTTGCTGATAAACAAATTGAAGTTTATGTCTATAACTCTCCAGAACAGAATGCGACCTGTTATTATAATGGTGATGAGCATGTTATTTTGACCTTTAGCTCGGCATTATTGCAATCTATGAACGATGACGAACTCAACTTTGTGATCGGTCATGAGCTAGGACATGCTGTATTCAAACACTCAAATTTACCCAGTTGCGGTATCGCAGAGGACAACAAATGCACCGCCAGCGATGCTATGATGTTAATGAGTTGGAGTCGGCGTGCAGAAATATCTGCAGATCGCATGGGACTTTATGTATGCAATAATAAAGAAGCGGCGATCAGCTCATTTTTAAAGCTATCCTGTGGGGTTTCAAGTCCGATTATTGATTTTGATATGCAAGAATACAGCAAACAAATTCAAGACTTACAAGCCTTATCCACTAATTTAGAAGACACCTCTTTATGCTATGCCAGCCACCCTTTTAATCCCATTCGAGTAGTGGCCGTCAATCTATATGCAGATAGCACACACTTCATTGACAACCCTGATAAAGCTCGCTCTTTTGCAGAGATAGATGCAGAAATCAATGACCTTTTAGATTTTATGGAGCCAGTAGCCAATGAGCAGAAAAAAGCCCTCAGTGATGCTTTTGTTATGTGGGCAGGCGTATTAGTAGCATGTGCTGATGGCGACTTTAGCAGCCATGAAAAAGACAACCTAAAAGAGCAGGTTGGAGAAGAGAAATTCAATCAATATATGGCAGAGTTAAATGCATCTGATGACATGCAAACCTATGCCAGAGAGCAAATCGAGAAACTCATCGACACAGTAAAAACCCTATCAGCTCCCGACTGCTGCTCTATTATTCAGCGGTTAGTGGTTGTGGCGCGTGCTGACCAAGAAATTCATAGCCAAGAGCGTGCGATTTTAGAAGAAATGGCAAGTAAGCTCTCTGTGGATAGCACATTTATTAACCAGATTTTATTATTTCTTTAATTATTAGGAGAACACATGGGACTTTTAGACAGTTTATTTGGTAAAAAAAAATCTGCCCACGCTAATCCATATCCCAATGACTTCACCAACAAAGTCACAGAAATTATGCAGCGTTTACAGATGCGCTATGAGGTACAAAGCGAACATCATATCAACCTCATAATAGGTTTTGATGAGGAAGATGGCACGGAGCGTTCACAATTTGTCGTCATCAGTGCCACCGGCAATGAAGGACAGTTTGTGACAATTTCTTCTCCTGTGGGGGAGCAGGCTAAAATTGGTGATAAATTCAGTGTTGAGTTTATGAACGAATTACTGACAAAAAATACCAGTTTAGTGGGGTTTGGTTATGCGCTTGAAAACGTAGATGAGATTGACTACCTAGTAACCTGCTCGGATCAAGTATTAGCAACCCTTGATGATAGCGAGTTAGAAAATGCCATCTTTAATTGTGCCATTGCTGCCGATGAGATGGAAAAGCACCTTGGATTAGGCGATGAATTTTAATTAATTTTAAGGAATACAAAATGTCAGAATTTATGCAAAAAATTGATGCTCTATGTAAATCTTGTGAGCTAAATTACGAACAAACCCATGAGCAAGGCATACGCATGCTAATTGAAATGCCAGAAGAGCGTAGCCAAATGGTCATTATTAACGGCAATGAAACAGGCAGTGGCAAGCAGGTCGTCAGCATACAATCTGCCGTACTTAAACTTGATGGATTGCCTAACCAGATGCTAGGTAAAGATATGGCAGAAAAACTGCTACATGAAAATTCACAAATGGCGATTGTTAAATGGAGCATTGATGAAGTAGAAGATGGGAGATATTTAGTGGCAACGTCCAACTGGTATTTGCAAACCCTAGATCCTGAAGAGCTATACCGTGCGGTGCAAATTGTCGCAGGCGTTGCAGATCAAATGGAAGCGAAGCTGGGTGTGGATAATTTCTAAATAAACGCCTAAGCGAGAGGGGGGGCAGGGTTCAGGTTTCAGTCCTCAGTCCTCAGTCCTCAGTCCTCAGTCCTCAGTCCTCAGTCCTCAGTCCTCAGTCCTCAGTCACATTATTCCACAAAAAAAACACCAATGTACTAGTACATTGAAACAGCAATAAAAAAGCAATTATTTTTATATTATGCGCTAGCATTTTAAATTTTATCGGGTTAGTATTGAGTTTCGTTTGTTTTATTTATGTTTTATTTAAGTTTAACGGACGAATAACTGTCTGAAATTTAACAAAATTAAACATCAATTCTATTGTAAGGGGTCGCAATAATGATTATAATTCCAATCAGCAATCAGCAATCAGCAATCAGCAATCAGCAATCAGCAATCAGCAATCAGCAATCAGCAATCAGCAATCAGCAATCAGCAATCAGCAATCAGCAATCAGCAATCAGCAATCAGCAATCAGCAATCAGCAATCAGCCTTTCGTCTCTCTTTAAGTTTTTAATTCCTTTCTTTTTTACTCTTTTTTTAGCCGCCTGTAGCAGCGGTGGTGGTTCAGGTGATAAGCCAGCTTTAGCTGCGCCCACTAACCTAAACGTGGTTGCAGTAGGCAGTAAAATTAAACTCTCATGGGCAGCACATAGCAAAGCCAGTGGATACAACCTGTATTATGCAGAGCAATCCTTTAGCGGCATAGACATTGCCAATTACCAAAGCCTTACAGGGGCTAAATTATTGGCAGGTATTAACGGCACAAACAAAGTGTTAAACGCCATCGACCTTAAAGCCGATACCAGCTACTACTTTGTGCTAACCGCCAAAACCAGTAGTCAAGAAAGTGGCATCAGCAATATCCAAAGTATCAAAACCGCCCCCAGCTTTTTAAATGATACGGGCATCACTCTTTGTGGGGATTATGCTTATTATAATTCTGCCTTCCCCATACCACACAACAATGATAGAGCCTGTAATCTAACCACAGATGCAGATACTGACCCCATTCCCCAAGGGCAAGACGGACACTATGGCACAGGTAAAGACGGCTCTCAAGGCAAAAATTTTAATGAAGTAAGCGGCTTTGAGGGTAAGTGCGTACAAGATGAGCACACAGGCTTAATGTGGGAAGTCAAACAAACCTCAGGCCTGCACAGCAAAGATCATACCTATACATGGTATAACCCAGATGCCGCCACCAATGGCGGTAATGCGGGCACTGAAAGCGATAATTCACACTGCTCATTAACTAAATGCAATACCCAAGCCTTTGTAGCAAAGGTAAACACTGAAAGCTGGTGCGGACATAATGACTGGCGGCTACCAACCCTTGCGGAATTAGAAAGCATTGTCGATTTCAGTAAAAAAGATCCAAGTATTGATACCACTTATTTTCCGAATACTAAGGCAAGTTCTGGTACGTTAGTTTATTGGTCTTCTTCCCCCGATGTATTCAAGGATAACTATGCGTGGTGGGTGGACTTTAACAGAGGCAACGACAAAGGCAATGATAAGGACCTTAAGCATCGTGTGCGGTTAGTCCGAGTCAGGAGTCAGTGAGTCAGGTATCAGAGGACAGAGGACAGAGGACAGAGGACAGAGGACAGCCCCATGCTCTGCATGGTGCTGGGCAGGGATCAGGGATCAGGTATCAGGAGACAGAGGATTTCCCCTGCTCTGTATGGACAAATAACATCAGTCATCTATTTAACTTTATAAAGGAAAGTAATATGAACAAATTGATCAAAAACTATATAAACATCGCTATTGCTGTCAGCCTAGGTCTTGGCACGCATACGGCATTTGCAGTCCAAATTTGTGAAAAAGATAAAATTCCAGAAACAACGCCCAGCTCTGATTTTATAGATAACCAAGATGGCACCGTTACCCATAAGACCACGGGGTTAATGTGGAAAAAGTGCTCTGAGGGGTTATCGGGTGCTGATTGTGCAACAGACACAGCGGCTAAGAAAAATTGGAAACAGGCGTTAGAGGCTGCCGATACTGTCAATAGCGCAACCTTTGCAGGATATAGCGACTGGCGTTTGCCTAATATCATAGAGTTAAGAAGTATTGTGGAGCTGGCTTGCATCAATCCTGCAATTAATTTGGCTATCTTCCCTAATACCATCTCAGATTATTATTGGTCTTCTTCCCCCTATGCGGACGGCAATAGCGGTGCGTGGGTGGTGTACTTTGTCAGAGGCTCCGTCACCGGCATTAATAAGGACAGTGGGGGTCGTGTGCGGTTAGTCCGAATCAGGAAACAGTGAGTCAGGGGTCAGGGGTCAGAGGACAGAGGACAGAGGACAGAGGACAGAGGACAGAGGACAGAGGTTTTACCCAGCCCCATGCTCTGCATGGTGCTGGGCAGAGGTCAGAGGTCAGAGGTCAGAGGTTTTACCCAGCCCCATGCTCTGCATGGTGCTGGGCAGAGGTCAGAGGTCAGAGGTCAGAGGTCAGAGGTCAGAGGTCAGAGGACAGAGGACAGAGGACAGAGGACAGAGGACAGAGGACAGAGGACAGAGGACAGGGTTCAGTCCTCTGTCCTCAGCCCAGCAGCCACATTATTCCGCAAAAAAATACCAATGTACTAGTACATTGAAACAGCATAAAAAAATATTGAATAAGTCTATACCATAATGACAGGCTTACGGGTTCAGAAGACTGGACTCAGTTCTCAGCCTAGCATCATGCGGCGAGTTATCAGGGTTCAGGGTTCAGGTTTCAGTCCTCAGTCCTCAGCCCAGCAGCCACATTATTCCGCAAAAAAATACCAATGTACTAGTACATTGAAACAGCATAAAAAAATATTGAATAAGTCTATACCATAATGACAGGCTTACGGGTTCAGAAGACTGGACTCAGTTCTCAGCCTAGCATCATGCGGCGAGTTATCAGGGTTCAGGGTTCAGGGTTCAGGGTTCAGGGTTCAGGGTTCAGGGTTCAGGGTTCAGGTTTCAGGTTTCAGGTTTCAGGTTTCAGTCCTCTGTCCTCTGTCCTCAGTCCTCAGTCCTCAGTCCTCAGTCCTCAGTCCTCTGTCCTCAGTCCTCAGTCCTCAGTCCTCAGTCCTCAGTCCTCAGTCCTCAGTCCTCAGTCCTCAGTCCTCAGTCCTCAGTCCTCAGTCCTCAGTCCTCAGTCCTCAGTCCTCAGTCCTCTGTCCTCTGTCCTCAGTCCTCAGTCCTCAGTCCTCAGTCCTCAGTCCTCAGCCCTCAGCCCAGCACCATGCAGAGCATGGGGCTGGGTAAAACCTCTGACCTCTGTCCTCTGTCCTCTGTCCTCTGATCCCCTGATCCCCTGATCCCCTGATTTATATTTTTTATTGGTATATAATCAATCTCTTGCATTAATAAGTTGAGATTATTTCTATGAATATGTTGTTGCGTTTTTGGTTTTTGTTGTTACAAATTTATACGGGCTTTGTTAAGCCTGCGGCTGTAGGTGATGCGGTGGTGCGTAGTTATCGCATTTTGTTGCATGATTTAGGCTGGCGAGATCATTTGCCTAATTACCGTTTTTTGAGCTTTGTTGAGCTGAATATTACACAGTGGGTAAAAATGCAAACAGGGGTTAAAAAAGGGGCGTGGTTAATGGCGACACAGGAAATTATGTATTTAAAACCGATGTTGCCTTTTTCTCGATTTACCATTAGTAGTCAGTTGATTGGTTGGGATTTGAAGTATTTTTTTATGCGCCATGAGTTTAGGGTAAAGGGTAAGTTAACGGGTATTTCTGTGTGTAAAATTATGCTTTTGGATAATAAAAAACCGGTGAGCCCTGCTTTGATTACTGGGCAAGAGGCACATATAACTGATGAGATTAGTAGTTTGCAATCTCATCAGTTGGCTGTTAAAGAGGCAACTAAGCCTTAGTGTGTTAGGCAAATTGCTGTAGAAACTCTAGTAGTTCGTCACGTTTTTGTTGCATAAGCGGGGTGTCTTCTCTGCTTTCTACGTTCAGACGTACGACAGGTTCTGTATTGGAGGCTCTTAGGTTAAAACGCCAGTCTTTAAAATCAATGCCTAGGCCGTCTAGTTGATTTATTTTAAGTGCATTTTGTGCGTATTTTTCTTTGGTGGCGGTTAGTATTTCTTGTGCTGGGGTGCTTAGGTTGAGATTGATTTCTCCGCTACAGGGATAACGGCGCATGCGTTCATTTACTAGAACGGATAGGGGTTTGCCACTTTGACTGATGAGTTCGATGACAAGTAGCCAAGGTATCATGCCGCTGTCACAGAAGGCAAAGTCTCGGAAGTAGTGGTGTGCGCTCATTTCGCCACCATAAATGCAGTTGTGTTCTCGCATGATTTGTTTCATAAAGGCGTGCCCTGATTTGCTTTCTACGGTTGTGCCGCCTGCTTGTTGAACTATTTCTTCGGTGTTCCATGTAAGGCGTGGGTCATGTACGATGTGGGCATTGCTTTCTTTGCGTAAAAAGGCTTCTGCCAGTAGACCGACTATGTAGTAACCTTCAATAAAGCGTGCGTTTTCGTCAAAGAAAAAGCAGCGATCAAAATCTCCGTCCCATGCTATGCCTAAGTCTGCTTGTTGTGCTTTGATGGCTTCACAGGTGGGGGTGCGGTTTTCTTCTAGTAGTGGGTTGGGTACGCCATTTGGAAAGTTGCCATCTGGGTTGTGCTGTATTTTTAAAAATTGGATGGGTAGGTTGTGTTCGATGTCGTCAATAATCATACCCGCTCCGCCATTGCCTGCGTTGCAGATTACTTTAAGTGGCTTGAGGTTGTCTTTGTTGATGTAGCTTAGTAGGTGCTGAATGTATTTTGGGCGGTTGTTTATGCAGGTGGTTGTGCCTTTTTGTTTGGGGTTTGGAAATTGGTTGTTAATGACGAGTTTTTCAATGTCTTTTAGTCCTGTGTCTGCGCTGATTGGTCGTGATTGTTGGCGTACAAATTTCATTCCGTTGTAGTCTTTTGGGTTGTGGCTGGCAGTAACGCAGATACCGCCGTCAAGTTGTAAGTGAGAGGTGGCAAAGTAGACTTCTTCGGTGCCACATTGTCCAATGTCTATGACGTTTACGCCTTGGTCTTGTAGTCCTTGTTTGAGTGCTTGGGCGAGTTCTTTGCTGGTGAGGCGAATGTCGTAACCGACGACGACTTTTTGGGGTTGAATAAATACGCCGTAGGCACGACCAATGCGGTAGGCAATGTCTGTATTGAGTTCATTGGGAATGCGTCCACGTACGTCGTAGGCTTTAAAACAGGGTAGCTGAGTCATTATTTTTCCTTGTAATGATGCGGTTTGAGAATTTAAAATTGGTTAGCTCTAGCTTAATTCATGTTGGAGTTAAAGTTAATCGGCGTTGCTTAATTAAGTGGACTTTTTTGTTGTTATGATAAATAAACGGTAACTTCTATGCGTTATTTATGTAACTTTACTAAGATTAGCTTAGTTATTTGGGTGAAATATGCGTATAATCGTGCGCTTTTAAAATTTAATCATTTATATAGGAAAATTATCATGGCTTTAGAGCAAACTCTTTCAATTATTAAACCTGATGCGGTTCAAAAAAATGCAATCGGCGAGATTATTGCTCGTTTTGAGAAGGCGGGTCTTAAAGTGGTGGCCGCTAAGATGTTGCATTTAGATGATGCCAAGGCAGGGGGTTTTTATGCTGAGCATAAGGAGCGTCCTTTTTTTAATGATTTGGTGAGTTTTATGACGTCTGGCCCTGTTGTTGTGCAGGTGCTGTCAGGAGAAAATGCGATTGCTAAAAATCGTGAGCTGATGGGGGCAACCAATCCTAAAGAGGCCTCTGCTGGTACTATTCGTGCAGATTTTGCTGAAAGTATTGATGCAAATGCGGTACATGGTTCGGATTCTGCTGCTTCTGCTGAGCGTGAGATTGGCTATTTTTTTAATGCTGATGAAATTTGTGCTTAATTAATGATGAGCACTGGCGTAGAAAAGGTTAATTTGCTGGGTTTGTCGCCTGAGAAACTCAAAGCATTTTTTGTCAGTATTGGCGAAAAACCTTTTCGTGCTCAGCAAATGCTTAAATGGATTCATCAAATGGGTGAGTCTGATTTTGATAAAATGAGCAATATGAGTAAGCCTCTGCGGGAGAAACTTAAACAAACGGCTGAGGTGAGTTTGCCTGAGGTGGTGTACCATAAAGTTTCTAAAGACGGTACGCAGAAATGGGTTATGCAAATGCCGGGAGGTAGTGCGGTAGAGACGGTATTAATCCCTGAAAAAGACCGAGGTACGCTTTGTGTGAGTTCGCAAATTGGCTGTGCTTTAGATTGCAGTTTTTGTTCTACGGGTAAGCAGGGTTTTAATCGTGATTTGAGTGTTGCTGAGATTATTGGTCAGTTGTATGTTGCTTTTATGAGCTTTTTTGCACAGGGACAGCGCCGCGAGCGGACGATTACGAATGTGGTGATGATGGGCATGGGAGAGCCGTTGTTGAATTTTGATAATGTGGTTGATGCGATGGCATTAATGATGGACGATAATGCGTATGGGCTATCAAAAAGACGAGTTACGTTAAGTACTTCTGGGGTCGTGCCGATGATGGATAAGTTGTCTCAGGTCAGTGATGTGTCTTTGGCGGTGTCTTTGCATGCTGCTACTGATGAGTTGCGTAATACGTTGGTGCCCATTAATAAAAAGTATCCTATTCAGAGTTTGTTAGATGCAACTAAGCGGTATTTGGATAAGTTACCAGATAGGCGTAAGGCGACCATTGAGTATACGCTAATTAATAAGGTTAATGATGATCTTGAGCAGGCGCAGAAGCTGGCTAAAGTGTTGCATGATGTGCCTTGTAAAATTAATTTAATTCCGTTTAATCCTTTTCCGCACTCGGGATATGAGCGTCCTAGTAATACTCGGGTGTATCGTTTTCGTGATGAGCTGATTAATGCTGGATTTATTGTTACTATACGCACGACTCGTGGTGATGATATTGATGCGGCTTGCGGACAGTTGGTTGGTCGTGTGCAAGATAGAACCAAACGCAGTATGCGCTATATTAAGGCGATTGAACTTGATAACCAGACAAATCCTGTACGGACAATGAACTAAGATGATGTTTAGACAATCACGGCAAATTATCCAATATACTATTCGGTTTTTGCTAATATTTGTGTTGCTTAATACAGTCACGGCTTGTGTGACAACAACTATAGGTGGTTTTTCTGACAAGGCTTCGCCAGAAAAGGCGGCGGAAAATTATACGAAGTTGGGGCTTGCTTATTTGCGTCAAGGGAGTACGCAGCGAGCGCGAGAAAAACTTAAAAAGGCCTTGGATATTCGTCCTGAATATGCACCTGCCCATGATGCTATGGGGCTTTTATGGCAGAGTGTGGGCGAGTTGGAGTATGCTCAGGAAAGTTTTTTAAGTGCGATAAAATATGATTCTAAATTGAATGAGGCTCGTCATCATTTTGCAATATTATTAATGCAAGAAAAACAGTACGCGAAAGCGGATAAGCAGTTGTTGTTGATTAGTGAGGATCGTTTTTATACTAATCGTCCACAGGTGTTTAAGGATTTGGCAATTAGTGCATACCAGCAGCAAGAAAATCAAAAGGCGGTGATGTATTATCGTCGTGCGTTGCGGTTAACGCTTTATGATGCAACTGTTTTGGTTAATCTGGCAACATTATTGTTTGAGATGGAGGATTATACGGAGGCAAATAAGTATTTTCTTCGTTTAGATAAAATGGTTGCCAGTGGTGCAAGTAAGCATACGGCGCATAGTTTGTGGTTGGGTGTTCGTTTGGCAAACGCACTTAAACAACCGTCAATAGAAATTGAACGGGGGCGAGAATTAGAAATGAAATTTCCTGCTTCACCTGAGTATGCTCAGTATAAGAAGTCTACTCTTAGCTCAGAGTCTAATTTATGAGTGCTGCATTTGTTAATCCAATTAAGCGTCGTAAAAGTCGCAAAATTTGGGTAGGTAAAGTCCCTGTTGGTGGTGATGCGCCCATTGCTATTCAAACAATGACGAATACGGAAACCTGTGATGTTGCCGCTACGGTTAAGCAAATTCAACAGGCGCAGGAGGCAGGTGCTGATATCGTACGGGTGTCGGTGCCTAGTATGGAGGCGGCTGAGGCATTTGGCGAAATTCGTAAGCAGGTGACGGTTCCGCTGGTATCTGATATTCACTTTGATTATCGCATTGCTTTAAAAGTGGCGACTTTAGGCGTGGATTGTTTGCGTATTAACCCTGGTAATATTGGACGCGAAGACCGAGTGCGTGCGGTGGTTGATGCGGCACGTGATAATAATATTCCAATTCGTATTGGTGTAAATGCTGGCTCGTTAGAGAAAGATTTGCAAAAGAAGTATGGTGAGCCAACACCTGAAGCCTTGGTTGAGTCTGCTTTACGCCATGTGGAAATATTAGATAAATTAAATTTCCCTGATTTTAAGTTGAGTCTGAAAGCCTCTAATATTTTTATGGCAGTGGCTGCGTATAAACAAATTGCAACTCAGATAGAGCAGCCTTTGCATTTGGGTATTACTGAGGCGGGCGGTTTTCGTAATGGTACAGTTAAGTCGTCTATCGGTTTGGGTTTGTTGTTGTGGGAAGGTATAGGCGATACTATTCGGGTTTCTTTGGCAGCCGAGCCAGTACAAGAGGTTAAGGTGGGTTGGGATATGCTGAAGTCTTTAAAATTAAGAAGTCGGGGTATTAATTTTATTGCATGTCCAAGCTGCTCTCGGCAAAACTTTGATGTTATTAAAACCATGAACGATTTAGAAATGCGCTTAGATGATGTGCGTACTGCATTAGATGTGGCGGTAATCGGTTGTGTGGTAAATGGTCCTGGAGAGGCTAAAGAGGTTGATTTAGGGTTGACAGGGGGCGCACCTAATTTGCTGTATGTTGATGGTAAGCCTGTGGGTAAATTGACTAACGATAGTTTGATAGATGATTTAGAAGCACGCATTCGTAAGTGTGCTAAAGAAAAAGATGCTTTGCGTAAAAATACCATTGTAACGGACGCTACAGAATAATTGAATATTATGAGTAAAAACATACAAGCCATTCGTGGCATGAACGATATATTACCTAGTGAGATTGCCCCTTGGCAACGCTTTGAAAAGGCTGCAAAAACGGTGATGCAGCGCTATGGCTATACAGAAATTCGTACGCCAGTTGTTGAGTCTAGTGCTTTGTTTAAGCGTTCTATAGGCGATGCTACGGATATTGTTGAAAAAGAGATGTATAGCTTTACGGATAAAAATGGCGATGAGTTAAGTTTGCGTCCAGAGGGAACTGCAAGCTGTGTGCGAGCTTGTCTTCAGCATGGGTTATTACATAATCAAAGCCAGCGGCTATGGTATTTAGGACCGATGTTCCGCCATGAGCGTCCACAAAAAGGGCGTTATCGCCAGTTTTATCAAATGGGGGTTGAGGCTTATGGTATTGCGACTTCTGATATTGAAGCAGAGCTGATTTTACTTTCTGCACGCTTATGGCAAGAGTTAGGTTTGCAGCAGTATATTCGCTTAGAGATTAACAGTCTTGGTGATAAGACAGAACGTGCGGTTTATCGTCAGGCATTGGTTGATTATTTGACTGATTACAAAGAGTCGCTTGATGCTGATAGCCAGCGTCGTTTGAGTACTAATCCATTGCGTATTTTGGATAGTAAGGTTGCCAGTACTCAGGCCATTGTTGAAAATGCGCCTAAATTAAATGAGTTTTTAAGCGCAGAAAGCCAAGCTCATTTTCAGCAATTATGTGAATATTTGCAGCGTTGTAATATTGCTTATACGGTCAATCCTAAGCTAGTACGAGGGCTGGATTATTATAGCCATACTGTATTTGAATGGATAACTGATGAATTAGGCGCTCAGGGTACAGTTTGTGCTGGTGGTCGTTATGATGAGTTAATTAATCAGTTGGGGGGTAAAAATGGGAGTGCCTTTGGTTTTGCAATGGGTATTGAGCGTTTGGTATTGCTGCTTAATGAGTTGGCAGTTGGTGCGCCAGAAGATACAGTTGCTACGCACCTTTATTTGTTAGGGGAGGAACAAACTCAGGCGGAACTTTTTGTACTTGCAGAGCGTCTGCGTGCTGAGTTTACTGGTCTTAACCTGCATACGCATTGCGGTGGGGGTAGTATGAAATCTAAAATGAAAAAAGCCGATAAAAGCGGCGCAGAGTTCGCTTTGATTTTGGCTCAGAAAGAATGGGACAATTCACAGGTAAGCCTTAAACATTTAGCAACAGGTGAGCAAACTTTGGTCGCTCTTGATGCACTTGCAGGTTGGCTAAGAACGCATTATCAACTTTAAAATTTAATCTAATAGGATAAAAGAAGGACAGTATGGCTGAACATTTAACAGATGAAGAACAAAGTGAAAAAGTAAAAAAATGGTGGGCGGATAACTACAAAAGTCTACTTTTAAGTATTGTTATTGTTGGTGCTGGTTATTATGGCTATAACAGCTATATGAACAATAAACAGCAACAGGCGGAGGCAAGTTCGCAGTTATTTCAACAGATGGCGGAGCAAAGTCAAAGTCAGCAGTGGGATAAGGTTGCACAAACTGCTGAGGATTTGCTTAAACAGAGTTCTGTTGCTACTTATCAAGATGCAGCCCGTTTGAGTTTGGCAAAAGTGGCCGTAGTTAAAAAAGACTACCCTAAGGCGATTGAGCAGCTTAAAAGCCTATTAGCAAAAAGCAAAGAGGTGGCAATATTAAGTGTTGCTCGTATTCGTTTGGCTAAGCTGTATTTGCAAACTGCAAACTATCAAGCGGGTTTGGATTTGCTTAAAGAGACTAATGTTGCTGAATTTACACCACAAATGCTAGAGCTACGTGGTGACTTACTTTATAAAAAAGGTGACTTAAAAGAAGCACTTAATGCTTATAAAGAAGCTCAAAAACAAGCAACTTCTGTAAGTATTCCATTGCAGGGCATAGAACGCAAAATTGACTATTTAAGCACTGTTGAGTAATACATGTTAAGTATGCAGTTTGTAAGGTTGATGCGTGCTTTTCTTGTGGCTGGGTGGCTATGTTTTGTGCTGTTATTGGGGGCTTGTGCTAGCAAGCCTACTCAGCATGAGCAACAATTTGGTAAGCCTGAAAAAAACCAGACCAGCAGTCAGTTACCTAGCTATGATAAACAGGTGCGCTTAACACAAACTTGGCAAGTTGTTTTGGGTAAAGGTCCTGTTCGTAACTATACGGATTTAAGTGCTGCCATTGCAGATGATGTGTTATATATGGCAGATGTTGAAGGTGGTTTGTACGCTATTGAGTTGGCTAGTGGTGCAGTGCTTTGGCAACAAACCCTTGAACATTCGGTCAGTGCTGGCGTGAGTTTATATGATGATGAACTGGTGCTGGTAACAGATGATGGTGTATTGCGTGTATTTGATGTAGAAACAGGTAAGGCAGGTCAACAAATTGCATTGCCTAGTGCCGCTGTTGCACCTGTTGCTATTGATGATGATGCTTATTATGTACGCACGGTTGATGGACAGATTAATGCCTATAAGCGCAGCGATGGTGGCTTTCTTTGGAATTACAGTTCAGCGTTGCCTGTATTAACTTTGCGAGGTACGGGCAAGCCTGTTGTATATCAAAATTTACTGCTCAGTGGTTTAGATAATGGCAAACTAATCGCTTTAGATAAAAAATTGGGTGTGCTTCGCTGGGCGTATCGTTTGTCATCTCCAGATGGTCGTTCTGAGTTAGAGCGTTTGGTTGATGTAGATGGTACGCCTTTGATACAAGATAAGGTTGTGTTTGCGGTTGGTTACCAAGGTCAAGTGGCTGCATTAACGCCCTTGGGTAGACCTTTGTGGGAGAAAAAAGCATCTAGCTATCATCATCTTGAAAGTGCTTTGGAAAATCTTTATTTAAGTTTGGCAAGTGGAGAAATTAAAGCCATTGATCGCTTTTCAGGACAAACTATATGGCAGCAAAATGCATTAGCTAAGCGTTCATTAACGCAACCTGTTGTATATAAAAACTATTTGTTAAACGCAGATGCTGAAGGTTATGTACATGTATTAAAGTTGCTTGATGGTAAATTGGTTGGACGTAAGAATATTCGTCCACGCCCACTGCATATAACCTACCCTAATCGTAGTGATGCTGCTCGTTGGCGACCTATTCGTAATATTGATTTTGGTATTCGAGCCCCTTTGGTGGCAACAGATAAAGGTGTGCTGGTTTATACCAATGCAGGTGCGCTCATTTTGCTTAATGTTGAAGAGATAGACTAAATATGTTGCCAGTTATTGCCCTTGTCGGACGTCCTAATGTAGGTAAATCTACCCTGTTTAATCGCTTAACTAAAACTCGTGATGCTTTGGTGGCTGAAATTGCAGGCTTAACTCGTGACCGTAAGTATGGCGATGGTAAAGTCGGCGAGTTGCCTTATATCTTAATTGATACAGGGGGCATTAGTGGCGAAGAAGAGGGTATTGATGAGGCAATGGCAGCTCAAAGTTTGCAGGCCATTAGCGAGGCTGATGCTGTATTTTTTATGTTAGACGTCAGTGATGGTCTGATGCCAGCAGATGAAAAAATTGCTCAGCATTTAAGGGTTAATCAAAAACAGGTTTATTTGATTGCTAATAAAATTGATGGCAAAAATCCAGATATTGCGTTGGCGGATTTTTATGCGCTGGGTATGGGTGAGCCACTTGCTATTGCTGCTGCGCATAACCGTGGAGTTAGTAGTTTGATGGATTATTGTTTGCCTGAGATTTATGCCAAACTACCAGAAAGCAACCTCACTGAAGAGCTGGTTTTAGAAAATACAGAACCAGAGCAAACAGTGGCAGTAAGTGAAGCAGAAAACAGTGCTAAACAGAGCGTAAAAATTGCCATCGTTGGACGACCAAATGTAGGTAAATCAACACTGATTAACCGTATCTTAGGTGAGCAACGAGTCGTTGTTTTTGATAAAGCAGGTACAACAAGAGATAATATCTATATTCCTTTTGAGCGAGAGGATAAATCATATACGCTCATTGATACTGCAGGTATTCGTCGCCGTAAAAATATTACAGAGGCGGCAGAAAAATTCTCAATTATTAAAACCTTACAAGCAATTCAAGATGCTCATGTTTGTGTGTTGATGTTAGATGCTCATCAGGGCATAGTTGAACAAGATTTACATATGCTTAGTTTTATTATGAACTCAGGGCGAGCCTTAATTGTGTGTATTAATAAATGGGACGGCATGAGCGAGGATAAAAAACAGCAAGTAAAAGAAAGTTTAGAACGGCGTTTTGAGTTTTTAACCTTTGCACAGTTTCATTTTATTTCTGCTTTGCATGGTACAGGTGTTGGTCATTTATATAAAGATATTGACCAAGCATATCGTTCTGCTATGAGTAAATTCCCAACTAACCAGCTAACACGAGTATTGGAAGATGCTGTTGCCAGTCATGCACCACCTATGGTGCGAGGACGCCGTCCTAAATTGCGTTATGCTCATCAAGGTGGTTCTAATCCACCGTTAATTATTGTTCATGGTAATTTGTCTAAGGAACTACCTGATGGTTATAAGCGTTATTTGGCAAATACCTTTCGGCGGGTGCTGAATATCCAAGGTACGCCAATCCGCTTTGAGTTTAAACAGGGAGACAATCCTTTTGCGGAGAAAAAAACCGAAGTCCGCCATAGAAGCAAGCGCCGTGCCCAAGCAGTAGAAAAAACGGCTAATATTCGTCGAGCAAAAATCAGTAAACAAAAACATAAATAAAGATACCGTCTTAAATGGATTTGTATTCTGTCATTATTGGTTTTAATTTTAAACTTGTGTATTATGTTTTCCCGTTTTAAATCTGTTTGATTATCATTTTAGGGGTTGTTTTGATACGGATTGGCATTTTTTTATTTCTTTTTTTTGGATTTTTGACCTTACAAGTACAAGCAAAAGAGGTCGTTGTAAACCAGTTTCCTGTGCGTTTAGTGCAGGATTATGGCGAGCTTATTATTGCTAAACAGCCAAAACGGGTGGTTTCAGTTGGCTATGTGAGCCATGATTTTATTTTATCTTTAGGGGTAAAGCCAATTGCTCTGAGGCGTTGGTATGGCAACTATCCTAATGGTGTTTGGCCTTGGGCGAAGGCCGCTTTAGGTAATGCTAAACCAACGGTTATGTGGGGTAGTATTAATATTGAGCAAATTGCTGCTTTAAAACCAGATTTAATTATTGCCATTATGTCTGGTATTAGCCGTTCAGAATATCGTATTTTAAGTAAAATTGCGCCGACCTTAGTGGGTCCTTCTGGTAGTGGTTTGTTTAATGTATCTTGGCAAAATCATACCCGTTTTATTGCAAAAGCATTAGGACGTACTGCGGTAGGTGAATTACAGATTGCTCAACTTGAAAATAGATTGGCACAAATTCGTCAAAGCCATAAGCAGTGGCAGGGGAAATCTGCAAGTATTTGGTGGGCAGGTAAAGAATCTTTGGTATACGCATCATTTGATCCAAGAGCAAGGCTAATAGAGCAAATGGGGTTTCGTACGCCAGCAGGCATTGATAATATGGTTAATCCTAAATATGAGTTTTATGCCAAACTTTCACGAGAGGCGTTGCCTGATTTTGATACTGATGTGTTGATTTGGTTTGATGCGTCGGATTATCGTCATATTGTACGCAATATGCCATTGCGTAAAACCATGCGAGTCTTTCGAGAGGGACGTGAGGTGTATACAGACAGATTGCTGTCTGCTGCATTAGCGCATTCTAGTCCATTGAGTTTAAATTATGCTTTAGATAGGCTGGTTCCTATGTTAGAGCAAGCTATAGATGGCAATCCTAAAACCCAAGTAAGCTCAATGCTTAAAGCAGGGCTTTTAGCAACAGATAAGGCTACGCCATGAATAGAGGTGGTTTGGCTTATCGCCAGCATTTAGTCACTAGATTTCCTTTATGGGTAGTCAGTATGCTACTGCTTATTTTATTGTTTGTGCTTGCTGTTGTTTCTTTAAAGTTAGGACATCGGCACATTCAGTGGCAACAAATTTTGCAAGCATTTAGTAATTATAACGAGCTTTCAGCAGAGCATATTATTGTACGTCAAATGCGATTACCTCGTATGTTTGCTGCCTTGCTTATTGGTGCTGCTTTATCTGTTGCTGGGGTGCTTATGCAGACGATTAGTCGTAATCCTTTGGCAGACCCTGGTATTTTAGGGGTGAATGCAGGTGCGGCGATTGCGGTTGTATTGGGTGTTATTGTATTAGGAAGTGGACAATCATCTGAACTTATTGTGCCTGCCATTGCTTGCTCTGGGCTGGTTGCATTGCTGGTGTTTTGGCTATCTAATTCAGGGCAAGCCGATGCAACGCCTGCAAGGCTGGTGTTGGCAGGGGCGGCAATTAGTGCCTTATTGTTTTCTTTGGTGCGTGCAATTTTATTAATCAGTCAAAAGAGCCTAGATACTTATCGTCACTGGGTTACAGGCTCTTTACAATCTATTAGTCTTGATAACCTATGGGCGCTTGTTCCTTTTTTTGCTTGCGCTTTTGTATTGGCTTTAATCTGTGCTTGGCTGATTAATGTTCTTATGCTCGGTGATGATATTGCAACAAGTTTGGGTGCTAAGGTTAAAACAGCAAAAGCCTTATGTTTGCTTACGATTACTTTATTATGTGCCAGCAGTGTTACCTTAGCAGGTCCAATTAGTTTTTTAGGTTTAATCGTGCCTCACATGGCGCAAGTCCTTGTAGGTAACGATGGGCGTGCTTGGATACTTACCTCTGCTTTATTGGGCGCAACCCTATTGTTATTTGCGGATATTTTAGGGCGTATTTTATTTAATAATATGGAAATTCAAGCAGGCTTAATGGTTTCGTTGTTAGGTGGCGTGATTTTCTTATGGAGTATTCGCCGTACCCAAGGGGGACGCTTATGAGCTACGGTGATGCACATTTACAACATGCGACAAAACATGCAGCGAGACGTCATCGCTGGCTCGTTACTATCTTATTTGCACTTCTGCTTCTGTTGTTTGTTTTATCTTTATTGCTTGGTAGCTATCCTTTGAGTTTTGAACAGCTACTGCCTAGTGCACAAGGGAAATTGGGTGAAATAAATCAAATTATCCTTATGCAATATCGCTTGCCGCGTATTCTTACTGCTTTATTAGTGGGGGTTGCTTTTGCTATTTCTGGTGCTATTTTTCAAACCCTAATGCGAAACCCGCTAGCATCTCCTGATATTGTTGGCTTTAGTGCTGGTGCTGGTGTGGGAGCGATAATTTGTTTGAGTATACAAGCGGTCGCTTGGCTTATTCCTGCCGCCATAGCAGGTGGACTGACCGCTGCCTTACTCGTTGTTTTATTAGCTTGGCAGCAGGGCATAACCACATATCGTTTGGTTTTAGTGGGTATTGGTATTAATTTTATTTTAGTCGCATTGCTCGATTTATTATTAAGCCGAATTGACTTAAACCAAGCAGTAGAAATGACAAAATGGTTAACGGGCGATTTAAATGGCAGTACTTGGCAACATGTTATTTTACTGACAGCTGCATTGATTTTTCTATTGCCAATTGCTTATGCGCTGCGCTTTGCTTTAGATAGATTATCTTTAGGACAAGATATTGCTACCGCTTTGGGTATTCATATTAATGCCAGCACCTTAGCTCTGATTATTACCTCTGTACTTTTTACTGCCTTTGCTGTGACTATATCGGGCCCTTTGCCCTTTATTGCTTTTGTATCAGGGCCAATTGCTCGTGGATTATTAAAAAATAACACCTCCGCTTTATTTATAGCTGCATTGATAGGCGCATTGATTACTTTATTGGCAGATATGGCAGCACGAGCCTGTGCGGTTTATGTCAATGTGCCAACAGGGGTATTTACAGCTTTTATTGGTGCACCTTATTTATTATGGTTATTAATCAGGCAAATTCGACGAGGACAGCTTTAATGGCAATACAAACCACTCATTTACAAGCACAGGGCGTTCAAGTTGATTTTGCTCAGCAAGCAATTTTGCATGGCATTGACTTGCATATTCCTGCACAGAAAGTAACCGTTATTATTGGTCCTAATGCCTGTGGTAAGTCTACTTTGTTGCGAGCACTGTCACGTTTGCAACCGCTTAGTAGAGGTCAGGTAATATTAGATGGTAAAAGTATTCATCAGCAAAATACCAAAAAAGTAGCACGCAAATTGACAATTTTACCGCAAATGCCAATAGCACCAGACGGTATTCGAGTATTGGACTTGGTTAGCCGTGGACGTACACCTTATCAGACGGCTTTAGGGCAATGGTCTGAGCAAGATAGTCAACAAGTAGAAGAAGCACTACGCTTAACCAACACCCTAGATTTGGCAGAGCGTCCTGTAGATGCGCTTTCTGGTGGGCAGCGTCAACGAGTTTGGATTGCCATGGCATTGGCGCAAAATACCGACTTATTGCTACTTGATGAACCGACCACTTTTTTAGACTTACCACATCAAATTGAATTATTAGCACTCACGGCGCAACTTAATCAAGTAAAACAACGTACTATCGTGATGGTGTTGCATGATATTAATCTTGCCGCACGCTACGCACAGCATTTAGTGCTGATGAAAGCAGGTAAAATCTATACCCAAGGCACACCACAAGAAGTCATAACAGAGGCAAATCTGCAAGCAGTTTTTGCATTGTCCTGTCAGATTATTCCAGACCCTAAATATGCAGTACCGCATATTATTCCGCTATAGACAGGATAAAGCTGATTAAAATACTCTGTCATAGATAATGCATTCAGTTACATTTAAAATATTTTTCATTACAAAGATTTACAATTGATAAAAAAAAGTGAATAATGCCGCTGGAATAAATTTAACAATAACTTTTTATATACCAGATGGGAGTAATTCATGAAAAATTACCTATTCGCTTTGCTTGTATTCTTGAGCTTTAGCTCAGTGGTTAATGCGGCAAGTATTTATCCTGCCAATAATGGGGTGGAACTCAAACTCATACCACCGAATTATCATCAGGGCACAGAGCTAAAATATTATTTAAGCGGTTCTAAAGCTGCACAAATCTCAAACCTTTCGCAAAGTTGGGTCTATGCCAGCAGACGAGATGCTCGTATTTGGTGGCCTACTTTGAATAATGATTTAACCTATACCGCTTCAGGTTCTTCTATTGGTAAGTTTATTCGTGTAGAAATAACTTTTGATCTTGATGGTGTTCATTATGTGATGTTCTCCGAGCCTTCTGCACACAGTCGCTTTGTAGATGCCAATGGCGATGGTTATGGAGATATAGATATTGCTCCTAATTTAGGAGCAGATAAAACAATAAATTGGTTAGAGAGCAAACCTGTTGGTGCCGTTGTATTTAATGCCAATGATGTCTTTACTCAAGATGACTATGACCGAGATGGAGATACCATTACTTATAGCTTATCGGATTACAGTGATTTTAGTATTGATGCTCAAGGGCGTGTTCGCTTTAACACCACTCCTGATTATGAAAGTAGCACCAAACAATATCAGGTTACGGTTTATGCCAGCAGCTATAGTAACGTGTTAAATCAAGCCTTAATTGATCAAATGACTCTAACCATTAATATTCTTAATGCTGATGATAACCCAACAACAGGTACCGTTGTTGTTACCCCAACAGGCACGGTAGTTGCAGGCACACAGCTAAGCGTTAATGCCAATATTCATGATGCAGACGGACCTACGACCATTGTTCCAACTATTCAATGGCAACGTAAGGTAAGTGGCGTATGGCAAAATATTGCACATGCAAATCAACAAAACTATACCACGACCTTAGATGATGAAGGGCGACAAGTAAAAGCAGTTGCCAGCTATATAGATGGTGCTAATGCCAGTGCGAGTAAAGAATCTAATGTTGTTACGGTTAAGACGGCCTCTGGTCCTGAAATTATCGGGAAAAACTTAACTGTTCCTGAAAATAGCACAGCAATTTTTTATAATGTTAATGATAAAAACACAAATACAGATACAGATACAGATGGAAACCCCATTACTTACAGCCTAGAAGGTACCAATGCGAGCAGTTTTAGTATTAATGCTCAGGGTCTACTTAAATTTAAAACGCCAGCAGATTATGAAAGCAAACCACAATATTCATTTGTAGTGGTTGCTAAGTCTGGCTTAAAAGTTAAAAAGGCCAGCTTTACAGTAAGTGTGCTTAACCTTAATGATAACAATCCAACAGGCTCTGTAAGTATTACACCTACAGGCGTTGTTGCACGCAATGTGCAGCTAACTGTTGTTCAAAATTTAGCAGACAATGACGGCATAAGTAGTGCTGGGGTTTCCTTACAGTGGCAACGACAAACTGCCTCTGGTTGGGTTGATATTGCAGGACAAACCACCAATACCTACACCACTGAGTTAGCAGATGAAGGTAAAAAAATACAGGTTGTTGCAAGCTATACAGATGGCTCAGGAGCAAAAGAAAGTAAAGTATCCAACCCTGTTAGTGTAAAAGCAGATAATGCGCCAGAAATTGGTGGTGATATTACTCAGGCCATTGATGAAAATAACCTGTTTACTCACGATTTTAACGACCAGGGTAATGATAAAGACCAAGATGGCGATGCCATAAACTATACCCTATCAGGTACAGATGCCAATGACTTTAATTTAAATGCAGCAACAGGGGTGTTAACGCTTAAACAAGCTGCCAATTTTGAAGTCAAAGCAAGTTATAATGTGACGGTAAAAGCCACTGCTAATGGTAAGTCAGATACCGTTAACGTCAGTTTAACAGTTAATAATCTTGATGAACCACATACAGGTAGCGTAAGCGTTAGTGCTCCTGCACCTATAGTGAATAAAGGCACAACCCTTACAGCAAGCAATACCCTAACAGACCCAGATGGGCCTACGCCATTAGTTGTCACATATCAATGGCAACGTGAGGTAGCAGGGGTATGGCAGAACATTAGTGGCGCAACAGCAGCTAATTATGTAACCCAAAATGCCGATTCAGGTAAAAAAGTAAGAGTAAAAGCCAGCTTTACCGATGGATCAGGTCATGCTCAAACTGTTTATTCAAGCAGTGCTAATGCCATTAGCATTAAAGACGACCAGATTGCAGAAATTAAAAATATCAATATCAATGTGGATGAAAATACAACAGCTGTTATTGCCACAATGGTTGACAATAATACAGGTACAAACAAAGATATTGACGGTGATGCAATTACCTTTGGTTTAGACGCAAGTAGCCAAACTCACTTTACAATTGACTCACAAACAGGGGCATTGAGTTTTAAATCAGGTCAGGCTGATTATGAAACACAAACAGTCTATAGTGCCACAGTAACAGCCGTATCCAATGGTAAGTCAGGCACTTCAGGTATTGTGAAAGTAACCCTTAATAATTTAGATGATAACAATCCAACTGCTATTAATGATAAAAACAGCAAGGCAGATAAGATTGATACTGCAGCCAAAGCAGGTACTTTAGCAAATGTGACTGCCCACTCTACAGATGCAGATAACAACGCCGTACAGCCTAATTTTAATAAAATAAATTATGCTTTAAGCAAAAACCCAAATGGTTATTTTGCGATTGATGCTAACACAGGCGTAGTAACTACAACTGCAGCTATAAAAGGCAAAGTACACAATGGAGAGGTGCTTAGCATTGAAGTTTCAGCAACGTCTGCACCAGGAAAAACAGTATATAAATCCTTTAGCATTTCAGTAGTTAAAGAAACAGATAGCGATGGTGATGGAGAAGGCGACAGTACAGATCCAGATCCAAATAATGCCTGTGTGCCAAACAATCGCCATGATAATTGTGATTATGACAAAGACGGCATCAAAAATGGAACTGATGACGACGATGATAATGATGGCGTGCCAGATACTAAAGAGCTAACAGAACAGGGTAAATCTAATGAAAATACCGATAGCGATTATGATGGCGTTGCTGATGGGCAGAAAAACGCCGCAGGTAAATTAGAGCCTTTAGATAAAGAACCTCTAAATAAAGACAATGATAGTGATAACGACGGTCTTACTAACTGGCAAGAATCAGGCGATAAAGCTCATGGAGCAAACCCATTAGGTACAGATCCATTGAAAACCGATTCTGATAATGATGGCGTGAACGACAAAGTTGAAGTGGTTGATGTTGATCACCCTCGCGATTCTGATAAAGATGGCACTATTGATGCCTTAGATGCAGATGATGACGGTGATGGCAAAAATACCCGAGATGAGCTAAATAGCACAGGTGCGATAGTTGATACTGACGGTGATGGTGCGCCTGATTATATAGACCTAGACAGTGATGGTGATGGCATTAAAGATGCTACAGACAATACCGTTAATGTACCTGCCAACAGTAATGGAGGAGATTCTGATGGCGACGGCTTTAGTGATAAAGAAGAATGTAATGCACAATTGCCAGAAGCCTGTAAAGACAGTGATAAAGATGGACAGCCAGATCATCTTGACCTTGATAGCGATAATAACGGTGTTAATGATAAAGATGAATTAACACCTAATATTGATACAGATGGAGATGGTATTAAAGATCGTGCCGATACAGATGATGACGGCGATGGTAAAGCAGATGCCGATGAAATCTCTGATAAAACGAAGCCAATGGGTGATGATGCAGACGGTGATGGCATTCCTTCACACAAAGATGCTGATGAAACCACAGGTTCGCCTGATAGCTCAGGTGATTCTGATAAAGATGGTTATAGTGATACCACTGAATGTGCGAAGAAATATGCCACTGCACCTATAGGTTGTGTTGATACCGATAAAGACGGCATTCCTGATTACATGGATACTGACTCTGATAATGACGGTATTTTAGATAAGGACGATAAGGATAGAACTCACGCTAATTGGACAGACCATACACCAAATGCAGATACTGATAACGATGGTATCAAAGATGGTCAAGACGATGATGATGATGGCGACGGCATTAAAGATGTAGATGAAATTACCGATCCTAAAAATCCAACAGCAGATGATAAAGACGGTGATGGCATTCCATCTTATAAAGATGCAGATGAAAGCACAGGCCTTCCTGATAGTTCAGGGGATTCAGATAAAGATGGTGTAAGTGATCGCGTTGAATGTGCGCGTACAAATAGCATAAACCCTGCAAACTGTGTTGATACAGATAAAGATGGTACACCTGATTATATGGATACCGACTCTGATAATGATGGATTGCCCGATAATATTGATAATAATAGAACCGATCCTGATGCAGATAAAGACGGTTACTGCGACGGACCTGCAAGTATTCCAGGGGTTTGTAAAAATCCAAATACCCGTCCTGCACCTCAGGCAGCACCCAGTGCACCTGCTGCTAAACCTGCAATTAAAACAGGTATTCAAGGAGTGGGTAGTATGCACTTTTGGACAATATTGCTATTGGCAATGGCAGGACTTATTCGCCGCCGCAAATAGCAGCTATTGTTTAAATCACAAAGGTCGCCTATAGGCGACCTTTTTTTATGTGCAAAAAAGAGAAGAAGACAAATAAAGACAAAAATAAAAAAATACGTAACAAATGTAACAATTGGAGCAGAAAAAGCACCTATTTAGTTACATAATGTTGCAAAGCAGTGGTGCTATGTTACTATGTTGTCAGTACGAACTATGTAAATTTTTGGAGAAACCCTATGAAAGCGACCACTTACCTATCAAAAATAGCGTTATTGCTTATTGCCATATTTGCTGCAAATGTTGCACTAGCTACGGTTACAGTAACTACCTCATCAACACATGCTCATAAAAAAACGGTAATAAGTACCAAACTTATCGGTAATACCGCTAGTATAAAATCAGGTACAGAAAAATACCAATGGCAATATAGCTATGCCAGCGTAACCCCTGATTTAAATGGAGGATTTTGGCTTGGTACTATTTTTCGGACAAATACACTTAAAATTACTCGAGGGTATACAGGTAGCTTAGGGGTAAAAAAAGTCCGTTTAAAAGTGCAGTACACAGATACCTCAGGGGCAAAGCAAACCATTTATTCTACGCCTGTTATCTTACAAGATGACCAAGGGCCTGTATTTTCTAGAAAAAATATCAATTTGCCTGTGAATTACTTAAAAGGCACCTTAATTAGTAATATTAATGACCATAATACAGGTAAAGATATTGATATAGATGGAGATAAAATAACCTATAGCATTATTAATAATCCTCAGGGTTTATTTGTGATAAACCCTGTTTCAGGTGAGTTGAAATTACAAAAGCACGTTGCCAACACCTCATTTAAAAAAGGAGATGTATTTAACTTAGAAGTGCAAGGCAGCTCAACAGGCGATAAAAAAACGTTTAATACAAAAGTGGTTTATTCTGTTATTTTCACACCAAGCATTAATCCTAATGATGATAACGACAATGATGGCTTAACTAACCAACAGGAAATATCAATTGGTACTAATCCAAATAATCCTGATACAGATGGTGATGGCATTGGCGATAAGACAGAAGTTGTGGATATAAATCATCCTCGTAACTCTGATGGTAAAGGTGAGATTGATGCCAAAGATCTTGATGATGATGGTGATGGCATTTTAACCAAAATTGAACTTGCTGATGCAAAAAATGCGAATTTAAGTGCCGATGTAGACAATGATGGTGCGCCTAACTATTTGGATAAAGATAGTGATGGTGATGGTGTATTAGATAACAATGAAAAAGGTGATACCAATGCCAATGGCATAAAAGATTATCTAGAAGCCAAAACCACAGCGGATAAAAAAAGTGTTGCCAACGGTGGTGACTCCGACCAAGACGGTATTTGGGATAAAGAAGAGTGTAACGCCACAGCCCCAGCTGCTTGTAAAGATACAGACAAAGATGGAAAACCTGATCATCTAGATGACGACAGTGATGGCAATGGTATAAAAGATAAAGATGAACTAACCCCAAATCGTGATACTGATGGCGACGGCAAAAAAGACCGTGTAGATATGGACGATGATGGCGATGGAAAATCTGATAGTGCAGAGATTTTGACACGCAATGACCCACTAAAAGACGATAAAGATAATGATGGCATTCCTACTTATAAAGACGTTGATGAAGGCGGTAGCATGACAGATGGTTCAGGCGATTCTGACGGCGATGGCATTAGCGATAAAGTAGAATGTAACGGCATTAATGTTAGTAAGTGCGCTGATACCGATGGAGACAACACCCCTGATTATATGGATAAAGACTCAGATGGTGACGGCATTAGTGATAAAGATGAAACCAATAATGGCACTAACCTGACTAATGACAAAGATGGCGATAAAATTCCAAGCCAACTAGACCCTGATGAAGGTGGTAGCATGGCAGACGGTTCAGGGGATTCCGATAAAGACGGCGCAAGCGATAAGGCAGAGTGCAATGATACTACAGGTGCATTACCCGCTAAATGTGTAGATACCGATAAAGACGGTACCCCTGATTATATGGACCCAGATTCAGATAATGACGGCGTATGTGATGGCCCAAATACCGTAGCAGGTGTTTGTAAAGGCAATGGAAAAGGGCCTGATAAAGGCCCACAAACTGCGCCAGCACAACCTGCGCCAGCTGCAACTGCCAATAATGCAGCAATAAAAACCGGAGTACAAGGTGTTGGTAGCTTGCATAGTTTGCACCTCATATTGCTATTGGTTGCAGGTTTATTAGTTAGAAGACGTCAATAAAAAACCGTTATTAAAGTATAAAAAGCCGCCTACTAGGTGGCTTTTTTGTATTTAAAAATAAATTATTTAATTAATTTAATTGTTTTTTTGAAAAAACTTTGTATGCAAAACATACAAATTAAAGTTTAAATACTACTTTATGCGACAAATTGTTGTTTTTTTAAAATTTTAGTTGAAAAATGTATCATTTATTCTATATTGGCGTTACAAAACACAACAACATCTTACAAAGAGTTAGGAGTAATCCATGAACAGACTAAAATCCATGTTCATTTTGACCCTGTTAGGCGGTGCATTATCTGCTCATGCATATCAGGCAACAAGCTATACAGAGAATTTTGAAACCGTCGGTAGCGGTGTGACTAATGGTTTGCCCACTGGTTGGCACATTCCCAAAGAGTGGATCAGAGTTAAGCCCAGTGCTAACCAGACCATTAATGGACAATTTGCCATTGGAGAACCTACTGATAAAACCACTAAAAATTGTTCAGGCGGTAGCCTACATTCTTATGAGGCAGGTGCAGCATATGAAGGCAGTGCTGCATTAATTACACAGGTTAATAAAACTCAAGGTGCAAATGCATCCGTATTTGATGTGGACGGTATTACCGCAGCACAATCACCTCTTTATTACATTACCAGAAACTCTGAATTAAGTTTCTACTTTTATGCAGGTTATAAAGGTAATCATGCCAATCTTGAGCATGTTAGAGCTGAATACAGTGAAGATGGTGGTACAACATGGCGTGTAATAACTGATGTACAAAATGTTGTATTAGGTGCTGTGGCAAATTGGAAAAAAGCCACTGTTAGCAACTTAGTTGCAGGCTCACAGATTGTAGTGAGAATTGCAGCTTATACCAACGAAAGTAATAGCCCTAACTGTGCAAATGATGAGATTTTAGAGGTAGGAATTGATAAGTTGCAAATTGTACCCAAAGATGGCAGTGCTCTAACGAATTACACTCAACTTAATGCCAATAACGCAACTGCAGAACTTGGTTTTGGTTATGTAGGTGCTGCTTTGCAAAGTGCAACAGGTGGTTTTCCTGTAAAAAGTAGTTTTGTACGAGAGGCATCAAGTAAAACCAATAACGAATTTCCATTTGTCACTAAATTTGCAAAAGGTGCAAATAGCACACTAAAGCAGTGTGAGATGAGAATAAACTTAGACTGGTTTGATGATTCAGTAGAACTATCTAAAGGTAACAAAGTTATATTTAAATTACTGCAAAAGCATTATGAAAATAATGCAGAAATTAAGGCGTTATTTGATAGTAATCGCCAAAGTACCAGCTGGACAAATGCAACAGCCCCTGTTTCTCATAATGGTGCATGGACACCTTGGCTTAAAGATAAAGCAGGGCGACCAGAATTGGTATTAAATAATCAAGGTATTCAGCTATTTGTTACCACCTATGAAGGGTTGCGAGTCAATATCTTGCCCTATATCTCAAAAGGGACAGCTGACTATATACAAGATAATAAAGCATTTGATTGCAACTCCGTTACAGAAACCCAATGGATGTTACGCTTCATTAATAATAACTCTTCTGATGAAGTAAAAGAAAAAATTACAGCCAGTTTATTTTTATATGTGGATAAAGATATCCTTGATCCAAATAAAGATGCCGATGGTGATGGATTAACCAATGGTGAAGAAGCAATGATTGGTACTAATCCAAGAAACAAAGACACAGATGGCGATGGTGTAGAAGACTTGGCTGAAGTGGTTTGGGTACATAACCCACGCAATACTGACGGAGACAGCAAAATAGATGCGCTTGATAAAGACGACGATGGCGATGGCATTGATACTAAAAACGAATTAAGTGATGGCAGTGCTGCTAATGTGGCGAAAGATGTAGACGCTGATGGTGCGCCTAACTATCTAGATAAAGATAGCGATGGCGATGGTGTTCTCGATGGACTGGAAAATACAGATAGTAACGCAGATGGCATTAAAGACTACTTGCAAGCCAAAGCAACTGCTAACCCTCAAAGTGTGGCAGCAGGAGGCGATTCTGATGCAGATGGATTAAGTGATAAACAAGAATGTGCTTTGGTTACAAATAAAAAACCAGCAGTGTGTATTGATACAGACGGAGACAGCATTCCAGATTATATGGATAGTGATTCTGATAATGACGGCACCTCTGATAAAGATGAAAGCAATAATGGTACAAATCCAAATGGTGACGTAGATGGAGATGGCATTCCTACACACTTAGATGCAGACGAAACCAATGCTGGCGCAACAACAGATGGCTCTGGAGACTCTGATAAAGATGGGTTAAGTGATACACTAGAATGTGCTCGTACTAACACAACATTTCCTGCTAACTGTGTTGATACCGATGGAGATGGCACTCCTGATTATTTAGATACAGACTCTGATAATGACGGAAAGACAGATAAAGATGAAAGTAATAATGGAGCCAATCCCAATAGAGATTTAGATGGTGACGGCATTCCTAGCGTTAAAGATGCAGATGAAACGAATAAAGGAAATATGACTGACGGCTCTGGAGACTCTGATAAAGATGGATTAAGCGACATTAAAGAATGTGCTCGTACTAATACCAGTTTCCCTGCTAACTGTGTAGATACAGATAAAGATGGCACACCTGATTATATGGATGTTGATTCAAACAATAATGGCACCTGTGATGGCGCAAATTCAGTGCCTGGTGTGTGTGTAGGTACGAATGTAACAGGAGGTGGTTCTGGTACTGGAGGTGCAAGTGGTGCATCAGGAAGTTCAGGCACTCAGGGGGCAGCACAAGCAGCACCTAGCCAACAACCATTGGGTAAAATCAAAACTGGAATGCAAGGAATAGGTAGTCTATCTATTGTGCATCTTATGTTATTGCTATTTTCTGGTGTATTAATAAGAAAACGTAAAAATTAACTATACAAAAATATTTAAATTAAACCGTCCTTTGAGACGGTTTTTTTTAATCTCAAAAAAACTAAGACACCTACTTTTTAAACATGCCTGTCTTAATTGTTAAAAAACTGCTGATTTTTTTAGTGGGAGCGGACAAGATTTTCAGCTTGCCGGTGTTTGCTTTGAAAATATGGGAGTTTTGACTTTTTTTAGCTACTTTTGCTTGAAAATACGGAATTTAAAGCACAGCGTAGTTGCCACTTTGCTAAATGGTTTGATTACTTTGCGTTTATTTAGGTCTATAGGGTTTGTGTTAGCCTATGTTTTGCCGACACAAACTAATTCCAGATGGTCGTCGGTAGTTTAATACCTTTGCCGCTTTTCTTAAGCTCGCCTCTTTGCCTGCAAATTGCTTAAAACTTTGCTCAAAACGCTGACTAATATTAAGCCATTGTTGCTGGTTCATACCTAATCTTGTTAGGATTGAATGCTCTTGCTTGGGTATAACCCCTTTTTTATCAGGACGTTGTATTCGCCCTGTCCATTCAACTAACTCCAAATATGCAGTTAGGCTTAAAGGCATGCCTTTGGTTAGTAACTTGTTTTTATTACTTTCATTGCTTTCACTTTTTTTATTGCTTTCTTTACTTTCTACTTGTTGATTACCAATAAAAGGATGTAAGCCTTTATGCTGAGCATTAATATGATTGGGATTACGGCTTTTTTGAGCAGTGTTACAGCGTTGTTTGATTGAGGTGTAATCTGACTTTTCAGGGGTTGTGGCAATGCCTGAGCGGATAGGATTTAAATCCACATAAACAGCACATGAGAGCAATGCACTTTCATCTAATAGTGCTTGGGATTTAAACCGACTTTCCCAAAAACGTCCTGTACATTTGTCTTCTTCATTGGATTTACGGGCTATTCATTTAGGCTACGCATAAACCAGCTAATACTTTTTAAGCGTTTTCTATATTTTTTAGCATATCCAATTAGGCTTTTTTGTTCTTTTGGATTAAGCACTTCTTGATTGATGTATTTTTTTAATAATGCGTTACCTTTGAATAGCTTATACCACTGTTGTAAGACTTCATCATGACTCCAACTCTTGGCTTTTTCTTTATCTACAAATAACACTACATGGTAGTGATTACTCATGATTGCATAGGAAACTATATCAATGGCAAAGACCTGTGCAATAGCCAATGCTCTGCTTTCAATCCAAGCTCGTCTATGTTCAAAAGAGCGTCCTGTTAGTTCATCTTTTCCACATAAATGGGCACGACGAACACAGCGGCTCATGCAGTGGTAATAAGGTGTAACAGCAAGGGAGATTTGTTGTTTTCTGGGCTTTGGCATTATGCACTCCTTGTTTTTCTTTTTATTTTTTTTGAGTTTATTTGAATTTTTTTTGGGTTCTTTTCTTCTTATTTTGGGTTTTATTTTGCTGTCTATTTTCATTAAAAATAGACTGTTTTTCAGACAATATTAAATTTAAAGCATATTTGCAAGGATAAATAAGAATTTTTTGTGTTTTTTTGCTTTTTTTAAGATGAGTGTCTGATTTGCTTTCTTTAAACATGCCTGTCCTGATTGTTTCTGATTGTTTTTCTGATTGTTTTATTAAACATGCCTGTCCTGATTGTTTTATAGACAAAACCAAACACAACTTGCCCCTCACCTAGCGTTAGGTGAGGGGCTACGCCCTCGCTATGACACATTTTTTTAAATAGCTGGGCTTGTCCAACAGATGACTGGATAATCATCAGTAAAGAAAGCGGAATCTCCTAAGACTCGATAACATTGGCCGTAAAACCTAAAAAGCCCCAGTCTATTTCTAGACTGAGGCTTTTAAATTTAAAGTGCGCTCACGCAAAAATCATTAAGCTTTAAAAAACTACTGAGGGTTAATCTCAAATACCTGCTCTTTGCCTTTTTTATCCTCGACTCTAGAGCCAAATTGCACACTGTAAGGTTGATTCGGATTAATACCAATTCTGTCAGAAAATATAGCCCATTCGGTAGTTACCTGATAATCATCACAGGCCGTATTTGCACCATACACTATATACCCCTTATAAAAGCTTTGTTGGCGAAAACTTGATAAGCTTGTAGCTATTAACCCTAGTGAAACTTGCTTACCACCTTGGATAATTGATTTCCAATTACAAATAGAATGTTTAGAAACAGGCTCAAATAAGACTTTAAAGCCTTTTGCATAAGGCGTAACGGTGACGCTAATTGATACTTTACGCTCACTTCCAGAGCCGTCATAACCCTGTTTGGTAACGGGGTTACCTATTACATTGCCTAAATCGGTATTTATTTCTTTTTTTGGTGCTTGGTAATCTGAACTACTACCACTACTTGCACCGCCACAGGCAGCTAAAAAAAGTGTCAAAAATACAGGGCTAAGTTTAATAAAAATAGATTTTAAATAGGTCATTGTTTTTTCCTTTAGGGTTTGAGGCTTATTTTCTTCTTGCCATATCAATACAGCAAGCAACCCTCATACACTAAAAAAAAAAAACGATTTGGCAAGCGTAAAATGAATAATTTTTAGTAAAATTTAATGCTTTAATTGGAATTTATTTGGGGCTGTCCTAGATAACTAGCCCATTTCCTTCTTAACTCATTGATTCAGTTGTTTTAATTGACTCTTTGGGTCGCTGTTGTTAAACCGCCACTCACACTCCTTTAAAAACAGGTGAAAGTGCTCCCTTGGAATCCCATTAAATCGCCTTAAATGACGCTTGGCTGTGATTAATATGGTGATGAGATGGACGCTCCTTACTCGGCGTCAATGCGCCATACTGAATTTTCAACCACAGCAAAAAGGAGCGTCCAACATGACTCAAATTAGCACACTCACCATTGATTTGGCAAAACAGTCTTTTCAATTACTAGGTATCAACGAACAAGGTAAGCCCTGTTTATCCAAACGTCTAAGCCGAGAGGCGTTAAAAACCTTCTTAATGCAACTTCCACCTTGTTCCATTGTGATGGAAGCCTGTGCCACAGCTCATTACTGGGGACGCTTTGGTTTGCAGTTAGGGCATCAGGTGAAGTTAATTCCCGCGCAGCATGTTACCCCGTTTGTGCGCGGCAATAAGAACGATAAAAACGATTGTATGGCGATTTATGAAGCCAGCCAACGTGTCAACCTTCGTTTTGTATTCGTTAAATCTGAAGCACAACAAGGGGTATTGGTCTTTCATCGAATGCGTGAGCGCCTGATTGCTTCGCGTACTGCATTGATTAATCAAACTCGCAGTTTGTTGCTGGAGTTTGGCGTTGTTCTTCCCCAAGGACATAAAGGGTTTAAGGAAGGCTTGCATCGCTTCTTATCTGAATCACATCCGATAGCTGTTCAAGTGTTGTTAACCGAAGCTACCGAAGAGCTTTCGCTACTTAATGATAAAATACAGCGACTTGAAGCACACTTTGTAAAAACCAACGAGCAAAGCACTGCTGCACATATTATGCAATCCATTCCTGGCGTTGGGCCATTAATTGCATCGGCATTCAGTGCATCCATTGATAAAGGACAAGCCTTTAGTAATGCCAAAGAGTTAGGTGTGTGGTTAGGATTAACGCCTAGACAATATGCCTCAGGCAATACCAATCGTTTATCGAGTATTACTAAACGTGGTGATGGGTATTTACGTAAACAGCTGATTCATGGTGCACGCTCCATTGTGCATCGGGCACATAAAAAAGATGATGATTTCAGTCGTTGGATCACTCAGCTTGTGACGCGTATCGGCAAGAACAAAGCTGTAGTAGCTACGGCTCACAAAATGGCACGGCTCATGTGGATGCTGCTGCAAAAAGGTGAACTCTACCAAGCGCAATTTAAACACAAACAACTGGAACAACAAGGTGACACATCTTGTTCACCTTAACAGGTTAGGTAATCAGGGAGTTCGGACGAGACAAGGGCTATAAGCCCGTATGGGTGTTGTGAACCCCTGATTACCTTTTTACCAATCATTGCTTGCTCAATGAAGATGAACAACAGGCTAAGCCTGCCTACATCAAACCCGATAAAGACAAGGTCAAACAGACCGCTTGGGTGTACAAAGTTTAGGGTGTGTAGGCTCGTAGCTCATTAGGGGCGCAGCTCAATGCTGTTAAGCCCGGATATATGTCAGAGCAACGCCTTTTTAAGCGTTCAAAAAAGCCATCATCTAAAAAACAGCAAAGCAAGAATGGGTAAAAAAGAAAAGCAAAAAAAGACAAACAAAGCCGCCAATGGCGATTTTGCGGATTTATTCGTCTTGACAGAACCGGAGCGTACATATATGTCTCGTCAGGAACGTCAGGCATAATGCCAGTAATCCACATTTGCCATGCTAGCCATAATAGATAGCTTGTGCCTATTATTTTTAGCCCTGTCATGACCGTGGGTAGTTCGGTTATGACTGTTGCCATGCCCCAATAGCTTAAAGCTAACATTATGTTTAGTCCTATACCAATACCTAAGATGTGGGGATAGCAGGCTTTGAACCCTGATTTGATGCCTGCATGCAATAACATTAAGTTATTCGGTCCTGGTGTGGCGGAGTTGATGAAAATAAAAATTATAAAATTGCTTAATAGTAAGTTTTGCATAAATATTTGCGGATTCTGTGCTTAAGTTGCCTTTACTATAAGGCAATGAGTCAATACAATCCCTATACAGTTTGCATGACAAAATGAAATACTGTGCCGTAACAATGTCCTGTACAGATTAGGCAGTAATGCTATGATTGGAGTAAGTATGCACAATCCAAAGATGAATAAAACTCAAGGTGTGTGTGATTGGATTTTAGAGAAAATCCATTGGCAGGTATATTTGCCAGGGCAGCGTATTCCTTCGGTGCGGGCTTTGGCAAAAAAATTGTCGGTATCGACTTTTACTGTTGCTCAAGCCTATGACCGTTTGACTGCTCATGGGCATTTAAATGCTGTTCGTGGCTCAGGTTATTATGTTAATCAACAGCAGCATCGCCAGTACAGAGCAAGTAGTTCGGCGGTTGTCGTTAAAGAGCATGTTTTGGAAACTCCTTGGTTGTTGGGGCATTTATTTAGTGATTATCCTGACAGCCATTCACCAGGTAGTGGGCAATTGCCTAAAGATTGGCTTTCTCAGGATTTTTTGCAAGCTGCTACTCGCCGAGCTATGGGTGATTTAACAGATTTTGCTTATGGTTATAATCATCCTCAAGGTTATTTACCGCTACGAGATACCTTTGCTCGTCAACTCGATAGTTTAGGCATTCGGGCAAATCCTGAAAATATGATTACTACATCAGGTGTCTCTGGGGCGATTGAGTTATTACTTAATTATTTTGTTGAAGCAGGGGATACTGTATTGGTTGATGAGCCTTGTTGGTTTTGGATTATTGGCTGTTTGCAGCAAAAAGGGTTGCGTGTGTTAAGTGTTAAGCGTCATCATGATGGTCCTGATATTGCACAATTGGAAAGTTTGTTTGTTCATGCAAAACCTAAGTTGTACATTACCAATAGTGTGTTGCATAACCCTACTTCATTTAATGTTCATCTTGCGGTGGCTTATCAGGTTTTAACTTTAATGCGAGAGCATGATGTTTATATGTTAGAAGATGATATTTACGGACATTTTGCGAGTGGTTCTCTCGCTTTGCGCTATGCTGCTTTGGATCAATTTGAGCGTGTTTTTTATGCAGGTGGTCCATCAAAAGTCATTGGTGGTAATTGGCGAGTGGGTCTGCTTTGCTGCCCTAAAGTTCATGTTAAAGGTGTTATTCGACAAAAAATGTTAGCGCATATGGCAACTCCAGAGTTGACTGAACGCAGTGTGTATCAATTGTGGACAGACAGCCATTACCGTAAACACCTCAAGCATGTACAAACTAAATTACAACAAGCCCATCAGCGTTTACGTCCTAAGTTGGAGGCAATTAATATTACCTATCCTGAACATGCTCAGGCGGGCTTATTGTTGTGGATAGATACTGGTAAAGATACGGTAGAAATGGCACTGGCAGCGCATAAAGCGGGTTGGTTAATTGCGCCCGGTCATTTATTTTCTCCGCAGCCGAATGCGTCAACTTATATGCGTCTTAATGTGGGTATGTGTAGTGATGATTTTTTAGCTTGGTTAGGTGCGTATTGTGAGCACAATTAGTTGGCTTGTTAAATGAGGGCAGTTGTTTTTTGGAGTGCGGTTGCGTATTTTTTCATAGCTTGGCTATTGTTTGAGGTGTGGCCAAGCGGCTTTAAGGTAAACGACCATTGACCAAAGGGTTAATATGGCGGCCAGTGCTAAGCAGCTAAAGCCTATTTCTGCTAGTGTTCCTTGTCCTTCTGAGGCAAGAAGTAGCACTATTGAGAGCATTTGTGCGCTGGTTTTTAATTTCCCGAGCATGCTAACGGCTATATTTTGGCGTTTGCCTAGTTCTGCCATCCATTCTCGTAGGGCGGAGATGACAATTTCTCGTCCAACAATAATCATAGCTGGGATTGTTAGCCAGGTATCTTGGAAGGTTTCAACCAGTAAGACCAGCGCAATGGCGACTATGAGTTTGTCGGCAACGGGGTCTAAGAATGCGCCGAGTGCGGTTTGTTGGTTGAGTTTACGGGCTAAGTAGCCGTCAAACCAGTCGGTTATTGCTGCTGAGCTGAATATAATTGCGGCATAAATACCGCCATGTGGTTGTAGCCAGTAGTAGCAGATGACCATTAGGGGAATCATGATGATGCGGGCTAATGTGAGGATATTTGGGATATTCATGTTGGTCCTAATTGCTGTCATTTGTTGGCGGTTTGTTATTCGCCATGTAGTTGCGTGTATATTTTTTCTGCTAGTTTTTGGCTTATGCCGTTAACTTTTGTAATTTCTTCTAGCGGTGCGCTTTTCATGTTTTTTAAACTGCCAAAGTGGATAAGTAGTTCTTTTCGTCTTTTTGGTCCTATGCCTGACATTTCTTGAATGTCTGATTGTACCCGTTTTTTTGCACGGGCTTTACGGTGTCCGCTAATGGCAAAGCGGTGAGCTTCATCTCGTATTTGTTGCAGTAATCTAAAACCTTCATCGTGTGCATTGGGTATAATCGGTTGTTTTTTTGTTGCTTGCCATAAATATTCCCAGCCGCTTTTGCGTGTTTCGCCTTTGGATATACCAAAGCATTGTACTTGGGTAAGGTTGAGTTCATCAAGTACGCTTTGTACTTTGGCAACTTGTCCTTTGCCGCCATCAATGAGTAGTAGTTCGGCTACATCTTGTTGTGCTTGCATTCGAGTAAAGTGGCGGCGTACGGCTTGTTCTAGTGCGGCATAGTCGTCGCCTGCGGTAATGCCTTTAATTTTAAAGCGGCGGTATCGGTCGTTGGCAAGTCCTTGTGTGTTATGGACAACACAGGAGGCGTAGGTGTCTTCTCCTTGGGCATGGCTAATGTCAAAGCATTCTATTCTATTGGGTTGTTTCTTTAGTGCAAGTAGTTTTATAAGTTGTTTTAGTTTGATGGCGATAATTTGTTGTTGATTGGTTTTTTGTGCGCTGCCTGCTTGGGCGTTTTGTTGCCCCATTTGTAGCCATTGACGACGCTTGTTGCGTTTGCCTGTGGTGAGTTTTATGCGTTGTTTAAATTGTAAATAAATGGCATCTACTATGGGTTGGGTTAGTTCTGTTGTGAGCTCACAGATAAGTTCTTGAGGTAGTCCTTCTATTAAGTTGCTGGAGAAATAGTATTGTCCTATATAGTCGGCAAAGAATTGTTGGGCCGTTTCACCAGCTTGGTTTTCGGGATAGAAGTTTTGGCTTGATTGTAGTCGTCCTTGGCGAAAGGCTAGGCGGTGTAGGCAGTATTGTTCACCTAGTTGTTGCATTGCCCAGATATCGGCATTGCCTTGTTCGTTTTCTACATGTTGTTCTTGTTGTATTTGTCTTAGCATTTCGATTTTATCACGCAATTGTGCGGCTTGTTCAAATTGGAGTTGTTCTGCTGCTTGTTGCATTTGAGTTTGTAGGTCATGTAGTAGAGCTTGATTTTGTCCTGTTAAAAAGAGTTCTGCGTGTCGGGTGTCTTGGGCGTATTCTGTGCTGCTAATTTGTTTAACACAGGGCGCACTACAGCGGTTAATTTGGTGTTGTAAGCAGGCGCGGCTGCGGTTACTGAAGTAGCTGTCGGTGCAAGAGCGCAGTTTAAATAGTTTTTGTAGGTGGTTTAGTGTTTCTTTTACGGCCGTGGCATTGGGGTAGGGGCCAAAGTAGCGTCCTTTTACCTGTCCGCGTATACGGCGGTATGCCAGTAGTGGGTAGGTATGTTCGGATAGGTGTAAGTAGGGGTAAGATTTGCTGTCTTTAAGTAGGATATTAAAGTGCGGGTGGTGTTTTTTGATGAGTGTTTGTTCAAGCAAAAGGGCTTCGGCTTCACTGGCGGTAATGGTTATTTCTATATGTTCTATTTTGCTGACTAGGGCGACTGTTTTGCTGTCTAGTCCTCTGCTTCGGAAGTAACTTTGCACTCTGTTTTTGAGGTTTTTTGCTTTGCCTACATAGAGTAATTCGTTGTCTTTGGCGTACATTCGATATACGCCGGGACGTTGGCTTAAACTGGGTAGAAATTCGTTAATGGCAAAACTCATGTTGGATTAAGTTTAAGGGCAAGGATTATTGATGGTTTGATGAATGCGGGTAATTTCATCTAGTACGTCGGCTTCTAGATGGATATTGATGGCGCTGATGTTTTCTTTAAGTTGCTGCATGTTGGTTGCGCCTATGATATTGCTGGTTATAAATGGCTGCTGATTAATAAAGGCGAGTGCCAGTTGTGCTGGGCTAATGGCGTTTTCTTTTGCAAGTGCAACGTATTGTGTGGTTGCCTTTGTTGCCAGTTCGTTGGTGTAGCGGCTAAAGCGGCTGTATAGGCTTAGGCGTGCTTCTTTTGGGCTGTTGTTGAGGTATTTGCCTGTTAGTACGCCAAAGGCTAAAGGAGAGTAGGCAAGCAGTCCTATTTTTTCTCGATGGGATATTTCTGCGAGCCCTACTTCGTAGGTGCGGTTGAGTAGGTTGTAGGGGTTTTGTATAGAAACTGGTGCTGGCATATTGAGCGCTTTTGCTAGCTGTTGGTATTTCATTACGCCCCAAGGTGTTTCATTTGAGAGTCCGTAATGGCGAATTTTACCTTGTTGAATGAGTAGGTTAAGGCTGTTTAAAACATCTAGCATTTGTGCTTCAAGTTGGGTTTGGCTGAGTGCTTCTTCTTTAATTTGATAGCCAAGTTGTCCAAAAAAATTGGTGTTGCGTGCGGGCCAATGCAGTTGGTAAAGGTCGATATAGTCTGTATTTAAGCGTTTTAGACTGCTGTTTATGGCTTGTTCTATGTGCTTGCTTGATAGTTCGCTGCCTGCTCTTACATGTGCTATGCCAGGGCCTGCTACTTTGCTGGCTAAAATAATTTTGTCTCGGTTTTGTCTTTGTTTAAACCAGCTGCCTATGTATTTTTCGGTTAATCCTTGGGTGTCTTCTTTGGGGGGCACAGGGTACATTTCTGCAGTATCAAAAAATTGAATGCCTTGTGCGAGGGCATAGTCCATTTGTTCATGTGCTTGGGCTTCGGTATTTTGTTCGCCCCATGTCATGGTGCCTAAACAAATTTGGCTTACTTGTAGATTGGTGTTTGCTAATGGATTAAGCTGCATGGAAAATACCTTTTGTTTTGTGCTAAAGGGGCTATGATAATACATTCAATCTTGGTCAACGAGTTATTTTGTGCATGTCTTTTAAAAATATTTCAATTTATTTTAAAGTTTTATTGCTGCTGGTGTTGCTTGCTGTTGCTTGTTTATTATGGTGGTTGAGTTCGGAGTCTGTGCGTCCTTTTATCTTGGGGCAAAATAATCGTGTTTTTTTGCAACCTGCGCTGGTTCGTAAGCAGCTTAAGACAATCATGCAGCAACAGGCGCAAGCTGCTGATAATCAGGTTACTTTGGTACATTTTTGGAATCCTGATTGTGTATGTAATACATTGAGTCAGCGGCATTTTGATGGGTTGCTGGCCGAATATGGCGAGGCTGATTTGCGGGTTTTTGTGCTGGCTCCTAGTTCATTGAGTGCTAGGCAGGAGGCAGATTTTTTACGTTTAAATGGTAAGCGTATGTATTTGATAAAGAGTGATTTGCCGTTTCCTGCAAGTCCTGCTTTGGCGTTATTTGATGATAAACTTAATTTGGGATATTACGGACCTTATGGCTTTGGCGCACAGTGTATTCCTAGAGGGGAGTCATTTTTTTCTGCATTGGTTAAATTGTATAAAGAACAAGCCAGTGCCTTATATATGAATGTTGTTGGTGATGGTTGTTATTGTGATTGGCCTGTTCAGTACAGGCCTTAAACTAATCTAATCAAACGCCGAGGTGTCTCGTACTCCGCCTTTGTCGGCACTGGTGGCAAAAGCGGCATAGACTTTAAGTGCTGTGCTGACTTTACGGGGGCGAGTTTTTGCTGGTTTCCAACCTTTTTTATCCTGTGCTTGGCGACGTTTTTTTAGTTCGTCATCGTCAAGTAAGACGTTGATGCTACGTTTGGGGATATCAATTAAAATGGGGTCGCCATCTTGTAATAATCCAATTGCACCACCTGCCGCCGCTTCTGGTGAGGCATGGCCAATTGAGAGCCCTGATGTTCCTCCAGAGAATCGACCATCGGTTAAAAGTGCGCAGGCTTTGCCTAGGCCTTTAGATTTTAGGTAAGACGTTGGGTAGAGCATTTCTTGCATGCCTGGTCCTCCTTTTGGTCCTTCATAGCGAATAATAACAACATCACCTGCTTTGACTTCATCATCTAAAATGCCTTTGACAGCGGTATCTTGGCTTTCATAAATTTTGGCTTTGCCGTTGAATACTAAAATAGAGTCATCTACACCTGCAGTTTTAACCACGCAACCTGTTTCGGCAATATTGCCATATAAAACGGCTAGACCACCTTCTTTAGAGTAAGCATGTTCTAAATTGCGAATACAGCCAGCGGCACGGTCGCCATTAAGGGTGGCCCAGCGGGTGCTTTGACTAAAAGCGGTTTGGGTAGGAATACCAGCAGGTCCTGCTTTAAAAAACTCAACCACTTCAGGGCTGGGATTTTCGGTAATGTCCCATTGTTTAAGTGCCTCTCCTAAGGTTGGGCTGTGTACGGTGGGTAAGTCGGCATGTAATAGTCCCGCACGATTAAGTTCGGCTAAGATGTTCATAATGCCGCCTGCTCGGTGTACATCTTCCATGTGATACTGTTGTGCATTGGGGGCTACTTTACATAGTTGAGGGACAACTCTGGATAAGCGATCAATGTCTTTTAAGGTAAAGTTTACTTCTGCTTCTTGAGCTGCTGCTAGTAGATGCAAGATTGTATTAGTTGAGCCACCCATCGCAATGTCTAACATGATGGCATTTTCAAATGCTTGAAAGCTGGCGATACTTCGTGGCAATACACTTTGATCATTTTCTTGATAATGGCGTTTGCTGATATCGACAATTATATCAGCGGCTCGTAAAAAAAGTTGTTTACGGTCTATGTGTGTGGCGAGGGTTGAACCATTACCGGGTAATGATAAGCCTATGGCTTCGGTTAAACAATTCATGGAATTGGCAGTAAACATACCAGAACAAGAACCACAGGTGGGACAAGCACTGCGTTCGTATTCGTGGACGGTGCTGTCGCTGGCGTTATCGTCAGCGGCAATAACCATGGCATCAACTAAATCTAATTTATGTTCGGATAGTTTGGTTTTACCCGCTTCCATAGGTCCACCAGAGACAAACACAGCAGGAATATTAAGGCGCAGTGCTGCCATTAGCATGCCCGGGGTGATTTTGTCGCAGTTAGAAATGCACACTAGGGCATCAGCGCAATGTGCATTCGCCATATATTCTACTGAATCGGCAATAATTTCACGACTAGGTAAACTATAGAGCATACCGTCATGTCCCATTGCAATACCATCATCTACTGCTATGGTATTAAATTCTTTGGCAACACCACCTGCTTTTTCTATTTGGCGTGCAACGAGTTGCCCCATGTCTTTTAGGTGTACGTGTCCAGGTACAAATTGGGTAAAAGAGTTTGCGACTGCAATAATGGGTTTATGAAAATCTTCATCGGTCATGCCTGTTGCGCGCCATAGGGCACGAGCGCCTGCCATGTTGCGCCCACCCGTGGACGTTTTCGAACGGTAATCTGCCATAGTCTCTCTGCTTGTATTGATTTGCTTATATAGATATTGTAAGTTAAAAATAAGTGAGCAGCGTATTATACCAGATTTACCTATGTCTTACGAAAGTAAAAATTGAGTTATATTCTTTTAAAATCATCGCATGTAAATGGTACGTATAAAGGTTGATAACAGGACTGAGCCGTAGTAATACTGTAATTGGTATTTATCATTAAACGAGCAAAAAGAGACCCATTAACCTAATGCTCGATAATACGATGGTGGATATATTAGGGTGGGGTTGATATAAGTCTCTGTGGTTGCTGGATTTGAGCCAAAGAAAAGTAATTAGTTAAAAATAATAAATTGATTTTACTGTTGCAGTGCCGTTTATTTTTTATATCAATATGTTGGTGTATGCTAGAGGAAATTGCCTGTTTTATTTCTTATAAAAAAAGCGCATTTAGTTATCCCAAGAAACTGTGGATAAAACTTTGGATAAGTTTTGAAAAAGCAATCAGAATTAGCATATAGATTGAGTTCTAGTTAGATTGTTTAAAAAGTACGCAGGCTAAGTTTTTTTAAATGTTTCAGATTAATGAATGAATGCTTACTAAAATATAATCAAATGGTAACAAAATAAAACTCGTAGTGCCTTATTAAAAAACCTAAAAAAATCAGGCATTTGAAAATTTGCCTCCTTAAAAATCAATAACTTACAGAATTTTTTTTAGGAATTAAAGTCTTTTAGCATTTATTATTAATAAAAAATTAGCACGTTCTTAATTGTTAAATTAAATATTGTCGTAATATGTCTAAATAAAATTTTAAAAAATCTTTTTAAACCGCTTGACATTTTATAAGCCCTTTTAGCTCGTGGCTTTTTCTTAGTAAGATATTGCACCACTGTGGATAACTTATCAAAAATACCTGTTTTCTTGAGCATGTTAAAGTCGCTTTAAGTTATTTAAAATTGCACAATTGTCTTCACCCAGAGGCTACTTTTTGTCATAATAACTGCCTTATTTTCTATAGAGATTTTTCCCTTAATATGAAGTCTGCGCTTTCTGAATTACTCTCTCAAGCAGTTAACACCTTGATTGATGAACAAATAATTAGCCCTGAACGGCCAGTTAAAATTATTCTACAAAATAGTAAAGATTCCGCACATGGGGATTTGTCATCAAATTTAGCCATGATGCTTGCTAAAGCTGCGGGTTTTGCACCTAGAGATATGGCAGAAAAAATCATTGCCGCCATTCCTGATAATAATCTAATTGCTAAGACAGAAGTGGCAGGCCCTGGGTTTATTAATTTTTTTATTGCCCAAGAGTCTATGTGTGAGTTAGTGCAGCAAATTTTGCAGCAAGGTGCTACCTTTGGGCATTGTAATATGGGTAATCAGGCTCCCGTCCAAATTGAATATGTTTCTGCTAATCCAACAGGTCCTTTGCATATTGGGCATGGTCGAGGGGCGGCTATTGGAGATTGTTTAAGTAGGCTATTGAAGGCAGTGGGTTTTGCTGTAAGTCGTGAATTTTATTATAACGATGCAGGCAAACAGATTGATAATCTTGCTTTATCGGTGCAAGCGCGTTGCAAACAGCAAACACCTGAAGATGAGTGCTGGCCGCAAGATGGTTATCAAGGGCAATACATTATTGATGTTGCTAATAGCTACTTAGCTAAAGAAACGGTAGTGGCAGCAGATACGCATATAACCGCTGAGGGTGATGTAGATAATCTTGATGCAATTAAAGCCTTTGCTGTTGCGTATTTACGCCGAGAACAAGACCAAGATTTAAGTGCCTTTAAAGTTGCTTTTGATCATTTCTTTTTGGAGTCTTCTTTATATAGTAGCCATGAGGTACAGGCAGTGGTCGATTTGCTGGTTAACAATGGACATACTTATGAGCAAGACGGTGCGCTTTGGCTTAAAACCACAGAGTTTGGTGATGATAAAGATCGAGTTATGCGTAAAAAAGATGGGGGTTATACCTATTTTGTACCTGATGTTGCCTATCACTTAAATAAGTGGCAAAGGGGTTTTACCACAGTGATTAATGAACAAGGTGCGGATCATCATAGTACGATTACTCGTGTACGGGCAGGCTTGCAAGGTCTCGATAAAGGCATTCCTCGTAACTGGCCTAGTTATGTATTGCACCAAATGGTTACTGTTATGCGTGATGGTGCAGAAGTAAAGTTATCCAAACGTGCTGGCAGTTATTTAACCTTACGTGATTTAATTGAAGAAGTGGGGGTTGATGCCACTCGCTTTTTCTTGGTGGCACGTAAGCCTGAAAGCCAGTTGGTATTTGATATTAATCTTGCGCTTTCACAAACAAATGACAATCCTGTTTATTATATTCAATATGCACATGCTCGTATTTGCTCTATGTTCAGAAAGTTGGAACAAGATGCTTTAACTTGGCATAAAGATGAGGGTTTGGCTGCATTTACTTTGCTTGTTGAGCCACAAGAGCAGGGGTTAATGAAGAAACTCAATCAGTATCCCAGTTTATTACAGCAAGCTGCACATCATCGAGAACCGCATCAGGTCGCGACTTACTTGCGTGAGTTAGCAGGGGAGTTTCACTCTTATTATAATGCACATAAAACCTTAGTGGCAGATAAGCCATTAAGAGATGCACGTTTGCTATTGTCTAAGGCAGTTCAGCAGGTATTGGCAAATGGCCTAAGTTTACTGGGGTTAAGTGCCCCTGAAAAAATGTAAGGAAAATAGATGAGTCAGCAACAAGATAGTATTGCCACTTGGGTTTGGATTACGACGCCACTGGTGTTTTTTGCTTTTGTGGGGTTTATTTATTATCTTTCAACACAGCCTACAGAAGAGGCTTTTCCTATTATTCAGCAGCAGGCAAAGGAGGCATTAAAAACGCTTGATAGCAAAAGCAAAATAGCCAATCAGCAAATAAAAGACAAGGCAAAACGCTATGATTTCTATAAGTTATTAGAAAAGAAAAGCGTAGATGTTAAAAATAATAAACATTATAAATCTACACCTAAAAGCAGCAAGTTGACGTATCAGTACCAGTTGCAGGTTGCCTCATTTCGTTCACAGGTAGATGCAGATAAGTTAAGAGCAGAGCTTTTATTAGAGGGTATGCATGCCTATGCTAGCGTTAAAGATGTGAAAGGGAATAAATGGTATCGAGTGATGGTGGGCCCTTTTAGCAATCGCTCTAAATTAAATCAAGCACAGGATAAGCTGGCGGCAAAAAATATCAGTGCGTTGGTGTTAAAAGAAGACTTACAAAACTAGCTCCTATTTCTAAACAGGGTTATCAATATCCACAAAGCAAACGTCTAAATCAAATTCTTGGGCTAAATGCTCACCTAGTGCTTTTACGCCATAACGCTCTGTTGCATGGTGCCCTGCGCTGTAAAAATGAGTGCCTGTTTCTCTAGCTAAGTGTACCGCAGGTTCGTTAATCTCTCCTGTAATAAAGGCATCTACGCCAGCATCGATGGCTTGCTGTAAATATCCTTGTGCAGCACCGGTACACCAACCAATTCGAGCAATAAGATCCTCTTCTTCTCCAATATATAAAGGTTTTCTACCTAGTTTTTCTTCAATTAACTCGCTTAAATCATAGCCTGATATTGGCGCAGCTAGTAGACCTATATTGCCTACCATGTTTGGCTCTTCTGCATTAAGTGGCTCAATGCTATGCAATTCCAATAATTTTGCTAACTGTATATTATTGCCAAATTCAGGGTGTACATCTAAAGGCAGATGATAGACATACAGGTTAATATCATGTGTTAATAATGCTTTTAAGCGTTCACGTTTAATGCCTCTAATGGTTTGTTCTTCGCCTTTCCAAAAGTAGCCATGATGTACCAAAATGGCATCGGCATTTTGGCAGATTGCCTCATCAATTAGGGCTTGGCAGGCAGTTACGCCTGTTAATAAACGGTTAATTTGTTGCTTGCCTTGAACCTGTAATCCATTAGGGCAAAAATCTTTAATTTTTTTTGCCTCAAGACAGTTATCCAGATAATCTAAGAGGGTCTGTTGATGTATGCTCATAAGCGTTTGAACCAAGTTGAAAATAGAATGCCCATGCTTACCCAAGTATATTATTTATGCAAGACTTTTAGCCATAATCTCATTTTTTAGGACAATTTATGCAACGTAAACAAATTTGGTCAGGCATTTTAGCCATTAGTATGGGAGTGCTTTTGGCACTGGTGTTTATTTTGCTGTTTTTTAAGCAAAATCTGTGGCAGGTTAATGCTAATCGAGCGCCTATAAGTTATGCACAAGCCGTTGCTAAAGCCTTACCAGCGGTCGTTAATATCTATACTCGTACACACTTACAGCGTGAAACCCACCCTTTGTATAGCGATCCTTTATTTAAACGTTTTTTTGATAAACAGCTAGAAAAAGAGAATAAAAGCCAATCTAACTTGGGGTCAGGCGTAATCATGCATGCTAATGGTAAAATTTTAACCAATTATCATGTTATTCGAGGTGCTGATGAAATTGTTGTGGCTCTCAATGATGGCCGTGAGGCCAGTGCGCTGGTGATTGGTATAGATGAGGAAACGGATTTAGCAGTATTACAAATAGAGCTTGATGATTTACCTACCTTAGAAATTGCGCCTGAAAAAGAGATGCGTATAGGTGATGTTGTGCTTGCTATTGGTAATCCCTTTGGTGTTGGGCAGGCGGTTACTATGGGGATTATTTCTGCTACTGGACGCAATCGTATAGGGTTAAATGTATATGAAGATTATATTCAGACCGATGCTGCTATTAACCCTGGCAACTCAGGAGGTGCATTAATTAATGCTCAGGGGCAATTAATTGGTATTAATACGGCAATTTATAGCAAAAGTGGGGCTTATCAAGGAATAGGATTTGCTATTCCTGCTATGTCAGCAGAAAAAATCACCCAACAAATTATTAAAAATGGGCGAGTAATTCTAGGTTGGCTTGGAGTTAGAGTGCGAGAGATTGACGCTCAAATGTTGCGTAGTTATCGGTTACCTGAAGTGCTAAAAGGGCTTTGGATTACCACCATTGATGTAAATAGCCCAGCTGAACAGTCAGGTTTATTCCCAGGAGATGTCATCATTAAAATTAATGGACAAAATGCAGAAAACGCACGCAGCGTGATGTATCAAATTGCCAAAATAAAACCTGGCGAGCAAGTTAGAATTGATTTTATTCGTAATGGTCAGCATCTTTATACCAATGCCAAAATTAGCAGTAAATAATGCCTTAAATTGGCGATTTTATTTGGGTTGCAGAGGTTAAATCAAGTACACTTAAAAGCGACTTTAATTTTAATGGAAATGCCATGACTGTAAGAACTCGTGTTGCCCCATCGCCAACGGGTGATCCCCATGTTGGAACTGCCTATATTGCTTTATTTAATCTTGCCTTTGCTAGAAGTTTGGGTGGAAAATTTATTTTGCGTATCGAAGATACCGACCAAACCCGTAGCAACCGAGCCTCAGAACAAGCTATTTTTGATAGCTTACGCTGGTTGGGACTAGAGTGGGATGAAGGCGCAGATATTGGTGGTGATTTTGGACCTTATCGCCAAAGTGAGCGTAAGCATATTTATCAAGAGCATATACAAATATTATTAGATAAAGGACATGCTTTTAAGTGTTTTCGTACATCTCAAGAATTAGATGCAATTCGCCAGCAAAAGCAGCAAGCAGGAGATAATAGTGCTTTAAAATATAAAGATTTGGCATTAAATGCAGATGAAATTGCTGCCCGCACTGCTGCCAATGCGCCTTATGTGGTGCGTATGCAAGTGCCAGATGAGGGTAAGTGTGACATTAAGGATATGCTGCGTGGAACTATGGAGCTTGATTGGGCGCAGGTTGATGCACAAATTCTAATGAAATCAGATGGCATGCCAACCTATCATCTTGCTAATGTGGTTGATGATTATTTGATGCAAATTACCCACGTTATTCGTGGAGAAGAATGGATAAGTTCCGCACCTAAACATCAGCTTTTATATCAGTATTTTGGTTGGGTCATGCCTAAATTATGTCATATGCCGTTACTTAGAAATCCTGATAAAAGCAAGCTATCCAAGCGTAAAAATCCTACTTCAATTATGTTTTACGAGCGTATGGGTTTTATGCCCACTGCCATGCTCAATTACTTAGCACGTATGGGCTGGTCTATGCCTGATGAAAGAGAACAATTTACTTTTTCTGAAATGGTTGAACACTTTGATATTCAACGTATTTCTTTAGGCGGACCTATTTTCGATATGGACAAACTGCGTTGGTTAAATAGTCTTTGGTTGCGAGAACTCAAACAAGAAGAATTTATCCAGCAATTTAGTCAATGGGCGTTTACAAATAGCCAAGCACAAAGCCTCATTCCTCATTTAAAACCACGTATTGAAGTGCTCTCTGATATTGCCCCTTTGGTACAATTTTTCTTTGCAGGCATGCTAGATATCAAACTTGAAGACTTTGCTCATAAAGCCTATCCAGAGCAAGAGCAGATACTTACGGTACTGCAATATGGTCTATGGGTATTGGAAGATACTCGTGATTGGCAAAAAGAAACAATAGAGCAAAATCTTTTTGCCTTAGCCAAAGCAATGGACATAAAAGTACGAGATTTTTTGTTCCCATTTTTTATTGCCATTTCAGGTAGTGCCGCCAGTATTTCTGTACTTGATAGTATGAGTTTATTAGGTGCTGATATGAGCCGAGCCAGAGTGCGCTATGCCATTGAGCTATTAGGTGGTATTGGTAAGAAAAAACTCAAAAAACTTGAGCAAAATTTTATACAATTACAGACTGATTTTAATCATTAAAAGAGATTGCTTGTGTGCGATAATGAAGATGAAGAAGATGAGGTTTTAGATATTACCGACGCATCTATACCAGATGAAATCTATGAGCACGGACAGCTTTTTAACCCACCTGCTAGGTGGGTGATAGACTTAGGAAGAGGTGAATACCTGCTATTTGATGAAGACGGAGAACTACTAGATTTAGTGCATTTTAAATAGCAGGTTTCAGGTTATATTTAAAACAAATGCATAGCGCAGATAACCAATAACGCCAGATTAGCCAATAAACCGATAGCAAAAAAGTAACTTCTTGGGCTTGGGTTTTTTTCTGTTGAAATTACATAATAAAGCAGCATATGAATAATGCGTGCCACTGCATAGGTCAGGGTTAATATGCCCGTCCAAAGTGGGTTTGCATTTATTAAAATAGCTAATATGATCGTACCGAATATAGCAGGGAAGTTCTCTAGCGAATTTAAAAATGTACGATTAGAACGAAACACAAACGAAGCATGACTTAATTGCTCATTGATTTTTCCTGGTATGGCATCGGGCTGTTTTGCTTTAACCATAGCGGCAATCATGCCCTGTAAAGTCAGTGTGGTAAGAATTAAAAATAACCCTAAAAAAGTCAGATAGTAATCGCTGCTAAGCATAAAAAATTCCTTGAATAATTAAAAAGTTTGTTTGCAAACTAAATGCCTGTGCAATGCTACCTGAAGATATGTAGAAAATCGAACTTATTAAGCAAAAAATACAATATCAAAGCAAATAAAAAGCCGCTAATGAAAAGCGGCTTTTTATTGTCTTCTTGATTTAGCTTACGCCCAAGGCATAACGTAGGTAATCATTAAGAAATAGATTTTTAGGATCCATTTCTTGGCGCAGCTTTTTAAAATCCGCAAAACGCTCATAACGAGCTGCAAACTCTTTGGCATTTAATGAATTAATTTTTCCCCAGTGTGGACGACCATCATATTTATGAAATATTTTTTCGACCTCAGCAAAATAGGATTTATAGGGCTTATCGTGGAAGTTATGACAACTAATAGCAAAACCATCACGCTTATAAAAAGGACTTAACCAAACTTCATCAGCAGGGACATAGCGGGCTTCAATTGGAAATACAATGGGTAGATTTTTCTTTTTAATCATATCCAGAATTTCTTTTAATACCTTAGGGCCCACCTCGGCAGGTACTGTGTATTCCATTTCATTAAAGCGAATATCGCGTAAGTTGCCAAAAATTTCATTAGATGGTCCAAATCGAGTTTCAGGCTCAACCGTACTGGCACCCATATTTACAATCCAACTACGCATAAATGGTGCATAATCAATGACATTAGACATCAGTCTGAACGCTTCATAAGCGTCACCACTAGCGGGTTTTTCTTTAGGAATGTCTTTGGCATCAACCTTATCAATAGCAATACCTAGCATATAATCACTTTGAGGTAAGGCATACATCTCATAGTGGCGGTGCTTATCTCTAAGCTCTTCTGCACGAGCTAAACCTTCTTCTTCACTCATCATCCAGCTATGTTCTTTAAGGTAATATTTAGGCTGTACACGCATGCGAGCTTTAGCCAGCACACCCAAAGCACCTAAGTTATTACCAGCAGCATGAAATAAATCACTATTTTCGCCATGACTACAGGCCACTAATTTGCCTTCTCCATTAACAAACTCATAACGACTAATTTGTGTGCTTAAAGAGCCTAAGTGTTTACCTGTACCATGAGTAGAGGTTGCTAGCGCACCTGCTAACATCTGACTATCAATATCAGGCATGTTAATCATGGAATAGCCTTTTTTCCATAGCTTTTTGCCCAAGCGTCCTAAACGGCTACCTGCCCAAACATCTACTTCATGGCTATCTGCATGAACCTCAGCTAAACCACGCATACGAGCAATTGATAACAGTGTTTTATCGGTAGGAACTAAGGCACTAAAACTATGACTTGAACCAACCATACGAATGGGCTGCTCTGACTCTTTTACAATTTTTTGTAAATCATCTACGTTTTTAGGTAAGACGCGTTTATTAGGTTGGCAAGATTGGTTGCCAGACCAATTAGACCAAGCAAGTACGGTCTGTCCATCTTTATTAACGATAGACTTTGGTGCTGGGGTTTCAGCTTCGTCTTTGCTACAGCCTGTTATACTGGCAGCACCTGCGGCAACTGCACCAGCGCCTGCAAGTTTGAGAACTTCACGGCGCTGCATAGGGATACGTTCAAATTTCATATTATTTTTTCTCTTTTGACATGTAAATGATTAAGTTTTTAATATCATCAGGCGTACACTCAGCGCAAGTTCCCATTGGAGGCATATTTTTATAACCACTAATAGCGTGATTAACCAGTACTTTAATACCCTTTTTATTGCGTGCTTTCCAGTCGGAACTAAAGGCTTTAGGCGCACCGGCTATTTTTGCTGAATGGCAGGCTTGACAGTAAATCTCATATAACTCAGTTGTATAATCATCGTCGGCTTTGGCTGTTTGTGTCAAGAGCAAAAGTGCTGAAAAACATAAAAACCAGCCTGTTTTTATTATTGGCATAAGTAATCCTCTCATCATCTGCGTCACTTTATAGTAAATGGTACGATAGTGCAACTTTGGTTATGGTTCCAAATGGCTGCTATTTTTTCTGCCTGTCAATTTTAAATGTAAAAATTTCTTTGTTTTAACAGTGTGTTATTTAAATTTATAATAATAGGCTATATTTTTGAAAGTGCTGTATTGGCATATTTAGTGCATTAATTTTGTTGTTGTCATTAAAATGACGAATGACAAAGTAGGCTATCTTTATTTTTGCTTAATTTGACTATCAGGCTTAAATTAAGCTGATATACAATAAAGTATTGGCAAACGCTGTCATAACTTGGTATTACTAGCAAATATTCAATTAAAATGAGTGCAATTCATGTTTAACGGACAAAGTATTTTAATCACAGGTGGCACAGGTTCTTTTGGTAAGCGTTATACCCGCACACTGTTGGCACGCTATAAGCCCAAAAAAATCATTATTTTCTCTCGAGATGAGCTAAAACAATTTGAAATGCAGCAAGAATTTAATCAAAGCTGTATGCGCTATTTTATTGGAGATGTGCGAGATAAAGAGCGTTTGTTGCAAGCCATGAACGGTGTGGATTATGTAATTCATGCTGCCGCCATGAAGCAAGTACCTGCTGCTGAATATAACCCCACCGAGTGTATTAAAACCAATATTAACGGAGCAGAAAATCTTATCCATGCTGCCATTAGCAACAACATCAAAAAAGTCATTGCCCTATCTACCGATAAAGCCGCCAGTCCTGTGAACCTATATGGCGCAACCAAACTCTGTTCAGATAAACTCTTTGTTGCCGCCAATAACCTAGTGGGTAAAGCACAGCCACGTTTTGCTGTTGTGCGTTATGGAAATGTTATTGGCTCACGAGGCTCGGTAGTGCCATTTTTTGAAAAGTTACTTAACGACGGGGCAACAAGCCTGCCTGTTACCGACCCAAATATGACTCGTTTTTGGATTACCCTACAGCAAGGGGTCGATTTTGTGCTTAAAAACTTTGCCCGTATGCAAGGTGGTGAAATATTTGTGCCCAAAATCCCCTCCATTAAAATTAGTGACTTAGCTCGTGCCATTAGTGCCAGTGCCAAACAAGAGATTATTGGCATTCGCCCCGGCGAAAAGCTGCATGAAAAAATGGTGCCCCGTGATGTAGCAGGGCGCACCTTTGAATTTGCCGACCACTATGTCATTGCCCCCTCGATTACTTTTTATGATACTAATCTTGATTTCACAAGCAATAAATTAGGCGAACAGGGCGCACCTGTTGCCCCCGATTTTTGTTATGATTCGGGCACTAATGAGCAATTTTTAAGTGTTGATGAAACCAAGCAATTGCTCAAAGAAGCCAAACAATAATGCAGTACATTCCCTATGGTACTCAACAGCTAAATCAAGCCGATATTGATGCTGTTGTTGCTGTTTTAAAATCCAGTCACTTAACTCAAGGCACTAAGGTACCAGAGTTTGAACAAGCACTATGCGCTTACACAGGGGCAAATCACGGCATTGCGGTAAACAGCGCAACCTCTGCCTTGCATCTTGCTTGTTTAGCCTTAAATCTAGGGCAGGGTGATAGATTATGGACCTCGCCTGTGACCTTTGTGGCTTCGGCAAACTGTGGTTTGTATTGTGGGGCGAAGGTCGATTTTGTCGATATTGATGCACAAACCTACAATATGTGCCCTGAAGCCTTAGAAAGTAAATTAATTCAAGCTCAAAAAGACGGCTGTTTGCCAAACGTTGTTATTCCCGTACATTTATGTGGTCAACCTTGTGATATGGAAAAAATCCACGCTTTATCAAAAGAATACGGATTTAAAATTATCGAAGATGCTTCTCACGCTGTCGGTGGGCGCTATCAACAAAATAAAATTGGCAGCTGTGAATATAGCGACATCACGGTTTTTAGCTTTCACCCGGTTAAAATCATCACCACCGCAGAGGGTGGTATTGCTTTAACGAACGATAAAAAAATTGCCAATAGCATGGACAGATTACGTAGTCACGGCATTACCCGTGATGAAAACCTAATGACACACCCAAGCGATGGAGGTTGGTACTACCAGCAAATTGAATTGGGATTTAATTACCGCATGACAGAAATACAAGCAGCGCTTGGGTTATCGCAATTAGATAGGCTCGATGAATTTGTTATTAAACGCCATCAGCTAGCACAGCGTTATAATGAGTTATTGGCAGAATTACCCTTGACTTTACCTTGGCAATTGCCAGATACCTATTCCGCTTTGCATCTGTATCCTGTGCGCCTACAACTCGATAAAATCAACAAAACCCACGCCCAAGTTTTTGCTGCACTGCGGCAAAATGGCATTGGTGTGAATGTGCACTATATACCTGTACACACTCAGCCGTATTATCAACAGTTTGGTTTTAAAGTAGGCGATTTTCCAAAAGCAGAAAAATATTATCAAGAAACAATTTCGCTACCAATGTTCTCCAAAATGACAGAAGCGCAACAGGATAAGGTTGTGCATGTATTAGGTAAAACCTTACAAGGATAATCAATGCAATCATATCATCACAATCTACTTGAATTGATAGCACAAGGTGAAAACCAATTTGTGGAATTTAAACAATCTTTTCAAAAAGAAGTGATTGAGTCAGTCGTTGCTTTTGCCAATGCCAAAGGTGGGCATATTTTTATCGGTGTAGATGATAATGGACAGATTTTAGGGATAACCGCCGGCAAAGAAAATGCCCAGAGCTATATCAATGCGATTAAACAAAATACACAGCCCAGTTTATTGGTAGATATTGATGAGGTGAAAATTGCAGGGAAAATGATTTTTGTTATTGAAATCAAAGAATATCCAATAAAACCAGTCGCTTATAAAAATCGGTATTATAAACGCATCAGAAATTCTAATCATGCTATGTCATTAGATGAAATCGCCAACGAGCACCTAAAAACCATCAATGGCAGTTGGGATTTTTATATCGATGACCGCCATGACTTTAGTGATATATCACAGGAAAATATTGATATCTTTATTCAGTTGGTTGAGAGTAATCTAGGTAAAAAGTTTCGTGACGATCCGATGACGGTGTTAAGAAAATATGAGCTGATTAAAGAAGGCAAACTTACCTTTGCCGCCTATTTATTGTTTACCTCCAATCACTCACCAATTACGGCATTGCAAATCGGTAGGTTCAAAGACCCGATTACGATTATTGATAATATTGATGTCAATACCAATCTGTTTGCCCAAGTCGAGACCACGATTGACGGCATAAAAAAACACTTAATGACCGAATTTATCATCACGGGCGAACCGCAAAGAAGTGTGCGTTATGATTATCCGCTAGAAGCCATTCGCGAGGTTGTTATCAATATGATTGTGCATCGTGACTACCGAGACAGTGGCAGTTCCATTATTAAAATTTTTGATGAGCGTATAGAGTTTTTTAATCCAGGCAAACTCTATGATGACATGACCATCGAAAAGCTACAAAGTGGCAATTATTCCTCACGAACCAGAAACCGAGCAATTGCAAATGCCTTTAAAGAAGCAGGCGTTATTGAAAAATACGGCTCTGGCATACAAAGAATTAAGGACGAGTGCAAAATACACGGCGTTAAAGCGCCGATATTTGAAGAATTTGCCCACGGCTTTAGAGTCATTTTGTTTAAGGAAAGACTGGATAGCGGAGCAAATGAAAAAAGTGGTCAGAAAGGTGGTCAGAAAGGTGGTCAGAAAAGTACCCAGAAAAGTACCCAGAAAAGTACCCAGAAAAGGGAGGTAAAACCGACTAAAAACCAAATTTTATTAGCCTTGCAAAGAAATGGTGAACTGACCAGAGAAGAGTTGGCACAAATGATTGGTGTTAGTGATAGTGCAATTAAAAAACATTTAGCGAACTTAAAAAAAGAAGGAAAGCTAAAGAGAGTTGGCAGTGATAGAGTCGGTCATTGGAAAGTTATCAATGAGAAATAACAAGCTAAACTTAGAGACAGTCCTAAAATAAAGGAAAAAAGATGCTTTTTGAAAACAAAACAAATTTTGTAACAGGCGGTACAGGTTCTTTCAGCCCTGTTTTTTTGCCGATATTTTTTAAAATGACAGAAGCACAACAGGATAACGTAGTGCATGTATTAGGTGATACGCTAGGTATAAATAAATGAAAATAGCTAATAAACAACTTGAAATTCAAATGGTTACTGTTCATTTTGTCAATGTAGAGCAGGCAGGTTTTAATCATTTCGTCTTATCACCTAAAAAATGAATAGAAAGCACTTAGGAGATTGGTCAGATGAGACTATTAGAAGATAGTACAACACTAAAGCGACAAAAGGATGAGCAATGAAAATAGCCATTATCCCTGTTCGTGGTGGCAGTAATCTGTTACTGGCAAAAAAAGATATTAATTTAATGGATAAGTTCGTATGTTAGCGCACTTTAATGAGCTGGTTTATTCTCTTAATCAAGAAAGTGGTATGCAATTTGTTTGTGCAGATAACGAGTTGATGTGGGAACAAGTTTGTAGCCAATTAACTTTTTGTCATACTAGCTATGAATGGCTTACCTTGTGTTATCAAAAAGCGTACTTTAATCCACTTTTAGATGCTTCTGTTGTCATTACTTGGCAGAATAAGCCTGTTGCAATCTGGCCCTTATTTATAATAGAAAAAGAAGAAAAACCGTATCTTACTTCCGCAGGGGGGGGGATTTTTGAGCCTTTATTTATTCCTTCTATTTCACTAAAAACGCAAAAAAGTTTGATAAAGAGCTGTTTTAACCTACTAGATAAACTTGTTCAACAGTATCAATGCGATTATGAATATCAAGTTGATTTATTTAATAACGGTTTAAGTCTGTGGGGGCAGCAAGTATTTGATAAAGCAGGTGCGGCACAAGCCCTTAAGGTCGGTTATATTGACTTAAGTTTAAGTGTTGATTGTATTAAGTCTAAATTCAGAAGCCGATACCGCTCTTTGATTAATTCAGGCTTAAAAAAATGGCAGGTTGAAGTTCAAGACACCTTAACCGATGATTTTGATACTTTTCATCAGTTACACATTAAAGTCGCTGGAAGAAAAACAAGAAGTGATGCAACTTGGGACTGGCAAAAACGTATGCTCAAGGAAAAAAAAGCATTTTTGGTCTTGCTTAAAGAAGCGCAAGAAATGATTGGGGGGGCTATTTTTACTTACAACCGCTCTCATTGTTATTATGGAGTAGGTGTATATCGGCGAGATTATTTTCCACAGGCTTTAGGGCATGTTGTGCAATTTAAAGCCATTGAACATATGAAAAGCCTTGGCATTAGATGGTACGAAATAGGCGAGTTATTTACTAAAATAAATACCACAGATGAAAAGCTAAAAAGTATTGCTAACTTTAAGTCAGGCTTTAGCACCCATCAATTTATACGTTTAACTTTGAAATCTAAATAAAATAGGGCAAATTCAATATGTATGTTCACAATAAAGTAAGGCAAATAGATAGAGATAATAATGAAGATTATAATGCAAAATACTATCTTAAAAACCAATACCTTAATTGGCAAACATGGGACTCTAACCAAGCATTAGATCCAGATTCAACCGCTTTTCAAGTAACTTGGTTGCAAAATATTAAAAGATTAATGAATTTATTTTATTATGACGAAGCTAATTATAATCTCATTGATGTGGGTTGTGGTTCTGGTATTTCAACTTTGTATTTTGCTGAAAATAGTCATTTTAAGACTTATTCTGGATTTGATTTTTCTGCTAAATTAATTGATGAAGCTAAGCAAAATCATGCTATTTTTAAAAAGCGTCACGATTGTCATATCGATTTTTTTGTGGCTAATGCCAAAGAATTTTACCCGCCTAAAACCTCAAACCTATTTTTCTTATTTAACCCTTTTGGCTGGTTAACCTTACATGCTTTTATAGAAAAAAACTTAGATGATTTTAAAACCCATCAATCAGTCTTAGCATATGCCAATGATTTGCACATTAATGAGTTAAGCCAAACTTATCCTGAAGTCAAAATAGTACGTGATAATTACTATAACTTATCATTGATTTATTTTTGATATTAAATAAGGTCTTAACATGAAATTGGCACTAGGTACGGTACAGTTTGGTTTGGATTATGGCATTACCAATCAACAAGGTCAGGTTGACCTTGTTGAAGTTAAACGTATTTTAGAATATGCCCAAAGTATAGGTATACAGACTTTAGATACCGCAACAGCCTATGGCACAAGTGAACAAGCATTAGGTCAGTGTCAGCTTAATGGTTTTAGCCTAATCTCTAAAATAGGTACTTTAAGCTCAGGGTTATGTCCCCAGCAAGAGGTGGAGCAATCTCTTAATCGCCTAGGTATAAGCCAGCTGTATGCACTATTGCTGCATGAACAAGCCGATACCCAACATGCCCATGCCGCACAGTTTTTTAAACAATTGGAGCAGTTAAAAGCGCAAGGCTTGGTTAAAAAAATAGGCGTTTCTTTTTACTCAGAAGATGTGGCTTATCATGCTATTAATAGTTACCCCTTAGATATCATACAAATTCCCGCTAATCATTTGCATCATGGCTTTAGTCAACAAGGCGTATTGGCATTGGCGCAGCGCAAACAGATAGAAGTACACGCACGCTCGCTTTTTTTGCAAGGTTTGCTTATTGCTAAAACTCGCCCCGTCTTTGCTCAACATGCTGATTTAATGCAATTTGATAAGGTGGCAAAACAACTTAAATTAACTCAATTAGAGTTAGCTTTAAGCTATTTATTTAAGCAGCCCGCCATTTCTAAAGCTGTGGTTGGTTGTGTTAGCCTTGCTCAGTTGCAAGAGATTGTGCAAGCCTATCAAAAGGTGCAACAAATTTATCCGAGCTTAAACATAGAGAATCTAAGCTCAAATGATACGCAACTAATTAACCCTACCTTATGGTAGAAGAGGGCATCATGAGTGTAACTGCCATATTACAAGCCAGAACCAGCTCTAAGCGTTTACCCAATAAAGTATTACTGCCTATTTTAGGTAAACCCATGCTTGAGCTACAACTTGAACGTACCTTAAAAGCCACACAAATTGATACCCTAGTGGTGGCTACCTCAAACCAAGCATCTGATGATTTTATTTTACAGCTATGTAAAAAATTAAATATTAAATGTTTTCGTGGTAGCTTAAACGATGTGCTTGAGCGTTTTTATCAGGCAGCTCAATGTTATGCTGGTGAGCATGTTGTGCGTATGACCGCCGATTGCCCCGTGATTGACCCAAAGGTAATTGATGAGGTGATTAAACTACATATCAAAAGTGGTGCAGATTACAGCTCAAACACACAACCACCTAGCTTTCCTGATGGCTTAGATGTGGAAGTTATGCGCTTTAGTGCGTTAAAAGAAGCATGGCAAAATGCCAAACTACCCTCACAAAGAGAGCATGTTACCCCCTATATTGTGCAACATAAGGGGTTTAAAAAAGCAAACTTACAAGCCCCTACTGACCTATCTGCTTACCGTTTAACTGTTGATGAACAGGCAGACTTTGATTTAATTAGCTTTATTTACCAACAGCTTTACCATCAAGACCCCTGTTTTAATTATCAAACCATTTTACAGCTATTAAAAGACAATCCAAGCAAACAACAGCTTAATAGGGACATTCAGCGCAATGCTGGCTATGCACAATCGTTACAACAAGATGCACTGGCGCAAAACTCAATAAGGAGCACATAATGCACACAGGACAAACACTGTACAATAAAGCCAAAAAACTCATTCCGGGCGGCACCATGTTGCTCTCTAAACGCCCTGAAATGTTCTTGCCCGATTTATGGCCAGCGTATTTCTCTAAAGCCAAAGGCTGTGAAGTTTGGGATTTAGATAACAACAAATACATTGATATGTCGATAATGGGCATAGGCACGAATATCTTAGGTTATGGTAATGAAGAAGTGGACGCAGCGGTAAAGCAAACCGTTATCAACGGTAATATGTCTAGCCTAAATTGTCCTGAAGAAGTGTATCTGGCAGAAAAGTTAGTTACCGATATTTGTCCGTGGGCAGATATGGTGCGTTTTGCTCGTACAGGTGGAGAGGCCAACGCCATGGCAATACGCATTGCACGTGCTGCCAGTGGCAAAGACAAGGTAGCCATTTGTGGTTATCATGGTTGGCATGACTGGTATTTAGCCACCAACTTAGGCAACAACCAAGGCTTAAAAGAACACCTATTACCTGGCTTAGATCCCAATGGTGTACCTCAAGACTTAAAAGGCAATACCTTGCCCTTTATTTTTAATGACTTTGAAGAAATTACCAACTTAGTAGAAAACCACAATATTGGCGTTATTAAAATGGAAGTACAGCGCAATATGCCACCTAAAGAAGGGTATTTAGAACACATTCGCAAATTGGCAGATAAGCACAACATTGTTTTAATTTTTGATGAATGTACCTCAGGTTTTAGAGATAATTTAGGGCCCATATTTAACCATTATGATGTGCTCCCCGATATGTGCGTGTTAGGTAAAACCATGGCAAACGGCTATGCCATGACAGCGGTGGTGGGCACACAAGCGGTCATGGAGGCGGCACAGTCTACCTTTATTAGCTCCACATTTTGGACAGAGCGTATTGGCCCTACTGCGGCATTAAAAGCCATTGAAGTAATGGAGCGTATTAAGCCTTGGGACAGGCTAACTGATAATGGCAATTATATGTCCAATACTTGGCAAACGCTGGCAGATAAATACAGCTTATCAATTACCCGCTCAGGCTTACCAGCATTAAGTAGCTTTTCTTTTAATTCCAAAAATGCCTTAAAATACAAAACCTACCTAACCCAAGAAAGCCTGAAACAAGGGTTTTTAGGCTCTACTGATTTTTATGCCTGTACGGCACACAGCAGAACACTCATTGATGCTTATGCTCAAGTATTAGATACGATTTTTGCCACCCTTGCTGAGTGTGAGCAAGATGGTAGAAACATAGATAACCTGCTAGAAGGCAAGCCCTGTCATGGTGGTTTTAAGCGTTTAAACTAGGTATTTGATTATGCAAACCCTTACCGTTAAAGATAGTCACTGGCAGATGCAGCCTAACTGTGCGTTAGCCTTGCAACTGGCAAAGCGAGATGTACCTGATTTAGTCTGTGATGCCGTCAACTTAGAAGGCATAAACATGAGCTTGCCAGAGGTGCAAACCATTTTAGATGGCATTACCGTGGGCGGGCATAAAATAAGTGATCAAAACATAGTCATCAACCAAGCAAAAACCTGGCAACGCCTATTTAGCCTAATTGTTGAAAAAAAATTCACTTTTAAAAAAGCCATCGCCTTAGAGCTGCACAGCATTGCCGCTTATGAAGAATCCCTTGCTTGGGGGGAGTTTCGCTCTGGTTATGTAAGAATTTCAGGCTCCGATTATGAACCACCTGCTGCTAGCGAACTAGATAATAGATGGCAGCAAATGCAAGCGCAAGCAAACCATTACCATGATATATACGACAAAGCCATTTACGTGTTTTTATATATGGCACGCAATCAATTTTTTTGGGACGTCAACAAACGCATGGGGCGGTTTATGATGAACGGATTATTATTACAGCATGGCTTTCCTATTATTAATGTGCCTGCCAAACGTCAACAAGAGTTTAATCAGCTTATGCTTAATTTTTATGCTAATGAGCAAACTCACCCTATGAATCAGTTTTTACGTAGCTGCTTGCACGCAAAAATTATACAAAACTTTAAGCAATAAAAAATGAACATTCTATTTAGAGTAGACAGCGCAACACACATAGGCATAGGGCATGTCATGCGCTGCTTAACGCTTGCCGCTGCGTTAAAAGAGCAAGGGGCGCAATGCCATTTTGTATGCCGAGCTTTTAATGGCAATATGGTGCAAGCCATACAAGAAGCTGGGCATGTTTTATCTCTTTTATCCTCTGATTTAAATGCAATCTTTAATGCGCCAAACCCACAGCATGCACCGCCTCATGCCAACTGGCTAGGTTGTGATTGGCAAGTCGATTTTGCACAAACCCAAGCACAGATACAAGGCTTACAATTTGATTGGTTAGTAGTGGATAATTATGCCCTAGATGAGCGCTGGGAGGCTCAAGCAAGGTCATTTGCTAAACACATCATGGTTATTGATGATTTAGCAGATAGAAAGCACGATTGCGAGGTATTGCTAGACCAAAATTTAGGACGTAAACATAGCGACTATGATGCCTTTGTGCCAAACTATTGCCAACGCCTGATTGGTCCGAAATATGCCTTGCTACGCCCTGAATTTGCCGAATTAAGGGCATACAGCCTACAACGTCGCCAAGCAAATCCACAGCTAAAAAAACTGCTCATTAGCTTAGGGGGCGTGGATAAAGATAACGTCACGGGGCAAGTTTTAACCGCCCTAAAAAATGCGGAATTGCCACAAGATATAGATATAACGGTGGTGATGGGGGCAAGTGCTCCGCATTTAGCCAATGTACAGGCAAAAGCCAAACAACTGCCGTGGCAAACCGAAGTTGTGGTTAATGTAAATAATATGGCACAACGTATGGCAGATGCGGATTTGGCGATTGGAGCGGCAGGCAGTACCTCGTGGGAGCGTTGCTGTTTGGGCTTACCAACATTGATGTTGGTTTTGGCAGATAATCAAAAGGGCATTGCCGAGGCTTTGGCTAAACAGCAAGCAGCTTGGCCTATTGAAATCAAACAACAAGAATCCTTGGTTGAGGCACTACAGAATATAAGCAGTCAAGCAATAGGCAAAATATATAGCACATCTGCTCAAGCGATTACCGATGGGCAAGGTGTAAATAAGGTTCAACAACATATAGCAGGGTAAGAAAATGGTAAACAACAATCAACATATTTGGGACAGTATCTATCAGCAAGGAAGAATGCTTAATCGTTACCCCTACGATAGCGTGGTGTCTTTTATCTTTAAATATGGCAAAAAAGGACAAAAAGTATTAGAGCTAGGCTGTGGTGCAGGAGCAAACTTATGGTTTGCTGCCAGAGAAGGCTTTGAAATAATAGGTACCGATTTTAGCCAAGCCTCCCTTGATTATGCCCGTGCTCGATTTAAGCAAGAGAACTTACAGGGTGAATTTATTCATTGTGCTTTTCCTGAAGTGCCAGTTGCAGAAAATAGCATTGATTTAGCCGTTGATAGAACCGCACTTTGCTGTATCTCAATAGAGGCGTTAGATAAAACCCTATTTAACTTAAAGCAAGCATTAAAACCTGATGCTTATTTTTTAACTCAAAGCTACACACCAAAATACAGTGCTTATCATAGTCCTTATGAAGGAACGCTCAAAGGTGTTGGGTCTTTAAGTTTTTTATCTCAAGCAGAGATAGAAGAGGTGTATGGACGGTACTTTAATATCCTCTCATTACAAGAGGTCGTATCCACACAAACGTTGCCACATAAGGAGCTTATTCTATCTGAATGGATTATTACCTGCACTAATCGCTAGTTGCCGTAAGAATATCCACAAATGAGGTCGCAATAGGGTCAATTAATTCGATATTAGGGTAGTACTGTTTTAATTTAGTATGAAATTGAGTGAATGCGTTACTAAAGCCTTGTTTGGGTATTTTATAGGTAACTGGTGCTTTAATGATTTTATGGTCTAAATAATCAGCAGAATGGCAAATATTCATTCTTACCGCTTCTTCTAACATTTGGGGTAAGTATTTTTCTGTTTTATTCCAGATATCAGAATTTATAGACGTTGGTATTTCGCAACAAATAAATGTCTTCCCATTATCAAATTGATGAGAGTATCTGCCCATATTAGAGGCTCTAAAGGTAAAGTCATCTTGATTGTAATTATGTACATAGTCATATTCTGTAGTTTGCTCTGAACAGATTTCAAAATAAACTAATACCATGGGCATAGAAAAAATAAGAGATTTAAATTGGCTGGTGCCAAACGTTAGTTGCTCCAGTGCAGAAAGCTCGCCTGCCCAAAGTAAGTTTTTAAATTCAATTTTGGTTTGTTTCTGAGTTTGAGAATTTGCATATATTAAGTATTTGTCAGAAAGCTCGGTGATTTCTGATTGCATTTGTAAATTAACTCCCATATCTTGAAGATGATTCTGGGCATTAATCATAAATTGTTTTAATCCTTTATTTGTTGAAGGGTAAAAATTGCGAAAATTAAAGTCCGTATTAGCATAATATTGAGACGGATTATCTGGGTTGTAGTGCGCTAAACGAGCATCTAAAAATGCTGAGCTATTTTTGTATTTTAAGCTTATTTCGTCATTAAAGAGTTTGATTCTATCCAAAAATGTCACTTTGCTTGCACATATATCTAAACTCTCTAATCTTGCATGTAGTTTTTTCTCAGCTGCTTTAATAACCTGTTTACCCACAGTTTGACCAAAGCGGTTTATAAAATAATCAGCTAAATTTTTTACTGTTTTTTGATTTTTCTCTGCCGCTAATAATTCATCATAGATTGCTTGTTTGTCTTTTAATGCTAGGGATAAATCCAATACAGCATAGTCTGATGAAAAATGTTGATTTAATAAACTGCCGTGCTTCATATGTTGAGGGCGGTATTGATTCTGCGCCAAATCTAACAAAGATTGAGTGGCTTGGCTGTGACTGTTATCAAAAATTTGGCAGCCTAAGTCCATCTGGTAGTTCTTCCAAGTTAAACCGTTTAAAATGCCACCGACCGAGTCAGATTTATCAAATAAAGATACGCTGCCTTTGTTTGCTGTTTGCTGTTTGCTGTTTGCTGGCTAGATTTTTTGCCGCCAATATGCCTTTTATGCCAGCACCAATGACAATATTCATTATTCTATTCCTCTTACTAGGTAAAATTTTTCTGCAGCAGCTACCCCTACGCAAGCTCCTGTCTCTATTTGCTGTGCCTCAATAGCTTTAAGGCTTCTACTATGAGGAAAGTCTCTAAGTTCTTGTTTGTAAGCTAAAAGAGCTTGACGCTTGGTTTGTTCAAAGCCTGTAATATCAACATAATAATTTGCTTGGCTGTGTATTAGGGTTGGGGTTTGCCATTCTGTTGATGAGCGCACTGCAAAAGCAAAAATACGCTTTACACTAGAGTTTGGAAAGGCTCTACAGGCGGTCATTACTGCACGGTGTGTAATTTGATGGTCAATATTTAAATCGTCAGGCAAATGGGTGTAAATTATATTTGGCTGATAGGCATAAACAATGTCTTCTATCGGTTGTACAATGCTTAATAGCGCCACTGTGTCCATTTGGTTGTCTGGAAAAGTAAAGCTGTCATATTGCTTAATGCCTAAAATTTGCGCTGCCTGTTTTAATGAGTTTTGCCGCGTGCTTACATCGTTAGGGTCTTGCTCCTTACGAGAGCCTACACCATCAGTTAGAGTAATTAGGCGTACGTTATCTCCATAATGAGCATGCTTGGCAATGGTGCCACCCATTCCAATGGTTTCATCATCTGCATGAGCTGCAATAATTAGAACGTTATTCATATTTTTTCCTGAAGTATTTCTAGGCTATTTGGACCATGATGCATAAGTAAGTCCAGCGTAGATAAATGAGAAATAAAGGGGGTATTAAATTGGCTGTATTCGGGGTGGACATAGTCTTGGTATATGATGTTAATTCCTTTCTCCAAAAAACTGACCTTATCTAAATAGTCTCGCCCAAACGGACCTGATAAATAAGTTGTGGCATTAAAATGAGTGCATATTTCTAAAATTAAATCGGATTTTGATTTATGCCAAATGACATCGCTACTGTAGTAAAGGGGGGTTTTAATACCCAGTTTGTTTATAAAAAAATCAAGCTGCGGTTTTAGTAGGCTCATTAGATTTGGGTGAGTCGTTGTTAATATTTGCTCTAAATAAGGCTGGTAATCTTGGTAATAAGGGGCTTTTTTATAGGCGGATTCAATGGATTTAAGATGTTTTTTTTGCCAGTTTTGAGTGTAATCAATACAGACTTCGCTAATAACAGGCAGTCCTTTTCTAATGAGAGGGACAGTTAGAGTAAAAGCGGAATTATTTAGGAGGATTTTATTGCGATTGGTGCTATTTGATGAATTTCTTTCTAGTTGCACATGGTCTAATACAATATGATAATCCGATTTTGAAATTCTATCAAAATAACCTAGCCAAGGAAGGTATGCAGGTTGACTAATGGATATTATCATTTTTTCTTCTCGTTATTTGGATTAAGTTTGGTTTGATAATATCCGCGCTTAACCTGCATGGGGTTACCTATAACTAAAGAATAAGGCTCAATCTTGACCCCTTCAACAATCGTGCCTGCAGCAATAACACTATGGTGTCCAATGGTTGCACCGCCTTTGATTACGCAATGAGAACCCACAAAAACATGATTTCCAAGAGAGATGTTTTTTCTATCAATTTCATTAGATAAGCCAATGCAGCGTTTATGAGAGTCAGCACAATTAATAGATACAAAAGAGGCAATATCACAACCATCGCCAATAATGACGGTTGCACCCTTGGCATTAATTTCGCTCATGCCGCCAATATAAACCCCTTTGCCAATTTTAGGATTGCCATTAATCCAAACCAGCGGGTGAAAAGGGTTTTCTTTAAAATTGATATGTTCGGCAAATTCATCTTTAAAGTTAGTGTTCACAGACAAAGTCTCCTAATTTGATTTTTTCTCCTGTATTCATATCTTTATAGGCCACTTTACCTATGAGTTCTTCTAGCATCTTAGGAGGCAATCCGTCACCAGGGCGTTTTAGTCCTATATTGTCAGCAGTTAAAATCTCGCCTTTTTTAATGGGTTTAATCGCACAAATGCTGCGCCTTGCCAAGGTACGCATGGGGATTTCTTCTGCCGTCGGCTCAAGCTGTGCACGGCCTTGCATAAGGTGGGCAAGGCGAATGTCTTTGACCCAATTTTTTAGGCTTTCTGGATTTTCAGAAAACCAATGATCAGGACCTTCAAGATTATTATCTAGTGTAAAGTGTTTTTCAAATACCACAGCGCCATGTGCTACGGCTAAAGATGATGCCAGAGTGCCTTGGCTATGGTCAGAAAAGCCTAAAATCAAATTGGGATAAAGCCGTTTTAAGGTCTTAAATTTATTTAGATTGATGTCTTTAGGTGGTGTAGGGTATTGGGAGGTGCACAAACAAAGCACAAAGGGATAAGGGCTATCAGTGTGCATATTAAATAGAGTTAAACTTTGTTGTATTTCAATACAATCGGCCATGCCACAGGATAAAATAATGGGTAATCCTGTTTGTTGATAGGCTTTAATAAGTGGCAAATTAGTAAAATCATCGGAGCCAATTTTAATCGCTTTAATGCCGATGCTTAAAAGTAAGTCCAAATCTGATTTATTCTGTGGTGTGGATAAAAAGCAAATGCCTGTTTGATCACAATAGTGCTTAATGTCTTGCCATTGTTTTGGATTAAATTCGTGACGCTGAAACATCTCTAGCATGGGTTCAGTTACTTCTTGCCCCTGTGATTGGTAGGTAAACATCTGGTTTGGGTCGCCACAAAACTCACTGGCTTTAAATGTTTGAAATTTAACCGCATCGCAGCCTGCTTGTTTGGCGGCTTCTATCATCTTATAAGCAAGATCAATATGACCATTATGATTAATACCTGCCTCTGCAATGATAAATGGCTTAGCATCTTGTGTAATGGGTTGTTCATTGATAGAGAATTTAATCATTTTTTTCTCACTACGATTATCCACTGGGCTTGTTTTTCATTGTTGATGGTATCGGTTTTTATCAGTAACTCTTTACGCTCAATATGCCATTGATGTGGAGCAAATAATTCATTTAGCATTACCTTATTATAAAAACAAACACCGCCTATGCCTTGCAAACTGCCTTGGTTAATATGGGTTGTATAAAGTGTCTTTGCATCATATTGCCCGCCTTGGGCGCTGCTGTGTTCTGTAGCAAAGCAGTTAAAAAAGAAATTGCCATCATCTTGAAGTCGTTCATAAATTTGTTGAACGGCTTTTTGAGCGTAGTGAAAGGGGGTGTGAGTTAAAGCACAGCGGTCTATGACCGAATGAAACTGGTATTTAATTTGTGATATTTCTTCAAACTTTTTTACCGCAAACTCTCCATGCAGCCCCTCTGTTTTAAAACGCTTGCGTGCAAATTCAATGGCCTCTTCACTGGCATCAATACCATACGTTTTAAAGCCTTCTTTAGCAGCAAACCAGAGGTTATTACCACCGCCACAGCCGACCTCTAAAATATGTATGCTACTTTTATCGGCTGTTTTTGCATAATTAGAAAAAACAAAAGAAACCACCTCGTCATAAGGGTATTTATTAAGCTGTTGTCCTAAGCGGTATATCTGCTTCCAGATTTGATCAAAACTACTCATCGTGTTATTGCCTATTTTTTTTACATTCATCAAACCAAGTCTCTATATTTGGTTCTGCATCTGCGACCGATAATTCGAATAGCATTTATAGGCTTAAGCCTCTTTCAATTTCTTTTATTTCTTGTTGACACTTACCAAAACCAACTAATAGAGGGTTGGGCAAAATAAGGTCATTATGATTTGTTTCTAAATAAGCTCTGAATTTGTTTAGCTCATTATAAAAGCCGACTTTAGGTACTTTGTAGGTTGCTGGTGCTTTTAATATGGTATGGTCTAAGTAGTGAGTGGTGCTATCTTTAATTATTTTCATCGATACTAAACTTTTGAAAATGGTATCAATAAACAAATTTGTATCATTCCAAATGGGTGTATCTATTTGGCAGGGGATTTCACAACAAATAAATGTATTGCCTTGATCAAACTGTTTTGAATAACGTCCCATATTTGAGGCACGAGAGATTAAATCTGCTTCGTTATAATTCTGAACGTAATCATAATCAGCACAATCATCTGATTTCACTTCAAAGTAGATAAGCACCATGGGCACTTTGTGAATAAAAGAATCTAATATATTTGTAGTGCGGGTTATTTTTTCTAATGTATCAATTCCTGCGCACCATACTAGTTTTTGGTGTTTAACAACTTCACCATTTGCCAGTTTAATTTGTCCTTTTTCTAAGGTATCGATAGAGAGACCTGTTTTAATATTAACGCCTAATTTATCTAAATGGTTTCTAGCTTGAAGTGTAAAATCGGACAAACCTGAATGCTTAGCCAGATACAAAGTATCCCCTCGTGATGAGGCATAATTATTAAGAGCACAGCGATCATCAAAAAAAGCAGATGAGTGTTTTAGCGACTTGGATGTGCTTTCATCAAATATTTTAATTCGATTTAAAGATATAAGCTCGTTAGCGCTCGCATCAATTTCTGTAAGGGGTGCTTGTATCATTTGGTACTTTGCTTTTAGTACCTCTTGACCAACCAGATTACCAAAACGATTTAGATAATGCTCTTTTAGGGTATGTGCTATTTTTGTATTGTTTGCCTGATGCTTCAATTGACTTAGTGCTTCACTCGTATCAATGTAGTGGGATACGTCTAAGACACTATAGCCATCTGAAAAATGCCCATTATTTAAGGAGCCAATTTTTTCTTTTAATGTAATATAGTTGTTTTGAGCCAGTTCAATAAAGTCTCTTTGATTCTCGGTCAAAATCTTATCGAATAATTGGCAGCCAAAATCCAAGTGATAATTCTTCCATTTTTTTCCATTTAAAATGCCACCAATACGGTTTGCTTGCTCGATGAGATTGACATTCCCTTTGTTAGAGAATTTTTTTGCAGCAAGTATGCCTTTTATGCCTGATCCAACGATGGTAAACATGATCATTTCCTCTTTTAGGTTAAGCCTATACGTTTAGTTACATTAATTTTGCACTTCTATTATTGCTTTATCTATATTAATTGTGATTTTGCTCACATGCTTCAATCCAAATATTAAAGTTGGGTTCAGCATCAGAAACTGATAATTCAAGGCGTTTAGAATTTTTTGCATCATCATCAATATAAAACATTAGGTGCTCATCAATGTGTGTAATAAAATAGCCAAAATAATGCTTCCATTCCTTAACTAGCGTGGTTAAGTCCACCTTATTATCAATACGCTTGGCAATGGCGTATAGGTTAAATAACCAAAACCACACGCTGCCACGTAGAAATAAAATGCCTTTCTTATGTTTTATGCGATTAGGGTTGACAATAAGTTGGTTAATTTTAAACACGCAGGTTTCAATGCTGTCTATATTTGGGTGTAAACTGTCTACAAGCATCAGTATTTTTTGTTTAACCTCATTAAAGGTGGCTTGCAGCTCGGCTAAACCTTCTTCTACCTCAGCCTTATCTATATGGCGAGCACTTTTATAAAGTACATCAAAAAAATGCTCTTGCCCTTTATCTATATCAAGTTGCTTAAGGGTTTTTTCTAATTCTTCAGCTGTACCCCATGTGGTACGCTCAATAGTGGCACCCTGTGATAGGTTAATAATCTGCTCTTGCGGTGCGCTCATGATTTTACGCTCCGCATGCGCCCTTGAGGTGTTATAAAAAGGTGTGGTATAAATTTTGCCAAATTGGTTTTCTTCTAATAAATATGCTTCATCAGCTAATTTTTGACTGTAGTTTTGTAATTCTTCAGGGCTGTTTTTATCCTTATAAAAGGAACTGTCAGAATGGGTTTTTTCACTTGAGGCAAAGCCATAATCCAGCCCTACTAAATAAATATTAGAAAAATGAAGTTCAACGGCAACGGCTAAGGCGGCATTGGTGGCACTGGGCGTACCATTGGCAATATCTTCCCCTTTAGAGAAAATTTTTGCATAAGAGGTTTCGGTTTTTAAATACATTAAGCTCTTATTAAATAGAGGGAAACTTTTAGGGTATATTTGAGCTGCTCCAATATAATTTAGTTTTTTAAGTAAATTTTCTGGCATCACTAAAAAATATTCATGGCTGGATTTATCAGATTCTAGAGAGACGCAAGCATCTGGATAAATATCTTGCATTAATAAAGAGTGTATGGCACTACCTGCTGCAATTAGATTAAATTTTTCTCTGTATTGTTTAATAAGTGGTATTACTGTATCAAGGGAAGGGCCATTACCACATACTAAGGTGATGCGCTTATCTTCAGAGAAATCCTGTTTTTGCAAAACACCTATACCATTGCGAATGTTATGCATAACATGATTAAATTGGTTTACTTCATCATCGTAATAGCCCCATACATTTACAAATGGCTCCATTTCATCGTTAAGTCTATCGGCAACTTGAGTATAAAAAGCATCGCTTTTATGTATATAAAACACGGTTTGTATGGGTAAAAATGGCACATTATCACAAATTTGGTTCCATACCCCTGCAAAGGCTTGATGCACTCGGTCTTTTTCTTCCAGCTCTAGGGTATTACCTACAGAAAGCACAAAGGAAGTCGTTTTATCTAATAGATAAGGCATGATTATTTCTTCCCAGTCGGTGATATACATACTGGCAATAAATTTATCTGGGTCATGCTCCACCACCACCACATGCTTTACAGGGCGTATTTTTAATAGGGCTTTAATATGCAAACCCAATCCACAGCCTAGAAATGCCAGCTGAGCAAAGGTGCGCCCAAAATGATAGGGCGAAATAGAACTGACCACATCATCAAAGCCCAACTGTTTTAAAAAATGGGCGGTCAAACCATGGGCATAGCGTCCTTGCCAAAAGTCGTCGTAACAATTATGGCGCATAGACTGGTTGTAAGTGTCTTCTGCAAAAAAGTCAGAAAATTGCTGTGCTTCTTGTTTGTTAAACTCGTGCACCGGCTCTGGATAAACGGTTTTTTCATCAATGACCAAATTAACTTCCATGTTCTCAGGGTTCACATTTAGCCGAGAGTTTTGCATATTTTTATCTTTAAATTGACGATGAACATCAGGGAAGTATTGAGCAAAAAACTGCATATTCTTTTGTTTACGGTTTTCTAGCTCTTGTACTAATTGTGGGGCACTCATAAAAACTCCTAAAATTTGTTTCACTGTAACATGCACAAAGCATACCCATAAGAGGCATGGCTGACAAATGGGTTGTACATATTTAAGAGATGAGCGTTTTGGTCAAATCGTTTACTGTCAGCTTATGCGCATATCTTAAAAACAGACAGTTACGTTTGTTTACATAAAAAACAAATATCTGCCTAAAGTAATTGCTTTAAGCGCCGTTAACCCCCTTGCAAGTAATTTTTACTGATTTTTTTCGCCCCTTGTGGGTAACAACGCTGCCAAGCAGCAAAGGAGTCTAACATGCCTCAAATTATTAACACCAACATGGCGTCATTAAACGCCCAACGTAACTTAAACAGAACCCAAGAGCAAAATGCGATGTCATTACAGCGCTTATCTTCTGGTTTGCGTATTAACAGTGCCAAAGATGATGCCGCAGGTATGGCAATTGCCACACGTTTTACCTCACAGATTAAAGGTCTTAATCAAGCTGTGCGTAATGCAGGTGATGGTATTGCCCTAGCGCAAACCGCAGAAGGTGCATTGGGTTCTATGGAAAAGAACTTACAGCGTATTCGTGAGTTGGCGGTACAGTCTGCTAACGCATCTAACTCAGATATTGACCGTGAGAAGCTGCAAAAAGAGGTTAAGCAATTAATCGCAGAGGTCGGTCGTACTGCTGAAGAAACCAACTTTAACGGTCGAAAACTGCTAGATGGTAAGTTTAAAGATGCCGCTTTCCAAGTGGGTGCCAACGCAGGGGAGAGCATTAATATCTCTATTGCAGCGCTGACTGCAGATAAAATTGGCTCAAACGCAGCCGCTGGTGTTAGTGCCGCAGGTACAAACAAAGCCTTATCTAATGGGGATTTAACCATTAATGGTAAACTCATTGGTCCTTCAAAAGGTGGTGACGATACTGCCTCTGTAACCAGAGCAGACCAATCTGGTATTGCTAAAGCCGCTGCCATTAATGAAAAAACCAAAGAATCTGGCGTCAAAGCTAAGGTAAACGTAAATGAAGTCAACGGCTCTACCATGAGTGCTACTGGTGGTGGTACGACTGCCAGCTTAAAAATTAATGGCGTTAAGTTTACCTTTACCGCTCGGGCCAATGATGATGATGTAAAAAGAGCAGGTACTCGTTTATCTGTTGTGAAAGCCATTAACGCCAAATCGGATCAAACCGGTGTGGTAGCCGTGGACGGTGGTGATAAAAATGGTGTTATTTTACAAGCCAAAGACGGACGTAACATTGTATTGTCTGATGCAACTGCAGCAGGTGGTGGTAATTTAAAAACAGCCTTTGGTTTGGCAGCGGTTTCAACTCAAACGCTGGTGAACCTTCAAGCCTCTACAAGTGATGCAGGTATCTATACTGCGGGTGTTACGCTTACCGCCATTGGGGATACCAAAGAGATTAAAATATCAGGTGGATATGGCACAGGCTCTGGCGATTTAAGTAAATCAGGCTTTAGCCGTGGTAGCTATCAAAAAGGTGAGGCCACCTACACCACTAAAACCACTGCAGTCAGTGCAGGTGCAGCTGCCACAGCGGGCACTGCTGCTAGGTTAAAAGGTCTGCAAGCAGGGGACTTGGTCATTAACAGTACCACCATCTCTACTAGCTCATCTGAAGATGATCAAGCATCAGATACAACTGCACATTCATCAAATGCAGGTGCCTCTGGTATTGCTGTTGCTGCTGCCATTAACCGTGCCAGTGAGCAAACAGGGGTGAAAGCTGAAGTGCAGGCAACCATTGTATCTGGTGGTGCCAAAGCCACTGCTGCAGCTACTGAAGGAACTAGCCTTAGCATTTATATTAATAATACTTCAATTGGTAAGGTGGTCTCTCAAGGGGATTTACAAAAAGACCGTGTGGCAACTATTGATGCCATTAATGCCAAATCAGGTCAAACTGGGGTGGTTGCAAGTGATAACGGAGAAAGTATTACCCTAACCGCTGCCGACGGACGTAATATTTCTGTAGGTGTGGGAGGCACAGGTGCTGCCGCTGCAGTAGAGGGCTTATCACAGAAATTTGGTCTGCACTCTAAAGGGGATAAAAATGGTATTGGTGTTACTACAGCAGCAAGTACTTATGCCTCAACTGCAGAAACCACCTACTCTGCGGTACGTTTAACTGCGGCTAAAAGCATTGATATTGATGCTGGAGATAAAGGCACTAAAGGTCTGGAAGACTCAGGTTTTGCTCGTGGCGAGTATGGGCAGGGTAAAGATGGTCAATTCTTAAAAGACATTGATATCTCAACTGTTGAAGGCGCAAGAAAAGCCATGAACGCCATTACCAATGCCATTGAAACAGTATCTAATCAACGGGCAGATTTAGGTGCGGTGCAAAACCGTATGACCTCTACCGTGAGTAACTTACGAGTGAATGCTGAGAACTTAACCTCTGCAAAATCACGAGTAATGGATGCGGACTTTGCGGCACAAACTGCGGAACTGTCACGTACTTCGGTACTACAGCAAGCGGGTATCTCTATCTTGGCGCAAGCAAACGCTCAAGGTAAGCAGGTATTATCACTTCTAGGTTAATAACTAGATTGAGTGGGGGTACTCCCCCGCTCTTTTTAACTTATTAATAAACAAGGAGATAGATATGAATGAACTTAAAAATAATGCACAGACGGCATTGATAAAGCCCAATACGACTTATCAGTCTTCTGCTATTAAGCAAGAGAAAAATGCAACCGCTATTGCAAACAAAGAGGTCGTAAAAACTGAAGTATTACAAGCAAAAGAAACAACCCCAGAAGCCAGCGGTAACTCATCAGAAAACGCTAGTTATCAAGTGCAAGAGGCAGTAGCTAAAATTAAGGAATATGTGCAGCAAACAGAGCGCACGCTTGATTTTAAAATAGATGAAGATAGTGGGCAGACGGTGGTTAAGGTATTAGATACCTCTTCGGATAAATTAATACGGCAAATTCCAAGTGAGCTTGCTTTAGAGTTGGCACAACGCTTGAATGATGAAGAGCCATTTAGTATGTTTACCGCACAGGTGTAATAAAAATTCAGGTTATTTATTTTTAAATAAGGCTAAATATTAACTCGTACTTGCCGATAACAAGGTATGCGGGTTTTTTTGCTTTTTCTATTTGCTAAATTATTTAAAGTATCAACTTGCAATAAAGCGGCAACATACTGCCGTAATTAAACGACAACAAGGCAAAAACAGTCCGTTTTAGACGCAGTTTTTTGCAAGGAGAAAGGTTATGCCAGTTATTCAATCTTCAGGCTTAGGTACCAGTGCTCTTGGTAATGAAACCGTTGATAAAATTATTAAGGCGGAGAAAAAAGACATAGACAAACGCTATAATCAAGATATTGGTTTGGTTAAAGCGCGGATTACTGCTTATGGCAAGCTAAAATCCAGTATGTCTAAATTTCAATCGGCAGTAGATAACTTGGCCGACCCTAAGGTAGCAGGTGCCTTAGTTGCAAGCTCCTCTGATGAAAGCATCTTATCTGTTACCACTAACGAGAAAGCAAGGGCAGGTATTTATAATTTACAGGTTAGCAATATTGCGAAGTCTCATGCCTTGGCATCAAAACGATTTTCTAGTGAATATTCAGTTGTCGGAGAAGGTAAGTTAACCTTTAGCTTTGGTAAAAATCAATATGATGGCTCTGGTAATTTAACAGGACAAAGCACTAATGTGAAACGTCCTAGTCATACCTTGGTAATCGATTCTTCTAACAATAGTTTAACAGGCATAAGAAATACTATTAACAATGCCAATATGGGGGTTCATGCAAGTATTGTTAACGATGGCTCTGGTTTTCGTTTGAGTATTAAATCGACCTCTACTGGTGAAGAAAACGCCATGCAAATTTTTGCTCAAGATGCATCTGGCAATGCGTTAACCTCTGGTTTGGGTGTGCTTAATTTTAATACTGTACAACAGGGTTCTGCATTTGCTCAACAAACCTCAAAGGGTGAAGATGCACGTTTAGAAGTGAATGGACTGTCCATTACCAGAGCTACCAATACAGTAGATGGTGTTATTGAAGGTGTGACTTTAAACCTAAAAAGTGCCGATGTGAGTAAGCAGCTACAAGTGTCAATTAAAGCAGATGCAGATAAGATAAAAAAAGGACTTGAGGAGTTTGTTAAGACCTATAATGGCGTTAAAGAAATATTAGATGATGTCACTCAATATAATGTTGTTGAAAAGAAAGCTGGTATTTTAATTGGAGATAATTTTATTCGTGATATTCAATCACGCATATCTCAGATGATAGCTAAGCCGATTACAGGGTTGGCAGGTTATCCTTATACGACCTTTGCTTCTTTAGGCGTAGAAACAGATAGAAACAATAAATTTAATTTAAGTTTTTCTGTTTCTAAATTTCAAAAAGCAATGAAAAATAATCATGAAAATGTTAGAAATGTTTTAGCTGAGTCGGGTCGTACTACAGATACTCAGGTTCAGTTTATGAATAGCTCAATTGGTTCAAAACCTGGGACTTATGATGTTGAGGTTACAAAGTTGGCAAAACAAGCCAGTTTTACCACCGCATCTGTTGCAGGATTGGATTTTTCTTCCCCAGTACAAGTTAATGGCAATAATGATCAATTTTCCATGAATGTAGATGGGCAGATTATCGCAGCTACTTTACGTCATGGCAGCTATACAACGGGTAAAGATTTTGCTGAACAAGTCACTCAGCAAATTAATGCTGCGCTTAAAGACACGGGTAAATCTGTTACCGTTGGCTATAATGCGGTAGCAAAAAACTTTACCTTTACCTCTAATGCTTATGGTTCTAAATCACAGATATCTTTTACCTCCGTTGAAAATGATGTTGCCAGTATGTTTGGCTTTAATACGGTAGGGCAAGGTGTGTATGTTGGTAAAAGTCTGGTTTCTTTAGGTACACAAGCACTGGTTGGTAAAGGTGCGAATACACAAATTGGCTCGGCATCTGTAAATGAGCAAACGGGGATTAACTTTGCATCTGCTAATGCAACCTTTGCGCTTAAAGTAGATGGTGCGACGGCGGTTAATGTGACCGTTAATCAAAATGCCAGTGGGCAAGATTTAAACGGCGATGGGGTATATGGTGATAGAAAAGATACCCTACAAGCGATACAAAATGGTATTGATGCCACCAGCTTAAATGGTCAAGTGCAGGCGAGTTTTGATAATAACGGTTATTTGGTCTTTACCACGACTCAAGTAGGTAGTGCACGCAGTATTGAAATTAGTTCAGTAGGTAGCAGCTCTACAGATACGGCTCTTGGTTTAAAAGCCAATCAAGGTGTACAAACAAATGGTCAAAATTCAGGAATTACGCTTGCTTCTGCTGCAGAATTTAATATTAAAGTAGATGGCACAGAGTCTTCTAGCAAAGTAAGCATTGGTGCAGGAACCTATACAGGAGCAGGTTTGGCCGCTGCCATACAAAGCCAATTGGCAGCAAAATTTTCTACAGATGCTGCATTTGCAGGTAAAGTAACAGGTGCAGCTACAGATACTGGCTCTCGTGATATTAGTAGCAACGTTGATTTTGCGGCAAATCCCTCAGGTTTTGTGGTTAATGTAAACGGTGTCGAAAAAGAAATTATCGTTAACTCAGGCGCAACCAATAATATTGCGAATATTCAATCTGCTCTTGATAGCAGCTTTGGTGCAGGTGTGGTTACCGCTAGCTTAGATGGCACAGGTCTTAAACTAACAAGCACTGCGACAGGACATGATAAATTCATAGAAGTTAAAGCAGATGGACGAGGAGCACGCACCACTGCAGGTGCGGATATGACGACAGGGGTTGATTTTAGTGGTGCAAATAAAGCGACCTTTACACTAACGGTTGCAGGTAAAGATATCAATGTGGAAGTGAATGAAAATGCTTCAGCAGGAGGGGCAACAGCAAATTTAATTGCGGTACAAAATGGCATTAACAAAGCATTAGAATCACACCCAGATTTTGCAGTTGGCGATATTCGTGCAAAATTAGATGACAATAATAAAATATACATTGAAACCAACTCCCAAAAAGGTATTAAAGGTGCTGCAGTATTTGGTAAAAATGCCAGTATTGAAGTAAAGGCTTTAGGAGGAACGGCGGCTGCTAATTTAGGTCTGGTTGCTGAAACAAAAAGCAATGGTTATGATGGATTTGGTTTAAGCAAAAAACGCAATTATGGCTATGACTTAATTCCAGAGGTAAGTTTTAAACAGAACAGTCAGGATAAAACGGGTCATTTTGAAGTACGAGTTGGGGGTAGCACAACACGTGTTCGTTTTACGGATTTAAATACCGAAGCAATAAGTAAGCTAGGCTTACAAGATGAAGCAAACTACCAGCCAGAAGTGGCAAAAGGGCAGGATGTGGAAGGTAAAATTAATGGCAAAACAGCATCTGGAAAAGGGCAGTATTTACGTGGGGTTGATGGCAATATTAAAGCTAAAAATGGCTATTATATTGCAGGCAAAACGTTTGACTTTAGTGCTGGCACACCTTTAGTTATAGATAATACCAATAATAAATTTAAGGTTAAGGTTGATGGCGTTGAAACAGAAGTCGTTTTGGCAACAGGGACACAGTTTACTAATGGTAAAACATTGGCAAAAGCCATTGAAGTTGCCATTAATACTAACTCTGAGATAACAAGTAATAACCTTAAAGTTAAGGTTGAATATACCGATGATCCTAGTGCATTTGCACACCAAAAACTGAGTATTATTTCTGGCTCTACAGGAGATAAGTCCGCTGTTGAGATTAGCGAAGTATCTTCTGGTGCAAGTGCTGCTTTTGGCTTTGTGAAAGGTCTTGCAGAAGGAGAAAAAGGAACCAATCAAATCGGAGTAGAAGATCCATCTTCAGGTATTCGAGTGAAGGTGCTAGGTGGTCATGTAGGAAAACGGGGTACAGTAACCTATGTTTCAGGTTTTGCTGATCAATTAAAGGTTATGATGAAAGGGTTTATGGATATAACCAATGGCTCTGTTGTTGTGGCGGAGAAAAACTTAAAAGCAGAGCAAACAAGGCTAGAGACAGAGCATAAAACCTTTACAGACAGAATGGACGTTAGAGCAACGGAGTTAAAAGCAAAATTCAGTTATAACGATGAAATTGTAAGTAAGTTAAATACAACTTTAGCATATTTAAAACAGCAGTTTGCAGTGATGAACGGTACCAAAAAATAGTCTGTTTTATAATCATCAAACCGCCTTATTTATGATAAGGCGGTTTTTTTATGCCTAAAGAAAATAGAATGAATATGGATATTTTACTTGCAGCAGCTTGTTATTTATGCAAAAGTTTTATGCTCTTTTCTAACAACAATAATAATTGGAGTAACTTATGTGGACATTAAAAGTTGAGCCTAGATTTAATGAAACTGATGCATTAGGGCATATTAATAATACGGTGTTGCCAATTTGGTTTGAACAAGCAAGAAATCCGTTATTTAAGTATTTTACCCCTGATTTAGACCCCCAAGATTGGCATTTAATTGTGGCAAAAATAGAGGCAGAGTTTTTGGCAGAGCTGTATATGCAGTATGCAGTAGAAATTCGCACTTATTTAAGCAAAATTGGTCATTCATCAATGATTGTTGAGCATGAAGCATGGCAACAGGGCAAACTATGCGCTACGGGGCGTGCAGTGATGATACATTTTGATCATGTTAATAAATGTTCTAAAGGCATTGCGGATAATATCAAACAGGCTTTACAAGCACATTTTAAAGAAAATTAAACAGTTAGTTTAAATTTTGTCTGCTTGATATACACTTAAAAACAATAAAATAATAATAAAAGCACATTTGTTCTTGCATTTTCTGATTTATTAGCTACAATTATTAATAATACTTTTTTGAGGAACTTATCATGACTAATGTGTTGAGCAATGTTGATGCTCGAACCCAACTTGTAGGACAAAACCGTTTAGAGCTTTTAACTTTTTCGTTAGGCGGAAGCCAAAAGTACGCAATTAACGTATTTAAAATTCAAGAGGTCATGCGCCTGCCGCCTTTAACCTCATTGCCTGATAGCCACCCTGTGGTGCGTGGAGTTACCCATTTACGAGGGCATACCGTGCCAGTGGTAGATTTACGTCATGCTGTGGGTATTGGCAAGTTAAAGACCACAGAAGACTCTACCATTATTGTGACTGAGTATAATAAAACTGTACAGGCGTTTTTGGTTGCCAGTGTTGACCGTATCATTAACATGACGTGGAGCGAGATTTTACCCCCCCCAAGTGGCGCAGGCAAACAGCACTATTTAACTGCCATTACACGCATTGATGAAAAAATCGTAGAGATTATTGATGTGGAAAAAATCTTGGCAGAAATTTCACCATATAATACAGATGTGTCAGAAGGTATTTATGATGATGTTCTATTATCTAAAGTAAAAGGGCGAGATATTTTAATTGTTGATGATTCTACTGTGGCTTTAAAGCAGGTTGGTAAGGTGCTTGATGATATGGGTATCAATGCGATTACTAAAAGCAATGGGCGAGAAGCCTATGATCAATTGATGAGTTGGAAAGAAGAAGGTAAAGACTTTGCTAAAGATTTATTGCTGGTCATTACTGATGCGGAAATGCCTGAAATGGACGGCTATACGTTGACTTCAGAAATTCGCAAAGATGCAGAGTTAAAAGAAACCTTTGTTATTTTACATACCTCTTTATCTGGTAGTTTTAATGAAGCAATGGTCAAAAAAGTTGGCTGTGATGGATTTTTATCTAAATTTGCCCCAGATGCATTAGCTGAAGAGGTGCAAAATCTTATTCGCAAGAAATTACAACGTTTTGAACCAGAGTTATGGAAAGAGATAGAGGCAGAAAAAGCGTCTCAAGAGTAGCAAAAAAAGATAGGTTGTTGAGTTGATTTTAAGCCCCGTAAGGGGCTTTTTTATGGCTAGTTAAAAATCTGTTCAGGCGTTGCGCTTTTGTTGTTCTGATTAGGATTGTCGGGGTTAAATGGTGATGTCGTTTGTGGTGTGGCATATTGGGTTGGGACATTTTCTTGCTTGAAATATTCAAATATCGCATTGTTTTGTTCAGGCGGGGCTAATAAGCCTGTTTCAGGGTCAATGCGGACGCTGACGATACCTGCTGGTTGGGTTAATGGTTTGTCTTCTACATTTTGTAATGCACTTTGCATATATTCTACCCAAATAGGTAATGCAGTATTGCTACCATATGCCCAGCGTCCTAAGGTTTTAGGTTGGTCAAAGCCTACCCAAACACTGGTAACTAATTGATTGGCAAAGCCAGAGAACCAAGCATCTTTTTGATCATTGGTTGTGCCTGTTTTACCAACCGTATCTTTACGATTAAGTGCTAATGCACGCTTGCCTGTGCCTCTTTCTATAACATCTCTAAGCATGGTTAGCATAATAAAATGCGTACGTTCGTCTATAACCCGTTTGGCACTTAATGGTTTTTCTTTTGCAGGCTCAAGCCCTAATGTCACTAAGGCATTTTCAATTTTATCAGGCTGAACATTGGCATTGATTGAATTTTCAGGCGGTTTTTGTTGCGCTAAACTGTCGCAGTTTTGACATACTTGTATGGGGTTGGCTTTATAAATTAGTAGATTGTTGTGGTCATAAATCTCACTAATAAGGTAAGGCTGGATACGATAGCCTCCATTTGCAAAGGCAGCATAGCCTGTGGCTAAGGTTAAAGGAGAAACCGCAGATGCACCTAGTGCTAGAGATAAATCTTTATTAAAGTTGCTGTTTTCAAAACCAAAAGGATTAATAAAGTCGATGGCAGTTTGTACGCCCATTTGTTTTAATATTCGAATAGAAACTAAATTTTGTGAACGAAAAAGTGCTCGTCTTAAACGAGTAGGTCCATAAAATTTGCCACTCACGTTTTCTGGACGCCAAGTATATTCCAGACTTTTATCTTCAAATACAACGGGGGCGTCATTAATTAATGACGCCGCAGTTAACCCATTGTTTAAAGCGGCACTATAAATAAAAGGTTTAAAGGCAGAGCCTGGTTGACGTTCTGATTGGGTTACACGGTTGAATTTATTTTGCCCATGATGAAAGCCACCTACAATCGCTTCAATTGCACCGTCTGTAGCACGTAAAGAAATTAAAGCCCCCTGTACTTCGGGTAATTGAGCCAGTTTTAATTGTCCATTATCGAGTGCTTCTACCCAGATGGCTTGCCCTGTATGTAGGACTTGCTGGGTTGTTGTTGGCTCTTGACCTGTCGCATTTACGCTTAAATATGGTTTTGCCCACTTCATTTGTTCAAAGTCGAGCCATTTTGATCCAGTTTTGCTCCATAACCATGCGCCTTTTTCATTAGTGTGAATAACCACTGCTGGACTGATAATGCCTAAGTTTTTTATTTTAGAAAGTTTGATTTGCCATGCTTTTAAAGTGCTGAGCCAATCTGTTTGCTTATCTTGATAGGTAAAATCAAGGACTTCAGAATGAATAGATGCATTTTTAATTTTATTGGCAAATTGCTGTTGATATTCAATGAAGCTATTTGCTTTTAAGTCTTCTAATGGTTGTAAGCTCCAAGTGCTGTTTTTGTTGGTTTTTCGTAGTCCATGATCTCTGTCATAGCTTAATAAGCCATGCTGTAATGCTTTGTTTGCCGCCTGTTGGCGTTTGCTGTCAAGGCTAGTAATGACCTTTAAGCCTGATGTATATGCAGCATCTCCAAAGCGATTAACCAATTCTAAGCGCACCATTTCTGCTGCGTAATCGGCATTTAATTCTTTACTGGAACCCTGTTTTTTCGCACTGATTGGTGCATTGCTTGCCTGTAGATATTCATTTTCAGAAATGTGTCCAATATCTAGCATGCGTTTTAATACATAATTGCGGCGAAATTTGGCGCGAGCTGGATTGGTTAATGGATTGGCAGAGGAGGGGGCTTGAGGTAGTCCTGCAATCATTGCCAATTGAGCTAGGTTGAGTTCGCTAATCGTTTTGCCGTAATAAACCTGTGCGGCAGCTTCAATACCATACGCACTTTTTCCTAAAAATACTTTATTGATATAAAGAGATAATATTTCTTCTTTGCTCAAAAAACGTTCCATTTTAAGGGCGAGTAGAATTTCTGTAAATTTACGAATAAACGTTTTTTCTCTCGATAAATAATAGTTTCTGGCTACTTGCATGGTAATGGTGCTTCCACCTGATTTTTTTTCGCCAGTTACGAGTAATTGCAAAGACGCCCTAATGAGACCTTTTATATCTACCCCGCTGTGTTCAAAAAAACCATCGTCTTCAGCAGCCAATAGGGCTTGAATAAACGTAGGCGGTGTTTGTTTATACACAATAGGCGTACGCCGTTTTTCGCCAAATTCGGCAATTAATTTTTTATCTTTAGAATAGATTTTTAAAGGCAGTTGTAGATTGACATTTCTTAATTCATAAGGATTGGGTAAGGTAGGAGCTAAGTATAGATAAATACCCATGGAGACAATTAAGGTTCCTGCACAAAATGCAACACCTAACCAAATTGCAAACTTAATTAATGACTTTATAATAATCATGTTTTATATTTCTAATTTCTGGTTGAAAGTTAAATAGGCTTATATCTTACTACAAAAATAAACTTTTCAGTATTTGATTAAAGGGTTGTTTTTGTTTGAGTGTTATTTTCTGTAATTATATCGCTGAAAAACACAATTTATTTAGCTTTATAATTGAATAATTTTAAAGTTACGCCTAGTCTTATCAACAGTCATTTATTTTATGGGGAAAAATCGTGTTATCTAATTTATTTCGTCGCGATAGCCAATCAATTTTAGGGATTGATATTGGAACAAATGTCGTGCGTGTTTTAGAGTTAAGTAATAATAATGGGTACCATCGTGTTGAAGCCTATGGTCAGGCAATGCTAGAGGAAGGCGCGGTTGTTGAGCAAAGTATTAATAATGCTGGTTTGGTTGCTAACGCCATTCAAGCTGCAGTTGAGCAATCGGGTAGCAAAGTAAAAAAGGCAGCGGTTGCAGTATCTGGTTCTTCAGTTATTTCAAAGCTGGTATACATGCCTCAAGATTTATCTGATGATGATATGGATTTTCAAATTCGTGCTGAGGCAGATCAGTACATTCCTTATCCTTTAGAAGATGTTGCCCTGGATTGGGAAGTGCAAAACGCTGAACCCAATGCAGGGGGCAAGGTAGAGGTATTGCTCTCTGCTTGTCGTCAAGAAAATATCACACGTTTTAATGAGGCAGTAGAGCAAGCAGGGCTTGAGCTTACAGTTGTTGATGTAGAATCTTTTTGCCTTGAGCGTGTGTTTGAAGTTATTCAACCACAGATAAAATCAGCAGAAACCAAAACCGTTGCTATTTTTGATATTGGTATGAATATGATTTCTATGTGTATTTTAAATGAAGGCAAGCAGGTATATACTCGTGAGCAGATGACTGGCGTTAGTGTTTTGTTAGAAGATATGCAGCGTCATTATGGCGTTGATGTTAATAAAGCACTGTCTATGATTAAGAGAAATGCACTACCAGAAAATTTTAATGAAGATGTTTTGGTTAAGTTTCAGGAATCTATTCAAGAGCATATCTCTCGTGCACTACAGTTTTTTTATTCATCAACCACTTTCGATAAAGTCGATTATGTTGTATTAGGAGGACACTTGATTGAATTTTCAAAGTTAGCTCGTAGTATTCAAAGTTCTTTGGGTATTCCTGCTGTTTCTGCTAACCCATTTTTAAATATGAGTTTGGCACCAAAGGTTAATGTAGAACTAATTAATTCAGAGTCTTCAGCGTTATTAATAGCCGCTGGTCTGGCTTTAAGGAGTCATAATTAATGGCAAATATTAACTTACTTCCTTGGCGTGAAACATTACGCCAGAAAAAACAAAAGAATTATTTGATATTGCTGGCTATTACATCAGCCTGTGCTTGTTTGATTTTGCTTTTAATGCACTTTATTTATGAATATCAAATCTCTTCACAAGATAGTCGTAATGCATATTTAAAAAAAGAAATGCTAGTGGTTAATGCTGAAATTAAGGAAATAAAAAAACTTAAAGAGAAAAAAGCATCAATGATAGAGCGTATCTCATTAGTGAGAAGCCTGCAAAATACACGTCCTGTGGTGGTGCATTTATTTGATGAGATTGCACGTTCAATGCCTGATGATTTGTATTTAACTGGATTGTCGCTTAAAGGTCAGCGTTTAACAGTTAATGGCGTGGCAAAAAACAATCGTCTCATTGCTGCACTGATTCGTCAATTAGACGACTCTGCATGGTTTGCCAATCCAAATTTAAGTAAAATTGAGACCCTTAAGTCAGGAGAAAGCCAATTTGAAATTAGTATTTTTATTGAGCGTCCACCAAAAAAAGCTAAGGGGGGCAAATAATGTCAAACAACAAAGCACTTAAACAGGTTTTAAAAGAAGAGCTAGAACAGCTTAAAGACTTTGATGTTGCCGATATCAATAACCTAGATTGGAATAATATGGGGTCTTGGCCATTAATTGGTCGAGCAGTATTTATGCTGCTGGTGTTCGTTTTAATCTTAATAGTTGGCTATTTTCTGTTGTTAAAAGATGAGCAGATGATGTTGACGCAAAAGATAAATCAAGAAAAACAGCTCAAGCAAGAGTATAAAACTAAGGTATTTAAAGTAGCAAATATTGGACAGTATCGAGAGCAGATGGACGAAATTCAAAAAAATCTCTATCAGCTTTTAGAACAGCTTCCTTTAGCCAAAGAAATACCGGGCTTAATTGATGATATTAGTCGTTCTGCATTTGATGGTGGTTTAGAGCTTAAAAGTATTAACCCTCAAAATAATATAGAGCGTAGCTACTACTTAGAGTTACCAATTAAAATTCAAGTGGCAGGAGGGTACCATGAATTGGCGACCTTTGTATCTAATGTGTCTGCGTTATCTCGTATTGTAACTCTACATGACTTTACAATTACACAGATGAATAATTCAAATATGCTAAATATGCAAGTTACTGCTAAAACATATCAATATCAGGAGGGTAAAAAATAATGCAACGTCATCTATTTTATAGCTTCATTGTTATTAGCCTATTGTTATCTGGCTGTTCTTCAGGTAATCATGCAGATCTTAAAGATTTTATTAATAAAATCCGAGCAAAACCCATGGGCAAGATTAAACCCTTACCTGATTTTGCAGAATACGAATCTTTTACTTATGGAGCGGCAGGTATTCGCTCTCCTTTTCAATTAAGGCTAATTAGCAAGGCAGTTGATGAAACCGCTGATAGTGCAGTAATGCCCGATTTTGAGAGAGTAAAAGAGCCGCTAGAAAAATTTGCTTTAAGTGAGCTGTACTTGGTAGGTACAATGACCAAACCAGATGGTGAGCTTTGGGCATTAATTAAAAATAACCAAGGGACTGTTCAAGCGGTTAGAAAAGGACATTATATAGGTAAAAACTTCGGTGAGATTACGGCCGTTACTCCCAAAAAGGTCAGTGTCTTAGAAATTGTTCCAGACGGTCCAGGACGCTGGATTAAACGCCCTCAAACCATGATTCTTAAAGGATTGGCTAATGAATAATATAAGAAAATTTTTGATTATGAATATTGTAAAAATACTTACTGTTTTATCTTTTGCTACTTTTAGTTTGTTAACGCAAGCCAGTGTTTTGCAATCACTTAAAGTAGATAAACTGGAAAATGAAAATACGCGTATCCGTTTATCTTTTGATACACAAGCGCCACAAGTTAAAAGCTATAGTATTGAAAAGCCAGCACGCATCGCAATTGATTTACAAGGTGTGACAGAAAGCACCTTAGAGAAAACTCGTTATGAATTGGCAGGGCGCAACCTAACGACAGCAATGGTTTTAATTACACCAACACGAACTCGTTTGGTTATTAATATGGACAAACTGGTAGATTATGAAACAGCCAGTAATGGTAAAGAGTTGGAGATCATTCTAAAAAGAGCAGCACCCATTGCCAATGAATTTGCAGGTACAGATAAAGACTTAGCCACCAAACCTAGTATTAAAGCCATTAACTTTAAACGAGGCGCGCAAGGTCAGGGTCAGATTGTTATTTTATTTAGTGATGATCGTCCACAAGCCAGTTTAATTAAACGTGGTAATAGCATTGCAGCAACCATTAAGAATATTAAATTGCCAGAAAAGCTAAAGCGTAACTTTGATGTGGCAGATTATAATACTCAAGTTGAAAAAATAGTTGTGAGCGAAAATAATGGAGATGTTCGCCTTAATATTAAGGCAAACTCAGCAAATATTTCTTATAGCTCATTTCAGGCAAATAATAAATTAACCATTAGTATTAACGATAAGTCTAAAAAGCTGAAACGCAGTGTGCGTAAACTGGTTAAAAATAACAAATACTCTGGAGAAAAATTATCTCTAAACTTCCAAAATATTGAAGTGCGAGCGGTATTGCAGATTATTGCTGAATTTACAGGTCTAAACTTAGTGGCTTCTGATAGCGTACAAGGAACAATTACATTACGCCTAAAAGATGTGCCTTGGGATCAGGCATTAGATTTAGTGTTAAAAACCAAAGGGCTAGATAAACGTCAAATGGGTTCTGTATTATTGGTTGCTCCTGCTCAAGAAATAGCCGCACGAGAGAAAGCAGAGTTGGAAACATTAAAGCAATCAGAAGACTTAGCACCTCTTAAAACGGAATATATAGGACTTAATTACGCCAAGGCGAAAGACTTAATTAAACTCCTTAACTCAAAACAGAGTATTTTATCAAAACGTGGTACAGCGGTGGTTGATGAGCGTACCAATACGCTATTGGTAAAAGATACCGACTTAAACTTAAAACGTGTTAAAAAACTCATTAGCGTATTAGATGTGCCAGTTAAACAAGTTCTTATTGAAGCCCGCATTGTGGTTGCAAATACCAGTGTAGGAGAAGAATTAGGTGTTAAATGGGGCGGTGCTGGACAGGTTGGAAGCAAGAATAATGTCTTTTTAGGTGGTAGCCAAAAAACCATCTCACAAGCAAGCCAAATTGGTTTTAGTGGCGGCTCTAATCTAAACAGATATAATTTAAATGATGCCAATATGGTTGATTTTGGAGTGAAAAATTCACAAGCATCAACCTTTGCTATTGGTTATCAAGCAGCCGACTTTTTATTAGATATGGAATTGGCGGCAATTGAGACCGAAGGTAATGCAGAGATTATTTCTCAACCTAGGGTCATTACCGCAGATGGACAAAAAGCGTCCATTGAATCTGGTAAAGAAATTCCATACCAACAGGCAAGCTCTAGTGGTGCAACCAATGTTGCCTTTAAGTCAGCGGTATTAAAACTTGAAGTAACACCACAGATTACGCCTGATAATCGTATTATTATGAACTTGGTTATTAATCAAGATTCGATTGGCGAAAACACCACCGCAGGTCCTTCAATTAACACCAATATTGTAAAAACTCAAGTATTGGTCAATAATGGCGAGACAGTCGTATTAGGTGGAATTTTCCGCTCAGAGGAAGTAACAACCATTGCGAAAACGCCATTTTTAGGAGATTTACCTCTTATTGGTCGTTTATTTCGATACACCCAAAATAAAGACACCAAAAGTGAGTTGTTAGTGTTTATTACACCAAAGCTAATGCAAGAGTCTTTATCAGCTAAATAAGTAGGCACAATGCCGTCGGTATTTTTAATAGGACCAATGGGGGCGGGTAAAACCACCGTTGGTCGTAAACTTGCAGAGCAGCTTGGCTGCTCTTTTTTTGATTCTGATCATTGCATAGAAGAGCGTTGTGGTGCGGATATTCCTTGGATATTTGATATAGAAGGGGAGGCAGGTTTTCGCCAAAGAGAAAGACAAATTATTGATGAGCTGACGCAACAGAATAATATTGTCTTAGCAACAGGCGGAGGTGCTATCTTACTGCCAGATAATCGTAAGCACTTAGCGGCAAGAGGTGTGGTTATTTATTTGCGTGCAAGTATTGAGCAGCAAGTTAAACGTACTTCTAAAGATAAAAATAGACCTTTATTGCAAACAGCAAATCCTAAAATTACTTTGACTCGACTGTTTAATGAGCGAGATCCACTATATAGCAGTATAGCGGATAAAATAATTGATACAGATGGCAAAAGCTCTAAACGAGTATTGCAAATAGCAAAGGATTTTATACATGAATAAGCAAATAACCTTGCAGGTGGACTTAGCAGAGCGCAGTTACCCGATTTATATTGGACAAGCACTTTTTGCTAATAGACTGTTATTACAACAACATATCAAACATCAGCAAGTGATGATTGTTACCAATACTACCGTAGCCAAATGGTATTTAGAGCCGTTAAAAGCTGCACTTAACGGTTATGATGTGCAAGCTGTGGTCTTACCTGATGGAGAGCAGTACAAAACCTTAGAGACCTTAAATTTGATTTTTGATGCGCTGCTTAGTCATCATCATAATCGAACCACTACATTGCTGGCTTTAGGTGGTGGTGTTATTGGTGATATTTGTGGTTTTGCAGCTGCCAGCTATCAGCGTGGCGTTAATTTTATTCAAATTCCGACAACGATTTTATCGCAGGTGGATTCCTCTGTAGGAGGTAAAACAGGGGTTAATCATGCACTGGGTAAAAATATGCTAGGTGCCTTTTATCAGCCCAAGGCAGTATTGATTGATACCAACACCTTAACCACCTTACCCGCTAGGGAAATATCAGCCGGTCTGGCAGAGGTAATTAAGTATGGGCTAATTTGGGATAAGGATTTTTTTGCTTGGTTAGAGCAACATATTGAGCAGTTATTAAATCTTGATGAAGCCTCATTAATGTATACCATTGAAAAATCTTGTGCCATTAAAGCCAAAGTGGTTGCCGAAGACGAGCAAGAGTCGGGCGTGCGCGCCTTATTAAATCTAGGGCATACCTTCGCCCATGCCATTGAAACCCATGAAGGCTATGGTAATTGGTTGCATGGTGAGGCAGTTGGTGCGGGCATGGTGCTAGCTGGCAAGTTAAGTCAGCAACTAGGCTATATTGAACAGGCAGATGTTAAACGGATAATTGAGTTAATAGATGCTGCAAAATTGCCAGTAAATGGTCCTCATAATATGAGTGCTGAAGACTATCTTAAATTAATGAAAGTAGATAAAAAAGTCCTAGATGGGCAATTACGTTTTATTTTGTTAAACGCCATAGGTAAGGCGCATGTTAGTGTAAACGCACAGGATAAAGATATTGTTCAGCTCTTGCAAAGCGTTTAAATTAAAGCCATTATTGCATTTAAAACTGATCATAAAGGCCTAATTATGTCCTCGTACAACCTAGAGTTGTCCGCCAATTTACCCGTTCTTTTAACAGAGCAGCAAAAGCATGTAGATGCGATTAATCGGTTAACGGAACACAGCGATTTATTACTGTTGGTATATGGACCTAAGGGTGCAGGAAAAACATTACTGGCACACCACATTTGCTGTGACCAAGATAATAGTATTTGTTTGACCGCAGAACAGGTAACAGGGCTAGATGAACTGCTAGATGTGTTAGCGCAGGCTTGGCAATTGGATTTGCCTGATAATTTAAAAGCTGCGCGCCAGTTTATTGTAGAGCAGGTTAATCAACAAGAAACTTCATTAACTGCCATTAAGCTACTCATTGATGATGCACACTTGCTAGATGCAAAACTTCTAAAATCAATTGCCCAGTTAGCTTTAGATGCCGCGCCTTTATTGGCTTTGATTTTATTTGGTGAGGCGGACTTTTCAAAAAAACTACAAACTCGCTGGCGTAAATTACCACTTTATATTTATGAGCTAACACCTCTTAGCTTAAGTGATTGTAAGGCTTTATTTATCCAAGAAAATTTAGATTTATCTGACGATGAATTACAAACCCTGTACCAAGTCAGTGATAGTTGGGCAGGCTCACTATTAACGGCAGCGCAAAAAGCGCTTGCCATAACCGATTATAACTTTAACCAAGATGAATATACCAATATGACACAAGATAATTTAACCGCACCAGAAACAGATAATGCAAATGACACAGAGGTAGAAGAGAAATCAACTACCTTTGGTAGAAAACATATTTTTGCACTTGCAGGTTTGGCTATATTATTAATTTTGATGCTGTTTTATAGCCAAAACTACCAATCAAGTAACACTCAAGAAATAGATTTAAGTTTGGCAAATACACCACAAGAACAGGCATCTACAGATAACGGCACTGAAGCAAAAGATTATAATTACGCACAAGAAGCAGAGACTAAAATAGAGCAAGAAAAAGAGAATAAAGAAGCTGCAAATTTAGAGGTGATTGATTTACGAGAAAATCAAGGTGCTAAGACCACAACAGAAGCTGCTACCGCTATACCAGAGAGTTCAGCGGCTGTTAATATGGCAGATAGCAGCAAATTACCTACCTCTAAGATAAACAAAATAACCAAACCACAGCAGGTTGCAAAAGCAACTACCAAGCCTGTTACGACTAAAATAGAGAAAACTCAAATAGCACAAGCGCAAAAAGGCGTGCTTATACAGCTATTTGGCTCTTATAAATTAGCAGCAGCCAAGAAATTTAAGCGCACTTTAACGAGCAGACAAAATGCAAAAATTTATCAAACCAAGCGCAATCAACGTACTTGGTATCTGGTGGTCTTAAGTGGCTATGCAAATAAAGCTCAAGCACGTAATGCGATTACAAGCCTACCTGTGAACCTAAAAGCTCAAAAACCTTGGATTAGAAGTGCCAAAGGCTTAACTCTAATTAGTCAATAGTTTGTGTGCATAAAAGGGAAACGATATTCATAGAACGCTATTGGTAGATAGTAGCTTGATAAGCATTCTTAATCTCCTTTACATGTTTATTATAACTGGTACACTGTGGAGGTTTTGAATGCGCTTATCTAAACCAGTCGCAATCAAAGCAAACACATTTAATTATTAACCCAAGGAAACACTATGAAATTAAAAACACTTACCGTATGGGCTTCGCTATTTGCAGCTCTATTCTTATCTACTGCTACGTTAGCGGGCGAAACAGTGAATATTTATTCTTATCGCCAGCCTTTTTTAATTAATCCAATCTTAGAAGAATTTACTAAGAAAACCGGTATTAAGACAAAAATGGTCTATGCCAAAAAAGGATTAATGGAGCGTTTACAGCGTGAAGGTAAATTATCTCCAGCAGATGTGGTTTTAACCTCAAACTTTGCTATTTTATTACAAATGGTTGATAAGGGTTTAACACAACCAATTAATTCAAAAGTAGTTGAGAAAAACTTACCTAAGCAGTTTATCGCTGATGATAAACAGTGGGTTGCACTAACTCAGCGTGTACGTAATGTGTACTCATCAAAAGAACGTGTTGGAAAACTTGATAATCTGCGTTATGAAGACTTAGCAGATAAAAAATATAAGGGTAAAATCTGTACTCGTAGCGGTAAACACCCTTATAACCTTGCACTAATTGCTTCAATGATTGCACATCATGGTATGGCAAAAACAGAAACTTGGCTAAAAGGTGTTAAAAACAATCTGGCTCGTCGTCCTCAGGGTAATGACCGTGCTCAGGTAAAAGCTGTTAAGGAAGGGGTTTGTGATTTAGCTCTTGGCAATAGCTATTACTATGGCAAAATGTTGAAAAATAAAAAGCAAAAAGCATGGGCTGATTCTGTATTTATTAACTTCCCTAACCAAAATGATCGTGGTGCGCATGTAAACGTGTCTGCTGTTGTTTTGGCAAAATATGCACCTAATAAAGCTGCCGCACTTAAACTGATTGACTTCTTAACAGGTAACTCTGCACAAAAAATCTATGCAGAGCTAAACATGGAATATCCTGTTAAAGCAGATGTTGCTGCATCTAAATTGGTACAAAGCTGGGGTAAGTTTAAGGCAGATAATATTGAATTGAGCAAAATTGCTGCCCATTACCAAGATGCTTTAAAATTAGTCGATAAAGTTGGGTATGATTTATAGTTTATGTCTATAAGTTTACCAAAAAAACAGGCTGCAATTATGCAGCCTGTTTTCGTACAGGGTCAAAAACGTTGGTTTGCATCGGCAGGATTTGTTTTATTTTTTACCTTATTGCCGCTTCTGTCTTTACTTGTGTATGCACTACTACCTGATGCGACCGATTCATTTAAAAATATTTCTGAGACGGTTCTCGGTGCTTATATCTATAATAGTTTAAGTGTGTTGATACAGTCTTTATTTTTTTCTTCTCTAATTGCAATTCCTACCGCTTGGTGGTGCGCTCGTTATGATTTTTTTGGGCGTTCTTTGATGATTTTATTGTTGGTTATGCCAATTGCAATTCCTGCTTATATTTCAGCTTATATTTATACCGATTTGCTAGATTATTCAGGTGATGTGCAGATTTTTTTACGCCAAGTTTTTGGTTGGACAAGTGCCAATGATTATTGGGTGCCGCAAGTACGCTCAACCACAGGTGCGGGTTTAATGCTGGCGCTGGCACTGTTTCCTTATTTGTTTTTAATTTTGAAAATTGCTTTCGCTAGGCAGTCAGCAGATGTCACACAGGCTGTAATGCTAATGGATAAAAGCCAAATACAACGATTTTGGAAAGTACATTTGCCTATTGCTCGCCCTGCCATTGCTGTAGGTTTAACCTTAGTTGGTATGGAGACAGTTGCTGATTATGGAACAGTTAATTTATTTGCCATTCCTACATTAACCACAGGTATTTATGATAGTTGGTTGGTGTATGATAGCCTAACCTCAGCCGCTCGCTTGTCTTGTATTTTATTGTTTATTTTAATCTTTTTTGTTTGGTTAGAGCAGTATCAAAGGGGACAACAACGCTCTTTTGGCAGTAGTTTAAATCCTGCGGTAAGGTTACGTGCTTCAATACCTAAGCAGTTTTTTATTTGGCTTTATGCCAGTTTGATTATCGTAGTTGGTTTTTTTATTCCTGTTGGCTTTTTAGTGCAGTATATTGTGGATTATCCTTTAGAAAATTCTTTTACAGCCGTTTTGCCTTATCTTCAAAATAGTTTGTATTTATCATTTTGGGCGGCGGGTATTATTTTATTAGTGGGTTTTTTGTTTGCCTTTTATGCGCGCATGTTTAGTAATACGCATGCTAAGCTCTTTGCTAAATTGGCTTCATTAGGTTATGCCATTCCTGGTACTGTATTGGCAATTGGTGTCATTATTCCTGTTAGCTTATTTGAGCATACCTTTAATAATTGGTTGGAGAATCAAGGAAAAGAGACAATCGGACTATTTCTAAGTGGTACAACAGGTCTTTTAATTGTGGCATTTTGTATTCGTTTTGCCGCTATCAGTATCGGACAATTACAATCGGGTTATAGTCAGCTTCCGCCTAATTTAGATGAGGCTTCTAGCATTTTAGGAGATAATCGTTGGCATACTTTTAAGAATGTGCATTTTCCTGTGCTTTGGCCTACAACAATTGCTATCTGGTTATTGGTATTTATTGAATCGGTTAAGGAGTTGCCTGCCTCATTATTACTTAGACCTTTTAATTTTGAGACCTTGCCAACTTTTATTTATCAGCATGCATCTGATGAGCAATTAGAGCAAGGGGCAATTGGTGCTTTATTTATTATTGCTTTAAGTTTAATTCCCGCATTATTTTTAGTGCTACAGAGTAAAAAAGTTTAACTATGAAACAATCAATTATTCAAATTGAGCAATTAACCGCAGGTTATAAACAGCAAGTAGTGCTGGATAATTTTAGTTTAAGTTTGCATTCAGGAGAAATCTTAAGTCTACTTGGTGCTAGTGGTTGTGGTAAAACAACGGCACTTAAAACCATCGCAGGATTATTACCTGCCATAAGTGGAGAAATTTATCTAGCAGGTGAATTAATTCAAAGTGCACAAACCAGCGTACCTCCTTATGCTCGTGATATGGCATTTATTTTTCAAGACTATGCCTTATTTCCACATTTAACCGTGACTCAAAATATTGCATACGGTGTGCGTCATCTTGATAAAGAGAAAACACAACGGCGTGTCGAAGAGGCGCTTTCTATGGTCGATTTACTCTCCTTAGCTAAACGTTATCCCCATGAGCTATCTGGTGGTCAGCAGCAACGTGTTGCTGTCGCTAGGGCATTGGCAAGCAGGCCTAAAATTTTATTAATGGACGAGCCTTTTTCTAATATTGATAGTCAGGTTAAGACGCATCTTATTCAGGAGCTAAGAGAGCTATTAGTAGAGCAAAATATTGCCGCAATCTGTGTCACTCATGCAAAAGAGGAGGCTTTTTCACTTTCTGATAAAGTGGCTTTAATGCATAAGGGGCGTATTCAGCAAATAGGTCGGCCGCAAGAATTGTGTTTATTGCCACAAAAACGTTGGGTGGCTGAGTTTTTGCAAACAGGTAACCTGTGGTCTGTTAGCCATGATTTTTGGCCTATTGATAATATTGCCAAGCCTTTGGTAAGTAATTTATCTGGTAGCTGGTTTTTTCTGCCACATTTAATTGAGCTTAAAGCAGTCAATGAATGTACAAATATATGCCTTAAAGCACATTATTTTTCAGGCGGCTATCATGTGTATATTGTGGCGGTGGATTCTGAGCTATGGACCGTTCATGCTTATGAGGATTTTAATTTGCAGCTAGGCCAGTCATTGAGCCTTGAATATAAAGCAGAGATATTCTGGCTCGATGACTAAAGGTCGCTATGGCGTTATTGTCTTAACGTTATGTTTGGAAATAAAATCAATAACGGCTAAAGCTGTCTGCTTAGGTGCTTCTGTAATAGGGGTGTGGCCTACGTCTCTAAATACCACTAGCTGGCTTTGAGGCATATATTCTTGCAGTGTTTTGGTAGAAGAAATATCAATGATTTGGTCATCTTCTCCCCAAATAAGAAGTACAGGGCCTTTGATTTTTGTTTGTGCTTCTTGCTTTACTCGACTTTCAGGAAACTGCTCTCGCATGGATAAGGTATCACTAAATACCTTTTTATACATTTCAGCATTGGCAATATGCTCTCTTGCCAAGACTGATGAAATGGGCCAAGGAATAAAAGGTTTTGTATTCATAATTAAAGGCCAGCGTTTTTCATAGTCGGCACGATTTTTACCAATAAGGGCGTTATTATCAGGTTGGTAGTTGCTATTAATTTGTTGCATAAAAGGAGAAGGCGTTGGTGCTTTAACGCCTGCATTATCAATTAGAATTAAGCTATTAACCTGTTCTTGGTATTGCATAGTATAAAACATTGCCACTGCACCACCCATAGAGTGTCCTGCTAGATGATAGTGCTTATCTCCTAAGAAATTCATCAAAGCGTGCACTCGTTTGGATTGGCTAAATAAATCGTACTGGTTGTTTTTTGCTCTGCCTGTTTTACCATGACCTGCAAGGTCTGGAATAATTAGGCGATAATCTTTAGGTAAAAATTCAACAAAATTCATCCAAGTATTCCTATCAGCGGTAAAACCGTGTAGTAATAACAGAGTAGGTCCCTTACCTTGACGCTCTAAATAGGACATCTTGACATCTTCAAGCTGCACCGTTTTTTCTTCTAAATCGCGCATATAATAAAGCATGTCAAAGGCATTTTCGGCGACTTTTTGTTGCTGGTAATGGGTACAGCCAGCAAGGGCAGAAAGAACTAAAGTCAGCGTTAATATCTGACTTATGCGTGCTTTTAAAATAAGCATTTTGTATTTATTCATGGGTTCTCTTTATTTTATGAGCGCATGCCACTGTTCGTCTGTATGCTCATTTATGCCTAAACATTGGCTGCTTTTTAGTGCTCGTAATGAATTAAAGTCTGTAGGACCTTGAGCGAGTAAGGTGGCTATTTGTACAATGCAACTGTAATCAGGCTCGCTTATATCACGCTCAAAGTTATTATACTCTTTGCTAACTTGAATTAGTTTATCGTCAAAACGGCCTTGTTGCAAAAGTTTTATACTAAAGGGAAGTTGTAGGGTTTGGATTATCTTTTCTAAGCTGATACTGTCTTGAATATCTGCTTCATGGTCATTGGCATAAGCAATAATAGGTAGCACACCAATATTACAAAAAAGTCCTGCTAAAAAAGCAAAGTCTGCAGATAAATTGGTATGCTCATTGGCTATTTTGGCTGCAATACGTGCGCTATTAAAAGACATGTCACTATATGTTCTTAGTTTTTTGTCAATCATGCTTTGTACTGGTTGTATCATTTGCTTTGAGGCAATACGAGCTGCTTGGGTGCAAGCATCTTCTAATCCAAGCTGTTCAATTAGTTGTGTATAACTTTGCGCTTCTTGTTTGCCTGTTAATAAGTTTGCTAATGCATATAAAGCAAAAGAGACCGATGCTGATTTTTTTAGGGCATCAATAAGAGGGGATAGCTCTAGTTCATCTTCAAGAGCCATAATATCAATGGCTTGCTTGGGTAGACTTGGTAGGGGCAAGTAATTTTTTTGTATTCCTTCATCTAGATAAAGGGTAATTTTTTCTTCCAATAAACTCATGCTAAAACCTTATTTAAAATGTGTTGGTGTAATTACAGCGTCATCTAATTTTGTGACAGGGCAGCCAGTTTCTGTTAATAGGATTTCTGCCTCTTTATTTAGTATAGCTAAGCCTAGTTCATTGTCGAAGTTTAACACTTGCGCTATGGCATTTTTTTTCTCATTATAAATATTATCTCCTCTTTTTAAGGGACTTTTACAGTGAATACGAATAAGCTGTTTTTTACTTTTGCCTAGGTGCTGTAAGCGAGCAATTACTTCTTGACCTGTATAGCAGCCTTTTTTAAAACTCACACCTTGTAGTGTCTGCCAGTGAATAACCTGCGGCAGCCATTGTTCTTTATCTTCTACGCTAAGCCAGTATATGCCTGCTTGCATATCTGCAAATTGCCATTGCTGGGAGATGTTTGAGTTTTTATGCGTGCTTTTTTCTTGCCAAACTTCAGTCCGACCATCGCTCCAGCATAGTTTATGTTGATTTTTATCCCGTTGTAGAACCTTTGGTTCTAATTGAAATTGTTTAAGCGTTTGGGGTATGTTTGCGTATATTTGTAAGTCAGTACGAACGAGCATTTTTGCTTTAAAAAATACGTTATATTTTTTCAGTGATTCTATTATTTGCGTGCCTTGTCCTTTGGGTAGGCGCAGACGAAAACCCTCATCTAAGGTAATAATAACAAAGTTGGCGAACATTTGTCCTTTAGGGTTACATACCGCGCCTAGATAAAATTCATTGTCTTGCATTTTTTTTACATCACAAGTAAATTGCCCTTGTAAAAATTGGGCAGCATCTTTACCTGTTATATCGAGTAACTCAAAGTCAGTTAAGGGGCTTGCTGTGTTATTCATAGATAGTTTGTTAACCGTTGCTGTGATTTAACATGGTTGATAAATGATATTCTATTCTCAATCATTTATAAATTCTTGTATACTGAAAAAAATTCATTTAAAGAGGTTGGTTGTGTCAATACAAGCAAAACAATTACGTTGGCAATGTCGCCGAGGTATGCTCGAACTAGATATGCTGCTAATGCCATTTATCGATGAGGCATTTGCGGCGTTAAATAACAAACAACAAAATGATTTCAAACGTCTTTTAGAGCATGAAGATTCAGAGCTCTTTCCTTGGCTTATGCTCCGAGAAGAACCTACAGATGTGGATATGAAGACGATGGTTAAATTGGTTGTTGAGCATGCTAGACGCACATCTGTGGGAAATTAAGCCTTCAATTAGGCAACGACAAATAGATTTACTGCTGTGGTCGTTACTGTTGGTTTTAGTATGGGCATTGCATGCGCCTGTTTGGATTAAGGGTATTGTTTTTGTATTGCCTTTGCTGCTCTTTTGGCAATGGATTTTTGAGCAAAAAATCAGTCATATTGGTTTGTATGAGGCAGAGTTTTATTTATTGAGTGGTGCAAAAAAACGCTTTATTGTGCTTAAGTCAGGCAGTTCTTTAAGTACTCATACAGTGCATTTGCGCTGGTCTTTATTGCCTTGGCAGAGTCTGGTATTAAAACAGGACTGCTTTCATTCTGCGGTTGAATTTCAGAATTTTAAGCGAGCCCTGTACGGCTTGCTTTAGTATTTATTTTTTCTTTTTTGCTGTCCATGCCCATATCATAGAGGCAGTGCAGGTTTCTTCTCCACTTTCATCGGTAATGACGACGGGAATTTCCAGCTCGCCTTTTTCTGTTTGTTGAATAAAGTTAATTTGTTCATCAGATAAACTGGCAATAGCTTGCATATCTCCTGTGGCGCGGCGTAAATAGTTAACTTGTAAGTTGCGAATAACCTGTATGCGATTATCAGGTAACTTAGTGAGGTTAAATAGCCTGTGGCAGATTCGGCTAATAAGGCGATGCCTGCTGCATGTACGCTACCTATATGGTTTTGGACTTTCTTTTTGTTTGCCAGTTTGACAACACAGCGATTTGGGTTGATTTCTGTGACACGGCAGCTGGCGGTGCCTGCAAATTTAACCATTTTGCCAATGATAAAAGTAAAAACGGGCATTCGCCAGCTTTTAGGTAGGGCATTGAGCTTTTTAATGGTGCGATTAATTTGGTTGTTTACAGGGGTTAAAGACATGTAGATGCTCCTATTTTAGTCTCTGTTAATGGTTAACTTATGGTTATTTTTTTATAGTATCTTAGTATACAGATTTTAACTTAATAGGGGGTTGTTTTTTACTATAATCTGAGCTCTAGCTAAGTAGATTGATTGGGTGAATTGGGATTGTAAAATAAAAAAAGGAGCATTTGCTCCTTTTTTAGTGGGTTAAGACTGAGGTTGTGGGCGTTTTATTTCCATATTGTTTTTTGCCCAGTTTTGTAAACTTATCAATAACTCTCTTAATCTTTGCTGCTGTACAATATTGGCCTGTTGGCTTTTTTCTGCATCGGTAGCAGCGGCTTGGCTGCTTTTGATAACTTTAAATACTGCATAACCCTGTGCTGTTTTTACAAACGCTGGCTGATTGAGTTTTACCTGAAATGCCTTTGTTTTTATATTGTTATCAATGTTTGCTTTGTCTTTGTATACCAGTTTGATATTTTTCCAACTGCTGGTTTTGGCTTTTTCTTTAACTAGTTTTTCTGCACTTTCCTTGGCTAACTGTTCTGCTTGTTGTGTGGTTAGCGTTTGTTTAATGCTGTTTTTTACGTCACTTAGAGATTTGAGTTTGGCTTCTTGGTATTGGTTTATCGATAGAACAATGACTTTCTCTGTCAGCTCAATGACTGGACTTAACTCATGATCTATCAGTACATTTTCAGCAAATGCTTGCGTTCTTACTTTATTATCACTGGCGATACCAGTACCTTGATGGCGGGTAAAGAGTTCAGATTTTTGCAGTTTAAGTCCTAGGCTTTGTGCCACTTCATCAATATTACCTGCAGAAAATGACGCATTCGTTAGCTCTTGAATTTTTTCTGAGTAGACAAGCTCTGCCTTACTTTTTTTCAGCTCATTTGTAAGTTCTTCTGTTTTATCCGCTAGACTTTTGATTTCAGGCTTTTTAATTTCGTCGAGACGAATTAGATGATAGCCAAATTCAGTTTTAATGGGTTTGGATATATTGCCAACTTCAAGTGAATTTAATGCTTGCTCAAATTCTGGCGCATAGCTGCCTGCACTGGCAAAACCTAGGTTTCCACCTGATTGTTTAGAGCCAGAATCGTCAGAATATTGTTTGGCAATCTCTTCAAATGAACTGCCTTCGTTAATTTTTTGTAATAGCTCTTGGGATTTTTTGAGTGCCTGTGCTTCATTGACCTTATCATTTATTGCAATGAGGATATGATGACTGGCACGTTGAGCTTCTTTGCTTCGCTGTTGCTTATATTCTTCATAGGCACTGGTAATTTCATCATCACTAACGGCTTGTTGCTTGGCAATATCCTGTAGGCTAATTTGTACGTAGTTAACACTGGCTTTTGCAGGTGCCATAAAGTTTTTTTCATTGGCTTTGTAGTATGTGTTTATTTGTTCTGCGCTGATTTTGACCTTGGATTTAAAGCTGTTGCTATCAATTAGCTTATATTGAATGTCTCGCTGTTCATTTAGCAACTGTAGCCATAGCGTATCTTGTGCTTGAGTATTAAAGTCGTTAATGGCAAGTAGTTGATTGATTTGGGCTACTTTCAAATCCGCTGCTAAAGCAGTGCGAAAACTCATGGGTGTCATGCGTTGTGCACCTAAGATATAGCGGAACTGATCGGCATCAAATTTGCCATCTTTTTGAAATGCGGGAATATTGAGTATGGTTTTATCTATGTTTACACCAGCGGCGACTAAACCTAAATTATCTGCTAATTTCTGGTTTACTTTTTGGTTGATTAATTGTTCTAATGCGGTGCTTCTTAGCATTTTTTGATTAAATAATTCGTCATTAAATGCCTCGCCAAAACGTTGCTTTAGATTGTTTTTTTGCGAGTCTACAGCATTTTTTAGTTCGGCTTCATAAATTTCAATACCGTCAACATCTGCAACGGGGGTTTCTCCACTGCTTAAACTGACGATGCTTTCGACTCCCCATAAAGCAAATACCACGATAATGAAGAATACAATAAATTTAGCAATTAACCCTTGAGAGTGGTTACGCATGGTTTGTAACATAGTAAAATCCTATTTTGAATAAGAAAAAAAGCGCATAAATGCGCCTTTTATTTGAGTTAAATCTACAAATAAATATTTGTATTAGTTTACCGCATCTTTTAACGCTTTGCCTGCTTTAAAGCTAGGTGCTTTTGAGGCTTTAATTTGAATAGTTGCACCTGTTTGTGGGTTACGCCCTGCGCGTGCGGCACGTTCTTTTACTGAAAAAGTACCAAAACCAACCAAAGCAACTTGGTCGCCTGATTTTAGTGCATCACCAATGCTTTGTGTCATCGCATCAAGAGCGCGTGCGGCTTTTGCTTTTGGTATGTCTGCAGATTGTGCAATAGCGTCGATTAGTTCAGATTTGTTCACAAAATTCCCCTTGTATTTTTTTGTTTATTTAATAAATGATTTAAGCTTTATAACGTAGCATGCAAGTTTATACCAACAACCCTAGAGTGCGTCAACTTAAATTTTTATTGTTTAAGTTAATGGGTATTAATTGCCCCTTTGGTTGTCGTTAGTTTTCCTGCGGCTTTATTTTCTAGTAAAGCCTTGTCTATTTTAGGTAAAGAGTGAGTTAATGCAACTGCTAATACCTGTTCAATCCAATCTACGGGTATGATTTTTAGTTTGTTTTTGATGTTTTCTGGTATTTCTTGCAGATTTTTTTCATTTTCTTTGGGAATGATAACCTGTTTAATACCGCCTCTATGTGCAGCTAATAATTTTTCCTTTAGTCCGCCTATAGGTAGCACTTGACCACGTAAAGTAATTTCTCCAGTCATGGCAACGCTGGCGAGAACAGGAATATTGGTTATTGCTGAAGTAAGGGCGGTCACCAGACCTATGCCTGCACTAGGACCGTCTTTGGGGGTTGCGCCTTCAGGTAGGTGAATATGAAAATCATGTTCTTCAAAATAATTGTTGTCTATTGCAAGTTCTTGAGCACGACTTTTGACTACAGTTAGTGCCGCTTGAATCGATTCTTGCATGACATCACCTAATGAGCCTGTTTTTATTATTCGACCTTTACCTTGGGTTACGGCAACCTCTAAATCCAGTAATTCTCCTCCCACGGAAGTCCAAGCTAGCCCTGTTACATGTCCAATACGATTATCTTGGGCGGCGCTGCCGTATTTAAATTTACGAACACCTAAAATGTCTTCAAGTTGCGCTGATTTAAGAGGTTGTTTGAGGGTTTGTTTGTCTAGCATGCTGGCTTTAATTGTTCGGCGACATACTTTTGCTAGTTCACGTTCTAAACCACGCACACCTGCTTCTTTGGTATAGTAACGAATGATTTCTAAAATGCGCTTATCGTTTAGTATGAGTTCACCTTCTTTGAGACCGTTGGCTTGGATTTGCTTAGGTAGTAGGTGTTTTTTGGCAATATTTAGTTTTTCATCTTCGGTATAGCCCGGAATACGGATAACTTCCATTCTATCAAGCAGGGGAGCAGGAATATCCATACTATTGGCGGTGCAGATAAACATGATGTTAGACATGTCAAAATCGACTTCCATATAGTGATCTGCAAAGCTGCTATTTTGTTCAGGGTCGAGCATTTCTAATAATGCCGCTGCTGGGTCGCCTCTATGATCCATGCCCATTTTGTCTATTTCATCGAGTAGGAATAGGGGGTTTTGTACGCCAATTTTGCTGAGCTTTTGTAATGGTTTACCTGGTAAAGATCCAATATATGTTCGTCTATGTCCACGAATTTCGGCTTCATCACGGACACCGCCAAGTGCCATGCGTACAAATTTACGATTGGTCGCATGTGCTATGGATTCTCCCAAAGAGGTTTTGCCTACCCCAGGTGGGCCAACTAAGCATAAAATAGCCCCTTTGACTTTTTTAACTCTGTTTTGTACTGCTAGGTATTCTAAAATACGGTCTTTAACATCTTTTAGTCCATAGTGTTCTTGCTCTAAAATCGATTCTGCTTTGTTTAAATCGTGACTAAGACGGCTGCGCTTTTTCCAAGGTAATGCGAGCAATGAATCTAAGTAAGTACGAACAACAGACGCTTCTGAAGACATCGGAGACATCATGCGTAGTTTTTTTAGTTCAGATAGGGCTTTATCCAGAGCCTCTTTACTCATATTTGAATTTTTTATATGTGTGGCTAAGCTGTCTAGTTCATTTTCGCCGCCTTCGCCATCGCCTAGCTCTTTTTGAATGGCTTTCATTTGCTCATTTAAATAGTATTCACGCTGACTTTTTTCCATTTGCTTTTTGACTCGGCCACGAATGCGCTTTTCTACTTTCATTAAGTCTATTTCAGATTCGAGTAATTCTAATAGCTTAACAATTCGTTGGCGTGTGGAGAAAATACCTAGCAACTCTTGTTTCTCAACAATTTTTAAGCTCATGTGTACGCAAATGGTGTCTGCTAAGCGGTCGGCATCTTCTATTGCATTAATGCTGCTGAGTACTTCTGTTGGAATTTTTTTTGAAAATTGGACGTATTTTTCAAACTGTCCATTTAGTGTGCGTAGTAGTACTTCATTTTCTCTTTCATTAAGACGCTCACTTTGGTCTTCTTGGTAATCGCACAGTGTTAGGGTTTCTTGTTCTATAAAACTGTTAATTTTAACCCGCTGTTCGCCTTCTATAAGTATTTTTAGTGTGCCATCTGGGAGCTTGAGAAGTTGTAATATACTGGCAAGTGTGCCAACAGGGTAGACATCTTCTAATAAAGGGGTGTCTTTGGTTGAATCTTTTTGTGTGACTAAGACAATTTGCTTGCCTTTTTCCATTGCCAGTTCTAATGCTTTAATGGATTTTTCTCGACCAACAAATAAAGGGACGACCATGGTCGGAAAGATAACAACATCACGTAAAGGTAAAAGTGGGAGGGTTAAATCTGTCATGTTTATTCCTAAAAAAATAAGGTCAATCTAATTGACCTTATTTGTGTTGAAAGCTATTTTAAAAATCAATTGTCAGGAGATGCTTTGGGTAATTCTTGGCTGTTTTCGTACATTAGTAATGGCTCACTTTCGCCTTTAATGACACCGTCATCAACCACTACTTTACTTACTTCTACTTCAGAGGGAATACGGTACATTGTTTGTAGTAATGTTTTCTCTAAAATTGAGCGCAAGCCGCGAGCACCTGTTTTACGCTCTAATGCGTTGTCGGCAACGGCATGGAGAGCTTTGTCGGTAAATTCAAGCTCAACCGATTCCATGTGAAACAGCTTTTGGTATTGCTTTATTAGTGAGTTTTTAGGCTCGGTTAGAATGCGAATTAGTGCTTCATGGTCTAGTTCTTCTAGGGTGGCAACTAAGGGTAGGCGACCAATAAATTCAGGAATTAATCCGAATTTAACTAAGTCTTCTGATTGTACGTCGGTTAATATTTCTCCTATGTCTTTTTCATCAGATTTGCCTTTGACGGTTGCAGAAAAACCAATACTGCTTTTTTCTGAACGTTCAGAGATGATGCGATCTAACCCTGAAAATGCACCGCCACAAACAAAAAGTATATTAGAGGTGTCTACCTGCAAAAACTCTTGTTGTGGGTGCTTACGCCCACCTTGAGGCGGTACTGATGCAACCGTACCTTCAATCAGTTTAAGTAGTGCTTGCTGCACGCCTTCACCTGATACATCACGGGTAATAGAAGGGTTGTCTGATTTGCGAGATATTTTGTCAATTTCATCAATATAGACAATGCCACGTTGAGCTTTGTCTACATCATAGTCGCATTTTTGTAATAGTTTCTGAATGATATTTTCAACATCTTCACCAACATAGCCAGCTTCAGTTAAGGTGGTTGCATCGGCAATGGTAAAGGGTACGTTAAGTAGGCGCGCCAGTGTTTCTGCAAGCAGTGTTTTACCACTGCCTGTTGGTCCTATCAGTAAAATATTGCTTTTTGATAGCTCAACATCGTTGCCGGTTTTTTCGCTAAATTGTAGGCGTTTATAGTGGTTGTATACTGCTACAGAGAGGACGATTTTGGCTTCTTCTTGACCTATTACATAATCATCAAGGGTGTTTTTGATTTCAGCAGGTGTAGGGAGTTTATGCTCATCAGCTAACTCATCTATATCTTGCACTTCTTCACGAATAATCTGGTTGCAAAGGTCAACACATTCGTCACAAATATAAACGGAAGGTCCTGCAATTAATTTGCGTACTTCATTTTGGCTTTTACCGCAAAAAGAGCAGTATAGGAGCTTGCCGTTATCATCGCCTTGTTGGGTTTCGTCTGTCATTCAATTACCTTTGTCATTTTTGCGTAGAACTTAATTAAGATAGGGGCTAGGTGATTTATTTTCAACCCTTATTACATCATTTATCTATAAATTTAAGTTGATATTTAGTTGATAGATGCTAGGCACGTTTTTCAAGGACATCATCAATTAAGCCATATTTCTTTGCTTCTTCAGCGTTCATAAAGTTATCACGTTCGGTATCGGCTGCAATTTTTTCATAGCTTTGACCTGTGTGTTTTGCCATGATTTCATTTAGGCGTTTTTTGGTGTCTAAAATGTTTTTAGTATGAATTTCAATATCGGTTGCCTGTCCTTGAGCACCGCCGCTAGGCTGATGAATCATAACCCGTGAGTTAGGTACGCTAAAACGTTTGCCTTGTGCGCCTGCTGTTAATAAAAATGCTCCCATACTACAGGCTTGTCCTATTACCATTGTGCTGACATCAGGTTTAATAAACTGCATTGTGTCGTAAATGGATAAGCCCGCAGATACAGAGCCGCCTGGGGAGTTAATATATAGGTGAATGTCTTTATCTGGGTTTTCAGATTCTAAAAATAGCAACTGAGCAACTACTAGATTTGCCATATGGTCTTCTACTTGCCCGACTAAGAAGATAATTCTTTCTTTTAATAGACGAGAGTATATGTCGTAAGAGCGTTCGCCTCGAGCGGATTGCTCAACGACCATTGGCACTAAAGTTGATGCTTGAATTAGATTTTGTTGTGCTGTGTTTTGCATTAATAACCTCAAAAGTTCGGTGTTTGCTATTTTTGTACGCATCTATGATTTAGTAAGTTAAATCAGTAGATGACTTCAGTTTGTTTTTTTAAGTTTAGCTGTTCCGTATATGTATGCCAGTGATTTTTTCACTATTTTGACAGAGTTACTAGGAACTGCATTAAATAAAATTAAACTCGTTTAAGCGCAGTTGCTACTTAAACGAGTTTGTTGCGGTTACTGTTCGTTTTGACGTGCAGCGCTGATGATTGTTTCGTAACTTTCTTTCAGCTCTTTTATCTTGGCTTGTTCTAGTACAGAGTCAATAATTTGTTCTTCAACCGATAAGGCTTCTAGGTTTGGACGCTGTTGTGGGTTTTTGTAAAAGTCATAAACCTGTTTTGGATCTTCGTAGGTGCTGGCAATGTCATCAATGAGCGCTTTGATTTTATCTTCGCTGGGTTTGAGTTCTTGCTGTTCTACAATGCTGCTTAATAATAGACCTGAGCGTACACGTTGTTCTGCTTGGTCTTGGAAAAGCTCATTGGGCAACATACTTTTATCAATGGGTTGTTGGTTGCCAAAGCGTTCAATGGCTTGGTCTTTTATGCGTTCAATTTCTTCAGTGATTAAGGCTTTAGGTACGTCGAACTCATGTTGTTCTAACAGTCCTTTGATAACATTGCCTTTAACCAGTGTGCGAGTAGAGCGGTTTAGCTCTTGTTGCATATTTTCTTTTACCTTGGCTTTAAACTCATCGGCATCTTTGGCTTTAATACCATAATGGGTAAATAGTTGTTCGTTAAGCTCAGGTAGCTCAGGTTTTTGTGAGCTTTTGATTTTAATTTTAAAGGTGGCCTCTTTGTCTTGTAAATCTTCTTTTTGATAGTCTTTCGGAAAGGTTACGTTAATTTCAAATTCTTCACCTACTTTGTGTCCTTCTATGCCAGATTCAAAGCCGGGAATCATGCTGTTGCTGCCAATTTCTAAATCAAAATCTTGCGCTTCTCCACCTTCAAAGGCTTCTTCGCCAATAAAACCTTTAAAGTCAATTTTAAGTTTGTCGCCTTTTTGTGCTTTACGCTTTGTTTCTGTCCATGTTGCTTGTTGCTTTTGTAAGCTCTCAATCATGCGTTCGAGGTCTTTATCGCTGATACTTGCAGTGGGCTTTTCAACTTTAATTTTGCTAAAATCCTGTAGTTTAATTTCAGGATACACTTCAAATGTTGCTTGAAATTGTAAATCTTGCCCATCTTCATTGACGGTTGGTTCAAAACTTGGCATACCTGCAACTTTAAGTTTTTCTTGCTGCGATGCTTGTATGAAAGATTCGTACATTTGGTTATAAACAGCTTCTAGGCGTGCTTGTTTGCCAAACATTTTGCGTGCTGCTGCAGGCGGTATTTTACCTTTTCTAAATCCAGGGACGGAACGATTTTGTGCGAGTTTTTTTAACTCTGCATTTACCTTTTGTTCGACTTTATCTTGTTCGACGGTAATGTTCATGGTTCTTTCTAAGCCTTCTTTTGTCTCAACAGACACTTGCATATTTGCTTCTCTTTTAAGCGATAAATGTGACCATCATAGTTTGGTCAGGAATATAAAAGGGACGTAGTATAGCTCAAGCCTTGGTTTGATGAAATAAACAATGGCGAATTAAACTAATAAAAATTGAGAAAAAGTAAGAATGGGGTGGCCGACGGGGATTGAACCCGCGACAACAGGAATCACAATCCTGGGCTCTACCAACTGAGCTACGGCCACCATAAATAAGGGCTTGTCTAATGTTATTGCAAGTTTTGGCGCACCCGGCAGGACTTGAACCTGCAACCCTCGGCTTAGAAGGCCGATGCTCTATCCAGTTGAGCTACGGGCGCATGGTTAAATGGTCGGGGTAGAGAGATTCGAACTCCCGACATCCTGCTCCCAAAGCAGGCGCGCTACCAGACTGCGCTATACCCCGAAACTAACATTTGCTTGTTACCAAGCAACCTGCGAGTGGGTGCGCATACTAAATGAGGTTTAGGTTAAGGTCAATAGATTTTTGTATTTTTCTTAAAGTAAATAGGGTTTGTCTTGTCTTTGTTGTGGTGTGGATTTTGATAAATTGATACATGTTTTCTGTCTTTATCAGACAGCATCGTAAAACCTCGCCGTTCAGGACGGGGATATAAGGCACGGTGGTCGGTTTTACTCTGGTGTTTGCTGTTGCTCAATGTACTGTCGAATAACAGTGATGGGCGCACCGCCACAACTTCCTGCAAAGTATGAGGGAGACCAAAGGCTTTTCCCCCCACAGCTTGTGCTTAATGTTTTCGTGATGCTTTTTCTTATATTATTGTATAAATTATAGACCACAGCCGTGAAGTGATTGGTACGGTCAAAAACATGACGGTATTAATGAAATGCGGCAAATACTATGTCTCGATACAAAGCGAATACGAACAGCCTCAAGCCTACCCCAATGGCGGTGAAATCGGCATCGATATGGACGTGGCTCGCTTTGCCACGCTGTCAAATGGGGAATACTTTGAGCCTAAAAATAGCTACAAAACTGCCAAAGGCAAGCTAGCAAAGCGACAAAAACAACTCAAAAACAAAACCAAATTCAGCAAGAATTGGCAAAAGCTCAAAGCCAAAATTGCTAAACTACACCACCATATTGCCAATAGCCGCAAAGACAGTTTGCACAAAATCTCGGCACATATCAGCCAAAACCACGCGATAGTGTATGTTGAAGATTTGCAAGTTAAAAACATGTCAAAATCGGCAAAAGGCACAGCCGAGAAACACGGCAAGAACGTCAAGCAAAAATCGGGCTTAAACCGTGCTATCCTAGACCAAAGCTGGCATGAATTTAGGCGACAGCTTGAGTATAAACTTACTTGGCAAGGTGGGCAGCTCATAGCAGTGCCACCACAAAATACCAGTAGAAAATGCTTGGCTTGTGGTCACACGGATAAAGCCAACCGAGCAACACAAGCAAAGTTTGAATGTGTTGCATGTGGTTTTGCCGAGAATGCTGATGTGGTCGGTGCAATCAACGTCTTGCACAAAGGGCAAGACTTAATGAAACAATCAGGGCAGGACATGCCCGTTGCGCTTGTGAAGTGAACTGCATCGCACTGTCTCTTTGGGGTAGTCAGTGGTCAGCAGCAAGAACCCACCGAGAGGAGCTAACCCAAAAAGTTAGCACTGGTAGGAATTTCCAGCTTCAGGCGGGGGAGGATGTCAAAAAGGTGTTACTCAGTTAAAGTTAACAGAACAGTTAATCTCCTTTTATCTTTCGTTGGAAATAGTACATAACTTGGGTATAGTATTTATGAAAATTATCATTTCTATGGTGCAAGCCTATTTTTAGTCATGCACTCAACCTTATAACTGAATAGGATTCTTATGAATAGCGAAAATAATAAAATCATTTATACCAAAACAGATGAAGCGCCGCTTTTGGCAACATATTCTTTATTGCCCATTATTCGTGCTTTTGTTGGCACGGCTGGCATTACAGTAGAAACTCGTGATATTTCTTTGGCAGGGCGCATTATTGCGGCATTTCCTGAATATCTAGATGAAAATCAACGTTTAAATGATGATTTGGCAGAGCTGGGTAAATTGGCTCAAACCCCACAGGCAAATATTATTAAACTACCCAATATTAGTGCCTCTTTGCCACAGCTACAGGCTGCAATTAAGGAGCTTCAAGCTCAAGGATATAATTTACCTAATTATCCTGCCAATCCAACTAATGATAAAGAGCAGGATATTCAAGCACGCTATTTGGCTATTTCTGGTAGTGCAGTTAATCCTGTATTAAGAGAGGGAAATTCTGATCGTCGAGTTGCCCCTCCTGTTAAGGAGTATGCGAAAAAAAATCCACATAGTATGGGGGCTTGGTCGCAGAACTCAAAATCACAGGTAATGAGCATGGACGATGGAGATTTTTATGCAACAGAGCAGTCGCTTGTTATAGATAAAGCACAAAAGGTTAATATCCGCTTAACAGATCATGCTGGGCAGGTGCAGCCTTTAAAACAAGGGCTGTCACTTTTAAGTGGAGAAGTCATTGATGCTGCGGTAATGAATGTCAAAGCACTACGAGCATTTTATTCGCAAGCCATTGATAAAGCACAAAAAGATGATTCTTTGCTGTCATTGCATTTAAAAGCCACGATGATGAAAGTTTCAGATCCTATTTTATTTGGACATGCTGTATCTGTCTTTTATGCTGAGATTTTTAGCAAATATGAAAAAGAACTTAAAGAGTTGAAAGTTAACCCAAATAATGGCATTGCTGCACTGTATAGAAAATTGGCAAATTTAGATAAAGAGCGACGCCGAGCTATTAAGGTTGATATTCAAAAACTGTATGAAAAACGCCCCCGTTTGGCTATGGTCAATTCAGATAAGGGCATTACCAACTTACACATGCCAAATGATGTGATTGTTGATGCGTCTATGCCTGCTGCCATTCGTGCTTCAGGTCAGATGTGGGGTGCTGATGGTCAGTTACATGATACCTTGGCCATGATTCCAGATCGCTCTTATGCGGGTGTATATCAAGCAACTATTGAATTTTGTAAAGCGCATGGGGCATTTGATGTAACCACGATGGGCAATGTGGCAAATGTGGGTTTGATGGCAAAAAAAGCCGAGGAATATGGCTCACATGATAAAACGTTTGAGATTCCAGCAGCAGGCGTGGTGGAAGTGATTGCTGAAGATGGGACGGTGTTAATGCAACATCAGGTTGAACAGGGTGATATTTGGCGCATGTGTCAAACCAAAGATGAAGCCATTAAAGACTGGGTTCGCTTAGCCGTTGAACGAGCTAAGGCAACGGGCAAATTAACCATTTTTTGGTTAGATGAAAAACGTGCTCATGATCGTAACTTAATTGAATTGGTTAATAAATATTTGTCTGAATTTAGTACAGAAGACCTTGATTTAGAAATTTTAAATCCTGTTCTTGCAACCCAAAAAACACTTGAGAAAATACAAAAAGGAGAGGACGTTATCTCTGTAACAGGCAATGTCTTGCGGGATTATTTAACGGATTTATTTCCCATTTTAGAATTAGGCACAAGTGCTAAAATGCTCTCAATTGTCCCTCTTTTAAGTGGAGGTGGTTTGTATGAAACAGGTGCTGGTGGTTCTGCACCTAAGCATGCACAGCAACTGGCAGAAGAAGGACATTTACGTTGGGATTCTTTGGGTGAATTTTTGGCACTAACGGTCTCTTTAGAGGATTTGGGTAAAAAAACTCAAAACCACAAAACACAGGTGCTTGCAAAAGCATTAAATGAAGCGACGGGACGCTTTTTAGAGCTTAACCGTTCTCCCTTACGACATGTAGGCGAGTTGGATAACCGAGGAAGTCACTATTATTTAGCGTTATATTGGGCAGAGGCATTGTCTCGCCAAGATGAAGATGAGCAATTGCAAGCTACCTTTATTCAGGTTGCTAAGCAGTTAAATGCAGGGCGTAGCGATATTGTAGCGGAATTTAAAGCCTCACAGGGCGAAGAAGTTGATTTGGGCGGCTATTATCATCCGCAAGCGGAAAAAGTTGAGCTTATTATGCGTGCCAGCCCAACGCTTAATCAGGTTATAGATAGCCTATAACCTGTTGTTTCTGGTAAATGCTATGAGTAAAAATGATTTTGCAGGTGACTTAGCGCAAGTGCCTGAAGCCTGTATATTAAGGCCGCCACTACGTTATGCAGTCATTATGTTAAATGATGATTATACGCCAATGGATTTTGTGGTAGAGATTTTGCAAAGTATTTTTGCAATGGAAGTAGAAGCCGCTACCCAAGTTATGTTACGGATACATAAAAAAGGCAAAGCTGTGTGTGGCATCTATACTAAAGATATTGCAGAAACAAAAGCGGCTTTGGCAAATCAATATGCAAGAGACAATGACTATCCTCTTAAATGTCAAATTACGCCAGTAGACGAATAAATTGAGGTTAACTTATGCTAAATAAAGAATTAGAAGAAACGCTAAACGAAGCCTTTCGTGAAGCACGCACTAAAAGACATGAATTTTTAACAGTAGAGCATTTGTTATTGGCTTTATTAAACAATGAATCTGCATGTGAAGTGTTAGAGTCTTGCGGTGCTGATTTTTTGCGCTTACAGAAAGATTTACAGGATTTTGTCGATTCTACTACTCCTATTTTGGCAGAAGAGCAGCAAAAAGATACGCAACCAACCCTAGGCTTCCAACGAGTCTTACAGCGAGCCGTTTTTCATGTGCAGTCATCGGGTCGTGGTCAGGTTAGCGGTGCTAATGTGCTGGTGGCTATTTTTAGTGAAAATGAAAGCCAAGCGGTTTATTTTTTAAAAAGTCAAAATGTTGCCAGAATCGATGTTGTTAATTTTATTTCGCATGGTGTTACAAAAAAAGAAGAAGATGATGAGCTAGAAGATGCACAGTCAGAATCCACAGAAATGTTGGAAGAGGGCAATAAAGGTGCACTTGAAAGCTATGCAACCAATCTCAATACTGATGCTAAAAATGGGCGTATAGACCCGTTAATTGGTCGTGATGAAGAAGTCTCTAGGCTAATTCAAATATTGGCGAGAAGAAGGAAAAATAACCCCTTGCTGGTTGGTGATGCGGGTGTAGGCAAAACCGCCATTGTTGAAGGTTTAGCAAAACGTATTGTAGATGGCGATGTGCCTGATGTTATTAAAGACTCAGTGGTATATAGCTTAGATATGGGCGCATTACTGGCAGGAACAAAATACCGTGGAGATTTTGAAAAACGGTTAAAAGCACTGCTGGCAGAGCTTAAAAAACAACCGCATAGTGTGCTATTTATTGATGAAATTCATACTATTATTGGCGCTGGCTCTGCATCAGGTGGCGTTATGGACGCCAGCAATTTATTAAAACCAATGTTAGGCTCAGGGGAGCTGCGCTGTATTGGTTCAACAACATTCAGTGAATACCGTGGTATTTTTGAAAAAGACAGTGCCTTAACACGCCGTTTCCAGAAAATAGATATCAGTGAGCCTAGTGTAGAAGATACCATTAAAATTCTTAAAGGCTTAAAAAATCATTTTGAAGATTATCATCAAATTAAATACTCTGAAAAAGCATTGCGTACAGCAGTGGAATTATCGGAGCGTTATATTAGCGACCGCAATTTGCCAGATAAAGCCATTGATGTTATTGATGAAGTTGGTGCGTTACAACAAATGATGCCCGCTAGTAAGCGTAAAAAAATGATTGGAGTGAGTGATATTGAAAAAATTGTTTCAGCAATGGCTCGTATCCCAACTCAAAGTGTGACAGCAAACGATAAAGAACTGCTGTTTAATCTAGAAGATAAACTTGCCATGGTGGTATTTGGACAGGATAAAGCCATTGCAACGTTGAGCACCGCAATAAAACTGTCTAGAGCAGGGCTTACCTCACCAGAAAAACCCATCGGTTCATTTTTGCTGGCAGGACCTACAGGTGTTGGCAAGACAGAAATAAGCCGTCAGTTAGCTACCATATTAGGCATGGAATTAATCCGCTTTGATATGTCCGAATACGCTGAACGTCATACGGTTAGCCGTTTGATAGGTGCCCCCCCAGGTTATGTTGGCTATGATGAAGGTGGTTTATTAACAGAAGCAGTGAAAAAAACACCACACTGTGTATTGCTGTTAGATGAGATGGAAAAAGCCCACCCAGAGGTCTTTAATATTTTATTGCAAGTCATGGATCATGGCACATTAACCGATAATAATGGGCGCAAAACGGATTTTCGAAATGTTATTTTATTGATGACTTCTAATGCAGGAGCGCAAGAAATGGGGCGTTCCAGTATTGGTTTTGCTGAGCAGGATCACAGTACAGATGGCAATGAAGTGATTAATAAAATGTTTACCCCAGAGTTTCGTAATCGACTTGATGCGATTGTGCAATTCGCCGCCCTTAACGAACAAACAATTTTAAATGTGGTAGATAAATTTTTAGATGAACTTCAAGGTCAGCTTGATGATAAAAAAGTGCATTTAAATGTGAGTGCACAAGCAAAAACATGGCTTGGCAAGCATGGTTATGATAAGAAAATGGGTGCCAGACCAATGTATCGTTTAGTGCAAGAAAAAATTAAAAAGCCGCTAGCAGAAAAAATCTTATTTGGTGATTTGTCGCTTGGAGGAGAAGTGTATATTAAAGTCAATGACGATGAGCTAGATATATGCAGCGAAAATGACGAAACCGTCACCTCCTAAGCCATAAAGATAACCGATAGGTTATCTTTTATTTTGCGCGATAGGTAATACGCCCTTTACTTAAATCGTAGGGGGTTAATTCAACTTTCACTTTATCGCCAGTTAAAATACGGATATAGTTTTTACGCATTTTTCCTGAGATATGAGCTGTAACTATGTGACCATTTTCAAGTTTAACTCGAAACATGGTGTTAGGCAGGGTATCAACAATTTCCCCATCCATTTCTATATGATCGCCTTTGGACATAAAATACCTATTGTGAATAAAAAAGGAAGCGCATTTTGCCCTAAAATTGAGCAAATGGCAAAACTATATGAGTAATATAGCGAGAAAGTCAGCTAAATATTTAATTCAGCGCATTAATAGGCAAAATAATCAGCTTATTTCCCTTGTACGCACCGCCATCAATAAAAATATGGTTATGCATGTAAGTTATTTTGTTAACAATGCTATGCCCATGAACAACCCAGTCAATGTGTTTGACCTGCGTGGTATTTTGGGTCTTAAAATTCTCTCTTGACCAGATACATTGCATACGTTCTTGATGGTTAAACTGTTGTAACTCTCGCCAGCTATGACCTATAAAGTCAGCATGAATGACACCAATTTTTTTATCTTGCTGATTAGTCAACTCCATTGCTAAGGGCAGTTTGGCAATAAGGTTAAACCAATTTTGCCATTGCGCTTGCTTGGTTTGTGCTATCCAGTCACCACCATTTTGTAAAAATAGCATTTTATATTTACTGCTATTGTCACGCATGCCCCGCAAAAAAATATACTCATGGTTACCCATCGTTGAAAAAAACCATGGCTCTTGTAATAGCTCGATTACAGCAACAGAATTTTCGCCACGATTAATGAGATCGCCCACACAAATTAGACGATCATGTTTTTTATTAAACTGAATTTCTTTTAATTGCTTTTTTAGCTGTGCATAACAACCATGAATGTCACCAACTAAAAAGTCTTGACCTTTAAGGTTCTTATTTAAAGTCGCAAGTAGGGGATTAAAATTAATATTATATTAATTTTTTATGGTAGCTCAGATTGCCAAGAGTCAAAATAACCATAAATAATAATGCGTTAGCAGGAATTTGTAAATTAAAGTCCACTGTAGAATGAATAGCAATTACGCTGATACCCATAAAACAAGAAAATGCCATTCCATTTTTTAAGCTGCTGTGCGTTTTTTTTATACATAAAAGGGCATTTTTTAAAGAAATAAGCACAATGATTAATAATATAATAAAAGGAAAGATGCCCAGCTCAACTAGAAACTCTAAATAGTCATTATGTGCATGGTCATAAATTTGCTGACTACTAACAGCAATACTACGATAACTAGGGTAGTTGTATTGGTAACTGCCTAAGCCATGCCCTGATAGCGGTTTGTCTAAGAACATGCGCCAACTGTCTTGTGCCACCTCATCGCGACTTTCATGTATGGCATTGGTATTTTGTATGCGCTCTGTTACTTTTTTAATACCAAAGAACGTGCTTAAAATTGCCACATCAAAGAGCACCAGCGTAATTAATAAAATAATCAGAGAGTTGCTTTTTTTAGGCATAAGTAAAAGGGTTAAGCTGCCACAGCCTAATAAACTAATAAAAAAGGCACTATTGCCCATGCGTGAGCGTGACAATACCAAGGCAATCACCATAATAATAATTGCCAATCGGATAATCGCCTTTTTACTTAAAAGTAGCTCTATACTTTGCCTGAATTTTTTTTGTGCGTTGCCAAAAAAGCGTGTTTCTGATGTCATCATCAGTCCAATGCTTATAGCCAGTGCCATTTCTAAATAACCTGCAAAATGGTTGCGATTTATAAAAGTGCCTGTTGCTTTACCAATATATGACGTTTTCTCTATAAAAAACCCAATTTCAATGCCTGATAGACTCATAAAAGCACCATATGAGGCTTGTAACATAGCCGTAATTACAATGGTAAACATCAGTTTTTTTACACAGTCTCTGGTTTTAATTAAAAAGCCACTGGTGGCAAAGAAACCAATTAAAAAGAGGCTTTTAATGGCACTTAAAAGAATATCAAAAGAAAGCGGCTTTTGAATAAAGAAAGGTTGGAGTAACACCCATAAAACCACTAGTAGAAAAAGTTTTAGCTGCAATTTGCTGGAATTATTTAGCTCTGTCCATGCTTTTGGCTGTTGTTTTAAGGTAAAAAATAAGAGTAAAAAAGAGAGGCTTGCAAATAAAGACCATGCCCATAAACGATTTAAGCCAAATGGAAGAGGGCTAAAAAATAGAATAAGTAAATAAGCATAAAATAATTTAGATTTGCTATGGCTCATACGGTTAAAACACTACTTTAATTATTGGCGTTTATTAATAATTTGTTTTTTATAATCAGCAAATAAAAAAGCCCAGAAAATCTGGGCTTTTAGCTGTTTGTCATTATCATTAGTTTGGACTAATTGGCTGACCTGTTTGTATGTCATTTGGAATGTTTGTAGATAACTCTTCTTGACGCAATCCACTAGAAGCGCCATTACCTGTAGACTGTGCAGAAGAGTTACGAGGTTGTGCATTCACAGCAGAAGCAGTGCTTTGGCTACCAGTAGGCGCACCACCAGCGGCAGTTGCATTACCTGTTTGTGCCACTTGAATACCTGCAATCACAGCCGCAGGGTTTAGTCCAGCAGCGGAAGCTGTATCTATAATTGCTTGTTCGCTCATGCCTGCATTTTTTGCAGCTTGGGCAATGGTAACCTGCGCCACACCTGCATTACTGGCTGCTTTAAAAATAGATGCATTATTGCCTTTAACAGCATTGTTCACACGAATAACCTGTTCTATGGCAGAACGGTCACTTACCCCTGGTGTATTCAGTGCGGCAACGGTAATTTCACCAATATTTTTATTGCTAGATAGTGCGGCAGATGCTGCTGCTTTAATAGGTATTCCAGCTGCAATGGCGGCAGCGAATGTGCTATCTAAAGATACGCCTGCTTTGAGCATGGATTTTATGGCACTTTCTTCACAGTTTGTCGTTACACTGGGGCAAGCACTGATGGCGTTTTTCATGGCATCAGTAGCGGACATGCCTTCAGCCAAGTCTGTTTCTACAGAGGCAAAGCCTGTAATAGACACAGAAGTGAGTAGTGACAAGCAAGCCAGTTTTAAAGTCATTTTTTGCATAATTTCATTCCTAGTTAAAAATTAAATTCCTACCAGCTAGATAATATTCGTATTTTCTGATTTCATCAAGCTGGTAAACTAAAAAAAAGCAGAAATCATGTAATATTTGTAATATTTTGTTAAAAAATACATTCATTGGGCTGTGGTAAAAAGCGTATCTTGCAAATTATCATTATTTTATAGCGAATATCGATATGATGTTTTGCTTTAATGTCTGTGATAACAGACATGCATATATTGTTATTGCTTTTTATCTGCTCTATAATATTGTGTTCGGATTTTATATTATATCTTAGTAGTCTTGCGGATTTTATTTTTTTATTTTATATAATAAGGATAGTATATGGTTGGTGCAAGTCAGGCGGGGTTCAATTACCTATACCGTATTGCAGATATATTAATTATAAGTGTCTGTTTGTTGGTTGCTTTGCATTTTAATGGTTTGTTTTTTAATCCGCAAATGTTGTCGCTTTTATTGCTGGCATTAATGGGTTATTTCTTATGCGCAGAAATTTTTAGCCTATATCGCTCTTGGCGAGCATTTTCCATTGTTAAATTGTTGTTATTAACTAGTTCTGTTTGGGTTTTGACCTGTGGTTTTTTGTTTACTATAGGCTTTATGCTTAAAGTAAGTGAAGATTTTTCGCGCTTAGGTGTTGGTAGCTGGATGCTGAGTACTTTGCTGGTATTGTGTGTTTGGCGAGTGCTCTTGCGTGAGATATTAAAGTCGTTAAGGCGTGCGGGCTTTAATACCCGTAAAGCCGTCATCGTGGGTTTAAATGAATTGGCCCTAGATATGTGCTATGAGTTGCAATCACGTCCAGATATAGGAATTAAGTTTGCAGGCTTTTTTGATGATAGAGAGCCCAGTCGATTGGCAAAGGATTATTCTATTGAGCAATTGCAAGGGGATATAGATACGCTGATTAAACAAACCCAAGAAGGTTGTTATGATATTATTTTTATTGCCCTGCCTTTAAAAGCACAGGAGCGAATTAATGATATTTTAACGCTATGTGGAGATACAACCGCAAGCGTACATTTAATTCCTGATTTTTTTGTTTATAATTTATTGCATTCTAGAGTGGGGACGGTCGGTCGTATTGAAACGCTTAGTGTCTATGAAACGCCGATAGTTGGCTTTAATGATTTTGCTAAGCGAGTATTTGATTTGTCGTTTTCTTTATTTGCATTGATGCTGGTTTCTCCCATGCTAATATTCATTGCGGTGGCAATTAAAATAACCTCCAAAGGTCCTATTATTTTTAAGCAAGATAGATATGGCTTAGATGGAAAGATTATCAAAGTTTGGAAGTTTAGAAGTATGACCACTCAAGATAACGCAGATACGGTCATACAGGCTTGTAAAAATGACGTGCGAATTACCCCTGTAGGGGCTTTTATTCGAAAAACATCGTTAGATGAGTTGCCGCAGTTTTTTAATGTGCTACAAGGGAATATGTCGGTAGTTGGTCCACGCCCTCACGCTAAAGCACACAATGAAGAATACCGTAAATTAATTTCAGGATATATGTTGCGCCATAAAGTAAAACCTGGCATTACGGGCTTGGCGCAGATTAATGGTTATCGAGGGGAAACGGACACATTGGATAAAATGGAAGGTCGTATTCATTATGATTTAACCTATATTCGCCGTTGGTCATTCTGGCTGGATATTAAAATCATCTTGCTTACTGTATTTAAAGGATTTATTAATAAAAACGCTTATTAGAGAAAATAACGCCATGTTTTTTTGGCAATATATAACTAGATTTAAAGCATGGCTGGTATTTTTTTGTTATGCGCTATTTTTGCTTTTTTTATCAATTAGTAAGGATTTAGGTTATTTTACCCCTGAACTAAGAATGTTGCAGCAAACCTTAGGAGGGGATAAAAATGTGCATTTTATAGCGGCTTTATTGTTGGCAGTCAGTGCCACCTTTTTGCTTAATTATAAACAGGCTAAATGGTTGTCTAAATTGATTTTTATGTTTGTTGTAATTGCAAGTTTGCTGGCAGCAGATGAATTATTGCAGTTTTTTTTCAAGACGCGCATATTTGAAATTTATGATTTGTATTATGGTTGGGCAGGGCTTAGTGTTGGTGCTGTTTTGGGGTTGTTGATTAATTACCTTAAAAGCAGGTGCAAAATCGATGAATATAAAGCAAATAAAATCGAATAAATCTTGCGCTTAACTGTAAGTATTTTTGTTTTTTTGTGTTAATATGTGCGTCTTGGAATGATTGTTTTTTTATTGAATTTTTAATTAATGGAATGAAATATGGATTATAAAAAATTAGCATTAGGGGTGTTTTTATCTGGTTTAAGTATGCAGGCTTTAGCCTTAGAGCCAGCAGGTGTTGCCTTAGGTAGCGGGGTGGCATTGTTTCCAAAGCTACGCCTTGGTTATGAGCAAAATACCAATCTTTATCAACGAATTAACAACAAAGTTGCCGCTGGTCGTTTTAATATTAACCCGTCATTGACGTTGGTTAAAGATACGGGGCAGACCTTTATTCAAGCCAGTTACGGTTTAGACAAAGGACTGTATTCGCAAGATAAAAAGAAAAATGATTATTTAGATCACAATCTTGCTTTAGAGCTTGAGACAGAATTTAACTCGTTTAATCGATTAGATGCCAATGCTGCCTATGCAATCACTCATGCGACTCACGGTAGTGGTATGCTGGCAGGCAGTGGTAGCCCCAGTGCAAAAGTTCAAGAGCGGTATAATGAGGCGAATGCAGAACTAGGTTATGGGCTGGGCACACAAGAGGCTTTTTTAAATGCACGTGCTTATCTTAAACATTACAACAAAAAATATAATGATGACAATGCCGTATTTGATGACCATAATTACTATAAAAACACACTGGGTTTAAATGTTCGTCTAACCCCAGGGGCGCGTTCTGGTTTTGTTGGGGATATCTCTTACACACAAATTCGTTATTTTGAAGATAAACTCTTTGGCAATACCCATGAAGGTGCTAACTTGCGTATGCAGGCAGGTTTTGCTTGGGAAATGAGCAGTTTAGTTAAAGGAGAAGCCAAAATAGGGGTTTCCAAGCGAACCTTTACTTACAACAAGTATGAAAACTCTAAGTTTCGCCCTGTTTGGTTGGCAAAAGTAACTTGGCAGCCTTTGGAAAGTACCGAAATTTCAGCATTTACAGGTAGTGAAAATACAGAAAGTAATGCTTTAGGTAGTCATGTTCAGCAAGACAAATTTGGTGCAAACTTAGGTCATAGGTTCTCTACTTATTTTGCAACTAAGGTGTCTGCGGAGTATCAAAAAAATAAAACAGTTCAAGCAGGTAGTGCAAACAAAGAGCTTAAAGATGATAGCCTTAAACTTAAAGGCGCATTAATTTATTCTCCTCTTAAATGGTTAGATGTTGAGCTTTATGCAGGGCATGATACCTATGGTGCTGATACTAAAAAAGATTACAAGGTAAGTGTTTATGGTCTAATATTAGATATGGCTATATGATTTTATAATGCAGTCATCTTCGAATTTTTCTGAGATGACTGCGCTGTATTCTTTTTTTAGGACATCGCATGCGGTTAATCGTTTTATTCTTCTTTTTATTACAGTCTTCTGCTGTATTTTCTTCTGATAATGTAATTGATAGCTATCGTTTAGGGGCAGGTGATGCCATTAGCATTCGTGTTTATGGTGAACAAGATTTGAGCTTAGACGAGGTTAAAATTGGCGATACGGGCAATATTTCTTACCCTTTTTTAGGTAATATCAATGTGCTAGGAAAGACCCCAAAAGAGGTTGAAAATATCTTAACCAAAGGACTTAAAGGGCCTTATCTGGTTGATCCCAGTGTCACGGTTTTGATTTTAGAATACCGTCCTTTTTATGTTATAGGCGAAGTAAAGCGTCCTGGTAGCTATGCGTTTCAACCGGGATTGACGGTGGCTAAGGCCATTTCCATTGCAGGCGGTTTTACAGAAAGAGCATCAAAAAGCAGTATTTATCTTGGACATGATATAAGTGATAGCAAGCAGGTTAAGAAAAAAGACAAAGCGGTGAAGTTAGATAATAGCGTAACACCAGGTGATGTAATTACAGTTAAACAGAGCTTTTTTTAGTTAAGGTCTTTTACATGGATAAAAAACAACAGGCAGCACAGATTGAAGTAATTGACTTGAGCTATTATTGGTACTTATTTCAACAGTATGCATTAAAACTGGCGTTGCTGGCATTTGTTATTAGCGTTATCGCATTGCTAATTGCTTTTACGTTACAGCCCGTTTATAAGGCTACCACCTCTATTTTAATCGAATCTAAAGAAGCAAAAGTGGTTGCTATTGAAGATGTATACGGTCTGGCTAATGACTCTAAGGAATATTTACTGACGCAATATAAGCTACTAGAGTCTCGTGAGCTTGCTGAGCGGGTGGTTGAGAAGTTAAATCTAGTCAATACCAAAGAGTTTAATCCTTATTTTGAACAAACAGACAATCCTTCTTTTTTTGCCGATATAATGGATTTTTTTCGGGGTCAAAGTGGTAAAGATGAGATTTTAACCGAAGCAGATGTTTTTGCAGCAACGGTTAAAGCGTTGCATGAAAAAATTAGTGTGAACCCTGTACGAAAAACGCAGCTAGTTAATGTGTCGGTAGAAAGTAGCAATGCTAAACTGGCTGCACTTTGTGCAAATACTTTGGCGCAGTCTTATATAGAATCACAACTTGATGCAAAATCAGGGCTTAATAAGCAAGCAAATACTTGGCTTAGTAAGCGACTTGCTGAACTTAAACAGAACTTAAAGCAGTCTGAAGAAAAATTACAAGCCTATCAAAAAAAGCATAATCTTATTGATGTAAAAGGCAGTGGCACTTTAGTAACCAAAGAGCTAGAAACCATTACCGCAGGGTTGGTAAAAGCCAGAACAAAACGTCTTGAATTACAAAGTATCTATGAAAAATTAAAACGAGCGGGCAGTCAAAGTGCTAAGAAATTAAGCACCTTGCCCGCAGTGCTTAAACACCCTTTGGTTCAAGAACTAAGAGGGAATGAAATTAGAGCAGAGTTAAAGATTTCTGAGCTATCCAAGCGTTATGGTTATAAGCACCCAAAAATGATTGCCGCGCATTCAGAATTAGAGGCAGCAAAAAGTGCCACGCTTATCCAGATGAGGCGTATAGCAGATGGCCTTAAAAATGATTACCTGGCCTCTTTGGATAATGAAAAATCGTTAGAGTCTGCATTAGAAGATGTGAAAGCTAAAATTCGTCATATTAATCGTTTTGAAAGCAAAATGAATGAATTTGTACGAGAGGTGGAAACCAGCAAGGCGTTGTATAAAACTTTTTATAGTCGGGTGCGTGAGACGAATGTGACTGATGACTTACAGGTTGCGAATGCACGTATTATTGACTCTGCTATCGTACCTAAAAAACCCATACGCCCTAATAAAAAACTGATTATGGCGGTGGCGTTTGTATTAACCTTTTTATTAGGGTTTGCGCTGGTATTTTTATATGACATGCTTAATGCCACCATTAAAACCCCTGATGACGTTGATCATAAGTTAGGTGTGCCAATGCTTGGTTTAGTGCCGTTGATTACTGCTGAAAAAGACAAAACGCAATGGCCATTTAGTATGCAAACAAATACAGATAAACGCTTTTGTGAGTCTATAAGAACGGTACGTACTAGTATTGCTCTGGCAACAATGAATATAGACAGTCAGGTATTAATGGTTACCTCTTCAGTCCCAGAGGAAGGCAAAAGCACCACTGTGATTAATTTGGCAGCGGCATATACACAAATGGACGAGAAGGTATTATTAATTGATGCGGATATGCGTAGACCTAAAATTGCCAATGAATTAAATCTTGAAAAGCGTGGTTTTGGTTTGTCTGATGCCATCGCTCAGCCAGAGCGAGCAGCAGATGCCATTTCACATGTTGAACGCTTGGGTTTAGATGTAATGGTATCAGGGTCAGATTGTGATAACCCATTAGAGCTTTTATCATCTAATAACTTTAAAGAGTTGCTCTCTCAGCTGCGTTTACGTTATCAGCGTATATTTATTGATACAGCACCATTACAAAGTGTGAGTGATGCGCTATACCTTAATACCTTAGTCGATGCCTCAGTGTATGTTGTTAAAAGTGACTGTACTCAAGATAAACATATTAAAAATGCGCTTGAAAGGTTGCAGAAAACCAATGGGCATCTTCTGGGTGTTGTCTTAAATCAGGTTGATGTAGATAAGCAGAAAAAGTTAGGCTCAGCTGCCTATTCAGGCTATTATGATTACCATGATTATGGTTCTGATGCCTAAATTAGGCACTTTTTTATTGAGACAAACGTGTTTATAAAACCACCTCATGTTTTTTTATCTAAACTAAGTCGTTACCTATTGCTACTTTTAAGCCTGTTTTGTTTTTATATTTTTTTAAGCGATATTGTGGTGCGTATTGTGGATTATCGGGTAGATAAATATTACGCTTATTTGCAAGCAGGAAATAAACAAAAACCAGCAAGTCGCTACTTGTTAACTCGTATAACTCAAGCAGAGCAGCAAGCAGAGAAAGCGTTACAGTTAAGTGCCTATACTTATAATTTACCTGAAAAATTTGTCTCATCAGGACGTTTTTATTTTGCCAAAGGTATGCAGCAAACTCAGCGGAAAGAACGGATAAAGTGGTTAAAAAAAGCCCGTAATAATTGGCTTAAAGCACATAAATTGCGCCCTACTTGGCCGTATTATTTGTTGCCATTGTTAGAGTTGGAAATTGCGCTGAAGAAATCCAGTACAATAATACAGCAACGTATGTATCAGTTATTAACTACGGGCAACAATGAGACCGCCTTATTGCAAGGCATACAACATGTTTTTATTCAGCACTGGTCAGTTTTTTCTCAAGCGCAAAAAGAGTGGTTTGTTGCGAGCTTAAAACGACTATCGCCAGCGCAGTTAAAAGCTCGTTACCTCTATGCCAAAAGTGTACGCAATACGGCTGTGGTCTGTAATTATATTGCTTGGAATACAGTCAAAGAAATTTGCCGTTAAATAAGATTATTTTCGCTTAAGCTGTTTATCTAGCTCCCGCTTTTCCCAGTTGGCATCAAACATAGGTAGGTATAAAAATAGATGCACCGCATGTATAGCAAAACTTAATCCCCAGCCTAAAAAGACCCAAATCACCCACCAATAATTCGGTGAAGTGAGCCAGTTAATAAAAGTTAAAAACAGCATAACAATAAAGAAAGTAACTAACCGAGTATAAAAGCGTTTTAGTTTGTGTACTCGTTTATAGGCTTGTTGTTCGGCACTATCTAGTTGCATCGCCGTGTTTGGGGTTGATAAATCAGTTTGCATGGTTAAAGCTCCTTGTAGGGTTAAAAAATCCACTTCAAAGACCGCCGCTAATGACTTAATTGACTCCACGCTGGGCTTTTGTCCGTTTTCGATGCGTTGTACAGTGCGTACGCTAAGTCCGCTCATGCTGGCTAATTGTTGCTGTGACCAGCCCTGTTGTAAACGCAGTTTTTGTACAAGCATAGACGCTCCTTAAAGGTGAATAGTAAGCCTAATTGATTTTGCTAAAAAGGGTGACGACAGCACCCTGACAGCAATACGACACGCTAGTGACAGTGACATAATAGAACAATTATCTGTTATGGGATATTTAATCGAGAGCCTAGCTGAGGGCGTATTTGCTGCGTAAATGGCAAATAGCCCTCAAACTCTTTACGCTCAAGCATCACACCGCCAAACTGTGCTAAATGAGCGGTGTGCATTTGGCAGTCAATGAGTTTTACACCTTGAGCAAACAGATGCTGGGCGAAGGCGGCAAACACTAATTTAGACGCATTGGATTGGCGTGAAAACATGGACTCGCCAAAAAACACTTGACCTAACAGTACACCATACAAGCCACCTACCAATTGAGTGTCTGCAAACATCTCGGCACTGACTGCCAAACCCTGTTGGTGCAGTTCACAATAAGCATTTATCATTGCAGGGCTAATCCAAGTGTCATTTGCGTAGTCTCTAGGTTCAGCACAGGCTTGAATAACCGCTGCAAAATCTTGGTTAATAGATATTTTATGGGCGGTTTTACGCAAGTGTTTTTTTACTGTTTTGGGAATATGCAAAGTTTCAGGTAAAATACACATGCGAGGCGCTGGAGACCACCATAGTATTTCTTCGTTTTCAGCAAACCAAGGAAAAATACCTTGATGATAAGCCTCTTTAAGCCAAGTTGCATTGAGTGCACCACCTGCGGCTAATAAGCCATTTAGTTCCTCGCTATCAAGTGCATGTTCAGTGCTGGGAAACTGTGGTTTTGTTAAAGGATTAAGCCAAGCAATCATTTATCTGTTACACTTTGCAGAGATTTTTGTAAGTTAATGACGAGAAACATTTTATTGAAACCTAATCAATTAGATACGCACAATGACGCTGATCATAGCAACGCCTTGGATAAGCAGCGTAGAAAATATCAAGACCTGAGCTTTTTGGCAATTACTTTGCTTTGTTTGCTATTGATTTTATCTTTACTGAGCTACAGTCCAGAAGATGAGGCTTGGTCTTTTGCCGTTAAGCAAAATCCGCATAATCGTTTTGGTTTAGTGGGTGCTTATTTGGCAGATTTTCTGCTACATATTTTTGGTTATTTGGCCTATCTTATTCCTGCATTTGGCATTGCCAAGATTGTACAGCTTTTAAGGCGAAAAAAACGCAATCTTGATGAGCCTTGGCTGGTGCGAGCGACAGGTTTTTGCTTGTTGATTTTACCCCTGTGTGCCCTCGCAGATTTAAGTATTTTTAATCAAAATGTTCTCCCCGCTGGAGCAGGGGGTATGTTAGGCGAGCAGATTAATGTTTATTTTTTACCACTTTTTAGTGTGACAGGCAGTGCTTTGCTGTGGTTGGTTTTATGCGCCGCAGGTAGCACTTTGTTTTGGGGATTTTCTTGGTTAAATTTGTTAGAGATGATAGGCGGTGGTTTTTTTGCATTGGTTGCTTTTTTTGTAAAACCACGCAAGGCAACGAGCATAGCACCTACAACACAAAGTGGTATGCATATTCGTACAGACACTTCAAGCTCTTTGCCGGCAATAGAGCAGTCACCTCAAGTTGAAGTGCAACCCAGTAGTAAAAAAAACCTCAAAAGACAGAGTAAAAAGTCGCTGTCTGAAGAGACAGATGAATTAAAAATTGAGCCTTTGTCCAAGTATAAATCTGAGCTAAGTAAACGTGCGGCAGAAGATGCACAAACCAGCTTGTTTATAGACCCACATTCGCTGCCCTCTATTAGTCTATTAAATCCACCAAAACGTGATCAAAAAAGTGGTTATTCCCGTGAAAGATTACAAGAAATGTCGCAGTTGTTAGTACAAAAATTAGCAGATTTTGGGGTTAAAATTGAAGTAACAGCAGTGGCGCCAGGACCGGTTATTACACGCTTTGAAATTCAACCAGCAGCAGGCGTAAAGGCGAGCAAAATTTCCAATCTTGCACGAGATTTAGCGCGTTCTATGGCAATGACCAGTGTGCGTGTGGTTGAGGTTATTCAGGGTAAATCGGTTATGGGTATTGAAGTACCCAATGCCGACAGAGCACTTGTTTCTTTGCGTGAGGTATTATCTTCACAGGAATATGAGCGTAGTAAATCCCCTTTAACTTTGGTGTTAGGACATGATATAGGCGGTCACCCAGTGTGTATGGACCTAGCCAAAGCACCGCATTTATTAGTGGCAGGCACAACGGGATCTGGTAAATCAGTCGGTGTGAACGCCATGTTATTAAGCATGTTATTCAAAGCCAGCCCAGAGCAATTAAAACTGATTTTAATTGACCCTAAAATGCTAGAGCTATCCGTTTATGAAGGCATTCCACACCTGCTGACTCCCGTAATTACTGACATGCAAAAAGCACATAATGGTCTGCGTTGGTCAGTTGATGAAATGGAGCGTCGTTACCAACTAATGGCGGCAGTAGGCGTGCGTAATTTATCGGGCTATAACAAGAAAGTGCAAGAGGCGATGGATAATAACGAACCTCTAATGGACCCTTTATGGAATATCACAGAGTCATTAAGTACGACCCCGCCAACTCTTGAGCCGTTGCCTTTTATTGTCATTGTGATTGATGAGTTTGCTGACATGATGATGATGGTCGGTAAGAAAGTTGAAGAATTAATTGCCCGTATTGCACAAAAAGCTCGTGCCGCAGGTATTCACATGATTTTAGCAACCCAGCGTCCCTCGGTAGATGTAATTACAGGACTAATTAAAGCCAACGTACCGACTCGGATTGGTTTTCAGGTGTCTTCTAAAATTGACTCACGCACCATTTTAGATCAAGGCGGTGCAGAGCAATTATTAGGGCATGGAGATATGCTATATATGCCTCCGGGTAAAGCATTGCCAGAGCGAGTGCATGGTGCCTTTGTTGCTGATGAAGAAGTGCATCGTTTGGTGGCAGAATGGAAACAGCGTGGGCAACCTGAATATATTGAAGAAATTACCGCAGATGAACAGGCAAAAGGCGATCACTTTGATGCCAGTGATGAAGTTGATGAACTTTACGACCAAGCTGTGCGAGTGGTGACTGAAAGTGGGAAATGCTCAATATCTTCAGTGCAACGCAGGTTAAGAATAGGCTACAATCGAGCAGCACGATTAGTTGAACAAATGGAAGGACAGGGTATCGTATCTACACCTTCCCATAACGGCGCAAGAGAAGTACTTGCGCCACCACCGCCAGAGGTTTAAATGAAAAAACAAATTTTATTGCTATTACTTATATTAAGTACACATGTACACAGTGGTACAGCAACCACTGATGTCGCACGCTTTATTGCTCAGGTTCAGCAGGTTAAATCCTTTGTAGCCAATTTTAAACAAACGACCAAAGACAAGCAGGGTAAGGTATTGCAAACCCTAGAAGGTGTATTGCAAGTTAAACGCCCAAGTAAAATAAATTGGCAAACAAAGCCGCCTTTTGAGCAACTTGTCATCTCTGATGGCGAATTGGTTTGGGTATATGATATGGATTTAGAGCAAGTAAGTATTCGTAAACTGGATAACCGCATTCAAGAAACGCCAGCTTTATTACTTAGCGGCAAGTCTAAAGATATAAAAAAATATTTTAATGTCAGTTATAAGTATCAAAATAAACGCCACCTTTATCGTTTAACTCCCAAAGATAAAAGTCAACTATATAGTCGTTTAGAGTTTGTATATCAAGGCAAGCAGCTACAACAAATGCGTATTTATGATGCCGCAGGGCAAATAACAGATATTCAATTTATGCAAGCAAAAAGCAATCAATTTATTGCTGATAAAACATTTGAATTTATTGTCCCTGAAGGGGTTGATGTCATTGATGCACGCTACAACCCCTGATTTATTTGCGGATACTAAGTCAAAAAATGAACCGTTGGCTGCTAGGGTTCGTCCCCAAACACTAGAAGAATACTGTGGGCAAACGCACCTACTTGGTGAGGGCAGGTCGTTACGTTTAAGTATTGATAATCGGCAACTTAGTTCTATTATTCTATGGGGACCACCGGGGGTAGGAAAAACCACTCTTGCCAAATTAATTGCCAAGCAAGTGGCTGCTGATTTCATCGCTATTAGTGCGGTAATGAATGGTATTAAAGAGCTCAAGGTTGCTGTATTAAGGGCGCAAACCAATCAGCAACAAGGCATACAGACTTTATTATTCATTGATGAAATTCATCGTTTTAATAAGGCGCAGCAGGACGCTTTTTTGCCCTATGTGGAAGATGGCACATTTATTTTAATTGGCGCAACCACAGAAAATCCCTCTTTTGAATTAAATAACGCCTTACTCTCAAGGGCAAGGGTGCATAGGCTTAAATCTTTAACTGAACAAGAGCTAGAGCAAATTATACGCCAAGCACTTCGTAAAATAGGTAGTCAACAACATCTAAGTGAGCAAGCTCTTAATGCTTTAGCCAATAGTGCACAAGGTGATGCAAGGCGAGCTTTGAACCTATTAGAAGAGGTTCTTTTGCAAAACCAAGATACCAAAATAGAATATGAGCAGCTTAAAAATGTATTATCTCACCAATTAAAACGCTTTGATAAAGGTGGTGATATATTTTATGAGCAAATTTCCGCTTTACATAAATCGGTACGAGGCTCTGATGCTGATGCTGCTCTATATTGGTATGCACGTATGCTAGAAGCTGGTGCAGAGCCTTTATACATTGCACGGCGTGTGGTGCGTATGGCAAGCGAGGAGGTAGGCAATGCTGACCCCAGAGCTTTGACACTGGCACTAAATGCGTGGGACGTACAGCAGCGTCTAGGCAGTCCTGAAGGTGAATTAGCAGTAGCTCAAGCGATTAGCTACATTGCCCTTGCTGCCAAAAGCAATGCTGTTTACAACGCCTATAATGCGGCACGTCAATTGGTGCGAGATACGCCCGATTATGACGTGCCTATGCACTTACGCAATGCCCCTACAAAACTGATGAGCGAACAAGAGTATGGCAAAGGTTATCGTTATGCTCATGATGAACCTGACGCCTTTGCAGCTGGCGAGAATTATTTTCCACAAGAGCTGAAAGACACGCGACTGTACTTTCCTGTGCTCCGTGGTTTAGAGCAGCGCATCAGCGAAAAACAGCAACATTTGCAACAGCTTAATCAAACCGCTGATAACCAGCGTTATTCCCAACCACAGGAGTTACCGTGAATTTAATATGGATCGCCTTGGGCGGCAGTTTAGGAGCAGTTAGTCGTTTTTTAATTGCCAATTTTGTACATAAACAATTGCCCCATGCCATGCCTTTAGGTACTTTAGGTGTGAATGTGCTTGGCTCATTTTTAATTGGCATTGCTTATGTTTATTTAGTGCAGCTTAATTTAGGACAGGTGCAGCATCGGCAACTTCTTATGGTTGGATTTCTTGGTGCTTTTACAACCTTTTCTACTTTTTCTTTAGAAAGTATACAGCTGTTTGAAAGTGGTAAAAGCCTATGGGCAGTCTGTTATATTATGCTAAGTATCAGTGCTTGTTTATTGGCAAGTTTTTCAGGTATTCTGCTGGCTAGACAGTTACACTAAATACCCTATTATAAACCCCCTGTTATTAAGAGAGATAAGATGTTAGACATCAAATACATACGAGAAAATTTAACTGAAGTTAGTGAAAAACTAGCCAAAAAAGGTCATCAATTTGATGTTGAACGCTTTGTTCAGCTTGATGGCAGTCGCAAACAGGCGATGACCGAGGGGCAAAATCTACAGGCTCAAAAGAAGCAGGCTTCCAAGAAAGTTGGTGCATTAATTGCTCAAGGACATTCGCCAGAAGAGGCGAAACAACAAGCCTTAGGTGACGTGGACGACAACATTCGCCATCTTGAACAGCAAGCAAAAGAAGCCGAACAGTCCATGCGTGACTTTTTATTAGGCATACCCAATATACCAGATGATGATGTGCCATCGGGGGAAAGTGAGGCAGACAATTTAGAAATTAGTCGCTGGGGAGATGTGCCCCAATTTGATTTTACCCCAAAAGATCATGTGGATTTAGGACTGCCTTTAGGTCTGGAGTTTGAAAAAGCAAGCGCAATTGCAGGCTCACGCTTTGCAAGTATGCACCAAGACATTGCTCGCTTACATCGCTCGTTAGCACAATTTATGCTCAATACCCATATTGAAATGCATGGCTATGAAGAAACTTGGGTGCCTTATTTGGTTAATACCGATGCCCTTATAGGCACTGGACAACTACCCAAATTTGCTGAAGATTTATTTAAAATTCCCAATGCCCAAGGTGAGCGAGATTTTTATTTAATTCCCACAGCAGAAGTGCCGGTAACCAACCTCATGAGTCAGCAAGTTTATGAAGGCGAGTTGCCGCTTAAAAAAGTTGCACACACTCCTTGTTTTAGAAGCGAAGCAGGCAGCTATGGGCGAGACACTCGAGGCATGATACGCCAGCATCAGTTTGACAAAGTAGAGCTGGTGCAGTTTGTGCGTCCAGAGCAAGGAAATGCGGCACTAGAATCTCTGACTAAAGATGCCGAGCGTATTTTGCAAATGTTGGGGTTACCTTATCGCAAGGTCTTGCTCTGTGGTGGAGATTTAGGATTTTCAGCGATTAAAACTTACGATTTAGAAGTTTGGTTACCTGCACAAAATACTTACCGTGAAATATCTTCATGTAGCTATTTTGGCGACTTTCAAGCACGTCGTATGCAGGCACGTTTCCGTAATGCCGATACCAATAAGCCAGAGTTATTACATACCTTAAATGGTTCTGGTTTGGCAGTTGGGCGAACTTTGGTAGCCATTTTAGAAAATTATCAACAAGCAGATGGTCATATTAAAGTACCTGAAGTGCTTAAACCCTACATGGGTGGCATAACTCAAATTACCAGTAAATAGTATGGATTAAAGGGCAAATAGCAACATTGCCCTAAGCGGTATGGATTTATTCTAAAGGTGGCTTTTTATAGCTCGCTGACAGGTCTGGTTTTGATGACCACGCCTAGCATTGGGTGGTCTAGGTAATGTATTTCGTTGCTACGCATGCGTCGGCTAAGCCGTATTAAAGCCGCACGCATAGGAACGTCAACAATATTGTAATTTTGTGCCTGCTGAGAGCTGTTTTTTTCAGTACCTTGGGCATAGTGGCGCAGATGCAAGTTAGTGCTAATGTGCAGATAGCGGCTACGATATAAACTAATTTCCCCTTGAAGTTTAATGTTAGGGTTGCCTTTTAGGTTAAGATTAATTTGATGAGCACTGGCTTTAGCTTTACTTTGAATAGGCTCAAGCCAGCTTTGTTGCCAGATTACCTGCATGTTTTTTTGTTTGTTTATTTGTTTTACATAGCCTGATAATGAAGGTCGTTTGAGCATTGCAAATAATTGACCTGTGGTTTTGTTTTTGGCATTGGGCGCACCAAAACGGCGAATAACCCTTTGGTTTGTCGCTTGGCTATTAAGGGGAGATAACCAGCTAATATTGTGTTTTTTATTAAATACAGGTGGTGTTTCTAATTCAATTGGCCAGTATTCTTTTTCAATGTCATTAATATCTGTATAAGCAATGAGCATAACTTCTACTTGATACCATTGGGCACTCCAAGCGTTGGCAGTATAACCAACAGAAAATAAACTGATAAAAATAGAGATAAACAGTTTTTGTTGCACGGTAATGTCCTTTAATTAGGTTGAGGTTTAATCTGTGCCAAAAGTTGTTCTACATAGGCAAAGCGTGCTTGTATATTGGGCATATCCGCATAAAAACGCAAGGCTTGGCTTGCTTGTAATTTAAAATTTTGCGGCTGACTTTGTACTAACTCAATGAGCGTTAGCGGATCTATATGAGTTTGCTCTCTAAATTCCATACGTCCATCATGCTCGCCCACATCTAGTTTTTTGATACCCAGCACATTGAGTTCAAATTTGAGTTCAGTTTGTTTAAATAAAGTTTTAACCTGTGTAGGTAATAGTCCAAAGCGGTCTATCATCTCTACTTGTAAATCTTTAAGTTGAGCGTTGTTTTGTGCGCTGGCAATACGCTTGTATAAGTTTAACCGCAGCCCCACATCAGGAAGATAATCATCAGGTATTAATGCAGGGCTGTGGAGATTGATTTCTGCCTCTTTTTGTATGTGTAAATCATAATTTGGTTGTTTGCCGCTTTTAATTGCCATAACAGCTTCATTTAGCATGTCCATATAGAGAGTAAAACCAACACTTTGAATTTGTCCGCTCTGCTCTTCACCTAATAACTCGCCAGCACCTCGAATTTCTAAATCATGAGTTGCAAGCATAAAACCAGCACCTAAATCCTGTGCGCTGACAATAGCATCTAAGCGTTTTTCTGCATCACGGCTGATTTTAGTTGGGGGCGTCAGTAAATAGGCATAAGCCTGATGGTGTGAACGTCCAACTCGTCCTCGTAATTGATGCAATTGTGCCAACCCAAATTTATCCGCACGCTCAATGATAATCGTGTTAGCTGAGGGGATATCAATACCCGTTTCAATAATGGTTGTGCAAACAAGAGTATTAAAACGTTTATGGTAAAAGTCGCTCATCACTTTTTCTAATTCACGCTCAGACATTTGACCATGAGCAATGCCAACACGCGCCTCAGGGATAAGCTCTGCTAACTCATGAGCGCAGCGTTCAATGCTTTTGACTTCATTATGCAGATAATAAAGCTGTCCGCCACGAACAATCTCGCGCAATACTGCCTCCTTAATATTGGCACTATCGTAAGGTTTAACAAAGGTATTAACGCTCAGGCGTTTGGCAGGTGGGGTTGAGATAATCGATAAATCTCGCACTCCTGACATAGACATATTAAGTGTGCGCGGAATAGGTGTGGCTGTCAGTGTTAAAATATCTACTTCTGCTCGCAGGGCTTTTACACGCTCTTTTTGCTGTACTCCAAAACGATGTTCCTCATCAATAATAAGCAAACTTAAACGATTAAAAGCAACGTCTTTTTGGATTAGCTTATGTGTTCCAATTACAATATCGGCTTGCCCATCTAACATATTATTTAGGGTTTGTTGGGTTTGTTTGGGAGACTGAAAACGAGATAAAATTTCGACTTTTACAGGCCAGTCAGCAAAGCGATCAACAAAGTTTTGATGGTGCTGCTGTGCCAGTAGTGTAGTTGGTACCAGTACTGCAACCTGTTTACCACTTTGCACTGCAATAAATGCAGCACGCATAGCGACTTCGGTTTTACCAAAGCCAACATCACCACAAATGAGCCTATCCATAGGTTGGCTGGCACACATATCATGGATAACGGCATCAATAGCACTTTGTTGGTCTGGCGTTTCCTCAAACGCAAAGCTGGCAGCAAAGCGTTGGTAGTCAGCATCAGGTGGGTTAAAAGCAAACCCTTGCTTGGCCTGACGTTGTGCATAAATATCTAGTAATTCAGCAGCACTATCACGCACTTTTTCTGCGGCTTTACGTTTGCTTTCTGCCCATTTTTCAGTACCTAGGTTGCTCAGTGCAACCCGACTGTCTTCGCCCCCTGCATAACGTGAGATTAAATGTAAAGAGGCAACAGGCACATAGAGTTTGGCATCTTTGGCATAGTGTAAAACCAAAAACTCGTTGCGCTCTCCACCTGCTTCTAATATCTGTAAGCCCATATAACGCCCAATACCATGGTCTAAATGCACCACAGGTGTGCCTTCTTTTAGCTCGCTTAAATCACGAATAAGCATGTCTGCATCAGTTGCTTGGCGGCTTCTGCTACGACGCTGTTTAATCCGTTGGCTAAAAAGTTGGTTTTCAGTAATAAAAGTAATATTTTGCTGTTTTAGTATGACGCTTTCATCAAGGGGGGCTTGAATGAGATTAAGCTGAGCGGTGCTCTTAGATAGCTGGCTAAAATCATTAAGTATCTTCGGGTTTATATTTGCCCTTTTTAGCAAATCAGCAACGGCCTCACGGCGACCTTTAGATTCTGCACAAAATAAAACCTGTTGTTGAGAATTGTCTGCAAGCCAGTTGATGAGTTTGGCCAAAGGCTGTTGTGCTTTGGAATCTAAGCTGATATCGGGTAGCTCAGAGGTATCAAAGTGATGACTTCCAGCACGCTCGCTCACCTTTTTACTGCCATAGACAATGCTAGGATAATGCTTGATGGCAGAGAACAGACTATCAACATTTAAAAACAATTCACTAGGCGGTAATATTGGTCGCTGTAAATTGTGTCTGCGACTTTCATAACGCTCATTGACCTCTTGAATAAACTGCTCAGCAGACTCTTTTAATCCAACTTGCTGAATAACCAAACTGTTATCTGGCAAATGTTCAAATAAGTGTCCAAGTTGCTGCTCAAAAAACAGCGGCAGATAATATTCAATACCAGCACTGGCAATGCCTTGGCTTATATCTTGATAAAGGGGACACTTTTTTGGATCTTGGGCAAAAAAATCAAACCAACGCTGCTTAAATAAGCGCAATCCTCGGCTATCTGTAGGGTATTCTCTTGCGGGCAGTATTTCTATTTTTTGCACTTTATCTAAGGTGCGTTGACTGTCACTATCAAAGGTGCGTAGGGTGTCTATTTCATCATCAAATAACTCCACACGAAAGGGGCAGTTTTGACCCATAGGATAAATATCCATAATTGCCCCACGCAAGGCAAATTCGCCATGATTATAAACCGTATCCACACAAAGATAGCCAGCACTTTCTAATTGCTTACGAGCGGTCTCTGGATTAAAGGTATCTCCTACTTGAAAAGCAAAACTCTGTCCTTGATAAAATTCAGCAGGTGGCAAGCGATGCAATAAAGTGCGTATAGGAATGATTAAAATGGCATTCTTGCTTTGTGCTAAGCGTGCCAAAGTAGCAATACGCTGAGAAATAATATCTTGGTGTGGAGAAAACAAATCGTAAGGCAACACCTCCCAATCAGGAAAATGCAAAACAGGCAAATCTTGACTAAAAAAAGCAATCTCATCTTCCAAACGCATGGCACTATTAGTATCAGTCGTAATTACCAAAGTTAAGCCTTGGTGTTTGCTTGCTTGTTGAGCAATGGCAAGTGCCTGACTTGCGCCTTGTAAATTGCCCCAAAAGGCACGTTGTCCCACTTTGGGTAAGGGTAAATTTTCAGTAAGAGAAAGCATAAACTTATAACGAGTATAAAAAGGGAGGGATAATCTACTTATAACATCAAGAGGTCAACTTTTTATTGTTATGATACATGGTTTATATCAGTTTTTTATTGACCTAAAGGCATTGTGAATAGCAATAAAAAAAGGCATAATTCTGCGCCTGAAATTTTATTAACTAGTAGCCGAAAGCGAGGTCAGCGTGACACAGACAAAACAAGAAGCCTATTTAAACGAGTGGATGGAGCGAGAATCTATCGCTGAAGATATGATACCGATGATTGGTAAACTTTACCGTAAGCGTAACGTCATTACCTCTCTTTATGGTCGTCCTATTATCAATCGCTCGGTAGTGCAGTTGCTGAAATCTCATCGCTTTGTGCGGCATATGGAAGATCAAGAATTATCAGTACATGATACCTTTCAAGTGCTGAAAGTGATTGAAAAAATGGACGTAGCCAGAGCACATATTGATATTGGTAAATTGGCTGTTAGCTATAGCCGTGACGGTGGTAGCCAAGAATTAAGTGAATTTATTGCAAATGCGTTAAAAGATATTGTAGGAAGAACACCTGCTGAAGGTGAAAATCGTGATGTGGTTTTGTATGGTTTTGGGCGAATTGGACGACTATTAGCGCGTATTTTGGTAGAAAAATCAGGTGGTGGTAATGGATTGCGTTTAAAAGCAATTGTGGTGCGCCGCAACAAAGGCAATGACATACAAAAACGTGCCAGCTTATTGCGTCGAGACTCGGTGCATGGCACATTTCGGGGAACCATCAGTGTAGACGAAGAAAATGAAGCCATTATCGCCAGTGGTAATTACATTAAAGTCATTTATGCAAATGACCCTAGCGAGATAGACTACACCCAGTATGGCATTAACAATGCGTTAGTAATTGATAATACAGGTGTTTGGCGTGATAGCGACGGTTTGGGTCAGCACTTAAAAGCAAAAGGGACAGCACGAGTACTACTAACTGCACCAGGAAAAGGCGACATTAAAAATGTCGTTTATGGCATTAACAGCAAAGACATTCTTCCCGAAGATAAAATATTATCAGCAGCATCTTGCACCACCAATGCCATTACCCCCATTTTAAAAGTGATGAATGACAAATACGGTATTGATAGTGGGCATGTAGAAACCGTGCACTCTTATACCAATGACCAAAACCTAATTGATAATTATCATAAAGGGCCAAGAAGAGGACGTAGTGCTGCATTAAATATGGTTATTACTGAAACAGGCGCAGCCAAAGCAGTAGCTAAAGCCCTACCAGAACTTGAAGGCAAATTGACAGGTAATGCCATTCGCGTACCTACGCCCAATGTTTCTATGGCGATTTTATCCCTTAATGTATTGCAAGCAACAGACAAAGATGAAGTGAATGACTACCTACGCGAACAGTCTTTACACTCATCTATGCAAAAGCAAATAGACTGGGTTTGCTCACAAGAAGTTGTCTCATCTGATTTTGTAGGTAATAGACATGCAGGGATTGTGGACGCTGAAGCAACCATTGTAAGCGGCAACCGTGTTAATTTGTATGTTTGGTACGATAATGAATATGGTTATAGTCGCCAAGTGGTCAGGATTGCACAAGATATTTGCCAAGTTGAATATCCTAGCTATCCTAAAACCAGTAATTAAAGAATAGTGATGTTATAAGCTGGTAATATACCAGCAAATGCGGTAGCTGAACGCAGAGAGAGTGAATGCACAGCTACAGCAAGATTTTGGGTTTAACCGATTGATTTGGTAAAGAATTTTAAATAATAATATTGGGCGAGGCGTATGATTAAGATTAAGCGCGGTCTTAAATTGCCTATTTCTGGACAGCCTTCAAATACGATAGTAGAAGGCAAACCTGTTTCAGAAGTGGCTGTGGTGGGGCTTGATTATGTGGGCATGAAACCCACATTAGTGGTAGAAGAGGGAGACTTTGTAAAAAAAGGTCAGCTTCTTTTTTGCGATAAAAAAACCTCAGGAGTGAACTATACCGCTCCTGCCAGTGGCAAAGTAAAAGCCATTAATCGAGGAGAGAAGCGTCGCTTTTTATCCTTAGTTATCAGCTGTGAAGGTGATGAAAAAGAACACTTTGGGCAGTTTCCAGCAAATGAATTAAACACAATAGGTGCTGAAAAAATCACCGACATTTTGGTTAAATCAGGACAATGGAGCAGTTTTCGTACTCGCCCTTATTCACGCATTCCTGCACCAACCAGCAGCAATCAAGCCATTTTTGTTAATGCTATGGACACCAACCCATTAGCAGGCGACCCTGCGATTATTATCAATCAATATAAAGACGACTTTGCCGCAGGCTTGCAAATTATTAAACAGCTTACAGAAGGCGTACTCTATGTATGTCATGCGCCCGATGCAGACATTCCTGATGGAGGCGTTGCCCAAAAAGAAATCTTCAGTGGTCCACACCCAGCAGGTTTAACTGGTACACACATTCATTACCTACACCCTGTTAGTCAAACTCGTACAGTCTGGAGTATTGGCTATCAAGATGTCATCGCCATAGGCAAACTCTTTGTAACTGGAGAGCTGTATACACAACGCATTGTTGCCTTAGCTGGTCCACAAGTGAGTGAACCCACACTAATTAAAACCCAACTAGGCGCAAACCTATATGAATTAACCGAAGGTTTGCTCAAAGCAGGGGAAAATCGAATTATCTCAGGTGCCGTCTTTGCAGGACGACAAATCGATTCAACAACAGGCTATTTAGGGCGTTATGACAATCAAATATCCGTTTTACGAGAAGGTCGTGAACGGTTATTGTTACATTACTTACATGCAGGGCGAGATCGTTTTTCTGTAATGCCCATTTTTCTCTCAAAACTGCTATTCAAACACTTTGACTTTACCACCAGCACAAATGGTAGTGAACGTGCGCTAATTCCTATTGGTGCTTATGAAAAAGTCATGCCGTTAGATATTTTGCCCACGCAATTATTGCGAGCTTTAGTGGTAGAAGACATGGAAGCGGCAATGGCACTAGGTGCGCTAGAATTAGATGAAGAAGATTTAGCATTATGCACTTTCGTGAGCCCCGGTAAATATGAATACGGGCCTATTTTGCGTAAAAATCTAACCAAAATTGAGCTAGAGGGTTAAAACATGGGTTTAAGAAGTATTTTAGATAGTATAGAGCCGCACTTTGTTAAAGGTGGCAAATTAGAAAAACTGTATCCACTGTATGAAGCCATAGACACAGGGCTTTATTCGCCACCTAATGTAACCAAAAGCAATGCGCACGTGCGTGATGCCATAGACCTTAAACGGATTATGATTACCGTTTGGATATGTACTTTTCCCGCCATGTTTTTTGGAATGTACAACGTAGGTTTACAAGCCAATACAGCAATAGCCAGTGCCAGCGGCATATCTGCCATAGAAAATTGGCGTGAATTTTTTATTGTACTCTTTGGAGGAGGCGCACATAACCCAGCCAGTATTTGGGATAACTTTATTCTAGGTGCTTGGTACTATCTACCCATTTATGCGGTAACCTTTATGGTTGGAGGTTTTTGGGAAGTATTATTTGCCGTTGTGCGCAAGCATGAAGTGAATGAAGGTTTCTTTGTTACCTCCGTCTTATTCTCCTTGATTTTACCGCCAACCATACCCCTATGGCAGGTCGCTCTAGGCATTAGTTTTGGTGTCGTCATTGGTAAAGAAGTATTTGGCGGTACAGGCAAAAACTTTTTAAATCCCGCATTAACAGGACGAGCCTTTTTATTCTTTGCCTACCCAGCACAACTTTCTGGCGATAAAGTATGGACTGCCGCTGACGGTTTTTCTGGTGCAACACCACTTAGTTGGGCAGCAGAAGGCGGTATTAACAACATTATAAACAATGGCGTTTCTTGGTTAGACGCTTTCTTAGGCTTTATACAAGGCTCTGTTGGCGCAACCAGCACCCTAGCCATAGCCATAGGAGGCATTGTTTTACTTATTATGCAGATAGCCTCTTGGCGTATTGTCTTAGCAACATTATTAAGCATGATTGCCACCAGCTACCTATTTAACTTTATAGGCTCAGACAGCAATCAGATGTTTGCCATGCCTTGGCATTGGCATTTAGTGCTTGGCGGCTTTGCTTTCGGACTCTTTTTTATGACGACCGACCCCGTATCCGCAGCGATGACCAACAAAGGTCGTTATGCCTACGGTGCACTAATAGGCTTTATGGTCGTAATGATACGAGTGATTAATCCAGCCTATCCAGAGGGCATGATGTTAGCCATTTTATTTGCCAACCTATTTGCACCTTTATTTGACTATTTTGTGGTACAAGCGAATATTAAGCGGAGGTTACAACGTGTCCAGTAATAATGATTCCATCGGTAAAACTTTATTTGTAGCCATACTCTTATGCTTGGTTTGTTCTGTTTTTGTTGCAGGGGCGGCAGTATCATTAAGACCTGTTCAAAAAGCCAACAAACTGCAAGATATGCGTAGTAATATTTTAGCAGCAGCAGGTATTTTACAACCCAACGTATCCATAGACGAACAGTTCAAAGCCATTGAAACTCGTATTGTCAACTTACGTACAGGGCTTTATGCAAACGCCGAAGAACTGCAAGAAATTCGTAAAGCAGGCTTAAATCCTGATGAATTTGAGCAAAAAAAATCAGCCACCAAAGCAAGCATTTCTAAATCATTAAAAGGAGGCAGTGACCCTGCTAAAATTAATCGTTTAGAAAAATACGCAGCGGTTTATCTTCTAAACAAAGACAACAAGCTAGATAAAATTATCTTACCCATTCATGGTTATGGTCTATGGTCAACGCTATATGGATTTATTGCCCTAGAAGGCGACTTAACCACCGTCTCAGGGATAGGCTTTTATTCCCATGCAGAAACGCCAGGGCTAGGTGGTGAAGTTGATAATCCAAAATGGAAAGCAAACTGGAAAGGCAAGCAGGTCTATACCCAAGACCACCAATTAGCCATTGAAGTGATTAAAGGTCATGCCGCTAAAGGAGATTTGCATAAGGTTGATGGATTAAGCGGTGCAACTTTAACCACTCGTGGAGTCAATCGTCTAGTACGGTTTTGGTTAAGTGATGAACAATTAGGTGGATTTTTAAAGCACCTTAAAGCGCAGAGAGATTAATATGGCAACAATGAAAGAAATAAAAGAAGTGGTCACAGAACCACTATTAGGGAAGAACCCCATCGCCTTACAAATATTAGGCATTTGTTCCGCACTGGCAGTTACCGCCAGCTTAAATGTTACCTTAGTCATGTGTGTAGCACTTACCTTAGTAACGGCATTTTCTAATGTAGGTGTATCGCTTATTCGTAAGCACATACCCAGCAGCATTCGGATTATTGTACAAATGATAGTTATTGCCTCACTGGTCATTGTGGTCGATCAAATACTTAAAGCCTACACCTATGAAGTCAGCAAAAAGTTATCCGTATTTGTAGGATTAATTATTACCAACTGTATTGTTATGGGTAGGGCAGAAGCCTTTGCCATGCAAAACCCACCGGTATTGAGTTTTTTTGACGGAATTGGTAATGGTCTAGGCTACTCACTCATTTTAATCTGTATTGCCACCGTTCGTGAACTATTAGGCTCAGGCTCTTTATTTGGCATACAAATACTAACCCTAACCACCGAAGGCGGTTGGTACGTACCAAATGGTCTATTACTTTTGCCACCATCAGCATTTTTTATTATAGGTTTACTAATCTGGGGTTTGCGGACCTACAAAAAAGAACAGGTAGAAGAACCGCAATTTAAAATACTACCCAATACCGAAGGCGAGGAAACCCACTAATGGAACACTATATTAGCTTATTCATTACCGCCGTATTTGTAGAAAATATGGCACTGTCATTTTTCCTTGGTATGTGTACTTTTTTAGCAATATCTAAAAAAATATCCACCTCTATTGGTCTAGGTGTTGCCGTTATTATCGTAATGGGGATTACCGTACCTGTAAACAACCTCTTTTATACCTACCTATTAAAAGAAGGCGCACTAGCTTGGGCAGATCCCAGCTTAGCAAATGTAGACTTAAGTTTTCTTGGTTTATTAACCTACATTGGCGTTATCGCCGCGATAGTTCAGATTTTAGAAATGTTCTTAGACAAATATGTGCCTGCACTATATAACGCACTAGGCGTATTTTTACCCTTAATTACCGTAAACTGTGCCATTATGGGAGGCTCTCTATTTATGGTAGAGAGAGATTATAACTTTGCAGAAAGTAGCGTATATGGCTTAGGCGCAGGCACAGGTTGGGCATTAGCAATCATTGCCCTTGCAGGCATTCGTGAAAAACTCAAATACAGCGATGTACCTGACGGACTGCAAGGCTTGGGTATTACCTTTATGAGCGCAGGACTAATGGCACTTGGATTTATGTCATTTTCTGGCGTGTCACTTTAATAAGGAGAAATTATGGATATGCAAATTATTCTAGGGGTTATCATGTTTACCCTAATTGTCCTCTTACTGGTGGCAATTATCTTATCAGCACGCTCTCAACTAGTGAGCACTGGCAGCATTAAAATTGAAATTAATGGTGAAAAAATAATAGAAGCAGAATCAGGAGGCAAACTGTTACAAACCCTCGCCAGTAATGATGTATTTTTATCCTCCGCCTGTGGAGGAGGGGGGACTTGCGCCCAATGTAAGTGTCAAGTATTTGCAGGTGGTGGCTCCATGTTACCAACAGAAGAATCCCACTTCACCCGTCGTGATGAACGTGAAGGTTGGCGTTTATCCTGCCAAACTCCAGTAAAAGAAGACATGAAAATTCAAGTGCCAGAAGAAGTGTTTGGCGTTAAAAAATGGGAATGCACTGTTGAATCTAACCCCAATATGGCGACATTTATCAAAGAGTTAACCCTAAAGCTACCTGAAGGAGAAAATGTCAACTTTCGTGCTGGCGGCTATGTACAATTAGAATGCCCACCTTATGAAATTAACTACAGCGACTTTGATATTGCAGAAGAATATCGTGGAGATTGGGAACATTTTGGGTTTTTTGACATAAAAGCAGTAAACACAGAAACCACCATTCGTGCCTACTCTATGGCAAACTACCCAGAAGAAAAAGGCTTGGTTAAATTTAATATACGTATTGCCACTCCTCCCCCTAAATCACAAGGCATTCCCGCAGGTATTATGTCTTCTTGGGTATTCAACCTAAAGCCGGGCGATAAAGTAACCGTTTATGGACCTTTTGGTGAGTTTTTTGCACGCGATACCGACAACGAAATGGTCTTTATTGGTGGAGGAGCTGGTATGGCACCCATGCGCTCACATATTTTTGATCAGCTAAAGCGTCTTAACTCCAAACGTAAAATGAGCTTTTGGTATGGCGCACGTTCTTTGCGCGAGTTATTTTATGCAGATGAATACAATAAGCTCGCTGAAGAAAATGAGAATTTTCAATGGCATGTTGCACTTTCAGACCCACAACCAGAAGACAACTGGGAAGGCTTAACAGGCTTTATTCACAATGTACTATATGAACAATACTTAAAAGACCACAAAGCGCCAGAAGATTGCGAATATTACATGTGTGGTCCGCCAATAATGAATAAATGCGTCATCGACATGCTAGAATCCTTAGGTGTTGAACGAGACAATATTCTGCTTGATGATTTTGGCGGCTAATCAGGGGGGGCAGGGATCAGGTATCAGGTATCAGGGTTCAGTCCTTGACCTCTGCCCAGCACCATGCGGAGCATGGGGCTGGGTAAAACCTCTGTCTTCTGTCCTCTGTCTTCTGTCCTCTGTCTTCTGTCCTCTGTCTTCTGTCTTCTGTCCTCTGTCCTCTGTCCTCTGTCCTCTGTCCTCTGTCCTCTGTCCTCTGTCCTCTGTCCTCTGTCCTCTGTCCTCTGTCCTCTGTCCTCTGTCCTCTGTCCTCTGTCCTCTGTCCTCTGTTCTCTGTCCTCTGTCCTCTGTCCTCTGTCCTCTGTCCTCTGCCCAGCACCATGCGGAGCATGGGGCTGGGTAAAACCTCTGTCCTCTGTCCTCTGTCCTCTGATCCAGGGGTTTTACTCGGTCTTGCATTGTTTGTATACTCTTTACAACCCAACGGCAGGAAACGGTTATGACACAAAAACTCCCCATCGGCATACAAACGCTAAGCAAAATACGAGAAGACGATTATCTTTATATCGACAAAACCCAAATTGCTTACGATTTAATTAACAGCTATCAATACATCTTTTTAGCCCGTCCTCGCCGCTTTGGTAAAAGCCTGTTTTTAGACACCTTAAAAAGCATTTTTGAGGGTAGAAAAGAACTGTTTAATGGGCTTTTTATAGAAAATAAACACAACTTTGACGTACCTTACCCCGTTATTCATATCAGCTTTTCAGGGGAGTTATTTAATAAAGACGGGATTGTACAAGCCTTTCAAGATATTATTAGATATAATCAAGACCGCTTAGGCATTGAGTGTGAGCCACAGCAAAACCCCTCATCGTGCTTTAAAACCCTAATCACAAAAGCCCACAAAAAATACCAACAAAGGGTTGTGATATTAATCGACGAATACGACAAACCCTTGCTAGATAACATCACCAACAAAGACATGGCAAACTACGCCCGAGATATGCTACGAGGTTTTTATAGTGTCATTAAAGACAATGACCAGCATATTAAATTTGTGTTTATCACAGGGGTCAGTAAATTCTCTAAAGTCTCTTTATTTTCAGGGTTAAACAACCTAGAAGACATCAGCCTTAGCCCTAAATTTGGGAATATCTGCGGTTACACCCAAAACGACATAGAAACCAGCTTTAAACCCTTTTTACAGGGGGTGGATTTAGCCGAGTTAAAACTCTGGTACAACGGCTACAACTTTTTACAAGATAAAGTCTATAACCCCTTTGATATTTTGCTGTTTATTAGAGCCGAGCATGTTTACGAAAACTACTGGTTTAGTACCGGCACACCGACTTTTTTAATTGAGCTGATTAAAAAAAACAACTATTACCTACCCAAGTTAGATGACGTACAAGTAGGTAAAGAACTGCTTGATAGCTTTGATATAGACAACATCAACTTAGAAGTGTTGTTATTGCAATCAGGCTATTTGACCATAGATAAAGTCATACCCAACCCTTTAGGCGGTAGATTATATTCTTTAACCATACCCAATAAAGAAATAAGATTAAGTTTAAATGGGGCAATTTTAGATTTGTTTTTAGCCAGCCCAAGCGAGCGTGTGACGCATCAGCAAAGTGGCTTTCGTGCTTTATTTGCAGGCAAACCCGATGACTTTAAACAAGCCCTTGAAGCCATGTTTGCCTCAATTCCCTATGAGAACTTCACCAACAACAACCTACCTGCCTACGAGGGCTTTTATGCCAGCGTTATTTATATCTACCTTTGCTCTATGGGCGTGCCTGTCTCAACTGAGCAAAGCACCAATAAAGGCAGGTTGGACATGAGCATTTTAATCAACAACAACCGTTATATCTTTGAATTTAAAGTCGGCACAGAAAATGCGCTGGCACAAATCAAAGCCAACCAATACCACCAGCGCTATTTAAACGAGGGCAGTAATATTTATTTAGTGGGCATTAATTTTGACGAGCAAGCACGTAATATTACCGGTTTTGAGTGGGAAAGCCTGTAGGTCTGAATCGACTTGCGAACACCGTGAAGCAATCTCCCTAGGGCTAGCACGGTGGTTTAAACAACAGCAGCGTAACTTGCTGGAGATTACTTCGTCACTCGTACTTCGGGTAAGGTAAAATCACAACGCCAACCACTTTTGTGTTTTAAAAATCAACTTAGCGGTTGCGCCGCCTTCACTATTAGCAAGCCAATTTATTTCCCCGTGCATTTGATTTGCTCGTCGCTTGATAGAGACCGTACCCACACCTGCAATCCAATTTTCAACTTGGGTTATAGTGCCATTATTATATAGGTCTATATGGGTTGTCTCTGGATTTACTTTGATATTAAGAGTCATGGTATCTACATTTTCATGTTGTAAGCCATTGCGTGTTAGTTCACTTAAAATTGCTCTTATTTGCATAATGCTCATGGGGTTAAGCTGCTTATCTTGCATTGTTGTATCAATTTTTATATCTATGCCAATATTTATATCATAGGCTTCACCGTGACGCTGAAGCTCATGCTGAATTTCAGAAAAAAACTCTTCGATACTTTGTTGTTTTTTATGCAAGGCATGAGTTAGGGTTCTAAGTTGCTCAAGGGTTTGTTGGGCGTATTTAGTGGTTTCTTCAGTGCCTACATTGGCTAATTGATGTAAGCGGCTACCAATATCATCATGTAAGTCACTGGCAACCTGTAAGCGGGCTTGTTCCTCGCCCTGTAATATGGCGTTTTTTTCTCGTTGAGAAGCAATGGCTAAATCACGTAGCAACTTAGCCATTTCTATATCTTGCTCATTAAACAACCGCCGCCCGTTTTCAGGGGGCGATAAGAATAAAGCCTTGTTAGAGAGAATTTGAATTTGCAGGGCTTCACCGTTATTTTTTAGCAGCACAGGGCTGTCATTGATATTCACAATATCAATATTGGTCGATTGAAATGCCTGAGCAAAAATAGCTTTTTGCGTGCGCCAAAAAGCGTTAGATCCTTCCTCTAGATTGCCAATATCTTGAGCTGACAACGATGCCCTTTGGATAATATTTAAGTTTAAACGCATTAATTTATAAATATGCCAAAACGCGGTTATAGCAATGGCAAAAAAAGCAAGGGCAATACTCAAAATCAAGTTAATTGCATTGTAATGGCGACCAAAATTACTACTAACAAAAAAAGCCAAGAGAAATATAACTGCACCAGCAGTAAGTGGGTAAAGAACCCACCACCAGTACGTTATGCGGTATAGATGTTGTCTAAACACTAATACCATAATACTTGAAGAGACCATCAAGCTAACAATACTGTTTAATAAATTTGGGTTCGCTTGGGCTAAAAATTGTGCGTGAACCAAAGCATTATGACCACTATAGAACAAAGCAAGTAATAGATTTAAAAAAATTACGGATTTAATCGCGATTTTATCAATCAGTGGTGCATTTCTTCTAATTGATAAAGCCCATTGGTTCACTAATAAAGTTAAAATAATAATCGGTAAAATAACATAAGCGATATGCGTAAGCCGTATTGCAATATCGTGATTAAGCATCAATAGCAAAACGGTTAGTGCGTAATAGCCTGAAAACAGCCACCAAATCAACCAATAAACAGGATGTTGCTTACCCAAATGTATTGGATTGCTAAACAATAACCAAAGTAACGACCAAACATAAACAGCGGTAATGCAAACAGATAGTTTATATCTTACGCTTAATTCATTTTGCTCAACCCCCCAAAGCCTATCCAAACTCACAGGCCCTACAACCACGCATAATCCCATAGCAATGAATGAAAGCACTAAAATCATTTGTTTATTCTGCATAAACGGCGTTTTATTAACTTTCTGGCAAATATAAATGCAGCCTAAAGCAATTAGGGCGCATAAATAAAAGAAAATTCTATGCCCCCAAAAAACACCTGTTAAATCTTTCCATTGCATAGCTTTAGGAGTAATTGTCACTACGCGGTTATCGGCTAGTTTAAAAATGTGAGCTTGCTTACGATGATTGTATAACCAACCATCAAGCTGTATAACGCTATTTAGATGCTGAGTCGATTTTGCTGCGCCTAAAAGACCAAGTAAAAATGTAGAGTCTAGCGGCAACCATACGCCATCTTTTTGTATATGAGTTAACACATCTCCAGGTTTTAATTGCGAGATTTTGCTATACGTTATTTTTGCAACGGGCATGCTATGTTGTGCATTTTCTGCGTCATTTTTTAAAACCGTACGCTCCCAGTTCACCCCTAGCCAATAGCTATTCTGTTTATCATAAATAATTAAAGCGCCGATGAGTATAACGCACAATAAAACAAACATAAGTAAGCGTTTAGCAGATACGTTTTCATGCATTACATTATGTATCACAGCATTAACCACTTTTGTGTTTTAAAAATCAACTTAGCGGTTGCGCCGCCTTCACTATTAGCAAGCCAATTTATTTCCCCGTGCATTTGATTTGCTCGTCGCTTGATAGAGACCGTACCCACACCTGCAATCCAATTTTCAACTTGGGTTATAGTGCCATTATTATATAGGTCTATATGGGTTGTCTCTGGATTTACTTTGATATTAAGAGTCATGGTATCTACATTTTCATGTTGTAAGCCATTGCGTGTTAGTTCACTTAAAATTGCCCTTATTTGCATAATGCTCATGGGGTTTAAAAGTTTGCTTTGCAAATTTTCTTTAATATGAATATCAATACTAATATTTACCTCATAAGCTTCACAGTGGCGTTGCAACTCGTGCCGAGTTTCTGAGAAAAACTCCTCAATACTTTGAGGTTTCTTATGCAGAGCATGGGTTAATGCTCGTAATTGCTCAAGAGTTTGTTGCGCATATTTAGTCGTCTCTTCTGTACCTACATTAGCTAATTGGTGTAAACGGCTGCCAATATCATCATGTAAGTCACTGGCAACCTGTAAGCGGGCTTGTTCCTCGCCCTGTAATATGGCGTTTTTTTCTCGCACTTTTTGTAGAGATAAATCCTGCAATAATGTCAGTATTTTAATATCTTGGTCATTAAACAAACGTCGTCCTTTATCTGGGGCGGTTAATTTTAAACCAAGATTATCCAAAAGATGAACTGTCATCGCCTCGCCACCTTGTTCAATATGAATACCTTCTCTATATACTTCAATAAGTTCTGCTTGTTTAATATCTAACGCATTAATAAATAAAGCCCTTTGACTTTCCCAAAATTGCGTATTTTCTTCAGGTAATTGTTTAATGGATTGTAATAGCTCAGATGAATGATAAAGCGTTTGTATGTTGTTTTTAAAACGCAGGGCCAAAAAACCAAAACCCAAAGCTAAGGCAACAGAAATACCCAAAGAAATGCTGAGTATTAGGTCTTTAGACTTATAATTAATACCCCAATCACTTAACCAAAATAGAATAATTGCAGTGGTGGCAGAACCAATAAGGCAGGCATAAAAAATCCACCACCAATTTGAAAAACGATATAGTTCATAACGAAATATAAGAGCCAACAAACTGGCACAAAGTAATAAAGAGGCCATGAGGTTGATTAAATCTGGATTGACTCCTGAATCTAGATAGAACTGCTTTAATATAAAATCAACAACCAATGTTAAAGCAATAATCACAAGGTTAAATATAAATACAGCACGAATGCTTAATTTATCAACTAGATGTTTATTTTGGGTATAAGCAAAAATAGCTTGATGAATAAATGCAGCTAAATAAATAAAAGGGAATATAGAAAACATATTTTGCATAAAACTAATAGCAATAGGGTGTTGTATACAAAGCAAAGTGACACTACTCACAGGGACTATAAGCCAGCCCCACCAGATATAACGCCAAGTTTTATAATGTGTTAATAAATTATTAGGCTGTAATAACAGAAGTCTTAAGCCTGCTGCTTCAAACACACAAATTAATGAAATGGCGGCCAAAAATCGCCCCCAAATATATTCTTTAGGTAACGCCCATTTTCGTTCAATAGAAAATGCGGTAGCAATGCCTAATGACATAAGCATTAACACAATAAGTCTTAGGGCATGAGGATTAGCTCTATTATTAAACCCTTTGATATGTAAGGTTTGTTGTTTGTTATAAAAAAATACAGCCCATAGTGCAAACAGTACACTGCATAAAAAAATGGCACGATATAAATAAAAGTCTAAACTGAGCTGCCCCCAAGTTGTCGGTTTGTAATAGGCATTAATTATGTCTCCTGATTGGGTTTTAAATTGCACCTTGGTATGAGTTTGAGCGTATAATTTTTGCTCTATCTCTAAGATATGTAATAAGCCTTGGGTATTGCTTACAAAATCCAGTACGGGTGATAAAACATAAGCATCTAAAGGCTGCCATTGGTCATCAATAAGAATGTGCGTTAACTTTGTTCCCTGAGTTAAACTGTCACGTTGAGACTTTGTTATTTGCCAGCCTGTTGTATGGGGTGTTGATGTATTAAACGTGCGCCAAGAAAAGTCAGTATCGTAGCTTAGCTGTTTATCCAAAAAAGTAAAAACCGAAACTATAATAACGGATAAAACAATTATTCCAATATTGATACGCACAGCAACCCCTCTTAAAAAGCAAGAACCAATAAATATTAGACTCAAAGTATAATAAAAAGAATAAAGGTTTTAGCCTATTTTGTAATGATACTCAAGCATTGATTTTAAATTCATAAAATCAGACAGATTACAACCCCCTACTTTAGGGGGGTTGGTTAATATTTTATATATAGCTATATTTATACCGACACATTTTACATTTAATATCTAAAATACAATCAAAGAAACGCATTGAAAGAGGTTGTATGCTAAAAAATATTTTCATATTAGAAGATCAAACAAGCTGTCTAAATCGCTTAATTCGGCTGCTAAATACTGTCATTCCAGACAATCATATTATTGTCGCCAGAGATCTTGCTCAAGCAGCGCAACTAGACACCAGTCAATGTGATATGGGGTTTGTGGATATTGGTCTGCCAGATGGAAAATCCTTTGATTTTATTGCCAAACACTTACAACAAAAACCTGATATCCCCATCGTTGTAACCACTCTTTATGGTGATGATGAGCATATTTTTGAAGCCATGTCTTTGGGGGTTTATGGTTATTTACTTAAAGCCGATAACGACAAACTCTTACTTAACTCTATAAAAAACATACTCATTGGGCAAGTACCCATCTCGCCGTATATCGCCAAACAAGTTATGCAAAAATTTGCTCAGCAAAAATCATTTATAGTTGAGCAAAAAACACAGGATACAGATAAACCAGCACCCATTAATTGTTTAAGTCAAAGAGAACTAGATGTTTTAAAGCTGGTAGGCAAGGGTTTATTATCTAAACAAGTGGCTTATGAATTAGATATTTCAATACATAGAGTGAATGAAATAATCAAAAGCATCTACAAAAAAACCAATATTAGAAGTCGCTTTCAAGCACAACAATTAGCCCAAAAGCACAACCTATAAATGTAGTAATCTCTTTTTTTCTAAGTCAGATTGTAGGCTTAGCAGCATTAACTTATTTTAGTAATGTACCTAAAATTGACCTTAGCTATTTGCCAGATTAGAGCAGATCCTCAAAAAAATACTTAAAAATCAACATAATAAAAAAAATCTATTTTCATGGTATTAATTCTTATTGCTTGTCAACCCCCTAAAAGAGGGGGGTTGTGTCTTGTTGGTGCTAAAGGAATACTGACAATCTGTTCGGCAAACGTGCCTGTACTAGATTAAATGCAGTTTTAGCAATTATGTATTTGTCTTTTTGGGTATATTTAATTGCCTGATTTTAAGTCAAATTAAGGAGCTTTTATATGAAACCAATAAACACCAGTAAGCATATTGCCGTAGCTAATTTTAAGCGGCATCTGAACGTATTAAAAAGTGCATCTTTAGCCGTTGCATTAGGGTCATTAGTCGCTTGCAGTGGCGGCGGTAGCAATAACGGCGGCAACAACGGTGGCAATAATGGTGGCAATAATGGCGGTAATAAAGCAACCTACAGTAACGAAAACCCCAAGTTTCGTCTATTTAATGCCTCAGCCAGTGGTGTGAATGTCGCAGCTCCTGGGCTAGGGGGGTCGGCGCCTGCTATGTATGATGGGCGTTTATGGGCAACTGATGGCACCGCCTCAGGCACAAAAGAATTAAAATCCGATGTGCGTATTGCGCTTTCAGCGGTTAATAACATACGCTATTTTGATGGCGGCAAAAAAGCTCTGTTTATGGGTAAAACCACCGCACATGGTATTGAACCTTGGGTAACAGATGGCACGGCTGCTGGCACCAAAATGCTAAAAGACATTGCACTTGGTACCAATACGGGGGTAACAGCTGATGCTGCGAGAGATTCCGTGCAAGTGGGCAATAAGGTTTATTTTTTTGCTTATGAATCGCTCCCATCTAAACCTGATCGTACTTCTAACGGTAATAAAACACCTGCCGACAAGACTAAGCTGCGCTTATATGAAACCGATGGCACCGTCTCTGGTACTAAATCGGTATTAGCCTATGGCGATAAAGTGAGTTCATCTAATAACTTGATTTATTCTCATTATTTTTCTTTGCCTTTTTCTGATGGCAAGCGGTTATACATTAATGCGTTTGATGGTTCTAACAAAGCTGTATATGCCTTTGACCCCAGCAAAACAGGTACGGCTCGTTTTACAGAAATAAAACCTGGTGCTGGGCTTAGCAATATCTTCAGTGTGACTAATCAAACCTTTGGTTTAACAGGCGCAAGCGAATCGCTGATTAAAATCAATGATTCGAGTGCTATGCAGGTGCCAAACGCCAACCATACAGAAATTTTTATTCCCCTCAATCCTGCCCAAGCTGGTGTATCACGGTATCAAAACGATTTAGGTGATAATGGCATTATTATTATCAAAACAGACCCACAAGATAACAGCTCTTATAAACCCTTTGCTATTGATACCAATGGTAAATTAACCGAGCTTACAGCCAAAGACAGCAACGGCAAAGTATTTGCTACAATCCCTTGGTACGGCAATATGGGTATAAGCTATTTAATTGACGGCGTATTCTACGGCTATGAAAGCTCTAATATGCAAATGTTTTTACGCTTAGAAAAAACTGGCACAGCTAAATGGGTAAGCGTAGGTCCTAATGCCCAAAAACTTATTAATCCTAGTCCTAGGGTCAACCTTGCATTATTGGGCAAAAAAATGCTGTTTGTTGCTCACACCAATGCACAGGCTTTTCCCCGTACAACCTCTACAACCTGTCAAGGGCGAGAGCCTTGGGTGTTAGATACGCAGGCAGGCAAAAGCGACCTCTTAAAAGACATTAACCCAGGCTTGTGTGGTGATCTGGCAGCTATGCTATCAAGCTCTAACGTCCGATATTTAGGCACGGTGGGCGGTAAAGTTGCTGGGCAAAGTGACAAATTAGTCTTTATTGCCAATGATGCCCAAAAAGGGGCAGACCCCAAAGGCTCAGAACTATGGATTACCGATGGCACCAGCTCTGGTACCAAAATTCTAAAAGACATTGCGCCTAACTCAACTCACGGTGTACACCCTCGGTAACACCCAGTCTCGCCTTGGCACTTGAGGCAAAAGCCTTAAAAAAAAGTCCAAGGCGGGGCTTTTTTGTCGGGGCTTTGCTGTCGGGGCTTTGCGGTAAAGCACCGTTGTAAAACACATAATGAGGATAATATGATGAAAAAATATATATGCAAAATGCAGCAACTGGCACTCGCCATAGTAACACTGGTTGTGTTAAGTGCTTGCAGTGGCGGCGGTAGCAGCACTGGCACAGGCGGCACGGGCGATAACAACACCCAAAATACCAAACCAACTCTTGAAATCAGCAACCAAAACCCTAAATTTCGCATATTTAATGCCGATGAAACAGGGCTTGATCTCAATAGCCCCAGCCCATCGGTTTTCCCTAAAGGGCGGTTATGGATAACCGATGGCACCGCCAGCGGCACTAAAAAACTGCATTCAGATGTACGAATTGCTAGCTATGAGTTTCTAAACGCAGTGCAATATTTTGATGGCGGCAAAAAAGCACTATTTGCAGGTGCAACGGCGCAAAACGGTACAGAGCTTTGGGTAACTGATGGCACTACCGCAGGCACCAAAAGACTCACCGAACGTAAAAGCGGCAGCGATTTAACCCCCTCAGGCATTGAGTTAACTGGTAATGCTGAAGTGCAAATAGTGCGCTTAGGCGATGTGTTTTATTTTATTATGAAAACAGGGCCTTCTGGCACAGATAAGCGTTTATACAAAACCGATGGTACGGTCGCGGGAACCAAGCAAGTATTAGGCTTTGGGTATAACCCCAGAATAAATGGATATCTCCTTAACTATTATTGCAATAATATCTTCTCTGATGGCAAGCGCCTTTATCTTAACGTAAACGACCAAATCAACAGAGGCATTATAGCTGTGGTGTCGTTTGACCCGTCTAAATCGTGGAATGCACGCTTTGCCTTGCTTAAGCATAATGCAGTGCTTGCAAAAGTGTTTAATAGTAAAAACCACAGCTTTGGTGTTTTAGCAGGCTCTAAAGGCTTGTTTAAAATAGATGTCAATCCGGCTAAAAAGGTGAATACACCCGATAACTACATCTCAGCGGTGCCTCCCAATTATCAAAGTCGCTTTCAAGCAGACATAGACGAGCCCTCTATGTTATTGGTGCAAAAAACAACTAATCTTGCCTCGCTTCGCCCCTTTAAATTTGCCAGCGATGGCACGCTCACAGAAATAACCCTAACGGGTATTAGCACAACGCCTGCGCCTGTCTATCATAAGGGAAATAGTTTCTTTTTTGATGACAAGCTCTACGCCCTTAATAGAGACAAAAATACAGCACTTCGCATAGAGGCTAACGGCGCAGCTAAAAGGCTTAATGTTGGTGCTCAGGCTAAAACCTTTAATATGGGCTATGACGCTGTAAAGCTGGCTAACAAAATGCTCTTTATTGGCATCAATGAAAATACTTACTACAAAACGGCTAACTGTAAAGGGCGCGAGCCTTGGGTATTAGACAGCAATGGCTTGGATATTTTAAAAGACATTAACCCAGCCTCTTGTGCAACTACCAATCCATTGCACAAAGAATCCAATTCACTGCCTCTATTTTTAGGCAAAGTAGGCGGTAAGTTAGGCGATAAAGAAAGCATGGTGTTTTTAGCCTACGACCCAGCTTCCAGCGCACCTAAAGGCTACGAGTTATGGATAACCAACGGCACGCCTGATGGCACCAAAATACTTAAAGACATTGCGCCTAACTCAGAAAATGGTGTGAGCAATTATTAATTAAGCAACCCTGCTTATTAGTGTCATTGCACCTGATGGGCAGGTTTTCTTTTACACAATTTAAATAACTTAAAAGGTAACTATTATGTTTAAATCACAACAGCAAAAAACGGCAAAATCTTTGCTATTAACTCTAACCTTAACCGCACTTGCCGCCTGTAGTGGCGGCGGTGGTAGTTCTAGTAATGGCGGAACGGGCGGCAGCGATAATCAACCACAGCCCGAGGTCAGTATTATTAACCCTTCGGTGTTATTTAAGTCTGGCGGCGAGGTACAAATCGTAGGTAAAAACTTAAAAGATGCAACCGTTGGCTTTGGTCCACAAAACCTAACCCCGAGCGAGCAAACCGATACCCTTATTAGGGTAACCCTACCTGCTGGCAGTGTGGGTGCCAAAACAGTCAAACTTAATCAGCAAACAAATAATGTGGTTTTTAAAGACTTTTACACAAAAATCGCATCGGGTTCTGCCTCTGATGTTACTTGTGGTCTGTTGCCCAATAAAAAAGTGGAATGCTGGGGCTCAAATTATGGTAATGCCCCTAAGCCAATTAGCGGTTTAACTGATGTAAAAGACATTGGGGTAGGTGGCGGTTTTTACTGTGCCTTACTTACAGATAAAACCGTACAATGCTGGGGAAGTAACTATTATGGTCAGTTAGGAGATAACACCAATACAAACAGAGATACCCCTGCTTTTGTTAAAAACAGTGCTGGTACTGGTAATCTAAGTAATGTCATTAAATTGGCTGTTGGTTCTGCACACGCCTGTGTTGTAATTGAAGGCTCGGCATCTCAATCAATAGTTCAATGTTGGGGTAATAATCTTCATGGTCAACTCGGTAATGGTACAAGGAACAATGCTACATTACCCGTTGAAGCCTTTCGACTCCAAAATAATAATAACTCCATAGATATAGCGGCAGGTGGCGATCATACGTGTATCATATTAGCCGATAACAAAGTGAGCTGTTGGGGGTTAGGCACCTCTGGGCAATTAGGTAATAACAGTTCTACAAATAGCCATGCTCGTGTTGAGGTTGGTGCTAGTTTGAAGGCAAAAGCCATCGGCTTGGGCGCTAGTCATAGCTGTGCAGTATTACTTGATAACACGGCTAAATGCTGGGGTGAAGGTACTAACGGGCGATTGGGTGATGGTTCAACCACAGTCAAAAAAGTCCCCACAGCGGTATCAAACATTAATAATGTTGCCTCAATCAGTGCAGGTCAGGCTCATACCTGCGCTAGGTTAAAGGATAACAAGGTAAAATGCTGGGGTAGAGGATATAATGGCAGGCTAGGCAATAATAGCACAGCTGATGCGACAACGCCTGTTGACGTGGTCAGCCCAAATGGTAGCGGGCTTTTAACCAAGGTAACCAGTATTGTGGCGGCAAAACGCCATACTTGCGCCACCTTTAGTGATAAACCCACGCACTGTTGGGGTATCAACTCGAATAAACAGTTAGGTAACGGCCGGCTAGCTAGCTCTAAAGTCCCCACGCCTATTGTTGCCAGTAACGAGCTACTTATCGCACGCAATATGTACGATATTAAGCAGGTATCGGCAGGTGCGGAACATATTTGTGCGGTACTTAAAGATAACAGCGTTAAATGCTGGGGCAAAAATTATAAAGGGCAATTAGGTACAGGCAGTACATCTACAACACCTGTTAGCATTGATGCGGCGGTTAAAGCTCATAATATTACGAATGCAAAACAAGTGGTGGTGGGGCGCAAATTCACCTGTGTTTTATTAACCGATAAAAGCATTAGTTGCTGGGGTGGAGATAGCTCCAATTATATGGGAGAACTAGGCGACGGTAACAACAAAGCCTCATTGACTCCCGTTAAAGTAAAAGACATTAACAATGCCATACAACTGACTAAAGGCCACCAAGGTATCTGTGCGTTATTAGAAGACGGCACGGTTAAATGCTGGGGAAATAACGAATACGCTCAAATAGGTGATGGCACGACTACAAATGCGTTAGAGCCTAAAGTGGTGACAGGTTTAAGCAATGTGACTCAAATTTCCTCATCTGACTGGCACAGTTGCGCTTTATTAAAGGATAAAACCGTCAAATGCTGGGGAGCTAATAATCAAGGGCAAACAGGCATTACAGTTGCCAATACAACGGCTCAATGTGGTACAAATGTGCCTTGTATTAAAACGCCTGTTCAGGTTCCAAATTTAAGCAATGTCAGCCAAATTTCACTAGCATCAGGTGCTTATTCTTGTGCGCGATTAGAGAATAAAACCATTAAATGTTGGGGTTTCAATTATTGGGGGCAGTTGGGCAATAACAGCACAACAAATTCAGCCTCGCCAGTTGTGGTAAGCGGTATTAATAATGCACGTAAACTGGTTACAGGTGCCGCCCATAGCTGTGCGTTATTAGAAGATAACAGCGTGAAATGCTGGGGTAGAAATAACGCACGGCAATTGGGTGATGGCACCTCAATCAACCGCAAAGTACCCGTTAAGATGACGCGGGTTAAGGGCAAGGTTGATGATATCTTTTTAGGATATGACAAAACCCTACTAATACACAGCTCTTTAGTTGTATCTATGGGGGGCTAGTTCATCTTCTTATGCAACCCATGGTTCAAATAACATACCGCTTATCAGGTGCATTGCACCTGATGGGTAGGTTCTCTTTTTTACAAGACTTAAATCACTTAAACAACCTAAAAGGTAACTATTATGTTTAAATCACAACAGCAAAAAACGGCAAAATCTTTGCTATTAACTCTAAGCTTAACCGCACTTGCTGCCTGTAGTGGTGGCGGTGGCGGTAATGATACACCTAACCCAGATGTGAGTATTGTTACACCGCAAACCTTGTTTAAAACTGGCGGTGAGGTGCGAATTTCTGGCAAACGCTTAAAAGACGTAACCGTTGGTTTTGGGCCACAAAACCTAACCCCCAGCGAGCAAACTGATACCTTTATTAAGGTAACCCTGCCTGCTGGTAGTGCGGGTGCTAAAAGCATAAAACTGGGTCAAAGCACACAGACTGTGACCTTTAAAGATTATTACACCAAAATCGCATCAGGTTCTGGTTCTAACGCCAGCTGTGGTTTGCTACCTAATAAAACCGTGGAATGCTGGGGTTATGGGTTTGGTGATGCCCCCAAGCCTGTTAGCGGCTTAACTGATGTAACAGACATTGGGCTAGGTTACGGTTTTTACTGTGCTTTACTAACAGATAAAACCGTAAAATGCTGGGGTGAAAATGGCAAAGGGCAGTTAGGTGATAACACCAACACAGCCAGAAATACCCCTGCTTTTGTTAAAAACAGCTTTGGTACTGGTAAGCTAAGTAATGTCATTAAACTGGCTTTGGGTTGGTCACATGCCTGTGCCTTAATTGATGGTGGTACAGTTCAATGTTGGGGGCTCAATTCTAGCGGTCAACTGGGTAATAATTCAACAGCCAGTACTAAATTCCCCGATGCGGTTTCTAGCATAACCAATGCTAAAGAGATTACCGCAGGCGGGGCTCATACTTGTGCCATACTAACCGATAACAGCGTTCAATGCTGGGGGTTAAACAATAAAGGACAACTGGGTGATAACAGCACTACAAGCCGCAAGGTGCCTGTTGTGACTACTGGATTAACGGCAAAAGCCATCAGTGCGGGCCATGAGCATACCTGTGCCGTATTAACCAATAATACCGCTCAATGCTGGGGTAGGGGTACTTCAGGGCAACTGGGTTATGGTCCATCAGCAGACAGACAAACCCCCACGTTAGTATCAAGCATTAGCAATGTGGCTTCCATTAGTGCCGGTCAGTTTCATACCTGTGCCACCTTAAGTAATGGCAAAGCCAAATGCTGGGGTAATAATGCAAATGGTAAGCTAGGTGATAATAACACGGCTCAAGTGACAAGCCCTGTTGATGTGGTCAGCCCAAATGGTAGCGGGCTTTTAGCTAATGTAACTAGCATTGTGGCGGCAAAAGAGCATACTTGCGCCACCTTTAGTGATAAACCCACGCACTGCTGGGGTAGCAACTCGAATAAACAGTTAGGTAACGGCCGGCTAGCTAGCTCTAAAGTCCCTAAGCCTATTGTTGCCAGTAACGAGCCACTTGCTGCCCGTAATATGCATAACGCTAAGCAAGTAGCCGCAGGTGCGGGTCATCACTGCAGCATACTTATGGATAGCAGTGTTAAATGCTGGGGTGAGAATGATAGAGGGCAATTAGGTACAGGCAGTACATCTACAACACCTGTTAGTATTGATGCGGCGGTTAAAGCCCAAAATATTACGAATGCCAAAGAAGTGGCAGTGGGTCGTGATCACACCTGTACTCTATTAGCGGATAAAACCATCAAATGCTGGGGAGGAGACTCAACCTATAAAGGCGAGTTAGGCGATGGTAATAATAAGGTCTCACTCGCACCCGTTGTTGTAAAAGGCATTAGTAATGCCACACAACTGTCTGTAGCCGACAGAAATGGCTGCGCCTTATTAGAGGGCGGTAGCGTAAAATGTTGGGGAGATAACGAATACGCTCAGGTGGGTGATGGCACAACCACAACCGCTTTAGAGCCTAAAGCAGTTAAAAATTTAAGCAATGTAACGCAAGTTGCCACAAGCTCTAGGCATAGTTGCGCCCTATTAAAGGACAAAACCGTTAAATGCTGGGGTGCTAATAATAAGGGGCAGCTGGGTGTTGCAATTGCTGACACACCAGATTTCTGTTCTAGTGTAGCCTGTAGTAAAGCACCTGTTACTGTAAAAGGAGTAGGTGGAGCAGGCGTATTAAGCAACGTGACTCAAATCGCATTGGGGGCTGAGTATGCTTGTGCCCTATTAGGTGACGGCAGCATTAAATGCTGGGGTGACGGTGCAGCAGGCGTGTTAGGTAACAATAGCCATGCCACTTCCGCTTTCCCTGTTGAGGTAAGCGGTATTAGCACTGCACGCAAGCTGATTGCAGGTGTTGAGCATAGCTGTGCGCTATTAAAAGATAACAGCGTGAAATGCTGGGGTTCTAACTCGTCTGGACAATTAGGCGATGGCAGTACAACCGACCGCAAAGTGCCCGTTACCATGCAGGTTAATGGTAAGGTTGATGATATATCAGCTGGTGCTAATCAAACCCTATTGTTGCAGGGCTCTTTAGTTGTGCCGTGGGGGGTAGCTGTTAATAATCTTGTTCCCTAATACTTTGATGTTGTTGCAAAGCGCTTTAGCTGCGTTTGTAGTAGGTGGCTAATGACTAAAAGCAACGCATTCAATTTTAAACCTAAAGCGGTAAGTGAGCACTTGCCGCTTTTTTTTGAGACGGTAACTCCCTGCCATCATTGCTATATGTGTACTTACTCCCATAAATCAAAGCCAATCAATACCACCACCGCTATTTAAACGAGGGTAGTAATATTTATTTAGTGGGCATTAATTTTGACGAGCAAGCACGTAATATTACCGAGTTTAAATGGGAGGCAGGGGTTCAGGGTTCAGGGGTTTTACCCAGCACCATGCGGAGCATGGTTTTCTGAGGGCAGAGGGTAGAAGACCGAGGACAGAGTTCTGTCCTCTGTCTTCTGTCTTCTGTCTTCTGTCTTCTGTCCTCTGTCTTCTGTCTTCTGTCTTCTGTCTTCTGTCTTCTGTCTTCTGTCTTCTGTCTTCTGTCTTCTGTCTTCTGTCTTCTGTCTTTATATATCAAAAAAGTAAACACAGACCAAACCAACGGAGGTCATGACAATGGTATATGGTAATGCCATATACACCATGCGCCCATAGGAAAGTTTAATTAAAGGTGCGATGGCGGAAGTGAGTAAGAATAAAAATGCCGCTTGTCCGTTTGGTGTGGCAACACTGGGTAAGTTGGTGCCAGTATTAATGGCGACGGCTAAGTGGTCAAATTGATAGCGGGTAATTTCACCTATGGCTAGAGCATTTTTGATTTCGTTTACATAAACAGTGGCAACAAAAACATTGTCGCTAATCATAGAAAGTACACCATTGGCAATAAAGAAAATTGAGGACTGATATTTCTGTGATACATTATCTGGGTTTAAAATCCAGTCGATAATGGGGGTAAATAGATGTTGGCTATGAATTACACCTACAATCGCAAAAAACACCACTAATAAGGCGGTAAAGGGGAGTGCTTCTTCAAAGGCTTTTCCTAGTTGGTGTTCTTCAATAACACCATTAAAGGCTGTTAGTAATACAATAACGGCTAAGCCAATTAAACCTACTTCAGCAATATGTAGTGCCAGACCAATAATTAAGAATATGGCAACTGCTCCTTGTACAATGAGCTTTGTAACTACTGCAGGGGTGAGGTGTTTTTGTTGGTCTTGGTTAAAGTCGCGTAGTGTTTTAAGCACATCTTGCGGAATTTGCGTACCATAGCTGAAAATTTTGGTTTTCTCTAATAATACACAGGTAATTAAGCCTGCAATTAAAACAGGGACGGTAATAGGTGACATTAGAACTAAAAATGCCATAAAGTCCCAGCCTGCTGTTTTGGCAATTAATAGATTTTGTGGTTCGCCTACAATGGTCATAACGCCACCTAATGCGGTGCCGACTGCGCCATGCATAAGTAGGCTACGCAAGAAGCTACGAAACTGCTCTAGGTCTGATTCATGTTCTGGTTTAATCTGTTCATCATTACTAATGTTATGATGTTCTGCATGTTCATCATGTTCGGTTACTTTTATGCCTGAGGCCACTTTGTGATAAACGGTATAAAAACCAACGGCAACACTAATTAATACGGCTGTTACTGTTAGGGCATCTAAAAATGCAGATAAAAATGCGGCAACAAAGCAAAATAGTAAGGATAAAAAGGTTTTAGAGCGAATGTTTAATAGTAACTTGGTAAATAGGTATAACAACAGGTCTTTCATAAAATAAATGCCTGCTACCATAAACATTAAAAGCAGAATAACAGGGAAGTTGGTAACCGCTTCTTGATAAACGATTTCTGCGGAAGTCAGTTTTAAAATAATGGCTTCAATGGCAATCAAACCGCCAGGTTGTAACGGATAGCATTTTAATGCCATCGCTAGGGTGTAGATAAATTCGGCAATGATTATCCATGCGGTTATGTGTGGACCAAATAATTGCAGTATGATTGGGTTTAAAATTAAAAAGCCAATAATGGTTAGTTTATAGTGTTTAGGTGCATGACCTAAAAAGTTAGTAAAAAAAACATGGTTAGTAAGGGCGTTCATGATTCTCTCTATTAGTTAAATAAATGCGTTTGCTAATTTTGGATTAAGTTTAGGCTATTGTGAAGTAAAACTTAAAGCTAAAAGTAGATTATAGAAAACAAATCTGCTTTTAGCTGTTTAAAGGTATTAATTTTAGTTTAAAGCAGTAAAATAAAAAATGCTATTTTAGATGTTAATCTGAAAAATAAGAGGTAGATATGTTGCAAACTGTATTAAGTTTTGTTTTGTTGCTACTTTTGGCGGTGCTTGTATTGATATGGTTGTTTGCTAAAGCGGCTAAAAGTGGTTTTTTAAAAGTGCTATTGAGTGGTGGTGTTTTGGCTGCGGTGGTTTTTGTGGGGCTTTTTATGTGGGATTTATGGAGCTATAAACAGGCTTTAAAAGAGGATACCATCGCTGAGGTCTGGGTTAAAAAACTTGATGAGCGTTATTTTCTTTTAAGTTTAAAACCTGTTGATGGTAAGTTAAGCCAGTGGCATTTGTTAGGCGATCAATGGCAGTTAGATGTGCGCCTTTTAACCTGGAGGGGGCCGCTTTTAACTTTGGGAAAGCAGCCTTTATATCGCTTGGATAGATTGTCAGGGCGTTATGCAGATATTGAGCTTGAGCGTAGTCAAAAACGCAGCGTATATGCGCTGAATACGTCCTCTGGTATGGATTTATGGCGTCTGGCTCAGTTTTATCAAACTTGGTTGCATGCAAATTATGGTGGGTCTGTATTTATGCCACTGGCCGATGGCGCTCATTATTTGGTGAAATTGGGTGCTAGGGGGGTGTCGGTTAAGGCGAATAATATACAGGCAAAACAGGCAATAGATACAAATTGGTAGCTCAAAGGCTAAAGTTGATGAGGCAATTAACATTGCCTCATCAGTGTTGTGATTAGGCAGGGAACAGTTCGCCTAATTTGGTTGCTAACATCATGTCGCCTTCTACTTTAAGTTGACCTGACATAAACGCTTGCATACCGTCGGTTTCACCTGTGGCAATGCCTTTAAAGGTTTCAGTGTTCATAATCAGTGTGGTATCTGGGTTGGCGTGTTCACCTGCTTGAATATCGCAAGTGCCGTCATTAATAATTAGGTGGTGTGTGTCGCCATCTTCAATATTAAATTGGAATACTTTATTCATTCCTTGGGCGGCTTCGGCATTAAATTTGCTGTTCATTTGGGCAATAATTTGTGCTGCATCTGACATAATCAATCCTCTAATAAAATAAAAATGAAAATAAAAAAGTGCATCTTTGCACTGAGTTTTGTTACTTTATGGCTTGCATTTGTTGCTGTCAATAAAAACAGTATGTAAGTTCTTTGCATTAAAGGTTTGTACCTTAGGCAGTTTCGGTTATTCTTATGCACTTAATTGAAAAAATATAAGGAAAACAAGTGGACTTTATTTATGAATATGGGCTGTTTTTACTTAAAGCAGTGACTTTGGTTGTGGCAATTTTAATATTGGTAGGCGGGTTAATAGCGGTTGCGAGTAAATCTAAAAAACAAACCCATGATGGGCATATTGAAATAGATAAACTTAATGATGAGTTAGATGAGCATAAGGAAGTAATGCAGCATGCTTTGTTAGATAAAGAAGAGCAAAAACTCCTAGACAAAGATAAAAAGAAAACGCAAAAGGCGGAGCAAAAAGCCCATAAAAAACGCCTCAAAGATGGTTTAGAAGATAAAAGCAAGCGTAAGCGTGTATTTGTATTGGATTTTGATGGTGATGTAGAGGCCAGTGAAGTTGCCAATTTAAGCCAAGAGATTACTGCAATTTTGACAACTGCAAATAAAGAAGATGAGGTGGTTGTACGCCTTGAAAGCCCTGGTGGTATGGTTCATGCCTATGGTTTGGCGGCATCTCAACTTAAGCGCATTCGTGATAAGGGTTTAACCTTAACAATTTGTGTTGATAAGGTTGCTGCTAGTGGTGGTTATATGATGGCATGTTTGGGTAATCGTATTATTGCTGCACCCTATGCCATTATTGGTTCTATTGGGGTGGTTGCTCAATTACCTAATTTTAATCGAGTATTAAAAAAACTAGATGTTGATTATGAGCTATTTACCGCTGGAGAGTATAAGCGTACGGTCACAATGTTAGGTTATAACTCTGCTAAGGCTAAGGATAAGTTTCAAGAAGATTTAGAAGAAACTCATGAACTATTTAAGCAGCATGTTAAACAACAGCGACCACGTATCGATATAGATAGTGTTGCCAATGGCGATATATGGTATGGTCAGCAGGCACTAGAAAATAAATTGATTGATGAAATTGGCACCAGTGATGATTATTTGGTGCAGGCTTGTGAGCAAGCCGAAGTTTATAAGGTCAATTACAAACATAAGCAAAGTTTACAAGAGCGTATAGGGCTTTCTTTACAGCTAGGGCTAGAAAAAGCCTTACTTAGAGTGCTCACCCGTATGCAACAAAAAATAACAACAAAAGGGTAATAATATGAGCGAATTTGCCGCATTTAGAGTAAATAAAGAAGAACAGGTTATGCAAAGTGGTTGGCAATCTATGTCTACTGATAGCTTACCTGAGGGCGATGTTTTAATAGAGGTTAAGTATTCCTCACTAAATTATAAAGATGCGCTATCTTATATGGGCAATAAAGGGGTGACTCGCAATTTTCCACATACACCAGGAATTGATGCTGCTGGGGTTGTTGTAGAGTCTGCTGTTGCTGATTGGCAAGTGGGACAGGAAGTGATTTGTTTTGGCTTTGATTTGGGTATGAATACCGCAGGTGGGTTTGCACAGAGAATTAGAGTACCTGCTTCTTGGGTATTAAAAAAACCAGATAATTTGAGTTTGTCAGATAGTATGGCTTGGGGAACGGCGGGTTTTACGGCGGGTTTGTCGTGGCTTAAATTACAGCCTTACCTTGATGTGAAAAATAGTGCGCCTGTGTTGGTAACGGGTGCAACAGGAGGTGTAGGGGTCATGGCAATTGCGTTGCTAAAACACCTTGGTTTTAATGTGGTTGCCGTTAGCGGTAAACCAGAAAAACAAAGTTGGTTGCAAGACTTAGGGGCAGATGCGGTAATTAGCCGTGAGCAGTGCTTAGAGCAGGGGGCAAAACCTTTGGCTAAAGCAAGTTATCAAGGTGTGATTGATACCGTTGGTGGTGCTATGTTAGGTAGTGTGTTGCCACAAGTGTTAGAGCAAGGTGCAGTAAGTACTTGTGGTATGGTTGCTGGTAATGACTTTCAGGCGAGTGTCTTTCCGTTTATCTTGCGTGGTATTCATCTTTTGGGTATTGATTCTGTGAATATCACGCAGGCAAGCAAACAGCATCTTTTAGATACCATTGCCGCAGATTGGCAGTTGGCGAATTTGTCTGATTTGGTACAAGAAATTGGTAAAGATGAGTTGGCTAATCAATTAGATGCGATGTTATCAGGTAATAGTGCAGGGCGTTATCGCTTAAATTTAGCGTCTTAACTGCAATCTAAATAAGGTACTTTAATCTTTAATAAGTATAAAAATCAGATTTTAAAAGTACCTTAATTTTTAAGTATGAGTCATTAAGCTGTCTTTTTTAAGGTGGCTTTTTTTTAAGGTGGTATTTAGATATGAATAATCAAGTTCAATTTTTAATTGCTTTTGGGCTGTTGTTATTGGCTACTTTTTTGATGTCTTTGCTGGATTCTCAAATTCAAAGCTTGTTTGCACCTTGGGGGATTGTTTCTTTTGAGTTTTGTGGGCTGACTCAAAACTGCCAATCTATGCTAGAGAACTGGTCTTTTTTACAACAAAAATGGGTGCTTTTTTCTCTAGGTGTTGATTATTTATATATGTTTTTTTATGGGTATTGCTTTATCTCTGCCTTAAAATTGCTTGCTGGAGCTAAGGGATTGATTGTTCTCGTTGTATTGGCAGTGCTTTGTGATATGGCAGAAAACTATGCACTTTTACAGCTTATCCAATTTAAGACATTTGTTTTTTTCCCTCCATTAGCCAGTGCGTTAGCGGGCATTAAATTTATGGCTTTGATTGTGGTGCTAAGCTGGATTTTATGGCGATTTTTAACTAATAAAATCCAGCAGTATTATGCCAGCACTCATTAATGTTAGTTGGCTAAAAATTGCAGCCATAAATAATGTAGTGGATATAAAAAGATAATCGTTAGAGCGGCGATTAGAAGTAGCATTTTAATCATATCTTTGGCACTTAAAAAAGCCAGTTGCATGCCAATGATAACCGGTGGTGATTGATGCATAAAAAAGAGATTAGAAAAGCTGGCCGCTTGCATCATAAAAATATCATTTAATGAAAATCCAGTCAGTTCAGAAAGCTGTCCAGCTAAAGGGGTGAATAAAGGCGGAATGGTCGGTTGGGTTAAGATAATACCGCTTAAACTGGTAAAGATGGTTATACTCATATAGTTAATAAAACCATTGTCAGAAAACTGATATTGGGCAACCAGAGTCTCTAGGCTTTGTTTTATAAATTGATTGTCCGCTAAAATATTGCCCAAAGAAATTAAGCCTGCAACAAAAATCAATGTAGGAAAACTGATGGCACTTAATTCTTTGCTCTGTACAATATTAAATGCAGGGTATAGCAGTGCCAGTGCGCCAAATACGGCAATCATACTCGGTGAAATGCCATGTATGGAGTCGCTTAACCAAAGAAAAACAATGATTGATAAGATGGTAATAACTAGCTTATTTTGCTGTTTTTGTTGCTCTTGTTGTTGCAGATTAAAATGCTGCTTAGGTGGTTCTTGATAAAAGAAATAAATAAGGGCGATGGCGATAACATCTTTTAAAATGCCAAAAATAAGAAAATTAGAAATAAAGTAGTTTGAATACAGTATTTTATAGTTATAAATATTTTCACTTAATCCCGCCAGTATCATATTGGGCAAGTTGGCAGGTAAGAGTACAAAACCTGGCAATGAATTGCTGATAATGCCCATCAGCATAATCCCGGTATAACCCTTACTGCCTTGTTCATACCCAAAGTTGGCACAAATGGCATGTAAAATAGGTATGCTAATGATGACCCGATTCATAGAGGAGGGAATGATAAAGCAGATTACAAGGGTAAACAGGCTAACTAAAATAAGGGTTTTTAAGTAATTATCTATATTTAAAAACTGAAACAAACTGAGTATTTTTTGATTAAGTTTAAGCTGCTTCATGGCAATAACCATAATCATGCCAGAGAATACTAGCCAAAAGGCAGAAGAGTAAAATCCAGAAAAAATAAGGGCATTGTCAGCTAATTTAAAAAACAAGCAGATAAATAAAAAATACAGAGCCGTTTGATATTCAGGAATGATGCTTGCCGCCCAAAAAATAACCGTTGCTAGTACTAGAGTAATAAGCAGTGCATGTTCTTGGTTGGTTATTAAATATTGGGTAAGTGCGTAAACAGCAAAGGGGATAAGTACAAATAAAATGGACTTAATATGGTTGTTGGTTAATTGTAATTTAGAGAGCATTTTCTTAACTGTGGTTGTGCGTTATGTTTGCCAGTTGTTGAAGTTTGCTGACAATGCGCTGGTTTATACTGTGCATAGGGAATATTCCTTTATTATTTGCCGTACCTACAGGTTGTTGCATAAGGAGTGCCAATGCGTCATCTACATGCTTAATACTATAAACATGAAAATTATTTTCTTTTACAGCTTGAATGATATCCTGATTTAAAACCAAATTGCAACGGTTCGCATCTGGAATAATGACCCCTTGCTCTCCATTTAATCCACGAGCTTGGCAAAGTCTAAAAAAACCTTCTATTTTTTCGTTAACACCGCCTATGGCTTGAACTTCTCCATATTGGTTGATAGAGCCTGTAATTGCTAACGATTGGCGTATGGGTTGTTGAATAAGCGCAGAAATAAGACAGCAAAGTTCTGCTAAAGAGGCGCTATCGCCGTCAATATAACCGTAAGACTGTTCCATTGCTAGTTGGGCAGATAAGCTCATATGAAACCCTTGGGCATATCGCTGACCTAGGTATCCAGCTAAAATAAGTACACCTTTAGAATGGATAGATTGACCGAGCTCTGCTTCTCGTTCTATATCTAACACCCCTTGTTTTCCAGGGTAGACAGTGGCGGTAATACGAGCAGGAGAGCCAAAGCTGGTATCGGCAAGGCTCATAACCGTTAGTCCATTTACTTTGCCCACAGCGCTGCCTGTACTTTCAAGTAAAATGGTACCATCTAGCATCTGTGTAAATAATTTATCGTATGCTTGTCCTGTACGTTCCTGTTTGGCACTTAGCGCACGCTCAATATGATGTTCATCAATGCGCTTTTCTTTAGCAAGCTGGCGAATGAAATCGGCTTCTGCCAGTAGGTCAAATTGTTCGCCTAAGCGGGTGCTTAATTGTGTTTGTTTGCCACTTAAACGGGCACTAAATAGCACCATACGACGTACTGCTTGAGCTGTTAATTCTGCATATTGTTGTTGGTTTATGCGGCTTTTAAGTAACTTGCTATAGGCTTCTAGGTTATCTTCATTCAGCGCATAGTCACTATCAAAATCCACTAATGAGCGAAATAGTTGTTTAAATTCAGCATCATAGTGTTGTAGTAGATAGTAGTTTTCATGGCTGCCAATTAAAATAACTTTAACCTTTAGGGCAATACTTGCAGGCGTTAGGCTTGCGGTATTGATGATACCTGAATCATTGATAGGAGATTCTATGTTAAGTTGTTGGTTTTCTAAGGCACGTTTTAGTGCTTCCCATACAAAGGGCTCACTTAGAACTTTTTGTGCATCTAAAATTAAATAACCGCCATTAGCACGGTGTAATGCGCCTGCACAAATTTGTTGAAAGCTGGTGGTTAAAGCACCTTGTTCATTAACAAACTCAATACGACCAAAAAGATTGGCATAACTTGGGTGTGGCTCATACACCACAGGTGCGCCTGAATTTGGCTCATGGTATATCAGCATATTGGGTAAGAGGCTATTTTCTAAAGCGGTGCGCTTGCTGTATTCATCTCGCAGCTCAAGCAATCTCTCATCTGCCAGTTCTTCTAAAATAAAACGGGGCAGGTATTGCTGTAGTGCTTGTAGGTAGTTTTGTATGCCATCAATCTCTTTAAATGCGCTGTAAATGGGTTCAAGTAATGGTTCTATGGCATGGTTGATGGTATTTTGATTGAGCTTACGCAAACGTTCGGCAGACTCTCTTTTCCATTGGGGCAATTCAGATAACTCTTCGCTTAATCGCTGTTCTAGCTCGCCGACATTTTCATGAAAACGCTCTCTGGCATCATCATCTAACTGTGCAAAATCGGCTTCATCTAAGGCTTTGCCTTCATACATGGGAGTAAAGCTGATGCTATTGGCATCTCGAAAAATGGCAACTTCTTTTTTTAATGCTTCACGCTCTATTTGCTTTAAAGCAGTATCATATTTACGGTTAAAACTATGATCAATAGCAGCTTTTTTTTGTTGATGAGCTGGGTGCTCAAAAACGGCAGGAAAGGTGCTTAAAAGCTGTTCAATCAGTTTTTCTATTGCCTGTTTAAAGGCTTCTAGCTGAGTGCTTTCAAGCCCCAGTGCTTTGGGTTCTCTGTTTTTTGTAAAATTATTGAGATAACACCAAGATATTGCCGTGCTTTGACGCTTGGCTTCGCTGTGTAAATAGTTTTTAACATAAGAAGAGCGTCCGGTACCAGCTTCCCCTGCTACAAATAGGTTATAACCATTTTGTAGCATGGCAATACCAAATTGAATAGCGGCAATGGCACGTTGTTGTCCTAATACGCCATGATACGGACTGATATTATCGGTATCATTAAAGGTAAAGTCTTGTTGCTTAAAGTTAACACTTAAATCATCGGCACAAAGTTCTGGCATGGTTTTGCTCATCTTGTAAATAAACGCTCAAGGTAACAATATTAAAAATTTAAGCAAGCATAATTACAGACTGGCAATTAATTCTTTTTTTAAGGGATAATTCGGGTTTCAGGTAAAAGCAAACTATACTAGCTAGGAACTTTATTTAAAATTATTAAGCAGGTTGCTGATGACACAAACAAAACAGCATTTTTATGGCGAAGGTATCTATTATATTGCCTTGCAAGCGAGCAAGAACCATACAATTTTTCAATCGGTTTTTGAATATGAAAATTTAAAATCAATAATTGGTCAAATCCCTAATATTCAGCTTTTGGCATTTTTATTTAAAGAAAAGCAAATTCAATTGGTGCTTGAATGTCAGCAAAATGGCCAGAGGTTATTGCTAAACTGCAACAGTGTATTAATGACATGCATTATAACCACTGGAAGAAAAGGCAAAATATTATTTCTGAACAGATTACCGTTTTGCGAGTGCAAGAAAGTTTGTTGGTGCCGCTGATTTTACAATTACAGCAAATACCTGTGGTTGAAAAATTAGTTGCTGAGGCAAGTATGTATCCTTGGAGCAGTGATTATTTGTATAGACAAAAAAATCCACCAAGTTGGATTAATACGCATAAAATGTTAAAGCAGCTATCAAATGCCAGTCGTAACCAGTTAGCTTATTATGAACGTGCTATTTTAAAACTGGTTGACCCTATGTTTGATTTACAACAGGGCACTGATGAACAGTATGCGGTGCTTGGGAAAGCTGGTTTTGTAGATAGACTACAAGCACAGCAACGGCGACAAGAAGAAAACAATAAAAAAACTGATTTACAACCCGTATATCAATCGGCACTTGCATATATAGCACAACTGCATACAGTGACAGAGGCACAAATAGAAGATAAAAACAGTCGTCAGTTTTATTTATTAATGCCCCTAGTTGTGTGGTTAGTTCGTCAAACAAGACCAGAAAAATCACAACTGGCTCATCTTATCGGTTTAGATGTTGCTCAGCTTGAGCATTTTGAACGGAGTGTGCCTGCACAACACAGTGCAGCAGTACTAAATAAAATTAAAATGCGCTGGGTTGCCCCTATTGTTATGCCAACACAAAAAGACAATACATCATCAAGTAACACCAATGATGATAATCCACCCACGCAAATAGAGGATACAGAGCTTGTAGCAACACAAACTGCAAATAAAGACTCTGTGGATACTAATGACACTGATACAGAGTTAAATTCTAATTAGATGAAAATAGCAATTGTAGGCATAGGTGCAATAGGCTCATTAATTGCTTGGCGATTACAGCAAGAGCAACATCAGGTCTTTGCGGCTTATAGTGCGTATACTGGATATATAGAACAAGATAAGAAAAAGCACTTATTACAATTGCCCGCATGGCAGCATGAAACCATAGATTGGTTAATTATTTGTACCAAAGCAGGGCATACTTTAGAAGCCATGCAGGGATTATTGGATAAATGTGTGCAAATTAAGCAAATTTTATGTTTGCAAAATGGGTTAGGGCAACAACAAAAACTGGCAAAACAGGTTACACAAATTCCTGTTTGGGCAGGTATTACTACCGAAGGGGCGTATCGCATTAGCAAACAGTACACTCATTATGCAGGTGTAGGGCAGACCTTAATTGGCTTATTTGCCAATTCATCTTTAGCAGATACAACGGCCATTCCTAAGCCTTTATTGCTGGCAGAAAATATTGAACTGATTATGCTCAACAAACTGGCAGTTAATGCTGTTATCAACCCCTTAACCGCTTATTTTAAATGTACTAATGGCGAATTGTTAAGCAATCAATATAAAGGTGCGTTTGTAAAACTTTGTTATGAAATTCAAACACTGTATCAAGCACTCAACTTACCAGCGATAGAGCCTTTTATTCAAAGAGTGGCGCACATTGCAAAGCAAACAGCACATAATCGTTCCTCTAGTTTGCAAGATGTATTGGCAGGGCAAACTACAGAATTGGCATATATTAGCGGCTATTTATTGAAACTGGCAGCAGATATTAATCAGCCTATGCCTTTAACACAGTTTTACCTAGAACAGTTACCGCATTAATATCTATACGCCATGGTATAACAAATAGAGTTCCGTAATATTAGCAGGAATGTGAGAGCAAACTTGGTTAGATAGTGCTGCATCAGCATCAATTTGTGCCATTTCCTCTTCCTCTAAAAATAAACCAGAAGCGTATAAAATAGGAAACAGTAATTGTGCCGTTAGGTTTTCATCTTGTTTATTATACCAGTCGTCTTCCTGTGCTAATACCACTGCAACAAAGCCTGTACACCAACTTTGCAAGGGGGCAATATCCTCTTCATCATCTTCCAGTTCTAAACTTAGCTCACAAGGAATAGGAAAATCTTCGCCACTATCTAAATAAGCACTTATCTCAATACTTAACTTATTCAACAAACTGATTAATAACGCTTGTTCCTCTGTTGAATAATCAGGTTTTTGTGTAAACATCAAGTCTTGTAACTGTTCAATGTGGTATGCTTTTGGGCTAAGCAATAATGCGCTTAATGCGCCATGAGTGGCAAAAAAATCTAAGCTATCTTGTTGCTCATATTCATTTTCTAGCAAATTGCCAAGTTGATTTAATTCTTCTTCATTTAAGGTAGGAATGTGTTCTAGGTTCATAAAATTTTGGTCGATTAATGGTTTTTCAATACGCAATTAAAGCACAAGTACTCCAACTACAGGTTCAATGCCAGCATTATTATATCAAACTCAAGCCACAAAAGCGTCGTAGTGTTCGTTTACAAGTTAATACAAAGTATGAATTAGAGCTATTAATCCCCAATACTCACTTTTTTAGCTTGGATAAATTCATACAAACAGAACAAAGTTGGTTATTGCAACAGCTACAAAAACAGCTACAAGCAATAAAAAATGAACAAATATGGCATGAATTTAAAGGTGTTCGCAAAAAAATTGTAGTCGCTGAGATAACCGAGTTACAGGAAACACCGCATGCGTTACTTATTCCTAAACAATTAAGTGAAATACAAAGATTACAAAAACTCAGCCAATACCAGCGTCAAAAAGCCTATGCGCTTGGTTCAGAGCGATTACATCACTGGTGGGGGCGTTTTCATTATCAACAAAATAGACCTAATTTGCGTATTAAAAAAATGCGGACTCGTTGGGGGAGTATGTCCAGCAAGCACAACCTAAATTTAAGCCTACAACTATTTAGCTATCCTTTAGCACAAATTGATTTAGTGTTAGTCCATGAGTTATGTCATATTCAACACATGAATCACAGTGCCGATTTTTATGCGCTATTACAACAGCACCTACCCGACTGGCAAATAAGAGAACAACGCTTACGCCAAGTTGCCTGTTATTGAGTTTTGAATGAAATGTACTTTAATTAATTGCTGTATAACATACAAAGATACTAATGATATTTTTTTAAAGAGGATTATAACAAAGCCCGCTATAGCGGGCTTTGTTTAGGTTTTATTTTGTTGTTTTCTTTTTACTGGTTTTTTTCTTACTTGGTTTGGTTTTTTTACTGCTTGCTTTAGAGCTGGACTTGCTAGAGGCTTTCTTTTTACTTTTAAGTTTATTGCCAGTGGCTTTGTTAGCACTGCGGCAATAAGCCTTTACTTTTGCACCATTTTTACGCTTATGAGCCTCTACCCAAGTACAGCTTTTGGCTGTGCCACAGGCAGTTTTGCTTTTACCTTGGCAGCTACTTGCTGCTTGAGTAATGCCACTTAGACCCAGTAGACTTAAAACGGTTAGACTGACTAATAGTATTTTTTTCATTGTTATTCTCCATAAAAATAATTAAATGTGCTGCCATCACAAATACTAAGAAATGTTCAAGTAGCCTTTGGATATTATACCTTTGCAGGTTTAAGTAAAGTGTTTATTTTGCTTTTTTTAAATTATTTAATCCGATGTTCGTAAACGTCATCTTATTTAATTGCCTAAAACAACATGCCTTAAATTAATAAAAACGCAGATATTTGGGTGTAACTCTAAGTTAAATTGGAGGTTATCTAATTAAATAACATAAAACTGTCATAATTAATCTGTAGTGTATGCGCTGGTCATTTTATGTGGATATAGGTAAGAGCATTGAATATGAGTATTAAACTTTGCGTATTTGATATGGCAGGTACAACCGTTGATGAAGACAATCTAGTTTATAAAACAGTACAAAAAGTGATTGAAAATCAGGGCTATCCGCTTTCTTTAGAGGTCGTATTAGAACATGGTGCAGGAAAAGAAAAATATCAAGCCATTATAGATATTTTAACTCAAGCAACCGACTGTCAGATGCCAGAAGCCATTGCCCAGGCAGCATTTTCTGAGTTTAAGCCTGCGCTTAAACAAAGCTATAGTGAGGCGCAAATACAGCCCATATTGGGCGTGCCTGAGCTATTTAAACAGCTTAAACAGCAGGGTATTTTTGTGGTGTTAAACACTGGCTATAACCGTGAGACCGCAAAGCAATTACTGCACAAACTGAACTGGCAGGTAGGTCGTGATATTGATGCGCTTATTACCGCTGATGATGTGCTCAATGGTCGTCCACATGCGGATATGATTAATCAAGCCATGCGTATTTGCGGCATTAGCAACAGCCAAGAGGTATTAAAAGCAGGGGATTCTGCCATTGATATTGAAGAAGGCAAAAATGCAGGCTGTGGTTTAACTATCGGCGTGCTATCAGGCGCACAAAATCGCCAACAGTTAGAACAAGCCAGTCCTGATTATATTTTAACCAGCTTGGTGGGATTAGCAGAGGTTTTAGCTAAGGTCTAAGTCTCAATCGGCACTGGGCAAACAATATGCAAGTTAAAAATAATCTGCCTACATTGGCATTATTGCGAGCCTTTTATGCAGTGGCAAGGCGGCACAGTTTTAAAGAGGCGGCTCTTTCTTTGGGCTTATCACAGCCTACGATTGTTAAGCAGGTTGGCGAGTTGGAATCTATGTATCAAGCTAAGCTGTTTATACGAGGACGCAGTAATAACCGCCTCACCGATTTAGGCTTGAAGTTGATGCCCTTATGTCGAGCAGTCATTATGGGGGTTAAAGAAATTGATGAGCTTATGGTGTCTTCTGGGCGTTTAAATCATGGCTCACTCAGCATTGCTGCGGTTAGTCCTCATCATGTTACTCAAGCTCTTAAACGCTTTGTGGCAAAGTTTGCCAATATTCATGTTAAGGTTATTTATGGCTCAACCAACAAGGCAAAAAGATTACTGATGGGCGGCGAGGTGGATATTGCGCTGTTTGTAAATCATCAACCTTTGCCAGGTTTTCGGGCTTTTTTATGTCGCAAAGATAAGCTGGTTGCGATTGTGCCTACATCTTCTGAATGTAGTCGCAAGGAGAGTATTTGTTTGCAAGATTTTCAGACACAGGTGTTTATCTCCCGTGAAAAAGGCTCAGTAACTCGCAGTATTATAGAAAAAGCCATGGCCGATGCAAATGTACAGCCAATTAATACTTTAGAAATAGGCAGCCGTGAGGCAGTGCGAGAAGCGGTTATTCAAAACCTTGGTGTCAGTGTGGTTACCGAGCATGAGCATATTGAACATCCATCCATTGTGGCTAAGCCCTTTGCGGATATTAGCCTAGGCATGAAATACAGCTTTATGGTCGCCAATGAACGCCTAGGCAGTGGCTTAATTCAAGCCTTTTTAAAATGCGCCGAGCCAGAAATGCAAGAGCCGCTGTTTTTTTAATATCAACAGGCTACGTCTCGGTTGGGCTGCCAATATCAAACTGCGTACTTTGATGCATATAATCATGATAGTGCACAAGCGTTTGCTCTTTTTGTAAAAATACCACGCAATATTGCGGTTCTTCAAAGCAGCCTGGAATATTCTTTTGGCTATTAAAATCTAAACGCACCTGATGGTTCATACTGCGCAAGGTAGAAAACGCAATTCCTTGCCATTGACCTGCAATAGGACGGTGATAATGCCCAAAGAAAATGTGTTTAACATTAGGATAGTTGCTTAATAGCTCGGCAAATTGCTGACTATCAGTAGGTTCTAAACCGATGGTATCCATTGCCGCAAGGCGTGTGGCAAAAGGTGCATGGTGCATAAAGATATAAATGTTTTCATCTTTTGCTTCCTCAAGTTGTTGTTTTAGCCATGCAAAACGCTGTGCGCAATATACGCCTGCATGAGTGCCTTCTTGAACGGTATCTAGCAATAAAAAACGACCTTGCTGTGTTTTAATTACCTGCTGGGCAAAGCCATTCTCATCTAAAACAAAATCGTTAAATAATTTAGCTAAGGTAGGGCGGTGATCGTGATTGCCAATAATTAAATAATAGGGTATTTGCAGTTTTTCTAAGCGAGTAAACAATCTTGTGTAGGCATCAGGGTGTCCTGAGTGCGCCAAGTCTCCAGTAATGACGACCATTTGAGCATCACTGTGTTCTTTGTTGATGCTGTCAATGGCTTGCTCTAGGGCATGGGTTGGATCACGTTGATAAATTTCTTGTCCTTCATAACCAAAATGAGGGTCGGTTAAATGGATAAATTTCATTTTTTATTTCCTGTAATTGAGTAAATAGCCTGCGTTATTTCGCAAGGGGAATGGATTATAACGGTGGGTTCAGCCGTCATTAGTTGCTGCTGGCTGTGCCAGCCCCAAGTAACGGCAATACTGGGCAAATTAGCCTGCTTTGCAGCTTGTATATCACTTTTAGTATCGCCGATAACCATTGAGTTTAAGCCGTACTGGGTTTGTAGTTGCACCATTTTTTGCGTTTTGTTGCCAGTATGATTGCTACCTAGCACTTGGCTAAAACAATGTGACATATTTTGATGCTTCAGTTGTTGATGTATCAATTCACTATGACTGGCGGAAACAACACACAGCGTATGCTTTTTTGCTAATTTGTTTAAAGTCGGTTTAATTCCAGCAAAAAAGGGCAATTTAAGTGCATGAATTTGCATATAGTTTGCCACATCATCAACAAATTGCGTTACATTAAGTTGCAATTGCTTGGCAAGTGTTGCAAAGGTAACTGGGTTGAGCGTGGCAAAAGGGTTCTCGCTTAGCTTACGGTATTCATTTTGTTGTGCCATGGCGTGTTGGCAAGCATGGCGATAAACACTTAGGCTATCTACGATTACCCCGTCAAAATCAAAAATTAACATAGACATCGGTTCAAATTTGCCCCCATTTAACATGGGGGCATCATACCTAAAGCAGTTTATTTACTTTTTGCGTCATCTCTTGCAATACCGCTTTAGGCTCATCGCCTTTGGCACGTTTGCCTGAGACAATTGAATACAGCTCATCGTTAATTACATCGGTAATTTTTAAACCGTTAGGTCCAGGGAACGCCACCCAAGTATCCATCCAAGGTAATTCAGAAACTGCCGTTAGATGGTTCGGTTTGTTCTTGTAGAAATCGCCAAGTTTGGCATTAGCAACCTGATTAGGTGGCATATAACCAGTAAAATAAGGAATTTGTTGGTTACCAATAGGGCCAGTAATATATTTAATGTAAGCCCATGCCGCTTGTTGTTTTTTCTTATCTTTGGTTAACATCACAACTGCATTACCACCAACAGGTAATTTGCCTCCTTTAACAACTTCAGGAAATTGGGTGGTTTTTAGGGTAAATTTATTGCCAATATTACGCTCAAACATACCCACATTTGAGGTTGAAGTAACGTAAATGCCAATATTGCCAGCAGCAAAAGATTTCTCAGCACTGCGGCGTTGGTAGTTAGGCATTTGTCCGTTAACTATCATGTCAGCTATTTTTTGAATAGACCATTGACCTTCAGCGCCGTTAAACGCAACCTTGCCATTTTCTAAGATTTTGCCGCCTTGTGACATTACCAAAGACAACCATAGCCAGTTGCCCGTGATTTTCCAGTCATAATATAGTCCTTTCGCATTGCCTTTTAATGCGTTAATTTTTTGAGCAACTTTAATGATGCCAGTCCATGTTTTAGGCAGGCTGTCTTTGTTTGTGGCTTTTTCTACCAGCTCTTTATTGAAATACACAATCGGCATGGAGACGGCAAAGGGCAGTGCATAGGTTTTATTATTAAAGCGAGCAGGTAAAAGCATAGACTTATCAAAACCGTCTTTAGTGCGGTCTTGCTGGCTTAAGAAGCCGTCTAATGGCACAGCAATATTACGTTCAACCAAAGGCAAAACTCGGTTTAACCCTTGAAAAGTCACATCTGGCATCTGTCTGGTAATGGCTTCACGCATGACTTTTTGTGATGCATCTTCGTAGTTTTCATAATTAGCACGAAACTTTAAACGAATGTCAGGGTGCTTAGCTTCAAAGTCTGTTTTGAGTTTTTTATGCAAACCATCAAACAACTCTCCGTAAGGATATTGTACCACAAGGGTGGTTTTAGCGTAGCTTAAAGTTGATAACAGCAATGCTGTAACAAAAGTAATTAGTTGTGTTTTCATCGTTCTCTCCAAAGTTAGTCGTTTAGCACTTAGATGTGCGTTGTGAGCAACAAGCTCTTTTCATGCAAAGGCAAACCATGTTATTTCATACCCGACATGGTAATGCCTTCAATGAAGCGTTTTTGCGCTACGAGGTAGGCAACAATCAGCGGGGCAACAATCACCGTTGCTGCCGCCATTAAAGGTCCATAGCTGTCGCCAGCTTCATCACTGCGAAAGGCGACCACCCCTAAAGGTGGGGTGTAAATTTCTTGGCTATTTGCCACAATCAATGGCCAAAAATAATCGTTCCAATGTGCCACCACCGAAAACGTCCCAAAAGCAATCAAGGCAGGAATAGCGGTTGGCACCATGATGCGCCAGACAATGCCTAGCTCACTGAATCCATCAAGACGGGCAGCAGCAATAAGGTCATCAGGCACTGAGTTAAAAAACTGGCGCATTAAGAAGATGCCAAAAACTGAAATGGAAAAAGGCGCAATTAAACCTTCGTAGCTGTTTAGCCAGCCCAGCTTATACATTAATAAATACCAAGGAATGGAAACCGCTTGAGGGGGAATGAGCAGACAGCCTAACACCGCCAAAAACAACAGTTGCTTACCTTTAAAGTTGAGTTTTGCAAGGGCATAAGCGGCTGGTATAGCAATCGCAATTTGGCTTAAAAAAATCGCCACTGTCACAATCAAACCGTTTAACATAAATTGCATTAAAGGGGTTTGAGTAAATGCTGCTCGGTAGTTTTCTGCTCCATAAAAGGTCTCTGGCAAAAACTGAATATGATTTAAAAAAATTTCATGCTCTGGTTTAAGAGACGTCAGCAACATCCAAATAAACGGAAACACAAACAGCAACGCAATACTGGCTAAAATCACATGACGAAAGAGGTTAAATAAGCTGATTTTTTTCATGAGTAATGCACCTTTTTATCCATAAAACGCATTTTTAATATGGTGATAAGCAAGACAATAAACAAGAAAATAACCGTAATGGCGGCGGCATAACTGGTGCGGAAAAACTGAAAGCCTTCCACATAAATCATGTGCAATAACACCTCAGAATGTTTGCCAGGTCCTCCTTGAGTTAATACCTCAACCGTATCAAATACTTGAAACGCTTTGGTTGCTGTAATGATGACCACAAACAGAGTGACCGGTCCTAACATCGGCCAGGTAATTATGCGAAAACGAGTAAAACCATAAGGAATACCGTCCATATCGGCGGCTTCATAAAGCTGTTTAGGAATAGCCAATAAGCCCGACATAAACAGCACCATGTTATAGCCCAATTGATGCCAGATGCCGATGCCAATGAGTACATACATCACGCTGTCTTGATTATTAAGCCAGTTTTTACCACTGATACCAAACTTTGCTAGCAGCATGTTTAACAAGCCAAAATCTGGCTGTAAAATGTATTCCCAAACAATTGACATGGCAATCAACGTTGCCATAACAGGTAAAAAGAATAGGGTACGATACAGTCCTCTGCCTGAGGGTCTGGATTCAATTAAAATAGCAATTGCCAAACCACCAAAGACCGAGCAGGGCAGTACTAAGCCCACATAAAAAAAGGTGTTTTTTAAGGCTTGCCAAAAGCTCTCATCTTGGTACATTTGCAAGTAATTATCTAATCCCACCCAAGAAAAGTTGGACATACCTAATTGCCAGTCGGTAAAAGACAGTAAAACAATGCTGAAAATTGGCAAAATTAGAAATACCAGCATCAATAAAAACGCAGGTAAACTTAATAACCAAGCAGTTCTTTGTTCGCGTTTTTGTCCTTGAGCCAAATTTGCGTTGCTTTGTTTTAAGTCAGCTATCAGGGTACTCATACCAATGCCTCCCCAACGGATTGTTTATTGGCAGAAATGCGCTCTCCTTGAGCATTAAAAAACATCAGGTGCTTCTTTTTTAGCTTTAATGCAATCTGCGCTCCTTGTATTAAACCCTCTGCTTGTTCGCTAGAGAGTTTGATAGCCAACCTGCCTGTTGCCCAAGCAGCTTGAGCAAATACAATTTTCTCACTGCCCATATTTTCAATATGCACAATATCGGCAAGCAGCTCGCTGTGCTCGGCCATGCGTATATCTTCAGGGCGAATGGCCATTGTAATGTCTTGCTCCGATACTTCAGGGGCAAAGTTGATACCGCTTATCTTTTGATTGGCAAAGCAAATTTCATGGTTGGCTTGTAGCTGTGCAGGAATTAAATTGATTTTAGGGCTGCCAATAAATTCAGCCACTTTTAAATGATTTGGGTTGGTGTACATATTATGCGGTGTATCCACCTGTATTAGCTCGCCCTCAACCAATAAAGCAATACGGTCAGACATCGTCATTGCTTCTATTTGATCGTGAGTTACATAAATAAAAGTAGTGTTTAAATCACGGTGTAATTGAGTTAGCTCACCACGCATATGCACTCGTAATTTGGCATCTAAATTAGACAATGGCTCGTCCATTAAAAATGCCACAGGTTTGCGTACCATCGCTCGCCCTAATGCTACCCGTTGGCACTGCCCACCAGATAACTCAGAAGGTTTACGTTGTAATAAGTGCTCAATTTGTAACTGCTGTGCGACCTCATTAATACGTGTGTGGGTTTTAAGCAGATTGGTCTTTGCCACATTAGAGAAATGTCGCATAAAAGGCAGGCGCTGCCATCTTGGCATACGCATACGCAAAGGAATTTGCATATTCTCATAAACACTTAAATGCGGATATAATGCGTAAGACTGGAACACCATTGCCAAATTACGTTTTTTAGGCGGTTTGGCTGAAATGTCTTTACCCTTGATTTTAATAGAGCCTGAGGTTTGTTCCTCCAAACCTGAAATAATTCTAAGCAAAGTCGATTTGCCGCTGCCAGATGCCCCCACTAAGGTTAAAAACTCGCCAGCTTTAATCTCTAGGCTTACCTCTTTTAAAACCTCTGTTTGTGCGAAAGATTTTTTAATCTTATGCAATTTAATCTCTGCCATCGTATGCGCTCCTGATTGATTTATGCAGATTGAAACATCTGCTCAAATTGAGCATTTAAACGCTCAATATCCCCTGAAAAATTTTGTCCTCTTGCTCCTTTGGAAGCATTGGCTAAAAGAGCGACCCAAGCAGCTTGATCATAGCCATAGTCTGTAGGACAAATTGCCACATTTAAATCATGTAAAAACCCTTTCAATACCTCCGCAGCCTGCAAGGTAGGCAAGGCAAAAATATCCTCGATATAAGCATTAAGCTCATCATCTTGAGGGTCGATGGCACGCATAATCGTAGGTAAAGTAAAGCTGCAAGCAATACCATGGGCGGTGCCTTTCTCAAGGGTAATGGCATACGATATATTATGAGCAATTGAGGTTTTGGTATTAGAAAATGCCATGCCAGCAAGTAATGATGCCTCTTGCATTTGTGTGCGTAACTTCAGGTTATTTAAGTCTTTTAGCAGCTTGGGTAAACAAGTTAAAATGCGCTTGGCAGCAGTAACAGCAAAAGTGGCGCTAACAGGATTACGATTAATGTTCCATAAACTCTCAAACGCATGCGAAAGTGCATCTAACCCCGTGCTTAAGGTCACCGCATACGGCAGTTGTACAGTAAAAGCAGCGTGTACAATGGCGGCTTTGGGGTATAAGCGCACATCTGCTAACGAATACTTGCTGGTATTTTCTTTATCCCAAAGTGTGCCCCAGCAAGTAACCTCACTACCTGTTCCTGCGGTGGTGGGTAAGGCGATAATGGGTTTGCAAGTAAGCGCATCGCCAGTTAGTTTGCCTTGCAAAAAATCCGCCACGCTTTGAAAGTTGCCATCGCTGGCCGCTAATACCTTAGTGGTGTCCATAACCGAGCCGCCGCCTAAAGCAAGAAATAGCTCAGGGGCAACCGCTTGAGCATTAAGGGTTTGGCAAAGTGTGTGCAAGTACGCAAAAGACGGGTTTTCCTCCGTATCAGCAAACACACATACAGGAGCATAACCTATGAGCTCACTGATATGCTCAATATAGCTTGCAAATAACTCGCCTGAATAGGTCACAATGGCATAAGGTGTTTTACCAACTAAGTCTTTAAGTTGTAAAAGTGCATCGTTACCGCTGATGATATGAACTGGATTTTGATATTGCCACATAAGAAGTCACTGCCTAAATTTGTATTTGATAGGCGCAGTGTATAAATCCTGTATGACAGTTAGATGTAAATTGGTTTGACTTTATCTAACTAAAATTAGAACCAAGACTTATCTGTAATAGACGACTTTTTATATAAAAATAGGGGCTTGATAAAAACCAAAAAGTCAATAACGGATTTTTATAAACAGACAAACAGCAATTAATCATGCCTTGGTAATGAGTTAGCTCCCATTTTCTTAATGAATAAAATTAAAAACCTTTAAGCGGCGGCTTTAGTACATCAATAACGTATTTTTACCGCTCTTTTTATGCTATGGTTGGGTTTTAAAATTTTGTTTAATTAGATAAAGGAGCGAGCTTTGCAAGCGTTAAAAGCAATTAATGTAGGGGTCTGTGGTTTAGGTACAGTCGGTTCAGGCAGCGTTAGATTGTTACTAGAAAATGCCCAAGATATTGCTCGTCGTGTCGGACGTCCTATTATTGTAAACAAGGTAGCAGGTCGGCGTTTACCTAATGATTTACCACTGGCACATGCTGAATTTAAAGAAGACATTTTTACCCTCGCCAACGACCCGGATATTGACATACTCGTAGAACTGATAGGTGGTATTGAAGCGGCAAAAGAGCTGGTATTAACCGCACTCAATAATAAAAAGCATGTGGTGACCGCAAACAAAGCATTAATTGCCGAACATGGTACAGAGATTTTTTCCTGTGCCGAAGCAAACGGTGTATCGGTTATGTTTGAAGCCGCCGTCGCTGGCGGCATTCCCATAATTAAAGCGCTGCGTGAAGGGCTTGCGGCTAATAAAATCAACTGGTTAGCAGGAATTATTAATGGAACAGGTAACTTTATTTTAACTGAAATGCGAGATAAAGGACGCAACTTTGCCGACGTGCTTGCAGAGGCACAAGCACTAGGTTACGCCGAAGCCGATCCAACCTTTGATGTAGAAGGTATTGATGCCGCCCATAAACTCACCATTATGGCGGCTATTGCCTATGGCATTCCATTACAGTTTGAGCGTTGTTATACCGAAGGCATAGGACAAATTACCCGTGCAGATGTGCAATATGCCGATGAATTGGGTTACCGTATTAAGCACTTAGGGTTGAGCAGTAAAACAGACATAGGCATTGACTTGCGAGTACACCCAACGATGATTCCTGCCGACAAGCCCATTGCCACCATTGATGGTGTACTAAATGCGGTTATGGTTAATGGTAATGCTGTGGGCGACACCTTATATGTTGGCGCAGGTGCAGGTGCAGGTGCTACCGCATCAGCGGTGGTTGCAGATATTATGGATTTAGCACGCAGCATTGACGGCACGCCACAGACAAGGGTTAATCACTTAGCATTTGCCAATATAGAGCCACTTGACGTATTAGCCATTGAAGAAATAAACAGTTGCTACTATTTACGCATAGAAGCAGAAGATAAAGCGGGTGTATTGGCATCGGTTGCCAGCATATTAAGCGACAAAGGCATCAGCATTGAAGCCATTATCCAAAAAGAGCCCGCACAAAGTAGCCATGCACAGATTATTTTGCTGACTCACTTATGTAACGAGGGCATCATGAATCAAGCCATTTGTGAGATTGAGCAACTACAAGCGGTGCATGGTAAGCTCACACGCATTCGTGTTAGTCATTTACAATAATTTTTGATAAACGTTTAGGATAGATATTAAAATGATTAGTTATATTTCTACTCGTGGGCAAAGCCCTGAACTTAATTTTGCCGACGTACTATTAACAGGTCTAGCCAGTGATGGCGGTTTGTATGTACCAAAAACCTTACCACATTTTAGTGCTGATGATATTGCCAGCTTTAAAGACCTATCTTACAGTGAACTAGCCTTTAAAATCATGTATCCCTTTGTTGAGGGCAGTGTAGACGCTGACAGTTTTAAGCAGATGCTAAATGAAGTGTATGCCCATTTTGCTCACCCAAGCGTTGCCCCACTGGTACAATTTAGCGAGCAAGACTATGTATTGGAGCTATTTCATGGACCAACCTTAGCTTTTAAAGACTTTGCTTTACAGCTACTCGGTCGGTTACTTGATTATGAGCTTAAAAAGCGCAATGAGCGAGTTGTTATTATGGGCGCAACCTCAGGGGATACAGGCTCGGCAGCAATAGAAGGCTGCAAGCACTGTGACAACGTAGATATTTTTATTTTGCACCCCTATCAGCGTGTCTCAGAAGTGCAGCGTAGACAAATGACCACGGTTAAAGGCGATAACATCTACAATCTCGCCATTGAAGGTAACTTTGATGATGCACAAAATATGGTCAAACAGAGCTTTGCCAAGCAAGACTTCCTACAAAACAAACGCAAATTAGTTGCCGTCAACAGCATCAACTGGGCACGCATTATGGCACAAGTTGTGTATTACTTTTATGCCAGCGTGCATCTAGGCGCACCCAAACAAGCCGTAGCGTACTCAGTACCAACAGGCAACTTTGGGGATATTTATGCTGGCTATATTGCCAAACAAATGGGGTTGCCCATTAGCAAACTGATTATTGCCACCAACAGCAACGATGTATTACATCGTATTATGCAAGATAACTTATATCAGCTTGAGCCGCTCAAGCACACCATCACCCCCTCTATGGACATCAGTATTTCCAGCAACTTTGAGCGATTATTGTTTGATTTATACGAACGTGATGGCAATGCCATGCAAAGTTTAATGCAAGAAATGCAGCAGCTACAGCAAATTGCCCTAGACAAACATAAGCTAGACAAAGCCCGCGCGCTCTTTATGAGCCAAGCAGTTAGCGAGGCACAGACTATAGAATGCATTCAAAACGTATTTAAACAAAGCAACTACCTGCTAGACCCGCATACCGCTGTTGGCGTAAAAGCAGGGCGAGACTGCCATCAAGACCCAAGCATACCGCTGGTTACCCTTGCCACCGCACACCCAGTTAAATTTGCCCAAGCTATTGAAATGGCAGGCCTGCCAACCCCTAATTTGCCCTCGCATTTAAGTGACTTAATGCAAAGGGAAGAGCATATAAACGTGCTGCCTAATGAATTAAGCCTTGTGCACGACTTTATGGTTCAGAAAATATTCAATTAATCAGGAGCAAAACATGAGCGAAGAAACCATTTTTAGCCAAATTATTGAACGCAAATTACCTGCCGACATTGTCTATGAAGACGAACAATGCCTTGCCTTTAAAGATAAATTTGCCGCCGCCCCCATGCACATTTTAGTGATACCCAAACAGCCCATTGCCCGTTTATGTGATGCCACCGTTGCCGAACAAAACCTGTTAGGACATTTAATGCTGGTTGCCAACCAAGTAGCAAAAGAGCAAGGCTTTGGCGATGCGTTCAGACTGGTGGTTAACAATGGCGCACAAGCAGGGCAGTCGGTCTTTCATCTGCATCTACACGTTATAGGTGGGCGTGAACTTGCTTGGCCTCCCGGTTAATGCAGCTTAAACAAATACAAGCAAAACTTGCTCAAGGCAGCTTACAAATAGCCAACTTTTGCCCCAAAAGCACCGAAAACTGGGCAATATGTGGCGTTAGCGGCAGTGGCAAAAGTGCTTTAATCGCCCTGCTAACAGGAGAGCTTAAAAGCCAATGTACAGGCATTATACATAGACCCAATGCCAGCTTTGTTGTCTGCCAAGACACCTTTGAACAATTTTTACAACAAGAGCGATTACAAGATGAAAGCGACTTAACCGACGTTTTTACTCAAGGGCAAAGCGTAAGGACATACTTAAATCGTTTATGCAAAGAAGCCAAGTGGCAACACCTGCTTGCCAACGCCCTAACTCAGCTTGCCATGCAGCAACATCTGGATACAGGCATCTGTGCGCTGTCCACAGGCGAGGGACAAAAACTGCTATGGTTAATGGCACTCTTATTTGATATGACCCATAGCCAAGCAGTATTGATTTTTGATGAACCTTTTGCTGGCATAGATGCCGCCAGCGTACAGGTACTTAAAAAGCTATTAACAAAACTGTATCAACAGCGTCAAAATCCCATTTTATACTGCACCAGCCAAGCCAACACACTGCCTTATGAAATTACCCATCTACTGTATTTGCAACAACAGCAAAGTCTATTTGCAGGCACCTTAGCAAACGCTCAAAACACCCCAGAATTAGCCGAATTTTTTACCCCCAAACAGAATGTACAACCCTTGCCAGAGGCAAAAAATAGACAGTTTAAAACAGGCGATACCCTCGTACGGTTACAACAAGTCAGCATTCAATATGGGCAAAGGCAACTGTTTAAACCCCTTAACTGGCATATTCAAGCAGGGCAACACTGGCTGATACAAGGAGAAAACGGTTGCGGCAAAACCAGCTTACTAGAGCTGATTACAGGCGATAACCCACAGGTGTACACCAATCATGTTGAAGTTTTTGGTCTGCGCCGAGGTCAAGGCGAAAGTATTTGGCAAGTCAAACAACATATTGGCATTGTCTCAGGGCATTTACACAGCCAATATCGCACCCAAACCAGTGCTATTAACGTCTTATTATCAGGCTTTTTTGACAGCATAGGACTGTACCAAAAAGCCAGCACCAGTCAGCGAAACATCGCCCTTAACTGGCTACAGCGGCTTAACCTTAAAGCACAGCAGCACACCAGCGTACAGCGTCTTAGCAAAGGGCAACAACGCCAGTTACTCATTGCCAGAGCTTTAATTAAGCAGCCCGCCTTACTGATTTTAGATGAACCTACCAACGGCTTAGATAGCCATAGCCGCCTACAGTTTTTGCACTTTATTCAACAGCTAACAAAACTACAGCATACCAGCGTTTTATTGGTTAGCCATGAAAGCGACCGCTTTAGCAGCTACTTTAATAATCAGCTAAACTACCATAAGCCAACACAAGAATTTAGAATTGTTAAAGGGCAAGATAGATAATAAGTTATAAGGAATGATTAACTGATGATAAAAATTGAAATACCTGCCAAAAAAAGTATCAACTGGCCTGATTGCTGTGCATACTGTACTCATAAATCAGATGCCGAAGTAGAATTAAAATATTCTGTTATATCAGGAATTAATCCTTTTTTTTACACTAGGAAGATAGCTGCATTTAAGCACCCTGTATGTAAAAGACACCGATTAGTTGCTCAATTTTATGCTTTTTTTTCTCATCAAAGCATTGTAGATTTATTTGCGGGTTTATTATTTATTCCGCTTATCCTATTTTTACCTCTATTGTTTGTATCATATATACCTGCACAATTACACACATCTATTTTTTTGATGATATGTGCTTTTTATATTATGTGTGTTGTTCTCCTTAAAGTACGGCAACCTATTAAAATTAAAGTAAAAAAAAGTGGTATAATAAGTATCAAATTCAGATGCCAACCTTATGCACAAAAATTCAAAAAAGAGAATTTTATCGACTGAATATTTTTAAGTATAGAGGGCAGGAGTCAGAGGACAGAGGACAGAGGACAGAGGACAGAGGACAGAGGACAGAGGACAGAGGACAGAGGACAGAGGTCAGAGGTTTTACCCAGCCCCATGCTCTGCATGGTGCTGGGCAGGAGTCAGATTAGTTACCCATTTTTTTTAATTAAAACATTGACTTTAAAAACCCCTTTTGTTACAGTGTGTAACTGATCTGAAGCAAAAAAATAAGCGTTTGATTTTATTACAAATAATAACTTGAAAAGGAATGGGGTGATGATAAAATACGCTATCCAGCTATCCAGCTATCCAGCTATCCAGCTATCCAGCTATCCAGCTATCCAGCTATCCAGCTATCCAGCTATCCAGCTATCCAGCTATCCAGCTATCCAGCTATCCAGCTATCCATTTGTTTAGGTCTTTGTCTTTCTAACAGGCTATTATGCCGTCTGCGCTTTTTTGCCATTGTTCCATCTTACTTTATTCATACTTTTATTCTAGGCGTTAAATATTCTTTATTTAATTTAGCCGTACGCCATGTATTCCCTTTTTCTTTAGCCCTATCCAAGTTGGTTGTGTTTAAAAACAACGCTTGCGCTATTGGCTTTAGTGCCTATAAGCCCAAAACGTCAGCTACTGTTGGCGACCTCTTTTAAATTTAATTCATTTTCCAAAGGGAGCATTTTATGCACAGATTTAAACCACAATCCTTAACCTTTAAACAGAGCCTGCTTATTGGCTTATCTGCTTTGTCATTAGTTGCTTGTGGCGGTGGCGGCAGCTCTGCTAGTGAAGCCCCTGAACCTAATAAAAAGGAAAAAACGACAATTAAAAAGGAAAAAAAAGAAACAACAACTAAAAAGGGAAAAAACAACACGACAACCGTTACAATCGCTGCACCCACAAAAGTGCAATTTAAAATTACCGTTGATAAAAGTAGAGCTGAGCAGTATTCACTTGTGTGGCAAAAACCCAAAGACGTGGCGGAGTTTGTGGTATACACAGCTCAAAGTGATTTAACAGGTAAAACCGCTCAACAGCTAGAGGCACTTACCAGTGATAGCAACCCCCAAAAACAAACCACTAAAATCAATCTTGTAGCAGGTAAGACGAGCCACATATTTAAAAATCTCAATAAGGGTGATACACGCTATGCGGTGGTCATGTCTGTGGTTAATGGCAATACCAGCACACCCGCCTTGCCAACCGATACTTTGTTTGTAACAAAAGGCGAGCATTTTTATACCATGCGAGATAACCAAGACAAATGCGTAGTGGATATCAAAAATAACCTAATTTGGGAGTTAAAGCAGGCAAGTGGCTTGCACGGTAAAGACCATGTATACACTTGGTACGACAGCACACAAGCCGCAGGTAAACAAGGCAAAGCAAGCCCTGCAAATGCCAGTACATGTGCAACTAAAGGTCGTTGTGATACAGAAAAATTTGTAACTGATGTGAATCAAGAAACATGGTGTGGCTTTAGCGATTGGCGCATGCCAACAGGTAAAGGCGATAAAAAATTCAATGAACTGAAATCATTGGTTGATACAAATAGACCAAGCGGCAAACCTAAAATTAACGTCCTGTTTGAAAATACGCTAGCTAACATTTATTGGTCTTCTTCCCCCAATGCAAACGACAATAACTTTGCGTGGGGGGTGGACTTTTACGGTGGCCTCGACGGTAGCAGGTATAAGCAAAATTTGAATCGTGTGCGGTTAGTGCGCGCCAGATAGTTTGGGGTATTGGGCTTTGGTACTTACATAAGCCCAAAACGTCAACTGCTGTTGGCGACCTCTTTTAAATTTAATTCGTTTTCTCAAAAGGAGCATTTTATGCACAGATTTAAACCACAATCCTTAACCTTTAAAAAGAGCCTGCTTATTGGCTTATCTGCTTTGTCATTAGTTGCTTGTGGCGGTGGCGGCAGCAGCAACAGTGGTGACGGTAATGGCGGCGGTGGTAATACTGATAGCAAGAAAACAGTTAATTTAAGTGTAATCATTGACAGCCCCATTAAAACCAAGGGCTTAATGCTAAAAAATGTGGCAAGTGGTGCGGATAACACTCCTTTTGCCATTGCTAAAACCACCGCCAGCACCTTGGATATCAGTAACAAAATTGCCAAGGGCAGTGATTATGATATTAAAGTAGCGCAGCAACCTGAGGGTTTTGAGCAGTTTTGTTATATAGAGCAAGGCAAAGGGACGTTTAGCAATACAGATATTGCCATACAGCTAAAATGCGTAGCGGGTGCCGCCAAAGTGAGCACCTATGCAGGTAAAGGCACAAATGGTAATACAAACGGCAACGGGCTAAGTGCTCAATTTAAATATCCATCTCATATAGTCTTTGATAGCAAGGGCAATTTGTTTATTGCTGATCAATACAACCATCAAATTCGTAAAATCACCCCACAAGGCGTTGTCAGCACCTTTGCTGGCTCTGGTACAGCGGGCAGTGTTGATGGCACAGGGGCTGCTGCAAGTTTTAAAAGGCCAGTTGCCATTGCCGTGGATAAAGCCGATAACCTGTATGTGGGTGGTAATAATTATTGCGTGCGTAAAATCACCCCACAGGCGGTGGTCACCACACTGGCAGGGCAGTGTGGTACAAGAGGTGATGTGCCTGTAAAAACAGGCTTTAACAGCAATACCACCACAGGGATTACTGCTCTCTTTAAGAATATCTATGGCATGGTCTACGATGGCGATAATGCACTGTATGTGGTTGATTATGATAATCGTCTTATCCGTAAAATCAGTATTAATGATGGCACAAGTGCAACTGCCCGCGTGCAAAATATCATTGCTACAGGCAGTGGAAATGTATCTATGGGTTTAAGTGCAGATAAAAAAACCCTGTATTATATCTCTGCTTCAGATTACAAGCTGTATCAGGTGGATTTAACCAGCACCAACCAACCAAAACCCAAAACAGCATTAACCACAACCGCAGGCAATGGCTTTAAAAATGGCGATTTTGCAGTGGCGCAGTTTAGCTCTGTTTATAATCAACTGATTGCCTCTAAATCTGGGCAGTTTTTATACCTAGTAGATAGAAGCAATAACCGCATACGCCGTATTGATTTAAGCAATCAAAGCGTATCCACCCTTGCAGGTAGTGGCACACATGCTGTTACCGATGGCATAGGTACGCTTGCGGCATTTAGTAGCCCCAATGGTATTGCCCAAGATGCACAGGGTAATTTGTTTGTGTCATCTCAAGGGAGTGTTATCCGTAAGTTAGAGCTGGTTAAACAGCCTTAGATAATAAACTCATATCAAGGCACTTTTTATCATTCCTTTTACAGTGCCTTTTAATTTTTAATAAAGGAGCATTTTATGCACAGATTTAAACAACAACCCTTAACCTTTAAACAGAGCCTGCTTATTGGCTTAACTGCTTTGTCATTAGTTGCTTGTGGCGGTGGTGGCGGCAGCAACGACAGTGGCGGCAGCAACAGTGGTGGCGGTAATAGTGGTGGCGGTAATAGTGGCGGTAATAGTGGCGGTAATAGTGGCGGTAATGGCGGCGGTAATAGCGGCGGTAATGGCGGCGGTAATGCAACATTTAGCCTAAGTGTAATCATTGACAGCCCCATTAAAACCAAGGGCTTAATACTAAAAAATGTGGCAAGTGGTGCGGATAATACCCCTTTTACCATTGCTAAAACCACCGCCAGCACCAGCACCCTTAAATTTGCTGGCAAAATTACCAAGGGCAGTGATTATGATATTAAAGTAGCGCAGCAACCTGAGGGTTTTGAGCAGCACTGCCATGTAGAACAAGGCACAGGCACCCTTGCAAGTACAGATATTGCCATACAGCTAAAATGCGTAGCAGGTGCCGCCAAAGTGAGCACCTATGCAGGTATTAAAGGCTATTATGGTAATACAAACGGTAGCAGGCTAAGTGCTAAATTTAGAGACCCTGCCCACATGGTCTTTGACAGTAAGGGTAATTTGTTTATTGCTGATCAATACAACCATCAAATTCGTAAAATCACCCCACAAGGCGTTGTCAGCACCTTTGCTGGCTCTGGTACAGCGGGCAGTGTTGATGGCACAGGGGCTGCTGCAAGTTTTAGATACCTTTGGACCATTGCCGTGGATAAAGCGGATAACCTGTATGTGGGTGGTGATAATCAGTGCATACGTAAAATCACCCCACAGGCGGTGGTCACCACGCTGGCAGGACAGTGTGGTGGTACAAGAGGTGATGTGCCTGAAAAAACAAACTTTACCAGCAATAACACCACAGGGACTGCTGCTCGCTTTGGAGAGATAAATGGTATGGTCTATGATGGCGATAACGCCCTGTATGTGGTTGATAATTATAATCGTCTTATCCGTAAGGTCAGTATTAATAATGGCACAAGTGCAACTGCCCGCGTGCAAAATATCATTGCTACAGGCAGTGGAAATGTATCTATGGGTTTAAGTGCAGATAAAAAAAGCCTGTATTATATTCCTCGACCAGATTACAAACTGTATCAGCTGGATTTAACCAGCACCAACCAACCAAAACCCAAAACAGCATTAACCACTGCAAGCATTGCTGGCGGTACTGATGGCGATTTTGCAGTGGCGCAGTTTCAGACTTATAACAATCAAATCATTGCCTCTAAATCTGGGCAGTTTTTATATCTAGTAGAGAAGAACAATAACCGCATACGCCGTATTGATTTAGAAAATAAAAAAGTGATTACCCTTGCAGGTAGTGGTGCAAACGCTGTTACTGATGGCATAGGTATGAATGCCGCATTTAAATATCCCAAAGGCATTGCCCAAGATGCACAGGGTAATTTGTTTGTGTCATCTAAAGAGTATGTTATCCGTAAGTTAGAGCTGGTTAAAAAGTAGTAGGGTTGTTTATTTAGTTACTGTAATCAGCCCCTTACCTAGCTTAGGTAAGGGGCTTTTTTGTGGCGGGTATCAGTATTTTTTATGAATGCTGTTACAATAGGCGTTTTCTTTGATTTTTTAAGGTGTTGATATGGCAACGCAGTTTCGTCCTTGTATTGATTTGCATGCAGGGCAGGTTAAGCAAATTGTTGGTGGCAGTTTAACTGATGAGGGCGCACAAACGAATTTTATCAGTGATTATGATGCCAGTTATTATGCTAAGTTGTATAAAAAACACAATTTAACGGGCGGTCATTTAATTGCATTGGGTGCAAGTGCAGCTAATCAGCAAGCGGCGTTGGCGGCATTAAACACATGGCAGGGTGGCTTGCAATATGGCGGCGGTGTTAACTTAGAGAATGCTCACAGTTATTTAGACGCAGGTGCCAGTCATGTGATTGTGACTTCTTTTTTGTTTGAGCAAAACCAGTTTAGTTGGGAACGCCTTAAGGCATTACAAAAAAAAGTATCTAAAAGCCGTTTGGTTTTGGATTTAAGTTGTCGTAAAACCGCCAATGGCTGGTGTATTGCAACTAACGGCTGGCAGACACTTTCTAACTTGCAGATTAATGCACAAACCTTATCTCAATTACAGCAAGAATGTGCAGAGTTTTTAATTCATGCCGCTGATGTGGAGGGTTTGCAAGCTGGTATTGATGAACAGTTGGTGCAGTTTTTGGGGGCGCATGTGGATATTCCGACGACTTACGCAGGCGGTGCACGTAATTTAGAGGATTTACAACGAGTTAAAGTATTATCTAATAATAAATTGGATTTAACCATTGGCAGTGCACTGGATATTTTTGGCGGTGATGGTGTGACGCTTGAGCAGTGTTTGGCATTTAATCAGGGGGCGTTTGCTTGATTTTTGGTTGCTAAAAGCAGCGTAATTATCTGTATCTCTTTGGACTATTTAAGCCAGTTTTTTACTAATTTTAAATTATTTCTTGTTGTTCATTATGTTTTTAGAATATGGTAATTAACTGTATCTGTAATAGATGCTTTTTTTTAATTATCCAAACACATAAAAATAATAAGGAGTGCTCATGGATAACGCAACACTTGAGAAAGTGCTAAACCATCAATCTTTTCAACTTATGGCAAAGAAAAAAAGTCGCTTAGGCTGGATTTTTTCTGCGCTGATTGTTTTTGTTTATTTTGCCTTTATTGGGTATATCGGGGTTAGCCCTGAAACCTTTGGTGCGCCTGTTAGTGAGGGGGCTACAACCACTTGGGGTATTTATATTGGTCTGTTTGTTATTTTCTTTGCAATCGCCATTACAGGGGTGTATGTGTATAAGGCAAATGGTGAATTTGACAAGCTAACTCGTGACGTAATCAAAGACGTTGCGCCAGAACAGTTGAAAGGAGAATAAACATGAAAAAACTAACCTATTTGGCTTTGTTGCTCATCACGTTGTTTTCATCTACCACTATGGGTGATGCAATTACCGGTGAGGTACAGCAGCAGCCGTTAAATATCTCTGCCATTGTGATGTTCTTTTTGTTTGTAGCGGCAACTTTATATATTACTTATTGGGCGGCTAAACATAATAATACAACGGAGGATTTTTATGCCGCAGGCGGTGGTATATCTGGCTTTAAAAATGGATTAGCCATTGCAGGGGATTATATGTCTGCTGCTTCTTTTTTGGGCATTTCTGCTATGGTTTTCTCGCGAGGCTTTGATGGTCTTATTTATTCTACTGGCTTTTTGGTTGGCTGGCCTATTGTTTTATTTCTAATTGCTGAAAGGCTTAGAAATTTAGGTCGTTTTACTTTTGCTGATGTAACCTCATATCGCTTTGCTCAAACACTTGTACGAATTTTTTCTGCCTCGGGCACTTTAATTGTGGTGTTGCTGTATTTAATTGCACAGGTGGTCGGTGCAGGTAAGCTAATTGAGTTATTGTTTGGCTTAGATTACTTATGGGCAGTGATTATTGTTGGTGCGTTAATGGTGATGTACGTCTTGTTTGGTGGCATGTTGGCAACCACTTGGGTACAGATTATTAAGGCAGTGCTGTTGCTTGCAGGGGCAACCTTTATGGCAATTATGGTGCTGTATGCGGTAGATTTTAGCCCTGAAATGATGTTTAAACAGGCAACCGAAGTGCATGCTAAAGGTGTCGATATTATGAGCCCCGGTGGGTTGGTTTCTAATCCTATTGATGCCATCTCTTTAGGCATGGCGTTGATGTTTGGTACGGCGGGATTGCCGCATATTTTAATGCGCTTTTTTACTGTTCCAGATGCAAAACAGGCGCGTAAGTCGGTGTTTGTTGCGACTGGATTTATTGGTTATTTTTATATTTTAACTTTTGTAATCGGTTTTGGTGCCATTATGTTAGTTACTAAGGATAACCCTGAATTTTTTACGCAGTTAATTAAAGGTGATCAAACGGTATATGAGCTTATTGGCGGTAAAAATATGGCGGCCATTCATTTGTCTAAAGCCGTTGGTGGTGACTTTTTCTTAGGTTTTATTTCTGCAGTTGCCTTTGCTACCATTTTAGCGGTTGTTGCAGGGCTGACCTTATCTGGGGCGTCTGCTGTTAGCCATGATTTATACTCTAGTGTTATTAAAAAAGGCAAGGCAACACAAAAAGATGAGCTAAATGTGTCACGCATGACCGTGTTGGTTTTAGGTGTGTTGGCAATTGTTTTAGGCGTTGCATTTGAAAAGCAAAATATTGCTTTTATGGTCGGTTTGGCATTTGCAGTAGCGGCTTCGGCTAACTTCCCGATTTTGTTTTTGTCGATGTTTTGGCGAGGGCTAACTACCTATGGTGCGGTCATTGGTGGTTTTTGTGGATTGGCAACGGCATTTGTGCTTATTGTTCTTGGGCCTACTGTATGGGTTGCTGTAATGGGACACGCAGAGGCGATATTTCCTTATAAAAACCCTGCTTTATTTAGTATTCCTACGGCGTTTATTGTCGCTTATGTGGTGTCTTTATTGGATAACTCAGCACGCTCTGAAATTGATAAACAAGCCTTTAGAGCGCAATATGTTCGTTCTTTAACTGGTTTAGAAAAAGCCAAAGCGCATGATGTATAAATATCAGCATGCTTGATGTAAGCCCTGTAAGTGATTACAGGGCTTTTTTTATGTCTTAATAAGAGGCTTCTTTTAAGGCGTTGGCTTGCACGCTGGGAGGTTTTGTGCAAAAGTTTGAATTTATATTATTAATTAAGGAAATTTATGATGCCAAACTCTGATTATGCTGATGTCATCGCTAATATGCAGCAGGCTTTTTTAACTTTAAAAAAGTCCTCTGTCATTGAACGCATTGATGTATTAAAAGAGGTGCGCAAGCATGCATTAGCCAGCAAGGAGCAAATCGTGCGTGCGCTGATGCGTGAGTGCGGTAAAACATTAACTGATGCGAATATCGAATTTTTAGGTGCGATAGATTGGCTTAAATGGATTGAGCAATATGCCGCTAAGTATTTGGCTGATGAAAAACGTCCAACGCCACTTTTACTCTTAGGGAAGCAGTCTAAAATCGTGCATGAGCCGTTAGGGGTGGTGTTGATTATTGCGCCTTGGAATTATCCCTTTCATATTGGTATTACACAAATTTTTACTGCCTTTGTTACTGGCAATACAGTGGTTTATAAACCTTCTGAAATAACGCCTATGCAGGGCATTTATGAGGATTTATTTGCGCCTTTTCCTATGCTGAATAATGCGGTTAAGGTGGTCTATGGTAATGGGCAATTAGGGCGTGAGCTTATTGCTCAAAAACCCGCTAAAATCTTTTTTACTGGCTCAACCAAAACAGGTACCGCCATCAGCATACAGGCGGCAGCAGATTTAATTCCTGTGGATTTAGAATTAGGCGGTAAAGACCCTATGCTGGTGTTCTCTGGGGCGAACTTAAAACGTGCGGTGGCAGGAGCTATTTGGGGGGCTTTTACCCATAGCGGTCAATCTTGCTCGGCAGTAGAGAGGTTATATGTACAGGCGGATATTTACCCTGAATTTTGCCGCCTGTTAGAGCAAGAAATGCAAAAGTTGGTGCAAGACCCTGATTGTGCAGAGGGTAGGGTGGATTTAGGGCGTATGACGGTGCAGTTTCAGTATGAGATTGCAGAAAAGCACTTAGCTGATGCCAAAGAACGTGGTGTTGAGTTGATTAGTAGTGGGCTTGAAAGTAATAAAGAGGCGTTAATTTTTGCCCCTGTTGCGCTTAAAAGTCCACCTAAGGAGAGTTTGTGTATAAGCCAAGAAAGTTTTGCACCACTGTTACCTATTATTCCTTTTACTGATGAAGCGCAAGCCATTGAGTTGGCAAATGACAGTGTGTATGGCTTGCAAGCCAGTGTGTTTAGTGCCGATAAACAGCAAGCAATGCGAGTTGCTAAAGCCTTAGAAGTGGGCGGGGTGTCGATTAATAATGTGAATTTGGTAGAGGGCAACCCTTGGTTGTCGTTTGGTGGGCGTAAACAAACAGGGCATGGGCGTGCTAGAGGTATTGAGGGGTTATATGCGTTTACTCAGTCTAAACATATTTTACAAGAAGGCAATAGTAATAAAATTGAAGCCAATTGGTATCCTTATACGCTTAAAAAACAAGCCTTGTTTGAAACACTTATTCAGTCACATTTTGCTGATGGGCTGTTTAATTTTATCGGTTTTGTTATTGCGGGCTTGCGTCTTGAACGTCAGTCACAAAAATCTAGGGAAGATTAATTGGTAAATAAGCAGAACTTACTATACTGTAATTTATTCATTTTAAAAGGTGGTTATATTTATGTTATCTAATAAAGCAAAACAAGGTATTGCAGGGTTTACTCTAATTGAGTTGATGGTTGTTGTGGTTATTATTGGTATTTTAAGTGCGGTTGGTATTCCTATGTATCAAAATTATGTAATACGTGGTTATCGTACGCAGGCAATGGAAGTTTTACAGGAAATTATATTAGCGCAAGAGCAGTATTATAATAACCGTGTAACTTATACGACAACCATGTCAGATTTAAACTTGGGTACGCTAACTACCAATAGCAATCTTCGCTATACCTTTACATTAGGGGGGTGTAGTACGCCTCCAGTATTAACAGAATGTGTTTTAGCTACGGCAACGCCAAACCTCAATACCGAACAAGCAGAAGATGGTTCTTTAACCATTAATACCAGAGGGCAAAAACGGCGTATCGTAGGTACAGGTACAAGTAGCTCAACCTATAATTGGAAAGGCGATTCTCTTTAGTTAAAAAATAACGCGTTAAGTGCATTGCCAGGGTCTTTTGCTCGCATAAATGCCTCTCCGACTAAAAAGCCATATACCTGTGCTTGGTGCATGGCTTTGACATCTGTGGCGTTTAAAATGCCACTTTCAGTAATGATATATTTGTCTTGGGGAATGCGCTCTTTGAGCTTGAAAGTGGTCTCAAGGCTGACTTCAAAATTATGTAAATCACGGTTGTTAATGCCGATAAGCTGGGTGTTAAGTGTTAAGGCGTTATCTAATTCGGCTTGATTATGCACTTCGACTAAGACGTCCATACCTAACTCTTGCGCTAAGCCTGCGTAATCTTGCATTTGCCCAACGGATAAGGCGGCAGCAATTAATAAAATGGCATCGGCAGGTAGTACTCTGGCGGCATAAATCTGATAGATATCAACCATAAAGTCTTTACGAATAACAGGCAATGAGGTGGCAGCTCTGGCGGCTTGTAAATAACGATTATGTCCTTGGAAGTAGTGCTCATCGGTTAATACCGACAAACAGGCAGCTCCTGCTTGTTCGTAAGCGGTGGCAATGTCTTCAACCTTAAAGTCTTCACGTAATATGCCTTTTGAGGGAGAGGCTTTTTTTATTTCTGCAATCACGGCACTTTGTTGTTGCTCAATACGCTGTATTAAGGCGTTATTAAAACCACGCATGACACTTGGGTCTAAATCTCGAGCTTTTGCCTGCAACTCATTTAGAGGTAGCGTTTGTTGGCTGGCAGCAATTTCTTGGAATTTGGTGTTAATGATGTTTTTTAAAATAGTTGGGGTTGACACGCTGTTATCCTGCTAGTTGTTGAGAAAATACCGCCAGTTGCTCCAATTTCTTTTTGACAGCTCCTGAGTAAATCATTTCTTTGGCTTGGGTTACACCTTCTTTGAGGTTGCTTGCAAGACCTGCAACATAAAGAGCAGCACCTGCATTTAATGCCAGCATATCGGCCGCTTTTTTAGCCTGTTCGCTGTGACGCTTGCCAAACGCATCGTTAATTAACTCAAGACTGTCTTGGGGGCTTTTAACCATAAGTCCGTTGAGTGTTTGCGAGCTGATGCCAACCTCATCGGGCAACAGTTCGTATTCATGGATTTGCCCTGCCTTTAGCTCACATACATAGGTTGGTGCTGCTAGGCTTATTTCATCTAGCCCATCTTTAGAGTGTACAAATAGTGCATGCTCACTGCCCATACGCTGCATGACCTCTGCCATTGGTTTACACAAAGGTTGGCTAAACACACCAATGAGTTGGCGTTTTACCCCTGCGGGGTTGGTCATAGGACCTAAAATATTAAATAAGGTACGCATACCTAAGGATTTACGCACCCCAATGGTGTGACGCATGGCACTGTGATGCTGTGGTGCGAACATAAAGCCAACCCCTAGCTCATTGACGCAACGAGCCACCTGTTCACTATTTAGGGTAAGATTAATCCCTGCTGCTTCTAGCAAATCGGCACTGCCTGTGCTGGAGGAGACTTTACGATTACCATGTTTGGCAACTTTGCCGCCAGCGGCTGCTACTACAAAGGCAGAGGCGGTTGAAACATTAAATAAACTGGCACCGTCGCCTCCTGTGCCGACAATATCTATCGCATGGGGGTCATTGATTTTTACTCCGCTGGCTAATTCACGCATGATGCTAACAGCACCAACTATTTCATCAATACTTTCACTTTTCATGCGTAGGGCGATTAAAAATGCGCCAATTTGAGCGTCATCAGCATTGCCTGTCATAATTTGGCGCATGACACTCATCATTTCATCGGTGCTTAGGCTAATATGTTCTACAACTTTGGCTAGGGCGGTTTGAATATGCAAAATAACTCCTATTGATAGCGGTTTAAAAATTCATTTAATAAGGCATGTCCATGTTCGGATAATACCGATTCGGGGTGAAATTGTATGCCTTCAATGGGTAAATGGGTGTGTTTCAGTCCCATGATACTATTAACTGTCTTGGTTGTGCCATGTTCGGTTGTAAAATAATCTTGGGTGTAGGCGGTAATGTCTAAACAGTTAGGTAAGTGTTTTTCATCAACTACTAATGAGTGATAACGTGTTGCTGTAAAGGGGCTAGGTATGTTTTTAAAAATGCCTTGCTTGTTGTGCATAATAAGCGAGGTTTTGCCATGCATAATTAAAGGTGCATGTACGATATTACCACCTAGAGCTTGGGCGATAGCTTGGTGTCCAAGGCATATTCCTAATATAGGAATAGAGCCTTGTAAATTACGTACCACCTCAAGCGTAATGCCTGCTTCATTGGGACTACAAGGCCCTGGAGAGAGTACGATATAGTTGGGATTTAAGCGGGTTATTTCATTTAGGGTAATGGCATCATTTTTAACTAACATGACTTTTTGCCCCAGTTCTCGAAAGTAACGGGCAATACATTGGCTAAATGAATCGTAGTTATCTATTAATAGTAGCATCGTCTTGTAATTGGCATAAAAAAGCCGCCTTAAGGCGGCTTAAAGTGCTATTAAAACCGAATTATAGCGCAGTTTCAAACTGTGATGCTTGTAGCTGGTAAAGTGTTTGTGAGCTGCCTTTAACCGATGCACTAAGACTAATATAGCGTGGTAGTAAACGAGCAAAGTAAAAACGTGCAGTAGCCAGTTTGCCAGCATAGAAATCATCGTCTTTTTGTGTTTTGCTCTGTGCCACTAATGCCATTTTTGCCCACATGTAAGCATAAGCGGTATAGCCAAATACGTGTAGATATTCGACAGATGCCGCCCCAATTTCATTGGGATTGCTTGCTGCTTGGGAAATAAGCCACTGGGTTAAGTCAGTGAGGTTTTCAAGTGCGGCTTTAAGCGGTGCTAAAAACGCTTCACTGCCAGAGGTGGCTTGGTTGGCATCAATAAAGGCTTCAACATCTTGCTTAAATAGTTCATAAAACGCCCCTTTATTGGCAACAATTTTACGTCCAGCTAAATCCAAAGCCTGAATGCCATTGGTTCCTTCATAAATTTGGGTAATGCGAGTATCACGCACATATTGCTCTTGTCCCCATTCACGCACAAATCCATGCCCACCAAATACTTGTTGTCCGTGTATGGTACATTCAAGGGCAAGGTCAGTCATAAAGGCTTTGGCAACTGGAGTAAGTAATGCCATCAGTCCATTGGCATGTTCACGTTCCTCTGCATTATCACTGTGTTTGCCAATATCTAGCCATTTTGCTACATAGGTTGAAAATGCTCTACCACCTTCATTACAGGCTTTCATTGTGAGTAACATGCGACGAATATCGGGGTGTACGATGATTGGATCGGCGGCTTTATCTTTGGCAACCGCACCAGTTGGTGCACGGCTTTGCAAACGCTCTAAGGCATACTGTACCGCATTTTGATAAGAGGCTTCAGCTGCGCCTAAGCCTTGAATGCCAACGCCTAAACGCTCATAGTTCATCATGGTAAACATGCCGTTTAAGCCTTTGTTTATCTCGCCAACCAACCAGCCTTTAGAGCCATCAAAGTTCATCACACAGGTGGCAGAGGCTTTAATGCCCATTTTATGTTCAATTGAGCCACAGTTAACCGCATTTTCTTCACCAATAGAGCCATCATCGTTAACTAAGTAGCGTGGTACTAAAAATAATGAAATGCCCTTAGGGCCGGCTGGGGCGTCGGGTAGTTTGGCAAGCACCAAATGAATGATGTTTTCTGCCATATCATGCTCACCCCAAGTAATAAAAATTTTGGTGCCGCTGATGTTATAGCTGCCGTCTGCATTGGCTTCGGCTTTAGTGCGAATAATGCCTAAATCGGTGCCTGCATGTGGTTCAGTTAAATCCATTGCACCTGTCCATTGTCCAGAATACATGTTGGGTAGGTATTTGGCTTTTAATTCCTCGCTACCATGTGCATTTAGTGCCAAACAAGCACCAGCTGTGAGCATAGGTGCAAGACCAAAAGACATATTTGCGCCCTGTACCATTTCTTCTATTTGGGCAACCAACATTTTGGGCATGCCCATGCCGCCAAATTCGGGGTTGCCACCAAGACTATTTAAGCCTGCCTCACAATAGGTTTGATATGCGTCTTTAAAACCGGGTGCGGCTTTAACGCCAGAGTCGGTAAATTGACTGCCAGCTTCATCGCCGTCACGATTAATAGGGGCTAATAGCTGGGTACAAATTTTGCCACATTCTTGCAAAATGGCGTCGGCAGTATCCGCATCGACGACATCTTGTAAGCCTGCTAATTGATTCCATTGTGCTTCAGCGGCAAAAACTTCATTTAAAACAAAACGCATATCGCGTAGGGGTGCTTGATAATCTGGCATGATTGACCTCTTTTTTTACAAAATAAAGGCAAACCCTAAGGTTTGCCAAGTGTGAATAAATTAAACTTAATTGGTGTTTAATTAAAATGCAAAACTGCTTTCTGGCATGTTAAGTAGAACCTCAGCACCCCCTTCAATGGCGGCTTTATGAGCTAGGGTTCTAGGTAGTATGCGTTTGAAGTAGTATTGAGCGGTCATTACTTTGGCTTCATAATAAGCGCTTTCATCGGTGCCTTTCTCTAGGTTTTGTTTGGCAATTAATGCCATACGTGCCCATAGATAAGCAAAGACAACATAACCTGAATACATTAGATAATCAACCGATGCAGCACCAACTTCTTCACGGTTTTGCATGGCACTCATACCAATGCGAGTGGTTATTTCGCCCCATTGTTTGTTTAATGTATTTAAGGGCTCAATAAACTCTTGTAGGTCGCTATTGTCTGCATTGGCTTTACAGAATTTATGTACAATTTTAGTAAAGTCTTTTAAACGCTCGCCTTGACTCATTAGTACTTTACGACCCAATAAATCTAATGCTTGAATGCCTGTTGTTCCCTCATAAATGGTGGCAATACGTGCGTCACGTTGAATTTGCTCCATGCCCCATTCTTTAATAAATCCATGACCACCATAAACCTGTACGCCTAAACTGGTGCTTTCTTGAGCCGTTTCAGTTAAAAATGCTTTGGCTATAGGGGTTAAAAATCCTAGTAGATTATCGGCTTCGGTTTGCGCTTCAACGCTGCCATGTTTGACAATATCGCTTAGCTGCGCTGCCCAATAAACCAATGCACGACCTGCTTCTGCAAAAGATTTTTGAGTGAGCAACATACGTCTTACATCGGGGTGAACAATAATCGGATCGGCAGGTTTGTCAGGATTTTTAGGCCCTGATAATGAACGCATTGCCAATCGGTCTTTTGCGTATTCTAAGGCACCTTGGAAACTGGCCTCACTGGCAGAAGAACCCTGTAAGGCAGTACCAATACGTGCCGTATTCATAAACGTAAACATGCAGGCAAGACCTTTATTTTCAGGACCAATTAGCCAACCTTGAGCACCATCAAAATTCATAACACAGGTGGCATTCGCATTGATACCCATTTTGTGTTCAATAGAGCCGCATTTAACGGCATTGGCTTCTTTTAAGCTGCCATCTGCATTAGGGATAACCTTAGGCACAATAAATAATGAAATACCTTTGGTGCCTTCAGGGGCATTAGGTAGGCGAGCTAGCACAATATGAACTACATTTTCTGCCATATCATGTTCGCCTGCAGAAATAAAAATCTTTGTGCCTGTAATGCTATAAGAACCGTCATTATTTGGCTCGGCTTTGGTTTTTAATAAGCCTAAGTCTGAACCACAGTGAGATTCGGTTAAGCACATGGTGCCTGTCCACTCGCCAGATACTAATTTAGTTAAATACAGTTGTTTTTGTTCTTCACTACCATGCGAGGATAGGGTGTTCATAGCGCCATGAGAAAGCCCAGGATACATGCTCCATGACCAGTTGGCAGTACCGACCATATCAGAGATAACAATGCCTAAGGATTCAGGCAGCCCTTGACCGCCGTATTGTTCATCATGATTAAGTGAAGGCCAACCCCCTTCAACATATTTTGCATAGGCTTCTTTAAAGCCTGTAGGCGTAGTGACGCTACCGTCTGCATGGTGTGTGCAGCCTTCTTTATCACCAATTTGATTTAATGGTGCTAATTCATTTTCACAAAACTTTGCGCCTTCATTAATAATTGCATCAACCAACTCAGGTGTGGCAACTTCTGCATATTTATCAATGGCTTGGTAGTGAGCTGGCATTTCCAAAAGCTCATCTAAAATAAATTTCATTTCACGTATGGGGGCTTTATAAGCGGTCATAAATCATCTCTCTTCAAATTGCTGTTGTAATTATTCAAACGGACGTTTGAATTTAGAGCTTGTATGAGTTGCTGTCAAGGGTGATATACAAATAAAGGATAAATAAATAAACAGATATAGACTTCAATCAGTCATTAAGGGGTATTTTTTAGAGTGTTTTAAGCAGGGTAAAAATAGGTATAAGTAAAGAAAGTGGCGGACTGGACGGGACTCGAACCCGCGACCCCCGGCGTGACAGGCCGGTATTCTAACCAACTGAACTACCAGTCCACTTTAGTCACCGATGAACTTACATCATCATTAAAATGTTAAACCACATTTATAAGGTTGGTGGGTGATGACGGGATCGAACCGCCGACCCTCTGCTTGTAAGGCAGATGCTCTCCCAGCTGAGCTAATCACCCTTGGGTTTTTCTTGTATAAATACTTAAACTTTGTGTAAAAAGTGGCGGACTGGACGGGACTCGAACCCGCGACCCCCGGCGTGACAGGCCGGTATTCTAACCAACTGAACTACCAGTCCACTTTAGTCACCGATGAACTTACATCATCATTAAAATGTTAAACCACATTTATAAGGTTGGTGGGTGATGACGGGATCGAACCGCCGACCCTCTGCTTGTAAGGCAGATGCTCTCCCAGCTGAGCTAATCACCCTGAAAAGCGAGAGGGCATTCTACTCTGCTAAAATTCATTGTCAATTTATTTTGTGTTTTTCGGTACTTTTTTTATATTTGCTAGGGTTGTTGCTATCAATTTATGAGGATTTAAGCCAGTTTATGCTCAGCTAAGTATAAGTTGGTTAGGCTCTGTAGGTGCTTATAACTATAATTCCAAATAATAGATGGGGTTGGGTTTATTAGCTTACCTCAAATCAGTTTTTCATACTTACAAAGCAGGCTCTAAACAGTAAGAAACCCCAGCAACTGGAAATATGGGAGAAAGTGCGGCTAATTCGGACACCAGCGTACAATCAGATGATGTGCTAGAGGGTGCGCCTGATGCCAGTATGGAAGAACAGGCGCAGCAAGGTGGGTATCAAAGCGAAAAGAAATTGTTTGATATGCCCGAGAGCTTGCCAACTGTAACGGTTGACCGTATTACAGGCGCACTAGAAGATGTCAAAGCAAAGGTTAGGTTATATCTAGCCCCGTTCAAAAAAGCAGGAAATAATATCTATTTTAATAAATCAGCAGGGCTTAATATCCGTTTTAGTGGCAATGGAATTAAGCACACGCTCATTCGTTCTGCTTCCCCTGATTTGGCTAATTCATTAATGGCTATGCCTGAATTATTGGAAAGTTCGGTTTATTTGGGTAAAGATAAAAATCGAAAGAAAGCACGAGGTGTAAAGTTTTATCATAACTTTGCAGGAAAAGTATCTATTGACGGCGATGTTAAGATTGTCTTAATTACTGCACGTAAAGTTAGTGACGGCAAGATTTTCTATGACCAAGCAATTATAAAACAGAGTCCAGATGTTTCCGCATCAGGGGGGGAACTACTAGAGGCAGGCTCCCATCTTCCTGCCCGAGGTGCTGGACTCTCTAAAGAAATTATAAATGAGACCCAAGTCAAAAGCAAAGAAGATGAGCAAATCCAAGCCCCTGATGATGGGGCTCTTTCTTTGGCTGAAAATAACTTTATTGCCACTGCTAAACAAAAAATCCGTGACTTGGTAACCAAGGTTAAAGCGGATAAAACACACCAAGAAAAAGTAGATTTATTCCCCGTTACCCAACAGGAAATTGCGGAAGCTGCTGAAAATGGTTTAGACATTGCTAACTATGCTCATATGATTGACAGCAGTGCCGTTAATCATATTAACAAAAAACACGGCAATACCAAAACAGAACAGGCACGAGGGCAAATTGCAATTACCGAACAAGACTATGAAACGATTGCCGATGTTATTACCGCACCCGACCAAAAAGTATTTGGTGGTAAGACGAGATTAGGGCGTGATGAGATTTTCTATATTAAGAAAATGGCAGACGGCACAACGGTTGTGTTGGAAGAAAAGCGTGATAAGCGAATGCGATTGGCATTAACTTCTATGAGAAAGTACCCACCGACGGTACATGCTACTTCAATCGTGAAGTCCCTTAACCTGAACGCCCAAGACGGTTTCGGTGGGAATGCTAATAGTATAGAAGAAAACCAAGCCAAAAGAAAAGAAGACGAGCAAATCTAAGCTGACTTAAAAGAAAAACTGCCTAAAGAAGTGGCGGATAAGGTTGTGATTGACCGTGAGGGTAAGTCTGCTGGTAAGCATTCTAAAGACGCACAAAGGGCAGAGGGTTGGTATATCAAAGGCGATAAAGTCTATATTAATCCTACCCAACAAGACTTGTTTAGTGAGGAGTTATCACAGACGGAAAGTAATCGTGGGCAAGAGGAAATCACAGAAAGCGACTTTGAGGCGATTGTTGATGTTGTGAATAGTCCTGACCGTAGAGTATTTGGGCTTAAAAAAGTGCGTAACAACGAGACGTTTGCTTCTATTAAGAAAATGCCAGACGGCACTATTATTGTTGTTGAAGAAGTAAGAGTTGGCAGAAAGAAAGTTGCTTTAAAAACAATGAGACGGCACACCGATGGGGTCGATACCGATGCGATTATTCGCACCCTGCGTCCTAACGCCCAAAGCGACATCGGTCGTGCCGTTGATAAAAGTATAACCGAGACCCAAGCCAAAAGCAAAGAAGACGAGCAAAACGGCAAGGAAATAGAGGTTAACAACCTAACACCAAGGCAAAAGCTGGTTGTTGACGCAGTGGACAAAGCTGTTAAAACAGGCAACCAACATCACTCAAAGATAAATAAGTTTGTGGCTAAAGAACTTAATGTAAGCGATGATGTATTGCAAACACAGGACAAATACGGTCATAGCGTGTTTGAGTATGATGTTTTTGAAGCCAAGCGCAGGTTGGAAAATATTAAGCGTGCTCAAACAGAGAGAGACAAACAGGCGCAGCAACACCAAGCAGACACTGAACAAGCCCCTGATGATGGGGCTTTTTCTTTCGATAACGCCCCCGTTATTGACGGCAAAGCACTAAAATTAACACAGGAAGATATTGCAAAAAGTAACACAAAAATAAAAGCATTACGCACAAAGGCAAAAGAACTAGCAATGGCATTTATCGGCATAAGAAAAAATATTGCTAGTGGGTTTAATATTAAGGTTGGTATTAATGGTATAAAACACACCATTACAGGTGCACAAGATGATTTATTATCAACCTTGCCATACCTTGGAAAAATCATTGAGCAATCGGTGTATATGCACAGTGCGCCCGATAAAAAAGGAAACAAGGCGGTCAAGAAACATCATTACTTTGGCATTCGTTATCGCATTAATGGCAAAGTGAAGAATGTTGTTATGGACGTAAGGGAAATGAATGATGGGACGTATTACTATGACCACGCCTTTACAAAAGAAACGGCTAACGATGGTACTCACACAGGGGGAGACCTACTACCACTCGAACCCATGACACAAAGCGAAGTTGCGTTAGCCGATATAAATAATATACCGCAGACCCAAGCCAAAAGCAAAGAAGACGAGCAAATCCAAGCCCCTGATGATGGGGCTTTTTCTTTGGCTAAAAACATTCAACCCGACCCGATTGAACGCCAAGCAGAGGTGTTACAGGGTGAGCCTGTGGCAGAGGTTAATAAAGCAGATGTTCCACGGACTGGGATAACAGCGGTTAAAACGTGGGCAAAAAACATTTTTTCTAGTTGGGGAAATAGAGTGTTCAGCCCACGATTAGGGGAGGTTTCACTAAGTGGCAACTCTGTTTCTGACAGCTTGGAACATAGTAAAAGTTTAGCAAAGCACGCAGCTTTTGGAGCAGTTAAAGATGTTTTGGAAAATGGTGTATTAGTTAGCAGTAAAACCATTGGCAATGAACAGCATTTCCACGTTTCCGCCCCTGTTAATATTGTTGGCAAGAAAGGGATAAGCGAAGATATCGTAACGGTTTTGGTGAAGAAAAACATCAATTCTCAAAGAATGTATGTTCATAGCGTAACATCAAAAGAAAAACTGCTGAAGCCCCATACACGCAATGGTGTGGAAACCGTGCCTGACACAAGTGGTTCAGGACAACGAAAAAAAACTTCAGCAGATATTCATAATATACTACATAAAGCCTTAACTCTCAATAACCATGCCAAAGAAGACGAGCAAATCCAAGCCGACTTAAAAGAAAAACTGCCTAAAGAAGTGGCGGATAAGGTTGTGATTGACCGTGAGGGTAAGTCTGCTGGTAAGCATTCTAAAGACGCACAAAGGGCAGAGGGTTGGTATATCAAAGGCGATAAAGTCTATATTAATCCTGATAATATCCAGCCTCTTTATAATGACAAAGGCAAGCAGATACTCAGTAAGTCTGAGCGTATTGCGTTTGTTGCTTGGCATGAGTTGGGTCATAGGGGAGTTCACGCTAACCGTTTTTGGACAGAGTTTAAAGACAACCTGCAAAAAGCATCAAGTAATCCTTTTGTGTCGCAATTGGCTAAAAGCATTCAATCCAGTTATGCCAAAGATGGCGTTACGTTAAACGAGCTTGGCGCAGTTGAGGAGGCATTGGTTGAGATTAATGCGGCTGTTAATAGCGGTAAGGTGGAGGCACTTAAGGCTAAGTGGGGCGTGAGTGCGCCTTTTAATCAACAGGGCATTGTGCCGTTTTATCAAAGACTGGCGGAGATATTGCGCCAGTTTGTGCGCCATATTGCAGGTAAGTCTAAGATATTGAGCAATACGCAGTTGTTTGAGTTGTTGGATATGATTAAGCGTGGGGCGAGTGCGCCTATTGAACCTAGCCCAAAAGCGGATACTCAGTTTAGTCAATCACCCATAAAGTCCACGCAAGCCAATATCAAACGTGGTCGAGAGGCAATGCACAAAGCACTGACGGAAAAAACTTCTGTACATCGTGCGATGTATCGCAACGATACAGGGTGGATTGATTTTGTATGGGGCGATATTGGCAAAGTCAAACCCAATGGCAAAACTAAAGGTGGCAAAGGGTTATCCCATATCATTGAAAGCCGTATGCGTAAAGACGCAATGACTTACAGTGATGTGACAGAAATGCTAACCGAGCGTGTGGTTGATACGTTGGCGAAAGGGCAAGAAGTCGGACGTTGGAACAGAGGTGCTTTGGAGGAAAATATTCGTATTGAACATAACGGCAGCCGTGTGGCACTGTCTAAAAGAAAAGGCAGTAACGCTTGGGTAGTTACTGCCTTTGATTTATTTGAGAATAAAGATGTTGGCGGTGAACCTAGAATAGGCAGCGTTGATACTCTAGGCTCTACGCAATCCAAGCCTACACCTACGCGTCAAGGACTGGGTGCGCCAACAAATAACGAAGATGCAAGCGGAAAGGGAAATGACAATCTCGCCGCTACTGATAACAGCCCTACACTCGCCCGTGCTGATACAGGTGCTTCGCATAGGGATAATACTAAACCAAGGACAGACTTAACGCAAGATGATGATATTCAATCCTCCCTACCACCCACCAACGCCGAATTAGAAAGCCAAATTGCCGAAACCGTGGAACACTACGGCGGTGAGAAAGCCTATAAAAAAGCCAAAGCAGACGGCAAGACCAAGCTCAATTATAAGCAGTGGATACAGGTTAGAACGCCTGAGTTTAAAAGCTGGTTTGGGGATTGGGAGAGCGACCCGCAGAATGCGAGCAAGGTCACCGACCCAGATACAGGCGAGCCTTTGGTGGTGTATCACGGAACGAATGCCGATTTTGATACCTTTGATATTGACCAGCCTATACGCAACGGACGTGGCGAGGGTAGAGGCTTTTATTTCACCAATGAAACAAAAATAGCAAAAAAATACGCAACTTCAAAAGGTAGGGTAATGCCTACCTTTTTGAATTTAAAAAATCCCTTTAGAGGTTTTGACGCATTAAGCAAAGAAGATAAAAGTATTTACTTAGACACAAAAACCAATGAAGAAGCCTACGATAATTTGGGTATAGACGGCTTTATTGTTGGTGGGCAGTATATCGTTAGAACCCCCAACCAAATTAAATCTGCCATTGGTAATAATGGCGATTTTAGTAGTGATAATGATGATATTAGGTTTAGTCTAAACGAAGATAACGACAGTGAGTTTGCTAAGGCGGTTGATACGGTTGCAAAAGGGGTTATCGATAAGGGTTATACGAACTTAGGTACAACGCCTGACGTTCTAATATTGCTGGGCGTTCCAGAAACAAACATCAGGATTACAGGGAAAATTATAGAAAAATCTATTGCTCAACAATTACCAAAAACAGTATTCAATCACAAAAATCCACACAATTTAAAAGTTAATGATTTAAAAAAACTACCCAAACAGCTAAATGACCCTATTGCGGTTTTCAACTCGGACAAAAAGGAAGATGCCCTTATTGTTTTAACCGAGTTAAGAGAGGCTGACAAAAGAAAAAAGGGAGAAAAACCTGTAATTGCGGCACTGTTTATAGAAAAGAAAAAAGGCGGTGCGGAAATTGCAGACATTGCCAGTGTTCACGGAAGAAGCCTAAACCAACTAAGAAAGGCGTTCAGTGAGCATCTTAGATATGTGAATAAAGAAAAAGCCCATCAGTTTCTGAAAACGGTGACGCTTTATCCGAATGGTTTAGTCCCGATTAAATCGGCTGGGCATTCTACTTTGCTTAGCGATTTTACATCAGATGATGGGCTTTATAAGAGAAATATTAAAACAGAAAACGATTTAACGCAAGATGATGATGTTAAATTTAGTTTAATTGGCAAACAAGGGGCAAAAAACCTAGATGCTACTGAGGAACGTACCTATCGCTTGGATAATTTAAAAGTAGCAAGAAACATGGAAGCCGCTAATAAGGACGCAAAGACCATTCGCCTAGCCACTGGTTGGGAACGTGGAGCAGATGGTAAATGGCGGTATGAAATATTAGACGGCAAGTTAAAACCTGATGCAATACCAAAGCTCGAGGGGGAACGTGAGGAAGTTTTAAAGTTAGATACTGTTTTAAATCATAAAGAACTTTACAAAGCATATCCAGAATTAAAAAATGTTGTGGTTCACTTTCTCAACAAGAAAACACCACAATCTGGCATGATGTCCAAGTATTTTGGCGTTACGTTTATTGATGTAAACCTAAATAAGACAAATGATATTAAAAGCACAATATTGCATGAAATTCAACATATTATACAAGATATAGAGGGTTTTGCTAAAGGTAGTAATCCAAAATATGCTTACAACTATAAAGAGAAATTAAAAAAAGAAAAGATTGAAAAATATAAGCGTGAAAACCGCTTACGGATAAAAAATAGCGAATATAAAGTAAAATCCGCAGTTATTGAATTACTAAAACACACAGAGCCGACAGTAACAGCAGACGATATTTTAGAGTTTGTAACAATGCAAGATTATTACATGGAAGCACACCAAAGCTCATTAATTCTCGACACAACAAGACTGAAAGAGGTTATGCCTTACTTTAATAGAATATCAGACAAGTATGGAGATAACGAAATCCCTAGTAAGTACAAGGAGGAGTTTCTAAATAAACTCTTGTATGTTATTGATGGCGACAATAAAGGAAAATTTAGGAGTGTATATAAACCGCTAGAAAATCAATATAAAAATGATATAAATAATCTAAAGAAAGATTTTGACAATGCTGATAATGTCATTTCTTCTATAGAAAAAAAATATAATTATAACGAAATAGAAGCCTACCACCGTTTATCAGGCGAGGTAGAAGCCCGCAACGTGGAAAGCCGACTAGGCATGAATGAGAGCGAAAGACGCAACACGCTAATCCGTGATACTGAAGACGTGGCAAGGAAAGAACAGATATTTTTGCGTGACGGTGGACGTGCGGATAGTCTAAACGAAGATAACGATAGTGAGTTTGCTAAGGCGGTTGATGCTGTTGCAAAAGGAGATAAGGTCAAGGTAAGGCATATCAATGTAGGCACAACACCAAAGGTATTTAAACTTTTAGGTGTGGCAGATATGAATGTAACTATTACACCCAAAGTTATTAATAAAATCATAAAAAACAAACATAGCATTAATCCTAATGACTTAAAGAAAATACCAGCACAAATCAATAATCCCGTTGCGATTAGTAAATCAAGGACTGTGGAAAATGGTTATATTGTCTTTACGGAATTGACTGAAAATGTAGCTGGCAAAGGCAAGCCAGTGATTGCTGCTATGCACATAAAGACAAGTGATAACGGCATTGAAGTGATGAATATTGCTAGTGCTTATGGTAGAAATGAAGAGCCTGTCAAAAGAGATTTAAAACAGGTTGTTTATTGGAACACTAAAAAAGGCTCTCAATTAGCAAACGCCTTCGGGCTACAATTGCCCCCTGAGTTACGTTCGCTTGAGAACCTTTCTAACGCCAATATTAAAACAGAAAACGACTTAACGCAAGATGATGATGCTCAATCCTCCCTACCACCCACCAACGCCGAATTAGAAAGCCAAATTGCCGAAACCGTGGAACGCTACGGCGGTGAGAAAGCCTATAAAAAAGCCAAAGCAGACGGCAAGACCAAGCTCAACTATAAGCAGTGGGTACAGGTAAGAACGCCTGAATTTAAAAGCTGGTTTGGGGATTGGAAATTAGCCGCTAAAGGTAAGTTGATTGATAATTTATCATCAATTGCTGTAACAGGAAAGCCATTGAACAGCGAACAGGCAAAACAAGCCTATGTTGGATTACATGACGGTGTAAATAAAACAGACGGCAAAAAAACACGTTTTGTTAGGAGCGCATTAGGAAAAATAACAAGGCATCAAGGATTTGATACCACAATAATTATTCCACAGTTAAAAGAGATTTTTGATAGTAGTGTGCCGATTTACAGCGAAAGTGAAATAGAAAAACAAGGGCATAAAAAGCATAGTAATTTTGTTGGTTATCACAATTACCTAAATAAAATCAATATGGACGGGCAAGAGTATTTTGTGAGAATGACGTTACAAGAATTAACTCCAAGCCACAAACGAGGGCAAAAAGTTGGTGATAACCAATTTCATAACACAGCAATATCAGAAATAGAGATATATAAGAAAAGCGACCCGTCCGTAACCACCGAAGATTATTCCATCGGCAACGACAACCGCAATCGCTTTATGGATAAAAAGTTACAACAATTCTTTGATGATGTCAAGCAAGCACAGGCAAACACCTCTAAAGTCACCGACCCAGATACAGGCGAGCCTTTGGTGGTGTATCACGGAACGAATGCCGATTTTGATACCTTTGATATTGACCAGCCTATACGCAACGGACGTGGCGAGGGTAGAGGCTTTTATTTCACCAATGAAACAAAAATAGCAAAAAAATACGCAACTTCAAAAGGTAGGATAATGCCTACCTTTTTGAATTTAAAAAATCCCTTTAGAGGTTTTGACGCATTAAGCAAAGAAGATAAAAGTATTTACTTAGACACAAAAACCAATGAAGAAGCCTACGATAATTTGGGTATAGACGGCTTTATTGTTGGTGGGCAGTATATCGTTAGAACCCCTAACCAAATTAAATCTGCCATTGGTAATAATGGCGCATTTAGTAGTGATAATGATGATATTAGGTTTAGTCTAAACGAAGATAACGATAGTGAGTTTGCTAAGGCGGTTGATGCTGTCTTTGAAATGCCTTTAGGTTCTAAAGTAGATGATGACTTAATCCTGATGGGTGAGACACCAAAAATAATAGAACAGGCAGGCGTTGACAAAAAAGAGGTGCGTATTAATAAGCGTAAAATAATGCGTATTCGTAAAGAGCACCCTGAAATGAGCCCTGAATTAATTAAGCAGATACCTCAGCAGTTAAATAAACCTGTTGCGGTATTTAAAAACACTAAAAGAGGTAGCCCTGCAAACTCTTATGTAGTATTAACGGAATTGAAGCCAAAGAATGACCAGCCAATTATTGTTGCTATACATGCAGATATTAGCGAGAAAGGACTGAACTTTAATAAAATTGCAAGTGCTTACAGTAAAGAGCGTTATGCAGATTATTTATTAAATATGGCTAAATATTCTGAGGTAAGGTATTTCAATGAAGAAAAAACCCAGCAAGTAACACAGTGGCTCCAATTGCCAGAGGAGTTTCTTGCCGAGCTTTCAGCTAATTATAACAATTATTTGAGTAAAAATAAAGATAACGAAGATGATGTTATGTTTAGTTTGGCTTATATCAAACGTGGTCGAGAGGCAATGCACAAAGCACTGACGGAAAAAACTTCCGTACACCGTGCGATGTATCGCAACGACACAGGGTGGATTGATTTTGTATGGGGCGATATTGGCAAAGTCAAACCCAATGGCAAAACTAAAGGTGGCAAAGGGTTATCCCATATTATTGAAAGCCGTATGCGTAAAGACGCAATGACTTACGATGATGTGACAGAAATGTTAACAGAGCGTGTGGTTGATACCATTGCCAAAGGGCAAGTTGCCAACAGTTTTGAGTTAAGCAATTCACAGCGAATTGACATAGAAAGTAATGGTAATCGAGTGTCTTTAATTAAAAATAAAGGCAGTAATTCGTGGGTAATTACTTCGTTTGATTTGTTTGAGAGTAAAGGTGTTGGCGGTGAAAATGAAATAGGCAGCGTCGATACTTCAAATCCTACGCAATCCAAGCCTACACTTACGCGTCAAGGACTGGGTGCGCCAACAAATAACGAAGATGCAAGCGGAAAGGGAAATGACAATCTCGCCACTACTGATACCGACCCTACACTACCCCGTGTCGATACAGGTGCTTCGTATAGGAATAATACTAAACCAAGGACAGAGTTAAAGCAAGATAATGATATTAAATTTAGTCTAAACGAAGATAACGACAGTGAGTTTGCCAAAGCGGTTGATATTGCCTCGCATGGACAAGTTGTTAGTGGGTATATCGATGTTGGCACGATACCAAAGGTTTTGCAGTTGGTTGGAATGCCTGATGTAAAAGTGACTATAAAAGGGGAAACGTTTAAGAAAGTAATGGGTGGCAAGCATAACCTCACTGCTGAAACAGTTGCCGAAGCAAATTAATAATCCTGTCGCTATTATGTCGTCCAATAAAACATCTTCTAATCCAGACGGATATATTGTTTTAACCGAATTAACAGAAAGAGAAAACGGCAAGAATAAGCCAGCCATTGGTGCGTTACACTTAAAACGTGACGCCAATGGCTTAGAACTTATCAATATTGCCAGCGTTTACGGATTGAGAAAAGCACAATTACAAAAAGGATTAAATGATAATCTACTGTATTGGAATACAAAAAAAGGAACGTTGCTTGCAGATACCTTTGGGCTTCAATTGCCCGCATATGTATCTGATGCCACGCTCCTTTCAGACGCCAATATTAAAACAGAAAACGACTTAAAGCAAGATGATGATGCTCAATCCTCCCTACCACCCACCAACGCCGAATTAGAAAGCCAAATTGCCGAAACCGTGGAACGCTACGGCGGTGAGAAAGCCTATAAAAAAGCCAAAGCAAAAGGCAAGACCAAGCTCAACTATAAGCAGTGGGTGCAGGTAAGAACGCCTGAGTTTAAAAGCTGGTTTGGGGATTGGGAGCTTGCGAATAAAAGTGAGTTGATTAATAGAGCTAAGATTATCAATATTAGTGAAAACAATTACCCTATTGCGGAAATTAAAGTAATTTACAGTAAATTAGGTCAAGCAACCAATAAGCAGGACGGTAAGATTGCTCGTTTTGTTAATGGCTCTCTAGGAAAAATACTCAACCATAAAGGCATTGATGCAAAACAAATAATCCCACGATTAGATGATATTTTTGAGGCATCAATACCTATTTATTTTGAGCAAGAAGTATTAAAAGACGGTCATAAAAAACATGATAATTTTATTGGTTATCATAATTATTTGGCAAAAGTGAGCATTAACGATAAAGAATACTATGTACGCACAACTGTACAAGAGGTTAAGGCTAAGCCCAGCACTATTAAGAAAGGGTTTGTTCCAAATGAATTGCACTCTACGTTTATCAGTGCTGTAGTATTGTATAAAAAAACCCCTGCCGTACATACCAAGATTATTAACGAGGCGACCGACACAGAGGTTAAAGGCAAAATATCGCCTTTGGATAAAAAGTTACAACAATTCTTTGATGATGTCAAGCAAGCACAGGCAAACACCTCTAAAGTCACCGACCCCGACACGGGCGAGCCTTTGGTGGTTTATCATGGTACACGAGCAAGCGAAAGATTTTCAGTATTCGATATGGAGAAAAGCAATCCAAACTTAAAAGGAGCTTATTTTTCTGATGTGAAAGAATTTGCTTTACGATGGGCGGGCAACAAACCAGAGAGCTTGTATGAGGTTTTTTTGAATATCAAAAACCCTAATTATGGTGGTTTTGATAGAGCTGGTATTGGGGCAATAATGACTTTATTCGAGCACAGAGATGGAGGAATTTTCACTAAGCGTCAAACAGACGATTATGGCAAAAAAGGTCAGAAAGAGTTTATTGTTGGACACCCTAACCAAATTAAATCTGCCATTGGTAATAATGGCGCATTTAGTAGTGATAGTGATGATATTAGGTTTAGCCTAAACGAAGATAATGATAGCGAGTTTGCTAAGGCGGTTGATGCTGTTTATTCATCTAATAATAAGACATCAACGTCCGAATGGGTTGAAATGGGTACAACGCCAAAAGCACTAATACAGTCAGGTATCGCAGACACTAAAATGCTTATAAATATAGCAAAAATAACCAAGATAAAAAACAATCACTCAGAAATAACTGCTGATATGATAAAGCAAATACCAAGCCAGTTAAATAACCCAGTTATTGTATTTAAAAACACTAAAAAAGGCAGTCCTAAAAACTCTTATGTTGTTATTACAGAGCTACAGGCAACCAATGGCGACATGGTAATAGTGCCATTACATGCTAATAAAACGAATGGTGGACTTGTCTTTAATAAAATAGCCAGTATTTATGGACGCAATGAGGGTGCAAAATATATAACCAATATGGTTAATTATGCAGATGTAAAGTATGTAGACAAACAAAAAGCCTACAATATCCAGCGGAGGCTACAATTGCGTGAAGCTGGAACATTAAATAGGCTTTTTGATAAATCTAGTGTATTAAAAGACGATAATAGTGTCAATACAGAAAAGGACTTAACGCAAGATGATGATGCTCAATCCTCCCTACCACCCACCAACGCCGAATTAGAAAGCCAAATTGCCGAAACCGTGGAACGCTACGGCGGACAAAAAGCCTATAAAAAAGCCAAAGCAAAAGGCAAGACCAAGCTCAACTATAAGCAGTGGGTGCAGGTTAGAACGCCTGAATTTAAAAGCTGGTTTGGGGATTGGGAATTAGCATCTTCTAAGGTCAAACGGACGGCAAGCAATATTTTACAGGCAAGAACGCATGCCTCTGAGTTTAAAGGCAAGGTGCTTGAGAATATAGCCAGTGGCATACAGGCGACGGTATCACGCAATGCCTTAGATAAAATGCTATCAGCGAGTGCGTTAGGCAAATCCGTTAGCCACCAAGCGCATTTATCCGCTGTGTCTAATCTTGATAGTTTATTTGAAAAAGCCTTGGTAGGCTGGGATAAACCTGATAGGGATAATGACCGACACATAAAAGCGGTCACACGGTTTTTTACGCCAATGTCTTTAAAGGATAAAGTTTATTTAGTAAAACTTACGGTTAAGCAAATAGACAATAAAGGACAAGGCAATCGTATTTACACCGTAGAGTCGCTGGACGTGACAGAAAAAAGCCCTGTGCCAGAAATGGTGGACGCTGACTTAGGTCAGAAGTCCGACCGGCCTCACAGGGCTATTGATAGTTTAGTGGAGCAAATTCAAAAATACAAGCCTGATGATGTATCAAAAGTTATAAACCCAGATACAGGCGAGCCTTTGGTTATGTATCACGGAACGAATGCCGATTTTGATACCTTTATGTCTGGCTTTGATAATAATGGTATCAGTCACGGTGAGGGCTTTTACTTAACCAGCGATGTGGCGAATGCCAACTCTTATACAGGTGGGGATATTGAGCTAGAACGCTTGTTTAGAGAGCGTGATAAGTTTAACCATAATGATTTTAACACCAAAGAATATGCGGATATAGAAAAACGCATTACTAAACGGTTGCAGCTGTTGTAAAAGGAGATAAGGTCAAGGTAAGGCATATCAATGTAGGCACAACACCAAAGGTATTTAAACTTTTAGGTGTGGCAGATATGAATGTAACTATTACACCCAAAGTTATTAATAAAATCATAAAAAACAAACATAGCATTAATCCTAATGACTTAAAGAAAATACCAGCACAAATCAATAATCCCGTTGCGATTAGTAAATCAAGGACTGTGGAAAATGGTTATATTGTCTTTACGGAATTGACTGAAAATGTAGCTGGCAAAGGCAAGCCAGTGATTGCTGCTATGCACATAAAGACAAGTGATAACGGCATTGAAGTGATGAATATTGCTAGTGCTTATGGTAGAAATAAAGGACAGATGGAAAGTGATTTAGGTAAGGCAGTATATTGGAATACTAAAAAAGGCTCTCAATTAGCAAACGCCTTCGGGCTTCAATTGCCCCCTGAGTTACGTTCGCTTGAGAACCTTTCTAACGCTAATATTAAAACAGAAAACGATTTAACGCAAGATGATGATGTTAAATTTAGTTTGGCTTATCACGGTAGTCCGCATCAATTTGACCGTTTTGATTATTCCCATATGGGTAGTGGCGAGGGTAATCAAAAAGTGCTTATTTTGCAGACAAACGGACGAGTTAATGACCTTTATTTAACGGCATAGATGGCATAGGAATCCAACTGATAGCCACCGGAAAGGCAGCCATTAGGGCAGTTTTAATTATGTTTTTTTGATAGAAATGCGGTAGAGTTTGATAAGTATATCCAATAGAAAGTGACTTGAGTAAGGCAATATACTGGAATACAAAAAAAGGCTACCGTTTGTTGCGTTCCTTCGGGCTTCAATCGCCCACTTGGCTAGACGCTAACGGCAACCTTTCTAACGCTAATATTAAAACAGAAAACGATTTAGTACAATATAAGGTAAAACTAATCTCAACTACAAACAGTGGATACAGGTTTAGATAAAATGCTTTCTAAAAGAGCGATGGATAAATCGACCTGCAATAAAGTTCATTGAGTGGTAAAAAGCCCTGTGCCAGAAATGGTGGAGTCTGACTTAGGTCAGCAGTCCGACCGGCCTCACAGGGCTATCGAAATTTTAGTGGAGCAAATCTAAAAATACAAGCCTGATGACGTATCCAAAGTTATAGACCCAGATACAGGGGAGCCGATGGTATATCATGGAACAGGTTAATAAAGATATAATTCTAATTGATGAATACGCACTTCTGCTCGTGCAGAGATTGTACAAGACTTAAAATACATTGTTCACTCCGTTTGCGAAGCGTTGAGAGCGCATAAGCAGGGTGCAATACATACGTTTTATGATGTGAGAACGATAAAAATAAAAAGAAGCCTTAATGGGAATGGAGTACATGACGATACGCCACTGCGTCCCTCCGCTGTCAAGGCTTCTGCTGTCAGTGTGGCAGAGTTAGCAAACGCATTCAATATTGACGCTTTGAAGACACCTAACCACATATTAAAAAGCCTTAAAAGACGCATTGATGAAGATGCCATGCTAAGCACGCCTTTAAGCTGGCGATTATCGCCTGTAAGGGGTATACTCACGGTGTTTTTTTGCATAAGAACCTCTTAAATGAACAGATTACTACATGTGGGTATTATCGGTGTTTTGTTTGGCATTGGTATTGAGTCTGGTGCTATTTTTGTCGGCGGTTGTGTTCTAATTTTGTTGTATGCCGCTTTCTTAGTCATTGACTTTTTCTCCAACAGTTTTTAAAACACCCGCCTCAATCCTGCGTATCCGCTCAAACAGGTGCGCTTGATTTTTTTGTCAATCCCGTGCATTTGCATTACCGCCCCCTGAGCGTTCAGCCCAACTAGCCCATCTATCAATGCAATACCCATTAGTTTAAATAAGTCAGCCTGTTGCTCTGTGGCAAAGTACATAAGACTAAGGTTAAAGCCGAGAAACAAACGGTCTATCTGTATGTGTATGATGAGAAATAGGTAGACGCTTATAAAAAATAAAGAGAAACCTGTTAACTAGGTATCAAATTAAATATAGGGAATTAAATTAGCCCTTGGTTTGCCTGATTCGAACAGGATCATGCACTAGCGTTAGCCGTACAACCTTTCCAGTAGGAAACCCCCAAGGGCTAAAAAGTCTTGGCTCGCCTGATTCGAACAGGATCATGACAAAACAAGCATAGCTTGAAGCGGCAACCTTTCCAGTAGGAAACCCCCAAGACTGCATGCCATTATAAAAAGATTAAATAAAAAAGCAATTATTGGGCGTTTGATAAATAGATAAACGTTTCCATGCAAAGATAAACAACATAAATCACTTTTGTAAAAGCGTTGCCTGTCAATGGTTTTTATTTGATTTAGAGTAGCTATAATTCTATAGCTCTTTATTTTAGAGCCAGTTCAGGTGAACGAGTTTACAAAAGTGGCGTGTTACAAAGGCAGCATTGACATACGACAGCTTGTAAGATGATGGTTAGAGTCCATTTGAATAAAGAGCGTCGCCTTTTTTAGCTATTTTCCGCTTCATCACTAAGCAGTTGTTGTAATTTGTTTTGTTGTTTAATCAGTGCCCGCTCAAGGGTTTCAACACTGCTTAAATTATCTGCTATTGCCATATCCAAACGCTGCTGTGATTTTTGTACCCTGTCTTTTTGTGCGAGTATTTTTTTCTGCAAAATAGCCAGTTCTAAGTGTTCGTTGGCCGTCATCTCATTTGTTTCAGGGTTGTCATTGTACTTTTCTTGTAAGCGTGTATTGCGTTTTTGCTCTTTAGCTTGTAAATCTTGGGCGATGCGAGCATCTCTTTGGGTGTGGCGTAATTTGGCTTGTTGAGCTTTTTGTTCTGCCAGTCGTTTAAGCTCAATGCGTTGTTTGCCTGTATGGTAATATTCACTTAAAGGAATGTCGCTTGGGCATACATAATCACAGGCACCACACTCAATACAATCAAATAAATGATGTTGCTCTGCCTTTTGATGTTGTTCTGCTTTTACAAACCAATATAGCTGCTGGGGCAATAGTTTAGATGGACAAACGGGCACGCATTTACCACAGCGAATACAAGGCAGTTCTTTGTTGTAATGTGCTTTTTGTAGCAATAAGCAGTGGCTATTTGCCTGTATGCCTGCGTTTTCATTATGTATGTTAAAGCCCGTTAAAGGTCCACCTATTTTAAGTTGATATGCTGTTTTTTCTGATAAATTAACAACCTGGCGTAAATAACTGATAGGAGTGCCAAAATAGACCCATAGGTTTTGGGTTGTTAGATGATCACCTGCTATGCTCATCAATCTTTTTGTTAGGGGTGCCCCTAGGTATAAGTATTCGTAAATCGCAAAGACTGTGCCGACATTATGGCAGATAATGCCTATGCTGGTAGCGGTTTGATTGGAGGGCACTTCTTGATTGGTTAAGGCTTTAATAAGTTGCTTTTCGCCCCCTGAGGGATAGCGATAGGGTAGAATAAAAAGCTCAATAGCAGGTAATGCCAAGTTTGTTTGTGTTTTAATTGCGTTTTCTATGGCGTTAATTGCTAATGGTTTATTGTCTTCAATGGCAAAGTAGCAGCGAGTTATATTAAGCATGTACATCATCGCTTGTATTGCTTGTATGATTTGCTTGGCTTTATGTTGCATCAGTGCATCGTCACAGCTGATATAAGGCTCACATTCAACGCCATTAATAATTAAGGTGTTGAGATTTTTTTGTGTCAGTTTAAGGTGAGTGGCAAAGCCTGCTCCGCCTAAGCCACGAATGCCAGAGTTTGCCATCGCCTTGAGTAATGAGGCAGCGGTGTGTTGTGTCATTTCTTCAGGGGAGTTAATAATTGGGGTGCTATTTGTAGGTGTTTGAGTTTTATCTACACTAAGCTCAATAACAGGCACGCTACATTTTTCTTTGGTTAGAGGTTGCGCCTTGCTAATGGATTGTATTTTACCTGCTAATGGGGCAAATAAAGGTACTGCATTGGCTAGGTTTGAGTCTGCAATTTTTTGTCCTGCATATACGCTATCGCCTACATTGACACAGGCGGTTAAAGGTGCTGCTTTGGGTTGATATAAACTAAGCTGTAGTGTTTCTGGTGTGGGTATGCTATGTAACTGGTGTGTGCTTATGGGTTTGTATGAGCGAGGGTAAATGCCGCCTACAAAATTAAAGGGTGCTATTTTTGCTTGATTGTGTGCCATTTTTGAACCACTCATGAGGCTCTCTTTATGGCATCTGTAACAATTAAGTTAGGGCGTTGGTTATGCCAATGCAAAAGATGCTCTGCTAGGGGTCTGTGTTGTATCTCAATACAGTCAACAGGGCAGGGCGCAACACATAAATCACAACCAGTGCATTCATCTTCTAGTACGGTATGCATGAATTTGGCCGCACCTAAAATGGCATCTACAGGGCATGCTTGAATACATTTGGTACAGCCTATACATTCTGCCTCACGAATAACGGCAACTTTGGCAATATTACAATCCTGAGCATTTAAATTGGCATCTAAAGGGATTGCTTTTACACCCAATAAATCTGCTAATGCTTGAATGCAGCTATCGCCACCAGGTGGGCATTTGTTAATATCATCGCCTTGTTCTATGGCTTTAGCATAGGGTTTACAGCCAGCATAGCCACATTGTCCGCATTGGGTTTGCGGCAATAGATTATTAATTTCTTCTGCTAAATCAGTTTGCTTGTTAGGCGCTTGTTGCTGCACTAGGTTGCTAAGCCAGACGAGTAATAGCCCACTTAGCAGACCCAGTAACATAAACAAGCCAACGGCATAAATTGCGTTCATCTGAGATTAACCACACCACTAAACCCCATAAAAGCAAGAGACATCAGCCCTGCGGTAATTAAGCTAATGGGCGTGCCTTTAAAGGCTGTAGGGACATCTGCTGCTTGTATGCGTTCACGCAAGGCGGCAAATAAAATCATTGCCAAAGAGAAGCCTGCGCCTGAAGCAAAGCCATAAACAACAGAAGAAAATAGATTAAATTGATGCTCAATATTTAATAACGCCACTCCTAATACAGCACAATTTGTGGTAATTAAAGGTAAGAAAATACCTAATACTCTATATAAAAAAGGACTACTTGCACGCACTAACATCTCTGTGGCACTTACGACCACAGCAATTAACATAATAAAAGTAAGGGTTTTTAAATAGGTCAGACCTAAAGGCTGTAGTGCGTAATGATAAAGTAGATAACTGCATAAAGAAGATAGAGTTAGAACAAAGGTTGTCGCCAGTGCAATTGCCAGAGCATTATCTAGTTTGGAAGAAACGCCCATAAAAGGACATAAGCCCAAAAACTGCACCAGCACAAGGTTATTTACCAAAATAGTGCTAATAATGATAATAAAAAATTCACTCATAAGAGTAAGGTGCTCAACTCTAATAATAAAGCGGTTATTTTAGCATACTATTTTTAGACAAATATAACTAAGCTGAAAACATCAGAATATGATGCTCTAGGTTAAGTAGATAAGGCTTTTATGCACATCGTACAATATGCTAAACTAATCAGCTTTTATTCATACTTATTTAGAGTTTTGTTTATGCGTGTTTTGTTTGTTTCTATTGCTGTTTGTTTAACGCTTTTATTATCTGCCTGTAGTGATGATGTCGCCTTAGAACGTCAGTATTTAACAGGCCCTACGATGGGTAGTGAATACCATATTACATTAATGGCAACCAAAGAGGTGGATATTAACGCCTTGCATCAAGGGATTAAAGATAGATTACTTAAAGTCAATGCCATTGCCTCTACTTATATTCAAGACTCTGAGCTTTCTAGGCTTAATAGCTATTTTGCCAGTGAATTAGAGTATCCTGTGAGCGTGGCGGTTTCCGCTTCTTTAAATGAAATATTGCAAGCGGCACAGCAAGTCTTTAAACAGTCTAAGGGTACATTTGATATCAGTGTCGGACCACTGGTTAATCGTTGGGGGTTTGGTCCTGAAGATAAACGGGGCATACCCAGTCACGAAGAAATCAAGCAGCTTAAAGCAGATACAGGACAGGCAGCTTTAACACTAAATAAAAACATGCTTACTTTAAGCGCCAAGCGTAAATTGGATTTATCTGCCATTGCCAAAGGTTGGGGGGTTGATGTCATTGCTCGTTATTTAGATGAACAGCATATCTCATCTTATTTAGTGGATATTGGTGGGGAGGTGCGTGCGCAAGGGAAAAAGCCCAATCAGCAAAGCTGGCGCATAGCTATTGAACGTCCTGCAAGTCGTATTAATGCAAAACAACAAGCACAATTTGTAGTGAATTTGGATAATCAGGCAATGGCAACATCTGGAGATTATCGTAATTATTTTGAGAGCCAAGGCAAACGCTATTCGCATACCATTAATCCAACAACGGGCTATCCTATTAATCACGGATTGGCATCTGTGAGTGTGCTGTATCAAAATTGTATGTTAGCCGATGCGTATGCCACCGCCATTAACGTAATGGGGGTAGAAAAAGGCTTGGAATTTGCAAAAAAACATAACTTAGCGGTGTATTTAATTGAACGCAAAGGTGATCAATTTGTGGAGCATTACTCGCCATTATTTAAACAAAAATTCATATCCAAATAGTAGAAAATAAAATGACTTTTATAATTGTATTTGTATTAATGTTGACGGTGATTGCGCTTATGTCAGTAGGGGTAGTGGCAGGGCGTAAACCCATTTCTGGTTCTTGTGGTGGTATAGGTGCGGTAGGCATTGATCCCACTTGCAAAATATGTGGTGGCAATCCTAATAAGTGTGAGCCACAAATGGAAAATAATAACAAACCCAACTCTTCTGCTACATTTTATGAGGCAGAATAATTATTAGGAGAGAGCAATGGCAGAATATCGTTACGATGTAGTGGTAATAGGCGCAGGACCCGCAGGCGAAGGCGCAGCGATGAATGCGGCGAAAAGTGGCAAAAAAGTAGCAGTGGTAGAAGAAAAAGTGGTCGTTGGTGGTAACTGTACTCATTTAGGCACCATTCCATCTAAAACCTTACGCCAATCGGTTAAGCAGATTATTCAATTTAATACCAACCGTATGTTTCGTGAAATAGGCGAGCCTCGTTGGTTGTCATTTCCGCAGGTATTAAAAAGTGCCGAAAAAGTCATTGCCAAACAAGTTAAATTAAGAACTGAATACTACGCACGCAATCGCATTGATTTATTTAATGGCAAAGCAACATTTATTGATAATAAAAACCTTGAGATTGTCGGTGGAAATGATGCCAAGATTAAATTAAAAGCGAGCAAGTTTGTGATTGCCACAGGCTCACGTCCTTGGCACCCTAAAAATCTCGACTTCTCACACCCAAGAGTCTATGACTCTGACAGCATTTTAAGCATTGAACATACCCCACGTACCTTAATTATTTATGGTGCAGGGGTAATTGGTTGTGAATATGCCTCTATTTTTTCAGGTTTGGGGGTTAAGGTTGATTTAATTCATCCAGGAGAGCGGCTACTTACCTTTTTAGATGATGAAATCTCCGATGCTCTAAGCTACCACTTGCGTGATAAAGGTGCATTAATTCGCCATAATGAGCAGTTTGATCATGTAGAAGCTAATGATCGTTATGTTACCTTAGTTATGGCATCGGGCAAAAAAATCAAAGGCGATGCCTTTTTATGGGCAGCAGGACGCAGCGGCAATACGCAGGATATGGGGTTAGATAAAGCAGGTATTGACGCGAATGCCCGTGGTCAAATTCAGGTTAATGAGCGTTATCAAACCTGTGTTAAGCATATTTTTGCAGCTGGCGATGTCATTGGCTGGCCATCATTGGCTTCGGCATCTTATGACCAAGGACGTGCGGTTGGTGCAGTCATCTCTGGCAGCAAAGAATTTTACCATGTTAACTCCGTACCCACAGGCATTTACACCATTCCAGAAATTAGCTCAGTAGGTTTAAATGAGCGGGAATTGACCGAGCAAAAAGTACCTTATGAAGTGGGTCAAGCCTTTTTTAAAGGCATAGCAAGGGCGCAAATCACGGGGGATACCGTAGGTATGTTAAAAATTCTATTTAACCGTGAAACCTTAGAAATTTTAGGTATTCACTGTTTTGGTGACCAAGCAGCAGAAATTGTGCATATTGGGCAAGCCATTATGCAGCAGCCAAACAATCAAAACACCATTAAGTACTTTTTAAATACCACTTTTAACTACCCAACTATGGCAGAAGCCTATCGGATTGCAGCGTTAAACGGCGTTAATCGGCTGTAAAACAGCAAACGCCATTTGCAGGGTTAAGAGTTTTTTTATGGAATAGTCATAAAATCAAAGGTTGTATTAATAGCTGTGATACAACCTGACCTAAAAAGTAAAACCCCATATAAGGCGTTTTAAAAGAAATTGACTTAAAGATTGGTCGCAACCGCTCAAGTATCCCATAATTAATAAACGCATGAGATAAGTGGTGTTTAAATGTAAGATTTTCTTGGGGTTTTACTGGGTATTTAGGTAACAGCACCAATGAAGGCAGGTTGGATATGTGCACTTTAATCAACAACCGTTATGTGTTTGAGTTTAAAGTCGTCACAGAAAATTCACTTGCACAAATCAAAGTCAATTAATATCACCACCGTTATTTGAACGAGGGCAGCTAGATTTATTTAGTGGAGATTAATTTTGATGAAGCTGCTCGTAATTTGACGGGCTTTGGGTGGGAAAAAGTTTAAGGACGCTTACTTTATCAATAAAGCCCCGCATCTTAAAATAAAAATAGATGAGGGGTTTGGGGCGTACTTAAATGATGAGGGCGTTTTATCTGGCGATAGGCTGCTTTTTGGGCGGCTTTTTTATTTTATGTCGCTGAATAAATAGTTGAATTTGCTCACGTGCAATAACCTCGTCAGCGGGATTAATAAGGCGTACTTCATAGTTATGCTGCCCTCGGCTTTGGTTGTTAAGTATGAATTTAGTGGTTATGCCTCGCATGAGTTGTTCGTTTTTGTCCATATCATAAAGAGCAAGATGATAACCGCCTGTTAGCGGTTGGGTGAGGCTGGTGCGAATGCTAAAGTTCCCCTGTTTGGCGGCAATAATCATATCTTGATTTTTAGGAGAGATGATTTTTATGCTTGGTGCAAATATCTGCTGTTGTTGCCTGCTGGCTTCTTGGCTATTGATATCTGGATTGTATAAAGGGGGAATGCTTAAAATTTCAGGCAGCGCTGTTTTTTTTGCATTTTTACTGGGGCTATCAGAATAAGTAACCCTGCCATTTTTATCTACGCTTTTATAAACTTCTGCATTGTCTGCACTCAGAGAGTGCTGGCAGGTTAATAAACCAAAAAATACGAATAAATAAATAATCTGCATGGGTTTAGGCATAAATAGTTCCTCAGTTTAAGTGGGTATTAACCATAGAATAATTAGGGTTAAATTTAAAGCCTTTTTAACTTAACTTATTTATACTGTCTCTTTTTTTGGGGAAGTAACATTACCATGATTGCATTAATTCAGCGTGTTAGTGAGGCAAAGGTCGAGGTTGATAATCAGGTTATCGGTCAAATTGGTGTGGGTTTGCTGTTATTTTTGGGTGTAGAAAAAGAAGACAGTACTGCCAATGCGGATAAATTACTCACTAAGGTTTTAAATTATCGTGTGTTTAATGATTCTCAAGGACGCATGCAAGAAAGCGTATTGCAGAGGCAAGGGTCATTGCTGGTTGTTTCACAGTTTACCTTGGTTGCAGATACTCAATCTGGTTCTAGAGCCAGTTTTTCTAAGGGGGCACCTGCTATAAAGGCAAATGAATTATACCAGTATTTTACGCAGCAGGCACAGGCGCAAATTCATACACAAACAGGGGAATTTGCCGCAGATATGCAGGTTAGTTTAATTAATGATGGACCGGTTACTTTTTGGATTAAGGTTTAGTATGGATTATGCAGTGGTTAAGCTGGTACATGCCAGCATCGCTTATTTAAGTGGCGGATTGTTTTTTGTGCGTTTTTGGTTGTTTTATTTTTATCCTCAAAGTAAAAATAATAAATTACTTAAAATTTTACCGCATGTTATAGATACTTTTTTGCTTGGATTTGCTATTTATTTGTTGATATTGCTTTCACTATCGCCATTGGCGCAAAGTTGGATTATGGCAAAAATAGTGGCACTTTTAGCGTATATAGGGCTAGGAGCGGTCGCCATTAAGCGGCAAAAGATATGGGCATTTTGTGTGGCTTTTTTGGTGTATTTATATATTGTTGGCGTGGCACATCAACATCATATATTTTCTTGGTGGCTGGGTTTTTCTGTTTGATTGACAGACGGTATGCTTATAAACGTTATTTTTTCAGCTAAACTAAATGCACTATCAATCAAACTAGGAGTGTATTTTGCGATATTTAATTATGATTTTCTTTGCTTTAAGTACAAGTCTTGCCTGTGCTGAAGGCTTTACCACCAATCTGACGGTTACCTTTATTTATCAATTAAAAGATGAAACCAATGCGGCAATTGAATTTTTTACCCAGCAAAAAGTGCATAAGTGTGGAGGTAAACCCTCTCATCAGTACCGTTCTTATAGTGATGATAAGGTTGTATCTGAGCGTAAATTTCAGTTAATTTTAGCAGCGTTTAAAGGGAATTATGCGTTGAATGTAAAGCCTTTGGGCTGTGAGGGCGATGCCATGTTAGTTGGTGCTGTTGGGATTTCTCGCCCACTTAAGCCTTAAGCAAGGCTTGGTTTTGAGTATAAATAGGTTCAGGCTTGTTGGCGTATTTTAAGCTCAAACTAATATTTATAAAAATAATTTAAGGCGTTTGCTGGATAATGTAGTAACAGTGTCTAAACTAATGATTGTTTTGGTAATAGTTATTAGCCGTTTATTTGGAGGTTCTTTGTGGACAAAAATATGAAAATTCTTGTGGTCGATGATTTCTCTACCATGAGAAGAATTGTAAAAAACTTATTGAGAGATTTGGGTTTTACCAATACATCAGAAGCCGATGATGGATTAACTGCATGGCCTATGTTGCAAAATGGTAACTTTGACTTTTTGGTAACAGACTGGAATATGCCAGGTATGACAGGGCTGGATTTGCTGAAAAAAGTGCGAGCAGATGAGAGGCTAAAAGATTTGCCTGTTTTAATGGTAACCGCAGAAGCAAAACGAGATCAAATTGTGGCAGCTGCACAAGCAGGGGTAAATGGTTACGTTGTTAAGCCTTTTACAGCGGCGGCATTAAAAGAAAAAATTGATAAAGTCTTTGAACGCATTGAGGGTTAAACGGGTATTATTATGTCCAAAATTGATATAAATAAGGATAACAGTGCGGTCACCAGCGAAGTGCGTGATTTAGCTCAGAATATGCTAAGCGAAATCGAAAAAGGGGATTTGGCTAAAGCGGTTTCTTTGGTCAATGATTTAAATGATTTGCGAGACCAAACCCTATATAACGAGATTGGTCGTTTAACCCGTGCCTTACATGATTCTATTCGTAACTTTCAAATTGAAGGAACGGTGGGCGCAGCATCAGAGATTGAAAATGCCACAGATAAGTTAAGTTATGTGGTAAAAATGACAGATGAGTCAGCGAATAAAACCATGGATTTGGTTGACGAGTCTATACCACTTGTTCAAGAAATTAATGATGAGTCTGTTAACTTATCTAAAGAATGGAAGCGTTTTTTAAATCGTGATTTAAAACCTGACGAGTTTCGTCAGCTAAGTAAAAAAATAGATGAATTTTTGGCAAATACAGAAGGTAAGTGCCAAAGCGTACAAAGTAAGATGTCAGAAATTATGCTGGCACAAAATTATCAAGACTTAACTGGTCAAGTTATCCATAAGGTAGCCAGTTTAGTAAAAGATGTAGAACAGCGATTGGTTAGTCTTATTGCCATGGCAGGTCATGTGGATACCATCACGGGTATAGAGCATGAAACTGAAAAAACGGCAGAAGAAAATAGCGAACAATTAGATATTACCGCAGAAGGACCACAGATTAATGCCAATTCAGAAACGGTTGTCAGCAATCAAGATGATGTTGATGACCTTTTATCAAGCCTTGGTTTTTAAGGAGTTGTAAATGGCTTTTGAAGCAGATGAAGAAATCCTACAAGACTTTTTAGTAGAAGCCTCAGAAATATTAGAGCAGCTTTCAGAACAGCTTGTAGACTTAGAACAGCGCCCAGACGATAAAGATTTACTTAATTCTATTTTTAGAGGGTTTCATACCGTTAAAGGGGGTGCTGGGTTTTTACAAATTCATGCGTTGGTAGATTGCTGCCATATTTCAGAAAATATTTTTGATATTTTGCGTAATGGGCAGCGTTCGGTTGATGCAGATTTAATGGACGTGATTTTAGAAGCACTAGATACCATTAATGAGATGTTTGATAGTATTCGTGCTCGTGAAGAACCAGAGCCTGCTACAGAAGATTTATTGGCACGTTTAAGTGCGTTGGCAACACCGCAGGGTGCTGCTGAAGTCGAACCAGAGCCTGAACCAGAGCCAGAGCCTGAACCAGCACCTGCAAGCAGCGCAGGTGGCGATGATTTAATTACCGATGATGAATTTGAAAGTTTATTAGATGAATTAGATGGTAAAAAAACAGCTACAGAAGCCAGCAGTACAAAGGTAGAAAGTGATGAAATTACAGACGATGAGTTTGAAAGTCTATTAGATGAATTACACGGTCCTGTAGATGGTAAAGCGGCGCAACCTGCTGCAAGTAAAGCACCGCCAGAAAAGCCTGCTAGTACAGGCAGTGATGATTTAATTACAGACTCTGAATTTGAGGAATTATTAGACAGATTACAAGCAGAAGGCAATACGCCTAAAGCCGCTCCCAAAGCCCCTGCAAAAGCGGCAGCCAAACCAGCAGCCAAACCAGCAGCTAAAAAAGCAGAAAGTAAAGCTGCCCCTGCAGCAGAGAAAAAAGCACCACCACCTCCTGCGGCAGAAACATCTGTAAGGGTAGATACTAAACGTCTTGATGATATTATGAATATGGTCGGGGAACTGGTATTGGTGCGTAATCGCTTGGTGCGTCTGGGCTCAGAATCAAACAATGAGGCCATCTCTCAAGCTGTCGGTAATCTTGATGTGGTAACAGGCGATTTGCAAACGTCGGTGATGAAAACCCGTATGCAGCCCATTAAAAAAGTATTTGGACGTTTTCCTCGAGTGGTACGAGATTTGGCTCGCCAGCTTAAAAAAGAAATTAGCCTTGAGTTGGTTGGAGAAGACACCGATTTAGATAAAAACTTGGTTGAAGCCCTTGCCGATCCCTTGGTTCACTTGGTCAGAAACTCCGTTGACCATGGGGTAGAAATGCCCGATGAGCGTGAGCAAAATGGTAAAGACCGAGAGGGTAAAATTATTTTATCCGCAGCCCAAGAAGGTGACCATATTATGCTGGTCATTAAAGATGACGGTAATGGTATGGACGCTAATAAATTGCGAGGCATTGCAGTAGAAAAAGGTCTGATGGATCAAGATGCCGCTGATCGCTTGACTAATACTGAGTGTTATAACCTCATTTTTGCACCTGGATTTTCAACTAAAAAAGAAATTTCTGATGTCTCTGGTCGTGGTGTGGGTATGGACGTGGTAAAAACCAAAATTACCCAACTAAACGGTACCATTAATATTGAATCAGAAATGACGGTTGGTACGACCATTTCTATTAAAGTACCGCTTACCTTGGCAATTATGCCTACATTGATGGTTATGCTTAAAGATCAAGCGTTTGCGTTCCCCTTGGTTAATGTCAATGAGATATTTCATTTAGATTTGACTAAAACCAATATTGTAGACGGGCAAGAAGTGGTCATTATTCGAGAAAAAGCCATTCCGTTATTCTATTTACGCAACTGGTTAATTGAAGATAAGTCAGTTACCAATCCTGATGATAGCGCACATGTGGTGGTCTTCTCTGTGGGCACACAGCGAGTTGGCTTTGTGGTTGATCAGCTAGTAGGGCAAGAAGAGGTGGTCATTAAACCCCTTGGACGTATGTTGCAAGGCACTGCTGGTTTAGCAGGCGCAACCATTACTGGAGATGGACGGATTGCACTTATCTTAGATGTGCCCAGTATGCTTAATTACTATGCCGCTAAAAGCGAACAAGAAAGTAGCGCTGCTTAGTTTCAGTTCTTAAAGCAGCGACAGAATAAAGACTGTACGCTGCTTTTTTGTATTTAAAAAGAGAGATGTAAATGACAATTAAAGTATTGGTTGTAGATGACTCAATGTTTTTTCAACGTCGAGTTAGTGAGATATTAAATTCATCTCCTGAGTTAGATGTAGTTGGCGTGGCTTCTAATGGACTAGAGGCCGTGGAAAAAAACAAACAGCTAAAGCCTGATGTAATTACCCTTGATTATGAAATGCCTGTTATGGACGGGGTAACCGCACTTAAAGAAATGATGCGAGAACGCCCTGTTCCTGTTTTGATGTTTTCATCTCTGACCTTTCAAGGGGCACGTATTACACTAGAAGCGTTAGAAGCTGGTGCTGTCGATTTTCTACCTAAAAACTTTGATGATATTGCCAAAAATAAAGATGAAATTAGGCGCAAATTGGTCGAAAAAGTGCAGGCCGTTGCTCAAAGTCGTATTGGCTCTATGGCAACCACTAACGCTGCGATACCAGCACCTAGCACAGCCACACCTAGCACAGCCACACCTAGCACGCCGCCAGCTAACAGATTCAATGCTAGCGGCCGTGTTAGCAGTACCCGTGTAGGCAAAAAAGATATTTTAGTTATAGGCACTTCAACTGGTGGGCCGGCTGCGTTGCAAACTTTATTTAAGGCAATGGATAAGCGTTTAAATGTGCCGGTTATCATTGTCCAGCACATGCCTGCATCATTTACTAACGCATTTGCAGAGCGTTTAGATGGCATTAGTAGTTTAAATATTAAAGAGGCGCAGCATGGAGATAAATTACAGCCAGGTCATGCGTATTTAGCCCCTGGTGGTATGCAGCTGACCTTTAGTGATCGTCAAACTATTTGCATTAGCGAAAGTGACGATTCTGTTAACTATCGTCCTTGTGTGGATTTAACATTTAATTCAGCGGCAGAGCATTTTGCAGATAAAACGCTTGCAGTGGTTTTAACTGGTATGGGTGCAGATGGACGAGAGGGCAGCCGTACGCTTAAAGCCAAACAAGCTGATGTATGGACTCAAGATGAGGCAAGCTGTGTGATTTACGGTATGCCAATGTCGGTTGAAACAGCAGGGTTGTCGGATCAGGTTTTACCATTAGAAGAGTTTGCCCCTAAACTTATGCAGGTATTTACTTAGGCATATTTAAAAACAAATTTTTACTAAATGCGTTTAAAAAAGCAGCAAAAAAGGTTTTGATTTTTGCTATTTTTGTATACAATAAGCATTGTGGGTGTTTTTAAAAGAGTCATTGTAATGCTTATACTAAGAGTCGGTTTTTTATTTGTTGTTTTTCTATTGGTTGGCTGTGGAGGTCAATCTAATCATAGTGCTCAGCAAGTTCATACGCAAAATCAAATAATCAAGCAAGTTCATACGCAAAATCAAGCAAGAGATGTTCAATTACAAGACCGCTATCTAGGTATGCAGTGGGCATTGTTTCCACCAGAAGAGCGCTATACTAAAGTTCCTTTTTTTGTAAGTAAACAAGCACATATTAACCTAGGTAATATGCACCGTCTTTATCGTGGTAAGGGCGTTAAAATTGCAGTGATTGATGATGGTTTAGATGTCAGCCATGAAGATTTACAAGGGGCTGTGCTAAACACCTATGACCTTGCGACAGGCTCAGGTAATGTGGCGCATAATGCAAATGAACTTCATGGCACTGCAACCACAGGTGTGATTGCTGCTAGAGCCAATAAACTTGGCATTTTTGGGGTTGCCAGCGAAAGTGAGATTATTTTTATTAAATATAAAAAGAGCATGAGCACAGATGAAATGCTGACATTATTTAATAAAGCCGACGAGCTAGGTGCGGATATCATAAGCTGTAGTTGGGGTTCTGGACTTGATGATAAAACAGGTAAACAGGGTGTGCCCGATAAGGTAAAGGCAAAAATTCAAGAATTAGCACGCACAGGGCGAGGCGGTAAAGGTACGGTGATTGTTTTTGCCTCTGGCAATAGCAATAAAGACATACAGGCTCTTAATTTAGAAGCCAATATTCCTGAAGTGATTGCGGTGGGGGCAAGCAATGGGAAAAATTTAAGAGCCCAAAGCAGCAACTATGGTAATAACCTAGACGTTGTTGCCCCAGGTGGTGGTATGGGGTTCAGTTTAGGGGTAGTTACTTTAAGACCAATGGGGCAAGAAGATGGTAATACAACCTTGGCTAAAGGAACTTCTATTGCTGCACCTATTGTCAGTGGGGTGATTGCTTTAATGCTTGAGAAAGACCCGAATTTGAGTCTTGCAGAAATCAATCGATTATTGCAAACAACCAGTGATAAAATCGGAAAAAAGCCTTATGACGCAAACGGACATAACAAATATTATGGCTATGGAAAAATTAACGTCACTAAGTTATTAAACGCCATTGAGCTTTAGAAAAAACACATAAAAAATGCCCTAATTGTTAGGTAACGCTTAGGGCATTTTTATGGCTGATTACTTTTATTAACGAATAAAAAATTGATAAATCAGTTTGTGTACGGCTTTACCATACGGAGGGTAGGCCATTTTACCGCTGTTAAATCGACCTTTTGTATGCACGGCTTTGGCTTTAGAGAGAGTAATAAAGCCTTCTTTGCCGTGATAATGCCCCATACCAGAATCGCCCACGCCGCCAAAGGGCATATCATCTTGAGCAATGTGTGAGAGGGTGTCATTAATGCTTACACCCCCTGCATGGGTGCGCTCTAACACGGTTTGTTGTGTGTGACTGTCAGGGCTAAATAAATACAGTGCTAAAGGACGTGGACGTGCATTTATATATTCGATGGCATCATCTAGGCTGTCATAGCCAATAATAGGGAAAATAGGTCCAAACAGCTCTTCTTGTACAATTTTCATGGCATCTTGGGTGTTGGTTACAAAATGCAATGCCAATTTGCGTGTGCCGCTTAAATCCTCATTGGCAGGATTAATTGGGTGTAAGGTTGCGCCCTGTTCTTTGGCTTCATTGAGCCAGCTTTGTAAACGCTCATATTGGCGTTGGTTAATAATTGCGGAGTAATCATCATTGTCTTTAATAGTTGGGTACATTTTATTAAAGGCTTTGGCATAAGCATCAATAAAGGTCTGTTCTTTGCCTTTAGGTACGAGTAGGTAATCAGGGGCAATACAGGTTTGCCCTGCGTTTAGAGATTTACCAAAACAAATGCGGTTGGCCGCCTCGTTAATATCGGCATCGGGGGCAATAATGGTGGGGGATTTACCACCCAGTTCTAGGGTAACAGGCGTGAGGTTTTTAGCCGCTGCTGCCATGACATGACGACCAACTGCAGTGGAGCCTGTAAATAATAAATGATTAAAAGGCAGGGCAGAGAAGGCTTGAGATGCCTCAACTTCACCAACAAATAAGGCAACATGGCTGGTGGAAAAAATACGCTCAAGTAATTTTTTAATCGCCGCATTAGTGGCAGGGGTAAATTCAGACATTTTGAGCATGGCATGATTGCCCGCTGCCAAGGCAACGGCAAGGGGGGCTAACGCCAGTTGTAGTGGATAGTTCCAAGGTACAATAATACCGACAATACCTAAAGGCTGGTACATTACTTGATTGCTGGAGGGCATAAATAACATACCGACATGACGATTTGATGGGCGCATCCAGCTTTTTAAATGTTTGATTAAATAGTTAATGCCTTGTACGGTGACCATAACTTCGGCAATGCGAGTTTCGTCTTTGGAGCGGCAGCTAAAGTCGCTATAAATGGCATCGGCTAGTTCATCTTGATGTTCAATAATGGCATGTTTGAGCTTTTCTAAATTGGCAATGCGTTCTTTTGCTGTTGGGTAAGGCTGCTTGTTGTAGCTTTGTTGTTGCTCGGCAAAACAGGCTTGCATGGCAGCTATTATTTGCTGTTCTGAGTTGTCTTCGGTGGTGGTTTCAGTGGTCATTATGTTCTCCTTATTTTTTGAGGTTTAAATCTAGCACAAATGTACCAGATTTTTCTATCTTTTATTTCTCAGATAGGTGTTGTTTGAGTGCATCGTGCTGTTCGGGTTTTAGTCTGGGTCCAAATTGGCTAACAACCTGTGCAGCGGCAGCATTGGCAAAGCGTCCTGCAATAGGGTAATCATAGCCTTGGGTTAAGGCATACATAAATGCGCCGGCAAACATGTCGCCAGCACCATTGCTATCTATGGCATCAGTGGCTATGGGGGCAATGTCATATATTTGTTGTTCGTTAATGATTTTTGCACCTTTGTCGCCTAGGGTAATTACTAGGGTTTTGGCATAGGCTTGTAGTGCTGAAATAGCGGCATCTAGGTTGTTTGTATCGGTAAAGAGCATACTTTCTTGCTCATTACAAAAGAGTAAGTCCACACCTTTTCCGAGCATTTGTTGTAAACCGTCGGCAAAAAATTGTGCCATAGCAGGGTCAGAAAAGGTCATGGCCGTTTGTACCTGATGTTGTTCGGCAATTTCACGTACTTTGATTGCAGCATGACGAGATGGCTCTGAGGTCACTAAATAGCCTTCTAAATAAACCCATTTTGAATTGGCGATGGCTGTTTTGTTGATACAGCCTTGATGCAATTCTGCGGTAATGCCTAAATAGGTATTCATGGTGCGTTCTGCATCATCGGTTACCATAACCAAGCAATGCCCTGTTACGCCTTTATCTCTTGCACCGCTCATATTGGTATCTACATTGGCAGCTAATAGGTCTTGTACGTAAAAGTCCCCAGCATCATCGTTGGCAACATTACAACTGTAATAATTTTTGTTGCCAAAGTAGCTGGCTGCAATAATGCTATTGGCGGCACTGCCACCACAGGCACGTTTTTTGAGTTGGTATTGTGCTTCTAATTGTTGTAGGCGGGTTGCAAGTTGCTCGGCTTCAATTAAGGTCATTTGCCCTTTTTCAATATTATTAGTAGTTAAAAAAGCGTTATCTATTTCGTATTCTTTATCTACTAATGCGTTGCCAATGCCGTAAATTTGGTAATTCATGTATGTTCCTCGGTGTTTTAAGATGAAAATATATGTTGTTCAGGCTATGATAGCTTGCTTTAACCCTTTTGTGATAGATAAATGAGTCGAAAATCCAATAAAAAACCAAGTAAAAAAACATCTGCTAAGACAAAATCTGGTTTAATGGTTCGCTTATGGAAGTGGTTGTTGTGGCTGCTTTTATTGTTAATGATTGCGGCTGTGCCTTTGGTTATTTATTTGGATAATAAAGTACGCACGGCATTTGACGGTAAAAAATGGGCTATTCCTGCAAAGGTTTATTCTCGTGCTTTAAATTTGTATCCACAATTAAAACTAACCCCCGCACAGTTGCTTGATGAATTACAGCGTACCGATTATCGACGTACTCAATATGCAAATAATGCTGGGGAATACAGTGTGCATAATGGGCAGATTGATATTTATCGGCGTGCTTTTCAGTTTTGGGATACACAAGAGACAAGCCGTAAGCTGCGTGTGATTTTTTCTGGCAATAAAATTAGCCACATTTATCAAGCGAATAAAGAAATCGCATTGGTACGCCTTGAGCCTCAATATATCGGAGGTATTTTTCCTGCACATAATGAAGATAGAGAGTTGGTAGAGCTGGAGCGTATTCCGCCTATGTTAGTGGCGGCACTGGTTGTAACAGAAGATCGCCAGTTTTTTCAGCATATTGGTATTTCTTTGCGTGGTATTGCTCGTGCTATGTTGGCAAATATTAAAGCAGGACGCTTTGTGCAAGGTGGTTCTACTTTAACCCAACAGTTGGTTAAAAACTTCTTTTTAACCAATGAGCGTTCTTTATCACGCAAAGCCACAGAGGCGATGATGGCTCTTTTGCTTGAGTACCATTACAGTAAGGAAGACATTTTACAAGCCTATATGAATGAGGTGTATTTAGGACAGGCAGGTAGGCGCGCCATTCATGGTTTTGCTTTGGCAGCACGGTTTTATTTTGGTAAGTCGATTACAGAACTTAATTTAAGTGAAAGTGCCACTTTGGTTGGCTTGGTAAAAGGGGCTTCTTATTACAATCCCAAAAAGCACCCTAAAAGGGCTAAAGAACGTCGAGATTTGGTGTTATCTATGTTGCAAAAGCAAAACATAATTAGCCAAGCACAGCGCATACAGGCACAAAAACAACCACTTTATACCGCCTCGCCCAAACGTGCAGGGCAGCGTGAATATCCTGCTTTTTTACAGTTAGTTAGAACTCAATTACAAAAGGAATATCGGCTTGAGGATTTGCAGCAAGAAGGGTTGACTATTTTTACTACCTTAGACCCTGCTTTACAAAAAGCATTGGAAACGGCTGCCTCTGGGCGTTTATCTCAGTTAGAAAGCTGGAATACCAAGTTAAAAAACAGCCTTGAAACGGCCGCCATTATTACCAGTATTAATGGGGGTGAGGTGCGTGCAATGGTGGGTTCTCGTAAGCCAGAATTTTTTGGTTATAACAGGGTCTTGCAAGCCAAACGTAGCATTGGGTCTTTGGCAAAACCCATTGTTTATTTAACTGCCTTACAGTCAGGGGAGTACCATTGGGGCAGTCGGATTTCTGATGAGCCGATACGCTTAGAAAGTCCACCAGGTACTATCTGGCAGCCTAAAAATTATGATCGCAAAAGCCATGGTACAGTGAGTTTATTAGAGGCGATGAGCCGCTCTTATAATCAGGCTACTACCCGTTTAGGGGTACAAGTTGGGGTGGCTAATGTAGCAAATAACTTTATGCAACTTGGCGTTCAACAACGTATTCCTGAATACCCGTCTATTTTATTAGGCAGCTTAGAGCTGACGCCTTTTGTTGTGGCGGGCATGTATCAAACAATTGCCTCTGGTGGTTTTTTAATGCCCTTACGCGCAATTGAAGCGGTACTGAGCAATTCAGGAGAAACGCTCTCTTCTTATGCCATTGAAAGTAAACAGGTATTGCCGCCTGATATGAGTGCTTGGCTTACTTATGGCATGCAAGAGGTGGTTAAAACAGGGACGGCAAAACGCCTTGGACAGACTTTTTTAAATATGAATTTAGCAGGCAAAACAGGCACCAGTGATGAGCAACGAGATGCTTGGTTTGCAGGTTTTGATGGACGTTATTTAGGCGTAATTTGGGTTGGACGAGATGACAATCAACCCACACCTTTTACCGGCAGCGTTGCGGCTATGCCAATTTGGTTGGCAACATTGCAAAAGGTGGGTGTAAGTGCGATAGATCCTTCTCCTTATTTAAGTGCTTTTGCGGTTAGTGATAATGGCGAGGTATTGGCAGAAGATTGTGTGGGCGAGGTGTTTTTATTTATTCGTGACAGATTAAAATCAGCCACAAGCTGCACACCTAAAAAATCAAATAAATCCACTAAAGAAAGGAAAAAATCATGGTTAGACTGGTTATTCTAAGTGCCCTTATGCTGTTCAGTGCTTGTAGTAATATGCGCTCATTGGAGCAGACAGATGAAGTAAATACCAACACAATAGATGCAAATACCTTACTTGAGCAAGAATCATTAAATCAAGGACAGCATCACCCTGCTATTAGTGCCTTGTTTGCTAAGGCAGAACAGGCAAAACAAGCTCAGCAACTTGAACGTGCTTTTAAATATTTAGATCAAGCACGGCAAATTCAACCTAAAAATGCAGAGGTTTTATATCGTCAGGGGTTATTAAGGTTAAAACAGCAGCAACCAGACAAAGCCCGTGAATTATTGCTAAGAGCCAAGTTATTCAGTCAAGATGAAATGCTCAATAAGCGCATTGATAGTCTGCTTAATTATCATGAAACGGATTTATAAAATACACACTTTAGCTGTTAGCTGGCGCAATTTTTGTTAGTATGCAGCGCATTTAAGGAAAGGGGTTTTAACATACAATGAGTAACTGGATACTGTACGGCATAGCTCAATGCGATCAGGTTAAAAAAGCCAAAAAATGGCTACAGCAGCAGGAGATTGAATATCAGTTCCATGATTTTAGAAAGCAGGGACTGTCTGCCTCCACACTGACTAACTGGCTTGCTCGCAGTGATTGGCAAAGTTTGTTTAATAAGCGTAGCAGTAGTTATCGTGCATTAGATGAAGAGCACAAACAACAGTTAAATCAAGACTTGGCATTACAGCTTATGCAAAGTAACCCAACGCTGATTAAGCGGCCTGTGCTAGCAACAGAAAAGGCACTGGTTATTGGTTTTAATATAGAAACTTATCAAAAATTATTGGAGAGAACACAATGAGTCAATCTTTTGCTTTTGCCATAGGTGTAGGCAGTAAAAATCAACAAGGGCAGTGGTTAGAAGTATTTTATCCCGAACCTGTTTTTCAACCAGAAAATAGTCTGCTTAGTGATTTACTTGCGCTTTTTGGGGAGCTTGAAACCCAGCGCATTATAGAACCAGATGGTGCTGATTTATTGGCATTAAGTGAGCGTTTGCAAACCTCTTTTCCAACTCAGGCTAGGCTTGCAAAAAGTATGACGGAAAGCAAAAAGCCTGTGGTTATTTGCTTGTTAAATGAAGATACAGCCGCACAAAGCACCCCTGAAGTCTATTTAAAGCTGCATCTTCTTTCTCATCGTTTGGTTAAACCGCATGGATTGAACCTTGAGGGGATTTTTGCTTTATTGCCGAATGTGGCTTGGACTAATCAAGGTGCGATTGATTTAGACGAACTACCTCAAGCACAGCTTCAAGCTCGCCTAAAAGGACAGCTTTTAAGTGTTAATTCAGTAGATAAATTCCCGCGTATGACTGATTACGTTGTGCCTAAAGGGGTGCGTATTGCACATACTGCCAGAGTGCGATTAGGGGCATATATTGGAGCAGGCACCACTATTATGCATGAAGGCTTTGTTAATTTTAATGCAGGTACGTTAGGCACTTCTATGGTTGAAGGGCGTATTTCTGCTGGCGTGGTCGTAGGCAAAGATTCTGATTTAGGAGGCGGCAGCTCAACTATGGGGACGCTTTCAGGCGGCGGTAATATTGTGATTTCAGTGGGCGAACAATGTTTATTAGGTGCGAACGCTGGTATTGGTATTCCTTTAGGTAATCGTTGTACGGTTGAGGCAGGTTTATATATTACCGCTGGTACAAAAATACAGCTGTTAGATGACAGTAAGCAGATTGTTGATACCCTAAAAGGGCGTGATTTAGCAGGGCAAGATGATTTATTGTTCCGTCGAGATTCTCTGACAGGTGCGGTGCAATGTATCAGTAATAAATCGGCTGTAGAACTTAATCACGCTTTGCACAGCAATAATTAATGGACATGCAATATCCTCAGTTTATTGCCATTGATGCAACCAGTTTAAGTGAGGACGCATACCCCGTTGCGATTGCTTGGTCTTTGGCGGACGGACAAATCAAAACGACTTTGATAGAACCAGAAGAAAATTGGCAAACATGGGATATGGGTCTGGCTGAAGCACATGGAATTAGCCCTGACACCCTATATCAACGGGGTGAGACTGCTTGGTCTGTAGTGCGAGAGCTAGATGCAGATTTAGCTCAGCCAACGATGTATTACAATCCACATACCGACCCTTATATCAGTGAATTACTTATGCTTTTATATGCCAGTTGTGAGCGTGAATTAGATATTGCTCTTGTCCCTGTCAGTGCGTTATCAGCACAAAGCGCAAGCCTAATTGATGAGCCCTTGAGCAATTGTGATGAGCGTGTTTTTCAGCAACTAAGGCTCGTTGCTGAAAATCAGTAATCGCTTGTTTAAATTTTAGTGATACGGCTTGCTTCTTCAATAGGTAAACTTTTGGAGAAGAAAAAGCCACTTACAGAGTCAATGCCCGCTTGTTTAAGAATGTCAATGTCTTTTTCGTCTTCTAAACCTTCTGCTAAGATTTTAATATCCAAACTATGTGCAATATGCACCATGCTTTGAATATAAAACTGGTAATCTTGAGCCTGATGTAAACCACGATTAAGGCCACCATCAATTCTTAAATAATCCAATCTTAGTCGTTGTAAATAAGCAAAAGATTGCTTGCCAGTACCAAATTTATCTACACCAAATTGCACACCGATAGGGGATAGTCGCTCAATTAATTGGGCAAAAGCAGCTTCATGCTCATTAATGACATGCTCTGAAACTTCAATAGCAAGAGAGGCGGCTAATAATGGCTGGCTGTGTAAAAATTCATCTAGCTGGTTTTGAAACTCTGGCGATGCCACGCTCAAGTGCGCCAAATTAACACAGTAGCGTAGTGCTTGAGGTAAGCGAGGGAAGTCATGAGCCAGACATTTAAGTACCTGCAGGTCAAATTGCGGACTGAGCTTATGAAACTCAACCATTGGCCAAAAACGTGCTCCTGATAAGTGCTCTCCTTGTAAATGAATACGGCTAAGTACTTCAAATTGCACTGCTGTTTGCTTTTGCATATCTAAAACAGGTAAGTATTCAATATGTAAACTGCCATTTTCAATAATATCTAACAAATTACTGCGCCATTGGCTGGCATTAAGTGTGGTTTGCTCTGTGGTTTGCTCATGGAAACAATCATCTAAGTCATTTTTTTGTGCTTGACGTAAAGCAAAATCAGCTTGGCTTAGGGCATTGTTTAAGCTGTCGCGCTGGTCTTGTAAAAAGACTGAACCCATTAATAATTCAGTGGGTTTGATTAACGGCTCTAAGTTATTTAGGTGTAATTTTAATTGTTGCAAGCTGTCTTTGGCATGCGCCTTATCAACACAGGGTATGTATAACGCAAAATCAGCACCACGATGACGGGCAATTAATACAGCAGGACTACGTTGAAAATGTGCTTTTAAGTGATTGGCAATTTGTACTAAGAGCTGGTCACCAAGTGCACGCCCGTGCTGCTGGTTGTATTGTGCAAAATGCTCTAGGTGTAATAACAGCAGAAAGCCGCTATGTTCATCACCGCCTTCTAAAATATGTGTCATTTGCTGGTCAAAACCACGATGGTTTAATAATCCTGTGGTGCCGTCTTCTAAAGATTGTTGGCGTAGTAAATCACTGGTTTGAGTTTGTGAGTTAAAAATACTTTGTAATTTATCAACCATTTGGTTCATCACCAAAGTAAGGCGTTTAAACTCACGTGTAGAGGGAATGATATTTTGCTTAACCCAGTTTTTTTCACTGATACTTAAAGCCTGTTGTTCTGCGCGCATAAGTGGTTTTAGGAGTATGTTTAAAATAACCTGTACGCTGGTTACACTGATTAATAATACCAGCAAAAACCATTTTAATTCATTAGTAAACATACCCCATAAGTCATTATATGCAAGCTGTGTATGGCTTTTAACGGTCAGCTCGCCTAACTGTTGCCAACCACGGCTAACATTGGTTTTGGCGGGCAATACTTCAAGCGCAAATAGCTCTTTAAACCAGTTAGGTGTGTGCTGATTGGCATCGGCTTCTGCACGTCTTAGCACCTGTTTTTTATCGCTACGCAGCAGTTTGATTTCACTAAAAAAACCACGGTCAAAAAGCACATCAATAATACGTTGCTGCTGTGCAGGCTGTGCATCGACTTGCTGTGTTAAAGACAGGGCTAAAGCGGTTGCAGCATCATAAGCACGGGCATTAAGCAGCTGTTCAAAATGCTGTTTTGCCTGTACTAAAGTGAGGCTTAAATTACCCACTAGCATCAATAGCACGGTAATGCCTGTTAACCATGAAAGTTGTTGCTTTAAGCTCATAAAAGTTATCTCCTAAAGGCTCATGCCTTGTTGTTGCATACGAATACGTAAATTAGTCCACAAGTCTAATTTATTTGGGTTGCCCATTAATACCCCCTGTCCTTTCATTTTATCGAGCCACATACCTTGTGCATTAAAGCTATATACAGGCTCTAAATCTTTACGTTTATTGGCAGGTTTGATTATAGGGTTGATATTATCTAATACTAAAGGAATTTCATCAGGATAAGGAAAATAGGCCAATACCATATGAGCAACATTAAACTCCAGTGCGTTAACATAAGTAATACGCAATTTTTTTACACTCACGCCTAGCTTAATGAGCGAGTAGTATTTGGCAATGACATAATCCTCACAATCGCCACCTTGAGTAACCAACGATTCAAAAGGTGTTGCCCAATAATCTTCTTTACGCCAATGTGCCATATCTGTTTTATAGGGCACATTTTGATTAAAAAAGCGGTTAATCACCTTGATTTTGGTCATCTCACTGGCATCTTGCATGTCTTCCATTGTTTGCTGCCAAGCACGCATTGTATTAGCCGATTTTGCCCCATATTGGCTGCGTGCTTTATTCACTAGCTTATCGGGTACTAAATCACTTTTACTGCTTGGAAAATAAGCCATAAAAGAGACCAGTATCAGAAGGTTAAATGCTTTAATTAAAGGATAGCTAGGTTGCATAAAATAAGGTATCGGTTATTACATATAGCAGTATCAAAAATAATACTAAGTTCTACTTGATTTTAGACTAAAATAATAGGTGCGTTTGGTTTCTTTTTATTTAAATAGGTTATAACAGTAAATTCTATGACACAGATACAGGCATCATCAGAGCTATTTAATATTCTAACTAAAACAGTTATTCATCAAGCACAAAGAGTAAAGGAGTTATGGGATTGTATTGCCGTTAGCTCAGAGAATAAAAACGATTATTCCAGTTTTGTACAAGCAGTAAATTTCTATACAAAAACCGCTGGTCAGTATGAGAATACGGCACACCTTAAACTGGCAGAAAAACTACAGGATTTATGCGCTCAAAAACAGGATAAACAGCAACATCAAGCCATTAGTGACATTATTAAACAGCTAGAAATAATGGGACTTAGAGAAACAGACACACAAGACAGCGACAAACAGGAAGAGAAGAAAATACAGTTCTTTTTTGTAGGTAAAAAAGAGTCCAATCATCAAAGATTATTGCAAAAATTAGCGCAGTTTAATATTCACTGCACATGGCTTGCTATGGAGGATATAGAAAAAAGCATGGTTGCTAAGCGCAGTTTACTGCTATTTGACAGCCAATTATTAACAGATAAAAACGTCATTCCTTGCTTACAAAAACGTCATCAAAACCAGCAAGTCAGCCTCGCACTTTATGCTAATAAGTTGCCTAGTGCAGATATTAGAGCTAACGCCTTATCTTATCAGGCAGAATTGCTAGATAGTGAAGATTTTCCCAGTTTAATCAAAGTAATACATGAAAAAAGTCATGTGCGTGCTATAGCTGATATCAGATTATTTTTATTACTTGGAGAGCCGCCAGAAAGCAGTCATATTCAGCAATATATAGAACAGTCAGAATTTAAGATAAGCCGCTTTAGTCAGGTTAATCATTTACTTGAGCACTTAAATACACAAGCCGCTGATGCCATTGTTGTTACTCCAAAAGCAGCACAGGAGATAGCTTATTCTCTTGCTGAGTTGGTTAAGCAACAAAGCACTCAAGCACATGTGCCTATTGTTTATATTGAAAAGCAAGATGGGCAAACAAAGAGTAAACAGCAAACAGCAATAATGAATATTAGGGTACAAGATGAGTGTGATGGTCAATTATTTGTCCAAAATTTACTTAAATTAATCGCGCAATCAGTTAGATTAAAACAGCTTATTTCACAAGATAGACTCACTGGTCTTTATACCCATTCTTATTTTCTTGATGAGCTAAAGCACCGTTTAAATGAAACAACCAGCGGTGAGATGAGTTTAGTTATGTTAGATATTGATTGCTTCAAAGAAGTCAATGATAGCTACGGGCATCAAGTTGGTGACTATGTGCTACAGAACCTGGCTTTATATCTAAAACAAAATCTTCGTTACAATGACCCTATTGGGCGATACGGCGGTGAAGAATTTGCTATTTTATTAGACGTTGATGAAAATCAAGCACTGACAATTATGGATAAAATTCGCATTGGATTTGGTGAATTTGAACAGGAAAGCAGCAATCAATTTAGCGTTAGCTTTTCTTGTGGTATCGCACCTTGGCATGGGCAATCTGTAAAAGAACTGGTATCAGAGACCGATCAAAGCCTGTATCAGGCCAAGCAAGCAGGGCGTAACTGTTGTGTTATTTATCGGGATATAAACAAAAAGATGATCAATTAAATTGAAGAAAAATAATTATTTGTATTTGTTTTTTAAAGCTGTTATTGTGCACAAAATTTTGAGATACGGCAGTCCAAATTATGCTATTTATGGTATTAGCAAGACAACTAAGCGTTGTTAATACCCAACACTTAAAGCAAAAACATGTGTACAGTTTTTAGATTACCCTTTTTATATCATTTTCTTATTTTAATTTTATCTGCGTTTCTATTTGCCTGCGGCGGTGGTGAAAATGCCATTGTTAAAAGCAATTCAAATAAACAAATAGCTCAAAGCTCCAAAATTGCTAATCATATAGCAAGTGTCAGTGGTGTGCGTATCAGCTCTCCACATCAAACCATTATGCTTGGGAGTGTGCCTGTTATTGTAACTATAAAAACAGAGGTACTCCCTGCTAATGCAAGCAATAAAAAGGTGTTTTATCGTAGTGATAAAAGCTCAGTGGCAACGGTAAATTCACAGGGTATTGTAACTATCAAAGCGGCTGGGAGCGTTAAAATAACAGCAATAACAGAAGAAGGTCGCTTTAGTGATAGTATCATATTAAATATTCAACATACCGCTTTGCCGCGTATTGATATGGATATGAAAGATAAAGAAGAGATATCTTCCAAAGATAAATATGTTAAAGGGATATTTAAATTAAGTGGTGCACAGCAAAATTTCAGTAAAAAATTCAAAGTAAGAGGCAGAGGCAATACAACCTGGACAATGCCTAAAAAGCCTTATCAACTTAAATTTGATAAAAAAACCAGTGTGTTGGGAATGCCTGAAGATAAAAAATGGATTTTATTGGCGAACTACAGTGATAAAAGCATGTTAAGAACAGAATTGGCATTTGCACTTAGTCGTTTGAGTCAGTTGGATTTTACACCTGCCAGCCGCTTTGTTGAGCTGTATATTAATGGTAGTTATAAAGGCGTATATCAGATTACACAAAAGGTCGAAGAGTCCGATTACCGAGTGAATATTGGTAAAAATGGTTATTTATTGGAAATCGATGCTAAAGCGCACAGCGATGACATTACATTTAAAACTCAAGACAGAGACAATCTAAACGGCAGAGCATATAAGGTTTTTAATATTAAAGAGCCAGAGGTAAAAAAAGACGACGCACAATACAATTTAATTAAAAATCACATTGAAGCGTTTGAAGCTGCTTTATTTGGCGCAAATTTTACAGATCCCACAACGGGTTATGCAAAATACATTGATGTAGCCTCTTTTGTTGACTGGTATTGGGTTAATGAAATTAGCAAAAACCAAGATGCCCAATTTCAAACCAGTGTCTATTTAAGCTACATACCTGGTGGAAAAATTAAAATGGGACCTGTTTGGGATTTTGATATTGCCTTTGGTAATATTAACGATAGACCAGAGTTTAATGGTTCTCAAAACTATAAAACTGATGGCTTTTGGATTAAACGAGCCGACTGGTATGCCCGTTTGTTTCAAGACCCAGCTTTTGTTGCCGAGGTCAAATCCAGATTTAATGTTTTTTACAATCACCGCAGTCTACTTGCAGATGTGATTAAATTGCATTCATCTTATTTAGATAAGGGGCAAAAAAAGAATTTCATAAAGTGGGCTATTTTAGGCAAATATGTTTGGCCTAATTATAATTGGCCAAACACCTATCCTGAGGAAGTACAACGCTTACAACAGTGGGTAGATGATCGACTTACTTGGCTTAATCAAGAAGTGCCCAAGCTATAAGTCAGTAAAACACGCATTATCTGGACTCAAAATTGCTTTTTATGGCACACTCTATGTTTATCTTGATATTTTACCAGAGAAACATATAAAGCAATGGCACACATACTTTTATTACAGGGTCCAAATTTAAACCTATTAGGCGAGAGAGAACCACATATTTACGGTCACGATAGCCTAGCAGATATTTATAAACGCCTTGTGCAACAAGCACCAGAGCACCGTATAGAACAATATCAAAGCAATCATGAAGGAGACATGCTAGAGCGTATCCATGCGGCCAAACAAGAAGCGGTAGATTTTATTTTAATTAACCCCGCAGCATGGACACATACCAGCATTGCGCTGCGTGATGCGCTAAGTGGTGTTGCTATTCCGTTTATTGAGGTGCATCTATCTAACATTCATGCACGCGAGCATTTTCGGCAGCATTCATACCTATCAGATATTGCATTAGGGGTGATTTGTGGTTTGGGCGTGCAATCTTATGCACTGGCATTAGAAGCCGCTTTAGGCTATTTACAAAAAGCCAATACATGATGAACTGGATACAAATTTGCCTAGCCACACAAAAACCACAGGTTGACATAGCCGAAGCGTTGTTACTTAACGCAGGTGCGTTATCTGTTACCCTTGAAGATAATGCCGATGAGCCCATTTTAGAGCCAGAATTAGGCAGCACCCCTATTTGGCAACAAACCAAAGTGATTGGACTTTTTGCTCAGGGCAGTAATGGTAAAATGCTGGCACAAAATATTCAGCGAGATTGCCAGCAAATGATAGCTGCAGATTTGCAACCTAAAATTAGTGTACAAGAACTGGCAGATAAAAACTGGTTAACAGTTTGGCAAGATGACTACCACCCGATGCAATTTGGCAAACGCTTATGGGTTTGTCCAAGCTGGACTGACGCACCAGATGCAGATGCCATCAACCTAAAACTTGACCCCGGTTTGGCCTTTGGTACAGGCACACACCCAACCACTGCCCTTTGCTTGCGACACTTAGACAAGCATATAAAAGGTGGCGAGCAGGTGTTAGACTTTGGCTGTGGTAGTGGTATTTTGGGTATTGCCGCCGTGTTACTAGGCGCGCAGTCCTTTTATGGTATTGATATCGATCCGCAGGCTATTATTGCCAGTGCCGACAATGCCAAACGCAATCAACTAACAGACGCACAATATCAGCTTTACTTGCCAGAACAAGCACCCGATAGACAGTACCAGTGGGTTATTGCCAATATTTTAGCCAGCCCTCTTATGCAGTTGGCAGAGAAGCTTGCAGGTTACTGTCAAACAGGTGGACAGATTATGCTCTCAGGCTTGCTAGAGTCGCAAGCTAAGGATATGCTCGCACATTATACAAATTGGTTTGAGCTAGACCCCATACAACAAATTGATGATTGGATTTTAATTACAGGAACAAAACGCTAGAGACCGTTATGACACAAATTACTCAATGCCCCCAATGCCAAACTGCATTTAAAACTAACGATGAACTGCTTGCTATGGCTCAAGGCAAAGTACGCTGTGGTGCTTGTAGGCAGGTTTTTTATGCACCCGAACACTTTATTAACAACGCTGTCATTAATACTAATGACAGCAGCCAAGATAACAACGATTATGATAGCAACGCTACAGCAGCGTTGAGCAACTACCAACAGACACATCTAGCACCTACTAATAAAGCCGATGAGCAAGCGATGAGCGAGCTGGAAAATGAATATCTAGCAGAATTAGAAGATGATGAGCTAGATGATATAAGCAACATAGATACAACAGAAGAGCGTCTTAGCGAGTCTGATTTTATCGTCGCAGAAGACCCAATAGAAGCTGAACCTGAGTCTGAACCTGAACCTGAACCTGAACCTGAACCTGAACCTGAACCTGAGCCTGAGCCTGAACCTGAACCTGAACCTGAGTCTGAGTCTGAGCCTGAGTCTGAATTAACAGCAGAAGAAACCTTAGAAAGTAAACTGACAAATACTCAAAATGCACCCTTAAATACGCAACCTGAAACAAATCAAGAACCCCAAGCAACAGAAGATTTTACTCTGCCAAGTTCAGAAATAGAAAACCAGGATACAGAAACAGAGCAAACACCAGAACACCCACCTCTAGCAGGAATGGATAACCTTAATCTGGCACAAAGTAGCTTTAGTTCTGATGAAATGCCAGAGCAAGTTTTAAATCCCAAACGCTGGCAAGAAGAAGATATGCAATTGGGCTCGCCTGTTGATGATGTGTATTCCTTAATAAAAAGTGATTTACGCGAACATAAAGAGCGTATAGAACCGAATGCTTTCCCCAGTTCTTTAGCCGCAGAAACAGAGACCGTGAATGAAGACCCCTTGCCAGAAAGCCACGAACAAAATCTATATAAAGAAGCAGACAATGAAGTTGAAGAAGTAACCGCACAAAGCAAAAAAAGCCATGCATTTTGGTGGGTATTATGTGCGTTATTACTGGTGTTAGGTGCATTAGCGCAGGTTGCTTACTTCAAATTTGATACCTTTGCTCGTCATGCAGACACCCGTTTTTTATATCAACATGCCTGCCAGTTACTTGGGTGTGAGTTGCCCAGCATACAAGACAGTAGCAAAATTATTGTACAGCAATTTCTAATTCGTCCACAAAAACAAGATAAACGCTACTTGCAAGCCGACATCTTATTAATTAACAAAGCTATTTTTGCACAGCCATATCCAGATTTAACCATTGTTATGCGAAATAACGAAGGCCAGGTGTTGGCAAGCCGTCGTTTTTTTCCCAAAGAATATTTAAGCTACAGAGCCTCTTTAAGCGAAGGAAAAATGCCCAGTGGTATTCCCGTGCGTGCCAGATTAATTCTAAAAGCACCTGAAGGACAACGAGCCAGTGAATTTGTCCATGTTATGAGTAATCAATAAAAAACTGCTATGGCAAAACTTAAAGTAGAATATGTCTGCAATCAGTGCGGTGCAAATCATCGTAAATGGCAAGGTCAATGCAGTGCCTGTAAACAATGGAATAGCTTGCAAGAATTTAAAATAAGCAATAATAAAGCCTCCAACTTAGATGCCAGAACAGGTTACGCAGGCGCGCAACAACAAGGTGTACAACGCTTAGCAGAAGTAGACTTGTCTCAAGTAGCTCGTATTAGCACCACTATGGGCGAATTTGATCGGGTTTTAGGTGGCGGGCTAGTGCCAGGCTCTGCCATCTTAATAGGTGGGCATCCAGGTGCTGGCAAATCCACCTTACTATTACAGATGACCTGCAAATTAGCGCAAAATGAAGCTGTTTTATATGTCACAGGTGAAGAAAGTTTGGCACAAATTGCTCGTCGAGCAAAACGCTTAAATATAGACAATAATAATTTACAACTTTTATCAGAAACCAACTGCGAGCGATTGCTTAATCAGCTGGAGCAAATTCAGCCAAAAATTTTAGTGGTAGACTCCATACAGGTTATGTACAGCGAGCAAGTTGACTCTGCCGCAGGCAGCGTATCGCAAGTGCGTGAAAATGCCGCCTTACTGACTCGCTATGCCAAACAAACCGACACCATCTTATTGCTGGTTGGGCATGTTACCAAAGATGGCTCACTGGCAGGACCAAAAGTATTAGAACACATGATAGATTGTTCTATCATGCTTGAAGGTTCAGCAGACAGCCGCTTTAGAACCTTACGAGGGATTAAAAATCGCTTTGGTGCAGTTAATGAGCTGGGTGTTTTTGCCATGCTTGATAGTGGTTTAAAAGAAGTTAAAAACCCCAGTTCTATTTTTCTAAATCAGCGAGACTGCAATGCCTCAGGCAGCGTAGTGACAGTGATTTGGGAAGGCACACGCCCCTTGTTAATTGAAATTCAATCATTGGTTGATGAAAGCCATTTTGGACACCCAAAACGTATTGCTGTTGGGTTAGAACAAAATCGCTTAAATCTTTTATTGGCAGTATTACATCGACATGCAGGTATTGCACTTGGAGATCAAGATGTATATGTAAATGTAGTTGCAGGAGTAAAAGTCAGTGAAACCAGCGCAGACTTAGCTCTATTGCTCGCTGCTTTATCCAGCTTTCGTGATAACCCACTAGATAGGCAGCTCATTGTTTTTGGTGAAGTTGGTTTATCAGGGGAAATTCGCCCCGTCCCTTCAGGGCAAGAACGCATAAAAGAAGCGGCAAAGCACGGTTTTACTCGCGCCATAGTGCCCAAAGCCAACGCCCCCAAACAGCCCATCTCTGGCATGCAAATTGATGCCGTAGATACTTTACAACAAGCACTTGAACGACTATAAAAAAGCACTCACTTACTATACGAGGATAACCCAATGATTTTTCCCATGCTGGCACTGATGTTATTAACCCTAATGGTTTGGCTTACTTTATTTGCTAAACGAATACCCTATTTACAACAACAGGGTATTGATGCACAAACATTAGACACGCCAGATAAAAAATCTCAGGTGCTACCTAGCTCTATAGAACAACCAGCACATAACCTAGCTAACTTATTTGAACTGCCTGTTTTATTTTATGTACTAGGGCTTATTAGCCTCTACCTACAATTAGACAACAGACTTTTAACTTATTTGGCTTGGGCTTATGTCGCAACCCGCTGCATACACTCTATTATTCAATGCAGTTATAATAAAGTCATGCATCGCTTTATTGTTTATATGCTATCGTGCGTTATTTTATGGGCGCAACTGGTCCTTGTTATCATCTCTTTAGTCTAATATCTCAACAGCATTTTCAGCCGCCATATAAAAAAATATCGCTGCTGAAAATGGACTTTTCACTATTTTTCACCTGAAAATCACAAAAAAACCATAAATTCACATTTATTTTTAGCAATTTGCTGGCTAACAGGCAAAAGTTTGCTAACTTTAAGGACGGTATCTGTAAAAGCACTGATTGACCAAATTTTTAAACAGAACACATATAAACAATATTCAAATTAAATAATGCATAATCAGATTGATTAAAGAGGAAATAACATGGCAAATCATATTTTTATTCTAGCAACCGTTATGCTACTTGCAGGCATATTTGGCGGGCTAGTTAACTACTATATTTATGGTGAAAAAGACCCTGATGCAGCAAGCTTACCTAAGTTTCTAGTGGTAGGTGTGGGTGCGTCATTTTTGGTGCCAGTGGTACTGGATATGGTTAACAGTGAGCTGGTGCTAGAAAGCCAAGGAGATCCATCGAGATTACTTATTTTTACTGGTTTTTGTTTGATTTCAGCACTGATTTCACGCTTCTTTGTTGATAATTTATCAGACCGTATTTTAGATGAAGCCCAAAATGCCAAAGCCATATCTCAAGATGTGCAGCATGACTTGCGCCTAATTCAAAATGAAATGCTGCCTTTGGTTGATACCGAAACCGAACAAGACATGCACAAAGAAGACTACATTACCGACAACATGGTTGATGAACTAGATGTAACCTCAACCAGTGTTCTAAAAGTCCTCTCATCAGGACGTTTTATCTTTAGATCCTTAGCAGGGGTATGTCGTGAAACCAATGAAGAAGAATCCACCATACTTAAAACGCTGCACGTTTTAACTACTCGAAGTTTGGCAGGTAAAGTAAGTGGTAAAAATGGTATTCGTTGGTATATTACCGAAAAAGGACGGCGTGTTATGGAAAATATTTTATAACGAAAAAGCACATTAAAGTTGGATATAAGCGTGATAAAAACAGCAATTAAAGTACAATTAATCGCAACTTGTCTGATGCTGCTTGCCAATATAGCGCAAGCAGCAGATCAACTAGACAAACCTAAACTTAATGCTCAAGCCGATGTGCCCAGCTTGAATGTGCCAGATACGCCGCCTGCTGTTATTGCAGAAACAAACAATGCTCATAATCAGAAAGTTCAAACAACAGCAAAAGCCAACAAGCCAACAGCAAATAAAGGCAAGGGAAAAGAACCCGCAAGTGACGCTTTTATTAATGCTAAAAATAACCAAAAAGCACTTAACGCCAGCTTAAAACAGCAAAATCTACCTGCTGATGTCCGTATTTTAATTGACATATCAGGTAGCATGAAAGAAACCGACCCTAATAATTTACGACAAAGTGCACTTAAACTTTTAGCCAACCTGATGCCAGCAAAAACCCGTGCAGGAGCATGGACGTTTGGACGCTATGTCAATATGTTGGTACCTTTAGGAGAAGTTGATGAAAACTGGAAACAACAGGCCATCAAACAAGCAGATGCCATTAATGCCGCTGGCTTGCAAACCAACCTAACAGACGCATTAGAAAAAGCCCGCTTTCAAGAAGATGCAGACAACTATCAAAAAAGCATTATTCTATTAACTGACGGCAAAATAGATATGGCAGCAGAGGGTGACCCTAAAAATCTTAAAAACATTGCAGCCAGAAAAAAATTAATCAATCAAATACTGCCGTACTATGCACAAAAAGGTATTAAAATTCATACCCTCGCCCTTTCTGAAAAAGCCGATATTGCGCTTTTACAAAAAATTGCCCTAGAAACAGAAGGTCTTTATTTAAAAGCAGATGATGCCAATGAGTTACCCAAAATATTTCTTAAAGCCTTTGCACGTTCTGTTCCTGTTACCCAAGTTCCCTTAGAAGACAATCGATTTGAAATAGATAGCAGCATTAAAGAATTTACCGCCTTAGTTTTTCGTAAACAAAACGCTCAAAAAAAGAGCGCATTAATTCAGCCTGATGGAAAAATCATCAATCAACAAATCGCCGCCAATAATCCACAGGTCAATTGGTACAATGGTGCACTGTTCGATTTAATTACCGTTAAAACGCCCCAATCTGGAAAATGGGATATAGATGCAGACTTAAACCCTGAAAATAGAGTACAAATTTTGACTGACCTTGCTCTTCAAGTTGTCGGCATTCCCTCTAATTTATTCTCAGGTAACTCTGTCAAAATCCAAACAGGTCTAAGTAATAAAGGTAAAATAATCCAAGAAAAGGCACTATTAAGCCTCACCGATATTCTACTAACCATTACCAATCCTGATGGAAAAACGCAAAGTAAACTGCTTTCAAATCCAGAAACGCTACCAAAAGATGGTTGGTTTAAACAGCAACTTGATAATCTCAAAGACAAAGGAGAATATCGTTTTGAAATTGTTGCCAATGGGCGCACTTTTAAACGCAAACGAGTTATCACCGCAAGTTTACTTGAACCTATTGAAATTAGAAGTGAAATAAACAAACAACAAGAAAGTGTCATGCTTTATGCTAGCCCTAAAGCAGACTTAGTTGATATAGATTTAAGTCGTATTATCCTAACGCTGGGCTTGCCTGATGGTAGCACAGCACTGAAGCCACTGAATTATGACAAAGCGCAAGGGGCATGGACTTATCATCTAAAACCACAAATAGCAGAAGGGACATATACGGTTGTATTTAATATTCGTGGTGTTTCACAGGGGGGGAAACCCTTTAGAAGTGAACCTGCAAAAATGCAATTTAACTTCCCCTTTAATCCACCTAAGCCAGAGCCCAAAGCAGAGCCTAAGCCAGAGCCCAAAGCAGAGCCCAAAGCAGAGCCCAAAGCAGAGCCCAAAGCAGAGCCCAAAGCAGAGCCCAAAGCAGAGCCCAAAGCAGAGCCTAAGCCAGAGCCTAAGCCAGAGCCTAAGCCAGAGCCTAAGCCAGAGCCCAAAGCAGAGCCTAAGCCAGAGCCCAAAGCAGAACCTAAGCCAGAGCCCAAAGCTGAACAAGAGCCGAGTTTAGAAGAAAGCCTGCTTGAAGAAGAGCAAGAAAAAGAGAGCAGTTTATGGATTTATCTTGCCATTGGTATTACCGTTTTTCTTACTGCTTTAGGGTTGTTTATTTGGTGGCTAAGACGACAAAAACTAGAAGAAGAGTTTTCAGAGCTAGCAGAAGAAGAAGGATTTAATGCGGTAGATGAAGATGTAGAAGCTGAGTTAAATACAGAGCGCAGTGAGCCAGAATTAGGAGACTTTGATAACTTTAAAGGAGAAGAAGAGGTTTCTATTTTTAGCACGCCAGAGCAAGCAGAATCGCAAGAAACACAAGAGTCTGCAATAGAAAAACTTGATAATGAATATAATATAGACCCAGAAGAAGCACTGCCAGAGGCAGATGGCTGGGGAGAATTTGATGCAGAACAAACTGTAGAACCAGAAGCCGTACAAGATGAAGATGCCGATGCATTAATGGCAGAGCTGGCTAATGATACAGCAGAAACCAATACAGATGAAGCGGCAGAAAATAGCACAGAAACAGAGATAGATGCAGAAAATGAGGCGATAGAAAGCGCCAATACAGAAACCCTAAAAGAGGAAACAGATATCAGTGATGAAGAGAAAAAAGAGAGTTAGTTATTGGTAGCGAATAAAAAGAGATAAACAGCCATATTTAAAATATTGCTAACAATAAATGCAAACTGCGTTGACATGTTTCTTTACAAAGATGTAAAATAATTTTACAAAACCAAATAAAAAAACAATTGGTTTGTAAATTAATAAAATCAACTAAAAAACTAAATAATAAAAACACAAAGGTACCTATCTATGCATTACCAGTCTATTTTACGTATTGTGCTATCTGCTTCCTTAGCGGCTTTACTCGCAGCTTGTGGTGGTTCTAACAGTAGCCAAAGCAGTGCTACAAATAGCACAGCAAATACCGCTGCTGACAGTAACAGTTCTGCCGTTATCACCAGTGCAAATCCCAACACAGACACAGCACCAGTAAAGCCCAAAGGAAAACTGGTTGCTGCTAGAAATTTTGCTACAGACACAAGAAAAAAAGACCGTGATGGCATAAAAGGCTTACAACCCATTTTATCTAGAGCGCCTAAGACCTGCAAAGCAGCGAGCACTTTGGTAGGTTCAGGTCCAAAATGTGAAGATTTTAAAAAGCCTGAATTTTTTTCTGTTAAAAATGGAAATACTTGGATAGATGCTCAGGTTTTTGTACCAGAACATCATGAAGGAGACAGCTTACCCGTTATTTTGCACTCTCATGGTTGGGCGAGTAAAAAACAAAATAAATTGGTTGTTTTGCCAAAATGTGAAGCAAAAGATAAGCCCTATAACTGTCCATTAAATAAAGGCAGTAAAATTTTAGGTATATTTGATAAGATTAATGGTTTATTAACCGACTTTTATAATCAAGGTTATATTGTAGTGAGTTTTAGTCAACGAGGGTTTGGTAAATCTGAAGGCGACATTACCATTATGAACCCTTATTTAGAAACGCAAGATGCCATAGCTGTTGTAGACTGGATTGCCGCTCAAGGTAAAGCAGGTCACTTACCGATTAACGTTGATACAAATAATGATTTTAAATTGGGATTAATAGGCGGCTCTTATGGTGGTGGCTTTCAATTTCCTTTGGCTGCATTAGATTCACGGGTTGATGCCATGATACCTGTAGGCACTTGGAACTCACTAAAAAATTCACTTTTCCCGAATAAGGCAGTCAAAGGTGGTTGGGGTAATTTGCTGTGTGTGGCATCGCTGGTTAATCGTAGACACCCACTATTAGCTAAGGCTTGTACTGGAATGAGTATACCAATGACACGCACCACTGCTGAATTAGATACAGATGGAGACTTGATTAAATTTATCTCCATGAACGGCTTAGATTATTTTAGTGGCTTAGAGAAAGACAACAAGCCTTTTCAGGAAGGCATGCCCGCCTTTAAAATGCGCCCTATTGATACCTTACTTGTGCAGGGAAGTCGAGATGTTTTATTCCCTCTTAATGAAGCTTTAAATAACTACAAGTATCTAAAAAAAGCAGGTGGTGATGTCCGTATACTGACCAATGAAAATGGACATATAAACCCCATGGCAGGTCAGAAATTAGGGGGTAGCTCGCACTGTGGTCATATCAATGCCTTTCGTGCAATGCGTATTTGGTTTGATGTGAAACTACGCAATGCAGATGCCAGCTTATTAAATGAGATTCCCAATCAGTGTATTAGCTTAGAAGAGGGTAAATCAGTGGTGCTAGATAGCATTCCTAACCTAACAGCAGAAAGCACAAATACAAATTTAGAAGCAAACCAATGGCGTCCTTTTGATGTGAGTGTTGGTGAAATTTTTGATTTTGATAGCATTAAATGTAAAAGTGTTTATGAAGTGCCAGCAGATACCAATAATCTGGCATTGGCAGGACAAAGCTGGTTGCGACAAACAACGGTTGAAGATAAACAATTTTTAGCAAGCGGAGTGGCGTATGTGGGGCTATGTATTGAGCGTGATGGTAAAACCATCTTAGTTGATGAAGCCATAACCGCTTTAGATAAAGGCAGTTATCAAAGCGCCACTCAGTTTGTGGCTGTTGGCGCAAGTCTTAAAGCAGGTGATAAAGTAGGGGTGTATGCTAGTAAAACCAACGGCAATATGGAGTTTTTATCACTTACTTCGGTTGATAATATTTTTTCTACTGTCGGTGATTTAGTGCAGCCTGAAAAAGTTAAGGAGTTAGAAAAACTCCAAGCATGGCACAAGCAAAACTTACAATTTTTTATTCCGAATGCGTTTAAAGTACAAGGTGAGATAAAACTGCCGATTGTTAATAAGTCAAACTAAACTGGCATTGAAATAAACCAATCCCTTCTCTTTATTAACTAAGAGAAGGGATTTTTTTTTGCTTGTTATTTGCCTTTTTTTACTTATCTTGTTCTTAAATTTAAGATTTTTATGTCTTTTTATGACTTGTATAAAAGAACTCAGATGAAAAAGAGTAAAAAAAACGTGAAATTCTTATACTGATGTGTTAGTTTTAAATAGTATATGCAGATGTAACATCATAAAAATTAAAACAATTTGCAAGATATTATAACTGTGTATTAAAAATAATAAAAATAATAAAAATAAATATATCCTTGGAGAAATCTATATGTCAGAACATAATCATGAACATGCTTTTGTGACTCCCGCACCTGCTGGATTAGGTGCATTATCCGTTGCCTGCTTTGGCTTTGGAGCTGTTTTTATCGGAGAAGTTGGGCTTGGAGGGCTGCCCTTGTTATTTGCTTGGCTTATAGGCGGCGGCATTGTGCAATACACGGCAGCGGTTATTGAGCTTAAAGATAAAAATATCACAGGTGGTAACGTCTTTCTGTTCTTTTCCGCATTCTTTATGTTTGGTGCCGCCTTTAGTGTCCTTATGAAGTTCTTACTGTTATCAGGCTATTTTGGTGAGATTAAGCCCTTAGCAACGGTTGAAGGTTGGTGCTGGATGGCAGGTGCTGGATTTTTAACTGCCGTTACTCCGGCGTATATTAAAACCGCCCCTTCTTTGATGGCAATTTTAGTTATTCTATTAGATGTGGTGCTATGGATGATTGTACTGCTAGATTTAGGCATTATTGCAGCCTCTTTAAAACCCTTTGTTGGTTATATGCTGATTGTTAGTGGCTGGATAGGCATTTATATTGTGGCTGCTATTGTCAACAATACTGTTTTCGGTCGTCCTGTTTTGCCGTTTCCAGGGCCGCTTGTTAAAGCAGGCTAGCAAAAATCTGTATTACACAGATTAAACCCCTTATTAGGCAATATCTAGTAAGGGGTTTTTAGGGTTTGGCTATTAATAATATTTTCTAATTTAGCTAGGTATTTTAGCGTAGCATAGCAACATTGTCTGTTATATTTGCTGCGTTGTTGTCTTTATGGGAAACAGGCAGACTGGTTATAATATTAGTAGCAGGCACAGAAGCAATAAGTGATTTCACTTGCCTTAACGTATTTGCTGCTGGCTGACAAAAACGAAAACAAATTAAACAATGGTCTTGTTTTGTGCGGCGCATAGAATGAACACTAAGTTGACCTTTAATATCTTCACAACAGTCACTTTGTAATTTAAACGTTAGCTGTTTAAATTTACCTCGATTGGTTTTTAAGTTTTGGATAATGCCAAAATGACATTCAATACCAACACCTAATAAAGTAAGCTCAGCAATTGCACCTTGGAATAATAAGGTATCTTGGTCATGGATTGTAATTTGTTGCATAACTGACTCCGAGCTAATACAGATTTAAATTAATAGATTGATATTATTAGTCTAGCAGTGTTTATGCGCTGCATAGGTAAAAATAAAAAAAAGCAGATTGAAAAATAGTCTTTTTATGATGCTTGCGTTAGAATTTGGCGGTTATTTATTCGGACATTCATTTTTTATGTATCAATTTGAGAAAAATGCCTTTAGTCGAGCTTGCGCTGCGTTTTTTATTGCTCATGTTAATCAGGTACATATCCATTTTATTCAAAATAATCAGCAGTTAGATTGCACGCCTTATTTTCAGCTATTAATCAAAGTAGAAAGATTTTTACAAGGAGAACTGACTTCTTTAGATAATCTATTAGCGGCACAACAAAAAGCATTTGACTGGCGAGAAAGTCTTATTTTAGAAGATAATATTGCATTGCGTATTTTTGATTTTTGTATGAATATGTTATCTCATAGTGCTGATTGTATTTTAGATGCGGACATTAATGAGTTTAATCTTTTATTTTCTCAACTCAATGAGCTTAATGCAGAAATGAAACACTTAGGTGCTGATATTCAGGCGTTAGCCTCTTATCAACAAGAGCTATTGGCGGAGCTGGACAGTTTATTAGTCAATAAAAATAAAGCACCTGTAGGTCAAGCGTATAAACATTTTATTACCCAAAACGATACCAGCTTTTTTGGTATGCAACCTTAGGAAAAAACCATGAAAAAAATCTTATTAGCCTTATTATTCGTTAGCCATATTAGCTATGCTGAATTAAACCTTTTACCCGTTAGTCTTGAAAATCAGCACGGTAAAATACAAACAGTCAACAAACAGACCAAACTGGTCATTTTTACCCACGACATGAGTGGAAAAGATATTGTTAATAATGCACTTAATGAACTACCGAAAGATTTTTTAAGCCAGCATTCTGCATTATGTATAGCCGATGTTGAAGCAATGCCCGCAATTATTGCACGCTTATTTGCCTATCCTGCTATGCGTGATTATTCGTATAATATTATGCTCGATAAAACTGGCGAAACCAGTAAAAAATGGCCTCGTAAAGAAGATGCGGTTACCTTGCTTTATCTGCAAGGTGGTAATGTAGAAAAACATCAATTCTTTACCGATGCAAAAGCCTTATTAGCCGCCATTAAAGGCAATTAATTTGTTAGGTACGCAGTTAAAAGTGCTGTACTGCGATGAGCACTTGGTGGTTATTAATAAAGCACATGATTTACTGAGCGTACCTGCTAAAAATACGGCATTAAGTAATGCGGCAACGCAGCTACAGCATTTATTTGCTCGCCCTGTGCATGTGGTGCATAGACTGGATATGAGCACTTCAGGTTTAATGGTCTTTGCCTTTAACAAGCCCACATTAGTAGCACTGCAGCAGCAATTTAGCCAGCGTTTAGTGCATAAAGTGTATGAAAGTTTGGTGTTTGCCAACCCCAGTGGCAAAAGCGGCGTTATTAATGCGCCGCTATGTGTAGACTGGGCTAATCGCCCTAAACAAAAAGTTGATTATATACAAGGCAAACCCGCCTTAACCCGCTGGCAAAAACTCAGTAGTAGCGGCAATTTCTCACGTTTAGAACTGCACCCCTATACAGGACGTTCGCACCAACTTAGAGTCCATCTGATGCATATAGGACACGCCATTTTAGGCGACGAACTGTATGCTAAAAGTGCCCAACAACAAGGGCGGCTTATGCTGCATGCCAAAGCCTTAGGCTTTATTCACCCCAAATCCCAAAGCACATTACTGTTTAGCTGTGCCGCACCGTTTTAGTGTGGTTTAAAGCTACTGATATAACTCTAAGGTTGAATGCGATTTTTTTGTCCTTGTTCTGTTGTGATACTGGCAAATAACAGTTGTATGCCATATAAGCTGACTTTTTTGCTGTTTATAAGCTGCTCGCCAAGTACGTAGGTATTGGCTTTTGCACCATCTGATATGCTCATAAGTACATCGGTAAATAAACTGGTATTTAGCTCGGGTTTTAAGTCGCCGTCTTTTTTGGCTTGCTCTAACAGTTGCTGAATAAAAGCATGAAAACGTTGGTAATTAACAATGTTTTTATCTTTAGCCGCTGCGCTGTTGGTGGCATAAAAAAACAGTTCGATAAATAGTTTGCTGTAGGTGGAAAGCTCGTCCATCATCTGGATACTATTAAAAACCCAACTTTGCAGATTATACCAAGCGGATTGGTTTTGTTGGGCTTGTTGTACTTCTGGGTTAAGAAAATCTTTTAAAAAGTAGTCATAAATAGCCAGAATGACTTCTTCTTTATTGGCAAAATAATGATATACACCGCCTTTGCTCATGCCTGTAGCACGAATAAGGGCGTTAAAACTGACATTGGATAAGCCTTGCTGACTAAAAACATGAATGGCTGTTTGTATAATATGTTCATAGGTTGTGAGATTGCTCATTAAAAAGTAGCACCAAGATTAAACGAAATAATATGCTTGCGCATTATGCCATATTTCGCCGCATCTTGCTTGTTTGGGGTCTCTATTTGGCTATAAGCCATGCCCATTTGCCAAATGTCGTTGATTTTATAGTTTACCAATAAGGTTGCTTGCATAGCTTGGCTTTGAAGTTGTTTAAATGCTAATGCACTTAGCGCAAGGTCATCATTTAGATAGTTTTTGCTCCAGCTTAGGCTAACAGTTGGTTTTTCAGTTTGTTTGTTGCTAAGGTTTTTTCTGTTATACAAGCTCGCTTTAAAAGAGTGCTGGCTAGGGCTTAGGTATTCTATGCCTAAAGCTGCTTCTAAGCTGTTACTTAAAGGTGCGGTAGGGCTTAATGAGAAAAGCTGTTGGCTTTTGTGGCTTAAATCGGTGTTAATTAGCCAGCTATCTATGGCATAGCTTGAGCTTATGCCAATGAGGTGATAGCTTTGTTGTTGAAAACTCAGCCCTGTATGGGTTAAGCGGGAAATGGGATTATTATGCACTAATTTGGCTGCTATTAAGGCTAAATCCCATTGGGGTAACTGTAGCTGGTAGCGCATTCCAAATTCGTCGTTGCCTTTATTAGGGTTAAAGCGCATTTGTGCGAAAGGGGCTTGGCGTTTTAAATAGGCGGTTAGTCCATCTAGGCTAAAACGATTAAACTGCGCTGTGGGAATATAAAACAGGCTTAGTTTTTGTTGTTTCGCATACAGGCTAAATAGCCCCATAGTTTGACCTAAGCGAATATTGTCTAGGTCGGTTAATAGTGGTTCGGTCATGTCGATGGGGCTAATGACATCAAGTGCTTGAGCACCGTCCACACTGCCTAAAATCAATTTTTGCTTGCCTAGTTTGGCAGACAAGATGCCTTTGCTCCACTGTACCCATGCTTGTTGCAGTTGTGCTTGGGTAAGCGGTTTATTAGCAGGTATCAGGGCGTTGTCTTGCTTATGGTAATAGCGCAACCTGCCTTTAATATGCACAAATAAAGAGGGGGAAAGTGATGCTTCAAGTTGCAGATTGGCGCTGCTACGCTGCTGTTGTATGTCTGCATGGGTGTTGCTTGCAAGATGATGGTTCAATGCCAATTTTGCGTATTTTTTCCATAGTTGATACCAGTTTGTGGTCTTTTTAGTCTGCTTTTTATCTTCTTCATCTTGCCAGTTATCAGCGGCGAGCAAGTCCGCATGAGGCGGCTTATCTGTTGATGATAGTTCATCTTCCCAAGCATCGGCACTGAGCAGTTCTGCTTTATTTTCTGTTGGTATTTGCTTATGGGTTGGTGTTTTTGTCTCATTGTTAACCTCTGCATTGGCAGAGGTTAAAACAAATGCAAGCACATAAGCTATGTGTTTAAACATGGCTCTTTCCTTATTTTTTTAAGGGGTTCTTAGGGCTTTAAATCCTTGCTCACGAAATGCAAAGTCGGTCAAGCTACGCTGGGTTAGTAAGCCTTTGGGAATGGCTATGCCGACATTGAGTTGCTGTTGCTCAAGAACGCTCATGCGTTTTTTTTGCACATTAAAAACACGTATTTTCTGTGCAATCCAAGCCGACTTAACCGCTTTAAATTGGCTAAAGAGCATTTTTTTCCACAATTTACCCTGTTTGTCATAGGTATAGGCTTTAAGTGCTGTTAAACGTGCTTTATCAATCCATATGCGAGTTTTGCTATAACGAGTTTGGCGCAGACGTTTGGCAGTGGGTGTGCGTTCAATGACCCAGACTTGTCGTCCTTGATACGCACCTTCGGTGAGTATTTCGTAGCGGTATTCATCAACTTTACCTGTTTCCATATCTTCAGTGGTTAATTCTGAACCAAAAAAAGCAACTGGTTCTTGCTCCTCACTATTGCCAGATACCATACGTTTAACCTTGCCAAGCGCGGATAAATACAGCCAGCTTTCAGTATTTTTATCACTCTTATCATAACTGAAAGTCAGCATACCCACGCCTTTTTCACTGGCAGGCTCTAACACAACAGAAAGGCTTTGGCTGTCTTTAAATTGAGCCCCTGTATTGGCACTGGCATTTTCCAATTTTTTTACTCTAGCGGCGTTACGACAGCTAGGACGTTGCTTTTGAATTTGATAGCGACAGGTGCTAAGTATGATTTGGCTATAGCTGGTGCGTACTGCTGCCCGCTGTAAATCATCAACCTTACGCATAATCTCAATGGCGTTGGATTCTGCCAGTGTTAAAGGGCTAAGTAACAAGCCACTGAGTATGGTAGTACATAGTAAATAACGAGAGAACATAATTAACTCCTAGTGATTTATGGCATTTGGTTTATAACCAAATTGCGGTTTGAAAATTAAAATTAAGGCGGGCAAAAGCAGTAAATCACACAGCAGTGCCAGTAAAATAGCCAGTGAGCCAAAGCCAGTTTTTGCCATGCCTAAATAATCCGAAAATGAAAGTACGCCAAAGCCTAGGGCTAGAATTAAACTGGTAAACAGCACCGCTCGTCCAACATGGGTTGTGGTTTCTATGAGGCTTGCCATTATATCGCCAGTGCGCCAGTATGCTTGGCGATAATGCGCCATAAAATGAATGGTATCGTCCACTGCAATGCCAATAATAATAGGTGCAATAATTAGAGTATCGGTATCTAAAGGAATGTTCATTAGCCCCATAAATCCTGATACAAATACCGCTGGCAATAAGTTAGGAATAACCGCCAACAACCCTGCACGTACACTCATTAAACTGAAAGATAAAATCAGCGAAATAATAATTAAAACCAAGGCAAAGCTCTGTACCTGCGCTCGGCTTACATGGTCAATTAAGCGTATCATAAGTGTTAATGCGCCTGTACTAGAGACCTCAAGTTCTGGATATGTTGCTTTTAAAGGTTGCATGGTTTTAGCAAAACGCTGTTGTACGCTATTAAAAAACTGAATGTACTCATGGGAGCCTGCATTTTTTAACATCAGTGAAACATGCGTGATACTATAATCATCGTTCACTAAATTTTGCCTGTCTTCTGGATTGGCGTTATCAAACAAATACAAAAGCTGGGCACTTAGCCGTGAATTATCGGGTATTTTAAAATAATCTGGATTATCGGCATTTAAGCGTTGGTAAGTTTCTTTCACATATTCAGCAATGGAAAAAGATTTAATAACCTGTTTGGGGAAGTCCTTTTGTAATTGCTTTTGAAAATCATCTAAAGCCTGCAACACACGGGCATCTTTAAGTGCGTCAGGGCGTTTAAAGTTAACCATTAATTCCATATTTTGTGCGCCCATCATGTGTTTATCTATGATTTCAGTGGCTTGGCGCATGGGGCTGCCTTCTTTGGTTAATTCAACAATATTGGTATCAATTTTAACTTGAGTCATACCATAAATAAGCACAACAAAGATAACCACAAACAGCGAAAGAACTAAATAACGCCAACGAGAAACCCAAACAGGCAAAGCAGCTAAGTAGCGATGAGTGCTTAGATTTGACTCTGAAGCATTGGCTTTAGCGGTTATATTAGGGTGCCAAATAGCCAACATGGAAGGCAATACAAAAACAGTTAATAAAAACGCCATCAACACCCCAATGGCACTGCTTACCCCAAAGGTCATAATTTGTGGAATATCACTCACTAATAAACACAACATGCCTACAATGGTGGTAATGCTGGTTAGCAAAATAGGCAAGCCTGTTTTGGCATAGGCCGCTGCCATACTTTGATGATGTTCATGCCCTGCGTGACGCTGTCCACTATAGGCACTCAGCACATGCACGCAATCGGCAATGCCCACGGCCAAAACCAACATAAAGGTTAAATTGACCATTTCTGACATGACAATACCCAGCCAAGCAAAGCTGCCTAATGTCCAAATAGCACTAGCAGCAATCAGTAAAACGGGCCAGATAACAGCACTAACAGAGCGGAAGAAAAACCACAGTAGCCCCAGCATAACCGTAAGCATTACTAGCAGCAGCATAGAAGCCTGCTGCATAATCTGCATAGAAAATTCATACATTGAGGCGGTGCCGCTGTAATAAAATTGAAAATGCTGATATTCAGGTTTATCTAAAATTTGCTTTAAATCTGCCATAAAACTTAGATAATCTTCCATTTGCATCTCTTCAAACTCAATGCTTGTAGAACGGGTATTGGACGCATTTGTGGCAAGTTCCGCATCTAGTAAGTCGGTCTCATCTTGCAGCAAATCAGAGTTATCAGAGGAGCTTTGCGCGTCATTTTCAGGGGTTTTAACCACCGCTCCAAAATCGGTTTTAATGCGAATGCCAGCAAAGCGAAAATCAGGCGAAAACAAAGCACGTTGCCAACTGCTTTGCTGGCTTGCAAGTGTGCGTAGCCGCTCACGTTGTGAGGGGCTTTGATAGGGCAAATCACGCAGTAATTCTTGTGCCTGTAGGGTATCGCCATCAACCGCTTGAAAGGGCGCATTATACAAACTGGTCATTCGCTCAATACGGCTTAATGCAGAGCTTGGCTGTTGCGTTTTGCTATCTTGGGCAAAGCGTGCATCGTTTATTTCTTGGTGTAGCTGAGCGATTAAGGCTAAAGATGTTTGTGAAAACACATCGCCATCGGCAGGTGCGTACACCACATACAAACCATCATCACTACCAAATTGTGCACGAAAAGCATTCAATTGCACTAAGGTGGTATCGCCCTCATTAAACCAAGCCTCCATACTTTTATCCATTTTAAATTGAGTCACCAGTCCATAGCCAGTAAAAACAGTTATTGCCACAAATATAAGCAGCACCCAATAACGTTGAGCGTTAAATAACGCAGGCAGTTGGGCAAATTGAGCATTAATACGCGCATATAGATTATTCATTAAAGCCACCTTATAAAATAGAAATTATTGTCATATAATAAACCGACTGGTCGGACTGTCAAGTAATAATTTTTACTATTTATATGTCGCCATATAAATGTTAGCGATAGAAAGTTTATGCTTGTGTACAACATATACGAGCAACCAGCTGTATAGAATAGGCCTGCAAGCAGAGGGGCAGAAACACATTAAGGGCTTGCTGATACTCGGCAGATTTTAATTATATTGCCCAAAAGCGATATTTTCTTTGCATGCAAATAAATTAAGTAGTATATTGTTTTTTCTTTATTTTTAAGGTTCTTTGGCAATTAAAGTCAGTTGAATTTTAATTTTTTTAACTCAAAATAAAACAATAAAAAAGGAGTATGTATGAGCATCGCAATGAATATAGACCAGCTTTTTGATTTTGCAGAAACCAACGATAATGGTAATCCAGCACTAATAGATATGTCAGCTCGCCAAGTTGGGTTTAAAGACATGGTGCAACAAATAAGAGCAATGGCAGGTGGTTTTAAGTCACTTAATTTAGGCGACAAAAGCAAAATTGCACTATTAGCGTTAAATGGTATAGACAGTTTGCAAATGCTGTACGCCACTATGCTTGCAGGGCATGTTGCAGTACCACTTAATTTACGCTGGACTCCCTCCGAGTTAGCGGTTGCTATTGATGATTCTAACTCACAGGTGCTGGTGGTTGATGATACCTTTGCGCCAATGGTTGCGCCTATTTTAGCTGCCAGTAACAGCATTCAGAACATCATTTACCTAGGTGCTAAAGCAGCAGAGGTTGACGGTTTGAACTTATCTGAATTTATAGCAGAGCCTATAGAGTTTAACCTCAGCAGAGACCCTAGCGAAGAAGCGTTAATCTGTTATACCAGCGGTACAACAGGGTCACCTAAAGGTGTAGTGCATACGCATCACTCTATTATGGCAGGTGCAGAAGTTTGTGCACTAAGCAATATGCCCAAAAAAGACGGTGTTTATTTAAGCTGTTTTCCTTATTTTCATATTGCCGGTTACTTAATTACCTTTTCACGAATTTTACAACAATCAACACAGTTTATTGTGCCGATGTTTCGTCCTGACTTATTAATGACGGCGGTTAAAAAATTTACGATTGATGAGCTGGCATTAGCACCAACAATGATACAAATGCTGATTAATGATGAACAGTTTAACGCACAAGACTTTGCTCAGGTTAAAGGTATTTTGTATGGCTCTTCGCCCATTGCTGCAGGTTTATTAAAGCAGCTTCAAAGCTGTTTACCGCATATTCAACTGGTGCAGGGGTATGGTATGACAGAAGCAGGTATTTTTTGCTTTTTACCGCCACAATTTCATCAAGGTAAATTGGCTCGCATTAGTGCCGCAGGGCAGGTTACCACACCCATTAATCAGGTCTTAATAGAAAACGAACAAGGACAAGAATTACCTCGTGGAGAGATTGGAGAAATAGTCATTTATGGTCCAACAATTATGAGCCACTACCATAACAAGCCAGAGCAAACAGCAACAACTCGGGTGCGAGATGGCATACGCTCAGGAGACTTAGGCTACAAAGATGAAATGGGCGTTATTTTTATTAAAGATCGTAAAAAAGATATGATTATTACCGGAGGAGAGAATGTTTATTCCTCCGAAGTTGAAAGTGCCATCTCTTTACACCCAGATGTCGCAATGGTTGCGGTTGTAGGTATTCCTCACGAAAAATGGGGCGAAGCCGTACACGCGATTATTCAACCAAAATCAGGCAAAGCACCTACCTATGAAGAGATTTCAGCACACCTAAAAGATAATTTAGCAGGTTATAAACGACCTTATTCCATCTCTTTAATGGACGCACTGCCTTTATCGCCAACCAACAAAATTTTAAAACATCAATTGCGTGCCCCTTTTTGGGTAGATGCAAGCTAGGTGAAAACTAGGTTATTAGCAATAAGACTAACTAAGACAGGGAGCGTCTTTACTTACTTAGCAACACAGAGCAGAGAATACCCAAGAAAAAGCAACAGGGCAGTTATAGTTTAACGCCAAGTTACTGTATTTATTTTAAAAAATGGGCAACTGAGCATTAATAAAAGTCATCTATTTACTCTTGCAGTTCTTTGGCAAGCCTTTGTGCATGGAGTTTTTCTAAAGATTGAGCAGAAATTTTAATCATACCAGCCAGTTTATCTTTGGGTTTGGTTGTTTGCTGGGTTTGTTTTTCCAAGGCTTCATCTGCAATTTTTTTAGCGGCAATTTTTTGTGCAGCTGTTTTATTTGTTTGCACTTTTTTAGCAGCAGACTTCTCAGACAATGTATTTATCGTAGAAGGTGTATTTAGGTTAGCTATTTTAGAATGTGCCATTGAATTGTATCCGATAAACAGTATGCGCCAATAATAAACGATTGTTATTTTTAAAATCTAGCATTAATTGGTGTTTTTTTAATGTGTTTTGTAATATTTTGTGTTTATGTCTTTTGAAGTTGTTCAACGCCACTGGTTTGCATTGCCAGCACAGGTTATACTGCACGCTCTTTTTGAGGTGACTTATGCGCTTATCCGATATAGATATTAAACAACAGATGACAGAAGGTAAAATTGTCATTTCCCCCAATGTAAAAGACAGTGCAATTGCAGGCATTAGCGTGGATTTGCGCCTTGATCACCGCTTTCGTGTATTTAGCAATAACTCAGTCACACACCTAGACCTATCTGGCGATAAACAACAGCTAGAGCAAGACATTAATCGCATTATGAGTAAAGAAATCAGCATCAGCGATGACGATGCCTTATTTATTCATCCAGGTGAGCTGATTTTAGGTGCAACCTATGAATCGGTCAGCGTACCCGATGACCTAGTAGGTTGGCTTGATGGGCGCAGCTCTTTAGCCCGCTTAGGCTTAATGGTACATGTAACAGCAGGGCGAGTAGATCCCGGCTGGCAAGGGCAGATTGTATTGGAATTTTATAATAACGGTAAACTACCGCTGGCTCTTCGCCCTGGTATGAGTATTTGTGCCATTTCCTTTGAAATGCTCTCAAGCCCTGCACAATTACCCTACAACAAACGCAGCGATGCCAAATACAAAGGACAACAAGGGGCCGTTTTCAGTCGTATTGCCAAAGACTAAAAGCCGCCATGCTAGCTATTTATTAAGGAGGAAAAATGCAGACCATTTTAGTAACAGGAGGTGCAGGGTTTATTGGCTCACATACCTGCGTGGCACTCTTAAACTCAGGTTATCAGGTGGTGGTTATTGATAATCTGCTTAATAGCTCACAAAAATCCCTACAGCAAGTACAGCGCATTACTGGCAAAAGCCTCACCTTTATACAAGGCGATGTGCGAGATAAAACACTGCTTAGAACGGTCTTTAAGCAATACAACCTGCATGCGGTTATTCATTTTGCAGGCTTAAAAGCCGTAGGCGAATCTTGCTATATGCCCCTGTCTTACTATGACAACAACATACAATCAACCCTTACTTTAGCACAGGTTATGCAGGAGTTTAGCGTTAAAAAATTGGTCTTTAGCTCCTCGGCTACCGTATATGGCGAACCTAACACACTGCCTTTAACCGAAGACATGCCACTGTCAGCAACCAACCCATACGGACGCTCCAAACTAATCATTGAACAAATGCTAGGAGACTTACCACAAGCCGACGCACTCAATCAAAGTGAATGCCCTTGGCAAATTATTTTATTACGCTATTTTAACCCCGTTGGCGCACATACTAGCGGCAACATAGGAGAAGACCCAACAGGCACCCCCAACAACCTAATGCCCTATATTACCCAAGTTGCCATTGGTAAATTACCCAAATTAAGCATTTTTGGTAACGATTACCCCACCATAGATGGCACAGGCGTACGTGACTACATTCATGTAACAGACTTAGCCAACGGACACCTACAAGCAATTAATAATCTGCTTGGACGCAATCCCATACAAGGAGTAGAAGCCATTAATTTAGGCACAGGCACAGGCATTAGTGTACTGCAACTGGTAACAGGATTTATGCAATATAATCAAGTTAAAGTCGCCTACCAAATAGCCCCTAAACGAGCAGGAGATGTTGCCAGTTGCTATGCCGACGTTAGCAAAGCACAAGCCCTACTAAACTTTAAAGCAGAAAAAACCTTAAAAGAGATGGTGCAAGACAGTTGGCGTTGGCAACAGAAAAACCCCACAGGCTTTCATTCATAAAACAACCACACAAACCCATAAAAAAGCCCCAATGCACAAAATTGCAAGGGGCTTTATTTACTGCTATCGCAAGATAACTAAGCTTTTTTCAACAAGGCTTTTACCACCTGCTGCCTGCCAAGTCTCCTGTTCCTTAATTAGGGTAGGCAAGCTAGCGCAAGCAGCATAGCCAGCAGCAGAGACTTGCCAAAATACGCCGTCTTCTACCTTACTCAGATATAAAAGGATAAATAGGATTAGCCCAAAGTTCTTTCGAGCTATTTAACATAAGCTGTAAAATAAGCGGCACAAGCTCCCCCATAATCTGGCAAGCATCATTAACCTGTGCTCTATTAGCACTACTATTAAACGTAGCGCCACCATGAATTAACTGATTACGTAACGTATATAAACGGGTAAAAAGAATCGTCAATACCATACTCACATCCTTATTTGCCAACGCCTTATGACTACGAGCTTTTGCCTGTTTAAACTCGTCCTGCCAATGTAAACCTGAACCAGCTTGCGGTTTAGAATTTGCCCAATCCCAATACGGCTGAAATACATACTGATTATCCAGCAATAACCGAATTGCCCCAGAATAATGCTCCCACAGCAAGGTATAAATTTGCCCCTGTTTATCCAGCGTAATAATCCGTTTTAAATAGCGTCTAAAGCGTTTGCTCTCTGTATTTTTACCACTTTCTACCTCTGTTGCATAAGCGGCATTAAACGCCACCCATAAAAACACAAACTGACCATCAATATGAGGGCATTCCTCCGCCGCCTGCAACCAACTGATAGCCCGATGCAAGCGTAAATTTTGTGCGTCTTGCAACTGCTTAGATTTTGCAGCATGTTGTTTTTTTAGCTCTGCGGCAAGTAACGTCATAATAATGTTTTTTTCACCTCTAACCTGTAGCCAACACCTCATGACAAACAGTATATAACATGTTACGACAAATGTTGTCGCTGGTTTTAGATAAATGCTTATATTGTTTGTTGATTGTATTGTTATCTTTTTCTTGCTTTGGTGTATTAAATATTTATTTGTACTACTGAGACAATATTACTTTGGTCAGGATTTTATTGTTATGTCTTTGTGGGCGGCATAATACGGCAATTTAAAGCGCAGAAATTAAAGCAAGCAGGGCAAAGCAGGGATTTAAAATACTAAGTTAATCTAAGTAAGTTTCTTTTTGCGAAACATTGCATTTTTTTAAAAGATATACAAAATGATTTATTTTTTGCATACAATGTCCACTCCAAATAGGCGATTGCGTATGTTTATCGTTTTAATCACTTGTCCTATTTGCCTTTTAACTCAAATTTTTTATTACAGGAATGACTATGCAACAATCTCAATTAGGCAAGCCCCTTTATGCGCTGCTTATTGCTGGTTTACTCTCTGCTTGTGGCGGTGGTAGCAGCAATGATGATACCCCAACACTAAGTGCACCAAGCACCAATAACGGCAGTAGCATTGTGCCAACAACGCAACCTAAGCCGCTGATCACGCCAGCAGCAACGCAACCTAAGCCGCTGATCACGCCAGCAGCACCTAGTAACACACAGGTTGACGATGTCAATGACACCTTTGGTTGGACGGCATTAGCCTCTTACCCCTTAGCTTCGGATTATGAATATTCTGTAGATAACGGTGTTAACTGGACTGTAGCGGGGGATAATCCTGTGAGTATTGGCGATGTGGTGTTACCTGCTGGTGCTGTACAGGTGCGTGTTAAAGCCCAAGCAGGTAAACATAATGCAGGTAACATACTAAAAAGTAATCAAGCATTTACCAGTACATTGCCTACCCCCGCCGCGCCTACTGGCTCAAAGGTTGACGATGCTAATGATACCTTTGACTGGACTAATGCAACAGGCTATGCAGATGTAAGAGACTATGAATATCGCATTGGTAATGCTAAAAATTGGCTTGAGGTAGATAAAAAACCATTGTCTGTGGGTAATCAAAATATTGCAAAAGACGCATTGCAACTGCGTGTTAAAGCCAAACCTAAGCAAAATACAGCAGGTAAGGTGCTGAGCAATGATAAGGCGTTTAAAGGTGGAAAGGGAGAGGTTGAAGCACCCATTAAACCATTAACATGCCCAAAAGATCATAAAGAATACAAAAAAGCAGAGGGCGGAGATGGAAAATGCTACAAAGTTAGCAATGATGGTGGGAGTCTTTGGTATTGGGCAAATAACCATTGTGCACTTTCTGGAAAATTATTGCCTTATGATGGAAAAAACATAAAAAATCCAACATGGAGAGCACATTTTTCTAAGTACTTTAATATAAATAAAAATAAGCGTTATTGGCTAGGCGGACATTGGGGTTCTAATCGTTATACGCTATATCGTGATGGTTTTTCTAAATATTGGTTTCATTATAATGACCCTGAACGTATATGTGTAGCAGAAAAAAAATAAACTAACAGGCGGGTTTTTCCCGCCTTTTTTATATATAAGCGTTATTTGCCAAGTTAATCTAAGAAAGTTTCTTTTTATGAAAAATTGTATTTCATAATATGCTGTATTGTATTAATAGGTTATTATATATAATAATCCGTTCAAATAAGTAACTGCGTATGATTTTTATTTTATAATCATTCGTTTTGTTTGTCTTTTAACTCAAATTTTTTATTACAGGAATGACTATGCAACAATCTCAATTAGGCAAGCCCCTTTATGTGCTGCTTATTGCTGGTTTGCTCTCTGCTTGTGGCGGTGGCAGCAGCAATGATGATACCCCAACACTAAGTGCACCAAGCACCAATAACGGCAGTAGTATTGTGCCAACAACGCAACCTAAGCCGCTGATCACACCAGCAGCACCTAGTAACCCACAGGTTGATGACAGTAGCAATACCTTTGGCTGGACGGCATTAGCCTCTTACCCCTTAGCTTCGGATTATGAATATTCTGTAGATAACGGTGTTAACTGGACTGTAGCGGGGGATAATCCTGTGAGCATTGGCGATGTGGCGTTAGCTGCTGGTGCTGTACAGGTGCGTGTTAAAGCCCAAGCAGGTAAACATAATGCAGGTAACATACTAAAAAGTGATACAGCATTTACCAGTACATTGCCTACCCCCGCTGCGCCTACTGGCTCACAGGTTGACGATGCCAATGATACCTTTGACTGGACTAATGTAACAGGCTATGTAGATGTAAGAGACTATGAATATCGCATTGGCAATGCTAAAAGTTGGCTTGAGGTAGATAAAAAACCATTGTCTGTGGGTAATCAAAATATTGCAAAAGACGCATTGCAACTGCGTGTTAAAGCCAAGCCTAAGCAAAATACAGCAGGTAAGGTGCTGAGCAACCATAAGGCGTTTACCAGCATATTGCCAACTCCTGCTGCGGCAACTGCTCCTGTGGTTGATGATACTAAAAACACCTTTGATTGGACCTATGTATCAGGCTATACCAATCCAAACCAGTATGAATATAAAAAAGCAGGGGATAAAAACTGGACAGAAGTACCCAAAAAACCATTGGAAGTTGGCAATATTGCATTAGCTGTGGGCGACCTTGAACTGCGAGTGAAAGAGCAAGCAAATGTCAACCAAGCAGGTAAGGTGCTGAAAAATAATAAGGCATTTACGAAAAAAACATCTGCTTCAGGCGGTTGGGTTAGTTATAACGGAAGCGAATATAAAATACTCTCTGCTGGAAGCAGTCAAGATAACGCTAAAACAGCTTGTACGGCTGCAGGCGGTAGTCTGGCTGATGCAGACTCTTTAAAGCCATACAATACACTTGCAACAACATTAAAATTTGACTCCAGTCAACAATATTGGGTTGAGCAGTATGATAAATATATACGATTTTTATACGATGCAGGCTCTAGCTATGGTGGTTGGAAAGTTAAGTCGTATGGTTTTCCTAGTTCCGCTCGCCCTATCTGCAAAAAGCAATCTAGCTCAGGTGGCGGCTCAACAGGCGGTACTGAAACTTGGCAAAATTATAATGGAAAGCAATATTTGGTGGTGTACGAGAAGAAAAAACTGTCAGAAGCAAAACCCTATTGCCAAGGTAAAGGTGCTCATGTGATTAAAGTATCAAATGGTGAGGATTTAAGTGCTTTGGCTACGGCGTTAAAGTTAAAGGCAGAGGATTATAATCTTGATAATGGCAGACTACTAAAATCCACATGGACAGTAAATATCTATTATCCCACGACATATAAAAAATCATTTATCTGCGAAAAATAAAGAGATAATTTAAGATTTAAGGCGGTAACTTTGATTGTCGCTTGCATAAAAAAACAGCCCTAGCGAGGGCTGTTTTTGTTTGTAGATAGATAGGTTAAGCGTTTTCTACAATACGCTGCATATCGGTCATATAGCCACGCAGTTCTTGTCCAATCCATTCCACAGGGTGGTTTCTTATGGATTCATTAACCATAACTAATTGCTGGTTATCTACAGAGTTGTTTTCTAGCTCTAAGCCTTTACCAATTACGTCAGTTTGAATATGTGGCATGAGTTTTTCACGCAATAAAGGGACGGCAGCATGCGAGAATAGGTAGTTGCCATATTCTGCAGTATCAGAGATAACCACGTTCATTTCATACAGTTTTTTACGTGCAATGGTGTTGGCAATTAAAGGGGTCTCATGTAAGGATTCATAGTAAGCAGATTCTTCAATAATCCCACTTTCAACCATGGTTTCAAATGCCAACTCAACGCCAGATTTAACCATTGCAACAAAGAAAATACCTTTGTCGAAATAATCTTGCTCGCTGATTTCCATTTCGCCAGATTGTGCTTTTTCAAAACCTGTTTCTGCAGTTTGTTCACGCCATGTGAGTAGGTTTTTATCATTATTATTCCAATCTTCCATCATGGTGCGTGAAAACTCGCCACTGATGATGTCATCTTGGTGCTTGCGAAACAAAGGACGCAAAAGGTCTTTAAGTTCTTCTGCCATATCAAAAGCAACCAATTTAGCAGGGTTGCTCAAGCGATCCATCATATTGGTAATGCCGCCCATTTTAAGTGCTTCAGTCACAGTTTCCCAACCGTATTGAATCAGTTTGGCTGCATAATCTTCACTAATGCCGCCTTCAACCATTTTTTCAAAAGCTAAAATAGAGCCAGTTTGTAACATGCCGCATAAAATGGTTTGCTCGCCCATTAAATCTGATTTTACTTCGGCAACAAAAGAAGATTCCAATACGCCAGCACGATGACCACCTGTTGCCGCCGCCCATGCTTTTGCAATATCGATACCATCTTCGTTAGGGTCATTTTCAGGGTGTACTGCAATTAAGGTAGGCACACCAAAACCACGTTTGTATTCTTCACGCACCTCAGAACCAGGGCACTTAGGGGCAACCATAATAACAGTAAGGTCATCACGAATTTGCATACCCTCTTCAACAATATTAAAACCATGACTATAACCTAAGCATGCACCTTGTTTCATAAGAGGCATGACCGCTTGTACAACCTGTGAATGCTGTTTGTCAGGGGTAAGGTTAACAACAAGGTCGGCGGTGGGGATAAGTGCTTCATAGGTGCCTACATTAAAGCTGTTTTCGGTGGCGTTTTTCCAAGATTGACGTTGCTCACTAATGGCACTCTCACGCAAAGCATAAGAAATATCTAAACCAGAATCACGCATATTCATGCCTTGGTTTAAACCCTGTGCGCCACAGCCGACAATCACGACCTTTTTGCCTTTTAGATATTCGGCCTCATTAATAAACTCATCTTTATCCATAAACCGACAACGCCCAAGCTGATCTAGCTGCTCACGCAAGTTTAATGAGTTAAAGTAATTTCCCATGCTTATCTCCTACGATTAAATTAAAAGCACATATAGTAGGGGAATTATGCCTAGAGGTAAATCATCGTTATTAAAATAGACTGTAAATTTATTGCTTAGCAGATTAGAATGCAGCTCAACAACTTTATATTGGAGAATGATATGCAGCCAGATAGTTCTGATAATAAGTCAGACATCGCTTCTAGCTTAAATAAAGAAGCCGCTGAAGAAACTAAGAAAAAACTCAAACACCCTGGCGGTAAAGGTATTTATCTATTGCCCAACTTATTTACCACAGGTGCGCTTTTTTCAGGCTTTTATGCCGTTATTGCCAGTATGAATGGCGATTATATCAATGCTGCCGTAGCTATTTTTTTGGCAATGTTATTAGATGGGCTAGATGGACGAGTAGCAAGACTAACCAATACTCAAACAGACTTTGGCGCTGAATACGACAGTTTATCTGATATGGTCTCTTTTGGTATTGCCCCAGCGTTAGTCGCATTTAGTTGGTCATTACAGGGTTTGGGTAAAATAGGCTGGGTGGCCGCCTTTGTTTATGTGGCAGGTGCCGCCTTGCGCTTGGCTCGTTTTAACACGCAAATAGCCCATGCAGACAAACGCTTTTTTATTGGTTTGCCAAGCCCAGCTGCCGCCGCTTTAGTAGCAGGCACGGTCTGGATATTTACCGAAATGCAATTAGCAGGGGTAGATGTGAATTGGTTAATGGCAATTATTGTACCCGCCGCAGGTTTGCTGATGGTAAGTAATGTGAAATATCACAGCTTTAAAGGGCTTGATATTACAGGCAAGGTTCCTTTTATTGCACTTATTGCGGTAATGATGGTATTTGTTATCGTCTCTTTAGATCCTGCAAGTGTTTTATTAATCATCTTTTTAGGCTATGCGCTATCTGGTCCTTTATTTTATGTTTATGAGTTTTTATCCAAGCGCAAAAAACAACCATAGCTTTAATAATCCTATAAAACCTCGGTTTTATGAGGTTTTAAACAAAGCGTTACAAAGAAAATGAAATAAAACTAAAAAAGTAGTTGACGAAAGTTTTAAAGTCATTAGAATACGCCACCTCGCTAACGCAGACAGGCATTTGCAAAGTAAAAAAATGCCCTGTTTTAAGTTAGAGTTCTTTAAAAAATTAACAAAGATATTCGTGTGGGTACTTTCTGTAGTGTTGTAAAACACAAGCAAAAAGTACGTTAATTGGCAATAAGTTAATTGATGTACAAAGCGACAGAAAGATACTCGTCAAAAGAGTTTTTCTGGAGCAAATGATTAGCTGGATTATTGAAAGATAAATCAGCAACAGTATAAAAACTGAAGAGTTTGATCATGGCTCAGATTGAACGCTGGCGGCAGGCTTAACACATGCAAGTCGAGCGGTAACAGAGATAGCTTGCTATCTGCTGACGAGCGGCGGACGGGTGAGTAACGCGTAGGAATTTACCTAATAGAGGGGGATAGCCCGGGGAAACTCGGATTAATACCGCATACGCCCTACGGGGGAAAGCAGGGGATTTTCGGACCTTGCGCTATTAGATGAGCTTACGTTGGATTAGCTAGTTGGTAGGGTAAAGGCTTACCAAGGCGACGATCCATAGCTGGTCTGAGAGGATGATCAGCCACACTGGGACTGAGACACGGCCCAGACTCCTACGGGAGGCAGCAGTGGGGAATATTGGACAATGGGCGCAAGCCTGATCCAGCCATGCCGCGTGTGTGAAGAAGGCCTTCGGGTTGTAAAGCACTTTCAGTGGTGAAGAAAGGTAAGTGGTTAATACCTGCTTACTGTGACATTAGCCACAGAAGAAGCACCGGCTAACTCCGTGCCAGCAGCCGCGGTAATACGGAGGGTGCGAGCGTTAATCGGAATTACTGGGCGTAAAGCGCGCGTAGGCGGCGAGTTAAGTCAGATGTGAAATCCCCGGGCTCAACCTGGGAATGGCATTTGAAACTGGCTAGCTAGAATGTAGTAGAGGGTAGTGGAATTTCCAGTGTAGCGGTGAAATGCGTAGAGATTGGAAGGAACATCAGTGGCGAAGGCGACTACCTGGACTAACATTGACGCTGAGGTGCGAAAGCGTGGGTAGCAAACAGGATTAGATACCCTGGTAGTCCACGCCGTAAACGATGTCTACTAGTTGTTGGGAGACTAGATCTCTTAGTAACGCAGCTAACGCACTAAGTAGACCGCCTGGGGAGTACGGCCGCAAGGTTAAAACTCAAATGAATTGACGGGGGCCCGCACAAGCGGTGGAGCATGTGGTTTAATTCGAAGCAACGCGAAGAACCTTACCTACTCTTGACATCCTAAGAATTTTCCAGAGATGGAGAAGTGCCTTCGGGAACTTAGAGACAGGTGCTGCATGGCTGTCGTCAGCTCGTGTTGTGAAATGTTGGGTTAAGTCCCGTAACGAGCGCAACCCTTATCCTTAGTTGCCATCATTTAGTTGGGGACTCTAAGGAGACTGCCGGTGACAAACCGGAGGAAGGCGGGGACGACGTCAAGTCATCATGGCCCTTACGAGTAGGGCTACACACGTGCTACAATGGCCGGTACAGAGGGTTGCCAAGCCGCAAGGTGGAGCTAATCTCACAAAGCCGGTCGTAGTCCGGATTGGAGTCTGCAACTCGACTCCATGAAGTCGGAATCGCTAGTAATCGTGAATCAGAATGTCACGGTGAATACGTTCCCGGGCCTTGTACACACCGCCCGTCACACCATGGGAGTGGGTTGCTCCAGAAGTAGATAGCCTAACCGTAAGGAGGGCGTTTACCACGGAGTGATTCATGACTGGGGTGAAGTCGTAACAAGGTAGCCCTAGGGGAACCTGGGGCTGGATCACCTCCTTAAACGAAGTTTGCACATTGCATGTAAGTGCTCACACGAATATCTATTGTTAGAAGTAAGGATAAGGTTTAATTTTAATTAAGTCTTATTTTTATAGTTCTTTAAAAATTTGGACACATGAGAATATAAAATGAGATTCTCAAGCGAACCGGCGATTGTTTGGTTATCCTGAGCTGTTAATTTTCATCTACTTTACTTGTGGTAGATGAGGAAGTTTAGGGTTATATGATCAAGCAATTAAGCGTGCACGGTGGATGCCTTGGCATCTGGAGGCGATGAAAGACGTGGTAGCCTGCGAAAAGTTTCGGGGAGGTGGCAAACAACCTTTGATCCGAAGATATCTGAATGGGGAAACCCAACAGCATAAGCTGTTATCAATAACTGAATACATAGGTTATTGAGGCGAACCGGGAGAACTGAAACATCTAAGTACCCCGAGGAAAAGAAATCAATCGAGATTCCCCAAGTAGCGGCGAGCGAACGGGGAGCAGCCCTTAAGTTGTATTATTTTTAGTGGAATGTTCTGGAAAGGGCAACCGCAGAAAGTGAAAGTCTTGTACACGAAAGGAATAATACAATGAAGACGAGTAGGTCGGGACACGAGAAATCCTGACTGAATATGGGGGGACCATCCTCCAAGGCTAAATACTCCCAGATGACCGATAGTGAACCAGTACCGTGAGGGAAAGGCGAAAAGAACCCCTGTGAGGGGAGTGAAATAGACCCTGAAACCGTGTACGTACAAGCAGTCAGAGCCCCGCCACCAAATGTTTGTTGCATTTGATAACGACACAAATGACAAAAGACATTTGGTGGCGGGGTGATGGCGTACCTTTTGTATAATGGGTCAGCGACTTAATGTTAGTGGCAAGGTTAAGCGAATAGCGGAGCCGTAGGGAAACCGAGTGTTAACTGCGCGAATAGTCGCTAGCATTAGACCCGAAACCGGGCGATCTATCCATGAGCAGGTTGAAGGTTGAGTAACATCAACTGGAGGACCGAACCCACTTATGTTGAAAAATGAGGGGATGACTTGTGGATAGGAGTGAAAGGCTAATCAAGCCCGGAGATAGCTGGTTCTCCTCGAAAGCTATTTAGGTAGCGCCTCGGACGAATACCTGTGGGGGTAGAGCACTGTTAAGGCTAGGGGGTCATCCCGACTTACCAACCCTTTGCAAACTCCGAATACCACAGAGTACTATCCGGGAGACACACGGCGGGTGCTAACGTCCGTCGTGGAAAGGGAAACAACCCAGACCGTCAGCTAAGGTCCCAAAGTTACAGTTAAGTGGGAAACGATGTGGGAAGGCACAGACAGCTAGGAGGTTGGCTTAGAAGCAGCCATCCTTTAAAGAAAGCGTAATAGCTCACTAGTCGAGTCGGCCTGCGCGGAAGATATAACGGGGCTAAAACTGTACACCGAAGCTACGGGTTCAGAGGACTGAAGACAGAGGACAGAAGACAGATGAAACACCAACGGACGCAAAATCCAGTTAACTCAATAAAAAGTTTTGAAGACTTAGAAGTGTTTAAGAAAGCGTATGCGATTTCTTTAGAAGTACATACAACAAGCTTAAGATTTCCTAAGAACGAACAACTCAATGGGTTAGCAGATCAAATGCGTAGAGCCAGTAAAGGCATTTGTGCAAACATAGCGGAAGGCTATGGCAAGCAACGCATATCCAAAGCTGAATTTAAACGCTACTTAAGTATGGCGATAGGTTCAGCCGATGAGATGCGAGTGTGGACAAGATACAGTTTGGATCTTGGCTACATTAGCAACGAGACATGGCAGTCTTGGCGTAAGACATACCAAGACATAGCAAAAATGTTAACGGGCTTGCACAAGAGTTGGGGTTAAGCAATCAGTCATCAGTCTACTGTCTTCAGTCTTCTGAACGGTAGAGGAGCGTTCTGTAAGCCGTTGAAGGTCAAGCTGAGAAGCAGGCTGGAGGTATCAGAAGTGCGAATGCTGACATGAGTAACGATAAAGGGGGTGAAAAACCCCCTCGCCGGAAACCCAAGGGTTCCTGTCCAACGTTAATCGGGGCAGGGTGAGTCGGTCCCTAAGACGAGGCTGAGAAGCGTAGTCGATGGGAAGCAGGTTAATATTCCTGCACCTTTTTGTATTGCGATGGGGAGACGGAGAAGGCTAGGCCAGCACGGCGATGGTAGTCCGTGTTTAAGGTAGTAGGCTGTGATTTTAGGCAAATCCGGAATCACAAGGCCGAGAACTGATGACGGTGACACTACGGTGTCCGAAGTGGTTGATGCCATGCTTCCAGGAAAATCCTCTAAGCATCAGATACAAAGAGACCGTACCCAAAACCGACACAGGTGGGTAGGTAGAGAATACCAAGGCGCTTGAGAGAACTTAGGTGAAGGAACTAGGCAAAATGGCACCGTAACTTCGGGAGAAGGTGCGCTGGTTTTGGTGAAGCACTTGCTGCGTAAGCTGAGACCAGTCGAAGATACCAGGTGGCTGCGACTGTTTATTAAAAACACAGCACTCTGCAAACACGAAAGTGGACGTATAGGGTGTGACGCCTGCCCGGTGCTTGAAGGTTAATTGATGGGGTTACCCAGCACCTAAATTTTTTTACTTGTAAGTATTTTCTTTTTGTTTGAATTAAGTGGAAGTTCAGAAACTGCATTTCAGAAATGGAATTTAGGGGCTGGGCAAGCCATTTAGCACTTATAATTAGATAGAGTTTATCTTTTTATTAAAAGCTAAAAGCTAAGAGTTTATTTAGAAACTGCATTTCAGAAATGGAATTTAGCTAAAAGAACTAAATAACAAAGACTCAAACAACAAAGAAAACAAAACAAGTACTAATGCAAATAATTAAAGAAAGTCTGGGCTTGCCCAGCCCCTAAATTCCAGAAGAGGAATAAAGAGGTTGGATAACAGACAAATTTAATTGAAAGCAAGGCATTAAGATGATGCAAATAATTAAAGAAAGTCTGGGCTTGCCCAGCCCCTAAATTCCAGAAGAGGAATAAAGAGGTTGGATAACAGACAAATTTAATTGAAAGCAAGGCATTAAGATGATGCAAATAATTAAAGAAAGTCTGGGCTTGCCCAGCCCCTAAATTCCAGAAGAGGAATAAAGAGGTTGGATAACAGACAAATTTAATTGAAAGCAAGGCATTAGAGAAACAGAAAATTTAGGTGCTGGGGAAGCTCTTGATCGAAGCCCAAGTAAACGGCGGCCGTAACTATAACGGTCCTAAGGTAGCGAAATTCCTTGTCGGGTAAGTTCCGACCTGCACGAATGGCGTAACGATGGCCACACTGTCTCCACCTAAGACTCAGTGAAATTGAAATTGCTGTTAAGATGCAGCATTCCCGCGGCTAGACGGAAAGACCCCGTGAACCTTTACTACAGCTTCACAGTGAACTTTGAATTAATTTGTGTAGGATAGCTGGGAGACATAGAAGCGCAGACGCCAGTTTGCGTGGAGTCGTCCTTGAAATACCAGCCTGATTGATTTGGGGTTCTAACTCAGATCTGTAAACCAGATCGAGGACACTGTGTGGTGGGTAGTTTGACTGGGGCGGTCTCCTCCCAAAGAGTAACGGAGGAGCACGAAGGTTGGCTAAGTATGGTCGGACATCATACGGTTAGTGTAATGGCACAAGCCAGCTTAACTGCGAGACGTACATGTCGAGCAGGTACGAAAGTAGGTCATAGTGATCCGGTGGTTCTGAATGGAAGGGCCATCGCTCAACGGATAAAAGGTACTCCGGGGATAACAGGCTGATACCGCCCAAGAGTTCACATCGACGGCGGTGTTTGGCACCTCGATGTCGGCTCATCACATCCTGGGGCTGAAGCCGGTCCCAAGGGTATGGCTGTTCGCCATTTAAAGTGGTACGCGAGCTGGGTTTAGAACGTCGTGAGACAGTTCGGTCCCTATCTGCCGTGGGCGTATGAGATTTGAGAAGAGTTGCTCCTAGTACGAGAGGACCGGAGTGAACGAACCACTGGTGTTCCGGTTGTGTCGCCAGACGCATTGCCGGGTAGCTACGTTCGGACAGGATAACCGCTGAAAGCATCTAAGCGGGAAGCCCCCTTCAAGATGAGATCTCACTGACTCCTAGAGAGTCCTGTAGGGCCCAGTAAGACTAACTGGTTGATAGGTCAGGTGTGTAAGCGTTGTGAGGCGTTGAGCTAACTGATACTAATTGCCCGTGAGGCTTGATCATATAACCCCAAACTTCAGCTATCATCAATAAAGAAAGATGAAAGATGAAAAAGGGTAAAACAAGTCAACAATCAATACTTTGAAGAAAACAAAGTTATAGACAAACAACAACCGCAATCGACGGTTCGCTAAGGTTTTTAAGCAGAAAGCAGAAAGCAGAAAAAACAAAGAGAATCTCAATATAAACCCATGTGTCCAACCTTATTTTTATACTCTGTTCATTTTTAAAAAGCAGCAAAAAGAGCATTAAAACAAAGTATAAAAACCAGTTTGCTTGACGACCATAGAGCAACGGAACCACCTGACCCCATGCCGAACTCAGAAGTGAAACGTTGTATCGCCGATGGTAGTGTGGGGTTTCCCCATGTGAGAGTAGGTCATCGTCAAGCTCTTAAACCCAAAAACCCAGTCATCGTACTGGGTTTTTTTTGCTTTTTCAGAGGACTGAGGACTGAGGACTGAGGACTGAGGACTGAGGACTGAGGACTGAGGACTGAGGACTGAGGACTGAGGACTGAGGACTGAGGACTGAGGACTGAGGACTGAGGACTGAGGACTGAGGACTGAGGACTGAGGACTGAGGACTGAGGACTGAGGACTGAGGACTGAGGACTGAGGACTGAGGACTGAAACCTGAACCCTGAACCCTGAACCCTGAACCCTGAACCCTGAACCCTGAACCCTGAACCCTGAACCCTGACCTCTGACCCCTGCCCCCTGACCTCTGACCCCTGCCCCCTGCCCAGCACCATGCGGAGCATGGTTCTGTCCTCTGTCCTCAGTCCTCAGTCCTCAGTCCAGCAGCCACATTATTCCACAAAAAAAACACCAATGTACTAGTACATTGAAACAGCATAAAAAAATATTGAATAAGTCTATACCATAATGACAGGCTTACGGGCTCAGAAGACTGAACTTTGAACGGTTTCTATAATTAAATTCTAAGCTGACACAGAATTTTGAGCGCTTTTTATTTTGCTTTATTCATCTACTTCATCGCTTAGTAATCTCTTACTCAAGAAGGGTAAAAGACCATCTTTATCATCGTTTGTGAAAAATGACGCTTTTATATGATTCATTTTCCTATAATTACCTCATTATTTATAATTGACATCTTATTGCATAGCAAAAAAAATTGATATTCAACTCAACCATGCCCATATCCTGTATAAATAAATTCAAAGGCTAACCTATTTGATTTTATTTAAATTATATAAAAACTGAATCGTCAATTTATATGGCCGTTCTAAGATCGGTTTGTCTGATTCTTTAGGCTGAGGAATTTACCCAAAGAATGATATTTTATAACATTTTGCAAATAATTATATCTTTTATCGCTATGCTCTAAAAAAGTCAGTCTAGGCAAATAAATAAACTTTTAATGTTTGATAATTTTGCTACCACGCTTTTTTAGTGTTATGTTGCAAGAAATTTAGTTCGTGAAAATAGCACGTAAAAATCAAACCTAACGAATAAAATAGAACTAAATAAATATAAAAAAACAAATAATCAATAAAAACATACAAGCAGGAGAGTTATATGAAATTTATTTTAAAATTATCACTTATCGCACTGATATCTAGCCTTATGCTAAGTACCTTTGCTTCAGCAAAAACGGTCATTCATAGAGGAGAAGGAGGAGAGCCTGCTAGTTTGGACCCTCATAAGGTATCGGGAATTTGGGAAAATGCCATCGTTGGTGATTTATTTACAGGTCTTTTGCAATATACCGCAGATGGCGGCACCATTGCAGGCGTGGCCTCAAGCTGGACAATTAGCCAAGATGGAACAGTATACCGCTTCAAGCTACGCAAAGATGCCCTTTGGTCTGACGGAAAACCTGTAACAAGCGAGGATTTTGTTTACGCCTACAGAAGAATTCTAAACCCCAAAATGGCGGCAAAATACGCCAATATTCTCTATCCTATCAAAAATGCAGAAGCCCTAAACACTGGCAAATTAAAAGGTATGGAACATCTTGGTGTTAAGGCTATAAACCCACAGACACTACAAATAACCCTAGAAGCACCAACACCTTATTTTTTATCTCAACTCAAGCACTATACTGCTTATCCAATACCAAAACACGTTGTCCAAAAACATGAAAAAGACTGGGCAAAACCTGAGCATATGGTATCAAATGGACCTTTTGTCCTAAGCGAGTGGAAGCCTCAAACCTACGTAAAAGCAATTAAAAATCCTAAATTTTTTGCTGCAAAAGAGGTGCATGTAGATGAGGTTTACTACTATCCAACCGAGGATAGATCAGCCGCTCTTAAGCGTTTTCGTGCAGGGGAGTTGGATATGAATAGCGACTTTCCAACCGAACAATTTAAATGGCTAAAAACCAATATGCCTGATGAGACAAAGACCTCTCCATACATGGGAATTTACTACTACCCGATAAATTCAAGAAAAAAAGTATTCCAAGATAAGCGTGTTAGAGAAGCACTAAATTTAGCCATTAATCGCGAAGTTTTAGTTGATAAGGTTTTAACAACGGGTGAAATTGCCGCTTATAGTTTTGTTCCAAAATTAGAAGGCTATAAATATGCAGAGCTTAAATTTAAATCCATGCCCATGAAAGACAGAATTAAAAAAGCAAAACAACTAATTGAAGAAGTCGGTTACTCAAAAGATAAACCCCTAGAACTAGAGATTCGTTACAACACCAGCGAAAACCACAAAAAAGTTGCTGTTGCCATCTCTGCTATGTGGAAACAAATTGGTGTTAAAACCAAACTTTTTAACTCTGAAACTGCAGTTCATTACAATGATATAGAAGAAGGAAAGTTTGACGTAGCACGTGCAGGTTGGATAGCAGACTATGCAGATGCACAAAACTTCTTGATGCTGCTTGAATACCCAAACAAGCTCAACTATGGTGCTTGGAGCAACAAAGAATATAATGCTTTAATGGATAAGGCCGCCAAAACAGTCGACCTAAAAGAACGTGCAAAAATAATGCAACAAGCAGAACAACTCGCCTTAGATGACTATGCGATTATACCTATTTATTACTATGTCTCTAAAAACTTAGTCAGCAAAAAAATAAAAGGCTGGAAAACAAATGCAGAAGATATCCATAGAACCAGATGGATGTCAAAATAAGCGTTTCTTTTTTTGGGGCGGTAAGTTACCGCCCTTTGCATAAGGATCTTAGATGTTTAAATATATACTAAAGAGGATCATTCAAGCTATCCCAACGATGCTTATCATCATCACCATCTCATTTTTTATGATGAGATTAGCTCCTGGTGGACCTTTTACTGGAGAACGCTCTTTACCCCCTGAAATTGAAGCAAACCTAAAAAAAGCCTACAACCTAGATAAGCCTCTTGTAAATCAATACATTGACTATTTAGGAAATGTCCTTCAAGGAGATTTTGGTCCCTCTTTTAAATACATAGATTTTACCGTTACTGAACTTATAGCAACTGGATTTCCTGTTAGTTTAGAATTGGGCGTGCTGGCTATCTTTCTTGCACTTGTTATAGGTGTCAGCTTAGGCAGCATAGCCGCTATAAAACAAAACAGTAAACTTGACTACCTTTTAATGGGAACGAGCATGCTAGGAATTGCTATACCCAATTTTGTTTTAGCACCTATTATGACCCTTGTTATCGGTGTTTATCTAAAACTTTTGCCAGTTGGAGGCTGGAACGACGGTGCAATACAAAATCTCATACTGCCAGTTCTCTCTTTAGCCCTACCACAAATTGCTTATATCGCAAGGCTAACCAGAGGAAGCATGGTTGAAGTGCTAGGAATGCAATTTATAAGAACTGCAAGGGCTAAGGGTTTAAGCGAAAGAAAAATAGTTATAAGACATGCTTTAAAATCTGCACTTTTGCCCGTTGTTTCATATTTAGGGCCAGCAACGGCGGCGGTGATAACAGGCTCGGTAGTCATTGAACAGATTTACGGTCTTCCAGGACTTGGAAGATATTTTGTACAAGGTGCTTTAAATAGAGATTACACCTTAGTTATGGGTACGGTTGTTTTTTACGGGCTTATAATCATAACATTTAATCTCATAGTCGATACGCTCTACAGCCTATTAGATCCACAAATAAGATATGATTAGGGAAAACAAAATGCACACAAAAACCTCCATAAAGGGAAGCAGTCTTTTTAAAGACGCACTTAGAAGATTGATTTCAAACAAAGCAACCATGATAAGCCTTATCATACTGATCATCATAACCTTAGCCTCATTTTTTGCGCCCTATTTTTTGCCTTCAGAATTAGATGAAGTATTTTGGGACTTTATAGCGTCCCCTCCAACAAAGGAAGGCTTACACATATTTGGCACAGACGGAAATGGTAGAGACTTACTTGTACGCATACTCTATGGTGGGCAAGTATCGCTTTCTGTTGCCTTAGTTGCCACAGGAGTAAGCATGATAATCGGTATAACCTATGGTTCTATATCAGGTTTTATAGGCGGACGGGTGGATAATATTATGATGAGAATTGTTGATATTTTATATTCACTTCCCTTTATGTTTTTAGTCGTTTTAATGATGGTTGTATTTGGTAGAAGCATTTATCTTATTTTTGTTGCCATAGGAGCAGTAGAATGGCTTGATATGGCAAGAATAGTAAGAGGACAGACCCTCTCACTAAAAAGAAAAGAATTTATTGAAGCCGCTAGAGCATTGGGTGTTAGGAAGAAAAATATCGTCCGTCGCCACATTATACCAAACATTATAGGAACTGTTATCATCTATGTAACCCTAACTGTTCCAAAAGTAATATTACTTGAGAGCTTTTTATCCTTTTTAGGATTAGGCGTTCAAGAACCCATGACCAGTTGGGGAGTGCTTATCAGCGAGGGTGCAAAAAACATGGAACAATCCCCGTGGATGCTTATTTTTCCAGCACTATTTTTATCCACAACACTTTTTTGTTTAAATTTTATAGGCGATGGATTAAGAGATGCTCTTGATCCAAAGACAAGGTAGAGAAAGATGAATGAAACTATCTTGGAAGTAAAAGATTTAAGTGTAGATTTCAACCTACATACAGGCATTGTTAATGCCGTAAAAAACATTAGCTTTAAGATGAAAAAAGGCCAAACGCTTGCCTTAGTTGGAGAAAGTGGTAGCGGAAAAAGTGTCGCCTCTATGTCGATATTACAACTCCTTCCCTATCCCATGGCATCACACCCAAATGGTTCCATAAACTATCGTGGTGTAGAGCTTGTCAATGCCAAGAAAAAAGTTTTACAAAACATTCGTGGTAACAAAATAGCCATCATATTTCAAGAGCCCATGACCAGCTTAAACCCCCTACAAACCATTGAGAAACAAGTCTCTGAAGTGCTACTACTACATAAAAAGTTAAACAAAAAAGAAGCCAGAAACAAAGTATTAAAATTATTACATGCCGTTCAACTTCCCGATCCGCGCTCCAGACTAAAAGCCTACCCCTACGAAATAAGTGGAGGACAAAGACAACGGGTGATGATAGCTATGGCATTGGCCAATGAACCTGATATTTTAATAGCAGATGAACCTACCACCGCATTAGATGTAACTGTTCAAGCAGAAATACTTGTCCTGTTAAAGGATTTACAAAAGAAATTTGGCATGGGGATTTTATTTATAACCCATGATTTAGGCATTGTAGAACATTTTTCAGATGCTGTTTGCGTGATGAAAAATGGAGAAATACTTGAGCAAGGAAACACAAAAGAAGTCTTTCAATCCCCCAAACACCCCTACACAAAAATGCTGCTTGATTCTGAACCAAAAGGACTAAAAGAACCTGTAGGAGAGCACGCAAAAACCATCTTACGGGTAGAAGATATAGACGTGAAGTTTCCTATAAAAAAGAACTTTTTTGGCAAAACCATAAAATATCTTCATGCCGTTAACAAAATAAGTCTATCAATAAAGGAAGGACAAACGCTAGGCATTGTTGGTGAAAGTGGAAGCGGAAAGTCTACCCTAGGGAAAGCCATATTAAGGCTCATCGAATCAAAAGGAGAGATACATGCTTTTGGCAAAGCAATAAACGGCATGGATTTTATTCATCTTCGCCCTCTAAGAAGAGAACTTCAAGTTGTTTTTCAAGACCCATTTGGTTCACTTTCGCCTCGTATGACCATAGGGCAGATCATTGCTGAAGGCTTACTAGTGCATGAAAAAGACCTTAGTAAAATAGAACGAGAAACAAGGGTAATCCAAGCTCTTGAAGAGGTTGAAATTGACCCCAACCTAAGGAATCGTTATCCCCATGAATTTAGTGGTGGACAAAGGCAACGTATTGCCATAGCAAGAGCCATGGTGTTAAAGCCCAAATTTATTTTACTTGATGAACCCACTTCAGCACTTGATAGATCCATACAGGTAACAGTTGTCAACCTACTTAGAGATTTACAAAAAAAGCATGGATTAACCTACCTGTTTATAAGCCATGATTTAGCGGTAGTTAGAGCCATGAGTGACGAAGTGATGGTCATGAAAAGTGGCAACCTCATAGAATATGGCAACACCAAACAGATATTTGAAAAACCAAAGACAGACTATACAAAAAGTTTGATAAAAGCTGCGTTTGATTTGGATTAAATAGAGTAATCGCCAAAACACTACCAAGCCCGATCAAAATAGCCGAAAACGTAAATATAAAACCAAAGAAATAAGACTTACCCTGCACCATGCGGAGCATGGTTCTGTCCTCAGTCCTCTGTCCTCAGTCCTCAGTCCTCAGTCCTCAGTCCTCAGTCCTCTGTCCTCAGTCCTCAGTCCTCTGTCCTCTGTCCTCTGTCCTCTGTCCTCTGTCCCCTGACTAGGGTTCAGGTTTAAATTTTCTGCCTTTTGCTGTTTTATTATTAGTAAATTTTGGGCGGTATATTGTTTGTTTTTATTTAAAGTGTATTTTTTGCTATGATTTTTGCTCTTTTAAACATTAATTAATAGGATAATATATGAGTCAAATGACTACTCGCCATAAAATTGTTATTACCAAAGCAGGAGGCCCTGAGGTATTACAGGTGCAAACAGATAAACTACAAGCACCGCAAGCAGGTGAAGTTAGCATTGATGTAAAAGCCGCAGGGATTAATTTTGCCGATATTTTAGCACGCCAAGGTCTGTATCAAGATGCACCGCCTATGCCTGCTGTTATCGGCTATGAAGTTGCAGGCAAGGTCGTTGCCTTAGGTAAAGACATACCTGAAAGCTGGCTCAATAAGAACGTCTTAGCATTTACTCGATTTGGTGGTTATGCCAGCGCTATTAACGTACCTATTGAACAGGTATTTCTATATGATGAAAAACTCAGCTACAGTGAGGCAGCAAGTATTCCTGTTGCCTATTTAACCGCTTATGAGCTTGCCGTTGCATTAGGTAATTTGCAAGCAGAAGACCACATTCTTATTCACAATGCTGGTGGTGGTGTGGGTCTTGCTTTATTAGATATTGCCAAGCATATTGGTGCTACAAGTATTGGTACAGCAAGTGCGAGTAAGCACGAATTTTTACAAAATCGTGGTTTGGACTATGCCATTGATTATCGTCAGCAAGATTGGTTTGCTGAAGTGATGCAGATAACCAATCATAAAGGGGTTGAATTAATTACTGATCCTCTTGGCGGCTCTAGCTGGCGTAGCAGTTACCGTGCATTAAGAGCCACTGGACGCTTAGGCATGTTTGGTGTATCAGAGGCATCAGCAAATGGCATTAGTGGTAAATTTAAATTGCTTAAAACAGCATTAAGTATGCCTTTTTTTCACCCCATTAATTTAATGCACCAAAACAAAGTTGTATTTGGTGTAAACATGGGGCGTTTATGGCATGAAACACCAAAAATCAGACGCTGGACTGACTTTATACTTCAAGGCGTAACCGCAGGCTGGGTGCGTCCACATGTAGATAAAACCTTTCGCTTTAGTCAAGCAGGGGACGCTCATCAATATATTGAAGAGCGTAAAAATAAAGGCAAAGTCATACTTGTTCCGGATAGCTAAAAGTCAGTAAAAAAGAATAAAATCTTTGGCTGTTTTATTAGCTGCAAAAGCCACTACACTAATGGATTAGTAAATACATACAGCAGACTGGGTTTGCAGCGGTGTGTTTTTAAATCGGCTATTGATTTTTATGGCTGTTAGGCAATACTGTTAGTTTTATATCAAGAGGCTGTTATGTTTCGCTTAGATGCACAGTTAGCTAAAGACACGCTAGAAATAGGGCATCTGTCTTTGTGTCAAATACTATTAATGAATGAGGCTCGTTTTCCGTGGGTGATTTTAGTGCCTAAGCGCAGCTTGGTTAGTGAAATATACCAGCTAAGTGCCTCTGAGCAGCAACAGCTTACGGCAGAGTCCTGTTGGGTCAGTGAGCAAATGCAACAGCATTTTAATGCCGATTCAATGAACATTGCTGCTTTAGGGAATGTGGTTGCCCAGTTACATATTCATCATGTAGCACGCTTTTATGATGATGCGCTTTGGCCCCTGCCAATTTGGGGGCAGGGCGAGGCACAGGTTTATAATGAATTGGCTCTTAAAAGCCGCCTTAAAGAGCTGCAAGAGTTATTGCTTAATGCGTCATTTTAATTATTTAGGAGCGTTGTAATGCGAGTTCATCGTTTTTTTATGCACAACCCACTGCGTAACTACAATTATTTAATCGAAAACCCTAACACAAAGCACGCCATTGCTTTAGACCCATTAGATGCACAGCAGGTTAAGCAAAAAGCCGATGAGCTTGGGCTAAGTATTACCCATATTATCAATACCCATGAGCACCCAGATCATATAGGCGGTAATAATCAGTTAGTTAAGTTAACAGGGGCAAAAGTGTATGCACACCCAAATACCGCAAGCAAACTGAAACACTGTGATGTGTTGATTAATGATGGCGAGCATATTGAGGTTGCAGGGCTTGAATTTAAGGTTTTGTATATTCCAGGTCATACGCTGGCGCATATTGGTTTGTGGACAGCAGAAGGGCAGTATCAACAGCATAAAGCCCCCCTGTTTTTTAGTGGCGATACGCTGATGAACGCAGGTGTGGGAAATTGTCATTTTGGCGGTGATGTACAGTTTTTATACCACAGTGTCAGTGAGAAAATAGCCCAATTAGCAGAAGATACTTTAATTTTTTGTGGACATGATTATTTGCTGAGTAACTTGGGCTTTACGCTGAGTATTGAAGCGGATAATCAAGCGGCAAGAGACCTTAAACAGCAGCTTGCCAATACGTCAAGCGATGATATGCCTGTCTTTAGCCTGCAACAAGAGTGCCGCCATAATGTTTTTTTACGTCTAAGCAAACTGCCACAGTTAGCACAATTTAATAGTGAAAAAGAGCTGTTTATTCATTTACGCGGACTAAGAGATAATTGGTAATGGGCTTTAAGAGGTATACGCTGATAGCGGTTATGCTGCTGTTGAGTTTTAGTGTGCAAGGCGAGCCTGTTGCATGGGGCGGTACTTGGCAGACGCTTTCTTCTGCACATTTTGATATTCATTATCCCAAAGAGCTGCAAGCTAGTGCAGAATATGCCTTAGATGTTGCTGAAAAAGTGCACCAAGAATTAACCCCGCTTTTTGCTTACGAACCCAAGCGTAAAACACAAATGACTTTGGTTGATGATTTTGATTATTCCAACGGTTGGGCAAGTCCTGTTCCCTTTGCTCAAATTAGGCTAATTGCCAGTCCGCCTAGTGCGATTGATGGGCTAGAAAATTACTCTGCATGGCTATATTTGCTTATTCGCCATGAATATACGCATATATTGCAGATGAACTTAGCCAAAGGCGCACCTGATTTTTTTCAACATTTATTTGGACGACAGGCTTTTTTCTTTCCTCACGCACTGTTGCCATCAACTTTGATAGAAGGGTTGGCGGTGTATATGGAGACCTTAGCAGAAGGTTCAGGGCGTTTGGCGGGCAGTTATTATGAGATGTTGATGCGCCAGCAAGTGGCAACGGGTAAATTACTTGAATTAAATCAAGTGGTTGTACCTAATCCCCATTTAAGCCATAGCGAGGTGTATTTGTATGGGGCGTATTTTATTCAGTTTTTAGCGCAAACCTATGGAGAGGATAAGCTGTCTGCTTTAATACAAGCCTATGCAAGTAATGTCATTCCTTATTTTTTTATTCATTTTGAATTTCGTCGTATTTACCATAAAGACCTAGATATACTTTGGTCTGAGTACCAAACATGGCTTAAACAACGCTTTAGCAACGCCCAGCAGGAAGAAGATACACAACGGCTTAGTTTGGAAAAAAATAGCCGCCCTATGCGCTTTGGCTTACAACAAGAGCGTATTTATTTAAGTCAAAATAATGGATTTGACCAACCCAAATTAAAAGTGATACAGCCCACACAAACGCAAACCCTTGCAATGGCATATCAACTGACAGACTTTGCGATTAGTGAGCAGGGCAAGATTGCAGGGGTCAAACGTCATGTTTACCCGACTGGCGAAGTATTTAATGATATTTATCTGCTAAAAGGAACAGCTTGGCAGCGTTTAACCCATAAACAGCGGGTTTATCAAGTTGCTTGGTTTAAGCGGCAAACAAGTCTGATTTTTAGCACCAAGCGCAAGGGCATTAGCCAGATTTGGCAATACCAAATAGCAACACCTAACAAGCGTGCTCTCCTCTGGCAAGGCACGTCTGAACAAGTGATTGGCAGCTTTACGCTTGCCCCTGATAAAAGCAGCTTAGTGATGAGCTTAAATACGCAGGGTAAAGGTTGGAATTTGTATCGTTTGCAGTTTGATACTAAAAAAATCACGCCCATCACGCAAACGCGATGGACAGAAAATACGCCCTATTTTCAAGATGCCGAGCATCTTCTTTTTAGTGCCGATTACACAGGTGCTTATCAAATTTATCAGCTTAACCTTATAACGGGCAAACTGATACAGCAAAGTAATGAAGCAGGTGGGGCGTTTAACCCTGCATACAGTTTTGAGCTTGGTCTGGTGTATCAAAGTTATCAAAGGCAAAACTATCAAATTAAACAAATTGCAGAGCCTAAAGCGTACCGTCAGCAATATATCAGTGAGTTGATAAGTGAAAAAAACATGCCCTCAGCAAAGGTAGTGCCTACGGAAAAGTCTGCGCCAACAGATTATTCGCCCTTACCTTGGGTTTTACCTCAGGCATGGTGGCCTACATTCAAACAAACCGAGGAAGTGAATCAATTTGGGTTATCCGTTAGCGGTAGTGATCCACTAGGGCAACATAATTACAGTCTAAGTTATGCCTATGATGTTAAAAATAAGCTACATTCAGGGTCATTGTCTTATTTGTATGATAATCGATGGCAAGGTATTTTTTTACAGAGTCATCAGCTTATCTCTTTGCCTAAATCTCTACAAAGTGGTAATAAAACCCACACCGCAATTGAAAAGCGCAGTTGGCTATTGGCAAGGCATCATCTGCTAGATTTATTTGCAGATAAACTAGAGTTTAGGTTAGGTGTTAGCTCTGAGACCTCAAAAATAAAAGAATTAAAATACTTTCAGCGTGGAGTTAAATCCTATTATCAAAAAAACTTAGTCGGTTTGGCGGCAGTATTTAAAAACCAAGAATACTATGCTTTATTGCCTTATATAGGGCGTGGCTTATATTGGGATTTTGTGGTGCAAAATTATGATTTATTAAATAGCGATGCAGATGCAGAGCAGTATCAAAGCCTGTTTTCCTATTCCTTTGATTTACCTAAAAGCAATCAAATAACAGTTAAATTGCAAGCAGGTTATAGCAGTATCAAAACCGCACGTTTTGCTTTAGGCGGGCAAAGTAGCACCTTAACCAATGTGTTTTTACGAGAAGGTGCCAGTCTTGCAGGCTATGAAAAACGCGTACAAGCAGGTGCGTATTATGGCAAAGGCGAGTTAAGTATCAATTCAGTATTAGCAGAAATTAACCAAAACTGGCAGTTATATCCTATTGGGTTGGGCGATATTTACAGTCGCTTATATGTTAATACAGGCTCAGCTTGGAGTGATAATAGACCTCAGTGGTTAACAGGTATTGGGGGCAGTTTAAATGTGCAATTAAAACTGGGTTATAACTTTACCTTGCCAATTGGATTTGGGATTGCCCAAGGGTTAGATACGCATTTAGGTAAAACCCAGTATTATATGCAGATTATTGGGCAATTTTAGAAATAATTTTAATAGACACAAATTTAGCCGTCATAATTGGTTTTTATTGAGTTATTTTTTCTAATTTAAGTCTTATGTTGTGTTGTCCCATGGCTTCTTGGGTAATTGCAATATGCTTTTGGTTAATAAATTTATATTGTTTATATAGCTCCCCTTTAAATTTTTGATAGCCTTGAGCAATTTTGTTTTGCTGTATTCCTATATGCTCAGGTAGGCTTTGTATTAGCTGTTTAACTTGTTTGTTATTGCTGCCATGTCCACGATAAACAAATACGGCATGTTTTATTATTTTGGGCAAATTAAATAGATGCCAGTCAACAAATGAGCGACCATTTTCTACTACGATTAGCTGTTTTGTTTTAAGTCTGTTGCTTAGGAGAATTTATTCTCTATAAAAGTCAGAATAAATAGATTGTATGGGTTTTTAATCACAGGTTAAGTGCCTATAATGGTTGTTTTGCCTATAGGTCTTTTATGTCGGTTTCAGCTTTAGGGGATATTCACGCCCAACGCATTTTAATTTTAGATTTTGGTTCGCAATATACGCAATTAATTGCACGACGAGTGCGTGAAATTGGTGTGTTTTGTGAGATTCGTGCTTTTGATATGAGCATACAGGATATTGTTGCGTATCAACCAAAGGGAATTATTTTAGCAGGCAGCCCAGAATCAGTTACACAAGCAGGCTCTCCTCGTGCACCTGAAGGCATCTTTACATTGGGCGTGCCTATTTTGGGAATTTGTTATGGTATGCAAACGATGGCGGCTCAATTAGGTGGCAGCGTTAGTGGGTCTGATGTGCATGAGTTTGGTTTTGCACGGATTAATTTACTAACAGACTCACCTTTGTTTGCGGATATTAAAGATCATTTAGATAGCAAAACAGGACAGGCGCAGTTAGATGTATGGATGAGTCATGGGGATAAGGTTAGCCAGTTACCTAATGGTTTTGAAGTTATTGCAGCAACGGACAATTGTCCAATCGCAGCGATGCAGCACTGTACTAAGCCATTTTATGGATTGCAGTTTCACCCTGAGGTAACGCATACCTTGCAAGGGTTACGCATTTTAACGCATTTTGTGGTAGATATTTGTGCCTGTGAGTGCTTGTGGACAGCGGCCAAAATTATTGATAATCAAATTGCTAGAGTGCGTGAGCAAGTGGGTGATAACAAGGTGTTGCTAGGGTTGTCTGGTGGAGTGGATTCTTCAGTTGTTGCCGCTTTATTGCATAAAGCAATTGGCGATAAACTCACCTGTGTGTTCGTGGATAATGGGCTACTGCGTGAAAATGAAGGCGATATGGTCATGCAAACCTTTGCTGAGAATATGGGTGTTAAGGTCATTCGTGCCAATGAACAAACATTATTTTTAGATAAGCTAAAAGGAGTTAGTGACCCAGAAAGTAAACGTAAGTGTATCGGCAATACCTTTATTGAAGTGTTTGATAAGCAGGCAAGTCAGTTACAAGATGTGCCTTTTCTAGCGCAAGGAACCATTTATCCTGATGTGATTGAATCCGCAGCGGCAGCAACGGGTAAGGCACATACCATTAAATCTCATCATAATGTAGGGGGATTGCCAGATGAAATGCAAATGCAGTTGGTAGAGCCTTTGCGTGAATTGTTTAAAGATGAGGTACGCAAAATTGGTCTGGAGCTTGGCTTACCCTACGATATGGTATATCGCCACCCCTTTCCAGGACCAGGTTTAGGGGTGCGTATTTTAGGTGAGGTTAAAAAAGAATATGCAGATATTTTACGCCGTGCAGATGCCATTTTTATTGAGGAATTGCATAAGGCTGATTGGTATCATAAAACCAGTCAAGCCTTTGCTGTGTTTATTCCGCAAAAATCAGTAGGCGTGGTTGGTGATGCACGCCGTTATGAGTGGGTTATTGCTCTTAGGGCGGTGGAAACCATTGATTTTATGACTGCTCGTTGGGCGCATTTGCCGTATGAATTATTAGAAACCGTCTCTAACCGCATTATTAACGAGATAGCTCAGGTTTCAAGGGTCAGCTATGATATTTCCAGTAAGCCTCCTGCTACCATTGAGTGGGAATAGTTAACGAAATATAACGGCAAGGATTGCCTTTTTGAGTTAGGTTTAAGCAGTATAAAAAATGGGGACATAGGGTGTTATCAATATCAATGGAGCAATCCATATTAATTAATTTACTGAGTTTTATCTGGTTTTTTTGTCTTTGGATAGGCTATGTGTGGTTTGCTCGAAAAATGGCAAAAAAACGTCAGTCATTATCCTCTATTTTGCATGTGCATCGTATGAACTGGATGCGTCGTCTTTTAAAACGCCTAATTCGTATGACAGATGCAGCATTAATTGCCAACCTTGAGCGCAATGTTAATTTTTTTGCTTCTTCCTGTGTGCTTATTTTGGCAGGTTTATTAACCTCGTTGTCCGTTTCTGAAGAAATACGAGGCATGTTAAATCAGGTCTCATTTATTCAGCCTGTTAGTTTGATTTCAGTAGAAATAAAAATCGCCACACTGATCTGTATTTTTATTTATGGCTTTTTTACCTTTACTTGGTCTATGCGTCAGTTTGGTTTTGCCAGTGTATTAATTGGTGCAGCACCTATGCCTGAAGAAAATGATGTCACTCCTGCAGAGCGTCGAAGTTTTGTTATTTATGCGGCTAAGGTTATTGATATGGCAAGCCATAGTTATAACAACGGATTGCGCTCATTTTATTTTGCAATGGCGGTTTTAAGTTGGTTTATTGGAGCTGGTTATTTTATTTTTTCAAGCACCTTGGTTATTTTGGTGTTATATCATCGAGAGTTTAAATCTAAATCTCTTAAAGCATTAAGCGAGGTTGAAATGGCAGAGCAAACACGCAGTAAAAGTGATGATGATTTATATCAGCGTAAAAATAAAAAATAAAATTCTATTTGTATTTTAGAGTTGAGCGTTTAGTTTTTTTTAAAAAATCATGCTAAACAGGGTCGCATTTAGGTTGCTTTGTGCTTTATAGAGTGGGCGTGTCTCAATGGTATATTTGCTTAAAAAGAGCGTTATCAATTGAATTATGTTGTGATAAGATTTAATTAATTTCAATTGATTTATTTTCTTATATGACTACTGCTAATGTAAATCACACAATGTTGAGTTGGGCACGTAATCGAGCAGGTTTAACTGTGGCTGATATGGCGAAAAGCATCAGTACACAAGATAATAAAATTAGTGATTGGGAAGATGGAGAGAAACAACCAACCTTTAAGCAGGCAATTAAGTTTGCAAAAAAAGCAGGTGTTCCTTTTGGCTACCTATTTCTTTCTGAACCTCCTGTAAATATACCTTTGCCTATTCCTGATTTACGAACCGTTAATAGCAAACAAAACCTGCAAATCAGCCCTGAATTGATTGAGATTGTTGAAAAAATGCAAAGCCGCCAAAGCTGGTATCGAGAATATCTCATAGAGTTGCAAGCGAATAAAAACAATGCTGTAGGTCGTTTTAATTTAAATAGTAATATACAAAAAATGGTTGCAGACCTACGCAAAACATTAGGCATTGAGACTTACCCTGCCAAAGGAGATTGGGAAAATTATTACAAAGACTTAGTGACTAAAATTGAGAGCATAGGGATTTTGGTCATGCGACAACGATACTTACAGTTTAATTATAAAGAATTTAATGTAGATGAGTTTCGAGGTTTTGCCTTAATGGACGATTATGCACCTCTGATTTTTATTAATAATGCAGATGCGCCGTATGCACGTATTTTTACGCTCATTCATGAGTTAGCACACTTGTGGATAGGTCAATCTGGCGTTTCTGATATAAGTATTGATAACCACCGCCAAGAAGAAAAGCTATGTAATGCTATTGCCGCTGAGTTCCTTGTTGATGAGGCTCTCTTTAGAGAAAATTGGCAACACCATAGCATGCCATGGCATGTACAATTGGATAATCTTAAACAGATATTTCATGTCAGTCATTGGGTATTGGCAAGACGTGCCTTAACACTAAATCTGATTTCTACAAACAATTATCAAAGCTATGTTGAGCGTTTGCGACAAGCATATTTAGAAAAACAAAAAAATAAAAAAAGGGGCGGTGGGGACTTTTACAACACTCGCCGTGCTGAAATAAGCACACCTTTTTCTGAGGCAATTCTTAACGAAATAAATAGTGGTAAGTTATTGATGCGAGATGACGCTGATTTACTCGGCTTGCGTCCAAAGCACTTAAAGTCATTCGCCGCCAAGGATAAGACGGAGAATGAACAGTAATGAAATATCTTCTTGATGCCAATACCTATATTCAAGCAAAGAACCTTTATTATCAAATGAGTTTTTGCCCTGCTTATTGGGATTGGTTAGATAAACAAGCAAAAGATAATATCATTGGTAGCATTGATTTTGTTTAGCAAGAATTGAAAGATGGTAAGGACGACTTATCTATTTGGGTTGGCACTAGAGATACACACTTTCAAGACTGTACAGATAAAGCCACACAGGATAACTTTACCAAGATTGTTGATTTTGTTATGAAACACCAGATTTATTCTAATCAAGCAAAAGACACTTTTTTAGCTAAGGGCGACCCGTGGCTTATTGCTAAATCTATAGTAACAAATGCGACTGTTGTCACGCTTGAAGCGAAGGTAAATGATAGTTCAACCAAAGTCAAAATTCCTAATATTTGTGACGTGTTTGGCGTTAGATATCTTACTCCTTACCAGTTATTATCAATGCTTAATCCGCAGTTTGTTTTAGGATAAGAAAAAAGATTTTTAATCTTAGCGTGCAAATAAAAAAACAGCAGGCAACATCGTTGCTTGCTGTTTTTCATTTTTAGTATGTTTTAGTAGCTTAGGATATGATAATTTTTATCTAGTAGTCGTTTGGCTACGCTCATTGGTTCGGCTTCTTGCACCCCTTTAATTAAAACGGTTTTGTCTTTATTAATGCTAGGCAAATAAAGAGGGCAAAGTTTCACGTCCATACCTTTTTTAATCAGTTTTTGCAAAATGGCTTTGGGAGAGGCTTCCATCGCTTTAACCACAGGGCTTTTAGTGCCTTTAATGGCAAGGCTACCTGCTTCACTACAAAGTACCATATTTACTTTTTTGTTTTGTTTTAATGTCATCATAGATAGCACCATTGCCATCATTTGAGTTTGTGGTTCGCCACTGGTAACAATCACATTTAGTCCTTCAGCTGAAGAGGGGGCTTTAGCTGCTAAAGCAGACATAGAAAGCATACATGCAAAAAGACAATAGACTGGTGTAAGTATCAATTTTTTCATATTAAGACCTTTTAAGTAAGTTATTTTTGAGTTGCTATTTTAGGATTATCTAATATAGCAATCACTAATATATCAGGCAGAAATATACATGGCAAGCACAAATTAAAGCCCTTTAATTTGTGCTGGTTTAAGTGCTAATTGGTTGTTTTTAATTGTAATGTACTGATGACAGGAAAATGGTCAGATAAGCTAAGTGCCGCACCTTGGTTTATGACCTGTTCTTTTTGCCTATGCCATAATGAAGAGTGAAATAGGTAATCAATAACACGGTCTGGAGCTTGTATTTCAGCGTCATTTGGAAAATGCGTAAACCATTTATTGCGAGCTTGTGATAATAGCTTGGCATTGGGTATGTGTGGCCATTTAAGTAAGGGGGTAAGTTCTGTTCCTTGTTTGTATAGGTATTGCTGTGAGGCTTGCAGTTTGTGCCGTTCATTTTCTAGTAATAGGTTTAAGTCTCCTGCAAAAATCCAAGGAATTTGCTTTTTATCTAGGGTTTCTAGCATGTTTTTAGCTACAGCAACCTGTTGCTCCATTGTATCACTCCCTTGGGCAAAGGCATCAAAGTGGGTGTTTAGCAGCTGTATATTGGCATTGCCTTTAGGGGTTTCTAGTTCACTGGCTAAGATGGCTCGTTTTAAGTAAAACTGTTTAGAAATCCAGTCCATAGGCGTTTGTGGCAAGCGGTGACGTATGGCGTTACGAATTTTATATTTTGATAAGGTGACCAGTTTCATGCCAACAGAACCCATAATTTTTGGGTGTGGCACAAAATCAGCTTGCCAGTAAAAGGTTTCACTCACACAGGGATAAAGATTATTCGGTAGGCGTTGTTGTAATTCTTCTAGCTGGTTGCGGTGGTCTGTTGCGCTGGCGTTATCGTGTACTTCTTGCAAAAATACAACGTCAGGATTTTGAGTCTTAATGAGCTTGGCAATACCATCTAGGGTTTGCTCTATATCCGCACGGCTAGGGCGTAAATCAGGGCCTTTGTTATCTGGCATGTCATAATAAAAAATGTAGTTTTTACCAGCAAAATACTGCACGTTATAACTGAGAATGGTTAATGGTGTTTGCCTATCATAGGTAGGAGCGTGGGCAGGGCAGCTAAGGGTTGCTGGTTCTTGCTCTTTGGGGTGATAGGTGCTGAGATAAACCCAAATAATAAATATGAGTATGGCAATCGTTAAAAAGGTTAAAGAGAGTTTGATAAAGCTAAAAAGGTAACTCATATAAGGCGTCCAGTTTTGTCATTATTAAAAGAAAGCCGATGATAGAATGCTTAGCGCATTTTTACAAATAACATGAGGCTGCCAGAGGTTTTTTTAACCTAAGGCAGCTTGTTGAAAAGTGCGGTTTATCTAAATACATATTTGTAGTTAGGAATAAGAGGAATGGGGTTTTCTTTGCCTTGGGCAGGCTGATTGGCTTTGCTTAGTTTGTTTTGTTTGTCCTCACTCTTATATGAAACTGCATGCTGATATTGAATGCTGGGCTTTTCAATGCTGTCGATAAAATACCAGTCTGCCTGTGCTCTTTGTGCGGTTACATCTAAAATAAAAAATCCATGATGAACCATATCGCAATATTTTAAATGGGGGCTGTTGGCAACAAAGGCAGCAGCGGCAATATCGCCAATAACTGGAGGTAATGCTGGGGAGCTGATAGAAGGCGTTACAAACTCTACACCAATCGCACCTTTACCAGTAAAGCGATTGTATTGTTGCCAATCGTAGGGATCAATGCAAAGGTCGGCAACCCAAGTGGAGTGAATGTCGCCAGTTAATACCACAAAATTGTCAATTTTGTTGTTCTTGACATGCTCAAACAGACGTTTGCGTGTGGCAGTGTAACCGTCCCAAGAGTCTAAGAAAAAAGACAAACCACCGCCTAGTTTATCGGGTAAGGCAATGCTGGCACGGTGCTGTATCATCACTTGCTGCCCTAGAATTTTCCATTTTGCTGTGGAACTTGAGAGCTGATTATGCAACCACTGTTCTTGGTCAAAGCCAAGTAGGGTACGGTTGGGGTCATGGCGTTCGTGGTGTTGTAAAAAACCGACTTGCTCATCTCGTCCTTCTATACGGGTGTCGAGCATGATTAAATCTACTAAGTTGCCATATTTAAGCACCCGATAAACAGCTTCAAAGCCTTTAGGCTGTACACGAATGGGCATCCATTCAAAATAGGCTTGCTTGGCAGCGGCTTTGCGTTTGAAAAAATCACCTTCATTTTTTTGGTGGTTTTCTGCCCCTGCTTTCCATGTGTCATTGGCAAATTCGTGGTCGTCCCAAGTCACAATAAATGGATATTGTTGGTGTGCTGCCTGTAAGTCTTCATCTGTTTTGTATTGGGCATGACGGGTGCGATAATCTTGTAGTGTTTTGATTTCATGGGCAGGCTTTAAGGCACGTACTTTATCTAGCTTGGCATTGCCATATTGACCCTGACCGTATTCATAAATGTAATCGCCTAAATGCACAATGGCATCAAGGTCGTTGCGCTTAGCAAGTGCACGATAAATATTAAAATAACCGTGCGGAAAGCTAGAGCAAGATACAACTGCAAGACGTAGGTTGTCTAAGTTTGTTTCTGCTGTTGTTTTAGTGCGCCCTAACATGGAGGTTTGCCCTGCGACACTGAATTGATAGTAATACCAAGTGTCGGGTAATAATCCTGTGGCATCAATTTTAACCGTATAATCACGGCTTGCATCGGTTTTGATGCGCCCACTGTTAATTACTTGCTGTACCTCTTTATCTTGGCTAATTTTCCAAGTAACTTCAATGGGGGCATTATTTTTAGGGCTAACGCGAGTCCATAATATGACACGGTCAGATAAAGGGTCGCCAGAGGCAACACCATGTTGAAAATAAATATGCTCACCGACAGCTGGCTTAGATGACATTGCACCAACTGGTATGCTGGTCATGCTGGCAGCACCTAATGCTCCTGCACTTTTAATTAGTTTACGACGGCTAATAGACATAATCTCTCTCCTAAAGTGTAAATAAGATAATGGGCTTTAAATACAAAATCTACGGGCTAAAAAAATACATGCTTGTGTTTTTTAGTGCAGTTTTATTTGGGTGTTGATGCTTCTCTCATGTTTAGCAAACATTATCCGTGCTTGCTTAATAAACTGAACGAGCATTATATGTTTCAATTGTTAAAGTATTGTGACTGTTTTGTGATATTGCGGCTATTTTGAAAAATCACTTGAGGATATGTACGGATAATAAAGGCAGATAAAAATGTGGTTTTAATTTAACCAACATTAGCCGTTGTTTGCTTATTGCTGTTTTGTACAAGCTGGTAGTAGGTGGGTTATGTATCGCCAAAAAGTAGGGCTTTATCTGTGATAAGCATGTTGTTTATTAACAGAAAATATAGATATTCTACTGCGAGCAGAAACAACTTTAATCGCCGTTTAAACCTGCTCAAGGTTTAGTTTTTTGCCTAAATAGCTTTCTAGTTGCGGTAGGTTAAAGGCATCTTCTTCGTCAACCAGACTGAGCGCAATGCCGTGCTCGCCAGCACGTCCTGTGCGTCCAATACGATGCACATAATCTTCGGGGTCATCAGGTAAATTAAAGTTAATAACATGACTTACGCCATCTACATGAATACCACGACCTGCTACATCGGTAGCAACCATAATGCTGCCTTGGGTTTGTCTAAAACTTTCTAAGGTTTTTAGGCGTTTTTGTTGGTTAACTTCGCCCGTCAAAAGTTTAGCGGGATAGCCTTGCTTGTTTAGGTAGGTGTGTACATCTCGGCAAATATCGCGGCGGTTGGCAAATAAAATGCAGCGTTCGGGTTTTTGCTGTTGTAAAAACTGATGCAAAAAATCTAATTTACCCTGCTCACTTAAAAGATAAAAAGACTGCTGCACTCTATCGGTGGCAACCTGCTCAGGTTCAATTTCTACTTTAACTGGATTAATCGTCCATTGGTCAATTAATAGACGTACATCAAAATTAAATGTGGCAGAAAATAATAAGGTTTGACGCTCTTCTTTATTGGGGGTGGCTTTTACGATACGGCGTACATCAGGAATAAAGCCCATATCAAGCATACGGTCAGCTTCATCAAGCACCAGAATATCCACTTGGTCTAAATATAAGTCACGGCTATTTAAAAAGTCGATTAAACGCCCTGGAGTGGCAACTAAAATATCAATCACTTCGTTGCGTAGGCTGTCTTTTTGCGCTTGGTAATCCATACCACCGACTACGGTTAATATATTTAAGTTTGTGTATTTTCCTAAGTCTTTGGCATCATTACCAATTTGTAATGCCAGCTCTCTTGTCGGGGCAATAATTAAGGCTCTAGGCTCACTGGCATAGCGTGTTTCTGGTTGAACTTTAAGTAAATAATTTAAAATAGTTAATAAAAAGGCAGCAGACTTGCCAGTGCCTGTTTGTGCCTGTTTGTGCCTGTCCTATTACATCATGCCCTGTTAATGTGGCAGGCAAACTTTCTGCTTGTATTGGTGTGCAGTAACTAAAGCCAAGATCATAAATAGCATGCAGCAATTCAGTTTCTAGGTTTAAATCATGAAAGCGTGTTTTGCCTTCTTTTTTGGGGACTTTAAATTGACTCAGTTGCCAGTTAGATTTGTTTTGATGGGGGCTTTGCGAGGGCTTATTTTGTGTTTTACTGGTTTTTGCTTGTTTGTTATTTGCTTGTTTGTTATTTGCTTGTTTATTATTTAATGGCTTCTTAACCTGATTGTTAGGTACTTCTGTAGGTGTGTTTTTTTTCCTAAATAGGGTATTGATAAACGACAAAGACAAACTTAGCTCCAAAATAAATAAAAGGTTAAATCTACAAATATTGCATAGGCTAACAATAATAATCTATTAATCTCTGATTGAATAGCTTTGCACGCTTAGGCAGTTGCTGATTTAAGTATATTTGTTTTTGTTGTTTAACAGCAGAGATAAACCGTTGTTCATCTTGTAAGGCTTCTTTTGTGGATAAAAAATTATCACAACTGATGTGAAATTCATATTGGCAGCTATCAGAAAAAATCCATTCAAGGGCTTGGGGTTTTATTTCCACTTGATAAAAAGCCTGTTGTTGTTTGTGATTACGACCCTCAGGTGCATACCAGTAACCATAATCGAGTTGTTGTCTGCGGGCAAAGCCCGCAATACACCAGTGGGCAACTTCATGCAAGGCAGAGGCAACATAGTCTTGCGTAAAAATAATTTGTGCATAATCACGGGTGGCCTCTTTGGGTAGGTATAAAGGTTCTTTGCCATTGCCTATCAGTTCGGTTTTTTCATCTTGCTTAAAGCATTGATTAAACAAGGTCATAATTTGTTGGGCAGAAACAGGCTTAGATAAATTGTTCATCATTTAAAAATAAAATAGTCAGAGGATAAAAATACAGGCAAAATGCAGCCTAATTTTATAGGAACGTCCATGCAAGCCAATCATTTTAACTCATATCTTGAATTTAAAGCCATTCTTAAATTGACCCTGCCAATTTTAATTACCCAGCTAGCACAAGTGGGTATGGGCACAATAGATACGATTATGTCAGGCAATGTCAGCACTACCGACCTTGCTGCGGTTGCCATTGGTACCAGCATTTGGACACCTATATGGTTGTTGATGGCAGGGGTGCTAATGGCATTATCGCCGATTGTCTCCGCTTTGAGTGCTCGCAAGCAAACTCATACTTTACCTCGTCTATTAAGTGCCAGTATTTTTTTAGGGTTACTTTTGTCACTCTTATTTGCAACGCTATTGGTTGTGTTGGCATTTTATTTAGTGCCTGCCTTAGTGAGTAAGCCGAATATGGCGGCAATTAGCCAAGAGTACTTATTTTATATTGCTTGTGGATTGCCCTTTGCAGGTGTGTTTCTTGCCTATCGTTTTTATGCTGAAGCAAAACACAAGGCAGCCCCAATTACCAAAATCATGCTTATTGGCTTGGTGCTTAATATTCCTTTAAATGCGTTATTTGTTTATGGAATTAATGGCTTTTGGCAGTTTGGTGGTGCAGGCTGCGGTATAGGCAGTTCATTGGTGTTTTTAATCATGGCACTGTTGTCTTATTTGTATACTCGCCAACATTTATTAGACAGACGTGTCACACTATTTAAGCGGGTATTAAAACCGCATTGGCAGTCAGTTAAGCAGTTATTACAAGTTGGTACGCCTATTGGTATTGCTATCTTTTTTGAAGTGAGCTTGTTTTCTGTCATCGCTTTATTTCTAACTGATTTGGGTAAAGAAACCGTTGGCGGACATCAAATAGCCATTAACACCTCTAGTTTGTTTTTCATGATTCCTTTAAGTTTGGCTATGGCATTAACCGTGCGTGTCGGACATTATTTGGGTTTAAATCAACCAGATAATGCGGCTAAAGCAACTTGGCTAGGCATGCGTATTAATTTATTTGTAGCTCTATTTAATGCCACATTATTGGTATTTGCCTCTCATCTTATTGCGACGCTTTACTCTCATGATTTAACCGTTATTTATATTGGTTCTGCATTATTGTTGTTTGCTGCGTTATATCAAATTCCTGATGCCATTCAAATTGCAGCGGCAGGTGCATTGCGTGGCTATCAAGATACCTTAGCAGTGATGTTTATTACCTTATTTACCTATTGGTTTTTGGGTTTAGGCTCTGGCTATTGGCTGGCATTTAAATTGGAAGAACCATTAGGTGCGGCGGGTTTTTGGATTGGTTTAATTATTGGCTTAACCAGTGCCGCTTTGTTTTTAGGAGGGCGTTTGGTGCAGATTAGCAGACGCAAAAAACAAACCCATCGCTAATATTTTAGGCAAAAAAAAGCCAGCTATGAAGCTGGCAAACACTCTACTTTTAAAAAATAAAGGAATCACTATGAAACATTAAAAACTCTCACAATTAAATTTCAGCAATAAAAAATAATTGGCGGAGGAACAGGGATTCGAACCCTGGATAGGCTACAAACCTATGCCGGTTTTCAAGACCGGTGCATTCAACCGCTCTGCCATCCCTCCGAAGAGAGCGCATATCATACGGACTTTTTTATTAAAGTCAACGGTTATTTTAAAATAGTTGAGTAAGTTTAATAAGCTGCTGGTTTTTGGGCTATGAATTAATTTACTTAAAAATGCGAGCATGTTTTTTAGGGGGTAAAGTGTACCTGCAATTTGATTGTTGTATGTTTGCTTATTTCTGCATACTGGATTTAGTTAACCCTTATAAACAACCATTAAAATCAGTATTTACCATGTTTTCGGTACGTTTGGGGAAGTGGGAATATTAAGAAATGGCTCCCCGAGTTGGACTTGAACCAACGGCCAATAGATTAACAGTCTACTGCTCTACCAACTGAGCTATCGGGGAACGTCTGAAGGTGGGCGCATATTACGCAAGAGTTTTTTTTCTGTCAACAGTGAAATGTAAAAAAAATATCTTTTTTAAAAAACAATCATAAAATGCAGCTTAAAGGACAGTGGATTTAAAGATGAAACCCAAATAAAAACCCAATTATAAAGAGTGCAGCTAAGGCGGTAATGATGATTATTCTAAGCATGCTTAATTCCTAAAAAAAGAGATAATTGATGATGTTATCGTATTTTTAATGATTTTAAAAAGTTGGTTGTTAATGTGCGGGTTATGATGATAAAAACAGGGGTTGTAAGCAGTATTTTTTAACTATTGATAAAAAAAGCATTTTATTTGTTAAATTGTATTGAAAAACAGTTAAATGTCTCTATAGTTTATACAGAAATTTATTAATAATTAGTAAAAAATGAAAAATTCACAGGTACAAGAAAATAATTCAGAAACAGCAGTTGATGTTTTGGATTATGAAGATGTTATTTTGTCGTTTAAACAGCGCACCTATACCATTATTGCAATTATTTGTTTCGCTTGCGTTATCTTTGGTATTGTCGGTTCTTATATTTACGACCCAGCCGCTTTACATATCTATTTTATGACAGGCATTCCTGCTTGTTTGGTGGTCTTTGTGGTTTTATTATTGCTTAGAAATATACGGTTTATTACTTGGATGGAGCGTATTTCTGCTATCGCCATGATGGTTTATTTGTTGGCATGGGCTGTTGGTAATATTCTTGCAGAGCGTATACCAACAGATTATTTTGCAGTGAGTAATACCCCTGTATTGTCTTTGGCAATGATGTTTCTTTCTTTGGTTGTGCCACATAAATGGGTCTTTAAAAGCATTTTGGCTTTTTTCTTGTTACACAGTTTGCTGGTGTGGATTAATCTACTGCAATACCCTTGGTCACAGTTACATGTATCACAGATGGTTAATGATATTTTGATGTTAACTGTGGTCTTTACCGTAAGCCTTATTGCAACTTATAGCCATACATTGCTGCGCTCTCAAAGTGATACACAAACAATGCATGAGCTAGCCAATACTGATGTGTTAACAGGGCTTTTAAATCGACGTGCTATGTATCGGGTTTTATCTGAAAATAAAGCACTTATAATTATTCAAATTGATGTTGATCATTTTAAAAAAATAAATGATAACTTTGGGCATGATGAGGGCGATAAAGCATTAACCTTAATTGCTGAGCACTTGCAAAAAGGCTTTGCGCATGTCGGCAAGGTCGCACGCTGGGGTGGGGAAGAGTTTTTAGTGGCAATTGAAGGTGACGGCTTTGTTGAGAGTGTGAAACAGGCAGAAATAACACGTAAGCTGGTTAGTAGTAGCACTTTTGTTTGCCCTATTACCATTAGTATGGGCGTGGTGCAAAAACAACCCCATGATAACCTTGATGATGCTTTAAAAAGAGCGGATAAATTGCTGTATCAGGCAAAAGAGTCTGGACGTAATCTTGTGCTCCATGAAGAGTCTGCTTGATTTAAAATTAGCTGTCATCATCTCTCTTTGTTGTGCTTGCTAAAATGTCATTTTGCAAGTCTGCTTTGATGCTTTTAATATTCCGCTGCTGTCTTTATTTTAGTTGTACTTTATAGCCATTTTTGCTGTGTAAAGTCGCTCTCGTTTGTGTTTTGCTGGTATGCTAAAGTGATTGTTTTTGGAGAATATAATGTCTTTAACTTGGATTATTGGTCTGTCGGTTGTTGTCACTTTGGTGCTTTTGCTAGGGGGGCATTTTATTTTGCATTCGCTTATTAAGTTTAAAATGGACGAAAGTACCATTGTGCAATTTTTGGCAAGTATTAATAGTGGCTACCCAGAAACCTCAGCAGAGGAAATTGCAGCGCAAACTCAGTTAACCTTAGAGAGAGTAAAAGCGGTTTGTGCCAAAAGTAAGTTGCTTTAGGCGAGGACAATTAAATGTGGATTGCTTTTACTTTAATGGCTGCGTTTATGCAGGCGTGGCGCAATGCCTTACAAAAAAAGGTGCGTGAGACAAACACAACATCAGCAGCGACCTTATCCCGATTTTTATATGCCTCGCCTTTGGCGTTTTTATATTTGCTTTTGTTATATTATTTCAATGAGGTATCCATTCCTGATTTTAGTGGTCATTTTGTGCGTTTAATTGTGCAAATATCAGTGGCGCAAATTATGGCAACGGCACTTATGGTTATGTTGTTTCATAAGCATAATTATGTGATTGGCGCAGGGTTGGCAAAAAGCGAGTCTATGTTGACGGCGTTGTTAGGTGTGGCATTTTTTGCAGTTGATTTGTCTTGGCTGCCATGGTTGGGTGTGCTTTTAGGTACGTTGGCGGTATGGGTGATGAGCAGTGTTGAGTCGGTTAAATATGTTTCTATCAGCACTTTATTGCTAGGCCTTGGAAGTGGTTTGTGTTTTGCTTTGACCTCTTTATGGATTAGAGAGGCAAGTTTGTTGTTGTCTCTTCCTCCGTTAATCAGTGCTGCTTGGGTGCTGTTATTGGTTATTGGCAGTCAAACTGTGATACTGGTTTTTTCTATGTTGTATCGTGAGCCACAAGCATTAAAGCAGCTTTTTATACAGCCTAAACTGCCTTTTTTGGTGAGTCTTTGCAGTATGTTAGGGTCACTGGGCTGGTTTTCTGCGATGAGTTTGCAAGTTGTGCCAAAGGTTAAGACCCTAGGTTTGTTTGAGGTGGGTGTGAGTATTTTGATTTCTTTATTTTGGCTTAAAGAACAGGTCAAAATGCGAGATTATTGGGCATTTTCCTTGATTGCGATGGCGGGTGTTTTAATTGTTTTAGAATAAATAGACACTTCTTTATAAACTTGGCTTTTGCCCCCTGTGCAGGGGCGCAATTTTTTGTAATAATGTTCGGCTAATTTTACTAACGTATGGATTGAAAACATGACAGATTTGCGTGTTGAAAACCTCAATATTGAGTCGATAACCCCTTTGATTACTCCAGAGCAACTTAAAATAGAGCTGCCAATTAGTGAGGCAGCACTTAATAGTGTACAGCAAGGACGCAAAACCATTGAAAATATTTTAACGCGTAAAGATAAGCGTTTATTTGTGGTAATTGGTCCTTGCTCTATTCATGATGTTAATTCTGCCCTTGAATACGCACAAAAACTTAAAGATTTGGCGGATAAGGTCAAAGACAGTTTGTATTTGGTAATGCGTGTGTATTTTGAAAAGCCACGGACTACGGTGGGCTGGAAGGGGTTGATTAATGACCCATATCTGAATGATACCTTTAATATTCAAGATGGTCTGCAACGAGCACGCAAGCTGTTGTTGGATTTAGCAGAAATGGGTTTGCCTTTATCTACAGAGGCACTAGATCCTATCTCGCCTCAGTATTTACAAGATTTAATTGCTTGGAGTGCTATAGGTGCACGTACAACTGAGTCGCAAACACACCGTGAAATGGCATCTGGTCTGTCTTCGTCTGTGGGTTTTAAAAATGGCACAGATGGCAGTTTGAGCGTTGCCATTAATGCGCTGAAATCAGTTGCACGTCCGCATCGTTTTTTAGGTATTGACCAAGAAGGTCAGGTGGCGGTCGTGGCGACTAAGGGCAATCCTTATGGACATGTGGTCTTGCGTGGCGGAGGTGGTAAGCCTAATTATGATTCTGTTAATGTTGCTTTGGCGGAAGATGCGTTAAAAAAAGCAGGTTTGGCTGAGAATTTGATGATTGACTGTAGCCATGAAAATTCAAGCAAAAAACCAGAGCTACAACCGTTGGTTATGGAAAATATTAGCAATCAAATTTTAGAGGGTAATCGCTCTATTGTTGGCTTAATGGTTGAGTCTAATTTATTAGAAGGTCGTCAAGATATTCCTGATAATTTGAGCGATTTGGTGTACGGACAATCTGTTACCGATGCTTGTATTAGTTGGGAGCAAACTGAAAAATCTATTTTAGATATGCACAATAAATTACAAGATGTGTTGGCTAAGCGCAGTTAAATGGGTTTGCATTTGCTATGACAATATTAAAAACACTGGAATTACAAACTGCCCCTAAGCCTACCCATAGTGTTATTTGGTTACATGGTTTAGGTGCAAGTGGGCATGACTTTGAAGAGGTGGTGCCAGCGCTTAGGCTAAGTGATAAGGCAGTACGTTTTATTTTTCCACATGCGCCCAATTTGCCTGTAACGATTAACGGCGGTATGCAGATGCCTGCTTGGTATGATATCAGTCATATTAATATTGAGCGTACGGTTGATGAACAGCAGTTACGAGCTTCTGCTCAAGAGGTGGTTAAACTTATCAAGCAAGAAAATGCTAGAGGCATTGCCAGTGAACATATTATTTTAGCTGGCTTTTCCCAAGGGGGAGCGGTGGTTTATGAGGTCTTTGTATCTTACCCTGAACCTTTGGCAGGTTTAATGTGTTTGTCTACCTATTTTGCAACCGCTAATACTGTGCAAGATGCTCGGGTTAACTGCGGTAAACCCATTTTAATAGGGCATGGCACTGAAGATCCGATTGTGCCTGAGCTTCTGGCACAAAAAGCGGCTGATTTACTACAAGATTGGGGCTATAAAAACGAGTATAAAAGCTATGCTATGGCGCATTCTGTGTGTGTTGAGCAGGTGCGAGATATAGCTACTTGGTTAAGACGCATTGTGTAGCCAATATTTTCTGATTATCTATAGAGACAAATAAGAGACAAATAAGTGAATTATCAAATAGGACAGCGCTTTATCAGCGAAGCCGAGGCCGATTTGGGCTTGGGTATGGTACAAGATGTAGATGACCGTGTGGTCAGTTTGTTTTTTCCAGCAGGCGATAGTGTCCGCCTTTATGCCAAGCAAAATGCACCGTTAAAACGAGTGATTTTTAAGCTAGAAGATGAACTGCCATTACAAGACGGTACTCATCTTGTGGTGTGTGCCGTTAGAGAAGAAGAGGGTGTTTATTTTTATCAAAATACAGATGAAAAATGGTGGGCAGAAACACAATTAAGTGCTGATATTCAGCTTAATCAACCACTTGAAAGGTTATTTTCATCACAGATTGATAGTAATAATCTATTTGCATTGCGTAAACTGAGCGTGGCGCAAAAAAGTAGCCATCGCCAGCGTTCTTTTTATGGGCTGATGGGAGCGAGAACCAGTTTGCTACCGCATCAGTTGTATATTAGTGAGCAAGTAACCCGTGATAGTATGCCAAGAGTGCTGTTGGCAGATGAGGTTGGCTTAGGTAAAACCATTGAAGCGGGGCTTATTTTGCATCGCTTAATGTTACTTGAGAGGGTGCAAAGAGCGTTAATTATTGTGCCTAATGCTTTGGTTCATCAATGGTTGGTTGAGATGATACGCCGTTTTAATTTGCGTTTTTCAGTACTAAGTGTTGATGTGATTGATGATATTGAAGAGACGTTAGAGCAGGCACAAAGTTTTATTTGTCCGCTATCGTTGGCAACAGAAGATAAGGTTGCTCAATCTTTATCTGCTCAAAACTGGGATATTCTTATTGTTGATGAAGCCCATCACCTTACTTGGACACCTACCTTTAAAGATAAAGGATATCAATTAGTTGAAACACTCAGTACGCAAACTCAAGGGGTGTTGTTGCTTACCGCAACGCCAGAGCAGTTAGGTGTAGAGGGGCATTTTGCACGCTTGCGTTTATTAGACCCAGAGCGTTATCAGAATTTTGATGATTTTTTGTCCGAGCAAGGACAATATGCTCAAGTGGCAGATATTGCAGGTAAATTAGCGACCAATGAAGTTTTGACGGAAGCAGAAAATAAGCAATTACAACAATGGGTTACCTCAGATAAAGAGGCAAAGCAACAGTTAGAAGATTTAATTGATCGTTTTGGTCCTGGACGCGCCTTGTATCGTAATACACGGCATAATGTTGCTGGTTTTAAGGCACGTTTGCTTAAACCTGAACCACTGCCTGCACCTAATGAGTATTTGTGTTTAGAGAGTGAGTTAGAGCAGCAATTATATCCTGAAAGGTATATTAGCAATTGGTTGGATATTGACCCAAGAGTAGAGTGGCTATTGGAGATTATTAGTCAACTTAAAGAGCAAAAAGCGATTTTGATTTGTCACCAAGCGCAGCAGGTTTTGGCGTTGGAACAGTATCTTTGGGATAACTTTGTTATTGCAACAGCGGTGTTCCATGAAGGTATGGATTTAATTGAGCGAGATAAAGCGGCGGCGTTTTTTGCAGATGAAAAGCAGGGTGCTAAAATCTTACTTTGCTCAGAAATCGGTTCAGAAGGTCGTAATTTCCAGTTTGCGAATCATTTGATTTTATTTGATTTGCCTTTTAATTGTGACTTAATTGAACAGCGTATTGGTCGTTTAGATCGTATTGGGCAGTGTGAGGATATTCAAATTCATGTGCCTTTCTTTAGTGATGGTGCGAGCCAACGTTGGTTGGATATTTTGCATAAGGGGTTAAATGTATTCACTGCACCCAGTCCTGCTGCTCAAAATTTGCTGTTAGAGCATGAGGCAGAGATTAAAGCGGCGATTATTGATGACAGTAAAGATGTGAGTGCTTTAATTGAACAGCTTGCTAAGTTGCGGTCTGCACTTGAAATAAAACTGAATCAAGGGCGAGATAGATTATTAGAGTTGCATTCTTGTCACCCTATTGCAGCTTATGAGTTGGCAGAATCTATGCAGGCATTACAGGCTCAAGATGAAAGTGATTTACTTGATTATATGGAGTTATTTGCAGACGCATTTGGGGTGGAAGTAAAGGATTTAGGTGGTCAGTGTATCAGTATTCAACCTGGAGACCACATGCTTATTCCTGATTTGCCGCATTTGCCAGAAGATGGTTTTATGGCAACAGCATTACGTCAACAGGCATTAAGCCGTGATGATGTACAGTTTTTAAGTTGGGAGCACCCTTTTATACAACAAGCATTGGATATTATGACCACCAGTGCTTTTGGTAACTGTGCTGTGGGCTATGTGGAGCAGCAACCTTTTGCAACTGGCAGTTTGTTTGTGGAATTGTCTTTTGTTGCTTATTGTAGTGCGCCCAGTGCGTTGCAAATTGAGCGTTATTTACCCCCCCAAGCATTACATATTGTGATGACACCAGATGGACAGTTGCGGATTAATCAGGCGTTAGATTTAGAGGTAAAAGGATTGCAGAAAAAAACAGCACTGGGGTTGTTGCAAAAACAACTTGAGCATCTCAAACCGAGCTTAGAGAAACTGCAAAAAATGGGAGAAAGTCAATTAGGTAAGTTGGTTGCTGTCAGTTTGAAAAAAGCGCAAAGTGCTTATCAACAGCGTATTATGCGTTTGCAAGAATTAGGTAAGAAAAATAGCAATATCTCACAATTGATGATTGCGCAAGTAGAGCAAGAAGCCATTGAGGTGGAAGCTAAAATAGCCCAGTCTCAATTAAAGCTAGATGCGGTTAGATTGATTTTTTGTAGCTAAGAATTTAGCCGTAGTGCATAACAGCGTATTAGATGCGTTAAAATAATTTATTTTGTTTGGAGTGTTTGCGATGCCCACCCCTTTTGTGCACCTTAAAGTGCATTCTGAATTTTCTCTTAATGACAGTATTATTCGCATTAAAGACTTGTTTAAGCAGTGCGTAGAGAAAAATATGCCAGCGGTGGCATTAACTGATCAAGGTAATATGTATGCGGCTATTAAGTTTTATAAGGCGGCATTAAATGCAGGGGTTAAGCCCATTTTAGGGGCAGAAATATGGTTGGAAAATCTTGAAGATGAGCATAAACCGTCACGCATGGCACTGTTGGTACAAAATGAGGCAGGCTATTTTAATTTGATGAGCTTAATCTCTAAGGGTTTTAGCGAGAATCAAAAATGGGATAAGCCTATTATTAAGCTCGATTGGCTGTTACAGGCCAATGAGGGATTGATTTTACTTTGTGGTGGTTTACATGGAGGCATTAATCAGGCTTTTTTAAAAGGAGATAAGCAGCAGGCAACACAATTAGCTAATAGATTTAAAGCGCATTTTCCTGAACGATTTTATTTAGAGGTGCAACGCTTTGGTTTATCTCATGATGAAAGTCTTATCCGTGCACAGGTTGCGCTTAGTGAGTCACTTGCCTTACCTCTTGTTGCCACCAACGATGTCCGTTTTTTAGAACCAGATGAATTTGCAGCACATGAAACACGAGTGGCAATAGGGCAAGGCTTTGCATTAGAAGATAAGCGTCGTCCTAAAGAGTTTAGTAAGCAACAGTTTTTTAAAAGTAGCGAGCAAATGCAAAAGTTGTTTGCCGACTTACCCAGTGCGCTTGAAAACACCTTAGAAATTGCCAAACGCTGTAGCTATCAAATTAAATTAGGCGAGTGCTTTTTGCCAGATTTTCCTATTCCTGATGGCTTGAGTGAGGAGCAGTTCTTTCGTCAAGTATCACATAAAGGGCTAGATGAACGTTATGCCAATTTGCAAAAAAGCAGTGCATCTACTACTTTGCCTGCGCTATCTGTTTATCAAGAACGCTTAGAATTTGAGTTGGATATTATCATTCAAATGGGCTTTCCGGGTTATTTTTTAATTGTGATGGATTTTATCCAGTGGGCAAAAGAACAGCGCATACCCGTAGGTCCAGGACGTGGTTCTGGTGCTGGTTCTTTGGTTGCCTATGCCTTAAAAATTACCGATTTAGATCCATTACAGTATGACTTGTTATTTGAACGATTTTTAAATCCAGAGCGGGTCTCTATGCCTGATTTTGATATTGATTTTTGTATGGATAAACGTGAGCAAGTTATTCAATATGTGGCAGACACCTATGGGCGTGATGCAGTTTCACAAATAGTTACTTTTGGTACTATGGCCGCTAAAGCGGTGGTGCGTGATGTTGCTAGAGCGCAAGATAAGCCCTTTGGAATGGCGGATAAGCTCTCTAAACTTATTCCTGCAACGCCCGGCATGACGTTAAACGCCGCTATAGAAGAAGAGCCGCAGATTAAGGCGATGCTAGAGTCTGAAGATGATGCCCAAGAAGTGTGGGATATGGCACTTAAGTTAGAAGGCATTACCAGACAAACAGGTAAGCATGCAGGTGGCGTGGTGATTGCGCCGACTAAGCTCACGGATTTTTCTGCTACCGCTTGCGAAGAAGATGGCTCTGGACTGGTCACTCAATATGATAAAAATGATGTAGAAGATGCAGGTTTGGTTAAGTTTGACTTTTTAGGGTTGCGTACGTTGACCATCATTCAAGGAGCGGTGGATACGATTAATGCCAATTTACCTGCACAGAGTTCTAAATTAGATATTGATTTTATTCCACTTGATGATAAAGCGTCATTTGCTTATTTAAAAACGGCACATACCACCGCTGTGTTTCAGCTTGAATCAAGTGGTATGAAAAAACTGGTTGAACGTCTTAAACCGGATAGCCTTGAAGATATGATTGCATTGGTTGCCTTGTTCCGTCCCGGACCTTTGGAGTCAGGTATGGTGGACGATTTTATTGCGCGTAAGCATGGCGATGCGCCTTTGGCATATCCCCATGTGGATTATCAGCATGAGAGTTTAAAAGAGATTTTAGAGCCAACTTATGGGGTGATTGTTTATCAGGAGCAAGTGATGCAAATTGCTCAGGTATTAGCAGGTTACACCTTAGGAGAGGCAGATATTTTGCGCCGAGCAATGGGTAAGAAAAAACCCGAAGAAATGGCAAAACAGCGTGAGGTATTCCGTGAAGGGGCAAGTAAACAGGGTGTTGATCCTGATCTTGCTATGAAAATTTTTGACTTGGTTGAGAAATTTGCAGGTTATGGATTTAATAAATCCCATTCTGCTGCTTATGCGTTGGTGGCTTATCAGACTTTATATTTAAAAACCCATTATCCTGCCCCTTTTATGGCGTCTGCACTGACCTCTGAAATAGAAAAAACCGAGAAAATTGTGCCTTTATATGAAGAATGTCTGCGTATGGGGCTAAAAGTGAATTTGCCAGATATCAATCGCAGTGATTATGGTTTTACGGTGACAACAGATAATGCCATTGTTTATGGTTTGGGTGCGATTAAGGGATTGGGCTACGAGCCTGCACAGGCGATTGTTCGTGCTCGCAATACAGGTGGTGCCTTTCTTGATTTATACGATTTTTGCCAACGTGTTGATAGTAAACATGTTAATAAGCGAGCATTAGAGGCATTGGTGTTAAGTGGTGCATTTGACTATATAGAGAACAGTCCAGAGCGTGCTATTTTATTTGCCAGTATTTCTGATGCCATACGCACCGCAGAACAGCAGGCAAATAATCAGGCGGCAGGTATGCAGGATTTATTTGCAGATATGCCTTTGGTAGATGACCTACCTACAGATCCTTACGCTCATCATCGTGGTGTTTTACCTTGGCGTATGGGGGTTCGTTTAGAACATGAAAAAAGGGTTTTAGGCTTATATATGAGTGGGCACCCATATACCGAATATGCTCAAGAACTGCGCCCTTGGTTAAGTGCAGAATTAGCCCAACTTACAGCCAGTAAAGACAGTCAAAAAATTGCAGGTTTGGTGGTAGATAAACGTAGCATGAAGAGCAAACGTGGAGATAACATAGGGTTTATTACCCTTGATGATAACAGTGCAAGGGTAGAGGTTGGCATATTTAATGACAAAGACAATGCCATTTATGATGAGTATTTTCATCAGGTTAAGTTAGATCAGGTTTGGGTGCTAGATGTGTTGGTGAGTAAAGATGAGTATCGAGGAGGACAGCGTTTAGTGGCTCGTATGCTGTATCCATTAGAGGTCTTACGCAAGCAAAAAATAAAACAGTTAAGGTTAAAATTAGGGCAACAGGCATTAGCCAGTGATTTTTGTGCTCAGCTAGATAAGCAACTTCAATATAAAGATTTACAGGGCTGTGATTTATTGTTACAGGTTGCCACCCAAACTTGCGTGTGTGATATTCAGTTAGGATCAAATTTCCGTGTACAGCCGTGCGATGAACAGTTAACTTTATTAAAACAGCTTTATGGAGAGCAGCAACTTGAGCTTATCTATCATTGATAAAGCATTGGTTGATTTTTTTCAACGCCAGCAGATGACAACAACGCAGACGGTCTTTATTGCTTTAAGTGGCGGTTTAGATTCTTCTGTGCTGCTACATGCGTTAGCTCAGGTTGTGCCTTGCCAGCAAATTACTGCAATTCATATTAATCATTGTTTACAGCCTAATGCGGAGCATGTTAGTGAGCATTGTAAACAGCTCTGTGATGGTTTGCATATTAAGCTGATAACCAAGGAGGTTAAGGTTGAACAGGGTGCAAGTCTTGAGTTACAAGCACGCAAAGCACGCTTTGATGCCTTTACTGCTTTAATGCCAGAGCGGGGCTGGTTGTTTTTGGCGCATCATCTTGATGATCAGGTAGAAACTTTTTTTTTACGCTTATTACGTGGGGCAGCACTGAAAGGATTAAGAGGCATACAAGAGGTACAGTCGTATTCTGGATTTATATTGGCTCGTCCATTTTTATCTTTGTATAAACATCAATTGCAAGATTATGCCAACACCCATGAGATTATTTGGCAAGAAGATAAGAGTAATCAAGATACCAAGTTTAAGCGCAATGCGTTGCGTGCAGATATTTTACCTAATATGTGGGCGCATTTTGGGCAACGCCAAGCACAAATTTATCGCAGTATGCAGCAGCTTAATGAAGATTATCAAAGCCTAACTGATTTACTTGAGCCGTATTATCAAGTTTGTCATCAAACCTCTATTTATCCTTATACAGGGGCATGTTCTTTACAGCTAGATAAACTTCAGCAGCAGCCAGTTAAGCGACAAAATTTAATTATTCGTCACTGGTTTAGTCGTTTAGGTCTGTATGCGCCTAATGCCAAACAATTAGCAGAAATACAGCATAGCGTAATTGCTGCAAAGTTTTCTGCAACACCTGAATATCGTTATCAAAATGGGTTTTTAACACGTTATCAAGGTGTACTTTATTGGATTTTGCCAGAAGAACCTGCCTTAGGCTTACAAACAATTTGTCTTAACACAAATAACGCAGCGCAAATACCTAATTGGGGGGCATACTGTTTGCGTTTCAAAAACAGCGGGCATTTGCAAGCGGGTAGCTATCAATTACAAGCTGCCAGTCAGGTTGCTGTACGTCAATTGGATTTGCCTAAGCGAGGACATAAAACCTTTAAACAGTTATTTCAAGAGGGCAATATTCCCCCTTGGTTACGTTCAAGTTACCCTGTTTTATTACGAGCAAATAAACCCGTTGCGTTACTTAATTTGGGTATAGATAGTACGGTTTATTGTTCTAAAGAGGAGGGCGTAACGCTTAGTATAGACTTTCGTCCTGCTCATTTGGACGGGTTTTAAAGCGTTTGTGCAACCATAGATACTGATCGGGTCGGCGTTTGATTTGTGCTTCTAATACGTCATTTGCTAATTGTGCATCTTGTATTTCATCACCACTTGGAATGGGGAGTGGATCAAGAAAGTAAATGTCATAGCCGCTATAGTCTTGACGGCGAAAAAAACTGACGGGAATGACTTCGGCTTTTGCAATAGCGGCAATTCTTGATGTGGCATTAATCGTAGCGGTAGGAATGCCAAAAAAGTTAACAAAAACACTATTCTCTCTGCCTAAATCTTGGTCTTGTAAGTACCAAAGTGGATAACCTTGCTTAATTGTACGAATAAATTTACGTGTTTCTTTACGGGTTAAACAGGCAGAATAAATCTGTTTGCGAGCACGCTCCATAACGTAATTTAAAACAGGATTATTAAGGGGACGATAACTAATAGCAAGGTTCATGTGGTTACAGGCAAGTGTGCCTGCTAAATCAAGCATGGCATAGTGACCACCTAATATCATAATCGGCTTTTTGGCTGCGAGTTTGGCTTGGGTAGGTGCAAAGTTATGAAATGTTGTTTTATCTAGTAAATAGTTTTGTGGACGAAACCAAGCAATGGTGGTTTCAATAAAGCCGATAAACTGCTCACGAAATATTTTTTTAACGAGTTGATTTTGCTCGTTTGTTGATAACTCTGGAAAACATAAACGAATATTTGTTTCGGCAATATGCCGTCTGGATTTGGCTATGCGATATGCAATATTGCCTAATCTCTTTCCAAGTCGCATTTGTATGCTAAAGGGCAAGTGGGCAATAAGCCATAAACAGCCTACACCAAACCAAGTTGCCCAATGTTTTGGGTGGTATAAGCTAGTGTTCATTAAGTCTGTCCAAATAGGTTTTAACGCCTGTTTTTACATCTGCAAAGTCTGCTTGATAGCCCGCTTTTCTTAGTTGAGAAATGTCTGCTTGTGTGTAGCTTTGATATGCACCTTGTAAGTGTTCAGGGAAGTCACGATAGCGTTTACTGGCAGCGTTGCCTGCTTGTTTATGCCAATCTATGACGGCATCGGCAACTTCATTAAAACTGTGTGCTTGTCCTGTACCTAAGTTATAAATGCCAGATACGTTGGTATTTTGCCAAAACCAGAGATTAACTTTAACCACATCATCAACCAGAATAAAATCTCGTTGTTGCTCGCCATCTGCATAGCCATCTGTCCCTGCAAATAGCTGACATACACCTGTGGCTAAAATTTGTTGGTTAAAATGATATACGACCGATGCCATATTCCCTTTGTGCTGCTCTTGTGCCCCATATACATTAAAGTAGCGTAAGCCAACTACTTGGCTAACAAACTTTGATTTAATGCTTCTAACATATTGATCAAACTGCCATTTAGAATAAGCATAGGTGTTAATGGGCTTTTCGTATTCACGCTGTTCAATAAAATGTTGGCTACCACCATATACAGAGGCACTAGAGGCATAAATAAAAGGTATTTTTAATGACTGGCAATAATGTAGTAAATTTTTGCTGTAATCATAGTTGTTACGCATCATGTATTCGCCGTCCCAGTTGGTGGTGTCTGAGCATGCTCCTTGGTGAAAGATAACCTCAATATGCTCAGCAAGCTGTTGATCCATTTCAATACGAGTTAAAAATTGTTGGTAGTGAATGTAATCGCAAATATCACAATCATTGAGATTGTAAATTTTTTCACCTTGTTTTAAATCATCAACCACAATAATATCGGTGCGCCCTTGTTGATTTAATGCTTTGACGATATTGCTTCCAATGAAACCAGCACCACCTGTTACGACAATCATATATTTTGCTCCTTGATTTTATTGATAATTGCAGAGCTTGAGTGGTTGTCTTTAAAGCTCAAGACTTTAACCATACCACCGTTATTGCTGATAGCATCAGCACCTGCAATTTCGTGTATTTGATAATCTCCACCTTTAACTAATATGTCAGGTAGTATTTGTTGAATAAGCCGTTGCGGGGTGTCTTCACTAAAATCGGTTACCCAATCTACGCTTTGCAGTGCAGATAACATTTGCATACGAGTTTGCAGGTTATTAATAGGGCGTTGAGTGCCTTTTAAGCGGCGCACTGACTTATCAGAATTAACCGCAACCAGTAAGTAATCCCCTAAGTTTTTTGCTTCTTGTAAATATTGAATATGCCCAGGGTGGAGTAAATCAAAACAGCCGTTGGTCATTACTAAGGTTTCGCCTCTTGCATGAATTGTTTTGATGATTTGTTGCATATCTTGATTGCTGGTGATGCCGCCTGTAAGCGGTGCTTGCGGTGTTAATGCTTGTTGTAATTCATTAGGATTAATGCTGGCTGTACCTAATTTACCAACCACTACGCCAGCGGCAGCATTGGCAATACAGGTTGCATCAATGAGATTGATACCGCTTGCTAAACAGCTTGCTAACGTAGCAATAACGGTATCTCCAGCCCCAGTTACATCAAATACTTCCCGTGCGCTGGTGGGTAAATGAAATACAGGGGCATCTTGCTGGACTAAGGTCATGCCTTTTTCACTACGAGTAATGAGTATGGCATCTAGTTGTAAGTCTTGAATGAGTGTTTGTGCTTTTGTTACGAGCTGCTTATCATCTTTGCATTGACCTACAACTGCTTCAAATTCACTGAGATTTGGGGTAATTAAACTGGCATGGCGATAGCGTTCAAAATCTGTCCCTTTGGGATCTATAAGTACAGGGATATGATTTTTTTTTGCTTGCTCAATAAGTGGTTGGGGATTGTGTAATACCCCCTTACCATAATCTGATAAAACCAAAGCATTGCTTTGTTTAAGCCGTTGATGAACCTTTTTGTCTAGCAACTTTGCATTAATTTGGTTATTTTGATGTTCAAAATCCAAACGTAATAATTGTTGGTGGCGGCTGATAATGCGTAATTTGGTAATTGTGGCAATATTGTTATCATCAATTAGGTCGGTTTGAATGCCTTGCTTATTGAGTAGCTGAGTTAATTGTTCGCCATTTTCGTCTTTACCAATTAAGCCAATTAAACTGCTGTTTGCACCTAGTGCAGCAATGTTTAATGCCACATTACCTGCACCGCCTGCACGGTCTTCTAAATCGTTAATGTTAACTACGGGTACAGGGGCTTCTGGAGAAATGCGTGAGGTGCTGCCATGCCAGTATCTATCTAGCATAACATCGCCAACAACCAAGACATTGGCAAGTTTAAAATCAGGAAGTGAAAGGGTCATATTTATCTTGCTTTATTCAATTTCAAAGCCTGAATATTACTACAAAATATAAACTTGCGCTTTGTTTTATTGCACTAATCTAATTTACTGGAAGACAGCTCTTTTAACATGGATAAAAATTGTTCACTGATGTTTTTAAGTTCAGTTTCCATATCCGTTAAAGGAGCATCTGGGTTTTTTGATTTTTGAATAGTCATATTTTGTGCAAACTCATGTATGGTGGCATGCAAATTAATTAATTCATCAATAATGGGTTCATCTTTATAGTGCAGGTTTCCATCTTCTTTTAGCCAGTTATGAAAACGGCAGTCACTCCAGTTAACGTCATTTTCTTTGTCATTTGAAGAGATAAATTGAAAGAACCGCTTAGTCCAGCTTTGGTGTCCTAGTAATAAGAATAATAAAGGAATGTCTTTTCTTTGTAAGGGTTCTTGCTCTTGCCAGCTACTTGGCACTTGCCATTTTTTAATCCAGTCTAATACTTGCTCTTGGGGCATGGGCTTGGCAATCACAAAACCTTGGGCAACTTCACAGCCCAGTTTTAAAAGTATATCGCCTTGGGCAATGGTCTCAACACCCTCTGCAACCACGCCCCGACGAAACGCTTGAGCCAAGCCTAAAGTACCATCTAAGATACTTAAATCATCAAGGTCTTCAAGCATGTCACGTATAAAACTACGGTCAATTTTAAGGTCGCGTACGGGTAGGTTTTTAAGATGAGATAAAGAGGAAAAACCTGTGCCAAAATCATCTAGCGCAAAATGTATCCCCATATCACGACAGTCTTTCACCACTTGTGAAACTGATGAAATATCTTCTAAGGCGTTACTTTCTAAAATTTCAAACTCAACCTGTGAGTTATGCACATTAGGATACTCATTTAAAATAGCAATAAACGAGGCGATAAAGTTACTTTGCTGTAGCTGGTAACTGTCTACATTAATACTAATGGTTGTTTTAAAGCCGTTTTTATTCCAAGTGGATAACTGTGATATGGCTTGTTTAATTACCCAGTTGCCTACCTCAATAGATAAAGGCTGATTTTTGAGAGGGTCTAAAAAATAAAAAGGTGAGAGCAGTCCTCTCTCTGGGTGTTGCCAACGTATAAGGGCTTCAAAGCCAATGACTTCGCCTGTTTTCATCATGACTTTGGGTTGATAAAACAGTACAAATTCTTGTTTTTGAACGCCTAAAGCAATTTGTTCTAAAATTTGGTTCATACCCCGTAAGTCACGGTCTTTATCGGTATCAAAAAAGTGGTAGCGGTTTTTGCCTAAGATTTTTGCCTGATACATAGCTTGGTCAGCTTGGCGCAGCAGTTGATCCGCATCAAAATCGCCCTGCTGTGGGTAAAAAGTGACCCCTAAGCTGGCAGAAATTTGTACTTTACGCTCATGGTTAACCTGCATGGGTTGAGAGACCGTTTGCAGTAGCTGCATAAGGACAGATTTACAGGCTTCTTCTTCTATATCAATTAAAACCGCCACAAATTCATCACCACCAAGGCGAGCAATAAAGTCTTGCTTTCTTAATGTTTGTTTGATGTTTTCGGCAATTTCTATCAGCAGTTTATCGCCTGTATTGTGCCCATAAATATCATTCACTTCTTTAAAACCATCTAAATCTAAGTAGCAAATGGCAATTTGATAATCTTCATGTAGTGCTTTTGCCATTGCTTCTTTTATGTTTTGTGCCAGTAAAATACGGTTAGGCAAGTTGGTCAGTGAATCATAATGAGCGCTGTATTCAAGCTGCTTTTTATATTCAAATTTTTCTGTAACATCAGAGAAAAGGGCGACATAGTTTTGTATTTTATTGCCTTCAGTAATGGCACTGATGGTAAGCTGAATAACAAATTCATTGCCGTTTTTGTCTGTCTGTTCTAGTTCTCCACTCCAGTAGCCAACACGATTTGCTTCTTCTAAAACCGTTTGTTTAAAGTGAATGGGATTAAGGTTGTTGTTTTCAATGCCAATGTTTTTAGTGAGGGCATCATTAATCTCATAACCGGTAATACTGCTGTAAGCAGGGTTGGCATCAACAATAAAACCATCATGGTCGGCAATGATAATCGCCTCACGAGCATTAACATAAACTTTGGAGGTCAGTTTTAGTTGTTTGAGTGCCAGTTTTTGCTCTGTAATATTATTTAATACACCTGTTACACCTAAAATATGACCTGCATCATCAAATGAAGGGCTGGCAAAAATTTGCATAAATAGATATTCGCCTGTTTTTTTCAACATTCGAACTTCACCTTCATAAGAGTCTAGGTTACAGCCTAAAATTTGATGGCAGGTTTTTAAACAGTGCTCTACATCTTCATCATAAATAAAATCAGAAATATCTTTGCCTAAGGTTTCTTCTACACTAAAACCTGTAATCTCTTCCCATGCGGGATTTAAAAACTGCCAACGACCCTGAGGATCTGTATTAAAGAGCACTTCTTTTACATTGTTTACCACTGAGCGATAGTTGGCTTCACTTTTTTCTAAGGCTTGTTTATTGGTGTTGAGCTCTTTTACTCGATGGTTTAAATTTGCCAAGGTGTTAGATAACCTAGATGAGAGCTTGTTAAGCACTAATGCAATATAACCTAATTCATTATTGCCAAAATCATTTAAACGATGATTTAAGTTGCCTGCCTCTAATTCTTCTACACCACGTTGCAATAAAAAAATAGGTTCAATGACTTTTTTACTCGTAAAGTGATTGATTTGATAAATCAAGAAAATAATTAAAGAGAAAAATAAAGCCAACACTAAAACAGACAGCAGAAAAACACTGGTGACACTGCTAAGCGAGTATTCAATAGCTAAATACCAGGTCGTGCTGGATATGCGTTGTCCTGTTAGGAGAAAAAACTGATTTTTATTTCTTCTTTTTAACGCTAAATCTGTTATCTCGGTATATTCGGGGTTATCAAATAGTTTATCAATATAGCGAGTATTATTTAGAGTTTGTAAGTTTGAATGCAAAATAATACGCCCAGATTTATCATAGATAACCGTGCTTGCTTGTTTGTTTAAATCCAAACGATTGAGATATACCCAAAGGTTAGATAAATCTAAGCGTGCCACCAAAGTTTGTATGACTTGGCTGCTTTCATTACGGGTTTTGGTGCCAATATAGATATATGGAATGGTATTGTGGTCAAAAAAAGGCTGGCTCATATACACATCATTGGAAAATGAATTGGCTAACCAGCTGGCTAATTGTTTGTCTGCTAAATTAATGTCTCGCAACATATAGCTACTCGAGCTGGTGATTTTATTGTTCTCAATTAAATAGACTTCTTTGATTTTTTCTCTGTGACTTAGAGCAATGTTTAATAAGTTTGCCTTATCGTCAGAAACCATCAGCGCGTCATTAATGGATTGTAAGCTAGAAAAAACATCAGAGAGGTAGTTTTCAACCTCTAATACAGAGCTGTTTTTAAGACTGATAAAACGATCTTTTTGTTGAAATAACAAAGAGGTATAGGCAATAATAATTACAGTAGCAACAGAGATAATCGTGATTAAGCCTAAAATCTTAACCCGACGATTGAGCTGTTGTGAAATATGTTGTCGTTTACCGTTCATTCTCTATTGCCTTGCTAGTCAATTCTAGTTAAAAACCATATTAATCAGTATGATGTTATCAGGTTTTCAACAGAATTATAAATATCAAATACCATTTCTAAGCACTATTTTAGAAATAAATGTATTGCTAGGGTAATATTGTTTTAGCATTTTGTGACGCTTTATAAAAACAGTTGCTACAAAGTGATTAATACTTGCAAATTTATTGTTTAGTTTAGTGTAATTGATTTTTTAGATTTTGCCTTATATCAAATAACTAATTTATGCTTAATTAAGATAAAATCCTCATTTTAAATTGTTTGGAATAATAATGGCTCTCTTTTTTTATCGTTGTATTTATCTTGTGGCACTGTTGCCCATGTTATTACGTTTGTTGTATCGAGGTATAAAGCAACGCACCTATTGGCAGCGTATTTCTGAACGCTTTGGTTATTTAAGTGCAGAAATTAAACAGGCTGAGGTATGGATACATGCAGTATCAGTGGGGGAGGTTAAAGCGGCTGTGATTTTAATTCAGCAGTTGCGCCAGCAAAAAACAGATTTGCAATTTTTTGTTACGACAACCACACCTACCGGTTCGGCTCAGCTTCAACGTGAGCTAGGCAATGGCGTTGGTCATAGCTATTTACCCTATGATGTGAGTTATTTTTATGCGGCTATTTTTCGACGAGTTAAACCACAGGTTTTAATTATTATGGAAACTGAGGTTTGGGCAAACTTAATATTGAAAGCAAAACAGCAACATGTGCCTGTGGTGTTAGCGAATGCCCGCTTGTCTAAAAAATCAGCTCGTGGTTATGCTACTGTGAGTTGCTTGTCTAAGCTGGTTTTTTCTCAATTTAGCGTTATTTTAGCGCAGCAAAAAGCCGATGCTAGGCGTTTTCGGTTTTTAACTCGCCAAACATCAGTGAAGCCTCAAATACAGGTGGTGGGCAATATTAAATTTGAGCAACCTTTAGCTGATGATATTTTGCCAAAAGGCGCACAATTACGATACAAATGGGGTGCAGACAAACAGGTTATTGCATTGGCCTCCTCTCATACTGGCGAGGAAATGCTGTTATTACAGCAGTTTAAAAAATATGCAAAAGAAAATACATTGCTTATGCTTATTCCACGCCACCCTGAGCGTTTTAATGCGGTTTTTGCAGAGGCTAAAAACATGGGTTTTCATTGCGCTAGGCGTTCTGATATGCAGTTAGTAAATTCGCAAACGCAAGTATTTTTAGCCGATAGTATGAGCGAGATGTTATTGCTCTTAGCGGCCTGTGATGTGGCAATTATTGGCGGTAGTTTGCTTGTGCATGGCGGGCATAATCCAATCGAACCTGCTGCCCTTGCCAAACCCGTATTAATAGGCCCTAATTATCATAATTTTCAAGCCATTGGCGATGCGCTAATTAAAGCAAAAGCCATGCAGGTTGTGATGCCAGAACAAGCATTGACGCAAGCAATGACCGTTTTACAAGAACAAAAAGCACATGCAATGGGGCAGGCGGGGCAGCAGTTTGTCGCGCAAAATAGTGGTTCAGGGGCATTGATGTGCAAGGCGATTTTGCCGTTGATTAGTTAGTTGAAAAGAGTTGTATGGGGAAAATGCAACTAAATTGACTACCAACACCAAGCTCACTGCTGATTTGCAATTGCCCTTGATGATGACGCATAACATGCTTGGTAATGGCAAGTCCTAAACCTGTACCACCAGTGGCTTGGCTACGGCTGGAATCAATACGATAAAAACGCTCACTTAAACGTGGGATATGTTGGGGCGCAATACCAATGCCATTATCTATTACATCAAGCTGGCAATACTGTTTGTTTACATGCCATTTAATTTGAATATGACCTTTATTTGGGGTGTATTTAATGGCATTAAAAATCAAATTAGAAAAGGCACTGTGTAGCTCGCTGGTAATTCCTTGAATATCACCATCTTGCTCTATGAACAACTCAATTTGATGCTGTTTTTCTTGGTTTAACGTTTCCGTGGCACGCATTATCTGCTCCAATAAAGGACGAATTGCCACCGCTTCATCTTGTTTGCTTGCCGTAGTTTCAAGGCGAGATAACATCAGCAAATCTTTGATTAAGTTTGACATTCTAAGGCTTTGCTCGGTCATTTGCTGGAGCATTCTTTGCCAACGAGGAGGCAACTCATCTGCCTGCATAGACATGGTTTCTATATACCCACTGACCACAGTTAATGGCGTGCGTAATTCATGGCTGACATTGGCTACAAAATCCTTACGCATTTTTTCTAGCTGTGTAATACGGGTTATATCTTGCACCATAATTAAACGGTCACGTCGCCCAAATAGCGTAATTTTAAACTGTAGTTGTATTTTATCATTCACTGGCGAGACCATAGAAAGCGGTTCGTCATATTCTTCTTGTTCAAAATAGGCTTTAAATTTAGGGTGGCGAATGAGGTTCATTAAAGGCTGCCCAATATCGACAGGCTGTTTTAACCCTAACAAAAAGCTCGCAGATTGATTCCACCATTCAAGTCGTCCATAGCAATCCACTAAAAGTACCGCATCACTTAAAGCGGCAGTTGAATCACGCATACGGTTAACAGAGCTTTTTAAGCGTTGTTGGCGTTTGATATTTTTTTTGTACAGGTTGCGAGAGAGGCGAAAAATCTCGCCCCATACCCCTATGCTATAAGGCGCATCTTCCGTGTTTTGATTTTTTAGCCAACGCTGAAAGCGAGAAAGTTGATACCAATGCCAGCAGATATAAGCAAATAATACAGCGATAATACAAGAGTAAGTAAAATGATTAATATAGCCAAAAATAAAGGCAGCCATTAATAAGGAAATAAAAGATTTAAATTCAGAAAACAGTGCTTTTTTCATTTAAGTATCTTAGCTCAGTTAGAGACCGCCCAAAATAGGTTTTGATATGTTATTTTAAGCACGTTTTTTTGAAAAGCGATAACCCGTACCTCGTACAGTTTGAATTAAATATTCATGCTCTTTGCCTAAGGCTTTACGCAAGCGGCGAATATGCACATCAACCGTACGCTCTTCAACATAAACATTACCACCCCACACTTGGTCTAGCAACTGACTGCGAGTATAAGCACGCTCTTGGTGGCTCATAAAAAACTGTAATAATCGGTATTCTGTTGGACCTAGCTCAACAGGTTTATCATAGGATAGTACACGATGACAGATAGGGTCTAGTAATAGCCCTGCAACTTCAATATTATTTTCAATGCCCTGTGGCGTTGTGCGGCGTAGCACTGCTCTAATACGAGCAGTCAACTCTTTAGGAGAAAATGGCTTGGTAATATAATCATCAGCACCTGCCTCTAGCCCATGAATTTTATTGCCCTCTTCGCCCTTAGCGGTGAGCATAATAATAGGTAACTCAGCGGTTAGTTCCTCTTTTTTTAAGCGTCTGGCAAATTCAATGCCACTGGTATTGGGCAGCATCCAATCAAGGAGCAATAAATCTGGTTTGTTATCAATAATAATACGTTGAGCTTGTTGCGTATTGGCAGCTTGCATGCAGTCATAGCCAGATATTTCTAAGGTGGTTGTTAGCATTTCACGAATGGGTGCTTCATCGTCAACAATTAAAATACATTTTTGTTCAGCCATCATACACTTCCTATTAAAAGAAGTATTTATTACAGCATGGGAATGTTACAACTGGGTTAAATCAGGAGGCGCATTATGACAGGTGTGTTACATGTAGGATAAAACCCAGCCTAAAAATATGCTTAATCCAAACCAATGGCTGCGCTTAAAAGCAAGGAAATAGGCTTCACGAGTGCGTTTTTTTAGCAGCCACTGTTGATAGATAAAAACCCAACTGGCAACAAATAAACACAGGTAAAAAGACAGATTAGCTTGTAGCAAATAAGCACTTATGAGCAATAATACAATGACCACAACCTGAAATAGCGCAAGAATAATACGGTCATATTGAGCAAATAAAATAGCCGTAGATTTAACCCCAATTTTCAAATCATCATCACGGTCAACCATGGCATAGATTGTGTCATAAATTAAAATCCAAACTAGGTTAGCAGCAAATAGCCACCATAAAACAGGAGTTAAACTGCCATGCTCAGCGGCAAAACTCATTGGAATGCCCCAAGAAAATGCCAGCCCCAAAAAAAACTGCGGCCAATGGGTAAAACGCTTACTAAAAGGATAAAAAGTAGCCAAAATAACACCAACTATAGAGAGTTGAATGGTTAGACTATTAGTAAGGCAAACCAGCAAAAAACCCGATAAACAAAGTAGAGAAAACCCAACTAATGCGGCTTTAGGTGTGATTTGCCCCGTTGCCAAAGGGCGAGTTTTGGTGCGTTTAATATGTCCGTCAATATGGCGATCTGCAAAATCATTAATCACACAGCCTGCAGAGCGCATAATGACCGTGCCTAAGGTAAAGATAATTAAGTTTTTAATGCTGGGAATGCCTGAGGCTGCAACCCAAAGTGCCCAGTAAGTTGGCCATAGTAATAAATAACTACCTATGGGTTTATCAAAACGGGTTAACAGTACCCAAGCATGGAGTTGTTGAGATAGATTTGACTGACGCATAGTTTGCTTATGATTGTGAATTTAATGAGCCAATGTTAACAGACTTTGACAAAAACCTTCAGCAATAAAAACCGGTTGGTTGGGTAAATTAAAACTAGAATGACGGCAAAAACTTAATCCCAAGTTATTTTTAGGACAAAGGTTTAGATTGATTTTGCCACGTTTAAGCCTAGGGTGCTGAAATAAATAAGCCCCTAAAGGGCGCGTGCCCAAATGACGAATAGCATGTAATTGAGGGTTGTTCTTATGAGCAGGCATAATGGTGCGAGCATAGACCACAGGCGTGTCGCCTAAATATAAGCACACCTCACGACACCAAAATAAACTGGCATTGGTTGCACCCAAATATTGCTCTAAGCGATGTGCCTTAGCATAGCCTTCAGCTAAAACTTTAACATGATATTCACCTGCTTGAGAGGCACTAAGTTTGGCACTTAAAGAACCGCTATCAAGTAACCAGTGTTGCCATATTTTAGGTAATAAAAAGGCAGGAGTACCGTTTTGGGTTGACCAAGGTGGGGCTGTGGAATAAAGGGATTGTGCCAGACTCTGAGAAATATTCATAATCGTCAATATGAATTAAGTTGGGGATAAATTCAATGGTTGCAGATTTTATTTTAAAAATTGCCTAAAAAACACACAAAAAAATCAATAAGAATCATGTTTTATGCTTATTTTCATAAAAAACCGAAAAATTATAGGTTTAGCCTTTGACCCCAAGGCAACTAATGCATAAAGTAGAGCCTACAAACGGTCTGTTGAATATTTCACTAGACAGTTGTTATTTACAAACACGACTCACTTAGTATTTTTATGTAAGTGCAGTTTTACTTTTTACAATCAAAGGATAACTACTTATGCGTAAACCTGAATTAGCTGCCGCTATTGCGGAACAAGCGGAACTAACCAAAGAAAAATCAGCAGAAATCATTAATATTTTTACCGATGAAATAGCTAAAGCACTTGGTAAAGGCGATAGCGTCACCCTTATTGGTTTTGGAACTTTTGAAGTCAGAAATCGCGCCGAAAGACAAGGTAAAAACCCAAGAACGGGCGAGCCTTTAACCATTCCTGCCGCCAAAGTGCCTGCATTTAAAGCAGGAAAAGGCCTAAAAGACAAAGTACAATAACACCGCATTAACCAGCCCTCTTCATCTTAGAGGGCTGTTCTCTTTTTCACACAAAAAAATATTTTTAAGGAATTGTATGAAATTTCGTCTGCTGTTGTGGGCAATAGGTTTTTTGCTTAAACGTGCTTTAAAACGCAACCCCAAACTGCAAGCTAAGGTTAAAAATGAACAAGTTGTTTTTCAAATTCAAACCCAAGATGCACGTATTGTGCGACATTATCAGATTGATGGCTTACACAGCCATACACAAGCTGTAGCACACGACAAACCCGATTTTAGTATTATTTTTAACACCGCCGATATGGGGTATCAGGTTTTAACCAGTAAAGATAAAAATGCGTTTATGCGCTCTATTCAAGACAAGCATACTCAAGTGCAAGGAGACCTTTCTCGTTTATTGTGGTTTCAAGGCATTATTAAATACTTGAAGTGGTAGAGATATGTTTAAATATGCGTTGTTATGCCTGATTTTTTTAACAGCCACTGCACTTGCAACCCCGCAAAAAGAGACCTATAAAGCATTTTTAATTGCTCAAAGTGGGGTGCGACACTTAGAGAAGCAAGCCTTGCAAATAGCAGACTTATTTAGCTTTACCCAATCACTAAGTGAGCAACAAAATCAACAAGCCCGTCAGCAGGTTAAGGCTTTTTGGTCGGCAGTAAGCATACATCTTATGTTATCTTTAGCCCTAGATAAACAATCGCAAACACAGTTAAAAAAATGGCAACAAGCGCAGCAGACACCAATAATGGTTCAATTTTATGCTCTTGAGGCGCAAGCAATAAAGGCACAGTTTTCTAAGTCCTACAGTCAATATATGCTTAGATTAAGAAAGCAGCCTCCCAGTAACGCTCGTAGAAAGCTGGTACAGCAGTTACTTAACCTCTCTAAACGCACACATTGGTTATGGTTGGTTAGAAAATCAAGTTTTGATAGTTTAGAAAAGCGTTATGGCAAAGCGGCACTCGTATTATCTTTTTCTAGGTTGCAATCTAAACTGATTGATTTTTACTTGTACGCTTATCGCTCTTTAAGCTCTCAGCAGATTAAACAAATAATAAAGCAGCAACAAAGTACAGAAATACGCACCTTTAATGCACTGATTGCCCGTACATTTAAAGCACATATAGAGGCGCAAATACAACCTTAATGCGCTTGTATTTATTCTTTTTATCATCATATATAGCCTGTAGCGGCACTCCTTGTTATGATATGCCGCTTTTAAATAGATACCTTTAACAATATTGGATAAATCATGCTTAACCCCCTTAGTAAAATATTTGGCAGCAGAAACGCTCGTATGCTTAAACGCATGGGTAAAATTGTTAAACAAATTAATGCACTAGAAGAGACTTTAACCAACCTTAGCGATGTTGAGCTAAGTGCCAAAACAACCACATTCAAAGAGCGCATTGCTCAAGGAGAAACCCTAGATAAACTGTTACCTGAAGCCTTTGCTGTATGCCGAGAGGCATCAAAGCGAGTGATGGGAATGCGCCATTTTGACGTGCAGTTAATAGGTGGAATTAGTTTGCATGAAGGGCGCATTGCAGAAATGCGTACAGGTGAGGGTAAAACATTAGTGGCAACCTTGCCCTGTTATTTAAATGCGCTAAGCGGTAAGGGCGTACATGTTATTACCGTCAATGACTATCTTGCTCAGCGTGATGCTGCATGGATGGGCAAACTCTATGAATTTTTAGGACTCACAGTTGGCGTTGCTGTATCAGGACAAGACAATGAAGAAAAGCGCAATGCCTACGCCGCAGATATTACTTACGGTACAAATAATGAGTTTGGCTTTGATTATTTGCGCGACAACATGGCGTTCTCGCTAGCCGAAAAAGTCCAGCGAGAATTAAATATGGCGATAGTCGATGAAGTGGACTCTATTTTAATTGATGAGGCCAGAACCCCACTGATTATCTCAGGAGCGGCAGAAGACAGCTCTGAGCTATATCGACAAATTAATCAACTTGTTCCCAAGTTAGAAAAAGGCACAATGTCAGAAGATGGTAAAGTTGCTACAGGACACTACACCATTGATGAAAAACAAAAAAATGCAGAATTGACAGAAGAAGGACATGAAGTAACCGAAGCCCTATTGGTCGAAGCGGGTTTGCTTGAAGAAGGCGAAAGTTTATATGCACCGCATAATCTAAATTTACTGCACTATGTTTATGCCTCCATCAAAGCACATGGTATTTATCAAAAAAATATTGATTATATTGTGCAGCAAGGACAAATCGTCATTGTTGATGAGCATACAGGACGCACCATGGCAGGGCGTAGATGGAGTGAAGGGTTACATCAGGCGATAGAAGCCAAAGAAGGAGTAGAAATACAAGCAGAAAGCCAGACCCTTGCCTCAACAACCTTTCAAAATTACTTTAGACTATATAATAAACTGGCAGGCATGACAGGTACTGCCGATACCGAAGCCTACGAATTTCAACAAATTTATGCACTAGATGTTGTTGTTATTCCAACCAACAAAGAGATAGCACGAATTGACTTTAATGATGTTATTTATGCCACACAAGTTGAAAAATATAACGCAGTAGTAGAAGAAATACGTGAGGTCACAGTGCAGCAACGTCCTGTTTTAGTAGGTACTGCATCTATCGAATCCTCAGAATACCTTTCCACTATTTTGAGCAAAGCCAAGATAGAGCATAATGTATTAAATGCCAAACAACACCAAAGTGAAGCCGAAATTATTGCCCAAGCAGGTCGTCCCGGAAACGTAACCATTGCCACCAATATGGCAGGTCGTGGTACTGATATTGTATTAGGCGGAAACTGGCAATCAGAGGTTGATCAGCTATCCGCTCCCACCCCTGAGCAAATTGATAAAATCAAACAAGCATGGACACAGAGAAATGCCACTGTTTTAGCGGCAGGGGGGTTGCATATTATCGGCACTGAGCGACATGAATCAAGACGCATTGATAACCAACTGCGTGGACGTGCAGGTCGTCAGGGAGATGCAGGTTCTACACGCTTTTTCTTATCATTAGAAGATAACCTAATGCGTATTTTTATGTCCGACAGAATGCGAGCAATGATGCAAGCTATGGGCATGAAAGACGGCGAATCTATAGAACATAAAATGGTCTCTAATGCCGTAGAAAAAGCCCAGCGTAAGGTAGAAGGGCGTAACTTTGATATTCGCAAACAACTACTTGAGTATGATGATGTTGCCAACGATCAACGGCGAGTGATTTATACCCAGCGCAATGATTTAATGGCAAGTGATGATATTTCTGATGTCATTAGCAATGTGCGCCATGACGTCGTAAACCGCTGTATAGACCAATTTATTGCCCCACAAAGTTTAGAAGAGCAGTGGGATATTGAAGGCTTACAACAACAACTTGCAGAAGATTTTGATGTGCAGTTGCCAGTAGCCCAATGGCTAGAAGATGAAGATAAGCTATTTGAAGAAACCTTACGTGAGCGCATTTTAGAGAAAATTCAAGATGCCTATAATAAAAAAGAAGCAGCCATGAAACGGCAAGAAGACGACCCCACATTAATGCGTCAAATTGAAAAGCAAGTCATGCTACAAGTGTTAGATAACTTATGGAAAGAGCACTTAGCAACAATGGATTACTTACGTCAAGGCATTCATCTACGTGGTTATGGGCAAAAAAATCCCAAGCAAGAATATAAGCGAGAATCCTTTTTACTATTTCAAGAACTGCTAGAAAACATTAAAGGCGATACCATTAAAATGCTTTCTCATGTGCGTATTCGTAGTGAAGAAGAAGTACGTCAACTAGAAGAGAGTCGCCGTGCAGAAGCCATTCGCCTAGCTCAGCAAGCCTCGTATGAGCATGCCAGTGCAGAAGGGTTAGATACAAATGACAGCCAAGAAAGCGAAGCACAACAGCCTGCCCAACCCTTTAAACGAGAAGTGCCAAAAGTAGGGCGTAATGAACCTTGTCCTTGTGGTTCTGGCAAAAAGTACAAACAATGCTGTGGCAAATTGAATTAGGGTTTTATTTTAAATCTTTAAACAAATCGTTTAAGGCAGCACGCTCATCATGTGCAATATGAGAATGACCGCTTTCAGGTTTGGCATAACAAATTTGATTACGTCCATTCTCTTTGGCTAAATAAAGCTGCTCGTCCGCACGCTTAATAAACTGCGTACTGGTTGAAAGCAACTTACTCTGCTCGGTTGCTATGCCTAAACTGGCAGTCACACTAAACACATTGCCAGCGGCATTAAATTGTAAATCGCCAATACTCTGATGTACGCGAGTTGCCATTTGCTTAGCCATAAAAATATCGCTAGAAGGGCAAATGACCGCAAACTCTTCGCCCCCATAGCGACATGGAATATCTAAAGAGCGGATATTTCTGCTAATTGCCTGTGCGCTTTGTTGTAATACCTGATTGCCCATTTCATGCCCAAAGGAATCGTTGATTTTTTTGAAGAAATCCAAATCAATCATAATTAAACTGGTCGGTAAATGCGTCCGCTGAGTTCGCTCTAACTCTTGCTCTAGCATTTGTTGAAAGTGACGCATATTAAACAGCCCCGTTAAAGGGTCGGTAATGACCATTGTTTCAAGCTCTGTGACCTTTTGATACCAAGGGCACGCGTCACCTAATGGGCATATCTGGTTGCTGGTATGAGAATGGGACATGATTTTGTAGGATTAACACCTTAAAATGAACAATTACAGATAAGCATAGAACAGAGGCAGAAAAATGCTTGTAGATTTATGTTAGGAAGGTAAAAAAATGGATAGAAATTTTGATGATATTGCCCAACACTTTGCCAATACCATTTATCAAACGCCTAGAGGTCAGTTTCGACTGGCAGCTCTTGAGAAAGACTTCAAACAATTTATTTTGCCTGCTCAAGGTCTGCCCGTATTAGACCTAGGCGCAGGGCAAGGACAATTTGCCCTATACTTAGCGCAGCAGGGTTTACAATTGAGTTTTTGTGATCACTCCAAAGCAATGCTCGACACCGCTATTGCCCAATTTGAACAAGCAAAACTACCCTATAATGCCTACCTATGTACACTTCAAGATATTAATCTTCATGCACCAAACCAGTTTCCCTTAGTATTAAATCATGCGGTATTAGAATGGCTAGATAAACCATTTTTCGCACTAGACATCATGCTAAATAAAGTTGCTTTAGGTGGTTGGTTTTCGCTTATGTGTTACCAACAATCAGGACATATCTGGCGGCAACTAATGAATGGACGCTTAGAAAATCCAAAAGGCAGCAATGCACGCCTTAAAAAAACAGGCAATGCGCCAAAGCACAGTTTTATTCGCTCGCAGATAATAGATTACATTCAGCAACAAGGGTTTAGCCTAAAGCATCAGCGAGGCATTCGCTGTATTTATGACCACATGCACCAAAAAATCAGACAAAAGATGAACCCACAAACCTTGCTACAAACAGATTTGGAATATGGTTTACAAGAACCCTATTTAAGTTTAGGACGTTATGTGCACTTGCTATTTAAGCGAGATGCTTAAATACAACACTTAATCGCTGCTTATTTTTGCAAAAACTTGTATCGCAGTCGCACTTAGGGTAAGATATGCGCCCTTTTTTTGCCATTTTAAGTATGGCAAGGCCTTGTCTATTTGGACTGATAGCAGTTGGAATAATCAAGATGAAAAACCGCAGGCGATCTTAAAACCTGCTCAACTAAAGTGATGGAGAATATATGGTAGTAATTAGATTATCGCGTGGAGGCTCTAAGAAGCGTCCTTTTTATAGTATTACAGTGGCAGATTCACGTATGCCAAGAGACGGTCGCTTTATTGAGCGTATCGGATTCTTTAACCCTATAGCACGAGGTCAAGAAGAACGTTTAAGAATTGACCTACAACGTGTTGAATACTGGGTTGGCAAAGGCGCAAAACCAAGTGAGCGTGTCGCCAAACTACTAAAAGACAATGCCGCTAGCAAATAACTAAAGGCAATAGCAGCTTAGATGGTCGTTTTAGGTAAGTTAGGTGCAGCGTTCGGTGTACAAGGGTGGCTCAAGCTACAGACATACACAGAACCGAAAGAACATATTTTTGACTTTCCCATTTGGCATATCAAACACCAACAAAGCTGGCAACAATTTAAAATAGAAGATTATCGCATACACCATAAACAGCCTATTGTATTACTGGCAGGTGTAAACGATAGAGAAACCGCACAATCATTGAGTTTGGCAGAAATAGCCATACCCAAAGCGCAGTTACCTGAAGCAGCAGATGATGAAGTGTATTTATTTCAACTCATCGGATTACCAGTTATTAACCAACAAGGGCAATGTCTTGGGCAAGTTAATAAACTGTTTGATTCAGGAGGAGGTAATCAAGTGTTATCACTAATTGCTTGTGCACAAAGTATTGATGAACAAAAACGGTTAATTCCGTATGTTTCTAACTACATTTTAGAAGTGGACTTAGAAGCACAGAAAATAACGGTTGATTGGGAATCTGATTATTAGTAAAACATAGCGGATAACTGTATGAACTTTATGGTGGTAAGCCTATTTCCAGAAATGTTTACCGCATTAACTGAATACGGGGTTTCAGCAAGGGTTTTTAAACAAAATTTAGCAACCCTTGAGGTAATCAATCCAAGGCAATTTACCCTAGACAAGCATCAAACTATTGATGACAGACCCTACGGTGGAGGCCCTGGCATGCTAATGCAAGCAGCGCCTTTGGCACAAGCGATTAGCGTGGCAAAAACCAAACTTAAAGGCAAAGCCAAAGTGGTGTATCTTTCGCCACAAGGCAAGCCTTTAAAACAGGTTGATGTGATTGAATTTAGCCAACGGCAAAATATGATTTTGCTCTGTGGTCGCTATGAAGGAGTAGATGAACGTTTACTAGAAAGTGCAGTAGATGAGCAATACTCCATGGGGGATTTTGTATTAAGTGGAGGAGAGCTGGCAGCAATGTCATTAATTGATGCCACCATACGCTTACTACCTAACGCCTTAGGTCATGCAGAGTCAGCAATACAAGACTCATTTATGCAAGGCTTGTTAGATTGTCCACACTATACGCGTCCAGAAGTATTTAATGGCATGAGCGTACCAAAGGTGTTATTAAGTGGCAATCATCAACAAATTGCAACATGGCGGCAAATGCAGGCATTAGGAAGAACCCAACAATTAAGACCAGACTTACTAGAGAAATTAGAACTAAATCAGCAACAAATTGAATTATTAAACAAGTATCAACAGCAGATACAATCTGCATGTGACCAAGGAGCAAATAATGAGTAATAAAAACTTAGTAATCCAAGCGATTGAAAATGCCCAACTAAAAGACAACCTGCCTGAATTTGGGACAGGGGATACCGTGGTTGTGCAAGTTAAAGTAAAAGAAGGTAACCGTGAGCGTTTACAGGCCTTTGAAGGCGTAGTAATTGGTAAACGTAACCGTGGTTTAAACTCTGCTTTCACAGTAAGAAAAATCTCTCATGGGGTTGGTGTTGAACGTACTTTCCAAACACATAGTCCATTAGTAGATAGCATAGAAGTGAAACGTCGTGGTGATGTTCGTCAAGCGAAACTTTACTACTTGCGTGAGCGCAGCGGTAAATCTGCACGTATTAAAGAAAAAGTATAACTCTATTGACTGCATTTTAACATGCAAACATAGTGTTACTTCAGGCACGGCTATTTTTAGTAGCTGTGCTTTTTTTTACTGTACAGCTTACCTAATTCTAATTATTTAGGAACTTTTATGCCTCTTACTTATCATAGGGCGCAGCAGATTTTTAACTAACTATTGAGGCTTTTATATGCAACTTCGTTCATTTTGGTTTTTATTTTTATGCACACTTATTTCTAGCCAAGCCAATGCCCTAGAAGAAAAGTTGCAAGCAAGAGTATCCGCAGCGTTAACACAAGCCTTTGGACCACAACTGGTAGTTAGTCAGGTGAGCAAGGTCGCCGATAAGCAACTTTTAGAAGTTTTATTAGAAGATGGGACCGCCTTACACATGACCCCAGACATTAACTTTATTCTATTTCGTGATGAGCTTTATTCTCTCAAGCAAAATCAACCTAAAAATATAACCCAAGCACGAGCCAATCCTCGTCGTCAGCAGCAGCTAGAGGCACAGAAAAAAAGTGAGATGATTATTTTTCCTGCCAAAGGTAAAAAGAAAACCCATATCTACGTCTTTACAGATATAGACTGCGGCTATTGCCAAAAGCTACATAACGAAATAGACGACATTAACCAGCTAGGCATTGAAGTACGCTATTTATCTTACCCAAGAGCAGGGATTAAAAATCCACAAACAGGCAAATATACAGACTCCTACAAAAAAGCCCGTTACGCATGGTGTGCTAAAGACAAACCCCAAGCCATTACCCATATTAAAAAGCTACAGCAGCAACTAAATCGAGCCAGCATGCCACTAAGACAAGGGCAGGCCAGCATTACCCAAAAAGAGTATTTTAATAATTTACAACAGAAAATGGACGGGCTTATGCAACAGTTTCCCAACTGTAAATCGCCCATTGCAAAAGACTTTAACTTAGGTCAAAAACTCGGCGTAAGAGGAACACCTGCCATCTTGACAGAAAAAGGCGAACTGTACCCAGGCTACTTGCCAGCTAAGCAATTAGCCACACGTTTAGGCATTAACTAAGCGCATAAGCAACAGAAAAAAGTCGGTTAATCCGGCTTTTTTTATGCCATTTAAAAAGAGCCAAGAAAAAAGCGTTGTTGGGCAGATTGCAAATAACATCTATCATCATCACTAATTTCTAATAACTCGCTTAGAGCATAAAAAGCATTGCGGCTAAAGCGAGCCCATAGATTACGCCTTACTAATACCTCCGCAACTTGCTCACCATCAAATGGACTGAGCTTAATAGGGTGGTGCTCATCGACAATAAAATTATCACCTGTTGCAGTGGTGCAATGTAAATTCCCCTTTTGTTGTGTAACCAGCACCACCTGCAACGGGCGGTCTTGTACTTGAATGCGCCATTTTTCAACTGGCGTAACCAAATAATAATCCTCATCTTCTTTTTTTAGCACACTCGCAAATAGGTTAAGCAAGCGTTTGCGAGCAAAGGGCGCACCTTGATGCAACCACTGCCCGTATTGAGTAATAACAAGCGGCATATCACCACATAAAGGCGGGTTCCATTTTTCTACAGGAGGCATGCTTTTTTGCTCCCCAAGCTGTTGTTGTATATCGAACATATAAAATTCCTATGGATATGGTTTTATATTGCAAATACCATAAAAACGAGCATCAATTAGCAAGCATATAAAGCAACTTGCATAAGAGTTTAGTTTAATCAATTATAAAGATTGTACACCGCATTGTATTGGGTAAAAAATAAAAGTTATTTAACTAAATCCCTAACCCCTAACCCCTGACCCCTGCCCAGCACCATGCGGAGCATGGGGCTGGGTTATCAGGAGTCAGGGTTCAGGTATCAGGTTTCAGTCCTTGACCTCTGACCTCTGCCCAGCACCATGCGGAGCATGGGGCTGGGTAAAACCTCTGACCTCTGACCTCTGACCTCTGACCTCTGACCTCTGACCTCTGACCTCTGACCTCTGACCTCTGACCTCTGACCTCTGACCTCTGACCTCTGACCTCTGACCTCTGACCTCTGACCTCTGACCTCTGACCTCTGACCTCTGACCTCTGACCTCTGACCTCTGACCTCTGACCTCTGACCTCTGACCTCTGACCTCTGACCTCTGACCTCTGACCTCTGACCTCTGACCTCTGTCCTCTGTCCTCTGTCCTCTGTCCTCTGTCCTCTGTCCTCTGTCCTCTGTCCTCTGACCCCTGCCCAGCACCATGCGGAGCATGGGGCTGGGTAAAACCCCTGACCCCTGTTTCAGCGTACTAGTACATGGGTGTTTTTTGTGGGATAATGCGGTCTCTGGGCTGAGGTCTAAATTCTAAAAACGGGAGGTTAATTAATATGAGTGTTCAATCTGATGGAGATAAGTTTATTCCTGTTGCGGAGTCTGATGTGCCTTTATCTGTGGCATCGCTGTCTTTGGCAGCATACTTAACGGCAGCAATAATAGAAGACAGTTCGTTGGCAGCGGTATTGCAAGATTTATTGTCTGTGCGAGAGTTGCTTGATATTAATAATCGCATTGAGATTATTCGTCGTCTTGAGCAAGGTCAGGCGCAAAGAAAGGTGGCGCAAGATTTGGGTGTGGGCATAGCTACGGTTAATCGTGGTGCTAAAATTGTGCAAGCAAAACAGAGAGGTTGTTAATATGAGTGGGCAAAGGTATCAAAAAGAGGCGGATAAATCGAGTAGACCTGCTCGGTTACAGCTACCACGCAAACCGCAGTATATTACGCTTGATGCAAGTATTGATTTTTTTACTTTGTTCCAAAAGGTGGCACAAGCGTATGAACTGTGTTTTATGCTTGAGTCTTTGGGGCAAGATAGCCATATTGCACGACATTCGGTTATCGGTTTTGACCCTGCTAAACAGTTATATGCCAATGGTAATATATTAACCATTGAAAATAGAGATGGCACAAAAACAGAATATGAGTCTGACAATCCTTATTATTTGTTGCGAGATATTGTTCCCCAAGATGTATTGGCTAGAGGTTATGTGGGCGGACTGACAGGTTATTTGGGTTATGATGCAATGCGTTATTTTGAGCCTTCTTTAAAAATTAAAACCAGTGAGCATTTTGATGCTTTTCGTTTTGGTTTATATGAAGATGGCTTAATTTACGACAAAATGACAGGCAGTATTGAATATTTTTATTATCGTGAAAATCGTATTGCTGAGGTGCGAGCTTTATTGGCAAAAAAATGTCTGCATTCACCGCCGCCAAAGGTTAAGGATATGGGCTCAAGTATGAGCCAAGCCCAACATGCTCAAGCGGTAGATAAGGTTAAACAGCATATTTTGGCAGGGCAGATTTTTCAGTGTGAGGTGGGTTTTAAAAGCTGGTTTGAGGTTACAGGTGATGATATTCAAATTTATGCTAAATTGCGTGAGATAAACCCATCGCCACAGATGTATTATATGAGGTTTAAGCAGCAAAGGCTGTTAGGTGCGAGTCCTGAGTTGTTATTTAGAATGCGTCAAAAAGAGATGGAAACTTACCCTTTAGCAGGAACAACAGGGCGAGGTAACACCTTAGAAGAAGATCAGTTATTAGCAAAAACCTTATTAAATAATCCCAAAGAGATTGCAGAGCATAATATGATTGTGGACTTACATCGTAATGATATTGGTAAGGTTGCTCGCTTTGGTAGCGTGAAAGTGCGTAATTTAATGGATATTAAGCGTTTTAGTCATGTGCAGCATATTTCTAGTGAGATTGTTGGGTTATTGGCAGAAAATGAAGATATGTTTTCTGCTTTGGCAAGTAATTTTCCTGCTGGTACGTTAACAGGTGCGCCTAAGATTGAGGCGATGAAAATTATTGATGCTTTAGAAACAGACGGACGAGGTCCTTATGGTGGGGCGGTGGGCAATTTTTCTTTTAATGGTGATTGTACTTTTGCCATTCCTATTCGCACTTTGTTTTTACATGGTTCTACAGGTTATGTGCAAACTTGTGGCGGCAATGTGTATGACTCTAATGCGGCAGATGAATATATAGAAATTGAACGTAAATTTGCTGGTACAAAAAAAGTGTTAGATGGCTTTATGGAAAAATAAAAATGAAGATATTGTTAATTGATAATTATGATTCTTTTACTTATAACCTCTATCAGATTTTAGGGGAATTACTGGAAAAACAGCAACACTTACAACAGTTAAAAGGGTATGAGCTTAAAGTAGTACGCAATGATGAGCTGAGTTTGGCGCAAATTAAGGCATATCAGCCAGAGCGTATTATTCTTTCGCCAGGTGCGGGTAATCCCAATGATGAGGCTTATTTTGGTGTCTGCAAACAGGTTATTTTACAGCTTGGCGCGAGCATTCCTATTTTAGGTGTGTGCTTAGGTATGCAGGGCATTGTGGCTGCATTTGGTGGAGAGATTGTGGCTTCTAAAGTGCCTATGCACGGTAAAGTGAGCTGTATTACTCACAATAATAGTGATTTGTTTAAGGGGCTACCGCATCAGCTTAATATAATGCGTTACCACTCATTACAGGCAGAGCCTAGCACGTTACCTGAGTGTTTGGCAGTGACAGCGATGGTAGGTGAGCGTTTTAAGCTGGCTGAGGATATGGAAATTATGGGCATTCGCCATACTCAATATCCCATTTATGGTTTGCAGTTTCACCCTGAATCTTTTGCCAGTGAAGCTGGGGAAGAGTTGCTTGGACAGTTTTTATTTGCAAAGATACAGTAATGTATGTATCGGTTTTGAAGGCTAACGCTGGCAATTGAATTATCTGCTTGCCAGCGTTGTTTTGATGATAATTGGTTGCGTTTTATATGGATTTTTCTGCGGCAATAATGGCTTTAACACCGCAAACTAAGTCATTTACGCAGTCTACCTCACTTAACCCCAAACGGCGTTTGTTGGAAATATCTACAATAGGGTCTGTTGAGGTGCTGTGCTCGCCATGCTGTCCTCTAATTTGCAAATGGTATTGCTGTGCTATTTTATCTAGTTTGTCAGGTTCAGCAAAAAGTTTGGGTAATTTGGCATGCACGCTGGCTCGAATGCCTGTGCCTATGTTGGTCGGGCAACTGGCTAAAACACCGAGTTTTTTATCATAGGCAAAGCTAAGGCTTTGCGATAATTGTGTAATGGCCGTTTTTAAGCGTTGAAAGACGGCTTGAATATCGCCCCCTTTTTGCATAGAGATAATTCTTAATTGATCTTCTTCATTTACCCACACTAGGAAACGCTTATCTGCATTATAAAAAATCCCACGATGGCAGGGCCAATCTTGATTAAGCCCTGCTGAGGCAAGAAAGCGATCGCCCTGTTTAAATAGATAATGTTGGGCAACTAGCTGGGTTTGGGTTTCAGGGCTCATGTTGCTAATGGCATGATACTGGCCTGCTAAATCGCCTGTTAATTGATTAAGTGCATTAACAATATGATGTTCTACCTCGCCTCTTTGGGAGTTGCTTAGGGCACCGCCAAAAGGGTAGTTTGCAAGGTTGCGAGCAGTACGAATGCGTGTGGATAAAATATATTCATCACTGTCTTTGGGCATTTGCCAATCTAAATTGCTGGCATCAAAATCTTGTGGTTGAGCTTGCTCTAGGCTAACACCATGATAGTCTTCAATAATGGGGTTAAGTACCTCGCTAAAGCATTGATAACAGTCACCATCGCCTGCATAAATACCAATGCCACTGTCTAAGTTATCCAGATTTGATTGAATGGCTTGCTTAAAGTGATAACCAAATTGGCTGGTTTTATCTGCTAATTGTGCATAGCGTGCTGCTGTTAGGTGTTTGGCTAGTAATGATTTTGATTGGGCTAGCTGTTCTAAGGGGGTCATTTTATCGGCTCTATAAATAACGGTACATGATGCTGATGATTATACCTTTGTTTGTCTTAATATAGATATAAATAAAAAACCTTAATTATTTTTATGCAGCGTAATTGCCAGCTTGCGATTGCGCTATGCCCTGTTGTACAGGGGCAAATACTATATTTAAAAATAAAATAGTCACTTGTTTTTAAATAAATTTTAGTTTTTTATTTGCGCCTAGTAAGTGCTCGGCTATACTGTTTTGTAACAGATGAAAATTCATTTGCCTAATATTAATTTTTGGAGAATAAAGTATGAAAAGAGCACAGGGTTTTACCCTAATTGAATTGATGATAGTTGTTGCCATTATTGGTATTTTGGCATCGGTTGCCATTCCTATGTATGGCGATTACGTAACCCGTAGCCGACTGAGCACGGTTTTTGCTGGGCTTGGAAGTATTAAAACGGCAATTGTTATGGCTAGGCAAGAAGGGACAACTGCACGAACCGCAGATTTAGTTGCAGGAGGAGCTAGTCCAAGCGCAGCAGCTAATTGGGTTTCATTTGGCATGGTTGGAGCTCCGAATATACCTAATGGCGTTTCTACTATCACAGTGAAGGTGAATGATAGTATTGAAATTGTACTTAATGATACGATTGCCGGTACAGGCTCAACTGGTAATAAAAGAATTACAATTAGCCCAACTTTTGGTGGCAGTGTAACTTGGACGGCAGCCTATAGTGCAACAGGTGGCAATAAAGATATGATAGATAGATAGCTACCTAACCAAGTATGTTAATTAAAAGGATATATAATATCAAGGAGCCTTTGGCTCCTTTTTTTGTGCCTGTTTAAACTGGCTGGTTGTTTTTTTGTGTTGCCTCTGTTGATTTAAGGTAGGTTGCTAAGGTGCTATTTTGGTTACATTATTATTGTAAAATAGATTAATGTAACTGTATTTGCACTTTAAAGTAAGGGCTTTTAATAACTTGTTTAAACTGCTAAAATGGGTGCTTTAAGCTGTCTGTTTGCCTTAAAGTAACCCAAAAGAGCCTTATGATGACAAATAAAACCGCTTTGCTGATGACCCAAGAGTTAGGAGCACGTTTAAAACAAGCCAGACTCAATAAAAACCTAACCCAGCTTGAGGTAGCAACCCTTGCTGGTGTGGCTCGTAAAACTGTGATTAATGCAGAAAAAGGTAAAGTCCAACTAGAGGTATTTGTTGCCCTTATGCTGGCGTTGGGGGTGGCAGAGCAGTTGGCTGTGTTTTTGCCAAAACCAGATATCTCTCCCTTGCAGCTTGCCAAGTTGCAGGGCAAAAAAAGACAACGAGCCTCCTCTAAAACAAACTCTGAAGTTAGGGAAAATAGCACAACATGGTAATGGAGGTTATTAACGTCAGCTACCATGAGCAACCAGTTGGTGCGTTGAGCTTTGATACCAACAAGGGGCTTGGGGCTTTTGAGTATACCCATGATTTTATCAAAACGGGCATTGAATTATCGCCTTTGATGATGCCATTATCAGAACAAATTTTTAGCTTTCCTGAACTGGACTTTAATACCTTTAAAGGCTTGCCCGGTTTGCTGGCAGATTCGTTGCCTGATGATTTTGGTAATGCGGTGTTAAATGCATGGGTTGCCGCCCAAGGCAAATCTCCCCGTAGTATTAGCCCATTGCAGCGGCTGCAATACACGGGTAAAAGAGGCATGGGGGCTCTTGAGTATGCGCCAGCAACGCAACTGCGCCACCTTAATGCGTCTTGGCGAGTTGATATTGAGTCTTTGGTTGCAATTACTCAAGAGATATTAGATAGCCGCCGTGATTTTGTGGTGGAACTTGATAAAAATGGGGCAGAGAACCGAGAGGCGATGATGTCTTTGTTGTCGGTGGGTATGAGTGCTGGAGGAGCAAGAGCTAAGGCTGTGCTTGCTTTTAATCAGGATTTTACTCGGGTTGTCTCTGGGCAAAATACTGCGCCTAAGGGCTATACCCATTATTTAATGAAATTTGATGGGGTCAGCGAATATCATAAGGAGCAACAAACCTTTGGTGACCCTTTAGGCTTTGGGGCTATGGAATTTGTGTATTATTTAATGGCAACACAATGTGGTATCCAGATGATGCCGTCTATGCTATTAGATGAGGGCAATAGACGGCATTTTATGACCCAACGCTTTGACCGTATTGACAACCGCAAAATTCATACACAAACCCTTAACGGGCTGGCGCATGTTGATTATAAAAAGCCAGGTACTTTCTCTTATGCCGAGCTATTTGGCGTAGCTCGTAGGCTTAATTTGTCTGCCGCTGAAGCAGAAGAAATACTTAGGCGTATGATGTTTAATATTGTATCTAGAAATCACGATGATCATGCTAAAAATCTGTCTTTTGTATTAAAAAATAATCGTTGGGCATTAGCACCTGCTTATGATTTGGCTTATAGCTATAAGCCTGCAAGTAAGTGGGTTAATCGTCATTGGATGAGTTTAAACGCAAAACGTGAGGATTTTGTGCGTGAGGATTTTTATAGCCTAGAAGCACTGAGTCCTTTGTTTAGCCGCAATAAAATTGATTTTTTGCTTGATGAAATCATAGAGCAGGTATCAAAATGGCGCGTTTTAGCGCAAGAGTTTGGTGTGCCTAGTGCGCTAATAAAGGAAGTGAGTGCAAATTTAAGGCTTGATTTGTAAGTGTTGTATAAAAGGTTAAATGGCAAATACGCTAATTTGATTAAGCTGATGAGGTTCATTTAAAGATTGTCTAAGATTTTGGCTTTTTTGTTATTTTTAATATGGTGCATATAACTAACCTTTGCTATGGTTAGGTTATTAAATTGTAATTAGGATAATGTATACATGCAAAGTTTGAGTGGACTGCCTCAACGGGCAGTGAATGAAAACCTGTTAACGGTAGAGTTGGCTAAAGAATTGTCTGACGCTGCCTTGCGTAAACATACCAGTTTTGTCAGTCATGCAGTTAATGAGGGTAAGATTGACCCAATTGCATTGGCTAAGTGCGCCAGTGAGGAATTTGGCTTACCTTTGTTAGATTTAAGCCGTTTTAGTAAGGATTGGATTGTAGATGATGTCATCTCCGATAAACTTATTCAAACGCACCATGTTTTACCTCTGGCAAAAAGGGGCAAAAAACTCTTTATTGCTCAGTCTGACCCGTCTAATCATAAGGCGGTTGATGATATTCAGTTTAATACCAGCTTAACCATTGAGACGGTGGTGGTGGCAGAGCATCATTTAAGCAAGCTGATTGATCAGCATCTTAATACCCAAGAATCGGTGTTAGATGATTTGGACAGTTCCCTTGAAGATATTGATTTAGAAGACCCTGATTTAGAGCTTGATGATAATGCCGATAACAATGCTTCTGCCAATGATGATGCACCTGTGGTGCGTTTTATTAATAAAATGCTGTTAGATGCAATTAAACAAGGAGCATCGGATATTCATTTTGAACCCTATGAAAAACGCTATCGGGTGCGTTATCGTACTGATGGCATTTTGCATGAGGTTAGCAGTCCTCCGTCTAATTTAGCCTCACGCTTGTCGGCACGCTTAAAGGTGATGTCACGCATGGATATTTCAGAACGCCGCTTGCCGCAAGACGGACGGATTAAAATGAAAATCTCAAAAAGTAAATCTATTGATTTTCGGGTGAATACGTTGCCGACCCTTTGGGGAGAAAAAATTGTATTGCGTATTTTAGATTCTTCTTCAGCGCAGTTGGGAATTGATTCTTTGGGCTATGAAGAAGCACAAAAAGCGTTATATTTGGAGGCATTGTCTCGTCCTCAGGGTATGATTTTAGTGACTGGTCCAACTGGTTCTGGTAAAACGGTCTCTTTGTATACGGGACTTAATATTTTAAATGATGATCAGCGTAATATCTCTACGGTAGAGGACCCTGTGGAAATTAATCTTGAGGGTATTAATCAGGTTAATGTTAATTCTAAAATTGGGCTGGATTTTTCTTCTGCTTTGCGTGCGTTTTTGCGCCAAGACCCTGATGTGGTGATGGTGGGGGAAATACGTGATTTAGAAACAGCTCAAATTGCAATTAAGGCAGCGCAAACAGGGCATTTGGTGTTGTCTACTTTGCATACCAATTCTGCTGCCGAAACCCTAACTCGTTTGATGAATATGGGTATTCCATCTTTTAATATTGCCACTTCGGTCTCTTTAATTATTGCTCAGCGTTTGGCACGGCGACTATGTAATGAGTGTAAAGAGCAGGTGAGTATTCCACATGATGCGTTGTTGGAAATGGGCTTTACTGATGCGATGTTAGAAAATAGCCGTATTTATCATGCGAAAGGCTGTCATCAATGTAAAAGTGGTTATAAAGGAAGGGTGGGTATTTATGAGGTGGTCAAAATTACGCAACCCATTGGAAATGCGATTATGGAGGGATTAAATTCGATTAAAATCTCTGAAATAGCACAGCAGGAGGGTTTTCCTATTATGCGTGAGGCGGCCTTGCATAAAGTGGCACAAGGATTAATTAGCCTTGAAGAGGCAAACCGTGTGACCGTAGACTAAACTGATAAGATTAATTAAAAACAGGACAGATAATGGCTGAAAAAACTGAAATTCAAGATTTTATTTGGGAAGGGGTAAACGCTAAAGGAGAAAAAGTAAAGGGCGAGTTATCTGCTAAAGACGTGTCTGAGGCACGCATTATTTTACGCAAGCAAAGCATTAAACCTAGCCGTGTTCGTAAAAAAAGTACGTCTTTTTTCTCTGCTGCAAAGCACAAAAAAATTAAGGCAGTGGATATTGCTTTTTTTATTCGTCAAATGTCAACCATGATTAAAGCTGGTATTCCATTGGTACAATCTTTTGAAATTGTATCTGGTTCTGCAAGTAATATGACGATGCGTGATATGATTTTAAAGGTGCGTGACGAGGTTTCAACTGGTACTGATTTTGCCACTGCATTGCGTGCTTATCCTAAGTATTTTGACAACTTAACCTGTAACCTAATTGAAGCAGGGGAAAGTGCAGGTACTTTAGATAAAATGCTAGATAAAATTGCGACTTATAAAGAGAAAACTGAGGCAACTAAGGCAAAAGTGAAAAAAGCGATGATGTATCCAACTATTACGATGCTGGTTGCAACGGTAGTAACGGCTATTTTGTTGATTAAGGTTGTGCCCACGTTTGAGGAGTTGTTTAGTAGTTTTGGGGCAGATTTGCCTGCACCTACACAGGTGGTGGTTTCTATCTCCGAATTTGTACAGGCGTATTATTTAATTGTTTTGGGTTCAATTATTGTTGCTGCGGGGCTGTTTATATATCAGTACCGGCGTTCTCATTTATTGCAAGATAAGGTGGATTTATGGTTATTAAATGTGCCTGTAATCGGCAGTATTGTGCATAATTCTGCAGTTGCCCGTTTTTGTCGTGTGATGAGTACCACCTTCTCTGCTGGTGTTCCTTTGGTAGAGGCACTAAATTCAGGTGCTGGTGCAGTGGGTAATGCAAAATATCGTGATGCGGTGGTGCAAATTAAAAATGAGGTCTCAACAGGACAGCAAATGAATTTTGCCATGCGGAATACACAAACTTTTCCTAATATGGTTATTCAAATGACGGGTATTGGTGAAGAATCAGGGGATTTGGATTCAATGCTTGAGCGTTGTGCAGAATATTATGAAGATGAGGTGGATTCTGCGGTGGATAATATGACTGCGATGATAGAGCCTGCCATTATGATTTTCTTAGGCGTGGTTATTGGTGGTTTGATTGTTGCTATGTATTTGCCGATTTTCAAAATGGGTGATGTTATTTAATGCTTTTTGCGAATATGCCACCGAGTTATTCAGTGGCGTTTATTGTTATTTTGGGGTTGCTAGTTGGTAGTTTTTTAAATGTAGTCATTTTACGTTTGCCAATTATGCTGTTTCGTCAGTGGTTACAAGAAAGCCAAAGTCTACCTGATAGCTTGCCAGAGCATTTTGCATTAAAAGACTTAGATAGTCCGTTTAATTTAAGCCGTCCTAATTCTCATTGTCCTAGTTGTCATGCACCAATTAAAGCATGGCAAAATATTCCTATTGTTAGCTTTCTGTTGCTTAAAGGTCGTTGCCAGCATTGTCATCATACTATTGGCTTACGTTATCCTTTGGTGGAATTGGTCACTGCGGTTGCTAGTTTTATATTGGCGTTAAAAATGCCTTTGGGTTTGCCTTTGTTGGCAATGTTGGTATTTAGCTGGAGTTTAATTGCATTGACAATGATTGATTATGATTATCAACTATTGCCAGATCAATTAACTTTGCCGCTTTTGTGGTTAGGTTTGATTATGAATATTAATGCCACTTTTACGCCATTAGAAAATGCGGTGTTAGGAGCGGTGTTTGGCTATTTGTCTTTATGGTCGGTGTACTGGTTGTTTAAGCTAATCACTAAAAAAGAAGGCATGGGCTATGGCGATTTTAAATTGTTGGCAGCATTGGGTGCTTGGCTTGGTTTGGATATGCTATTGCCTATTATTTTATTGTCTTCGGTGGTGGGGGCAATAGTGGGTATTACTTTGGTATTGCTGAAAAAGCATAGCAAAAGTAAGCCTATTCCTTTTGGTCCTTACTTGGCAGTGGCGGGCTTTGTTGCAGCTCTTTGGGGACAAGATATTTTGTTGTTCTATTGGGGGCTTGCTGCACCATGAGCCAATGGGTATTAGGTTTAACCGGTGGTATTGGTAGTGGCAAAACCGCTGCCAGTGATTATTTTGCCAGCCTTGGTGTTGGCATTGTGGACGCAGATATTGAGGCCCGCTTGGTGGTTGCTAAAGAACGCCCTGCTTGGCATGCTATTTATGCTCGCTTTGGGGCGCAGGTATTGCAGGCTGACGGTAATTTAAATCGTGCTTGGCTTAGGCAAAAGGTGTTTGCTAACCCTGAGTTGCGAGTTTGGCTAGAGCAGCTAACACACCCTCTTATTCGTCAGCAAATTGAGATTAAATTGGCTGAGTTGCAATCTGCTTATGCTGTTTTGGTTTCTCCTTTGTTATTTGAAAGCAAGCAAGATGAACTGGTTGCACGGGTATTGTTAATTGATGTTGATGAGCAGCTTCAGCTTGAGCGTGCTTGTTTGCGAGATAATGCTCAGTTAGATGAGATTAAAAAAATCATACAGGCGCAGATGCCAAGGGCATTAAAACAGCAGAAAGCAGATGATATTATTGTGAATGATGGTAACTTACAAGCCCTGTACCAAACGCTGGATAAACAGCATGACATATACCTTAAATTGGCAGAAAAAATATGATTATCGCCTGTCCTATTTGTGACAAATCTACCCATTACCATGAGTCTAATATATACCGTCCTTTTTGCTCTGAACGTTGTAAATTGATAGATTTAGGTGAGTGGGCCAGTGGCTCTCGTACTATTGCAGGTGAGCCGCTATTGGCAGAGAATTTAGAGCAAGGCTTGATTGACGAACACACTGATTTTAAGTAGTTTTGTTGTTGCCCACAAAAAGGATACTAAGGATAGATAAGCTGGTTGTTACAATAACCATATAGGCAATAGGCAGAGGGCTATTGTCGTGCAAGAGCACCCATGCAAGCCCAAATAATGCACCACACATAAATTCTAATACCCCTACCAAGGCGGCGACAGTGCCGCTAATATCACGAAAATGGTCTAATGCCAAAGACATGCCATTAGCACTAATTAATCCTAATGCACCAACCATAATAGAGATAGGAATGACGGTTAGCCAGAGTTGGTCAAAAAATATCAGTGAGAGTAAGAGCAATAAGGCAGATAGCCATTGGATATAAGCGCCTAGGTTAAGAATTTTTTTAGCCTGAAAGTAATTAAGTAAAAAAATATTGGTACGGTTAAGGATAATCATCAGCCCAATATTAATGCCAAATAACCAAGGAAACATATCAGCGGTTTGTTGGTAATGTTCTAAATATAAATAAGAGGCCGATGTTAAAAATACAAACATGGTACTAAAGGCAAAGGTTAAAATAAGTAAGTAACGCCGTGCCATAGGGTCTTTTAGAATGCGCCAATAATTATGTATGGGGTTAGGCAAGGCTTGCCCTGTTTGTAAGCTGCGAGATTCTGGCAACAAATAAACAAATGCAAGCATGATTAAACTGGCATAACCTGCTAATAGCCAAAAAATGGCACGCCAACCCAGATGGGCATAAATAAGACTGCCTAGCATGGGGGCAATGAGAGGTGCAGACATCATTACCATAGCTACCATAGATAGGGTTTTGGCAACTTGCATGCCGCTAAAGCGATCACGCACAATGGCAGGGCTGTTTACGGTTGCTGCGCCTCCGCCTAGGGCTTGAATAAAACGCCAAAATAAGAGCATTTCAAGGGATTGGATATTTGCTAGCGCAAAAGCACTTATTGCATAGATACAAAGTCCTATGAAAATAATGGGCTTACGTCCAAATTTGTCGGAGGCAGGGCCACCAAACAGTTGTCCTAGGGCAAAGCCAATTAAAAAAGTGCTAATTGATAGCTCAATAAGAGAAATGGGCTGTGCTAAGTCTGTTGCCATCGTTTGCATGGCAGGTAAATACATATCTACAGCTAAGGGGGCAATGGCCGCTAAAGAGGCGAGCATGGCAATTAGCAGAGGGTAGGGCATTTGTTTAGACGTTAAAGCGGAAGTGTATGACATCGCCGTCGGCAACCAGATACTCTTTGCCTTCTAAGCGCCATTTGCCTGCTTCTTTTGCGCCCGCCTCGCCTTGGTATTGGATAAAGTCATCATAGCTTATTACTTCTGCACGAATAAAACCTTTTTCAAAATCGGTATGAATGGCGGCGGCGGCTCTAGGGGCACTATCACCTTGTTTAATCGTCCATGCACGCACTTCTTTTACTCCTGCAGTAAAGTAAGTTTGTAAGCCTAAAAGGGCATAGCCTGCACGAATAACACGGTCAAGACCCGGTTCGCTCATACCCATTTCTGCTAGAAATTCGAGCTTATCAGTGCTGTCTAGCTCGGCAATCTCTGCTTCAATTTTATTGCATACAGGAACAACTACGGCACCTTCTTGCTGGGCTATGTCGTTTACTGTTTTAAGGTAGGGGTTATTATCAAATCCATCTTCATGCACGTTGGCAATATACATGGTGGGTTTGATGGTTAAAAGATGAAAAAAGCGCAGTTGCTGGGTTTCTTCTTCGCTGTATTCTAAAGCACGGGCAGGAATGCCTTGCTCAAATTGGGTAATTAATCGCTCTAGTAGGGCTTTTTGTGCAATGGCATCTTTATCGCCACTTTTGGCAACCCTTGTAACACGCTGTAGTTGTTTTTCGCAGGAGTCTAAATCTGCCAGTAATAGCTCGGTATTGATAATTTCAATGTCATTTTTAGGGTCAATTTCGTTGGCAACATGAATGACGTTTTCATCAGCAAAGCAGCGTACTACATGGGCAATGGCGTCGGTTTCTCGAATGTTGGCTAAGAACTGATTGCCTAAACCTTCACCTTTAGAAGCCCCTGCTACTAAGCCTGCAATATCCACAAATTCCATGCTGGTAGGGACAACTCGTTCTGGGTTGACGATGGCTGATAGCGCATCAAGGCGTGCATCGGGCATAGGTACAATGCCAGAGTTTGGTTCGATGGTACAAAAAGGAAAGTTTTCTGCATCAATGCCTGCTTGGGTTAAGGCATTAAACAGAGTGGATTTGCCTACATTGGGTAAACCAACAATACCGCATTTAAATCCCATAAGTTGTTTCTCACTATTAAAAAAGGGCGTAAGTGTAGCATGCGGTTTTCTTTGCTTAAAGTGAAAAAGCGGCGCTGCTAACGTTGTTTCAACTGTTTAGGTTGTTTTCAGTGAATGTGTTTGCGCTGGATTAAAAAAACCACTTAGGTCTTTATGTTGTTTTAACCCTAAGTGGCTTATATTTATGGCTAGAAATACTTATATATAGTTGATGATTTCAGCACCAACATCGTATTTATTGTCAGACAGTTGCTCTACTCGACAAATTTTTACTTCTGCTTGTAAGTCGCTGGTTTCGCCGCCACCGCTGTTTATACAAATAGTGGCATTTATGTTGTTGCTAATGGCTTCTGAGGATTCAATTTTCAGACCGCTGCTACTTAAATCGTGGCAGGTGACTTTAAGTTGAGTGCCATCTTCTAAAGTTAAGTCCGCTTTGGTGTTTACATTCATGCGGATAAAATCACGTTTTTCTTGGAAATCACGTTTTTTGAACGTCATAGCTGTCTCCATTAATCGGTAAGTTGAGTCATTAATGTTTAAGAACATTTGATTAAATTTTACATGCTAAATTAAGTGGTTAATCTTTAATTGCTTGCATTATGTTTTTATCAGTTCTGTCCCCATTAATATAGACCAAAATGGCGTGTTTGTTCTAGGGCTAGATAAATTTATTTTTTTATTCATACCCTATGATGAGAATAAAAGCGCAAAAAGCCGTTGCATATCCATGCAGATAGGGTTAGGGTGCGAGCTTTATGGTGCTTGGAGATGGGTGTTGGCTAGGCAAATTCTATATATTAATAATAATAACTCAGAGCATAAGCGCGTTGCTGCCTATTTAACAAATCTGGATTTTCAGTTACAGCAAGTTGCAGATATTTCTCAGGCTAAGCGTTATGTGCAACAGGGTCATGATTATGTCGTTATTTTATATCCGCCCAATAACGCAACATGGGTTCAACAATTACAGCAATTAGCACCAATGGCAAGTTTGCTCTGTGTGAGTGCGGAAAAATCCATGCATAATATGCAGCAGGCGTTAGATTTAGGTGTTGATTATTATGTGGATAATGTTGCAGATAATTTAATAACCTTGGTGTTCGCAATCAATAAAAGTTTGCAGCAACAGCAGCTCGCCCAACAAAATCAATTATTAGAAGTACGTTTGCAAGAGTTGCAACAAGATCAGCGAGCAGGTCATCAAGTTCAGTTTACTATGCTGCCTGATATACAAGAATTTGATGCCTACCAATGCCGGCACTTATTACAGCCTTCGTTGTTATTAAGCGGTGATTTTTTAGATTATTTTTCCCTTGATAAGCAGCAAATAGGCTTTTATTTAGCCGATGTCTCAGGTCATGGTGTGTCTTCTGCTTTTATTACTGTTTTGCTCAAAAACTTAACTTATAGATTAAGGCGTAACTTACGCCGTAAAAGTAGTGATGATTTACTTAATCCTAAAGCAACATTAAAACGCATTCATCAAGAATTGCTGACGGTTGATTTAGATAAATATTTAACACTTATCTATGGCATTATTGATAGTAAAACGCATACAATGCGCTACTCGGTGGCAGGGCATTCACCAAACCCAATTGTATATAGCCAAGGCAAGGCACAGTATTTAACGGGCAAAGGCAGTCCATTAGGTCTGTTTGCTGAAGTAGAACATGAAAATTATCAATTTGATTTAGCTGAAGATGCCAGTTTATGGTTATTTTCTGATGGCATATTGGAGTTGTTTGCCGAGCAAAGCGAACAGATATTATTAGATAAGTTAAGTAGCGCACTGGCTGCTAATCCAAAGCTCAGCTGTATGGGGTTTGCAGAAACCTTAGGCATACAGCCTCAAACTCGATTGGTTGATGATGTTTCAATGATTAATATTTGCAGGAATAATGTATGACGCAAGGTAAAGTGTTGGTTGCCGATGTAGATAATTTACATATATTGCGCTTAGAAGGTGATGTGCGTATGAACCTTTGTTGTGCTTTTTCTGAACATATAAAAGATACCCTTAAACGTACCGAGCAATTTAATATTTTGATTGATATGTCTAAGACCGAGGGTATAGATAGCACCATGCTTGGACAGTTAGCCAAACTGTCAATTAAAACCCGTCAACAGTTTAATCATACCCCCACTATTTGTAGCCCTAAGAGCAGTATTCGCAAAACATTAGATTGTATGGGATTTGATAAGGTGTTTTATATTATTCAAGACAATGATATAAAAGCAGGTACTTATAGCGAGTGCAGTAATAAATATGTAGATGAAGAGTGCGTGCGCTCGCAGGTTATTAGCGCTCATAAAGCATTAATGAGCTTAAATCAAAAGAATGAACAAACTTTTGTTGAGTTGGTAAATTGCCTAGAGATGGACAATCGCCACTAATAATTAATAATTGTTTATAGAAGGAGAGTATATTGCAAACAGCAGCGGTTATAGGAGGAGGGAGCTTTGGTACGGTCATTGCCAATATTTTAGCGGATAATCAGGTACAAACCTGTATTTGGTTACGGGATAAAAAAATCGCCGATGAAATAAATAAAGAACACCGTAACTCTTATTATTTGCCAGATAGCAAACTTAATTCAACATTAACAGCCAGTACCGATTTACAACAGTGTATTGCTGGTGCTCAAGTGGTTTTTATTGCAATTCCAAGCCATGCTTTTCGTGATGTGGTTAAAGATATTGCCTGTTATATACAGCCCCAACAGTTTTTAATCAGTACCACCAAAGGCATTGAAGCCAATAGCTTTATGCTTATGAGTGAAGTATTAGAAGAAGAGTGCCCAGATAATACGATGGGGGTTATTAGTGGCCCTAATCTTGCTAAAGAAATTGCTAAAAAAGAATTGGCAGCCACGGTTATTGCAAGTGAAAGTAGTGAGTTACGACGTTTGGTTCAACAAGGATTAAGTGGCGATTATTTTCGTTTATATGCCTCAAATGATGTCTATGGTGTTGAGCTAGGCGGTGCATTAAAAAATATTTATGCCATTGTTAGTGGTTTTGTTGCATCTATGGGTATGGGCGAAAATACCAAAGGTATGATTATTACCCGATCTCTTGCTGAAATGAGTCGTTTTGCAGTGGCGCTTGGCGCTAATCCACTTACTTTTTTAGGTTTGGCAGGCGTGGGAGATTTGGTCGTAACCTGTATGTCTCCTTTAAGCCGCAATTATCGTATTGGTTATGCTGTAGGTAGTGGGCACACTTTAGAGCAGGCAGTTAGCGAAATAGGCGAGGTTGCAGAAGGGGTTAATACCTTAGGTTATGTGCATAAATTATCACAAGAGTTAAATATTTATATGCCCTTAGTTGGGGCTGCTTATGAGGTTTTATTCAAGCAGGCTAATGCTCAGGATATTGCTAAAAACCTCATGCGTGGAGAGCATACTTCCGATGTTGATTTTGCCTTGCCGCAAAACGAGATATAATAATAAAGAAAGGAGTATGGTTGATGAAACTATTTATAATACGTCACGCTCAAGCAGAAGTAGGTCGAGATGATGACCCTAAACGTATGCTAGATAAAACAGGACAACAGCAAGCTCAGCAATTGGCAGCGTGGCTGAGTACCAAAGTCAGTGGACATTTATGTTTACTGGCAAGTCCTTATTTAAGAGCACAGCAAACAGCGCAGGCAGTCGCACAGCAATTACAAATACAAGTCCAAGAAAACAGTTTGTTTATTCCCTCTGCCGATAGCCAGCAGGCTTTAGCTCAATTAAGTGAATATCAGCAAGATGTAATGTTAATTAGTCATCAACCTTTAGTGGGACGGCTAGCCAATTTATTGGTCTCAGGTCAAGATGATAAACAGCCATGGTTGCCAGCAGAATGTCGTATATTAAAAGGTGATTGTGCTTATAGTGGCTGTATGCAGATTGATAATTTGTGGTATCCAAACTAATGAGAGAGCAAATTCATTTCTCACATGCCAATGGGTTTCCAGCAGGCACATATAATCAATTATTGGCACATTTTCAGGAAGATTATGAGGTTGGTAGCATTGCTTGTATTGGGCATAATCCAAAATATCCAGTTACTAATAATTGGACAAACTTGCCTCAAGAGCTGATAGATTATTGCGAGCAGCACTATAGCCGCCCTGTTATCTTAATGGGACACTCGTTAGGTGCTGTAATCAGCTTTATGGTCACTGTTCAACGTCCTGATTTAGTGAAAGCACTGGTTATGATTGATGCGCCTATTCCAACATTGCTGCAAAATATGGTTTTAAAGCTGGCTAAAAAAATGGGCTTTATTGATTATATTACCCCCGCAGCACGGACTAAAAATCGGCGTGTGCATTGGGCAAGCAAAGAGGCGGCTATGAGCTATTTTAATGGCAAAAGCCTAATGCATAAATTTGACCCTAGGTGTTTACAAGATTATATAGAGTATGGCACTGCTGCTGTGAAAGAGGGGGGGGTATCGCTTTGTTTTGCACATGCGATAGAAATGCAGATTTATCGAGGTTTGCCTGATAATATTTGGCATAAACAAGTGCTTAGTTGTCCTTCTGCTATTTTTGCTGGCTCTAAAAGTGATGTGTTTTGGCAAGCCAATGCAAGGCGTATGCAAAAAATGGGTATGTATCTTGATTGGACGGACGCAGGACACATGTTTCCACTGGAACAACCACAAGCAACTGCCAATAAAATCAAACAGTTTTTAGGCAAGCACCTATAACTAATAATAAGGCTTTTTATGCACTATCAGACGCGCACTTTTCATTGTGTATTAGACGCACAACCCTTTAAATTAGAAAGTTTATTACTTGGTAACCAACAGCCTCAAGCGCCTGTTATTTTGGCATTACATGGCTGGTTGGATAATGCCATAAGCTTTATGCCTATATCTGCATATTTAGATGAGTATCAACTCATTGCATTAGATTTACCAGGGCATGGGCATTCTCAACATTTAGCTTATGGCTGTGATTATAGTATTTGGCAAAGTTTGCCATTATTGCATCAGGTTATTGAACAAATAGATGCACCAGTTCATTTGTTGGGACATTCTATGGGAGGGAATATTGCTGCCTTATATGCTGCCGCCTTGCCTGAGATGGTACAAAGTTTAATCCTAATTGATGCGTTAGGTGCATTGGTGACAGAGACAGAAAAAACCAGTCAACAACTGGCTTTAGGTGTCAAAGATGCACTTAAACCTAAGGCTGCAAATAAAACTTACCCAACGCTTGAAAGTGCGATGAGCGCACGCTTAAAAATAACGCCATTTTTTGATGCTCAAAGTTTAGCACCCATTATTGAACGTAATATGCAGCAGGTAACAGATGGCTATCAATGGCGCATTGATGGGCGTTTAAGGCGGGCATCTAAAGTGCGCTTTAGTGAGGCGCAGGTGCAGGCAATGCTGGCAGATATTCATTGCCCAACCTTATTAATTAAAGCCAGTTGCAGTTTTATTAATGATAAGCTGTTTGCTTTGCGTAAAGGGCAGATTAAACAGCTTGAGATACAGACTATAGAGGGCTACCACCACTTACATTATCTAGCAGATACCGTCTCTTTGGTGGCAGAGAAAATAAAGCCGCATTTGGCGACGTTTACAAGGCTTTGATTTTAGGGTTTGATTTTAAAGATAACCTCTACTTGGGCGTTAATCTTACGTTTAGCAACGGGCATTGGTGCAGGTTCTGCATGTATGTCTTGATTTATATTGCGAACACTGGCGGCATAAGCTCTAAAGGTAGGTGTTTGCTCGTGTATTTCTTTTACCTGAAGGGGAGCGCCTAAATGTTGATTTAGGGATTTAAGCATTAATTGAGCCTTTTTTTGTGCCTGTTTGAGGGCTTTTTGTAGTGCTTTATTTTGTAATACTAATGGATTATTAAAACCATATTCTTGATTTTGAATATGCACATTTTTAACCTGAATTAAGGCATGGGTTATTGCAGCAAGCTGATTTGTTTTTCTTAGTTTTATGCTGATATAACGAGAAATTTCCTGTGCTTTTTCTTCGTTCATGTTCCTTTGTTTATTCCAACGATAGATGCTTTGACTTTGAATATGTCCTGCATCTTGATCTGCTTTTTTAATATGAAATCGTTGAAAGATAGCAAATAGCTGTTTGCCTGCAAGGTCTACGGCATGTTTGGCTTGATTGAGCGTGTTTGCTTGCTTTTTTAGATATAAATTTATTTTTATATAGTCGACCTCAGCAAGAATTGTGGCTTTAGATTGTACCTTAATTGTTGCTGTAATGGGTTGTTTTTCCAAGTCATTTGCATGGCTATTGGAATAGGGTAATAGAAAAATAAATAAAAAATAAATAAATTTGTACATATAATGCTCTCTTAGGTGTTTTTTTATGTCGAATTTTCACTGCGATTACTTTACCATAAGTGCTTTATCTAAATAAAGGCATTAGTTGTGAAAGACAACCAATCTAATTTTTCAGCAAATTTAAAGCCCTCTCAAGATGACATCGCTTTGCGCCAACGTCAATTGCATACTAAGCGTACCGCATCATCAAATACGCAGGCAACCTCTACAAACTCTGGCTGGTTAATCGTTGCGTTATTTATCGCTGTGTTAGCCAGTGCGGTGGCAGGTTTTGCGGTATGGCAATTGTTGGCATTGCAAGAAAAGTTCAATAAAGCAGATGAGTCTTTATTTAAGCTGGATACAGCAACACAAACCTTACAAGAAAGTGTGTCGCAAACAGGTGCTAAAGCCAGCTTGTCTGCGGGGGCATTAAAAGATTTAATTAAAGAAAATAATCAAGAAATTCGTAAGCTGTGGTTTGTGGCAAATGAGCGCAATAAAAAGTTGATTAGCAGTAATCAATCTTTGTTAAAAAAATTAGAGGCCGCAGATGCGCAACTCAAAAAAGATATTGAAAGCGCGCAAACAGAGTTACAGGGTCGGCTTGATGCCTCTTCAGGGAAGTTAAAAAATGCAGTGCTTAAACTGAACAAAGAAACGTCCATGATACCTGAGATGAGCTTACTTTTAGGGCAAAATGAAGAACAATTGCAGCAGCTTGAAAAAAAGATAAATGCATTAAAACGTGCATTAAAAAAACTTGAGGCAGAGCAAACCGTCAAGAGGCAGAGCAAACCGTAAAATAGCGACTTATTTTGTTATAAAAATGCAAATTGCCTGATTTTTTTTATTCTTGTGCTACGCTTTTTAGGTCTTGGAAATAAAAAAGGAAAAAAAGCATGTTTTTTGGTGGTAAATATAAAGCACAAGCAAAACAACTTAAAGCAAAGGTTCAGCAGCTAGAAGTAGAAAACGCACAATTGCTTAAGGCAGCAAAAGAGCAACAAGTAGAGCAGGATAAAGATCTTTCGCCTGTAGATGGTGCCCCCAGTGTAGAGTTGAAAGCCATGTTTGAAACATGGATGCAAGGCGGACAGCTTGTTTCTCAAGTTCGTGAAACCGTCTCAGCAACTGCAATGAATTTAGAGCAAGAAAAAAATGAACTGGCAGAATCGACGAGTATTTTTTCGCAAACTCGTGAATCTGTTAGCAGTATTTTGCAGCGCGTTATCAGCATTAAAGATCGTTCTAAAGTAAGTAATGAACAGGTTAAAAGCCTGTTGTCTGTATCTAAGCAAATTGAAGAGTTTGTGAATGTTATTCAAGGCATTTCTGATCAAACAGGGTTGTTGGCATTAAATGCCGCCATTGAAGCGGCAAGAGCAGGAGAGTCTGGTCGTGGTTTTGCGGTGGTCGCCGATGAGGTTAGAAAATTGGCCAGTAATGCCAATGAAGCCAGTAATGAGATTGCGACATTGGTTGAAAAAATAAGTAAGCAAGTTGGCGCAGTTTCTGATGATATTGAGCAGGTCGATACCCTAAGTAGTGAAGTGGTTGAAGAGACAGAAAGCATTCAAAGCGGGGTGAGTAAGCTGGTAGATATTTCTGCACATATGAATGATATTATTGCTCGCAGTGCAAATGATACCTTTATTGAAACGGTTAAGTTAGATCATGTTAATTGGAAGAACAGCATTTATGATAAGATTTTACACAATCAATTTGATGCGCTAGATGGAATGGGCGAGCACCGCACTTGTCGTTTGGGTAAATGGTATTTTGAAGGGGTTGGTCAGCAACGTTATAGCCAATGTAAAGGCTTTGATTCTCTTGATGCACCACATGCTATGGTGCATCAGTCTGGATATAAGGCAGCAGTTGCCATGCGTGATGGTGATCATCATACCGCATTAGCGCATCTTCAAAAGATGGAGCAAGCAAGCCTTGATGTTGCTAACCGTTTAGATGATATTTCTCTTTCTTTTAAAAGCCAGCTAAGTAGCTAGTCAAAAGTTCTTGCGTTAATGGTAGAGCTGCCTTGAATATTATAAAAAGAGCTTTTGTATCCTTTGCCGCTGTATGAACCCTGTAATACAGTAGGCGAAGGCAGCGCATTTTGTATTGGCTGTAAAAAAACTTGATTTTTTGCATCTAATTTAAGTTTTACTGAACTTACCGCACTAGGCTCATCATCGAGCAATTCAAGTTTGAGTTTATCTTGTTTTGATAATGCAGCTTCTTTACCTGCAGCAGTTGCACCAATTGCGCCTTTAACATTAATCCCGCTAAGCTGTTTTTGATTAAGCGGATTTAGTTTATTTAATTTTGCAGGGGCTATTTTTAAGTGTGTTTTTTTTGCCTTAATTGCTTTTTGAATATTGCTAGCATAGTAGCCAGATTGTTCTTGTGCTTGGGTATTCAATGTTAAAAAAAGACAGATTAGCGATAGTGCTGCTGGGTAAAAAAAGTTAAGTTTAATCATACGAACCTCTATATTGTTATGTTCTTATTTGCTTTACATTGACTTAGGTAAATTAAATGCCTCTATCTGGCACATTGGTTTGCTTTTAGGTATAGTCATACGCTGTTATGCAGATTATATTAATCATGTGTAAAACAAAAAGAATAATATCCTATTTTAACCAGATGTCTATAAGGTATGCGAGATGTTGCAAATAAAATTATGTATTTTAAGCCTAGCTTTGATTATGGCTACGTTATTTTCAGGCTGTTCCTTTTATTATTCCGAATTTGATGGATTAGGTTCTTTTTTATCTAGCCCTGATGATGGCGAGTTTAAAGCTGCGCCTGAAAAAGATAAAACGGCATTAGTGTATATTTATCGTCCTGCAACTGATTGGGCAATGGACGAGGTTGAAGCCCCCAGTTTCTATGTGAATGATAAGCGTATTTTTGGTATTAAAGGCGGCTCGTATACTTATTATTATTTAAAGCCTGGAGAGTATCATATTGTGTTACGTCGTCCTTTGCTTGGTATAGAAGGTTTGGCAGGTTTGAATTGGCATAAGATGGCAGATATTGCATTAAACGTTGAAGCAAATAAAACCTATTATTTTCGTTATTCAGAGTTGACCAAGGTTAAATTGAAGGCTGATGAACCTATTTTGCCTGAAGGTGATGGTCCTTTAAAACGAGTTTATCCAAGGGTTGCTTTGGTAGAAATGAAGGAAGTACAGTTGCTTGCACATAAAGGCGAGGTACTTGAGCCATTGCAAAAAGAAGAGACTTCTTCTTGGTGGCCTTTTTAATTGAAATTTTTAAAGACTGCTGACCTAGCTTTGTGTTGTCATCACACAAAAGCTAGGTATAAATCAGTGAGCTTATAAGCTCTTGTAGCTTATTCCAAGGACGTACCAGTTAGCAGAGAAACCATTGCTTTGTTTATATTTGCTGGCACTGGCGTTTAGATACCAGTTTTGATAGAGCTTAAACTGTAATCCCAATTCAATATCGTTGGCGGTAAATTGACCAAGACGTTCGTCGTTTGAGGCAAATTGTTGAGCATTAAAGTAGCTGAGATTTTTTTTCGCATCTTTATAGAATTTAGCCGCATTTTGTTGATAAAAACGATAATCTAATAAAATAGAGATATGCTCACTTAAAGAGAGAGTAATACCAGCATCTAAGGTATGGCTGGATAAACGCCAGTCATCTGCATAAAAACGATAACGTAATTTTTGTTGTAAGTAATTATTCCATCTTTGAGCATAAAGCACAGAAAAGCCACCACCAATACGTTTGTTTGGTCGGGTTTCAGCGGCTAGAAATAGCTCGTTAGGTGTAAAATTATTATCGCCATTAACGTCAATAATGCGTAGTACTGTTTGGTAGTGGTTGTCTAAATAACCTTTAGAAAAGTTTGCGTATAAACTGGCATTTACATAGGCATTTTTACTCATAACTTGATTAATGCTGAGCTGCCCATTAAGAACGATATTGGTTTTTTTTGCCTTGCCTTGATAGCCTGTTTTAAATGAGGTGGTTTCATTTAATGTTACCGCCCCTGCGCCAACATAGGAACGATTTTTACGCTCATCTTGCCAGTTTAAGTGGCTAAAATTAATGGTTTGGCTTATGTAGTCTTCTTCTTTTGAGTAGGCAACACCACCACGCCATTCATTACGTTGAGTGTCACGGTGTAACCAACTTGCGCTAGCAGAAGTGCGGTTGTCTTCTAGTTCTACTTTTTTAACGGCATACTGGCTATTAATGTCATAACCAAGCAGTAGGTTAGAACTGAGACTTTGTGCGTTTTTTACTTTAGCTAAGCGTTGGGCTGCATCTAAGCTGGTGTAAATGGGTGTTTGGCTGGTATAGGTTGGCGATGCACCGCTAATGGCATCGTAGCCTGCGTTAATACTGAGCTCATTGTCTTCATCAATGTCGGTCTCAATACTTAGGCTTTGATCTAGTACCTTAACTCTGTCGTCACCTTCAATATATTGCATGGCATGATAGGCATAGCGTTCTTTAGCACCAACTAATTGTATGGAGCATAATAAAATAAGAAATAAGCTGATTTTTTTCATTTTAGTTACACCCACAGCCAGAACCACTAATACCATAACCCCCATTGGTATTTTCTTTAGAGATAAATACTTTTTGGCGAAATTCATTCATAGCAGGCATTGCACCTTCAGGGCTTAATGCGTTTTCTGCTAAGTAGCCTTTTTCCCAAGGTTTGACTTCTGGTATGCCTAAGGTACGTTCAAACCAATCTGGTTTAGCAGGCTCTTTAGGCGTGTTGTCTTCCTCTGACAGCAGTTCTGTTTGTAAATTGGGCTCTGTTGCTACGGTGGTGCGCTTTTTTGTTGTCGCCTCTGGCAACACGGGTGTTTGCCTTTCATCTGTAGGCTGTAATACAGGTGCTTCAGTATTGCTTGGCTGTTGCTTTGGCGGGGGGGTTATATCGGGATAAAATATTTTAACCTCCGCTTGGGTACTATAGCTATAGAGCATAAATAAGAATAAAAATTTTTTCATGGTGTTTCCTTAGGTACTTGTAAATGAATGTCTTTAACTGCTGAGGAGTTGACTATTTCCTCAATCGCTTGGGTTAAGTCTTGTATGCCGTTGGGTGTTTTAAATTGTTGTTTAAAACAGCGGTTAAAATAGTGATTGCCTCCAGCATTTAAAGAGCCAGATAATCCCATTCCAATAAACCACATACTGATATTTTTTTGCCTAGCTCTATCACAAAGGCCTGCTGTAACTAGATATTGGCTATCTGAGGTCATATCTGCACCATCAGTAAGTAAAATAAGCATTTTTTTAGACTCTTTTTTGGGTAAGTCTTGGTTATTCCATTTGCCGCGCCAAAGGGGTAGGAGTGTGCGTAGACCCCAAAGCAAGCCTGGGGCACTGTTTGTTCCTCCTACCGGGTTGGGGAGATTTTCTATCATGGTTTTAACTGCCGCACGGTCTTGGCTTAGAGGCGCAAGAGGTGCATTTGGGCAAGAGTAGTATGTTTGTATGCTAAATTGCTCTGGAGTAATACTAAAAAGCCGATTTATAATTTCTGCTGCTTGGCTTTGTGGATTGCGTCCTTCAAAGGCATTGACGCAGGTTTTATTTTGATTAAACCATTTCGTATTGGTAATAGAAACGCCTCGATCATAAGGAATAAGCGCAATGCTTTGCTGCTTATTAAAGGTATTGATAAGTTGCAGAAGTAGTTTTTGTACCTGTGCAAGGTTAGAGTTGTTAGAGCCGCTACTTAAAGAGCCTCCCATGGAGCTGGACATATCTAAGACTAAGGCAATTTCTAATTCACTGATGTCTGCTTTAGAGCTGGCTTGGGTTAGCTTGTTAATTTGAATATTGGCAAATTTACTGGAGAAAAGGTGCAAGTACCAAGGGTCTATATTGATGCTTGCATTAATAGATAAACCAGCAGTGCTGGTGGTTGCTTCAAGTTGTACGCTATTGTTATTCGGGAAATATAGCCTTTTTAAAGGCTCAATAAAATTCTGCATATCTGCTTCAGGAATATCGCCATTTGGATAAGCACCTTGCCTGTGGGCAATGGTTAATACGGCGGCTTGGGCAAGGTTGTTGATTTTTTGTTTGTTTAATACCCAACGCCCAACATCTAGCGCACCTAAGCCCAATAGTAATAATAGTGGCAGGCTTAGTAAGGCAATAAAGCTAACCTGTCCTGTTTGTTGGTTGATGTTTGTCATAGGCTTCCTCGGGCTAAAAAAACGGCTTTAGCGATGACATTTTCTGGCCATATAACAGCGACAATGCTGTTGCTAAGTAATGTGCCTTTGGGCTTTAAGCAGACACTTACCCACCATAGATGGCGTGCTTTTTCATACTGTTTGGGGCTAGGGAATAAGGCTTGGGTGGTTTCAATCTCGGATTCTATTTGGCAGCTCCCCATCTGCCAGCTTTGTTTATTGTCTTTACTAGACAGTCCAATATTAAGTCCCAGACTTTTTTTGAGGTTGTTATCCTGTATCTGTGACTTGGCTAAGTTTAACCAGCGTTCTTGGTTGACTGCTTTGTCAAGTTCTGGCTTGTTGGCATTAGAGAGAATTTTAACCATATCTGATGCCAGCATTTGAGCTTGATTTTGAGTATGGATATAAAGATTTAAATCAACCAGAAACCAGATTAAGAAAAAGCTAAAGGGTATCCATACAATCAGTTCTATTTCTGCGTTACCTGCCTGTTTGTGTAAAGTGCTTATCATGGTGTTGTTTGCCCTTCAAAATAAATTAATCGGTTAAGGGTAAACTGCCAGTTTTTTTTATCACTAAACATGCGAGCTAATGAGGGTGTGCTAAAAGTTAAACTTAAACGCATGCAGCAGGTTTTTGTAGTGGGGGTTTTGTTGCCATCATTAGGCTGCGTTAGCCAATCTTCTAGTTTTGTGAAGTATTGCGATTGTGATGATGTTAACGCTACTTTATGTAAAAATCCGACTTGTTGATTTTGTTGCCAGTCATTTTTGAGATTTTTTTGTTGAAATTTGATGGCGGTCTCTAGGCGTGCTTGTTCTCCTATGTCTTGCACCTGATTGATTAAAATATAGCGAACGACCATCATTCTTGTCATGTCTAAGGCAAAAATAAGCAAGGTTAAAATAATTGGTAGCAAAATAGCTAAGGATAAGGCACTCACACCTTGTATTTTATCTCTTGATGCGGATAAATTCATGGTACTTGCCTTAGTTTTTGGTAAAGTTCTAACTGTCCTTTAATTTGTTTTTCATTGAGACCTGTTTTTAAATAGCGTCTTGCCATTTCTGGTTGATTGTCTAGTCCGTAAGCGAGGGCAATGATTTGTCGCATATTTTTGGTGCAGCTTTTTTGTGTTGGATTTGGGCATTCATTGGCAAAGAGTTCAGGTACTTTGTAGGCTTGTTTACTGCTGATTAAAGACAGTGCTAGGTTATAGCGTAAAGAGAAATTTTTGGGGTCTTGCTGTAATAAACGTAGGTACAGCTTTTGAGCTTGCTGGGGTTTGTGCATTTTATCAAGCAATACGGCTTTCGCTTGCAGGCAAGGTAACATATTAGGCTTATCAAGATTGAGTGTGTTAAGTTGTTGATATGCTTTTTGCCATTGTTTTTTATCCATAGCTAAGATGGCTGTGGCGCATTGCTTTTGTACTTTATTTTGCCATTTTTGTGTTTCTAGTACTGTATAAAGCTGCTCTTTTTTACCTAAGTCTCTATATAACCAAAATAGAGCAAAGCGGCTATCTTGATGATTATATTGTGTGAGGTTCTTTTCATATAAAGTTCGTGCGGTATCTTTAAAACCAGATTGTTCGGCTTTTTGAGCCATGCGATATAAAGATTGTTCATCATAGGTGGGCTCTGATTTTTTATGCATACTGCTACAGCCTGATAGCAATAATATAATGAGTATAAAATAAGGTTTTTTAAAGTGCATATTTAGGCCGCCAAATAATCAATTAAACGATAGAGCGCAGGTGCTGCAAGCAAGACGATTAAGGGAAAAATAATGAATAACATAATGGGTATGGTCATGCGTGCAGGTAGTTGTCCAAGACGTTCTTCCATTTCTAGTTCATACAGTTGGCGGCTGTGGTTGGCAAGGTCTCTTAGTCCCTCAACTAAAGGGGTGCCATATTCATCGCTTTGTTGAATTAGGTTAATAAATTGGCGGGTTTCTTTAATTGGCAGGCTGTCAGCAAAATGTGATAAAACCTGATTGCGATCAGGTACAACAGGCAACTTTTGGCATAATATCTGTAATTCTTTTGCCAGTTTTTTATTTAAACTTTGGACTTCTTTGGCAATGCGCTGTAATGCGGCATCTAAGGACATACCAGATTGTAAGCATAGAATTAATAAATCAAAGACTTCTGGTAGCTGTGCTCGTAATTGTAAAAGCATATTTTGCGCTTTTTGCTTTAACCATAAATCGGGCAGCATTTGTGCTGCTATGGCAAACACAACGGATAAAATATAACGGCTAGTAGAGGCTCCTTCTTCTGGTAGAGAAAAGACAAAAACCAGTATCGCTAAGAGTATTTTTGTGATGAGTACGGCCTGTGCTGCCCAAGGTGCGTCTAGCCCTGCATTGAGCGTGAGGCTTTCTAAGGACGCAGGTACAGGTATTTGATATGAGTATTTTTTTTTCGGGGTGGTGTTGGTCGCATTTTCGCTTATGTCTCGCAAGCGAATATATAAACGGTGCTCACCAAGGTATTGATATAGGGCAAATAAAGCGAAAAGTAGGGCAAAGATAAAGCAGATAATCGCTAACATTATCGCCCTCCAGCACGGTAAATCATAATTTGAATAAGTAGTAAGCCTGATAGGGTACTGGTGATAACATAGGTCAGTATGTTTTGTCCTTTATCATTGTGTATTAAAAAGTTAATTTGTTCTGGATTTAGCCAAAATAGCGCTAAAAACATGATAAAAGGAATGGCAGAAACGACTTTGGCGGTGAGTCTTGGTTCACTGGTTAGGGTAAATAATTTTTGTTGACTGCGTTTTTGCGCTTTGATTTGTTCACTTTGGCGGTTGAGTACCTGTGCTAAACGTCCACCTGTTTCTTGGTTTAATAAAAGAGAGACGCAAAAAAACTGATATTGCAAAATGGCTACACGCTTGGGGGCTTGATGAAATACGCTGGTGGCGGTATCTCCAATATTGAGACGTTGTAGTATCCAGCTAAATTCTTGTTTTATGGGGTCGTTAAGTTGCTTTGTGGTTTCTATGAGTGCTTGGAGTAAACTCATGCCTGCCGATAGTGCTCGTGCCATTTGTTCTAGTGCCTCTGGCATGTCTTCCAAAAACTGGGCTTGCCATTGGTGTTTGTGACGTATAAACAATAGGCTAAAAAAGATAATGGCAAGGAGTGGTGCGAGCAGTATATACCAATTAGATAGCCACCAGATAAGGCTGCCAGAGATGAGTATTGCGCTTAAAATTGCTTGTATAAGCAAACGTCTACGGTCACTTTTTTTTGTATAAACATCAATCTGTAGCTTAAGGTTAGCTAGGTAATGTTTGGCAATGGTTTGTTTAAATAAAGGGACAGCATAGCCCTTTTTGTATTGATTGGGGTTTGATAGCTCATTGAGACGTTGAGTCAGTTTATATGAACTGCTAGGTAGTTGCTTGAGTTTTTTATACGCAATAATAAACACACAGACAAATACGACCAGTAATATAAGGTTAAGAAGCATTATTCTCCCCATTAAAACATTGGCTTAGGGCATCTTGAAGTTGATAACTGGCAGCTTTTTCCATTAGTACAGAACGAGTAGGTGAGGTATAAAAATCAGGCGTTTGAGGGTTGTTGTCATCGGCTTTATAGGCAAACATTTCTTGAGTTTGAATTTGCTCGCCTTCAATACTGCTGACTTCCATAATACGAGTAATGCGCCGCTTGCCATCACGCATACGGTTAACCTGAATGATGACATCTAAGGCACTGACCATTTGCCGACGAATGGCAGATAATGGCATATTGGCTTGACTCATCAGCAGTAAGTTTTCTAAACGCACAAGGGCATCGGTTGGGTTGTTGGCGTGAATGCTTGACATTGAACCTTCATGCCCTGTATTCATAGCCTGCATCATGTCAAAGGCTTCTTTAGAACGAACTTCGCCTAAAATAATACGATCTGGACGCATACGTAGTGCATTAACTAACAGTTGCTGTTGGTCAATCTGTCCTGTGCCTTCAAGAGAAGCGGGGCGAGTTTCCAAACGCACGACATGGGGCTGTTGAAACATTAGTTCGGCAGCATCTTCAATGGTTACTATCCGCTCATCAACATGAATGTTTTTGGACATGGCGTTTAGTAATGAGGTTTTACCTGCACCTGTTCCTCCTGATACGAGTACATTAGCACGCACTCTGGTAATGATTTTTAGGTAATTTGCCATATTTTGGGACAGTGAGCCCATCTCTACCAAACGCTCTAAATCAAATCCTTGCTGGTTGAATTTACGGATAGAAATGCTAGTGCCATCTAGTGCTAAAGGGGGAATGATGATATTAACACGGCTACCATCAAGCAAGCGAGCATCAACCATTGGGTGGCTTTCATCAATGCGCCGTCCAACTTCAGCGGCAATTCGACGAGCAATATGGCGTACATGGGCTTCATCAAAAAATTCAATGTCAGTCAGTTGTAATTGTCCAAAGCGTTCAACATAGACCTGCTGATAACCGTTTACCAAAATATCACTAACACTGGCATCATTAAGCAGGGGTTGAATAGGCCCCATACCTAACATGTCATCTAACATGGCTTTCGCCAGTGCGCGCTGATCATCGCTTGTTAATGGCAGTTTAAGTTGTGTAGCAAGGCTTGCTCCTTCTTGAATAATTAACTGCTCTAGTTTGTTGCGGCTAAGACCTAAAACCTGTGTGGCATCAATACGTTCTAATAATTCAATACGCAGCCTTTTTAGGGTGGGGGACATACCTTGGCGTAGCTCTCCTCCATGGGACTTTTGTTGGCTATAAAACAGACCGGTTGTCTTGGTTGCAACTGTGGATAAATCTAAGGGGTCGGCATGCCTCTGAGTGTTTGCATTGAGACTGGCTGTATGATGAGTGATTGGTATTTCATCGGTTGTCTCTTGAGTTGTCTCAGGTGGTAGGTTGCGTCGCCCAAACATTAAAAGATGCCTCGCCATTTTTTTGCACCTTTGGTGCGTGGTAAGACGGTATTATGTGCTTGAGGGGCTTGATAATGACCAATCCAAGTATGCGCAAGCTGTTTCAGTGCTTTGTATAGATTGCCAGTGGTTAATGGCTCGCCTAAATCACTGCTTTTCGCCGCTTTAATATCAAAGGGCAGTTCGAGTACCCGTGTTTCTCGAAGTTGAGCATGACTAATTAAATCTTGTTTGCGGACTTTTGAATATTGTTTTGCACGATGTTGATTAACCACCCAATGTACTTTTGCTAAACAATTTTGTGCTTCTAAATGTTGTTTAATACGCAAGGTGTCTCTTAGTCCTGCTACCGAACATTCCAGTACAATTAGAATGTCATCTGCTTGTTGATACAGCTCATTGGCCACTTCTTGTGCCTGTAAAAAGTGTGGTAGTTCCCATAAAATAGCACTGTAGTGAGGAGATAAGAGCTGGCTAAATTGTTGGATTTGTTTTTGCTTGAGTTGTAAATTTTGATGAAAATGAGCACTTTGCGTTTTAAATAAGCGCAATCGTTCTGCCACTTTTACACTGGCACGTTCTAGTAGCAATTCATCAATTCTGTCAGGCTGCTCAAGCAAGGCTAATAATCCTGACTGGCTTTTTACGCCCATATATAGATCTAAAGCACCTGCTTGAATATCGGTATCAATAACGGCTAGGTGCATGCCAATATTGTCACTTAGTAGGTGTGCCAGTTGGGCGCAAATTAAAGAACAACCAATACCAGAGGTTGCGCCGCTAATTAAAAGCTGACGACCTTTACGCCCACGAATTTGTGTGTGATTGTATTGGGAATGTCCTGAAATAACACTTTGTATCCGTTCAACCAAGGTTTCTTCATTGCTTGGTGTGGGCAAATAATCATTAACGCCTAGCTTGATAATACGTTGATAAAATGCCAGTTCATTATTACTACCAAGGGTTAATACTTTGGTATTAGGTGAACATACATCTGCTAATGCTCGCAAGGCATCAATGGGATCTGTTTCTGAACTTAAATCTAAAATAAGCAGTTGCGGTGAGGTTTGATTACGATATTTGTCTTGGGCACTAGCAAGGTTACCCATTACAATTTCAAGGTGCATAGAGGCAACGCCTAATGCCGCCTGTTGTAGCTGTTCGATTAATGCTGTGTCTTGGCTAAAGGCAACGGCTTGGGTTTTGTTCGCCCAGGGTTCTTGTTGCATATTAATTTCCACCGTTATTTGCTTGATTATTGCCTATTTGTGGGCGTTTCTTTTCTAACTTATCTAGTTTTTTTAATACTGAGCGTGCATCAATGTGCTGTGATTTATTGGCACGATAAATTTCTCTTGGATTGTCTAGCATGAGCAAATAATTGCTTTGTGTCGCACAGCCAATTTGACTACTATCGCAACCTTTGGTGACCACTGTAAATTCTTCTACTTTAACCATTAGTTGGTGCTTTTTAACACCATTGGCTTGGTTTAAGTCAAAGCGTACCTGAATTTGCCTGTCGTTTATGTTATGTCTTTTGAGATTATTAAGGACATGCTGATAGGGCATTTGAGTGCTACCGGGAATAATCAAAAATGCTTTGTTTTCTAAATTACTTTGCTTTAAAAAGCGTTCAAATAGCAGTGTGTTTTTAGGGTTGTTGGCGAGCATAAATACTCGCTTTTTAACTGCAACTCCTAAGGGAAAGTCGATGTTTTTTTGAATGCTTTGTGTGCGCTTTTGGGGCTTATCGCTATTCGCCTTTTGTGCTGAAAATACCGATAAGCTAAGCAGACACATAGGTAAAATAAGTAACAAATTAAGTCGTTTTTTCATATTAATCCTAATAAATAAATTCTGGTCGTCCCCAAATGTAGCGGCTGGGTGTTGAGTGCTTGCTATTTGGTGAGTTTTGTTTGTTCGAGCCTAGAGGTTTGTATTTTTCTTGCTTTATCCCCATAGGATCGCCCCATAAAAGCAGTTCAAACGCAGTGGGTGAGCGTGTGTTATCTAGCGGTGTTTTAAAGTCGTTAATGTTTTTAGGTTTAACGGTGTAGGCGGTAACTAAAATAACCAGTTCGGTTTCTTCACGTTTAAATTCTTGGCTGCGAAATAATGCACCTAAAATAGGAATGTCGCCTAAAAAAGGGACTTTATTTACATCAGTGACATCTTTGCTTTGAATTAACCCTGCAAGTGCAAATGTTTCACCTGATGCCAGCTCAATGGTACTTTCGGTTTTTCTTACTAACACTGAGGGAATGCTATCTACCCCTCCTCGTACGGTAACGGCGTTACCTAAGGTAGACACTTCAGGTTTAACTGTTAGACGAATACGGTCACGGTCTAAAATAATAGGCAGCATATCTAGGCGCACACCATATTTACGAAACTGTATACTATAAGTATTGGCCAGTCCGCCTTGGGGGACAATATAAGGAAATTCTCCTCCAGCATGAAAACTGGCTGTTTCTCCCGTTAGTGCGGTTAGGTTGGGTTCGGCAAGTAGCTTAGCGGCACCTTCTTTAGACATGGCCTCTAATAAGCCCGTTAAATCTTTAGATGCATGATTGTTGTTTGGTGTGCGTACACTATCGGTTAATGCGCCTAGGGCAAAAAGATTAAAAGCCAGTCTACTTTGGTTTGCACCTGTCTCAATTAGGGTTCCCCAACGAATACCTAAGCGGTGGCTTTCTGCTCGTTTAATCTCGGCAATACGTAGGCGTATGTGTACCTGTTTCGGCATATCTAGGTTGATATGGTTAATGACTTTTTTGGGGTCACTGACATAGCCTTCTGCAAGGCTAACTACGGCTAAGGCTTTTTGTGGAGAGTTGGTTACGCCATTAAGTACCAGTTGTTCGCCTTGGAAATGTACGCTGATATTTTCATCAGGAAAGGTTTGTCGGAATTTTTTTTGTAAATCTTTGACGTTTTCCTTGACGATAATGCGCCGACTATAGAGTAAACGCTGACGGTCATCTAATACATATAAATTGGTTGTACCACGCTTTTTAGCAAATAAAAACAAGGTCTTACTGGCAGGTAGCTGGTAGTCTGCAATCTCTGGATTGGCAATAAAAATGGTTTTTGCATTGCCAGATAAACGCACCATATTGCTTTCGCCAACAATAAGATTAAGTTCAGAAACTGCCTGTGCTAAAGGGGAAAGTAGAGTAATAAAAATAAGGGGAATGATTTTTTTAAACACAATATAAGTCCTAATTTAAAGTCCGCCAGATACTTCACGGTTGTTGCCACGAATGAGTACGGTATTTTCTTTGATTGCTTCTTCACGAGTGCCAGGAAATAAATCACTGGCTCGACTGTCGGCAGTGTAAGAATGTTCATCATTGGGGTTTCTTAAACTGAGTGTCAACCGTCCACGAGTATCTACAATTTGTTCTGCTAAGGGAATTTTAATGGCTTGCTTTGGGGTTACTTCAAAAGTGACCGTAATATATTTAGAGGGGCGTTTTTTGTGTTTTTGCTCAGAGTTAAATTCATCAGAAGAAAACGCACGGTCTAAGGCTAAAATGCGTACCCCAGTGGCAATAACGGTTGAGCGCCAAGTACGAAAATCTTGACCACTGGGTTTTGCGGAAGAACCAAAACTTCTGTTTTGTGTGGCTTTGATGGTGGCAATAATATCAACATAGTCATCAGGGGAGATAAGCCCATCGCTTAATGCTGACTTGAGTATTTTAATCGATACTGCTCGATAGCCAGGACGCACAACACGAGCTAAAAAGCCACTTTCACCAGGTTTGATGATATTGTTCTCTAACACAACATCGCCTTTTTTTAAGTCCTTTGCTAATAAAGAACCCACTAAGGTGCGTTCAATTTTTTTACGTGCTTTGATGTTTTTGGCAAATAAACGGTTGTCATCAAAGGATTGTTTTTTAGGCGTCCAAGTAAACATGTTTTTTTGTAGAATTTCCCCTGACTTAACATCCTTTGTTAACGTCAGAATATGTATGCCTTGTGAGGGAGTGTTGTTATTTGAAAATAGCGTGCTGGCGGTAAAAAAAATACCTAAGCCAGCTAACACAAGGCTTAATATAACCCAAGTGCGTGTTGTTATCATGATTTGACTCTTAGTTTTTTTCGTTTTCTATGGTTTGTTCAACACGGTTAAATGCAGATTTAATTGCTTGACTTAAAGGACCATCACTGCCTGCAACAGCAAATAAAGTGGCGGCTAAAGCGGCGGCTAAAATAGCATATTCAAGGGCAGTTACACCTTTTTGGCGTGATAGAGATTTGATTGTTTTCATATTGTATGACTCGAGATAGGTAATGTGGTAATTAAAGCAAACACTTAGCATGTTTGTAGGTTGCCAATCATACAACAAAAAATTATCGTGTAAAGTAAATCCTGTTAAGAACCATTGTTTTTTAAATGTTATTTTTTATTCTTTTATTTTAAGAGGCCAACCGCCTAAAGATTGATAATGATTTACCAAATAACAGAATAATTCAGCGGTTTTGTAAGTGTCGTAAGCGGCACTGTGTGCTTTGCTATTATCAAATTCAATATTTGCAAGTTTACATGCCTTAGCCAGTACAGTATGCCCTAGACATAAGGCGGATAAGCTGGCTGTATCAAAGCAAGAAAATGGGTGAAAAGGGTCTCGTTTAATTTGTGTGCGGGCAATGGCTGCTTGTAAAAAGCTGTGGTCAAAATGGGCATTATGTCCCACTAAAATAGCACGATTACATTGCTGTTCTTTTACTTCATGGCGCACTGCACTAAGCATGCGTGTGAGTGCTTGATTTTCACTTTCTGCTTGGCGGTTTTCTGCATAAGGGTCAATGCCTGTAAATTCTAAGGCATCAGGGTCAAGGTTAGCACCAGCGAAAGGCACTATTTTTGCCTCTAGCGTTTGCTCTGGAAAAAATAAGCCATTTTCATCTATATTTAAGGTAACCATCGCAATTTCTAGTAGAGCATCAGTTTGTGCATTAAAACCACCTGTTTCCACATCTACAACCACAGGTAAAAAACCACGAAACCGATCTTTTATTTGTGCAAAGTCCATGCTCATTTTATCCATTGTTTAATACCTGCCAGTTAAGTGTTTGGCCTGCATTAAATGGGGTGATTTTCTGTTTACCAAAATCCATAGTTAGCGGTATCTTCCAAGGCTTATTAATTAGGGTAATTTGTTTTTTATTGCGTGGCAGTTGATAAAAATCAGCACCAAAACGACTGGCAAAGCCTTCTAACTTATCTAGGGCATTTAGTTGGCTAAATATGTCTGCATATAATTCAATAGCAGCATAAGCGGTAAAGCAACCCGCACAACCGCAAGGGTTTTCTTTGGCAGAGGTAGCATGCGGTGCGCTGTCTGTGCCTAAAAAGAACTTAGGGTTGCCAGAGCTAGCCGCCTGTAGCAAGGCTTGTTGGTGGGTGTTGCGTTTGAGTATGGGTAAGCAATAATAGTGAGGCTTAATGCCGCCAACTAGCATTTGGTTGCGATTATACATAAGGTGCTGAACGGTAATGGTTGCGGCGAGATTTTTCCCGTTTTGTAAGACAAATTCCACCGCTTCTTTAGTGGTTATATGCTCCATAACAATTTTTAAGTTTGGGTGGCGTTTGATAAGTGGTGCTAACACCTCTGTTATAAAAACAGTTTCACGGTCAAAAATATCGACTTTGTCATGGGTGACCTCACCATGTACTAAAAGTGGCATTTGTTGCTCACTCATACAGGCAAAAATATCATCTAATGCAAGTATATCTGTTACCCCACTATCAGAATTAGTGGTTGCCCCTGCTGGATAGAGCTTAACGGCAAATACTTTGCCGCTTTGTTTGGCTTGGATAATATCTTCAATTTGTGTATTGTTTGTTAGGTATAGTGTCATTAAGGGGTTAAATTTCTGGTCTTTGGGGAGAGCGTCGAGGATACGCTGACGATATGCCAGTGCTTGGCTATAATTAACCACTGGCGGCACTAAATTTGGCATTATAATTGCTCTTGCCATCTGTTGTGCGCTGGCCGCAACGGTATGGGGTAATACCTCATTGTCACGTAAATGCAGGTGCCAGTCATCGGGTTGGGTCATATTTAAGGTAGTTAGTTGATTGCTCATAACAGGCTTTTGTTGGTTTAATAAAATGGTTTAGCAATAATGACATGTGCCGATAAATAAAGAAACCTAGATTTACATTAATTAAAGAGAGACCTCATGTATTTAAATGCCATTTTTTCTGTTTGCTTTATTCTATCCTTGCTATGTGCATCAGTTACACATGCGCTTGAATACGGTGGCAAAATTAATGACAGTCAATGGCGGATTTCTGGTTCTATTTTTGCCTGTGAGTTTAGCCAACCTGTTCCAGAATATGGCAAAGCAGTCTTTTATCATCGCGCGGGGGAAGATTTACACTTTAAGTTATATGGCACTCGCAACCTAATGGATTACTCTTATGCTGATGTGAGTATTTTACCTGCAGCATGGCGACCCTCTGCTGCCAGTCAAGCATTAGGGCGAGTTAAGGTGCGCCACAAAAGCCCTCAAATTAGTTTGGATAGCAAGCGCAGTAATCAATTTATTCATGCTTTACTTGAGGGTATGCGCCCAACGCTAACGCACTTTACTTATTATGATAAAAATAAATTTATTCGAGTGCAGCTTTCTACCGTCAAATTTAAGCCTTTTTATCAGGAGTATATGCGTTGTGTAATGCAACTTTTGCCTGTTAATTTTGATCAGGTGGCTAAACAAAAAGTGTTGTTTAAATCAGGTGAAGAAAAAATCGATGCTAAGGATAAGCAAATTCTCAAACGGATTGCTTTTTATATAAAAAAAGACCCAAGGGTGTCTGCGGTTTATCTTGATGGACATGCGGATAATCTGGGCAGACGTTATGAAAATCGTCAGATTTCACGCAAGCGAGTTGAAGATGTGGAGCGTTACCTTATTAAACAAGGTGTCGATAGCAGTATGATTACCACACGTTTTCATGGGGAGCGTTATCCTATAGCAAGTAACAATAGCATACGAGGACGTGCGGCTAATCGCCGTGTAACCATACGCTTAGAGCAGCATGAGGATATGCCCATTCCAGATAATTTATTATTTAAGCCTAAAGATAACGCACAGCCCTAAGGGCGCTTATTAAAATGATGCAAGCGTTGTGCAAAATTCATGGCAACATCAAATTGGTCTTTTTCTAACTGGTCTTGGGTTGTTTTTTGTTGTGCTTTAAGGCTGGCAACATAGGGTGAGAGTGAGCGTATGCTAAAGCGGTTTTTAATTGTATCTAGGGTTATCAGTTGCAACATGCCATTACCCCCTTTGTGGTCTTTTTGATAGTCTACAGCAATCATTAATACCTCTCGTCCATAATTGTTTTTTTCAAGGCGATAGCCCATTCCTTGCCAGTGTCCATTTATGGTTAAAAAAATCTGGTCATTATCAGCAATTAGTTTATTCCATAAGCGTTTTCCATTTTTTGTCCACTTGGGTAAGGGGTCTGTGCCCCTTGGGTCTAATAGTTCATGGGTGGTAAGAATGGCAGGTAAATTTGCATGTTGGTCTAAAATAGATTGCACCCATGCCAGAGTGGTATCTGAATTTTTCCAATAAAGTGCGAATACCAAGTATTGTTGTTGATTGTCATCGCTAAAAATATGATATGAGTTCAATCCTGTTGCATCTGCACCTTTAAACGTGCGGAAGTGTTGACGCTGTTGTTTGGGGGAAAAATAAGCTAAAAAACGCTCTTTTTTAAGGTCTCTATTGGTATCATATTCTATATAATCCAGATTAAAGTACTCCGCCAAACCTAAGCCAAAGGTATCATGATTTCCTGCTAGTATACTGTAAGGTGTGGCGGGATTTTTATCTAGGTAGTGCATGGCTGTGCGTGCATTTTGCCATTCTTTATCACTATTTTGGGTTTCGACAATATCCCCTAAGTGCATGGTGAATTTAATGTTTTCTGTCTTGTAGTTGTTGGCAATCCAGTTGGTTTGAGCATTAAATATAGCAGGGTATTTTTGGGTGTAATATTGGGTGTCAGGTAATACGGCAAGCGTAAAAGGTATGGGTTTAATTGGGCTTTTTGGCTGTTTGGCATTTGTTTGTAGAGGGTGTTTTTGTGGTTGATTTGGCTGGTTTTTGCTCGTGTTAGTGCCACTTCCACCACAGGCATTTAGTATCAGACTGGTTATTAGGATAAGTGAATAGATTAAAAAGCGCATCTGCAATGTCCATTTGTTTAAAAATAGGTTGTTACAAAATAGTATACCTATTTTAAACCCTTTGATGATGAATTTTTTATGACCGTTTTTTTAGAGCTTATCTTGTAGTCCTATATATACCTCATTGACTAACTCAGCAACTGGTTTTTTAATGTCCAGAGTAAATACATTCGCACCTGTTGGTTCTACCAATATTGCAAATTGGCTTTTAAGCATATCTTTACCTTGAAAATAGTGGTTTTTACGTTCCTTATAACGTATCCAAATGGTATTAAAATCCCCTTTTAAATAGACAAATATAGGGTTTTTTACTTTTTGTATTAGGGTTTTTCTATAGTCGGGTTTCAGGGCAGAGCAGGCGAGTACAATGCCTGTATTTGCTTGTTGTAATTGTTGATTGAGCGTAACTAACCAGCCTTGGCGGTCTTGATCTGTTAGTGCAATACCCTGTTGCATTTTTTGTATGTTGGTCTTTGGGTGGTAACTGTCGCCATCTGCATACAGGTAGCCTAATTTGGTTGCCAGTTGTTTGGCAACGGTGCTTTTTCCACAGCCTGATACGCCCATAACAATAATTTGATAGGGTTGCATTATTTCCACCAAAGTGCCAGTTCAGGGAAGATGATTAATAGGGCTAAGGCAATAATTTGCAGCATAATAAAAGGAAATAGTGAGCGAAAAATCAGCCCTAAAGAAAAATCAGGTGGTGCAACTGATTTTAAATAAAAAGCAGCAGGGCCAAAAGGAGGAGATAAAAATGAAACCTGCATATTCATACAAAATACCACCCCAAACCAAATGGGATCCATACCGAGACTTTTAATGATGGGTACAAAAATAGGCATGGTTAATAGTGCCACACCAACCCAATCTAAAAACATACCTAATACCAGTAAAATTGCCATCATAATGAGCAGTGTGCTGGTGGGGTCGCCATTGCTTAGTGCTAATATGGTTTGCTCAACAAATTGAATACCCCCCATTAGGTTATATACACCGACTAAAGCGGTTGCACCAATACCAATCCAGATAATCATGCCGCAAGTACGCATGGTTGCTAAACAGCTTTCTTTGAGCATTTCAAAGCTCAATTCTTGGCGTATCCATGCGCTTAGCATAATACCGACTACGCCTAATGCTGAGGCTTCTGTTACGGTAGCAATGCCACCATAAATACTACCTAACACGATGATGATAGAGAGCAAAGGAAAAAATAAAGATTTAAAGTAACGGGTTTCTTTTGCTTTACTTTCTGCTAACTCTTGAGCTGAGGGCAGTGGGGCAAGTTGTGGATTAAAATAACTCACTGCTAACACATAGATAACATAAAAAGCCGCTAATATGGCTGCAGGTAAGAATGCGCCTTTAAATAGCTCATCAATAGACACCCCTGCTGTGAGTCCGTAGATAATAAGTACGATGCTAGGCGGCAACATAGTACCTAAAGCACCGCCTGCACAACAAGTGCCGATGGCGAGTTTTTTGTCGTAGCCAAGACGTAGCATTTGCGGTAATGCCAGCATACCTAGTAGTACCGTTTCGCCACCGATTACACCTGACATGGAGGCAAGAATAACTGCGACGACGAGCGTTTGTATGGCAACACCACCACGTAATTTACGTGCAAATAAACGCATGGCATCAAATAAGTCATGGGCAATGCCAGAGCGATCGAGCATGGCAGCCATTAGCACAAACATGGGTACTGCTAAAAAGACATAACTGGTGACAAAGCTATACATACGGCTGGTTATAAGGGGAATGGCATCAACTCCAAACCAGCCAAATAAAAAGAATAGGGCGACAGCGGCGGTAACAAAGGCAAGTTGCATACCTGTTAGCAGTAGTATAATCATCATTGCTAACATTAATAAGCTGGCATAGCCAATACCTAAGGAGGCTAAATCAAGCATTGGGCTTACTCCTAAGTGCATGGACTTCAGCAATAAGGTGTAGGCAAAATTGTAGGCTTAAAATAAGCATGGTCATTAAAATAATGGCTTTTAAATAGGCAGGAAAAACGGGGTTCCATGCAGAGCCTGAGGTTTGGAGGTGTATTTCTCCGTTGGGATTGAACCAAGCATCTTGAACCATAAGATAGGAAGCCCAAACCATCAGTAAAGAAAATACTAAGCCAACAAGATGATGAAATATGTTTAAGTAGTGCTTGTGGCGTACACTGACATGGTCATATAAAAGTACAACACGCACATGCTTGTTGGTTGCCAAGGCATAAGCACCTCCAAAGATAAATAAAGCACCACCTAAAAAAGAAGCGGTTTCATGCACCCAGATAGTGGGACGATTAAAGGCATAACGCATGGCTATTTCATATAAAGAAATTAAGACAATAAATAAAAAAATAAAACTGAGTAAGTTGCCTATTTTTTCAATCAGTTTGTCTAATTTTGTAGGATGAAAAAGGTTGTTGTTCATATTTTAGCTACTTAAAAGAGTATAAAAAAAGAGGGTAACAGATTACCCTCTTATGTTTTTTTAGCTAAGGAAATTAAAGTAATCCTTTGTTTTTTAGATAGCCTGTAACGGAATTAAAGACTTTTTTTGCGTTGTCAGAGCGTTTGGCAAATTTTTCCCATTCGCCACGAGCGATAGCACGGAATTTTTTACGTTCTTCGGCAGACCAATCGTGAATGGTGATTTTGGGATTTTTTCTTGCTTTTTCAACGGCTTTTTTATCCGCTTCTTTGAGCGTGCTGGTAATGGTTTGGGAAAATTCTTTGACCCCTTTTTTAAATAGGTTTTGTAGGTCTTTAGGTAATTTATCCCATTTTTTTTGATTAACGGAAATATCAATCAAAGGTAGAGAGTGAAAACCGGGCTGTACAGGGTGTGTGGCTATGTCGTTTAAGCCATTTTTTTGGTTGGTTGAAAAAACGGTATAATCAGCGGCATCAATCACGCCTTTGCTTAGTGCTGTAAATACCTCAGAGCCTGGTAGGTTAACAGGGGCAGCGCCTGCGGCTGCAAATACCTGCTGAACTAAGCCTTCAGGGGCACGTAATTTAAGACCTTTTAAGTCTGCAACGCCATTAACAGGGACTTTTGAGACAAAAGATTCAACCCCTGTGGTTGATGCGCCAACAAACTGCACGCCATAAGGCTTATATAATTCGGTCATTAATTGATTACCGCCGCCATTGTACATATAGTCTAATAGCTGGGAGGTATCAGACCAAGCACCTACCATATTGCCAATTAGTCCAAAGGCTGGATCTTTGCCAGAAAAATAACCAGTGGCTGTGATTTGACCATCAATAATGCCCATTTTAATGGCATCTAAGGTTTCTGTATGCTTAACAATGCTACCTACCGGTAATAACTCTATTTTTAGTCGTCCTTTAGATTGCTTACTGAGTTTTTCTGCCCAGGTTTTTTGGATTTTAAAATTTTGATCTCCTGATGGGTCAGATGACTGTAGTTTAAACGTAAATTCTGCTGCATTGGCAGAAAGTGCGCTTAAAGCCAAGATAGAAATACATAAAAGTTTATAAATTTGATGCATGTTAAAGCCTCTTTATTATTGTTTATTAAAGTTGGGTTAAATTGCCTGTTAGTTCATGTTAATCAATGCAAATTGGGTAACAGAATAAAAAGCAGCACCAAGAATAAATTGAGTAATAGTGCTTTTCAAGCACTAATTTCAGAGTAAAAACTATTCATAAGCACATTATTTTTGCTGCTATTGTAGAAAAGGAGTAAACTCTCGTTTTTTATAATTTTGACAACTTTAAAAGCTGATATTAAGGAATTATTTATGCAAGAGACTTTTTTTGCCGAGCGTTATCCTAAAAACTATGCCAGTACCATTAATCCTGACGAATATAGCTCGTTAGTAGAGATTTTTAATGGATATGTTAAAGAATTTGCGGAACATAATGCCTATACCTGTTTGGGTCAAACCCTTAGTTTTGCGGATATAAATCAAAAAAGTGCACAGTTTGCGGATTTTTTACAAAACCAATTAAAACTTAAAAAAGGCGACCGAATGGCCGTGCAACTACCGAATATATTGCAGTATCCTATTGTTGTATTTGGTGCAATGCGAGCAGGTGTGGTTATTGTGAATACCAACCCCCTTTACACCGAGCATGAAATGGAACATCAATTTAATGACTCTGAAGCCTGTGCGCTGGTTATTTTGGCAAATATGGCAGATAAAGCGCAGGCTATTGTTCCTAGAACTAAAATTAAGCATGTCATTGTTACTGAAGTAGGCGACATTCATGGTACTTTTAAACGAGTTATCATCAATAGCGTACTTAAATATATTAAAAAAGAAGTGCCCGCATTTAATATTCCTAATTCATATAGCCTGCGTGATGCACTGAATATCGGCAAAAAAGGTCAGTTTCAAGAAGTGGCATTAGAGCGTGATGATATTGCTGTTTTACAATATACAGGTGGTACAACAGGCGTGGCAAAAGGTGCAATGCTTACCCATCGCAACCTAATTGCCAATATGTTGCAATGTTCTACTATGTTAGAGCCATTTTTAGATAAGTCAGCTGAAAGCGTTATTGCGCCTTTGCCTTTGTACCATATTTATGCCTTTACTGTTCACTGTATGGTCATAGCACGGTTGGGTAACCATTCTATTTTAATTCCTAATCCACGGGATTTAAATGGCTTTATTAAAACCCTACAAAAAGTGAAGTATACCGCTTTTATTGGTTTAAATACTTTATTTGTGGCACTTTGTCAGCGTGATGACTTTAAAGCCATTGATCATAGCAAATTGAAAGTAACCATCTCAGGTGGCATGGCATTAACCAGTGCTGGTGCTAAATTATGGCACGATGTTACGGGTTGTGAGATTACAGAAGGTTATGGTATGACAGAGACCTCACCTGTGGTAACGCTCAATCCGATTGACCGTATTCGCATAGGTACAATTGGTATGCCTGTTCCTAGCACCTTATGTAAAACCATTGATGAACAAGGTAACGAAACGCCAATAGGAGAAGCAGGGGAGTTATGTGTTAAAGGGCCTCAGGTTATGAAAGGCTATTTAAATCGCCCTGAAGAAACAGCAGAAACCATTGATGCGGAAGGTTGGATAAAAACAGGAGATGTCGCAGTGATCGATGATGAAGGTTATATTACCATTGTGGATCGTAAAAAAGACATGATTATTGTTTCTGGATTTAACGTTTATCCTAATGAGGTTGAAGATGCCGCTACTTCACACCCTGATATTATTGAAGCAGCGGCAATTGGCGTGCCAGATGAACGCACCTCAGAGGCGGTTAAATTATTTGTGGTTAGTAATAATCCTAATTTAACGAAAGAAGAAGTGATTAAGTGGTGTCGTGAAGATTTAACTTCTTATAAAGTGCCTAAGCAAATTGAGTTTCGTGAGGAATTACCAAAAACAAATGTGGGTAAGGTCTTGCGTCGTGAGTTAAGAGACGCATAATAGCACTTCGTTTACATTCATTAAACGCCTCTATAATGAGGCGTTTTTTGTATAGGAAGAATTGAGTTGTTAAATATTTCAACACTAGCTCAAGACATAGAGCAATGTCTTATTAAAGATCGTTTTAGATTACAAAAAATGCTAGAGCGGTTACAGTCCACAAAGGCGACCAGTGATAGTGCCGCTTATCAAAAAATACAAAGACAAATAACAGCAAGCAAGCAGCAAGTTGCGCTACGTCAGCACCAGCTTAATCTTGAGTGTCAGCCGCACTTACCTGTTAGTGAACAGGCGACATCTATTTTACAAGCAATTAAGCAAAATCAGGTGTTGATTGTTGCAGGGGAGACAGGCTCTGGTAAAACCACGCAACTCCCCAAACTGTGTTTGCAAGCAGGGTTAGGTCTGTATGGTCGTATTGCACATACCCAACCACGGCGTATTGCTGCACGCTCCGTAGCTGAGCGTATTAGTGCAGAAATGCAAACTGAATTAGGGCAACATGTAGGTTATCAGGTACGTTTTGAGGACAGAGTCTCCCATCATTCTAATTTGGTATTAATGACAGATGGCATGTTATTGGCAGCGACAGAACGTGATCGCTTTTTGAATGAATATGACACGATTATTATTGATGAAGCCCATGAACGCTCTTTAAATATTGATTTTTTATTGGGTTTTTTAAAGCAATTATTAGTTAAACGCCCTGATTTAAAGTTAATTATTACCTCTGCTACCATTGATGTTGCACGCTTTTCAGAACACTTTAACCAAGCACCTATTATCCGTGTTTCAGGTCGTAGTTATCCTGTTGAAATTGAATATCAGCCTTTATTTAATGATGACCCAGAAGAGGCAGATAGCAGCTTAACTGAGGGTGTATTAATGGCGCTTGAGCGCACTTTGGTACTAGATAAGCACAACGGCAGCTTAGGTGATGTGTTGGTATTTTTACCAGGAGAGCGAGAAATTCGTCAGTGTGCAGATAGCTTGCGTAAAGCCAGTTTAAAGCAGTTGCAAATTTTACCACTGTATGCTCGTTTAAGTAAAAATGAACAGCAGAAAATCTTTAATCCAACAGGGCAGGGCAAGCGTGTGGTATTGGCAACCAATGTAGCAGAAACCTCTTTAACTGTTCCTGGTATTCGTTATGTCATAGACAGTGGCTTAGCTCGTATTAGTCGCTATAGTTTTCGCCATAAAATTCAACGTCTACCTATAGAAGCCATTTCTAAAGCCAGTGCCAATCAGCGTGCAGGACGCTGTGGGCGGATTAGTGCAGGGGTTTGTATTCGTCTGTATGCAGAAGAAGATTTTAATCTTAGAGCTGAGTTTAGTGAGCCAGAAATTCAACGCACTAATTTAGCGGCGGTTATTTTGCGAATGCAAAAATTAAAACTGCCAGATGTGCATCGCTTTCCTTTTTTAGATGCGCCAGATGCACGTTATTTGAATGATGGTATTAAACAGTTACAAGAGCTAGAAGCACTTAATGCACAAAAGAAGCTCACCGCTTTAGGGCGCAAAATGGCTGATTTTACTCTTGATCCTAATATTGCACGGATTATTTTACAGGCAGAAACCTATGCTGTATTAGAGCCAATTTTAATCATTGCTGCCGCATTAAATGTGCAAGACCCTAAAGACGTACCTAAAGATAAACAGGCGGCAGCTAAAGAAAAGCATCTACAGTGGCAAGATAAAGAATCGGACTTTTTAAGTTACATAAAATTATGGCAAGCCTATGAGTGCGCTCGTCAAGAGCTATCTAACAAGCAATTAAAAAAATGGGCAAAAACGCACTATTTGTCTTCCATGCGTTTGCGTGAATGGCGAGACACTCATCGGCAATTGGTTCTTCAATGCAAGCAGCTTAACCTTAATGTGCATAGCAACAATCAAGATTACCAAGCTATACATAAATCCTTGTTAGCAGGGTTTGTAACCCAGGTAGGTAATAAAAATGAAGAAGGCGAATATCTTGGTACACGCAATAAGAAATTTCAAATTTTTCCTACTTCCTCACAAAATAAGCGTAAACCAAAATGGATTTTAAGTGCACAGTTATTGGAAACCTCCAAACTGTTTGCACATACGGTGGCTCGTATTGAGCCTGAATGGATAGCAGAGGTCGCAAGCCCTTTACTGAAACACCAGTATTTTGAGCCACATTTTCGTGCCAAAACAGGGCAAATTGTCGCTTATCAGCAAAGCCTGTTATACGGTTTACAAATTATTAATAAAAAAGCCATTAATTATGAGCATATTAATTTAGAGCAAGCACATATTTTATATCTACGGCACGCGTTGGTTGAACAGCAAAGTCGCACACAAACCGAATTTTACCGGCATAATCAGCAAACTATAAAAGAAGCTGAACGCCTTGAAGAAAAAAGCCGTCGCCGTGATTTATTAATTGATGATGAGCGCATTATGCAGTTTTATCAAAGCCAAATAGCCGCACATATTTGCAGTGATAAACAATTAGACTGTTGGTATAAAAAATTAAATCAACAAGCCCAAAAAGCCCTATGTTTTAGTACTGAATTTTTACTTAAACAAGCCAGTAAAGAAGTCACCGAAGCGCAATTTCCAAACACCTTAACCCACCAAGGAATTGGGTTTCCTTTGACCTACAGTTTTGCCCCTAATGCAATTGATGATGGGGTGAGTTTAAATATAGCAGTGCCCATGCTTAGGCAAGTGCCAATAGAACGCATTCAATGGTTGGTGCCTGGTTTATTAGAAGATAAGGTTATCGCCTTATTAAAAGCACTGCCTAAAGTGACTCGCAAGCAACTTGTCCCCGTACCTGATAGTGCTAAAAAATTTTTAGCAACCTGTGATAAACAACAATCCTTGTATATGAATTTGCTGCATTTTATTAATCAGCAAGTTTATCCAAAAATAGAGATAAGTCAGCTTGAAAACGCAGCGATTGATGCCCATTTTAAAATGAACATTAAGGTCTATGAAAAGCATAAGTTATTAACTCAAGGACGAGATATTAATGCCCTTAAACAACAGTTTGAGCAACAACAAACAGTGATGGACAAACAAACAAATACAGAAATAACAAGTGTTGATACCTTTCCCAAAGCAGGCATTCATAAACAGATAGAAAAGCAGCAAAATGGACTAATCGTACGTTTTTATCCGCATTTAAGCGGTCATTTTAAACAGGGTATCTGCTTAACGGCAAGCAGCGATAAGGCGCAAAGTATGCGTGCTCATCAACTTGGACTTTTAGCCCTGTTGCGTCATCAACTTAGCACCCAACATACTTGGATTAAACAACAACTAAAGCCATTTATCAAAGCTCAGGCACTTAAACTACGAGGTCTCAGCGATGAAAGTGGATTTCTTGAAGACTGTATTAATGCGATTTTTTACCATACCTTTGTCAGTGATATAAATGCACTTGCCTATAGCTATGATGAGTTTATCGCCTGTTTAGACAAACGCCAATTACTGGAACAAAACTACCAACGCCTAATTGACGAGCTGCTCGTATGGCTTGATTTACGCCATCAAATATTACAACAAATTAAAAAAGACATTTCTTTACCCAAAGCCATGGCTTGTACTGATATACAAGCACAGATTAAACAGCTTTTCTGTCCTGATTTTATGTTACAAACAAGTTGGCAGCAGCTTGAGCAATATCCTCGTTATCTAAAAGCAATATGCTACCGCTTAGAAAAATTAACTGGCAATTTAAACAGAGACCGTGCCCTAATGCTGGAATATCATAGCATTTATGATGCCTTTGCCCAGCGTACTAAAAATATGAACTTACTATTAGAACCAGACTACCAAGCCTTTTACTGGTTGCTGCAAGAATGGCGTGTGGGATTGTTTGCTCAGAGCTTAGGCACACAAGAGGCCGTTTCTAAAAAACGCTTGCAAAAACGCTGGCATGAATTAACAGGCGAATAAACAATGGCGTTAATTTATTTTTCCTATATTATGAAGTTTTCAGTTTTTTTAATGATGTATAACATAAAGTTACTAAGGCGTTATGCGCTATTAATGGCGTTTTTAAGCCTGCCTATTGTTGCCTACTCACAAACGCTAAAAGAAGATAATCCAGACCCCTGGGAAGGCTTTAATCGCAGCATGTTTGCTGTTAATGAAGCCTTAGACACTTGGTTATTACGCCCTGTGGCGGTCGGCTATGACTATATTGCTCCAAAACCTGTAGACCGTTCGGTCGGCCATTTTTTCAATAACCTAAAAGAACCTGTGGTTTTAGTGAGCAATCTATTACAGCTCAAAATAGTTGATGCCAGTGTGGATTTATCACGCTTTTTAATTAACAGCACCGTTGGCTTTTTTGGCGTATTTGATGTGGCAAGCAAGATAGGATTGACCTCACACAATGAGGATTTTGGACAGGTGTTTGCTAGCTGGGGAATATCCAGTGGTCCTTATTTGGTACTACCCGTATTTGGCGTTTATACCTTACGCAGTTTTAGTGGCGAACTAGTAACAGGCGTTAGTGGTTTGGCATACACACGAATAGGGCAAAATGAAATCCAAAAAACAGCACTTTTTGCGCTGGATAATATTCAAACACGGGCTCATTTTTTAGCTCAAGAAAGTTTAATTACAGGCGACAAATATATATTTATTAGAAGTATTTATTTGCAGCATAGGGCATATCTGACCGCAGATGCTCAAAGTACAAACACTCAAGATGAGTTTGCAGATGAATTTATAGATGAAACAGACGAAACCTTTATAGAAGCAACAGACGAGGAAATCAATTCTCAGCAAGCACCAAATCGAGCTATTAAAGATAACGGATTTAAAGAAGATGACTGGTTATTTGAAGAATGAGTTTGTATTTTAATGAATAATATATCAATAGAACTTATTGTTGGTTTAATTGCCGCTCTTTTAACCACCTTAGCCTTTGCACCGCAAGCCATACATAGCATACGTACTCGCAATACGGAGGGCATTTCATTAAGCATGTATGTCTTATTTTTAAGTGGCGTTAGTGTGTGGCTTATTTACGGTATTCTGGTTGATGATCTTGCCATTTTGCTGGCAAATATATTCACTTTTTTATTGGCATTACCTGTATTGATTATTACCCTAATTAATAAACTTAAAAAATAAGCCATTAATAAATGATGAAATGGCTTAATCTACTAGCAAAATAGATTTGCTAGATATGATGCTTAACTGACATGTGCTAACGCTTGTTCGATAATTTCACTAAAATGACGCTCATTTTTTACATTCTCACTTAAATAGCGTCGATATAACTTGCCCCCTGCCATGCCATGAAATAAGCCCATAGTATGTCGCATGACGCCATGCCAACTGCCGCCTTTTTCTTGATGAGCTTGAATATAAGGATAAAGCCTGCGAATAGCGGCTTTTTTATCGACTTTTAACTCGCCATGAAAATATAGAGAATCAGCTTGCATAAGCATTGCAGGCGTGTGATACGCCGCTCGTCCTAGCATCACACCGTCCACATGTTCTAAATGAGCCTGAGCTTGAGCATGGCTAGTAATACCACCATTGATGATGATTTCAAGCTGAGGAAAATCACGTTTGAGCTGATAAACCAACTCATATTGCAAAGGGGGTACTTCACGATTTTGCTTAGGCGATAAACCTTTCAATAACGCAATACGAGCATGCACAATAAAGGTTTTACAGCCCGTGTTTGCTACGGTATGTACAAATTCAGCCAGCTCTTGATAACTGTTTTTATCATCAATACCAATGCGATGTTTAATGCTTACAGGAATGTCACAGGCTTGCTGCATCGCATCAATACACTCACTGACCAATCTAGGGCTATCCATTAAACAAGCGCCAATACGGTTATTTTGCACACGGTCACTAGGACAGCCTACATTCAGATTAACCTCATCATAGCCAAAGTCTTGTACCAGTTTGGCGCATTGAGCAAGCTCACTAGGAACACTGCCACCTAACTGTAAGGCAAGAGGGTGCTCTGGTTTATTAAACTCTAAAAAACGCTCAGTTTGACCAAATAAAAGTGCGCCACAGGTCACCATCTCACTATACATTAGAGTATGCTCTGTTAGTCCTCGCCAAAAATAGCGGCAGTGTTTATCCGACCACTCCATCATAGGAGCAGTACAAAATGTGTGGTCGAGGGGGGCTTTTAATGTCATATTTTGGTTTTCATTGTTGCTATTAGGATTTTAATTAGAGCTTGCACTATAGCTTGAGTCTGGATAAATTAAAAAGAGTATAACAATAAAAGACAGCGGAGTATGCCATGAGATTGAGAAATAAAAAGATATTATTACTGCCAGTTATCCTATTAGGTTTGTGCGTTTTTATATGGCTGAATTATCTGCAAATAGGTGCGCTGTTATATCGCAGCGCAATGTGGGCAGAAAGCCATTTTTATGGATTTACAGAAAAACAGTTAGCGGTTAAAGACATCAGTCTAAGTTACTATGAAAATCGCAATGCTAATACCAAACAATCCACATTAGTGCTATTGCATGGGTTTACCTCAGATAAGGATATTTGGTTGCGCTTTGCTAAACATTTTGTTGCTGATTATCGAGTTTTAATTATTGATGTTGGTGCTCATGGACAAACGCCTTATATTCCTAATTTGCATTATGACGTTGCCAGTCAAGCATCAAGAGTCATTGATTTTTTACATAAATTAGGGGTGCAGCAATACCATATTGCAGGTAACTCAATGGGAGGTGCAATCGCTGCTTGGATAGCATACCGTCAACCGCAATCAGTATTAAGTTTATTGATGATAGACCCCGCGGGTCTGCCTGCCCCTAAATCTAGCGATTTAGATAAATTACTAGCACAGGGTATTAATCCATTTTTAATTACAAATAAAGAGGAATTTGAACGATTTTATCCGTTGACCATGGCACAGCCACCTTGGGTGCCTAAACCTGCTTTAGATTACATAGCGCAGTTATATCAAAAGCGTAAAATGCGCTGGCAAAAACTATTTGCAGAACTGGATTTTCCGCATATTTTTAATGGAGAACTGGCACAGATTAAAGCTCCCAGTTTGCTTATGTGGGGTGCAAAAGATCGGCTTTTGGATATCAGTTTAGTCCCTATTTGGCAGCAGCGTATGGCAAATTTACAAGTTAAAATTTGGCAAGATGTTGGACACATGGCAATGATTGAAATAGCAACCAAGTCAGCGGCATTTTATAAACAGTTTTTAGATGAAAATCAAATCTTTATACAGGCAGACTAAAGCTGGCAACAAATTCTTGCAATGCATGCATATCTTTTAAAACCTGTTGACTAAAGATGCCGTTAATCTGCCCACTATTAGAGTTTTTGATGCTTAATAAATGCACATAAAAATACAGATTAAGACAAGGAATATAGAGCTTTGAATATACCTTGTTGATATCTGTATCAGTAGATAAAATAAATTCACTGACATTTAAAGCCTCAATCCGTACATTTAACCTGCTCTTATCTTGAGCAATAAGCGTTGCCTTTAAATTCAGGTTTTCTACTAAGGGTGCAATATGACTTTTATCAAATACATACCCATCAGGCTGATAGATACACAGATTATCAATGTTACTTAAATCTTGGTTATTAAAAAAAGCCTGACCTAATTGCGCCATAGCCTCTACTTGCTCTAATTGAATAAGATGATCTGCATTTTTAATAATAACAAAGGCGGCATTAGCACAATGTTGAGCGGTCGTAGCTTGCTCATCGGCTTGGGTAAAATTATCAAACTCTCCAGCAACAACCAAAGTAGGGCAAACGGGAAACTGCTTAAAGCCAGTAAAATCAATTAACCTTTGCGTATTACTAATATGGCGTTTTCGCTGCACATCTTGCAATGTTTTAACCTGTCTATATAACAGTCTACGATGAATTTTTTGAATGCCCGTTTGCGCCAAACGGTTGTGGTTTATCAAATGAGATAAAGCAAGCGTGGCGTAGCCTTCCATATTATCTGCCTGCAATAGCTCAAAAGAATCATTTAAAAGAGGCAGCATATCCTCACGTTTAAAACAAGTAATGCCAGATAAAATCAGTTTATGGCAATAATTAGGGTACAAACCAGCATAAATTAACGCCATTGCAGAGCCATAGCTTAAACCAATAAGGTTAATTTTTGCTAACTGATGTTGCCGAACAAAGGCATAAAGCAAGGCGGCATAATCATACAGACTAAAATCATCAACAATCTGCATATTATTACCCTGAGATGGCATCTCTACAATAATCACTGCATGGGTTTGTACTAAGGCTTGCACCTCAGTTTGGAATGAAGCAAAACTTTGAAATGCACCACTTAAAATAACAACAGGAGGCTGTTTGCTGGGTTTTTCACTTTGAAAAGCAAGGAAGTCTACTTGTAAAGACGGGTGTTCATTTAGGACAAAAAAATCTGTTTGAGGCGGTTCGCGCAATTTCTCTGGCGAGAACGTATGGTAGCAAAGCATGAAAGTTCTCAGTTTTTTATTTTATTCATATAAAAAATACAAAAGCCTGTATTTTTGTAGATTATGAACTAATTAAGTTATTTTTAATAGCCTTTAAATCATTTTAAATTAAATTTAAAAATCACATCAGTGGGCGTTACTTGCACATCGTAAGTACCATCTTGTGTTTTTATCGCCTGTGCATTAAATCCCTTAGTATTAGGGATACGAATTTCCAATGCCCGCTTTGTAACCTGATAGCTTTTACCTGTACCTAAGTTATATTTGCCATTTTCACTAAGAGGTAAACTAAGCGTATTCAAGTCCAAAGGTTTGTTATATGGTATATTGTATTTTTTTCTTATGTCTTTTTCTCGCTGGTGTTTTTGATGATCATAACTGGTCGCTTGCTGTTGGGTTAAAAACTGGTAGTTTGCAGGTGATTCAAGTTTGATTTCAGTATTGATATTGGTCTTTTCTTGGGGCTTTAAAATTAAATCTTGTTGCTCTATAGATTGAGCAGAAGAATAGGGTTTTGCATTGACCTTGATATAAAGATTGTCTTTTTTAAATACCGTAGGTGCTTTTTTCTGCACAATAATAGTGGTATCACGGATATAAGAGTCCGTTAGTTCCTGTGTTGGTATTTCTGTTATTTCAGCCTGTAGCAGCGCACTGAATAGAACACCACATAAAAATAATAAATAACGCATAATATCTCCTTTTTTATTAGAGCATAGCCTTGTTCAAAGAATGAACAAGGCTTTTTACGTCATTTATGTAATTTTATTTAACCTGCCTAAGTATTAAAGACAGGCTAAATAGCATATTAATAAGGTTGACGTAATTGATTTAAAAAGTGCAAATGCTTGTGGTACTGGTCGATTATATCATTAATAATCCCCTCTTTTGACCAGTGCATAAGGTCATAATCTTGCCCACCCTCTTTTAAATGTACCTCAGCACGGAAGTACACACCATCTGGATTTTTAGATGCCTCTTTACCTTCTACATAATCGGGTAGGGCAATGGGTTGGGCAATAACCTGATACATAAAATCAATTTCCGAGCCCAAAGAAACCAATAACTCCACACCGTCATCAGTGCGCTGCACCTCAACATGAGTGCCCGATTTTTTAAGTTCGTTTTGTACCTCATTACATGCACTAATCACCTTACTATGAATAAAGCCCAGCACATTCTCTTGGTTAGGGAACTTAGTCATACTCTGTAAGCGTTCACGCCATGAACTATGATCACCGCTTGAAGGAATAGATGGTGTAAAAAGCAACGCATTTTGTTTTTCTAAATCCACTTTTAACGCTTTAATAAGACCGTACATACCAATTAATAAAATAATAGAAAAAGGCAATGCACTGGCAATGGTCATGGTTTGTAAAGCACCTAATCCGCCTGCATAAATTAAAATAACAGCGACCAAGCCCTCACCAAATGCCCAATACAGTTTAACCCAGATAGGACTTTTATCATTGCCATTGGTTGAAAGCATATCAATGACCATAGACCCAGAATCAGAAGAAGTAACAAAAAACACAATGACCATAACAATTGCTAAAATAGACGTCATGCCAGAAAAAGGAAAGGACTCTAAAAATCCAAATAACGCCACAGATACATCTTTTGAAACCATATTAGCAAGTGCCTCATTACCGCCATTTAGAATTTGATCAATACCAGTATTACCAAATACCGTCATCCATACAAAGGTAAAGCCGACAGGAATTAACAAGACACCAGAGACAAATTCACGAATGGTACGTCCACGAGAAACACGGGCAATAAACAAACCAACAAAAGGTGACCAAGAAATCCACCAACCCCAATAAAAAATAGTCCAACCGCCAATCCAATCGGTTTTATCATAGGCATACAGATTAAAAGTAATACTCACCACATTCGACAGATAATGACCCACATTCTGTACTAGAGCCTGTAATAAAAATACAGTCGCACCTGCAAATAAAACAAAAATAAGCAACACAACCGCCAAACTTAGATTTAATTCAGATAAGAACTTAATCCCTTTATCCAAGCCAGAGACCACCGAAATAGCAGCAATACAGGTAATGGCAAAAATCAAAGCGACCTGTACCGTTTCATTAACAGGGATAGAAGGGATTAAATGATGCAATCCAGAATTAACCTGCGCCACACCAAAACCCAAAGAAGTTGCCACACCAAACAACGTACCGACAATAGCAAACACATCAACAGCATGACCTATAGGCCCATAAATTTTATCGCCAATTAAAGGATAAAGCGCAGAGCGCATGGTTAAAGGCAAACCGTGACGATAGCTAAAAAAAGCCAAAATTAAAGCCACAATGGCATACACAGCCCAAGCATGTAAGCCCCAATGGAAGAATGTAATTTTCATTGCTTCCCGGGCAGCTTCAATATCACCACCCCCACCTAAAGGCGGTTTTAAAAAGTGCATAACAGGCTCGGCAACCCCATAAAACATCAGCCCTATACCCATACCCGCAGAAAACAGCATGGCAAACCAGGATAAGCGAGAAAACTCAGGGGTAGCATGGTCCAAGCCCAGAGTAATCGTACCAAAACGAGAGAACCCCAAATAAATAACCGTAATCAAAATTACAGCAACGGTTAAAATATAAAACCAACCACCATTGGTAATAATCGTACTTTGCACTAGGCTAAATGCATTTTTGGCAGTGTCAGGAGAAATAATTAAAAAAATAAGAATAAGAAAAATAAAAATAGAAGCAGGATAAAATACAAAAGGGTTAATGCCATTTGAACTTTCCTGTTGCTCTGGTGCAATACCATTTGTCATAAGAAAACCTTATTGTTTAAATTAAGAAGAAAGGCATAAAATGCCCGCTCCTTATTTACCCTAAAGGGTTGAAATTAAAATTGCAACCGCTTAGCTGGTATTTATGTTGCCGTTGTATGAGCATTCAGTAAAAGGGCTAAGAAATACTTAAAGTTGCGATGCCATGAAAAAAAGACCAAGTATTAGAGATTGTTTGCTATCTGTAATTCATTCACAAACAAATCTAATACTTGATTAAACTTGTCAGGTATTGGCATAATAGCTTATCTTTAATTAGCCAACCCAAACTTATGCGACTAACCACAAAAGGGCGTTATGCCGTTACAGCCATGCTTGATGTTGCCCTTAACGGCAAGCAAGCGCCTGTTAATTTAACGGATATTTCAGCACGTCAAGGTATTTCGCTTTCCTATTTAGAACAACTATTTGCCAAGCTAAGAAAGCAAAAACTGGTAGAGAGTGTACGTGGTCCTGGTGGTGGCTATCGTCTACTGAATACACAAAGTAAACTGACCGTATTGGATATTATTGATGCGGTTGATGAAAATATTGAAGCCACCCAATGTCAGCGTCAAGGCAACTGTCAAGAAGGAGAAATCTGTCTTACGCATCATTTATGGCTAGATTTGAGTGATCAAATTCGTTTCTTTTTAAGTCAAGTTAGCTTAGAAGACCTTATCGAACGTCGAGACATTATCAAAGCCTCCAACCGTCAACATACCCAACATAAAAGAAAAAACAAAATTCCCCTACTTAAATTAAGTGTAAAGTAATATAATCGGCTTTTTATCTATATAAGGTTAGCCCTCTTGAGTACACAACTTCCTATTTATCTAGATTATGCCGCCACAACGCCAGTAGATGAACATGTTGCTCAGATAATGAGTCAATGTCTTAGTATCAGTGGTTGTTTTGGTAATCCTGCCTCACGTTCTCATCGCTATGGTTGGGAAGCAGAACAATCTGTAGAGCAAGCCCGTCGTCAAGTAGGGGCAGCCATCAATGCCCAAGCAAGAGATATTATCTGGACTAGCGGAGCGACAGAAAGTAATAACCTTGCTATTTTAGGTTACTGTTTACCAATGCTACAAGCGGGCAAAGAAGTTCATATTATTAGCTCTATTATTGAGCACAAAGCAGTACTTGATCCAATTAAATATTTGCAACAGCAAGGCGCTAAAGTAAGCTGGCTTAGCCCCAATCAATATGGTGTTATCGAAAGTATACAGGTTCAAGATGCGCTAACAGAAAACACCCGCCTAGTGAGCCTTATGGCAGTAAATAACGAAATAGGCAGCCTTAATCCCATTGCTGAAATTGGCGCACTGCTAGCAGAACAGCCCTGTTTATTACATGTTGATGCAGTACAAGCCGCAGGCAAGATTGCCATTGATGTTGCCGCTTGGCAGGTAGATATGCTGTCATTATCGGCACATAAATGTTACGGACCCAAAGGCATAGGAGCACTCTTTTTGCACGCCAATGCTGCACCTAAAATACAATCCATACAGCTAGGTGGTAGCCAAGAACGAGGTTTGCGAGCAGGCACTTTAGCAACCCACCAAATAGTCGGTTTTGGTGCTGCCTTTGACTTACTTAAACGCCGTTTTAATGACGATGTAAAACAAATTACAACGCTTAGAAATCAGCTCTGGCAAGGCATTAAAGACTTACCTAATATCAGTTTAAATGGACAATTTAAACAAATGAGCGGGCATCATCTCAATGTGAATTTCAGCGGTATTGGTAGTGATTTATTAATAGCCTCACTGGATAAACTTGCTTTCTCTAGCGGCTCTGCCTGTAACTCTGCCACTGTAGAACCATCGCATGTATTAAAAGGGATAGGATTAAGTGATGAACTGGCACATACAGGAGTACGTTTTAGCTTAGGACGATATACCAGTGAATCCGATATTCAACTAGCCATTGATGAAATTAGACGAGTGGTAAAAGCACTTACTGATTGATGTGTTAATCTGACCCCTGACTCTATCTGGTGCGTACTAAGCGCACAAAAAGCGTATTTTTTTATTGCTGTCGTAGTCGTTGCCATTGCCAAAGCTCACAACCCATGCATTGCTATTACTGTTTGTATTGGGAGAAGAAGACCAATAATTGTTGGAACTGGTCTTTGGGAATATCGTCGAATTAATTGCAGGAGAACTGCAAGTACGCTCTACAATGCTGCCTAACTCTATGCTATTAGGCAACCGCCAGTCATTATGTCCTGCAAAGGTTTCGCTATTGGCAGTATCGGCAGCCTCTAACGCCTGTTTCCAGTTTTTCTTCTCCGCTGTGCCTGTACAATCAGTACCCGATCACCCCTTAGTGCACTTTTTCCACATTAACCCCGTGGTTTTACCTGCATTATTTTATTTCTGAGTGTTTTGCTCAGGTATATAGCTTATGTATAATGCACAAAAAACAGGAGCAAGCATGAGCGATTACATTGAAATTACCGAGGGTGCAGAGGCTTATTTAGCTGAGCTAATTGAGAAACAGGATATTGCAGGTATGTCTGTTAGGGTGTTTATTACTCAGCCGGGGACTCGTTATGCAGAAACCTGTTTGGCGTATTGCCGCCCTGAAGAGGTCAATAGTAAAGATAAGGTACAGCAAATGCCAAAACTGACTGTACATGTTGATGAGGTGAGTATTCCTTATCTTGAAGATGCCATTATTGATTTTGCTAAGGATCGCATGGGTGGGCAACTTACTATTAAAGCACCTAATGCCAAGTTACCTAAAGTCACTGCAGATAGCCCGCTGGAGGAACGAGTCAATTATATGCTGGTTACTGAAATTAATCCGGGGCTTGCCTCACACGGTGGAGAGGTTTCGCTAGTGGAAATTACAGAAGATGGCTATGCTATTTTAGAGTTTGGAGGGGGTTGTCAGGGCTGTAGTGCCATTGATTTAACGCTTAAAGATGGTGTAGAGGCAAGTTTAAAAGAGAAAATTCCAGAAATTGTCGGAGTTAAAGATGTGACCGACCACTCTGTTACGGATAACGCTTACTTTCAATAGTAAAACATTAAAATAATAAAAATATCATTTTGTTGCCGTTTGTTTTTGATGACAGCTTAGTGTAGAGGGGTTGTCTTGTTGCTGGCTTATTACAAATAGCAAAGGTGTTGAGGGTATGGCAGGCTTATGTGATATCCGCTTGAGTTAAATTCATCAATCAAAGAGATAAAAAATGGCTAATCGATTAAGTAAAATTGTGACTAAACGAGGGGATAAAGGGGAAACCTCATTAGCAGGTGGTGTGCGTGTGCGTAAAGACAGTGCTCGTATTATGGCATTGGGAGAAGTTGATGAGCTTAATTGTTGTATTGGTTTATTGCTGTGCGAGTTAACCAATACGCATTTTTTGTATTCTTTATTACAACAAATTCAACATGATTTATTTGATGTTGGTGGACAACTTGCTTGCCCTGATACTGCACGTTTTCAAGCAAGCTGCGTGACGGAGCTAGAGCAAGCAATTGAAGAAATGCGTGCAACTCTTGCGCCGCTTAAAGAGTTTATTTTACCTAATGGCAGTAAGTCTGTTGCTCAAGCGCACTTTGCACGGGCAGTGTGCCGCCGCTGTGAGCGTGCATTGGTGCACTTAGATAGCCACGAGGCAGTTAATCCGCTTTTGCTGCAATATATTAATCGACTTTCAGATGGGTTGTTTATTATGGCAAGAATATTGGCAAAAGACAGTTCAGAAGAGGAGATTTTATGGCACAGCAAACAACCTACAAAAAATTCTAACTAGGGGATAAATAATGCATCAAGGGTTTGTTTGGCAAGGTCGTTGTGATAAGGAAGAAACAGGCGATAGTCGGCGTTTTTATCAGCAAGTAAATGATAAACAAGGTGAATATGGGATAGTTGGGTTTGCTTGTGATTTAGGCGTGCAGGCTAATTTAGGTAGGGTGGGGGCAAAGGCGGCTCCAAATGCAATACGTAAGGAGATGGCTAATTTAGCTTGGCATGAAGGGCATAAGCGCATACGAGATTTTGGTAATGTAGAGGCAGTAGATTCTTTAGTTAGCGCACAAAATGCCATGAGTGAGCGCATTGTTGAGGCTTTAAATAGCTGCTCTGAGCGTGTTTTGGTGTTAGGTGGGGGGCATGAAACTGCCTTTACCAGCTTGAGTGCTTTGCATCAGCTGTATTTTAATAAAGAAGTCAAAAAAGGTGAAAAATTGGGCATTATTAACTTTGATGCTCATTTTGATTTACGTCTTCCAAGTGAGAGAGGTGTGTCTTCTGGAACGCCTTTTTATCAAGCAAAACAATTATTTAAAGATGATTTTCATTATTGTTGTCTGGGAATAAGTGAGGAGGCAAATACGCACTCTTTATTCGCACGGGCAGATGAATATGCCGTTAGCTATATGCTGGATAAGCAACTTCAACAAGCAAATATAAGTCAGGTTTGCAATTTTTTACAGAATTTTTGTGCAGATAAAACACAACTTTATATTAGTATTTATTTAGACGTATTGCCGCATTATCAAGCACCTGCTGTAAGCGCACCTGCTGTACGAGGGGTGCATTTGCAAGTGCTTGAAAGTGCGCTTTTTTTTATACAAAATCTGTCGCAAAAACATGGAATTAAAATTCCATTAGTGGAGGTTAGTGAGCTTAATCCTGAGTATGATTGTCATGGTATCACAGCAAAAACCGCTGCAATTCTTGCAAAAGGGTTGCTTGTTGGACAATCTGGCATTACATTGGGGGCTTAGGCAAACCTAGCCTTACTTTTAAATAAACTAATAACAATTAACCCATAAAGGAAAATTTATGTTTAAAAATACACGCACTTTCGTATTAGCAGCTACCGCTTGTTTGGCTTTGGTTGCTTGTGATAATAATAAAACAGAAGAAAAAGTAGCTGCTGAGAAGCCAGCTAAACAGGAGAAAGTTTTTTTTGGTATTGCTACAGGTGGTACAGGTGGAACCTATTATCCCTTAGGCGGTATGTTGGCGCAGGTCATTACTAATACCGCTGAGATGAAAGATGGCAAAATGCTGTCTGCTACGGCAGAAACAGGTAATGCTTCAGTTGCTAATGCCAGTTTATTGGGGCGTGGTGCGATTGAGTCTGCTTTTGTTGCCGCCGATATTTTAGATGCTGCTTATAAAGGGGTGGGTCAATTTAAAGACAAACCAGTTAAAAATATTCGTGCTTTAGGTGCGCTATATCCTGAAACCATGCAATTAGTTGCACAGCCTGATATTAAGACATTTCAAGATTTAAAAGGAAAATCAGTCAGTTCTGGCTCGCCAGGTTCTGGTCAATGGCAGCTATTGGGTGATTTATTGGCATTGCATGGTATGACTCGTGATGACATTAAAGAAGATTATTCTTCATTCTCGCAGTCTGCAGAAAAACTGAAAGATGGCAATTTAAGTGCATCTTTAATTATTGCAGGCACGCCTACCGCTTCTATTGTTGAACTGGCAAATGGTCATCGTATTAATGTTGTGCCTTTAGCTGACGATGTTGTTGAAAAGCTCCATAAAAATCAGCCCTATTTTGCACACTTTGTATTGCCTGCAGGTACTTATAAAGGTGTAGATAAAGATGTTAATACCATTTCTGTACGTGCTATTTGGGCAACGCATGCAGATTTACCTGAAGATGTTGCTTATGCGGTGACAAAAGCATTGTATGAAAATGTAGATAAACTAGCGAAAGTACATGTTAAAGGTAAAGAAATTAGCCTTAAAACAGCATTAGAATCTGTTTCTGTTCCTTTACACCCTGGTGCTAAGCGTTACTATCAAGAAAAAGGCTTAATTGACTAATTCTTGTATGCAGTATTTATCTGTATTAATAGGGAGCTTGCTTTTGCTGGCAAGCTCCCTTAATTTTGCTCAAGGATTACAAATTTCTCAGGCAAGAACAGACAAAAAATTATTGTGTGTGCCTGTAGATAAACAGTTTGCCCTTAGCTTTATTCATTCTGTTTCTCTTACCCCTGTTGTTGATTGGTATGAAATTCAAGAAGATAAACAAATATTGCAAACCAGAGAGGATTTTATTACGCATGGGCAAGGCTTGCCTTCATTAGAAAATGAGCCTGATGCCACTGAATTTGAAATCCATAAAGAGGGTTATCGCCTGCATTTAATAAGAAAAATAAATAACCTACTTGTACGCACAGATAAACGCTTTAAAAATAGCTTAACAGTCAAAAAGAATAAACAATTAAATACAATTAATTTAAATCAATGGGCAGATACCAGCTTGCATATTCAAGTGGTTGCAAATTGCCCATAACTGATTACACAAATACAATTATTAACAGTAAATAAGAGAACAACTATGAGTGAAAAATTAGCACCCAATGAGTTAAATGACGTTGACGTTGATGCTTTAATTAAAAAATATGATGAAGAAAGTAATTTTAGAGACTTGCGTCAGCCTTTAAAGCTCTTTATTACAATTACCTGTGTTGCTTTAAGTTTATTTCATATTTATACCTCAGGTTTTGGGTTATTAAATGAAATATCACATCGTACAGTACATATGGCCTTTATTATGGGCTTATTATTTTTGGTTTTTCCTGCCAGACGAATTAAAAGACCTAAGGTTAATCTAGTACTAAGTGTGGGTTATGCCTTGGTATATATTTTATTTGCATGGCAATTACAACATGCCTTAGGTAATCAAATGAGTAGTGCGCAAACAGTGTTGGTATATACCATTACTGGATTTTTAGCTTTGTCTGCATTGCCTTTACCTTTTTTTGGTAATGACAATAAGCCCGGTTGGTTTGATTGGCCTTTGGCGATTTTAGGTGCAGGTTTTTCTGCCTATTTGGTTATTTTCTTTAAAGATATTTTCATTGTTAATGTTGGTTATCCTCAAACAATGGATTACTTGGTCGGCTCTTTGGCGATGGTGTTGGTTATTGAAGGCACACGTCGTACTATGGGTGAGTCTTTATCTGTTATTGCGATTGTTGCAATTGCGTATGCTATGTTAGGGCCTTATTTACCGGGTGCTTTATCTCATCGAGGTTATGATGTTACACGTTTGGTTGGGCATTTATATTTAGGTACAGAAGGGATTTATGGTATTGCACTGGGTGTGGTTTCAACCTATGTATTTCATTTTGTATTATTTGGCGTGCTGGCACAGGCTTCAGGTTTGGGGACGCTATTTATTGAGTTGGCAACCGTATTGGCAGGTCGTTATGTAGGTGGCCCTGCTAAGGTTTCTATTGTCTCTTCAGGTTTTTTTGGCATGATTTCAGGTTCTTCTATTGCCAATACGGTAACAACAGGGGCATTTACCATTCCGCTTATGCAACGCTATGGTTTTAGTGGTCGTTTTGCCGCTGCGACAGAGGCGGCATCTTCTTGTGGAGGTCAGGTTACTCCACCTATTATGGGGGCGGCAGCCTTTGTGATGTCTGAAATGCTGGGTATTCCTTATAATGAATTAATATTAATTGCAATTATTCCTGCTGCATTTCATTATTTTGCCGCTATTAGTATGGTGCATTTAGAATCTAAACGCCTAAATTTAAAAGGCATGCCTAAAGAGGACATTCCTAAGGTGCGTGATATTTTAGCACGCCATTGGCATCAAACCATTCCGTTAATTGTGATGGTGAGTTTGCTGTTTATGCAATTTACGCCATTTTTAGCAGCTTTTTGGGGTATTGTGTTGACCATTGTATGCTCATATATTCCAGTGTTGGTTAAGCCTTTAGGCTTCTCTCGTATTGATGATACTGGAGTACTAACACCTAAACGCTTGGTCTTTAGTTTAGAAGAGGGTGCAAAACAGTCTATTTCGATTACTGCAGCGTGCGCTTGTGTGGGCTTTTTGCTTGGTATTACGACGTTAACGGGCTTAGGCTTTAAATTCTCTGGTGTGATTGTGTCAATGGCAACTGATTTTGGTATGACTTTTTCTAATTTAGTGCCTTTTGGTCTTTTAGGTGTAGAAAGTGCGACCTTATTTTTTGCTTTAATTTTAGTGGCAGTGGCTTGTATTTTAATGGGAGCAGGTATTCCGACGACACCCACTTACATCATTTTATCTGCCATTGTCGCACCTGCATTAGGAGACTTTGGTATTGCTTTGCTGGCATCGCATTTCTTTATTTTTTATTATGGCGTATTGGCAGATGTGACACCACCTGTGGCACTTGCCGCCTATGCAGGCTCAGGCATTGCAGGCTCTAATCCAATGCAAACCGGGACGACGGCATTTAGATTGTCTATGGGTAAAGCCCTAGTGCCCTTTATGTTTATTTATGCGCCTAGCTTGCTGTTTTTAGAATTTGATACGCTGGAATTTATTCTTGCCATTGCTAGCGGTATGCTTTGTATTACGGCACTTTCTGCTGCTTATATTGGCTATTTTAATGCACCGCTTAATCGTACGGAAAAAACCTTATTAACCATAGGTGGATTGGCGTTAATTGGTAATATGTATTGGTTAATCGCGATTTCTGGTGCGTTGGTTATCTTTATTCTGTTTAGAAACCATTTGCAGGGTAAGCATAATATGGCAGCGGCATAGGTAAATTAAATAGCCCATAAACCAAGGACGGTTGATTACTTTTTTTGCATACTTAACTTAAGATTTTCTAAAGTTGGTCGATATTAACTTTCAGGAGGCTTAGTATGAGTGAAGTTCGCAATATTGATAGATTGTACCCTGGACGTTACCCTGTTAATCGTAATGTAAAAAAAACCACGGCTAGTAATGCCATAGAAGCGCAGAAAGAAGGGTCATCTGAACGGAGACAAAGTCGTGACAGACGACGTACAGTTAAAAAGAAAATTCTGTTTGAGAGACGTTTAAATAAAAGACGTACAGGACGTATTGATGTTACCGCTTAAAATAACTTAAAAAAAAGCCAGCAATTGCTGGCAAAAGGTGGAAAACTAACAACCCACTAAACACTAAAAAATTGGTTAGGCAACAGGTGTGATATTTTTACAACACTTAGCCGTAAAGAAAATATCACCATCACGATCGCCTATTTCTACTTGCGATGCTTTTGCTGTTATACCTAGGATACTGGCAATAAATAATCCTTTGGCAGAGACTAGGTTCTTTTTGGTTTCTTTAAATTCAGGCTCAAAGAAAGAAAATGTTTTGCGTTCATCTTCTTTTTCTAAGGTCAAAATAAGCTGCGATGGTACTTGGCGATTTGCTCCAGTGTAATTGACATACGAAATGCAAAAATCTGAATCAAATTCATATAAGTAGTTACGGCTTTGTTTGGCTTCTGCTAGATGCGTACGGCTAAAGTTCATAATCCAACCCTGTTTTAATGAAGTTGTTATTAGTATTGTCGCTAGTTGCAATCCACGCAATGCGGTTTAACACAATACTACACTTAGTGTACATCTGGTTTACGAACGAAAAGTTGTTTAAAAACAACTTCTTACAATATTTTTATTTTGCATTGGCTGTTTTTTGTTAAGATGTTTTTAGATAACATGCTGTTTTTAAAGGAGTTTAAATTTTTTTGTAAAATTATTCTATTTTTTTGAATATTAACTTTTCATTACCTTAAAAACCTAAATTCATACAAACACACAAAATGTAACGTAACTCTATTTCAATGATACTTTACATGCTAATGCTTTTAAAATAATCCAGATTTTTTCTTTAGTAAGTGATTAAGTGCTTTGTCTAATTCGGTATATTGAAATGTAAATCCTTGTTGTTGTAAGTTTTTGGGTATCGCTCGATGACTGTCTAGTAGCAAGCAGCTCATTTCTGCAAAGATTAATTCAAGTAAGGTCTTAGGTATCGGCAAAAGTGCAGGTCTCTTTAATTTTTTTGCCAAAGATTGGGTAAAATAAGCATTGCTTACAGGGTTTGGGGCGCACAGGTTAAAAGTGCCTGCTTGTTGATGTTGAATTAAAAAGTTAATGGCGGCAATTTCATCATCAATATGTATCCAAGGCATATATTGTTTGCCTGATGCCAGCGTGCCACCTAAGCCTAAGCGAAAAGGTCGCCATAAGCGAGATAACATACCGCCTGTTCGACCAAGTACAATACCGCTACGAATAATACATAAAGCATCGGTTAATTGTTGAAAAGGTTGCATGGTTTGTTCCCAATCTGCACAGAGGTTGCTTGCAAAGCCTGTTCCTTGAGGCTGATTTTCGTCTATCAATTGTGCTTCTTTAGGGGCATAAAAGCCGACAGCAGAGGCGGATATCACCTGCTTGAAATGTTGTTTACTACGCAGTGCCCAAGTATACAGTTGTTCGCTTAGGGCAATACGACTATCACGCAAAACTTGCTTACGTTGCTTGCTCCAGCGTTTATCGCTAATTCCTGCACCTGCTAGATTAATAAGCAAATCGATAGGCCTCTGTATGTGTTCACACTGGGTAATGGCATGGACTTTTCCTTGCCAATACTGTGTTACATATTGAGGGCGACGGGTGAGGATAACTATTTCATCTCCTAGAGCAAGTCTGCTGTTGACCAGTTCGGTACCAATAAAACCCGTACCGCCAGTAATTAAAATTCGGTAAGCCATTTTTTTTCTCTAAATTTTAGTTGCATAAGATAGCGGTCTTTGTTTAAGTAAAACAAGAGGTTATTTGTAACTAATTAAGGGTAAATATGACAAAAATTGCAATCATAGGCGCAGGTATGGCGGCAGTCAGTGCGTTGCATGTTTTAGCCGCTGAGCATGAGGTGACTGTTTTTGATAAGAGCCGAGGTTCAGGTGGGCGTATGGCAAGCAAACAGTTAGATGGTTACAGTTGGGATATGGGGGCGCAATTTATGCTGGCACATAGCCAAGAGTTTGCGTCTATTTTAGATGTTTGGCTACAACATGGTTGGATTGCACCTTGGGAGGTAACACCTTATGTGCTTAAAAATCAGCAGTTATATCGTTCACAGGATAACAAAATGCGTTATGTCGGCGTAAATAGAATGAGTGCGTTAACTCGTCAATTATTAGCACCTGCTACTGAGTTTATACCAAATACGCAGATTGTTAAGTTGCAGCATGATTTGTCGGGTTGGCAGCTTTTTGATGCACAGCAAAAAACATACTCAGGTTTTGAGGCGTTGCTGATAACCTGTCCACCTGCACAGACCTCTGCATTGTTGCCTGCTTATTCAGAATTGGCAGAAACCATAAATCAAGTAAAGATGTTGCCTTGCTGGAGTTTGTTATTGGCGTTTGAAAAACGCTTAGATGTGGCGATAGATTTGGCATTTGTGTATGACGAACCTTTGCACTTGTTGGTGAGAAATAGTAGTAAGCCCACCCGTTCTAGTGAAGAGACTTGGGTTGTTCATGCTAGTGCAGCGTATAGTTTACAACATCAGGATAGTTGCCAAGAGCAGGTGGCTAAAACCCTTAAAACGGCTTTTTTAGAGCAGCTGCAAATTACTGATGCGAAAATACAAAAACAATGGATACAGCGTTGGCTTTATGCTAATTGTGAGCACAGATTAAATATGGACTATTTGTTGGATAATAAACAAAAGCTGGCAGTTGCGGGTGATTGGTGTTTAGCAGGTACATTAGAGAGTGCTTGGCTAAGCGGTCAACAGGCAGCAGGTGCTTTATTGGAGGTGTTACATTAATGGGTGCTCATAACAGCAGAAAACTGGTTTGGTTTCGCCACGATTTGCGAATACATGATAACCCTGCCTTAAACTATGCTTGCTTACAATCTGGCTCAGTGCGTGCGGTATTTGTGTTATGTCCTAAACAGTGGCAGGCGCATCATTTAGGCGCACGGCACATTAATTTGTTGTTACAGGCGGTACAACAGTTAGCGCATGCGCTTAGTGCGTATCATATTCCATTGGATATTATTCATAGCAGTACGTTTTCACAAGCGGTTCATGACATGCAGGGATATATCAAAGCGCATAAAATTACTGAATTATTGTTTAATATTGAATATGAGCTAAATGAGCGTCAGCGTGATAAACAAATTCTAACTTGGGCGCACAAAGTAGGTATTAGGGTTAACCGTTTCCATGATCAATGTTTACTTGCACCAGGGATAGTGCGTACACAGACAGGGTCTTATTTTAAGGTTTTTAGTGCCTTTAAAAAACGCTATATTGATATGCTTGACTCGCAATTATCACCACCTTTAGAAGCACCTAAGGTGCGGAGTAAAGACAATTTAGGGTATCCGTTTTCTCTTCCTAATCTTGCTGTTCAAGAAGATTTAATGTGGAATGTGAGTGAAACTTATGGACACCAAGTATTACAAGATTTTTTACAAGATAAGGCAATTTCTTACGACGAGCAAAGAGACATACCTTTTGCTGAGGGTACAAGTGGGTTATCGGTTTTTTTGGCACTAGGTGTTCTTTCTGTTCGTCAATGTGTATTTAGTGCGTATCAACAAAATGGGTATCGTCTTTGTGGCGGACAAGCGGGGCTAGATGTTTGGATAAGTGAGTTAATTTGGCGAGATTTTTATCGTCATCTGCTAGTGGGCTTCCCTTATGTGTGTCAATACCAACCTTTTAAAGTGGCAACTAAACAGGTTAACTGGTTGCATAACCCTAAGCATTTTAAGGCATGGTGTCATGCACAAACAGGCTATCCATTGATTGATGCAGCTATGAATCAACTTAAGACAACAGGCTTTATGCATAATCGCTTACGCATGCTTTGCGCTATGTTTTTAAGCAAGCATTTACTGCTAGATTGGCGTGAGGGAGAAATCTTTTTTAGTCAAAATTTAGTGGATATCGATTTTGCTTCTAATAACGGTGGTTGGCAATGGAGTGCCTCTACAGGTGCTGATTCGGTGCCTTACTTTCGTATTTTTAATCCGATTACTCAATCTCAAAAGTTTGATACTCAGGGGCATTTTATTCGTCAATATTTGCCACAGTTATCTAGTTTGAACACCAAAGATATTCATTTTCCAACGAGAGAACAACGTCAGGCTTTGGCTTATCCAGAACCCATTGTTACACACAAATTTGCGCGCTTGCGTGCGCTTGAGGCATTTAAGATATAAGTCATTTGTTTGTCATATTGTTTTGCTAACCTTAAATCTTCTATTCATAAATATGGAGATTAAATATGCAACCTATCTTTATCTTATTGTTAGCTAGTACATTATTAACTGCTTGCGGCAGTTCATCTGGTTCTAATCGTTCATCGGGTAATCATCATGATGTAAAGAACAGTAGTAAGCCGAGCTTACAAACATCATCACCTAAAGCCGTTACCATTGATGCGATCTCGTTAATTGCTCGTCATGCAACGGGGGAATTTGATAAAAGTGCTGCTGAGATTGTGGATTATCATAAAGCATCAAAACGTGCTTTTGTTATTAATGCGCAAGCCAGAAAAATTAATGTGCTTAACTTATCTAATTTGCCTAGCAAAGGTATTACAGGGGATAACGCATTTAGTTTAAATAACCTGAAAAGCGAGCGTAGCATTGAGATAGATGAAAAAATAAAGCCATTAAATGCCAGTGAATTTGAGGTGGGCGCAATTAATAGCTTGTCTATTGTTGGTAACCTAATGGCAGTGGCAGTTGAGAACAAACAACCACAGAGCAATGGTGCTATTTTATTTTATCGCTTGGATAGTCAGGCTAATGCCAGTAAATTACATGCGCTATCAGCAGGAGCTATGCCTGATATGGTAAAAATTACAGCAGATGGTAAGTTTGCATTATCTGCTAATGAAGGCGAACCAAATAAAAACTATGATAACGATCCTGAAGGAAGCATTACTTTGGTAAGGATTAATAACGGCATGCCTGATAATACCAGTATTAATCTTGATTTTAATCATGTTGCAATTCCTACAGATGTGATTATTAAACAAGGCATAACCAAAAAATCAAAAGATTTAGAGCCAGAATATATTGCTATTGCCGATGACTCCAGCAAAGCATGGATAAGCCTGCAAGAGAATAATGCCCTTGCCATAATCGATTTGACTCAAAGCAACCCTAAAATTGATAAAGTGGTCAGTCTTGGTTTTAAAGATTATAGGGTAAACCAACTTGATGCCATTAATAATGACAAGCAAGCAAAGTTACAAAATCATGCAGGTTTATATGGTATGTATATGCCTGATACCTTAGTGTCATATAGCTTAAATGGAGAACACTATGTTTTAAGTGCGAATGAGGGAGATGGTCGTGAGTACGGTAAGTATGAAAATGAAACCAAAGTTGGCAAATTAAAAAAACCTTTAGCCAGTACGATTGCCTCTTTAAAAAAAACACTTAGTGAGCTTAAAGTGCATAATGAAATGGGCTTAGATAATACAGGGACGTATACCAAACTCTACACGTTTGGAGCTCGTTCTTTTTCTATTTGGAATGCTCAAGGCACACAGCTATATGATTCTGGTTCAGTTATTGAAAATGAAATATTAAAAGCCACTCCAGCATTTTTAAACACCAATAGCAACAAATTAAAACTTGATGATCGCTCAGACAATAAAGGCCCTGAGCCTGAAGCCATTGCTGTAGGGCAAATTGGTGGTAGCTATTTTGCATTTGTAGGGCTTGAGCGTCAGGGTGGTTTTATGGTGTTTGATATCAGTAATCCACAGGCAGTTAAATTCATTCGTTATATTAATAATCGTAATTTTACAGCAGCGAGTGTGGATAAAAAGGGCAATTATAAAGAGCCATCTAAAGCAGGTGATTTAGCTCCAGAGAGCATTAAATTTATTGCTGCCAAAGACAGTGCTATAGGTGTGCCTTTATTATTGGTAGCCAATGAGGTGAGTGGCTCTACTTCGGTATATAAAATAATAAGTCACTAGTTAAGTAAGCGCATAAATCTGCCTTGGTTTTGTCCTCCAAGGTAGATATATACTTGCATATTGGTAGTATGCTTAGCATAATCTTAGGCTTTTCATTGGTCAGCACTGTTGCTGCTTACTTACTGGGTTTTTGCTATGCTGTATGCTTATCACTGCAATCAACTAGACGTACTTCATGGTATGTTGGCGCATCATTTAAAAAAGGATAGCCCCTCTAATCCGCTGTTGGCAGAAACCGTATTAATTCAAAGTCAGGGTATGGCGCAGTGGCTTAAACTGGCATTGAGCCAAAGTTTGGGGCTGTGCGCTAATATTCACTTTAGTATGCCTGCTAATTTTATTTGGCAACTGCTTAATCAGCTTAATCCTAACTTACCTAATCAATCAAATTTCAGTAAAGACGCATTAACGCTCAAAATTTATCATCTTTTGGAAACTAAGCAACATGAACCTAACTATGCGCCTATCAAACATTACTTAGATGCAGATAAAGACGGACTGGGGCGCTATCAGTTAAGTGCTAAAATTGCTGATTTATTTGATCAGTATTTGGTTTATCGCCCTGATTGGCTATTGGCGTGGGAGCAGGGTAGAGCCGTGGAGGTGGCAGCAGATAAGCATCAAATTTGGCAGCAGGATTTATGGCGCACACTGCTTGATTACAGTCAATCATTAGGGCAGTCAGAGCAACACCGAGCCCGTTTGTTCGCAGATTTACAGCAACCAGAGATACAGCCACAATTGCAGCAGCTAATACAGCAGCAACGACTAAGTAAACGCCTATTTGTCTTCGCCATCAGTGCCATGCCAGCGAGTTATTGGCATGTGCTACAAGGCTTATCACAGGTGCTTGATGTGCATTACTTTGTGCTTAATCCTTGTCAAAATTATTGGCAAGACTTGCCTTCTTATCGAGTTCAGCTTAAACAACTACAAGCAGGCAAAAATCCCTCATTAAACCATGATGAGTTTGTTGATTATTACGATGTTGGCAATCCGCTACTCTCTGCATGGGGCAAGGTGGGGCGTGATTTTTTAGCGCTTATGCACCAAAGTCCAATACAAGATATTGCAGCTTGGGTAGAGCCTAGTGCAGCGCATTTATTAGCACAAATACAAACGGACATTCTCAATTTAAATAACCGCCAAGTCGGGTTTAGTAATCTAACTTACAGTCGAGATAAAACGCCAATTAGTGCCGATGATGACAGTTTAACTTTTGTTAATGCTCATAATGAGTTAAGGGAAGTACAGCACTTGCATGACCGCCTTTGGCACTGGTTTGAACAAGACCCAGAGTTACAACCCAAAGATGTGCTGGTTATGGTGCCAGATATTGACCGCTATGCGCCTTTTGTCAATGCGGTTTTTGCCAGCGCACAAACCGCTCAGCAAAGTCCCAGTCGTTATATTCCTTGGTCTATTTCTGACCAATCAATTAATGCTCAAGCACCTCTTTTACAAGCCCTATTAGCCTTAATTAACTTACCTCATAGTCGTTTTAGCTTGCAGGAGATTTTAGACTGGTTGAGTATTGATGCCATTGCCGCCAAGTTTCAATTAGGCACACAAGATGTGCTGCAAATTCAGCTCTGGTTAGAGCAAGCACAAGTACGTTGGGGCTTAGATGGCAAACAGCGAGTGCGTATAGGTGCGCCAGATTTTGCACAAAATAGCTGGATAAAAGGCATACGCCAGCTATTGCTTGGCTATGTGAGCGATAATACGCAAACCGCTTTAGCAGGGGATTGGGCATTACCAGCTTTAGAGGGGCAAGATGCGGACATTGCCAATGGCTTAATTGCCTTTTTAACTCGGCTGCAAGACTGGTGCGAGCGTTTAGCCAAGCCCCAAGTTGCACCACAATGGTTAGGGCTGATTAACAGCTTAATTGACGATTTATTTTTGCCCAACGAGCAAGAAGCTCAAAGTTTACAATTTGTGCGTGATGAACTGCATACATGGCAGCAAACCATGCTTGCCAACCAGTTTAATGAGCCCTTAGCCCAACCTATTATTTATGCCAAAGTAAATCAAATCTGCCAGCAACAAGGCAGTTGGCAACGCTTTTTAACAGGCAAAGTAAATATCTGTACGCTTATGCCCATGCGTGCCATTCCTTTTAAAATCATTTGTTTATTAGGCATGAACGACAGCGGCTACCCACGCAAAGACATGCCTGTTAGTTTTGATTTAATGCGCATACAACCTCAAGCAGGCGACCGCTCGCCAGCTCAAGATGACCGTTATTTATTTTTAGAAGCAATTTGTTCTGCCCAGCAAAAACTGTACATCAGCCATCGTGGGCGAGATAAGCAAAAAAATACGCTACAGCAGCCAGCGGTGGTTGTAAACGAATTGCTTGACTATATTGGCAACAGTTTTTGCCTAGAGACAGACAGCAATTTAAACCAGCAGCAAAGCGAGCAAGCACTCAAATTGCAGCTAACTACCCAGCTGCCGTTACAGCCATTTGCACCTGCAAACTTTACCCAGCATTATCCCAGTTTTGATAATCTATGGTGGCAAATTGCCCAACAGCAAATAAGCCATATTGAGGTAAACGAGCCTTTTATACACACACCTTTAGCCTTGCCTGAGTATCTTTTACGCAGGCAAATTGCACTAGAAGATATGGCGTTAGCGTATCAAGACAGCGCTCAGTTCTTTTTTAGCCGCAGGCTTAATTTACCTAAGCTCAACGACATTAAAGGCTTACTCGACAGCGAGCCCTTTGCCCTAGAAAAACTCGACTTATACCAACTTAAAGCAGACTACCTAAGAGCGATTGAACAAGCAGAAAATGCCCAGCCAGTGCAGTTTTTAGAACGTAACCAAGCCTTAGGGCGAGTCTCTTTTGGGCAAGCAGGGGTACGAGAGGTGCAATCCATGATACATACCATGGAGCCTTTACAGAGGTTTTACCAGCAAACAATGCACGCTAAAGAAGCACAAAGCTGGCACGGAGAGATTTCTGTGCTGGATACCACCCAAGGCATAGAAGTACAAATTAGCGCAGATATTAGCCCCATTTATGAACATCAACTCATTCAGTTGCAAGTTGGCAGTTTAAAAGGCAGCCAAGTGCTAAAAATGTGGCTAACGCTATGTGCATTAGCCGTTGCCCAGACCGACGAGCCTGTTTTAGCCTCGCTCACACAGGCAAAAATAGTTACCATGCAGGCACAAAAACAGGTCAGTTGCCTAACCTTAAGCATGCCCAGTGTGGCACTTGCCACAGCACAACTACGGCAAGCCTTAGCCTTTTATTGGCAATGCTGGCAAAAACCGCCTATGTACTTTGCAGATAGCATCTGGCAGGTGCTCAACAGCAAAAATCCAGATGCCCAATGGGATAACGAGAAAAAAAGTGAATTTGCAGCGTTTTACAATGCCCCCAACCAGCGGTTATTTGCAGGGCAAATTGAGGCATTTTTTAAGCTGACACAGAGCGAGAAAATGCAAACATTCGAAGATTATGACCTGTTAGCGCACGCCTTTGCACACAGTCAACATGAGGTATTAGATGGCAACGCTTAATATCAACAAGTTTCCGCTAACAGGACATAGCCTAATTGAAGCCAGTGCAGGTACAGGCAAAACCTATACCCTAAGCAAACTATATATGCGTTTTATTTTAGGGCATCAAATTGCTACCCCTGCAAACATAAAGCAACTTTTGGTCGTTACCTTTACCAATGCCGCCACCGAAGAGCTAAGAGGGCGCATTCGTAGCGAATTAAGAACGGGACTAGAGGCAATTGAGCAATACCAGCAACAGCCAAATGCGCCAATTAATCAAGATATGCGTACATGGTTAGAAGACATGCACCTTGATAAAAAGGCCATTGGCGAGTTGAAGTACCGCCTTATGCTGAACTTAAACCTAATGGACGAAGCCAGCATTTACACCATTCATGCCTTTTGCCAACGCCTATTGGTACGCTTTGCTCTAGATAGCCAACTGAATTTTGCCGCCCAACTGACCTTTGACGTTGAACCACTATTACGCCTTGCCTGTGAAGACACATGGCGAGAGCTGATGTATCCCTTAACAGGTTGGCAAGAAATTGCATTAAATGAGTTACTAGGCTCGCCGCAAAAGCTGCAAACACAGCTAAGTAGTCTATGGCAAAAATCACAAGTCAGTTTTTTCCCCAAGCAGCAAACCAATTATCAAACATATTGCCAAGAAGTAGAAACTCAATTTCAGCATATCCAAAGCGAGTTAAAAAAAGCAGAAAGAGCAGATATAGCCAGCCTAATAGAACTTTATTGTGAACGTTATGAGCTAAGCAAAAGAAGTTTTAATAAAAACAGCAGAACTTGGATAGAAGAAGCCTGCACTTACTTTCAACAAGACAACCCATTAGCTCTTAGCGCATATAAAAACATCAAAAAACTAGGGATAAGATATTTACAAGACAAAGGCTGCACCTTAGCAGAAAGTGCAATAGACCCTATTTTTATTCAGATACAAAACCTGATAGAGCAAGTAGAGCAACTTACCAGCGTGGTTTATCCCCTTGTGTACCAAAAGGTACAAACCTATTTTACCCGCTTTCTTGCAGAGCAACATTTAATTGATAGTCAAATGCTACTACAAGCCTTATATCAAACTTTGCAAAATGAAGCCAAGCAAGGGCAAAATGAGCTTGCTTGCGCCATTCGGCGTGAATATCCCTATGCGCTTATTGATGAATTTCAAGATACCGATGATATCCAATACGGCATATTTAACTATATTTATCCAGCACAAGATAAGAGCGATAATCACGCCCTTATTATGATTGGAGATCCCAAACAGGCAATTTATAAGTTTCGTGGGGCAGACATCTACACCTACTTACAAGCTAAAACGAGCATTGCTTTAAATCGACAATTTCATCTCTCTGCCAACTGGCGCAGTCACCCAAACATCATTGCAGGGCTTAATTATATGTGGCAAAAGCCCCGTGTTTTTATGCAAGAAGACATTGATTATCAAGCTGTTGAAGCAGGTTTAAATGCAGATAAAAATAACCTAATAGGCGATGATAAAACGCTATCTGGTTTACATATCATACAGCACAAAAGCACACAAACCACCGCAGAACCTATTTTACTAGAAGCCGCCGATGCGTGCGCTGCACAAATAAAAGCCTTATTAAATGAACCTGCAAGTTTAGATAATAAGCCTTTACAAGCAGGGGACATTGCTGTTTTGGTACGCAGTAAAAAACAAGCCGCCTTGATTTATGAGCGTTTAAAAAAAGTACAAATAAACAGCGTACTAACCAGCTCTGAACAGCTTTTTGCCAGTAATGAAGCAAAACAGTTATTTATATTTTTACAGGCACTTAGCGAGCCAAACAATGAACGTTTGGTACGCCAGTCCATGAGTTGTGAATTGCAGCAGCACCTACTGTATGAATTAGAAGCCTGCCTAAATTCAGAACAAGCCCTTGAAGCACAGCTTAATCGTTATTTACAGTGGCAACGTATCTGGCAGCAATCAGGGGTCATGGCAATGCTAATGGACTGGCTTAATGACAACCAACGAGGCATACGTTTAAGCAAACAAGAAAATAGTGAGCGTCGCCTAACCAACCTACTGCATTTAGGCGAACTGCTAGAGCAACAAGGACGCAAACTAAATGGACAAAAACGCCTACTATTTTGGTTTAAAGAACGCATTTTACACAGTGACAAAAACAATGAAGAATACAGTTTACGCCTTGAAAGTGATGCCAACCTAGTACAGATTAGCACCATTCATACCAGCAAAGGGTTACAATACCCCGTGGTTTTTTTACCGTTTTTATGGGCAGATGCCGAGCGAGGCAATGCGGTTATTCGAGAATACCATCATCATCAACACGGACATATCTTTGATACCAGCGGTAGTGAAAGTAGTAAAAAAGCACAGTTTGAAGAAGAACAAAGAGAGTCCATGCGCCTGTTATATGTTGCCATGACCCGTGCCTGTGCTGCCTGTTTTGTACAGCTTTGGCATCGTCCTGATAGCAACAGCAAAAACAAAACACCCAAAAGCCAAGCAAAAAACGCTGCTCTAGGACGGCTACTAGGACTTGATAATATTGACTTTGAACAACTGGATACTTGGTTTAATGAGTGCCAGAAAGATAGCCACAAACCGCAAGCTCTGCACTACCATCGTTGGCAGGCAATGCCGCAAGCAGCAACAGCCAACCTACTTACAAATGAGCAGCAACTAATCCTTGGTAAGCGTATAAGAGCATTAGATTTAAGCTATAAATTAAGCAGCTTTAGCTACTTAATTAAAGATGAGCAAGCCCTCAGGTTAAGCCAAAATAATATCTTTGAAAACAAACCTTGGCAAAGCGAAGAAAGCAGCACCGACTTACCTTATAAAGATAACATCGCACCGCAACCGCATACCCCCATACTGCCCATTGCCCAAGAATTTACCAAAGGCGCTCATGCTGGCACCTGCTTGCATAGCCTGCTTGAGCTATGGGACTTTCAAAACCAAGAAGCCCTGCTTAGACTAACTCAACAGCAATTAAATACCTATGCATTAAAGCACTCGCCAGAGGCAGTGGCAGACTGGCTTAAGCAAGTGGTTAACTGCCCATTAAAAACAGACTATGCCGACTTTTCATTAGCACAAATAGAAGCTAATCAGAGACTTAACGAAATGGAATTTTACCTACCCGTTGCACATTTAAGCTCACAAGAGTTGAACCTACTACTTCAGTCTCCGCTTGATTTTGCCCCATTTAAAGGGCACCTAAAAGGCTTTATTGACTTAGTATTTTGCTATCAAGGGCGTTACTACATTGCCGATTACAAATCCAACTACTTAGGCGACTATCAGCACCACTACCACCCCAACCAACTACAGCAAGTTATGCATCAGCACCACTACGACTTACAAGCCAAGCTATATCAGTTAGCACTAGATAGGCTATTACAGCAACGGCTGCCCAACTACCAAGCTGGGCAGCATTTAGGAGGAGTGCTGTACTTATTTATACGAGCCATGCAACAAGGCACATACGCAGTGCATTATCAAGCCCCCAACCTCAAACAGCTTGAACATTGGCGGCACATTTTTAAACCAGCAGACCCCGAATTTAAGGAAAGCGACAATGCACACTGATGTAACCTCTAAAGCCCTGTTAGCCGAGCGTGATAGTCAGCTTATCTTCGCTAACAATCCAGATTTACAAGCCTTACTTAGGCAGCACAATCACTTTGCCCTAAGCAGTAGTTTTGATTGGTTTTTAGCACAGCAACTGCTGGACTATGAACTGCACTATCAGCCTAATTTAAACCTTGAGCAACAATATGCACTGGTTCTTTTAGTGCTGGCATTGCGTTATAGCATGGCAAAAGGACAGACCTGCTTAAGCCTACACGACTATGGCAAAAACTGGCTACAAACAGAAGTTGATAGCACACTTAATCAACGCTTGGCAGACTTTTATTTAATCACAACACAAAACAACCCAAGCGAACTCAAACCGCTGGTTAAAGCAGGCGAATTTTTATACTTTGCCCGTTATTACCAATACCAACAGCAGGTTTATACGCAACTACTAAAACGGGCACCGCAAACCCGAAAACTAAATATGGCGCAGCTTAAAACAGACTTACAAACACTGTTTGCCACAAGTGAAGACATAGACTGGCAAAAAATTGCAGCAGCCTGTGCCTGCATCAAACCCCTTTGTATTATTACAGGAGGGCCAGGTACTGGTAAAACCACCACCGTTGCCAAACTGTTAGCCGCATTATTAAAGCAACAAAACAAACTACAGATTGCCCTAAGTGCCCCCACCGGTAAAGCCGCCGCCCGTATGCTAGAGTCCTTACGCCTAACCCAAGAACGTATGCCCATGCTAGCAGACCTACCATTACCGCAAAGCAGCAGCACCTTACACCGTCTACTAGGTATTGGTTTTGATGGACGTATAAAACACAATCAAGACAACCCGATAAGAGCAGATTTAGTCATTGTTGATGAAGCCTCCATGCTCGATTTACCCATGTTAAGCCACCTACTTAACGCCTTAAAACCAGATGCAGGATTAATACTTTTAGGCGATGAAAATCAACTTAGCTCAGTGGAAGTTGGCTCTGTATTAGCAGACATGACCGCCGCAGGAGAGCATATTCAGCAATCTGTCATGCTTAATCAACTCGCAGAAAAACTGGCAATACCCACACCTAAAACAGCCACAAAGCAACGACCTTTAGTACAGGGCATTCTTAGCGAACAGGTTATCAAACTGCAACAATCCTACCGCTTTCATGCCCACTCAGGCATAGGCAAACTCGCCACCGCCATTAACCAAGGTAATAGCCAACAAAGCCTAAATTTATTACAAGAACAAAACCAAGAGCTTAAATGGTATCCAGGAAACTGGCAGCAATTTAAACACCAACAAAGCAATATTAACGACTTTTATCAAGGATTAAGCACCTATATTGAACTGATGCAAGCACAACAACAAGGGCAGAACATCTCCCCGTTAGCCATGTTAGATGCACTCAATGAACAGCAGATTTTAGTTGCCGCCAAAGAAGGTAACGCCTCGGTAACAGACCTTAATTTGTGGGCGCAAAAGCAACTACAAAACAGAGGCATATTACCCGCCTCACTAGCAACGCACTATAGCGGACAGCCGATTATGGTGCTGCAAAATAGCCCAGACTTAAATCTATTTAATGGAGACTTAGGCATTATCTTACCTGCCTACGACAACCCACATAAATTACTTGCATATTTTCATCAAAGTGATGGCAGCATGCACGCAGTCATGCCCTCACGCCTACCAAAGCACCAAAGTGCCTTTGCCATGACGGTACACAAAAGCCAAGGTTCAGAATTTAAACAAGTATTACTGGTTCTGCCCGATAACTGGCTGCCGCTATTAAATAGACAACTTATTTATACCGCCTTAACTCGTGCCAAACAGCAATTTAGCCTTATCGCAAACAGTGAATGTTTAAGCCAAAGCATACAACATAAAAGCCTAAGAGCCAGCGGCTTACTACCTCAACTATGGAGCAACACATGCAAAAAATAAAAAGGACTTTACGCTGGGTTAGTATTGTTTTATTGCTTGTAATAATATCAATTGCACTTATTTTACCCATGATTGCACGTCAGCAGATTAGCCAATATTATCGGCAACAAGGCGATGATTACCTACTTGATATTGGTGATATTTCCCTCTCATGGTTTAACGCAAGCATAACCCTCAAAGAAATTAAAGCCCGCTTTTTAGGGCGCACTAACCACATCGACAAACTCTATATTAACCTCAATCCTTGGGCTTTGTTGCAGCAGCGCATCGACATACAAGAGCTGTATGTACTAGGAACGAACTTAGATATAAATAAACAGCAAAACAAGCTACACATTGCAGGGGTAACAATAGACTTATCTGCACCACAAAAAGCCTCTAAAAAGCCTAACAAGAGCCTAAAATGGCAGCTCAAAATAGACAACCTAGAGTTAATAGACAATCAAATTAACGCCCAATTAAACAAACCAAACAGCCATATCAAATTTAATATTGAAAAATTTAAACTAAAGCAACTAGACAGCAGCACAGCACACAGTGCACCCTTTACACTCAATATTAACCTGCAACAAGGCAGACTTGATCAGCAACTAACCCTGCTTGCACCTTTAACGCTCAAACTAAAAGGGCAGGTTATGCAGCCTAATAAGCAGCCCTATGTCATCTTCTCAGCGCAGTTACAATCCTTATTTATGCGCCTGCAAAACAGCCACCAACTCCAGCTTGAACAAGCCAGTATTAAACAGGTTATCGCCAAGTTAGAAACGCAACAGATAGATGCCATCAACCTAAACGAACTCTCGCTTACTCGTCTTATTCGCCCATCTAACGATAACAATCAGAGCCAAAGCAGCGAACCCATGGTTTATATTCAACAAATGCAACTTACCGATATCCAGCGGCAAGCAAAAACCGTTCAACTCTCAGCACTACAGGCAAAGCAGATACACCTAAGCGTTGCACAAAAGCCAGCAGACCCCATAGAAATACAACTTAACCAGCTTAATGTGCAACAAATGGTATTTAAAAATCCAATGTTAAACTTGCAACAAATAAACTTAGAAGAATTAAATATACAACAAAGCAACCGCCAAACAATGCAGCTTAAAGCATACCAAAGCCAAGATATTAACTATCAAAATCAAATACTTACCCTAGGGAAACAAACCTTTAGCGGGCTTAAGGTTTGGCTTAAACGCAATCCACAAGGGCAACTCGTCGGGCTACCCAAAACACAGCCAAAAAAGCCTAAAGACCCAAGCAAAGCCCCCCATAAAACGCCTTTTTATCTACGTTTAAGCGAATTAACCCAAAGCGATAGCAGTTATATTTATTGGCACGACCAAGCCGTAATGCCCAATATAAATCAAGAGCTTAAACTGCAAAAATTCAAACTTAGCCAGCTAGATACACAACAAAAAACCCCCGTTAAACTAGAATTGCTCGGTGCGATGGATAAGTTTAATCACATACAAATAAAAGCAGATATCAGCCCACAAATACGCAGCACAGGAAAGCTCAACCTAAGGATACAACAGCTAAATTTAGTACCGCTTTCTGGTTATATGCAAAAAAGCCTAGGCTATCAGGTAGAGCATGGCATGTTAGCTTTAGACCTCAATGCCAAACTTAACCAAGGTCAACTACAGGGTATAGGCAAACTTAACTTACGCAACAGCCAATTTACCCCCGTCAACCAAGCACTGATTAAACGCCTAAGCCAGCAGCTTAAAATCCCCATTAACACCGCCTTAGAGCTAATGAGCAACGATGAAAAACAAGTTAATATAGCGTTTCCCCTAAGTGGCAACTTGAATAATCCCGAAATTGGCATAAGTGGTATTGCCAGCCAATTTTTACAAGACATTTTAGTAAAAGCCTCCATGAGCTATTTAAAATACATATTAAACCCCGTAGGGGCAGTTATTGCCGCCGTTGAAGTTGGTAATGAATTGCTCTTTAGCATTCGTTTAAAACCACTTAAATTTGCCACAAATAGCGACAAACTAAACCGCCAGCAGCGCACTTATCTAAATAAAATTGCTCAAATGATGCACACCAATAACAGCTTGCAGCTAAAAGTTTGTCCACAAGTTATAGCTGGTGAGCACTGGCAAAATAAAGCCCAAGCACTCGCCCAACAAGTCAAACAGCACCTTAGCCAACAGCAAGCCAACCTCGCTCCCAGAGTTGTAACCTGCAAAGGCAAACAGGGTAAAGATAATCAGGTGCTGTTAGGGTTTTAAAGGAGGCAGGGGGCAGAGGTCAGAGGGCAGAGGGCAGAGGGCAGAGGGCAGAGGGCAGAGGGCAGAGGGCAGAGGGCAGAGGGCACAAGACTAAATCCTGCTATTTTTTTAATACCAAGGTATAAGCAATCATATCGTGCAACGCCTGTTTTTGGTGCGTAAATACAGCCATCACAAACCCCACACACAAAATAAGAGCAGATAAAAATTTACCAAAAAATCGACTGTTAGCTTGAGCAAGACTAATACGCCCACCCTCAAGATTAGTTACATACAGACCAGCGAGCAATTTGCCACAACTTGCTTTTAACGGCGAGGCTTCCATAGCAATAAAATATGCCCACTGTAAAATTAAAATACTTAAAAAAACGCCTCCCAAGTAAAGCAAATACTCCGTATGGGAAACAGACTCATTCAGCTGTATACGAATTATTGTTGGACTTAAAATAAAACCATAAATTTGAACATAAAAAAAGCCAATATGAAATAATCAATCATATAAGCTGCCGTGCGCCGCCAAAAACCCGCATAATCCAAAGAAATATCTGTCATAACAACAACCCTATAGCCAATAAAAAATAAAATGCTATTTTAAAATATGCAAAAAGCAATTTTAGCCACAAGTCAGCGCCACATAAACAGCTCAAGCTCGCCCATATTTATCTTCAAAGCGCAGATAATAAAAACAAAATATGTAAGCCAATAACCAAGAGTGATTTATTTGCCTAAAAATTTCTCTTTAAACAGCAGCCAAGCAAATGTTGAATTGGTTACTAAATAACGCTTCCACATGCGTTTGGGTTCTTGGATTACTCGGTATAGCCACTCTAAACCGTATTTTTGCATCCATAAAGGGGCACGTTTTACCTTACCTGCTACTACGTCAAATGTACCACCAACACCCATTACAAAATCAACACCCAGTTGGTCTTGGTATTTATTAATGAAATTTTCCTTTTTAGGGGAAGTAATGGCAACAAATAATAACCTTGCGCCAGAGGCTTTAATTTTATCAACAATGGCTTGCTCATCGTCCCAAAAATAACCATGATGAAAACCAGCAATATTTAATTTAGGATAAAGCTCAGCCACCTTATTGGCAGTCTGCGCTACTATCTCTTGTTTTGCCCCTAATAAAAAAACAGAAAATCCTTTATCTGCACTCATGGCGAGTAAATTATGAAATAAATCCACTCCAGCAACACGCTCAGGCACATCATGCCCTAAAAAACGAGCACCAAGCACCACCCCCATGCCATCAATATTAATTAAATCGCAAGCAGTAACAGACTCGGCAAGTTGTTTGTCTTGCTGCATATTCACTAACTTAGCAACATTAACAACTACATGCTGCAAAAAATGCTTTTTCTCAATTCTATCTGCAATAACTGCAACGGTTTCTTGCATAGTGGCAGAGTCCATAGGCGAACCTAAAAAATGAATACGTTGCATTTTAAAGCCCTTTATAATCAGCAATTCGGTTATACATAGCAAAAGAGTAATACACCCATGCCTGAGTCCAACGCATATAGTTAATCCTATTAGTAAAGTATCTATTCCTTTGATATACAAAGCGTTTTTTCTGTGGCATATACAAAGTATCAATCGCTTTATTAGCCACCTTGCTTGCCAGTGTAAAATCTTCTTCTGTGCCACCTACTTTTATCAGGGTAATAATCGCCTGTGTTACCGAGTGCATATCTAGTGGATAAAGATTATGATGGTAATACTTAGCTATACCATCTTCTGTTATTAATTCACGCTTATAGTAAGCCAACCCCAAGTTAATTGAAGCATCAAATTCTTTAGTCTCTAAAGCGTTACCTATTATATTTAAAGCCTCAAGATTATAGCCTGTATGAAAACCATCAATAAATTGATGATGTTCTCTAGCACCATACACCCATGCACCTGCTGTAGTTTGTTCTGCTATAGACTGACGAGCAACAGCTAAAGCAAGTTGCTTGAATTTTTCATTCGCTGTTTTCTTCCCAACAAAAGCAACCCAAGCTGCCGCCCATAGGCTGGCATTATGCACAAATGCCTTTTCATCAGGAATATAGGCAAAAAATTGTCTATTATCTGCTTCCGTATAAAGTGTATTAACAATAAAGTTAGCCGCATCAAATGCCACATCTATATACTGCTGGTTATGCGTTTGCTTGCCTAAAGCATACAGAGCTTGGGCGACATAGACAGTTGTAATGACATTCGGTTTGCCTTTAGGCACAAAAAAAGCCCGTGCATTCCAGTCAAAATGATAACCCCAGCAGGCATGTTTCCATACCGTTTTATCAGATTGCTGAGTTAACAACCAATCAGCCAGCTCCTGTGCTTCATTGAGATATAAATCATCTTTAGTGCGCCGATAGTCTTCTAGCATGCCAAGAATAAATAAAGCAATACCCTTAGGATTTCTGCCTTTAGGTATCGCCATTAAAGGGCGAAAATTAATAAAAGAACGCTTATGAAATTGAATCCAAGCGAGTCCGAACAGTCCCTTTTTTAATAGAGGCATAAGTTTAAAAAACGTACTATTTAAACCATCAAAAGGATCGTAGCCTTTGAAACTGTCAATAGTGCTATTTGATAAGACATGGGCAGATATCTCTTTAATTTTCATGCCAAATCTGCTCCAACTCTCTTTTCAAAATAGGTAACGACATTTCGCTCTCAATCAATTTTCTACCATTACTTGCTATTCGCAGCCTATATGCAGGCTCACCTATTACTAGCTTCATTGCCGTGGCTAAAGAATCTGGATTTTGCATTTCTACCTTAATACCAGTTACATCATTTTCTAATAGCTCTTTTAAAGCACCTGAATCCGTATAAACTACAGCGCAATTATAAGATAATGCTTCTAATACAGAATATGGCAAGCCTTCTGGATAATAGCTAGGATATAAAAATACATCACAATCTTGTAACTCTTTCTGTTTGGCACTGCCAGATACATTACCTATGAATTTTACTTTATCCTCTAGTTTATTTTCTTTTATCGCATCAAGAAAATCTGACTTATTCTCACCGCTCCCACATATTCTAACTTCAAAATCTAAATTTCTAACTATTTTTACAGCGTTTAAAATATCAAAAATTCCTTTTTCCTTAATAATTCTACCCATATATAAAAAAATAAAACGCTCATTTTTTATTTTATTTATTTGTGGTAAATCCACATAGTTTTTCATTCTCACCAATCTATAAGCACCCATTCTATCTACCCATGAGAATTGCTCACTAGTTAAAACCAGAACTGTGCTTCTAGAGAAAATCTTTTGTAGTAATTTCTTTATTATTTTATTGTTAACCAGTGAAAATTTATCTGGCGAGCCACCATGATATTGAATAATAAGTTTCTTACCGAATATACATGCTGCTAAGAAAAGATATAAATCTCTAACCAAAGCTTTAACATCAAACGATGAATTGATATGAATAACCTTTCTACCAATTAGAGAAAATGGAAACACTATCCATGTTCTTATTAGTCTTATTGCCTTTATAAAAAACAATTCTGAGCCCTCCATTCCTGAAGACGAATAGAAATAACATACCTCTTTATTATTAAATAATGATTTAATGTTTTCCATATGCGTAACCTGTCCTCCAGGTATTCCTGAAGACGAAGGACCAACAACTAAAACTTTATTTTTCATATCAAAAAAAATCCTTTGATTCTATCCCAGTCTTAATTACTTTAGCAGGAACACCTACTACTACGCTACCGCTAGGCACATCATTAATAACTACGGAATTTGCACCTATCACAGAATTATCTCCTACATAGATATCACCCAAAATTTTTGCCCCTGTAGCAATATAGACATCGTTACCAATAATAGGCACATTTATAGATTTTGAACGTCCACCAACAGTAACGCCTGAACCTATCACACAACGCTTACCTACTTTAGCCCGTTTATGTATCACCACTGCAATACCTCCATACCCAAAAACGGTGTCTTTGCCTATCTCGGTTTCACTATAAATAGCAGAGTTATGAATTAGACGAATAAGAAGATCGCATATTTTTGGCACTAAAGGCACTCTATTTTTAAAAAACCAATTACCTAATCTATAGAGTTTCATAGTTAACCCCTATTGTTTGATTTTTATTTTGAACGCATTTTTTATATAAAATAATAATACGCAAAATAGTTACTAAGCAAAAAAATAGTAGAATATGAATTAGCTCTTCTGCACTTTTAATGTAAAAATAACCAATTATCAATCCTATAAATGAAAATAAAAAATAAATTATATTAATAAACAATAGGCTGCTTGATTTTTCTTTTGCCATAAGATAATTTGTCAATGGCTGAGTTATACCATTTAAAAAAGAAATGAATATGAGTAATATTGTAATATTTGATACCTCTGGCAAATTGTAAAAATGGTTTAATAGCAATTCACCAAATAAGTAAAAAACAACGTAAATAATTATAGATGCGAAACTAACAACTAATAAATTTAGAAAGCTATATTTATATAAAATTTCCCAGCTTTTTATATTGTCATGATTTCTTGCCATATCAGGGATAAAATATAAGGCAAGTGCTCTTGGTATCAATAGTATGCCAAGCATATAGGCGCTGACCAAACCAATAAATCCCGCATACTCTAATGACAATGCGTGTTTAACCATAGGTATAAGCAATAGAATTATAGAGCCTGTTAAAAAATTACCTGCCGCAAACTCAAAAGATTTTTTATGATCTGTAAAGTATATTTTAGTAAGTCCATCTATCTTTTCTTTTGACAAGACTAATAAAGAAAAAAAGGAAGTATAATAGGATAAAGATAGTGAAATTAAAGGAGGCACTTGCATATAAATACTTGCTAACATAATAGACAAACCTAGAAAATCTGAAAGAACCACAACAAAATAATTTTTCCCAGATAGTGAATAATGTCTTGCAATTTGATAAATACTCCAACCAAGAATAAAAGCACAACTTTCTTTAAAGCTAATAATGATATTGAGGTGATAAGCAGCATATAAAATTATAAAAGATACAAGGCTATAAAAAATGGAGACTAAAGTGAATGATGGTAATAAATTTTCATTGCTTTTGGGTGCGCGAACCATAATGAGCGCTGACCAACCGACCGTCGTAAAAAAAGCAACCAGTTGTAATATAGCAAAATCATTAGAAAATTCTCCTAAAATTTTATTTGAAAAAGCATAAGTTATAGCAGTAAAAACTAAAAGCCTCTGAAACCCTGGCATACCTGTTGAAATTATTAAAAAAAACTTATCATTCATAATACATACATAAATTTATACAATTAAATAAGCCAAGAAATATAATTAAATTCGTATAATAAGACCCAATAATGATATTGGAATAGTCGCAATAAAAGTTAATCCCAAAAAACTTAGCATTTTAGATCTATTAGAAAATCCTGTTATATAAAAAATAGCTATAAACACATAAATAACTATAGGAGAAATAACAAAGCTTCCAGATCTTATATTCCATAAAAGCTGAGACAATATTACAGGATACAAAACAACATATACTATGTTTTTACAATTTTTCCACTTTTTATAAAAATATGAGGCAAACACGGCAGACAAAAACGAAAATAAGGCAATACCAATAATTCCGAAATCAATCATATACCCATAGAAACCTCCTACTGATTGAGCTGTTTCTGCATCAGTAAATCTTACTCGGATAAACTCAGCACCGTGATCTGTAAATCCAGGCATAAAAATCGAAGCAAATCCAGATAGAGTATAAAGACCATTCATTTGGTCTATATTATCTTCTACAAATGCCCCTAATCTTAAGGGAGTAGTAAGCTCTCCATGAATAATCCAAAAAACAGCTTCTAATATTCCTATATCTCCAGCAATATTTTTAAGTCCATATCGAGCTATGGCAAGACCTGCAACTATGCCTATAAGAACTAAAGAAGCACACACGAAAACAAATATAAGATGTTTTATTTTAGGACTAGAATATAAGATATACACCATTAAAATTCCAGCAAGGCTATTAACAACTTCTTGTCTCTGCATAAGCAGTAATGGTAAAAGTACAGCAAAAGCAGAGCCATACATTAAAGTTTTTTTTCTAAGCTTCAAATACATATAAAACATTAATACCGAAATAGGGGAAAGTAAACGAGAAGGATAGTCCTCATATCCTCCTAATGTTAAGTTATATCTAGACATAGGATCTCCTATTAATGGAATATCTCCTATATTTATAAACTTTCCTATTTGAAAAATTGCTGCAACCCCCCAAAATAGCCAAACTCTTTGATATGGAACCTCTAGATGTTCTAAATTATTTCCTGAAGCCAAAAAACTACCAAAAGCATAGCCAAATAAAAAGAAAAACGTAAATATAATATATTCAAACACATAGTCTTCTGGAGAGTATATAAAAAATTTTCCCCAGCCAAAGCCGTTATCAACATAAGATAAAATATATGCAACCCACACCAAAAAAAGGTATAAAAATGGAGAAAATAATTTTTGTGCATTATTTTTATTCATTAAATGAATACTCATATTGCTAAAAAATATTTATTAAAAGGCTTTTGTGATGGGTTACGATAACCACATTTACCATTTTTTCTACTCACACCACCCCTCTACTATCAATCACCACCTTAGTAGCAAACTGAGTGCGATCTGCTGCTTTAAACTCTTTATGATCCACCAGTACTACAATCACATTGGCTTTTGCCAGCGCACTATCTAAGGTCTCTAATTTGATGTTTTCTTGGTTTATATTTTCTGGCAGTTTTTGGATATTAGGCTCTACAGCAATTACTTCGCCTATGCTTCTGTTTGCTAACTCTTGAGTTATTTGCAGGGCAGGGCTTTCTCGTAAGTCATCAATATCTGCTTTAAATGCCAAGCCTAAGCAGGCAATGACTGGTTTTTTAAATTGGTCTGCAACTTGGGTTATTTTATCAATTATATAAAACGGTTTGGCATCGTTGGTTAAACGTGCTTGTTTGATAATTTTGGCTTCTTCTGGGCAGCTATCTACAATAAACCAAGGGTCAACTGCAATACAGTGTCCGCCAACGCCTGGGCCTGGGTTTAAAATATTAACTCTTGGGTGGCGGTTGGCAAGCGCAATAAGCTCCCACACATTAATTTTTAATTTATCGCAAATAACAGATAGTTCATTGGCAAAGGCAATATTAACATCACGAAATGAGTTTTCAGTTAGTTTTGCCATTTCTGCGGTGCGAGCGTTGGTTATAATGCATTCGCCACGCACAAAGGTTTTATATAATTCTACGGCTTTTTCACTACATGCCTTAGACATACCACCTATAACACGGTCGTTAGAAACCAACTCCTGCAGTACGTAACCTGGTAATACTCGCTCTGGACAGTGGGCGACTTTAATATCTGCGTTGTCGCCTTTATCTTGGGGAAAGCTTAAGTCTGGTCTGGATTGCGCCAGCCATTTAGCCAGTTTTTCTGTTGTGCCTACTGGTGAGGTAGATTCTAATACCACTAGGTTGCCTTTTTCTAGCACTGGTGCAATGGCTTGGGCAGCGGCTTTTATATAGTCTAAATTAGGGGAGTGGCTGCCATCATTTGCTTGCTTAAATGGGGTGGGTACAGCAACCATAAAGGCGTCTGCTGGTTCTGCTTTGGTGGTAGCTCGTAAGTTACCTGTAGAGACAACACTTCTTACTACTATGTCTAAGTCTGGCTCGACAATATGAATTTTACCCTGATTAATTGTATCTACTGCTTGCTGATTAACATCAATACCTATGACATTAATTCCACGAGAGGCGATAACGGCAGCGGTTGGCAAGCCAATATAACCTAAACCAATAACGCTGACATTGTTAAATGAGTGTGTGTTTTTTGTGCTCATATTAGGTTTGTTCCTGCTGTATTTTGCTTTTTTGCTTAATTAAAAATTCACTAATGCGTTCGCTGGCTTTGCCATCACCATAGGGGTTATGTGCATACGCCATTTTTTTGTATTCTTCAGGGGTATCTAGTAGCTTAATAATCTCTTGTTCTATGGTTGTTTGGTTTGTACCTACTAGTTTAACTGTGCCAGCACTTATTGCTTCAGGCCGTTCGGTGGTGTTACGCATTACCAAGACAGGCTTGCCTAATGAAGGTGCTTCTTCTTGAATGCCTCCTGAATCGGTTAATATAATATGTGCTTGGTTCATTAAATACACAAAGGGCAAGTAATCTTGTGGTTCTATTAAATGTACGTTATTTAGCTTACCTAAAATATCATTAACAGGCTGTTGTACGTTAGGATTAAGGTGAACTGGGTAAATAATCTGTATGTCATTGCGTTTGGCAATGTTTGCAATTGCCTGACAAATATTTAAAAAGCCACTACCAAAATTTTCACGCCTATGCCCTGTTACCAGTATTAGCTTTTTATTTGGGTTAAGCATTGGAAATTGTTTCTGTAGTGCATTGGTTAAAGCGAAATCTTGCTCTATTTTTTCTACTACCCATTGCAGTGCATCAATAACGGTGTTGCCTGTTACGATGATGTTTTTGGCTGATGTGTTTTCTGCCAGTAGATTATCTTGCGAGCCTTGCGTAGGAGCAAAATGGTAGTTAGCTACTATGCCTGTAACTCGGCGATTAAATTCTTCTGGCCACGGGGAGTATATGTTGTGTGTTCTTAAACCTGCCTCTACATGCCCAACAGGAATTTGCGCATAAAAAGCAGCTAAAGAGGCTGTAAATGTTGTGGTTGTATCGCCATGTACTAAGACAATATCGGGCTTTATTTTTTGCATTGTTTGCTGCAAAGCGGTTAAAGCTCGTGCAGTAAGTTCACCTAAAGTTTGACCTTGCTGCATGAGGTTTAAATCTATATCTGGAGTAATGTTAAATAGTTCTAATACCTGATCGAGCATTTCTCTATGCTGTGCAGTAACACATACGCATACGTCAAATTGTTCTGGCTTGGCTTTAAGTGCCATAACAACAGGCACCATTTTAATTGCCTCTGGGCGAGTGCCAAATACGATCATTACTTGCATGTTATTCCTTATATTCATTACCACAAATCCTAAGCATAGACTAAAAAGCGGTTTTTAAAGTACATGCTTGTGTCGATGTTACATTCTACGCTTTTAAGCGATTAGTTACTATTTGCAATTTTAATTTTTTATTAATATAGGGCTGTTTTATTCGTCATTTAATAAGCCTGATTAAATAAAAATATTTTAATTAGTTGTTTAAATGCCATATTCATATCAATTATAAATTATTAGCAAGTGTCATTCTGCCAATACTAAAGTAGGTAATGCCTTTTTGTTGCATTTGTTTTGGCTCGTATAAGTTACGACCATCAAAAATAACAGCTTGGTTTAGCTGTTGTTTTATTAGCTCAAAATCGGGTGCTTTAAAACCTTGCCATTCGGTACAAATAACCAGTGCGTCGGCACCTTGCAAGGTTTGTTCTTTGTTTGCCATAAGTCTAAGGTCTGCACGGTTGCCATAAATTCGCTGGGCAGCGTCCATAGATTTTGGATCGTAAGCCTGTACATTTGCGCCTGCTTGCCATAATGCTTCTATTAATACTCTGCTGGGGGCTTCTCGCATGTCATCGGTGTTGGGTTTAAATGCCAGTCCCCAAAGGGCAAATGTTTTGCCTTTTAGGTTGTCTTTGTTGGCATCTAGGGCAAAATGTTGGTAAATGTATTCATAGAGTTTGTTTTTTTGCCTATAGTTGACGGCTTCAACTGCTTGTAAAATACTGGCGTTGTAGTTAATGCTTTCGGCAGTTTTAATTAGGGCTTGTACGTCTTTAGGAAAACAGGAGCCGCCATAGCCACAACCTGGATAAATAAAATGGTAGCCTATGCGTTCGTCTGAACCTATGCCTTTGCGTACGGCTTCTATATCTGCGCCTACCAGTTCTGCAATGTTAGCCATTTCATTCATAAAGCTGATTTTGGTTGCTAACATACAGTTGGCAGCATATTTGGTGAGTTCGGCACTTTTTATATCCATGACGATAATGCGGTCATGATTTCGGTTAAAAGGGGCGTAGAGTTCTCGCATTTGCATTTCTGCTTGGCTTGAGTCTGTGCCTATAATTATGCGATCAGGACGTTTGCAATCTGCAACGGCTGCGCCTTCTTTTAAAAATTCTGGATTAGATACTACATTAAAGGATAAGTCGTCTTTGCCTAGCTCTTTTAGAGTTTGCTGCATGACTTGAGTGACTTTTTCAGCCGTACCTACAGGTACGGTGGATTTGTCAATAACAATACGGTCTGCCTGCATGTGGGTGGCAATGGTCTTTGCTACTGCTAGTACGTATTGTAAATCAGCAGAGCCGTCTTCATCTGGCGGTGTACCTACGGCTATAAACTGCAATTCGCCAAAATCAACGCCTTCTTTGGCATCTGTAGTAAAGTGGAGCCGTCCATCTTGGTAATTTGTTTTTACTAAGCTGTCTAGAGAGGGTTCATAAATGGGGATTTTTCCCTGCTTTAGATTATCAATTTTTTGTTGGTCAACATCAACACAGCATACTTGATGCCCTGCATCTGCTAATACGGCTGCCTGCACCAGACCAACGTAGCCTATTCCAAAAAAAGTGACTTTCATTAATATAATTCCTATTTGCTCAGAAGTTATCCATTGCGATGATATTTATTTGTAGCAAGATTTTCCGTAATGTTATTTTAACGGTCTCTGAGCGAGTGCCAAAAAAATAATACTTGCATAGTATTTCATTATACTGTTGCTACAAATATTGAGTATAGACTAAAAATCTAAATTCTATCAGGGCTGTCATTTTACGCTAAATAAGTATTAATTACTATGTAGATATTTAAAGCTAATGTGGACACCCATCTTAAAAATTACAAAGCAGACATATATGTACGCTCCGGTTCTGTCAAGACGAATAAATCCGCAAAATCGCCATTGGCGGCTTTGTTTGTCTTTTTTTGCTTTTCTTTTTTACCCATTCTTGCTTTGCTGTTTTTTAGATGATGGCTTTTTTGAACGCTTAAAAAGGCGTTGCTCTGACATATATCCGGGCTTAACAGCATTGAGCTGCGCCCCTAATGAGCTACGAGCCTACACACCCTAAACTTTGTACACCCAAGCGGTCTGTTTGACCTTGTCTTTATCGGGTTTGATGTAGGCAGGCTTAGCCTGTTGTTCATCTTCATTGAGCAAGCAATGATTGGTAAAAAGGTAATCAGGGGTTCACAACACCCATACGGGCTTATAGCCCTTGTCTCGTCCGAACTCCCTGATTACCTAACCTGTTAAGGTGAACAAGATGTGTCACCTTGTTGTTCCAGTTGTTTGTGTTTAAATTGCGCTTGGTAGAGTTCACCTTTTTGCAGCAGCATCCACATGAGCCGTGCCATTTTGTGAGCCGTAGCTACTACAGCTTTGTTCTTGCCGATACGCGTCACAAGCTGAGTGATCCAACGACTGAAATCATCATCTTTTTTATGTGCCCGATGCACAATGGAGCGTGCACCATGAATCAGCTGTTTACGTAAATACCCATCACCACGTTTAGTAATACTCGATAAACGATTGGTATTGCCTGAGGCATATTGTCTAGGCGTTAATCCTAACCACACACCTAACTCTTTGGCATTACTAAAGGCTTGTCCTTTATCAATGGATGCACTGAATGCCGATGCAATTAATGGCCCAACGCCAGGAATGGATTGCATAATATGTGCAGCAGGGCTTTGCTCGTTGGTTTTTACAAAGCGTGCTTCAAGTCTCTGTATTTTATCATTAAGTAGCGAAAGCTCTTCGGTGGCTTCGGTTAACAACACTTGAACAGCTATCGGATGTAATTCAGATAAGAAGCGATGCAAGCCTTCCTTAAACCCTTTATGTCCTTGGGGAAGAACAACGCCAAACTCCAGCAACAAACTGCGAGTTTGATTAATCAATGCAGTACGCGAAGCAATCAGGCGCTCACGCATTCGATGAAAGACCAATACCCCTTGTTGTGCTTCAGATTTAATCGGTACAAAACGAAGGTTGACACGTTGGCTGGCTTCATAAATCGCCATACAATCGTTTTTATCGTTCTTATTGCCGCGCACAAACGGGGTAACATGCTGCGCGGGAATTAACTTCACCTGATGCCCTAACTGCAAACCAAAGCGTCCCCAGTAATGAGCTGTGGCACAGGCTTCCATCACAATGGAACAAGGTGGAAGTTGCATTAAGAAGGTTTTTAACGCCTCTCGGCTTAGACGTTTGGATAAACAGGGCTTACCTTGTTCGTTGATACCTAGTAATTGAAAAGACTGTTTTGCCAAATCAATGGTGAGTGTGCTAATTTGAGTCATGTTGGACGCTCCTTTTTGCTGTGGTTGAAAATTCAGTATGGCGCATTGACGCCGAGTAAGGAGCGTCCATCTCATCATCCATAAATACAATCAGCAAAAACAATAGTTAATATAGACTCCTATCTTAAAGAGCTAATGTGACACTCATCTTAAAAAAAGCAAAAAAACACAAAAAATTCTTACTTATCCTTGCAAATATGCTTTAAATTTAATATTGTCTGAAAAACAGTCTATTTTTAATGAAAATAGACAGCAAAATAAAACCCAAAATAAGAAGAAAAGAACCCAAAAAAAATTCAAACAAACTCAAAAAAATAAAAAGAAAAACAAGGAGTGCATAATGCCAAAGCCCAGAAAACAACAAATCTCCCTTGCTGTTACACCTTATTACCACTGCATGAGCCGCTGTGTTCGTCGTGCCCATTTATGTGGAAAAGATGAACTAACAGGACGCTCTTTTGAACATAGACGAGCTTGGATTGAAAGCAGAGCATTGGCTATTGCACAGGTCTTTGCCATTGATATAGTTTCCTATGCAATCATGAGTAATCACTACCATGTAGTGTTATTTGTAGATAAAGAAAAAGCCAAGAGTTGGAGTCATGATGAAGTCTTACAACAGTGGTATAAGCTATTCAAAGGTAACGCATTATTAAAAAAATACATCAATCAAGAAGTGCTTAATCCAAAAGAACAAAAAAGCCTAATTGGATATGCTAAAAAATATAGAAAACGCTTAAAAAGTATTAGCTGGTTTATGCGTAGCCTAAATGAATATATCGCCCGTAAATCCAATGAGGAAGACAAATGTACAGGACGTTTTTGGGAAAGTCGGTTTAAATCCCAAGCACTATTAGATGAAAGTGCATTGCTCTCATGTGCTGTTTATGTGGATTTAAATCCTATCCGCTCAGGCATTGCCACAACCCCTGAAAAGTCAGATTACACCTCAATCAAACAACGCTGCAACACTGCTCAAAAAAGCCGTAATCCCAATCATATTAATGCTCAGCATAAAGGCTTACATCCTTTTATTGGTAATCAACAAATAGAAAGTAAAGAAAGCAATAAAAAAAGTGAAAGCAATGAAAGTAATAAAAACAAGTTACTAACCAAAGGCATGCCTTTAAGCCTAACTGCATATTTGGAATTAGTTGAATGGACAGGGCGAATACAACGTCCTGATAAAAAAGGGGTTATACCCAAGCAAGAGCATTCAATCCTAACAAGATTAGGTATGAACCAGCAACAATGGCTTAATATTAGTCAGCGTTTTGAGCAAAGTTTTAAGCAATTTGCAGGCAAAGAGGCGAGCTTAAGAAAAGCGGCAAAGGTATTAAACTACCGACGACCATCTGGAATTAGTTTGTGTCGGCAAAACATAGGCTAACACAAACCCTATAAATCTAAATAAACGCAAAATAATCAAACCATTTAGCAAAGTGGCAACTACGCTGTGCTTTAAATTCCATATTTTCAAGCAAAAGTAGCTAAAAAAAGTCAAAACTCCCATATTTTCAAAGCAAACACCAGCAAGCTGAAAACCTTGTCCTCTCCCACTAAAAAAAATTAGCTATTTTTTAACAATTAAGACAGGCATGTTTAAAAATTGGGTGTCTTGGTTTTTTTGTGAAAAAAAACGGCAGGGAGATCCTGCCGTTTGCTTTTTTGATAATGGTTAGGGGAGAGGGGTTACATCATGCCGCCCATGCCGCCCATACCACCCATGCCGCCCATATCAGGCATTGCTGGGGCTGCATTTTCTTCTGGTAAGTCTGCTACCATAGCTTCGGTGGTAATCATTAGGCCTGCAATAGAGGCTGCTGCTTGTAATGATGCACGAGTTACTTTGGCTGGGTCTAAGATGCCCATTTCTAGCATGTCGCCATATTCGCCTGTGGCGGCGTTAAAGCCAAATGCGCCTTTGCCTGCTTTGACTTTGTCAACAACTACTGAGCCTTCGGCGCCTGCATTGGCTGCTATTTGACGAATGGGTGCTTCCATTGCTCGTAAGGCTAATGCGATGCCTACGTCTTGGTCGTCGTTGTCTCCTGTTACTTTTATTGTGCTTAGGGCACGAATTAGGGCAACACCTCCGCCTGCAACTACGCCTTCTTCTACTGCGGCTCGGGTTGCGTGTAGGGCATCGTCAACTCGGTCTTTCTTTTCTTTCATTTCTACTTCGGAGCCTGCGCCTACTTTGATTACGGCAACGCCGCCTGCTAGTTTGGCTAGGCGTTCTTGTAGTTTTTCTTTGTCGTAGTCGGAGGTGGAGTTGTCAATTTCGCTGCGAATTTGTTCAACACGAGCTTTTACGTCTGCTTCGCTGCCTGCGCCATCAACAATGACGGTGTTTTCTTTGTCTATGACTACTTTTTTGGCATGTCCAAGGTGGTCAATGGTGGTAGTTTCGAGGCTCATGCCGATTTCTTCGGAAATCACTTGACCGCCAGTTAGTACGGCTAGGTCTTGTAGCATGGCTTTACGACGGTCTCCAAAGCCTGGTGCTTTGACGGCGGCTACTTTGAATGTGCCTCTTAGGTTGTTTACTACTAATGTGGCTAGTGCTTGACCTTCTACATCTTCAGCGACGATGAGTAGTGGTCGTCCTGATTTTGCTACATTTTCTAAGATGGGAATCAGTTCTTGTAGGTTGTCGATTTTTTTGTCAACTAGTAAAATGAGTGGGTTTTCTAGTTCTGCAACCATTTTTTCTTGGTTGTTTACGAAGTAAGGAGATAGGTATCCTCGGTCAAATTGCATGCCTTCTACTACGTCTAATTCGTCTTGTAGTCCTTTGCCTTCTTCTACGGTGATGACACCTTCTTTACCTACTTTTTCCATGGCTTTGGAGATGATTTCGCCAACACTTTCATCTGAGTTTGCAGAGATTGTGCCTACTTGTGTGATGGCTTTGCTGTCGGTGCATGGTTTGGCTTGTTTGGCTAGTGCTTCAACAACGGCGGTGGTGGCTTTGTCTATGCCACGTTTTAAGTCCATTGGGTTCATGCCTGCGGCGACGGATTTTAGACCTTCACTGACAATTGCTTGGGCAAGTACGGTGGCGGTGGTGGTGCCGTCACCGGCTTGGTCGTTTGCTTGTGAGGCGACTTCACGCACCATTTGTGCGCCCATGTTTTCAAATTTATTTTCTAGTTCTATTTCTTTGGCAACGGAAACGCCGTCTTTTGTGATGGTTGGTGAGCCAAAGGATTTTTCTAGTACAACGTTGCGACCTTTAGGTCCAAGGGTTACTTTAACTGCGTTGGCTAGGGTGTTGACGCCATCAAGCATAAGTTTGCGTGCGTCATTTCCAAATTTTACATCTTTTGCGGACATGTTTTTTTCCTTTAATTGGGTTAATAGATGATTGAAGTTGTTGGGCGATTATTTTTCTAATACGCCGTAAATTTCATTTTCGTTTAAAATAAGTAGTTCTTCGCCATCAAGGTTGATGGTGTTGCTGCCTGAGTATTTACCAAACACGACTTTGTCGCCTATTTTTAGGTCTAGGGTTTGGGTTTCTCCATTATCAAGAATGCGACCACTGCCTACAGCAATGACTTCGCCTTGGTTGGGTTTTTCTGCGGCGCTGCCTGGAAGTAAAATGCCACCTGCGGTGGTTTGTTCTTCTTCTTCACGACGAACCACAACACGGTCATGTAAAGGACGAATTTTCATACAAAATGTCTCCAAAAAAAGTTAATGTGTTTTACGTTATATTGGGGAGTTTGCCCCTTGGTGCTTTGTTAATAGGGGCAAGATTTGGCTTTTCAATGGGGTGTTTGATTTTTTTTTGCTTTTTTTAGTCTTTTTGGCGTGTGCGTTTTCTGAAGTGGGCTATGCAGTTGTTGTCAACAAGGGTAAAAATAACATATATGCGCCCGTCAGGGAGTTTGATGTAGCTTGCGACTTCTTTTTTTTTGCTTGGGTGATGACGTTTTTGTATGCGTGTGGGGTGTCTTGGTAGTAGTACGGCTTTGTTGAAGAAGCTGAGTGCTTTGTCGTTACCTGCTTTTTTGGCTTTGTTATCTTGGCATTCACTGTGGCTTATAAGGGGGCTAGTTAGGCTTAGATATAGTAGTGTGTATATGATGTGGCGCATGGGCTGGTCTCATTTTTTATTGTTTATGAGTTTAGCTGTTTTGTTTTAAATGTCTATTAAATACGTTTAAAAGGTGGGAGGGCGTTTAGTAGTTGTTTACCATAGAATTTGCTGTGTAGGCGTTTGTCTAAAATGCTGATACGTCCTGTATCTTGTTCGCTGCGGATAAGTCGGCCACATGCTTGAATTAGGCGGATTGAGGCGTGTGGTAGGCTAATGTGCATAAAGGGGTTTTTGTTTTGGCTTGCAAGCCATTCTGAGGTGGCTTCTTGTATGGGGTCATTGGGTACGGCAAAGGGGAGTTTTATGATGATGAGGTGTTCTAGATATTTGCCTGGTAAGTCGATGCCTTCGGCAAAGCTGGATAGTCCAAAAATAACGCTTTGTTGTTGCTTGTCTATGTGTTGTTTGTGCTCTTCTATGATGCTGAGTTTGGGTTGAAATCCTTGGCATAGAAGGTTGCCGGTGAAGTGTTCTTGCATGAAGTTACGGGTGTCTTCTAGCTGTCTTTTGGAGCTAAATAGAACTAGGGTTGCTTGTTTGTTTTGTATGTTTTTGATTAGCCAGTTTTCGACATCGGTTTGAAATTCGTCGCTGTTTGGTTCGCTGGCTAGGTTTACTATTTCAAGTTCGGCATTTTCTGGGTAGTTAAAGGGGCTGGGTACTCGGGCAAATTGGCTGTATTCGGGCAGTCCTGTTTGCCATATAAGATGTTCGAATTTGCTTAGTGCGGTAAGGGTGGCCGAGGTGAGTACGGCTGCGTCTACTTCTTGCCATAAGCGTTGATTGAGTTCTTCTGCAACGGATGTGGGGGCGGCATGTAGGCTTATTTCTTGTTGTTCATTGTGTGTTTTTTGTTGTACCCAGCGTGCCATTGGGCTGTGTTTGGGGTTGTCTTTTAGGGTTAGGGCAAGTTGGGCGTTAAGTAGTTGTTCGCAGCGTGCCATCATTGTACCAATTTGTGCATGCCAATTTTCTGCAACGTCTTGGCTGTAAAATGCAACGCCTTTGTCGTCTAGGGCTTCTTGTAGTAGGTCGTGTAATTTTGTGAGTAGGGTTACCATAAAGGTTAATGGTATGTTTAGGTTTGTTAGTAGTTCTTTGATGTTTTGGGGGAGTTCTCCGTGTTTAAAGCGTAGGTGTTCTTGGGTGTCTAGGTTGGTTTTTAAAGCGGTTATAAGTAGGTTAAGTTGTTCTTGTGTTGCTTCTATGTGTTGGTTTAAGTTGGCTACTTCTTTGGCGATAGATTGGGCAACGCCTATTTGAAAAAATTGGCTCAAGTTGGTTTTGAGTTGTTTAAAAAATTGGCTGCTAGAGAGTAGGGCGAGTTCGTGCTGTAGGTGGTTCTGTGCTTTTTCTGCTAGGTGGTGTGCTTCGTCAATAATGTAGATGCTTTCTGCTAAAGGTGGTAGTACTATGCCTCCGCCTAGCGCTAAGTCGGCGAGCATAAGGTCATGGTTGACGACAATTACATCTGCTTGTAGTAAGTTTTCTCGGGCTTTAAAGAAAGCGCATTGGCTGAAGTGTGAACAGCGTCTGTTGCTGCATTCTCGATGGTTGCTGGTGAGCCCTTGCCATTGTTCGGGGTTGATTTCTTCTGGCCAATAATCTTTGTCGCCTTGCCATTTGCCGCTGGCATAGGCACTGAGCATTTTTTCATAGAGTTCTTGGGGTTGTTGTTCTTGTTTTTTTTCGGATTTGAACAGTTCCATGTTAGGAAAAATGCCGCTGAGTGCTTGTAGGTGTTGGTCTAGCTTGAGTAGGCATAAGTAGCGACCTCGCCCTTTGGCAAGTTGAAAGTCAAAGGGGGTAAAGAGGGCTTTTTGAATTTGTGGCAAGTCTTTGTTGAGAATTTGTTCTTGTAGGGCAATGGTGGCGGTGGAGATGATGAGTTTTTTTTCTGCGGCGATGGCAATGGGTAAGGCGGCAATTATGTAGGCTAGGGTTTTTCCTGTGCCTGTGCCTGCTTCTACGGCAATAATGCCTGCGTTGTTGCTGCGCTGATTTTTTTCATCACGTTCTATAGTGCCTAGTGTTTTGGCTATTTCGGCAATCATGAGTCGTTGTCCGTAACGTGGACTAAGTTGCATGTTTTTTAGCCCTTGGGAGTACTCTTTTTGAATGGTGCTTTTAAGCGTTTCGCTTAAGCTCATAAGGGTTGCCAGCCTTGTGAACGACCTATATCAATAAACCATTGGGATATTTTTAGGCGTATGCCATGTTGGGTTATTTCGTGTAGCTGTACTTCGTCTGTTATCCAGTCTCCTTCTTGGTATTCTTGGCTATTGATGGTGACTTTGCGTTTGCTGGCTAGGGTGCTGTAAATATGGCTGTTAATGTTTAGCTTGGGAATGCGCCTTAGGGTTTCTATGGGGGCTTTTGGGGTTGTTTGTGCAGGATTTTTTGTTGCTGTTTTGGTTTTTTTTATGGCATTTTTAGTTGTCTTGGCGGCTGTTTGTTTGTTTGGGGTGCTCTTAGCAATGGTTTGTTTCTGTGGCGATGTTGTTGCTTGCTTGATGGTTGGTACGCTTTTGATAATTGGGTTTTTAATAGGTGTGTTTGTTTGTTGAATTTGTTGGTAGATAAGCCATATAAATAGACTGCAAATAAGTAAAATGGCACTGGCTATTAGCCATACCCAGGTGTTATTTTCTGTTGCGCTAGGTGTTTGGGTGCTGGCAAATAGGGGGCTTTGTGTGTGAACCTGTTGTTCTTTTTGCTGTTGTGATTTTTTAAGGGCGTCAAGTATGTAGGACATTAGTCTTTATCCTCCTGCAAATACAATAGGGTTTGTGGGCCGATAATGCGGTCATTTAAAATGCCCATTTTTTTTTGGAAGTCGCCTACAGCTTTGGCCAATAAAGGGTCGTAAAAATCTTCAGGTGGCAGTTTGCTGGTGTTTTCTTTAAGTGGGCTGATTGTTGTCCAGTTAAACATGTTCAGTTTGAGTTTGTTGCGTACCCATTGTATGACTGCTGATTTGTCTCCTGGACGTATGAGTTTGCTGTAGTTGAACGGGGGTTGCCATAAAATCAGTGCTTTCCCTAAATATTGTCCGTTAACGTCTGTGCCCATTGCTTGCCAACCTTGGGTGGTTTGTATCATAACCGGACGTTTTAGTTTGCGTAGTTCATTTAAAGACCAATCTAGCGGTAAGCATTGCCAGTTATATTGTGCTATTTGTGAGCAGGTTTTTGCTTTAATTTGGTATGCCTGTGCAAGCTGTTGCTCAGGCGTAAGCTGTGCAGGTGCAAATAGATTGGTAAAAAGGCTGGGTTGTGTGGTGGTGGCAAGTAGTACTCCTATGGCTAACGTGAGTACAAGTAAGGCTGTTATTGAGCGCCATTTGAGGGTGCTTTTTTGATTTGTTTGTGTGGATTTTAATACAGGACTTTGGTAGCCACCAATTTCTTGTGCAGATTGTTTGACGATTTTTTTGCTTACGGTTTTTTGATTTAATGCGTATGCGCCTAATAAGGCTCGGTCTGCCAAGCTGTTAATCAGTCTGGGGGTGCCTGCACTGAATTTGGCTATGGTTTGTAAGGCTTGGGGGGTAAATAGGTTTGTTGGACCACCGCAAAATTGTATGCGGTGTTGAATGTAGTTTTTAACTTCTTGGTTATTAAGGGCATTAAGGTGATAACGAGCGGTAATGCGTTGATTGAGCTGGCGCATATTATGCTGTGTAAGCACCTGTGCCAGTTCAGGTTGTCCTACTAGGATTAAGGTTAACAGTTTGTGTTCGCTGGTCTCTAAGTTGGTAAGTAGGCGGACTTGTTCTAGCAGTGATAATGGCATGGATTGCGCTTCATCAATAATACATAATACTTGAATGCCTCTAGCATATTTATCTAGAAGTCCATGAAATAAACTTTGGGTTAGTATTTGTACGCTATCTGTAGTGGGGCATGTGATTTGCAATTCATGGCAAAGGGCACTGAGAAGTTCATTGGCAGACATTTGTGGATTGAATATATAGGCGCATTCAAATTGTGTGTCTAGACTGTCAATAAATGCTCGGCAAAGCATGGTTTTGCCCATGCCTACTTCGCCTGTTAGGGCGACCAATCCACCGTGGTTGCTACAGGCGTATTGTAGGTGTGCCAATGCTTCTTGATGACCTTTGCTGGGGAATAAAAAGCTGGGGTCAGGAGAGATGGAAAAAGGCCGCTTGTTGAGGGCAAAATAATCAAGGTACATAAGCAAATAAGGTCATTAAAGTACTAACGGTAACGGAAAGGCGGGCATTTTACCATTGATTTTTTATTCTATGTAAGGTTTTTGTATTTTTATCTTTAGTTAAATGGTCATGCTTTTTTTAAGATAAATTCATAAGAATTTTAACTTTTTCTAGCTTTTTGTTCCTTTAAATGGTATAATGCCGCTCGCAAATGTGGTTTCTGTTTGAGACTGCATAATTCACACACAAGTGGACATAATTTGCTTCGGGTGCCTTCGGGTTGGAGCAAATATCCCTTGTGGAGGCATAACCCATAACATAAAGGTAAATATAATGGCACAAGTTGCAATGCGAGACCTGCTTAAAGCGGGCGTTCATTTCGGTCACCAAACTCGTTACTGGAATCCAAAAATGGATCAGTATATTTTTGGGGCACGTAATAAAATTCATATCATTAACTTAGAGCAAACGGTTCCTGCGTTAAATGATGTGTTGCAGATGGTCGAACAAATGGCGACCAAAAATCATAAAATTTTATTTGTTGGCACTAAGCGTGCGGCAGGTAAGGTAATTAAAGAACAAGCTGAACGTAGTGGCATGCCGTATGTGGCACACCGCTGGTTAGGTGGTATGTTGACCAACTACAAAACCATTCGTCAATCTATTCGTCGCTTTCGTGATTTACAAGCTCAGCAGGCAGATGGTACGTTTGATCAGTTAACTAAAAAAGAAGCTCTAATGCGTACCCGTGAGATGGAAAAATTAGAAAAATCCATAGGTGGTATTAAAGATATGGGTGGGTTGCCTGATGCGTTGTTTGTGATTGATGTTGATCATGAGCGTATTGCAGTACAGGAAGCGAATAAGTTAGGTATTCCTGTTATTGGCGTGGTTGATACCAACTCTAACCCTGATGGCATTGATTATATTATTCCAGGTAATGATGATGCTATTCGTGCAATTCAGATTTATGTTTCTTCTATTGCTGATGCTGTGCTTGAAGGAAGACAGCAAATTGCGACCTCTGCTGATGAGTTTGTTGAGGTGGTTGAAGAGGCGGCCCCTGCTGAATCTGCAACAGATAACGCTGCAAGCGAATAAGCCAAAAGCAGTAAATAAGGGGCTTTGCCCCTTTTTTTTGAATTTTAAATTGATTAATTAAATTAGAGGAAGATAAATATGGCAACTGTTTCCGCCGCACAGGTAAAAGAACTTCGTGAACGTACTGGTTTGGGTATGCTTGAATGCAAAAAAGCCCTAGCTAAAAATGATGGAGATATTGATAAAGCGATTGAAGATTTGCGTAAGAACTCAGGTCTTAAAGCGGCTAAAAAAGCGGATAGAACTGCCGCTGAAGGTAAAATTAAGGTGATTAGTGAAAATGGCGTTGCTTACGTTGTAGAAATTAATTCAGAAACAGATTTTGCCGCAGGTGATGCTAACTTTAATGCGTTTGCCGATAAAGTTGTGGCAAAGCTACAAGCGACAGCAGAGACCGATGTGGCTAAATTGATGGAGGGTGAATTAGAAACCGCACGTTTAGAATTGGTACAAAAAATTGGAGAGAATATCACCGTACGTCGTCCTGCTGTTATTAAGGCAGATGTGGTTGGTTGTTATATCCATTCAAACGATAAAATTGCTGCCGTTGTTTCTTTAGCTGGTGGTAATGCTGAGCTGGCAAAAGACATTGCAATGCATGTTACTGCTGTTAGTCCAAAAGTGGTTAATCCTGATGACATGCCAACAGATGTGTTAGAAAAAGAAAAAGACATCATCAAAGCACAGCCTGATATGGCGGGTAAACCTGATAACATCGTAGAAAAAATGATGGGTGGGCGTATTAGTAAATTCTTGAAAGAAAACAGCTTGGTTGAGCAGCCTTTTGTTAAAAATCCAGATGTTAGCATTGGACAATTGGCTAAAGAGCAGGGTGCAACCGTTGAAGGCTTTTTGCGTTATGCAGTAGGTGAAGGCATTGAAGTTGAGAAAACTGATTTTGCCGCTGAAGTTGCTGCACAGCTTAAAGGTTAAGATAATCAATAGGAGAATGGTATGGCAGAGCAGCGCAGCGCAAAATATAAGCGTATTTTATTAAAACTTAGTGGTGAAGCACTAATGGGGGAGATGGATTTTGGTATTGACCCTAAAGTATTAGACAGAATTGCGCTGGAAGTTGCTCAGCTTAAAGGCATTGGCGTACAAGTTGGTTTGGTCATAGGCGGTGGTAACCTGTTTCGTGGTAAGGCATTAAGTGAAGCAGGGTTAGATCGTGTGGCAGGTGATCATATGGGTATGTTGGCAACTGTCATGAATGCCCTTGCTATGCGTGATGCTTTAGAGCGAGCTAATATCACTACACGGGTTATGTCTGCCATTCCCATGAGTGGTGTTGTTGATCATTATGACCGCCGTAGTGCCATTCGTGCCTTAGAAATGGGCGATGTTGTTATTTTTTCAGCAGGAACAGGTAATCCGTTTTTTACAACGGATTCAGCGGCCTGCTTGCGTGGCATTGAAATTAATGCGGATTTGGTTTTAAAAGCCACTAATGTTGATGGTGTGTATACTTCAGATCCGAAAAAAAATCCAGATGCACAAAAATATGACTGCTTAACCTATCAAGAAGTATTAGAAAAACAACTCGAAGTGATGGATTTAACCGCTATTTGTTTGGCGCGTGACCAAAATATGCCGTTAAGAGTTTACAATATGAATGAAACAGGTGTGTTAACACGTTTAATGACAGGCATGGAACATGGCACCCTGATTGTGAGTGAGGAACAACATGATTAATGAAATAAAAAAAGACTGTGAATCACGTATGCAAAAAAGCATTGATTCTTTGGTTGAGGCTTTTAAAAAAGTGCGTACGGGACGTGCTAATCCATCTATTTTAGATGGTATTACAGTTGATTATTACGGCAGTGAAACCCCTCTTTCTCAAGTGGGTAATATCATTGTTGAAGATGCTCGTACCCTTGCTATTAATCCTTGGGAAAAGCAGCTTGTACCAGAAATTGAAAAGGCAATTTATAAGTCTGATTTAGGGCTTAATCCATCTACCTCTGGAGATACCATTCGTATTCCAATGCCTGCTTTAACGGAAGAAACTCGTAAAGATTACATTCGCCAAGCAAGAGCAGAGGCAGAAAAAGGACGAGTGTCTATTCGCAATATTCGCCGTGATGCCAATGCCTCTTTAAAAAGTTTGGCAAAGGATAAAGACATTTCTGAAGACGAAGAAAGAAGTGGCGAAGAGATAGTACAAAAATTAACAGATAGCTATATTCATAAAGTTGAAGACTTACTTAAAGTTAAAGAACAGGACTTAATGCAGGTTTAACGCCTGATATTCTGTTATGGCTACCAGTATTGATGATACAAAGGCCGCCCAAGGTGAGCCCCCTAAACACGTTGCTATTATTATGGACGGCAATAACCGCTGGGCAAAAAAGCGTTTAATGCCAGGGGTGGCAGGTCATAAAGCAGGGGTTAATTCAGTGCGTGCGGTGGTAGAAACCTCAGCACGAGAAGGCATTGAAGTGCTTACGTTGTTTGCTTTTAGTAGCGAAAATTGGCGGCGTCCAATAGAGGAAGTTAATGCGCTTATGCAGCTTTTTCTATTGGCTCTTGAGCGTGAAGTTAAAAAACTACATAAAAATAATATTTGTCTACGAATTATTGGTGATACCACAGCGTTTCCTGAAAAAATTCAAGCCCTAATTGCCGAAGCGCAGGCATTAACCCGTAATAATAGCGCCCTCACTTTGGTGGTGGCGGCTAATTATGGAGGGCAGTGGGATATGTGTGAGGCAGCAAAAAAACTGGCACAACAGGTTAAAGATGGGCACTTAAATATTGACGATATTAATGAAAAAACCTTACATCAATATACGCAATTAGCTGATTTGCCCGCCCCTGACTTAATGATTCGTACAGGTGGAGAAAGACGCATTAGTAATTTTATGTTGTGGCAAAATGCGTATAGTGAATTTTATTTTTGTGATGACTTATGGCCTGATTTTCGGGCTAAAGCCTATCGTCGTGCATTGGCGGAATTTGCTCGTCGCACTCGTCGCTTTGGTCGCACTGATGATCAAAGTAAAACAGGAGCTTAATGTGCTTAGAACCAGAGTTATTACGGCTATCATTCTTGCTTTAATTGCGGTATTTGGTATTTTTATTTTGCCGCTGAGTGGGTTTGTCGTATTTGTATCTATAGTAGCAGCTATTGCCGCTTGGGAGTGGTCTCGACTGTCCTCTTTAACCAATGTCTATATGCAATGGGGCTATGCCGCTTTAATACTAATCATTTTTTACCTGTTATATCCTTATGTGCTGGCAGATACCTCTTTATCCTTTGCTATTTTAAGCCTTGGTTTTGTGAGTTGGATTGGTGCGTTTTTCTTGGTCATCTCTTACCCTAAAAGTGCGGTTTTTTTAACATCTTCATCTGTGCGTTTATTGCTTGGGGTGTTATTGCTGGTACCGCTTTGGGTGGGTTTAATCAGTTTAAAGCAACAGCCTTATCATAACTTCGTTATTTTATATGTTTTTGTATTGGTTTGGGTTGCTGATATAGGTGCTTATTTTGCAGGCAGACGTTTTGGTAAGAAAAAACTGGCAGTTAAGGTAAGCCCAGGTAAGTCTTGGGCGGGATTTTATGGTGGATTAATTGCCGTTATGTTAACTGCTTTGGTGGTGCTATTTATTGTGCATACTCAGCTTAAACCTGTAACGGAGACCTTTATTTGGCAGTTGCTATTGATGAGTTTTTTGACCGCTTTGGTGTCTGTACTAGGCGATTTATTTGAAAGCATGTTAAAGCGACATGTAGGGTTTAAAGATTCTTCAGCATTGTTGCCAGGTCACGGTGGTGTATTAGATAGAGTAGATAGTCTTGCAGCAGCAGTGCCTGTATTTGCTTTTTTATTATTGCTATTTAACTGGCAGCTTGGTTAATGCGCTCTATTAGTGTTTTAGGGGCAACAGGTTCAATTGGTTGTAGCACGCTTGATGTTATTCGTCAGATGCCTGAACAGTATGAAGTGTTTGCCTTAGCGGCGAATACGTCCGTAGCTAAATTAGCTGCACAGATTATCGAATTTAAACCTCATTATGCGGTGATGGTAGATAAAGCCGCAGCGGTGCAGCTACAGGATTGTTTAGGCAAGCAACAGGGTAGAACAGAAATTTTAAGTGGTACACAAGCACTTATAGATGTAGCTCAGCACCCTGATGTGGATATGCTAATGGCAGCAATTGTCGGTGCGGCAGGCTTGGCATCTACATTGGCAGCGGCCTATGCTGGTAAGCGTATCTTATTAGCAAATAAAGAAAGTTTGGTTATAGGTGGCGAGCTGTTATTACAGGCGGTTGCACAATCTCATGCTGAGCTTATTCCTATCGACTCTGAACATAATGCCATTTTTCAATCCTTACCCCATGACTTTGATGGTAATTTACATGCTAGCGGCATTAAAAAATTATTATTAACCGCATCTGGTGGTCCTTTTTGGCAAACGCAATTAAGTGAGTTTGCTAGTATTACCCCAGAACAAGCTGTCGCACACCCTAATTGGTCAATGGGTGCAAAAATATCGGTAGATTCTGCGACCATGATGAATAAAGGTTTGGAATTAATCGAAGCCAGTTTGTTATTTAACTGCCCTGCATCGCAGATTGAAGTGCTTATTCATCCTCAAAGCATTGTACACTCTATGGTTGAATATATTGATGGTTCAGTTATTGCTCAATTAGGTGTGCCAGATATGCGTACCCCGATTGCTTTTGGTTTAGGCTATCCACAAAGAATAGCCTCAGGGGTGGCGAGTTTAAACTTTCAGCAGTTAGCTGATTTACAGTTTCATAAGCCAGATAGTCAAAAGTTTCCTGCTTTAGACTTAGCTCGTTATGCTTGTCAACAAGGGCGTTCTGTACCAACAGTTTTAAATGCAGCAAATGAAATTGCAGTGGCCGCTTTTTTAGCGGAACAAATTGGGTTTAAAGACATCATTAGCTGCGTTGAACAAGTTGTTAACAAGCACCAGCCTATGCAGGTTGAACATTTAGAGGACTTGCTGGCGATAGACAACCAAGCACGCTTGCAAGCACAAGCATATCTTAAATAGCCATTTAGGTCATACACATAATGAGTAATAAAAAAGCATGAGCATTTTGTATTTTATTTTAGCCATTAGCTTACTGGTAACAATTCATGAATTTGGACATTTTTGGGTTGCCAGACGTTTAGGTGTTAAGGTGTTACGGTTTTCAGTTGGCTTTGGCAAGCCATTATTGCGGTTTACAGATAAACATGAAATTGAATATGTCCTAGCCCCCATACCATTAGGTGGCTACGTTAAAATGCTTGATGAAAGAGAAGCACCAGTTGCGGAGGAATTAAAACCCCAAGCATTCAATAACCAGCCACCTTGGGTACGCATTGCCATTGCAGCAGCAGGACCCGTAGCTAACTTTTTATTTGCCATTGTTGCATATTGGTTTTTAGCTGTAGGCACGCAACAAACGGTCATTCCTGTTATTGGTCAAGTACAGGTAGGTAGCCCTGCTTTTGATGCGGGCTTACAAAAGGGCGATGAAATTATTGCAATAGATAATAAAGACTTTCATAACTGGCAAGAAATCAGTTGGCAGTTAATCTCTCGGGTAGGCGAAACGGGCAGTCTGAGCATTCGAGCCATGAATACTGAGCAGCAAACAGTCAATTACAAAGTACCACTTACAAATTGGTTAGCAGATGATTTGCTTGACCCATTTTCTGCTTTAGGCATCAAACCCAGACAGCTTGAGCTTAAAGCACTTGTTCGAGAAGTACAGGCAGGTAGTGCCGCTGATCAAGCAGGTATCCAAGCTGGCGATTTGATTTTACAGGCAAACAGTGTCGTTATTAAAGACTGGTACCATTGGGTAAAAGTCACTCAAAGCTCAGCAAATCAAACCCTAAATATAAAAGTATTGCGTGCAGGTAAGCAGTTAGATATGGCACTTACGCCCAGTGCAAAACAAGATAAAACAGGCAAAACAATTGGCTTTGTTGGTATTGCCGTGGTCGTGCCTAATTATCCTCAAAGCTGGCTTAAAAGTACGCATACGGGGGTTTTTCAAGGATTTATTCAAGGACTTAAAAAAACTTGGCAAACCAGCTTGTTTACCCTTGAATCTTTGGGCAAAATGCTTGCGGGTAATTTATCCTTAAAAAATCTAAGCGGTCCTATTAGTATTGCCAAAGTAGCAGGAGACACGGCAGATATTGGGGTATTGGCTTTTATCAGTTTTTTAGCCTTATTGAGTGTGTCTTTAGGGGTCTTGAATTTATTACCCATTCCAGTTTTAGATGGTGGTCATATTTTATTTGCTGTATATGAATGGATATGGCGAAAACCCATGCCTGAATGGTTACAAAATAGTGCCTTAAAACTGGGTGTGATTTTATTAGTTTGTATGATGTTTTTGGCATTTTATAATGATATTGAACGCCTTATGGGTGTATAAATGTATTTAGGATAATGATGTATCGATTTTTATTGATTTTTTTATGTGCTTTTATGCCAGTGATGGTACAGGCAAATAGTTCCTTTGTTTTACAAGATATCCGTCTTGAAGGACTACAGCGGGTTTCAGCAGGAACGGTATTCTCGCAACTGGATATTAAGCGAGGTTCTAGTGTGAGCCCGCAAACCTTGCAACAAGTCAGCCGTAAGCTCTTTAAAACAGGTTTATTTGATGATATTCAATTGCTACGTGATGGTGATGTCCTTATTTTGCGTTTTGTTGAATTACCCACCATTTCTAAAATCGAGATTAAAGGTAATAAAGCCATTCCAACTGATAACTTAAAAAAAGGACTTAAAGTCTCCGAATTAGCACCAGGTTATGTTTTTAAACGCTCTACTTTAGAGCGCATTTCCTTAGAGCTTGAACGTCAATATGTATCACAAGGTCGTTATGATGCCAAAATTACTACAGACGTTGTTCGTTTGCCACGCAATCGGGTTTTACTGCATGTCAAGATTGATGAGGGCAATGTAGCGGTTATCGCACAGATTAATATTGTAGGAAATAATGCTTTTAGTAATGAAACGCTTAGCAAACATTTTAAATTACAAACTACAAACTTTTGGTCTTGGTATAACGGGGATAATAAATATAGCCGTGAAAAACTCACTGGAGATTTAGAGATTTTACGCTCTTATTATCTTGATAGAGGCTATGTACGCTTTTCTATTGAATCGACTCAAGTCTCAGTTGCTCCCGATAAAAAAGGCGTGTATATCACTATAAATATTAAAGAAGGAGAGCGTTATACCATTAATAATGTGGCATTAGCAGGTAAACTCATTGTGCCTGAAAAAGAACTTAAAAAGCGTATTTTAATTAAGTCCAAAGAATATTTTTCACGTAAAAAAATAACCCTAAGCAGTGAGCTTATGGGCATACGTTTAGGAAATGAAGGCTATACCTTTGCCAAAGTAGAAGGCTTACCTAAGATTGATGATGAGAAAAAACAAGTCGATTTAACCTTTTTTGTTGAGCCTGGAAGACGTAACTATGTGCGTGCCGTCAACTTCAGTGGTAATGAAGGCACTAAAGATGAAGTGCTACGCCGAGAAATGGTACAAATGGAAGGAGGTTGGGCATCAACAGAAAAAATTGAAAGAAGTAAAAAACGCTTAAATCAATTAGGTTACTTTAAATCGGTACAGGTCTCTACACCAGCAGTTGCAGGCACAGATGACATGATTGATGTGAATTACAATGTACAAGAACAACTAAGTGGTAGTTTAAACTTTAGTATTGGCTATGCAGAAGGTTCAGGGGTCATTATTGGTGCTAAGGTTAACCAAAAGAATGTTTTTGGTACAGGTAATCAGGCATCAATTGGTATTCAAAAAAACCAAACGTTTCAATCTTTAGATATCTCTTTTCTTGAGCCTTATTATACCGTTCATGGAGTGAGTCGAGGCATTAACTTATTTTATCGTCAAACAGATTATGCCAAACTAAATACACTCAGTGATTATCAAACAGACATTAAAGGTGGAGAAGTGTCTTTTGGCTACCCCATCACTTTACGCCAGCGCATTTCATTTTCAGCAGGTTATAGACGAGTAGATATATTCTCAGGTTCTACCATTCCTGTTGAGCTTGATTTGTTTTTTAAGGAAAAAGGCAAGCACTTCAATGAATATACCGCAGGCATATATTGGCGTTATAGTAGTTTAAATAGAGGCTTATTCCCAACTGACGGAACAGAGCATAAGGTTTCTTTAAATATGACCGTCCCTGGAAGTGATTTAACCTACTACACCTTAACCTATAGGAATAACTTTTATTTTCCTATTGTAGATAACGACTGGGTCATACGTTTGCGTACAGAATTGGGCTATGGTAATGGTTATGGTAACGATGACAGCTTGCCGTTTTTTCGGTTATTTCGTGCTGGCGGCTTAGGCTCAGTACGCGGTTATCGCATGAGTTCTTTAGGGCCTAAAGGATTGCCAAACTATACGCCTGTCTCCATTGTTAAATCCGATGCAAGTGGACAACCTATTTATGCAAAAGACGGTTCTGGAAACCCGATTGTTGACAACAGTGCAGACTCTTTAGTTTATATATTAAAAGACGGTCGTAATGATGCCACCGCCGTTGCCAACTCAAAAAGCTATAAGCCCGTTTATGCAACTGATGCCTCAGGCGGCACATTTAAAGCACCTTATTATTTAAAAGATGCCCGTGCTTTAGGTGGCAATATTCTAACAGAAGCCAGTATTGAATTGATTTTTCCTACCCCTTTTGTGGATAATAATGATGCCTTGCGTACCAGTATTTATCTCGATGCAGGCAACACCTTTTTAAGCTCTTGCTATACGCCTAATGATAGTGCATTAAGTGACTTTAAAGCTCACCCTTTTTGCACAAGTGGTGTGAATTTGCAAGAATTGCGTTATGGTACAGGTATTGGGCTAACTTGGATTACACCCATAGCCCCTTTAACCTTTACTTATTCATTCCCTTTAAATGCCAAAGATGGGGATAAAAAAGAGAGTTTTGAATTCTCTTTAGGGCAAGTATTTTAATGATTAATTTAACCAAAACTGGAGTTTTTATGCGTACATTATTTTTTATTTTATTAACAGCGTTCACTGTCAACACTTGGGCAGCAGACGTTAAAATTGCAGTAGTTGATGTGCAAAAAGCCTTATTGCTATCAAATACCGCCAAAGCATCATTTAAAAAATTTGAAAAAGACAACAAGAAAGAAGTTAAGAAATTAAAAGATTTAAGAGAAAAACTGCTTAAATTAAAAGAAAAACTGCAAAAAAATTCAGACGTAATGAGCGAATCAGAGCGCAGCAAGCTAACCAGTAGCTATGAAGAAAAAGCAACCGAATTTAAGTTTTACTCACAAAAACTGCAACAGCAAGAGAAAAAAATGCAGCAAGAGGTTTTTCAAAAACTCTTACCAAAAGCAGAAGGTTTGCTTAAAAAAATAATAGATGAAGGCAAATATGATTTAGTGCTACAAGCCAGTAGTGGCATTGTGGTCTTTGCCACACCTAAGGTTAATCTAACCAAAAAACTATTAGATAGCTTAAATAAAGGCTAATTAGCATGTCAGCATATCCGCTTAAACAACTGGCAGATATGATTGCTGCCACTGTGACAGACTCTGATGCTGCTTGCTTAATTAATGGGCTTAAAGATATTGAGCAAGCAAAAGCAGGGGATATCAGCTTTGTAGTTAGTGATAAATATGCCGAAAAACTAGCAAAAACCCAAGCCAGTGCCGTGATTGTGCCTACCAATATATCACCAGATAACGCCCCTAAACATTGCATTTTATTAACCTGCAAAGACCCTTATTTGGCATACGCTAAAATATCTACTTTATTTTCTCAAGCACCCAAAGTACCACAAGGCATACATGCCACAGCAGTTGTTGCCGCCACTGCCAATATTCATGCCAGCGCAGCAATAGGCGCACACGCAGTGATAGGAGAGCAAGTCAACATTGGAGCGCACTGCCAAATAGGTGCAGGCGTTTATATTGAAGATAAGGTACAAATTGGAGAACAAAGCCGTATCAATGCCAATGTTACAATTCATTACGCCAGTCAAATTGGTAAGCAAGTGTTGATTCAAGCCAACAGTGTGATTGGCTCTGATGGCTTTGGCTATGCGTCTAAAGCAGGAGGTTGGGAAAAAATTGCACAACTGGGTTCTGTTATAATTGGTAATCGTGTAGAAATTGGCGCAAATGTGACTATCGACAGAGGCGCATTACAGGATACTATAATTGCCGATGATGTGATTATCGATAATCAAGTACATATTGCACATAATGTAGAAATACAAAATGCAACCGCCATTGCAGGCGGTGTCGGTATTGCAGGTAGCACCAAAATAGGCAAAAACTGCTTAATTGGTGGTGCAACTGGCATTACTGGACATATTAATATTGCAGATGGTGTTTGTCTGACAGGCATGTCAATGGTTACCAATCACATTAAAGAATCGGGTTGGTACGCATCGGGTCTACCAAGTATGCCACAAAAAGAGTGGCGTAAAGCCGTGGTGCACGTACGTAATATAGAAAGTTTAGCCAAGCGCATTAAAGCCTTGGAGCAAGAGAAAAAGGTTTAAAAATGTCACAAGAAAGTATTGTTAATGTTCAAGAATATCTACCTCATCGTTACCCTATGTTATTGGTAGATAAAGTGTTAAATATGGATTTTGAAGCAGAAAAAGGGCCTACCTTAACTGCCATAAAAAACGTAAGTTATAATGAAGAATTTTTTAATGGGCACTTTAACGGTCACCCCATTATGCCAGGGGTGCTTATTTTAGAATCAATGGCGCAAGCATCAGGCTTATTAGGCATGGCCTACCTAGGTGCAGAACGCACCCCCAAAACCATTTATTATTTTGCAGGCTCAGATAAGGTTCGCTTTAAGCGTCCTATTGTGCCTGGCGATCAAATTACCCTAGAGAGTATTTGTATCAGCCGTAAGCGGACTTTATGGAAGTTTCGCTGCCGAGCCTTAGTAGATGGCGAGTTAGCCTGTCAAGCCGATATCCTATGCTCAAAGAGAGAACTGCTATGATTAGCCCTCATGCCCTGATAGACAGTCAGGTCAAATTAGGTAAAAACGTCAGTATTGGCGCATTTACCGTAATTGAAGGTAACGTAAGCATTGGAGATAACAGTCAAATAGGCTCGCATGTTGTCATCAAAGGAGATACACAAATTGGAGAAAACAACCGTATTTTTCAATTTGCCTCAGTTGGCGAAGATTGCCAAGATAAAAAATATCAAGGCGAGGCAACACAGCTAATCATAGGTAATGACAACATCATTCGTGAAGCCTGTACCATTCACAGAGGTACAGTACAGGATAAAGGCATAACACAAATTGGCAATCGTAATTTATTTATGATTAACACCCATATAGCCCATGACGTGATGATTGACAATGACTGTATTTTTGCCAACGACTGCAACGTAGCAGGGCATGTTAAAATAAACGACTGGGCGATTTTAGGTGGCGCAGCGCAGGTGCATCAATTTTGCCATATTGGAGCACACTCAATGTGCGGCGTGGGTACCGTGATTGTAAAAGACATTCCTGCCTTTGTTATGGCATCTGGTTATCCTGCCTCACCCCATGGTTTAAATACCGAAGGCATGAAGCGCAGAGGCATAGATAGCAATGGTATCAAACAAGTAAAAGAAGCCTATCGCATTATTTATCGTCAAGGATTAAGCCTAAAAGACGCAATTAACAAACTCCAACAACAAACGCCCAATGCCTATGTACAGCTTATGCTAGACTCACTAACACAATCTACTCGTGGCATTATCCGCTAATGCACATTGCCATTATTGCAGGTGAAATGTCGGGAGATATTTTAGGCGCAGGGTTAATGCAAACCCTCAAGCAAGCCTATCCAGAAATTCATTTTAGTGGTATAGGCGGTGCGTTAATGCAGCAACAAGGGCTGCATAGTATTGTCCCTATGGAACGCCTATCGGTCATGGGTTTAGTTGAAGTACTCTCACGCTTACCAGAATTATTAAAACTGAGAAAAAGCCTAATACAGCGTTGGCTAACCAACCCACCAGACTTATTTATAGGCATTGATGCGCCTGACTTTAACCTTGTTATCGAAGAAAAATTAAAACAACAGGGCATCTTAACCTGCCACTACGTTAGCCCCTCCGTTTGGGCATGGAAAGCATGGCGAATTAAGCAAATAAAGCGAGCTTGTGACTTAATGCTTACCTTGTTTCCATTTGAACTGCCCATATACGAACAAGCAGGCATTTCAGCTCAATGTGTGGGACATACCTTAGCCGATAGCATCGCCCTTGAAAATGACCCCAAGCCCGCACGAGCAAAACTAAACTTACCAGATGATGTCCTCATTGTTTGCCTTATGCCGGGCAGTCGTGGTAGTGAAGTTAAATACTTAGGTGCAACCTTTTTACAAGCAGCACAACAGATACAGCAAAAAGAAAAAGACACCGTATTTATTTTACCTGCCGCCAATGCAATGCGCTTACAACAGCTACAAAATTTAATAGCAGATTACCCTAAATTAAACATCAAACTGCTATCAGGGCAGGCACAAACAGCCATGATTGCCGCAGATGTTATCTTACTGGCATCAGGCACCGCCACTTTAGAAGCAATGTTAGTAAAGCGACCTATGGTTGTGAGTTATAAAATGGCATGGCTAACGCACTTTATTTTAAAAAGAATGATTACAAAGCCCTATATCTCCCTACCAAATTTATTGGCAGAAAAACCATTGGTAGCAGAAATACTGCAAGATGAAGCAACCCCACAGGCACTTGCCCAAGCCGTATTAGACTTACTTAAAAATCCAGAAAAAAGCAACGAACTCAAACAAGAATTTAGCCGCTTGCATCGCAGTATCAAACGTGATGCCAATCAACAAGCCGCTTATGCGATTAAGACTTTATTAGACAAACATGGCAAATCCTAACGAGCAAACACTACTAGCCAGATTACAACAACAAGGTAGTCTATATTGCGGCATAGACGAAGCAGGAGCAGGTCCTCTATGCGGAGAAGTGTATGCCGCAGCGGTTATCTTAGATAGCAACAAACCCATTGCAGGACTTAACGACTCAAAAAAGCTCAGTGAAAAAAAACGGGCATACCTATACCAAGAGATTTGCAACCATGCCCAAGACTTTGCCATAGCTACCGCTAGCGTCGCAGAAATTGATAGCATTAATATTTTACAAGCAAGGCTACTTGCCATGCGCCGTGCTTTTTTAGCCCTAAAAACCCCTTTAGACTGTGCCCTAGTTGATGGCAATAAACTGCCTGACTTACCTATTGTTGCGCATGCTATTATTCAAGGAGACAGCTTAGTTCCTGCCATTTCAGCAGCCTCTATTTTAGCAAAGGTAGCCAGAGACAAAAGCATGTACGAATTAGATGCACTCTATCCAGAATATGGCTTTGCCAAACACAAGGGCTACGGAACCAAGCAACACCTACAGGCTTTAAAAGAGCATGGCGTAACGCCCTATCACAGAAGCAGTTTTGCACCAGTTAAACGTCTTATGTAATACAGAGGACAGAGGTTCAGGGGTCAGGGGTTTTACCCAGCACCATGCGGAGCATGGTTCTGTCCTCTGTCCTCTGTCCTCTGTCCTCTGCCCTCTGTCCTCTGACCTCTGACCTCTGACCTCTGAAACCTGAAAGTCAGGTGTTTTTTATTTATACACTATTGCATTGTGAATAGTATAGGGTGTACTATGGTCAATACGCATTTGCATATTTGCGTATTGATATGAAAAATTTAAAATTTTTTTACATTAAATAACTTTCATGAGGTGACAACGATGTTACAATACAGCTCAACAGCTCAACAGCTCAACAGCTCAACAGCTCAACAGCTCAACAGCTCAACAGCTCAACAGCTCAACAGCTCAACAGCTCAACAGCTCAACAGCTCAACAGCTCAACAGCTCAACAGCTCAACAGCTCAACAACCGATTCTAAATTCCTTTCTTTAAAAACATTTCTTTTAAGCCTAAGTGTTGCTTTGATTACTGCCTGTAGTGGCGGCGGTGGTGCAGGTGGCGGTGCAGGCAATACAATTATTAAAGACAATGTCAAACTAACCCTTAATCAAGCCATTTCAACTGAGGGGTTATTACTGCAAAACACCGCATCAGGGGCAGATAACACACCGTTTGCCGTGCCTAAAAGTGAGGCAAAAACCCTAATTTTAAGTGCAAAAATTGCCAAAGGCACTGACTATGATATTAAAGTCATGCACCAACCAGAGGGCTTTAGCCAGTATTGCTATGTAGAGCAAGGCAAAGGCAGTTATAACGGCGGTAAAATAGCCCTAGCGTTAAGCTGTATTGAGGGCTTTGCTAAGGTCAGCACCTATGCAGGTAAAACTGATAAAACAGGCAGAACCAATGGCGCATTCAGCGATGCACGCTTTAATATCCCTGCTCATATGGTGTTTGATAGCAAGGGCAATTTGTTTGTTGTAGATGTTTTGAACCATCAAATTCGTAAAATCACCCCAGAGGGTCAGGTCAGTCTGTTTGCAGGTGATGCAGGTGGCGCAATGGGTATTGATGATGGCATAGGCAGTGCGGCAAAATTTGGTGGCCCCATAGTCATTGCCATTGATAAAGCGGATAACCTCTATGTGGGTAGTTATAATAACTGCGTGCGTAAGATTACCCCACAGGCGAAGGTCACCACGCTGGCAGGTGAGTGTGGTACAAGTGGTGATGTGCCTAAAAATGATGATTTTTCTAATATTAAAACAGGTACTGATGCTCGCTTTGGGCAGATCTATGGCATGGTCTATGATGGCGATAATGCCCTGTATCTGTTTGATAGTAATCAGCTTCTCCGTAAAATCAGCATTAATGATGGCACAGTGCAAAATTTCATAGCGATGAAGAGCGAACGTCTTGTCCCTATGGGTTTAAGTGCAGATAAACAGCGTTTGTATTATTTGCCAGCTGTAAATAAAGGATCTGATTTTATATGTCAGTTATATGAACTGGATTTAAGTGCCAGTAAATTAGAGCCTAAAAGCATTGCAGGTGGTGTTTGTGGTATGAATGCACCAGAAGATAATGATTTTTCTAAAGCACTCTTTGGAGAAGGAGGAGAGTTTCCAAATAATATTTTAAGCTCGGCATCAGGACAGTTTTTATACCTAGCGTCTAGTAAAAATGGACGCATACGTCGTATTGATTTAATTAATAAAAAAGTGGATACCCTTGCAGGTGATGGCACCGAGGCTGTTACCGATGGCGTAGGTGACAAGGCAGGATTTGGGTATCCAATCGGCATTGCCCAAGATGCACAGGGTAACTTGTTTGTATCTTCTGGCGGGCAGGTTATCCGCAAAATAGACAATGTCACAAAGTATCAACTTAAGCTAAATTTCACAAACCTAAAAGAGTTAGCAGGGCTGGTATTACAAAACAGTGGTAATGGTGATTTAGTTAATCCAACTGATATTGGCTTTGGGCAGATGAAGCTAGGGGATTATAAAGTCAGTGTTAAACACCAATCAAATACGTTTCAGGGCGTTTGTGAAGTTAAAAATGGCACTGGCACCATCAGCAATACAGATGCAACGGTGGATGTTGATTGTAGTGCTGTGGTAGCTAAGGTCAGTGTTTATGCAGGTAAAGTTGGTGACCCTGGCAAGCAAAATGGTTCTTTAACAGAAGCACGCTTTAAATCCCCTGCTCATATGGTATTTGATAGTAAGGGCAATTTGTTTGTTGCAGATGCAGGTAATAATCAAATTCGTAAAATTACCCCAGAGGGTCAGGTCAGTCTGTTTGCAGGTGATGCAGGTGGCGCAATGGGTACTGATGATGGCACAGGCAGTGCGGCAACATTTAAGACTCCCATTGCCATTACCATTGATGAAGCTGATAACCTGTATGTGGGTGGTTTAGGTTATTGTGTGCGTAAAATCACCCCAAAGGCGGTGGTCACAACGCTGGCAGGCAAGTGTGGTACATCTGATGATGTGCCTGTCCATGATAATCTTTATGTCACTGCAATAGGCGATGGTGCTCGTTTTAGCGAGATATACAATATGGTTTATTATAGCGATAGATTGTATGTATTTGATTCTTCTAATCAAGTTATTCGTGAAATCTACATTCCTAAGCGTAGGGTGGGCAATATTAAGACAGTAGGCAGTAATTCCATTGCTATGGGTATGTATAACGATAAACTCGATAAACTGTTTTATATCCCCCGTTCAAGTGCAGATTGCAAACTGTATGAGGATGAAACTCTGAAGAACAGTCCCGAGAAAGCGCTAACCAATACCGCAGGGTGCGCCTCTGTTGATGGTGCTTTTGATGGTAAGGCACAGTTTGACCCTAACCAAAATCAAATGGTCGCCTCAGATTACGGGCGGTTTTTATTCTTAATTGAGCATTTTTCTGGTAAAATACGCCGTATTGATTTGCAAAAGAAAACAGTCTCTTCCCTTGAGCTAAGTGGTATCACCTCATTTAATCAACCATCAGGCATTGCCCGAGATGCACAGGGTAATTTATATGTATCTGTTGATCGGGAGCATGTTATTTATAAAATAGAGCAGGTTAAAAAACCTTAGGCTTGTTTATTTAGTTGTTATGATCAGCCCCTTACCTAGCTTAGGTAAGGGGCTTTTTTGGGGGTCAGGGGGTCAGGGAGTCAGAGGACAGAGGACAGAGGACAGAGGACAGAGGACAGAACCATGCTCCGCATGGTGCTGGGCAGAGGTCAGTCCTCAGTCTTCCGTCCTCAGTCTTCCGTCCTCAGTCCTCAGTCCTCAGCCCTCAGCCCTCAGCCCTCAGTCCTCAGTCCTCAGCCCTCAGTCCTCAGCCCTCAGTCCTCAGTCCTCAGTCCTCAGCCCTCAGCCCTCAGTCTTCCGTCCTCAGCCTAGGTAGGTCGTTGCTTGTGGTGCTGGTCTTGGGTTGTTTTAGTTGTTTAACCAGTTGCCAAATTCGTTGTCCGTTAAATGCGCTATTGGGGGTGGCACTATAGAGAGTGGCATTTAATTCGCTAATGGCGAGGTTGATCTCTGGTTGATTTAGTTGTTGTTGTATTTGCTCAAGGCTAAGTTGATTAGGACTGTGTAAAAATGCGCTCCCCCATTTGATTAATGCTTGGCGTATATCAGCAGGTTGGTTTTGTTGGCAAGCGTTAAATAGTTGCTGACGCTGTTGTTTAAGCGTTGATGTTTGTTGGTTGTGTTTGGGGTCGGTTTTTGAACCTTTTTTGTTCCACCAAAGGTAGGCAAATAGGAGGTTAGATAGCACTAGGATAAAACTGAGCCATTGCCATAAAGGTTGTGCTTTTGGGGCGGTGTTGGGGGCTGTTGTGTTTTGCTTATCTGCACCTTTGGTGGCTGTGTTGGTTTGTGGCTTAGCTGTTGTAGTGGTGGATTGTTGGGCATTTTGAGTATCTTTAATCCGTATGCTGCGTGCGGGTAAGGTGGCATATTGTATTTGTTGAGTTTGGCTATTAAAAAAGGGCAGACGTATTTCAGGTAGTTCGATATTGCCTGCTTGGGTGGCAACCAGTGCCATAGACTGTAGTAGCTTTCCTTGTATCCCATTGGGGGTAATTTGATTGTCACTTTTAAGCTCGTCTGGATAGTATTTAAGTGTTGCTACTTCTTGCATGGGCAAGGCGGTTAGCTGACTGGCATGGGCACCTGATGCGATAATTCGTATGCTGCGTGTGACTGCTTGACCAACTTGCCATTCATTGGTAGAGGGTGTGTAGTCTTCTTGTAATTGGATATGTTTTGCTACTAGCCAAGGGGCATTGGGATAGTTTTTAGGAATGCTTTGAATGGATAGTGTTTGTTTTTCGGTACTGGCAGAAAAAGAATTGCCATAGACGTTATAGCCTGTAATTGTGCGTGTGGGTATGACTAGCTCGCCAGCTTGCTCGGCAAAGATGGCAAAGCGGTGTTCAACTACATTGTAAGACTCGCCATTTAGGGTGCTGTGATATTGTTTGGCTTTACCTAAAGAGATGACATGGGCGTTGGGGATTTTAAATTCGCTTATTTCTGCTCGTCCAAAGGGCAGTTTATGGTAGAACTTTTCATGGTAAATAATTTGTTCTTGTACATAGGCGTTTTGTTTGTCTATGCTGCGGATAAAGAAGTTGTCTTTTTGTTTGTGCTGTAAATGAGTTGCAGGGGCATTGACGGTAATAGCTATGGGGTTGGTATGTTGCCCTTTGAAATGAATGGCGGGAATGGATAGATGCCCGCTTTTTTTGGGGGCAAGTAAAATTTGCCATAGGGTCTGGGTTTGTGCTTGGGTGGTTGTGCCAAAGCTGATGTTTGCTTGGCTATGCTGCTGGCTATCGAGTATTTGAAAGTGCTCTTTTAGGGCGGATAGATCAGGGGTGTCAAAGCCAACGTTGTCTGTATGGCGTAAAGTGAGGGTAAATTGCTCACCCATATTAATATTGTCTCTATCTACTTTGGCACTAAAGCTGCCTGCATATAAGTTGGGCGTAAAGGCACATAGACATAATAATAGCATTAGATAGATGGTAGATGACTTGGCTATGGTTACCATGGTTCGTCCTCGGTTTGTTGCGCTTCTCGTTGTTGATATTGATATTTGAATTTACGCTCAAGTAGGTTGCCTGGTTTATCGGGTATTTGCTTAAGCTGTTGTTGTATTGCCGTTTGCTGTTCTTTGCTGAGTTGCTCTAAGGGCGAGCGGCTGGCTTTTGCGGTTGTTTTGGGGCTTTTTTTCTGTGCTGATTGTGGCAGCTTGTTCTTTGGCTGCGTGCTTTTTTTGTCTTGCTGATTTTTTTGCTGGGCAGATTGTTGTTTATCTTGCTGTTTATCTTGTTGGCTCTGATTATCCTGCTGGTTTTGCTGCTGGTTTTGCTGCTGGTTTTGCTGCTGGTTCTGCTGCTGGTTTTGCTGCTGGTTTTGCTGCTGGTTCTGCTGCTGGTTCTGCTGGTTCTGCTGGTGGTTCTGCTGGTTCTGCTGCTGGTTCTGCTGGTGGTTCTGCTGGTTCTGCTGGTTCTGCTGGTTCTGCTGGTTCTGCTGGTTCTGCTGGTTCTGCTGGTTCTGCTGGTTCTGCTGGTTCTGCTGGTTCTGCTGGTTCTGCTGGTTCTGCTGGTTCTGCTGGTTCTGCTGGTTTTGCTTGGATTGATTTTGCTGCTGTTGCTGTAGTGCCTGTTTAACACGCTCTAAATTGGTTTTGGCATCTTTTAAGTTGGGGTCTTTTTTGAGTGCTGTTTGATAGGCGTTAATGGCTTTTTGGTATTGCTGCATTTGTGCTAGGGCGTTGCCTCGGTTGTAGTGGGCATTGGCACTGTCTAATTTGGCAAAGGCATCGGCGGCTTGTTGATATTGTTTGGCACGGTAATGGCTGACCCCTTGCCAAGCAGGGGATTGAAAGGTTTTGGCGGCTTGTTTGGGGTTGTCTTTAAGCAGTTCATAGCCTTGTTGGTCGGGGTTTTTAAATAGCTTGTCTAAGCTGTCTGCCCAGGTTTGATTAGGGGTAACTAAGGCGGTTGCCATAAGTATAATAAGTAAACTTGTGCCTCTTCTAAAAAAGTTTAAAAACAGAATAAGTGCAGGAATAAGCAAATAAAAACCACTGTCTTGCCAAAGGTCAAAAAGGCGATTGGCTGATTTTTTTGGTGTGTTTGTTTGTGTGTGGGGGCGAATAAGCGTTTGCCAGTCATTATCGCTGAGACTTAGTGTTTGCCAGTTAATATTTGGCGTTTTCGCTAATGCTTTTATGGGTTGTAAATCCAGTTTTGCTAGCACGATTTGTCCATCTTTTTTAATAAAACCTTTGTTGGTAATGGGAATAGGCGCACCTTGAGATGTGCCTACGGCGATAATCCCTAAGTCATAGCGGGTATTTTTAAGGCTGTTTTTAATGGCGTTTAGGTATTTGGGTTTAATGCCATCGGTGAGTAAGAGAATTTGTCCTTGTGCGAAGCCTGCATTTTTTAGCAGGCTTTTTGCCATGTCAATACTGGCATCGGTACGGCTGCCAAAGTTGGGCATAATCGCGGGGTTTAAGGAGGGTAAAAGGTTGCTGATGGTGGCACTGTCATCGGTGAGTGGGGTGACTGCAAAGGCACTGCCTGCGTATGCGATTAGTGCGGTTTGTCCGTCTTTTCTGGCACGTAATATATCCATGATTTTTTGTTTACTACGGGTTAGGCGGTCGGGTTTTAAATCTTGGGCATACATGGAATAAGATAAGTCTAAAACAATGACTAATGCGTCTTGGTTTTTGATAACGGGTTGGGGTGATTTTTTAAAGCTAGGCCCTGCACTGGCAAGGCTTAGTAATATCCAAATAATCAGCCATAGCCAAGTTTGTAGGTGCTTTGGTTGTTTGTTCTTAGGCTCTAGTAAGTGGGTGAGTAGTTGGGCATCAATGACTTTATGCCAGTTGTTGCCTAAAGCCTGCTTGCGCTGTGCTAGATAAAACAGCCAAGCACCTAAGGGTAATAAAGTCAGTAGCCATAAAGGGCGAATAAAGTGAAATTGCAATAGGCTATCTAGCATGGGGCTTATTCCTAATTTGAGCAACCCTGTTGCTAAGTGGTGTGAGTAAACGAGATATGAGCAATAAGCCTAAAGCAAGGGCAATTAGCCAGTGGCTGAGGCTTTTTTTGGGGCGCAATATTTCTGGGTTTTGTTCAATGGGTTCGAGCTGTTCAATAATGCGATAAATTTCAGCAAGCTCTTGGGTGTTTTTGGCTCGGAAGTATTTGCCACCTGTGAGTTGAGCAATTTTTTGTAGGCTTTTTTCGTCTAAATCTTGTGAGGGGTTGATGGTGCGTGAGCTAAACAGACCAAATAAACCTGAGACTTGCATGGATTCTGCCCCAATGCCTATGGTGTAAATTTTTATGCCTGCTTGAGCGGCAATCTCGGCTGCTTTAAGGGGGGGTAATGCGCCTGCGGTATTGGCGCCATCAGTGAGTAAAATTAGTACTTTGTGTTGCACTTTTTGCTGCTGTATAAAGCGTTTGCTGACTAAGCCTATGGCATCACCTATGGCTGTGCTTTTACCTGCGAGTCCAATTTGCGCTTCGTTGAGTAAGATATTTACGGTTTTGCTATCAAAAGTAAGTGGTGCTTGGATATAGGCTTGGGTGCCAAATAATACTAAGCCTATACGGTCAGATTGTCGCTTGCTAATAAATTGATGCACAATTTTTTTAACCACTTCTAGGCGTGAGGCGGGCTGTTGATTAAGCTGCATATCTTGTTGCTGCATACTGCCAGAGATGTCCACTGCTAGCATTAAATCACGTCCGCTGATAGGCAGTGCCAAAGGCTCGCCCAATAGGTAAGGGCGAGCAAGTGCGCCAAGCAAACAAAGCCAAATAAGCAAGGGTAAAAGTAAAGTAGATAGGTGTTTTTTGGTATGTAAGTCGGCGGCTTGTGCTTTATGCCAAAGGGTTATGTCTGGCACTTGTAAAGCTGCTTGTTGGCTTTTGGAGGCAGGTGCTAACCAATAAATAAGAAGTGGTAAGGGAATAAGATAAAAAACCCAAGCCCAATGAAATTCAATCATGCGTGTCTCCTAACCCAGCGTAAGCAGTCTTGGTGTAGTTGTTCAACATCAAAGGCGGGCTCTTTTTGGTATAAGCCTTGGGTTAGCGCCCATAGGCTAGAGGGGCTAAAGCAAGCGTCAGGTTGTTGTAAAAATTTACTTAACGCCTCGCCACTTAAAGGCATTGCTTGTGGGTATTTGAGCGCGCAAATTTGTTTAATGAGTAACAGTGTGCGTTGGCTATAGGCAAGGGGGTTGTGTTCACTTTGATATTGCTGATAGCTGCGTTTAAGTTGTGTTTTACTCACACGTTTAAGCCAAGTGCGTGTACGGTAATAACGTACTAGAAAGATGAGTGCGAGCAGTAAAATAACAAGCAGTACCAGTAAATACCAGCCATAAGCGAGGGGAAACAAACTAATGCCGTCAGGCAGATGAATGTCTTGCAAATTCAATGCTTGATTAGGCATTGTGCGTACCTCGTTGTGGGCTAATGCCTAAACCAGATTGTAGTGCGGGCATAATGGGAAGGTGCGTAAACAATTCAATATGAGCGATAGATAATTGACGTAATTGCTCTATTAGCTGTTGTTGCTTTGCTTTTGCTTGTTGGGCAAATTTTGTTCTTAAAGAGGCTGCTTGGGTATCAATCTGGATATTTGTATGCCTGTCACTGATGCGGTATTGACCTGCTGGTGGTAGCTCTTGCTCTAAGAGATCACGAATTTGTATGGCAATAAGGTCGTTGCGCTTGCTAAGTGTTTGTAAAGAGGGCAAGCATTGGGGGCTAAAACCATAAAAATCTGAGATTAAATAAATGAGGCTGCCCGGTCTGTGGCTGCGTAAGAGGTGGCGTAACATTTGTTCAAACCGAGCTTGTGCTGGTTGTGCTTGGGTGGGCTTTTGGGCAAAATCGCTCAGTTGATGAAACAGTGTAAGTAGGTGCGTTTTGCGACCTTTGGGACGAATGTCTAGCTCTTGGGTGTCGTTAAATATCCAAGTGCCAAGGTGGTCGCCAGAGTTAAGACTTGACCAACCTAATAATGCAGCAATGTCAGCGGCTAATACAGATTTAAAAGCCCGTTTGCTGGCAAAACGCATATTGGCACGTAAATCTAGCATGAGCATAACAGGGCGTTCTTTTTCTTGCTGGTAGAGTTTGATATGTGGTGTTTGCGTGCGAGCGGTAATGCGCCAGTCCATTTGTCTTACGTCATCGCCAGTTGTATAGGCTCTGACTTCTGAAAATTCCATGCCTCGCCCACGCATGGCACTGATTTGATTGCCCATGCGGTTTGCCAATACTTTGCGTTGCTTATGTATGGGCAGTTGTTTTGCTAGCTGCCCCATGGCAATTAGGTTGGCTGTGTTAATCTGTATGCCAGTGGAAAACGAGACCATTAAATGACTGCAACTCTTTCTAATATTGTGTCGATAATGCTATCGCTTGTGTGTCCATTTGCAAGGGCAGAAAAACTGAGAATAAGGCGGTGACGTAGCACATCTTTGGCAACGGCTTGCACGTCATCAGGGGTCACAAAGTCACGTCCATTAAGCCAACTGTGCGCTCTGGCGCAACGCTCTAAGGCAAGACTGGCTCTAGGACTAACACCGTTATCAATACAACTGGCTAATTCTTTATCAATGGCTTGGGGTTGGCGAGTTGCCATGACCAGTTGCACAATATATTGCTCAATACTCTCACTTAGGTGCTGTTCAAGACAAGCGGTACGAGCGGCAAAAATATCTGCTTGGCTAAGTTGAGTTTGTATTTCTTCCAGTTTGGCTAAAGCGTCTTTGCGTACCACTCGCATAATAGCCAGCTCTGCTTGGGCATCAGGATAGGCGATGTTAACTTGCATTAAAAAGCGGTCAAGTTGTGCCTCTGGTAATGGATAAGTGCCTTCTTGCTCTAGGGGATTTTGGGTTGCCATGACTAAAAACAGTTTATCCAGTGGGCGAGTTTTTCCTCCTGCGCTGACTTGTCGCTCTGCCATGGCTTCTAATAACGCACTTTGTACTTTAGCAGGTGCGCGGTTTATTTCGTCGGCTAAAATCAGGTTGTTAAATATTGGTCCATGTTGAAAATCAAAGCGCTGCTCTTGTTGGCGATAAATGTCTGTGCCTGTAATGTCGCTAGGTAGTAAATCGGGGGTAAATTGAATACGTTTAAAACTGCCTTCAAGACACTGAGCTAAGGTTTGAATGGCTTTGGTTTTTGCCAATCCAGGTGCGCCTTCAACTAATAAGTGTCCGTCTGCAAGTAAGCAGATTAGTAGGCTGTCAAGTAAATGTGGTTGACCAATGATTTGTTTTTCTAGGGTTGTTTTTAATTGTTGAAATTGATTTTTTAAACTCATTGTTTATTGTCTATCTAAGAAATGAAAGGGTATTACTGTAACAAAAAAATAGCCAAATTTAAGCAAAAAATGATGTCTTTTAGGCAGGCTTTGTTATCGCTATTTTATATCCGCGTAAAAAGATACGCTTTTGGCAAAAAAGTTCCAAGAAAAAAACCATTAAATGGTCTAGGCTAGTAATAAAATATTACCTAACTAGGAACTTACCATGCTGTCTTCTTTAAAACAGATTATTTTAGAACGAAATGATAAATCATTGGCGCAAGCATTAAATGAATTTGTTGATCTTTATTATGCAGAAATTCCCGATGATGAGATTATGCTGCACTCCACCGAAGATTTATATGGAGCAACCCTTTCTTGTTGGAAATTTATCCAAGAACGTAAAAAGAATGAAATTAAAATTAGGGTCTTTAATCCCGATTATGAAAACCATGGTTGGCGTTCTTCACATACCATTGTTGAAATTTTAACGCCTGATATTCCCTTTTTAGTCGATTCTGTACGCATGTTTGTTAATAGCCAGAATATGGCAATTCATGCTATTCAATATGCGGTTATTAATGTTAAGCGTGATGCTAAGCATAAGATTAAAAATGCCAATTTAAAGCAGCAAGATAGTCAGTTAACAGCAGAGTCAATTATTCATGTGGAAGTGGATTTACATACCAATAAACAGGTTTTAGATGGGCTAAATGCACAGCTACAAGAAATTATGCAAGAAGTTAGTTTTTGTGTAGAAGACTATGACAACATTCATAAAAAAGTAGAACAAGCCATTACCTATGTAAATAAAGGTTGCCAATTACGCCCACAAAGCGAGCGAGATGAGGTGGTGGCTTTTTTAAAGTGGCTAGGAGATAATCATTTTACTTTTTTAGCATACGATGAGTTTAGTATCGAACAAGATGAGAATACGGCTCTTGTTAAGCGTGATGTAAAACAGGATTTAGGTCTGTTTCGTTTGCGTAAAGCCAGTCGCAGTAAGGTCAAATTAGAAGAAATGACCACTGATATTCAGGAATTTATTACCCAACCTAAATTAATTAGTTTTATTAAATCAGGTAACCGTAGCCGTGTGCATCGACCTGCTTATCCTAATTATGTGGTGGTTAAACGCTATGACGATAAAGGCAATGTAATAGGGGGTATTCGCTTTTTAGGGCTGTATACTTCGGTGGTATATATCGAGACTCCTTGGAACATTCCTATTGTTCGACAAAAACTGCAAGAAGTGCGTGAAAAATCAGGGTTTGATTTTAATAATCATAATGGTAAAGAGCTTAATCGTATCTTAGAAGTACACCCAAGGGAGGAGCTTTTTCAAACCAGTGTGGAACATTTATATAAAACCACCACTGGGGTGTTGAATATTCAAGAACGTAGGCAAACACGAGTGTATATAGAACAAGACCCGTATAGCCGCTTTATTTCTTGTCTGGTGTATTCTCCAAGAGATTCTTATAACACGGAAGTTAGGCTTAAAATGGAACAGGTTTTACAAGAAGAATTTGAGCCTTTAGATATTGAATTTAATACCTATTTTTCGGAGTCTATTTTAAACCGTACACATTTTATGCTGCGTATTGATGATAAAGTAACGGCAGAAATTGATGTGGATAAAGTTGCGTATCGTATTTCCCAAGCAATTTGCTCATGGGAAGATAACTTACGAGATGCATTAATTGAAAGCATGGGTGAAGAAAAAGGCAATAAATCCTTTAATCAATATCGACATGCTTTTCCAGCAGGCTACCGTGAAACTTTTAATACACGGACAGCAGTGAGTGATATTCAACATATTAACGAGCTATTTACGCAACATGAAAAACCGCTGGCGATGAGTCTTTATCGAGAGCTTGAAGATGAAGAAAATATCTTGCGTTTTAAATTATTCCAACCTAATCATAATGTACATCTGTCTGATATTTTACCTGTTTTAGAAAATTTAGGCCTGCGTGCTATGGGTGAAAATCCTTATGAGATTGTTCGCAAAGATGGGCAAGTGGTATGGATACATAATTTTATTTTGCAATACAGCTTGGCAGGTACGATTAATATCAGTGAAGTCAAACAAGCATTTGAAAATGCTTTTCGGGCTATATGGATAGGCAAAGGTGAAAACGATGCCTTTAACCGTATGGTATTAGGTAGTAATTTAGGTTGGCACGATGTGGCTATTTTACGTACCTATGCCCGCTATATGAAACAAATTCGCTCAGCTATGTCAGAAACCTACATTGCTGATACATTATGCCGCTATGTGCATATTAGCCAATATTTAGTTGAGTATTTCGGCCTTAAATTTGCCATTAATAAGCAGGATATGGCGCAGCGTGAAACGGCAATGCAGGCGTGTGAAGATAAAATTCTTAGCTCTCTTGATGATGTGGCACAATTAAATGAAGACCGTGTTATTCGCCGTTATTTAGAATTAATGAAAGCCACATTGCGTACTAATGCTTATCAAACAGATACAAACGGCGAGAAAAAGAACTATTTGGCAATTAAACTACACCCAGAAAAAATCAGTAATATGCCATTACCAAGACCTGCATTTGAGATTTTTGTGTACTCGCCAAGTGTGGAAGGTGTGCATTTGCGTGGTGGTAAAGTGGCTCGTGGTGGCTTACGTTGGTCTGATAGAACCGATGACTTTAGAACTGAAGTCCTTGGTTTGGTAAAAGCCCAGCAAGTTAAAAACTCTGTGATTGTTCCTGTTGGTGCAAAGGGTGGATTTATTGCTAAGAATTTACCCAAAAGTGATGACCGTGAAGCCTTTATGGCAGAGGGCATACGTTCATATCAAACCTTTATTAGTGCGTTATTAGATGTGACGGATAATCGTAAAGACGGTAAGGTCATTGCCCCTGATAATGTCATCTGCTATGACGAACAAGACCCTTACTTAGTTGTTGCTGCAGATAAGGGTACGGCAACTTTTTCAGATATTGCTAATGAGATAGCCATTGCACGAGGTTTTTGGTTAGGAGATGCCTTTGCTTCAGGTGGTTCTGTGGGTTATGACCATAAGAAAATGGGCATTACTGCACGTGGCGCATGGATTTCTGTGCAGCGTCATTTCCGTGAAATGGGACATAACGTACAAGAGCAAGACTTTAATGTTGTTGGTATTGGCGATATGGCAGGCGATGTGTTTGGTAATGGTATGTTGCTATCTAAACATATTTGCTTGGTGGCGGCGTTTAACCATATGCACATATTTATAGACCCAACACCCAACTCTGCTGAAAGTTTTAAAGAGCGACAACGCTTGTTTGATATGCCTCGTTCTTCATGGGCGGATTATGATAAAAAATTGATATCTAAAGGGGGAGGTATTTTTTTACGCTCTGCTAAAAGTATCAGTATCAGTCCTGAAATGCGTAAATGCTTTGCGATTAAAGAGAAGCATCTTTCGCCTAATGATTTAATCAGTGCCTTACTTAAAGCACCTATAGACTTAATTTGGAACGGCGGTATTGGTACTTATATTAAAGCCAGCAGTGAAAGCAATTCACGTGTTGGAGATAAAGCCAACGATGCATTACGAGTTAATGGCAATGAAGTGCAGGCTAAGGTAATTGGTGAGGGTGGTAACTTAGGTGTAACTCAGCTAGGGCGTATTGAATATGCGTTACATGGAGGCAAATCTTATACTGACTTTATTGATAACTCTGCAGGTGTTGATACCTCCGACCAAGAGGTTAACATTAAAATTATGCTTAATGACTTATTATTAAGTGAAGATTTGACGGAAAAACAACGTAATAAAATCTTTTTAAGCATGACAGAACAGGTATCAGATTTGGTGTTAAAACATAATTATCGCCAAACTCAGGCAATTAAACTTGCCTATATAGACTGCCAAACACGCCTAAATGAATATGTGCGTTTAATTCGTGATTATGAAAGCCGTGGTCGTCTTGATAGAAAATTAGAGTTTTTGCCTGATGATGAGAGTATTCAAGAGCGTCGCAATAACAATCAAGGGCTAACACGCCCTGAGTTATCAGTGCTTATTTCTTATACTAAAGGGGAGCTAAAAGAACGCTTAAATAGCAAAACCATTTCAGAAGATAAGTATTTATCACAAATGATTGAACAAAGTTTTCCGCAGAAATTAGTACAAGATTATCAGCAAAAAATCTATAACCATCGTTTACGAGGAGAAATTATTGCCACTCGTTTGGCAAATAATGTGGTTGATTATATGGGCATAACCTATATTAATCGGCTAAGCGACTCTACAGGTGCTTGTATGGAAGATATTTTGCGTGCCTTTATTGCCGCACGGGATATTTTTTCGTTAGATGAGTATTGGCAAGAAATCGAATCCTTAGATTATCAAGTTGCAACGTCCGTACAAGAATCGATGATGCAAGATATGATGCGCTTGATTAGACGTAGTTCTCGGTGGTTTGTACGTAACCGTCGTGCCAACTTAGATATAGGCAAAGAAGTTGCCGACTTTAAAGATAAGGTTCAAGAAATAGGCAAAAAGCTCAATCAATTATTAACAGGCGAGACCTTAGAGCAGTACCAAAAGCAGTTTAATGAACGCATTGAAAAAGGCGTACCTAAAGCCCTTGCAAATACCTCTTCAGGTGCAAGTAATCTGTATTCTGCACTAAGCATTATTGAGGCAGCACAGCAAAGCAAGCGTAGCTTAACGTCCGTATCAGAAGCCTATTTCCAAGTGGGTGAATTGTTATCACTTAACTGGTTTATGCAACGAATTAACGAACTGCCAACAGCGACGCACTGGGAGGCGTTGGCGAGAGAAACACTAAGAGATGACTTAGAATCGCAGCAACGGGTATTGACTGCCGCACTATTAGGGCATCAAAAAGCCAAAGAAAAACTCTCTGATACGATAGAACGCTGGCAAAATGAACATAAAAGTTTATTTGCTCGTTGGCATAATATGCTCAATGAAGCGCAATCTATGCCACAAATAGAATTTTCTATGGTGTCGGTGGCATTACGTGAATTACTTGATTTAGCGCAGGCAACCCAGCATCGGGATTTAAATAGCTAATTTGTATGCAAAGACTGCAATTCTCATTACGCATTTCTGCTGATGATTGTTTGCTGTACTATCAAGGTCGCATTAAGTACGTTAAAGTGCGTACTGATGAGGGCTTGAGTATGCGCTTTCCTGCAAGTGTACTGCAAGGCATTCTTACTCCCGATGGCGTGTATGGTAAATTTGCTATTTATTACGATAAAAATGGCAAATTTATAAAAATAGAGGCAGTTAATACTTGAGCATAAGGCGCACACAGAGTAAGGTTATGCCCCCTTAAAATTTATAAGACGAGATTTTTTACTGTGCAAAACGGTGTTTATGCAGTAAAAACCACTAGAGAAAAGAGGAGTAACAATGAGAGTAATTTTATTAGGTGCGCCAGGTGCGGGCAAAGGGACTCAGGCACAGTTTATTTGTGAGAGCTTTGATATTCCACAAATATCCACAGGAGATATGTTGCGTGCCGCAGTAAAAGCACAAACGCCCACAGGCTTATTAGCCAAACAAGCCATGGATTCAGGTGCATTGGTCTCTGATGAAATTATCATCAAATTAGTACAGGAGAGAATAACTCAAAGTGATTGTAAAAACGGGTTTTTACTAGATGGCTTTCCACGTACCATTCCTCAAGCTCAAGCCTTATTAGATGCACAGGTTGATATTGACCATGTGTTAGAAATTGATGTTGCCGATGAAGAAATTATTAAGCGTTTATCTGGTAGACGTTTTCATGAATCATCAGGGCGTACCTATCATGTTGTCTATAACCCACCTAAAGAGGAGGGCAAAGACGACGTAACAGGCGAACCACTTATTCAGCGTGCAGATGACAATGAAGAAACCGTACGCCATCGCCTTACCGTCTATCATCAGCAAACCGCACCATTAGTGCAGTTTTATCAAACATTAAAACAACAAGCAGACAATGCCCCAAACTATGATCATGTTGTTGGTGTTGGCGAGTTGCATGAAATTAAAGACAAAGTGCTTGCCGCTTTAAATGCCTAAATGAACTTGCCAGCAAGTTTGCTTGCTGGCGAAATCCTATGACGCAAATAGCCACCATACTCTGTATCGAAACCTGCTACGAAAGTACGCATGTTATGCTTGTGAAGGGCGAACATTACTATAGTAAAAGAGCCAATAAAGAGCGAAAACAGGCGCAAAATGTATTGCCTTTAATTGATGCGCTTTTAGAGCAGACACAAACTGCTCGCCATGAGCTTAATGCCCTTGCTTACTTTAAAGGTCCTGGCTCTTTTACTGGTATTCGAATTGCTGCAGCTGTTGTTGAAGCCATGTCATACGCTTTAAATTTGCCTGTACTTGGGCTTAGTAGTCTTAAAATGCTGGCTTATCAGGCTTACCGTCAAGGACAATATGAGCGCATTACAGCAGTCATCAATGCCCACATGCAGGAGGTCTACTGCGAATCTTATATATTACAAGCAGGGGAGTTACAACGTTGTAATAAGGTGGCTAACCTGAGTTACCAAACCTTTCTTAGCAACTATGATGCAACCTTTCAAGCGGTAGGTAATGGCTTGTTATTGCCAGAGTTGGCAACATTAAAAGGCTTAGCAGACATTCAGCTTAGCGATGAAAATCTTGCACAATATTTACGAGCCGCCTTTGCTAAAGGCGCATTTTCTGCTATGAGCGAGCAGCAACCTGATTATATTCGACCCGCTACAGCATGGAAAAAGCTAAGTGAACAAAGCAAATTGATTAACAACTAATGAACCTAAGGAGTATCAATGATTGATTGGTTTCAAGCCTTAACTCTGGCTTTAATTCAAGGGTTAACTGAATTTTTGCCTATCTCAAGCTCGGCGCATTTGATTTTGCCTGCTCAACTATTCGCATGGCAAGACCAAGGTTTGGCGTTTGATGTGGCGGTTCATTTGGGTACGTTATTGGCGGTTATGCTGTATTTTAAAACAGATATAGTACGTTTAACTCAACAGTTTTTTACGACTGGCTTTAGCACTTCACCCAGTGCAGATGCTCGCCTTGCTTGGTATATTATTTTAGCCACCATACCCGCAGGTTTGGCAGGCATATTATTAGATGAGTTTATTCAAACCCATTTGCGTAGTACCTTGGTTATTGCTTTGGCAACCATTGGTTTTGGTGTGTTTTTAGGTGTTTCAGATAAATTTGGCTCACAGGCAAAGCAGCTTGGGCAAATGACTTTGATGATGGCGTTAATTATTGGTTTAGCGCAAGCCTTAGCATTAATTCCAGGGACTTCACGCTCAGGTATTACCATGACCGCTGCTTTATTTTTAGGCTTGCATAAGGTTGCTGCTGCACGCTTTTCTTTTTTGCTTTCCATTCCTCTTATTTTAGCAGCAGGGGGATTGAAGTTATTACAGCTCATTACCACTGAAATGCCCGTTGATTGGGCTATTTTAGCTTTGGGTGTTGGTGTTTCTGCTGTTAGTGCATGGATTTGTATTCATTATTTTTTACGTTTTATTGAACGCATAGGCATGCTGCCTTTTGTAATTTATCGTCTGCTTTTAGGTGCGCTGTTATTGCTGTTTTTTGTTTAGTTGGGTTTGAGCGAAACCTGTATCAGCTCAATTAAGGCTTTAGCGGAACGACTTAATGGACGGTGTTTTAATTTCAATATGCCTAAATTTCTATATGGAAAGGCAATATCCTCTTGCCAGTTTAGAACATGCAACTGGCTGTCTATCATATTTTTAGGTAAAAAACTCCAACCCAAACCCACGCTGACCATCATTTTAATGGTTTCTAAATAATTAGTTGCCATAGCTGGTTTTAAACTTAAACCTTGGGTTAAAAAAAGCTGCTCTACTAAATTAAAAGTAATGGTGTTTTTGGTAGGTAAAATAACTGCATGTTGGCATAAATCACGGATAGACAAATCCCTTACTTGCGCTAATTTATGCTGTGGGGCACATACTGGTATGAGTTCATCTTGCCATAGTATTTGTCGGCTAAATTCTTCATCATATTGGGCTTTAAGGGTAATTAATGCCAGCTCTAATTGACGGTTTTCTAAGGCCGTTTGTGCTTGTTCTGATGCCATAAACTGTAAATCTATTTGGACATTCGGGTAGGTGGTTTGCATCATGGATAAAGCTGGGGGCAGGCGGTGTAGACCAATATGATGGCTGGCGGCAATAGCCAATTTTCCGCCCACTTCATGCTGCAAGCTGTTTAGTTCCTGCTTGGTATCTTCCATTAAATTTAAAATGCGCTGTGCTTGTTGCAATAATAGCGCACCAGCACTGGTTAGACTTACCCGCCGATTGTGTCGCTCAAATAATTTGCTATTTAAATTCTGCTCTAACTGAGCAATGCGTTTGGAAACTGCTGATTGTGTTAAATGCTGCTGTTCTGCGGCAAGGCTAATAGAACCGCATTTAGCAACCGCTATAAATATTTGGAGTGAACGAGGTGTCATCATAAGTGATATTTAAGTTTGCTTTGAAGGTTTTGTTTTACCGCTGGCCATTCATGCTCGGTAATAGAATATACCACGGTATCACGATATGAGCCATCGGCTAAAATCTGATGGTTGCGTAAAATGCCGTCTTGTTTCGCTCCCAAACGCTCAATGGCAGTGCGTGAGGTTTGATTAAAGAAGTGCGTACGAAACTCTGCTGCAATAGCTTGATTTTCTTCAAATAAATGTGTTAATAATAAGAGCTTGCACTCTGTATTAACAGCGCTGCGTCTGACCGATGGTAAATACCAAGTAAAACCAATTAAAGCACGCCGATGGGTTTTATCTATGGCATAAAAACGAGTTGAACCAACAAGGGTTTTAGAGGTGTTCAGTTTAACTGCATAAGCTATTTGTTTTTGCTGTTCGTTAGTGAGCGCCGCTGTTATGTAAGTTGATATGCTCTGTGCTGTGGGAACATGGGCATACCAAGCTGGTGGCATGGGCTCTTTTGCAAGTGCGTCCTGTAAGGGTTGAGTATGTGCTTGTGTTAATGGTTCTAGGGTTACAAACTGACCGCTTAACCTTGTTTTGCTTGGCCACATTTTTATTTCCTTTAGCAAATAACATGGATTAATGGCGGCTAACATAGCACTAATTAATCCGATTTGTATAGCTTAACATGTCTCTCTTTAAGGCAGTTTAAAGAGGGTATTGATTTTGTTTTTTAACGGTAAACTTGATTTAGTTGGTCATGGCGATGATTTACTTGTCTTGAATTGTCCTAGCAATAACCTATATAATACTGCGCCCTGTTTTGTGCATAAGCAAAATACGTTTTTCATAATGTTAGCAGGTAGCCTTGGGGAGAGAGTGTTTATGGTGCTATATAAACCATAAATAAAGGCCAGTTTAAATTTTCTATTACCATCGTTTAGTCAGTATGGTTGTGAAATTTGGTCTGTTATTTTTGATTAAATGAACCAATGTAGGAGACGTATCGATGGCACGTTATTTATCTAATCCAAATGCAGAGCATTCCAGTTGTGGTGTTGGCTTTATTACCAATAAACACAGCATACAAAGCTACGAATTATTAGAGTTGGCTCATCAGGCCTTATGTAAAATTCCTCATCGTGGTGGTATGGATTCACGAGGTGTGGGTGACGGTGCAGGGGTTAATATTGATTTATCTGTTCATTTTTACCGTTATCTTACAGGGGATAAAAGCCTAGAAAAAGGCAGTTTTGGTGTCGGTAACTTCTTTTTTCCTCGTGATAAAAAATGCAAACAAAAAGCCATTGAACTGGTTGAGCAAGTATTTAATAAGCATGATGTAGAGGTTATTTTATGGCGTGATGTGCCTGTTGATAACAGTGTTTTAAATAATGCCTCAGTTAAAGCGCAACTTGCTATTGAGCAAGTTGTCTTTCGGTGCCCCAAAAAGATGCTGCAAAGCTGGAACAATTTTGAGCATTTAACCAATGATATGTTGCTGGAAATTGAAGCTGAAGCCTACGGTAATGCGGATTATGAAGCGCTCTATCCCATTTCTATTAGTTCCCGTACGCAGGTATATAAAGGGCGTTTAAATTCTTGGGAAGTGGTGCCTTATTTTCAAGATTTAATGAACCCAGAACATCATATTTGCAATTTGTTTTTTCATACTCGTTTCTCTACCAATACCGCACCTAATCCTTGGTTTGCTCAACCCTTTAGGCGTATGGCACATAATGGCGAGCTAAATACCGACCGTAAAAACCGTTTAAGTGAAGATGCCATTGCCAGACAAGCTGGTAAGCGTATTATTTTTCCTAAGGGGCAATCCGATTCCTCACGTTTAGACCAAACCCTTGCACGGCGTATTGCAGAGGATAAGTTAGATATAGATAGTGCGTTATTAGCAATGATGCCGCCTGCATGGGAAAATGATGCTCGTTTCTCGCCTGAAGTAAGAGATATGCTCGATTATCTTAGTTTGTCGGAAGAAAAAAATGATGGACCAGCAGCCTTAGTCTTCTCTGATGGTATTAAAATTGGAGCACGTTTAGATCGCCTAGGCTTGCGCCCGCTTAGAAGTGTACAGACTAAAGATTATTTAGCCGTAATGAGTGAGGCAGGGCAGATTGATTTTCCCCCAGAGATAGTGACACGCCGTGGACGTATAGAAGCAGGGGGCATGATTGTATTTGACCATGCTACCCAAGAGTTAAGCTATACCCACGATATTTTAGAGCGTATGGCAAAAGATAAGGACTTTGCTGCTTTGCTGCAACGAGCACGCATTAAAGCTGAAAATTTACCTATTAAATCCTTGTCTGATTGTCCATTAACCGATGATTTAGATAGTCAAAGACTGCCTATTGCCAGCCGTTATGTGGGTTATAGCTTAAACCAAGAAAGCCTAAAGTTTATGCTTGATCCTATGTTACAAAATGGCGCAGAAAAAATCTCAGCCATGGGTTATGGTGTTGCTCCGAATGGCATTCAAAGTGAAGAAGGGGGTATGTCACGTTATTTTACCCAACGCTTTGCACAGGTAACCAACCCACCGCTGGATTCTATTCGTGAAGCAGACGGCATGACTTTAAGAGTCTCTTTAGGCGCAAAGCCCATTTTTTCTCATGGTAAACGCCAGCTTACATTAGATAGTCCAATTTTAACGCCACAATTATTAGCAAGTATTGTACAGGCAGGTAATGAGGGGCTGCTAAGTGTTGTTAAAATTAATACCTTATTTAAAATTGGCAAAACGGCAAAAAGCAGTGAAAACAATTTAAGAACAGCCCTTGCTAATGTATGTGATCAGGTAGAAGTGCTCACTAAAGGCGGTGCTGATATTATTATTTTAGATGATAGTGGATTAAGCCAAACTCAAGCTGCCTTACCTGCGATACTGACTATTTCCGCTGCTAACCAGCGGCTTATTAAAAGTGGACTGCGCTTTAGCACCAGTTTGGTTTATAAGACTGGACAAATTTGCGGTACTCATGAAGTTGCTCTGATTTTAGGGTTTGGTGCATCAGCGGTTTGTCCAAGCAGTGTTTATGCTCGAGCATTAGAAGAAAATAGCAGCTGTGAAGGTATAGAAAAATCACTGAAAAACTTCCAAAAAGCGGTTGAAAAAGCACTCATGAAAACCATGGGAAAATTTGGATTATGCACCGCAGAAAGCTATATGGGAGGGGAATTTTTTGAAGTCAGTTTCTTAGATACCAATGACCCTGAGCTGCACGCTATTTTTCCTAATATGCATTCTCCTGTTGGTGGCGCACAATTTAAAGACATCGCATACAATGCACATATCTGGCATCACAAAATGTTACAGATGACAGATGCAAAGCAAATTCCTCTTTTAGGCTTATTTAAAGAACGAGGCGATGGTCCGGGACACAGCTATGGTGTTGAATCTGTACGTTCCTTTGAAGGCTTAACCAGTGAGGCTTACAGCTTTGCTAATGATGATGAACAAGAACGCCTAGAATTTTTACCTGAAGATCCCAGCTATTTAACTTCTAGCTATCAGGTGCGTACTAAAAAAGAGCTCAACGAACATCAAATCACGCCTGCTTATCGTGATTTTATTGCCAATATGAGCCAAGAGCGTGCCAAACGACCTGCCACTTTACGAGATGTGCTAAATCTACCTATTAATCTTTTAGATGCCAGTAAAAAAAGTGATTTTACCGAGCTGTTTACTACGCCTATAGATGTGAATGCGAGTTTGGCGGTACAAGGTCTTAATATTAGCCAACAACAAACGCAGTGGACACTCAGTTTAAATAATGGCAAAAATCAGCTATTAGCTGATGCGCTAAAAGAATATTTTACAAAAGATATTAAAAACCTTAATACAACCGCCAAAGGTGTTGTTTTTACAGCGTTTAATCAAGCAGAAAAATGGTGTAAAAAATTACTCGCCGCTCCCGCACCTATTGAGTTATCAGCAGTGCAGCCTGCCAGTGAAATTACCGCCTGTTTAGCCTCAGGTGCCATGAGTCATGGCGCATTGGTTGGTAAAGCACATGAAGCGGTTGCTATAGGCACAAATATGGCAGGGGCAATGAGCAACTCAGGCGAAGGTGGCGAAGCCTCTATTCGTTATAACTCCGTTAAAGCCAGTAAGATAAAACAATTTGCCTCGGGTCGTTTTGGCGTATGGGCAGGTTACTTAGCAGACCCTTGCCTTGAAGAGATAGAAATTAAAATGGCACAGGGTGCAAAACCAGGAGAAGGAGGACAACTCCCTTCTGCAAAAGTAACCGTAGAAATTGCTGCCGCTCGTGGTGGTACACCTGGGGTTGAGCTGGTCTCGCCACCACCACACCACGATACTTACTCTATCGAAGATTTAGGGCAACTTATCCATGATGCCAAAGCAGCAAGAGTGCGTGTCATTGTTAAGCTGGTTTCCTCTGAAGGCATTGGTACAATTGCTGTGGGTGTTGCCAAGGCAGGTGCTGATGTAATTAACGTAGCAGGCTGCACAGGTGGTACAGGTGCGGCGCAAGTAACCAGTCTTAAAAACTCTGGACGCATTTCTGAGATTGGTATTACCGAAGTGCATCAAGCACTGTGCGCCAATGGCATTCGTCAAAAAGTGATTTTACGCTGTTCAAATGCACACCAAACAGGGCTAGATGTCATAAAATCAGCCATGATGGGGGGAGATTCCTTTGAGTTTGGTACGACGGCATTAATGATGCTTAAATGTGTTATGGCAAAAAACTGTAATGTTAAATGTCCTGTTGGTTTAACCACCAATCCAGAGGTGTATGAAGGTGATCCTCGTGCTTTAGCGCAATACTTTATGAACCTTGCCCAAGAAGTACGAGAACTGTTAGCTGCTTTAGGCTTTCGCTCTTTACGTGAAATTCGTGGGCGTAGTGATTTACTACACCTTATAGAGCATAAGAATATCTCTGGGCGTTTAGATATGAGTGCCATGTTACAAGTTGTTCCAGAAGTTAAAGTTAAACAGCCTATTTATTTAGAAGCCAACTTTGCGCCAGATGATGCGCTACTTGAGCAATTTAAAGCTGGTTTTAAAGAGATGGGTAAACATACAGATAAACCACAGATGGTGCTTGATGCAGGACAGCTAAATAACTGCAACAAATCGGTAGGCGCACAATTTAGCATTGATATAGAGCGTTTTCTTAATTATCAGCTCTCAAACAAACAAGCCGATGCCCACCCAGCGGTGATAAGTTTGGAAAATGGACGACGCATTTTCGATGCAGACAGTCTTTTAGTACATAGTCATAACTCCGCAGGGCAAAGTTATGGTGCATTTAACACCAGTGGCGTTACCCTTATTCACTCAGGCACTTGCAATGATGGTGTTGGTAAAGGTGCCTCGGGCGGTAAAATAATAGTGCAAAACCCAGGTGGCGGTTGTTCTCAAGCTGACGGCAATGTATTGATAGGGAACTTTGCCCTATTTGGTGCAACAGGAGGGCAGTTATTTGTTGCAGGACAAGCAGGTGACCGTTTTGGTGTGCGTAACTCAGGTGCTATTGCGGTTGTTGAAGGGCTAGGGGATTTTGGTTGTGAATACATGACCTATGGCTGTGTGGTCAATCTAGGTAGCTACGGAAAAGGCTTTGGTAATGGCATGAGTGGCGGTGTTGCTTTTCAATATGACCCAAGCCATCAACTCACAACACGCTGTTCTACAGACTCTGTTGCACCCTTTAGGCTCAATGTGAATGATGCTCTTGCCAAAGCTCAAGAGCAGGCACTTTTATGGCAATTAAAACAGCATGTTAAAGCAACAGAATCGCCTTTAGCCAACGCATTATTAGCAGATTGGGAAAACGTGCGTAATGACTTTTACTGTGTGATACCCAAAGCCTTATATGCGTATCATGTGGCAGAAAATATTGCGAATGCCATGAGTCAAAAACAAATGCTAGAAGAACTATCCAATAGTTTAGGCGAACAATACTTACAGCAAATTCGTCGTTATTATGATAAAAAAATCCCTTTATTTAATGGGCAAGTACCTGCTTATGGAGAGCGAGATAGCAAGCTGATTTGCCAATATATTATTGCCACAGGTATAATGCAGCGCGTCATGGAGCAGGCACGCAAACTTGATGGGCAAGCAAGTATTGAAACCCTAAATAAACTGAGCTACAAACTGGTTATGGCAGTCGATAAAAAAGTAACCGAACAGCTTGCCAAAGATGTCAAAACCGTATTGGCTGACTTGAGCGCAGAGCAGTTAGCCGTATTACTTGCCGATAAACGAGTTAACGACTACAAACAAGCATTATCTCGCCGTGAAGTCGCCGATTCTCAAACGCTGGCAATAAGCGCATGGATTATGGAGCGAGATTATTGTAATCATCAACTACTTGCACCTTTTACTGCCATTGAGCAAACAATGGCGGCACATTACGGCAAACTACTGGCAACTGCCATGCAAAGTGCAGCCTAATTTCAAGAGATTAATTTTTTAGCTATCTATATGGTGTAGATGGCTGGATTGGAGAGAATGAATGAGCAACAATGCCAATGATAAGTCAAATAAAGACGATATTAATCAACTATTTAAAGTGCCTTCTTTACCTACTGATTTGCCTTTTGATGTTCCCCAAAGTCAATGGTTAAGTGGTTTTTTAGCAGGCTTACACTCACGTTTAGCCGTTAGCCAAGATATAATAGGCAGCAGTGTTAGTGCTCAACCTACAGCCAGTGCTACAGCGGCAAAACCCATCAGTATTTTATTTGGTACGCAAACAGGTAATGCCGAAAGTGTTGCTAATGATTGCGCCGAACTTGCTAAAACTCTAGGTCTTGCGCCTTTGGTGTTAGATATGGACGATGTAGAGCTTAACGAGTTAAGCCAACAAGAGCGCATTTTAATTATTACCTCCACCTATGGAGAGGGCGAAATGCCTGATAATGCCGCCTTATTATGGGAAGCCATTAATGCTGAAGATGCACCTTGTTTTGAAAAAACATTCTTTAGTGTATTAGCCCTTGGAGATACTAGCTATGATGATTTCTGCTTGGCAGGTAAACAGTGGGACGAACGCTTAGAGCAACTAGGGGCAACACGCATTAGTGAGCGTATAGATTGCGATATCGATTACCAAGATGCTGCCGAACAGTGGAGTCAACAAGTCTTGCCAAAAATGGCAGAAAAAGGTTCAGCTCAAAATACGACCAGTAGCCAAAGCACGGCAACAGCACCCAAGGCAAAAAGCCAATATAATCGAAAAAATCCGTTATTAGCACCCCTTAAACACAAACAAATGTTAACAGGTGAAGGCTCTAGTAAGGAAATTTTGCATTACGAATTTGACCTTAGCGGTTCGGGGGAACAGTATGAAGTAGGTGATGCCCTAAACATCTTACCTATTAATCAGCCCAGTTTGGTTGAAGAATTACTTAAAGCACTGAAAGCAACAGGAGATGAGATTGTCACTTGGCAAAACGAAAGTTATCCTGTGCGAGAGCTTTTTAGTGAACATGCAGAAATACGCAATCCATCAAAAGAGCTTATTGTAGAAATTGCTGCTCGCAGTCGTAAACAGAGCTTTAAGGCAATGGTTGTTGATAGTGATAATGCCACCATTAGCAATAAACTTTATGGGCAAGATATTGTTGATTTAATCAATACCTATAAACCCAAAGACCTAAACCTAGAAATCCTAGTGCCCATGCTTAAACCTATAGCAGCAAGAGCATATTCAATTTCTTCTAGTATAAATAAACATCAACAAGAGGTTCATCTAACCGTTGGCAACGTGCGTTATGAAGATAATGGGCGCGACCATAACGGGGTATGTTCAACTTACCTTGCAGATATTGCCGAGGTAGGCATGCCAGTTAAATGTTTCTTTAGTCCAAATAAAAACTTCTGTGTGCCTGCAGATGATAGTCTGCCTATGATTATGGTTGGACCAGGAACAGGCATTGCACCTTTTAGGGCTTTTTTACAAGAAAGAGAAGTTCGCAATGCAAGAGGGGATAACTGGCTGTTTTTTGGAGACCGTAATCGCACCACTGACTTTATTTATCAGCAAGAGTTACAGTCTATGCATGAAAGTGGTTTATTAAACCGTTTAGACCTTGCCTTTTCTCGTGACCAAGCAGAAAAAGTTTATGTACAAGACCGTATGCGTGAGCATGGATCTTTATTGTTTGAATGGTTAGAGCGCGGCGCATACTTCTTTATTTGTGGAGATGCGCATCGTATGGCGAAAGATGTTGATGTTGCGTTGCACGATATTGTTGCCAAACATGGCAGAATGACCTCTGATAAAGCAGAGCTATATATCGCCGCACTCAAAAAGAACAAACGCTATGTACGAGATATTTATTAATCATTAAAGTCAAATAGCAGAATTGAAAGCACTACTTAGGTAGTGCTTTTTTTTGACAGCAGCACAATAAAAGTGCTTATTTTTTAAGTAGAGAGTTAATCCTAGTTTTAGTATCAGTGCTGTTTAATAGATTGGTAAAGGCATTCATTTCTGCATGAATAACCTGTTTAAGCTGCTGTTTTTGTTGTTCATTAGACATTAGAGATTTGATGCTTAATAGTGATGCTTGACTTTGCTTGCCTAGATTTTTAGCTGCCTCTAATGCGCTATCAAGGGCTTTTCCATCTTCGGTAAGCTGTGTCAACATGCCTAGATGATGCGCCTCTTGAGCATTAAAAAAACGCCCTGTTAAGAGCAGCTCTTTGGCTTTTTTCTCACCAATTTGTTGTGCTAACAAAAAGGAGCTAGCACCTTCGCAAGTAACACCTAAGTTTGCAAATGGTAAACGATAGCGTGTGCTGTTGCCTGCAAATACCAAATCCGCATGTAAAATTAAATTAGCACCAATCCCTACGGCAATGCCTTCTTGGGCTAAAATAAGTGGTTTTTTAAAATCAATTAAGGTATTAAAAATACTGGCAACTAAGGCATTTAATGCAGTTAGATTGTCATCTAATAAATCACTTAAATCATTACCTGCACAAAAGCATTGACTATTGCCAGTTATGATTAAACTGTCAATATCCGTATTGCTATCACAGGCTTTTAATACATCAATCATTTCTTCATAGGTTTGTAAACGTATGGCATTAAGTACCGCAGGGCGGTTAAGGCTTAGTATGCCAATGCGTTGTTGTTGCGTAAATTCAATATCTTGGTACATAACGGCGGTCTCTATTTGTGAGTTTAAGTAGTTATTAATTAGGGTTAATATTACACAGAAATAAAATAGTTGCTAAGGATAGGCTTATTTTTTAGAGGATTAAAGTGAAATTCGCATCACTTAATGATTATTTTTATTGCTTTTTTAGAGTCAGGTAATCATGCTTGCCTTGGTTGCTTTTATAAGGTAAATATCAGCTTGTTAATCACTGTATTTGGCTGTAGCTTGTTAATCTGTGGTGTTGCTACTTGCTAAAAAACCGCTCTGCTTTTTGAGCTGTTTAAGCGGTTATTTGCGATTTAATCTGGTAATTTTAAGTCTCATCAATTATCATCTTGGCGCAAAATGGCACGAATGTACCATGATATATAATTTTATTTTATAGTGGCTATAATCAGGTCATAGCGTTGTTGTCTATGGCTGGTTTTATTTTAAATTTTTGGAGTTTTTATGGGTAAACAAACCGCATTATATGAACAACATATCGCCTGTGGCGGAAAGATAGTCGATTTTGGAGGTTGGGATATGCCTATCCATTATGGCTCGCAAATTAAAGAGCATGAGGCGGTCAGAGGTGCGGTAGGTATGTTTGATGTCTCGCACATGACGATTGTGGATATTAAAGGTACTGATGCCAAACGCTGGTTACAATATCTATTAGCGAATGATGTAGATAAACTTACGTCCAAGGGTAAGGCTTTATATACAGCAATGTTAAATGAGCAAGGAGGGGTCATTGATGATTTGATTGTCTACAATATGGACGGCTGGTATCGGACTGTAGTTAATTGTGGTACCCGAGAAAAAGACCTCGCATGGATGCAGCAGCAAGCAGCAGGTTTTGCTGTAGATATTAGTGAACGCAGTGATTTGTCTATGCTGGCAGTACAGGGCCCTGATGCCATCAAAACCCTAGCTAACATATATCCTGATTTTGCCGATAAACTGGGCTCTTTGGGTGTGTTTTTTGGTGCAAAATTTAATGAGTGGTTTATTTCTCGTACAGGTTATACAGGAGAAGATGGTGTAGAGATGATGCTGCCTAATTCAGATGTTGCAGCACTTTGGCAGAAGTTATTTACAGCAGGTGTTGTGCCCGCAGGTTTGGGGGCTCGGGATACCTTACGCCTAGAAGCAGGCATGAATTTATACGGTAATGATATGGACGAGCAAATCAGTCCACTGCAAGCAGGTATGGCTTGGACTATTGCATGGCAGCCTGAGAGTAGAGATTTTATTGGTAGAGCGGCCATTGAATCAGAGAAAGTCGCTGCAAATACGCCTCGTTTGGTCGGATTGTTGTTAGAGGGTAAAGGTATTATGCGTGCTCATCAAAAGGTGTTAACCGCTGATGGAGAAGGGGAAATTACATCTGGCACTTTCTCGCCTAGCTTGCAAAAAACCATTGCCATGGCACGTATTCCTAATGCCAAAATAGCGCATTGTGAAGTAGAAATTAGAAAACAAAAAATTCCTGCTAAAGTCGTTAAGTTACCCTTTGTGCGTAATGGTAAGGCATTAGTTTAAGATAAATACTTAAAAACCAACCCCAGCGCTGATATACTGGCGCTCACTTTTAATTGAGATTTGGAGAGATAATATGAGCATGATTTTAGATGAATTAAAATATGTAGAATCCCACGAGTGGGTTCGAGAGGAAGAAGACGGTATTGTTACCGTTGGTATTACCGATTTTGCTCAAGAGCAATTAGGTGATGTTGTTTTTGTAGAATTACCTGAAATAGATGCAGAATTAAATAAAGAAGATGAAGCCGCAGTGGTTGAGTCTGTGAAAGCTGCATCAGATATCTATGCCCCTGTAAGTGGTAAAGTTGTTGAGGTTAATGATGCTTTGGTTGATTCACCTGAAGCTCTAAACCAAGACCCTTATGGTGAAGCATGGCTGTTTCGTTTAGAAATGAGTGAGCCTAGTGAGTTAGAGCAACTATTAGATGCAGAGACTTACGGAAAACTTGCACATTAATTTTTTTTCGATTTGATATAAAGCACCCGTTTTTACTGGTGCTTTTGTTTTTTTAACCCCTTAGTGAGTACCTCATGAGCCAACCTAGCTTAACTGATTTAACCCAAGATAAACTGTTTATAGGCCGTCATATTGAAACCGATGGCGCTTCTTTAACCCAGTCTGAAGAGCAGCGAATGCTTGCTTATATTAAAGCCAATTCATTGTCTGATTTAACTGCTGAAATTGTTCCTAAAGAGGTGCTACAAGCCCCATTTTTATCTATGCCTAATGCTTGTAGTGAACAACAAGCACTGGCAGAAATGCAAGCCTTTGCGAGACAAAATAAGGTTTTTAAAAGTTATATTGGTATGGGGTATTATCCTTGTACATTGCCAGCGGTTATTCAGCGCAATGTTTTAGAAAACCCAGGTTGGTATACTGCTTATACACCATATCAGCCAGAAATTGCTCAGGGTCGATTGCAAGCTCTGTTAAATTATCAACAGATGGTGGTCGATTTAACCGCTATGGATTTAGCCAATGCCTCACTATTAGATGAAGGTACAGCCGCTGCAGAGGCGATGGCGATGATAAAACGCAGCCAGCGTAAAAACAAAGCCAATGCGTTTTTTGTAGATGAAAACTGCTATCCACAAACGATTGATGTCGTTAAAACCCGTGCAGAAGCATTTGGTTGGGAGGTCATTGTAGGTCACCCTGAACAGGCAACTGAGCAGGCGGTGTTTGGTGCTTTATTACAGTACCCTGCATTAAATGGCGAAATAACCGATTTTAGAACGCTGATTAAGAACTTGCATGAACAAGATGTATTGGTGTCAATGGCAACGGATTTGATGGCATTGATTAAATTAACACCACCTGGAGAGCTGGGTGCAGATATTGTATTTGGTAACTCCCAGCGTTTTGGTGTGCCTATGGGTTTTGGTGGACCTCATGCCGCATTTTTTGCGACTCGTGATGGTTTTAAACGCTCTATTCCCGGACGCATTATTGGTGTCTCTAAAGATGCACAGGGTAAACCTGCCTTGCGTATGGCATTACAAACTCGTGAGCAGCATATTCGCCGTGAAAAAGCGAACTCAAATATTTGTACAGCACAGGTTTTATTGGCGAACTTGGCAGGATTTTACGCCACTTACCATGGTCCTAAAGGTTTGGCACTTATTGCTGAGCGTATCCATCGTTACACCAGTTTATTGGCTTGCGCTTTAAAAACCCAAGGACTGGAAATTGTTAACCAATATTTCTTTGATACCCTAACAATTAATGTTAAAAATGGGGCGGATTTATTGGCAAGAGCGAGCGAAGCGCAGCTTAATCTACGCATAGATGCGAATGGCAGTTTTGGTGTAAGTCTGCATGAAAACGTCAGTTTAGATGATGTACAAGAGCTGTATGAAGTTATTACTGGTAAGAACGATAAGCTGGATTTTGCCGTCCTAGATGCCCAAGCACAATCAGGGTTGCCTAGTAGCCTATTGCGTAGCAGTGACTTTTTAACCCATGCGAACTTTAATCGGTACCATACTGAACATGAAATGTTGCGCTATATCCGTCAGTTAGAGCAAAAAGACCTGGCTATGAATCATTCAATGATTACCCTTGGTTCTTGTACTATGAAGTTAAATGCCACCAGTGAAATGTTACCGATTACTTGGCCTGAGTTTGCTCATATTCACCCTTTTGCACCACAGGAGCAAACTCAGGGTTATGAAGCAATGATTAAAAGCCTAGAAGTATTTTTACAAAGCATTACAGGCTTTAATACCATCTCTATGCAGCCTAACTCAGGCGCACAAGGAGAGTATGCGGGCTTGCTGGTTATTCGTCAGTATCATTTAAGTCGTGGCGATAGTCAGCGTAATCTATGCTTAATTCCACGTTCAGCACATGGTACTAACCCTGCATCAGCACAGATGGCAGGTATGCGTATTCAGGTTGTTGATTGTGATGAACAGGGCAATGTTGACTTTGCTGATTTACAGGCAAAAGTAGAAGCCGCTAATGAAAGTCTTGCTTGTTTAATGTTGACTTATCCTTCAACCCATGGCGTTTATGAGGCGGGTGTTGAAAAAATCTGTCAGCTTGTACATCAGTTTGGTGGGCAGGTGTATATGGACGGTGCGAATTTAAACGCCCAAGTAGGCATTACTTCCCCTGGACATATTGGTGCTGATGTCACACATATGAACCTACATAAAACCTTTGCTATTCCCCATGGTGGCGGTGGTCCTGGTATGGGACCAATTGGGGTGGCAGATCATTTAGCACCATTTATCGCTAACCATAGCTTACGTCCAGTGCATGGTAATACAAATCAGCAAGGTGCGGTGTCTTCTGCAACATACGGCTCTGCTAGCATTTTACCCATTCCTTGGATGTATATTCGCATGATGGGCGCAGATGGGTTGCGTTATGCCACACAAACAGCATTACTTAAAGCTAATTACTTGGCGAGCAAATTAAAAGCCCATTATCCGATTTTATATACGGGTAAAAATGGACGAGTTGCCCATGAGTGTATTGTGGATTTACGTCCTATTAAAGCACAAAGTGGTATTACTGAAGTCGATATTGCCAAGCGTTTAATGGACTATGGTTTTCATGCGCCAACAATGTCATTTCCTGTGGCAGGTACATTTATGATTGAGCCAACAGAAAGTGAAAGTCTTGCCGAACTTGACCGTTTTGCTGATGCCATGATTGGTATTAAAAATGAAATTGAAGCGCTTATGCGTGGTGAGCTAGATGCAGATTGCAATCCATTAAATCAAGCACCCCATACTGTAGAAGTAGTGATTAGTGATAGCTGGACACGTCCTTATAGTCGGGAACAGGCAGCTTATCCTACAGCCAATTTAGGTGCATTTAAATTTTGGCCGGCGGTAGGGCGCATTGATGATGTTTATGGTGATCGTCATCTTATCTGTACTTGTCCAAGTGTAGATGAATACGAGTAACCACTTATTTTAAATAATAACAGGAGAAATATATGCAAATAGAAACACAAGCACTACATGCTGGATTTAGTGAAGACCCAACCACTCGTGCCGTAGCCGTACCTATTTATCAGACAACTTCATACAGTTTTCGTGATACCCAACACGGTGCGGACTTGTTTGATTTAAAAGAGCCGGGCAATATTTATACTCGTATTATGAACCCCACCAATGACGTACTTGAGCAGCGCATGGCGGCTTTAGAAGGCGGTATCGGTGCTTTATGTATGGCATCAGGAATGGCGGCCATTACCGCCAGCATTCAAACCCTCGCCAAAGCAGGGGATAATATTATTAGTACCAGTCAGTTATATGGTGGTACTTATAATCTGTTCGCACATACTTTTCCTAATCAAGGTATTGAAGTGCGTATGTGTTCTGCCGATGATTTAACCGCAATGGAAGCGGCAATTGATGACCAAACTCGTGCCGTTTATTGCGAATCTATAGGTAATCCTGCTGGTAATATTGTAGATTTACAGGCACTTGCGGATTTGGCGCATCAGTATCAATTGCCTTTAATTGTTGATAATACAGTAGCAACACCTTATTTATGCCGTCCATTTGAACATGGTGCAGATATTGTTGTGCATTCATTAACCAAATACATTGGTGGACACGGTACAACTGTAGGTGGGGTGATTGTTGATTCAGGTAAGTTTAAATGGCAGGGAAACCCTCGCTTTAAAACCTTTAATGAACCAGACCCCTCTTATCATGGCGTGGTTTATGCCGAAGCCTTAGGCGAGGCGGCTTTTATTGGGCGTGCGCGAGTTGTGCCATTACGCAATATGGGAGCTGCTTTGGCACCTTTTAATGCCTTTATGATTTTACAAGGCTTAGAAACCCTAACCCTACGCATGCAGCGGCATGTAGAAAATGCACAAAAAGTAGCAGAATTTCTACAACAACAGCCTAAAGTTGCAAAGGTAAACTATGCTGGTTTAAGCAATAGTCCTTACTACCAGTTGGCGCAGACCTATAGTCAAGGTAGTGCCTCTGGCATTTTAAGTTTTGAACTTAAAGAAGTAGGGCGAGAAGCAGGTGGACGCTTTATTGATGGGCTTAAACTTATCAAACGCTTAGTCAATATTGGCGATGCTAAAAGTCTTGCCTGTCACCCTGCCTCAACCACACACCGTCAACTTAACCCTGAAGAACTATCGGCAGCAGGTGTGAGTGAGGAGCTAATACGCATTTCTGTTGGTATTGAACATGCCAGTGATATTATTGCGGATATTGAACAAGCACTACAGGGCGTATAAATGCTGTCATTTGGACGGATAGTGGCATTGGCGAGTTGTATTTTTAGTCTTGGTACCATTGCCATTGCCTATGCTTATGCAACCGCCTATGGTCATTCAACCCTATGTAACCCTTTTATTGATGGTTGTTCTGATATTACCCATGCAGGTATGCAAGGGGCGGGTGGTATGTTATTTCGAGCAGGTATTATTATTGCGTGCGTGTGCTTTATTTTATGGTGGAGCTGTATGAGTCTCTGGCTTAAACCGCATGCAAATAATATTACTAGACGGTTAATGTTGTTTTTTGGTGTTGTCAGTGCCATAGGTTTGATTGTAGGTACTGCAGTGCTATTGCCCAGTGAAGAAGACAGTTTATGGGTGGTTCATATCAAGGGAGCAAATCTCTTTTTTCAGGCAGGATTATTGGCCTTTATGCTTAATTATCGCCTGCTTTATGTGCGCCATAAATACCATCAAAAAGTACCTTCATTTCAATTTAAAACAGTTCTCTTTGTGCTGATTATGTTCGTCTCTGTTGCTTTTGCTATTTATGGTGTTAAAGAATTTATGAGCAAAGGCGAAATCGTGATGGAATGGTGGTCTACCTTATTTGTAGGATTATATTATTTATCCTCGTTCTGGGACTGGAAAAACCTTCGTTTAAGCACCTCATAAGCGATTATTATAAATAAGCGGTTAGACCAAAATCTTGGCTAACCCTGTTTTATTTATTTTGTGAAAATTGTAAAGCAATGGCATGCAACTCATCAGTAAGGTGGACGATGCTGTTGCCTATATCGGTATTTTCTATAGATAGCTCATTTAATTCATGTGAGTGTGCAGATAGCCTGTGCATATTTTGTTTGATGCCATTGCTTTCTGTACTTTGTTCCTCTACCGCTTGGGCAATTTGTTGGCTCATTTGAGTAATAATTATCTTAGTTAGCCCGTGCTTGTTGACGCTGCTGCCAACGCTTAATTACAGAGATACGCCAAAAAATACGTACCCCAAAAAAAGCAACGATTGCTAAAATAAGACCGACTGTAAGAGAGCCTAGATATAGCGGTAACCATAAGTTGCCTAAACCCTGTAAAATCCATTCAAAAGACAGCTCAAACTCAAAGGGTTGCTCCTGCATGTTTAATAACCAGACCCCAAAACGATAAGTGGCATAAAACATAGGTGGCATGGTGACAGGGTTGCTAATCCATACTAAGGCAACAGAAACAGGAATGTTGGCATTAGCAAAGACAGCAAGAATTGCCGCCAATGCCATTTGCATAGGCATGGGAATAAAAGCAACAAAAATACCAACAAAGCAAGCCTTAGCAACGGAACGGCGGTTTAAATGCCAAAGCCAAGAACGAGAAAATAAAGGGGATAAAAATTTAAGGGACGGATTGTTTTTAACTTTTTCAGGAGTTGGAATGTATTTTTTAAAAAAATGTTTTGCCATTATGCGTTGCTCTTAGTTGGTAAGGCAGTTTTTCTTTTGCTGTATCTCGGTTATTCTAGCTTAAAAAGTCGTTGGCGTGTTTAAAAATGAGCAAATATTTACTTAGTCTCATCATTGGATTAATGCTTGGTTGCTATCTGGTCTATAGCCCTTGGTACTTTTTTTATTTTATTGTTTTTGCTGTATTTTTATTCTGCTCTTACCGGTTTTTTAAAAAAACAATTTATAAACAAGTTAGCATTGCTGTGATTTTATGTCTCGCTGCCTGCTTGTATAGTAGTCACTGGCTCAATCATAAAATTCAGCAACGCCTGCCTTTGAGTTTAGATAAAACCCAAGTGCAGATGCAGGTATCCATTCAAAGACGGCAGCTTAAAACTCATTATGTAAGTCTTTGGGTTCGTCCTCAGTATATTAATGTTATTAATAAAAAGTATGTACTACCAAAACTGCAACAGATTAGGCTTAATTGGTATTGGCGTACAAATGAGGAAAAACAGCGTATTTTAGATGCTCAAAGTAACTGCCAACAAGCGCAAGTCAATGCCATTTTGCGTGCGCCTAAACAATTTGCTAATTGGCAACCCTTTGATTATGAAGCCTACTTGATTTTACAAGAGCAAGACAGCAGTGGTTATGTGCGTCAATTCTCTTGCTTAAAGAAAAGCTCAAGTGTAATTGACAGTTGGCGCACAAACCTTTTATTGCATCTGCAAAATAAATTACCTAAGGCGACCTTTGTTTGGGTTAACACACTTATTTTTGGAGATAAACACAGCTTTGATAAACAACAATGGCAGTTGGCACAAGCCACAGGTACGGTACACTTATTGGTTGTTAGTGGGCTACATTTGGGTTTATTAGCTGGTTTGCTTAGCCTTTTTATGATGGGGGTCATTAGGCTTGCTTCATTTGCTTTTAAACGCAGTCTGTATCTTACCTCCATACCTTTGGTCATCGCCGTATTGGGTGTGTCTGCATTGTATGTTTATTTGTCAGGTTTTGGAGTGTCTGTACAGCGAGCTTGGATTATGCTGTTGTTGCTTAATTTATACTGGTTATCGCCAGTTAAGCCACCTCCCTTACAGGGGTTTTTAATCGCACTTTTGCTACTTTTATGGCATAAGCCTTTATTACACATTAGTGCAGGCTTTATGTACTCTTTTGCCGCAGTGGGTACGTTATTGGTGGTGTTTGTGTGGCGTAAAAATAGTCGTATAGAGGCATTATGGTTGCCTCAATGGGTTATTTTTTTAAGTATGATAGCTTTGTCTTCTTACTGGCTTGCACCAATTAGTAGTGCTTCTTTATGGGCTAATTTACTGGCCATTCCTTATTTGGCATTGGTGTTATTGCCAATTACTTTTTTAGTCGCTATTTTTCCTTATGCGTATTTGTTCGACATTCATAATATGGCTGTTGAGTTATTTAATGCCTATTTAAACTGGTGTTTGTCTTTACCTACTTTAGAATTTGCACCGTTATCTTTGGGCTTGCTCATACTTTGGCTGTTGTTTTTGTGGGTACTTAATTTAAATGCAAGAAGTTCATGGCAAATACTGTGCTTGAGTGTTGCTTTGCTTGCGTATGCTGTATATGCGCCAAATAAAAAATCAGGTTTATTTGTTCTAGATGTAGGACAGGGACAAAGTCTGCTATTAAGCAGTAAAGAAAGTTTATTGGTATATGATGTGGGGGCGGCATTTTCAGATAATTTTAATGCAGGCGAGGCGATTGTTGCGCCTGCCATTTGGCAGTTAGGATTTAAACAGATAGATAGTTTAATTATTAGTCATTCTGATAATGACCATGCAGGGGGTGTTAAGGGGCTTAATAACCTTAATATTAAAGCCAAACAACGTTGGTTGGGGCAGCCCTTGCCTAATTTGACAGGTGTAAGCTGCCATCAACAAGGGTTAGATACTTGGCATAGGTTAGATAAACACATTGCTTGGCGGTTTTTGCAAGGTAGCTCTAACGCCTCTTCTGACAATGATTTATCTTGTGTGCTACAGTTTCAATGGCAACACTTACGAGGCTTGGTTTTAGGTGATATATCAAGCAAAGTAGAGCAGCATTTGGTTGCACGCTATGGCGATAGTTTAAAGTCTGATGTGCTTATTATTGCTCATCATGGGAGCAAAAGCAGTAGTAGTACGCTTTTGCTAAAAACAGTCATGCCGAAAACTGCAATTATCAGTGCTGGTTTTAATAACCGTTTTGGTCACCCACATCACAGTGTGTTGGTAAGACTTAAACAGCTGGGTATTGAAACTTACAACACGGCTTTAGATGGTCAAATACAGTTACTTAAAAATGGAAGCATACAGACTTATTATCAAAGATGGCAACCACCATGGCGACAACGATTGAGTGAATAATTAACACCATCATTGTTTTTTTAAATTCCACTTGTTACGATTTTTTTAAGTAATTAAAGATGCGCTGTTATTAATTATTTTAAAAGTAAATTTTTCAAGCATATTCATGTCTGCTATGTTATAAATTCATTTTATTTAATTGCTATTTTGGAGAGAAAATGGACGAATTTCGCAATATTGGTTTAATAGGACGTTTAAACAGTAGTCGTGTGGTAGATACTGTTAAACGGTTAAGCCGTTATTTGTTTGATGAGGGTTACAATGTGATTTTAGATGAGCGTATTGCAGAGGTGATGCCAGGGCACAATATGCAAACATCTAAGGTTAATTTGTTGGGTGAAATTTGTGATTTGGTCATAGTGGTTGGTGGTGATGGTAGTCTATTAGGTGCGGCGAGGGCACTGGCAAAATATAATATTCCTGTACTGGGTATTAACCGTGGTCGGTTGGGTTTTTTAACTGATATTTTACCTGATGAGAATATGTTTTCTGAGGTTCAGTCTGTTTTAGATGGTAACTATGTTGGAGAAAAACGCTTTTTGCTAGATGCAGAAGTTAAGCGTGATGGTAATCCTTTAGCCAGTGGTACGGCATTAAATGATGTGGTATTGCACCCTGGTAAGTCAGCACGAATGCTGGCGTTTGATTTGTATATTGAAGGACAGTTTGTTTATAGCCAGCGTTCGGACGGTTTGATTGTGTCAACACCTACAGGTTCGACTGCTTATGCGCTCTCTGGTGGAGGACCGATTATGCACCCTAAACTTGATGCTTTGGTGTTGGTGCCGATGTTTCCACATACTTTATCTAGTCGTCCGATAGTGGTTGATGGTAAAAGTGAAATTAAAATCATCATCGACTCTAATATAGATTTATATCCACTTATTAGCTGTGATGGGCAAACTCATATTCCTTGTACTCCAGGCGATAGTATTACCATTCGTAAAAAAGCGCATACACTAAAATTAATACACCCTAAAAATCACAATTTTTATGAAATTTGTCGTAGTAAATTAGGGTGGAGTAGTTATTTAGGAGATTAATTATGTATCAGGGTTACGATTTAATTGGCGATATTCATGGCTGTGGTAAAACTCTAGAAATTTTATTAAAACAGTTAGGTTATAGCAAGGTTAAAGGCGTGTATGCCCACCCCCAAAGGAAGGTGGTATTTATTGGGGATATTATAGATAGAGGTCCAAATATTCGTTTGGCTTGTGATATTGTTTATAACATGGTGCAAGCAGGTCATGCTTATATTGTGATGGGCAATCATGAATACAATTTATTAACGTATTGCACTGAAGCACCTAAAGATTTTAAATACTCTCATTTGCGTGAGCATAGCAAGCGTAATACTTTTGTAGTGGAACAAACCTTAGAGCAATATGCCAACTATCCGCATGATTTTAAACACTTACTTCAGTGGTTTTTAGAGATTCCGTTGTTTATGGAGTTTGAGCATTTTAGAGCGGTGCATGCTTGTTGGGATCAGCAGATGATAAGTCGTTATATTGGTCAATATGGAGGTAATCAATTGACAGAAGATATGCTTCTTGAGTCTGTAGATACCGAGTCATTTTTGTATCAGTTTTTAGATCGCAGTTTAAGAGGTACGTCGCTTAAATTACCTGACGGACAGGTGGTGGAATCTAAAGATGGGGTTAAAAGACGATTTTTTCGTACTAAATTTTGGCAAAAAAATCCAAAAACCTATGGTGATGTGGTTTTTCAACCAGACCCTTTGCCAGAGAAATTAAATAATCGTGAGTTAAGTGAAAAAGAGCATAAGCAGCTTTTATATTATCCTAAGGAAGATAAAATTTTATTTTTAGGGCATTACTGGATGAGCGGTATTCCTGCACCTATTACACCAAACATTGCGTGCATTGATTATAGTGCAGTTAAATATGGACGTTTGGCCGCCTATCGCATGAATACGGAAAAAAGATTGCAACGTGCTAGATTTACTTGGATAAGGGTTGAACGGGACGAGCAATGAATCAACCAGTTATTCTTGCCAACTTTAATTTACATGTGGATTTGCGTATTATTACCAGTCATTTATGGCTTGAGGGTATTGCTCATCGAGTGGTCGAACAAGAGCAACAGCAAGTATTGATTTTAGCCGATATTAAAGATTTACCTAAGGCAACTGTATTGTTTAAAAGGTGGCAAGCAGGGGAGTTACAACTTGCTAATCCTGCACCTATAAGTGCCAATAAAAATTTGCTTGTCAATGCGATGAAAACGCCATTAACACTATTTGGTGCATTATTGCTGGTGGCTTTTTTTCTATGGCAACAGGTTGATGAATACTGGTATAACTGGTTACCTTTAGGCGAATTTTTTTGGCCGAACTTGCGTAATAATCCACGTGTTATTTTAGAGTTAGGCTTTTTACCAGTATGGCGTTTAAGTTTACTGCATTTCTCTTTTGTGCATTTACTATTTAATCTTATGTGGTGGTGGATATTAGGGCAACGAATTGAACAACAAGATGGACGTATCTATTTTTTAATTTTAATTGTAGCGGCTGGGTATTTAGGTAATTTGGCGCAGTGGTGGTTAACAGGCCCTGCTTTTGGTGGTGCTTCTGGCATTACGATGGCAATGCTTGGTTGGGTGGGCTGGCGACAGCTTAATCATAAACAAAATTATCAACTGCCTACCTTATTGCTACCCATTATGCTAGGCTGGATACTTTTTAGTCTGTTTGCTGAGCAACTTACAGGCATGAATACAAAAACCGCACATGGGGCACATATTGCAGGCTTAGTAACGGGATTATTGCTAGCTATGATAGTGCCTAGATTATCTGTTGAATTGTCGGAGAAACCATGAATTTAGAGACATTAATGCAAAATATCACCCCTGATATATATGCAAATTTAAAAACTGCCTTAGAACTTGGGCGTTGGGCTAACGGTGTAAAACTGTCTTATGAGCAAAAAGAGTTATGTATGGAGGCAATTATTCGCTACGAAATAGAGCATGATGTAGCACCAGAGCAGCGTGTCGGTTATTTGGAAAATGCGTGTCAATCAAGTCATAATGCCAGTCCATTAACAGTTAAGCATTAACTATTATCAATCAATTCACTTTTAAATGAGCCAACTATGAGTCAGTCTGTTACTGCTTTGTATCTTAAAGATTACCAAGCACCATACTTTTTAATTAATAAAACCAATTTATCTTTCTGTCTTAATGCAGACAGCACTGAGGTTAAAGCAACCTTATCAATTACACGCAATCAGCACACACCTAAAGATATGCCCTTATTATTAGATGGTGATGAGTTGACCTTATTAGCAGTTTATCTAGACGGAGAGAAGCTAAGTGCCCAAGAGTACCAACAAGATGAACATAGCCTTAGCATTAGCACCAATCTAAATGAATTTGAATTGACCACCATAGTGCGAATTTATCCTGATAAAAATACTGCTCTTGAGGGCTTATATCGCTCTGGTGGCATGTATTGCACTCAATGTGAAGCAGAAGGTTTTAGGCGCATTACATTTTATCTGGATCGTCCAGATGTCATGTCGGTTTTTACAACGGAAATAATTGCAGATGCTAAGCAATATCCTGTTTTGCTTTCTAATGGTAATCCTATTGCCCAAACACAGTTAGATAATGGATTACATAAGGCTGTATGGCATGACCCCCATAAAAAACCAGCATATTTATTTGCTTTGGTCGCAGGCAAACTAGAAGTTGCTGAAGACAGTTTTACAACGATAAATCAAAAGCAGGTGGCATTAAAATTATATGTAGAGCCACAAAATATAGATAAAACTGACTATGCCTTAGATGCCTTAAAGCGTGCAATGCGTTGGGACGAGCAGCGTTATGGACGAGAATATGATCTTGATATTTTTATGATTGTTGCCGTTGATGACTTTAATATGGGGGCAATGGAAAACAAAGGACTGAATATTTTTAATTCCTCTTGCGTATTGGCAAACCCAAAAACAGCAACTGACCAAACCTATTTACGCATTGAGGCCATTGTAGCTCATGAGTATTTTCATAATTGGTCGGGTAATAGAGTGACCTGTAGAGATTGGTTTCAGTTAAGTTTAAAAGAGGGTTTTACGGTTTTTCGTGATGCCAGTTTTTCTGCTGAAATGAATGATGAAACAGTCAAACGTATTGAAGATGTTCGCCTATTACGCACCGCTCAATTTGCCGAAGATGCAGGACCTATGGCACACCCCGTACAGCCTGACAGCTATTTAGAAATTTCTAACTTTTATACGTTAACTATTTATGAAAAAGGTGCAGAATTGGTTCGTATGCTGTATCAGATGTTAGGTGCAAAGACCTTTTATCAGGGGGCGGATTTATATTTTGCTCGCCATGATGGGCAGGCAGTTACCATTTATGAGTTTATTGATGCCATGCAAACAGCAAGTGGTTTAGATTTAACTCAGTTTATGCGCTGGTATAAGCAAGCGGGCACACCTGAGGTCAGTCTTAAAAGTGAATATAATCCAGAACAAAAATGCCTAACTTTAAGCTTCTCTCAGCATACCCCGAATACCCCAGAACAAAATAATAAATTACCTGTTCCTATTCCTGTGCGTTTAGGATTACTCAATCGCAATGGGCAAGAATATCCGCTAGAGTGTGAGCAGAAAGAGGCTTTCAACTCAGAGTCTAATAGCCTTATTTTTACTCAAGCTACACAGCAGTTTAGTTTTGTCGGCTTAGATGAAGCTCCGATTGTATCTGCATTTAGAGGTTTTTCAGCACCCGTTAAAGTCCAATTTGAACAAACAGACAACGCACTTTTAACGCTTATGCGCCATGATAGTGATGGATTTAATCGTTGGGACGCAAGCCAACGCTTATTACTTAAACAGCTACATGCCGCATTAAACAATCCAAATGAGCAGCTAAGTAGCGACTGGATTGAAGTTGCACAATCTATTGTGAGCAATCAACAATTAAATGGTAGCTTAAAGACCGAATTGCTCACCTTACCAAGTGAGGCTTATATTTTAGAGACGCAAGCAAAAGGAGACCCTCAAGCGGTACATCAAATACGCAAGCAACTATCAAAACAGTTAGCACAAGCGTTGCAGGCACAATGTCAAAATATTTATCTTAACTATCAAGCAGCCGATGAATATGCCCCGACACCAGCACAAATTGATGCTCGAAGCCTTAAAAACTGGGCGTTATCTATTTGGGCTAGTGTCGATGAACAGGGCGTTGCCGCCGCCATTAATCAGTTTGAAAATGCGGATAATATGACCTGCCAGATGGCTGCATTAAAACAGATTGTTAGCTATGGTAATCACGCACAAATAGAGCAGAGCTTAAATCAATTTTATCAGCAATGGCAGCATGATAGCTTAGTATTAAATCAATGGTTTAGTGTGCAAAGTAGTAATGCAGATTACATGAGCATAGAAAAATTAAAAGACTTATTAGAACACCCTGACTTTGCATGGACAAATCCCAATAAAGTGAGAGCGGTGTTAGGTGGTTTTGCTCAGGGTGCGTTAACTGTATTTCATCAAAAAGATGGACAAGGCTATACCCTATTGGCCGATGCCGTGATTAAATTAGATGGTATTAATCCACAAATTGCCGCTCGCCTATTAGCACCACTTAGCAAATGGCAAAAAATGACACAACCTTACGCCAGTTTAATGCAAAAGCAGCTACAAAAAATTCAGCAGGTAGATAAACTATCTAAAGATGTATTTGAAGTCGTTAGCAAAAGTTTAATTGAGGAAGAGATATGAAAACGCCAGTAGGAATTGAAGCCAAACTCCCTGTAGGTGCGCTATTAGCTCAAGCATTACAATTAATTTATCAAAATCGAGTTGCCTTATTTCAACTCTTAGCACCAGCATTGATTGTATTGGTCAGTTTAGATTTGGCTTTAGCACTGTTTTTTCCTCCCCAACAGTTGAGCATAGGCACTTCTTTAGGCGCAAATAGCATTAGCTATAGTTCTTTGCTTATTACGGGGTTATCTTTTTTTATTAGTGTGTTATATGCAACTACCAGTCATCAATTCACACTTGCCCCCAAAGAAAATAAACCGACAAAAAGCCTACATTTATGGGGCGCAAAAGAAACCAGCTATTTTTTTAGAAGCCTACAAATTGGCTTGTTATCGGTTTTAGCCTTTGCATTATCCAGCAGTGTGTTATCTGTCATTATAGGCAAACAATTGGTGTATTTAACGTTGACGTTGGGTGTGATTTGTGCGATTTATATATTATCAAGACTGTCGATTATTCTGCCTGAATCTGCCTTAGGTAAGCCCACCAGCTTAAAGCGTGCATGGGCAATGAGCAAAGGTAATGGTACACGCATGTTATTAATAGTTGTGATTATTCCTGCTTTAATGATGGCACCTTTTGTATTCTTATCACTACTTAACATGCCATTATTAAGTATTGTTATCAGCATAGGCATTTATTTAAGCACCTTAGTTTCATTGGTTATTTTATCCTTGTCTTATCAGTTTTTATTGGAATTTTACGAGCCTGATAGGACACTTAATGAGTCAATAAAAGAAACTCAAGAGAATGATACTAAAGGGGATTTTGAAGCCTAGCTAATAACCAATATAAGCAATACAGAAAGGTGAGCAATTCAATACAAAAAATAAGATAAATCAGAATATATAAAATAAACAAATAATCTGTTGGTTTTGTCTTTACTCTTTATCTGCCTTGAATTAGTATTGCTCCGTTGTTAGTCGGGGTGCGACAGCTGAGATGGCTAAATAGGTTAGCCAAACCCGTAAAACCTGATCCAATTAGTATTGGCGGAGGGAACTAACCAGAGGCTTAGCCTCCCCCTCGCTAGTGCGCTGAATATAGAGATTATATGTTTACAGCCACACCCCCAAATGCTGTTGGGGTTTTTATTAAACAGCTTTATTTACGTTATCCCAAACAACCTAATGCCTTATTTTCGGGGCTGGATTTTACGTTATTGCCAGCGCATACAACCTGTCTTTTAGGTCGTAGTGGTTGTGGTAAATCCAGCCTGCTAAAAGTGTTGGCAAACCTACTGGAATTAGATTCTAAACATTTACATGGGCAAATGACCGCCAGCGATAACTTAACACTTAAAGGACGAGTAAGTTATATGGCGCAGCAAGATTTACTCTTTCCTTGGCTTAATGTTCTTAACAACGTCGCACTACAAAGTAAATTACAGCAAGGTCATTTAAATAATCAGCAAAAGCAGAAGGCGCAAGCATTGCTGGAAGAGTTAGGTTTGTCTGATGTGGCATCTGCCTTGCCCCATGAATTATCAGGTGGTATGCGTCAGCGTGTTGCATTAGCCAGAACGCTTATGCAAGATACGCCGATTGTTCTTATGGACGAGCCATTTTCAGCATTAGATGCGGTCACTCGTTATCAAATGCAGCAACTGGCTGCGAACGTATTGTCAGGTAAAACCTGCTTACTGATTACCCATGATCCCCAAGAAGCGCTGATTTTAGGTGATGACCTTTACTTAATGCACAAAGATAGTGTAACAAGTTGCGCTCAAATCAAATCATTGCCTACACCCAGCTGTCTTACACCCAGAGAAGTGAATGCACAATTGGGAGAGTATCAAGCTCAATTATTCGCCGAATTAGAGGCAAAATATGCAATCCAGTATTAGAGGTATCATTACATTTATTGGCTTGTTATGTATTTGGCAAGCAGTAGTATGGTGGTTTGAGTTACCTAAGTATATTCTTCCTGGTCCATTACTTACATTACAAACCGGTTTTGCTCAAGGGGCATTATTAATTGAGCATAGCCTAACTACAGTGTTAGAAATTATATTAGGACTATTACTTGGGCTGCTAGTAGGTTTAGGCTTTGCTTTGCAAATGCTGCTATTTAAACCACTTAAAAGATGGTTGTTACCAGTATTACTTGCCAGCCAAGCAATTCCTGTTTTTGCCATTGCACCCATTTTAATGCTGTGGTTTGGCTATGGCATCACCTCTAAAATAATTATCGCTGCACTGATTATCTTTTTTCCAGTGACAACCACCTGTTTTGACGGTTTAAGACAAACCCCCATAGGTTACTTGCAGCTAGCAAAAACCTACCAATTAAGTGCTTTTGCTTTGCTTTGGAGAGTACGCCTACCTGCAGCATTACCTGCCTTAGCCTCAGGAGTGCGAATTGCCGTTGTTATTGCACCTATTGGTGCTGTAGTAGGAGAATGGGTGGGCTCAGAGGCAGGGCTTGGCTATTTGATGATGCAATTTAATGCACGCATGCAAATTGCCCCAATGTTTGCTGCTTTATTTATTTTGGCGGTGTTTTCAGTAGGGCTTTATTACCTAACTGATGCGCTACTAAAACGTGTCATTTTTTGGCACAAATATGTTGTTCATTAACTAAATTATAAGGAAAATCTTATGAAATATTTTGTTTTATTGTTCGCTCTTAGCCTAAGTCCATTGCTGCAGGCAAAACCCATTACCCTGATGCTAGACTGGTTTGTCAATCCAGATCATGCCGCTATTATTGTGGCGCAACAAAAGGGTTTATTTAAGCAACAGGGTATTGAGATTAAAATTTTAGAACCCGCAGACCCTAGTATGCCACCTAAAATGGTTGCTGCTGGCAAATATGATTTGGCGGTTAGTTATCAACCACAATTAATACGAGATGTGGTTGAAGGTTTACCTTTATCACGAGTTAGTACCTTAATTGCAACACCACTTAATACGCTAATGACTTTGAAAAAAAGCAACATTAACAGTTTGGCAGATTTAAAAGGCAAAAAAATCGGTTACTCTTTTGATGGTGGCTTGATGAATGGCAGTATTGCGACCATGCTAAAAAAACATGGAGTAACATTAAAAGAGGTAAAATTAGTTAATGTCGGCTGGTCGCTATCTACCTCGTTAATTTCAGGTAAAGTAGATGCCATCTACGGTGCATATCGCAACTTTGAATTAAATCAAATTAACCTTGAAGGAGCAGAAGGAAAAGCCTTTTATGTAGAAGAAGAGGGCATTCCACCTTATGATGAATTAATTGTTGTTGCAAATAGTAAAAAACTAAACCCGACAATGCTTAAAAAATTCAATCGTGCTTTAGAATTTGCAACCCAATATATTGTAAACCACCCGCAAAAGGCGTGGCTGTTATTTAAACAATATGGAGATGGAAAAAAGCTAAACACCGAACTTAACAAACGAGCTTGGTTTGATACCATTAGTCGTTTAGCTCTCAGACCTTCTGCAGTCGATGCCAATCGCTATCAAAGCTATGCACAGTTTTTAAAACAAATTAACGCCATAAAAAAAATCCCCAATACCAAAAGCTATTTATACTCGCCCAACTAACATTCACAAAGCGAATAGCTAGCGATACAAAGAGATGATTTTAACTGTTTGTATCGCCTTTATTGTTGCTTAATCACACCTATATTTTTTACAAATAGAGCGAACTTTTTTAAATAAAATCGGTTTAAGTCTGCATTCTCAATTTAACCTATAGCATGCGAACGGTTGTTTTGATATAATCGGGCGCTTTTTTTAACCTCATCTATAATTTAATTCGACTTATATACATTACAGAGGCAGTATGTCAGCAAATAGTGAACACCAATCCAGACTTAAACAGCTGATTAGTAAAGGTAAAGAGCAAGGCTATTTAACCTTTACTCAAGTAAATGATCATCTTCCTGATGATATTACCAACCCTGATCAGGTTGAAGATATTATTCGCATGATTAACGATATTGGTATTCCTGTGGGCGAAACCGCACCCGATACGGAAGACTTATTTATGGGCGATTCCGCAGATGACGAAGCCGCAGCAGAGGCCGCCGCCGCACTGGTCTCAGTTGAATCTGATTTAGGGCGCACCACCGACCCCGTGCGTATGTATATGCGTGAAATGGGAACCGTAGAGCTTTTAACCCGTGAAGGGGAAATTGTCATTGCCAAGCGTATTGAAGAGGGGATACGTGAAGTCATGTCTGCATTGGCATATTATCCAGGTGCGGTTAAACATGTTCTCAAGGTATTTGCAGATATTGAAGGCGACCCCAATCGAGTCTCTGATGTATTTAGCGGTTTTATTGACCCCTCTGATGAAGACCCAGAACCTGGTCCTCAAGCAGGTGCTAATAGTGATGCTGGCAATGATGATAGCGATGATGAAGAAAGCAATAGTATTGATATGGAAGAAGTCAATCGCCGTTTTAAAGAAGTACAATCTGCCTATGAAAAATATGCTAAGTTATCTGCCAAACATGGTCAGCAGCATAAGAAAACACAGGCAGCTATTGAAGAAATGGCGGTTGTATTTGCACCCATTAAACTCTCACCTAAGCATTTTGATGGGCTAATTGGTGATGCCCGTACCTCTCTTAAAAGTGTGCGTACACAAGAAAGACAAATCATGCTATTGATGACACGTAAATCAGGCATGAGCCGTAAAGAATTTATTAAAGAGTTTCAGGGAAATGAAAGTAATCAAGCATGGGTTGAAGGCTTAATTAAAGCAGATAAAGAATATTCACATAAACTGCATATTAATCGCTTTGATATTTTTCGGGCACAAAAGAAAATCAAAGCAGAAGAAGAGCGTGTGGGTTTAACCATTCCTGAAATTAAAGAAGTGAACCGCCGTGTCTCTATTGGTGAAGCCCGTGCTCGTCGAGCCAAAAAAGAAATGGTTGAAGCTAACTTACGTTTGGTTATTTCTATTGCTAAAAAATATACCAACCGTGGGTTACAGTTCTTAGACTTAATTCAAGAGGGCAACATCGGTTTAATGAAAGCGGTTGATAAGTTTGAATACCGCCGTGGCTATAAGTTTTCTACCTATGCCACTTGGTGGATACGCCAAGCGATTACCCGTTCCATTGCAGACCAAGCTCGGACTATCCGTATTCCTGTGCATATGATAGAGACCATTAATAAACTGAACCGTATTTCTAGGCAAATGTTACAAGAAATGGGAAGAGAAGCAACGCCAGAAGAATTAGCAGAGCGTATGGAGATGCCAGAAGACAAGGTGCGTAAGGTCTTGAAAATTGCGAAAGAACCCATTTCAATGGAAACCCCTATAGGTGATGATGAAGACTCTCACTTAGGCGATTTTATAGAAGATGGTGATTCCGAATCGCCTATGGATACGGCAACCAATGAGGGCTTAACAGAAGCAACCAGAAACATTCTCTCTGGACTCACCGCCCGTGAAGCCAAAGTATTGCGTATGCGTTTTGGTATTGATATGAATACCGATCACACCTTAGAAGAAGTAGGTAAACAGTTTGATGTTACCCGCGAGCGCATTCGTCAAATTGAAGCAAAAGCATTGCGTAAATTACGCCACCCCACACGTTCAGAGCATTTGCGTAGTTTCTTAGACGAATAAAATTAAGTTGGCAACATGCTTTAAGGCGGGTATAATCTCGCCTCCTTATTTAGCAGTTTTATCACTGGTAACAAAAAGGGCCCGTAGCTCAGTTGGTTAGAGCATCCGACTCATAATCGGCAGGTCCCCCGTTCAAGTCGGGGCGGGCCCACCAATTTTTTAAACCCTTTTAGTTTATTTGCCTGTCTTAATCTGTATTTTTTGCCCTGCGTAATTTAGGATTATCAAGCAAAATAGGCAGTCTTAAAATAATAGGTCTATTAGCAAGGGGAAAAGGATAATGATTTATTTCCTCTACAGTAACCCAATTAAGAGGCTGATTTTCTTTGCCTATTATACTTTCGTACTGCTCGGTGTTTATTTCTGTCCAAGCCACATTTAAGAACACTTTTTTATCTTCATAAACATGCGGAATTAGCATTAGTTTATTCAGCTGTGATATTTCTAATTCAAGGTTGACCTCTTCTTTTAACTCTCGAATGAGTGCTTGCTCCATATTTTCGTTTGTTTCTATTTTACCGCCAGGAAATTCCCATAAATTACCTTGATGTTGATGTGCTTGACGTTGGGCGATAAGAATTTTTTGGTTATAAATAATAACACCAACGGCAACATAGACTGTTTTCATGCTTGATTAACTCGTTTTTAAAATGAATAAAAATATTTGTTTACTTTAAAAAAATGGATTGTATGTAGGAGGGCAGATACTGCATTTAATTTATAGTAATTGCTTAATTTAAAAGCGCATTTTAACGACAAATACAGCACTTTGCATGTAGTGTAATGTAACAAGTATAGGGTTACTAATAATATACAAAATAGTTTATATGCTGCCAGCAAATTATCTTATGCGAACTATACTATATAGAAAAGTGGTTAATATTACTTATGATATTAACTAAAGCTATATGTTTATTTTGTAAGGAACTTTTTAAGTTTGATAAGAGAAAGCAGTAGTGTGCGAAAGTGGCAAACATTGCATAGGCAACTAAAATGCAGTGGTTTTTTGCTATGTCTGTTCTTTGTACTATGTTCTGCCAGTGTTAATGCACAAAATTTGAGCATTACTAAGGTTAACTTTATTCAAGAAAGCATTAATCTTTCTTCTAGTATACAGTATTTAGAAGACCCAAAAAAACAATGGCAAATTAACGACATTGTGCAGCATACCTCTTGGCAGCAAATAACCAAAAGCTCATTAAATTTTGGCTTTTCTGATAGTGCGTATTGGTTGCGTGTACAAGTCCGAAATGCCAATACAAAAGAGCTTAACCTTATTCTTAACTCCAGATCTGAAGTAACGGACTTTATTGATTTTTATATTCTTGATGTTAATAATCATATTATCCGTTTTTGGCAAACAGGCGACCGCCGTGTATTTGCCTCACGTCCTTTACATACACCAACCTTTACTTTTCCGATAGCCTTAAAAGCCCAGCAAACTGTTAACCTCTATTTAAGGATAGATACACATGATGGACTACATGAAGGGCTTAGACCTATATTGCAAACAGACAGTGAGTTTATTAGTTTTGAAGAAATATATGGATTAATTTATGGTGCGTTTTTTGGGCTGTTATTGTCTATGATTTTATATAATCTCTTTTTGTATGTATCTGCCAAAGACAAAGACTATGGATTGTACAGTTTGTTTATTTTTATTTTCTTGGTTTGGAGTTTTACGTTAAGAGGTTATGGCTTTAAATATCTATGGTTTGATTATCCATATTTTAATAATATGATTTTATTGTTGACTGCCTTACTTATGCCCGTCTCTTTAACTTACTTTTTGGTAAATTATCTTAATTTAAAGCAAATGTCGCCTAATATGCATAAAAAAATCATGTTTGTTGCGTACGTTTCAATTTTATTTTTACCCTTAATTTTATTTGGCTATTATGCAAAATCCATTTCAGCTATCTTGCTCTATGACATGGTGTCTACGATTATTGTTTTTTCTTGTGCAGTGTATTTTGCATATAAAAAATCACGCGAGGCTTACTATGTTTTAGCATCATTTATATTCTTAGCCATCAGCGTGTTTATTTTTAGCTTGATGGTTGTTGGCGTGCTAGATAAAAATATATTAACCGACAATATGCCGCTGATAGGCGCAAGTTTAGAGGTTATGTTACTGGCCTATGGACTGGCAGATAAGGTTAATATCCTACAGAAGAAGCAGCGAGAAACAGAAAAACAAGCACGCTTGGCGCAAATTGACATTAATGAAAGACTAAGCGAGCAGGTTGCTGAACGTACTCAGGAGCTAGAAAAATTAAACAATGAACTATATCGATTGTCGGTGATAGATGAACTGACCCAAGCCTTTAATCGGCGTATGTTTAATCAGCAACTGGTGCAAAAAGTGGCACAGATTAATCAATGCGATGCACATCTGGCTCTTTGCATTATCGATATTGATTATTTTAAAAAATATAACGACTGTTATGGACACCAAGAGGGTGATAAGGCTCTGATTATGGTGTCAAACTGCATACGAAATTTCTTATTTAGCGAAGCAAATAGCAGTTTTTATCGTATTGGTGGTGAAGAGTTTGCCATTTTAATTACATTTAATTGCTCAGCACAAATTATTGTTGAGGAGATTAAAAGTTTAAATAAAAAAGTAGCAGAGTTAGCAATAAAGCATGAAAAATCACCGCATCATATCATTACCATTAGCCAAGGTTTATTACTGCTAGAAAGCCTACATGGTAACCCTGATGAGGTCTTTAAGCAGGCTGATGACTTACTCTATCAGGCAAAAGAGCAAGGTCGTAATCAAACTATTTTTCAGCATATTTAAGCCCATATGTTTGCCCAATCTCACTGATGGCTTGTTATATTATCTATCATACAACCAGCTACTTTGGTTTGTTTAGATTTTGTCACAGATGTAATTCATTACTTCATGTTTATAGAAAAAAGCGTTACCTTTGTGTTTTTGCACAGTTAGGCTTAATGGGTAAAGGCTTAAATACAAATAATAAAAAGAAAGTAACCAGAATTAAGTATCTAGTTATCTAACTTTTAAATTTTGAACTAAACTCATAGAGCTTACTCAGGATAAACTAACCTTACTTTGTAATAAGTTATAAAGTCAGAGCAATAATAATACCTGAAAAATATTAATAAAATCGTAACACATACAAACTTATCATTAACCAATAATGATGCTAATTTATTGGGTTACATTAGGAGCCATTAATGGACGAAATAGAACTAAATCAAGACCAAGATCCCATAGAAACAAAAGAGTGGGTTGATGCCATTCACTCAGTTATTCGTGCTGAAGGTGTTGAGCGTGCACACTTTTTAATTCAACGCATTGCTGAGCGAGCCACCCGTGATGGCTCACCATTACCCTATGCACTAACCACACCTTATCGCAATACCATTAATCCTGAAAATGAAGCGCCTATGCCAGGGGATTTATTTATGGAACGACGCATTCGCTCACTTATCCGTTGGAATGCTTTGGCAATGGTATTGCGTGCCAATAAAAAAGGCGGTGGTGACCTAGGTGGTCATATTTCAAGTTTTGCCTCTAGTGCAACACTTTATGATGTGGGTTTTAACCATTTTTTTCGTGCTCCTAATAGTGATAGTGAAGACTGCCCGCTAGGTGATTTAATCTATTATCAAGGACACATATCTCCTGGAATTTATGCCCGTTCTTTTTTAGAAGGTCGCTTACAAACTCAAGATTTAGAGCGTTTTCGCCAAGAAGCACTAGCACCTGGGCTGTCTTCTTATCCGCACCCTAAACTTATGTCAGACTATTGGCAATTTCCTACTGTTTCTATGGGGCTTGGACCATTACAAGCCATTTATCAGGCGCACTTTATGCGTTATCTATCTGCTCGTGGTTTAGTGCCTCGTAAGGATCGTAAAGTCTGGGCATTTCTAGGTGATGGGGAATGTGACGAGCCAGAAACATTAGGTGCTATTGGTTTGGCGGGGCGTGAGCAACTTGAGAATTTAATATTTGTCATTAATTGCAACTTACAGCGTTTAGATGGTCCCGTGCGTGGTAACGGCAAAATTATTCAAGAACTAGAAAGTCAATTTAGAGGTGCTGGCTGGAATGTCATTAAGGTTATTTGGGGGCGTCATTGGGATCCTCTTCTGGCTCGTGATCGTTCTGGTAAATTGCAAAAACGCATGGACGAAACAGTAGATGGTGAATATCAAAATTATAAAGCCAAAGGAGGGCAGTACACGCGTGAGCACTTCTTTGAAAAATACCCAGAGTTACATGACTTAATTAAAGATTTAAGTGATGAAGATATTTATAAGCTAAACCGAGGAGGACACGACCCTTATAAGGTTTATGCCGCCTATCAAGCTGCCATGCTACATAAAGGGCAGCCAACCGTTATTTTGGCACATACCGTGAAAGGGTATGGCATGGGAGAAACCGCAGAAGGACAAAATGAAGCGCATCAGGTTAAAAAACTGGATATTGAAAGCATTCGTTCTTTTAGAGATCGTTTTGATATTCCCATTCATGATAATGAGCTAGAGCATTTGCCTTTTTATCGTCCAGATGAAAATAGCCAAGAAATCCAATATCTTAAAAAACAAAGGCAAAAACTAGGTGGTTATTTACCTCAGCGTAATGAAACTTGGACAGCACTTAAAGCACCAGAATTAAGTGAGTTTCAAGCTCAATTAGACAGCTCAAAAGAGCGAGAAATATCCACCACGATGGCATTGGTTCGTTCTATATCACAGCTTATTCGTAACAAGAATTTAGGCGACAGAGTGGTACCTATTATTCCTGATGAGGCTCGCACCTTTGGTATGGAAGGTATGTTTAGGCAACTAGGTATTTATTCTTCAAAAGGGCAGTTATATGAGCCTGTAGATCAAGGTCAGATGATGTATTATCGGGAAGATAAAAAAGGGCGAATATTAGAAGAGGGTATTAACGAGGCAGGTGCATTTTGTGCATGGATGGCCGCTGCCAGCTCATACAGCTCCAATGGCATGGCAATGATACCTTTTTATATATTTTATTCAATGTTTGGTTTTCAACGCATTGGTGATTTAGCTTGGGCAGCAGGGGATATGCAATGCCAAGGGTTCTTAATTGGAGCTACCTCAGGAAGAACCACCTTAAATGGTGAGGGTTTACAGCATCAAGATGGGCATAGCCACATGCTATCTGCGGCCATTCCCAACTGTATTAGCTATGACCCCACTTACGCTTATGAAATTGCAGTGATTGTGCAAGATGGCATCAAACGAATGTATGAAAATAAAGAAAAAGTTTTTTATTACATTACCACATTAAATGAAAATTACACTCATCATGCCATGCCAAAAGGTGTAGAAGAAGGCATCAAACGAGGGATTTATAAATTACGAGATACTCAAAGTAAGACTAAATCTAAAGCTAAAGCCAAGCGAGTTCAGTTATTAGGTTCGGGGGCCATTTTACGTCAGGTAGAGCAAGCAGCAGACTGGCTGGCAGAAAAAAACATTGCCGCAGATATTTATAGTGCTACTTCTTTTATCGAACTACAGCGTGACGGGCAAAAAATTGAGCGAGAAAGTATGCTTCAAGGTAAAAAGCGGATCAATGAATGCTATGTATATAAACAGCTTAAAAACACTAAAGGTCCTATTATTGCAGCGACCGATTATATTAAAGCCTATGCAGAGCAAATACGCCCTTATTTGCCAGAAAATCGAGCTTATCGAGTATTAGGTACAGATGGCTACGGGCGTAGCGATTCTCGTGCCGCTTTACGTCGCTTTTTTGAAGTAGATTGGCAACATATTGCTTGGGCGGCACTATATGAACTTTTTTTAGCCAGTGATATTAGTCAGAAAGAACTGGAAGCGTATCGTGCAGAATTAAATATTGATGCCACTAAAATTGATCCAATAAATAGTTAAATACGGGGAAAATTATGTCAAAAAAAATCTTAACCGTCCCCGATTTAGGGGGTGTTGATGAAGCAGAAGTTATTGAAATACTGGTTAATTCTGGCGATAACATAAAGCAAGAAGAAATCCTTTTATTACTGGAAAGTGATAAAGCCAGCATGGAATTACCTGTAGAAGCCAGTGGGAAATTATCCTCACTTAAAGTCAAAGTGGGAGATAAAATAAAACAAGGCGATGTAATAGGCGAGTTAGATCTAGATGATAAAACCAACGAAGCACAACAAACAACTGAAACAGCTCAAACAACCACCGCAATAGAGCAGCCGCAAAATACAAACAATACTGAAGCTACGTCAGAGTGCGCTAATAACACTCAAGAAATAGAACTGAAAGTGCCTGACTTAGGTGGTGTTAGTGAGGCAGAAGTCATTGAAGTGCTGGTTGCCAAGGGCGATGAAATCGCAGCAGAACAAACCTTATTGGTACTGGAAAGTGATAAGACCAGCATGGAGTTGCCTGCAGAAAAAGCAGGGGAAGTGTTTGATTTTAATATTAAAGTTGGAGACAAACTTAAACAGGGAGACAGTCTGTTACGGCTACTTACAGAAGTGGCAAGCACACCCAATCATAAAACAGCAGAAGTAACCCCCAACGTTGATAGCAAGCCACAAACTGCTATCAAAAAAGAAAGTGCAACACTCACTACAGAGCAACATTTAGATGAGTTACAGCATGCACAAACGCAAGTTCATGCAGGGCCAGCGGTGCGTAAGTTGGCGCGTGAATTTGGAGTTAACCTCAGTGAGGTTACAGGTACAGGGCCAAAAGGTCGGCGACTTAAAGAAGACATTCAAAATTATGTTAAAGCCAGAGTTAAAGGCTCGCCCAATGCACCTGGCTCTGGCATTCCTGCCGTACCTAGCGTTGATTTTAGTCAGTTTGGTCAAGTCGTTAGTGTTGAGCTTAATAACATTAAAAAAGCGACTGCTAAAGCAATGACAACCGCTTGGCTTAATGTGCCACAGGTGACACAGTTTGAGCAGGCAGATATTACCGAGCTGGAGGCTTTTCGTAAGCAACAAAATAAACAATATGCTAAAGCGGGGATTAAATTTACCCTCGTCCCTTTCGTCATCAAAGCATTAGCAAAATGCTTGCAAGATTATCCCAATTTTAACGCCTCACTTAGTGATGATGGACAAGCATTGATTTTGAAGCAATATATCAATATTGGCGTTGCCGTAGATACACCTAAAGGATTGCTTGTTCCTGTTATGCAAAATGTAGATAACGCCTCTATTAGTGAAATTAATCAACAGATTAATACGAAAGCTGAACTGGCTCGTCAAGGCAAACTGCCACTTAAAGATATGCAAGGCGGTTGTATTAGCTTATCCAGTTTAGGCGGTATTGGTGGTACTGCATTTACACCAATTGTAAATCCGCCTGAAGTCGCCATACTGGGTTTGTCTCGCGCTAGCATGCAACCTGTTTGGAATGGGCAAGAATTTACACCACGCTTGTTGTTGCCTCTATCCTTATCCTATGATCATCGTGTTATTGATGGTGCAGAAGCCGCACGTTTTGCACGTACTTTGGCAGGATACTTAGAAGACATGCGTACATTGTTGATATAATGTTTAAAAGCGAAACCAATTAAGCATCAGAGATGATGCTTTTTTAGGTTTTAAATACAATTCAATTCCCCAAGTGCGTATGCTGTAAGCGCCTTAAAAACCGTTGAACTCTTGGGTTTTTAGGATTGTCTAATATAGATTTAACAGCACCCTGTTGAATAATTTTACCTTTATCAATAAAAATAATTTTATCTGCCACCTCTTTAGCAAATTGAATCTCATGGGTTACTATTACCATAGTTTGCCCTTCTTTAGCCAAACAGCGCATAACCTGCAACACCTCTCCAACAAGCTCTGGGTCTAAAGCCGAAGTGGGCTCATCAAATAACAATAAGTCAGGTGCAATCGCTAAGGCCCTCGCAATACCAATACGCTGCTGTTGACCGCCAGATAGCTGCTGTGGGTAAGAATTAGCCTTATCCGCTAAACCCACTTTATCTAGTAACTGTTCTGCTATATCAGTTGCTTTTTTAAGAGGGTAATTTTGTACAACAAGCGGTGCTAAGGTAATGTTTTCTAATATTGTTTTATTTATAAACAAGTGATATTGCTGAAATACCATGCCAGATTTTCTACGCAGTTTTAGTAACGCTCTTTTATTAACCTTTGTTGTAAAGTCGATAGTTAGCGGTGGTTTATCAAGAAACTGGATAGTACCTTTATCAGGTATATCTAACGCATTTAAACAGCGTAAAAAAGTCGTTTTACCAGAACCTGAGGCACCCAGAATAACGACAATTTCTCCTTTTTTAATCTGTAAATCAATGCCACTTAAAACCTGCTTTCCCAAAAAAGATTTATGTATATTGTTTATATTTATCATATTTGTATTTTAACTTGCAAAAGCCTTATTTAATCTTATTTCTAATATATTTTGAGTGCTGCTCAACAATAGACAAATAATCCAATAAATAACCGCTGCTTCAATATAAACCAACATAAACTCATAATTTCTGGCAGTAATAATTTGTGCTTGCTTAAACAGCTCGGTCACTAACACCAAAGACGCTAATGAACTGTCTTTAATTAAACTAATTAATGTATTAGATAAATTAGGAATACAAACCCGCAAGGCTTGTGGGGCAATAATATGATAAAAGGTTTGTAAATAGCTCATACCAACGCTAAAGCCTGCCTCCCATTGACCTTTATTAACAGATAAAATCCCTGCACGCAGGGTCTCTTGAGCGTATGCACCAACATTTAATGAAAAACCAATAACAGCTGAAGGAAAAGGCTCTAGCTGCACGCCAACACTGGGCAGTCCATAAAAAATAATAAATAACTGTACCAGCAAAGGTGTGCCTCGAATGATAGAAACATACATGCGAGAAAACATACAAATAAGCTGAAAGAAAAGGTTTCGATAAGGCAAAATACGAATAATGACCATCTTTAAAGCAATCAATATACCGAATAAGAAAGCCAATAGACTCAATGGAATTGAATAACCAATCGCTGCTTTTAGCATAGGCAAAAAAGAGTGGATAAGAATGTCTGCTTTGATTTTATCAACAAAGGGTAATAGTGCTAGTAATTCATTTAACACTGATGTCTTCCCCAAAAAATTGCTCACCAATGCGCTGCAATGTGCCATCTTGACGTAATTCTTCTAATGCTTTGTTAAATAAAGCAATACTTTGTTGATAACCCTTATTAAAAATAAATCCTGCTGCTGTTTTTTGTTTGCTATGGAGAACGATTTTTATACCTGCATGAGGTTGTTTTTTTAGGAAATCTAATATGGCAAGGTTGTCATTTATGGTTAAATCTACACGACGTTGCTTAACTAACTGCAATGCCTGAGCCAGTCCATCGACAGCAACAAGCGTTGCACCATGCTTTTTTGCCAACTCACTATAATTACTGCTTAATGATTGTGCCGATTTTAATCCCTTAATTGCCTGCCAATAATCAATAGATGGGCTATCTTTACGCATTACAGCAACAGCACCAGAATAACTATAAGCACTGCTACTATCATATTTAGCACGACGTTCAGCAGTGGTTAATCCCACTTGATTTGCAACCACATCAAAACGCTGGCTATTTAGACCTGCTAACATTGCGTCCCATTGGGTTTGTTTAAAGACGATATGAATACCTAATTGTTTACCTACTGCACGGGCTATTTCAACATCATAACCCGTTAATTTTCCATTTTTATCATAGTAACTAAAAGGAGCATAAGTTCCTTCGGTGGCAATGATAACTGTGCCTTTAGTTTTAATTTTATTGAATAGACTGTCTGCAAATACCACATTCAAGTTTACTAAAACCGATAGAGAAAATAATATTTTTATTAATAATTTCATTGTGTTACCTAATTTAAGTGAGATTAGGTGCAAACAATATCAAGGAAACTGCTTTTTTAGAAATAACTTAACGATTGGTTTATATTCTTTTTGGTTATAAAAAATAAAAGGCTCTAACTGTGACTATATTTGTATATTGCTAAGCATAGCTTGCCGCTATGGATTACGGCTTGTTTTAAGATAGACTAAAATTAACAGTATGAAAATTAATAAGATAAAGTCATTAACGGAAACGTATTTATTATTTTATAGTTTATACTTTTTCACGTAATAAGGGGCTTTGAGGTTTTTGGGGTTGTTGTAATACGTTTTGCAAAAATTCATAGATTTCTTGGCGACGTTTGTTATATAGGGCAATATAGTCGGTTTGGCTTTTATTTTCTGCTTGTTTCTTTTTCTCTGCTTTGGCTTTTTTATCAGATTTTTTAGCATCGTCCGATTTATCTGTTTGTTGCTCTTTTAAGTTACTTTTTTCTAAATGGGGCTGTGTTTTATCTGTTTTATTTTTATCTTGTTTTTGTAGTTCTGCATTGGCAAGGTTAATTTGTTGTGCAGCAAAAGCAGCCACTTGACGATCTTGGGCAGAAGGTTCAGCAGGGGCTAGGGCAGCTCGTTGAACTTGTTGCATTTTGGCAATGGTTTTGCTGGGGTCTTGCTCTTTAGATATGTCTACAGACACTTCTCCAGAGACGGCATATTGCACGCCATCGGGTCCTTTTGTATAGCTGTAATGAGCAGAGCCTGCATGTTGCCCTCCTGCTGCCATATGAGCCATTTCATGTTGTTTAACCTCTAAATCACGAGCTTTAAGCTGAGCAATTTTTTGTTGCTCAATGTGCTTTTTATTTTCTTCTGCTTTTTTTGTAAGTTGGTTCTTTTGAGTGTTTTTATCTTCGCTTTTATCTGTTTTAAGATTAGCTTGTTGGGTAGGGTTGTTGTGCTTTTCAGATTTTAATTTGTGGATATTTTGGCGTTGAATACGTGCTTGTTGAAATACTTGCTGGTAGCGTGATACCTCTTGGTAATCATCATTAGTATTTATTTGTTTGCGCGGCAAAAACTCAACATCTGGTTTTTTATCCTGATGCTGAGTTTGATTAATACGTTCGCTATTGGCAATGCGTGATACTTGCCCTGTGTAATCGGCAAGTAGTGCCCCATGTGAAGAAATATTAACAGCCATAATGCTTACAAAATTGCGCTAACCTATGCTTGAGTATCTAATAAGCTACCTAGCTGTTCATCTGCCGCTTTAATGACTTTGCCATTAGCGGCAACTAAATTAGCACTTTCTTTCATATTAAGCATGGGTTTGGTTATTTCTCCAGTGCCTTCAACAGGACGAACGATGGTGCTAGATGCCACATGTTGAGAGGCTTTGCGTACTTCTTTAACTGAATCAGAAATACTGCTTGCTGCATTGGTTAGGGTAGAACCGACACTGGTACCTAAGTTAATCATGAGAACCTCCGTAAGGAATACAAGATTGTTGCCTAAAATATACACATAATAAAAGTTTTTTTCAAGCTATTACTACAAATTTAACCTGACTTTTTAGACATTGTTTTGTATTTTTTAACCTTATCCTGCTGCATTGTAAAATAGGCTTTCTGCTGTGTTTTCTTGGTCTTTGATGGATTGCGCTAAAATTTCATTCAGGTTTTTAGGTTTATGGCTAACGTGGCGTTGTTGATTAATGCCTAGGCGTTTAAATAGAGCTTGGTCTTTATTGGCAGCAGGATTTGGGGTGGTTAGTAGGCATTCTCCATAAAAAATGGAGTTGGCTCCTGCAAAAAAACACATGGCTTGCATTTCATCGCTCATTTCTTCTCGCCCTGCACTTAGGCGCACATAGGATTTTGGTAGCATAATGCGCGCCGTGGCAATAATCCGAATAAAATCTAAAGGATCTAGGTCTTCTGCATGTTCAAGGGGAGTACCTGCCACTTTAACTAATTGATTGATGGGTACGGATTCTGGGTGGGTAGGTAAGTTGGCAAGGGCTTGTAATAAGCCCGCTCTATCTCGTTTGCTTTCGCCCATGCCCAAAATGCCACCAGAGCAAACTTTAATACCTGCATCACGGACATTTTCTATGGTTTCAAGGCGATTGTCATAGGTTCTGGTGGTGATGATTTGTTGGTAATATTCAGGTGAGGTATCTAGATTATGATTGTAATAATCAAGCCCTGCCTCTGCCAAACTTTGGGCTTTTTCTGCATCTAACATACCAAGGGTCATGCAGGTTTCTAAACCGATTTCTTTTACCCCTTTAATCATGGCAAGAACGTAAGGCATATCACGTTTTTTGGGAGAGCGCCAAGCCGCCCCCATGCAAAAGCGTTCACTACCTGCGGCTTTTGCGGCTTTGGCCTTTTCAATAACAGCTTCGACTTCTAGTAATTTTTGGCGTTCTAATTTGGTGTCATAACGGACGCTTTGGGGGCAATAAGCGCAGTCTTCAGGGCAAGCACCTGTTTTAATGGAAAGTAGGGTGCTGACCTGTACCTGATTGGCTTCAAAGTGTTGTCGGTGTACACAGTGTGCTTGAAATAGCAGCTCGTTAAAGGGAAGATTAAGTAAGTCGTAAACTTCTTCAATTGCCCAGTTGTGGCGTATTTGTTTTTGACTAGGGTTATAGGTCATACTGTACTCTCTCGTTCTTTCATTGTTTTTATAAAGCATAATGAAATATTTTAACTGGTCAAAAAAAATAGCTTTTATTCGATACAACTGTTTAAAATTAGTACGGTTTGTATCATTGCACCCCTGTAAACTTTGTTTAGAGCCAGTCTCGGGGCGTGCTTTATTGTGTTCTCATTGTGAGGCTGCATTACCTTATTTAACTAAGGGCACTAAGGTTTGCCGTCAATGTAGTTTGCCGCTAGAGAACAGGTCCGATGAGATGAAAATATGTGGTCAGTGTCAGCAGTCACCACCTAGTTATGCCTATACATCTTGCATTTTTGCTTATCAAAGCCCAATTAGCTTTTGGATTAAAGAGCTTAAAGATCAGCGTCGTCTAGCTTGGGCAACATTTTTTGCAGATTATTTTATGCAATATCAAGGTGCTGGTTTAAATGCTTGCGAGCATATTTGTATTATTCCATCAAGCCGTTCTAAATTATGGCAACGAGGTTTTAATCCCATGCTGCTTATTGCTAAGCGTTTGACGATGTTGCCGCACATACAGCTACATACAAATGTTTTTGTTTTTGAAGGTGCAAAAGAGCAACGACTACTTACTGCCAAACAAAGGCGTGCAAATTTGCGTAAACACCTACATATAAACAATCCTCAACAAAAAATAACAGGGCATTGGCTTATTTTAGAAGATGTTATTACCTCAGGCGCAACCATTGAACGTGCTGCTTGGTTGCTTAAGCAGCAGGGGGCTGCGCAGGTAGGTGTGTGTGCGATTGCAAGGGTGTTATAAGAGGTTTTTTAGTGCTTGGTTTAAGTCTGCAATTAGCTGCGTTTGAAGTTCATAACGCCGACGGTACATGGCTCGCTTTTTGGCAGCAACTTCTGAGAGCGGTTTTTGTATGCTTTCTAAAGGGAGTTGCCAATAACCTTGTGGGTTTAACTTGCCGCCGTATTCTTGCCACGTTTTATCATAGTCTATGGTAATGCGTTTTTTAAGTGCACCTCGAACTTTAATATGCTGATTTTGGGCAATGCCATACAGTTGTTTAATCTGAAGTTTTTGTGCTAGTGTTTGTATAAGCCAAATAACAAATTGCTGTGGACGCAGCCCATGCATTTGTTTGGTAAGTTGGCGCATAATATCTTTGGCATCTGCTTTGTTAGAGCCTTGAGTTGAAGTAATAACCAATGCATTGTCAGGCAAAAAAGCAAAGGTGGTGTTATACAACAGCACTGCTTTTTCATTGTATAAAGAGAAAGACCAAAAGCCTTCGTCCATACACAGGGGGTTGGATTCTAAAACAAGAGAGAGCGATTCATTTATTTGGCATATTTTAAGCTGGTGCTTATCTAGTAGCTGGCTAGAAAAGTAATGTTCACTTTGTTGTAAATTGTGCAATAGCGCATTAAGACGTTGCTGCCGATTAAACTGTTTGTTAATAAATAAATGAATTAGGCTATAAGGTATACCGTGATAACGAGATAAAAACTGGCATGCAAATGGACTTTTATTGGCATAGTTTTCTAATTCCTTTATTTGTTTTTCGCAGTGTTTTTTGCGTAGAGTAAATTTAAGGCTTTTTATTGGGCGTTTTGCCAACTCTGGAGACAGCTGTGCAAAAGTTGGAAATTGAAATAAAGAAGGACTGCTCATAAATAGACTAAATACTCGTATGGGTTAAAACAAAGCCGACATTATTCCTTTAATCTAAGATTTGTGCATTCTTTTAATTGAGCAACCTAATCAAGTGTTTTTTTACGCTGTCTACTAGCACAATGAGTTATTCGTTTTAAATGGCATTTGTATTATGATATTACTTTTATTGACAAACAAAGAGAGATGTCATGTCCAGATACTATAAAATCACCTTTTTTTGTCCTCAAGATGCCGTAGAACAAGTAAAACAAGCCTTATTTTCAGCGGGCGCAGGGCAGTTAGGTCATTATCAAAAATGCTGCTGGCAAGTATTAGGGCAGGGGCAGTTTTATCCTAATGCAAAGGCACAACCTGCTATTGGGGAATTAGAAAAATTACATGTATTGCCTGAATATCGAGTTGAAATGCTATGTGAAAAGGAACATATCAAAGGTGCGATTGCCGCTTTAAAATTAGCTCATCCGTATGAAGAGCCCGCATTTGATGTACTTGAACTGTTTGATATTAGATAGCCTATGAATATATTTTCTCAAACTTCTGTTACTTCTCACTTGCAGGCTAAATATCAATCTATTACTCCTCGTGTGATTGCTCAGACAGATTTAGTTCAGGCTGCGGTATTAATTGCCATTACCGAATCTGCTGAGCCAAAAGTGGTGCTTACCCGACGGGCTAAACATATGAAGACACACCAAGGCGATGTCGCATTGCCAGGGGGTAAGGTGGATATTGATGATAGCAGTATTGAGCAAACGGCTTTACGAGAGGCTTATGAAGAGGTGGGTATTTTACCTGAGTCGGTACAGATAATAGGGGCTTTAAATCAGGTGGTCTCTAAGTTAGGTATTTTAGTCACGCCTATTTTAGGTGTGATTGCTGAAAATACACCATTGAGTATTAATGAAGATGAGCTTGATGCGGTATTTACCACGCCGTTACGTCTTTTTACTCAGCCTCCTGTTGGTTTTTTTACCCATGCTAAAATGAAAATCCCCAGCTATGATTTTGAGCAATATCATATTTGGGGATTGACTGCAGTGATAATGGCAGAGTTTATGAACCAGTTTTATCACACTAAAATAGAGATACAGTTTTAGCGCTTTTTTTAAGTGTTATGCTTATTTTTCAATTTTAAAATCGACGCTTAAAGTGGCCTCGTAAATAACCTCATCAAAAGAGCTTTGGTAGGGTTTTTCTGCATACTTTGCGATAGAAGAAAAGCGGCTACTTTTGCTTTCTTGCTGTTTGCTCCTCATAACAACATTGCCTAACAATAATGCCCCATTTGTTGCATGGTGACTTGTTTTAACATTAACCACGTTAACTGCAGATAGTTTTATATTTAATGATTTTTCATAAAATTTCTTTTGCTGCAGGATATCCTGTAGTGCCTGACGTTTTATCTTTTGCTGATAGGCGGCTTTTTTTGTATGCTCAAATAAGGTGTTAGACAATTCTATGGCTTCATTTTTATCTGCAAGCTGTGCAATGTTTTGCATATGTTGAGAATGGAAAATAGAAATAGCCATACGATTAATCACTTTATAGCTGGTGGGTTTTTGTCCAAACCAACCATATTCTGGCGAAGATGAAAATTTAGAGCTTTTAATGTGTTTAGGTTTAATGCCATTTTTCATTAATGATACGGTTATTTTTTCTCGTAATTTGCTATTTTCAACAATCGCATCTGCCAGTTTTTCTTGTTCTGTTGTAATGATAAGATTAATTGTGGCTTTATCAGAATAGGCTTTTTCTTGGGCAGTCGCACTGATACTAATAATGCGTTCATCTGGATATAAAAAATGCTTTAAATCATCTGGTGTTCCTTTTAATTCAGGAGCAGAAAAACTGTAGGTAGATATGCACAGCATGATAGCAACAAGTTGTTTTTTCATGGTAAATCTCTAGTTTATAGGTATGTTGGTATGTGTTTGTAATTAACACCGACTTTTGTGTGTGTTTCTCTTTGTTTATTAAAGCGCAAGAACAATAAATACACAAAGTAAATAAATGTGTTTTTTAATGACTTTATGAAATTAAGTGTATTTAAAATAAAAAACTAACACCGCATAGTATGTAAAAAATATTAATCTTTTTGTTTGTCTTGTATTTATAACCAAATGATTTTAATTGAATTTTGATTTTATTTTATTTCTTTAAATTGGCAAATGCAGTGTAATCTGGCTTGCTGTAATCGTTCACCTATTTGCGCCCCTTTTGCACCCTGTGCAATAAATTGTTGTACGTCTATTTGTCGTAGTTTATCTAATAGCTGTAAATAAAATTGAGCAGGTAAGTAGGGATTAATCGGCTGTTTTTCTTTAGCCTGTTGATCTGCTTGGCATAGCAGTAAAAAATCATTAAAACGCTGGGGTTTTCGCCAAACATCAAATTGATTAAAAAGTGTTAATAGCTGCTGCGGCTCTAGATTTGCACCTTGCTGAGCTTGTTGTCGCCAGCGACAGGCTAGGGAGGCGAGTTCACTATGGGTATTAGGCACTTTTAAACGTTGTTGTAATTGTTTAAGCGGTTGTGCTTGTAAATACTGAGTTAATGCCGCCCAATTTAACCTATGCTTCACATTAAAAGTATTGCTTTGAATTAGGGTTAAAAGGCTTTGGTGAGAGTGGTTTGCTTGCCATAATGTTTGTAGCTCTACAAACCAAAATGCCATTGCTTGCATTTTTTCTAGGGCAATAAAATAGGCATCTGCATGGGGTTCTGCCAAGGCACGTTTGGTTTCTTGCCATACTCGCTCGGCAACAAGATGTTCAAGCATTCCCTGTTGTGCCATTTGTATACAAAGTGCTTGAGTTTCTGCATTAATACTAAAGCCCAAATGTTGAAAACGTGCATAAAATCGTGCCAAACGCAAAATACGTAAAGGGTCTTCACTAAAGGCAGAGGAAACGTGTCGTAATTGTTTGTTATGTAAATCTTGAGAACCTGAATAAGGGTCAATAAGCTGGTTGTTTTTATCTAATGCCATGGCATTAATGGTTAAATCACGGCGTTGTAAGTCTTCCTCCAAACTGACCTGTGTATCAAATTCACAGTCAAATCCCTTGTGTCCATTACCTATTTTGCGCTCTTTTCTTGCAAGGGCGTATTCTTGTTGGGTTTTAGGGTGTAAAAAGACAGGAAAATCTGTTCCAACCTGAATAAAACCTGCTGCCTGCATCATCTCTGGGGTACAACCTACCACTACCCAGTCTTTATCCTTGGCGTTAATGCCCAATAATTTATCACGGACTGCACCGCCGACTAAAAAACTGTTCTCTTCTATTTGTTTAAGCATGTTTAATTCCGATTTATTCCTTTTAAAGCATACCAGAAAAACCATTAAAACCTGAATGACAGATTAATTTGATAAAAAATAAAAATCAGCACTAAATAATTTTTTTGCTTGCCGATAACTTAACTAGTCTATTTACCTACGGGTAATTTTTATTCTTTTTCTTTATGTGGAGCTAACTATGAAGCACTTTTTCTTATTTTGTATTATCGGTTCGTTATCCTTAACTGCATGCAGTAGTTTTAATAAAAAATCCGATAATCGAGAGTCTTATCTGCAACCAGTGGAACAAGAGATAGATCCTATTGCGCCTTTAACTATTCGTGTTGTCGGTTATGGTATGGCATTAAAAAACAAACGCTATAGTGAGGCTCAACGCAAGTTATTGGCAGTGAGAGCATCTAAAATGGACGCTTATCGTGCTTTGGCGGAGCGTTTGTATGGTCTTAATGTAAATGGAGAAACCACCGTGCGGGATATGGCGATTAAAGATGATCGTTTTAACAGTGTGGTGCAGGCTTATATGAATGGTGGTCGTGTGGTCTCTGCCGATGTTATGGCAGATGGCAGTGTAGAAACCATTATGGAAGTAGTGATTGATCAAGGCTTTAGAAATTGCTTACAGATGGTAAATAATCGTCGCACCAATGTTGATTGCCGTGCTTCCATGCGTAGTGCCAATGCACCTGCTAGCCCTATTAGTGCCGCTCAAAAAAAACGGGTAAGAGATGAAGCGGCACCGAATGAAAAAAGTTTTTATTTTATTGATTAATTGATACAACCATATAGGACTAAGCCATGTTAGTGCGTCTATTTAGTTTTTGTTTATTTCTGATACTAAGTGCCCATTCTTTTGCTATTCAAGTTGAGGTAACTGGACAGGCGATTATCTCTGGAGCGCAAAGCGTTGCCCGTGAACAAGCATTAGAAGATGCCTTACGCCAAGCCAGTTTGCGAGCAGGGGTTGAAGTCAATAGTGTGCAGCTTATGAATGCAGGAGTGGTCACCAAAGATGAGGTAGGTATTCGTTCTAAAGGCGATGTCCGCCATGTGCAAATTCTTTGGGAAAATGCAGAAAATGGTCTGTATCAAGTTGCCATTAAAGCCGATGTGAAAGCACTTGCGTTATGCCCTGTAAGAAATCAACAGTCCTATCGTAAATCTGTTGCTATCGCTGGTTTTGGTATGGCACACCCTGAACAGGCTAGCGTTGGGCAGCTACAAAATATTGAACAGGATATGCCTCGCACCTTATTAAATACATTCAATCGTCGTGGCGGTCTACATGCCCTAGATGCAACGGGTATTAGCCTGTATTCAGACCCTCGCCGAGCCCCTGTTTCGCATACGGCACAGCGACGTTTAACCAGCTCCGTGGCTTTGGCGCAAAATCTAGGGGCGCAGTATGTTATCTCTGGTGTTATTCGTGATATGTCCATGCTTAATGAAGCACAGTATGCGCCTAACAGCAATAATGAATGGCTTTCTTTAGTCGGCTTAGAGAGTGAGCCTAACACGCGCCAATTTGTTGTAGATGTTTTTGTACATGACGGTTTAAGCGGGGCACTTTTATTTCAACGAGGCTATGCAATACAAGGGAAATGGAATATCGGTTCACATCAAAAAGTAGGCTTTGCTTCACCCAAGTTTTGGCGCACGCCTTATGGACAAAAAGTACGTACTTTAATGAGTCAAATGGCTGATGAAGTCAACGAAACCTTACGTTGCCAACCTTTTATGGCACGCATTGTCAAAGCAAAGGGCAGACGTTTGCATATCGAAGCCAGTGCAGGTGCGGGTATTCGTCCTGGAGATAAATTTAAAGTATATCGCACCAGCACTTTTTATAATCTAGATTTAGAACAACGAACAGAACTAGATGATATGGCTACCGTTGCTGTTGTTAAACAGGTGCAACCCCAATTTATTATTGCAGAAATGAAATCCAGTGCTGAGCACCTTGCTATTCAGCGTAATGATATGGTTATTTCTTGGTAGTATTGTTTGCCCTTTTGTTTGCTATTTTTAAATAAAAGGGCATATTTCTTATTTTTTCTTCTTTTTATTAGGGCTTTTCTGACTTTTTGCTAACCGTTTGCTGTTTTTGCGGGTGGTTTTTTTTGCTTGCGCTTTTGTTGTTTTTTTGCCTTTTTTAGATGTCGATTTTTTCTCGGTTTGTTTTAACGCTTTGTTTTTATTCGTTTTCGCTTTAAAGGGACGTTTGCTGGGTTTTTTAGTTTGACTTTGAGTATTCGTTTCTGCCAGCTCAAAGTCAATTTTACGCTCGTCTAAATCGACCCCTGCTACTTGAATAAGCACCGTATCTCCCAGTTTAAAAGTACGTCTTGTGCGCTCGCCAATTAATCGCTGCTTATTAACATCAAACTGATAATAATCACCCGGCAAATTAGCAATATGAATAAGTCCCTCCACATAAATATCGGTTAATTCTACAAATAGTCCAAAACCGATTACAGCAGAAATCACGCCAGAGAAAGTATCACCAATATGCTCTTGCATGTATTCACATTTTAAAAAACTAATCACATCACGAGTGGCATCATCAGCACGGCGTTCTGTTAAAGAACACTGCTCGCCAAAGTGCAGCATATCTTGCGTGCTATAAGGATAGCTCTGTTGACGCTTAATAACAGGGCTGCTATCGGTTCGCAAAACCTGTTTGCAGCTTTCTTTGCTAGTGATGATACTGCTAATGGCACGATGAATTAGCAAATCAGGGTAGCGTCTAATGGGCGAGGTGAAATGTGCATAAGCCTTATATGCCAAGCCAAAATGTCCTTGGTTTTCTGGTTCATAAACAGCTTGGTTCATAGAGCGCAAGAGCATGGTTTGAATAAGATGTGCATCAGGGCGGTGCTGTATGCTCACTAATAATGCTTGATAATCTTTGGGCGTGGGTTTTTTAGTGCCAAGCCCTAAGCCTAATTCACTTAAAAAGCCCATTAGTTTTTCTAGTTTTTCTTCGCTGGGTGTGGCGTGCACTCTATATAAAGCAGGAATTTGATAACGGGCAACAAAATCAGCGGCACACACATTGGCAGCTAACATACACTCTTCAATAAGCATGTGTGCTGGATTGCGGCTAATGGGTAAAATCTCTTGAATTTTACGCTGGCTATCAAACACAATACGAGTTTCAGTGGAATCAAAATCCATTGCGCCACGGTTTTCTCTTTGTGCTCGTAAGCGATGATAAAGTGTATATAATTCATCAATATGCGTAATAATATTGGCATGCTCGCTACGCCAGTTCTTGCCGCTTGCGCTAATAGGTGTATTGAGCATGTCCCAGACAATATTGTAGGTTAAACGGGCATGAGAATGGATAACTGCTTGCATAAAACGATAGCCAGAAATGCGCCCAGCTTGAGAGATTGTCATCTCACAAACCAGTACCAAACGATCAACCAAAGGGTTAAGCGAACATAAGCCATTAGAGAGTGTTTCTGGCAACATAGGAATGACATGTTCAGGAAAATACACCGAGTTGCCACGCTCTTGTGCCTCTTTATCTAAGGCACTATTAGGCTTAACATAATGGCTAACATCAGCAATGGCAACGTATAAACGGTGCCCACCAGTGCGCTTATTCGGCTCACAATAGACGGCATCATCAAAGTCTTTGGCATCTTCGCCATCAATGGTTACAAAAGGCAGATGACGCAAATCAACACGCCCTTGTTTGTCTTTTTCTGCCACTTCATTAGGTAACGTATTACTTTGTTGTATTGCTTCTTTAGAAAATATATGAGGAATATGATGACTGCGAATAGCAACATCTATTTCCATACCCGGTGCTAAATGCTCGCCTAACACCTCAACAACTTTACCGACGGGCATGGATTTATCGCTAGGCTGCTGTATAAGCTCAAGCACCACAAACTGCCCTTGACGAGCACCATTTTGCTGTTCTTTAGGTACGATAATGTCATGGATTAAGCGTTTATTATCAGGCTGAACAATGCCCACACCTGCTTGCTCATAAAAACGCCCAACCAATGTTTTTGTAACACGCTCTAACACTTCAATAATGCGTCCTTCAGGGCGACCTTTGCGGTCATGTCCAACAATTTGCACACTGGCTAAATCGCCGTGCATCAGTTTACGCATTTGTCGATTGGATAACACAATATCAGGACAATTATCACGCAATACAAAACCAAAGCCGTCTTTATGTCCTTGTATGCGTCCAACAACTAAATCTGCTTTGCTCATTGGAATATAGTGCTGATTACGATTGGCTAAAATTTGCCCATCTCGCACCATGGCAATTAAACGTCGCCGCAATGCCTCAATACGTTCTTCATCTTGCTCCCCCAGTTGCTTACAAAGCTGCTTATGGCTAATCGGGCGAGGCTGCTCTTCTAAAAACTGCAGCAAGGCATCACGGCTTGGCACTGGATTACTGTATTTTTGTGCCTCAAGTTCGGCATTAGGGTCTTTAATTTGGGGTTTTAAGGTTGGTTTTTTAGGCAAGGTAATCTCACAGGTGAATTGCTATTAATTTATATACTAAGTATAGAGTAACACAGACACATACTGATATGCCTTTAAAACTAAAATTAAATCTTTTGTTACAAAAAGTTAATAAAAACAAGAAGCGTGTTGGCTTTTTAAAATGCTTATTTAATAGTTGGAAATACAAAATACTATCAATGCGTTATTGTAATCTTGATTATCTATATTGGTTTTTTTTGTGAGTAAAAAAGACAATAAAAGACAAATATGAGGCTTTTTGCATAACAAGTAGCAAAAAAAAATAACATTTAAAAAATAGCTTTGTAAAAAAAACTGACTAACATCAAATTTGCAAAAAAATAAAATTAAACTTTAAAAGGACAGATTATGAATTTTCTTAGACGTTTTAGCATTAAAACCAGAATGTGGGCGATGGTGGTTATTTTCTTACTTAGCTATGCGATTAGCTTGGCTTTTAATGCCTATGATAAGTATCAAACACTTATTAATAGCAAAGAATTAAATGTGCAATCACAAATTAGCAATGCCTACAGCTTAATTAATTTTTATTATCAGCAAAGTAAGCAGGGCATCAGTGAAAAAGAAGCCAAAAGAAGGGCGCTATTGGCGATTTCTAATTTGCGTTACAATAAAAATTACTTTTTTATTAATGACTCTAAAGCAGTTATTGTATTGCACCCCATCAAACCACAGCTTAAAGGCAAAGATTTAAGCAATTTTAAAGACCCTAATGGGGTTAAATTATTTTCTGAATTTGTACGTGTAGCTAACGCTAACGAAGCAGGTGGTTTTGTCAGCTATATGTGGCCAAAGCCGGGGTTTGAGCAGCCTGTAAGTAAAATCTCTTTTGCTCGCCGTTTTGCACCCTGGGACTGGATTATTGGAACTGGCTTATATATAGATGATGTACAGGCAGAATTTAAGCAGACCCTAGTTCATAGTTTATTAATATTAGGCGCTATTTTTATACCTATTTTAATTTTAAATTTATTAATTATTCAGAGTATTAATTTCCCTGTAGCTCGCTTATTAAACCGTATGCGTAGTATTGCCTCTGGAGATGGCGATTTAACCGTACGTATTCCCGCCCCCTCGCCAGATGAGTTAAGCCAAGTTGCCCGTCATTTTAATGTGTTTATTGAAAAAATTCATAACATTGTTGTGTTATCTAAAAATGTGATTACCAACATTGATGACACCACCAGCGTACTGGCAAATACCAGCCAAAAAAACCAAAGCATTACTGAAGAACAGCAAGTTCAATCAGAGCTTGCCGCTACAGCAACCCATGAAATGAGCCTAACAATTAAAGAAATTGCGGGTAATGCAGAGCAAGCGGCACAGGCTGCCAACCAAGCCAATCAGCATGCACAAGCAGGGAGTCAAAATATTACGCAAACGACCAATAGCGTAAATGACTTGGCTGTTAACATTGAAGAGACCGATAAAGTATTACAAAACCTAATTAGCGAAAGTGATTCTATTGGCAAAGTATTAGGGGTTATTCAAGATATTGCAGAACAAACCAACTTACTAGCACTTAATGCTGCCATTGAAGCTGCCAGAGCAGGGGAGCAAGGTCGAGGATTTGCAGTGGTGGCAGATGAAGTGCGTACGCTTGCCTCACGCACCCAAGACTCCACTGAAGAAATCAACAATACCATTACTCGCTTGCAAGAACAGGCGGCAACAGCAGCAGGTAGTATTCGTCAGAGCTTAGATAAGTCCAAAACAACTGTAGAAATCACACAACAAACGGCCACCGCCATTGATATGGTTAGCCAATCTATAGATACCATCTCTAATATGAGCCAAGGCATTGCCAGTGCAGTTGAAGAGCAAAGTCAAACAGCCGTTGGTATAAGTAAAAATATTGAAGAGATTGTAGAATCTAGCAATGTGGTTAAAGTCAACGCCAAAACGGTGACTGATGAAAATTCAGTTTTAAGTGAAAGGGTTAAAGAGCTAAAAGAGAGTATTAATCAGTTTAAAGCATGATATTATTAAGTTGAAATCGCATTTTATTTTATAATGCTTTAAAGGCAATGCTTGCGCTACTGCGAGTTTTGCCTTTTTCTTTTAACTCTTGTAAATAAACCTGCCATAGTTGTTGCTGGTTTTGGCAAAGATAATATAGATAGTTCCAGTCGTATAAGCCTGTATCGTGTCCATCATCAAATTTGAGTTTAAGGGCATAATTACCCACATAACTGGCATCTAATAAAATGACTTCCTGCTTACCATATTGGAGTTTTTTATTGCCCTCGCCATGTCCTCTTACCTCTGCAGAGGGGGAATGCACTCGCAAAAATTCAAAACTTAGCTCATATTCTTGAGTGCCAAATGTCAGCTGCAATAAATGGCTTTGGGTTTTTATCTTAATTTTATCTGGAATCATAAAATCTACCTTTACTTGTTACTATTTATAACATAATTATATTTTGTTTTTTTAGGGCTTAATTCTAATATTAAGGTATGCAATAAAAATAAAGGAAATATAAGAATGAATATTTTACGCCGTTTCAGCATTAAATCTCGCATGTTAGGTTTGGTTATCTTCTTTTTGCTTAGTATGTTAGCGGTCTCTGTATATAGCTTATATAGTTTGTATGAGGCAACCATTGACAGCAAAAAAGAAGGCATTCGTCTTCAAGTGGATTCAGCTTACCATATTTTGCAGCATTTTTATCAACAAGCAAAACAGGGCAAGATTGATAAACAAACAGCCCAAGCAATGGCAAAAGAAAGCCTTGCTAATATGCGTTTTGATGGTAACTATTTTTTTCTAAGTTATCCCAATGGGGTCAGTATTATGCATGCGGCAAAGCCCAGTTTAGCGGGTAAAAACCTAATGGCTTTGAAAGACCCTAATGGGGTTTGGATTACCAAAGTATTTATTCAAGCAGCGATGAAGCATAAAAAGGGTAACTATGTGTATTATCAGTGGGCAAAAACCAAAGGCGGCAAGCCCGTTGATAAAGTGGGTTATGGGCGTTTATTTAAAGGTTGGAATTGGATTGTGATGACTGGCGTATATATTGATGATGCACAACAAGCCTTTTATACCACCGCCACAAGGGTTGTTATTATTTTAATTGTGTTTACCGCATTATCAGGCTTTATTGTTTGGTTAGTGGTACGCAGCATTAATATTCCCATTCGTCGTTTAATGTTTAATATGAAAAATATTTCATCAGGTAAAGGCGATTTAACAATGCGAATTGACGTACAATCTAATGATGAAGTCAGTCAGACCGTTGGCTATTTCAATACCTTTGTAGAGCAAATTCATCATATCGTGCAAATCTCTAAAAATGTAATTAGCAAAATTGACAATACCAATGCTGTTTTGGCAACAGCAAGTGCAAAAAATCAATCTATTACAGTTTCACAACAAGAGCAATCTGAGCAAGCAGCAACAGCCGCACAGCAAATGAGTTCAAGCATTAAAGATGTTTCAAGTAATGCAGAACAAGCAGCCACTGCCGCAAGTGAGGCAAACGAACATGCCAAAACAGGCCAAGCAAGCATTCAACAAACGACCAAAAGTGTGCGGCAACTGGCTAATAACATTGAAGAAACAAATACAACATTACAAAATTTAATTGTTGAAAGCGACTCTATCGGCGAAGTCTTAGGTGTCATTCAAGGCATAGCAGAACAAACCAATTTATTAGCCTTAAATGCCGCCATTGAAGCGGCAAGAGCAGGGGAGCAAGGTCGAGGATTTGCAGTGGTGGCAGATGAAGTACGTACGCTTGCCTCACGCACCCAAGACTCCACAGAAGAAATTAACAACACAATTACACGCTTACAAGAACAAGCCGCAAGTGCCGCTAAAAGTATTGGAGAAAGTCTTGAACAATCTACAACAACTGTAGATATTACCCAGCAAACAGAAGATGCCATGCAGATGCTTAATCAATCTATAGAAACCATCTCCAGCATGAACCAGAATATTGCTAGTGCAGTTGAAGAACAAAGTCAATCTGCACTGGATATTAGCCATAATATTGCAGAGATTGTAAGCTCAAGTAATGCCGTTAAAGCCAATGCCATCACCGTTGCTGATGAAAATAAAATATTAGGTGAACGTGTTAATGAGCTAAAAGAAAGTATTAATCAGTTTAAGGCTTAACTGTTAACGGCTAATCCTTTTTTATGCCAGCTTTATTTGCTGTATTAGCCAGCTTCTTAGCTCTTCTAAAGTAAATACCCAAGCAAGCTCTGCTTGGGTATGTTGATTTTTTAATACAGGTATACGCTCGCCATAGTCGTTAATTAATTGTTTATCAAAAGCAATATCTTGTTCATCTATTTGCACAGGTAAATCAGAGGCAGCCTGTATCAGCATGGTTTTAGCCTGTTCGCATAGGTGACAGCAATCGGTAGAATACAAGATAAAAAGATTAGGCATAAGATTAGGTTTTTAACGTAAATGATTTATTTTAAATGATTTATTTTTTGGCAGTCAATTAAAGGCATAAAAAAAGCCTAAAACCAAAATGAGTTTTAGGCTTTTTAAAAGGTAGCGCATTAGCCTAAGAGCGTTTTAAACTGCTCAGCAAAATCATCAATAAAACCGAGTAAACTAGGTGTTTCAGGTTCTTTTTGCCACATCTGTTCAGTTAGCCCTTTAATGACTTGTTGTGGTTCTGCTAAAGGCTGTGCTGCCTTAAAGGTATCTTCAAGCTGTTCGCCAAAGCCTGCCAAACGACCTGCAAACCCTTGCAGTGAATCAGGCAATGCAGATGCTTTATTGGTTTGATAAGCAGAAGTGGCTTGATACTGTTCGTTTTGCTGTAAGTTAAGACTTAAACTGGCAAGTGCTGTAGAGCCAAGACCCAGTTGGCTGGCTTGTTCTAACGCACTGGACAAATCGCCAGAGAAAAAAGCAGCGCCTAATTTTTGTACACCTTTAATTACTTTATTAAGCGCATCAACTTCTTGCTGATTTAAATCGCCTTGCACACTAAACTGCCAAGAGGTCTCACTATAAGCACTCATTTCACTGGCATAACGGCTCATACCATTATTTTCGCTGGCATATTGCATGCTAGAATATTCATTAATTTGATTAAAGTTAATATTAACAATGTCGCCTTCTTGAGTACGCATTTCTAACTGCATAGAGGCTTCACCTGAATAGCTTTCTGCTTGCATTACCTCTTTGCTTGGTAAGGGCTGGTTGCTGGCTAATGCCTCCACACCCTTATCAACCAGTTCTCGACCTTGCTGAATAGATTGCGCTAATTCGTCAGTCATTAATCCCATAGATTTAAGTATTTCTTCTGCTTCTTTATAGCCTTTTTCAATGCCCGCTTTTGCCTGTTCTAAACGCTCTGCAATAGCCTGTTCACTACCACCTGCCTGACGTAATGCAGAAATTCCTTGGGCAACATGCTGTAAAATATTGTCTGCAGCTTGTTGTGGGCTAATGCGCTCTGTTTGCACAACAGACTGCATTGGATTGTTTTTGTTGACTATTTTTTCAGGTTTGTTATCTGTAGGAGAGTTTGGTACTTTGTTTGTAGGTGCTTTCGGTGCATAATAGCTGCTTTGATTTGAAATTGGGTTGAACATGCTGGTTTTCCTCTAGGAACATTGACTTTCATGTTAACGACCAGAAAAAACAAAACTTTAATTTTTTTTACATTTTTTTTAAAAAGGAACTTCATATGAGTCATTTTATTCAGCTTAGGCGTGCCCCTAGTACATTAAGTCTTTATTGGCGAGCACTATTTGCCAAAGGCAAGGGCAAACGAGGTATGCAGTTACCCAGAATTGATGCCACATTATCTGATGTGCGTATTAGCCCTAGCAGAGTTAAAAAATATGCCAGAGTTTGTGGCTTTGCAGAACAAAGTGACGTACTGCCCATGCCATATCCGCACATGCTGGCATTTCCTTTACATATGGAAATCATGCTACACAAGGCATTTCCCTTAGCATTATTAGGGCTAGTACATATCCGCAATGAAATCACCCAATATCGTGCCATTCGTATTGATGAAAATTTAGATATACACTGTTATTTAAGTGGTCATCAAGAAACCGATAAAGGCTTAGAGTTTGATATTAAAACAGAAGTACATAGCTGTGGGCTGCTAGTTTGGGAATCAACCAGTATCAATTTAGTCAGAATGCGTAGCGAAAACAAAACAGCACGCCCTAACAATACAACCAGTGAGCTACCTACCTTTGAAAACAGTGAACAATGGCTGTTAACCACCGATTTAGGTCGTCGTTATGCTGCCGTTTCAGGGGATTCTAATCCCATTCACTTACACCCAGTTAGTGCCAGATTATTTGGTTTTAAACGCCATATTGCCCATGGCATGTGGACTAAAGCCCGTGCAACAGCAGCTTTAATGCCCAAACTGAACGCCGAGCATGTTACGCTAAGTGTTCACTTTAAATTGCCTATTTTTCTACCAGCTAAGGTTGCGTTGCATTACTCCATAGAAGATAAAATAACCACCTTTGATGTGCGTGATAAAAATGGTAAAAAGCCGCACATGACAGGGGAAATACGCATACATTCATAGTCAGTTAGTCGGATAATTTATCTGAATATTCACACAAATCCTCAATCAAACAGGCGTTGCATCTGGGCTTTCTTGCTATACAGATGTAGCGTCCGTGCAAAATAAGCCAATGATGAGCATCTAATTTAAATTCATTAGGAACAAAACGTAGCAGGTTTTTTTCCACCGTCTCGACGTTTTTTCCTAGCGCAATTTGAGTACGATTAGCCACCCGAAAAATATGCGTATCAACCGCAATGGTTGGTTCGCCAAAGGCGGTATTGAGTATCACATTAGCGGTTTTACGCCCCACTCCTGGCAGTGCTTCTAGGTTTTTTCTGTCTCTAGGTACTTGGCTTTGATGTTGCTCAATAAGCTGCTTGCATAGCTGAATAATATGCTTGGCTTTGGTATTAAATAAGCCGATGGTTTTGATGTATTTTTTTAGTCCGTCTTCACCTAGGGCATAAATATCTTCTGGCGTATTGGCAATGGGGTAGAGCTTGGCGGTCGCCTTATTTACAGAAATATCCGTTGCCTGTGCCGATAGCACCACACTAATAAGTAGTTCAAAGTCGCTGCTAAACTTAAGCTCTGTAGTAGGCTTAGGATTATGTTGTTGAAAACGTGAGAAAATCTCTGTCCGCTTTTGCTTGTTCATGGTTTTATCTGGCTAATTCATATCGGGCTAACAAAAAAGCCCGCTAGTTTAACATTAATTAGGCAAAAGGGCTTGAGCAAGGTCTATTTTGGTGTGTTTATTCGGTTTTTTAAAAAAATGCAGATGGTAATTTTAATACGGTGTGGCGCAAACTCTGTTGCCGATGGTACAGGTACTAATTCAGAATTTAGGCTTCCAAGCGGCATTACTTAAGATGCATAGGGTAATTTGTTTGTGTCTTTTATAGGGTATGCTATCCGTAAGTTAGAGTTGGTTAAAAAACCTTAGGTTTGTTTATTAGCAAATAGGTCTTGCCAAAAGCCTCAGTTTTAAGTAGCTTGCCTGTTTTATTCTTTATTAGGACATCTTAAATGGCTCAATATGTTTTTACCATGAACCGCTTAGGCAAAATTGTACCGCCTAAGCGTCATATCTTGCGTGATATTTCATTGTCTTTTTTCCCGGGTGCCAAAATTGGCGTATTAGGTTTAAACGGTGCGGGTAAATCTACCTTGCTGAGAATTATGGCAGGGGTTGATACTGAATTTGAAGGCGAGGCACGTCCACAACCAGATTTAAATATTGGTTATTTACCGCAAGAGCCAGAATTGGACGATAGCAAAGATGTGCGTGCTAATGTACAAGATGGCTTGCGAGATATTGTTGATGCCCAAGCTGAGTTAGATGCGCTATATGCTGCTTATGCAGAGCCTGATGCCGATTTTGATGCACTTGCTAAACGCCAAGGAGAGCTAGAGGCTATTTTACAAAGTGCGGGTGGACACGAGCTAGAAAGACAAATGGAAATTGCTGCTGATGCTTTGCGTCTGCCACCCTGGGACGCCGATGTTAGCACGCTTTCAGGGGGGGAGCGTCGGCGAGTGGCATTGTGTCGCTTGTTGCTATCTAAGCCTGATATGTTGCTTTTAGATGAGCCGACCAACCATTTAGATGCACTTTCGGTAGCTTGGCTTGAGAAGTTTTTAGAAGAATTTAGCGGTACTGTGGTTGCCATTACCCATGACCGTTATTTCTTAGATAATTGCGCCGAGTGGATTTTAGAATTAGACAGAGGTCATGGTATTCCTTATCAGGGCAATTACAGTTCTTGGCTTGAGCAAAAAGAGCAACGTTTAGCGCAAGAGCAAAAACAGCAAGATGCACACCAGCGCACCATTGCCCGTGAGCTTGAATGGGTACGCTCTAACGCTAAAGGGCGGCAAAGTAAAAGCAAAGCACGTTTAGCACGCTTTGAAGAGCTGAACTCACGGGAATTTCAAGCACGCAACGAAACCAATGAGATTTATATTCCCCCCGGTCCTCGCTTGGGAGATAAAGTAATTGAAATAAATAATCTTAAAAAATCGTTTGCAGAGCGAATGTTGATTGATGACCTCAGTTTATCCATTCCACCTGGGGCGATTGTCGGTATTATTGGCGGTAATGGAGCAGGTAAATCGACTCTATTTAGAATGATAGCAGGGCAGCAAAAACCAGATAGTGGCGAGATTGTATTAGGAGAAACGGTCAAACTTGCCTTTGTTGAGCAATTAAGAGAAGAGCTAGATGATAGCAAAACCGTATGGGAAGCAATTTCCGATGGGCGAGATATGATTAGCATTAACGGACACGAAGTTGCCAGCCGCTCTTATATCGGACGCTTTAACTTTAAAGGGGGCGATCAGCAAAAGCGGGTAGGCGATTTATCTGGTGGAGAGCGTGGACGCTTGCAACTGGCGCATACTTTAAAACAGGGTGCAAATGTCTTGTTGCTCGATGAGCCATCAAACGACTTGGATATTGAAACCTTGCGAGCCTTAGAAGATGCAATGTTGGCTTTTCCCGGTGTGATTATGGTTATTTCCCATGACCGCTGGTTCTTAGATAGAGTTGCCACTCATATTTTGGCGTATGAAGGGGAATCTGATGTGCACTTTATTGAAGGTAATTATCAAGACTATGAAGCTGACCGTAAAAAACGCCAAGGGGATACCCAGCCTACACGTATGAAATACAAACGCTTGGCATAAGTAATCTGATAGGCTTATCTTTTTTTAAGCACAATCTGTATGCGCTAACTGATGCTTTCTTTTTAAGTCTGTTCTGCTATATTCTTGGGCTTTATCCATAAAGAGAAGCAGATATGATGTTACAGTTGGTTTTGGGGGGCGCACGCAGTGGAAAAAGCCGTTTTGCTGAGCAAACAGCGCAGCAATATGCACAGGCCAAACAACAGCAGCTCATTTATTTAGCCACTGCTCAAGCTCTCGATTTAGAAATGCAGCAACGTATTTCTATCCATCAACAACAGCGTCATAAAAGTTGGCAAACTTTAGAAGAACCTTATGCCTTATGCAACAGATTATTGCAGTTTAACCAATTAGCAAAACCACCTGTGGTTTTGGTTGATTGCCTTACGTTATGGATTACTAACTGTCTTTTACATACAGACAAACGTCTTTGGGTACGCCAGCGAGATGATTTTTTGCGCTGTTTGCCAATGCTTCATTTCCCGTTATTTTTAGTGAGTAATGAAGTTGGACAAGGCATTGTGCCTTTAGGTGAAATTAACCGCCAGTTCGTTGATGAAGCAGGGTGGTTGCACCAGCGCATTAGCGAGCAGGCAACTAAGGTCAGTTTTTTAATTGCTGGCTGTGAGCAGGTTTTAAAAAATACGCAATTAAGAGAAACATAAATGAACATAGAGCCAATTAATGATGATTTTTATCAACAGAAAGCGGCGGCTATTTGTTTAAAGTCCAAACAAAAAGCACAAATACGACAAGCCAATCTAACCAAACCTCAAGGCTCTTTGGGTCGTTTAGAAAACATTGCCATTGAGTTTGCAGGTTTTCAAGGGCGAGAGATAGCGCAACTAAAGCAGACTTGTATGCTATTGTTTGCCGCTGATCATGGGCTTTGTGCTGAAAACATATCTGCTTTTGAGCAGGCAGTCAGTTTGCAAATGTTGGCAAATTTCACTCAAGGTGGTGCGGCAATTAATCAGCTATGTACTGCATTTGATATTCCTTTATATATTATTAATGCAGGTTGTGTGGCAACAGCAGAGCAATGCACTCAGTTACCTAATGTTGAGCATGTGCCTATTGCTTTGGGGACAGATAATCTTTTGCATCGCCCTGCAATGAGTGAGCAACAGGCCATTGCAGCTCTTAAATTAGGCGCACTATCTGTACTAAAACAACAGCAACAAAGTACCTTGGACTTGTTGCTATTAGGGGAAATGGGTATTGGTAATACTGCTGTTTCAAGTGTGTTAAGTGCTGCGCTAACGCAGTTGCCTTTAAGCCAGTTGGTCGGTTCTGGTACGGGTTTAAGCGGTGTGGCGTTAATACATAAGCAGCAGGTTTTAGAGGCGGCATTAAAGCGAGCGCAACAAGCAGGTATGAGCACGGCATTAGATGCGCTTAGGCAGTTAGGCGGTTTTGAAATTGCAGCAATGGCAGGTGCGTACATTCAGGCGGCACAGCTTGGTATTGCCAGTTTGGTTGATGGCTTTATTGCCAGCACAGCAGCATTGTTGGCAGTAAAGCTGAATCCGAGTGTTAAGCCTTGGTTGCTTTTTGCGCACTGCTCTCAAGAGCAAGGACATCGCTATTTGCTTGATTATTTACAGGTTACGCCCTTATTAGACTTAGGTTTGCGCTTGGGCGAAGGGACTGGTGCAGCTTTGGCCTTACCTATTGCGCAGCAGGCACTTAATTTACATGAAAATATGGCAACGTTTAAACAAGCGGCAATAAGCCAACGCTTGTAGTTGTATTAGAGGTTAATATGCAATCTAGCAAACAGTTACAAATAGATATTATTCGCCATGGGCAACCTCAAGGTGGCGAGGTGATTCGTGGGCGTACAGATCAGCCTTTAACGGCTTTGGGCTGGAGACAATTTAATGCTCGTATTGAGCGTCATTTTTGTGCTTGGGATTATATTTTAAGCTCGCCTTTACAGCGTTGTTTGGCGGCGGCAGAGAAGCTAAGTACGACGCATCATATTCCTTTACAAGTTGATGCACGTTTGCGTGAGCTGGACTTTGGAGATTGGGAAAATAAACCTGTTAGCGATTTAATGAGTGACCAGCAGGCGCAGAGGTTATGGAAAAACCCCATGCATTTTACACCGCCTAATGGCGAGCCTGTCGCCGATATGCGTTTACGCTTACGCCAACTTTGGCAAACTCTTGAGCAATATGAGGCAAATTCTAAATTATTATTAGTCTGTCATGGAGGGGTTATGCGTGTTTTAATGCATGATTTGTTTCGTTTGCATGATGAGGCGGTTAGCCAGTTAAATATTCCTTTTGCGGGTTTTATTCGTCTTCAATTGCATTTACAAGCACCTCAGTCTTGGGCGCATTTGGATTTATTTGATGGTCAAGAGTTGGTGCTTTTATAATGATGTTATGGCAAAGTTTTTGTTACGCATTGAGTTTTTTAACTCGCATACCCTGTTCTATCTCTGCTCAATATAATCCTCAGTCTATGCGCCATTCGCTTAAATTTTATCCGTTTGTGGGGTTAATTATTGGCGCACTTTTGGTGATTGTATTGCAGCTTTTATTCTGGTCTTATGGCTCTAAACCTGACTTATATGCGGTGTTTGCATTGGTTATTTTATTTTTTTGGGTGCTTATTACAGGTGGTTTGCATTTAGATGGGCTTGCCGATAGTGCCGATGCTTGGGTAGGTGGTCAGCAAGATAGATTGCGTACCTTAAAAATAATGCAAGACCCACATATAGGGGTAATTGGTATGTTGGCGTTATTGTTGGTGTTGCTTGGTAAATGGGTGGCGTTAAGTGTGTTGCTTAAGCAGCATGCATTGTGGGTAGTTAGTTTGCTGTTGCTAGGCGTACCTATGCTTGCCAGAATGAGTATGCTTATACTTCTTGCCAGCTTGCCTTATGTGCGTAGCAATGGGTTAGGTTCTATGCTTAAAGAGGGGGCTAATCATGTGGTGGTATTGGCTAATTTAGTTTGGGTGTTGCTTTTTTCTGTGGTGTTATTACAGCAGTATGTTTTGCCGTTATTGGGTTTTGCTGTCGCTTGGTGGGTGCTGAGTTATTTAATGTTAAAGCAGCGCCTAGCAGGTTGTACGGGAGACACCCTAGGCGCGCATTTAGAAATACAAGAAGTTATCATGCTATTGGCGTTGGCATTAAACACTTACTGAGGTTTGAATTTAATCCACAATCCTCTTATTAATAATAAGATTAGAATGAATGTTGAGATAAGGCTAACGGCATTGTAACCCATGTCGTGAGAACCAATCTGGACTTTAATTAAGCCCTCGTAATTGGCCGCTAAAAGATTAATAAGCCAACCAAAGACAAAAGAAACTAGGGTAATGCTAGATAAGTACGCTATCAATGATTTATAACCCAGTTCCTGTTTTACCAAACTTAAAGTGGCAATATTGGTAGCAGGACCAACCAGCATAAACACCAGTACAGCACCTGGAGATACTCCAGAAAATAATAATGACGCAGCAATGGGGGTGGAAGAGGTGGCGCAAATATACATAGGAACGCCAATTAATGCCATAACAACAAAGGCTTGCCAACCATTACCCCATTGAGTTAACCATTCTGTTGGAATAAAGGTGCGAATGGCGGCAGCAAGTAGCAGACCAATTAATAACCATAAAGCAATATCTTTACTTAAATCTAATAAAGAAAATTGCACACCTTCTTTCATTTTTACCCACCAAGTAGGCTGTTGTGGTTTGTCATTTGCTTGTTCTTTGCTGCTACAGCAACTGCTCTTTTGGGGTTCAGGGGCTTTGCTGCTACAGCAACTGCTCTCTTGGGGTTCAGGGGCTTTGCTGCTACAGCAACTGCTTTGGGGGTTCTGTTCATCTGTATCTGCATGAGCATGTGCGTCAGTAATGTCTATTTGACGTACCATTAGCCCTGCTACAATGGCGGTTATGATGGCAGCAATGGGTCGCACTACTGCCATAAACCAGCCCATAAATGCATAGGTAATAGATACAGAGTCAACCCCTGTCTCTGGTGTGGCAATTAAAAATGCAGTGGTTGAGGATTTAGAAGCACCAGCACGGCGTAAACCCATTGCCGCAGGAATAACCCCGCAAGAACATAAGGGCAAAGGCGCACCAATAAGTGCCGATTTAACAACGGTCATAGGGCTGTTGTTGCCTAAATGTTTGTGCATCCATTCCGCTGGAATAAGCCCTTTAATTAGCCCTGCAATAATAAAACCTAATAATAGCCAAGGGGCAGATTCAATAAGTAGTTGTATAAAATGTGTTAAAAAAGACATTAGCATATCAGTTTCCTTTTTCGTTATAAAAAGAGGGGGGATTATCGTTGAGCACTTGTAAAATGGTACATTCAGTAGCTCGTTCTTCGCCACCACAGCAGGCATCACTTAGACTTTGTAAGTTATTTCGCATACTTTGCATGTTGTCTATACGGGCATTGAGTTGGGCTATTTTTTCATCTACATAGGATTTTACTGTAGCGCAGGAAATGCGGTCTTTTTTAACTTCAAGCGCCAGCAATTCTTTAATTTCTTGCAGTGTAAAGCCTACCGCTTTAGCACTAATAATAAATGCTAAGCGATGATGTTCATCAGATGAATATAGCCTGTAGCCATTTTCTGAGCGTGCAGCAGGGGTGAGTAGCTGGTGCTTTTCATAAAAGCGCAGGGTGTCTGTACTCAGATTTAGTGTTTTGGCGAGGTCGCCAATTTTAAGTAGTTTGCTGCTCATGGGTTAAGAATAAACCTTAGAGTTAAGTCCAAAGTCAAGCAATTTTGAAATTTAATTTCATATTAAAATTAAAGTGATATTTTTTCAACTTACAAATCTGCCTAAGCGTTCTTTTGATTATGCTAAAAAGTAAAGAGGCTGTTTGATTTTTGCTGTTTTTTTAGATTTTAAAATAATAATTTATTTTATGGCGTTTTTTTGTAATCCCTGCTTTTGTTATGTGCATACGCTGGTATAATCGCTCGCTTTTATTTTCTCACCTTGCTATGAGGCTTATGTGAACGAACTGATTAACGATTTTAAACAGACTTTCTCTTTTAATATTAAAAATGACTTACTTTCAGGTTTAACTGTTGCTTTGGCATTGGTTCCAGAGGCCGTTGCATTTGCGTTTGTTGCAGGTGTACATCCTTTGGTTGGGCTATATGCCGCCTTTATGGTGGGGTTAATTACTGCTGTTATTGGTGGCAGACCTGGCATGATATCGGGTGCAACAGGGGCGTTAGCAGTGGTGATGGTGGCTTTGGTGGCAGAGGCTGAGCGTAAATATGGAGCAGGTATGGGGCCACAGTATTTATTTGCTGCTGTTGTGCTAATGGGTGTTTTACAGATGAGCGCAGGCTTTTTGCGTTTAGGCAAGTTTATTCGTATGGTGCCTTATACGGTGATGCTGGGCTTTGTAAATGGCTTGGCAATTGTTATTTTTTTAGCCCAATTACCTCAATTACAATCTCATACGCCTGATGGTAAGTGGGGCTGGTTGCAGGGTGATTGGCTAACGGGTAGTCAGCTTTATATCATGTTGGCGCTAGTCGCAGCTACCATGTTTATTACGCATTTTCTGCCTAAATTTACCAAAGCCATACCTTCTGCTTTGGTTGCCATTTTAACCGTTAGTCTACTGGCTTGGGGATTAAAATTAGATACTAAAATCGTTTCTGATTTGGCAAGTATTTCAGGGGGATTGCCTAGTTTTGCGGTACCTAATATTGCCTTTAATTTAGATACTCTGTGGTTTATTTTTCCTTATGCGGTTATTTTTGCTGCGATTGGTCTGATTGAGTCTTTATTAACGCTTAGAGTGATTGATGAGATGACACATACTCGTGGTTTTGGTAACCGTGAATGTGTGGCACAGGGGGCGGCAAATACGGTCACGGGTTTTTTTGGCGGTATGGGCGGTTGTGCCATGATTGGTCAAAGCATTATTAATGTCAGCTCAAATGGGCGTGGGCGTTTATCTGGTATTGCTGCTGCTTTATTTTTGTTGAGCTTTATTTTATTTGCTGCCCCTTTAATTGAGCAAATTCCAATTGCTGCATTAACGGGGGTGATGTTTATTGTGGTGTTAAATACGTTTGAATGGACGAGTGTGGAGATGCTTAGAAAAGTGCCTCGCCATGATGCTTTTGTTTTGATTTTGGTGTCTGTGGTTACGGTGTTTACTGACCTTGCAATTGCGGTGGTTGTTGGTGTGATTGTGGCGGCGTTGGTGTTTGCTTGGGAGCATGCAAAGCATATTAATGTGCGTATCCGTTTTCAAGAAGATGGCGATAAGGTATATGAAATTCATGGGCCGCTATTCTTTGGTTCTATCAGTCATTTCAAAGAGCTGTTTACGCCTGAGCAAGACCCTGATGTGGTTATTTTTGAATTTGCTAACTCAAGGGTTTGTGATGCCTCTGCTATTGATGCCATAGATTCGATGGCAGAACGCTATATTGCGCTGAATAAAACATTGCATTTGCGTCATTTAAGTGCAGATTGTCGTAGGTTGTTAAAAAAATCAGGCAGTTTGTGTGATGTGAATGTGTTAGAAGACCCTGAGTATATTGTTGCATCTGATGAGATTGTTGCTGCTAAAAATTAGGAAAGAAACTGATTGGCCATTGCTTGCCTTGTATGAGTGCGGCAATGTCCATGGTTAAAGCAATGGCAACATGAACGAACACGCCGCCCCAAATTGAGCGGGATTTTAATGCCAAAATACCTAAGAAAAAGCCGAATAAAAATGAGCCGCTTGCTTCGAGCCATAGTTTAGGGAAGTGTAACATCAAATAGGGCAACATCATTATGGCAATAGACAAACTACCAAATTGACGTTTTAAGCCATTTAATAGAAAACCACGAAAGAAAAATTCAACGGCAACGAATTGGCTAATATAAATCAGTTCCCAGATGATTAAATCAAAGTAACTACGACTGGCAAGGCTGTAAAACGGGTAGTGCTGAGAGAAGTCGCTCCGAAACGATGCCATAATAGCAAAGAGCATAATAGGGGTTGCCAGTAATAAATAACCCAGTTTATGTTGGTAACTTTCATTGAGACTTAAGCCATATTCGCTTATAGGTTCTTTGATAAGGTAACGAATACATAATAAAGGCAAGATAATAAAGCCAATAATTTGCCATACTCCCCACCAAATCTGACTGTATAATTCGGAAAAATGGGATTGATGTAGCATATTTAAAAGATAATTAGGCGTCAGCCCTAGCTGCTTTTCAAGAAATTGTAAGAAAGCATAAAAAGCAGTTTGATATTTAAGATAATGGACGACTAATAAGCTAATGCAGGCGGTAAAGATAACTCGCCATGCAGATTGTCTAAGGTTTAAGAGCTGTTTTTTGTCTGTAACTTGGTACTTGTCTATATCCTGTAATAGTTGCCGAAATAAGAACATTAGCTACTTTTTCCATAATAAAAATCAACAATACGCTGTATTCCTTCACGCCAAGGCTTAGGACGAATACCAAAACTGGCAAATAGACGACTACTATCAACAGGGGCAATGCCGTAGGTTGTAAACCACGAGTCTTCCTCTGAGCTGGCAATTAGTGATAGTTGGAAATCTTCATTTTCTTGGAGTAAATGAAAAAAGCAATCTGCTAATGCGTATAAACTAATGGCTTGGTTGCCTCCATAGTGATATAGCCCCCAAAGCGTATCGACACAGCTAATTTGTTTAAGTATGGCAACAATCACTTCTGCTGCCTGATTAACAGGGGTGGGAGAGAATAATTGCTTTTGATTTAATATAAGTGAAGTGTTTTGCTCTTTGCGTTTAAGTAATTCACGAAGAATGCCCGTTTCTTTAAGGGTTAATAATTGACCTGTTCGTAAGACAATAGATTTATTGAGTGTTTGCACTTCTTGCTCTAAATGACGTAGTGCAATTGCATGCTCGTCTTGGCGGTAATTTTGAACGCTTTCATCTAGCTCGGTTGTACCCTCTGTTTGTAAAACCGCTAATGATGACAATAAAATAACGGGAATATCTGCGGCACAGGCTTCGGCTAACCATTGTTGGCTTAGGTCTATTTCTTCACTATTTAAAAAGTCAGGTATCAGCACAAAAATAGGCTTACTCGCAAGTACCGCACTTTGACGCTCATCACTTTGCAAGCTGACTTGCTTAAATGGTATGTTGCTACGATTAAGTGTGCGTGTTAATGCAAAACTAATGGGATTTTGCGTGCCGATAAGATGTGGGTAATAAAAAGCAAATGCCACAGTTAATCCTTATTTTAATCAGGCGATTGGTTGCTAACGCTTTCTAGTAACGGTTTAAGCTCATTGTTTTCGTGCATTTCTGTGATGATATCGCAGCCGCCAATTAATTCGCCATTTACCCAAAGTTGTGGAAAAGTTGGCCAATTAGCGAACTTAGGTAATTCCGCCCGAATTTCTTGGTTGGCAAGAATGTCTACATAAGCAAATTTCTGTCCACACTCCATAACCGCCTGTACCGTTTTTGCAGAAAAACCGCATAAAGGTTGATTAGGCGAGCCTTTCATATAGAGTAAAATAGGGTTGTTTTGTATTTGTTCTTTGATGGTTTCAATAATATCCATAGCGCTCTCTTTAAGTTGATTTAATAGAAGCTGAAGATAATAGCATAAGCAAAAAATGAATGCTTATGCCTGCTTATACTTTAAGCATAAAAAAATCCGACCTAGGTCGGATTTTTATGTTAGCCAGCTATATTTATAGGTTGTCTGCTTCTTCTGATAGGTATTTTGCGACGCCTTCAGGATTGTCTTGCATGCCTTTATCGCCTTTTTCCCAACCTGCTGGGCAAACCTCTCCATGTTCTTCATGGAACTGTAGAGCTTCAAACAAGCGCACTAACTCGTCAATATTACGGCCGATAGGTAAGTCATTAACTTGCTGCACTCGAACCAGACCTTCTTTGTCGATTAAAAATGCACCACGAAATGCCATGCCACCTGCGGATTCTACATCGTAGGCTTTGGCAATACTGTGATCCATATCTGCAACTAGCGTGTAATTGACTTGCCCAATACCGCCTTTTTCAATGGCAGTATTACGCCAAGCATTATGGGTAAAATGAGAGTCGATAGATACGCCAATCACTTCTACACCAAGCTCTTTGAATTTAGCAACACGCTTGTCTAAGGCAATTAATTCTGAGGGGCAAACAAAGGTAAAGTCTAAAGGATAAAAGAACACTAAAGCATACTTGCCTTTGGTTTCTTCACTAAAGTTATATTCATCTACAATATTGCCATCTGCTAATACCGCAGGAACATTAAAACTAGGGGCTTGCTTGCCAACTAATACGCTCATAAAATTTTCTCCAATAGGTGGTTTTATTTAGATTTATGCTAACTTAATGTCAGCGGTTAGGATACTAAAGGTTATTGCGCTTAAAACCTAGCCTAAATACAAAATTTCACGCTATTATAGCTTTACTTAACAGGAGCGATTAATTTTGTCTATTGGACTACTTTTATTATGCAGATAAGCAGCAAAAGAGATTGGCTTTTTTTTATGTCTCTTTCTTTGGGATTGCATGCTTTAGTTCTAACATCAGTTACTGATAAGTTAGCGATGCAAAGTGTTGCTCCTAAAAAAACACAAAAAAATTTAAGTATTGAGCTAACAAAACCAATATTAAAGCATCAAAATCACAGAGTATTGCCTAAAAAAAGTACCGCTAAAATGACTGCGTCGGCGGTTTCAAAAAATCAACCCAGCTCGGCTTCTGTTCATCAATTTGTTTTATCTTCAAGTCAAAAGCACCCCACTAAAAAAGAAACAACTCTAAACTTAGCAGGCACCTTAACAAAGGATAAGGCGATTAATCAATATGAAAAGCAGCTACTTATATACTTGCAACAAAAGCTATCTGCGCCTGCGAGTTTAACAGGTAAAGTCCGTTTGGAAATTCGCATTGAATATAATCAAATTGCCACAAAAGTACATGTTTTAAGTGGTGGTAATCCTACCTTAAATGCCTGGGCAGTGAAGGCCATTTATGCCGCTAACCCCTTACCAGAAAAACCTGCAAATCTGGCAGAGCCTTATGTGTTTAGACCTACTTTAAAACTCCAATAATTTTAAAGTTTTTACCTAGGTTTAAACTCCAACACATTGGCATTAATACAAAAACGCCTTGCTCCATTAGGGCCGTCTTCAAATACATGCCCAAGATGAATACCTGAGGTTTTGGCTTTAACTTCGATACGTTGCATACCAAAGCGATTGTCGGCTAATTCTATGGTGCTATTGGGTATGGCTTGGGTAAAAGAGAGCCAACCACTATTGGAGTTAAATCGGTATCGGGTGTCAAATAGAGGCTCACCACTGAGCTTATCAATAAATACGCCATCAGCGGTGTGTTTAAATTGCTCATATTGACGACAAAAGCGATTTTCTGTGCCCTCATTAAACGCAATATTATAGCTCTCTGTGTTTTTACCTAATTTAAATAGTCCGAGTGCTTGGTAAAATTTATCTTTTGTCATGTAACCTTGATGAGCATAAACCTCTTTCCCATTTTCTATAAAGTAAATGGTGGGTGTTGCCCAAGTTGGGGTATTTAATTGTAGCTTTTGCAGTTGTTCATTTTGACGATAATGCAGTGCAATACTGCCTTGATAGGACTGACTTACGTCTTCTTTGAATTTTTTGCAATAAGGGCAATAAGGTGCTTCTAGTACCATTATGTGCTTGCCTTTTAAAAGCGCGCTGTTATCTGTTTGTTGTGCTGCTTTAGCTTGATTATCACTGAACTTAACACCTGTGGCGTGATTTGGGCAGTAGCCGTTGGGATTTTTCTCAAGATAATTTTGATGATATTTTTCTGCAACAAAAAATGTGGTTAATGGTGCAATTTTGGTGGTGATTGTGCCAAAACCAGCTTTGTTTAGTGCCAATTGATACTTAGCGGCCATTTTTTCTGCAAGCTGAGCCTGTGCTTTATCATAATATAAGATGGTTGAGCGGTATTGTGTGCCTATATCGTTACCCTGTCTATTTGCTTGGGTGGGATCATGGCTTTCAAAAAATACTTTTAAAATATGCTGTAATGAGGTTTTAGCAGGGTCATAAGTCACTTTGACCACCTCTGCAAAGTTATTTGGATTTGTTTTATGCTGTGCTTGCGTAATGGCTTGGTAGTTTGGTTCTATCCCTTTGCCATCGGCATAGCCTGATACTGCATCAAGTACGCCTACAATATTTTGTAAGCGTTTTTCTGCCCCCCAAAAACACCCCATGCCCAATACAATTTGTGCTTTTTCTGTTTTAGAACTCGTCTCTTTTGCCCAACTTTGTTGGCTTATGGTAGATAGCATCATTAGGCTGACTCCGAATAAAAAAATAAAATTCTTATATAAAAACAATAGCTTGTGCATTTTAGTGCCTTTTATTCTGGCTTAGGGAAAAAGGCTAGGCATAACAGGTGCTAAAAAGTTCCATTTTTAATCCATAGTGCACATAGCCCTTTTGCCCATAATTGATAACCGTTTTGATTAGGGTGGTAACCATCTTCTGCCATCAGGTTGTCAGTGAGAGGAATGGGCACTTCTAATAATTGCCAGTGCTTTTGATTACATAATTGTTGTAGTGCGCTATTAAGTTGCCAAGCTCGTAGACCTAAAAAATAGTTAAGGGGTTTTTTAAGAGCAGGGAAGTGTTGCATAGGAGGAACTTGAGTAAAAGCAACCTGTACCTTTGGATTGACTTTTTGTACCTGAGCAACTAATCGGCAAAGCTGCTTGCGCCAAGTGAAAATACTGGAAAATCCAGTGGTATCATTCACGCCTAATGTAATTAATAAATGCGAGCAGTTAGGTAGTGTCTGCTCTTGTAGATAGTCTAATAGCTCTTGGGCTGTTAGTCCTGTTTTGGCTATATATTGCCAGTGATTACTGATGTTTAAGCGGTTAAATTCAGTACTAATCTGTGCACTAAAACCTTGTGTGCTTTTTTTTACGCCAACACCTGAAACCGTACTCTCACCTAAGTGTAAAAGACGAACTTTGGGTTGCTCGGCGGTGCCTCCTTGTTGCTCTCCTTGTGCATCAGGCAGGCGTAAAGCATGCTCACGGGTGTGTTTGCCTTGAGCCACAATCCAAGGCAGTAAAGGGATTAAGGGTAAATAGGCAAGGTAGCTTAAAATAAATAAGAGCCGCTTCATTAGATGTTCCTTTATTTGCTTATTTTAAACAAAAAAAAGCGGCAGGTTAAATCAGTTAACTGCCGCTTGAGATTTTGCCGTTGCTGTTTTCGTTTGGCTTTTTGGGTTTTTTCATGTATGCCCCCTTTACGCATAATAGGGTGATAAGCATGATGATTTCTGGGTTTATTAAGTTTTTTCTGCATATAAAGCCTCCTTAATTTAGAGCATGTATGATACGGCGTCTAGTTTAAGTTGGCAAGGGTGCTGCTTTTATAGATGAACTTGGCAAGCTCTTTGCTTTATCTTTTGCAGAGGAGTGTTTTATGATTTCAAATACCAGCCAAGCACAAACTGTTTTTACCGATATAAATGGCTTGCAAAATATTAATAAACTAGGCAAAAGTGATAAAAGTGCGGCACTTAAAGAAGTGGCAGAGCAGTTTGAGTCTATGTTTATTAAAATGATGATGACATCAATGCGAAAGGCAAATAAAGCATTTAGTGAGGACTCTTTATTAAGCTCACCTGAGCAAGATTTTTATCGAGGCATGTATGATGATCAGATGGCAGTCAGTTTATCTGGTCAAAAAGGTGTGGGCTTGGCAGAGGTTATTCATCGGCAACTTATGTCCGCTTATGGCACAAAATCTGCCGCAAACAAGCAAATTAATCAGAGTAAATTACAAGATAGGCGTTTACCTGTCTCTTTATTTACAGGCTATGGAGAGAAAAAGCCAGCAGCAAAAAACAAACCGAATAATCATCAAACAACGCCCTTAAATTTATACGGCTTAGAAAATCTAACTGGCATTACAGGTAGTACTAAAGCGGGGCATAAGGCAATGCAGTTTAATTCACCTTTAGATTTTATTCGTCAGGTGTATCCTCATGCACAAAAGATAGCGCAGAAAATAGGCGTTAAACCGCAGTTGATTGTCTCACAAGCTGCATTAGAGACAGGTTGGGGTAAATATATGATGAGCGATGAGCAAGGTAGAAGCAGTCATAATCTGTTTGGTATTAAGGCAGATAGTCGCTGGAATGGCGATAAGGTAAGGGTGCAAACCCATGAATATATTGATGGCGTTAAACTCAAACAAAATGCTGATTTTCGTGCTTATCCATCAATTTCAGCAGCACTTGAAGATTATGCAGACTTTTTACAGCAAAACTCACGCTATAAAAAAGCCTTAAAAGCAGGACAGTCTATACAAAATTATGGCCATGAACTGCAACGTGCAGGCTATGCTACCGACCCATTTTATGGCAAAAAAATTGCCAACATTGCACATAGTGAAACGATGCAGCAAGCATTAATGGCATTTAAAAAGAAAAAGGTGGCACACGATGGCTGATATTTTAGATATTGGTATTTCAGGACTTAGAGCACAAAAAACAGCACTAACCGTAGTTGGGCACAATATTGCCAATGCAAATACCGAAGGCTATAGCCGCCAAGAGGCCGTATTTAATGAAAATAACCCTCAATTTATAGGGGGGCATTGGATGGGCTCTGGTACTCAAATTGAGACAGTACGCCGTATCCATGATCAATTTTTAACCCAGCAGTATCGTACTGATACCTCTACATTTAATCAGCTAAAAAGTCTAAGTGAAAATGCAGGTCAGGTTGATAGTTTATTGGCTGATGCAGGAACAGGCTTACAGCCCGGTCTTAAAAAAGTATTTAGCGCACTACAAGCTGCCGTTGATGACCCTTCATCGTTACCTGCAAGAGCGGTTTTTTTAAGCGAATCTGAAGGTTTGGTTGAACGCTTTAAATCTATTTATGCTCGCCTTGATGAGCAAAATAAAACGCTAAATGGACAAATGAGCATTATGGTTAAACAAATTAATGCTTACAGTAAAGGCATTGCTGAGTTAAACCAAGAAATTCAAACCGCCACAGGGATAGGCGGCAACAAACATAAACCGAATGATTTATTAGATAAACGAGATAAAATTTTAAAAGATTTATCCGAATTGGTACATATTCGTGTAGTAGAACAACCAGATACCACCGTCAATGTTTCTATTGGCAATGGGCAAACACTGGTTTTAGGTAAAAATTTTAATAAGCTGCATGTAGATAGAGGGCAGTGGGATCCTTCTCGCCATGATATTTATTTTAAACGTAACGGTGTTTCTGAAAATATCAGCTTACAGCTTGAAGGTGGCAAATTAGGGGGTATGTTTAAATTTCGTGAAGAAGTATTAGATCCCAGCTTAAACGCCCTTGGTAGAACAGCACTGGCATTTAATCAAAGTATGAACGCACAACACCATAGAGGTATTGATTATAATGACTTAAAAGGTACTGATTTTTATGAAAAAATAAATAAACCCGAGCGTACCTATTTGCGTGCCTTAGGCAGCCGTAATAATGCACCACCTAATGATAGAATTGTCTCTGTACATATTAAAGATTCAAGCAAATTATCAATTAGTGATTATCAATTGGAATTTACAGGTCCTGATAATGAGGCATTTCAGTTACGACGCATCAGTGATAATGAGATTGTTACCAGAAGTGCCGTCACGAATGACTTTCCACAAAAAATTGATATTGATGGCATGCAGATAAATTTAGAGCAGGGCAGCTTTCAACAGGGGGATAAGTTTCTAATTATGCCCACCAGAAATGCTGCAAACCAAATGAAAGTATTGCTTTCTCGTCCTGAACAAATTGCGCTAGCATCACCTGTTAGTACAGAAAAATCTCTTGCCAACCAAGGCAATGCCAGTATTTCCGCTGGTGAGGTTTACGATATTAATACGGAGTTATTTGCCAAACAAAAAGCACTTTCTCCTCCTGTTTTGGTTCGTTTTACCTCAGAAAATCGATACGATGTACTGGATAACAGTGATCCCGCCAATCCCATTCCTTTATTTCCACCATTAATGAATCAACCTTTTACTCCAGGTTTAACAAACAATATTTTGCCTTTAGATGAAGGCAAACGTGCTTTTACAAGTTATGGCGGTTTTTTGCCTCCAGCACCTATTTATCAAGCACCACCACCTGCTGCATTAGTCAGCCCTGTTAATAATTTTGCACCTGAACGTATTGAAATTAGCAAAATAAACACAAAAACAGGGCAAAAATTCACACAGCCCATGTTAGACACGCCAGCAAATGCAACCGCAAAAGAGGTTGCACGCCTTATTTCTGAGCGTGATGGTGTTAAAGCAGTCGCACGCACTATGGTGCAAGTTTCTGACTTTAAAAATGATGTTAATAGCTTTTTGGGTATGAGCTTTAAATTAAATGGGGTCGTATTAACCGACACCTTAGGCTCAGGGCAACAAAAATACACAACCGATTATCCCAGTGTTGTGCCAGACCCTATGACCCCCAATTTTATTGCCGAACGTATCAATAGCAATTATCAATTTAAAGAGCAGGGCATTATTGCAAAAAGTGATGGAGAGACCTTAACCATTATTGCCTTAGAAGGTGATGATGTACAAATTGAATTAGCTGGGGATTATGAAGATAGTGTCAGCATATCTAACGCTCAATCTATTGCTCTTAAACCAACAGGCAAAGCCACATTTACGCCTTTAACCAATAACGATGGTTATGATTTTTCTGTAGGTGGTCCTTATACCTATCAGTTTCATGTGCCAGGTCAAGGTGATTTCTCTATTGCCCTAGAAGGAAAACACACCACAGGTGCAGGGGTATTAAATGAAATAAAAAGTAAATTAAATGCCGCCCCCTTTAATAAATACGGCAATATAGAAGTGAAGCTCGATAACAAAGGTAATATCAGCTTTCAAAGCAAATTAGAACTAAAGGCAACAGGCCCTAATGGTTCACGTAAAATCAATATGGGCGGACAGGTTAAGGTTATTGTTGATAAAGATTACGACCTTAATATTGCACCACCTGGAAACAATTTATTTAAAGCCAAACCTGAAAGCAAACCCGTTCATTTTGGGGTTAAAGTAGAAATTACCGGAAAGCCTAAAAAAGATGACGAATTTACCCTTAAATTTAACCATAACGGCAAGTCAGATAGCCGTAACGGTAATGCGATGGCAGAGTTGGAGCGTAAAAAAACAGTAGGTGGCAATATGAGCTATACCGATTCTTACGCAAAAATGGTTGAAGAAGTTGGCTCTATTACTAACCGTGCGAAAATCAGTTACGACTCAAGTAAAGCACTGTTAGCCAATACAGAAAAAAACTTATTGAGTTTATCAGGGGTTAATTTAGATGAAGAAGCTGGCAAGCTCATTCAGCACCAACTTGCCTACCAAGCAAGCGCACAGATTATAAAAACAGCACAAAAAATGTTTGATACCCTAATTGCGACATTTCGCTAATTAAATCGGTTAAATAGAGGTCATTATTTATGAGAGTCTCCACATTACAAACCTATCATCTAGGCGTAAATGCCATATTAGATAATCAATTTCAAGTACAAAGAACCCAACAACAAATATCTTCAGGCAGGCGTGTATTAACCCCTGCTGATGACCCTGTAGCAGCGACCAAGATATTACAACTACGTCAAGATATTGAACAGCGTAAACAATATGATAAAAATATGAACGCTGCGGATAATCGACTTAAATTAGAAGATGCCACATTAAAATCCATTAATGAATATGTTATTCGTGTGCGTGAGCTGACCGTCAAATCTGGAGATGGGGCATATAACATTAAAGACAGACAAGCGGTAGCAAAGGAATTAAATCAAATTCATAAAGGACTAATTAATTTATTTAACACCCGAGATGCCAATGATGAATATATTTTTGCAGGCTTTAAAGGCAGCAAACCACCCTATGAAGCCAATCGCTCAGGACGGTTTGAGTTTAAAGGCGACGAAGGACAACGCATTTTAAGCATTAATACCTCAACTAACGTAGCCACAGGCGATTCTGGTAAACTGATTTTTGATGACGTTAAAGCAGTAAAAGGCACTTTCTTTTTACAACAAAACCCTAACAATAAAGGCAATGCTCGTATCAGTGCTGGTTTTGTAAGTGACCAAAAAAAATACGACAAGCTCAAGCATGATGATTTAATCATTAGCTTTAATCCAGAATCTGATGTCAACCCCAAAGGACGTAATTTCACAGTACGCAGAGCCTCAGATAATCGAGTGGTTGATGGCATGGATAAAATCCCCTATGACGATGGCAAGAACATTGATGTTGCAGGGATTAACTTTGCTATTTATGAAGACCCTCAGCCGGGAGATAGCTTTATCGCCAAATCTTCATCAAAGCAGGGCATAAGTGATACAGTTTATCGCTTGATTGACGGACTTAATCGGCTGCAAGATACCCCTGAAGACAATAAAATATTGACCACGCTTCTAGCAGACACCAACCGCAATATTTTAAATGCCCAATCCTCCGTATCAGAAACCCGTACTCAAGTAGGCGCAAGATTAAACGTAATACAAAGAAGCCGTGATTTATCTGCCGATATTAAATTGGTTAACAAAGGCATACTGTCTAAATTAGAAGATGTAGATTTTTCTGAAGCCGTTAGCCGCCTAACCTTGCAAGTCACCCTTTTAGAGGCCGCTCAAAAAAGTTACAGTAGTATTTCTAAGCTATCCTTATTTAATCAGATGTAGCACCTAGCACACCAAAAGTCAAGCCTACACAGCATTGATTCAAGACAGCATAAGCCTGCTAGAAAGATAGATAAATAAAAAAGAAGAAAGAAAAAAGGCACTTAAATTAAGTGCCTTTTTAGTTCATAGCAAATCAATCCCAATTAATAGGGATATCTAATTTTACATGATTATAAATTTGCAAATGAGCGAGTGGTTGATCACGGAATGTGGTCTTAATTTTATTTCCAGAGAAATAAAATTTACTCAAATTTCTTAGTTTATTAAATTCCAAGGGGATATCGCCTGTCAGCTGATTGTTTTGCACATGAAGCTCAGATAATAAGCCCCCAAGTAAACTTATTTCTTTAGGCAAAGAACCTTGAAATAAATTGTTATTTAAGTACAAATACTGCATATCTGTCTTATAAATTTCTTTGGGAATACTGCCATAAAATCCATTTTTAGATAAATTCAGGTACATTAATTTAGTAAGATTAGCAATTTTTTTAGGAAGAAAGCCCTTTAATTGATTATCAGATAGATTAAGGTATTTAATGTTGACTAAGTTTTTGATTAGATTGTTTATTCCTCCTTCTAGCTTATTATTGTTCAAGCTAAGTCGTTCTAATCTTTTTAGACTTCCCAATCCTTCTGGTATGTTTCCAGAAAATTTATTTTCACTCAAGTCAAGTTCAATGAGCCATTCTAGATGATAAATATTGGCAGAGGGAAAGCCAGTAAAATCATTATTATTTAAACGTAACCTTCTTAATTTTTTGAGATTGAATATCGATAATGGAAGAATGCCACTAAAGCGATTTCTTGATAAATCTAGATGCAAAAGATTTTTCATATTATCAAAAGTCTCGTATGAAAGAGAGTCAAAAAAATCATTGCTTCTTAAATCTAGTGTTATTAGAGATTTTAGCCGATAAAAATTGGGGGGAAGAGTACCAACAAAGCGATTTCTGCTTAAATTAAGAAAAGTCAGTTTTTCTAATTTCTCAACACCATGAATATAACCGAAAAAACGATTATTTCTTAAATCTAGGTGCTCTAAATTACTTAGGTTGTGTATCTCTGAAGGGATTTTACCTTTTATATTAGTATTGTTAATAACCAGTTTTTTTAAACCTGTAAGCTTGGCTATTGATTTTGGAATATATGGTTTCTCGTATCTAGTACGATCGGGCACGCATGTTAATCCACAATAAGGCGTAATGTATAGCTCTGTAATTCTTCCATCTTTACATTTTAAAAACCTACTATGGCAAGTTAATTCATAAATTTTATTGCCATTTGATAGCTGATAAAAAATGTTTTCCACTGCTTTTATATCTAAATCAAGAAGACTTTCTTTGGTTTTTAAATTAGTGGATTTTAATGGCTTTTTACTATCTTCTTGGTTATTAGCAGCTAGAGGAATAGCAGGTGGTGGAGTAGCAGGAGCAATAGTTAATTTAGTATTTTTAATCTGTTGTTGGTTTTTACGCCAATTATATGCATATTCAAATTCTTTTAACTTTAAATCTAAAATGGCATTTGGAATATCATTAACACCTAAAAGAAGCTGATTATAACGGACATTTATTTTTCTTAATTGTTTGAGTTTTCCTATTTCTTTAGGTAAATAGCCTTGTAATCTATTATGTTGTAAAAATAATTGCTTTAAACTGGATAGATCACCGATTTCTTTAGGTATACTACGAATTAATCGATTATTCGCAAGGTTCAAATAAGAAAGCCTTTTTAGCTTTCCAAAACTAACAGGTATTAATCCAACAATTTTATTATTACTTAAATCTAAATAATTTAAGTTGTGGATATTGCCTATGTCATAAAGAATAGGGCCATTTAATTCATTATCAGACAAATCCAATTCTTGTAGCGCAGAAAAAAAGGTTAAAGAAGTCGGTATTTTTCCTGTTATTTTATTATTAGACAAATCCAATTTTTGCAATTGAATAAGATTATCTAAACTACTTGAGATAATTCCAGACAATTGGTTGTTTTTAAGATTGAGTATTTGCAGCTTTTTTAACTGGCTTAACGCTTTAGGCAAAGAACCAGAAAATTGATTATGGCTTAATACTAGTGACTGCAAGTCCTTTAAATGACCAATTTCTTTAGGAATGCTTCCTGATATATAGGTATGCGAAATGGTCAATTTTTCTAAATTTCTAAGATGACCAATTTCTGGCGGCAAACTCCCTACAATCTGATGGCGGAAGTTAGAGTTATGCATATGACCACGGAAAGAACCACCTATGTATAGCTCGCTGACGGCGTCGGCTTTTGCATTACAAGTAACCCCTTGCCATTGACACACACTTTTAGCACTGTTCCAGTTGCGTTTTTTTACAGTTGGCCAGTTATCACCATTGAGTGCCTTATAAACTTCAACTAGTGCTAATCTATCAGACTTTAAGCCTTCAGTTGTAAAAGACAAAACCTTATTTATTTTTCTACCTACAGTATTTTGAACCTCATTTAATAATAAAGTATAAACTGTGTTTTTAGTCAGGCTGTTAGAACTGACAAGGGTCACGGTTTTATCATTATTGCTAAATACAAAATTTAATGAAATTTTCTCTAAATCTTCATTAACCAAAACAGCATTATTAATTGTTTTTCTATCAATAGGATGATTAAAAAACAGCTGTATTTTATGAGAGGTCGACACATTAAATGCAGCATTTTTAGGAATGCTACCTACAAAATCGGCATCATTTTTTAGTTGTTCAGTATTTGTTTGAGTGTTGTGCTTTTTACTTTTTTCAATTTTCTTATTAAAAGACTCTGCACCACAAGCACTTAAGCCTAGTGTCAGAAGAAAAGACCACCATATTGATGGCTTTATAGGTTTATACATAGTAATTACTCCAAGGTAGTTTAGTTTGAGTTATGCAAATATTTATAAAAATAAACAATATATATGGTATACAATATATCTAAAAAAACACATTTAAACAGTTGTTAATAATGTTTTTTTGCAAGGTTTTGTAAGTGAAAATATTTAAAATACAATAAGATATTCTTAATTTTCAACCCAACATCTTCTGACAAAATTAAATACAATCACTTTTTTATTACTTAATCTGTTGGCATTATCTAATACTCAAATAGATATAATTTGTTTAACAATTAACTTGCTCTGTTGAAGGGGATACGGTACTGTTTTGCCTTTATTGCCTTGCGGGTTACGAGTTATATTATGGAATCACATTTAAAAAAACGTCTTTTAGGTGCATTGCTTACCGTATTGGTTGTTGCCATTTTACTGCCTGTTTTTATTCAAAACCAACAACCCAATACAAAGATAAAAACCGACATTGAACCCATGCCCAAACTGCCTGCATGGAGCGATGTAAAAGAGCAGAAACAAGTTCGTTTAAGTTTGGCAAAACTAGCCGAACAAGCAGATAAAAAAAATGCACAAAAAAAATCAAAGCCGCAAACTGAACAAGCACAAAAACCACCCCAAGTGCTAGATAAAGATGAAATAGCAGACAAAAAAGAGACAAAACAACAAAATTTTGCAGCATGGTCGCTCAAAGTGGCTGCATTCAAGCAAGCAAGTAATGCAGATAAACTTAAAAAACAATTGCAAAAAGAAGGGTTTAAATCTTACAGTAAACGCTTAAATGGATATACCCGAGTGTATGTTGGTCCAGAGATTGATAAACAAAAAATCAAACAGATAAAAGTGCGAATAGAACGCAAGCTAAAGCAAAAGAACTTACCTATCATTTCCTATAAGCCATAAATTAACAGCCGAATTTAGAGAAATTAATGCAAGCAATTATCGAAAAAAAAATAGAAACATTAAACCCCAACTACATGCAAGTTACCAATGAAAGCCATCTGCATGCAGGCCCTGCGGTCAACTCTCATTTTAAATTAGTTATCAGCAGTGATGAATTTACTGGCTTAAATAAAGTTGCACGTCATCAACGCATGTATGCTTTATTACAGGCTGAATTAGCAGGGGAGATACACGCACTTTCCATGTATCTATATAGTCCTAAAGAGTGGCAACAAACGCAACAAGTACCAAACTCGCCCAAATGCCAAGGGGCAAATAAAGAGTAGGGGACAACACCATAACAAGGATTAATATGCGCTGTTTATTTATTTTTATTGCCTTTATTAGCACCATTAACGCCCATTCAGACGACTATAATTGGGCACTGGCAAAAGAAGACAAAGCCTTACAGATTAGAGTTTTTACCAGCAAAGTTGCACATTCAAAATTGGCTGCATTTCGTGGAGAAATGCTCGTAAAAGAACAGCTATGGCGACTTTTAGCCCTACTCAATGACAGTGAAAAAGCCCCCATGTGGTTGCATAACTGTGAGCTGGTACGTTTAATTGAACAAAAAAATGACAACCAAGCCACTTATTACTCCATAACTCATGCCCCTTGGCCATTGCTTAATCGTGATTTGGTTAGTCTGGTTAGCACCCATATTGATGATAACAGCGGCATTGTTACGCTAAACATACAGGCACAAAAAAACAGATTACCAAAACAAAAGAATAGGGTGCGTATTCCCATGCTAAAAGGCTTTTGGCAGTTTATCCCCATGCCCAAGCAACAGATTAAAATAATCTATCAAATACATGCAGACCCAGGGGGAGACATTCCCGCATGGTTAGCCAATGCAGTTGTCGTAGATACGCCTTATCATAGCCTTAAAAATATGCGTAAAATGTTACAAACCAACAACTTCAAGCAATCTGTTCCTGCCCTTATGCAAGCTAGGCAAAAAACGATAAAACAGCCTTAACCTGTAGGTTGTTTTAAATCGTCCTCTGGTTTTTTATTTCTTTATATAGTTAACATATTGATTTTGTTGTATTTGATAACACCTGCTTAAATGCACTTAAAATAAATAGCCAAACATAAAAACCCATGCCATGATAAGACACCATAAAAACAACAAACGAGGACATCACATGCCAACAGAACTTAATCTTAAATACCACAACTTAGCGGACTACTTAGAAGACAGCATGCAAAAATATGCAGACAAACCTGCTTATTCCTGTCTTGGACAAACCATGAGCTTTGCTGAAATAGATGAAAAATCCAAAGCATTAGCCTGTTTCTTACAACAAAAAACACAGCTCAAAGCAGGCGATCGTATTGCCATTCAACTGCCAAACTTAATTCAATATCCCGTAGCCGTTTATGCGGCACTTCGTGCTGAATTAATTATCGTCAACACCAATCCGCTTTATACGCCTACAGAAATGGCACACCAATTTAGTGATTCAGGCGCAAAAGCCATTATAATACTTTCAGACTTAGCACCTAAACTTAAAGAAATTCAAGCAAAAACAGAGATAGACTTAGTTATAACAACCAGCGCAAGCGACTTTTTAAAACCTCAAAACAGCGCACCAGAAAACGCCATTAGCCTAACTGAAGCCATTGCAATAGGCACAGAATTAAATCTCAATCAACGAGCCAACAACAAGGTAACAGACACCTGTATTATTCAATATACAGGCGGTACAACAGGCATATCTAAAGGCGCATGTTTAAGCCATCAAAATATTATTGCCAATGCAGAGCAAAGCAAAGAACGCTTAGCATCGGGCTGTCGTGAAGCCAAAGAAATATTTGCCTGCCCATTGCCCGTTTATCATATTTACGCCTTTACAGTAAATATGATTTTATTTTTTAAACTTGGCAACCTCAACATTCTCATTCCCAATCCTAGAGACTTAGATGCATTTATTAGTGATTTAACACCCTTTAAAATTACTGGCATGTCAGGACTTAATACCTTATTTGTAGGACTATGTATGCAAGAACGCTTTAAGCAACTGGACTTTTCACAATTACGCTTAACTATATCAGGCGGCACTGCACTAACCAAAGCAGCTGCAGACATCTGGAAAAGCACCACAGGGTGCACCATATCAGAAGGCTATGGGTTATCAGAAACATCTCCCGTACTCTGCCTAAACAAACCCAAAGAAGAAGTATTAGGCACTGTTGGCAAACCCGTTATTGGTACAGACCTACAAATATGGGATAGCAACAATCAAATAACCGAAGGGGAAGGCGAGATTGTTGCCAAAGGGCCTCAGGTCATGTCAGGTTACTGGCAAAAAGAAGATGAAACTGCAAAAGCCATCATTAACGGCTATTTTAAAACAGGCGATATTGGCATAAAAACAGCAGAAGGGCATATCCGTGTGGTTGACCGCCTAAAAGACTTAATTATTGTTTCAGGCTTTAATGTTTATCCAAATGAAGTTGAAAACATACTCACACAGCACACAAGCGTCATTGAAGCGGCTGTCATTGGCGAAGCTGATGAAAAAACGGGAGAAAAAGTGATTGCCTATGTTGTGACCCAAGACAACCCCAGCGTAGAGCAACTCATAGAACATTGCCGTACACACCTAACAGCATACAAAATTCCCAAAAACATCATCTTAACGGACGAACTGCCTAAATCAACCGTAGGTAAAATATTGCGACGTAAATTGCGAGAGTAAAAAAGCCACCAAACCATATAACCCATTATAAATGTCGCCTAACTTTAATCTAGGCGGCATTTATCACTTAGATAATCTACAACAAACCTTAATCAATAGACTCAACATCAAAAACCAATATTTTTCAAAACAAAATCAATAAAAAAACATGATTTTGAATAAAAAACCTAAAGCATCGCTTTAAGTTTGAATTAAATAAAACAAACACAAAATGGAAAATACAGTGACCGCAACAGACATAGTGTAAAAATGACTAAAAAATAGCATGGTTTTAAAGCCAAGCACCAGCAAAGAACGCACCAAAATGAATGTATCAGAAGTGGGTAAAAAACAGGCATCAACTTACAAGTAGGGAATTAAATTAGCCCCTGGTTCGCCTGATTCGAACAGGATCATGACAGTACAAGCAAGGCTTGCTTCGGCAACCTTTCCAGTAGGAAACCCCCAAGGGCTAGAAAGTCTTGGTTCGCCTGATTCGAACAGGATCATGCATTCATCATTACGATACCTACAACCTTTCCAGTAGGAAACCCCCAAGACCGCATGAACTATAAACAAATATAAAGTAAAGTCAACAATAGAAGTTAAAACCGTTTGCTCAAATAAAAGCAACTCACGAAAACTAAGAGCTGTTTGCTTAAATAAAAGCAAATAACGAGATGTTTGCTCAAGTAAAAAAACTCAATAAAATGACTTACAAGAATTTAAAGCCGTTTGCTTAAATAAAAACAGCTCACGAGAATTTAAAAGTGCCTATGGGAATTAAAACTCAAACCCAGGTATTTAAAAAATACAATCTAAATGCAAGCGTACTTAGCAAAGGGTTCTGAAGATAAAAAGATAAGTAGACAAACAGATAGACAAACAGATAGACAAACAGATAGACAAACAGATAGACAAACAGATAGACAAATAGATAGATAGACGGAATTGAATAGATAAAAGATTAATTGGCGCATGAATTTTGACTTATTTTAGAGCGCCCCAATTATTCCGATAATATAAATTATCGGAATAATTAGAGTGCTCTAAGTCTTTCCGCATAGTTATAATTGTGAGCCATTTGCACTATCACTATTCTCTTACCCTGAAATCCTGAAATGTCGTTTTATCACAACCCTAAAAAACGATGGTCTTAGTCAGCCATATCGCAAATGCTCTTGTCTCCTTTTATACTTATAGCCTGATTGAAATAAGCAATGTAATAGATATAGCGCATTTTTTTATTTTTATTCTACAGCCTCTTTTGGTACCCAAACTTTTATATCTTTTTTACCTTTATAGAGTATTTTTACCCAATTATCTTGCTCTTCCAATATTTCTACTTTATCGCCTTTTATTAGGTACATTTTTGTTTTTATAGGCGGTTGGCTGTAAAGAGATTGTTTTTGGGGTTTGATGGTTTTTAGGTTACTTATGTTTTTTAAGTTAAGTTTTTTAAAATCATAATGGTGGTCTTCAAAATATTTACTCTCAAATTCTTGATGAGTAAAATCTTCCAAATTTGGAATGTTTGATTTTGGTGTAAAAATATAGTTTGATGTAATGTTATCAGTGTCGATATCTATATATTGTCTATTTACGCTGTTGAGGGTTGAGTTGGGTTTTAAAATATTTTCAAATTGGTAGTATTCTACTAAATATCCACTGTCCACATTTGGCATTGAGCAAACTATTAATATGGTTCCATTATTACGCTTTATTTGAATGTTTGAATATTTAGAGTTCTGACAAAAATACAGCTTTTTATCAAATATCTTTTTGTAATTATTGCTTTTATCTTTTCTGAAAATAATCATTTTATTTTCATCATATAACAAATCTACAATAAGTGATTTAGTTTTTTTATCTTTAATTATTTGATAATTTAAATTTTTATTATTAAGATAACCATCTAACTCACTATTTGCTAAAAGTGAATTTATAAAAAAAGGCATATAATCATGTATTTCATTTTATTCCTTATTTTTTTAATCAAATTAAAATTTTTCTTTCTATATTCCTTTGATTTATTGCTGCTATATTTGCACTCTAATATGCTATTGATAAAACCATTGCTCTTTCAATAGTTAAAAAGCCCTTTATCTATTTTTCCCATGGGCATTATGCCAGAAAAGTTAACAACAAATCCAATAGCAAGCTCGACAACCATAGGCGCAATGAGCGGATTGTTTAATGTTAAAGCTACAGTTGGCTTGTTTAAACGCAAGCAAGTCAACTGCATATAATTTAAGCAAATACGCCCCTTTATTTTGCCTTAAATAAAAACAGAACCTATCCAATCGGCTACCGCACGAACTCGGGCAGAACGCCTCACGTCTGCGTGCATAACCAAATACAGCTCTTCGGTTTTTTTGCTCATTATCTGCACTGCTGGCGGTTGCTTTGAGAGATGATGTGCAGGATCAATGGCATGTAAATTATCTGTCGGTTTTACCATCAAGCAAGGTAAAACGCCAATGCCTATGCCTTGGCAAATGGCATTTTTGATGATGTATAAATCATTGCTGTTAAAAACTTCTATGGTTTTGTGTTGAGCCAATACCTGTTTTGACCAATTAGCCAACCGCTGATTTGCGTGAAAAGCAACCAGATGAATACGCTCTGTGATACGATGATTTTTGTGTGCATAAAAGCAATAAGACATATCTGTTAATTTACGCACAACCAAATCTTCTTGTGTGGGTCTGCCAATGCGTATGGCAATATCTGCTTCACGTTGATACAAGTTGCTATAGTGCATATCGCCTAGCAAAGAAAGGCAGATATCTGGGTGCTTTTGATGCAGTTGTGGCATTGCTGGCATAATAAGCTCATTCGCCAATACAGGCGGCGCAGATACGGTAACAGTACCTTGCATGGCGTTTTGCTCAATTGCCATTCGACTAAATGTATGTACGCTATTTTCAACATCGCAGGCTTGCGTGTATAGCAATTTGCCCTCTTCTGTTAATACATAGCGTTTGCCCATACGGTCAAACAGCTTAACATTTAAAGCCATCTCCAAGCTCTCAATACGTCGAGAAACAGTGGCGTGCTGCACGTCCAAAAGTGCTGCACTGGCAGATAAGGTTTGCGCCTTTACCAGTATGACAAAGTACTGTAAGTCATTCCAATTGATTGCTGTGTTCATCAGATTTAACCTTTGTTATTACCCTCGCCTCTATTTTTACACAGTTACGGCTTATTTAGGGGCTTTTTATAATCTAAGGGGGATAAATCTATTGCTTATGTATAACGCCCCAATCTCTTAGCCTACAATAAAAAGTTGAACTCTTTTTTAAAAAATAATAGACAGAACTGTCTGTTTTATTTATGCTTACCTTATGAAGAAAATAAAACCCCAAGAAAGAGTTCTTAACACAGCCTCAAAATTATTTAGAGAGCAAGGCTTTAACTCAACAGGCATTAATCAAATTATTAATGAGTCAAATGTAGCCAAAGCCAGTTTTTACGACCATTTTAAATCGAAAGACTTATTGGGCGTAGCGTATTTACATAAAAGGCATACTGAATGGTTTAAGGGTTTAACAGATTTTGTAAGTTCATGCGATAAACCCAAAGAAAAAGTATTGCGCGCATTTGAATATCTAAAATATATGAACGAAAAAGAAAACTTTGGAGGTTGTGTGTTTCTCAATATGTTATCTGAACTCAAACACGAAAATAAGACATCGTATGAAATTATTAAGAACCACAAGATGGATTTACAAGCCTTTTTTAAAGAAATAATTGAGGAAGAGCACACCTCTTTTATCATTTATATGCTATTCGAATCTTGTCTTGTAGAAAGTCAGGTGTATAGAAGCCAAGACATCATTGACAAAACCATTCAATACGTAACTTCGGGAATTTTATGAAACAGTACATAGCAAAATTAAAAACAGAAAATTCAAGCCCAAAACCTATGGGGTTTAGTTTTTCGGGTTTTTCGGGAGTGGGTGGTTTTTTAGCAATCTCAGCAGTTGCATTACTAACAAAATATACAGGTAGTCCATTTTTAATGGCACCTTTTGGAGCAACCTGTGTTTTGGCTTTTGGCGTTCCCGACAGTCCGTTGGCTCAACCCAGAAATATCATCGGAGAACATATCGTAGCCACTTTGGTTGGTCTTATTTGTCTTTCTTTATTGGGTAATGACTGGTATGTTATTGCCCTAGGCGTTGGTTCGGCTATAACGCTAATGCAACTCACAGGAAGAACTCACCCACCAGCAGGAGCCGATCCAATTGTTGTAATTTTAGGAGCTAAAACGGCAGTTTTTATAATAAATCCTGTTTTATCGGGTGCTATTGTAATTACTATTATTGCCCTATTGTTTAATAACCTTAGTAAACAGCGAAAGTACCCAACCTATTGGAGATAAAATGATGAAAATAAATTTTCTCGGAGATAGTATAACTTATGGAGAACACCTTAATAGAGAGGATACTTGGACTTCGATTATTCAAAAAGAAAGAAAAGATGATGTTATCATCAATAGAGGAATATCAGGCGATACAACAACTGGAATGCTCTCACGATTTCAATCAGAAGTAGTAGCAGATAAGCCCGATAGGGTACATATAATGGGTGGTTTGAACGATATTATTTGTTGTGGGACTGCCGACCAAATTAAAGGTAATTTTAAGGCGATGTCTCAACAAGCAAAATTTTACGGAATAAAACCGATTATCGGGATATGTCCTTTACCTGTTATTGAACAAATCAATCCAGCATGGAAAGAATTTACCGATTTTGATCGACTAATGAAAGAAATGCAAAACTTGAATAACTGGTTATGTGAATACAGTTCAATTTCTGAGGGCGTATTGCTTATAGATTATGAAACAGAATTAAGCAATCAAAATAACGTAAATCGCTCTGATTTGTATATTGATGGTATGCACTTAAATCAGCAAGGTCAGCAACTGTTATCAGAAATTTTTCTCGATTTTCTAGATACGTTATAGTAAATGTAAATTAGAGTTCGCTCCGCAACACAACCCCATAACAGATAAACTGAGGTGTTGCTGGCAGGGTTGGATAAAAAACATAACACAAATAACCATAAGTAATTATTAGTTGTCCTCTGCTCACATAATTTATTGCTCATGCTTATAGCTAAGATCATTACCACTAATAAAAAAATAGAATAAATCACTAAGAACGCAACCCAAAACATTCCTGTGAATGGTTGCACCCCCGAGGTCATTATCTCAGTCGGCTTGTTGCTTATCCGCAAGGCGTGGTGCTGCAATTAATCCTGAGCGATTACATGCTATAATGCGATATTACAACCTGAGGACAATATGAATTTAAAAGAACGAAATACCGCCTTACTGTTAATTGACCTGCAAAAAGGTTTTGACGATGAACAATACTGGGGAGGCAATCGAAATAACAAAGACGCTGAGAAAAAATCGTCCATGATATTGAAAAAATGGAGAGAATTAAATCTGCCCGTTTTTCATATTGTTCATAGTTCACAAAACCCGATTTCAAGATTGCACAAATCACACCCAGGCTTTGAAATAAAAGATGACGTAAAGCCTATAAAGAAAGAACCTATAATTGAAAAAGAAGTAAATAGTGCTTTTATTGGAACCAATTTAAAAGCGCAACTTGAAAACAAAGGAATTAAAAATCTTGTGATTGTTGGTTTAACAACCAATCATTGTGTATCTACTTCTGTGAGAATGGCGGGTAATTTTGGGTTTAATGTTTTGCTTATTGCAGATGCAACCGCAACTTTTGATAGAAAAGGTATTAACGGGCAAGTATTTGATGCAGAAATCATTCATCAAACAGCTTTAGCAAGTTTAAATGACGAATTTGCAACCGTGATTGATACCCGTCAATTATTTGAGTTAATCTAAAAACCGTTTATACCAACAGCTATAAATAATGCGATTTTGGGCACTTAATTAAAATTTAAGATGCGCATAACCGTTTTTGATTTAAACTGGCATTAAGACGGGCTAGGCTTTGGGTGTTTTTTAAGCCGGCTTTTAGGCTGCTTAGTTTGCTCTTGGTTTGGTTAAAGTTATTTTGTAGCTTTTGAGTTTGTTTGTTAATGTCTTTAAATGGCTTGACAATGTTACCTAGAGCTTTGAAGCGCAACTTGATGTCTAATGTTGACATGGTATAATTACCTTATATTTTAATTAAAGGGGTGTTGTATGAGTTTTGAAACCATTACTTGCATCGTTATTGGGGTTTACCTATTTTTTTGGACCATTGGCATGATTTGCACTATTTTTGGTATATACCAATAATAGGTTATTTTATTGCTTGTCTTTCTCTCTCGTTGCGTTCTATGGCTATTTGATGCCAGCGCATCAACTCTTACTATTTGCTTTTTTTTTGCAAGCACGAACAAGCTGATAAGAGGCAGCAGCTCTTCAAATTCAGCGTTGCTTATGTCAACTTCCAATAACAGAAAAAGGCTCTATATACTTAACCTTTATATCTTTGATTTTTGCACTTTCTTTTTGTAAGTCATTTTCCAAAATCCAAGTATGATGAGTTTTTGCTTTCATCAGTTTTCCCTCTTTTGTTTCCCCTTGCCAATCAAAAGTTACTTGAAATTGTATGTCATCATTTTCAAGCACTTCTGTTTCCATATTTTGTGGGTAATGGTGTGATCAAATGACAGAGGTTGCTGTATTTTTAACCCAACCTGCAAGTGCTTCTTTTGTGTTGTAAGTTGTTCCTCCTCCAAAATCCACACTAAAATTGTCTGCCATCATTTGCAAAAAAGGTTCCGCATTTCCATCTGTTTTTTCTACCAAAGACAACCAATTATACATAACTGCTTTTGCTCGGTGTTCTGGATAGGTATCCACTTTTTTTAAGTTTTCCCTTTGTTTTAATAAACTGCAAAATTCTATAAGAGAATTTATTTGTGTTTTTTCTTCTAATGCCTCATATAAATTACGAAGTTCTTCTCTTTCTTTATCTAATGCTGCTTGTCTATCAAAGAGGTTTTCTGATTTATCTGCCAATTCATTATATTCATCTGCATGTTTTTCATAAATGGCATTTATTTTTTTATCAAGTGCTTGTATTTGGTTGCTCATATTTTTTTAAACTTAAATAATGGTTATTAAAAGATGGTTTTACTATTTTAACCCTGTTTTAAAATATACTAAAAGCGGCATAATTACTTTATTCTAAACACGGAGGTAATTTAAGCGCGCAGTATGAAAAAAATCAATACGTTATTCTATTGGTCATTACTATTACTTATAACCCTTATTTACCAGCAAAAAAACAGCGAAGTGCACAGCATAGTTGCTTGGTTTTTACTCTATTTTTGCACAGTCTCTGTTAATTTAACGTATTTTTTATCTTCATTTTTTTAAATATACTGCCCTTTTTATTTAAACGAGCAAATATGATGGATAAATTAATGCACAACACATCACTACCCTATATTAATAAGCCCATATCCCCTATTGGCTTGGGCTGTATGGGTATGAGTGAGTTTTATGGCAACAGTGATGACACACAGTCTCTGACGTTGTTTGATAAAGCCCTAGCCCTAGGTGTTAATTTTTGGGATACTGCTGATACTTATGGTTTTGGGCATAACGAGTCTTTAATAGGACAATGGTTGTCGCAACTGCCTGAAAAAAATAGGCACTTAGACTCACTGGTTATTGCCACCAAATTTGGCATTGTACGAGAACCCAATCAATACCAACGCCGCATTGATAATAGCCCCGCCTATATCCGCCGTGCTTGCGAGGCTTCTTTGCAACGCCTTGGTGTAGAGCAAATTGACCTTTATTATTGCCACCGTCGTAACCCTGATACCCCCATCGAAGAGATGATGGTAACGCTATCTCAATTGGTTGCAGAAGGTAAAATCAAAGGTATTGGGCTGTCAGAGGTCTCTGCTAAAAGCATTCGCCAAGCTCACGCCGTTTATCCACTCACTGCGGTACAAACCGAGTATTCACTATGGAGCCGTGAGGCAGAAGCTGAGGTTATTCCAACTTGCCAAGAGCTAGGGATTACATTTGTTGCCTATAGCCCTTTAGGTAGGGCTTTTTTAACAGGCAAATTGGATACCTCAAAGTTAGCTGATAATGATTTTCGCCAAGCACTGCCAAGAATGCAAGGTAATGCCAAAGAATCCAATTTAAAGTTACTTAACGCATTCAGCACCCTTGCCCAACAATGGCAAATGAGCAATGCTCAACTTTGCTTAGCGTGGATACTCAACAAGCACACTCATGTATTGCCCATTGCTGGCACACGCAGAGAGCAATATCTGCTAGAAAATGCTCAAGCGGCAACGCTCTTTTTAACGCCAGAGCAAATCAAACAATTAGATACCCTATTTGAGCCTAAGCATATTGCTGGCGATCGTTACCCTGATGCAGGCTGGGCAGGTATTGAATAAAAACAAAGCGAATATCTTATTCAGGTATCAACAAACCTCGTTGTGAGGCTGGACGTGCTAACCCACGTTGTAACCAATTAGGTACATGCTGGAGGTTATCGTAATCGACTAAATGCCCCGCTTGATAAAACTCCAGCAAACAGCGAACCCAACCCAGCATAGAAATATCTGCAATACTATAGTCCTCTCCCATTACCCATTGGTGGTTGCTTAAACGCTTATCTAGCACTTTCAATAAACGGCTACTCTCATCAATATAACGCTGTAATGGGCGTTTATCTTCAATCTCTGCCCCTGCAAATTTATGAAAGAAACCCAGTTGCCCAAACATAGGACCAATAGCACCTGCTTGAAAAAACACCCACTGTAAGGTTTGATAACGCTGTGCTGGCTCTGTGGCTAATAACTGCCCGCTTTTTTCAGCTAAATAAACGAGAATTGCACCAGACTCAAACAAAGCCAAAGGCTCGCCATTCTCTGTGTTAGGGTCAATAATTGCAGGGATTTTACCGTTTGGGTTAAGTGATAAAAATGCGTCTGTCCAAGTTTGATTTTGGCGAATATCCACCAGATGAGCCTCATAGGGTAAGCCGATTTCTTCTAACATCATCGACACCTTAACCCCATTAGGCGTAGCAAAAGAATACAACTGTAGCCGCTCAGGGTGTTGAGCTGGATATTGCTGTAAAATGGGAAAGTTATTTTTATTTAACATGATTGTTCTCCATAATAGATTAAGTTTTAAATGGATTTTTGACCTAAACGCACGCTTGCTAGAATAACGCCAATTCCTAACCATTGCCAAAGATTAAGCGTATGCCCCAAAAGTAGCCAGCCTAGTATTAATGAGTTGCCATGCTAGTGGTACAGGCGGTTGTCATTTTGGGTGCTGAAATGGAGAAAAATTGTCGCACTTTTGGACTACATAGTGCGAGCTTCGATGTCTTGGCAACCCTACGGCGTTCTGGCAAGCCCTATGCCTTATTACCTAAAGATTTAATTACCAGCACCATGGTCACCTCTGGTACGATGACCAATCGTATCGACCAGCTTGAAAAACTCGGTTTGATTACACGCATTCCTAGTGAGACTGATAAACGCAGTTGTGTGGTCGCCCTAACCGATGAAGGTTTATCAGTAATAGAAAAAGCCATTGTCAAACACGCTGAACTACAAAATAAACTGCTTTCCTCGCTTTCAAATAGTGAGCAAGAACAGCTTAATCATCTGCCTAAAGGTTTGTTGGTTTCCTTGGTATAAAAGTAAATTTAGTTTATTCAAAGTAAATTGGGTTTAAGTTTATCTATAACCCTTACCCTATCCGCTAATGCTTTTAAGGCAATATTATGAATTATCTGCGTTGGAGCGGTGCAAGCATTGGCAATAACGCTGACATTGTATTTCTCGGCTTGTATGGAAATGGCGGTATGAGTCACGCAATTTTGAGTCATCATACCTGTCAAAATTAAATCGGTGATATTGTGTGTTTGCAATACTGCCTCAAGGTTAGTATCTAAAAAGCCATCTGCATGATGTTTAGTTACGATGAGGCTGTCATTTAGGTAAGGCGATAATTTAGGGTGGATTTTTGCCCCTTTGCTATCTTTAATTAAAAAACCAGCTTGCGATTCATGCATAACAAACACCACCAACCAACCTTTTTGTTTAGCCTCTTGGATAGCTTTTTTGGTAGGAGCTAATATCGCATTTGCTTCAAATTGGGGATAAAAACCACCCTGAAAATAGTCATTTTGTACATCAATAATAATAAGTGCTTTGTTCATTGTATTTATTCCTGTTATTAAGAGTTCAAAAAAGTTATATCATAGAAACTAAGATGCTTTCTGGGAATTGTAAAACCCTAAAAATCAGCATAAATAATTTTTGAAATAAAAAAAATAATGAGCCGTGAACAATGACTGATAAAGTAACGCAAAAAATCTTACAAAACCTCTCTGAAAATGCTCGCATTAGTTGGTCAGAGTTAGCTAAAAAAGTACACCTAACACCACAAGCCGTTGCGGTGCGTGTGAATAAATTAATTGCAACAGGGGTTATTGGCAAATTTACGATTACCCAGCCCAATCGCCAACTGCATTTTATTACAGTCTTTTTAAAAAATACTGAATTTGATATGTTTGAAACCGCAATTAGTGCCCACCCTCTAACCGAAAGCCTGTATAAAATAAGCGGACAAGGTTGTTATCATTTACAGGTAACCAGCAAGAACAATAATGAGTTAAATAACTTTTTAACTTTCTTATTACAATTCGGACGTTATTCACTATCTAGTAGCATTCAGCAGGTTAAATAACCAACCCTAACTTTGGTGCGGTTCATCATATCCAGCACCCAATCATTATCCATATATTTTAAAAATGTTCATAAAATATGATGATTTAATAAGAAATACGGTGTTTATAAATGAGCTATCGACTATTTTTAAAGCTGTTAATATAATATTTTTCTAACATTTAATCTTACAGGAATATAAATATGAAAAAATTTTTAATTGCTCCTTTGTTTACAGCAATAATGGCAACAACCGCCATTGCCGCTGATAAGCTACCAAATGCTATCACTAAAAGCACCAACGCAATCATTGCTCAACAACAATTAGAAGATGCCAATAAAAAACTGGTGGTGGATTTTTATAACGAAGTTCTCTTTCGAGGGGATTACAACGCCATGGATAAGTACATTGGTGATGTCTATATTCAGCACAATCCGCAAGTAGCAGATGGCAAAGAAGCACTTAGAAACATCATGAAAGAATATATTAAAAACCCAGGCAAAGAAGAGCCCAGTGGTAAAATTGTGCGTGTCATGGCAGATGCTGATTTAGTCATGCTACACGTTCATAATTTTAAATTCCCAACTCCCCAAGGCAGTGCCGTTGTTGATATTTTTCGTGTTAAAGATGGAAAAATTGTTGAGCACTGGGACGTAGCCCAAGATATTCCTAAAAAAATGGCACATTCTAATGGCATGTTTTAAATACGATTACACTACTTTTAATAAAGAAAACCCAAAAGGAAACTTAGCATGAATAAACTTAATCAATTTCAACCTTACGCCTTGGCTTTATTGCGCTTTGTTGCAGGCTATACTTTTTTATTACATGGCACAGCGAAACTATTTGCCATGCCACATCTTGACATGTTTGACGGCCTACAGCTCATGTCATTAACTGGCGTGGCAGGCATTTTAGAAGTGGCCGGTGGCTTGCTTATTATGGCAGGACTATTCACTCGTATTACCGCATTTATCCTATCAGGACAAATGGCAGTCGCCTACTTTATGTTCCATGCAGGAGCGGATAATTTCTGGTTGCCATTAACCAATTATGGTGAATCTGCCGTTCTATTTTGCTTTATCTTCTTCGCTTTTGTTTTTAATGGTGCTGGCGCATGGGCTTTAGACGGGCGTATTTTTAAACAAAAAGCATAACAACCTGCAATACTTCTGTTGTTGATTTTATTAAAATATAAATAAAATCAACAACGCCTCAATGTCCTTTTAAAACACACCTCTTATAAAGAAACCATTAATTAAATTATTTGGGCTTTTTACCTGCCTAGTGTAGGCTCTCTTTACCGATTAACTTTTTAATCTTAAACCATGCCCGAACAAATTTTTTACCAACACCCCAAATTGCTCGGATTAGAGCTCCGTTATGGCGATGACAACCGTGCTTGCTACGGACTGCATACCCATAGTGAGTATTCGTTGGGGGCGGTGTTGGACGGCAAAGCCATTTACCAATGCCGCAACCAAACCTATGCTATTGAGCGTGGGCATACCTTACTAATTACCCCGAATGTACCGCATTCATGTAATTTAGCCGAGCCAACGGAAAAGCACGACAGAAAAAGTTGGCGGTATTTAATGCTCTATATTCGTGCCGATTATTGGCAACAATCTATCGAGCAGTTATCTGTTGAACCCTCGTTTGCTCATGCAGACGGCAAACCCAGTGATAATCCTGCGTACTTTTATGCCATAAGCAACTTGCACAAAGTATGGCAAGCAATGCCCGATGATGCCTTGGCAATCGAAACCGCATGGCTAGATTGCTTGCAGTTATTACTGCAACACAAAGCCCCTACTCCCACAAATACCGAACCAAACTTAATGCTCAAGCAGGCATTAGCATGGTTAGACGAACACCTAAGCGAAAATATTTCACTCAGCGAATGGGCAACTGCGGTGGGGATTAACCGTGTACAATTATTACGATTGTTTCGTCAGCAGTTGCATATCAGCCCACACCAATACTGTCTTAACCGCCGTGTGCAGCAAGCCAAAACCTTGCTCAAACAAGGCACACCGCTAGATGAAACCGCCTATGAACTCGGTTTTGCCGACCAAGCCCATTTTCAACGCACCTTTAAGCGTTATGTTGCCATCACCCCACGTCAATATCAGCAAAATAGATAGAAGCTGAGTAACAGTTATTGAAGTTTTTATATTTTTCTTGTTCCGTATGTTTTTTACGGCTACAATAATGAGAAGAAAATGTACTTAAATTTAACATCATTAGTAATGGTTAAGAAATGCTTACACAATTTACTGTAAAAAACTGTCGCCAGTTTAAAGAACAGCTTATATTTGATTTATCAGCAAATAATTATGCTTTTAATCTTGATTGCATTAATAAAAATATCGTAAAAACGGCATTGGTTTATGGGCATAACGGCTCAGGCAAATCCTGCTTGGGTTTAGTGATGTTTGATATAGTGGAACACCTAACCAATAATAATGCTTCAGGGCTTAATGAGGGTGTTTTCCTAAATGCTTTATCCAGTGAAAATTATGCGATTTTTACCTATAAATTCCTTTTTGAGGGAGTAGCAGTTACTTACCGATATCACAAAGATAGTCAAAGAAAGCTACTTAAAGAAACGCTACTATTTGATGATGACATTATTGTTGACTATCAAAAAGGATTACCTTTTACCGTTAATTTAAAAGGTGCAGAGAATCTAAATACAAAAATTAACGAAGGCAGCAACCTATCGGCACTACGTTATATTTATAGCAATACAAATTTAGATAAATCTAACACGCATAATAAAGTGTTTCATCGTATGATGACATTCGTTTCACAGATGCTGTGGTTTAGAGGATTGCTTGAAGGTTTTGATTATATTGGCTTAAAAAGTGGCAGTGATAACATATCACAAAGAATTATAGAAAAGGATAATTTAAAAGATTTTGAGAATTTCCTAAATGACAGCGAAATAGATTGCCAGCTATCAACAACTGAATCAGACGGCAAAGAAACCATAGCATTTAAAATGGGCAATAAAAATATTCCATTTTTCAGTATTGCCTCGACAGGAACACAAAGCTTAACCCTGTTTTATTATTGGTGGCAAGAAGTCAGTCAATACGACGCTACTTTAATCTTTATTGACGAATTTGATGCGTTTTATCATTTTGGCGTATCTAAAGCAATAGTCGAAAGATTGAAAACATTGAATGCACAAACACTTCTAACTACTCATAACACCGCATTGCTATCCAACGATTTAATTCGCCCTGACTGTGGTTTTATCATTGATGGAAAAAGGATAAAGTCACTGCATAATAGTACTCAGAAAGAGCTACGTTTTGCTCACAATTTAGAAAAGCTTTATCGAGCTGGTGGCTTTAGTGGCTAAGCAAACTAGAATTATTCTGTGTTTGACCGAGGGTAGAAAGCCTGATAAAAGTATTTTGTTAAAGGCTTTAGAACATTTCTTCAATGCAGAGAATACCGATGTTAAATTTTTAGGGCTCAATATTTATCAACTTTATCGCAATATAAAAGATTATAGTGTTGATAATGAGCTTACTGTCGATACTTTTGCTATTTTACAAGAAATTAGTCTGCAAATGAAGAATGGAGATACTAATGTTTTACAAGAGTATAGTCGTGAAGAAATAGCAGAAATCTTTCTTTTCTATGATTATGATGGTCATGCAACCGAAGCCCAAACAACGACTGACTTAGGCGTGTCACAAATTAAGGAAATGCTAAATTATTTCTCTGACGAAACAGAGAATGGCAAACTATATATCAACTACCCAATGATTGAATCTTTCCGACACCCAATTAAGAAGGATAAAGAACTTGTCGATATTAATATGGGGAGTACTTATAAAAATTGGACAACTGAAAACTGCGATAAATTGTTAAAAGGGAATTTCTCTAAAATTAGCAAAATTGACTGGCTATCCATTTATAGCAAACACATAAAAGTTGCCAATGCCCTGATAACTAATGAGTTCAAAATGATTTCTATTAATGCCGATATGAGTATTTACAATCAACAAAACATCCTTAAACAACAATACCTACAGCATATCAAACCACACCAACAAGTTGCTGCACTGTGCTCTATTGGATTATTTTTATGTGAATATTTTGGCGTGCATCTTTTTAAGGAGTATTAAGCACTACACTGCCATCACCCCACGCCAGTATCAACGAAACAAAAAAAGCAAACTAAGCAACAACAGCACCGCTAAACTGCGGTTAAATGTGCGTAAATAAGTGGGGTTTTGTAGCCACTTAGACAGCAACCGCCCCGCCATTAGCCATGTGGCAATTGAGCAAAAGCACACCACATAATAAATACTGGTCATCACAGCTAAGGCGGATAATGCCGTGGGTGCATACAGACTGACGATAGACAGCGACGCTAACCAAGCCTTTGGGTTGAACCACTGCAATAACGCCCCACGTAAAAAGGTTGGGCGAAAGGCGTTGTTTTCGTCTAGCCGCCCATCTGCTCGCCATAATAGCCACGCCAACCACAGCAAAAATGCCGCCCCACCCCAACGCAACAGGCTTAAAATATCAGGATAGGCTTTAATCAGTGACTGCAACCCCAAACCGCTTAACAATACCAACAAACAAAACCCTGTGGTCGCCCCAAAAACAAAGCGCAAGCCTTGAGATAGCGAAGAACTAACGCCCGCACTCATTGCCAACAAATTAACAGGGCCGGGCGAAGCCGCTGAAACCAAGGTAAAAATAAACACCGAGCCAAACCACGATAAAGTCATCACTACACCATTTAATTATTAAACAAGGGTATAGTATGAGTTATCAGCAGTAAAAAATATTGAACAAAAGGAACATCGTTAATGTTGCTGTATTGACTCAAAACAAGGCAATACGTCCTGCTCAAAATAAGGGGCTTGATTGACCCAAAATAGATAATTGACGTGTAAAAAATCATCGGCAAATGCAGTCAGCAAGGGAACAATGTTTTTTCTATTCTTTTTCACGCTTTGGCTTTTTTTCTCGCCATCTGCCCCTGTCAAACCGATATAGTTACCGTCTTGAATGGCAATGCCCAAAGGCACGGTATATTTATTTTCGTGCATCATTGCCAAGGCGTGATTAAGCTGCCCTTTGCGTTTGACCATTAAATCAGGTGCGCCCAAGCCAACACCTATTTTCTCGCCATATTGGTAAATGGATTTTAGGTAGCCTTCGTCCTCCCAAGGTAGCCATTCTCCCGGCATAAAATTGGCATACTGCATGGTCACTGAGGTTGGAAACGCCTTTTTCAACGCCAACATATTGGTTTTTATCGCTTGCGTATAACCTTTGGGGGTAAAGCTGGCATCTCTTTTGTTGGACACGCCAATGGCGGTTTCTTGCAGATTAATGCCCTCAATTTTGCCGTCAAACTGTTTACCCAATGCGTTTAATAACAAGGCAAATCGCTGTTGTACCTTTTTGTTCCAGCGTTTTGCTACCCAACCTTCGCATTTTGTGCTGTTTTCCTCCTGCTGGCAGATAACACCATTATCAAATGCCTTGGTTTCAAGATACCTTGGCACGGCTTTATTTTGCGGGTAGAACGTGGTGTCTTGCAATTGGATAAATAGGCGTTTTCCGTGTGCTTTCAGATAGTCGTAGTCTGCTTGTATTGTTGAAAAGTCGTACTGCCCTTTTTTAGGCTCAAGGTCTTTCCAAGCGTACATAATCTGTGCACCGCTAAAACGCTTATGCGATAAAAACAGGTGGTCTTTTATCTGCTCTCTGTCTTTTGAAAAGTAAACAAAATTACTGATGTTATTGCTAGCAATCGGACAACTGGCTTTGGTGTATTCTTTATGCGCTTCGCTATACCGCTCACTGGGGTTTTTCCATTTTGCCTGTGCATAGCCTGAGAGTAACACAATGCTAAGTAGTAAAATCAATTTTTTCATTAGTATGGCTTCTTATCTGGTTTGTTTAATATCGCTTTATAATCAATGGTTTTTTTGGCTTTTAAGTAAAAATTACAAACTCGGTAAACGCTTGCATTTTTTTAATCTCGGCATAAGGAATGACAAAACCCATAATGGTTTTATTGCTAATCTGCACACTTTGAATGCCTTTGGGCGTGCCTTCTAAAAAGTGGGTGGTGATGGTTTTTCCCATAGTTTATTCCCTATTTTTAATGTCTTGTTCTAGTGTTTGCAGTTCCGCCAAATCTTGCTCATCGGCTTGTTTGGCTTGGGCTGTTTTACGGATTTTCTCAAAATCGGCATAAACTGCTTTAACCTTATCTTTCATCTGGCTATTACTGATACAACCCTGTCCGCTTAATACCGCTTGGTCATTCATTACTAGTACTTTATCAACATTATCACGCCAAAAAGTCAAAGTAATATCTTGGCGATTTTTTGCTCTAAATTCAGCGGTTTCAAGGAAGATAATCGTTAGGCGATTAAGAGAGTCAATTTCATCGGCAGTCAGATAATTTTTAGCAATAATAATATCCTGTTTGCGTACAATGTTACCTTTCCAAGCAGTTAGCCCCATATTGTTTTTTTCTGCATCAGCCCGTGCCACAATCAGCTCTGCCGCAGTTTGTTTTGTAACCGCATACAGTAATTTATTCTGTGTTTGGGCAAAAAACATTTGTGTGGCTTTATCTGTTGGGTCATAGTCACTACTGAGTTTAAATAAATCACGGACTTTTTGATAAAACCGCTTTTCACTGGCACGAATATCACGAATGCGTTCCAGTAACTCATCAAAATAATCAGGGCGACCATCAGGATTTTTCAAACGCTCATCATCAATCACAAAACCCTTGACCATATAGGATTTTAGATGAGTATTTGCCCAAATCCGAAACTGTGTTCCACGTTTGCCACGTACTCGAAAGCCAATGGCTAAAATCATCTCTAAACTGTAAAAAGCCACTTCATATTTTTTACCGTCAGTGGCAGTTGTTAAGTAATTCTTAACAGCTGAATTTTCCAATAATTCCTTTTCTTTCAGTATGTTGGATATGTGCATGCTGATATTGGGAACAGAGGTGGCAAAAAGTTCTGCCAACTGAGTTTGATTAAGCCAAATATCCCCATCTTGAGCGTATAAAGCCACGTTGGCTTTGCCATCATCGGTGTTATAGATAATAATATTCGATTGCTCGTTATTCATTCGTTGCAACCTCGCTTTTAATATACGCCATTGCCACATCTTCACTTTCTTCAATGGCAATCTCAACGGCACGTTTAGCGACTTCAAGTAAGTGTTCGCTTTGTTGCTTTAAAGCAAAACTTTGTTCAACCAAATCGGCGATTTGTTGTTGTTTTTCTAAGCTAATTATAGGAATAACTACACTTTCAATTTCACTGACTCGCCAATGTAAAATAATAGAACCACCTGCATCTCTTTCCGCTTGCAACTGTACCAATTCTGAATTTAATACCAAGGTAAGGTATTCAGGTAACAGTTTTTCCTCGTTTTTGATATTTAAATGCAGAATTGCCCCAGAAGTAATACCGTTAAAATCTTCTCTTAATTGATAAGCAGTACCGACACTACCGTCTTTAGAAAAGAGAATAGTATCTTTCTTCGGTTTTAGTAAAGCAATCTTTTCCGCATTTTCTTGAATAAATTCATCAGACAAATACTTCTGAGGTTCAGTTAATCCTTGTTTGGAGTAATCAGCAACACGTAAAAAAGCCAACCCCTCATCTGTATAATATTTTGACCCAGGCTCTATGGATTTTTTAATGGTCACTAAATTATCTAAATGGTCATGCTGTTGTTGTTCTATTTGAGTAACTATTTGCTCATACTTAGGCTGATAATATTCAGCATCTAACCGCCCCGAAGTTGCAAAACTATCCGCAAAGGATTTAATATTGACGGCTTCCATGCTGGGGGTAAAGTTTTGCAAGCCAATTTCGCTTAATAATAATTGCTCGGCTTGGGTGTAGGTTTGTTTTGATATTTTTAGTGATTCAAATGCACGAAATGTTAGTTTTTCTACTTTCTTATTTAATGATTTTGTAAATTTTGGGATTCGTATTTGTTTAAATTTTGCGGGGCTAAAGTTTACTTGATTACTTGCCATTGAATATTTTTCAATTTCAACTCTTCCAAATTTAGAGTTTAAAAATGCGACCAATGTACTAGAGTTAATTAATTCAGTTATAGGTCTAATCTTAAATAAATATGAAGCATACGCATATTGAGTATCTTCAGGCACTAAAGCACTTTTGCCAACATATTTGCTATTACCATTCGTTCTGCAAATCAAAACATCATTTTGTAACAGTCTGAGACTACTAAAAACCTCGCTATCAATTTTTTCACAAAACTTAGATGGTGTTGAAATAAATGAACTGTCAAACTCATTCAACCTAAGAACTGGATAGCCTTTAGACTCTTCATTTAATTCTTTGGAAGTTCCATATTGAACAAAATCAATAATATCTACACCTAGAAAGTAATTTTCTAAATTAAAAGATAGTGATGTGTAGAATTCAGATTCTAATCTTAAGTTTTCCGTTTGGTTTATTAATTTTATTGATGTCTCATTAACTTCCAGCCCCTCTAACAACCCCTGATAATAGGTGTCATTAAAAGGGCTTAGGGCTTTCCCACAAAAGATAATTTCTCTTTTTTGGCAAATTCAATAAAGGCTTCGGCAATGCCGTCTTGGGTTAAGCCATCGTGATTAAATAAATCGTGCTGAACAATTAAATGGTCGTGGCTGTCGAGTAATGGTGTACCGTCTGCGCCTTGTACGATGATTTTTTCACCGCTGTTATCTTTGCTGGGTTCTTGCATGGTGGCAAAAAATATCGGGTAATCATCTTTGCGTGGGCAGAGCTTATCGTCCCACTTTTGCACAAATAACACGCTGGTTTTTGTGCCTGTATGGGGTTTGAAAACATTGCCATGCAAGCCAACCACGGCAAGTATTCGGCATTTATCGGCAATAAAATCACGGATATGTTTGTCACTGCTGTTATTAAAACGCCCTTGTGGCAAGACCACCGCCATACGTCCACCAGGTTTGAGAAAATCTAAATTACGCTCGATAAATAAAATATCTCGCCCGACTTTAGTTTGAGCCTTACCATTCGGTTTTTTCCCTAATTCATATTTAGCCAGCATTCGGCTTTCTTTAATGTCACCGGCAAAAGGCGGATTTGCCATGAGCACATCAAAATTAAAATCACGATTGACGTAACTGGCGTTTTCTTTGGTTTCATTTTTGATGTTGCGGTGTTTTTTTAGGTTACTCCAACCGCTACCATAAGTATCACGCCAATGTTCATCGTCTCTGTATTTGTCTATCCACTTTTCATAATCTAAGGTATTTAAGTGCAAAACGTTGGTTTCACCGTCCCCTGCAATTAGATTAAGCGTTCGCCCAACACGCACGGCTTTTTCATCAAAATCAATCGCAAAGACTTTATCACGCACATATTTACTGTAACGTCCTTTTTTCTTTTGAGCAGAAAATAGGTGGGTGATTTGTTTGCCTTCATCTTCAATAATCTGTCGCCAAACATGGAAAATACTATGCACAGGGAACCCACAACTGCCTGCGGCGGTGTCGATAATGGTTTCATCTTCCTGTGGATTGAGCATTTTTACGCACATATCAATCGCATAACGTGGGGTAAAATACTGCCCTTTTTCGCCTTTACTGCTTTTGCTCATCAAGTATTCAAAGGCTTCATCAACCACATCAAGATTTGAGTTAAACAGCTTTACACCTTCCAAGGACGATACGCAAATGGCTAAATGCGAGGGAGAAAGCATAATTTTGGCATCATCAGAAAAAACACCGTGCCATTTGTCTTTGGCTTGGTCGAAAATATCTTGCATTTTTTCCTTTAGCTCACTTTCCGTTTCGCCGTAGTTTCTAAATTCTAAAGCACGTTCTTCATCGTCGCCACTTTCCATTTCATCAAACAGTTTGGAAAAAATGAGCTTAAAGACTTCTTCAAAGACATCAACCCCTGCATTTGCCAGTACCTCATCTTCCATCTCTAAGATTTTATCTTTTAAGGATTTCTTTTTCGTGACTAACTCGTCTTTGGCGATAAGGTCATTAATCGTCCATTTCTCGCTAAGAATTTCTTTGAGTGTTTGGCTGGACTTTGGGATATTGGGAATATCCTTAAAATAATTCGGGTCACGACGATTATAAAATGAAATGATTTCGCCATTACTCCATACACCAATCGGCGCACCTGTAGCATTACAATAGCTTTTTAGCTGTTCTTTACCGTCTTTGAGTTTGGGCTTTTTCAGCTCCACCATAATATAGACAGCACGGGTATCTTTTTTATCAAAAATAACAATATCCGCACGCTTTTTCTCTCGCCCAAAACTGACTGAATATTCCACTTCCATACGCTCAAACGGATAACCATATTCTTCGTTTAACACCATTAAGTACAATTGCCTAACCGCTTCTTCTGGCTTTAATTGAATGGCTTTTTTACGTACCAAACATTCCACATAAGGCACTGTCTTTCCTCGGCTCTCTTTAAGCGTTATAGCATCATCTAAGCGTTGAATTTGTTCCGTGGAAAACTGGGTGAGCTTGTAAGGGGAGTCTTTTAGAATGTCTGATAGGGTCATATTGGGAGCGTCACTAAGTAATAAAAATCCATTTTATCTTAACCTTTATCTTTTCAACAATAGAATTTAAAACAATTCCGTTAAGGCCTTTTTCTGGAGTATGTAAAACTGGCATTTACAATCCTGTTTAACTTAAAATAAAAGCTGAAGATTGCATTTTCAGTGTTATAAAAAAACAACGCCAGCTGATAAGCGGCTCATTTTTAGATTATGCTGCTTTAACAACAAATATAACAACTTTAAAAAAACAAATGCCAGCATGGTACAAAAGCTCAAATGCGAGAAGCACAAAAAAACATCTCTAAAAATTACAAATACGACTATTTAAACGCCTTTTAAACTATTATTAGCTAGTGTTTTAAGCATAAATATTCAGACCTGAGATAACCCCCAAAAACTTACTTTATTCTGTAGATTAGCTTATGGCTAAAAACATAGCCAAGGGGCTATAAACAGCAAAACCCCAGCCGTTAAGCATGGGGTTTCTAAGATAGGATCTAAAATAAAAGTATGGTTATTACTGCTAATTATTATGCTGACACTTTATTCAAGTAACGCATTCTAAATTAGTTTCGCAGGGTGTAGGGTGTAACAGCACCCTGCACTCCATGCTCTCATTATATTTATTAATATGACTAAATCAAGACAACAAACACAATTAGAATCAGACGAGGGCTGTGGCGTTTGAGCAAATAGAACAACTAACAATAAGCCAAGGCATTTCACAAAAAGACTTAATAGAAAAAGCAATTATGCTTTATGCCGCATCTTTTTAGCTCTTTTTTAGACTTAGTGTTCTAAGAGCGAGTCTAAATAGGCTTGTTTATCAAGATAAAGTTTATAAGAGTTGCCCCATTTTTTGCGATAAATAGCTTTATTTAAAACATGGCGATACGTCCTATTTAAAATAAGGAGGTTGATAAGCAAGCTGTTAGCATAAATAATATAGTCAATAAAATCATACCTTAAACATCGTGATTTATTACTGTCCACTCAATCAGCACAAACTCATGAAAGAATATAAAAAACATATAAATCAAATATTTATATAAAATTTTACACTTTTTTTGTATTTGTTTACGGAGTTGTCCCTTTATACTAAAGGTATATTCTTAGCAACTTAGACAAAAAATGAAAACACTAACACTACTATTGGGATTATCTGCTATGAGCATTGCAAACGCTCAGCAAACCTACACGCCCAAACAAATACAAGAAGATTTTACGGTACTAAAAACAGCTATTTGTGAGGTCTCCCCCAACCTTAGCATTGCCGAGAAAAAACAATGCTATCAAACACTGGATAAAAGACAGCAAAGCCTGCCCAATACCACCATAACAGCACTGGACTTTTTCCGTTTTTTAAGCAAACGGCACGAACATTTTAATTTAGACGAGCATGTCTTATTGTGCTTTCCCTTCGCCAAGATGGGGCGTTTATTAACAGCGTCAAAGAGTTTATTCCCCATTCCGATTGTGCTTATTGACCAGCAATTAGTTGTTAATTGTAAAACCTGCCAACTGCCTTTTGGCTCTACTATTAAGACAATTAACAACAAAACAGCCCAGCAAATTATACAAGATTTCATACGCACCAATAGTACGTATGATCAACGCAATATAGAATCAGTGTTTGATTTAATGTACTTTATTCATTATGGGGCAACAACGGATTTTGTTGTTGAATATCAAGCACCAAATACGGATAAAACCCAAAAAATTAAATTATCAGCAATTGGCTTGAAGCAAAGACAAACGCAACAGGAAAAAACCGTATATCCATTAAACAAACAAATGCTTAATCAAGTGGTCAGCATCTTTGTTCCGCCACAATCAGATATTTTTTACTTACAGCTTAATTCATTTTCTGCTCCAGATGGGCAGGCTGATGAGGATTATTTTTATCCACTATTCACTAATATTTTTGATGAAATCAAACGCAAAAAAATCAAAAATTTGGTTATTGATTTAAGGTATAACGGCGGGGGGAATATCACCATGCCATCGATGTTGTATTATTTTATTGCTAAAGATGCCTTTGAGGAAAAAATCTTACTTAGCATGCCTGATTTTGATTTCCCTTATCAGCAATATATTACCGCTATTGATTGCAAAAAAATGAAAAAAAACAGTCTTGCAAACTTACTAGAAGGGCTAAAAAAAGACTTTGTTAGTAAAGATGCACATTATGAATATGTAATGGGAAAAAAAGTTGATCCTTCCTTAAATAAACAACGATTTACAGGCAATGTGTATCTGTTGGTGGGCGGTAGGACTTTTTCGGCCGCCACCTATTTTACGTCACTATTTAAAACATTTAATCGAGGCACTATCATAGGTGAGCAAGTTGGCGGTTCGCACCACAAGATGACCGCTGGCAAACGCTTAACTTATACTCTACCCAATACAAAAATTGAGTTAGGCATGCCTATTGCCCTAATGCAATTAACAGATAAAATAACAAAAGGCAGTCCAAGAAAATACATACAGCCTGATATAACTGTTTCTGAAAAAGCCAAATTACAGTATTTGCTTAAACAGCAAGATTGGGATATTGAAGAAACGATTAATAGGATTAACCAAGACGAAAAGCAATGAAAAACCAACTAACCAAAGGCGAGAATCGCCGAGTAATGTACCTTGAAAACAAAGACGGTATGATTGATGATGATGCCGCTCATATCGGCTGGGTTAGCTTTTCCAAAACAGGTAAAACCGTATATTACCAAGACAAAGTGCTACAACGTATTAAAGGTGGTGGCGTGTCAGGCAACCATATTGATGAAACCACAGGGGACGAGTATTGGGTATCGGGCATTAAAAAACGTGGCTCAAACACCCATTGGGCAGAATCTATCAGCGTAAAAATAGATGATGACGCCAAAGACGAATATCTGTGTATTGTTAATGAATAATTGTATTAAATACAGCAAGAAAAACCGATAAAAACGCCCTATTTAACTCAACTTTCAACCTCTTTTTGTACGTTATAACTTGTCTAATATCATTCATTTAGGCTTTAGAGTGGCTATGCCTTACACACCAAGGCGTTAAAGCCATGTTTAACCTTGTTTTAGTAGCTGCAAAAAGCGTTGTACTTTTTCGGTACGGTGCAAATCGCCGTGGGTGACTATCCAGTTATTATTTTCCATTGGCTCTGCTGGTGGCTGGTAGCTTATCTCAACCAACGCAGGGTGTGGTTCGGCTTCGTGTTGATACATAATGCCAATGCCCATGCCGTTTAGCATTGCTGCCTCTCGTACTCGGTAACTGTTACTTTGCAAGACGATATTAGCAGTGGGGATATGCTTTTGTAGCCATTGATTTTGTGTGGTTTTCGCAAATCCTGCGGTTTTATCTATCATCACAAAACGGTGCTGAGTAAAGTCCTCAGCACGGCTTAACATGCCGTATTGCTCGATATAGTCTTGATGTGCGTATAATTTAGGAGCAATCCCCACAAACGGACTGACCACATAATCGGGGTGTGTCGGTTTATTACCGCTGCGAATGGCAACGTGGGCTTGTCCATATTCTAATTTTAATAAATCCTCACCCACCAAATAGCGGATATGTAATTTAGGGTGTTGTTGTTGAAAGGCTTGTATCGTTGGCAACACAAATGGCGTGATAAACGCTAATGAGGTAATAATAAACTCGCCGTGCAATTCGTTATGCCCTTGGGCACGGGCTTTGAGCTGACTAAATTCCGATTCAGCAAGCCCTGCCACCTGCAATAAATCATTACCCATATCGGTGGGCGTATAACCACGTCCGTGGCGTTGAAATAGCTTTGTGCCTAGCTCGGCCTCTAAGCTATCAATATGGCGTATCACCGTGGCTCGGTGAATATTTAACGCCTCTGCCGCCGCAGTGACTGTACCTGATTTGGCAACTTCATAAGCCGTACGCAGTTCGTCCCAGTTTTTCATTACTTTCCTCGAAGGTTTGGAATTAATGGCTTATTAACCTTTTGTTTTATTGTTTTAAGTCGCTATTATTTTTTATATATTGTTAGTCGCTGACTTTATTCTATTTTGAAATAATCAGTAGTCCAAATCTGTTCACATATTCTCTGGACTAACGCTTTCCTATCGGTTATATCTTCTTTTTTTAGTTCAGGGTGTGGTTTGAATTTTAATTCACTTATTAAATGTGATTTCAAAAAATTCGGATTCTTTTCGTAATATATTTCGGTCAAAGTTTGTGCGTAAGTATTCTCTTTTTGATAATGTTTAATTTTATCTTGATACTTATCGCTGTTAAATGACTGATTTGTTCCATTTGGAAGCAACACTAATGCACCAATAGAATTTCTCCAATTTTGGAAGTCCCATTCTTGTTCAAATTCATCCCTATGTTCATCAAATTTATTTCCCCACAAATGCTCAATCTCAAATTGCCTTCCATTCGGATGATGATAACTTACATAATTACTGTCCTTACCTATCAATGTATCTAAATGGCTTGAAATTCTAGAAAGTAAGTGTTTAACAAACTTTCTGTTTTGTCCGTGTAATCCAAAATTATCAATAGCATTCCATTGTTGCTCAATTTCGTTAGTTTCTTTTGTTAAATTTTGCCCTAATTTATTCAAATCGTTATTTCGAATAAGTTTAATAAGGTTGAACATTGTATATTTTATAGAGGTCTGTCCAAATTTTTTGTAATTGACTGACCTACGGACTATAAATGTTTCTATAAACCTTGCTGTAAAATCAAGTTTCTTTTTAATAACATCTTCGTCATCGTCAAATTTGATAGATGAAAGAAGTAATGGGTCTTGTAGAGAGCTTGCAATTCCCCAATAATTGATATAATGTAAATGCGAGAGTTCTTTGTTAAATTCCGATTGTGAATCCAAACACTTCGTGTGCCATCTTACATAAAATGGAAATTCATTTTTGAAGAATGAATAGAAATCATCAGATGTTTCTAGGTTGAATAGCCTTTCGTGATTGTCTTTAAACCAATTGTGAAAACGAGAACCAATTAATTCAAAGTCTTTATTTTCAGAACCTGTTTTTCCTGGCCTTATGCTAACTGCATATTTACCTCTAAACCAAGATTGGAAAAAGCTTAAATCAGCTGTTTCTCCATATTCGTGAAGTATTTTAATTTGCTCTTTCCAAAGTTCGTTTAATTCTGTACGCTGTTTAGTGTCAGAAATTCGGGAAAGCACATAACCTTTAAGCATTTCAGTTGGCGACAGGTTTAAACCTCTATCGTTCATTGTTTCAAAAATAGTGTAGGCATTCTCATCTGAATAAGCTGTGATTTGAACAATAACCACATTTCTTATAAACCAATCTATAAAATAGGGTAGAGCTTCAGTACTTAATTCTTCTGGAAAAGATTGAGTAATATCCTCATATCTCTCCATCATATTTTTTACTGTTTCGTCATCATTTTCTTGAACTTTATAAGAACCATCTTCAAACAATGCTTTTAAACAAGATTCTCTAACTTCATCAGTCATATTAAAGGATTTTTCACCATAGGATTCTGAAAAAATTAAATCGCTAATATTAACTTTTTCAGACAGTTTTTTTTTGTAGATGATTAAGGTAAATAAGAAATAAAGTAATTGATGTAATTCTTTGCTGTCCGTCAATTATTGACTTTTTTCCATTATCAGTATTTACGCTAAAAACAACTGGTCCTAAATAGTAACTTTGATAATTTGCAACCGCTGGTCTTGTATCAGTGGGTTTATAGGATTTTAAAAATGTTGTTGTTAAATCTTCTACCAACAGTTTGATATGTTTTTCTTGCCATCTATACTCTCGCTGAAAGTAGTCGATATAAAATTTTTGGTCTTTTAATAAAGAACTAATGCTTATGTCAGTTGCTTCAATTTTGTTTTTTAGGTTTTGGCTCATTTATTCCTCTTTAGCAATATTTTTAATCACATCTGTTAGTTGTATTCCCCCCCCAGCAAACGACATTATTACGTTTATCAGGGATAAAAATTATAACGCAGTTCACACCCACACTCCCAAATCGCATTATAACACGACTAACAGTTTAACAACGTGGGGTAAATTACAGAGATTCACCCAGCGGATTAAGCAATAAGCCGACAATGCCAATCATTTTATCTTTGTCATTGGGGTTGGATTCGGCGATTAAAATGGTTAGTGTGGTGAGGGTTTGCGGGTTAATTTTGTCTTGGAAATCGTAGCCGAATTTTTGTAATAGCCAAATAAAGGCAAATGCGCCACTGCGTTTATTATCATCATTAAACGGGTGATTCTTAATAATATAGTCGTGCCAATTATGTTCCGTTACTGCGTTACGCCGTCTTGCCGTATTCGTAATACTGTCTTCGACGGCAAGCCTTGTACCAAAACATAATTGACGCGACTGTAAAATACAGTAGGTGGGCGGCTTTTTCCTCGATAGTTGGGTAGGCATCTTGCCCGAATAGGCTTTGAAAAACATTGCCGACAATACCGCTCAAGCTATCGGTGTTTTTTTCTTGGGCGAATAAGGCGGTGGCTTCACCTTTGTTAATCAGTTCATTTTTTAGCACTTGCAGGTCGTGGGAGAGTTCCTCGGCAGAGGCTTGCACGCTATCGGCATTGCCCTGTTGCGGAAACTGCTGTTTGTCGTAGCTATCCAACGTAAACCACGTATCAGAAAAGGTTTGTATCAGCGATAACATATCTTTGGCGGCGATGTTGTCGTTGCCTTGGGTAAGGATTTTTAAGTCGTCCAAGGTTTGTAGGAATTGCTGTTTGTTCTCGGCAAGGCGTTGCTGATTTATCGCATAACCCTTGATTAAATAGTCTTTTAGGCGTTGCGTTGCCCAAATACGAAACTGTGTGCCTTTTTGCGATTTTACACGATAACCAACTGAAATAATGACATCGAGGTTGTAACCATTCACAGAAACGCTTTGGGTTTTTCCTGCTATTGCTCCATGTTTAGTGGTTGTCCGGAATTTCCGGACAACCACCTCTTCTGAAAGCTCGCCTTCCTTGAAGACGTTTCTGATATGCTCGGAAATGGTGCGTTTGTTTTTATCAAACAGCGTTGCCATTTGTTCTTGTGTCAGCCACACCATCGTCTTCTAAACGGACATTTAGCTCGACTTGCTCGTCATCGGTGGTAAAAATAATGATGTCTGATTGGTTCATAGTTACAGAGCTTTGTGTTTTTTGTTATTTTTTATTCTTTCTAATTGACTGCTTTACAAGACTTAAAATATATTCTAAGTCGTCATCATTGCTTACTTGAATCTCATAATCGCCATTTCCCCAGTGTCCAGTTGACGAAACATCTCTTGCTATCTTCTTTGGGTCGTCAAGCTCGCCTTTAGTCATATTTATCCACATTTTTAATGCTTTTTTCTGAGGTAAAATATCTATTACATTTCTTCCCGAAACAAAGGCGATATATTTTTTCTTTGGTTTAACTTCTAAGTTATCCAAATTTTGAATAGCACTTTTGAATCGCTTATATAGATCAATAATGTCTTCATTTATATTCTCTAAATGTTCTTGCTCTGAGTACACTTTAATTTCTTTAGTTACTGTACTTATTGTTTGCTCTGATTTTGAAATTGTTTTTATGCTTTCTTGTGCACCTGCTGTTTGAATTTGCTCATATGCAACGGTATTATTTTCATATCTTTTTACTTGCCATAATTCAATGGGTAAATCTTTGAAGTTAATGGCTTCTTTTTGGTAGCTTGTAAATGCAGGAGAAATGAACAATACTCTTGATTGCGACCAATCAACATCATTTCGTTTTAAGGTTGTTTCATTATTTTCATTAAATTCTAAGATAAAATCAGCTTTATTATTAAGCATTAATGATAAATAAGCATATCCTTGGTCAATTACACTAAAATTTTTATCCCTTTTGTATTCAATAATTACAAAGGCGTTCGCTTCTTTATCAAAAGCAAGTGTGTCAATTCTAAATTTATTCAAAGTAAATTCTGATTTAACAACATCAAGCTCAAAAATAGTTTTGAGATTATATTCTGTTAAATTTTGGATTTCCTTTTCTAGTTTAAAGGGCTTCTCTTTTATATATTCTAATTGTTTTCCAATTTTATAAATTGCCATATGTATGCCGTGCTTTTTAATGAATAACCCAATAGATACTACAATACCTATCAGGACGCCAAAAATTCCAACGCAGTTACCCTACGCTGCCAAACTGCATTATAACACGACTGACAGTTTAACAGCGTGGTGGAAACGCCACCAACTCATGGACGAGCCGTATCGCCACACCTATGTATTGAAATAGTTTTGTACTTAGTTGCTCTTTTTAGTGTTGCAAAAACGCACATTTAGCGTGCGTAAATGACTGTAACACTGTTTTTATAGACACCATATAATTACCTCAGTCAACAAGCCCTAAATACGGAATGAAGGCTTTGCAATGGGCGATGACGCACAGCTTGAGGCACTGGCAAACACTCGTCAGCAATTTAAAGATATTATCGACGAAGCGTAACATACCGCCAGTCCTTAAAGAACGAACAACATTAACAACAACGGAGTACAACATGGGAAAAAAAGACGATATGCAATTTGAGGTGTTATCCAACGAGCAAATCTCTAAAAACGTAAGACGTATCGTCTTTGCTGACCACTCAAAAAGCATTACCCAAGCACATGAAAGTGGGTATTTAAAACTCCAATTCACCGCTGATGATGGTAGTAAAAAACTGCGTTCCTATACCATTCGTCACGTTGATGAAGCAAGCCACCACGTTGTTATTGATTTTGTTAAACACCTTGGTGGACTGGCGTATCCGTGGGCAGAGCAAGCACACATCGGCGATACCCTCACCGTCATGGGGCCAGGGCCAACAAAGATGGCGGATAACAGCTTGGACTGGTTTATTTTTGCAGGTGATTTGACCGCATTGCCTGCCATTGCGGTCAATTTAGCTCAGCTACCTGCCGATGCTAAGGGCTATGCCATTATTGAAATTGGCGATGAGTCGGACAAACAACTGCTAGACAAACCAACTGGCATAGAGATCCAATGGTTAGTAAACCCCGATGTCAGCCGTAGCCAAGCATTGATGTTAGCCGCTATGGAGCAGAAAATCTGGCTACAAGGTACGCCATACCTATGGATAGCAAGCGAATTTAGCAGTGCCAAAGCATTACGCCAATACTTCAAACAAGAAAAACAAATCACAAAAAATCGCTATATCAGCAGTTACTGGAAAATAGGCGAAAGCGACGAAGGCAATAAACGAGCCAAAGCACAAGATGGTGGGTTTTAGCTTAACGGTTTTGGCTATGAATAGTGCGGGTCTAAAAAGACGATAGCTTTTAGTTGAACACCAAAAACCGCATTATTTATAGCCAATGTTATGTGTTCGTTTTTACCTTATGACCAGTCGTAAGAAAATAATACAATACGGCTTTTGGGTTCATAGAACATTAAAATTGCATCTGCGCCACTTCCACAATAATTGTAACCTGCAACTTCTCCTATATAAATAAATTCTTCTCCTTTGTGAGTTAGAGTTACTGAAGTTCCGTCATTAAATAAATCATCTTTATTTATATCTAATATAAATTCCGATGGGGTTGGTGAAGTATCTGTCCAATTACCATATCCAACTTCACCTCCTAAATAATCCATAAAGTTCTGAGGATTATCACCTTGCCAAGGTAGAAGTTTTCCTGTTGTTTTAAATTTATCTTTTACTTTTTGATATGTTTCTTTTATTTCATTAATGCTCGCAATTAAATCTTCGTCAGTGTTTTTATGATTAGGCGAAGACAAAAAATAATCTTCTTTACCTAAAAAACGATATTTATTGTCACTCGTAAGCTCTAATGCAATCCAATTTTCTGAACAAAATTCATTATGAAATTCTGTTGTTCCTTCACCAATTAAACCCTCATAAGGCTCAACAGGGTTAATCATATGAACAATAATACCTTTTAATTTATCATTTAATATTCCTAAATCTATTGAAATTAAAGGTAATAAATAATTATTTAACCAACTTTGTTCTTCAATAAAAATGTTTTCAGGAAAAGGTTTAAGTCCTTCGATTAATTCGTCTACTTCTTCTTTATGAAAAGTTATCTTGTATTCTTTCATTTTATCTCTTTTTTTAGATTCTTTTTTCTAATGACACATAACGGTTAATATAAGAATAGTAGCCGAGTGCGTAGTACTTCACTACCAAAGTACAAGAAAGTTGAAGCGGGATACACCCCTTGAACTTACTATATCAGCTATTATTTTATACATTTTTTAGCGGCTTTTATTCTATTTTTAGACTACTTTCAACTATCTTAAATTCAGAATCTAATTTATCAATTCTGTTATCTGTTTGTTTAAGTATTAATATGGTTTTTCCATTTGTATTGAAAGAGATAATTCTACCGAATATTTTTTCACCAAATAATACTAAGTCAAAGTCTAATTTAAAAGCATTAAACCCATTATAAACAGATTTGAATATGGGTTTTGTATTGGAGTTTTTATGTGTAGGCTTCTTTTTCATTCCTTCTATTGTATTTTTAATTACCTCTCGAGGCTCCATTTCCATATTTAACCAAGTTATTGAAATTATCTCGGAAGAGTTAATACCTTTTTTTTCACAATTAATTTGATATGCTAAATCTTCTTGAAGTTCTTCTTTTTCAACTTTCCAGTTATCTGGATATTCAAAAGAGATACCTGCATAAGAAAATGGGATATTATTGACCTTGTCTTCAGAACCATTAGAAGGATAGCCATTTGCATTAATATCAACTAGGTCTGTATTTGCAGGAATAAATAGAGAAACAATAAAAAGTGCAAACGCAGTAATTAGAAGAATCCAAGAAAGTGTCGTTCTTTTAATTCCTTTTATGTTTTCTTTTAGTACAAATGTATGTGCCATTTGGTCGTGTAAACCTTGCTTGTTTTTTGTAAAAGCAATCATTATATATCCGATACCGAGCATAAAACCGGATAAAATCTTTCCAAAAAAACGACCTGATGCTTGCCAAAATCCAATTTTTTCAAATTTACGATCGGTCACTTTTAATCCTAAAATTGCCTTTCCTGGTGTTGCTTGGAACTTGCTACTTTCAAACAATGCATAAAAAAACCAACTAAATAAAATACCCAAAGGGTTCTTAAATACTAAAAAACCACCAGAAAATAGACTCTTAGAATTAAGCGGAATAGGCAATTGAAGCAAAGCCCAAATAAAAGATGTTAAAAAAAACATAAAAACAAAATCAATAAAAAATGCTACCAACCGCAACAAAAATCCTGCATTTTTATGGTTTGTAGTTAGTGATTCAATGTTACTTACTGAGTCTGTGATTTCATCTTTATTTGCCAGCCCAACATAGTTGTCTTTTATATCCTCAGGATTGACCTGAATTTTTGGCTGTTCTGTTTTTGGTATTGGTGGAGGTGCATTTTTATTATATTCGGGTAAGTCCTTTAGTTGTATCCAGTCTTTCAATTCCTTTTTCCAAATAAGTGTGTCTTCCGAAAGATTCATCTCAATAATCTCATTTAGATTAAATGGACCTTTCTGCTCTTCATTTTTAATAATAAAATAATGTTCCATATTCTTGATTTTTTAATTGCCTCTAACGTCCCGATAAACGACACTCTTTATCGAATGGTGTCGTTTATCGGGGTTATGTATTGAAATATTCGTTTATCAGAATTTTATTGGTTATATAATTAAAAATCAAGATGTTATCAACCAGTTTGTTCAGCAATTAGCCATAACGGGGTATTCTCAACAACCCGTTAAAAGCCATACATCTGCTTTAAAAAAAATCTTAGAGTATGTCGTTCAGTTAAGTAGCTTGTAAATCACAGAAAAAGAAATTACAGACTATTTATACTTTTGTGAAGAACCACTCCCCTAGCCTTGTTATACCAACAATTACGCATATTTTAAAAAGCAGGGCTAGCAAGTTTTCTCGTCATTGCAAGGAACGAGGTACGAGTGACGTAGCAATCTCCCACTACTTCGCAGAAAATGTAATAAAAACCAATGAGATTTTACACAGTAGCTGGGTTTGCCCAGCAAATACTTGTGTATTTGTCTGGATACACTTCGTCGTTCCTCCCCGCAATAACAGCATTATTTTAGAATCTGACCGAATATCGCAAAAACGCACACTAAGCGTGCATTCTTTGCTCTGTCGTGATTTTTTTATACATCATAAAATACACGCCATAAAAACAGCTTAAGGCAATAAACAAACCAAAGCACAAGATGGTGGGTTCTAGTTCCTTTCTTACAAGTAGAATTGTCACAAAGACACTTTATTGTTGTTTTTGACATAAAAACAATAACTAGTAAAAACTATTTTTATCTGTCTCTTTTATGGTTTGGTTTGCCGATTATTTTTCTTAAAATTTTCTGCCTGTTCAAAAATATCAGTATAAACTTCATCTCGCTCAACTGGTGGATAACCATATTCATCAAGCAATAGAATCAGCTCAACTTTTAATTCTGATTTCAAATCTTCTCGATTATTCCAGTCTGGATATTGAGCCTTTGAATCGACCAGTTTTTTTACCTCTTTCGCCAAATCCAATAATTTTTCTTCAGGATAATCAAAATCATATTTGACACACAGGTGTTTTAGAATATCGTAAAAGGATTTTTCTTCATAAGAAATACCTAATTTATCACCTTCGGTAAATTCTTTTTGAATATCTAAAATCAGCTCTGTAAGCTGAGTTGCCATTTCATCATAAACCTCACTACGCAATACGTCATTTTCTTTTCGTTCATTATATTGTTCAACCAACGTTTGCATTTTTTTAGAAAAATCAATACCACGCACTTTATTGACTTTTTTAATCTCGCCAATGGCTTTTTGTAACAGTTGTTGTAGCAGTTTGATTTTAGTGTTTGGCAGTTTGATTTTATCGATTTTTGCGAGGTAATCATCATCAAAAATATCTTGTTGTGTCGCTTTTTCGTTGCCTAGCTTAAAGATTTCTTCAACGCCTTCACTTTGCAAAGCGTCTTTAATCATTTCTCGTACTTTAGCATTCATTTGAGCGGTATCTGGGGCATCACCTTTGGTGAGTTTGACTAAAATCGAACGCACCGCCAAATAAAAATGGACATAATCTCTCTCAGGCGATGATAGCTCCTCACTGCCTGCACAAATATCGTAGGCAGCTTTTAAACGCTTCACAAAGCCCATAAAACGTATTTCCGTTTCCTTGCTTTTTTGGACAAACTCTACCGCTTGATTGAGTGTATTTAGCTGTTCTAAAGCAGAGCCATTGAAATAGAGATGACTATCAAATTGATGGAATAATCGAGCCAACAAATCTAAATAATCCCGCACTACAACTAACGATTGAGCAATATCTTCAAAGTTATCTTGATCGCCTGTATTGTATTTTGCGAGGGCTAAATTCATTTGTTTTTTAATGCCGATATAATCCACCACAAGCCCTTTGTTTTTGCCCTCGAACTTACGGTTTACACGAGAAATTGTTTGAATTAAGTTATGCTGTTTAATCGGCTTATCAATATAGATAGAATCTAAAAATGGCACATCAAAACCTGTTAGCCACATATCGACCACAATCGCAATTTTGAAATTTGATTTCGCATTTTTAAATTGGCGATCCAACTCCTTACGATACTCTTTAGTGCCTAACATCTCATAAAGGGCTTTAGGGTCATCTTTGCCTCTTGTCATAATCATTTTTATACGAGGCATTGGCTTGATTTCTTGTTGTTCATTGTCGCTTAAAGTCACACCCTCTTCGGCAATTTTCTCCACCGCCCAATCAGGTCGTAATGCAATGACATTCTGATAAAATGTATAGGCAATTTCACGGCTACTGCATACAAATAACGCTTTGCCTTTTACGGTTGCCCCTTCTTCAATGCGTTTTTCATAATGTTCAACAAAATCTTTTGCTACGGCTTGCAAACGGTCTGGGTCGCCTATAATTGCATTCATTTTTGCCGTTGCACGTTTACTTTCATCAACTTGATATTCGTTCGCACCTGCTTCTTCTGCTTCTTTATAATAGCTTTCTATTTTTTCTAATTCACTATTTTGTAAGGCAATTTTTGCCGCTCGTCCTTCATAAACGATTCTGACGGTAATTTCGTCTTTTACCGATTCTGTCATTGTATAAGCGTCCACCACGCCACCAAACACATCAAGGGTGGCATCAACGGGGGTGCCTGTAAAACCAACGTAAACTGCATTGGGTAAAGAGTCGTGCAGGTATTTTGCAAAACCAAATGATTTTTTCACGCCTGTTTCTGTTACGGTTACTTTTTGATCTAAATTAATTTGGCTACGGTGAGCCTCATCTGAAATACAGATTACATTATTTCTATCGGTTAATAACTGAGTATCTTCGGTAAATTTATGAATAGTGGTTAAAAACACACCGCCACTTTGCCTGCCTTGTAACAGCTCTCTTAATTCCGTTCGGCTTTCAACACTTTGGATATTGTCATCGCCAATATAGTGTTTTGCATTGGTAAACTGAGCGGAAAGCTGATCATCTAAATCGGTGCGATCAGTAATTAATACAATGGTGGGGTTTTCAAAATACACGCTTTTCATTAGCAAACGGGTTAAAAATAGCATTGTGAAACTTTTGCCACAGCCCGTTGCCCCAAAATACGTACCGCCTTTTCCGTCGCCTTCGGGCTTTTGAGCTTGTTTTATATTGTCGAACAAGCGACGAGCAGCATAGTATTGCGGATAACGGCACACAATTTTTTCATTCTTTTTGCTGGAATCAGGCACATAAATAAAATTACGGATAATATCTAATAAGCGATGTGGATTAAACATTCCCTGCACCAAAGTAAATAGACTATCAATACCGTCCACCTCTTTGGCAAGCCCTGCAATACGTCGCCACGCATAGAAAAATTCATAAGGAGCAAAAAACGACCCCGCTTTATTATTGACCCCATCGCTAATCACACAAAAAGCGTTATATTTGAATAATTCTGGAATATCACGCTGGTAACGTACGGTCAGTTGTTCATACGCAGTATAAATAGTGGCATCTTCACGAATTGCGGATTTAAACTCAAACACCACCAAAGGCAAACCATTAATATATAAAATCCCATCAGGAATGCGCTTTTCGCTGCCTTCTATCTCAAGTTGATTGACAAATTTATAGATGTTTTTAGAGCTGTTATAAGTGGGTTGATTTTCCGCAATTTTATCCAAACTTTCGCTTTGGCGTTGGGCATCTAAAGAGCTGTAATCAATGAGTTCAATATAAATATCTTTTTGCTTAGGATCTTCTCTTTTTAACAAAAAACCATCACTTAACCAACCCATTATCTTTTTATTGGATTCATAGAGATCTGAGCTGGAAAGTGTTTTTAGCTGAATAATAATGCGATTGGCTTCAAGCTCAGTTAATTGCTGAGGCAGATAACGACTTAATAGGTAGTTTTTTAAATCTGCCTCGATTAATACCTCATTTTGAGGACGAATTAACTCACCGCCCACAACGTGGGGATAGCCCTCGTTGGCCAAAAGATCAATAAAAACCTGTTCTAATTTTGCTTCTGTAAATTTACTCATCATCTTTTCTCATCTACCAATGCTTTACCTAGCTCTGTCAGTCGGTATTTTTGGTTTCTGCTGTTAGGCTTATCAGGAATTGTCATTTCAATAAGCCCGTTTTCAAGCGCAGGAATTAGATAATTTTTTCTAAAATATTCCCTATCTTTTAACCCCAGCTTATTTTGAATTTCCACTCTATACAACTCACCGTTCATTACTGATATTAATTTCGCAACTTGCGGGGTAACTTGCGGGGTAACTTGCGGGGTAACTTGCGGGGTATCTTGGTGGGTATCTTGGTGGGTATCTTGGTGGGTAACTTGCGGGGTAACTTGCGGGGTAACTTGCGGGGTAACTTGCGGGGTAACTTGCGGGGTAACTTGCGGGGTAACTTGCGGGGTATCTTGGTGGGTATCTTGGTGGGTTTGCTCCTCATTGTCCATATAGACAGGCTCACTAGCTGGAAAACGCATACGCAAAAAGTTTTCCGTAAAACCAAAAGACTCTCTACCGTAAGCAGCTAAAATACGAGGAATACCTGAGCCAAGCTGTTCGACTAAATCCAAATCTCTGAAAACACGCATTAGCAATTCCAAATTGGCAGGAGATTGATTGTCTAAGGTTTTATTACTCATCATTTTTTCTATTTTAGTTAGACAACAGTTAGTTACCTAATTTTTTTATATCCCTTGCAATTTCTTCCAAACTTTGGATATGCTCTAACTGTTTTTGCTCTTCTTTATATTTTGCATACTCTTTTCCAGATTTTGATAATGCCATTTTATGGCTAATCTGACCAGCGTGAGTTAATAGTTCACGTCCATTAAGTTGCAAGATGATGTCTAATCGTTCAACCCAATCTTTCATATACATAGGTGTTTGTTGTTGAGCCATTGTTTCAGCAAAAGCCAAATATTGCTCTACTAACAAACCAAGTAATTTCATCTCATCTTCATTCAGATAGTTTTTTGCAACACTCACATCTTGCTTTCGGATTTTTACTGTATTTTCTTTATCATACGACTTCATACCAAGTAAAGGTAGCGAAGCATCAATTCGGTGATAAACTAATTCGGCTGCTGTTTGCTGACTAATCGCCCATAATAATTTATTTTGCACTAACTTAAAAAATGCAATGGTCTGTTCGTTTTTAGGATCATAATCAATACTGGTTGTATAAATATCTTTAATCTTTTGGTAGAAAAAGCGTTCTGAAAGACGAATCTCACGAATACGTGCTTGCAACTCATCAAAGTAATTCATTGACTTACCGGTTTTAAATCGATCATCATTTAAGGCAAAACCTTTAACAATATACTCTTTTAATCGCTGTGTTGCCCAGATCCGAAACTGCGTACCCTGCTGTGATTTAACTCGATAACCGACAGAAATGATGACATCTAGGTTATAAAAATTTGTAAGATAGTTTTTTCCATCAGAAGCAGTAGTTCGGAATTTCCGAATAACTGAATTTTCTTCTAACTCGCCGTCGTTAAAAATATTTTTAATATGCTCATTAATGGTTGATTTCGCTTTTCCAAACAGCGTCGTCATTTGATCTTGAGTAAGCCAAACAGTCTCATCTTTTAAGGTAACATCTATTTTGATGTTACCTTCGGTATTTTTGTAGATTAGGATTTGATTATTATTCATAAATAACTTCCTCCGCAACCCCACGCATCAGCACTGGGCAAAGCGGTTTAACACTGTCTTTTAACTGTTCATTAATGGCTTTTCTTGCCTGCAAAGCGTGATAGATATTGACGATTGCTTGTTGCTTTTCAATACTTGGAACTGGGATTTTAACATTACACATTTCGTCCCAATCAAAAGTTTCTCTCGCACTGCCCCAAGAGTTAAAGCGAGCATAACGGTCAAATTCACTACGCTGGAAAAACAAATACAAATACTCAGGTAAAAGTTTTGTTGTGTTTTTGACTTTAAAAACGGTATAAATAGCTGAAACAATACAATCTTTATTGTTATTCATCGCTAATGCTATTTTATCACCTCGGCGAGATGTGTCTGCAACATAAACAAAGTTACCAATACGAACAATCTTATAATTATTAAATTTAACACCTGTTGTATTTGCTTTTGTATTAATTAGTTGCTTTGAGGTTGAAACTCCTTGTAAAAAACGAATTTCCAAATCCGTATTACGTTCATCAGATTGCTCAATGTATTTTCCAAGAGCTTCTTTTTGTTCGTTTTTAATTAAATTTTCCAAGTAACTATCACAAACCAACTGCAAGTCCGTTAAGCTGTTTTCATAACTTTTTTGCTGGTCTAAAACACTTCGATAAATCGCAACATATTTTTGTTGTTCTGCAAGTGTTGGAATAGGGATTTTAATGTCACAAAGCCTTTCCCATTCCAATCCTCCACGAACACTAGAATCACAATATGTCCACGCCTTTCTATCAAATTCAGCTCGCAAAAATTCTATCATCAGAAATTCAGGTAACAACTTTGCTGTATCTATAATCTCAAAAATAATATAAGCAGGAGAAATAATCGCTGGCTCACTTTCATCAAATAGTGCAACAGGTAACACTTCATCTCGATTAACGTGCATTAAATTTGTGGCAAATTGCCCTTTTTTAATCACTTTGTATTTAGATAAATCTAAACCCGACTGATTAGCAACAGAGGGCATAAATCGTTTAGAAATATTTACTCCTAATAGATTAGAAATTGAAAGATCTGTATTTCTAATACTTACTTTTTGAATATAATCGCCCAACCTTTTATAATGATTGGCTTTATCAAGTGTCGCTTGGTTTTTATTATTTTTATCCATTACCATTCTGGTACTCCTTATTAGCCATTTTGTTCTAATCGCTTATAAATCACTATCAACCTCGTTTTTTACATCTAATTTATTGATTAAATTCTCTCCCAATAAAATCCTCATCTGGCTAATAGCAACTTGATTCAGCTTTAGTAATCGTTCTACTTCCTCAACGCCATCATGGATAAAAACAGCATTTAAATTTTCTAAATTTGCCAAACAAACCAATTGACTTGAATTAGCATAATCCCTAATATTACCTTTTAAATCAGGATTCTCATCACGCCATTGTTTGGCTGTTTTACCAAATAAAGCAATATTTAATAAATCAGCTTCATTTGCATAAACAAAAGGTATTTGCCGCTTATTTATATGTGGTGGAATCAAATTTTCTTTTATTGCATCTGTATGTATACGATAGTTAATCTTAGTTAAATTACGCTTAATATCCCATCCCAGCTGCTCTTGCTCTTGCTCCTTAAGCCGCTGAAACTCTTTAACTACATATAGCTCAAACTCTACTGAGATCCAACTGGCAAACTTAAATGCAATATCTTTGTGGGCATACGTACCTCCATATCTACCTGCTTTTACAATAAGTCCAATTGCTCCCGTTGTTTCTTTCCATTTTTTAGGTGAAAGTGTAAACGCATTTAAACCTGCTTGTTTTCTAAACCCCTCGAATTCGAGGGGTTTAAAATCAGGATTATAGAGTGTCTCCCAAACCCCCAAAAATTCTACCGTATTTCGGTTGCGTAACCAGTTTGCAATAACAACATTAGGATCATCAGTTTTATATTTAGCAATATCTGTTAAAGAAATAAAATCTTGTTGCTCTATATGGAAAATACTTATATTTTGACCTTGCACTTCTATTGCTTGTTTTCTCTTACTCATTATCTACTCCATTTCAAACAACTCTAGATAAATAACTACAATGGATACCCCAACACTTCAAACGCCTCTTTTAAGGTTTGTTGTGCTTGCTCTTCTTCTTTTAAAAGGGTCTTAAATTGGCTTTGAATGCGTGTCATCTCAGTATCAAAATCAATTTGACTGTCTTTATCGACAAACTCAATATACTTGCTTGGTACAAGAGAGAAATCATTGGCTTTAATCTCTGCAACAGTTGCGGACTGACAAAATTCAGGGATATTTTGATATTGATTTTCTGCCCCCGTTTGTTGCCAATTATGGTAAGTGTTGGCAACCGTGCTGATTTCATCAGCGGTTAGCTCAATAAATTTTTTCTCGTATTCTTGCCCGCAACGGCGTAAATCCATAAATAAAATTTCATCTTCTCGGTTGCGATACTGTTTTTGCTTGCCGTTAATTTCGGCTGTCCGCTCTTTTTTATTTTTGTTTAAAATCCAAAGTGTGACACTAATATCTGTGGTGTAAAAGGTATCTCTTGGAATAATGATAATCGCTTCAACCAAATGATTTTCAATTAATTTTTTGCGAATTTTATATTCATCGCCACCGCCTGATAAAGCACCATTTGCCAAAATAAAACCTGCAACGCCGTTATCCGATAATTTCGCTACCATATTTAAAATCCAACCATAATTGGCATTGCTTTTCGGGGGAACATCATAACCTTGCCAACGTGGGTCGTTTAGTAACTCATCTTCGCCTCGCCAGTCTTTTTGGTTAAAAGGCGGGTTTGCCATAATAAAATCGGCTTTTAAATCTTTGTGCTGATCATCTGCAAAGGTATCGGCATTTTTTTCGCCTAAATTTGCGGAAATACCACGAATTGCCAAGTTCATTTTTGCCAGTTTATAGGTTGTTTTCGTGTATTCTTGCCCATAAATTGAGACTTCTTTTTTATTACCTTGATGGCTCTCAATAAATTTCATTGATTGCACAAACATACCGCCCGCACCACAAGCAGGGTCGTAAATAATACCTTTATAGGGTTCGATTAGCTCGGCAATTAGATTAACAATGGTTTTAGGCGTGTAAAATTCGCCTTTACCTTTCCCCTCTTTAATGGCAAATTTTTTCAAGAAATATTCATACACACGCCCCACTAAATCTTGCTCATTATCGGCAAGGGTATCAATGTCATTAATGGTGTCTATTAACGAGGCGAGCTTGGTTTTATCCAAGCCAAGGCGAGAAAAGTAATTATCGGGCAACGCCCCTTTTAAAGCAGGATTGTCTTTTTCAATGGTGTGTAATGCGGTATCAATTTTTAGGGCAATATCATTTTGCTTGGCGTTGGTTTTAATAAACGCCCAACGGGAAATTTCTTCAAGAAAAAACACATTGTTCATTGAGTAAAATGCGTCCATTTCAATATATTTTTCTTTACCCTCAGCAATCAATTCATCTCGACGACTATTGAATTTATCACTGGCAAATTTTAGAAAAATTAGACTTAATACAACGTGCTTATATTCTGATGATTCGATTGCTCCACGCAATTTATCACAGGCTTGCCATAAGGTTTCTTCAATGGATTTTGTATTGGTGTTTTTTTTTGCCATTTTAAGCGTTATTCCCTAATCGTTAACTCGTTAGGATTATAACATAAAAGTATGTTAAACGACGCAAAGTAAGGGACTGTGAAAGGGGTACGATTACCCTCCAAATAGGCAAAATTTTAAACCAAGTCTAGCATTATCTCTTCTCTAATATGCTGCAAAAATGCACATCAAGCGTGCATTCTTTGCTCTATCGTGATTTTTTTATACAGCACAAAATACGCACCAGACAGAAACAGCTTAAGGCAATAAACAAACCAAAGCACAAGATGGTGGGTTTTAGCTTGATGGTTTTTAACAAGCAACCAATTACAAAAAATAGAGTGACGCAATGAATCGCAGACAGTTTAATCATTTACTAGGAGCAGGTTTAGCCAGCATGATATTACCAACCTTTGGCAAAGACAATAACAGCCAACTATTAGCCCAACTGAACCGCTTTCCAAGCACCGAAAAAATGCCTGTTTTATTTTTGGGGCACGGTGACCCAATGTATGCGATTAAACCAAATGACTTTACCCGTAATTTTGAGAGAGTGGCAAAAAAACTCCCTAAGCCATCGGCGATTTTATGTATTTCGGCACATTGGGAGAGCAAAGGCTCGTGGCTAACGGCAATGCCCAAACCACGCACCATACATGATTTTTATGGTTTCCCAAAAGCCTTATACGATGTTCAGTACCCTGCTGCTGGCAGTCCTGCATTGGCAGGTGTAACGCACAATTTGTTGTTAGAAAATGGCGTAGATGCCCATTTAGACCACAGCGAATGGGGCTTGGATCACGGCACTTGGAGCGTGCTTAAATACTTTTTCCCACTGGCGGACGTGCCTGTGGTGCAGTTAAGCCTTGACCACTACAAAAGCCCTCAAGCGCATTATGACATTGCCAAGCAATTAACCGCTTTGCGTCGCAAAGGCGTGTTGATTGTCGGCAGTGGCAATATCGTCCATAACTTACGCCGTCTAGCTCACGGGAAAACAGCATTTGGCTATGACTGGGCATTAGAAGCCGATGAAAAAGTCCGCAATGCCATTTTACAAGGCAACCATAAAGATTTAATCAATTACGAAAACCAAGGCGAAGCCATGAAACTGGCAGTTCCCACGGCAGAACATTATTTACCCCTGTTATATGTCTTGGCATTACAGGAAAAAAATGATGGTATCGAGATATTTAATCAAAAACCCGTTGAAGGCTCTATTACCATGACTTCGGTGGCGCTTGGCGTGTAACGCACAATATAGACGAAACACTTATTTGGCGGTTGTCTTTTTTTGATGAGCACTTTCCCAATCCAACAACCACTGTTTGCGCTCTAAGCCGCCGCCATAGCCTGTGAGCGTGCCGTTACTGCCAATAACACGGTGGCAAGGAATGATAATGCTGATTTTGTTAGCTCCGTTGGCGTTGGCAACAGCTCGTACGGCACTGGGTTTGTTGATGGCTTGGGCTTGTTGGGCATAACTGGCGGTTGTGCCATAGGGAATATCGAGTAATACCTGCCAAACGGTTTTTTGAAAGTCTGTACCTTGCATATCTAATGCAACATCAAAGTCTTGGCGTTCGCCGTTAAAATAGTCGTTGAGTTCTGCTTTGCCTTGTTCAATATGCCGATTGCTACCCGTTAAAATCGGGGCTTTAAGGCGTTTTTGCAGGTCTTTGAACTCGGTTTCTAGCATTTTGCGGTTGGTAAATTCCAGCAAGCAAATGCCCTTATCTGTGGCACAAATAAACATGGGTCCTAGTGGCGTGGTTAAGCGGTCAATTAATATGCTGCTGTTGTTCATGCTGTTTTTAGGCGATTTCCCCATGAGTTTTTTGTAAGTATAACCAAAGCCACTTAGAGATTCATAGCCTGAATCAAAGGCGGCGGTGGTGATGTTTTTACCCTGCTTTAGCTCTTCAAAGGCATTGTTAATGCGATACATACGCTGAAAAGCCTGAAAGGTCATGGCGTAATGTTTTTTAAACCAGTTTCTTACAATACTTGGGCTAATGCCTTTTTCAGACAGTTGCCAGTCGGTGATTTTTTCCTTGGGTTGTTTGCGTACCCAGTCAATGGCTTGTTGAACTTCAGGTGGGGCTTGTTCGGCATTTTCAGTGGGTTTGCAGATTTTGCAAGGGCGAAAACCACTTTCTAAGGCCGATTTTAGGGTGCTGTAAAACTCAACATTCTGTTTTTTAGGCTTTCTCGCTCGGCAAGTCGGCAAGCACAATACTGAAGTGGTTTTTACGGCAGTGTAAAAAATACCGATAAACTCAGGATTACTATCTAAAACAGCTTGGTAGTAAATATCAATTTTTTGTTGTTCGGTGATTTTCATACGCTTATGTCTATGCTAGAAATAGGTTGCAAAATGATTGCTGTTGCATGATACCCTGCAACTGCTCACTTAAATACGCTTGTGTCTTTTCATACACAAAATTCCCCATAGAAATACGCTGCACACCTGCCTTGGACAATTCATTAAAGTTAGCCAAATCAGGCATGCACATCACATTAATAGGTAAATAAGTGGCTTGGCAGAGCGTTTTTATGTCGTGTAAATCGACCGCACAGGGTATAAAAACCCCGTCAATTCCTGATTTTTCATAGCAAGCAATTCGCTTAAGTGTTTCATCTAAGGCATTTGGCAAGCCCATTAAAAAGGCATCACTGCGTGCGTTAATAAACAGTGCTTGCCCACAGGCGTTTTTTACTTGTCGTAAAGTTTCGGCAAAATCTTCGGCTTTGAGCAGTTTTCTATCAGGTTTGCATAGGCTGTCTTCTAAATTAATGCCCACAACCCCCTGTTTAATGAGTTGTTGAGCGTGGTTAATAATTTGCTGAACATCAAGGCTATAACCTGCCTCTAAATCAACGGATAAGGGGATACAGGTACTGGCTTTAATTCGACTAACAATATACAGCAATTCATCAAAGCTGAGGTTTTCGCCGTCGTTATAGCCCAAGCTGGCGGCAATGGCTGCACTTGAGGTTCCAATAGCCTGAAAGCCCGATTTTTCTGCTGTTTTGGCACTGCTAACGTCCCATACATTGGCAAGGATAAGCGGCGGTTGCTGTTTGTGGCGTTGTGTGAAATTCATTATTAACCTCAATGGATATTAGATAATAAAATGAAGAATAAATCGCTCTGTAAATACCAACAACCGAAAACTTGATGCGTATATTTTATAGAAAAAATCTGCTTAGAGGCCCATAGGAGCGGCGGATATAGCAGTAACATTAAATACAGAGCATTACGCCAACTATAAGAATTTTAAATAAATATCAATGAGATACAATAGCGCATAAGGTCAAAAAAAGCATTATAAAAAAACAAATGCTCCCTACCCGTTTTTTTGCCCTTTATATATTTGCCGCTTTTATACACTATGCTCAAAGTCATCAGAGAAATAATGATGTTAATTAATCAAGGTTTAGATGACATTTTTTAATTCGTTGGTTTAATCGCTTTATGCGTAAATAATCCATTATTACCTACACTATTGGTTATTTTCCTTTTTGCACGCAAGCAAGCCCGTAACATAGTGCAACGAGCTGTTGTTTAAATATCAAATTATCTTTTATAAGTACCGTCAGGTAGTCTGCTTGGTAACTTATATACGTCCTTTGTTAACAAATGATAAACCGCTCTATCTTTAGCTTTTACCTTAGCTTTAGTATTAAGCTGCCATTCATGCTGTATTGCATTTAAACGATTTTTTTGTGCGCCTAATATAGAACTTAATGCCCAATAGATATATTCCGCTGCTTGGCACTGATAATCACAGGTTGAATCTAAATAACGGTACCAAGCTGTTTTGGGGTAAGTTTTGGGAATATTCACATAATGTCCTCCTCTGGCGTTATCCATTGCCTTGGTTAATGCCGTATTAGCCTCAGTACCAAAAATAGCAGGATACGCATTGGCATAGCCAGCATTAGAAATAAGGTGCCAAACCTCTTCTAATGCCGCATCAAACCGACCAACCTGTCCTTTGCTCACATAGCTTGGGTTGGTTTCATCAGAACCTAAATCTTGCCCACTAATATAACTTGGAGGTTCGCTTAAATCCGATTCAAATTTCCACATAAACAAAGCGGCATTGGCCTTGAGCATTGCATTCATCACCTTAGGATTATCAACCTTACCGTCTTCATCATTATCTAAATACTGCGCCATCAAATTAGCGGCATGTAAAAGTTTATCATCATCAACCTTTGGTGCCGCATAGATGGGAACACCAAAAACCATAACTTTACGATTATATTCTGCTAACTGCTGCTGATGGTTGGGTACAATTTTAAAGTTAGGATCATCGCCTGTGGCAATGGTTGCTGTTTTTGCGTATACATGAGTCACTGCACATAGAGCAAACAGAGCACTGTTTAATAAAACAAAAGGGGCATATTGTTTGTTTTTCATATTATCTCTCTTATATATTCAAAGTAACTTAAAACCGTGTCTGCCTGTATTACAAACATTCAGCTTAAATAAAAATAACCACCAAAACAACAAGATAAAAGCATTAGCTCATGCAAAAGATTACCTTAATGATAGCTTGCTTTTAGCTCATTTAATTTTTTTTGATATGCAGCTTTTTCTGCGTCATTCATAGGTAAAGGGCAAGGCTGGTAGCCATTTTTTATCGAACTTGCCGTTGATGATGTATCAATGTCCTCTGTATCTGGCTGCTCCTTTACAAAAACCTGATTGGCCACACCAAAAAGTGTTAAATTTTTAACTTTCTGGGTATAAATCATATTGTATTTACTGCTGGCTTCCAGTGTTAAGTTATCTACGTTTTCCACACAAATAATTGCACCTTCGGTATTATCTAGACGTATTGTCGTTGTTTTTTGTATGGCAATACGTGAATTATTTGCACTATTTATAATATCCGTGCCATCAAGTTGCATATCCTCAACTGCCAGCTGACCTTTAAAAAAGCCTCGCTTAATGACCTTAGGGGTAAAAGGACACTCGCTATACAAAGCCTTATGATTACCACTACCAGTATCTTGAATAGCGGTATAGCTTAGGCTAGCTCCAGCATAAATTTTATTATTATTGCCCGTCACTTCTATTCTTTTAATGTAGGTTGCACAAATAATATTATTATCACCATCTATGCGTAGTTGATTAATATCGCCATAGCTTTTTTGTTGGTTGCTACTGCTAATTACAAACTGTTTGCTTTGATTAGGTGGCGGGGTCTCTTTTGATGGCTCTTTTGGCGGCTTCTGTGAATTTAACTCTACCGCTGCACCACCACAGCCAGTAGCTAACAAAGCAAATAAAATCAAAAAAAATACAGGCATAAGCCCCCCTAAATCAATAAAAAAACGTACGTACAATAACAAAAAATGGCAAAATATGCCATTTTTTTATTACAAAATTTGATTTTATATAAATAAAAAAAATAGACAGACTACTGGCTATTTGCCTTTTACCGCATAAATACCAGCAGCATTACGCCAATAGCCTTTATAATCCATACCACAACCAAATAAATAACGATCTTTCACTTCCAAACCAATAAAATCAATCTGCAAGCCAGATACCTTGTGCGTATGTAATTTTTCTACCAGTACAGCGGTATAAACCTGCTCTGCCTGTTGCTGTTTACAAGCCTCAATTACCTCGTATAAGGTATGCCCTTCATCATAGACATCATCTAAAATTAAAACATTACGTCCCTCCATAGGAATAGAAGGCGGCGCTTGCCACTGCAATGTTGACTGCCCCTCTAACTCACCACGGTAACGAGTTGCATGCATATAGCCAATTTCCATAGGAAAATCCAGTTTGCTTAAAAGCTGCCCTGCAAACACCAGTCCACCGTTCATCACACTATATACCACAGGGCGTTTATCCTGCATTTTTGCGGTAATGTCTTTTGCCAAGCGATCAATCGCCGCATCAACATCTGCTTGCGATTTTAATAAATCTGCCTCACTCATTACCTGATTAATTTCTTGTAAACTTAAAAGTTCGCTCATGGACTGTTAATTCCCTCATCTTTAATGCAAAAAAGTCTATGGTAACATTGCTAACGCATTAGGCAAACTCATTAACAGTAGAACTTCATTGTGATAACATACTTCTTTTTTTGTCCATAGGTTATTTATGCAATCAACCCCTACCCTAGAGCTGGCATGCGAGCTCCTAAAACGCCCCTCTATCACACCTGAAGATAACGGCTGTCAGGCACTGCTTATGGCACGCTTACAACGTATTGGTTTTCATTGTGAGCCTATGAACTTTGCAGAAGTCACCAACTTTTACGCACGCAAAGGCGACGCCTCCCCCGTTGTGTGTTTTGCCGGACATACCGACGTCGTACCAACCGGCAAAGAAGAACTCTGGCACAGCCCGCCTTTTAGCCCCAGCGTGCGTGACGGCATGCTATATGCAAGAGGTGCTGCCGACATGAAAGGCTCCCTTGCCGCCATCACCGTTGCCATAGAACGCTTTATACAAGACCACCCAACCCACCGAGGTGCCATTGCCATGCTCGTTACCAGTGATGAAGAAGGGCCCGCACAAAACGGCACCGTCAAAGTCATAGAACAACTACAAGCTCGCAACGAACACCTAGACATGTGCATTGTTGGCGAACCCTCATCAAGCAAACAAGTAGGAGATGTCATCAAAAATGGTCGGCGAGGCTCACTAGGGCTTAAACTCATTATCAACGGCACCCAAGGACACATTGCCTACCCACACTTAGCCGCCAACCCCATACATTTAGCCTTGCCAGCTTTAAGCGAACTAACCCAACACGGCTGGGATAAAGGCAACCAATACTTCCCTGCCACCAGCTTGCAAATATCCAACATCAACGCTGGCACAGGCGCAACCAATGTCATACCTGGCGAGTTGGAAGTACTGGCAAACTTTCGTTTTTCCACCGAAGTAACCGCCGCTGAACTGCGCCAGCGCACGCACGCCATTTTAGATAAACACCAACTTGACTATCAATGCCACTGGCAACTTAGCGGCGAACCCTTTTTAACCGCCCAAGGAGAACTGCTCAAAGCATGCCAATCCGCCATCTTAAAGCACACAGGGCTAAACCCCCAGCTATCCACCTCAGGCGGCACCTCAGACGGTCGTTTTATTGCCCCCACAGGCGCACAGGTTATTGAACTAGGCCCTTGCAATGACAGCATTCACAAAATAAACGAAGCCGTCAGCGTTGCCGATTTAAACCGCCTAACCGACATCTACTATGATATTTTAAAAAACCTACTGGTAGCATAAAATGACACAGGTTGGCTTTTACATTTTGGCGCAACAAACACAAAAAGAGCGATTTTTATTTGCCTGCAAACTGGTAGAAAAATCACGCAGCAAAGGACATCAAGTACTGCTGTTGGTAGACACCGCACAACAAGCACAAGAGCTAGATCGCCTATTATGGGAATTTCGTGCAGATGCGTTTATCCCCCACTGCCTACTCAATGAAATAGACCAACACCCAACATGCCAAGTACACATCAGCACCCAAGCACAAATAGGCGAACATCACGACATACTAATTTGCCTAAGTCAGCAACTGCCACCAAGCATTAGTCGTTTTAAACGACTACTAGAAATTGTTATTCAAGCCGATGATGTATTACACTGTAGCCGAGAACATTATAAATTTTTACAACATCGGGGCTTTCCCATACAACATCATGATATGAGAACCTAGCATGACACCAGAAGAACAACGCAACAAACTGCTAAATGAGCTACAATCATTACAAAATGCACTAAACAAAACCAATGCCATGAGTAATGAACAAGAGCAAGAAATTCCGACGCTTACCCAAAGCTACCAGCCAGATGTAGAAGCAGACAGCATTCCGACCCTTGAAGACAGCATTCCGACCCTTGAAGACAGCATTGCTAACAGTCCCCTATCGCCCACGGATAAAAGCATCGACCAAAACCCATATCTTCCAAGAGACATTATCGAACGCCTAGCATCACAAGCAAGCGCATTATCCGAGCAAATTAAGCAAATGGAAAGTGAAGACAGCACTCAAGAGAACATATTAAACGAGCCTGCTGTACAAAAAAATATCAGTGAAGAGCGCAAACAACAGCTAATTAACGAACTGATTGAAGACATGCTACCCAATCTTATGCGAGAGCTTCGAGCCAGATTAAATAACCTTATTTAGTAAATTAGCGTCTAATAAGTTAGCAGAGCAAACCCATTGCATAGGGACAAGGACTTATAAGCACCCGTAATTTAATACAGGCTTATAGCAAACATCAATTTCTAGTGATTTTGCATATTAAAAACCGCAAAAGCACAGCACAGGCAAACCCATTAAAAAAACACCCACCTCTGTAACCTAAGCCGCTGCATACCGTGAGCTCCAGCCTATTCTTTTCTCAATTATTGCTAGTTAACAAAAAACAATAAAAAAATTAATACAAGCAAAACAAATGCTTATAAATGTAATTCAAGAAAACAAATAAAAAAACATTGACATTAAAAAAAGAACAGAATATAAACCTATTTACGCTTGTTATTCCAAGTGCTTATCAAAACCATTTGTTTACGCAAAAATACACCTTGGGAGGTTTATACAATGCGAAATACACACTTTAAACAACTTACAACCTTTGCTCTGCTTACAACAATGGCGCTGTTTAGTGCTTGTGGAGGCTCTTCTTCCAGTGACGATAACAACAGTAATGGCGGTGGCAATAACAATAGCAATAATAACAATAACAATGGCGGCAACCATGACGAACAAATTATAAATAGCAATAATAACAATAACAATGGCGGCAACCATGACGAACAAATTATAAACAGCACTCGCCTCAACGATACCGGCATTACATGGGGCGTAACGGGCACAAACAAATCTGACACCTGTGATGCCACCGCTCATGGGCAGCAAGACTGCGCATCTGGGCGCGATTCGCAAACAGCATTTAACCGTGATTCAAATGGTCGTGCAGGCTTTAACTTTACCAAACTAGATGCCGCAGGCAAGGCACTAAAAGCCGATGCCACAAACTGGGCTTGCGTTAAAGATAACGTCACCAAACTGGTATGGGAAGTTAAAACCACCGATGGCGGCACTCACGATAAAAAGTGGCGCTACTATTTTTATGATGTCCGCTATAAAGATGCCCAAGATGCAACCACTGGCGGAGACGATAACGCCCACCCCGGTGCCACACCTGCCACCTCACAAACTAATGCCAATGCCACCTGCGGTCTTGCTGATTGCACCACCGAGAAGATGGTTGCCAAAGTAAATACCGACGGCTTATGTGGTATTACCACATGGCAACTGCCTAGCATGCAGCAACTGCTTTCTCTTGTGGATTATGGCTTTACCAAACAAAAAGACGTAGGTGGTAATATGCAAGACTATACAGGTATGCTAGATGAGCGTTACTTCCCCCATGCCATTAGCAGTTGGTCTAGCACCCTTGCTGGTTATGAATCGGGCTACATTTTTAATAGCGCAACTGGCAAGTTTGAAATAAAAGACCGCAATAACAGCGTTAAATTACCTGTGCGCCTAGTGCATATTCCAGCAAACTAAAGGAGAAAACGATGAAAACACTATTTTGTAATCTAATGATAGGCACCAGCCTGCTTGCCTCAGCCTTGGTATTTGCCGATGAGGCACCACAAAAAAAATGCAATGGCGTCAAAGATGCAGAATTTGCAACCTATATGCAAAATGACGCTAAACACTATACGTTTTTAGAGAATAATACGCAGGTTAAAGATAAGCGCACAGGCTTAACTTGGCAGCGTTGCCCATTAGGTTCTACCCTAGATGATAACAGCACCCCAAACAATACCAAAGATGATAAGTGTAAAGGCACAATATATCCCTATCCGGGAGGACCAAAAGACCCTTGTAAAGATGGTGCTGCATCTGCTGATCAATGCGGCGGCACGCTATTTAAAAAGTGGAGCGAAGCCCAAACTGCGGTTAAAGCCGTAGGCAATGGCTGGCGCATACCAAATGCAAAAGAGCTAGTTAGTATTTCTATACCGAATTGTTTTATAAAAAAAAACAACTATGTCTTCCCTGGAAACTCACAATTTAGCTTTATCTCTTCTACCCCTGCTATTAAAGATGGTAAATACACCCACTTTAAGTTGGTTTCGTTTTATCAATTAGACCTAGTTTCAAATGTACAAGACAGCGATATAGATAATCCGACGTCTGGCATGCTCGGAAAAGGAACAATGCTAGTTAAAGACTAGCTTTTCATCAACAAACGCAGGGGCAGTTTTTTCTGCCCTGCGTTTTATTTTTTATAAAGAGCAAAAACTAAGGCAATATACCATGCACGCGCTTTTATCGGTTTTATTCTTCATTTTGTGCGTTGCCGCTTTACCCAATAAACCACAGGCGCAGCCTAGCATACAAGCGCACGACAGCGAACTTGCACAACCCGCAAACTTACCACAAATTGATTTTCATATTACTGCCACAGAGCTAACCCAAGCACTTACACAACTGGCACAACAAGCCCAGCTTAAACTTACAATTAGCCCAGCGGCACAAAATGAGCTTATTGGCTATCAGGCAGATGCCCTAAATGCAACACTAAACAGCCAAGAGGCACTTAAGCAATTACTTGCCGACACCCCTTTTAAGTATAAATTAACCCCCTTAATTCAAACCCTCAGTATCGACTTTCAGCCGCCGCCAGAGCTCCAAGAAGAGATTTACGCCCTTGATGATGTTACCGTCATCGGCGTAAGAGAAAAAGACTGGATATACAGCGACCCCAACACCACCACCATTATTTCTAAGCAAGAGCTAGAGCGCATACCCCCACTGCATGCCGCTGATATGCTCACAGAGGCCGCCGGCGTATTTGTTGCCGAAGACCGCAGCAACTCAGGCATTGCCGTAAATGTACGTGGTATGCAAGACTTTGGGCGTGTGAATATGAGCATAGACGGCGCACGGCAAAACTATCAACAAACAGGTCATGGGGTAAATGGCCATGCTTATGTTGACCCTGCGCTTATTCGCCAAATTCAAATTGAAAAAGGCCCTACCGCCAGTGTAAACGGGGCTGGCGTTATCGGCGGCATTGTTAACTTTAAAACCATTAATGCCAGCGATGTACTGGGCGCACGCAAAAAAACAGGGGTGTTGCTTAATTTGACCGCCCCCCTAGGTGATTTAGGCAATGGCTATCAATACTCAGGCAGTGCCGCTGGTGCGTTTAGATTGGGTGGATTTGATTTTTTAGCCGCCTTAAGTAAAAAAGAAATGAAAGCCTACCAAGGCGGCAACCATGGCACATACACACAAAAGCATGAGGGCGACTACCCCGAGCGGGTCCGCAATATGGTATTAGCACGCACCCATCAAAGTTTAACCTCGCATTTTATTAAAACAGGCTACGACTTTTCTGCCATTTCTCGCTTACAATTTAGCTACAACCGCTTTATGGACGACTCCAAAAGCAAAAAAGGCAACAACAAAGCCAACAGCAGCCAAATCACCAGTGATAACTACCAACTTGCCTACAGCCATGATGAACTGAACCTAACGGCTAAATTTACTCGCACGGTTAACGACACCAGACTTAATCCTAAAGGCATGCTTAGCCGTTTTGAAGTGCATTACCAAACCGACACCCTAGGTTTAAGTGTAGATAATGCCAGTCATTTTCGTCTAAACGAACATGAGATTAACCTCTATTACGGTGCAGAACATCACCTAGACAGAACCCTACCTGAAGCCCAACAAATTAAATATGCACTTAAAGATGGTGATTTTACCTCCAGTTTTTCTGGCACCACACCCAAAGGCGACCGAGCTTTAAGCAGTGTATTTAGCCGCTTAGAGTTTAATTATGACGACTATCTCATTGCCAGCTTAGGGCTAAGATACGACCATTATCAAATACTAGGTAAAACTTACTACTATTTAGGTCCAAAGCGTGGCGAATTAAAAACCAATTATGCCAGCTATTGCCTTACCCCAAAGGGGCAAGATGATGATATTTGCTATACCCAAAAAGCCGTTTGGGGTCCAGTTATTATGCACCGTAACAAAGGCAAGTTACTGCCCTCTTTCAGCTTAGGGGTTAATCTGCTTACAGGGGTGCAGCCTTTTATTACCTATGCCCAAGGCTGGCGCCCCCCTGCTATTACCGAATCATTAATGTATGGTTTGCATCTTGATAACGAAGGCCCGCCCAGTGCGCCTAACCCCTATGCCAAAGAAGAAATCTCAAACACTTGGGAGCTTGGCGTTAACTTTAAATTTAACCAGATATTAAGTTCAGCAGATAAGTTTCGTGCCAAACTTGCGGCCTATCATAATCAGGTTGAAAACTACATTACTTTAGGCTCTATTTTTTATCGCTCCATACAAGGCTTTGGCTACGTTGTAGATAAAAAATATTACATTAGCACCGTTACTTTTGTAAATTTAAACAACCCATTAACCTATAAAGGCTTAGAGCTAGAAGCAGATTATGAATATAACTGGCTATACCTAAAAGCCAGCGTTAGCCAAACCCATCTTAATTACTCCAGTGAATATGAGCCTGTCGTAAACGACAACAACGCCCGTTTTAACCAAATGCTAAAGAGCCTGCTTAATAAGCAATACATTATTATGGTCAAACCGCCTAAATATAAAATTGCCCTAAATACCGAGCTTAGACTGCATAATAGAAAGCTAAGAATTGGCTTAAGAGGCCGCTATATGTCTCAAAACGAACTGGCAGGCGGCCCTCAAAATGAGCTGACTTTTAACGAATCTTATGTATTAGATTTTTACCAAAGCTTGGAGTTTAAACACGTTAGCCTACGTTTTAGTGTAGAAAATCTGTTAGACCGCCTATACGCCACGCCCATAAGCCTAGGCGGAGTAAACATTGCCCCCGGCAGCACCGCATTAATAACCGTAAGTGCTAAATTTTAATATTTTTAAAAATCAAACCTTTACAAAAGCATAAGAGAATGATTACTAAAACAATTAAAAAAAACAGACAAAAGTGCTTTACAAAGCCATTATTCAGGCGTACATTTCTAAATACGAATTTGTTTTATTCTTTTAAAGCAATTCGTTTGTATCAAATACTTAATTTCAACTCATCAATAGGAGTCAGTTATGACTATCAATATTGCGGTAAACACTGTAAATCAGAGTCTTAGAGAGTATATGGTCGATTACCAAACGAACTATAGCTTCTCAACTTGGGGCGGTTTTAATAGCTGGTGGCTATTTGCCACCAGCGGCACTCAATATGCCAATGGTGAGGGGTCTCCATTTAATTCTGGAGATACCAGCAAACGGGGCTTTGTTGCCGAAGGCGACCTGCACTACACCCTATTTAGCAACCCAAGCCATACCCTATACGGGCAGCTTGATACCCTAAAACTGGGCACAGGCTTACAGGGTGTCACCCCACGCAATCTGGCTGATGAAAAATTTACCATTACTGGTTTAAACCTTAACTCAGCAAAATCTGAAGGGCATAATGGCACGGTACATAAAATTATTTATGGACTGATGAAGCCTAATAAAGAAGAAGATACTGATGGTACTCAGCATTTAGAAAATCATCTAAATGCCAATGACCTGAATCTCACGGGTAATAACTTGGATAACCATCTGCAAGGCTATAACGGTAACGATACCCTAACCGGTGGCGCAGGTAATGATACCTTTATTTTTGAAGTCATTCGTGGTGGCACCAGCTTTGGTAACGATACCATTACCGATTATCAAACAGGTGAGGTGATTAAAATAGATCAAAGCTTGTATAATCCTGCAACTATTGCAGATAAGATAAGTGAGGTTAATGGTAATACAGTTATTGATTTTGGGGCTAGTGGAACCATTACCTTAACAGGAGTAACTAATTTTGATTCCAGTGCCATAACAGCTATCAATCACAGCCAAACAGTTTAATCTATTTTAAACCTTAAATAAGACAGAAGCCTAGCTTCTGTCTTTTTATATTTATTTTTAACTCTAGGACTGGCTTATGCGTATATATCGGCTTTTTCCCGTATTTATTCTGATTACAATGTGCAGCTTATTATCCGCCTGTCTTGGGGAGTCTTTACCCTTAACCGAAGAAGAAAAACAAAACCTTGCCCTATTAAATGCTGTAAATAGCGATAAACAAAACACAACCAAGACGGATAAAAACATACAACTTAGCCTACTTGATGCCCACCAAGTAGAAGAAAAACCAGAAATGACTTTTAAACTGGTATTAACCAAAGCCGCCAAAGAAGATATTAGCGTTAGCATTCATCTTGATACCCGTTTTACCCATCAAGATGCCCAAGCCACTGAAAATGTGGATTTTAGTTTACCCAACCTAACCAGTATCAGCATTCCCGCTGGCAAAACCGCAACCCAATTTAAGGTACAAGTGCTTGATGACAACCTTATTGAAGCTACCGAACAGTTTAAGCTGGTGGTCAGTAATCTAAAGACTAAAGATGGCTCAGTCAAATTGCTTAAAACCGCTGCCACTGGCACCATTTTAGATAATGAAGTATGGCGTGGTTATATCAAATCCCCAGATCAAAAATTAGTCAAATTGGACTCCAATGGCAATGAATTAGATATTACGGCTACAACATGGTCTTGCGTAAAAGACAAGCGCACAGGCTTAATTTGGGAAGTAAAAACCGCTAAAGTGCCAGATAACCTTAGACATGACCCCAATTACATATATAATCCAAAATACCTACACGATAAAATCTGGTCTTATGGCTCCTTTGATTTACGCTATTTAGATGGGGAATACGAAGGGCAAGATATCACAGGGAAAACAGGATTAACCCAAGAACAGCTTTACGGTAAAGATAATGTATTTGCAGGCGATATTGATATCCCTGTTTACAGGAAATTTAATGGTAATTTATGGTCAAACCTGCCCAACATTTGTTCTAATAAACAGTGGATTTGCACCACTCACCAATACACCCTAGATGTTAATCAAGGCAAGGGCTTATGCGGCTTTAGAGACTGGCGTATTCCTACCGTTACCGAAGCAAGTAGCATTATAAGAGAGTCTTTAGGTCAGGATACAAACTTTTTCCCTTACAAGCTAAACTTTTATACAAAAACGCCATCTGGTGGATACTCAAAAGCTGGAATATACTCCAGCGGGTGGGTTTATGTTTATAGTAGAAAATCTAACTCTTTTCACGGGGCTCGTAGATTTTCATTTATCTTAACCGATTACAACTGGGTAACAACACGCTTAGTCAGAGGCGGCAAACTAACCAGCCACCCAAAAGCTAACCATGGCTATACCAATAAGCCTAATCCCGCACACCCCACTCAGATACAAACTATTAATAACCCCCATCTATTGTTTGCTAGCCCTACTTCTGACTACCAGTTTATTGCCAATAATAATGGCGTGTTTGATACCGTAAAACATCTATTTACTGGCTTAATTTGGAAACGTTGCCCTGAACAGTTTGAACTAAGTAACCAAGGAACGCCAAAACCAGAAGATGATACCTGTAATTATACAGGCACAAACCCTTATATTAGCCCTAACTGGCAAGGCATTTTAGCCAATGTACCCACAGGTTGGCGTGTGCCAAAACTTAAAGAGCTTAGAAGTTTGGTTGATTTTAGCAAATACAAGCCCAGCCTTAATCTAGTAGTCTTTCCTGATCACCCAAACCCATACTGTATCCGAGGAAAACGCAGAGTTGAAAGCTTAATTAGCTCAACCCCAAAAGGAAGCGATTCTAATTATGGATACTACTTTTTGGGTCCATCTGTAAGCACAATCAAGCATAATCCTAAAATACAAAATACAGTTATAGTTAATAATGTTGTAATGGAAACATTTGATCCTAAACGTTGCTACTTCACCCGTTTAGTAAAGGATAACTAAGGTTAAACCATGCGTATATATCGGCTTTTTCCCGTATTTATTCTGATTACAATATGCAGCTTATTATCCGCCTGTCTTGGGGAGTCTTTACCCTTAACCGAAGAAGAAAAACAAAACCTTGCCCTATTAAATGCTGTAAATAGCGATAAGCAAAACACAAACAAGACGGATAAAAACATACAACTTAGCCTACTTGATGCCCACCAAGTAGAAGAAAAACCAGAAATGACTTTTAAACTGGTATTAACCAAAGCCGCCAAAGAAGATATTAGCGTTAGCATTCATCTTGATACCCGTTTTACCCATCAAGATGCCCAAGCCACTGAAAATGTGGATTTTAGTTTACCCAACCTAACCAGTATCAGCATTCCCGCTGGCAAAACCGCAACCCAATTTAAGGTACAAGTGCTTGATGACAACCTTATTGAAGCTACCGAACAGTTTAAGCTGGTGGTCAGTAATCTAAAGACTAAAGATGGCTCAGTCAAATTGCTTAAAACCGCTGCCACTGGCACCATTTTAGATAATGAAGTATGGCGTGGACCTTTAAACGACACGGGCATTGATTTTGGTGCCGATGTAAACACAGGCAATAACACAGACTGCACAGGGACAGAAATTGCCGCTCAAGATTGCGCTCACGGCTTAGATGCTGACTCTAATCAAAATAGTAATGATGATGGCCGCCTTGGCTTTAGCTTTACCAAACTAGATAGCACGGGTAATCCGCTACCTGATAATGCAAGCACATGGTCTTGTGTTAAAGACAACCGCACAGGGTTAATTTGGGAAGTAAAAACCGCTGACGTACCAAGACTAGGTAATCCAGCTTATAAAAATCCAAAATACCTACATGATAAACTCTGGCGCTATAGCTCCTTTGATTTACGCTATTTAGATGGGGAATACGAAGGGCAAGATGTCACAGGAAAAAAAGGATTAACCCAAGAACAGCTTTACGGTAAAGATAATGTATTTGCAGGCGATATTGATATCCCTGTTTACAGGAAATTTAATGGTAATTTATGGTCTAACGGTTCTAATGCCTGCGCCAATAAACAATGGGTTTGCACCACTCACCAATATACCCTAGATGTTAATCAAGGTAAGGGCTTATGCGGCTTTAGAGATTGGCGTATTCCCACTGCCATAGAAGCTGAAACCATTATGGATTACAGCGGTAACGGTTTAGATAGAAACTTCTTTCCTTATAATGTTGGTTTTTGGACAAAAACACCTATTGGTAGCCATCGCAAAAGCGTACCTTTTACTAACAAGGTTCTATACGATAAAAAATTCTTATACCCTGCAAACTCAACCTCTTACAAAAGAACCTCTATTCGTTTAGTTAGAGGCAGCAATAACTTTGTAAAAACCAAAGCCGTCACACCCAAAACTAACCAATCAGCAAGCGTACAGGTTTGTAATTCAGCCATTCCAGCATCCACGCCTACTGCCGATTTTGAATTTAACCCTAATAACGAAGCAGGTACCGTTAAGCACCTGCCTACAGGCTTAATTTGGAAACGTTGTCCTGAACAATTCAACTTTAATGATAATAACACCCCCAACAACTTTGCCGATGACCGTTGCACTATTAGCAACTGGAGCACATACCAAGCCGATAACTGGGACAAAGCATTAAGAGGTGCCAACCAGCAACCTAACTGGCGTATGCCAAATATTAAAGAAGCACAAAGTATTATTGAAGCAAGCTGTATTCTACCCTCCTACAACCTAAATGTATTTCCCGATTTGCCAATGGAGTACAGAGTCATAGCACAGAGCAAATATGTATCCGCAGTAAGATTAAGTTATGCACAATGGTCGGCTACTCCTTTTCCTTTTATAAAAAACAGATCTTACCGTATCTTTGCAGCCAACCCTTTTCTATTGTATGGATTAAAAACATATTTTATTTATGATTTTGGTCAAGCAAGAAATTTTTCGGGCTGGCAGTTATGGAAGAAAAATTCCTTTATCCGTTTAGTAAAGGATAACTAAGGTTAAACCATGCGTATATATCAGCTTTTTAACGTACCTCTACTAATTATACTATCTAGCTTATTATCCGCCTGTCTTGGGGATTCTTTACCCTTAACCGAAGAAGAAAAACAAAACCTTGCCCTATTAAATGCTGTAAATAGCGATAAGCAAAACACAAACAAGACGGATAAAAACATACAACTTAGCCTGCTTAATGCCCACCAAGTAGAAGAAAAACCAGAAATGACTTTTAAACTGGTATTAACCAAAGCCGCCAAAGAAGATATTAGTGTTAGCATTCACCTTGATACCCGTTTTACCCATCAAGATGCCCAAGCCACTGAAAATGTGGATTTTAGTTTACCCAACCTAACCAGCATCAGCATTCCCGCTGGCAAAACCGCAACCCAATTTAAGGTACAAGTGCTTGATGATAAGCTTATTGAAGCTACCGAACAGTTTAAGCTGGTGGTCAGTAATCTAAAAACTAAAGACGGCTCAGTCAAACTGCTTAAAACCGCTGCCACTGGCACCATTTTAGATAATGAAGTATGGCGTGGACCTTTAAACGACACGGGCATTGATTTTGGTGCCGATGTAAACACAGGCAATAACACAGACTGCACAGGGACAGAAATTGCCGCTCAAGATTGCGCTCATGGCTTAGATGCTGACTCTAATCAAAATAGCAATAATGACGGCAGGCTTGGCTTTAGCTTTACCAAGTTAGATGCCAACGGTCAACCTTTACCCAACAGTGCTACAACATGGTCTTGCGTAAAAGACAACCGCACAGGCTTAATTTGGGAAGTAAAAACCGCTGACGTACCAAGACTAGGTAATCCAGCTTATAAAAATCCAAAATACCTACATGATAAACTCTGGCGCTATAGCTCCTTTGATTTACGCTATTTAGATGGGGAATACGAAGGGCAAAATGTCACAGGAAAAAAAGGATTAACCCAAGAACAGCTTTACGGTAAAGATAAGGTTTATGCAGGTAATATTGATATCCCTGTTTACAGGAAATTTAATGGTAATTTATGGTCTAACGGCTCTAATGCCTGCGCCAATAAAAAATGGGTTTGCACCACTCACCAATACACCCTAGATGTTAATCAAGGTAAGGGCTTATGCGGCTTTAGAGACTGGCGTATTCCCACTGCCATAGAAGCCGAAACCATTGTGGATTACAGCGGTAACGGTTTAGATAGAAACTTCTTTCCTTATAATGTTGGTTTTTGGACGAAGACGCCTTTTATGGATAATAATAAAATCCAACATCCTAGTAAAGGTGTTATAACTTATCTTTATGAAGAAAATCGTAAATATTATTTTCTAGCGTCTTCTCGAAATTCTGCTATTTCCAAATCAACCTCTATTCGTTTAGTAAGAAGTCAGCAAACAAATAGCTATACCCCTGAAAACCATGGCTATGGCAAGATACCTAAACCTGCTAATTCTCAGCAAACCTATAATGCCGCCATTCCTGCCAGCACCCCTACTGCGGATTTTGAATTTATTCCTAATACTCACGGTGTATTAGATACCGTTAAACACCTACCCACGGGCTTAATTTGGAAACGTTGCCCTGAACAGTTTGAACTAAGTAACCAAGGAACGCCAAAACCAGAAGATGATACCTGTAATTATACAGGCACAAACCCTTATATTAGCCCTAACTGGCAAGGCATTTTAGCCAATGTACCCACAGGCTGGCGTGTACCGAATATCAAAGAATTAAAAAGCCTAATCGAATTTAATAAAAGCAGACCTAGTATAAATTTAGTAGTCTTTCCTAACCATCTCTCAACATACTGTAATAATGTAAGATTTAGTATGGAAGCTTTTATAAGTTTGTATAGCTCTTCTCCTTCAAAACAAAAAGAAGAATTCCCCACCAAACCTGGCAAACCTTTTGAAGCTAAAAGTGTTGTTCATGCCTATTCTTTTATGGCGCGATACAGCCGACTTAATAAATACGATAAGCTAGTATTAAACTCTTATGACTTTAGCTACTGTAACTTCACCCGTTTAGTAAAGGATAATTAAGGTTAAACCATGCGTATATATCAGCTTTTTAACGTACCTCTACTAATTATACTATCTAGCTTATTATCCGCCTGCCTTGGGGAGTCTTTACCTTTAACCGAAGAAGAAAAACAAAACCTTGCCCTATTAAATGCTGTAAATAGCGATAAGCAAGGGATAAAGCACCTTTGCATTCGCTTTATTCAATCACTTTATAACTGAACACCATGAGCACACCTATTCGTTTATCTCCTCTTATCAGCAGTGCTTTAAGCACCATTAAAAAACCTTTATTGGTAGTGGCTTTGTTTAGTGCTGTTATTAATTTACTGATGCTTGCACCGTCTATCTATATGCTACAGGTGTACGATAGGGTGCTCTCTTCTGGCAATAGTATGACCTTATTGATGTTAAGTCTGATGGTATTAGGTTGCTATTTATTAATGGGCGTTTTGGAGTGGCTTAGAAGTTTGGTGGTCATTCGTTTAGGTGCTAAGGTGGATACCCTGCTTAATGCAAAGGTGTTTACTGCAATGTATCGCCATCGTTTGTTAACAGGCTCTAATCAAGCGGCACAAGCATTATCCGATTTAACTCAAATTCGTCAGTTTGCTACAGGCAATGCGTTGTTTGCTTTTTTTGATGCGCCTTGGTTTCCTATTTATGTTGGGGTGATGTTTTTATTTCACCCTGCTTTGGGCTGGTTTTCTTTGGCTGCGGCGGTGCTGTTAATTGCCTTGGCATGGCTTAATCAAAAAACGGCTGACGCACCGCTTAAAGTTGCCACTGAACTGTCTAATCAGGCTAACCAAGGTGCATTAGCACAGTTTAGACAAGCCGATAGCATTGCCGCTATGGGTATGCTTGGGGCATTTACTAAGCGTTGGCAACACCAACATCATCAGTTTTTAGCTTGGCAAAATTTGGCAAGTGAACGTACGGCGTTATTTAGTGCATTATCTAAAGCGGTGCGTATGGCGTTGCAATCTTTTGTATTGGGCTTAGGTGCGTATTTGGTGTTACAACAGCAAGTCAGTGCTGGGGTTATGATTGCTGGCTCTATTTTATTAGGGCGAGTGCTTGCACCCATTGATTTGTTAATTGCGGTATGGAAGCAATTTTCTCAAGCAAAACAGTCGTTTGAACGAGTTAACCGTTTATTAAATAACCAACAAGAGGCAGCCAAGCCGCTGCCCTTACCTACCCCTAAAGGCGAGTTGCGCCTAGAGGCAGTCAGTGCCAGTGCTATTTTGCAAGGGGCAATTTGTCTTAAACAGTTAAGTTTTCAACTTGCCGCTGGGGAAACCTTGGGCATATTGGGTTTGTCTGGCTCGGGTAAAAGTACTTTAGCACGCTTGTTGGTGGGCGCAGTTAATCCCATACAGGGTGTGGTGCGCTTAGACGGTGCTGATTTGCGCCATTTTAATCCTAATGAGCTAGGCAAACACATTGGCTATTTGCCCCAAGATGTGCAGCTTTTTGCAGGTACGGTGGCAGAGAATATTTGCCGTTTTGGTGAGCAAAATGCAGAAGATATTATTGCCAGCGCACAATTAGCTCAGGTGCATGATTTAATTTTGCAGCTCCCTAAAGGCTACGATACGCCCTTGGGCGAAGGCGGTGCGGGGCTATCTGGCGGACAAAAACAAAGAGTGGGCTTGGCTCGGGCATTGTATCAATTACCACCTATGATTGTGTTAGATGAACCAAACGCAAATTTAGACCAGCAAGGGGAGATGGCATTAAAACAGGCATTGGCTGTGCTTAAACAACAGGGTAAAACGTTGGTGGTTATTTCACATAAGGCAGAGTTATTAGAGCAGGCAGATAAACTTTTGATTTTAGAAAATGGCATGTTACGCATATTTGGTGAGCAGCAGCAGGTATTGGCACACATTCAGGGAAAACCCAGTGCAACAAAAGCCCCTAAAGTAACCAGTATGCCAAGTATTAGCATGAGTTATAAAATGCAAACACCAGAATAAATAAGCAGGTTTTTTAGATGCAAGCTAATAAAATACCAGAGTTACCCCTTAATCTACAAGCAAATAGGCTGGTTAGGTTTGGACTTTGGCTAATGCTGCTCAGTGTTGGTGGTTTTTTGCTATTCAGTGCGCTGGCTCCTTTGGCAAAGGGGGTGAATACTTCAGGTCAGGTTATTGTTAAAGGGCATCATAAGGCGGTACAACACCCGATTGGTGGTATTGTAGAAGAGATCTTAGTGCATGAAGGACAGTTGGTACAAAAAGGACAAACACTCATTAAAATGAACCCGATTAAATCACAGACAGAACGTAACCGATTAGGCTTGCAGCAGCAAAATTTGCGCTTAATTAAAGCTCGACTTGAAGCAGAGCAAGCAGGCAGTGAGTTGGTTTTGCCGCAAGATATGACAGCGAATGCCAAACTTGAGCAGCAGTTAAGTTTGCAACAAAAGCTGATGAATAATCGCCTACAATCTTTGCAGTTAGAAACACAGGCATTAAATAAAGCCAAAGTGGGACTGGAGGCATCACTTAGGGGGTTAAAAAATTCATTACAGAGCAAGCAAAAACAAAAAAAATCGTTTTACGCTCAGTATCAACGCTATCAAAAATTGGTGGACAAGGGTTTTATGGCAAAAGATAAGCTGCTGGAGGTTGAGCGTATTTTAATGCAAATTGAGGCCGATATTTCTAAAACCTTTGGCGAGAATGGGCAGCTAGAAAACCGTATTTTAACTTTGAGCTTACAGGCGTTGAAGTTAAAACAGGATTATCATAAAAACCTGCGTAACCAATTAAATGAGACAAATGAAAAGTTAGCCAGTATTAATGAGCAGTTGCAGGTTGCACAGTTTGCCTTAGATAATGAATATCTGCTGGCACCAAGTACGGGACGTGTGATTGATTTGCAGATTTTTACACAAGGGGCGGTTATTCCCTCGGGTATGCAGCTTATGCGTATTGTGCCAAATAATGCGCCTTTGTTGGTACAGGCTAAATTACCTGTGCAATTTGTGGATAAGGTTAAACTGGGCGTGCCTGTGGATTTAAACTTTACCGCTTTTAATCAAAACAGTACCCCTAAAATTAAAGGTGAGGTGGTGCTTATTTCTGCAGATAGATTGGTGGATAAAATAACGGGTATGCCCTATTACAATATGCAGATTAATATTAAACCTGAGCAGATGTTGCGTTTAGCCAAACTTAAAATAGTAGCTGGTATGCCTGTTGAGGTGTTTGTGCATTTAGGCGAGCGTAGTTTATTAAGCGATTTGCTTAAGCCGATTGTTGACCGTGCGAATACGGGATTAACTGAAATATAATATAACCGTTAAAGCCCTAAGAGGCTGTTTATAATAAGCATTTCGCTACTGTCTCAGTGCGGATAGGCTTGTATCAATTTATTACTATTTTCTAAAGCTTAAAAGGTCATTTAGCATTTACGAGTATGCGCTAAGCTCGCTTAGGTGTGTATCTCGCCATGGGTTAAAACTCAATTTTACCAAACGGAATATAGCGGTTGGAACTTAGGCTTTTTAGGGCTTGGGTGGCTTCTTTGCCAGATATGCTGCCTTGTTGTTTTAGCCATTTAAATAGGTAGATGGCGGGGTTTTTTTCTGCTGCATAAAAACGCTCTAGCTGTTCTTCTGCATGGGCGTAAAATTGGGCAATAAGCCATATTTCTTGGTCATCAAGATGGCAAACACTTTGTTGCCAGTGCTCGGCACTGGCAGAAATCCAGTTAGCACAGTGATTAAGCAAGGTTGCTGGTAATAGTTCTGCTATTTGAAGCTGGCTTATCTCGCCTTTGTGGGTGCGTAACAGTTGTACTAGCTGTGTTAGTTGTGCACTTGCTATGAGTGTGGGTTGTGCGGGGGCAGGTTGCCATGTGTCTATCATCGTTGTTCCTTATTTTAGCGTACCAGCTCTGCTTGGGTCACAATCACGGGGTAATCTACTGCGTGTTTGTGGCGTAGTGTGTGAATAAATTTGTTAAGTGCTGCGCCTGATTTTATCGGGCCTATGTATATGCGATATAAGCCAATATGCGCTTTTGAGGCGTAAACCTGTACTTTGTAAGATTGTGGCTGTATGGCTTTTTGCCAGCGTTTTTTTTCGCTAAAAGCGGCTTTGATGTTGCGATAGGCACCTACTTGTACCCATCTATCTGATGGGTTAAAAGCGGTGCTGTTGGTGTTTGTTCCGCCATTTTGTGTAAGTGGGCTGACGCTGCTTTGTTTACCAGTGAGTGCTTCTACTTTGACTCTGGCGGTGCCTTGTTTGTGCATGCCAATGCGTATGGCGGCGGCGTAAGATAAGTCGATGATGCGGTTGCCATGAAAAGGGCCTCTATCATTAACACGTACTACTACATTTTTGCCATTGGCAAGGTTGGTTACTCGTACATAGGTGGGCAGGGGTAGATTTTTGTGGGCGGCACTGAATTTATAAACATCGTAAATTTCACCATTGGCGGTTTTATGCCCATGAAATTTCATGCCGTACCATGAGGCGGTGCCCTCTTGAGTAAAACCGTTGGCACTGGGTAACACTCGATAAGATTTTCCCCATACTTGGTAGATGGGTTTGTTGCCCTGTTTACTGGGTGCTTCGTTGCGTGGTGTTGGCTCGGATAAATGGGCAATGCGTTTGCTGCTAGGTGCAAAGTCTTGATGATGCTGATAGCGTGAGGAGCTGGTGCCTGTGGTTGTACAGGCACCTAGGTGTAGAGTTAATCCAAGTAATAGGAGTATGTGTTTTAGTGTCATTTAAGTGCCTGACTTAATTGATATACTGCCATAGCGTACAGTTGGCTGTGGTTGTAACGAGTGATGACATAAAAGTTGTGCAGCCCTATCCAGTATTCGCGCGTTTTATTTTTTTGAAGACGCATTAAGGTGGCTTTTTGCTGGAGGTTTTTTTGTCTAATGTCGATAACGCCATCATGGTTAAGTTGCTTTAGGCTTACTTTGGGTTTAAGCCCTTGATCTAGGTATTTTGGATAACGCTTGCCCATGACTTTAACTTTTTGCGCTACGGCTTTGCCTGTTTGCCAGCCGTGTTGTTTAAAGTAGTTGGCTACGCTAAAAATGGCATCGGCAGGTGAGTTGATTAGGTCTTTTTTGCCGTCGTTATTGCCGTCTTCTGCGTAAGATAGATAGCTTGTGGGAATAAATTGCCCGTAACCTATTGCGCCTGCATAAGAGCCTTTTACTTGGGCTAAGTCGAGGTTTTCTTCTTCGGCGAGGGCAAAAAATGCCATAAGTTGATGCCAAAACAGACGGCGTTTGGGGTAGTCAAATGCCAGTGTGGTTAATGAGTCAAGCACTCGATAGCCTCCTTGACGGGTGCCGTAAAAGGTTTCAACACCAATAATGGCGGCAATGATTTCTTTTTTTACGCCGTATTTTTTTTGTGCTTGATTGAGTAATTTTTTGTGTGTGCGTAAAAAGGCTTTGCCTTCTTTGATGCGTTTTTTGGTTAAGAATATATTGCGATATTTGCCCCAAGTTAAACGTCCTTCGGCGGGTCTGGCAATGGCATCAAGTACGGATTGTTGCTTTTGCGCTTGGCTTAACCATTTTTTTATATGTGCTTCTTTAATGTCATATTTTTTTTCTGCTTGTTGTACAAATTCCGCATAACGTTCATGGGTGCTGTAGTCAGCATATAGGTTAAAACTCAGTAGGTTTAAACTGGCTATTAATAAAAGTTTCTTTAAGTTCATTTTTTATCTCTTTGTTATTGTTGCGGTTATTGTCTGTTGTGGGTTGCCATTGACATGGTAATGCCAAAGGCAATCATTAAACTAACTACAGAGGTGCCTCCATAACTAATTAAAGGCAAAGGTACACCAACTACAGGCAAAAGCCCACTCACCATTCCTATATTAACAAACACGTAAATAAAGAAGGTACTCATCATACTGGCTGCGATTAAACGCCCAAAAAGTGTTTTGCTGCGTGCAGATAGAGCTAATGCCCGCATCACAATCAATGCATAGAGGGTGAGGATTAGGGCAACACCGATAAAGCCTGTTTCTTCTGCTAGTACCGCTATAATAAAGTCGGTATGACTTTCTGGTAAGAACTCTAATTGGGATTGGCTACTTTGTAAATATCCTTTGCCTTCTAGCCCTCCTGAGCCAATGGCAATTTTTGATTGTATGATATTCCAGCCGCTCCCTAGCGGATCGCTTTCTGGGTCTAAAAAAGTTAAGACTCGTTGTTTTTGGTAACTGTGCATAACAAAAAACCATAACAGCGGCAAGCAGGCAGCAACAATGGCTACCATACTGATAATTAACCACCATGACATGCCTGCAAAAAATAAAACCAATAAGCCTGAGGCTAAAATTAATATGGCGGTGCCTAAATCTGGTTGTTTTAAAATGAGAAAAGCGGGTAAAGATACAATCACCAGTGCGGTGGCAATATCGAATAATTTAGGTGGAATACTGCTGCGTGCTAAATACCAAGCAACGCCTAATGGTAGCATGAGTTTAACGAGTTCGGAGGGTTGAAAACGCACACCGCCAGGTAATTCTAACCAACGCTGTGCGCCTTTTGCACCTACACCTAAGAACAATACGCCAACTAGCATACATACGCTAAGCATATAACCCCAAGGTGCTAAGGCTTGATAAATCCTTGGAGGAATTTGTGCGCTTATTATCATTAGGCTCCAACCAATGGCAAAGTGTATAAGCTGACGATAAAAAATGTGCATATTTTGGTTGCTGGCACTATATAAGATAATCAGTCCTAATGCAGCAAGGATTAAAATCAGCAGAATAAGCGGTAAATCTAGGTGTATTCTGTGAAGTAGCCGTTTGCTTTTCGCAAAGCCACTGCCCTGTCCTTGCGTTAATGTGCGGCTAAAATCAACGCTTGCCATTGTGATTTTCTACCTTTGTAAATAATTGAATATATTTTGTTATTGTATGTGTTTTTTGAGTTTTAACAAAGTTGTGTATTGGGGCTTTTATGTGCATGTTATTGTTCAACTTCATATAGGTATTCATTAATAATTTGTTTGGCTATAGGCCCTGCAGTACGGCTGGCTGATTCGCCATTTTCAATAATAACGGCAATGGCGATGGTGGGGTTTTTAACGGGCGCAAACGCAATAAATAAGGCATGGTCTCGTTGCCTTTCATGGAGTGCTTCGGAATCATACTTGGCATCTTGCTTTATGCCAACAACTTGGGCTGTGCCTGTTTTGCCTGCAATAGGTACAGGCATATTTCTGCTTAAACTGTGGGCAGTGCCTTTTTTATGGTTGATAACCTGTGCCATTGCTTGTTGTATGCGTTGCCAGTTGTAGGGGTTTTTTAGTTCAATTTGTTGGGCTTTGTTGTTGATAAATATGTCAGGTTGCTGGTTTTGAGGAAATATTAAGCGTGGTGCTATGATTTTACCACTGTTGGCTAAAATGCTCACTGCTGTCGCCATTTGTAAGGGGGTAGCGAGCATAAATCCTTGCCCAATGCCAAGGTTAACGGTGTCTCCTGGAAACCAGAAATTACCGTATCGGCGTTTTTTCCATTCTCTGGTTGGTAAAATGCCAGTTAGTGCGTCTGGAATATCTAACGCTAAATTTTGCCCAAAGCCAAATTGATGTAGATGGCTAACTAATTTATCCATGCCTGTTTTTACGGCGGCATTATAAAAATAGGTATCACAAGATTGAACAATGGCGGTTTGCATATCTACAATGCCATGTCCATGTCGTTTCCAATCTCTGTATAAACGCTCTTCATTGGGCAGTTGGTAAAAGCCTTTGTCATTGATGCTTTCTTTCCAGCCCATGATATTACTGTTTAGTACCGCAATGCCAATATAAGGCTTTAGGGTGGAAGCTGGAGGATAACGCCCACGAATAGCTCGGTTGAATAGAGGTAAATCTTTGTCTAATCTGAGCTTGCTGTATTTTTTATGTGAAATGCCATTAACAAACAAATTAGGATCAAAACTGGGGTTGCTATATAAACTTAAAATACCGCCTGATTTTATATCTATGGCAACCAGTGCACCTCGCATATTGTGCATGAGTTTGCTGGCAAGTAATTGCAACCTGCTATCAAGATGAAGATAGATATCCTGCCCCGGCTGCGGCTTGCGCTCATTAAGCACTTTTAAAATTCGTCCACGGGCGTTGGTTTCGATAGTTTGATAGCCTACTTTTCCATGTAGTATGCTTTCATAGTGTTTTTCTACCCCTAGCTTGCCAATATAGCGGCTTGCACTGTAATTTTGTTTTAGTTCTGGGTCTTTATCTAAGCGTTCTTGTTCTTTTTGATTGATACGTCCAACATAGCCTAAAACATGAGCAAATTCTTTGCCATTGGGATAATGTCTAACCAGTTCTGCATCAACATCAATCCCTGGTAAGTAAAAGCGATTAACCATAACTTTGGCAATTTCTTCGGCACTTAAATTGCGCTTTAAGGTAATGGCTTGATATGGACGACGAGCATATTTTAAGGCTTTTTTAAAGGTTTTAAGCTCGTATTCTGAAAGGCCTATTAGCTGATTAATAAAATCTAGGGTTACCTGTAAATTGTGCGCCCTTTCTCGTACTACAGTGAGTCGATATGCGGGTAAGTTTTCTGCCAGAATAACACCGTTACGGTCATAAATAACGCCTCTGTTGGGGGTAATGGGCTGGAGTTGTATGCGGTTGTTTTCTGAGAGGTTTTGATATTTTTCATGCTCATATAGTTGTAGTTGCAACATGCGTGCAAGTAAAAGTGCTAATAATACTAAAATAACGCCAACCATAAACCAAATACGATTTCTAAAAATCTTAAACTCGTATACTTTATTTCTAAATGAACGTGGCTGCTGCATGGCGATTAGCTAACGATGATACGGGTGGTTATTAAGTAAACTCCAAGCACGATAAAGCTGCTCGGCCAGTAGCACTCGCACTAAGGGGTGCGGCAAGGTCAGGTTAGATAAGGACCATTTTTCATTGGCTTGATTGGATAATTCTGGTGTTAGCCCGTCTGCACCACCAATAATAAAATTAAGGTGTCTGCCTGTTTGTTGCCAAGTGCTCATTTTTTTTGCAAGTTGTTCGGTTGACCAAGGCTGACCTAAAACTTCAAGTGCAATGGTATGTTGACTCTCATCTAAGTGCTTTTCTATAGCCTGCGCCTCTAGCTGCATGGCTTTGGCTATAGGGGTGCTTTTGTTGCGTTTAATTGGTGTAATCTCAAGCAATTCTAAACGGCAGTCTCTGGGCATTCGTTTTAGGTATTCATCAACGCCTGCATTAATCCAATTTGGCATGTTATGCCCAACTGCCAGTATGCGTAATTTCATGACTGGGTTTGTTCTTGTACGTTTTTAGGCTCTCCCCAAAGACGTTCTAAGTCATAAAACTGCCTTGCCTGAGCGGTCATTACATGCACAACCACATTAAATACATCTAATAATATCCAGTCGGAGGCACTTCTGCCTTCTATGCCGTTGGTTTTGATGCCTGCTGTTTTAAGTGCTTCATGTACACTTTCTGTTATTGCCTGTACATGTCGATTAGAAGTTCCTGTTGCAATAATCATGCGGTCGGTTATTGCGGTGCGCTCTTGAACATTAATAATTTGAATGTCTTGTGCTTTGATATTCTCTAGCGCATTGACGATAAAGTCTGTGATTTCATTGGTTTGCATTAATCTTTGTATAACCCTTGTTGTTGAATAAAATCTAGCACCTCATCGGTTACTAGGTATTGAATATTACACCCTTGCAGGTACTTTGCCCTTATCTCACTTGAAGATATCTCAAGTGCAGGTAAAGTTAAAAAAGCAATTTTATTATATTTTGCTGATAAAAGCTGCGGTAATTCACATTTATGTGTCTTTAATATTTGTTTATGCCAATGACTTGTGCCCTTTTTTGCTTGCGGACGGTTAATGATAAGTAGATTGGCAAAGTCTAGCAACTTATCTGCCTGATACCAAGTGGGCAAGCTATGCCACGCATCAGCACCTAGCACCCAAGTTAGGTGATTGTGGCGGTATTGCTGGGCACGCATGGTTTTTAATGTTTCTAAAGTATAACTAGGACTTTCGCTTGTAAGCTCCTGTTTATAAACAGATATATCCTTGTTGTCTTTAAGTGCCAGTTTGAGCATTGCAGAGCGTTGTTGGGCATTGGCATGGGGCTGTTTTTTATGTGGAGATTGATAGTTTGGTATTAGCTTAACCTCTTTAAAACCTGCTTCTAATAGGCTAATTGCAATACGCAAATGTCCAATGTGCACAGGATCAAAACTGCCTCCAAGTAATGCTATGTGTCCATTGGTATCCACTATTTGCGTATTTCTCCATGACCAAAAACGACATATTTTTGCGAGGTTAAACCCTCTAAGCCCACAGGTCCTCTGGCATGAAATTTATCCGTCGAAATGCCAATTTCTGCACCTAAACCATATTCAAAACCATCAGCAAAGCGAGTGGAGGCATTAATCATTACTGAGCTTGAGTCCACTTCTCGAATAAAACGCTGTGTGTGACTATAGTTTTCACTGACGATGCTATCGGTATGCGCTGAGCTATAGCAATTGATGTGCGTAATCGCCTCGTCTAAATCAGCAACAATTTTAACTGCCAATATGGGGGCAAGATATTCTGTTTGCCAATCTTCTTCACTGGCTGGTTGTATGTTGCTTAGTATGGCTTGGGTTTTTTCACAACCTCGTAGCTGTACATCAAATTTGTCATAGGCACTTTGCAGTTCTGGTAAAATTTCAGCTGCAATCGCCTCTGCAACTAATAAGGTTTCCATCGTATTGCATGTGCCATAACGCTGGGTTTTGGCATTAATGGCAATATTGATGGCTTTAACTGGGTCGGCAAATTCATCAATATAAACATGGCAAATACCATCTAAATGTTTAATCACAGGAACGGTTGCTTCAGCACTGATACGCTGGATAAGACCTTTTCCACCTCTAGGAATAATCACATCTAAACAGTTGGGCATGCTAATCATTTGTCCCACAAGGGCACGATCTGTAGTGGTAATAACCTGTACGGCATGTTCTGGTAAGTCTGCCTGTGCTAAACCTGCTTGAATACATTTTGCTAAAGCCTGATTAGAATTGATAGACTCTGAACCACCACGCAAAATACATGCATTGGCTGATTTAATACATAAGCTCGCCGCTTCAATGGTTACATTTGGTCTACTTTCATAAATAATACCAACCACACCTAAAGGCACTCGCATTTTACCTACCTGAATACCCGTTGGACGAAAGCTAAAGTCACTCATAGAGCCAATGGGATCTGCTAAATTTGCAACCTGCTTTAAGCCGACTAACATGGCATCAATACGTTCTTCTGTTAATTCTAAACGATCAATTAAAGGCGCATCTAGCTGCTTTTTTTGAGCCTCTTGTAGGTCTTTATGGTTGGCTTCTAATAAAGATGTTTTCTGTAGCTGAATTTGCTCTGCAATACAAAATAAGGCTTGGTTGCGTTTATGGGTGCTGCTTTTAGCAATGTCTTTGGCACTGCTTTTTGCTTGGCTAGCTAAAGCCTGCATGTAGTTTTCTAAGTTCATGTTGATAAGCTGCTCTTTTTATGTGACTTAAATATGATAAAGTGCGTAATCTTAGACTTTTGCATAAAATAAAATAAGGTGCAAGTATCGCTTATTCTGTGACATTGCGCACGTAACATATTTTAGATAGCAATAAAATTAGAATTAAATAATCATAATTGTATTTTTTGACTACACTTTTAATGATGATTAATTCTCTATTTATAACGACTATTTGCTGCAACAAAAATAAGTGTATGCCCGCTTAATATAATGTTATAAGAGCAAAAAAACCAAAAGTGACCTATTAAAAGCGATTTATTAACATGCCCAATCTTTATCATTCTATATCAGAATTTAAACGCATTCGCCTACGTTTTTACTGGAGTTGTACCTTTTTTCTGCTGTTATTGGCTCTTTTAAGTTTATATGAGAAAAACCCGTCTACATTAGTGGTAGAGCTCATGCTTGCTGCTTTATTTTTACTGACTGCAGTTGTAATTTCTGGCGCAAAAAAGCAAACAGAACGGCATTGGTTTGAGCGTATCACACTCCTCTTGATTATGGTAATTGGCGTTTGGACTATTTGTGAGCATGACAATGTGACTTATTTGATGTTTATTATTCCTATCCAAATTCATCTTGTTTTTAATTTTAAACGTGCAAATTGGGTTATGCTGATGTTTAGTTTGGGGGTTATCTATACCACACAAAAAGCCTATCCCCTAGCCAGTACGGTACAAATTATTTTCACCTATGCTGCTGGTGTTTGTTTAGTCACCATCTTTGCATTAATGAATGAATATCATAAACGGTTTTTAAGAAAAACCCTTAATTTGGATCAGCATATACAGGCTTACAATGAACAGCAACTGGAAATAGATTTAAACAAAGAAATACCAAGAGCAGACCGTCAAGGCAGTTTATTAGCCTATGTAACAGTACGCCTTAATAAGGGTAAGAAATCCAACAATAAAGACCTCTCAGAAATCAATAGAATGGCGCAAAAAATCAGCTTTTCTTTGCGCTTAAATGACAGCCTTTACCTAATTAAGCCTTATCATTTTGTAATCATTTTATCAGGAGGAGATGAAGCGGATATGACCGAGGTATTTACACAAACCAAACAGCATATCAAGGAATTTACTCACTTTTGCTATCTGCCAGAGTTGCATTTTTACAACCCTGAAGATGATACCGAATCCTTGTTACAAAATATCAAAGGTGCGTTGCATGTTATCTGATTTAATTAAAGAAGAGTTTGAGCCAAAACTGATTATCAGTGTGTATATAGCCGGTGCTTTTATTGTGTTATTTATGATGATTAATCAGTATATTACAGGACTTTATCCCGTACTGCTCTCTAACTTTTTTACTTTAAGTGGCTTTATATTTGGTGCAATATATGTGTATATCTTAAGAAATCAGCGGATTTTTATCTACGTTATTTACCCTGTTTCTTTTGTTATCGCGGGTGCAAGCTTATTTCAAATGGCATACCACCCTAATCAAGGCTTACAATTTTTTTATGTGGCACCTATTTTTTTCTTCTTTTATTTACCCTTTAAAAACACCCTTATTTTTGGCTTTTTGGTTGCATTTGCAGGCTTTGTTATTATTGCCAGTACGCACAATACGCCATTGGCAATACGTGTCACCTTGTATTATTTGTTTATTTTAACTTCAGGTTATTTCTTTTTTGCTTACTTGTCACAGAAGAAAAATCATTTAAAAGGCAAAAGTTTGATTGATCCTATCAGCCAAACCTATAAAGAAAATCATTACAAAACCTTACTTGAACGTGAGCTGGCTCGTTGCCGTGATGATCATCATGAGTTAAGCCTAATCAGTATTGAAATTGATGATTATGCACGTTATCAAGAACTACATGGCCGCCGAGCTCTTATTCAGTTTTTACCTGAATTTGTTAGAGAAATACAAAATCAAGTGCGTGTTGTTGATGATATTTTTAGAATTAAAGATGATAATTTTATTATTATGCTAACCCACTGCCCTGAAGATGGCGCAACAACTTTAATGGGTCGAATTATGAGTAACTTACAGCGTAGGCAGTGGCCGCCATTTACAGATATTATTCTGCTTTCTGCTTGTGTCACCTCAAAAGGCGATGAAAGCTATAACGAGTTAAATAGCAAGTTAAATAAAAAAATGCACAAACAAAAACGTACAAATAAAACCATTTCTGCCATAGAAACCAGCATGCAAGAAGACAAACCTTAAAAAAACAATAATTTATTTATCATAAATAGATATAAATCTATAAATTTTTAGGTAATATTGTATTTACAGGCTAAACTTTAACTATTGAAATATAAGTTTAAATTTGGAGTGCAAACTAAGTTGAATATGTTTATTCACAATATAAAAAAAACCAAAATTAACAATACCTTACTTTCAAAAATCATACTTCTTTTGTTATTGATTTTAGCCAGTGTATTTAATTCCCCTAGTTTACTCTATGTCTGCATTGCTTACACTTTAATCAGCGTTTGTCTCTACCTATTAAAGCAAAAACAAACCACCACTAAAAACAATCAGCAACAATATAAACAAGCCCTTCCAGAAAACAATCCTGAACCTGTGGCAATATTTGATATTAATGGCAACTGCTTGTATCGCAACCAATCGTACACTGAAAACTGCTATAGCATACAAAACTTAAGTGAGTTGGTCTCTTGCCCTATTGCTGATATAAAACATAACCAACAGCATATACGAGTTAACAAAACATTTGATGAGATAACCTATGCTTTTGATGTTAAATGGCTAGCTAAGGATCAGTGCTTTGCTGTATTTGGTTTTAACATTACAAGCCTTAATAAAGCGCAACAAGAGCTTAATCTATTTTTAACCCAAGACACCTTAACGGGTTTGGGTAATCGGCAAAAACTCAATCAAGATATCACCAACAATAGCGAATACATTATTTTAATCACACTGGATATTATCAACTTTGGCGAATTTAATAGCTTCTATGGGTATAAAGTTGGTGACCAATTCTTGCAAGCCTATGCACAATTATTAGAAAAAAATCTACAGCAAATTAATCCTCTTTCAAAAGCGTATCGCTTAAATGGGAATACCTTTGCCATGTTGATTACTTTTTCTCAAGCAAACCCACAATATATGAAGAGTTTGGATTTAATTTTAAAAGAAGTGCACCATGCCCTAGCTCAGCACAAATTTAATATTGATAACATTCAAACCAACTTCAACCCTCGCTTTGGTATTAGTGTAGATAAAAAGCATAAAGAAATAGAAGAAAACTATGCAGAAAATTTAATTAGCAATGCCGAAACTGCGCTGCAAGAAGCCAAAAACCGTGATGTCTCTATTTTATATTATGAAGACATTCCAGATATAAAACGTAAATACAGCAGCAATTTAAAGTGGTCTAAAAAACTAAGGAATATGCTTATATATAAAGAGAATGAAGCCAGTTTGGTAACCTACTTTCAGCCTATTTATAATCTCAAAAGCAACCGCATAGAAAAATATGAAGCCCTGGTTCGTATTCAAGATGGCGATACCCTCTACCCACCTATAGAGTTTTTAAAAGCTGCTGAGCAATTACACTTACTATCTAAAATAACCCGTGTGGTATTGGTTGCTTTACTCAAACAACTAAGTGGTAATGATTTAAGTGGCTCTGTAAATATGAGTTATCAAGATTTATGCGATAACCAGTTAATGGACTTTTTTAAAGAGCAATGCGCTAGCTATAACGTCAAACCTGAACGCATTACCTTAGAAATGCTAGAAGATGAACTAATGTATGAAAGCATCTTTACAGTACAAGAATGGAAAAAAGCGGGCTATAAAATAGCAATTGATGATTTTGGTGTGGGTTATTCTAACTTTAAAAAACTACAGCTCATTGAAGCAGACTATATTAAAATTGATGGCAGTCTGATTAAAAATATTATCAATCATGAGCAAGATGTGAGTATTGTGAACTCCATTGCCTCCTACGCCAAAGCAATTAATGCCGAAGTCATTGCAAAATTTGTATCTAATGAGGCCATCTTCAAACAACTACAAAAAATGGAAGTAAATTACGCACAAGGATTTTTTATTGGCAAGCCTAATAGTAGTTTTCAAGTTATTTCTGATTAAAAACACCTACGCCAAAGCAATTAATGCCAAAGTTATTGCAGAATTTCTGCACCTGATAAACCCATATCAAAACAGCCACGAAACAGATAGCGCTTTAGCCATCAGTTTTTTTGTTGATAAAAAAATAGTGCTTTCTAAATTATTTTTGATTAAACGCAACCTGATTACGCCCAGCCTCTTTTGCTTGATACAACAGCGTATCTGCTAATTTAAGCTGGCTAGATAAGGGTTTGCTGGTATCTTCACAGACAATCACTCCACAGCTTATGGTAATTGAAATGCGTTCACGACCATAATTTTTAAACTCCGAAGCAATACAAGCACGAAGCTTTTCTGCAGTTGCGATGGTTTTATTTAGATTACTAAATGGAAGAAGAATACAAAATTCCTCACCCCCTAGACGAAAGATACTGTCTTTTGAGTTAACTGACATACGCATTAACTCAGATAACAAGCACAGTACCTTATCCCCTGCTGCATGTCCGTAGTTATCATTAATTTTTTTAAACCAGTCAACATCTAATAGTATCAACCCCAAAGCGGTGTTTGACTCTTTACTTGCATGCAATTGCTGGGTGAATATCTGCTCTAAGGGAGTGCGATTATACAGCCCTGTTAGATTATCAATAGATGCAATATCAATCAGCATTTTTTGTGCCTTTTGATTGTGAGCATAATACTCATGGGCTAACAACCAGTTAACCCCCATACAAACTAGAATATTAGATAAAAATGCAGTATTAAAAAATGCTTCCTGTGCATAAAACTGATAGCTATAAATAAGCAATGAGGCAAAAATAACAACAGCGGTATAAATACTCCCCCAAAATGTATCTAATAAAAAATAAGATAAAGCAGGAACTAAAAACACCCAGATAAAAACAGTAATAGGAACGTCTTCTTGGAATAAAGCCAGCAAGCCACTAAAATAGAAAACCACCAAATACATGCGTGCTATTTTTTGTGCTTGCTCACGCATATAGGTCAGATTTATTTTACGATAACCATAAATGCAAATACAAAACGCAACCAGCTGTGAAAAAGCTAAGAAATACAAGGTTTGATAAAGATTAAATAATGCAAAGAAAAGCGCACCCAAACCAGTTGATAACAACAGTTTTTTAAATGCCTGATTAAAATGAATATTAACCTGTATGCTTGGCAAATTGCCCTCCCTTATTCAGCATCTATTTTATGCTGTTTTTTTAAATTTTTGAAAATATAATTTGATTACGTCCTGATTTTTTTGCCTCATACATTGCGGTATCTGCCAGCCTTAATTGCTTATCTAAGGTATTACTTAATTTATTATCAACAACAATGCCGATACTAACGGTTAAAAATAGACTTTCTGTATCAAGTACCATACCTGTTTGTGCCACTTGAGTGCGAACTTGCTCTGCCACTAAATAGGCGTTATCTCTGGTTGTTTTCGGCAAATAAACACAAAATTCTTCACCACCTAAACGGAATACTTTACCCTGATGATTAATTTGCTTCTCAATAATATTAGCAACCTGACATAAGGCGTTATCACCCATATCATGACCATAACAATCATTAATTTTTTTAAACCAATCAATATCAATCAATAAAACAGCCAGAGATAAATTGGCCTCAAGGGATTCTTGCAGGCAATTTTGGTACTCTGTATCCATCTGTGTACGATTAAACAGCCCTGTTAATGGGTCTTTAGATGCAAGCTGTACCAGTTTTAGTTGCGACTCTCTATGTGCTTTTTCATATAAATGGGTTAAAGCCCAAACAACCAACAGACAAAAAGCAATATCACTTAACTTGGAGGTGCTATCTAAACTATAGGGTTGCCAAAAATGCAGATAAAAAATGCCGCTTTCTATAAGTACAAAAAGAGCAGTAAACAGCCCTCCCCATGCACTGCCTAGTAACATGTAAGACAATGGTGGCACCAGAAAAACCCAAGTATAAATAGTGATAGACTTGCTTTCTACAAACTGTAAGGTTAGAAGAATGGCAGCATAAAAGAAGAATAAGTAAAAGCGAATAACATAATTAATACCTTTATTTATTTTTTTATTTAAAACTAATAAAAACAAACAGATAGAAAGAAAGCTTGCCCCAAAATCAATGCTAGCCAAGGTATAATCATTGCGGAAATACGCATTTAAAATAAAAAAATACAAGCCACCTAAAAAAATAAACGCCAGCAAGTAAATAAATGCCTGACGACGATATTGATCAAAATAAACATCCATCTTTATCTCCTTTTATTACCTTAATCGGAATTAACGGTTTGATTACGCCCCAACTCTCTGGCTTTATATAAGCGTTTATCGGCAGTTGTTAGGGCATCGCTTAAGGTTCTATTTTTATTTTCACACTCTACCATGCCACTACTTGCAGTAATAAACATATTGTTTTCTCCATAGTATGATAGGTTATCTACAATTAATACTCTTACCTTCTCAACTATGGCAAAACCTTCGGCTTTTTTGGTGTTAGGCAAAAGCAAACAAAACTCCTCCCCGCCAACTCTAAATAAGACATCTGTAGGGCGAATACAAGAACGAATTAAATCAGCGACCAAACAAATGACTTTCTCGCCTTCATCATAGCCATAATTTTCATTAATTAAACGAAACCAATCTATATTAATAAGTGCAAGCACCAATGGTGCTTGTTGTTTCTGACAATAAACCAATATTTCATTATATTTTACCTCTAACTGTGTTCGGTTAAAACACCCTGTTAGACTGTCTTTACTCATTAGGTCCGTTATTCTTTTACGGAAATTTTCTTGTGTTTTCTCATACATATTAATCAACAGCCAAATAATAATAAGAGAAATCGCCAGGATAGAAAAAAACAGTATCTGCCCTTTAACACTATTGTGTTTTGATGCCTCTTTATTAAAGATAATAGTCAATTCTAAAACTACATAAATGCCCGTATAAGCCCTTCCCCAACGTCGCCCTAAAAGCAGATAAGATAAAGGGGGAATTAAAAATATCCAAGCATATAAAGTAATGGTGCCATCTGTTCCAAGCTGCATGGCAGCGAGCACGGCGAGATAAAAAAAACATAAATAAACCCTGATAAAATAATGCAAAAAAGCTCGCATTTTTACAGACCTAAGTATGCTTAAAACGATAATAGCAGCAACAACAAAAGTACAATCTAGGGCTGCGATAAAATAATGCTGCGCAATAAAATTAACCCAAGCAAAAAAAATTCCAAAGAGAAATGTTGCACCCAAAACATAATTAAAAACCATAAAACGATAATTATTAAGATAATTTAGGTACATCTTAGATATTCCTTAATCTGTTTATACTAAGCATGGTGTATGGCAACTTGATTTCTTCCTTGCTGTTTTGCAATATGCATTTGTTTATCAGCCGCTTTCAGTAAGTCACTGCTGGGCAGTTGTATATTTACACAATCAGTAATGCCAGCACTAATGCTTAAAGAAAAAACATAATCTTCAAATTTAAAAACTTTTTGCTCAACTTCCATACGAATTTTCTCCACAATTTGTGCTGCATGCCTTGGCATTGTAGAGGGAAAGCTAATACAAAATTCCTCACCACCCAAACGAAAAGCACTATCTGAGTGGCGAATATTTTTTTGTATAATCTCTGCAATTTCAATCAATACCCTATCGCCAATATGGTAGCCATAGTTATCATTAACAATTTTAAACCAATCAATATCCAGCACGGCGACACTTAATGAGTTTTTCTGTTTAAGGGAGCGTTTTTTATCTCGAGATAAAACAAAATCTACAGAAGCACGGCTAAAAAGCCGAGTTAATGAATCTTTAGAGGCTTTTTTTATTAAGGCTTTTTGCGAGTCATCTTGGGCTTTTTCATATAAATAAGAAAACAGCCAGACCGCAAACAGGCAGGTTACCAGATTAGAGATGATACTAATATTCAAACCATAACCTGTACTACTAAAACGCAATAAGTAAATCATCATCGCTAAGGGTGCAAAAATACAGGTATAGATAAAACCCATACGGTTTCCTAGTAGCAGATAAGATAAAGGGGGGATAAAAAAGATAATGGAATACATAGTTGCTTGCATGTTTACCACAAAAGCCAACATACAAGTCATCAAAGAATACAGAAAAAACAAGTAGATAAGACAAGCTAGATTTAAATACCGATTTAATTTCCCTTTAATCAAAGCCACCAAAAAAAACAACGCCACTAAGCTAATGCACAACTCTGAAAAAGATAAGAGATAGCGTGCTCTTAGCATATTAACCACAAAAAATAGCAATCCTGCAAATGCAGACAAGCTCAGCAAATAGCGAAAAGCAATTATTTGATACTGTTTTGTGTGAAGGTCAAAAAATGGCATAAAATCATCATTAACTAAATGTTAATTTTTAGTCTAGCTAAACACGCCAAGTAAGCAAGAAATAACCGTAAAATAAATAGTGCAAAATGCCAAAATAGATATAAAAAACAAAATCATGCTATGCTAGGTTTTTAATGTATTGGTTGTTAAATATGTATAATAAAATTCAAACAGCGCTGGTTATTGAAGGCGGTGCAATGCGTGGTATTTTTAGCGCAGGCATACTTGATGAATTTATTGCCCAACAATTTTACCCTTTTGATTTACACATAGGCGTATCTGCTGGCGCATCTAATATGGTCTCTTATTTGGCAGAGGAATATCAGCGTAGTTATCATGTATATACAGATTATTGCCGACGTAAAGAATTTAAAAACATGACCCGTTTTATGTTTGGCGGTCATTTAATCGACCTTGACTGGCTATGGGAAATATCTGAGCGAGAGCGGCCAATTAATTTTGAAATAATGGCTCAAAAAAAACCATTACTTATTACGGTTACCAATGCTCAAACAGGCAATGCAGAATATCTAAGCCCAGAGCCTGAAAACGTATCCGCAGCACTTAAAGCATCAAGCTGTATGCCACTGGCATATAAGCACCCAATTAGCCTATATAAAAAACAATGGTTTGATGGTGGCGTAGCTGAATCCTTACCTGTACAAGAGGCTTATCAGCGTGGTGCAAAACGCATTATGCTGTTACGCTCCAACCCTAAAAACTACATTAAAAAACCATATAAAATTGCCAAACTACTGCCTTTTTTATTAAAGTCATACCCACAAATAGCACAGCGTTTACAACAACGCCATCGTGACTATAATCAAACCATACAATTTATCAGGCAGCCCCCAAAAGACTGCCAGATTATTGAAGTCTGCCCACCTGATACATTTAGTGCAGGTCAATTTACGGTAGATTTAAACATTCTCGATGATGCTTACCAAATGGGAGAGCGCATTGGTAAACAATTAATTAAAAGCTGGTAATTTAAAATGAACCAACCGCCTTTTAACAACTTTAAAGTGATACAATAAAACCATGCAAATTACCTTATTTACCGACTATTCCATTCGTATGCTTATTTACTTAGCTGTTAACACACAGGGGCGAGTAACCATAGCAGATGTGGCACAAAACTATGATATTTCTAAAAATCACTTAATGAAAATTGCCCAAGACCTTAATATTAGAGGTTATATTATTGCTACCAGAGGTAAAAATGGCGGTCTTAAATTAGCAAGTGCTGCCAATAAAATAAACATTGGTCAATTGGTGCGTGAGCTTGAAGGGGAAGAAAAATTAATAGAATGTTTTGGCGAGAATAATCAATGTGTTATCACACCTAGCTGCCAACTAAATAGCATTTTAAAAGAAGCAATAGAAAATTTCTATCTCACCTTAGACAACTACTATTTAAGTGATGTTATTGGAGATAATCAAACCCAAAGCCAGCTATTGCATTTAATAGAAAACTCAAATTTTAAAGCGCTATAAAACACGCTCTTTATGTTTTATAGCTAATGCCCACATGCTCGGTATTATCCCTTTTTAAACTCAAGGAGTTGTTATGTCTCTTATTAAAACCATTGCCATTGTAGAGGCTCTTATTATTGCCGCATTGGTCAGTTATTTGCTCTTACCTAAACTGTCTGCCCCTGTTGCATTAGTACAAAACCAGTCATGCCATTCTTTAATTACGCCAGAGTCCAGCCGCCCCACTGCGCCCAAAAGCCAATCAAAATCAAAAAATTATTCAGGCTTTAAAACGCTCAATGCCAAAACAGATAGCAACATACCCCAAAATTTAGAGCTGGATTTTAATAATTTACTTGAACAGTTTGCAAAAACAGCAACCCAAGAAGAATTTGAACAATTGGCGCAGCAACACGCTGATGATTTATTTCGTTTGGTCAATCAAAACCCTGCTTTAATTGATGATATCTTACAAGCCTACAGTCAAGTGCAACACCCTGATGCCGCAAGTTTATTCTTTGAATTGATGATGTCATCTGAGGATAAAAACCTAGAAAGTAAAATAGTGGAAAAACTAGAAAACGCACCTCAAAATGAAACAAAAAAATGGTTTAAACTAATGACTTATATTGGTGCTAATAATGAAAAATCCAGGCAGCTTGTTTTGCAAAAAATGCAACAAGCAGATAGTCCAAGTCTTATTTTAGCAATGCAAGCTCTACAACCTAGCAATGCCTACAGCCATGAGCGAAAAAAAATTACCACAACCCTAACACAATACTTACAGCATCAAGATGATTCGGTAAGAGCCTCTGCACTTAGGAGTTTAGGGCACTGGTCAAGAGGAAAAAAACAAAGTAAACAACAAGAAACACTGGTTATACAAGGCTTGAATGATTCTGCTACGTTAATGAAATTCAGTGCAATTTTAAGTATTTATGAAAATAATATAACCTCAGATAAGGTTAAAAATAAGTTATTGAATATCATGCGAGATGTAAATCAAAACATAGAAGAACGCTTTATTGCCGCCAATGCACTTGAGCGATTTGAACTGACCGATACAGAACACGATAAACGCATAAATACCATAAAAAATATGCGGCAAAACAATCCTGATATAGACCAACGTATTGATCAAAAATTTCAAGTTTTGCATAACCCATAAGCAACTTAATATGCCTACAGACGCATTTCAATACCCGCTTGTTGCATATATTCTTTCGCCTGTTGAATATCATACTGGTTAAAATGGAAGATACTTGCAGCAAGTACAGCATCAGCATGACCTTTAATAATACCCTCAACCAAATGCTGTAAATTACCCACACCGCCAGAGGCAATAACTGGCACATTAACGGCATCACTTATAGAGCGTGTTAATGGCAAATCAAATCCAGTTTTAACACCATCTTTATCCATGCTGGTTAATAATAACTCTCCAGCACCAAGCTCGGTCATTTTGCACGCCCAAGCAACCGCATCGATACCCGTCGCCTTGCGCCCACCATGTGTAAAAATCTCCCATTTTTGTGGACCTGTCTGCTTGGCATCTATTGCCACTACAATACATTGAGAGCCAAACTTATCTGCCGCTTGGCGTACAAAATCAGGCTCATATACGGCCGCAGAATTAATAGAAACCTTATCCGCACCTGCATTTAACAGATTTCGAATATCTTGAATTTTACGAACCCCACCGCCAACCGTAAGCGGAATAAAAACCTGCTCCGCTATAGCCTCAACCATATTAAAGGTCGTATCTCGCTGCTCATGGCTGGCAGTAATATCCAAAAAGGTAATTTCATCTGCACCTTGATCATTATAACGCTTAGCCACTTCTACAGGATCACCCGCATCTTTAATATCAACAAAATTAACACCCTTAACCACACGGCCTGCATCAACGTCCAAACAGGGAATAATTCTTTTTGCTAGTGCCATTATTCTTCACCATTCCAAGTTAAAAAATTACGTAGCAGTTTTAGCCCTGCCTCGTGGCTCTTTTCAGGGTGAAACTGAGTAGCAAATAAATTCTTTTGTCCAATAGCACTCACAAAATCAATACCATATTCCGTTGCGCCTTTCACTTTTTCTTGTGTATCTAAATGAGCATAATAAGAGTGCACAAAATAAAAGCGACTGTTATCACTAATACCATGCCATAAAGGGTGAGCATTTTGGCGTACTTTATTCCAACCCATATGAGGCACTTTTAATGAAGAAAAATCAGGATTATCCGCAAAAGCTGTTTGAAAATGTCTAACCTGTCCTGCAAAAATTGCCATACCTGAAACCCCATGGCTTTCTTCACTGCACTCTAATAATGCCTGCATACCAACACAAATACCCAAAACAGGCTTTTCTTTAATTGCCTGTTTAATTTGCTTATCAATATCTGCTTGACGCATTTCTGCCATGCAATCCCCCATTGCACCAACACCTGGCAACACCAAACAATCCGCATTGGCAATGGTTTTTGGATTATGACTAATTTCAATATAACTATTATCTGTAGCAACTGCTGCCAACGCACCATGAGCTGAATGTAAATTACCCATGCCATAGTCAATAATAACGCAATGCCGCTTGCTCATAAGCTGCCTTTTGTAGAAGGCAATATACCTGCCATACGAGTATCTGCTGCCAGTGCCATACGCAAAGCCCGTCCAAAAGCCTTAAAAATAGTTTCTGCTTGATGATGAGCGTTAAAGCCTTTTATATTATCAATATGCAAAGTAACTTGAGCATGATTAACAAAACCTTGGAAAAACTCCCAAAATAGCTGAGTCTCAAAAGTACCAATTAAATGACGAGTAAAATCAACCTGCATAAAAAGACCCGCACGCCCAGAAAAATCCACCACCACTCTAGATAAGGCTTCATCTAAAGGTACATAAGCATGACCATAACGACTAATCCCCTTTTTATCACCTATTGCCTGAGCAAAAGCCTGCCCTAAAGTAATACCAATATCTTCTACACTATGATGATCATCAATATGCGTATCTCCCTTACAATCCACCTGTAAATCAAACATTCCATGACGAGCAATCTGATCTAACATATGTTCTAAAAAAGGCGTACCTGTATTAAACTCACCTTTTCCCTTGCCATCGAGGTTAATTTTGATTTTAATCTGTGTTTCAAGCGTATTACGCTCTACGGTAGCGGTGCGTGACATCTGTTTCTCCATTAAGAGTACGAACAAAAAGCAAAGTATAAGCAAACTGTGCACAGGTTTCGAGTAACATTTGAAATGAAAGTAAAAAAAATCCAAAGAGAGCAATATGCCCATTATTTTAGAGCATCAACAAAATCCTACCAGTCAAGACTGGCAAGACCTTGAAGTCATTATCAAAGAAAACCAAGAGACATTCACTGAGCATAAAAAAACACTGCAAGCAAAACTAAAGCAAACTTCTTGGCTTGTTACAGGTCGTTTTAATCAGCGTATTGTTGGCTATCTTCTAGCACAACAAATATCAGACAAACGGATTGAATTAAGCCAAGCCTACGTCCGTAAAAGCACACAAAGACGAGGCGTGATGCACCAGATGATTGAATTATTAAGCCAATGGGCAGATACTCAACAGCAAGAATTGAGTTTCAAACAAGTTCCAAAAAACTTACAATCTGCCCTTAGCAAACGACAATTCACAGCAACCTCTGATTGTTGGCTAAGAACCAATAAATAACACCCAAAATAAGGAACAAACATGTACTACCTAAGATTTATTTTAAGCCTATTTGTAATCAGCATTAGCAGCTACAGCTTTGCGCTAGATGCACCTTTAAACGTCGTTAAAAAAGCAGCTGATGGTATGATTAACGAACTACAAACCTATAAACAAGGCACTCTCACAGAAAAAAAACTGGAAATGCTCGTAGAAAAACACATACAGCCTGCCATTGATTTAAAAAAGATAGCCATGGGTGCTTTAGGTAAATATTGGCGACGAGCAACCAGCGAACAACAAAAGCTATTTATTCAGCGTTTTCGTGAATTACAAATACGTACTTACAGCAATGCTTTTATGGCATTTTCTGGTGGTCAATTCAACTATCAAGACGTTCGTTACAACAAAAGTAAAAATCGTGCGCTGGTTAAAACCCAATTACAAATACAAAACCAGAAACCCGTTGCCTTCGATTTTAAACTTTATTACAACAAAAAAGAAGACAAATGGCTTATTTATAGTGCCTCCGTCGCAGGTTTAAACCTAGTAAAAACTTACCGAGATCAGGTACAAAGTCGGTTACAAAAAATCAGTATGGACGAGCTATTAAAAGAACTACAAAGCAACAAACCAAAATAAAGCAAGTGGGGTTCGCCCCACACTGCACTTATATGCCAGACACCTTAAAGCACCAACAATTTACCAACAATCTTCTTAACTGGCATAGCCAACATGGGCGTAACCATCTACCTTGGCAAAAAAATATCAGCCCTTATCGAGTCTGGTTATCTGAAATCATGTTACAACAAACCCAAGTCACTACGGTTATTCCCTACTTTCAGCGTTTTACCCAGCGTTTCAATAATGTACATGCACTGGCCGCTGCCCCCATAGATGAAATTTTACACCTATGGACAGGATTAGGTTATTACGCTCGCGCCAGAAATTTACATAAATGCGCACAAATTATCAGCCAGAAATATCACGGCATCTTTCCCCCTAGTATCAACGAATTAAATGCACTGCCTGGTATTGGACGCTCTACAGCAGGGGCAATTGCAAGCATTAGCATGCATATTCGCGCGCCCATTTTAGACGGCAATGTCAAACGTGTACTGACTCGCTATTTTGCCATAGCAGGTGCACCCAACCTCAAGCAGGTAGAAAACCAACTATGGCGTTTAAGCGAACAATTATTACCAACAGACAATCTACCTATTTACACCCAAGCAATCATGGATTTGGGTGCGACCATTTGCACCCGCAGCAAACCCAATTGCACAATTTGCCCCCAAGAACAAAGCTGTATTGCCCATGCTCAAGGCACACCCGAGGCCTACCCAACGCCAAAACCTAAAAAACACAAACCCAATAAACAAACCTATATGTTACTTTTACAGGCAAATGGACAGCTATTGCTAGAAAAACGTCCAGATAAAGGCATTTGGGGTGGGCTTTGGTCTTTACCAGAAATACCTAAAACTGATGAACTGCCCAATTTTAACGCTGAAAACACCCAATTATTACCCACATTTAAGCACAGTTTTACACATTACCACCTGCATATCTCTCCACTTTTAATTAACCTTAAACAGCAAGCAGTACCAGAATTTTTGCAGCTAGCAGAAAAACAATATGACTGGTACTATCCACAAACAAACAACCTAATAGGCTTACCGCAACCTGTGGCAAAACTATTGCGTACTCACTTTTCATAAAAAGAGCACCATTTCATGAGCAACCTTATTTTTTGCAAAAAATACCAACAACAGCTCCCTGCCCTAGAGCAAGCACCCTTCCCCGGTAGCGCAGGAGAAAACATACAGCAGCATTATTCTGCACAAGCATGGCAAGACTGGTTAGAACACCAGACACGCCTTATTAATGAAAAAAATTTAAATAGCATGGATAAAAAAGACCGTCTTTTTTTGCAGCAGCAAAGAGAAAAATTTTTAAACAATGAGGATTTTGAAAAAGCTCAGGGTTATACCGAAGAAAGTTAATAAAGACACTTGACAGATACGTGCCAACCGAGTTTAATACGCCCTCTTTGAAAAGACAGACCAAACTTTTCTTATTATTGCCCAGATAGCTCAGTTGGTAGAGCAGAGGACTGAAAATCCTCGTGTCGGTGGTTCAATCCCGCCTCTGGGCACCACTTCTTAATCCGCCCACTTCCCCAAACGTCCCAAAAGCCTTGTAAATACTAGCTTTATTCACTTTAAGGTTTTTTGGCTTTGTCTTTTTTCTCTAGATAGTCTGTTAATGCAACATATACTTTTTGAGCATTGGCTGAACGTTTAGCCACCTTTGCCCATTGAGTTTTAGCAATATCTCTAAATTTTTTACGTTCATTATCAGACCATGTTTGCACATGAATTTCTGCATCTTTTTGTGCCAACAATAAAGCCGCTTGGTTTTTTCTTGCGGTCATTTTATATAGCAAATACGCATAATCTTTGACGGACTGGTACATAATGGCTTGTAATTTTTTGGGCATTGATTGCCATTTTTGCATATTCATGGAAATATCAACCAGTGGCAAGGAATGAAATCCAGGAAAAACAGGATATTTCGCAATGCTATGTAAGCCTTGTGCGTGATTGGTAGCAAAAATGGTATAGTCTGCGGCATCTATAATATGTTTATCCAGAGACACAAATACCTCCGAGCTAGGTAATACTATAGGGATAGCTCCCGCTGCGGCAAATACATCTTTAACCAGACCTTCAGGGGTACGAATTTTCAATCCTTTTAAATCGGCAATTCCTTTAAGAGGTACTTTAGATACCAACGCCTCAAGTCCTGGGGTGGTTGCCCCAATAAAATAGACGCCATAAGGTGCAAATAGCTCTCGCATTAATGCTTCACCTTTACCTCGATACATAAAGTCCAATAGCTCTTCTGGAGAAGAGTATGCCCCTACAGGATTGGCAATCAATCCAAAAGCAGGATCTTGACTAGCAAAATAACTGGTATCCGTGATATGCCCATCTAATACCCCAACACCAACGGCATCTAAAGTTTTGTTGTAAGCAATGGCACTGCCCACAGGTAATAAATTAACTTGAATACGGTTTTTTGATTTTTTCTTTAAGTTATCTGCCCAGCTTTTTTGCAGCATAAAATTAGGACTGCCTGCGGGATCTGATGATTGAAAAACTAACTTAAATTCATCAGCATATAGATTTTGTGTTAAAAAAAGACCAAAAACACTCAGAAAAACTAATTGTAACCTCATAATATTCCTAGAAAAACATAAAACACAAGAGCCTAATATAATTAAATTAATTACATTGGCAAGCAATTTATTTATTTTGGTTTATTTTATTCGCCTTCTTTATTCTTATCGCTGTATCAAATAAAAAAGCATGATTTTCTTGTATATATTTTAACGCCATAAAAAGACTGGTTGTAAATGCCTGTGGTGTAATGGTTGCACCACTAAATTGATCAAATTGACCGCCATATTTCTTTACCTGAAAATCCTTTTGCTGTGTTTTATATTGACCATTAAAAGCTAAAATCCAAGTGCTTTTGCTAAGCTCTATTTTATCTCCTAACGCTGGGGTTTCTTGATGAGAAAGCACACGCACATTTTTAATCATACCTGCCTTATTAATGGCGAGCAAAAAATGAATTTTTCCATGATAGGCATTAGGCACAACCCAAGGTAAAATAATTATCTGTTTGTTTTTACTTAAAAAGTAGTTGCCTGCCTCCTCTAAATAAGCGGTATATCCTACTTCTTTGGGCAAGGACAATTGCTGAAACTCCATAGCACCAACCATCTCTCGCATTATCGCTTGTGACTGTTGGCGTTGATTAATGGCAATAGGCTTAGCGGTTATTATTTTTACACCGGCAATTAAAAATGCACATATACCTGCAACCATACTTAAACTAATCACTGTTTTGATTGATGCTTGCTTAATCATGGTATTCACCTTAAAAGTCACTTTGAGCGACCAAAGATAACAGGTTGAGTATAAGCGTCAATCAAAGGCACAACTAAATTCATTAACAGCACTGCAAAGGCAACCCCATCTGGATATTGCCCATAAGTACGAATAACAAAAACAAGCACCCCTAATAAAAATCCATACAGCCAGCGTCCTTTGGGTGTGGTTGCTGAAGATACGGGATCGGTTGCAATAAAAAAAGCACCTATCATAGTAGCACCACTAAATAGATGTAAACTTAAAGGAACATATACATCTTTATCCCAAGCAAAACAAATAGAGCAAAAACTTAAACCCAGTAATACAGCAAGACTCACTTGCCAGCTAATATGTTTACGCCAAATAAGCCATAAACCTGCCACTAAATACGCAAGATTTAAATATATCCAGCCGCCATTTATATGTTGAAAAATATCTTGCTGTAAAAGTTCTTCTCCTGTTTTATAACGAATACCCTGTTTATATACATCTAGTGGCGTTGCTCCACTTATGGCATCGGTTAATGGTTGTGCATTAAATATAATGGAAACCTGCTCACTAAGGCTTAACTGAGCCGTGCTATCTAACAATAAAGAGCCTGCCCAGTGAGTGCTAAACAGTGCAGGAAAAGACACCAAAACTAAAGCAAAGCCAACCATCGCAGGATTAAATGGGTTATGCCCTAAACCGCCATAGAGCTGCTTGCCTAAAACAATGGCAGATAAACTTGCCAGCAAACTTAACCACCAAGGTGCAAAATGAGGTAAGGATAAACCAAGTAACAGACCTGTTAAGATTGCACTGCCATCAAACAAGGTTTCTGCAATGGGCTTGTTTCTTAAATATAATACCGTGGCTTCAAAAAAAAGGCAGAACAAAACACTTAAGCTCACTTGTACAATGCTGGCAATACCAAACAAGTAAAAACTAACAAATAATGCAGGTAATAATGCCAAAGAAACTTCTAGCATAATCCGTTGGCTGTTATTTTTGCTAGAAGAAAAAAGAAACTGCAACATAAAAAATAAAATATATTCTATATAAAAGTGTGAATATAAAAAATACTAAACACTCAGGCTAGATAGAGCAAGAAGATTAGTGATTAAAATAAATTTAGACAGAAAAAAGCCCTGCAAATATTGCAAGGCTATTAAAAAACTATCCATTATCAGTCATGTATTTTGCCAATAACTGTATCATATTGACTATTTACTTGAGCATCATCTGAGGTTAACTGAGAGACGATAAAAATAGCTAAGGCGGCAAATATAAACCCTGGCACCAGTTCATAGAGTTCAAAAATACCACCACTAATATTTCCCCAAACAACAACGGTTGTGCCGCCAACAATAATACCTGCCAACGCGCCTAAACGTGTCATTTTACGCCAATAAAGTGCCAGTATTAAAGCAGGACCAAAAGCAGCACCAAAACCCGCCCAAGCATAAGAAACCAACGCCAATACCTGTGATTTTGGATTTAACGCTAAAATACAAGCCAGTACCGCAATACCGATAACAGCAAAACGCCCTACCCATACCAATTCATTTTCAGTGGCTTGTTTTTTAAATAAGGCTTTATAAAAATCCTCTGCTAATGCAGAAGAAGAAACCAACAATTGAGAGTCGGCGGTGCTCATTACTGCCGCTAATATCGCCGCCAATAAAATACCTGCAATAACAGGGTGGAAAAGCGCATTTACCAATAACATAAAGGCTTTTTCACCATCTTCTAAGGGGGTAGACATGGCGCCATCAAAATAACCAATAGCAGCAAAACCCACTAATAATGCACCAAATAAACCGACTGCACTCCAAGTAACGGCAATCCGCCTTGCCATAGGAATGTCTTGCTCATGGCGAATGGCTTTAAATCTTGCTAAGACATGGGGCTGCCCAAAGTAACCTAACCCCCAACCTAATAAAGAAATAATCCCCAAAAGCCCGATGGCTTCGCCTTTACCGTTAGTAAAGGGGTCTAGCATTGCAGGGCTTTTTAGTTCTATTGCCTGTAGCATAGGTTCTACACCTCCATCGGCTTGAATTGCCATAATAGGCACTAGCAATAAGGCTGCAAACATTAACAAACCTTGCACTACATCTGTCCAAGCAACCGCAAGAAAACCACCAAAGAAAGTATAAGAAACAACCGCTAATGTACCTACAACTACGGCAATTTTATAATCAAGGTCAAACACAGTCGCAAATAATTTGCCGCCTGCAACTAGCCCTGAGCTGGTATAAAATAAAAAGAATAATAAAATAAAAAAGGCGGAAACCACACGCAATACATGGGTTTTATCATTAAAGCGATTTTCAAAAAAAGCAGGTAATGTTAAAGAATCATTGGCCTCTGCTGAGTAAATGCGTAAGCGTTTTGCCACCAGCAACCAGTTAAGCCAAGTACCAACTAAAAGCCCTACAGCAATCCAGATAGAATCCATACCACTGGCGTAAGCCGCACCGGGCAAGCCCAATAGTAACCAGCCGCTCATATCCGATGCAACTGCACTTAATGCAGAGGGTAGAGGCCCTAAATTACGCCCACCTAAAATGTAATCGGATAAATTACTGGTACGTTTATAAGCTACATAACCTAAAAGTAGCATTAATAGAATATAGACGACAAAGGTAATTGAAATACCAAGAGTGTGTTCAGTCATTATTATTATCTCCGTTTTTGCACATTAAAATTAAAACAGCTAAAGGTGTGCAAACCCCTTAGCCGTCGTTGCAGACTAGCGTTCGATAGTCTGCTCATTTAAAGATAACAAGCTGGCATTACCACCTACTGCGGTGGTATTAATTGTACGAGTACGCTCATTGGCAAAGCGCAATAGATAATGTGGTCCTCCTGCTTTAGGTCCTGTGCCTGATAAGCCATGTCCACCAAAGGGTTGAACCCCTACTACTGCTCCAATTTGATTGCGATTAATATAACAATTTCCAACTTTAACTCGTTCTTCAATATAGCTATAAGTGCTTTCGCTACGGCTTTGAATACCTAAGGTTAAAGCATAGCCAGATTGATTAATTTCATCGATTACCTTGTCTAAATCAGAGGCTTGATAACTAACCACATGCAAAATAGGACCAAAAAATTCTTGCTCTAACATAGCGATAGAATCGATGGTAAATGCACTGGGCGCAACAAAGTGTCCATGCTCACACACCTTATCCAAGGGACTTTGAGCTATCAAATTACCTGATTTTTTAAGTTTTTCAATATGTGCCTGTAATACTTGCTGTGCTTGTGCATCAATAACAGGACCAACATCTGTTGCTAACAACTCTGGATTGCCCACTTTAAGCTCCGCCATAGCACCTGTTAATAAACTGTTTATATGCTCAGCAATATCTGCTTGTACATACAGCACTCTAAGTGCAGAGCAGCGTTGCCCTGCACTAGAAAAACTGGAATGAATTACATCTTTAACAACCTGTTCTGGTAGTGCGCTGCTATCAACCAACATACAGTTTTGTCCACCTGTTTCTGCAATCAAAGGCAAAATAGCACCTTTGCGTGCAGCCAAAGATTGATTTAATAAGTGTGCAACCTGTGTTGAGCCTGTAAAACAAACTCCTGCTAAATTAGCATCTTCGAGCAGCACCTTACCTAAGGTTGCTCCATCTCCAGGTAAAAACTGTAAAGCATTGGCAGGAATGCCAGCGGCAATCATTAATTCATGTGCTTTAGCAGCAATAAGACTGGTTTGCTCAGCAGGTTTTGCAACTACCGTATTGCCAGAGACCAAAGCGGCTAAAATTTGTCCACTATAAATGGCTAATGGAAAATTCCAAGGACTAATACAAACAAAGACCCCTCTTCCTTCTAGGTACAGCTCATTACTTTCGCCTGTCGGCCCTGGCATAAGTGTTGGAGTAGCAAACTGCTGCTCTGCTTGTTGTGCATAATAATGCCCAAAATCCACTGCCTCACGAATTTCGTCAATGGCATCTTGTAAGGTTTTACCTGCCTCAAAGCAACAAAGTGCAATCAGCTCTGCTTGATGTTCTTCTAATAAATCAGCATAGCGGCGTAAGCAATTGGCGCGCTCTTTTACATTGGTATTATTCCAATCTGTAAACGCATCTGCGGCAATTTGCATTGCCTCTTCTGCTTGTTTGGCATTTGCATATACAACCTCACCCACCTGTTGAGTATGATTATATGGACTAAAGACGCACTGTTTTTCTCCTGCTATACAAGGCGTGCCTTGCAATACAGGCAGTGCTTGCCACTGGCTGTGTTTAAATGCGTCAAGCTCTGCTTGTAGTTGTGTAAATTCCTGTTCGCTTAATAAATTAACACCCTTTGAGTTTGCTCTATCTGGAGCAAAGATGTCTTGTGGTAAAACAATGGCTGAATTGGCAAAAGAAGAATAGCCTTGTAACACTTCTATTGGGTTTTTAATCAGTGCTTCAATGGGGGTTTTGGCATCTACCAAGCGATGCACAAAAGAAGAGTTTGCTCCATTTTCTAATAAACGCCTGACCAAATAAGGCAATAAGTCTTTATGTGCGCCAATAGGTGCATAAATACGCACAGGAACTTGCGAGTTTTTAATGAGTTTATCGTAAAGCGCATCACCCATACCATGCAAACGCTGTAACTCAAAATGCTTATTTTCACCTAAACTCAAAACACAGGCCGCTGTATGTGCATTATGCGTCGCAAACTGTGGATAAATTGTTTGTTGTGCTTCATTGAGCAAATAATACACACAAGCGATATAAGAGGTATCAGTTGCTTCTTTGCGTGTATAGACAGGATAATTACTTAATCCTAATTGCTGTGCCTGTTTAATTTCATTGTCCCAGTAAGCCCCTTTTACCAAACGTACTGGAATTTTATCGCCTCCTTGTTGTGCCAATTTATGTAACCAGCGCAATACTGGCAAAGCACGTTTAGAATAGGCTTGAACGACCAAACCTAAACCTTCCCAACCTTGCATAGCGGGGCTTTGATATAGTTTGGCAAATAAATCCAAAGATAACTCCAAGCGATCCATTTCTTCTGCATCAATGGTAATAGGCACGGCTTTTTCTCTAGCAAAAACAAGCAGCTCTAAGACTGTTGTATAAAGCTCTTGCAATATACGTTCTTTTTGTGCGACTTCATAACGAGGATGTAAAGCCGACAACTTGATAGAAACAGACGGTGCTAATACGTTAGCAAACTGTGCCTGCCCTTGAGCAACCTGCTCAATTGCTTGTTTATAGGATTGATAATAGCGGCTAGCGTCTGCTACAGTTAAAGCCGCCTCTCCTAGCATATCAAACGAGTAGGTATATCCTCGTTGAATATAGCTTTTGCCCTCATCTAAGGCTTGTGTAAGTGTTTGCCCTAAGACAAACTGTTTACCCATTACCTTCATTGCCTGATACATTGCACTGCGGATAACGGGTTCACCACTTTTTTTAATTAACCGCCGCCAAATACTACTTGCAGAGCCATCTAATTTTTTGTCAGTATTAATCACTTTGCCAGTTAGAATAAGTCCCCAAGTAGAGGCATTAACTAACGTAGACTGACTGCGCCCAACATGCTTTTGCCAATCGGCTTCAGAGATTTTATCTTCAATGAGGGCATCTGCTGTCGGTGTATCAGGTATGCGTAATAATGCTTCTGCTAAGCACATTAGCAAAATACCCTCTTTGGTATCTAAGCTATATTCTTGCAATAACGCATCAATCATTTGTACCGAATTATCTTCCGCACGTACCGATGCCACCAACTGGTAGGCGGCCAACTCAATTTGTTTTTTCTGATTAGGATAGCTATCAATATAAGCGATTAATTCTTGCAAGTAGGTTTGTTCATCAACCGCATAATGATTAATGATAGTTTGCCATAGCTCGTTTAAAGTTTGAGTTTCAATATTCTCTATTATCTGTGTATGGGTCAGCATTTTTTTCTACTCTCATTTATTTTTGGCACATGCTAAGTAAGATAGGTATGGATTAAAAGCGTCCATTTGTAATGAATTGAAAACAAAAACCAATTTCAGCGGTGTTTTTTGTCTATTTATTAGTGCTAGGCAAGCCAGTTTAAATCCAATAGAATTGATGCTTTGCATTACACTAAATTTAAAACAAATGAGGAATAAAGCATGACTGATGAAGTAGTAATTATTGCAGGCGCAAGAACCCCAATGGGCGGATTTCAAGGCAGTTTGAGTAGTTTACAAGCACCTGAATTAGGTGCCATTGTTATTCAAGAAGCGGTTAAACGTGCAGGGATTAAAGCGGACGATGTTCAAGAAGTGGTGATGGGTAATGTGTTATCTGCAGGCTTAAAACAAGGTCCTGCCAGACAAGCAATGCGTCAAGCAGGTTTGCCTGATAAAGTTGCTGCCACCACAGTAAACAAACTCTGTGGTTCAGGTATGAAAGCCACCATGTTTATTCACGATGCCATCAAAGCGGGCAGTATTGATATTGGTATTGCAGGTGGTATGGAATCCATGTCTAACGCACCTTATTTGCTGGAAAAAGCCCGTTCTGGATTGCGTATGGGACATGCTGAAATCAAAGACCACATGTTTTATGACGGTTTAGAAGATGCAGAAACAGGTAATTTGATGGGTGTATTTGCACAGCAGATGGCGGATAAAAAAGGCTACACTCGTGAGCAAATGGACGACTATGCCATTCGTTCATTAACACGAGCCAAAGACAGTATAGAAAAAGGTCTAAACGTAGCAGAAATTATCCCTGTTAATGTTAAAACACGCAAAGGCGAGCATCTTGTTGAACAAGATGAACAGCCTTTTAATGCCAACATTGATAAAATTCCACAACTGCGCCCTGCCTTTAAAAAGGACGGTACGATTACCGCTGCCAATGCGTCCTCTATTTCTGATGGCGCTTCAGCACTGGTACTAACCAGCAGCAAAGTAGCCGCTGAAAAAGGGCTTACTGTGCAGGCAAAAATCATTGCCCATGCCACTCAATCTCAACACCCTTCAGAGTTTACCTGTGCCCCTGTTGGTGCTATTGAAAACGTGCTAACAAAAGCGGGTTGGCATAAAGATGATGTAGACTTATATGAAATTAACGAGGCATTTGCAATGGTCGCCATGATGCCTATTGATGAGTTACAACTGGATATTGAAAAGGTCAATATTTATGGTGGTGCTGCCGCTCAGGGTCACCCTGTTGGCTCTACAGGCGCACGTATTTTAGTTACCCTAATTAATGCCCTGCAAAACACTGGTGGTAAAAAAGGCGTTGCTGCTTTATGTATTGGTGGTGGCGAGGCAACCGCCATTGCTATAGAGTTGGCTTAATTAGCCCCTTTATAAAGCGGGCTTAGGCTCGCTTTTTTATTGTATCTGGTTATATTTTTTGGCTTCTAAGCAAGAAAATAAACCCTCCCTTTACAACAGTTGGTGCTATATTAAAGTGCCGATTATTTATTTTTTTATGAGGTTTTTTTATGTTTAAAATCATATTACTTGCAGTTTCTCTTAGTCTGAGCTGCTTATCTTTTGCCCAATCCAATGCAGCAGATAAATTAATTGAGCTGACCAATTCTAAAGAGGCGTTTCGTGCTGCTTTTATGGTTGGATTTAAGCCTTTTTTAGACAAGCTCGCACACAACGACAAAATAAATGCAACTCAAATACAACAAGTCAAACAAGCCGCATTAGACTTTTCTGATAAAATTTATAATGACAAATCTTATAGCTCAGGAATGCGCCAACTATATAACACCCATTTTAATGAGGCAGAGTTAGCCGAACTATTGCGTTTTTATAGCACCCCTACAGGTCAGAAAGCCTTAAAAAAGCTGCCTTTATTATTTAAACAGGCATCACAAATTGGCAAACGCTTAGCGCAAAAATACCAATCTTCTTTTCAACAAGATTTAAAACGTATTTTAGGCAACTCCAGCAACAAATCTAAAGGCAAATAAGCATAGAGGTTATATGTCCAACGATTCTATTTTGGCATTTATTGCTGCCTCTGCGGTATTAAGTTTTGTTCCCGGTCCTGATAATTTATTTGTATTGACCCAATCTGCTTTATATGGTCGAAAATCGGGCTTATTAATTGTCTTAGGATTAAGTACAGGACTGGTGGTGCATACCAGTGCTGTAGCCTTGGGCGTAGCGGCGATTTTTCAAACCTCAAAACTGGCATTTACAGTTTTAAAAATGGTAGGAGCTGCTTATTTGTTGTATTTAGCTTGGACTGCTTGGCGAGCGGGCAATAGCAAAGTAGAGCTTAAATCTGAGCATGCGCTATCGGCTTTTGCGTTGTATCGTCGAGGGGTCATTATGAATGTAACCAATCCTAAAGTGTCTATTTTCTTTTTGGCATTTTTGCCTCAATTTGTCGCTCCAGAACAGGGGCAAGTGAGTATGCAAATTGTGCTTTTAGGCGTTATGTTTATTGCTGTTAGCTTTATGGTATTTGTCTTAATTGCGTATTTAGCAGCGGCACTAGGCGGTTTTTTAAGCCGCTCTGACAAGGCTCAAACCTATTTAAATCGCATTGCCAGCGGCGTTTTTGTTGCTCTGGCATTAAAATTGTTAAGCAGCCAAGCACGTTAGTATTATTCTACATTGATGCTTTGTTTTAATATGTTGTAAAAGCGTTGAGCCAAGGCATTATTTTTACGTATAGTTAACCAATTATGTATCAGTTCTTGTTGCTCTTTAAGTTGATTTTGTTTTTGCCCCATACCCTTAGCAAGACGCTCAACCTGAAGCTGCATGCGTAAAGATTGTTCTGCTTTAGGTGTTTCTATATTTAATAATATTTCCAATTCAATACATAGCTGCTGTGCATAAGCATCATCTTCATTTGCTTGAGCCTGCGCTTGTTGCAGTTGCTGTGCATTAAATCCCTGCGGTAAATCTGCTTGCAAATCCACTGCTTGTTGGTTATCTAATGCGCTGATTAAACTCTGTAGATTTTGCCATGCTTGCTGTTTTTGTTGCTGTTTATAGGTCTGTTGCATTTCTTTTTGTAAATGCAAAATATCTTGATGTTTTTTAAGTAATTTTTTACTAGAAAAAGCAGCAATATCTGCATTTAATATCGCCTCTTTTAAGGCGTCTAACGCTTGATTTTGTGCTTGGTCTACAGGTACATATAGATTTTCTCTTACCTGCTCTAGCTCTGTATTTAACGCTTGTATTTGTTGTTTACTACGTTCTTTTTGGGCCTGCTCTTGCTGTTTTATATTAGCAAAAATCATATCGCACTCTCTACGAAACTGCTTCCATAACGTCTTGTCTGGACCATAGGGACAGATACCAATTTGTTGCCATTGCTGTTGTAGTATTTTAGCCTGCTCGCCTGCTTGAACTTTGTCTTGCTGTGTAACCAACTCTTTTGCGGCATCAATTAATTGCTGCTTTTGCGCTATATTTTTATCATACTCTTGCCGCAAATGAGCATAAACCGCATTTTGCACCTGTTTAAATTCTGCCATGCTCTGTTTTAAATCATCACGCTCTATAGGGCTATATTGTTTAAAGGCTTGTTGGGCTTGTGTTAGGGTTTTTTGTACTAGCTTCCAATCTGCTTGGCTCCAGTCCATCTGCGCTTCATACTCTTTGAGTTGCTGACAAAGCATTTGGCGTTTCTTGAGGTTATCCGCACGAACCTGCGCTTGCTGTAAATAATGTTCTTTGCAAGGAGCAAAAGCCTGCTCGCTAAGCTGATGGAATTGTTCCCATAAATGTCTTTCCCCAGAGTTATCGCCTAGCATTTTCCATTGTTGCTGTAAGTCCTTAATTTTTTCTGCTTGAATCTCTGCACCAACAGGATTATCTAATAACCCTTGCATCTGTTGAATAAGGGCTTGCTTTTTTGGCTCTATAGCAAATTTTTGCCAATTTTGCATGTCCTGTACCTGCACTTTAAGGCTATGTACCTGAGCTTTAAAATCGACTAATTTTTGTGGGTTAATTTGCAGTTCTTCACGTTGCAGTTTTTTATATACTTTCAATGCTGCCTTACTGTTACCCTGTTCAACAAGTTCACTTAATTGTTGTAATTGCTTTTGATAGTGTTGGATTAAAGCCGCTTGCTGTTGATTTAAATGCTGTACTTGAGTGTGTAATCTAAGCTGTTTTTGTTTGAGCTGTTGCAAAACAGAAGGCATATTTATGCTATCTTGCCAGTTAATTTTATTTTGAATTTGATTGATACGCTTTAATGCTCTGTGTAACTCTGACCAGTTATCTGGATTTTCAAACTGTAAAACTGCATCAATATTCGCTTGTTGTTTATGGATATGTTTATGAGATTGAACCCGTCCATTTATTTCTTTAAGTTGTTTGGTTAGTACGTTGTTTTGATGATTGCTTAAGGCTTCTATTTGTTGCTTTGATTGTTCATAAAGCTGTTCATCTTCTGCGCTTAACTGCAAATTAAGGCGTACGGATAAATCAGCAAGTGTTTGTTCTAATTGTTGCTCAAGTTGTTGTTGCTGTGTTTCTTCTGCCTGTCGTTGTGCTTGTTGTTGCATAGATTGCTGCTGCTGTTGCAATATTTCTGCAAGCTCATTATAAAGTGCTTTAAATTGTTCTTTTTGGGTGTCTGTTTGTACACTAAAATTGCTCCAGTTTTGCACGCAAACCTGTAATTTACCTTTTAATTCTGGTTCATAGCCTATTTTAATCCACCGCTGCATTTGCATTAAACTATGGGATATTTGCGCTTGCTCTTCTACTTGAGCTTGTTGCTGTTGTTTCATTTGCGCTAAGGCTTGCTTACAGTATTGTTGTAGCGGTTTGTCTTTATTTAAAAACTGTTTATATAATTGCTGTAAGTTATCTATGTTATGTAACTGCTTGGCCGCCAATAATCGCACTTTGGGATCATGTTGTTGACTGGCAAGGTCAAAATAAGTCTGCTCATCTTTAATTTGTAGCATTGCTTTTTGAGCAAGTTCATAGTTAGGACTATAGCAAGCAACTAAGATAAGGCTTTCAACTGCGCTAACTTGGCGTATGTCTTCAGGCAAGTTTAAACTTTGCATGATTTTTTCTTGTGCCCAAAGGCGTATTTCTGACTGCCTATGCTGAGCTAACTGTTGCCAACTTTCTAATTGCTCTATTTTCTCAAGGGCATTATTTAAACTATCTGCATCTAGCTCGTTATGTTCTTGTAAAAATGCAACAACATCTACTTCGTTACGCATTTCTGCTAACTTAGTTTGTGTATTTTCGGCTGTATTGAGGGTGCTTTTTTGTTTGTTGCTGTTAAATAAATTGCTAAATAATGTTTTGACCATGAGATTGACACTAATAATTAATAAAGACAGGTGCTACCATAGCACAAAATAAAGTAAAATTTTTAACCTTTAAAGTAGCTTGGCAATTTATTATGAATAGTATCTTATGGCACGACTATGAAACCTTTGGTATTTCTCCTGCATTTGACCGCCCCGCTCAATTTGCAGCCATTCGTACCGATGAAGAACTCAACCCCATAGGCGAGCCAATAGAGTTGTTTTGTCAGCCTCAAGAAGATTATCTACCACACCCTGAAGCGGTCTTGGTAACAGGCATTGAACCTCAAAGTTTAAGGAAAAAAGGCACCCATGAAGCACAGTTCTTTGCAGACATTCATGCCCAAACAATACAGGCAAATACCTGTACCGCTGGCTACAACAGCATTCGTTTTGATGATGAATTTACCCGTTATGGTTTATATCGTAATTTTTATGACCCTTATGAACGAGAATATAAAAATGATAATAGCCGTTGGGATTTACTAGATGTAATGCGTGCTGCTTATGCATTGCGCCCAGAGGGAATTAACTGGGTTATAGATAGCAATGGCAAGCCCAGTTTTAAATTGGAAAATTTAAGTGCAGCCAATGGAATAGAACATAGCAATGCCCATGATGCACTCGCCGATGTACGTGCCACCATTGCCCTTGCCCAATGCGTACAGCGAGCGCAACCAAGACTTTATGCTTATTTATACCAACATAGACGCAAACAAACTTTACAACCTTTAATTAATATTCCCGAAAAAAAACCTTTAGTACATATCTCTGGACGCATTTCGGCTGAACGTGGCTGTATGGCGGTGGTTGCCCCTATTTGCATGCACCCTAAAAACAAAAACAGCCTGATTGTATTTGATTTAAGCCAATCACCTGAATGCTTGTTCGCGCTCAGTTCTGAAGAAATTCAAACACGCCTATTTACCTCTGAGCAAGAGCTTAATGAACAGGGGTTAGAACGCATTAGACTAAAAGAAATACACCTAAATAAAAGCCCTATTTTAGCACCTGTTAATAGTATTGATGCGAACACTGTTACACGTTGGCAGTTAGATGGGGCAATATTAAGAAAGCACCGTGCAATGTTACAACAAGGGGAAGATTTAACCAGTAAGCTGCATGCGGTATTTCATCAACCAGAGCTAGACAAACAAAGATTTGAGCAAAATAATGATGTAGATGCCGGGCTTTATCATGGTTTCTTTAACGCTCAAGATAAATTAACAATAAACGCCATTCGTAGCATGACACCTGAGCAACTGACTGCACAACAGTTTCATTTCCAAGATCCAAGACTTGAGGAAATGCTATTTCGATACAAAGCACGTAATTGGCCACACTGTTTAAGTGAGCAAGAACATGAGCGTTGGCAAGCGCACCGAATTAGCAAACTATGTAAAAGCTCACACCCACAGATATTAAACTTTCAAGACTTTGCAAACGCATTGCAAGATGCAGCACTAAAACATCAAGACGAACCTAAAAAACTGGCTCTATTACAAGAGCTACAGTGGTATGGAGAGTCTCTTTATCCGCAAGAATAAGTTCTATTACTTATTAAAGTGACAACTTATGCCACGGTTTTTATCATCTACTAAAATACCTGCCACATCTGTAGGCTTGTCGGATTCAGGTTTTAACAATAAATAACCATTGGCACAAAAGGCTTCTTTTTTAGAACTTTTTCGTGAAATCTTACGCTCATATTTAGGGTCAAGGCTCAGCAATTTAAACTCTGCGACAATTGCATCATCGGTTTTTTTAGAATGCTGAATATACCCATAATAATCTAAGGTTAAAGCGGCCAATACCATGCCGACACTTAAACCAAACATAAACCACTTGCCCTTATCTACCTGTGTATCTTGATTATCTGTTGTTTGTTCACTCATTTGCTGTACCCCATTGTTGTAATAAATTATGTTCAATATTTAGCTGGTTTAAAATTCTTGCAACCACAAAATCCAGCAATTCAGAAATATTTTGTGGATTATAATAAAAGCCTGGACTGGCAGGTAAAATACAAACACCCTGCTGACTAAGTGTGAGCATATTGCTTAGATGAATACTGGAGACAGGGGTCTCTCTAGGGACTAAAATCAATTTACGTTGCTCTTTAATCGCCACATCAGCAGCACGCTCAATTAAATTATTGCTCGCTCCTGTGGCAATAGCAGACAGTGTGCCGGTACTACAGGGACAAATAACCAACGCGCCTCGCTTACCAGAACCAGATGCCCAAGGTGCAAACCAATCTTCCCTTGAATACACTTTAAGCTGAGTGTCATCAGCACCAAAATAATCACAAAAAAATTGCTGTTGCGCTTTAGTTTGCCCTGGTAAATTAAGTGTGGTTTCTGTATTAATAACCAGCTGTGCCGCCTTTGAAACAATAACAGAGACAAACACCTGCTGCTTAAGCAAACATTCAATTAAACGCAAAGCATAAGGACTTCCAGATGCGCCTGTTATGGCAACACAAACATTATTATTCAAGATTGCTCCTGTAAATTTAACTTATTAATCAGTTTGCTAAAAATACCTAAAAAACCACCATTAGACATTACCACAAGATTATCCCCTGCTTGAGTTTGCTCGCTAAGTATTTCAAGCATCGGTTCAAGATGATGAAATACCTGCATATTATCACCTTTTAACAACGCACTACTATTCCAGTTTAAATCCTCTTGGACAAACCAATAAACACAATCAGCAGCAGCAACACTTTCTATCAATTGCGCTTTATGCGCTCCCATTTTCATACTATTAGAACGCACCTCAATAATCGCAATTAAGCGACCATCATCAGACTCTTGGTTTAATCTAGCTCGCACACCTGCCAAGCTGGTTTGTATGGCACTTGGGTGATGTGCAAAATCATCATATAAACGAATACCTGAGCCCATCGCCTTAAGCTGCATACGTCTTTTAACCGATTTAAACTCGCTTAATGCAGTAATGCCAACCTCAAGCGGCACACCCATTTGTTGTGCACAGGCCAACGCCATCAACGCATTTTGCACATTGTGTTGACCTTCTAACTGCCAACTAAGCGAATACTGCTTTGCCCCTTGATGTATTGTTAATTCCCGAGCATCTGCACGCACAAGTTGATAGCTTAGATGACCATGGGGATTACCCACATGACAACAATCACTCCATAGCCCCATGTCTAAAACACGTTCAATGGCAGGCTGATTGGCACTCACAAAAATATGTGCATTTTGCGCCATACTGCGAATAAGATGATGAAATTGACGCTCAATGGCAGCCAGATTAGGAAAAATATCTGCATGGTCATATTCTAAGTTATTAATGCCCAGTGTCTTAGGTTGGTAATGCACAAATTTAGAACGCTTATCAAAAAAAGCCGTATCGTACTCATCGGCCTCAATCACAAAAAAATCCGACTGCCCAAGGCGAGCAGATACACCAAAATTTTCAGGCACGCCCCCAATTAAAAATCCAGGTTGCATACCTGCATACTCTAAAATCCAAGCCAACATACTGGCGGTAGTGGTTTTACCATGTGTACCGGCTATAGCAGCAACCCACTTACCTTTAAGCACATGCTCTTTTAACCATTGAGGACCAGAGGTATAAGGTAGATTCTGATTTAAAATATACTCAATGGCAGGGTTACCTCGGGAAATGGCATTACCAACAATAAAGCAATCTATTTGCTGGGGTAAATCTTCTGCAACAAAGCCTGTATGCACAGCAATATCTGCCTGTTTAAGCTGCTCACTCATAGGAGGATAAATTGCCTCATCACAGCCACTTACCTCATGCCCTAAAGATTTAGCAAGCTGAGCTAATGAACCCATAAAGGTACCTGCAATGCCTAAAATATGCACTCGCATTAATATACTCCAAACAAAAAATGCAAGTTTACACGCAAGCACTGCTTACGTCTTTAGCGATGAAAAAAAATTCTACATAAGGTATCATGGATTTTTTATTTTTTTAGGAAACTTCATGCAAAGCATTAGCCAGTTTTTACAAACCCACAGTCAATCAACCGCCATTAATGCGATTGTCAATAGCCTTGCTAAAGTGTGTATCGACATTTCAGATAAGGTCAGACAAGGCGAGGCAGCTGGCATATTAGGTGCAGCTCATGCCACCAATATACAAGGTGAAGAGCAAAAAAAACTCGATGTCATTGCCAATGACATGCTTAAACAAGCACTCTTAGATAATCCTTATGTAAAAGGGCTTGCCAGTGAAGAAGAAGCACTGCCTGTTGCTGGTCATTCTCAAGGTGAATATCTGGTTTTATTTGACCCATTAGATGGCTCTTCTAATATTGATGTGAATGTCACCGTTGGCACTATTTTTTCTATTTTAAAAGCCGAGCAACAAGCAGACAGCGCTCAACCTGATACTTACTTACAAACAGGCAAAGCACAAGTAGGTGCAGGTTATGTGCTATATGGTCCTTCTACCATTATGGTCTTAACCTTAGGACAGGGCGTTTATTCTTTTACCTTAGATATACAAAAACAAGCATTTTTCCTGCATAAAGAACAAATACAAATTCCAACTCAAACTCAAGAGTTTGCGATTAACATGTCTAATCAACGCTTTTGGAACGCCCCTATGCAACGTTATGTTGCCGACTTACTTCAAGGGGAAGAAGGGCCTTTAGGCAAACGCTACAACATGCGTTGGATTGCATCTATGGTAGCAGAAATTCATCGTATCATGGTGCGTGGTGGTATCTTTATGTATCCCTACGACAATCGTGAACCACACAAGCCAGGAAAATTACGACTTATGTATGAAGGTAATCCCATGAGTATGCTGGTAGAGCAAGCAGGAGGACTTGCCAGTACTGCATATACAGATATTATGGGCATTCAACCTCAGAGCATTCATGAGCGAGTATCGGTCGTAATGGGCTCTAAAGAAGAAGTCAGAACAGTTGCAAAATACCATCAAACATAAATGACAAAAAGCACCTAACAGTGCTTTTTTTAGTAACAAATCGTAGTTTTTACTGGCGAGTAATTACTTAGGGTTTATGCTTAACAAAATAACTTAAAATAGAAATAGGCACATCATGCAATATAAAATTTGTTTTCTTGCCCTAAGTTTATGTGCGCTTTGTGCATGTCAATCGGGTACGGATTTATTAAGCATAACAAACTCAACTGAAGATAAAGGTCAGTGGGTATTTATGCAGCTTAATGTCGCCCAAGATAATGACAAATTTGATAGCTACTACTATTACGCCAATATATCCAGCCACCTTTATCAACAAATTAAGCACAATCAAATCAAGCGTGGTTTTATTCATCTTAACCAAGTAAAATATTGGGGCAATGATGACCTGATCCATGACTATCAAAACAATGAAGAACAAGGGGATATCATTTTTAGAATTGAAGATATTAAAAAGATAAATCCGATTAACCAAGAACCCATATCAGGGCTGGGTATCGAACAATTTGAACGCAAAAGCAGTGCTACCAGCAACCCTTATAGTATTTAATACAGTCAACAAACAGCAACTTTAAATAATCCTTAATCAGCGGCACTAAGATACTCGATTAAATCTTGCATTTCAGCTAATACATTTTGACTTTCTGTACGCTCTAATTCAATACGCAAACAATCCTGTTGATATTTCTGCTGGTTACTGAGCTTTTTATAGCCTTCTAAAATTGGCATATCCTTGCATTGGCAATAATAATGACGTGTATGCGTTAACATACTTGAATGCCAAGCAGCTTCATCAATACGCACTAACAGATGATACACACGCAACACGCCTTCGGTCAGCTCACATTGCTGCTGTTGCATCGCTTTAGCAATAAACAAAATATCAGCTATGGTGCGTCGTTTAAATTCCAACAAGTTTATCTCTGCTTGCTGCTTTTGCTGTATTTGTTGCTGGCGTTTTTGCTTTAATTTAAACTGCAAATAAAGCGCATATACACCTAATATAATTATACTTAAGGCCGCAAATATAAGTAGCCATATATTAAGCATTACGCTCCCCTTGAACTTCTTTATGTGCCATTTTCTTACTATTTTCTAAGGCAAGTTGCTCTAACTCTTGCGCAATCATCAACGGTGTCTCAAGGCTAATTCGCCCTATTTTGCCCGCCCTAAATTCATGCAAACAAATTTCTGCTGCCTTATGTATATCAACCTTAGCGCCTGCTCGTAAGCAGCCACGTTTTTGCCCTATTTTTTCTAATAGCTGCAAACTGCTTTCTGGCAACTCGTCCAATTTAAAACGAGCAACCAATGCATCTTTGGCATAATCTTTGAGATAATCTAATAAAAACAAAGCAATATCCGTATACTCAATAGCGGTATTTTTAATTGCTCCAGTCACTGCCAAACGATACGCACTGGGCTGATTTTCAATTTTAGGCCATAAAATGCCTGGGGTATCTGCCAAGATAAGTCCATTTTTTAAATCAATCATCTGCTGTTTTTTAGTTACCGCAGGCTCATCACCTGTTTTTGCGATATAACGCCCTGTTAACTGATTAATCAAAGTTGACTTACCAACATTTGGAATACCCACAATAAGCACCCTAACCGCACGAACTTTGGCTAGTTTTTGCTTAGCCAAACGCAGGCACAAACGTATTAACTTTTGACTATCTTGTTTATCTTCCGCCACCAAAGGCATACTTTTAATGCCTTTCTCTGCCCAATCATTTATCCACAATTGCATGACATCTGTATCAGCTAAATCTGCCTTATTTAAAACCCGAATAATCGGTTTATTGCTAAGCATCTCATTAATAAATGGATTCATACTAGAAAAGGGTAAACGCGCATCTAACACCTCAATAACAAGATCAATATGTTTAAACGTTTCTAGAATTTGCTTACGGGCTTTGTGCATATGCCCCGGAAACCAATTAATTGCCATAGTTACTCAAACCCTACCAGTTAACAAATCAGACAGCATTGTAATCAAACTTAAAAGAAGCGCAACGCAATTGTCATATTTGCCCGCTAATATAAGTCCAAGCAAACAAGGAGAACATCATGCTCAGCCCAACCAATCAATCAGTAGCGTATATAAAAAAAAGTGCTCGCCAAGCCTCTGCCACCATTAATGGGCGTAGACGCTTGGGTTTTCTGTTAGGCAATCGCTTTATTTTTGCAGATAAAACGGAATTATTTTGGCTAGAAGCCGCCCCCGGCGCATTTAAAGAATTGCGTATTTGGCGAAAATAACTGCATACGCATTACACCTAATTAAAATTCAATTAATACCTGTATTTGATTAGAAATACTGGCGTTTTTATTACGATACTCAAACTGCACACCCACCTCAGGAATGAGCTTATAACCAACTGCAAACCCCTGAAATAAACCACTGTCATCGCCTAAATCCACCCCTGCTTTAGCCAATACATACAAATTAGGATCAATTTCTGGTAAATACTTTTGTATTCCTGCAGCGAATAAAAAACCCTCAATTTCATAATCACCTTTACGGTCTTTATGAAAATCCTCTGTTTTGCTATAACCCAACTCTAATTTAGGCACAATACCGATTGCCTGCTGTTTAAAATTATACCCCACAAAAGCAGCCATACCAGGTGCGTAGTTAGACTCTTCTTTTACAAATGGCGTACTCACCTGATCTAAGGTTGCACCACCACCTGCATAAAACTGTTTCTCTGCCATTGATTGCATTGATAATAACAACGCACACACACAAGTTAGAATACGAAAAATAAGTTGCATAACCACTCCTTTAAAATACGATAATTATACTGCATACATAAAGTAAGCAGATTGTTCTCTTAGTTGCATTACATGTTCAGACCAGAAATGATGGCCGCTAAACCAAGGAAAAGCAACAGGAAATGCAGGATCATGCCAACGCTGTGTTAACCAAGCAACATACTGCACCTGCCTAAGCGTTCTAAGTGGCTCAATTAACGCCAACTGATCTGTAGGGAAATGCGCCAATTCCTCATAACCTGAACGAATTAAAGCCAACTGCTGCGTCTGCTCTTTTTTATCACCATGCAATAGCAACCAAATATCTTGAATAGCTGGTGCCATTTTACAATCATCAAAATCCAGCATAAAAATATGTTTTTCATCATCTAATAAATTACCCTGATGCAAATCACCGTGAGCACGAATAGATTGATAATCAACAAAAGCCAGTGCCTTCTCTACTTGCTTTGGCAACACTGCTGATAAATCTTGATATAAAGATTGATAATCCGTAGGCATCAAAGGCGAATGTAAAACCGTTTGCATTGCCTGAAAAAGATTTTCCACAATATTCATCTGCACTCTTTGCTGAAAATCTTTTTGCACCGCAACATTATGATAACGCGCCACCTGCCGCCCTAACTGCTGAAGCACCGAATCCACTGTAAAATCAGGGGCACGACCTGCCTGCAAAGGAAACACCGCATAATAAAATAAGCCATCAAAAAATAAAGACTCTCCTTTTACACAAACAGGAGCAACCACGGGTAAATCTTCATTTTTTAGCTCTATAAGATAATCTAACTCTTCTTGAATATAGGCTTTGCTCCAGCGTTCAGGACGGTAAAACTTAATCACCACCGGCGGATTATCTACCAGCCCCACACGATAAACACGATTCTCATAACTGTTTAATGCCAACATACAAGCATCGCTAACAAAACCCAATGTCTCTAACGCATCTAAAATTCGCTCAGGTGTTAATTGTGCAAATGGATAAGCTACAGCAGGCATAAAAAATCTCTAAAAAAACGCACCTTTGCATAAAAGCACCCTAAGCGCAAGAAAGTATTTAATTAATAAATCAAATATGTGCATATTATTTATTTGTGATTTAAATATAATAATACTGCAATAACAGCATAAGCCATTTTAGTTTGTATTTATAACACAACGGAAAGTTAAAGCAGGTTCATAACCTTTTGAAAATTTATAAATATCACTTTTAAATCTATCAAATACTGTGTCATAAGCCCCATAGCCTCCACCGCCTCTGTATACTTTAAATTTACCACTTTTAGGACCTTTGGGATTATCTACAGGTGAATGTTTATAATAATCTTCCTCATACCAATCATTTACCCATTCATCTTGATTTCCACTCATATCATAAAGTCCTAAAGGGTTTGGAGGGAACGAACCAACAGCAGATAAATCATCTGCTAAGTTTTGGGGTTCATGGGTAGGATTTATACTGTCTCTATTGCTTACACCTCTTCCTGTATCTGTTGCAAAGTAAACAAACTTCCCTCTGCTTCTTGCAGCATATTCCCATTGAGCTTCTGTTACTAAATCAAACTTTTTACCAGAATGCTTTGCTAAGAAAGAGCAATACTCAGTTGCCTCTTGCCAAGTAGCCCTTACAGGCATATTAGCATTTCTATATGGTGTTTTATTTTTTATAGATATAGGAAATTTCAACTCTTTTCCTATAATCTTACTATATCTATCAAACTCTTCCCAAGTAGTTTCATACTTTGAAATATAAAAAGTATCTAATCTTACTTTATGTCTAAATGAATTTGCTCTTATCGTGCTAGCTATAGGAAACCATTGTGCATCAGGATACTTTTTTTCATTCTCAGGCGTTTTTAAGATATTGTATCCATACTTATCTTGAACATTTATAGCCCAAGGATTTCCCATCAAAAACGCGCCACCATCTACTTTTACCATTTTTGATTCTATCTCTTTTACAAAGTTTGCCATCTTCTCTTCTTTAGAAGTACAAGCGGTTATCAGCAAAGCCAAAGAGATAAATATAAACCTTTTTTTCATCACGCATTTCACATATAAATTATTATTTATTTTGTCTTTTGTTAGTATCATAATTTAAGAAAATGATTGTATCATCAAGAGCAAATAGATAATTGTCTAAAATACTAAAAATTAAAACCGCTATCAGGTAAACTAGGCAAAATTAAATAAGGAGCAAATATGCCTCATCGTTGGAGACCCAATACCACCGTTGCCACCATTGTAGAACAAGACAACCGATTTTTATTGGTTGAAGAAATCAGCAACAACCAACAAGTGCTTAATCAACCAGCAGGACACTTAGAAAAAGAGGAAAGCCTAATTGCCGCTGCCTGCCGAGAAACCCTTGAAGAAACAGGTTGGCATGTCACTCCCACAGAATTAGTTGGCATTTATATTTATCATTCCACACACAACCAAACCACCTATCACCGTTATTGTTTTGCCGCCCAAGCACAGCAACAAGTACCCAATGCAACATTAGATAAAGGGATTATTGGTCCTGTTTGGCTAACCCTTGAAGAAATAAAGCAGCGCACCGATTTAAGAAGCCCTATGGTTTTACAATGCATACAAGACTACCTTAAAGGTCAGCGTTATCCAATTGAATTAATTAAAGATTACAGCAAAATATGAGCACCCAAAAAAAAGTAATTGTTGGTATGTCTGGTGGTGTTGACTCCTCTGTTTGTGCCTATTTACTCAAACAACAAGGCTATCTAGTAGAAGGTCTATTTATGAAAAATTGGGACGAAGATGACGGTAGCGAATACTGCACCGCCAAAGAAGACTTAAAAGATGCCCAACAAGTTGCCGACACTTTAAATATAAAATTACACCAAGCAAACTTTGCTGTTGAGTATTGGGATAACGTTTTTGAGCACTTTTTAGCAGAATACCAAGCAGGACGTACCCCCAATCCAGATATATTATGCAATAGAGAGATTAAATTTAATGCTTTTTTAGAATATGCAACACAGCTAGGCGGCGACCTAATTGCCACAGGTCACTACGTTCGTAGCCAACAAGTAAAGCAACAAACCCAACTATTTAAAGGACTAGATGCAAACAAAGACCAAAGCTACTTTTTACATGCTGTTAAAGGCTCTGCATTAGCACGCAGTATATTTCCCATAGGTGAGTTAGAAAAACCAAAAGTAAGAGAAATAGCCCAACAACAAGGACTTATCACCCATAACAAAAAGGACTCAACAGGTATTTGCTTTATTGGCGAACGCCGTTTTAAAGACTTTTTACAACAATATCTACCTGCTCAACCTGGCAATATAGAAACCATAGATGGCGAAGTAATAGGACAGCATGACGGTCTTATGTACCACACCCTAGGTCAACGTCAAGGACTAAAAATAGGTGGGCTTAAAAATCACAATCAAGCCCCTTGGTTTGTGGCACAAAAAGACTTAAAACGCAATGTACTTATCGTAGTACAAGGCACAAACAACCCACTTTTATACAGCCAAAGCCTCAGTCTAAGCAAACTATTTTGGATAAACGAACCACAGACCAACGCCTTTGAATGTCATAGCAAAGTACGTTATCGCCAAGCAGATCAGGCCTGTCGAGTAGAACCAACAGACAGCGGCTTTCAACTGCACTTTAAACAACCACAACGAGCAGTTACCCCCGGACAATCCGTCGTCTTATACCAAGGCGAACGCTGTTTAGGTGGTGGCGTTATAGAAGCAACCGACACATCAACTACCGACATCAGGAACATGCCTAATTAACATGCAACCACTAACCCCAACACAACAACAGGTTATTGCCCTATCAGCCATCTTTCAAGCTGCCCTACTGGTTGATGAACTGGCGCAAAAAGGACAACTACAAGATGCGCCTGCAAACATATTATGGCAATCCATATTAATACAAAACCCTCAGAATTTTATGGACATATACCCCCAATTAAGCGACCTAAGAATAGGAATACAAGCACTAAAAGAGGCCCTTAATCAAAACAGCCAACAAATAACGCCCAATGTTGGACGCTACGTGTTTAGCTTATTACACCTAGAAAAAAAAGTGAGCAACAATACTGCCATACTCCAGCAACTCAGTGCAGGCATAGAAAGAGCCGCTCGCCAAGCACAGCATTTCAGTATTGAACATAGCAACATGCAAGCATCACTGGCAGAAACCTATAAACAAAGTATCAGCCAGATGAACTACCGCATAAAAGTAAGCGGCAATGTTAAACACCTACAATCTGAACACACCGCCAACAAAGTTCGTTCTTTACTATTAGCAGGCATTCGTGCCACCAACCTATGGCGACAAGTAGGCGGTAAACGCTGGCACTTTATCTTCAAACGAAAGCAACTACTACAAGCATTAACCAGCCTACCGCTAGACAATTAACAACTTACATATATTGATAGAGATTTGCGTGTTGGCTTTCTATTTTGACTTTGATATATTACTGACTGGTCATTTATTTAGAGAAACCCATGCAGAGAGCTACCAGCGAGCAAGCCAAACAACAACGCCGCCAAGCGTTACTTGATGCCGCTTTAAATGAATTTAGTGAACGTGGCTTTGCAGCAACTCGTATGCAAACTATTGCCGAGCGTGCTGGCTTATCTAAAGGCACACTGTATTTGTACTTTTCCTCTAAAGAAGCCTTATTTGCTGCCCTTATAGAAACCGTCTCGCTACCTAAAATTAAGCAAATACAGCATCTTGCACAACAACAAACCTCTATTAAAGGGCTGTTTTACATACAGACACAACTGGCTGGACAACTGCTTAAAGACAATAAAGTCACTCGCTTAATAAAATTAGTAATTGGTGAAAGTAGCCGTTTTCCTGAACTTGCTAATGAGTACCACAACGCATTATTAGAACCTTTACATACAAATCTTGCCAGCCAACTACAAAACTTTATGCAGCAAGGACAAATTCAACAGCAAGACAGTCACCTATTAGCTCGTCTTATACTCGCACCTATTGCCTACAGCCTGATTTGGCAGGCAACATTTGGACATGCCAAAAGTGCCGGCTTTGACTATCAAGCCTTGTTAAAACTGCAACAACAGACCTATTTACAGGGCTTGCTTTGCCCTAAGGAGAAACCATGCAACAACGCATAATCTGTATCCTGTTTTGCTGTCTGAATGTTATAGCTTGCCAAGACAATCATAAACCAACGCAATTTTTAGGTTATGTAGAGGCAAACTGGGTATATATCTCATCTCCGCAAGCTGGTTGGATTAAAGCCGCATTTCAGCAAGAGGGGGCAAGGGTTAAGGTTGATGAATTGTTATTTGAATTAGATAAAACCGAGCAACTTGCCCGCTTGCAACAAGCTGATTATTTGTTATTGCAACAGCAAGCATTGGCACAAAACTTACATGTAGGGGCCCGCCCTGCCAAAATCAAAGCACTGCAAGCCCAACTCAGCCAAGCCAAAGCTCGACTTAAACAAGCACAACAAGAACGTGTGCGTATTTTACCTTTGGTTAAAAATGGCAGTGTGGCTCAAAGTCAGCAAGATAACATTGACAGTGCTTATGCGGTTGCCAAGGCACAGGTTGTTGCGGCTAAAGAGGCAATTAAACTGGCGCAACAAGGAGGCAGAAAACAGGCTCAAGCGGCGGCTCATTCGGCGGCATCTGCACAACAGGCTGCCAAGCGTCTTGCTCAATGGCAATTACAAGAGCGTAGTATCAAAGCACCAATCAACGCACAGGTGGTTAAACGACTGCATTATGTCGGTGAGTTTGTTAACCGAGGTACGCCCTTATTGGCATTATTACCCGATGATGGTTTGGAAGTGCATTTTTTTGTTCCCCAAGCGCAGTTGCCTAAGTTAAAACTAGGACAGCAAGTATATATAAAAGCCGATGGGCTTAAGCAAGCCATCACCGCTAAAGTGCATTTTATTGCCCCTAAAGCAGAATTTACGCCGCCATTTATTTTTAGCAAGCATGTCCGCGAACATCTGGTCTTTAAGGTAAAAGCACAATTATCCAAAAACAGTCCATTAACAGCGGGATTGCCCGTTGATGTGAGCCTGTAATGAATAAATTAGCCATTGATGTCACAGGATTAAGCAAACACTTTGGCAATAAGGTGGCGGTCAATCAGGTGGACATTCACATGCCTTATGGGCAGGTATGGGGATTTTTAGGTCCTAATGGCTCGGGCAAAACCACCACCATTCGCATGCTTTGTGGTTTGCTCGGCATCTCGCAAGGCACTGGCACTTGCTTAGGTTATGACTTGGTTAAAGACAGCTCCAAAATTAAGGCGCAAACCGGTTATATGACGCAAAAATTTTCCTTTTGGGAAGATTTAACCATTTATGAAAACTTAGACTTTATAGCACGTTTATATCAGCTTAAACCCCGCGCCCAAGTTGTTAAACAAACATTAGAGAACTTGGGCTTAAGCCAACGCCAAAAACAACTTGCAGGGGCATTATCTGGTGGTTGGAAACAGCGTTTGGCACTGGCTGCGGTGACCATGCACCAGCCTAAATTACTGCTTTTAGATGAGCCGACCGCAGGGGTTGATCCCAAAGCAAGGCGAGAATTTTGGCAAGAAATTCACCGTTTAAGTCAAGCAGGTATGACGGTATTGGTTTCTACGCATTATATGGACGAAGCTGAACGCTGCGATCAAATTGTCTATTTAGCACACGGCGAGTTGGTAACACAGGGAACGGTACAGGAAATTGTTGCCCAATCTGGGCTTGTTACCTTTGTCGCTCAAGGGGCGCATGTGCGAGATTTAGCTGCTCAAATTGAACAAGCAGCAGGAGTAGATTACGTTGCGTACCTAGGCTCTGCCTTGCACGTTAGTGGGCAAGATGGGGCGCAAATTGCCCACAGCCTTAAACAGCTAAAACAAGCCCAAGCGTTCACGTGGCAACAAGTGCGCCCCAGCTTAGAAGACACCTTTATTGCCCTAATGCAACAAGTGGGAGCAGATAACAGAGGGCAGCCAAAATGTTAGCCAGTTTAAAGCGCATATTTGCCGTATTTAATAAAGAAATACAACAGATGAAACGTGATCGCCTAACATTTGGCATGATGTTTGGTATTCCCATTTTACAGCTCATTTTATTTGGCTTTGCCATTAACACCAATCCCAAAGACCTACCTACCGCCGTATATACCCCTGAGCAAACGCCGATTATTCGCAGCATGTTAAGCGCCATGCAGAACTCAGGTTATTTTAACATTGAACAATCACTGTCAAGCACTCAACAAAGTGATGCCTTATTACAATCACGAAAGGCGTTATTTGTGGTGCATTTTCCAGCGAACTTTACCGCTGATTTACTGCGAGGCATACGCCCTAAGTTATTAGTCCAAGCTGATGCCACTGACCCCTCCGCCACCTCTAATGCCATTGCTCAATTACCGACTATGTTAGCGCACAGCATACAACATCAATTGCCAGCGACATTAATCCCCACCCCAAGCCCTTATGAATTGGTCATACAGGCAAAATATAATCCAGAGCAACGTACTCAATATAATATTGTGCCAGCCTTATTAGGCGTAATTTTAACTTTAACTCTTATCATGGTAACGGGCATTTCTATGACCCGTGAATTAGAACGTGGCACAATGGAAAATCTACTTGCCTTACCAGCTAAACCCTACGAAGTGATGCTGGGCAAAATTACGCCTTATATTGCCATTGGTTTGGTGCAATCTGGCGTTATTTTATCAGCAGCGTATTATATTTTTGGTGTTCCATTTAATGGTTCCTTTGCGGTATTAGTACTTGGTATGCTGATTTTTATGTTAGCAAACTTAGCCTTAGGTTTTACCTTTTCTACCATCGCAAAATCACAACTGCAAGCCATGCAGTTGACGTTTTTCTTCTTTTTGCCTTCATTGTTATTATCAGGTTTTATGTTTCCATTTAAAGGTATGCCGCTTTGGGCGCAGTATCTAGGTGAAGTATTTCCATTGACTCAATTTTTACGCATTATTCGCGGAGTCATACTCAAAGGTGCTGATATAAACAGCTTGCAAATGCCTTTATCTGTGTTATTGCTTTTTACTTTATTGGCAATGGGGGTAGCCATGTTACGTTATCGTAAAACCCTAGATTAATACCCTACTTGCAAACATAATAAAAATTCATCAATATAGGGCGCATCAGCAAGTTAACTGCTGAAAATATAAACTGACCTTAATTAGGAGATAACCATGCAAGAATTGCTTGAGCAACTGGACATTAACCAATACTTACCTGCCGCTTTAAATTGGGGCATGAACATTTTATTAGCCATTATCATTTTACTCTTTGGCTTTTGGATTGCAGGGCGTGTGCATAAAGCAATATGCCGCCTTGGAGAGGCGCACCAACGCCTTGATGATACGCTATTTCGTTTTTTTGGCAGCCTTGCACGCTATATTATTTTAGCCTTTGTCATTATTGCTGTATTAAATCGTTTTGGGGTAGAGACCACCTCCATTGTTGCGCTATTAGGTGCCGCAGGTTTAGCGGTTGGTTTGGCACTACAAGGCACGATGTCTAATTTAGCCGCAGGGGTGATGCTATTAATTTTTCGTCCTTATAAAGTAGGTGATTTTGTCGAAGCCGCAGGCAAATTTGGTAAAGTAACAGAAATTGACCTATTTACCTCCATTATGCAAACCTTTGATAACCAGCATATCATCATTCCAAATAGCAAAATATGGGGAGAGCAAATAATCAACCATTCGCATTATCAAGTGCGTGGTGTAGATATGCACTTTGGTATTGCCTATGGCGAAAGTACTGACGCTGCACGCCATGTAATTGACCAAGTTTTAGCAGCACACCCACATATTCTAAAAGACCCCGCCCCCTTTGTTGAAGTAGAAACACTAAACAATAGCTCGGTGGATTTTTTAGTACGCCCATTTTGCCAAGGCGAGCACTATTTTGATGTGCTTTACTCTGTCCCTGAGCAAATTAAAAAAGCATTAGATGCCGAAAATATCGAAATTCCTTTCCCACACCGTAAAGTTATTGTGGTTAACGAAAAAGCCTAAACCTACCTATATTGGCTGGCATATTGTCAGCCGATAAATAAATAAAAGAGATAAACGGTTTTATTTATCTGATTTTCATTAAAATACCTTGCTTTATTTTTAAATTTTGTTAAAAATGAAAATTCCTAATTTAAACTTAAATAAAAAAGGTAATAACATGAAAAAACTACTAATTGCTTCATCTCTACTACTTGTATCCTCTGTCAGTTTTGCTGCCAAAGACGCTGGCTGCGGTCTTGGTGCTATGGTTTGGGAAGGAAAAGAAGGCATTGTGCCAAACGTACTTGCTGCCACCACCAACGGCTCTTTTGGTAACCAAACTTTTGGCATGTCCACAGGCACATTGGGCTGTAACAACAGTGCTGCCAAAGGGGTGATGGCAATGCAACAATATCTCGACTCTAACCTTGATAAAGTCGCTTTTAATATGTCACGAGGCGAAGGCGAATACTTACAAGGTTTAGCAACTGTAATGGGCGTAACTGCTGCGGATCGCAGTGCTTTTTTTGCAGCCTCCAAGCAAAACTTTGACCGCATTTTCCCTTCAGAAAAAACCACCCGTACAGACGTGATTAACACTTTAAACAGCGTATTAAAAGAGCACCAAACATTAGCTAAATACGCCTCTTAATTCACATTTTAAGATAAAAACCAAACCCTTTATTCTTTGAGTAAAGGGTTTTTTTATGAACCCCATCTAAACCATCATTTTTTATGACATGCCTTAAACAAACCGTTTGCTTTTTCATATTTTTTATGTGTATTAATGTGCATGCACTTCCCCTACCCGCACAGCCTAGTGAGCAACAAATAGAACAAGCCGCCCAACAGAGAGAATGGCTACACCTTTTGCATTATCGCAAAAAAAATCTATCTATTAAGAACAAAATGCAAAGCATTGCCGATGATAAAACTTTTTTTATTGCAACAAACGGACATATTAATGCAGCCGATGAAATACGCTCTGAGCTAAAAGCCATGCAAGCAACAGCAAGGCTTAACAACCTATCAACTACAGACAAACGCCTAAACGAACACCCCCAATGCAAGTTTCCAGCACGCTTTGATTGGCTTAAAAAACAGTTTCCTAATTGGGCAGCTCAAGTCATATCATTACCCTGTCCCGCCTATGAGACTTGGATTAAAGAAATGCAACCACACTCAATTACCTTGGTATTTCCAGCCGCTTACATTAATAGTCCATCTTCCATGTTCGGACATACCCTATTTAGAGTTAACTCAAAATCAAAAACTAAACAAGCAGACATTCTTGCCCGCTCTATTAGCTATGCCGCCGACATGCCAAAAGAAGTAAGTGCATGGGATTATGTATATGGTGGTTTCTTTGGCGGGCACCCCGGTTATATGTATGAAGCAAATTACTACGATAAAATTATCGAATACAGCGACATGGACAATCGCGATATATGGGAATATCCAATTTCACTCTCACAAATAGAACTTATGCGTATGCTAAAACATACATGGGAACTACAACATGTACGTTTTGATTATTACTTTTTAGATGAAAACTGCGCCCTTAGACTGCTAGATATTTTAGACATTGCCAAACCCGGACTTAATTCAGCACAACACTTTACAACGCATGCCATTCCTGCCGATACCGTTAGGATATTAGCGGCTAAAAATATGCTACAAAAAGCCGTATACCGCCCTGCTCGCATTACCAAACTCAAAGCAGAACTACAACAATTAAGCAGACTCGAGCGTACATTAATACAACACTTTGCTTCTACTTATGACTTATCACGCCAGGATATTGCCCTTGCACTAAAAAAAGTACCAACTGCAAAAGCGCAAGCAAAGATACTGGATTTAACCTATCAATATTTACGCTACTTAGTAGACAAACAAAAAATTCAGCCACAAAAAGCCAGCCAGCGTTCTTTATTGCTTTTATCCCTAAGAAGTAAATTACCCAAGGTTGCAGAAGTCATCATTGAACCGCCACTTGCCGCCGAAAAAGGACATAAAACCATGCGTCTAGCACTTGGTGCTGGAGAATTTAAGCAACAACCTTTTGGCGAAATAAAATTACGTCCCGCCTTCCATGATTTATTAGATAATGATGCTGGTTATGTTGCTGGTGCACAGATTAACTTTTTAAGCCTAGCAGCAAGGCATTATACCGACCTAAATAAAACCACCTTTGAGTCTTTGCGTTTAATTGACATCAAAGCACACTCTGTACGAGATGATTTTTTTAAACCTTTTTCTTGGGAATTTAGCATAGGCTGGCAACGCAACGAATTAAGCACCTACGACAAAACTCGCTTTGGCATACAAGCCGCTGGCGGCATCACTCAGGCTTTAGGGCAAAGCACACGCATAACGGGCTTAGTAAAAACAGACATCAACGGCAATGCCTACCTAGCAGGACAATGGGATACTGGCATTGGTGCAGAACTGTCCGTACTTACCAGTTTACCCGCCCATAGCCCTTATCTGCGTAGTAAGTTGCAGTTAACTGCATCTACATGGGCATATCAAGATGACAACATATTAGACGGTCATCGTCTAAGTGCCACATTAAACGTCCCTATCATCAACATGAATCATGCACTGCGCTTACGCTGGCAACAACAGTTTCATACCGCAATAAAAAATCAGCCAAAAACCACAGAAGCAGCACTATCTTGGCATTATTATTTTTAATACCTGCCCAGCACCATGCAGAGCATGGGGCGGGGTAAAACCTCTGACCCCTGACCTCTGACCCCTGACCCCTGACCTCTGTCCTCTGTCCTCTGTCCTCTGTCCTCTGACCTCTGTCCTCTGTCCTCTGTCCTCTGTCCTCTGACCTCTGACCTCTGTCCTCTGTCCTCTGTCCTCTGTCCTCTGTCCTCTGTCCTCTGTCCTCTGACCTCTGACCTCTGACCTCTGACCTCTGACCTCTGTCCTCTGTCCTCTGTCCTCTGTCCTCTGTCCTCTGTCCTCTGACCCCTGACCTCTGTCCTCTGTCCTCTGTCCTCTGTCCTCTGTCCTCTGTCCTCTGTCCTCTGATACCTGCCCCTGTTAATTAATGTTTAAAAATAGCAAAAATCATAACAAAAAATACACTTTAAATAAAAAGAAACGATATACTGCCTAAAATTCAAAACAAGGCTTTAAATCAAAGTCCATTGCAACCTAAAAATAAACCAAGATGATCAATATAAAATACCACCTAGCTTGCTATAAAAAAACCTTACTAAGTTTGTTGATTATACCTATAGGGACTGTGTTTGCTGAGCCTGAAAATACATCAAATTCGCTAACGGAAGAACCGCAAAAAGCGGAAAAATTCAAACTTGAAACAGTGACTGTCTCTGCACCTAAGGATATTGCCAATCGCATTGGTAGTGAAAAATTATTAAGTGTACCTGGGGCAGGTAACGACCCACTACAGGCGATAACAAGTCTACCTGGTGTGAGCTTTACTCGAGCTGGACGAAATCGCCCTGCAGTGCGTGGCTCTTCTCCTGATGACAATCTGTATTTAATTGATTTTATGCCCGTAGGCTATGTTTTTCATAGTGATGGCTCTAGTGTCATTACAGATAATAATATTGAGCAATTTACCTTAGATACAGCGGCCTTTGCAGCTCAATACAATGATGCAACGGGGGCTTTAATTGCAGTTGATACAAGAGCCCCTTATAACGATATGCCTCAAGTGGTGTTGGATTTGGGATTATTAAAAACAGGCATTTTTATTGAAGCACCTTTAAATGCTAAGCATAGTGTGTATTTTTCTGCTCGCCGCAGCCTTATTCAATATTATTTAAAAGCCTTGTTTAAAGGTAATGATGATTTTAAATTTACAACCTTTCCAAATTATTATGATTATCAAGGGAAATATGCCTACCAAGTTAATGATTTAGAAAGCATCAGCCTTAATCTGATTGGTGCTAATGATGAGGCGAGCATTTTTTTTAAAGAAGGCTCAGATAAACACAAACAAGACCCTGAATTAGTTGGCGATTTTGGTTTTAAGCGTCATTATCATAGCCAGTCTATCATTTGGGATAAATTTTATACTTCTGGCTTAACCCATAAAATTGGCTTCTCGCAATTGCTTGAAAAATTTCAATTCCAGTTGGGTGTCAATAATAAGCTAAATGCCAACAGCCGTAGCTATTACGCTAAAAGCCAGTTTAATTATCCTTTAAATACAAGCCATGAATTACAATGGGGCATTAATTTGGAGCAAAATAATGTTCACTATCAAAGTGCATTGTCTGTTAACCCCAGTGATGAGTTTAGCCCGCCACAAAAATTAAGTGATAGTGAAGAAACAATTAACGCCAATCATAATACCCAGATTAATACGCTATCTGCCAATTTTGGCGATAAAATTCAATTGTTTACACTTTTTTCAAGCACTTTTGCCGTGGCGTTGGCAACAGATGATTATAGCCGCCAGACATTCATTGAACCTCGTATTAAATCACGCTACCAACTTAGCTCTACATGGGCCATCACTGGTGCTTATGGAGAGCATCATCAGTATAAAAATTTTTATGCTTATTCTAAGGGCTTTGGTAATCCTAAACTAAAACAAGAGCAGGCTCAGCATTATGAGCTGGGTTTAGAAAATCAGCTTAATGATAACTGGTTTTGGAAAGTTGAGGTCTATTATAAAGAACTGTCTAAATTAATTACCGCTCGTCTACCCAGTTCTTTTTATCCTAATCTAAGTGACGCTGATTACTTACAATTACCACGCTATAGCAATGATGCCAAAGGAAAGGCTTATGGTGCGGAGCTGTTTATTAATCGCTTAAATCAAACCAACTGGTATGGTTGGTTATCGTTGGCATATTCACATAGCAAACGCACTCACTTACTTACACAAAAAACCTTTCGTTATAATACTGACCAACCTTGGATATTAAATTTAGTGGCAAACTACCGCTTAGAAAATAATTGGCAGTTGGGTTTAAAGTGGCGTTTACAAAGTGGACAGTTGGTCACGCCTGTTATTGATGCTAAAAAAGGTTTAAACAGCCAATATCCTGATGTATATACCCCTATTTATGCCGAACTTAACTCACAACGCTTACCTTTTTATAGCAAAGTAGATGTGCGTGCACAAAAAGCATTTCGCTTTCAGCACTGGCAATTAGATATGTATGTTGATGTTTTAAATGCGCTATTTACAAAAAATGTGATTGGTTATGCCTATGAGGGGGAGGATTATAGTATACGCAAAGAAGTTAAAGACTTTCCTACCTATGTTGCTTTTGGGCTTAAAGCAACATTTTAATCTACTTCAAACAATTTTATAGGCATAAAAAAAGGTACTTAAAGCTCACTTTAAGCACCTTTTAATAAAATCAATACAATTAATGCAATCTTATACAATAAAGCCCACTACAGGTTGAGGCGATTTTCTATAAGCTCATCAACCACAGAGGGGTCGGCAAGGGTTGAAGTATCGCCTAAGCTATCATGCTCATTGGCAGCAATTTTGCGTAAAATACGACGCATAATTTTGCCAGAACGAGTTTTAGGTAAGCCTCTTGTCATTTGAATTAAATCAGGCGATGCCACTGGACCTATTTCTTTACGCACCCAATTACGCAGCTCTTGAGCTAACTCTTGGGTTTGCTCAAAACCCGTATTAAGCGTGACATAAACATAAATGCCCTGCCCTTTAATATCATGTGGATAACCAACCACTGCCGCCTCAGCAACAGATTTATGTGCAACCAGTGCGCTTTCTATTTCTGCTGTGCCCATACGATGTCCTGACACATTAAGCACATCATCAACTCGCCCTGTTATCCAATAATAACCATCTTCGTCACGGCGTGCGCCATCACCGGTACAATACATGCCTTGGAAAGTTGAGAAATAAGTATGTACAAAGCGAATATGATCGCCATAAATACTTCTGGATTGTCCTGGCCAGCTATCAGTAATTACTAAATTACCTGATGTTGCTCCGTCTAAAAATTCTCCAGTACCATCAACTAACGCAGGTTGTACGCCAAAAAATGGCCATGCTGCTGAACCTGGCTTCATTGCAGTTGCCCCTGGTAAAGGTGTCATCATTACGCCACCTGTTTCAGTTTGCCACCAAGTATCAACAATGGGGCAACGCTCTTCACCCACTTGATGGTAATACCATTCCCATGCTTCAGGGTTAATCGGCTCTCCTACTGTACCAAGCAAACGCAAGGTCTCACGGTGGGTATTTTCTACCGCTTGAGGGCCTTCTGCCATTAATGAGCGAATGGCGGTAGGTGCGGTATAAAGCACACTTACCTTATGCTGATCTACTATTTCTGCCACTCTATTAACATCAGGATAGTTAGGTACGCCTTCAAAAATAAGGGTGCTTGCGCCATTGGCAAGCGGGCCATACAGACTATAACTATGACCTGTAATCCAGCCGACATCTGCAGTACACCAAAAAACATCTTCTTCTTTGTAATCAAATACATATTTATAGGTAATGGCAACCCAAACCAAATAGCCACCTGTGGTATGTAAAATGCCCTTAGGTTTACCTGTAGAGCCTGAGGTATATAAAATAAATAATGGATCTTCAGCACGCATGGCAACAGCAGGACATTCTGTTGCTGCCCCTTGCATTAGTTCATGGTACCAATAATCACGGTGTCCATGCCAAGCAATATCAGCACCTGTTCGCTTCACATTAATGACCGCTTCAACAGTGCGTATATGTGGATTGGTTAGGGCTTCATCAACATTGGCTTTAAGAGCAATATGCTTACCTCCACGCACACTTTCATCAGAGGTAATCACTACTTTTGCACCACAATCATCAATACGACTGGCAAGCGCATCAGGCGAGAATCCTGCAAATACCACCGAATGAATTGCACCAATACGTGTACAAGCAAGCATACTGATAGCTGCTTCTGGAATCATGGGTAAATATAGGCATACGACATCACCTTTTTTGACACCCAACTCCAATAACACATTGGCAAACTGACAGACTTTTTGATGCAATTCTTTATAACTGATATGCTGAACCGTTCCTGAATCATCACCTTGCCAGATAATCGCAGTTTTATCGCCACGCGTTTGCAAGTGACGATCTAAGCAGTTGGCACTGACATTTAATTTACCCTCTTTAAACCACTCAATACTCACATTATGCTCATCAAAAGAGACATCTTTAACCGTTTTAAAAGGTTTAATCCAATCGACCATTTGTGCCTGTTCCCGCCAAAATTCATCGGGATTGTTGATAGACTGTGCATACATCTGTTGATAGGTTTCTGCCGTTAGGTTGGTGCTTTTGGCAAACTCTGCCAGTACTGGATAGACTTTTTCTTCACTCATCATTATTTTCCTTTCTTGTTATTGTTAATTGTTATTTCTATTGTTACTGTCGTAGCTGGAACGCTGCATTTTATTTATTTTTCTTTTGCCGTTATATTAGCCTCCAATGAATTAAAAAAGCAAACTATTATATGAATAAATTAATCAATCTCTCATCGGGTCAACCTAAATTTGGGGTACACACTCAACCAATAGAAGAGATTAACTGGCAAGATTTTAACTACTGCAATCATTTTGACAAACCTCATAACAAACTCAAAAAGCGTTTAAATTTTAATCAATTTCAGTTTGTTAGCTTAACCAGTGATACTTTTATTATGGGCTTGGCTATTATTGATATTAAAATTAGCAGCTTGGCATTTTGGTATTTATATGACTTAAAAACCCAAGCCTATATAGAGCAATCTCGCATTCAATTTATACCAAGTAAAACTCAAATTGAAGTCTACCCTACCAAGGGCAAAGCTCATTTTAAAGCGGCTGGGCTAGAAATAAGTATTGATGCCAGTCAAGTTAACAAAAGGCATATTGAATTAAAAAGCAGTAAAGGCGTTTGTCTCAATGCCTGTATTGATACGCCTATGGATTATCAACCTTTACAAGTATGTACTCGTGCAGGTTATAAGGGCTGGGTATTTACCCAAAAGACCCCTGCTTTAGAGACAACAGGCAGTCTTATTTATAAAGACCAACAGATTGATTTACAAGCAATTAACACCCTTGGCAATGTCGATTGGAGTGCAGGATTTATGCGCCGACATAGCTTTTGGAACTGGACAAGTATTGCGGCTTTTTTGCCAGATAACCGCCGTTTAGGGCTGAATTTAGCCGCAGGAGTCAATGAGACGGGCTACACGGAAAATGCGTTATGGTTAAATGGCAAACTGATTAAACTAGACATGGCACGTTTTGACTTTAATCGCTTTAATCAGCAAGCCAACTGGCATATATCTAGCTCTGACGGCTGTATTGATTTGCTCTTTAGCCCATTAGGAGTGCGTACTGAAAAACGTAACTTCCTTATTTCAGCATCTAATTTTCGGCAATTTTTTGGTACATTCTCAGGTACTATTTCTTTACCTAATGAGCAGATTAAAATTGATAAACTAATGGGATTTTGTGAAGACCACTATGCGAAATGGTAAAATCATTGACCTAATAAAAACAATGGGTACACTTGCCCGATAATAACCAACCAAAGAGTAACTATGCACCAACATAACTACCCAACTGCCAGCCTAGCTCGCCGTCTTGCAGCATTAGTCTATGATGCCCTTGTTATTACCGCCTTATATATTATGTTTGGATTTATTGTAGTTGCAGTCTTTAAACTGTTTACTCATCATTTCCCCGAAGACCATCTCCCAAATGCGCTTTACTATAGTTTGCTATTTTGTATTTGTTTTTTTTATTACAGTTTTTCTTGGCGTAAAGGGGGGCAAACCATTGGTATGAAAGCATGGCGCATTCGCTTAATTAACACGCAGCCACAGCCTTTTGCATTAAGCCAATTTATGCTTAGAACCGCTTGTGGTTTATTTTCTTTATTATTATTCGGCATAGGCTATTGGTGGGCATTAATTGATAAAAAATCTCGTACTTGGCAAGATATGGCGAGCCTAACTAGAGTGGTTTTTATTCCTAAAGGCATGCACTAATCTGCTCACCACTAAGCTCAATATATTTAAAATTTATATTTTTATTTAGCTTTTTTTAGGTAGTCTTTAATTAATCCTTCAATTAATTTTTGAATACTGGTTTCTTGCTCAATGGCTTTTATTTTTAGTGCTTTAAGTGTGGCTTTGTCCAGCCTTAAAGAAGTATTTTTTTTACCTTCTTTTGTGATTTTTTCTTCTTTTTCAGTTTTATTTGCTTTTTTACTCATTTTAATTGCCTTTTCAAACAGCCCGTTTGCAAGAAAAAAAGAGCGCCTAAGCACTCTTTTTTATATTTACAGCAATAATATTAAATAACTATTTTGCTTTTTTGATTTTTTGCTTCACTTTTTTGATTTTCTTATTTTGTTTTGCAACTTTTGCTTTGCGTGCTTTTAGTTCTTTTTTAAGTGTTTTCACTTGCTTAGAAGCCATTATTTTATCCTTTTTTGATTATTAAAATGTAAGTTATTAATGACGTTTTGACGTCACTAATAACCATCTTAGAACAAGCGGCTAAAATGTCAACTATGTTAACCAACTTAATCTGTTTAAACCTTATTCAAAGTAGATTAATTCTTGCGAAAGAAAAAATTAACTATATGGTTTTCAGTGGTTTCGTAAAGACTTATCTTAAAAAAGCATTTAAGTTATTTTTTATAAAGTCGTTTTATTATTTTATATTCAGTTTTAGGCATAGCGTAGCAAGCTTTTGAGGGGCTTTTATTGGGGGCTATAATCAGAACATTTTTTAATGACAAAAAAATGTTTTCTTAAAAATTAATCAACTAGCCTTTTAATTCCAAAAGTAAAGAGACTGCACATTAACTCAACCAATCGGCAACCTTTGGTTTTTTTGTGTTATTTCTAATAAATTACTATTTAACTTAGTTTCTTAATTATTGTTTTAGATTCTTATTTTGTTTGAGCCTTTTCCTTAAGGTTTTTTACAATTATTAATCCTTTTTTCTCTTTGGACGGTAGTCCTTTCCCTTTATTCATTACATCCTTGGTGTAACTAAATAGCAGATGATGCTGGGCAAATATTGCTGTCTTAATCATTATTATTAGATAGCAGGAAAATCGGTTTAGTTTTTTTGATTTCTGAGCATTATTCATGAAAAAACTTGTAGATATTGCACACCGTAGAAAACCAGTTATCCCACATTATTAAAACGGCAATCGTGTTATAATAATTCAATATAGAAACGTGGGTTTAAGCTTACACAATAAGAAAAAACATCTCTTTGAAGACCGAACAAAGGAATTTAAACAATATGACAAAAAAGAATAATGACAAGACAGACGAAGCACTGGAAAAACAACTCTGGAAATCGGCTGATAAATTAAGAAAAAACATCGATGCAGCAGAATATAAACACGTTGTTCTTGGGTTGATATTTTTAAAATACATCTCTGATGCTTTTGAAGAATTATTTGAAAAATTACAAGCAGGTGAAGGCGAATTTGCAGGAGCAGATCCCTAAGACAAAGATGAATACAAAGCAGAAAATATCTTCTTTGTGCCAACAGAGGCACGTTGGCATTTTCTATTATCCCAAGCCAAGCAACCGACCATTGGTAAAACAGTTGATGAAGCAATGGACGCTATCGAAAAGGAGAACTCATCATTAAAAGGCGTTTTACCCAAAGTTTACGCACGGCAAAACCTAGACCCCACCAGTTTAGGTGAGCTAATCGACTTGATTGGCAATATCGCCTTGGGTGATGCCAAATCACGCAGTGCCGATATTCTCGGACACGTTTTTGAATATTTCTTAGGCGAATTTGCCCTTGCTGAGGGTAAAAAAGGCGGGCAATTCTACACCCCAAGAAGCGTGGTTGAGCTATTAGTTGCAATGTTAGAGCCTTACAAAGGGCGAGTGTTTGACCCTTGTTGCGGTTCTGGTGGCATGTTTGTTCAATCAGAAAAATTTGTTACCGAACACCAAGGCAAGATAAACGACATTTCCATTTACGGACAAGAAAGCAACCAAACCACTTGGCGACTGGCAAAAATGAACCTCGCCATTCGCGGTATAGACAGCTCACAAGTGAAATGGAACAACGAAGGCTCATTTTTAAACAATGCCCATAAGGATTTAAAATGTGATTACATCATCGCCAATCCACCGTTTAACGTCAGTGATTGGAGCGGTGACTTACTGCGTAAAGATGGGCGTTGGCAATACGGCACACCACCAACAGGCAATGCCAACTATGCTTGGATACAACATTTTATGTATCACCTAGCACCAAACGGACAAGCTGGTTTTGTGTTGGCTAAAGGTTCTTTAACCTCTAAAACATCGGGCGAAGGCGAAATAAGACAAAAATTGATTGAAGAAGGACTGGTTGATTGCATAGTTAATCTGCCTGCTAAACTCTTTTTAAATACACAAATTCCTGCCTCATTATGGTTTATGTCGAGGAAAACCTCGACACCCTCCCTTAATCCCTCCCAGAGGGAGGGAAAAGACGGAATAGAGGGTAAAAAAAATGAAAGTTTCTCTCCCTATGAGAGAGACGAAAGAGATGGCAACCAAAATGGTCTCTCTCCCTCTGGGAGAGACGGAAGAGAGGGTGAAATTCTTTTCATAGACGCTCGCAATATGGGACATCTGATAAACAGACGAACTCGTGAACTTTCAAAGGAAGACATCAAGCTAATTGCCGACACTTACCACGCTTGGCGAAATTCAAGGGAAGTAAACTCTCTCCCTTTGGGAGAGATGTCCGAAGGACAGAGAGGGTATGAAAATATAAAAGGTTTCTGTAATGCCGCAAGTATTGAGCAAGTCAAAGAATTGGATTTTGTGCTTACCCCTGGTCGTTATGTTGGCTTAGCTGACGAAGAAGATGACTTTGATTTTAACGAACGATTTACAAGCCTAAAAGCGGAGTTTGAAGAACAGCTAAAAGAAGAAGCCCTACTTAATGAGCGTATTGCCCATAACCTTGCCAAAATTGAGTTGAAAGATGATTGAGAAGAAAAGTTATTTTCCAAAATGGACGAATTCGACCACTTTAAACCCATCAAATTCGAGGGATTTAGCCGTTAATTACCTCGAAATCGGGGTAATTGAAATTAATGTTACGGAATTCAGTAATATTAAATTTAGTGATAGAATATGAAAAAGGATACCAAACTTGAAATAAAAGGTGTTGATGTAAGCTTTATAAAGATTAAGCAAGAAGACTTTATTTGCATTACAGATATTGCCAAATATAAAAATCCTGATGCTCCCAGAGATATTATCAAGAATTGGTTGCGAACAAAGAATACTATCGACCTTTTAGGACTTTGGGAAAAACTGCATAATCCAAATTTCAAACAGGTCGAATTCGACCTGTTTAAAAATGAAGCAGGATATAATCACTTTGTGTTATCGCCTCAGAAATGGATTGAATCAACAAATGCTATTGGTCTTCAATCTAAATCAGGTAGATATGGAGGCACTTATGCTCATATAGATATTGCTTTGGAATTTGCTTCTTGGGTTTCCGTAGAGTTCAAGTTTTATTTGATAAAAGAATTTCAGCATCTAAAAAATCAACAAGCAAAAGAGCTTGACTGGAACGTAAAACGACAACTTACCAAAATAAACTACCGCATACATACCGACGCAATCAAAGAAAACCTAATACCACAAGACCTTAGCCCACAACAAATTAGTTTTGTCTATGCCAACGAAGCCGATGTACTCAATATGGCATTATTTGGTAAAACAGCCAAACAATGGAGACAAGAACACACAGATAAAAAAGGAAATATTCGTGATTATGCCAATGTTTCACAATTGGTCTGCCTTGCTAACCTCGAAAATATAAATGCCGTTTTTATAAACGAAGAAATGCCACAAAGCGAACGTCTTGTAAAACTCAATCAAATTGCCATTAGCCAGATGAAAATTCTATTGCAGCAGGACACCCCTAAGTTTTTGGAAGACAAAAAAGGAGGTGATAATGAGTGAGAAAGCACAATTTAATATGAATAACGAAATAGTAATATATCAAAATAATTCTCTCGAAACTCAAGTTGAAGTGAGAATTGAAGATGAAACGGTTTGGCTCTCCCAAGAGCAAATGGCAAGCTTATTTGGTAGAAATAGGGTCGCAATTACCCAGCATATTGGTAATATTTTTAAAGAAGGAGAATTGGACAGGCAAGTGGTATGTAAGGATTTCTTACTAACCACTCAACACGGTGCTATTAAGGGAAAAACGCAAACTAAAAAAATTAAAATTTACAACCTCGATGTAATTATTTCGGTAGGTTATAGAGTAAAATCAAAGCAGGGAACACAATTTAGAATTTGGGCAAATAAAGTATTAAAAGATTATCTACTAAAAGGATACGCAATTAATAATAGAATGAATAGAATTGAAGATAGCGTTCATTCTTTAGCAAAGAAAGTTAACGATATTGATTTGCAAATAAATACCAGTTTGCCACCAAAACAAGGCATTTTTTACGATGGGCAAATATTTGATGCCTATGTGTTTGTCGCCGACTTAGTGAAGACAGCTAAAAAATCCATTGTACTGATTGATAATTATATTGATGAAAGCGTTTTACAGCTATTTACTAAGCGAAAAGAAGCTGTAAAAGTGAAAATTTATACACAAAAACTAACAAGTGTTTTAAAGCAAGATATAGAAAAGCATAACGCTCAATATCCTAAGATAGAAGTAACAAAATTTACCAAAGCTCACGACCGCTTTTTAATCATTGACCAAACAACAGTATATCACTTGGGAGCAAGTCTTAAAGACTTAGGCAAAAAATGGTTTGCGTTTTCCAAAATGGAAGCTAACGCTATGGAAATGATAACAAACTTAAGTAAAGAGATAAGATGATGAGTGAGTGGAAAGAAGTTAGATTAGCTGATTTTGCTGATATAAACCCTACAGAAAGATTACCCAAAGGTAGTATCGCAAAAAAAGTTGCAATGGAAGTTATACAACCTTTTACTAAAAAAATCCCAACATATTCAGAAGAAGAATATAAAGGAGGGGTGAAATTTAAAAATGGCGATACTATTATGGCTAGAATTACACCAAGCCTTGAAAATGGTAAAACATCTTATGTCGGTATTTTAGAGAAAAACGAAATAGGTTTTGGCTCGACTGAATTTATTGTTTTTAGAGAAAAAAAAGATATTTCAGATAAACACTTTGTTTATTATTTGGTTACTTCTCCAATTGTTAGAAATACTGCAATAAAGTCAATGACTGGTAGTTCTGGACGACAAAGAGTTCAAACTGATGTTGTAAAAGAACATTTATTTAATGCACCTCCACTCCCAGAACAACAAGCCATAGCGGAAGTATTAAGCAGCCTTGATGATAAAATAGACCTGCTACACCGCCAAAACAAAACCTTGGAGCAAATGGCAGAAACATTGTTTAGGCAGTGGTTTGTGGAAGAGGCTCAGGAGGATTGGGAAGTCGATGAATTAAAAAATTATGTCCGAGTAGTCGATAACCGAGGAAAAACACCACCAAATATAAAGGATAAAACACCATACCCTTTGATTGAAGTTAATGCTTTGGGTAAAGAAGATAGACTTATTGATTATTCAGCAATACGCAAATATGTTGATAAGGAAACTTTTGAAACTTGGTTTAGAAACAAGCCTCAAAAGTATGATACATTACTATCAACAGTAGGTAGTATTGGGGCTATTTCTATGTATTTAATGGAAATAGGTAATATAGCTCAGAACGTAATAGGTCTTTCTGCTAAAAACATGTCTTCTTTTTATTTATATCAGTTTTTAAAATATCGAATAAATGAAATACTTCTTTTAGATATCGGAGGAGTTCAGCCTAGTATTAAAGTTCCTCATTTATTATCTTTAGAGATTAAAATACCACCTATTGAATTACAAAAAAGGTTTGACGAACAAATACTGAGTTATGTAAATAAGATGGAGAATAACCAAACCCAAATCCGTACCTTAGAAAAAATGCGAGATACTTTATTGCCAAAATTGATGAGTGGTGAGGTGCGGGTGAAGTAAATGAATAAATTAAAAGAGAAGCAGTACATATGAACAGATTACAGTTTGACGAATTTTTAAGAGCTATTAATATAAGTAAAAACGACACTTTCTCATTGCTTTTAGGTGCTGGATGCTCAATCACTTCTGATATTTCATCAGCCGAAGATTGCATTTGGGAATGGAAAAAGTCCATTTACAAATCAAACAACTCAACAACATCAGGTTGGGTAGAAAATCATAGAAATCCAAAAGTCCAAGATACAATACAGCACTGGTTAGATAATCAAGGAGGTTATCCTGAAAGAAAGAGTGCTGAGGAATACTCTTTTTACGCTAAAAAATGTTACCCAATAGAAGAACATAGAAGACAATATTTTCAGAAAATAAGTTCAAACAAAAAGCCTTCTATTGGTTATAAATCAATCCCAATACTCGCTAAACAAGGGATACTAGATTCAGTATGGACAACAAATTTAGATGAGCTAGTTGTAACCGCTTGTTCAGGCAGTGGAATCCAATCAATTGAAATCACACTAGATACAGTACAAAGACTGAATAATAGAAGCCAAAACAAAAACGAACTTCCTATAATTAAACTTCACGGAGATTTTAAATATGGAGAATTAAAAAACACAATTGAAGAGCTTCAGAATCAAGATGAAACTTTTCGCAAAGTTTTAATAGAGTATTTGAGAGACAAACATTTAATTGTTGTTGGGTATAGTGGTAGAGATGCCTCACTCATGGATACTCTAAAAGAAGCCTATTCCAAAACTGGTGGAGGTATGTTGTATTGGTGTGGTTATGGAAATACTACAAATAAAGAAGTTCAAGAGCTTATTGAACTTGCTGAAAAAAATAATCGCAATGCCTTTTATATTTCAACAGAGGGTTTTGATACTGTTCTGCGAAAAACTGCTCAATTGGTAGTCGAGGATAATAAAGAGTTAAAAAAAGAATTGATTAAGCTGCAAGAATTAGAAGAAAAACAAGAAATTTTTACTCCTTTTAGCCTGAAGCCAGATAAGATAAATAAAATAGTAAAAAGCAACTTATTTAAAATTAGTTTTCCTGATGAAGTTTTTATATTTGAGGCTAGACTTGACGAAAAACCATGGAAATTTGTTAAAAGTAGAACTTTAACAAGGGGTGATATAGTTGCTGTTCCTTACCAAAAACAAATATGGTGTTTTGGAAACCTAACCGTAATAAAAGATGTTTTTTCTGATGTGATAGAAAGCGAAGTTCAGCGAAAGCCGTTGGTAAACATCAAAATATACAATTCAGCTATAAGCAGTTTACTTTTAACTTCCGTATGTAAAATTTTAGCTTCAACTTACAATATAAGAACTAATTACAAAAACAAGTTATGGTTAGAGTCTGATTTTCAAAATATTGCAGGGCAAAAAGTTTTTAATGCGATTAAGTTGTCTTTTGATAGAATCTCAGGTGAATTTTACCTTACGCTTAATCCTGATTTTGAATTAGAAAAAGAAGATGTAAATAGGGCTACAGTTCAAAATGTAGGAATTGCATTCTTTCATCGAATTTGGAATAAGCAATTCAATATTTATGTAGATAAATGGCGTAAAATACTTTTTAAAGAGAATAATAAATTTGAATTCCCAGTAAATTCAGGTTCTGGCTTTAGGTTTGAAATAGCACAAGCTCCACTTTTCACAGAAGTCTGCAACCTAAATTATCCGTATCCACAAAAACATACTGTTCCAAAACATTTATTTAAACTAAAAAGTATCCAATTTAAAGAAGTTCCATTGTTGTTTTCAACTGTCAATGGTTCAAGAAATGTAACCGATGAACACCCAATGCGAGGCTTGGTAAACAATAAACCTTTTGAAACAAATATCAACTCTTTACTTAGCGATAATGTCGAAATAGCTTTAGTTTCACCTAAAGCTGAAGCAAACGACCTTTATTCATTTCTTCAAAAGCAGAATCAAAGGATTCCAATACTCAAAAAAAATGATGGTTACCTTATTGATTTCGAAGGGTTCTATAATATCTACGGAGTAAGTTTAAATTTTCCAACTCCTGATAGTGAAGGGTGGGAGTATGTAAGTGAACCACAAAATACTTTAATTATTGATAACGCAAACCACATTAAACAAGAAATATGTAATAGCATTCTTAAAATTAACTCAATAGGGAAACGAAAAATAATTGTAATATATATACCACAGCGTTGGGATAAATTTACTTCATACAATGAACAAGGAGAAACTTTTGATTTACACGATTATATAAAAGCTTTTTGTGCTGAAAAGGGGATTATGTCGCAACTAATTCGAGAGAGAACAATAAAAGACCAACAACAAAGTTGCCAGATTAACTGGTGGTTATCACTTTCTTTCTACGTAAAATCATTAAGAACTCCTTGGATTTTAGCCAATACAGATAAAAATACGGCATTTGCAGGATTAGGATATAGTATTGACTCTAATGATAGTAACAATGGGCATATTGTTTTAGGGTGCAGTCATATATATAGCTCTACGGGTGAAGGATTAAAATATAAGCTATCAAAAATTAGTAATAACAAAATACAGTGGAGGTATAAAAAACCTCACCTATGTTATGATGATGCTTATGAGTTTGGTCGTAATATTTTAAACCTGTTTTATGAATCAATGAATGAACTTCCCAAAAGAGTAGTTATTCACAAAAGAACTTTTTTTACTGAGGAAGAAAAGCGAGGGATTTTAGATAGTCTTTTAGATAACAAAACAATAAAGTCAATTGATTTGATTGAAATAAATTTCGAAAATAGTATTAAGTACACTGCTAGTAAAATAAAAAATAACAACCCTGAAATTGATGGTTTTTCTGTTTCTCGTGGTACTTGTATTCAGCTTAGCTCAAAAGAAGCTCTACTTTGGGCACACGGAGTAATACCTTCTGTAAAAAATCCTAATTTTAATTTTTATCCAGGAGGTAGGTATATTCCTAAACCACTTAAAATAATTAAACATTATGGAAACGGAAGCTTAGAGCAAATAGCAAATGAGATATTAGGATTAACAAAAATGAATTGGAATTCCTTAAATATGTACTCTCAACTACCAGCAACTATTTCATCATCTAATGATATTGCAAGAATTGGAAAATTAATTGATTCAAATTCCGACTCAGAGTATGACTATCGTTACTTTATCTGAGAGTAAAAAATGACCAAACTAACAGAAAACGCCATAGAACAATTTGCCATTAAGCTATTACAAAACTTGGGTTATCAATATATTTATGCTCCTGATATTGCTGCTGATGGAGACAGACCGGAGCGCAATAATTTTGAAGAAGTTCTGTTAATAAAGCACCTACAAAATGCTATTAGTAAAATTAATCCTAATGTACCTATTGATGCCCAACAAGAAGCATTAAAAGCGGTTCAGCGTATTAACTCTCCTGAATTGTTGGCAAACAATGAAGCCTTTCATCGTATGCTCACCGAAGGGATTAAGGCTTCCTATCACAAAGACGGAAACCAAAGGGGCGATTTAGTTTGGTTAATCGATTTTGAAAATCCCCAAAATAATGAGTTTGTCATTGCCAATCAATTTACCGTTATTGAGAACGGCAACAATAAACGCCCTGATTTGGTGCTGTTCGTTAATGGTATTCCCTTGGTGGTGATTGAATTAAAAAATCCTGCGGATGAAAATGCCACCGTGAAATCAGCATTCAAGCAGATAGAAACCTATAAAACCACTATTCCAGCCCTATTCACCTACAATGCTTTCAATATTATTTCCGATGGTTTAGAGGCTAGAGCAGGCTCGTTATCGGCAGGTTTCACCCGTTTTATGGCGTGGAAATCTGCCGATGGCAAAGAAGAGGCTTCTAACTTAGTGGGGCAGTTGGAAATACTGATTAAGGGTATGCTTAATCCAGCAACCTTGTTAGATTTAATTCGTCATTTTATTGTGTTTGAACGTTCCGTTCAAACACAACCCTCTCTCAATCTCTCCCAGAGGGAGAGAGGCTTTTCAGACGGCTTCGCTCAAACACAACCCTCTCTCAATCTCTCCCAAGGGGAGAGAAGTTTTTCTCATTATGAAAGGAGCTCTAGTAAAAGCCATTATCGTGGTGGTTTTGATTTTACTGGAATGATTCAACAAGTCAGAGAACTACGAAAAAATCAAACTAAAGCAGAAGAAGCATTGTGGGAGTTAGTAAGAGCAAAAAGATTTGAAGGAAAGAAATTTAGAAGACAGCATCAGATAGGTTCTTATGTTGTAGATTTTTATTGCCATTCTGAAAAGTTAATTATTGAATTAGATGGTGAAGTTCATAATAGTTCTGAACAACAGAAAAAAGATACTAAACGAGACAAGTACCTGACAAGTTCAGGAAACAAAGTACTTCGATTTAAGAATGAAGAATTATTTAATGATACAGCAACAGTTCTGAGTAAAATTCATACTACTTTCTCTACTTCTATGAGAGATGAAAGAGAACCTCTTAATTTCTCTCCCTCTGGGAGAGATGCCCAAAGGGCAGAGAGGGTTGAAGTTACAACAGTAACTTCAATAAAAAAACTGGCTGCTTATCATCAGTATTACGCGGTTAACCGAGCCGTAGAATCCACCTTGCGTGCAACAGGTCACATAGAACAAAAAAATAAGTCTTGTACAAGTTTCTCTCCCTTTGGGAGAGACGGAAGAGAAGACTCTAGTTTCTCTCCCTTTGGGAGAGACGGAAGAGAGGGTAACATAGTTATGGAAGCCCCCGAAAGTTACGGTGTTGCAGGTGTTAAATCACAGCCACAAGGCGACCGCAAAGGCGGTGTGGTATGGCATACCCAAGGCAGTGGTAAGTCGCTTTCTATGGTGTTTTTTACGGGTAAGATTGTCTTGGCTTTGGATAACCCAACGGTTTTGGTCATCACCGACCGCAATGATTTGGACGACCAATTATTTGATACTTTTGCCTCCTCTACTCAACTGTTAAGGCAAGAACCCAAGCAAATTGAGAACAGGGTCGATTTAAAAGAAAAGTTAAAAGTGGCTTCAGGTGGGGTTATTTTTTCGACTATTCAAAAGTTTCAGCCAACTGAAGGCAATGTGTATGAAACCTTATCAGACAGAGAAAACATCATTGTTATTGCCGATGAAGCCCACAGAACACAATATGGTTTCAAAGCCAAAACTATTGACGAAAAAGATGAAAATGGCAATGTTATTGGTAAGAAAGTCGTTTATGGTTTTGCAAAATATATGCGTGATGCCTTGCCTAACGCGACTTATCTTGGCTTTACAGGTACGCCAATAGAAAGCACCGACACCAATACCCCTGCTGTTTTTGGTAATTATATTGATGTTTACGATATTGCCCAAGCCGTAGAAGATGGTGCAACAGTTAAAATATATTATGAAAGCCGATTGGCAAAGGTCAATTTAAGTGAAGAAGGTAAACAGCTTATATCGTCTTTGGACGATACCCTCTCCCAACCTCTCCCAGAGGGAGAGGAGTTTAATAACTCTCCTTCTGGGATAAGAGGAAGAGAAAATGAAGGAAGAAGTTTCTCTCCCTCTGGGAGAGACGGAAGAGAGGGTGACGATAGTCTTAAAAGTAAGTGGACACAGCTTGAAGCCTTAATCGGTAGTGAAAATCGAATTAAAAATATTGCACAAGATATTGTTAGTCATTTTGAACAGCGCCAAGAAGTTTTTGATGGCAAAGGCATGATTGTTACCATGTCACGCAGAATTGCCGCCGAGCTTTACGATGCAATCATCAATATAAAACCCGAATGGCATTCTGATGATTTAGATAAAGGTGTAATTAAAGTGGTGATGACTTCTAATAGCTCTGATGGTCCGAAAATCGCCAAACATCACACCACCAAACAGCAGAGAAAAACTCTAGCCGAGCGTATGAAAGATACGGACGATGAATTAAGATTGGTGATTGTTCGGGACATGTGGCTAACGGGCTTTGATGCCCCTAGCATGCACACCTTGTACATTGATAAACCCATGAAAGGTCATAACTTGATGCAGGCGATTGCCAGAGTAAACCGCGTTTATAAAGATAAACCCGGTGGATTGGTTGTGGATTATCTTGGTATTGCTTCTGATTTGAAAAAAGCCCTGTCTTTTTATAGTGATGCAGGCGGTAAAGGCGACCCGACCAGCTTACAAGAACAAGCTGTTGAGCTAATGCTTGAAAAATTAGAAGTGGTTTCTCAAATGTTGGATGGGTTTAATTATGAACATTATTTTGATGCGGATACCTCGCAAAAATTGGCGATTATTTTAGCAGCCGAAGAGCATATTCTCGGCTTAGAAGACGGAAAGAAAAGATACATCAATGAAGTAACTGCCTTATCAAAAGCCTTTGCTATCGCCATACCGCACGAGCAAGCGGTGGATGTAAAAGATGAAGTGGCTTTTTTCCAAGCAGTAAAAGCACGATTGGCAAAATTTGACCAAATAGGTGAAGGTAAAACCGATGAAGAGATTGAGACTACTATTCGCCAAGTTATTGACCAAGCCTTAGTTTCTGAACAAGTGATTGATGTTTTCGATGCCGCCGGTATTAAAAAGCCAGATATTTCCATTCTTTCAGAAGATTTTCTTTTGGAATTAAAAGGCATGGAACATAAAAATGTGGCACTGGAAGTGTTGAAAAAACTGTTAAATGATGAGATAAAATCACGCTCAAAACAGAACTTGGTAAAAAGTAAGTCTTTAATGGAAATGCTGGAAAATTCTATTAAAAAATACCACAACAAGATTCTAACTGCCGCCGAAGTCATGGACGAACTCATCAAATTGAGTAAAGAAATTGTCGAGATGGACAGCGAAGCCGAAGCAATGGGCTTAACAGACTTTGAATATGCTTTTTATACCGCTGTGGCTGATAATGATAGTGCCAAAGAGTTGATGCAAAAAGAGACCCTCAGAGAGCTTGCTGTTATCTTGACTGAAAGAGTCAAACAAAATGCCTCTATTGACTGGACAATCAAAGAAAGTGTCAGAGCAAAATTAAAAGTCATCATCAAGCGAACCTTAAGACAGTTCGGCTATCCACCAGATATGCAAAAATTGGCAACAGAAACCGTATTGAAACAAGCCGAATTAATCGCTAATGAAATAACCAAGGGTTAGCCTGTAGCCACATTGAGCTTTATTGCAAGGAGGCAGACTACGCAAATGGTCGATTTTTCCGTTCATGCGGTGAGCATTGTTACCAGTATTTGAATAAAATACAGATAATTTATAGATATATTTATCCCTTTTCTGTACAATAATTTCATTCAATCGGATAAAATGCAGATAAACAATGGATAATTACTTTGATAAACTCAATTTTGACTTTCGCACCAATCAGAAAATCCTCACGCTAATCAGTGGTATTGACTTGTATAAAGGTCAGTGGAATAGCCTTGAAAAACAAGAAAACATTTACTTAAAAGAGCTACGCAAAATCGCCACCGTTGAAAGTATCGGCTCGTCCACGCGAATTGAGGGGGCAACGCTGTCGGATAAAGACGTGGAAACCTTGCTCAACGACTTAAAAATCACCCAGCTTAAAACGCGAGATGAGCAGGAAATTGTCGGTTACTACGACACTCTAGAAATCATTTATGAGAATGTCGATAATATCACCCTATCGGAAAATGATATCAAACAACTACACCAAAACTTACTGCGTTACAGCGACAAAGACGAACGCCACAGAGGACAATATAAGTCCCTATCCAACAAAGTGGTGGCAAATTATCCCGATGGCGTGCAAAAAGTGATTTTCAACACCACCGAAGTCCATTTGGTCGATAGCGAAATGAGCAACCTAATAGCGTGGGTTAATGAACAATTCAAACTGGCAGAAATTCACCCGCTGATTATCATTGCTCATTTGGTTTACGAATTTCTTTCTATTCACCCATTCCAAGACGGCAATGGTCGCTTATCAAGACTACTCACCACCTTGGTTTTATTGCAACGAGGATATGCTTTTGTACAGTATGTGTCGTTTGAAAACCTGATTGAGCAGAGTAAAAAAGCCTATTATCAAGCTCTAATGGCAGGACAAAAAAATCGCTACCAAGCCGATGAAAACATCGCTGAATGGGTGGTTTATTTCTTAGAAAAGTTACACCTGCTGACACAAAAACTCGATACAAAATACGATGTTTTCAAGCAAACAGGCGGCTACCTCAACGAACGCCAAAAAGCCATCAAAGCCTATTTGCAAACCCACCAGCCGCTAAAAATCGCCGATTTGTCAGCCGCCTTTGCCGACATCAATATCCACACCCTAAAAAAAGATTTACAGTATATGAAAAAAGAACAGATTATTCAGAGCGTGGGCAAAGGTAAGGGTTTGGTTTATTTGGTTAGTAAATAGGCGATTAGGTATTATTTTATGCCGACCTCGAAGCTCAGCAGAATAACGGTCAATATAAGCTAAAACGCCTATTTTATGCCCTGCGAGCGGTTTGCCTGTGTTGGTGGATTTAAACCAATAAAACGATGCCTCCGATTGAAGTGATACCGACTTATCAAGATAAAATAGTCAAGGCACAGCTTATGCACTTGTTGCTGGCGTAAGGAGGGTTATACTGTCGCAAGTAATCAGGCAGCACAATTGACTACAACTCCTTGAATGGTTGCAATGTTTTTTTCACTCCTTATTGTTATTTATTGTCATAGATAAATTTAGGGTAATGCGTTTTAAACGTAATGTGACGTTTTATCCATAGATAGCTACAGATGATTGAATACGGTCAAAGGTGACTGAATATGCTTTATGACTATCGCTAAATAAGTTGTTTTATAAACGTAATTAGAGATAAGTTATTATCATGATTTTGACATAAATGAAGCCTAGTTTATGTGCTTAAATCAGCGGAGTTATCGCTTTTTAAGACTTACAAAATAAACTGAATTAATGATTATTTGTTATAGGCAATCAGATAAAATTGATAGTCAAAAAGAAGAATTGATAACGAGAGTTTTTTATTAAAAAAAATGAGACAACAAATTTAGCTTGTATTGCTGACCAAACACTGCTGTCCAGCGCACAAAGCCAGTAACACAAAAGGAGCAAAAATCCACCAAGGCACTTGCCGCCAGCTATGATTTTAAAGAAAAAATCAAGGGGCACTCAAAGGGGCTTTTTTGAGATAATAAAAGCACAATTCATTGAAAAAAATAAGTTTTTCCTATCGTAATGCCAGATTAAAACTGCTTATAATTTAAGGCAAATCTAGCAATACCTTTGCAGTTTCATAAACTTCTGGATCTTTTTCTGGCGCTTCTTTTTTATCTTTATGGGCTTTTTTATCTTCATTTTTTTGTTTAAAAAAGCGATCCATATCAGCTACCTTTTTAAAGGGTTTTTCTGCTTTAGCAAGACGTTTTTTATTTTCAATTTGCAGGCGTTTGTGATCGTACTTAAGGTTATCGGCTTGACGTTGTTTTAAATTTAAACTGATACTTTTTTGCGCTCGCACTTGATTAATTAATGCCAGTTGTGCGTGCATATAGGTAAAATCTGGGTTGTTATTAACCCGTTTTTTATGTGCATTTTTAAGGTCATCAAGATTGTTTAAAGCGGCAAAAGGGGTAAATTTTGCCATTTGAATATAATCCCAAGGCAATGCTTCATCAAGGGCGCTTTCGCCAATTTTTTCAGCATTGACTAATGATGGAAATAAAATATCTGGCTCTACGCCTTTATGCTGAGTGCTTTTACCAGATACGCGATAAAATTTTGCTTGGGTTAATTTCAATTGACCCTGTTTTAGCCCTCGTAAGTTCTGCACTGTCCCCTTTCCAAAAGTCGTGCTGCCTACAATTATCCCTCGATGGTAATCTTGAATAGCACCTGCAAAAATTTCTGAGGCAGAGGCACTTAAACGGTTAACCATAACTGCTAATTTACCTGTGTACAGGGTTTTGCCATCTTCATCACTTAATACATCAATGCGTCCACGGGCATCACGCACCTGTACCACAGGACCTTTAGGAATAAACAAACCTGTTAAAGAAATCGCTTCCTCTAAAGAGCCACCCCCATTATTGCGTAAATCAATAATTAATCCATCAAGCGGTTTTTTTTGTAACTCAGTAATTAATTTTTTAACATCACGGGTAGTGCTTTTATAGTTGGGTTTATTGAGCATTCTCCCTTTAAAATCAATATAAAACGTGGGAATACGAATAACCCCAATGCGCTTTGTTTTACCCTTTTCTTGAATGCTAAATTCTTCTTTTTTTGCTGACTGCTCTTCTAGTTTAACCTCATCTCGCACAATAGAAATAATTTTGCTAGCTGAGTTTTTGGCATTACTGGGAATAATTGCCAAACGTACTGTGCTGCCTTTTTTACCACGAATTAAGTCAACCACTTCATCTAAACGCCAACCTATCACATCAACTATCTCGCCCGTTTTGCCTTGTCCTACACCAACAATTTTATCTGCTGCATGTAATTTGCCAGATTTATCCGCAGGCCCCGCAGGTACTAAACGTACTATTTTTGTATATTCGTCTTCTATTTGTAGCACCGCACCAATACCTTGCAAAGAGAGACTCATATTAATATTAAAATCTTCACTACCACGAGGGGAAAAATACTGACTATGTGGGTCAAAAACGTGGGCAATGGCGTTCATAAAAGTTTGAAAGGCATCTTCACCTTTGGCTTGATGTACACGATTTAGCTGATTTTGGTAACGCTTAGTAAGTACGTCAATACCTTCTTTAAGCGGTTTGTCATCTAAAACAAAACCCAATAATTCATTTTTAAGACGCTTACGCCAAAGCTCATCTAATTCTTTTTTATGCTTTGCCCAAGGGCTATTTTTACGTTCTATAACCAGACTTTCTGAGCCTTTAAATTGGTATTTTTTTGCTTTATTTTTAAGCTCATTAAGGACAAAAGATAAACGCTCAGATACCCGCTGTTGATAGCGGTTATACATACTAAATGCCACACTTAAATTTTTATTGCGTATGTCATTATCAAATTGTTCTTTATGTGGGCTAAATTCTGCAATATCTGACTGTAAGAAAAAGCTGCGATTGGAATCTAGGTCTTTTAAGTAACGACTAAAAACCTGCTTAGACAAATTATCATCTAAGCGTTTTTTAGCATAATGCCCATACCATAGATTTTGCATAATTTCATACGCTGAGTTGCCCTGCTCTAAGGTAGGTACTAGCGGTTTAAAAGTAGTACCAGCTGCCACTTCTTGGTACTTAGCGAAAGTAGGCTGACTAAGTGCAAAAAGTAAAAATAAAATAAAATAAAGCGGTTGTTTGTTTATCACGAAGTATATACCTTAGTTGTTTAAATTTAAGCAAAATGACCAATCAAATAAGTTGGCAGTTGCATATGGACTGAAAATTAATGATAAAATTCCCAGTACAAAAAAAATGCTTATTTACGCACGACGTAAAAGAAAAAACGTCACTATAGCACAAATTGCTATCGGTAATAAGCTCGCCCAAATAGCAGGCAAACCTGCAATTAACGCTACTGGAGAAAGCATATCTTGCGTATATTTATATACCAAGCCAGCTAAAATACCGCTAAAAATACGGTAACCTGCGGTTGCCGAGCGCAAGGGTCCAAAAATAAAAGACATGCCCAATAAGACCAGCACAAAGGCACTTAGCGGCTGTAGTATCTTACGCCACATTGCCTGTGCATACTGACTGCTATTAACACCTTGTGCATCTAAATAATCCACATAATGATATAGACGGTACAAAGACATATCTTGCGGCGAGGCTATCGACAAGCTCAAACTTTCTGGCGTTAAGTCTGTTTGCCACTGATAGGTGTCCTGTGTACTTTGTTGATAATGCCCTGCTTGCAAATAAATGGTTGTCACCTGTTTTAATAAGAAACCTGTATCTGTAGGACTGGCTTGCTTAGCACGACGAATTTGCAATAACTCATAATTATCGCCAAAGGTAAATTGGCTTATACCAAAAATTTCTCCATCACGACTGATATTAGCAAAACGCATAAACACGTTATTCTCTCTATGCCAATAGCCTCGCCCACCATTAGACATCACCGTATCTCGTCCTTTATTTTGCGCTTTAAAATCCTGTGCTATCGGCTCTAATTCAGGAAGAACCCATTCCGACAAGCCTAAATTCAGCAACATTAATATGGCAGTGGGTTTTAAAATAGCACTACCTATACGCAAAATAGATACGCCAGCAGCACGCATCACCGTTAGTTCACTGCTAGCGGCTAAACTCCCAAGACCTGCCATACAACCTATAAGACAAGAGATAGGTAAAAAATCATAAATCCTACGAGGAATACGCATAGCAACATACATTGCTGCTTCTAAGGCTTGGTAATCACCACTTAAATGATTAAATTCATCAAGGGTAGAAAACACCATATCCAAGGCAACCACCACCAATATCATAAAAAAAGTTGCCATTAGAATTTGTCGTGCAATGTATCTATCAAGAATGTGCATGCATAACCTGTTTTTTAAAGTAAGATTTTAATGTTGCGCCATAAATTAATAACAAACTGAGTCCTAAATAAAACAAATGCATGGCAATAATCAGCCAATCAGAAGGCAATTCCTCTTCTGCCATCATATTAATCATACTAATCAGGCTCGCCAAATAAACCATAAACAATAAAAAGGCAGGAAATAACTTAGCATAACGCCCCTGTCTTGGACGCACCTTTGCTAATGGAAAGGCCAACAAGGTGCTAATAAACACCATTGCAATTAAAGAAAATCGCCAATATAGCTGTGATTTATGTTTAGGACTCTCATGAGTAAACAGGTCTAGAGTGCTAATGGTTTCTTTGCGTAAAGAATGATGATATTTGGGTGGTTTTGGCAATTTAAGCCCGTAACTATCAAATTGCAAAGACTCAACAGCAAGGTTTTTATCATTAATTTTATATTGCCGCCCTTTGCTCAGCTCTAAAAATGCCGAGCCTGTTTTAGGATTAAAGGTGCGTTGACCACTGGCAGCTAATGTAAAGCTATTTTCATCAGCAATAAAAACATCTTGCAAACGGTGTTTATCACTAGAGATGCCCTGCACATAAGTTACTCGCTTATCGTTAGAGAAGCTCTGAAAACGCCCTGCAATAAGCAAATCAAACTCACTTACCTGTGCTTGTAAGGCATAGACCTTAACCCGCTGCTGCGCTCCCCAAGGGCTTAAATACAAAGTAAGAAATGCCACCACTAAAGCAATAATAGCAGCGACCATTAGGGTATAAGCCAATAACCGATTCTCAGATGTACCTGTTGCAATAAATACCGTCATTTCATTTTCGCTATACATACGCGCATACGCCAGCAAGATAGCTATAAATAAAGCAAGAGGTAAGATAAGTTCCAAAAAATAAGGCAGTCGATAAATTAATATCCACATAACCAAACCTAAGGTTTCCTCACCTGCTGCAACAGGTCCTAGTAGCCGAATAATCCAACTACTAATCATAATCAACATCATCACTAAGGTAACCGCTACCAAAGTGGTTAAAATTTCACGGGCTAAATAACGAAATACAATCATGCGGTGAAGCTTATACTAAGAAAAGCCTAGGCAAAACACCTTTTCTACTTAGAAAGCACTTTTTTTCTATAGAAATAAGATTAAATATCATCATAGATTGACAAGCCGTGTTATTCTTGCTTTTTTATCTCTTTTATTCACTGACTATCTAAGGAAATACAATGCAAATTCAAAGTAGCCAACAACCGCTAGAAAAACTCAATTGTGACTGTTTAGTCCTTGCCATAAGCGAAGACGGTATCAAAAATACCGTCTTAGACAAACTTGACCAACAAAGCAATGGCTTTATTCAACAACAGTGCAAGCTGCTTAATTTTAGCGGCAAATTTGACAGCAGCTTAGTATTAAGTGGCATGCCTAATATCAAAGCCAAACGTCTGCTTTTAGTCGGAACAGGCAAAAGTAGTTTAACTCGCTTTAAAGCCAACAAGCTGATTGCACTCATTGCCCAACAAACCGCCCACATAAAAGGGGCTTTGGCTTTAAATCTAAATAATGTGTCATTACTTGAAGACACCACAAGCTGGCTTGCAGGGCAATTGGTTTTAGCGGTTCAGCAACAGCAATATACATTTCAAACTAAAGAGAAAAAAGCATCAGGCATTTTAAAAATAATCTGGCATGGGCAACAGCAAACCGCTGCCATGCAGCAGGCTTATGCCATTTCTTTAGGTGTAGAATACGCCAAACGTCTAGGCGACACACCAGCAAATATCTGCACCCCCAAATACCTTGCTAAAGAAGCAAAAAGCCTAACCAAGCTAAGCACCCAATTAAACGTTGAAGTACTTACAGAAAAAGACATGCAAAAGCTCGGTGCAGGGGCATTTGTCTCTGTTGCCAAGGGATCTAAAGAACCGGGCAGACTGGTTATATTAAAATATACAGGTAATACTAAAAGCAAACAGAGCCACATGCTTGTTGGCAAAGGTGTCACCTTTGATACAGGTGGCATTAGCCTAAAACCTGGGCAAAAAATGGACGAAATGAAATATGACATGTGTGGCGCAGCATCGGTATTAGGTAGTATGCGTGCATTGTTAGAACTCAAGCCTAAAGTGAATGTCATCGGCATTTTAACCTGTGCTGAGAACATGCCCTCAGCACATGCCAGCAAACCAGGTGATGTGGTTACCAGCTTATCAGGACAAAGTATTGAAATACTCAATACCGATGCAGAAGGTCGTTTGGTACTCTGTGATGCTCTAACCTACGGCATTCAACAATATAAGCCCAAATCCGTCGTTGATATTGCCACTTTAACAGGCGCATGTATGGCGGCTTTAGGTGGCGTTAACTCAGGTTTATTTAGTACCAATGAAGAGCTGGCAGAGCAACTACTTGATGCAGCACAACTTGCTAACGACCCGTTATGGCGTTTGCCTCTACAAGAAGAATATCAAAGCCTATTGGATTCTAACTTTGCAGACATTGCCAATATTGGCGGCCCTTTAGCAGGGGCAACCACTGCTGCCTGCTTTTTATCTCGCTTTACAGAGGGAACACCTTGGGCACACCTTGATATTGCAGGTACTGCTTGGCGCAGTGGAGGTAAAGACAAAGGCGCAACTGGTCGTCCTGTTGGCTTGCTGGTTAACTATCTATTAAACAAGCAATAAAATTTAATACCAATAAAAAAAGGCAGTTTATTTACTGCCTTTTTATTTGCTTTTAATTTATTGAGCTGGATTTTCAACCTTATAAATCGTATTTGCTTTGCTCATATACCAAATGCCCTTATCCGCATCTTCTATTAGCGTATTTGGCATACCAATTTGTGGCAAGCTAAGCTGCGGCAACTCAGCATATTTATTTTTATCTTGCGAGCTGGCTTCCATATCAAAACGCCTAATACCCGCTTTATCTCCCTTTTTAGCTGCTAGAAATAAAAGAGGCTCTTCTTTTAAAGGATTAAGCGCAACGACCGATGTAAAGCCCGCCTGTTTAATTACCTCTTTTACCTGTAGCTTAGCACCAGAAAAACGGTCTAAATCTTCAAGGCGATAAATACCATCTGTAATCACCCATAATTGGTTGTCTGTTTTATCTGTATTTGCAGAGGTTCTAGCATATTTGACTACAGCAAGCTGTTTAACCCCTTTTACAGTTGCAATCTCACTCACCTGATTATGGTTATCTAAATCTATCCGCTTAATTAAATCATTGCCCGTATCGGCAACATATAAACGATGGCTTTCAGAATATTTACAGTCTTTATCTGCACCAGTGCAAGGATAATCTTTAATCACCAAAGCCAAACTATTGGGTTGTTTAAAACCAGAGGCAATTTCTTGGGCTTGTATGGGCTTTTTGGTTAAATCCAGCAGATATACCTTACCTTCCGTTGTCTCTAACACATATAATTTTTTTGCATTACTATTTAAAGCAAGACCTGCAATATGCACAGGTTTTGTTTTAAATTCGAATATCATCTTATGCTTACCTTGCAAACTGACCTGATAAATTTGACCTTTGTTTTTATCTGCAATTAAAAATCCGTCTTTATCAAGATAAAACGCATTAAGTGCAACGCCTGCAACCAATTGCTCAGCATCTGAGATGGTTAAAAACTCACTGACTTTCAGTTTTTTATCCGCCCTATCGCACTCCACCTCAGCGGTTACCAACTCTTTGCTAATCACACCTTGGGTATGTTTAACCGCCTTACAGTGCTGATAAAGGCCGTCTGGTTGTTTTACTACTTTAAGATTATAAGCATCACCATACTGTAAATTATAACCAAGGCTAGATCTAGAAATACCGTTATAATATCCTGAGCGCCCGTGACTTGACTGTATATTATCAGCTGCATATAAACTCAAACCACCTGTTCTAAGGGACATAAACTCCATATTTTTATCAGGTGCTTTATTTTTAATGCGAACATTTAGCTTAATAAATGCGGTATTTCTATCTGTATTGCTGGCAATATGTCCTGCATTATATTGCCCTGCTTTGGCTTTTACACGCAACTGCACATCTCCAGCTTGTAATTTTAAATTAGCAAAAGAGATGGGGCTTTTTTGAGCCAATGTCCAAGTGCAGCCTTTATCTAAAGAGTACTCATATTCGGCATCTTTATATTTAGGATAGGTACTTGTATCTAACTTGTACCAGTAAATTTCATTAGTATTAAAAACCCTAGGTGGCTTAACTTCATTCGGCACCGGCAAGCCTTTTACCTTAGGTTCAACCGCATCACAAGCTGCGTTAACACCTGTGGTAGTTGCTGTAGATTCTGTATTTTCTTCCTGCTTTTTAGTGCTCTGCTTTTTTTCTTTTGTTGCTACCTTGGCAGTTGTTGCGGTGGATTTAGTAACATTATTAGAGGCTTTATCAATGGAGTTATTGTTACTAGCAGCGCCACAAGCAGCTAATAAAAAAAGACTGCTAAAAATAAAGGCACTCTGTTTTAGCCCTTGGTATAAGTGTTTGTTAAACATAATCTCTCTTTGGATAAAAGATAAATAAATAGATGCCTTTGTGAGGCGTTGTTTAAATCATGATTTGTCGTTTTTTGAGCCACAAAAAAATTGCGCTTTGGAACGCAATTTATATTTTGCATTGTATACTATTTTTATGTTTTTTCAAATAATTTATTTGCGTATGCTTTCTAGGGCTTCGCTTAGACTCTTGGCAAAGCAATAAACACCCTCTTTGGGCTTAACCTCTGCTTTTGCTAGCGTCCTTAATGGTTGAAACTGCAAATCAGCAAAAATGACTTGAATTTGCTGCTGTTCACAATATTGCATAAAACTTTGCATGGCAGATAACCCTCCTGCATCTAGCATGGTGACCGAATCCATATACAAAATCAGATTGTGCCCTTTAGGTGTTTGTTGTGCTAATTCAGAAAAAACCCGATCAGCCGCAGCAAAAAATAGCGGTCCTTTAATTTTTAAGACCTGCCAATTATCTTGTAAAGGAAATGGCACTAACCGTTTATGTGTAGAAATATCACTGACCTTGGTCATTTTTGCAATGTCTTTCATAAACAACAACGCAGATAAAACGATGCCGGCAACAATAGCAACCACCATATCCACAAAAATCGTTAAGAAAAAACAGGTAAAAAACACCCACCATTCGCTTTTATCAGAACTTTTTAGCATGCCTATTGCTTTAGGCGCTTCACTCATATTCCAAGCCACCACCAATAATAAAGCCGCCATACTGCTCATAGGCATAAATGCCAATACCGGTGCTAAAAAAATCAAGGCAGCTAAGACCAGCAAAGAATGTACAACCGTAGAAATAGGCGATACCGCCCCTGCTTTAAAGTTGGCAGAAGAACGAGCAATTGCTGCCGTAGCTGGAATGCCTCCCATAAAAGGCACCAGTAAGTTACCTAAACCCTGTCCTAAAAGCTCACTATTGGCACTATGACGTTGATTGCTCATGCCATCTAAAATCATGGCGCAGAGTAAGGATTCAATAGCACCTAACATGGCAATGGCAAAAGCGGAAGGTAAGAGTGCTTTAATTGTTGCCAAGTCAAAATGTATAGATTGATTGGTGCTATTTGTCTCCCAAGGAAAATGTAAAGAAGGCAAACTATCAGGAATACCCTGTAACAGCTCACCACTTTCAGAAAGATAGCTAAAACGTGAATAAATGGTGTCAATTTCAACCCCATAAAAACTCAGCAGAAAAGCACAAACAGAACCAATAATAACAGCGGGTAAATGAGCAGGCATGGGGGTCTTTAATTTGCCCCAAAGCAGCATTGTCATAAGCGTGAGTGCGCCAACTAACAATTCAAATGGATTAAATTTAGGTAAAAACAAAAACAACTGATAGATTTTATGTATAAAATCACTCGCCAAGTTGGTAATAGGCAAACCTAAAAAGTCTTTTAATTGCATACAAGCGATAACCACCGCAATACCAGCAGTAAAGCCCAAGGTCACAGGCATAGGAATAAACTGAATGAGTCTGCCTAATTTTGCTAATGCCATTAAAATTAAAATAATCCCTGACATACTGGTAGCCAAAAGCAAACCTGAAAGACCATATTGTTGCGTGATGGGATATAAAATAACCACAAAAGCAGCAGTCGGCCCTGATACGCTAAATCTGGACCCGCCCGTTAGGGCAATAATCATACCTGCAAATATGGCGGTATAAAGTCCATTTTCAGGTGCTGCACCACTTGCAATTGCCAATGCCATAGATAAAGGAATGGCAATAATACCCACGCTAAGCCCTGCTAAAATATCACGCATAAGCTGGCTACGACCATAGGGCTGTGCAATAACACTGGCTCTTAGCGCATGTGCAAATTTAAGAGAAAAAAGATGTTCACGAGAAGACATAATCTATAACAACATACTCAAAATAATAATCATTATTAAACTTTTTACTTATTTGTGCAACGCCTTAACACTACTTAGCTGCCAAAGGGTAAATATCATATTGCTGCATATACATTTCAAGAGAATAATTCTCAACCAACTGTTCTACATAATCCACTCGCCGCATACGCCGACTATCTAAACCCTGATGTTTTAGCTCCAATAGGCAATGTGCACAAACTGGTAATTCTTCAGGCACTTGGCAGTTACTAATATGCACGCTTTGCTGTTGATGTCGCATTTGCTTAACCCGCTGACAATTTGCCAAATGAAATGCCTGTGCGCCAATTACCCAAACTCGAGAATTTTTATAAGAAAGTGTTTTATCTAATTGCTGGTGTAATAGTGAGGCATCAACCTCCATGCCTTGCTGTAACATCTCTAACTCTGATTGCAATAAATGCCGTTCTGGATCAAAAGTAACAAATTTGCCATATTCACTGGTCTGCATTTTCTCACGCAATAAATCCATATTTTTATCGGCTAAGAAATCCAGCAAGCGCATTTTTATAATACCTTCTCTAAAATAGTTGCAATGCGCCCTTCTGCATCTGTGCGTACTCTAAATTCCACACGTCTTGAGCGTTGACCATTCTCTTGACCCTGTGCATTTAAAATGACTTTAGCAGAAGACAGACCATTGGCAGTTAAGTGTGATTTAAGCCAAGGTTTATTTTCCTGAACAGAATGAAGAGTTAATAAATAAGCAAGGGTCGAGCGTGTACGCTGTTGGGATAAATCCATATTGCGAATATAAGCATCATCTGTATTTTTTGCCCCATACCAAGCACTAGAAGTATGCCCTTCTATACGCACTTCTAAAATATCGTCCTTATATTGCTTTTTACTGATAATTTTCACATAGCGTGGAAAAAAGTCTGCCATAATTGCTTTAAATTTAGGCTTTAATTTAGCTTCACCTCTATCAAATAAAACATCGGTATTATTAAAACGAAAGGTTAAATTCTTATCTAATTCTGCTCCCCACTTAGGCATATCCTTAGCAAATTCTTGCTTTAAATCTTCATACAGCTGGGTTCGCAACGTATCATATAAAATAGCGACATCACGAATTTTATTGCGCTCGGTTTCTACACTAATCATAAATACAATAGAAATAAGCATAAATACCATCATCAAACCTGCCATTAAATCAGAGACGGCAACCCAATGTCCTTCTTGTTCGTTGCTTCGATTATTTTCTAACTCATTCACGATTTTTCTGCCATTTTAACCAGTGTTTGCAAGCGTTTTGTTAAAGGGGTGTAGTCAGCAACAAATTTTTCTGACAATGCCGTTAATTGCATACCAAAACTTTTAAGCGCCTTATTCAGCTCTTCTTCCATACCCTCATCTAAGGCAACAATTTGTAATTCAAGCCGCTCGCTTATGCGTTTTTGATGCTCCATGCTTTGCTGCTGTTGTTCTTCTAGCTGTTTAGCACTATCGCCTAAGGTGCGCTGTAACTGCGCCTCTATACTTTGTTGTGCTTGCACTAATTGTTCAGAAAGCCAGCTTTGTTGTTGTGCCACCGCATCGGCAACGCCCTGTGTTAAAGTAAGAATACGCTTCTCTAAATTGGGTAAGCCTTCGCCTGCATGATTGACCAAATCCGCCAGTGAACCCAACTGAGAATGCAAATTAAGACGCTGGGTTTCTAGTCCCGTTAGTAGCTCTTGTAATGACTCTGAAATACCATTAAAGGCATTCGCATGTTTCACCATGTATTCAAATGCTTGCGAGGCTTCTTGCATACTTTCAGAAGTGCGCTCTTGCTCACCAATCAGCTCTGATAACTGCTGTTTATAGGATTTTTGCCATTCCAGCATAGAGATAACCGATTCATTTAAGCGTTTAAAGTTATCTCCGTATTGCTCATTAATTTTGGTATTAAAATCTTTCATAACCATTTCAATGGCATCTACCAATGCTTTGGCATTTGCCTCTGCCATACGCTCTTGATAATGATCTAACTTATCGACCACCGCTTGCATTCCCTGCATGGCTTTTTCATTATTCTCAGTTAACAATGCGATAATGCTTTTGTCCTGATCAGCCTCTAAAGCATGAACCAACTGCTGTAAAGAGGTATCTAAATCATTAATACTGGCACTTTCTGCACGTACCTGAGCTTTAGACTGCGCCAAAGCATGACGTAGCTTAATGGTCAGCGCACCTAAAAGACCTGCAATAGAAGACCAAAATGCCGTGCGTAAACCGTCCATAAGCTGCGGCACACTATTTTGAATATCTGTCGTATCAAAGTGCCATAACCCTAACGCCACACCTAAAAAAGTACCAAAAATACCAATACTGGTTAAAATATTTGGTGCAACTTCAACCGTCCGATAATTATAACGATAAAAATGAAAAATAAGAGTTAAGCTGCATACTGCGACGATAAGGACTATTGTCCATAAAGAAAATTGCGACCAAATACTTGTCATAAACGGTTCCTAATCTGGATTTAAAAAATATTTTTATATATTAAAGCAGAGTCTTAAAATAAACATAAGTCTGCAATATGATTTTATCAGGCTCAATTATAGGATAATTAAAAAAAATTATACATAAACATCAGTTTTAGAACTTACCAATACTTAATGTATTATACGATAGGCAAGAACACAGTTTAATTAAGTTGACCTATGCTTATCTTAAACAGCAGATTTTTCACGCCCAAAATACAATAATGCGCCAAATGCCAGCAACCCCAAAGCCGCCAGTGCCAATAAATAATGTGCATTATCTAATATACTGGTATGCATTTGATTAAATCCTATGCCTGCTTGAATAGCAGCAGTGCTAGGTGTTAACCAACGTAACAGATGAAATACAGAAGGTAATTCTTCTAAAGGCCAAGAATAGCCACTTAAAAAGAATAAGGGTAAAGAGCTAAAAGTAATAATCTGCAAAGCACGCTCACGCACTTTAAACCACAAACCAAACAAACAGCCCAAAGAGGCAACCGCAGGCGAAAATAGCGCAATTAAAATCAGATTTCCCCAAGGTGTACCACCATGAGCATAGCCTTGGCTCATAAATACCCAACCAGTATAAAACAACGCCATCAACATATTGATAGAAGCCAAAGCAGAAACGCGACCAAACCAGCCAAGCGCATTGGTCTGCATACGCTTTTGTTCTGTCAATGTGCCTACAAATAAGGCGGCAGCAATTAGCAAAGACTGCTGTAAAATCAACCATGCCACCGCTGGCACTACATAATTACCATAGCCCTCATTGGGATTATATAAATTCTCCAGCACCAAAGGCACGGGATCACGCACCGTATACGCCAACTCAGGGGTTGCCCCCATTGCCATCAACTGTTTAATTTCAATACCCGCAGAGAGTGTACCTATTGCATTTAATAACCCAACAATACCCGACTTACCCAGCAGCAAATATCCACCATTGGCAACAATCGGCAATTGCGTAGGCTCTTGTAATAAAATATCGTGAGTTAACCCTTTAGGAATAACCACATAGCCTGCAATATCCTCATTAAGCATGGCATGATAGGCCTGTTGACTATCTTGATATTGGGATAAAAGCAAATTGCTATGGGCTGAGGCCAAACGTACAATTTCTCTTGAAAGACGACTGCCATCTTGGTTAATAACCCCAATTGGCGTATTTTGTACTAACTGTGTTGAATAAGGCCAAGGGTAATAAAAGCCGTACATAATAGGTGCCATAATCAGCATCATTAATAAGGCTTTATCCTGTACAATTAAACGCAATGCAGACAGATAACTACGAGTAAAAATAAAATAACCCGTCATCTTGCCCCCCAGCGTTCTGGTTTATTCAGCGCACGATAACTAAATAAGGTTGCCAACAACATTAAAATAATGGTTGCCAATAAAAAACCCGCCAAATTAGGCAACACCAAATAAGCATCAACTTGCTGTACAAATAAGGCAATTTGAGTATGTAAATAATGCGTTAACGGCAAGCATTTAGCCATAATTTGCGCCCCATAAGGCATGGCAGATAACGGAAAAGTCACTCCGCTAAAAGCAAACGCGGGTGCTGTAATTAATGCCGTAAGAGACAACCCCACGCGCAATGACAAACTAGAAGCACTTAAACACACCCCTAACCATAAAGAAATAGCCACCATTAAATAAGCATTAAAAAAGCACAACCACCAGTTAAGCGCAGGCACAGGCTGATTTTGTGCAATTAAGAGCAAACTCAGTGCCGCCAAAGTGCTATAACTTAACATTGGCCAAAAGAGTTTGCCATGCAAAGCGGCTAAAATACTCATAAACTCAACATGCTTTGTGCCCTTATCGCTTTTAGGAATTTGCGCTTGCTGCATTTTTGCTTCTAAGGATTTATCTCTCAGCTCACGCCCAAAGCCATACGCACCAGCAATGGTTGCTAAAATATGTAGCAAAGCAGGCATTACCCCAGCAGCAATAAACAAACGGTAATTACTGCTTAGATTAAACTGCATCTGTGTTGCACTCATTAAAGGACTCGGCGCACGCTCAACCAACTGATAGGGCTTGCCCAAGGCAATCATCAATTTGGCTTTTTGCTGCATAGAAAAAGTAGCAACCACTTGCCGCAATCCCGACTGCACAATACCTGAGTGCGTACCATATTGAGCATTAACAAACGCCTTAACAGGGGCAGGCTGCCCTTTAGATAAACGCTGGCTAAAATCCTCTCCAATCGTTACCAACGCATAAGCATGACGTTGTTGCAACGCCACTTTTGCCGCATTTTTATCTATGTATTGCTGCACTTTTAAAGCAGGACTGGCATCTAAATAACGTAACAGTTGTCGTGATAAACTGCTGTTATCTTTATCTACCACCGCAATCCTTACATCATGCACCTGCTCATTAGAGAACACCCACCATAAAAACAGCAAACTTAACAACGGCACCCATAACAGCATTGCCTGATCCCAAGGGCTATGACGCAAATAATGCCATTCACGCAAAGCACTGCGAGCAAAAACCCGTAGCAAATGCAACAAAGACTGCATACTGGTTTGCATATAAATAAACCTATGGTTGTGCTTTAAGAGAAACCAATACACTCATACCTGGGCGCATATCTTTAATCGGCTCAAGTGGGCGAGCTTTCACCTCAAAGGTACGCATGTCATACCCTTGGTTATTGCGTGTAGGACGCCAATTAGCAAAATTAGGCATGACAGAACTGGTAAACACCTTAAAAGTCACCTTGCGCTGATTAAGAGCAGGAATAACCCCCTCAAACGTACTCTTTAATGCAAACTGAGCAATATTATCTTCACGAATATTCAGCACCAACCATTGTTTTTTTAAATTCACCACACTGATAATAGGCACACCCTTAGGCACTATTTCGCCCTCCTCTGCAATAACATTACTCACCTCACCTGCTACAGGGCTTTTAAGTTGCGCTTCCGCCTCTAACACCTCAGCTTCATTAAGTTTTGCCTGTATTTGCCGCACCTGCGCTTCCGCTGAATGAATATCCTCGCTACGAGCCCCTTCTTTGGCTAAATTGTATTGCGCTTTAGCAGCACGCAATTGCTCTTGGGCATTGCGATATTTACCATACACCTCATCATGTTTTTGTTGGCTAATTAAGCCCTCATCAGCCAAAGACTGAATACGCAAATATGATTTTTTAGTCAACTCTGCCGCCACTTTTGCCCGTTGATATTGCGCTTTGGCCTGTAAAATTTGCTCTGGACGAGTGCCATTTTTGGCTTTTTCTGCCTGTGATTGAGCCGCATTAATCGCCGCTTTAACCTGCTTAATTTTGGCTTGAATTTCAGGGTCGTCCATACGCATTAAAGGCGTGCCCTTAGTAATGGATTGCCCTTCAGTCACCAAAATCTGCATAATACGCCCCGATACCTTAGACGCTATATTGGTTTCCTGCGCCTCAAGCTGCCCTTGTAAAACAACGGGTTGCGACTGCGTGGCAAGGACATAGCCATACACAATAACACCAATAAAAAAGATAACTAAAAAAAGACCAATGAGTTTTTTCATAATGAGAGTTCACTTATATATAAGGTTGCTTGCTGTTGATGTTTTAATAATTCTTGTGGCACACCTGTTGTCTCTAATAATTGTGCCAATGCCAAAATATAATCATACGCCGCTTTCGCTCGCTCTGTACGCACCTTAGCCAATTCGGTTTCTGCATCTATCGCCTCTAAAGCCGTATTTAAACCCTGTGCAAAGCCTTTACGTCTAAGAGCCGCCTGTTCCTTTGCCAACGCCAATTTGCTGCTATGCGAGTGAAAGCGAGATAACGCATCTTGCGTTGCCAGCCAATATTTATGTACCAACAGTTTAATATCAGAATGAATTTGCTGGCGCATCGCATCAATAGCCGCTTTTTGTAAAGAAGAAGCCTTGAGCATTTGAAAGCGGTTCACATTGCTCCATAAGGTGTAGCTCACATTCACGCCCACAATCCACTGCGGATTGTTCTGCTTTAACTCATGACGAGCAAACACACTCACCGTAGGTAACAACGCCGCATCACGAATGCTTTTCATCGCCTCTACTTGGCTCGCCTTAGCATCTAACTTAGCCATACCCACAAAGGTTTTCAACGCTCTATTTTGATAATATTCAACAGGCTTTAAGGCACTGATATCAACAAATAAAGGGCTACTTAAATCCCCACCACCTTTAACCAATTGTGCCAACCCCATACTTGCCAACTGCATACGATTATTAGCCGCCGCCACTTCCTGCTTCGCATCAGCCAAAGCCACCTGAGCCTTTAGACGCTGGTATTTAGCAATTAACCCTTTTTCATACATACGCTTAGCTAAATGATCATGCTGCTTAATTGTTTGCAAGGCTTTTTCTCTAGCTTGCAATGCAAACTTTGCCAACTGCACACCAAAATAACGCTCTGCCATAGTGGTATATAAGGTTTGCTCCACCTCTTGTAACTCACTGCTTGCTTGTATTGCCTTCGCCTTAGCCAAAGCCTTAATACCATCAATACGCCCACCAGTATATACAGGCCAAAACAAACTAACCGCACCTTTGGTACTGTTTTTTGTTTTATCCGTAATATAGGGATTGTCTAATAAATTATCGCCCATAGTATTAAATTTATTCGGAAACGCCCCGCCACTTACTGCCTTAAAAGACTGATCTAATGCACCACCAAACTGATTTAAATTTTGGCGTAACTGACTGGTATCCGTTTCTTGGTAATAATGATAGCGAGAGGCATTGCCGCTCAAACTAATTCGAGGGGTATACAAATACTTAACCGCATCACGCTGTAAAGCAAATGCCTTAGCACCACTTGCAGCCGCCTGACGCTTATATGAATTTATTAAGCCCTGCTCAACGGCCTGCACAAAACTGACAGGCTCTTTATCGACAACCTTTGTCGTAGCATTTTCTTGGCTTAAAACAACAGAAGAGAAAACAACAGAAAAAATAAAAAATGCGATTGCATAACGCACAACAAACCACCTTAACCAACAAGCCAGCAAAACACATTGCTTTGCATGCAAAATAAGTGGCAATTATTGTCTATAAAGCAACAACTGTCAATTAGAATAAAACATTAGCGTAATCTATATAGACAAATAGCAAAAGCAATCCCTTGCTCATCAAAAGGCAACCAAAGCTAAATTAAATCAGCCTCCTCCACATAAATATCCACCTGTGGTTTTTTACCTGCATTAGTATCATAGCTACTTGGATTACCGCCCATCTCTTTAATCACCTTATGGTCTAAATAAAATGCCCCCGTACCCTCTTTATTAAGCAATATTTCCATAGCCGCATCTGCCATAATACGAGGGTGACGAGTATGAGCCAAAGCCTCATCACCCACCACAAACTCAACTGCAGCAGTATACAAAAAAGTAGCAGGCCACAGCGCATTCACCCTCACACCATAAGGCTTAAACTCATTTGCCAAACCAGTGACCATCATAGACGATGCAAATTTACATAGGGTATATGCCGTATGATTATTAAACCACTTAGCCTGAACATCGACCGCAGGGGCGATATTCATCAAATTAGGCATACTCGACTTTTGTAAATAAGGTAACGCATACTGCGCCGCAAAAAAACTGGCACGCACAATAATCTGGTGCATTAAATCAAACTTACTCTGGGTAATACTCTCGCTTGGCAACAAATACAATGCACTGGCATTATTAACCAACACATCAATCACACCATGCTTATCGCCGGCCTGCTTAATTGCCGCCTCAAGAGCTTGCAAATCACGAATATCACACACAATAGGTGTCACACTTGCAGCACCTGCCTGTTTAATCTCCTCAGCAGCAGTATAAATTGTACCTGGCAACTTAGCATGTGGCTCTGCGGTTTTACCTGTAATATACACATGCGCCCCTAAACTGCCTGCTTTAAGAGCAATCTCCTTACCCACTCCTCGGCTAGCACCAGAAACAAACACCACTTTTTCATGTAAAGACATAATGATTACCTTTTTTAGTTATAAACAATGTAGTATCAGCAAAACAAAACCAAAAGTATTAACAAAAATTTCTTAGTCTTATTTGCAACAACAAAAGATACTAACCTTATTTACACAAATAGTACAAATCATTTTTATTTAACCACACAACCAACTTACCTTAACATGAATAACAAACAGGCACATACAGCTCACAAACAATCAAAAAATGGATACAACCCCAGTTACAGCATTAAATAAAATAAGCCAAACCCAAGTTAGAAAAAACAGAGCAAATCTTTTATGATTAGCCCCAACTGCTTGGCTTATCTCAAACGCCCCAACAGCATCAAGGAATTAACCATGACCAACAGCAAGCACATCTTTTTTTATCTGTTATACACGCTGAGCATTAGCATACTCAGTGAGCGTGCTCTATCCCAAAGTATTTGCTCTTTTAATATTCCACAAAGCCAGCTTACCAGCATCATTGTCAAACAAGTCTATGATGGCGACACCCTAGTTAGCAAACAGGGGCAAAAAATTCGCCTAATTGGGATTAACACCCCTGAAATGCGCCACTTTAAACAAACACAATCCGAACCCCTAGCACAACAAGCAAAAACCTATCTCCAACAATGGCAGAATAAAAAACTCTTAATACAAACAGAACAACAACAAACGGATCACTACGGACGAACCTTAGCCCATCTATTCACCTATGACGGCAAAAACATCAGCGCATTATTACTACAACAAGGATTGGGATTTCTCGTCAGCATTCCCCCTAATTTAAGCTATCAAAACTGCTACTTAAAACAAGCGCAGCAAGCACAAGCGCAACACAAAGGTGTATATGCACATAGCTACTTTAGCGTACAACCCGCCAACAGCCCTAAACTAAAAGCAGGATTTGGACGCTTTAGCGGTAAAATAGAAAAAGTAACTAAAAGCAAAAACAGCATTTGGATAGACTTAAAAGGCAACATCAGTATACGCATTAGCCACACCGACTTAGCCTACTTTAACCGTGCAAAACTAAAACGCATGATACTTGCCAGCAAACATAAACAACTTGCCAACCTACCCCGCATTAGCATCAGCGGCTGGTTAATAGACAGGCTTAAATTTGGAAAAAAAATGCAGCAAAAAATCCGTCAAAAAAAGCGTAAACGCTACCAGATAAACCTACGCCATAAAAATCAATGGGAGACAGGAGTCAGGAGTTTTACCCAGCCCCATGCTCCGCATGATGCTGGGCAGGAGTCAGAGGTCAAGGACTGAAACCTGATACCTGATACCTGATACCTGCCCCCTGAACCCTAATAACCTAATCAACAATTTGCACATACAGCTTTTGCTTGGTGCTACTAATACCATCATTAAGGGTTATGGTTACAACACTGGTACCGCTTTGGCTAGCAACTGCGGTAATAGGAATGGTAACAACCTTATCCCGATACTCGCTTGGCGTTAAATTAGAATCATAGCTACCTACGTTTATTTTACCCTTACCATCATCTGTTACGCTCATACTAATAGGTTTACTTAGGTTATTGCTAATCATCAGTTTTATTTCAAATGGGGCAAAGTTTTTACGTTTATATAGCGTCGCTACCTTTAAATCCAATCTAGCAACACCAGTGAATCCGCCTACATAGACATTGGCTAGGTCTTGGCTTATGGCAATAATAGGTTTACCAGCTATATCATACGAGTTAATGATTTTAGGGGTTTGTTTATCACTTACATCCACCGCATATAATATGCCAGAGGAAGTGCCGACAAACAGCCTGTTATCATCTGCCGTACTTCTAATGCTACGGATATCACTTGTAAAATCAAGGCTGCCAAGTTTAATAGGGGTTGCAGGTGTTGTTACCTTATAAACAAGCAGGGTATTTGATTTTCTTGCATATAAAGTCTTATTATTGTTGCTAAGCGCAAGTGCCTCACTTGAACCTAAAGAACCTATAGGGTTAGGGCTTGCAGGATTACTGATATCATATATTTAATTATAAATAAATACTGTATTATCATCTTGACTTAACACTGGTTTTGCATGCATATAAGTAGCAGGAATGCTCCCCACCAATACTGGATTATCCAAGTTGCTTATATTATAAATTAAGGTTTTTCCGGTGGTAATATTGATATACACATAGGGTTTATTATGTGCCAAGCTAATGTGTAGCGGCTTGTTAGGCGATGTATCAATATTACCTTTTGCCTTTATGTTTGCAGGGTCAGATACATCAAGTATTTTAAAATACTTTTTAGTTTCGCTAATAATAAATACTTGCGTTCCATCTTTAGATGAGACGATGTCTCTTGGATAATATAGGCCGGTATACTTACCAATCTCTGTCATTGTGCTCGTCTTAATCAGACGAAAAGCAGAAGAACCTGCAACAAAAAGTTTGCTGCCATCATTGCTTAGGCTAAGAGCATCTGAGAATTCTGTATCTGCCACAACTGCACTTATATAGGGCGCGGGGGTTATATTGGTTAAAAACGCATCAAATGCGAATAGGCTGCCCAATAAAAAAGTGCTGGCATTGAGCACTTCAATGGACGAGGGCGCAAAAGCAACATCTGTGGTTTTGCTAATATTAGGAGCAGTTGGACTGCTAATATCAATGCTTAGCAGTTTTTTCTTATCTATACCCACATAGGCTGTTTGTTGGTCATCGCTAATGGTTAAGCTCTCGCCAGTGCCTCCTATATGCTTTGAGCTAATTGATGCTGCGGTAGTTAGGTTATAAATTTCAAAAAATTGAGCATCTAATGCAAATAGCTTGGTTGTATCGTTTGAGATGGCAATTTCATTCATTCTACCATTAATCACATTTGTCTCATTTGAAAGGCTGCCATCATTAGCCATATTGTAGCGTTTTAAGTAAACTTTAGTACCATCAAAAACGTTCACATAGAGCTTGCTATTTACAATCTGCATGTTTGATCTAATAGAGTACGTAATGACCTTACCTACATAGCTGGGACTGGCTGTATTGCTGATATTAATTAGATGTACACCATCTTCTTTTGCCACATAAGCAACCTTTTTACTGTCATCAACCACAATGGATTTTATATTATATAGATCGCTGTTTGTGAGTGCGCCTAATCGCTGAATATTGATCTTATTACTAATATCAATAATAGAAAATTTACTATCCCCTACGGCATAGGCTGTATTTTTATCACTTGAGAGCGCAAGGTTCTCGGCATAAATATTAAGACTTGCGGTTAACTCTTTTGGGCTGCTTAAATCTTGTATATCAAAGGCTTTAAACTTACGCCTATTTATGACATAAGCAACTTTCTTATCGGTAGAGAGTATTACTTTTGGGGTTGAATATGCAGCTAACCTTAGGCTTTGAGCATTATTAGAATCTTGTATTAAGGCACTTAAGCGTGCTGTTTTACTGAGTGTGATACTGAGATTTACTTTTGGGCTGTTGCCTATGGCACTTGTGGCATACACCTTTAATGCATAACTGGGCTTGTTGGTAAAATCAAGTGCTTTAGCAATTTTAATCTCGCCATTTGCTGCTACGCTAAAGTCATCATGATGAGTACCACTTAGGGTAAAGCTGCTAATAGACGCACCACCATTACTAGAGACAATCACCTTACCAATTACCGTGCCCACCGCTAATTGGGCATATACATGATTAAGGCTTGTATCAGATAGGGTTGGTGTGTTGGCTTCAGTAACGTCTTTGATTTTAATGCTAATATTTTGTGTGGCTGTACTTGTGCCATCATTAGCAGTGGCGGTAAAACTGTACTTAATTTTACCTGATTCAAAATCAGGAGCTGTTTTAAAGGTGATAACCCCAGTATTTGGTTCTAGGTTAAACGCAGCACTATCACCACCTATTATGCCATAAATAATATTGTTGCCCTTTGCACTTAGGGTTAAAGCTGTGGTTTGGTTTTCTTCAACTTCAACTTCTCTTATTGGACTGGTAAAAGAAACATCAATCTTGGTGGTAAAACTCAGATTAATTACCGTGCTTTGTTGATTGCCGGCTTTATCTTGAATATTAGTTAGGTTGATTTTATAGGTTTTATCTGCTTGTAAGGCTACCTTAGGTGTAAGAGTTAGCACCTGCGCTGTTACTTGAGAAGTAAACGCCACATCGGTTGTGCCTTGTAAAAAGCGAATATTAGCATGGCTTATGTCTATATCTTCATCAAAGGTAAAGCTTGGCTTAACTTCTTTGGTAACCTCAAGTGCTCCCGCTTTGGGGCTGGTACTTAGCAACTTGGGTGCAGTACTGTCAGTTGTGTTGTTGGTTGTGTTATTGGTTGTGTTATTGGAATTATTGCCGCCACTACAGGCTGTAAGCAATAGGAATAGGTTAAAAAAACAAATTGTTAAAAATTTAGAAAAAATTTGGGCTGTTGGGCTGTTGGGCTGTTGGGCTGTTGGGCTGTTGGGCTGTTGGGCTGTTGGGCTGTTGGGCTGTTGGGCTGTTGGGCTGTTGGGCTGTTGGGCTGTTGGGCTGTTGGGCTGTATTGTAACATCATTGTCACCTCATGAAAGTTATTTAATGTAAAAAAATTTTAAATTTTTCATATCAATACGCAAAATATGCAAATGCGTATTGACCATGGTACACCCTCTACTATTTGCAATGCAATAGTGTATAAATAAAAAACACCTGACGTTCAGGGAGTCAGGGATCTGAGGTCAAGGGCTGAAACCTGACACCTGAAACCTGATACCTGATACCTGATACCTGACACCTGAAACCTGAAACCTGAAACCTGAAACCTGAAACCTGATACCTGACACCTGATACCTGATACCTGATACCTGAAACCTGAAACCTGAAACCTGAAACCTGAAACCTGAAACCTGAAACCTGATACCTGATACCTGATACCTGATACCTGATACCTGACACCTGATACCTGACACCTGATACCTGATACCTGACACCTGAAACCTGAAACCTGATACCTGAAACCTGATACCTGAAACCTGATACCTGATACCTGATACCTGATACCTGAAACCTGAAACCTGATACCTGATACCTGAAACCTGACTGGCGGTGAGGGAGGGATTCGAACCCTCGATACGTTGCCGTATACACACTTTCCAGGCGTGCTCCTTCAGCCACTCGGACACCTCACCTAAAGGGGTCGCTACTATAGGCGTTTGCGTGCTTGAGGTCAATAGATAAGCGGGCTTTATGTTTGTTTTTATTTTGTAATACGCATAAAAAACCCCTGACGATGCAGGGGTTGAATGATAATAGCGTTAATTATGCAGGTTCTGCATCGGCCTTGGCACTTTTGCTGGTGCGCTTAGCTGGTGCTTTATGCTTAACAGCAACCTGACCAAAATGCTCAAGTGGGAAGTGATCAACATTAACCATATCCAGTACGTCTTTTTCAAAGTCGAGCATAAATTCGCCATCTTCTTTGCTTAAGATGCCAAGTTTTACGCCTTCTTCAATGCGTCCTTCAACGGTAAATGTGGCTTCATCGTATTTGCCTGCTTTTAGACCATCGCTGATTTTTTTGTAAATCTCTTCAGCACGATCAGCTCCTTTTAGTAGACGTTCATAGGTGACTAATGGGTTTTCGCTATTTTTGGCTTCTCCCATGTAACAGCCATCAATAAGACGTTCACGGGTTGGGGTTAGTGCAGTAATTAGGCTAACAACTTTAGCACCTAATTTATCACTAGGTTTGCTGATACTGCGTCCAAATGGCATGGTTAATAATTTAAGTAACCAAGCAACAGGTCTTGCAGGTAGGTTATCTAATACACCTACTTGTGCTTCTTCGTATTTGCTAAACAGCAAACGCATTGCGTACTCTACAATAGGTAGGTCTTCTTTATGACGACCTTGATCTTCCCAGTTTTTAAGTACCATAGAGGCAAGATACATAGAGGAAAGCATGTCCGCTAAACGAGCTGAAATAAGCTCACGGAATTTAAGCTCTCCACCTAATGAGAACAACCATTAAACCAAAGCTGGCGACATAGCGGTTAAGCTGTTTGTAGTATTTTTTGGTTGGTCCTGATACAGGTACGCTGGTAAAGGCGGCATTGGTCAACCCTAATACTAAAGAGCGTGCCATATTAGAGAAAACTAAGCCAAAATGGATAAATAGTGCTTTATCGAAGGCTTTAAGGTCATTACTTTTTGCCGCATTCATTTCATTAAGTACCTGTGGGTGACAGCGAATTGCGCCTTGTCCAAAGGTCATGAAAGTACGGGTTAAAATATTTGCCCCTTCAACGGTAATGGCAACAGGAACAGATGAGTATGAGGACTCAATTTTATTCTTAGGACCACGAATAACTGCTTTACCTGCATGAATGTCCATACAATCAATCGCCATTTGACGACCTAAGTCGGTTAGATTGTATTTTAATATGGCAGCAGGTACGGCTGGTTTTTCGCCTTGGTCAATGGCAATTGCAGTTACTCTGGAGGCAGATTCGGCAATGTAAGAATGCGCTGCGGTTCTGGCAAGCGGCTCTTGTACCCCTTCAAGTTTCATAATGGGGATATTGAATTGACGACGTATGCGGCTATATGCACCTGCTGCAGCAACGCCATATTTACCGCCACCAGCACCTGATGAAGGTAGGGTTATACAGCGTCCTACAGATAAGCATTCAACTAGCATTTTCCAGCCTTGTCCTGCCATTTCTTGTCCACCGATAATAAAGTCTAGTGGGATAAATACATCTTTACCAAAAATAGGACCGTTCATAAAGGGCGAGCCAATAGGTAGGTGACGGTTGCCAATTTCCATGCCTTCTAGGTGACGTGGTAATAAAGCAACAGTAATGCCTAGGTCGTTTTTATCGCCTGCCAGTTTGTCGGGGTCAAATAGGCGAAATGCCAAACCAACTACAGTGGCAACAGGTGCTAGGGTAATGTAGCGTTTTGAGAAGTTCAGTTTAATACCTAAGACTTCTTTACCTTCATAGGTACCTTTACAGATAATGCCTGTATCTGGCAATGAAGTGGCATCAGAACCAGCTCTTGGTCCTGTTAAGCCAAAGCATGGAATTTCACGTCCATCAGCAAGGCGAGGTAAATAGTAGTTTTTCTGTTCTTCTGTGCCGTATTTAAGGAGTAGCTCCCCTGGTCCTAATGAGTTAGGTACACCCACTGTAGAGAAGACAGCTCCAGACATGGATAGACGTTTTAAAACGTGAGTTTGTGCTAATGCTGAAAATTCTAATCCACCGTAGGATTTAGGAATAATCATAGCAAAGAAACGCTCTTTACGAATGTAGTCCCAAATCTCTTTTTCCATATCTGCATTTTGGGAAATCTCCCATTCATCAACCATAGAGCATAGCGTATTAAGCTGATTGTCTATAAATGCTTGTTCATCTGGACGTAAGGTTGGATTGGGGTGGCTAGTTAGTTTTTGCCAATCTGGTTTGCCAGAAAATAATTCTCCGTCCCACCAAACTGTGCCTGCATCTAACGCTGTGGCTTCAGTTTCAGACATATTGGGCATGATCTTTTTATACAGCTCAAAAATGGGCTTGGTAATAAAATTAGCTCGTAAACCACGGGTATTAAGCAGTGCTAATACGGCGGTAATGATTAAAGATAGCCAGAAAATGGCACTAGGTGCAGCAAAAACTAGGCTAATTAGAGTAAACACTGCCATGGCAATGACAGCAACATTAAGTTTAGTGCGCTTGTAGGCAATACCTACTAAAGCTGCAATAAACAGGATGGTCCAAGTTAAAGAAAACATATGTTATCCTCGCTATTAAAGAGACTAAGTTAAAAAAATAAAAACACACTGTCGTAAGGCATATTGTCCACTTACGAAACAGGATTTACGATTTTACTATTTTATAATAGGATACGGCAAATAAGTTTTCGCAAAAACAGAAAGAATTAATGTAATTTTTTTTAATAAAACAGCTATATAAACTGACTTTACCCTAGGCGTATTGTTGTTAACTATTTGTTTTTAACAATAAAACCTACAGCAGATAGCTGTTTTTCAAGTTCATGGCAACGTGCAGGAACACTTATTCTAAGTTGTGACATATCTCGCCTTAATGGATAGTTTCGACGCAATAAATCAAACGCATTACTGGCATTTTGTGCACGCATGAAATGAGCGCGCATCAAGCCATCATCAACACGCACCTCATAGGCAGCACGAATGGCGGTTCTTAATGCCTGATTAATTGGTACTTGGTCGGTAAAGTCAATACGCTTAATTCCTGGCTCTGGTAAAAACTGGGGTAATTTAAGACGTACGGGCAACCCTAAAAATTCACATAATTGCTGATATATCATTTCACTTCCTCGCATTTTGCCATCTAAGGAATAGCCTGCAATATGCGGGGTTGCTAAAAAGCAGTGTTTTAATAGTTCAATGTTTGGACTGGGTTCATTTTCCCATACATCAAGCACTGCTTTAAAATCACTATTTTTTTGTAGGTGCGTTAATAAAGCCTGATTATCTACTACACCACCACGCCCTGAGTTAATTAAACAGGCATTTGCTTGCATTTGTTGTAAACGCGGTGCATTAATTAGGTGCGCTGTAGGTGCTTCGCCTGTGGTTGTAAATGGGGTATGTAAGCTGACAACATCGGCCTGTAATACTTCATCTAAAGAGACCAGCTCACCCACTTCTTGTGGGTCTTTGAAAGGGTCGCAGGCAAGCACGGACAGCCCCATCTTTTCTAATCTTTGACGCAAAGCAAAGCCCACACTGCCCACACCAACAATGCCGATTTGTAAGTTGTTAAGATGGCAACCTTGCTCATCTGCCAGCACGCTAAGCACGCTTAAAATATAATCGCCTACAGCTTGAGCATTACAACCTGGAGCTCGAGCAAAGCGAATGTTATTGGCTTGCAAGTAATCTAAGTCAATATGGTCTTGTCCTATGGTAGCCGTTCCAACAAAGCGTACTTTGGTATCTTTTAATAGTGCCTCATTAACCTGAGTAACAGAGCGGACTAATAAAATATCTGCTTGGGCAACATCTTTAGCACACAGGCTACGCCCCGGATAGGTTTTTATTTCGCCCAGTTCTTGAAAAAATTCAGTCAGTAAAGGCAGGTTTTCATCAGCAACAATTTGCATGGGCAGCTCTCAGATAATAAATAGGTAAGTATTTTTGCAATTTGCGTTTATCTTGGCAATATAAAAATGATTATTAATTTAACTTCAACACCAGCATGAATAATCCCTAGGCTTAACATTCACTTGATGAATATCAAGTATATGTACTACAGCTTCCATTTTATCTATAAAACACTTAAATCCAATCTACTAATAATCTATAATGAAAGATTAATGTCTAGCTTTTATCTTGCTTTATTTAGGTCAGTTTAAAAGTTAAAAAAGTAACTTTACGCACACAATTATAATCAATATGGAAATGACCCAAGGCGTAAAACAATTAGAGAGGTAATACCGTGTTAGAAGAATATCGTAATCAGGTGGCAGAGCGTGAGAAACTCAATATTCCACCTCAAGCATTAACCGCAGAGCAAACCACTGGTTTAGTGGAGCTATTAAAAAATCCCCCTAAAGGCGAAGAAGCATTTTTGCTGTATTTGTTAGAAAACCGCATTCCACCTGGTGTTGATGAGGCCGCCTATGTTAAAGCCAGCTTTTTAACTGCTCTTATTAAGCAAGAAGTCAGCTCGCCATTGTTAGATGCAAAAGAGGCTGTACGCTTATTAGGTATGATGCAAGGCGGCTATAACATTGCTACCTTGGTTGAGTTATTAGATAACCCAGAGTTGGCGCAGTTAGCTGGTAATGAGCTTAAACATACCCTGCTTATGTTTGATGCGTTTAATGATGTTAAAGAGAAAATGGAAGCAGGCAATAAAGTGGCTCAAGAAGTAATGGAATCTTGGGCAAATGCCGAATGGTTTAAAAAACGTGATGCCGTTGCTAAAAGCATGAAAATGGTGGTATTTAAAGTGACAGGGGAGACCAATACAGATGACCTTTCCCCTGCGCCTGATGCTTGGTCACGACCTGACATTCCTTTACATGCACTAGCTGCTTATAAAATGAAGCGTGATGGCTTAGAGCCTGATGATGCGGGCAAGGTTGGTCCTATGCGCCAAATCGAAGAGATTAAAGCCAAAGGCTACCCTGTTGCTTTTGTAGGCGATGTAGTCGGTACGGGTTCTTCACGTAAATCTGCCACCAACTCAGTGTTGTGGTTTTTTGGTGATGACATTCCAGGTGTGCCAAATAAACGTGGCGGTGGCGTATGTATTGGTAGCAAGGTCGCACCTATTTTCTTTAATACGATGGAAGATGCAGGGGCGTTGGTATTTGAAGCGCCTGTAGATAAGCTCAACATGGGTGATGTGATTGAAATTCGCCCTTATGATGGCAAAATCTTAAATGAACAAGGCGAGGTTTTATCTGAGTTTGGCTTTAAGTCTGATGTCATTTTAGATGAAGTACAAGCAGGTGGTCGCATTCCTTTGATTATTGGTCGAGGCTTAACCAATAAAGCACGTGAAGCCTTAAATTTAGCGGCCAGTGAGGAATTTCGTCTACCTGTTGACCCTGAAGCGGGCAGCAAAGGCTTTACCTTAGCTCAAAAAATGGTGGGGCGTGCTTGTGGTTTGCCCGAAGGTCAAGGCGTGCGTCCTGGCACTTATTGTGAGCCCGTAATGACAACAGTTGGCTCGCAAGATACCACCGGTCCTATGACCCGTGATGAGCTAAAAGATCTTGCTTGTTTGGGCTTTCAGGCTGATTTAGTCATGCAATCGTTTTGTCATACCGCCGCTTACCCTAAGCCTATTGATGTTGAAATGCAGCATACCTTACCTGACTTTATTCGTAACCGTGGCGGCGTATCACTACGCCCAGGTGACGGCATTATTCACTCTTGGTTAAACCGTATGCTATTACCTGATACGGTAGGTACAGGTGGGGACTCACACACTCGCTTTCCTATGGGTATCTCTTTTCCTGCTGGTTCAGGTTTGGTTGCCTTTGCCGCAGCTACAGGGGTGATGCCTTTGGATATGCCAGAATCTGTTTTGGTGCGCTTTAAAGGCGAAATGCAACCGGGCATTACCTTGCGTGATTTAGTACATGCAATTCCCTTATATGGCATTAAACAAGGTATTTTAACGGTTGAGAAAAAAGGCAAAATCAATGAGTTTTCAGGACGTATCTTAGAAATTGAAGGCTTAGAGAACCTAACCACCGAACAGGCTTTTGAATTATCTGATGCCTCGGCAGAACGCTCTGCGGCAGGCTGTACCATTAACTTGTCAGAAGAGTCGGTTGCGGATTATTTGCATTCTAATATTACCATGTTGCGTTGGATGATTTCTGAAGGCTATGGTGATGAGCGTACGCTTGAGCGTCGTGCTAAAGCGATGGAGGCATGGCTTGAGAACCCAAGTTTAATGCGTGCAGATAAAGATGCAGAGTACGCCCATGTGATTGAAATTGATCTTGCTGATATCAAAGAGCCGATTGTATGCTGCCCTAACGACCCTGATGATGCAAAAACCCTTTCTGATGTGGCGGGCGTTAAAGTAGATGAAGTCTTTATCGGCTCTTGTATGACCAATATTGGTCACTTTAGAGCGGCGGGTAAATTACTTGACCAATACGAGGGCGATTTAAAAACACGCTTATGGATGTCGCCACCGACCAAAATGGACGAGGCGCAACTTAAAGAAGAAGGCTACTTTAATATTTACAATAGTGCAGGTGTACGTACAGAAATGCCTGGTTGTTCATTATGTATGGGTAACCAAGCACGGGTAGAAGACCAAGCTACGGTACTTTCTACCTCTACTCGTAACTTTCCTAACCGTTTAGGTGATGGTGCAAACGTGTATTTAACTTCAGCCGAACTTGCCGCTGTAGGTGCCATTTTAGGAAAATTACCTAGCACAGAAGAATACATTGAATATGCCAAAGACTTAGACAGCATGGCGGCTGATGTCTATAGATATTTAAACTTTGATAAAATGGACGATTACACTAAAAAAGCGGCTTCCGCTTTGATTGCTTCTGATTCATAAGTTGATATAGAAAATACAAACCCTACTTAGACTATCTAAGTAGGGTTTTTTTATTCCATTTAACAATAATTAGCTAGGATAGCCTGTAATCTGGCGAATGCTTTCATATAGTGGTTTTAATCGGGCGTACATTTTTAAATAGACTTGATGATACAGTTTTTGATACAGCTCTGCCTCTTTAGCTTGGGGCTCAAAGCGTTTTCCTATACGCACCATATTGGCAACAGCTTGTTCATGATTAGGGTAACACTGCATGGCAACCGCACAGTTAATGGCGGCACCTAAGGCTGAGGTTTCTGAGGTATGAGGACGAGAAATAGGCTGATTAAAAATATTGGCACTAATTTGCATAATCGCATCACTTTGAGAGCCACCACCTGATGCCACCAGTTCGGTAATGGCAACCTTACTGCGTTTTTCAATTTGTGCTTTACCCTGTTTTAACTCGTAATTCAATCCTTCGATAATGGCACGGTAAATATGCGAGCGACTATGCACATCACCAAAGCCAATAATAGCACCTTTGCCTTCAGGCCCTGGATGTTTAACCCCCGGCGACCAATAAGGCTGCATCATTAAGCCCATTGCACCTGCTGGCGAGTTGGCTAACAACTGATCAAAAAAATGTTCTGCCTGCATGCCTTCGGTCTCACTGGCTTTACGCTTTTCTTGCTCTGCCATTTGCTCTTTAAACCAGCTAACCATCCAAAAACCACGATAAATCATCATCTCGGTATTATAAAATTGTGGCATCGCCGCCCCATAAGCAGGAATAAAAGGTAAGGTTTCTATGTATTTGCGAGAACAGGTATTAATCGTTGCCGTTGTGCCATAACTTAAACAGCCAATATAAGGTTCTATGCCACCAGAACCTAATACCTCACATGCTTTATCTGAAGCGGAGGCAATTAACACTGGCGCATGAGAAAAACCCAACTCTTGCAATACTGTTGCTTGTAAGTGACCAATTTTCTCACTGGGTGCCAGTAGTGTTGGCAGTTGTTTCCGTTTAACTGGCTGTAAATGCCACTTTAAATCACTTTTTTTACACCAGTCTTTGCGTTTGTAGTCATACGGTAAATAACCGACAATTGAGGCACTGGAATCGCACAACCGCCCTGTTAAACGATAAATCAAATAGGCAGAAATATTGACAAAATAAGCCGTTTTTTGCCATATTTCAGGCTCATTTTGAGCAATCCAACTATCCCGAGACTTACATCTGACATCTTCAATTAACTCATAAGCACCAACCGCTTTTAAAATAAGGCGTATTGCAAAAGGCAGTGGCTTAGGCTCTGCTAAACGTTGGTCTAACCAAACAATGGCAGGACGCAGTGGCTTAAACGCGGCATCTAAATTGACCATCGTATAACGCTGAGTGGTAATAGAAATAGCACTAATATCTTGGCTACAAACTGGATTTTGCTGCCAAAGTTTATGACAAACAGCAACCAGTTGTTGCCAATAATAATCTGCCTCTTGTTCTGCCCAACCGGGGTGTTTAGAAAAGTAAGGTTCAATCGCCAGTCGTGCCTTGGCAACTTCTGTGCCTTTAGTATCAAATACCAATGCTCTAACGCTTTGTGTACCTAAATCAATGGTTAAAAAATATGAATTTTCCTGTGCCATCACCACTCCTTTTTAGTTTTGTGGCAAGCCATAATGCTGTTGCCAAATTTGTTGATAACGTGACCACTGCAATTGCCATGTTTGCTCGTCCCAATTAAGGTTTTCTTGGCAGATTTTTTTTATTCTTTGAGAATAAGCGATGCCGCCTTGTTCTAGTAATAAGCCCACACGTACACGACGCAATAATAAATCATCTAAATGCACCACATCTTCATATTTACAAGCCCATTTAAGCTCTGCCCAAAGGTAATAAGTGGCGGGAATTTCAGTTAAATCCTGATGCTCTGCATACTTTAAAAATAGCTCAAGCCGCTCACCATATATGCCTTTTAAGCGTTTTAAATAACGCTCTTTAAGCCGCTTTTTAAGTCTTATATTAGGCTCATTTACAGGGTTTAAAATAGGGCTGACAAGTTCATCTAACTGAATTTTTTCGCAGTATTTTTGCGCTGACTTCAAGGCATCTAAAGCAATTAACCGAAACGTCGTTAGTTTTCCACCACTGACGCTAATTAAACCTTGATTGTCCCAGACTGAATGACTGCGTTTTTCTTTAACTGAATTTTTTGCCCCTGAAGATATTAATGGTCTAACCCCCGCCCAAGTAGCAATAACATCAGAGGCTTGAATATGTGCATGCGGAAATTGATATTCTGCCAACTCTAGCAAATAATCAAACTCCGCTTGGGTTATGCTCGCCTCTTTATTTTCCACATAACTCTGCTCTATGTCTGTTGTACCAATAACAGTTCTACCCTGCCATGGAAATACAAAAATAGGTCGCTTGTCTTTAGGGTGTATACTGGTATAGGCTTGCGCCACAGGCAAACGCCAAAAAGGTAAAACCAAATGACTACCTCGTGATGGACGAATGCGCTTATCATGCGATAAAGGCGCTCTTAATTGATCAACAAAGGTACCTGTTGCGTTGACAACAACCGCTGCATGTTGACTATAAACCTGTCCGGTAACGCTATCGACTAACTGCACCCCTTTAACTTGCTTATCCTTTACAATTAAATCAGTGACACCCAAATAGTTAATGCACATCGCACCATACTGAGTGGCTTCTTGTAATACACGCAACACCAACCGAGCATCATCAGTAACGGCATCAGCAAATTGCGTACCGCCAAGTAAGTTATCGGTATTAATTAATGGGCTTAATGCTAAGGCATCGGCTTTAGAAAAAAAGCGTCTATACGGTTTTTTGGCAAAAAAATCATAAATTGCCAATAAAATATTAAATAAAAAGGCAGGCGGGAACTGCATTTTATAATGGGTCATCATATAAGGCATTAACTCAACTAGCCCTTGTGCTTCAATGAGTAATCTCTCACGCTCATGCACGGAATCCATCGTGGTTTTAATATCACCTGAGGCAATATATCTAAGCCCACCATGCACCATTTTTGATGATCGGCTAGAGGTGCCCCAACTAAAATCTTGGCGCTCAACCAGCAAAACCTCAAGCCCTCGTTTTGCTGCCTCGCAAGCCACACCTGCACCTGTAATGCCACCACCTATAACAATCATATCCCAAGGCGTTTGTCTTGCATTTAATTGTTGTAATTTTTGTTGGCGGCTTAGTGTTTGCTCATTTGCCATGGTTATTGTCTTTTAGGTATTGTTTACTGTTTTGTATTAATACATTTGGATTAAGCCGTTGCTGAGGATCAAAGTCATCTAGCATGGTGGCAATTAAACGCATACCTAGCGGATTTTTTTCTGCTTGTAAATAAGGTGCGTGATCCTTACCCACTCCATGCTGATGAGAAATGGTTGCTCCATATTGATTAAGCACCTCACAAACACCTTGCTTTAAAATACGCCAATGCGCCAAGGTCTGCTCATAAGTCGGCATACAACGGAAGAAAAAGGTCGTATAAATACTAGAGCCTTGTTGATAAAGATGAGACAAATGAGTAAACGCCATGACTTTTTCATTCTTATCTGCCAACGCATTTTCTAAATAGCACTCAATCGCTTGTATAACCTCATCTGTCTGATTCCAATTAACGGCGGTCTCCATCGTATCTACCGCAATGCCTTCTGCCCACATGGTTTCTCGTAAGTAAGGGAATTTAAAACGCCCTTCTGCCCAGATTTTACCCATCATATTTGCCAGCACACCACCTACGGCCTGGTGTTTTTTCATAACCTGTTTAAGCTGTTTGAGTGCAACCTTATTTTGATATTTAGAGCCTGTTACACCAAAGGTCAACATGCATTTTTGCTCTTTTAGCCCTCGTAAAGATAAAAACCCTGTTAACCATTTATACTGACTTTCATTTGTACCTAAATTAAGATGAGCATGGGTTTCTTTGGCATTACTTAAACGCATCATAGATAGTGGAATACCTGCTTGCACACAGGTTTTAACCGCTTGTTTGGCAATCTCCCAATTAGGTAAAAAGTACACCTTAAATTGCTCATCTTCTGCCAGCTTTTGTACTCGCATTTTTACCTCCGTAAAAATACCCAGCCGCCCTTCTGTTCCCATACAGATTTCACGCAAATCAGGTCCTGCTGAAGACGCGGGAATGGCAGGAATATCTAAAGTACCCTCTAAGGTTTCTAACTGCCCTCCTGCAAACATTTGTTCAATACGACCATAGCGTAAGGACTGCTGACCGCTAGAACGTGCAGCAATCCAACCACCTAAGGTAGACAACTCCCAAGATTGCGGATAATGCCCTAAAGTATACCCTTTGGCTTTTAATTGTGACTCAACTAAAGGGCCGGCCGTGCCTGCTCCAAAGGTTGCAATATGGCTATCTGTATCCAGCTGCAAAAGCTGGTTCATACGTGCCATTGAGATGGTTAAAATCGGCTTTTCAGAGCGCTCAGGTGTAATATGTCCAGTCACTGACGTACCGCCTCCATACGGGATAACAATCACATCATGCTGTATGGCGTACGCCAGCAACTCTCTTACCTGCTCACTGCTTTCAGGAAATGCCACACCATCAGGGAACACTTCAAATTGACCACTACGCATTGCCAGCCAATCAGCAAAACTTTGTCCTCGTCCGTGACGTACACGCTGTTCTTTATCCACACTAATTAAAGGGTGCTCAACTAACCGAGAGTCTGGCACTTGCTTTAAAACTTCAGCTAAAGACACATCTTTAAGTGCCGTGGTTTTACCTATATGCGCTTGGATTAAAGCTCGCCCATTGAAACTAATTTCTTTTGTATAAGTATCATCGCCCCAACCATTCCAACGTCTTGTCATTTTATGCCCTTAACAGCTTGAATTTAAAAAAAACATTTTAGCTGTTTTGTAATAAAATTGGTATCTTTAAAATGCGCTTTCCCTGAATAACTAAGCGGCATAAGCAAACAACAAAAAAACCATAATCTGTTACTCAGCTGACGCAAAATGTAAAAAACAAAGATGGCATATTGACCTATAAACCGCTAGAGTATGCTCTTTTTAAAATCATCAAATTAATATGCCTAACACCAACAGACAGTCTATTTTCATTGCCATTACTTTATTTTTTTTGGGCGCATTGGTATACCTAACAAATAGCAATCAAGAACTCTTTTTAAGCATTAACCATTTAGGCGCACAACAGCCTAAATGGTTATGGGGAAATATAACCCTAATGGGAGATACGTTAATGGCATTTGCTTTACTATTAATACTTGCCAGCATACGCCCTAGTGCTTTTACACCCAGCATACTTTTAGGCATTATAGGCGGCATACTCACTCACAGTCTTAAAAATTATTTTGCCATAGACCGCCCGCCGGTCATCTTACCTGCGGAGAGCTTCAACCTAATTGGGCATCGTCTAGAACAAGGCAGCTTTCCCTCTGGACATTCTTTTAGCGCACTATCTGTTGCCACCCTTTTTGCGTGGCAAATAAACAAAAAATACCTAACCCCGTTTATCTTATTGTTAGGACTAGGTGCGGGATTGAGCCGAATTATGGTTGGCGCACACTGGCCTTTAGATGTTTTAGTTGGCAGTGCGTTGGGTATTTTAACCGCATTACTTTGTATTTTTATTAGCCAGAAACTCCCCATACTCAGCCATAACATATTATTAAACCTATATGCTGCTTTCATTTGCATGGTTGTATTGAGCTTTCCTTTTTATCAAAGTCATTACCCTAACACCATTTATTTGCAGGTTATTGCCTCTGTAGTTGCACTCTGCGTTGCGGTATGTTTTTATTGGTTTCCTAAATATTCAGGTAAAAATAAGTTAAAAATACAATAACGAAAAATTTAAACTCAAAGATGAGCATAATAATTATAAAAAGCACCAAGACCCAATAAATGTTACGGTTTTATGCCATAACGCAGATTTAATCCGACAAACCTTTTAAATAAGAAGTTTTATCAGATTAAACAAGACATAATTCACTATATTTAACAACTAAGAGAGTAAGACATGCGTAGAGTCGTCATTACTGGAGCAGGCATTGTAAGCTGCTTAGGAAATAACTTAAAAGAAGTATTAGCTGCCTTGCAAGCCCAGCGTTCAGGCATTCAATTTGCCCCCGACTACCAAGAACTTGGCATGAAAAGCCATGTTGCTGGACGAATTAATATTGACCTTGATGAATTTATTGACCGTAAACTTAAACGTTTTATGGGTTCAGCTGCTGCTTATGCGTATCTAGCAATGCAACAGGCGATTTCCTCTTCTGGACTATCAGACTCACAGGTTAGCCACGAAAAAACTGGATTGGTAGCTGGCTCTGGTGGCTCTAGTTTTAGTGATTTGGTCGAATCTGTAGACATTGCCCGTGAGCGTGGGGTTAAACGAGTAGGTCCTTATCGAGTTACTCGAGCAATGAACAGCACTGTCTCAGCAAACCTTGCCACAGCCTACTCCATTAAAGGTGTTAACTACAGCATCTCTTCTGCTTGTGCCACCAGTGGGCATTGTATTGGACATGCAATGCAGCTTATTCAAACAGGACAGCAAGACATTGTTTTTGCTGGCGGTGGCGAAGAAGAACATTGGTCAATGAGTATGCAATTTGATGCCATGGGTGCGCTATCTAGCTCACGTAATGACACCCCTGAACAAGCCTCCAGACCCTATTGTAAAAACCGTGATGGCTTTGTCATAGCTGGAGGTGGTGGTATGTTGGTACTAGAAGAATACGAACATGCCAAGCAACGTGGTGCAACCATCTTAGCAGAAATAATTGGCTATGGTGCTACCTCTGACGGTGCAGATATGGTTGCCCCCTCAGGAGAAGGGGCCGTACGCTGCATGCGTCAAGCACTTGCTAACTTTACAGGTACTGTTGATTATATTAACACGCATGGCACCAGCACCCCCGCTGGCGACATAACCGAGCTCAACGCCATTGCCCAAGTATTTGACAAAAAAGTACCTGCCATCAGCTCCACAAAATCGCTTACCGGACATTCATTAGGTGCAACCAGCGTGCAAGAAGCCATTTACTGTCTATTGATGATGCAACACGGATTTATCAGTGGCAATGCCCATATTGAAGAGTTGGACGACGCTGCCAAAAACTTTGATATTGTGCAACAAAACCGCCCTGCCGATATACAAACGGTATTATCAAATAGTTTTGGTTTTGGTGGTACCAATGCCTGCTTACTATTACAAAAACTTACTTGATGCTGTGAAACTTTAGATAAAACATCATTTCTATGAAAACAGCTTTATCAATAACTCCGCTTAGATTATTATTTCTAAAAAGAGATTTTTTGCTAAAGCTGTAATGTAGACCACAAAAGTCAATGTAAGCATTTTGCTCCATATAACTTTAACAATTTTCTCTACTTTCTTATATAAAATAACTAAAATTTAAGTGAAAATCCCATGACCAATTACGCTGATTCCAGATACATTGACCCACTTTTTCAACAAGCCGAAGAGTTAGCTGCCAACAACTCATTATTTCCAGAAACAGAACATGCAGAAATAGAAAAGTCCATCAGCGGCTTAGTCCGTGACAAACAATGCCAAAAAAACCTTGGCAAACTGGCAGATATGACTATCGATGAATATATAGAAGATGTCATAGCACCCAGTGAAAACACCGCTCGCAGCAATGCCAAAAGCATTATTCAACACATTGCGACTCGCATTATCAGCGAGACCGAACAAGGTTCATTATATGCCTGTGAAGCAGATATTCATTACGCAGGCAACCTCAGACGCACTGCTTTTATCTGCCAAAACCGAGCCCACAACAATGGCATATGGACAGCAGAACACCACCGCTTAGCGGCGCAAAAAGTACGTGAATTTAAAAATCGACGCTTGCCTATCGTAACCTTTATCGATACCCCAGGTGCTGATGCAGGCGAAAGTGCAAACAGTGACAACCAAGCCCATTCTATTTCCCTATTAATTGCCGAAATGGTAGGTTTAACCGTACCCACTCTAGGAATTATTTGGGGTGCAGGCTACTCTGGCGGTGCTATTCCCCTAGCTGCCACTAACTTATTACTCTCCCTAAAAGATGGCATTTTTAACACCATTCAACCACAGGGACTTGCCAGTATTTCTCGCAAATACAACTTGTCATGGCAAGAATGTGCCAAATATGTAGGGGTCTCTAGCTATGAACTAAAAGAAAGTGGCATTATTGATGGAATTATTGATTACAGCCCAAACGATGCTGACGAGAAAAAACAAAATTTGCTAGATGCAATCGTCAGTGGTATCGCATTTATTGAACAAAGCACACTTGATTTAGCCAAGCGTAACCCTGATTTAATGACCCACTATACGCACAGCACATTACGATTTTTATCACCTTCAACCGACCTTGAGCGTATTCAAAAAAAAGCAGGCTATCAGCCTGAAAACCCCAGCGAATATTCCAGTGTATTTGGCATGACTTTTCGTTATGCCCGTTATCTAAATTTAAGACGACGTATTCAATCTACAACACTAGAAAACTATGGACGTCTAGCCGAACAAGAACTGCCAGAAGGACAGCTTAAAATACGCAATCAGTTAGAAGCCAACAAAAAATTTCAGAACTGGATACAAACCCCTGAAAAAATCGTTTACAACGATGAATTAAATAAATACTGGAAACAATTTTGGAATAAATACGAAGAAAGAGATGAATCTCGTAGTTCCATTGGACGGTTCTTATTTGGTGAGCCCAAAAGCAACTATCTAAAAGCCAAACAAGAACTCTGCTTCACCATTGGCTTATATTTATTTAATCGCTGGAAAAGCGATGCCATGCGTAACTTTGAAGCCCTAGGTGAATACTTAGAAGATTACCAACAAAGTCGTTTCTTACTACGTGCTGATGATATCTTAAACGCCCAAGCCATTGCCGAATTTATCCAGCAAAGCCAATTACCTTTAGCACTAAGCATACGTGATAACCTACCCCATGAGCAACGCCAAGAAATATCTCAAGCTCTCAGCAAAGAAGACGCTAAAGGCGCACTCAAACAAGCGATTATTCGAGCACTAAACAGCCTTTTACAAAATAAAACATTACTACAAAGCGATACAGGAGATATCGAAACAGGCAGACACATTTTAGAAGAGGGTCTCGCCCCTTTTATTAAAGAATATGCCGATAGTAAAGGCGACATGAGCGACCCCGAAGTTAATATTTTAGATGCCATTTTACACAATGAGCTACGCCATGAATTTGTACAAGTCTGCCAAAACATGCGTGTTTTTGGACAGCTTTACGACAATATTATTCACACCCTCTACCATGTTGCCAAAGAAGCCAATGAAAAACGTGGACTGTCACAAAAATCCTTAAAAAAACTGGTTGAAAGTGCGCTCTCTCAGGCCACAGAAGGCGAAGGCTACACCCAAGAAGAAAAAGATTCTTTCAACTACTGGCTAAGCTACTTTATTAAAAGCTCACAACGAGGGGAGTTTTTAAAAGCGGTAGAAGAATGGAAAAAACTGGCATTTCCTCGCCTGTCAGAGACCCTATTTGTAGTTATTACCTTTATTTTTGAAAAACTCCTCGGCGAATACTACGGCGCAGAGGAAGAAGGCAAAAGTTACAGCGGTCACATCAATCCTGTATCCATTGGACGACGCAAAGACTTTTGGAATCGCCTAACAATGGCATACCATGACCTACTTATCCAAAAAGTACTCGACGACACCAAAGCACAGAAAAAAACAACCCCAAAAGCAATAATCAACTTTGCCTTTGATGAATTTAGCGAACTAAATGCCAGCATTATGTCAGCAGACCCTGTCAGCTTTCCAGGCTTTCGTAATGCCATTGAAGGTGCCCTCAACAAAGACGTACAACCCTGTGGTGTAATTACAGGAATTGGCACCATTAAAATGGGAAAACTCTCACAACGTGTCGGTGCAGTCATTTCTAACCTCAACTTCCAAGCTGGCGCATTTGACATGGGCAGTGCAGATAAATTTTGTAAGCTCATGGCAGAATGTGCCAAAGAAAACTTACCCATTGTCTGCTTTGTCTCCTCAGGGGGTATGCAAACAAAAGAAGGTGCTGGTGCTTTATTCTCAATGGCAGTAGTGAATGACCGCATTACCCGTTTTATTCGTGACAATGACTTACCTATTGTCGTTTTTGGATTTGGCGACTGTACAGGCGGCGCACAAGCAAGTTTTGTCACCCACCCACTAGTACAAACTTACTATTTTTCTGGTACAAATATGCCTTTTGCAGGACAAATTGTCGTCCCCTCCTACTTACCTAGCACCTGCACTCTCTCTAACTACCTATCCACCTCATCGGCATCTATGGACGGTTTGGTTCAACACCCATTTTTCCCTAAACTAGATGAACAACTGCGTGCCATTGACCCAGAAATGCCCATTGCCCAATTTACCGTTAGTGACGTTCTTAACAATGTGCTTAAAGGACGCGTTACCGCCGAACGCATGGCACCTGATGTAGGACAAGAAAAAATTGTAGGCTCAGAAAAGATTTTCCGCCCCATAAAACAGGTTTTAATTCATGCACGAGGCTGCACCGCAGTTAAACTAATTCGTAAAGCACAAGACAACCAAATTCCTGTCATACTTATCCAGTCAGACCCTGATATGGACTCAGTACCAGCAGACATGCTCAACGAACAAGACAAGCTCATCTGCATAGGTGGCAACACCCCTGATGAAAGCTACCTTAATGCCAAATCTATTTTACGTATAGCCAAGCATGAAGGGGCAGATACCCTACACCCTGGGATTGGTTTTCTATCTGAAAGCAGCCAATTTGCAGCACTATGTGCAAACCACAACCTCAACTTTATAGGACCACCTGTAAGTGCGATGGAAACCATGGGCAATAAATCTAATGCCATTAGCACCGCCATGAACGCAAACGTGCCTGTTGTTCCCGGCTCACACGGCATTTTATCCAGCTCTGCCAATGCAGCCTCTATTGCCGATAATATTGGCTACCCCGTACTCCTTAAAGCAGTACATGGCGGCGGCGGCAAAGGCATTCAAGTTGTACATTCCAGTGACGAGATACACAGCCTCTACCAACAAATTGCCACCGAAGCCAAAGCCGCCTTTGGTAATGGCGATGTGTATTTAGAAAAATATATTACCTCACTGCGTCATATTGAAGTACAGGTTTTAAGAGATGCCCAAGGTCATTGTAAAATTTTAGGTCTGCGAGACTGCTCCGTACAAAGAAACAACCAAAAAGTATTTGAAGAATCAGGCTCTACAATGCTACCTAAAAAACTAGAGCAAGATGCATTTGAATACAGCAGAAAACTGGCAGATGCAGTGCAATACGTTGGCGCAGGTACAGTTGAATTTATTTATGATTTAGATGCCGAAGCCATCTACTTTATGGAAATGAACACCCGCTTACAGGTAGAGCACCCCGTTACAGAAAAAGTAAGTGATATTGATATTGTCAGCCAACAATTTCATATTGCCGAAGGAAAAAGCATTGAAGCAATTAACCCAAAATCCAATGGCTATGCCATAGAGGTACGCATTAATGCAGAAAAAGCCATTTTAAAAAATGACGCAATCGAGTTTATTCCCACGCCTGGGACAATAACAGAATGTATCTTGCCAGAAAAAGCACATATAGAACTGATTTCTATGGCAGCTACAAACAAACAGGTCTCACCTTTTTATGACAGTTTAATAATACAAATTATCTGTCATGGCAAAGACCGTAAAGACACCATCAAAAAACTAAAAAGCTACCTTGAAGAAGTCAGTATTAAAGGAGTATGCACAAACATACCCCTACTAAAACAAATACTAGCTGATACACAATTTAATCAAGGAAACTATGACACCACCTACTTACCTCAATTTTTAGAGCGCATAAACAAACAGCAATTAATCGAAGAAATTGAAAGTGTAGCAGGACTTAATAGTAATAACCTCAATATTAGCTCATTAAAAATAGAAGGCTCAGATGAGCTAAAAGTACTTGCGCCAGCTACCAGTATTTTTTATAGCTCCGCCTCTCCAGCAGAACCCGCTTTTGCTGAAGAAGGTACTATTATCGACAACAACCAAACCCTTTGTTTAATGGAGGCCATGAAAATGTTTAGCCCCATCAAACTCAAACAGTTTAACCAAGCAGGCAATACCATTTATCCAGACAAACAAAAATATAAAGTAACCCGTGTTCTTAATACTGATGGACAACAAGTCAATCAAGGAGACTTACTCTTTGTAATTAAGCCCCACAAATAATTATCCTTAAATGCCAGAGCCAATAAATTTAGGCTCTGGCATCTCTAATCCAAACCATCACAAACTAACCAATTAGCACACCTGCTTTAGCAAATAACAAATAACTCGCAATATTAAATAAACCCTATTCTCTGATGGCTCACTCGGCAGCTTTAACTATCTTTACACTATAGGCTCTTTACACTTTATGTTTTAACACTATGCTATAAACAATATAAAAAAGGGATAAAACCGTGCAAGCATCTACAAAACAAAACCGAGCAAAAGCAAATTCACCTACCCAACCTACCCCAGCTCAAGCGGCCCGTTTTTTACTGCAAGCAGGTTTCTCTGCACGCCTAGAAGAAATTAATGAAGTCATAAAATTAGGTTATGAACCTTGGCTTGATGCCAAAATGCAAGAACATAAAGACCTAAGTGCAATTACTTGGCTGTATGCCCAAAAGTTAAATACAAAGCCTCGTAAAATTGCCAAAAAAGCCTTTACTCATCTTATATGGCAACAATTTTTTGCCTCACACAATCAACTTAGAAAGCGTATGGCTTTGGCACTATCAGAAATTTTAGTGGTATCGGCACTAGGCGTGGGTGTGCGTCATAGAAGTTTTGCTATGGGTTATTATTGGGACTTACTAAATCAACATGCCTTTGGCTCGTATCGTACTTTACTAGAAGACATCAGCCTTTGCCCAGCGATGGGGCAGTATTTATCTACTCACAAAAACCGTCATGGCATATTAGCTGCAACTCGCAATCCCGATGAAAATTATGCAAGAGAAATTTTACAGCTTTTTAGCATTGGTTTAGAGGAATTAAATATTGATGGTTCAGTTAAAATCAATGCTCAGGGCAAGCCCATAGAAACCTATAATATACAAGATATAGCCCAACTTGCCCATATATTTACTGGTTGGGAATTTAAGTGGAAAAAACACACCTCCAAAGCACAAAAAGAAACCATCGCCACCCCCTTGCATATGCCTATGCAGTTGCTTGATAAATATCACTCTAATGCAGAGGTAACGCTGTTTAAGCAAAAAATTCCTGCCCATACAAAAGGCGACAAAGCCTTAAGCACTGCCTTAGATTTAATTTTTGCCCACCCTAATGTTGCTCCTTTTATTGCCAAACAGCTTATTCAACGTCTGGTTACAAGCAATCCTTCTAATGACTATATACAGCGTGTGGCACAAGTATTTAATGACAATGGCAAAGGACAAAAAGGCGATTTAGGCGCAACGTTAAAAGCCATTTTATTAGACCAACAAGCTCGCCAAGACAATAGCTTGCAAGACCCTTACTTTGGCAAAGTAAGAGAGCCTATTGTGCGTGTTTTGCAATGGGGAAAAACATTTAAAGCGCATTCTGTAAGTGGCACATGGAAAGCAGCAAGTTTAGCAAGTCATACAAAGGGAGTAAGTCAGATGCCTATGCACGCTCCTTCGGTATTTAATTTTTTTCGCCCAAATTTTGTGCCTGCTAATGCCGCATTTACAGCACATAAATTGCACGCACCTGAGCTACAAATAATTAATGAAACAACCGCTGTAAGCTATTACAACAGTTTGAGAAATTTAATTATGCAAGGCATAAAAGAAGACGGCAATTATAAACAAGTGGAAATAGCAGCAGATTATCGCCCACTATTACCCCTTGCCAGCCAACCTGATGTGCTTTTAGCAAGGCTTAATTTAACCTTAACAGCAAATCAGCTATCTACAAACAGCCTGCAAATCATGCAAAAAGCATTGCAAGATATCCGCCTGCAAACAAAAAATGGGGCACTAAATCGGGTCAAAACTGCCATTTTTTTAATAATGAGTAGCTACGACTACCTACTTCAAAAATAAGCGAGAAAATATGTCATTAAGCAAACTTTCAAGACGAGACTTTTTAATTAAAACAGGGTTAGCTACTGGTGCATTACCTTGGGCATTAAACCTCGCAGCCATCGGTGATGTTGCAGCAGCGCAAGGAGCTAAAGACTATAAGGCATTAGTCTGTGTATTTTTATTTGGTGGCAACGACCACGCCAACACCCTTATTCCCTATGATAAAGACAACTACAAACGCTACCAAAACATTCGCCAAGACATTGCCATTAAGCGCACACAAATACAAATGCTTAACTCCCAACAAGGGCTGCCTAAAGGTGTGCAGTTAGGGTTACACCCAAACCTTAAACAACTTAAACACTTATTTGCAGAAAAAGAATTGGCCATTTTATTAAATGTAGGCGCATTGGTTGCGCCAACTAGCTTAAAAGACTTCCGTAATCAAGCCGTCCCTTTGCCTCCCCATTTATTTTCCCATAACGACCAGCAATCTATTTGGCAATCCTCACAACCAGAAGGCGCAAACAAAGGCTGGGGCGGCGCACTGATTGAAGCAAATCGAGCCAGTTATGGACAATCTTTATTTAGCACAGTATCGCTACATGGTAATGCAGTCTTATTGGCAGGAGAAAACATTCACCCATACCAGTGTACAGGCAAAGGTGCAATTCCCATGCGTGCTTATAAAGGGCAACGTTTGTTTGGCTCAAAAGCAACCAATAAAGCCTTTGCACAATTAATTAACCAGCCCAGTGATAACCCATTTAAGCAAGCACTATGGCATACCAATCAACGGGCCATAAGTGCTTATAGCCAACTTGCACCAATTAAAGAATTTGAGCCTAAAGGGAACTTTAAAGAAGACAACAAACTTGCCGCCCAACTTAAATATGTGGCGCAGATGATACGGGCAAATCGTCTATTAGGAGTTAAACGACAAGTATTCTTTGTGGGAATTGGCGGCTATGATACGCATGCAGATTTACTGGCAAACCATGCACATAAAATGCAAGAACTGGATACGGCATTATATGCATTTCAACAAGCAATTAAAGCAATGCACATGGAAAAACAAGTCACAACCTTTAGTGCCTCTGACTTTGGGCGCACCTTTAGCGTGAATGGCGACGGTTCTGATCATGGCTGGGGTGGGCATCATTTTATTTTAGGCGGTGCGGTCAAAGGTGGACGATTTTATGGGCAGATGCCCGATATAGGACTTAACACCCAGCAAGATGTTGGCAAAGGTAGGCTATTACCAACAACCTCTATTGACCAATACGCCACAACCCTTGCCTTATGGTTTGGCATCTCAGCCAGCAATATACCGCTAATTGCACCTAATATTGGACGTTTTGATACAGCAAGCCTTGGCTTTGTATAATAGCTGACTTGGAGTGACCTATACCCAATCTTCCGTTAACCACTCTTCTATATAGTTACCTTGATTACTAGATTGAATTGAAAATAGACCTGTATCAAGCAGTACATCTACTGAAAATTTAGAATGATCGAGATGAACATTGTTTTTTATTTTATTTATCATTTCTTTAAAACTATAGCCTGCAAAGCTGTCTATTGATTTTTCTTGCATACCCTTATTATTGCCATGTTTACCAATATAACTCATCGTCTTTATTGTGTTATAGGTATCTTTAATGTAGTTAAGTACCATTGTGAACGCCTCTTTAATATCGGTATCTTCAGTAAGTGTTTTTGCCAGCTCAACCTTATCTTCTTCTTTAATGTTATCACCTATAACAACCAACTTACCTTCTTTTAATTGCAAATCTATATCGTCTTTATCTAAAAACAAATAGCGTCCTTTTAACAGCTCCTTATCTAGAGTTTTATTAAATTGGGTAATAGAAGCGGCAAGTATATCGCCAAGCTCATCTGTTTGAGCTAAGAGCTCTGTTCTTTTCATGCTATAATCATTAAATAATTTAAGCTCCTTTTCACTCCAATCATCATAAAAATAGTTAATTTTTCCACGTTGCAAATAAACATTCTTAAAATCTTCAGGGTTGGGTTGTAATTTGGCGTCATCGGGTAGATGTTCTGCCTGTTTAATGGCTTTTTCTAATTCAGGTTTGGGTCTATCAATGTCAATTTTGGCATAAAAAGAAGAATAAATATTCATTGCAGCATTGATATTAAGGCTCTTAACAGTCACGCCCTCTACCCCTAAAGAACGAGCAATATCATGAGTTACGTTATCAAACTCTACCACCGCAGAATGATACTCATAAAGAAAAGACCGCTCTTTAAAATCATGGTATTGCGCTGCCATATTACGGGCTTCTCTGCTATGGGCTTGACTGAACGCATGGGCTTTTTCAACCTTATTGAGTAATGAGGTGTTGAGTTTTTGCACTCCATCAGGTGAGTACTCAATAAATTTTTGACCTGCTCTTATGAGTTTGAGCTTGCCTTCTAGGTCTTTTTTCTCTCTTAATGTATCGTCTTTAGGGTAGCTAATCTGTGTTTTTTTGTCTTTGTAGCTGTAAGTTAAATGACGTAGTTTTACTTGAGCGTTGTAGATGTTTAAGGTGGCATCGTGAAGTTGGTTAAAGGCATCGACTAATTCTTTATCTTGGTTTATTTCAGACTCTAACTGTGCTTTTTTGGCATCATCTATTTTGTCACTGCTAATTTTAATCACACCGTCTTGCATATAAATATCAAATGCATTGCCATACTTTGCTTGGTGTTTTTCAAATAACCGTAATGAGTTAGATAAGCTTGTAATGGCGGCTTTGCGATCTGCTGCGTAGTGCTTAACAATATCAAGTGCACTTGCTTTTAATGCCTGTGCCTTTTTTTCTATATCAAACTTAACCACTTTGTTATCTGTGCTTAAATTGGGTTCGATTTTTTCTGCTTGTTTAGTGGTATTTTCTTGTACAGCTTTAGGCTTGACCGCCGCTTGGGTATTCGTTTGATAGGCTGTAACCATATTAGGATTAATCTTCATCAGACTTTCCTTTTAATAAAGATAAATTAGTTAGATTAAGTGAGCTTGTTATCGGCTGTAAAAAGTATTTATTTAGCTTTTTATATAAGTAAGATTATTTTATGCCAAATTAAACCTTGCATATGGCATTAATGTGAATTATTAACATATAATCTTGAATTTTATTAAGCTTTGAGCTAGCTTTAATCTGTGTGTTTTTTACACATCAAACCCATTAAAAAAGGAAATACTGATGAAAAAAAATAATCGTAACAACTTCTCTTTGATGCTTTTAGGTATAAGCTTATGTTGCTCTTCTGTTAGCTATGCCCATGAAGATATTAATCAAGCCATTGTTTTGGCAGAAGATAAAATACAAACCCTTGGCGTGCAGCAACAACCTAAGCACCAAGATTTTACTCAAGTTAAAATACAAACACGAACGCCTAACTCTCAGTTTGCATTTGATTTGAATCTACCAACAGACCTTGATATTAAACTAAGAGATTTGGACCTTCAGGATATGCAGCCAAAAGCTTTATCTGATAATTCTAAAATAGCCAACCGCTCAGCTAATCGGGCGAACAGCGTTTATGCTGGTTGTGATGATATGTCATTTGGACAATTTATTAATACAGGCTTTACCCAAGCAGGAGAAATTATCTGTCGTGGCATACAGGTTACACAAAAAACCAAAATAGAAGCCTTGTTGATGGACATTCCCACAGCAGCCAACTTTGATTTATACCTTTTTCAAGTTGTCAACGGGCAGCTCACTCTTAAAGCACATTCCAGTGCTGGAGTTGGGCAAACCTTTGAGCGCATTGTAACAATGGCTGACCCAGGTGTGTATGTATTGGCTGCCAAAGCTCAGACCTATGCCGCTGGAGGTCCAACTCCGATGACGTTGTTTGGTTATACTGAATTTGATCAACAAGAATCCAATGATACATACACTCAGGCTACCCAAATAACTGGCATTACCACAGTAACAGGCACAATGGATCATGCTCGTGATATGGATTATTTTGTGTATAATTTTGGTAATGAACAAAAAAATATTTCTTTTAAATTTATTGCTAATGAGAAATTTATATTAGAGGTTTACACTGAAAAAGGGTGGAGCAGAACAAAAATAAACAAGGATTATGTTATTGCACCCTTTCCCACCACTTCTAATGAATCTATATTCAGAGTTGTTTCAGCAAAAACTACCCCTCTATCAAGTTCGACCTATCAAATTTCTTTTAGCGAACCTAGATTTGTAAATGCAATAACAGTAAATGTGGAAGAAGATATGCAAGGCTTCCGTTTTCCTGTGACCTACACACAAATAAGAAATAATCTTACCATTAAGGGTAAAACACTCGATCAATATGGACATCCTCTGCCGTTTGCTCCAGTCTTCTTAAAGTATCTGATCGGATCAGAAGCTAAAATAGAGAGAGTTGAGTCTAACCATAAAGGTGAATATGAGACTAGTGCACGTTTGCCAGACTGTTCTGGGACTATCCTTCAAACAATAATCAGTAATTATGCGGCAGGCTACACATATTTTTATGATTTTGACTATAGTTTCCAATCAACTGATGTCATTGCCTATAGTCCTACAGCTAAAGAATATAAACGAGCATGGTACAGTCAACTTTGTTATGTAAATATGACGGGCTCTTGTTATCACTATAGAGATGTTATTAAACAAAAATGGATAAACACTTGTACTAATAATTAATTTATTATTAAACAGCTACTCTTATTGGGGTAGCTGTTTACAACTGTATATTCCATAGTAACTATTACGCATTGGCATCAATATGGCTAACGAGCGAGTTTCCATATTTTACCAGCCCTATACCAAACACGCTTGTGAATGCACCTCTATTTTTTAATAAATTACCCAAACCATTTATACGTTCAAAGCCATCCCAAGCTTGCGGAGAGTGAGAATATACTGACTTAATAAAATCTTTAAAGCTAACATACTGAAATTGTTCAACAGGCGGCTTATTATCAAAGTCGGTATCAAGACTTGATATGCGATTTACTAAAAAATCAAAATCTCGCAAATAAGTCAGCATACTTTTAAATGTATTTTTTAAACCGCTATCTTGGTTCAGAATATTCTCAATATTCTGTTTATCCTCTGGTTTGAGCTCTCGGTTAGTCACAATTAGGCGATTATTTTTTAGCTTCATATCTAACCCGTTTTCTGCTACTTCTGAATACTGCTGCTTGAGCGAGCTTTCTATTTCTTGAAAAGCACTAGCAGCACTATGAATTCTACCTGCGAGATCCCAAGCTGATTGGTTATGAACTTTTTCAAATAGAGCATGATATTTATCGCCAAACTCCCTAAATTTTTCCATTTGTGCTTTTTCTTCTTCGGTTGACTTGTGCACTTCTATAAATTTGATGCCTTTAAAATCTTCAGGGTTGGGTTGCAATTTGGCGTCATCGGGTAGATGTTCTGCCTGTTTAATGGCTTTTTCTAATTCAGGTTTGGGTCTATCAACGTCAATTTTGGCATAAAAAGAAGAATAAATATTCATTGCAGCATTGATATTAAGGCTCTTAACAGTCACGCCCTCTACCCCTAAAGAACGAGCAATATCATGAGTTACGTTATCAAACTCTACCACCGCAGAATGATACTCATAAAGAAAAGACCGCTCTTTAAAATCATGGTATTGCGCTGCCATATTACGGGCTTCTCTGCTATGGGCTTGACTGAACGCATGGGCTTTTTCAACCTTATTGAGTAATGAGGTGTTGAGTTTTTGCACTCCATCAGGTGAGTACTCAATAAATTTTTGACCTGCTCTTATGAGTTTGAGCTTGCCTTCTAGGTCTTTTTTCTCTCTTAATGTATCGTCTTTAGGGTAGCTAATCTGTGTTTTTTTGTCTTTGTAGCTGTAAGTTAAATGACGTAGTTTTACTTGAGCGTTGTAGATGTTTAAGGTGGCATCGTGAAGTTGGTTAAAGGCATCGACTAATTCTTTATCTTGGTTTATTTCAGACTCTAACTGTGCTTTTTTGGCATCATCTATTTTGTCACTGCTGATTTTAATCACACCGTCTTGCATATAAATATCAAATGCATTGCCATACTTTGCTTGGTGTTTTTCAAATAACCGTAATGAGTTAGATAAGCTTGTAATGGCGGCTTTGCGATCTGCTGCGTAGTGCTTAACAATATCAAGTGCGCTTGCTTTTAATGCCTGTGCCTTTTTTTCTATATCAAACTTAACCACTTTGTTATCTGTGCTTAAGTTGGGTTCGATTTTTTCTGCTTGTTTAGTATTTTCTTGTACAGCTTTAGGCTTGACCGCCGCTTGGGTATTCGTTTGATAGGCTGTAACCATATTAGGATTAATCTTCATCAGACTTTCCTTTTAATAAAGATAAATTAGTTAGATTAAGTGAACTTGTTATCGGCTGTAAAAAGTATTTATTTAGCTTTTTATATAAGTAAGATTATTTTATGCCAAATTAAACCTTGCATATGGCATTAATGTGAATTATTAACATATAATCTTGAATTTTATTAAACTTTGAGCTAGCTTTAATCTGTGTGTTTTTTACACATCAAACCCATTAAAAAAGGAAATACTGATGAAAAAAAATAATCGTAACAACTTCTCTTTGATGCTTTTAGGTATAAGCTTATGTTGCTCTTCTGTTAGCTATGCCCATGAAGATATTAATCAATCCATTGTTTTGGCAGAAGATAAAATACAAACCCTCGGCGTGCAGCAACAACCTAAGCACCAAGATTTTGCTCAAGTTAAAATACAAACACGAACGCCTAACTCTCAGTTTGCATTTGATTTGAATCTACCAACAGACCTTGATATTAAACTAAGAGATTTGGACCTTCAGGATATGCAGCCAAAAGCTTTATCTGATAATTCTAAAATAGCCAACCGCTCAGCTAATCGGGCGAACAGCGTTTATGCTGGTTGTGATGATATGTCATTTGGACAATTTATTAATACAGGCTTTACCCAAGCAGGAGAAATTATCTGTCGTGGCATACAGGTTACACAAAAAACCAAAATAGAAGCCTTGTTGATGGACATTCCCACAGCAGCCAACTTTGATTTATACCTTTTTCAAGTTGTCAACGGGCAGCTCACTCTTAAAGCACATTCCAGTGCTGGAGTTGGGCAAACCTTTGAGCGCATTGTAACAATGGCTGACCCAGGTGTGTATGTATTGGCTGCCAAAGCTCAGACCTATGCCGCTGGAGGTCCAACTCCGATGACGTTGTTTGGTTATACTGAATTTGATCAACAAGAATCCAATGATACATACACTCAGGCTACCCAAATAACTGGTATTACCACAGTAACAGGCACAATGGATCATGCTCGTGATATGGATTATTTTGTGTATAATTTTGAAACAGGACAAACACGGCTTGCATTTAAACTTAATACTCAAATTAATAGATTATTCACCCTTGAAGCTTATACAGCTCAAGGCTGGGTAAGAGCCTTAGACAATGAGGTTTACAATTTTGGTCCTTCTAGCTCAAATACCGCTTTGTTTAGAGTGCGTTCAGCAACAGGGTCGGCATCACCAAATCTTGAGTACAGCATTTCATTTAGCAATCCACATAAAACCACAAAGGTGACCGTTGATGCAGAAAGCAACAGCGTTCCTCGTTTTCCTGTATTCGGTGCTTATAATCAAGTAGGAAATCACACGGTTTATACAGGGAAAACGCTAGATGCCAATAGAAACCCTGTGCCTTTTGTTGATGTTATTTTAGAGGAACGAAATACTGCCTTACAAGTTAGAACTTTTTCTGCCAAGTCAGATGAAAATGGGGTATATAAAAAAGCCATTAGTTTTCCTGATTGCGGATCTTCAACTCAGGTTTATGATACCACTCAAGATTATATAAGTGGTGTCGGTACTGTGTTCTATCGATGGGATATTACTTATGAAACATACGGGGTAGTAGCCCAAAGTATCGGAGACAAAGTAGGTTCTGATAAATTTTATCGAATTTGTAGTGCAACCATTACTCAACGCTGCGCTAGCGAGATAAACCCTCTTACTAATATAAGAGAAATGAAGTGCACCCCTGAGTGTACTTATGAAAATGGCAGTATGCATTGCCCGCTCAATAACTAAAAGCAAACCCACTCCAAGTTAGAATGCTGACTTGGAGTGACCTATACCCAATCTTCCGTTAACCACTCTTCTATACGATTACCATGCTTAGGAATATGAATAAAAAATAGACCTGTATCAAGCAGTACATCGACTGAAAATTTAGAATGATCGAGATGAACATTGTTTTTTATTTTATTTATCATTTCTTTAAAACTATAGCCTGCAAAGCTGTCTATTGATTTTTCTTGCATGCCCTTATTATTGCCATGTTTACTAATATAACTCATCGTCTTTATTGCGTTATAGGTATCTTTAATGTAGTTGAGTGTCATTGTGAACGCCTCTTTAATATCGGTATCTTCAGTAAGTGTTTTTGCCAGCTCAACCTTATCTTCTTCTTTAATGTTATCACCTATAACAACCAACTTACCTTCTTTTAATTGCAAATCTATATCGTCTTTATCTAAAAACAAATAGCGCCCTTTTAACAGCTCCTTATCTAGAGTTTTATTAAATTGGGTAATAGAAGCGGCAAGCGCATCACCAAGACCATCTGCTTGGTCTAAGATTGCTAATCTTTTTATCAGGTATTCGTGGAATTTAAAATCAGATTTATTCCAATCAATATAACCACGTTGCAAATAAACATTCTTAAAATCTTCAGGGTTGGGTTGCAATTTGGCGTCATCGGGTAGATGTTCTGCCTGTTTAATGGCTTTTTCTAATTCAGGTTTGGGTCTATCAACGTCAATTTTGGCATAAAAAGAAGAATAAATATTCATTGCAGCATTGATATTAAGGCTCTTAACAGTCACGCCCTCTACCCCTAAAGAACGAGCAATATCATGAGTTACGTTATCAAACTCTACCACCGCAGAATGATACTCATAAAGAAAAGACCGCTCTTTAAAATCATGGTATTGCGCTGCCATATTACGGGCTTCTCTGCTATGGGCTTGACTGAACGCATGGGCTTTTTCAACCTTATTGAGTAATGAGGTGTTGAGTTTTTGCACTCCATCAGGTGAGTACTCAATAAATTTTTGACCTGCTCTTATGAGTTTGAGCTTGCCTTCTAGGTCTTTTTTCTCTCTTAATGTATCGTCTTTAGGGTAGCTAATCTGTGTTTTTTTGTCTTTGTAGCTGTAAGTTAAATGACGTAGTTTTACTTGAGCATTGTAGATGTTTAAGGTGGCATCGTGAAGTTGGTTAAAGGCATCGACTAATTCTTTATCTTGGTTTATTTCAGACTCTAACTGTGCTTTTTTGGCATCATCTATTTTGTCACTGCTAATTTTAATCACACCGTCTTGCATATAAATATCAAATGCATTGCCATACTTTGCTTGGTGTTTTTCAAATAACCGTAATGAGTTAGATAAGCTTGTAATGGCGGCTTTGCGATCTGCTGCGTAGTGCTTAACAATATCAAGTGCGCTTGCTTTTAATGCCTGTGCCTTTTTTTCTATATCAAACTTAACCACTTTGTTATCTGTGCTTAAGTTGGGTTCGATTTTTTCTGCTTGTTTAGTATTTTCTTGTACAGCTTTAGGCTTGACCGCCGCTTGGGTATTCGTTTGATAGGCTGTAACCATATTAGGATTAATCTTCATCAGGCTTTCCTTTTAATAAAGATAAATTAGTTAGATTAAGTGAACTTGTTATCGGCTGTAAAAAGTATTTATTTAGCTTTTTGCTTTATCTTTTCAAATTTAAAATATCTGCTTTGTTTTGCTGTTGCTTAGCTAATAAGGTGAATAAAAAGTGGGCAGACTGGTATTATGATTATTTTTTTAACAAAACGTTCGATTAATATGTATAATAGCGGTCGATATGTTTCGGATTTAATGCCTTATTAAAATAAAAATAAATGTGTTTTGACATAATTCTGTCATATTATTCACATATACTAAACAATCGTATTTTATAGGAGTCTCACATGCACTTTCCGTACTTGGTTTTTATCTTATTGATTAGCAGCTTTGGGCTTTTGACTGCCTGTAGTGATGGCAGTTCTACCGCTCATCGTGCTGCACCTATTGCAAATAATCATTCAATTAATGGCAGTGGCCTTAATCCTCCTGTTCAACAAGCAGCAATAACCAGAGAGCAAAATCGCAGTTATATTATTGAAAATGCTGACGATGATGCCCAAGAGAATGCGTTTGATGGCAGTGTGGTTTTAGACGATAAATCATTGACTCTTGGTAGCCATAATAATGCTTTATTGGGATTGCGTTTCCGTGATATTAAAATTCCTAAAGGGAGTGTGGTTACCAGTGCGTATTTGCAGTTTTCTGCACATGGCAAAAATAATTCAACCCAAGATAATAACCTGAGCATTGCGATTGAAGATAGCGATAATTCAGCACCTTTTAGTAGTAGCAATGAAAACATTTCAAGCCGCAAACGCTTAGCCAATGAGGTGAGTTGGCGTATTCAGTCGGCGTGGGATAAAGTAAATGAGAATGGAGAACAACAGCGCAGTCCAAATTTAACTGTGTTATTACAGCAGATTGTAAATAAATCCAGTTGGCGTTCAGGTAATGCTGTGAGTTTTATTTTAACTGGCGATAATGTGCGTTATGCCCATTCTTACGAAAGTTCCTTAAAAACCTTAGAGGTCAAAGATTTGGCCCCTACTTTAGTTGTAAAACTTGCTAATTTCCAAGCATTTAAACCTCGTTCCAGTAATGATGATGCAGAAGAAAATCTAACCACACATAAGGTCATTACTAATGGCTCTGATTTGGAGCTAGGTTGGGAAAGTGAGGATAAAAATTCAGCTCAGCTGGTGGGTATTCGTTTTCCTAATATTAATATTACCCCTAAATCTAAAATTCATCGTGCTTATATTCAGTTTACCCAAGATGAGGCTAAAAATGCCAATCCTTTTAAAGTGACCTTATATGCAGAGAAAACGGATAATGCATTGCCTTTTGATAATGATGATAATAATTTAAGTGAACGTATATTGAGCAAAAGTAAAGTGCTATGGCAAAGTGATAAAAAATGGGTGGTGCTAAAAGAATCTGGCAAGCTACAGCGCACTCCAGATTTAAGCCTTATGCTGCAAGAGTTGGTGGATAATCCTAAATGGCAATTAGGCAATGCAGTGAGTTTTTTAATTAAAGGCACTGGCACAAGAACCGCTGAGCCTTTTGAAAGCGGCCCTGATGCGGCGCCTAAGTTAGTGGTGGAATACACCAATGCCAGCAGCCTTAATAGCATAGATAAAATACGCCTTGCTTGGCGTGATGATCCAAGTAGTACCATATCAATAATTTGGAATCAGAAAGAAAGCAGTCAAGCGACCGTTTATTATGATGAGTATCAAGCAGACAAATGTCCAAGCGATCCTCGTCAGTACAAGAGCCTACAAACACCTCAATTGAATAATCGTGATTATGCTATGCATACTTATAAAGCACGTTTAACTAACCTGAAGGCAGATACGGCCTATCGCTTTATTATTAAAAATGAGCATGGCACTAGCCAATGTAGCTGGTTTCGTACCGCGCCTAATCGTCCTAAGGCTTTTAGCTATATATCAGGTGGCGATACTAAAAGTAGCGGTAGTGCGTTAGAGGTTGGTCGTTGGTCTAATCAAATGGTTGCTAAAGTTCGTCCTTTATTTGTTCTTTTTACAGGAGATTTTAATAGTGGCTTGGGTTTAAACAGCCAAAGATGGCAGCAGTGGTTAGATGATTGGTCAACACTGACTCGCTCACAAGATGGTCGTGTTTATCCTATTATTGCAGTACATGGCAATCATGAAAATGGTGATTTTGAGGTCTTGTATAAGTTATTTGATATTGGTAATTCAAATATTTATGAAAAACAGAATATTGCCTACAATGGTTATTCTTTTGGCGGTAACTTATTGTATCTTGTCAGTTTAAATTCTGAGCTGGCAACAATGCTACGATCTAAGCAAGATAAAGAGCAGAGTCGATGGTTAAAAGATACGCTAGCACAAGATTTTGTACAGGCTCATACCTTTAAGGTGGCGGGGTATCATAAACCCATGCGACCACATACCAGCAGTAAAAGCGAAGGAACGCATCTGGTACAGGCTTGGGCTAAAATCTTTGAGCAATACAAAATACAGGTTGCCTATGAAAGTGATACCCACATTCATTCTTTTACTTATCCTATTCGCCTTGCACATGAAGGTGAAGCCGGTGATGAAGGCTTTATTCGTGATGATAAAAGAGGCATTATGCACGTGGGCGAAGGTAGCTGGGGAGCAAGTCCACGCGATGCTAATGATAATAAAAGTTGGACTATCAATAGCGGTCGTTTTAATCAGATTAAACTTAATCGCGTCTATCCTGCTATAAATAATCAACCTGCAAGGCTTGATATTAGTGTCATTAAAATTGCTGAAAAAAACCACGAAGACAAAACCATTAACTATGTATCGGGAGTCAAAGAGCGCAAACAAAGTGAGCCTATGGGGTTACCTGCTGGTATTACTTTGCATACAACGCCTAATATTGGTAAGACAATTAGCATTCCTTTTAATGCGCCTACACCATAATCAAAAAGGAGACGCATAATCTATTTAGGTTATGCGTTTTTATTGTGCAACTGCAATCTATTCCTAAAAGCCCTGCTACCTTAGTTATGTTACATAGCCTAGGGGTTGTGTTGATTATTTTTAATTTTCTCTCAGGGTTGCGAATACAGTCTGATCAAATTGATACCTTAGTGGCTGTTAAGCATTTATTGCCACAGGGTAATATGTGGGTGTTACATAGCATTTCTGGTTTATTGCTAGTCAGTTTATTGCTGGCTTATCTGTATTATTGGTATAAACGCAGAGGTCAAATCCGTTATCTATTGCAGTTTAAAACATTTTCTAAACGACCTATTGAGAGCATTGCTTATGCCTTGCTGTTATTGTTAATCTTGGGGTCTTTAGTCAGCGGAATATTGCAGCTTATTGATGTTAAAATAAATAATGTGCACCTCTTATGTGCTTATGGTTATTTAGCATTTATATTATTGCATCTGGTTGCACATATTAAGCACCGTGGTGCATACCAGATGTTGCGTATTGTGCGTCCAACAAGCAAACTTAAATTTTTGACTGTTAGCGTTATTATTTTGGTTGTCAGTTTTTCTTTTGGGTTATTTTTATTATTGACCCATGCCAGCAAGCTACCTGTATATTACACTGAAAATCAAGTAATTATAGACGGTTATGCAAATGAGGCTGACTGGCAGTATGCGCCTAAAATTCAGGTACTCACCCAACATGGCGCTCATCTTAATAATGGAAAATCCCGTGTGAGTGTGCAAGCAATGTATAATCATAAAAATATCTACTTATATATTACTTGGCAAGATCCAACACGCAGTTTGCAGCATTTACCATTAATAAAGACCAAGCAAGGTTGGCAAATTCAAAAAACGGGTTTCCTCTTTGCTGATGAAAACCAATTTTATGAAGATAAATTTGCTATTTTATTGGCCAGTGGAGATGCACTTGCCGCTAGTCGCAGTATTCATCTTGGTAGCCGTCCTTTAAGCCATCAGCCAGAGGTATTAAATGGGCGAGGTTATCACTATAGCAATAATGGTAAAATATATGATTTATGGCACTGGCAAGCAGTACGCAGCAACCAGCATTATCAAGCAGATGACAGCTATTTTGGTCCACCTATTAATGCCCCCAAAGGCTTGCCCGCTACCCGTTTAGAGCGTAAAGGTGGTACTTATGAACGCTATAGTGCTGGCTATCAAAAAGATCCACCAAAAGTATGGAATGGTGTTGGTATGAACTGGGAAAGTCATCAAGATGCTTTTACTAAGCCAAGGCGTTTACCCATTGAGTCTGAAGATTTGGCTAAATTAAGCCAGTTTTCAATAACCACAAACTCTCACAGCCAAGGAGACTGGTGGTTAGCTTGGGACGACACCCAGCCTTACACGCAAAAAAAGGATACGCTACCTATTGGTACCGTACTACCAAGTGTTTTAATTAAATCCAAACGTGTCAGCGATAGAGGGAATGTCCGTGCACATGGCTATTGGAAAAATGGCTACTGGCATTTAGAGATACAACGTCAATTAAAGAGTCATTCAATATATGATGTTGACCTTAATAATCAAACCTATCTTTGGTTTGCGGTTTTTGATCACAGCCAAACTCGTCATAGCCGTCATTTACAACCTGTAAAACTATCATTTCTACAAGATAAATGATAAAAGCTGACTAACTGGCAATGGCCAAAGCGGTAATGGCTTGCCAGTTTTGCTCCATAATTAAACGGCTAGGTGCAACCCAACTCCCCCCTACGGCAAAGACATTGTTTAATGCCAGATAATCATCTTTGTTTTGTTGCCCAATACCGCCTGTAGGACAAAAGCTCACATCAGGAAAAGGACCTGCTAGGGCATTAAGTAGATTGATGCCTCCAATAGCACCAGCAGGAAACAATTTTTGCTGCTTAAAGCCTGCATTTCTGGCTTGCATCACTTCGCTGGCACTGGCAACACCGGGTAAATACACCCCACCCCACTGTCTGGCGCAGTCAAATAAAGGGGTAGAAATACCAGGGGTTACAATAAACTGTGCACCAGCAACGATTGCTTGTTCAAATTCCAACGCACGGGTTATTGTACCTGCACCAATAATGGCATCGCCAACTTCTTGCTGAATATACTCTATGCTTTTTAAGCCTGCTGGCGTTCTTAGGGTTACTTCTAATAAACGTACGCCACCTGCCACCAATGCTTGCGCCATTGGTACGGCATTATCAGCATCATCAACGCTAATCACTGCAACAATCGATTTTGCTCGTTCTTGCCATAAATCCCACATACTAATTCTCCCATAACATGGTAATGGCACCCGTATCCGCAGAGCTGGAAGCCTGTCTTAAATTACTAAATAACTCTCGACCTACACCTAAATTTTGGGTTATCTCAATATTTGGTGTAGCTCTTTGCTGAAAATCTGGACTTAATACATCTAACTTGCCTTGGTGCGCATCTAAGGCGATTTCATCTCCGTCTATTACTTTGGCGATAGCTCCATTAGAAAATGCCTCTGGAGATAAATGAATGGCCGCAGGAATTTTACCTGAAGCACCAGATAAGCGTCCATCTGTAACCAATAAAACTTTAAATCCATCTTCTTGTAAATTCGTTAATGCTGGCATTAACTTATGCAACTCTGGCATGCCATTAGCCCTAGGGCCTTGTTGTTTAAGTACCACTACCACATCTTGATTAAGTTGTTGTTGTTGATAGGCTTGTAGCACTTGTTCTTGATCGGTAAATACTTTAGCAGGGGCGCTAAATCGCCAACGATTATCTGGTATGGCGGAAACTTTAATCATACTACGACCTAAATTACCCTCTAACAAGCGCATACCGCCTTCAGGTAAAAAAGGTTCGTTACTATGCGCCAGTACGCTTTTATCTCGACTTGGTGCGTTGTCTGGTTGCCATAAAATACGTCCATCTGTAGTGCTAACAGGTTGCCCTAAATAATCCTGTAAACCGTTATCTAAAAGCGTATTTGCGTCCATATGCAATAATCCCAGCTGATTTAATTCTCGTACTAATACGCCCATTCCACCTGCTGCTTGAAACGCATTAATATCTGCTGAACCATTAGGATACATGCGTGTTAATAAAGGGGTCACAGCAGAAAGCTCGGCTAAATCTTGCCAGTCCAGTATGACACCTGCCATACGTGCAATAGCAAGCAAATGAATACTATGATTAGTAGAACCGCCACTGGCAAGTAAACCAACCATTGCATTAACCAGTGCTTTTTCATCAACAATCTGTGCTACTGGTTTATAATTATTACCTAAAGCGGTTATCTCGAGTATGCGCTGCGCTGCTTCTTCAGTAAATTGATGGCGCATAGTGCTATTTGGCGGAATAAAAGAAGAACCGGGCAATTGTACACCAAGCAATTCCATTAAAATTTGATTAGAATTGGCAGTACCATAAAAAGTACAGGTACCAGATGAGTGATAAGAACCCATCTCGCTTTTAAGCAACGCATCATCGCCAACTTCTCCACGAGCATATTGCTGGCGTACCTTAGATTTTTTACTATTACTAATACCTGAAGGCATAGGTCCTGCTGGTACAAAAATACAGGGCAAATGTCCAAATCGTAGTGCTGCCATTAATAAACCAGGCACAATCTTATCGCAAATACCCAGCATCAAGACACCATCAAATACCTGATGAGACAAACCAACAGAGGCGGCCAAAGCAATAACATCACGACTTAATAAAGAAAGCTCCATGCCCGCCTGTCCTTGGGTTACACCATCACACATAGCAGGAACACCCCCTGCCATTTGCCCTACTCCACCTGCTTTTTTAAGAGCTATTTTAAGTTGTTCTGGATAGTCTTTATAAGGTGCATGTGCAGATAAAATATCATTATAAGAACTGATAATACCAATATTTGCAGCTCTATGTTGCTGAGTAAAAATACGCTTTTCATCACTTGGTGCGGCGGCATAGGTGTGTGCTAAATTGGTACAACTTAATTTTTCTCTTACAACACCACGGCTGGCATATTTCTGACAAAGCTCCAGATAACTGGCACGTGTTTTGGCACTGCGTAAGATAATACGTTGAGTTACTTTTTGAACGGTTTTGTGCATGTTATTCGCTTCGATAAAGGCTAACAGGAATTTGGCTTTGTTGTAATATTTTACGTATAGGCATGCTGGTTAATTCCGTTATGTTAGCTAATGCTTTTTGATAAACCTGATATTTTTGCTGTCCATGAAAATGTAGAAAAAAACGCTGGCAACAACTTAATAAACGCCAATTTAAAGTCAATCTGTCTGCAAATACAGGGGCATCATGCACAACAGTACTCCAAGCTCGATTATTCTCATCAAGTGCTTGAGGTAATGCCTTAGAGTTGGGAAACCATGATGCAGTATGTCCATCATCACCCATGCCAAATACAGCAAAATCCAAACTATTTAACTGTTCATGTAAACGGTTTTCTGCGTTCATATAGCCATCATCAATATCAGCATGTTCATTTTTAAGTGGTACAAAACCTGCTTTACTCGCATGATTTTGCAATAAATATGTGCGTACCAAAGTCTCGTTTTGTGTTTGTTTATCTTCTGTCCAACGTTCATCAAGTAATGTAATCACCACTTTTTCCCAGTTTATATCCATCTTCGCTAATTGCTGAAAAAAAGCCACTGGCGTTTGCCCACCACTAACACCCAAATACACTTTACCCTGCTGCTCTATATGCGACTGCAAATAAGAACTCAGTGTTTGCGCCAGTTTATTTGCCGCTAATACTGCACTGGAATAAGGATAATCATGAATTGCCATTTTTTATCTCTCTTAATTAGGTTAAATTCAGCTATTTTCTTGCCACACTCGCCCATCTTTTGCCAACATCATCGTACTTGAAGCAGGCCCCCAACTACCTGCACTATAATGATCTGGCTCGCTGTCTTTACTCTGCCAATGTTGCAAAATAGGATCTATCCAGTTCCATGCATGCATCAGTTCATCATCACGCAAAAATAAGGTCGCATTCCCATCTAGCACATCAAATAAAAGACGCTCATAGGCTTCTGGCACACGCTTTTGTTTATCTTGCAATGGATTTAAGCTCAAATTCACACTGCGTACATTCATATTTGAGCCTGTACGTTTTTCATACATCACTAAACGAACACCATCATCAGGCTGTAGCCTAAAAAATAATTTATTGGCAAGGCTGGCACTTGAACTTGCAGGAAAAATAGAATGTGGTACTTCTTTAAATTGCACCATAATCTCACAAGCTCTGGAGGCCAAACGTTTGCCTGTGCGTAAATAAAATGGCACACCTGCCCAACGCCAGTTATCAATTTCTACTTTAAGTGCAACAAAGGTCTCTGTTTGGCTATGCTCACTCACATTTGGCTCTTGGTTATAAGCCTGTACCTCTTTACTATCAATATTTCCTTGAGTATATTGTCCTCGCACAACATGCTGCTCTAAGGCACTGCCTTCAATAGGCTTTAATGCTTTTAGAATTTTAACTTTCTCATTACGAATGCTATCGGCATCAATTTGTGCTGGCGGCTCCATTGCTGTCATACATAAAAGCTGCAGCAAATGATTTTGCACCATATCTCTAAGCGCACCTACTTTATCATAAAACTCACCGCGTTTTTCAACGCCCAAACTTTCACCAATACTAATTTGCACATGGTCGATATAACGCTGATTCCATTGGGACTCAATAATAGAATTAGCAAACCGTAAAACCATTAAATTTTGTACCGTTTCTTTACCTAAATAATGGTCTATACGATAAATTTGTGACTCGCTGAAATATTCTGCAACTGCACTGGTAATCGCTTGAGCAGACTGTTTGTCATGTCCTATGGGTTTTTCTAATACAATTTTACTCTGTGGCGTAATTAACTGATAACAATGTAATTGAGCGCAAATTTGCGTATACAAATTAGATCCTGTTGCACAATAATACACACGATTAGAGCATTGATTGTCCAGGGTTTGTGCTAACAATTTAAAATGATCAGACTGGTTAATATCAACGGTTAAACACTGTATTTTTTCAATAAACCGCTGCCATACTGTATTATCCCAATACGCCTTATCAATATGCTTACTCACATCATCTTTTAACAACTGCATAAACTCTTTACGGCTATAACGACGTCTGGTTAGCAAATATAAATGACCTGCCCCTAAACGCGCATCAAACTCTAAAAAATACAACGCTGGCAATAATTTTCTTAGCGTTAAATCCCCTAAACCACCAAAAAAAATCAGTTCAAATAACTCAGTTTTATCCGCTTCTGCGCTTTTTGCAGTACTCACAACGACTCCTTAAATTAATTTACTCATTGAGTTTACGCAATATACTCAACTTTGCGTATTAAATTTTTATTTTTGTAATAAAAAGGCAGTATTCACTCATTTAACAACTTGCAGTCATTGCTAAAGCATAGCATGATAGCAAGCCTTTTTAGACTTTAAATAAGGATTGTTAATGATTAATAAATGCCTATTTCCCGTTGCCGGTTATGGTACACGCTTTTTACCTGCTACCAAAGTGATGCCCAAAGAAATGCTACCTGTGGTAAATAAACCCTTAGTGCAATACGGTGTTGAAGAAGCAGTGCAAGCTGGTATTAAAAACATTGGATTTGTAACAGGCCGTGGTAAACATGCCATTGAAGACCATTTTGATATTAGCTATGAATTAGAACACCAAATTCAAGGTAGCGGCAAAGAAAATATGCTAGACAGCGTACGCACCTTAATAGACCAAGCTAAATTTACCTTTACTCGACAAAACCATATGAAAGGCTTAGGTCATGCTATCTTGTCAGGGCGCAACTTAATGGCAGATGAAGCCTTTGCCGTTGTACTAGCTGATGATTTTTGCTTACCCGCAGAAGATGGCGAAGGCGTATTAGCACAAATGGTGAAAATTTATAATCAATTCCGCTGCTCTGTGGTTGCCATTCAAGAAATACCAGCAGATGAAACGCACAAATATGGCATTATCGCAGGTGAAGAAATGCGTGAAGGCTTATACCGTGTAACCGACATGGTAGAAAAACCCGCTCAAGGCAAAGCACCTAGCAACCTTGCTATTATTGGACGTTATATTTTAACCCCAGATATTTTTCATAAAATTGAAACCACCCCTGCGGGTAAAAATGGCGAAGTACAAATTACCGATGCCCTATTAACCCAAGCCAAAGAAGGCTGTGTAATGGCTTATAAATTCAAAGGACAACGCTTTGATTGCGGCAGTATTGAAGGTTTTGTTGAAGCCACCAATCATGCCTATGAACATTTATTTAAAAACAAATAAAAACCCATGCGGTTAGTTTATGGCATCAAGTGCCACAAACTAACCATCTGTTAACAACCACTGTTTTTTCATCTGTTGTAACTCATCTCTTAAGCTAGCCGCCTGCTCAAAATTTAAATCTTGTGCCGCTTTAAACATCGCATCTTCCACCTTGGCTATTTCTTGGCTTAACTCACTGGCACTGAGTGTTTGCCATAACGCTTGCTGTCCTTTTTTAGCCTTAACAGGCTTATTGCTTTTATGGGTAAATTTCTTTTTACCCGGTGCAGGAGCTGCCTCTAAAATATCTGCAACAGACTTAATAATACCTTTTGGAGTAATCTCATTTATCTGATTAAATTGTTGCTGCTTCTCTCGCCGTCTTTGTGTTTCATCAAGAGCAACCTGCATGGCATTGGTTATTTTATCTGCATATAAAATCGCCTTACCCGCTAAATTTCTTGCTGCACGCCCTATGGTTTGAATAAGCGAACGCTCAGAGCGCAAAAAACCCTCTTTATCTGCATCAAAAATAGCAACCAAAGACACCTCAGGAATATCTAAGCCTTCACGCAACAGGTTGATACCAACCAGCACATCAAACTCACCTAAACGTAAATCACGAATAATCTCTACACGCTCTACAGTATCAATATCAGAATGCAAATAACGTACTCGAACATGCTGTTCAAACAGAAAATCCGTTAAATCTTCCGCCATGCGTTTGGTTAAGACAGTAATTAAAATACGCTCATTTTGTTGCGTACGTATACGAATTTCCTCTAACACATCATCAACTTGCCCCGTTGCAGGACGAACTTCCACCACAGGATCAAGCAAGCCTGTTGGACGCACCACCTGCTCAACAGTTTGTTCACTATGCTCTTGCTCATACTTGCCAGGGGTGGCAGAAACGTAAATAGCTTGAGGCACAATCGCCTCCCACTCTTCAAAGCGCATAGGACGGTTATCTAAAGCTGAAGGCAGACGAAACCCAAATTGCACCAACGTTTCTTTGCGTGAGCGATCGCCACGATACATAGCGCCAATTTGCGGAATAGTCACATGAGATTCGTCCACAAAAACCAAGGCATCTTTAGGCAGATAATCAAATAAAGTTGGTGGTGGCTCTCCTGCCTCACGGTCAGACAAATAACGTGAATAATTTTCAATACCTGTGCAATAACCCAACTCTTGCATCATTTCAATATCGTAATTGGTACGTTGCTCTAATCTTTGTGCCTCAACCAATAGATTTTCTTGACGATAGTACGCAAGCCGCTCTTTTAACTCTAATTTTATTTGCTCAATGGCATCTAATATACGTTGACGTGGAGTGACATAGTGGGTTTTCGGGTACACCGTTGCACGAGCTAGACGATGATAAATCTCTCCTGTTAAAGGGTCAAAGCTACTTAACTGCTCCACCTCATCATCAAATAATTCAATGCGTAGAGCTTGCTCATCACTTTCAGCAGGGAAAACATCAATTAAATCCCCACGCACCCGATACGTGCCACGTTGAAACTCAACGTCATTACGCGTATATTGTAATTCTGCCAAACGCCTTAAAATTTCACGCTGATTAATGCTATCGCCACGCACCAAATGCAACATCATTTGCATATAAGAATCAGGATCACCCAAACCATAAATAGCAGAAACCGTTGCCACAATAATGGCATCTCGACGCTCCATTAAAGACTTAGTGGCCGACAAACGCATTTGCTCAATATGTTCATTAACCGAAGCATCTTTATCAATAAAAGTATCCGAGGCAGGGACATAAGCCTCTGGCTGATAATAATCATAATAAGAGACGAAGTACTCTACCGAATTTTCAGGAAAAAACTCCTTAAATTCACCATAAAGTTGTGCCGCCAACGTCTTATTATGTGCCATAATCACCGTTGGTCGCTGACAGTTAGCAATAATATTTGCCATACTATAGGTCTTGCCTGAACCGGTTACCCCAAGCAAAGTTTGCTTTAATAGCCCAGCATTCAGCCCCTCAGTTAATTTAGCAATGGCATAGGGTTGATCACCAGCAGGTGAATATTTCGATTTTATTGCAAAAGATTTGCTCATGTTATTCCAGTTAGCGCTAAGATTTAGTAGCATTATAAGGTTTTTAAATTTGCTTTAAAGAAGGGTTTTGCCCTTAAGGATACTATTTTGACATTTTCTCTCTCTAACCGCTCACAAAATGTAAAACCCTCCCCAACTTTGGCTGTTACCAGCCGTGCAGCGCAGCTGCGTGCAGAGGGTAAAGATGTTATTGGTTTAGGTGCTGGCGAGCCAGATTTTCCTACCCCTTTACACATCAAACAAGCCGCCATCGCCGCCATTAATGCAGGACATACCACATACACTGCCGTAGACGGCACTGCCAGCTTAAAACAAGCGATTATCAACAAATTTAAACGCGATAACGCTCTGGATTATCAACCTAATCAAATTTTGGTTTCTTGTGGCGGAAAGCAAAGTTTCTTTAATTTAAGTTTGGCGTATTTAAACCCAAATGACGAAGTAATTATTCCCGCCCCCTTTTGGGTCTCTTATCCTGATATGGTCAAAATTGCCGATGCCACACCTATTATTGTTGCAACCGAACAAAAAAACCGTTTTAAAATGACCGCCGCCCAACTAGAAAACGCCATTACTGAAAACACCAAACTGGTAGTCATTAACAGCCCATCTAATCCATCAGGGGTTGCTTACACCAAAGAAGAATTAAGTGCATTAGCCGAGGTGCTACTTAAACACCCTCATATTCTCATTGCCACCGATGATATGTACGAACATATCATCTGGTCTGATGAAGGCTTTCATAACATTGTGAATGTCTGCCCAGAACTGTATTCTCGTACCATTGTAATGAACGGCGTATCCAAAGCATACAGCATGACAGGTTGGCGCATTGGCTATGTAGGCGGACCTGCTGAAATTATCGCCGCCATGAAAAAAATTCAATCCCAAAGTACCTCCAACCCCACTTCCATTGCCCAATATGCCGCAGAAGAAGCCCTTAATGGTTCCCAAGACTGTATTCAAGACATGCTACAAGCCTTTAAGCAACGCCATCGTTTTGTGGTCGATAGTCTTAACCAAATTAACGGCGTAAGCTGTATTGATAGTGACGGCACTTTTTATGCCTTTCCTGACTTTTCACAAGCCATGCAACAAGCTGGCATTGAAGATGATGTAGAATTTGCAGAAAAACTCTTAAATAAAGCCAATGTAGCCCTAGTTCCCGGTTCTGCTTTTGGCTGCCCTAAACATATGCGCCTCTCTTTTGCCACCAGCATGCAAAACCTAGAGGCCGCCTTAGAGCGCATTAAACAAGCGCTTGCAAACAATGCGTTATAATATTGCATTTACATTTCTATCATAAGCAAACCACAAGGCTGAGCTTTTCAAACTCAGCCTTTTAATTTTCCATCAGCATAACAATGACTTGCCAACTATTAAGGTAAATAAACATCTCTGAAAATGGCTATTTTATTTATCATTGTCAGAGTTGATAAAACCTAATACTGAGTCGTAAAGTCTTGCGTTGACTTTGTTTAGAGTGCTATTTAGGTGCAGTATTTGGGTTTGCATACCGGCCTCTCGGGTTTGGGTTTTAAGCAGTTGTCCGTTTACGTGGTAGCTAAAGGTTTGTTGGTTGCCATTAATGCTTTGAACTTTGCCGCTTAGAATATCATAGCTAATTTGGGTATTGCCACGTTGGATCATATTGCCGTTATTGATATCCCGTCAAGAACTTCGTCTTAACAAAACCGAAGCGTACATATATATCCTATTAGTGTTTTTTAAGCGTTTGATATAAACTTTTTTATTCTTGGAAGCCCATCATAATAAAAGAAATATATAAAAGGACCCAGAGCAAGAAAAATAGAAAAAACCAAAGGCCAAATGACTAAAGCAATAAAACAAAGCAAGACCCACCTGTGCTTTTCAATTATTTTACTTAGCAGTGTAAGATGAGATATTGCAAAAGGAAGAGCTGTAGCCAAAAAAAATAGCCCCAAAATTGGATCTTTATTCTTATCCCAATAGTGCATAAGAAAAGCAGACAGAATTCCACAAAAAAAAGAAAAATAGATAAATATGGAGAAAAATCTAAATTGTTTTTCCATTAAAAGCCCCTCGTAATTGAACTATTTATTAAACTCATATTCATAAACAACACCAAACCCAACTGAAATACTAACCTCTGGGGTTGGTCCCTCTCCCGATATAGCCTCCAGAAATACATCTTTTTCAGGATTCAAACCGTTATTGAGCCAAGATTTTCCATTGTCTTTAGTTATGCTTTCCGACGATACCGAACCCAATCCTGGAACTGAAATTTCAGCGTAAGTCCTTCCCTCAGAATATTGTTGGATATAGCCATCCTTAGTCCATTTGCCTTCTCCAACAGCATCGTTTAATTTAACTGAACCTAAATTTATGGTCGCTCCAATATATCTATTAATATTAAAAGTAGCAATATATCCGATTCTAATATGCTCTTTCAGGAGCCTCTTTATGTTTAAATATTGGCGTTCAATCCAAGATTTTTTCCTAAGATTCTCAACAGGCACCTCCCCATTCTGGCTATAATGCTTTTTCTTTTTCTTAAGCTCTTTATCCGCTTGGTCTTTATTTGCCTGTACTTCATTCCCTTCAAGATTTTTAGAAACAGGTGATAAATTGCCCTCCGCTGTAAAGGTCTCAACAGCTCCTGCTATTCTGTGTATTCCATCAGACTGCTAATAGAGCGACCGAATACAGACTGTTTTGAGTGTCTGTTTTATCTTTGTATATAGAATTTCTATTGCTAATCTATTCCTCTTTAGCCTCGATAACTAATCCTTTTGTGATAATAAATAATCTTTTTTCCATCTTTGCATACCTATGAAGACCGTCTCTAGAAAGCACGATTTTATTTTGACCTTCTGAAGATACTTCTATACGTTCCAGTTGAGATTCTTTTACAAGAATATTGCCCAATCTTATATCTTCATCATCCTGAATTTTAGAGGGATAAATCTTCCCACGACTAAATAGCAATAATCTAACTTCTTGCCCCGAGTTATTAACAACTCTAATACTAGTATCTGGATCTATTATTAAACACCCACTTAAAAAGAATAAAAATATAAATAAACATATATAATTTTTCATATTGTAATCACCTCCGTGGTAAAGGATAAGGTGCCAATGAGTGTTTATCCGCATCAATTTCAAGAATGTTGTTTGGGTTTCCAATTCCGTGATATATGATTGCTGGTAAATAAAAAATGCCTAATCTTTCAGATTGTTTTGTATGCCAACCTTCATGCCTACCAAGGTTTACATATCTACGCCCCAGATAAGGACTCTTAATTATATCTTCAGGCGCCGCATTATTGTACATAATAGAGTTTCCTATACTTATCCCACCTTGAACTCCTAGAGCAACCAGAAAATCCAAATGTACTTGCGCTTGAAGTGCATTATTACCAAAGCTAAGACGGATATTTTGAAAATGATTTTCAAAGGTTAGAGCCGTCATAATTATTGATTCAATTAAATCAGCTCCTAGGGCAACAACAGACACACCTAATCCAATAATCGTATTTGGTAAATTCCAAACTTTCCCTACAACGTCTTTCACCCCCGACCAAAGACGACTAGTCAAAGATTTATTTTTACTAGGATCTATAGGCTCCCCATTCTGGCTATAATGCTTTTTCTTTTTCTTAAGCTCTTTATCCGCTTGGTCTTTATTTGCCTGTACTTCATTCCCTCCTACAGGGCTGGAGGGAGGTGTTTGTTTGATTCTGCTATCACTGCTTCTATCATCGTCATCATCACGCCTACTGCTTGAGCTGCTGCCTGAATCATAGCAATCATCGCTATCATTACTACTTCCTGTACATTCACTTGAATTACTGTCTTTGTCTTTTGGCGAGTGTCCACTTGGGTCAGTATAGCGCATGGGGTTACCACGTACATACATATAGCGGTTGTAGTCGTCCCAGTTGGTGGCATCGGGTACGAGAGAGTCGGCACTGATAAAGCGCCCTAGTACGGGGTCGTAAAGCCTTGCGTTCATATTGATTAAATCCAAGCTAGGCATCTCTTGGTGACCGGTATAACCTGGTAGGCTAAAGGCGATCATATCTTGGTAGGTGAGTTTAAATTCATTACTCAGTAATAGGGCTTTAACCTGTTCGTCATCATCAGCTTTAATGTCACGTACAGATTTATGCGCAAACACACTGCGGTAGCTGTTGGTTTGTGCTTTGCCTTGGGTTTGTTTTTTTACAAAGTTGGCATGAACCACTCGTCCATAGGGGTTGCGAATCACTTGCTCGGCACCTAAGGCGGCAGTGGCTTGGTTGTTGGTCACGGGCATAAAATCATTTCGACTTTTTAAGAGGCCAAAGTTTTTTCAAAAGTTTTTTATCGTCTTCTGTTACCTTGTATTCAGAGTTAAGCAAATACTTAACAACTTTTTCCCGCTTTTCTATTAACGCTAATATTAAAATTGTATATTTAACATTTGCTCTATGATTAATGTTTGCACCTTTTTTGAGTAAGAGCTTAAGAGCATCCAATTCGCCATATTCAGCAGCTGCATAAATAGGAGTTAAGCCATTTCCATATTCTATATCTACATCAACACCCTTAGAAATCAGAGTATTAATAGCATCCAAACGCCCTAAAGATGCCGCTAAATAAAGAGATATAGAACTTTCCTTTTTTAACATTGCTTTGTTATTTGAAAATTTTTCAACTAAATCCTGATACCCAAATAACACCGCATTTTCTAACGGACCGCTATCTGGCATTAGATACGCCGAGGAATCTTGATTGCTTAACTTTAACTTATGTTCTTCTGAAACTTTCGATTTAATAAGAGACCACATTAGGTTTGGCTGACCTAAAACTTCGCTCGATAAGCAATTAGTAGACAGTAAAAAAAACGCAACACTGGAAATTATTGTTCTAATCATATTACCTACTCCCGTGATTGAAGAAGTTATTTAATACATCAATTGGTTCACCACCATCATCAAACGGCCTCCAATCAACACTACCCCAAGGAACGATTCTATCCGTCTTATAATGACGCCCAGTTGGGCTTATATCAAGAACTCTCATCTCTCGATAAGCTTCGATATCTCTTACCCCGTGTTTCAATGTAGCCTCCATCAAAGAGGCAGCTCCCTCTGCAATACTTTCAGCATAGTTAGCAGCACTTAGAGCCTTACCAGCCGCCTTACGCAAAGCTCTAAGCTTCTCTAATGGTAATTTTTCTAAAGCCTTATCAACAATTTTATCTTTGGCTTTATCAAGCAAGAGTGGGTAAAAGGAAAAGCAAAAAAGGCAAACAAAGCCGCCAAGGGCGACTTTGTGGATTTATTCGTCTTGACAGAACCAGAGCGTACATATATGTCCGAATTAGTTCATGCTATTAGTTTTTCGAATTGACTATCGCGGGTGTCCTATTAGTTGCACCCTTTATCTAACTCAATAAAATCATCTTGCTTTTCTTTGTTATAAACCCTCAAACGGTAATCATCAGTGAAAACTGCATTAACTGAAGAGCTGAAAACCCCAGAACGAAAATACTCCTTAGGCGGCATAACAGCACGATATTCATAAATATTCTCACCCATTTTGATGCGAATACAATCAAGCTTGTAATGTTCTTTCTTTGTTTTACTAGGCTTAATCTCTGATTCAAAACCAGTGGAATAGACAACTGTAATGGGTTGTCGAGCCTCATTTTTCAGGACAACTTTTAATGTTGCGGGACAACCATAAAGAAAAGCTGAATAAACAGTAATAATTAATATTTTGTAGCGGTTTTTCATTAGAAAATCCTATCTTGCATCGGCCCTGTTTCCATAAAGTTATTGCTATGCCAAGGATCAACGGGGTGTAGCAGCCCCGCGTTCGGTGATCGAAACATAGAGCTAACCCCGCCAATGATATGGATCGGCAAATAGAGCGGCCCCAATATCTGACCCTGCATAGTATGCCGATACTCCTCTTGACCAACAGTATGCCCTAGTGGTGTATTTTGGAAATGAACATTACGGTCATTAGGCGACGTTCTTGGCCCATAGACAATTACATTTCCCAAAGTTATTGCAGAAGGAATAAGCGGGTTATTGTGAAACTGTATCGCATTGTTGCCAAAATCAATAGATGGATTCGTCCCCATTATCAACCCTACGACATGACCAACGCCACCAAAAACTAGGCCTACAGCTGTATTCGGTAAATTCCAAACTTTCCCTACAACGTCTTTCACCCCCGACCAAAGACGACTAGTCAAAGATTTATTTTTACTAGGATCTATAGGCTCCCCATTCTGGCTATAATGCTTTTTCTTTTTCTTAAGCTCTTTATCCGCTTGGTCTTTATTTGCCTGTACTTCATTCCCTCCTACAGGGCTGGAGGGAGGTGTTTGTTTGATTCTGCTATCACTGCTTCTATCATCGTCATCATCACGCCTACTGCTTGAGCTGCTGCCTGAATCATAGCAATCATCGCTATCATTACTACTTCCTGTACATTCACTTGAATTACTGTCTTTGTCTTTTGGCGAGTGCCCACTTGGGTCGGTATAGCGCATGGGGTTACCACGTACATACATATAGCGGTTATAGTCGTCCCAGTTGGTGGCATCGGGTACCATGGAGTCGGCACTGATAAAACGTCCTAGTACGGGGTCATAAAGCCTTGCGTTCATATTGATTAAATCCAAGCTAGGCATCTCTTGGTGACCGGTATAACCTGGTAGGCTAAAGGCGATCATATCTTGGTAGGTGAGTTTAAATTCATTACTCAGTAATAGGGCTTTAACCTGTTCGTCATCATCAGCTTTAATGTCACGTACAGATTTATGCGCAAACACACTGCGGTAGCTGTTGGTTTGTGCTTTGCCTTGGGTTTGTTTTTTTACAAAGTTGGCATGAACCACTCGTCCATAGGGGTTGCGAATCACTTGCTCGGCACCTAAGGCGGCAATAGCTTGGTTGTTGGAGCGCATGTATTGACGAATCTCCTGTCCTGATAGCCCTGTTACTCGGTCTGAGTTACCTTGTAAATCACGGTGTATAAATGCCACGCGGTCGGCTTTTTGTGTGCTTTTGCTTTTGCCTACTTTTTCAATCACGCTGACTGTTTCATTACCCACACGCAAGCTATGCCGCCAAAGTTTATCGCCATTGGCTTTGGTGACTTTGTTTAAGGTGGCATTTAGGTGCAGTATTTGGGTTTGCATACCGGCCTCTCGGGTTTGGGTTTTAAGCCGTTGTCCGTTTACGTGGTAGCTAAAGGTTTGTTGGTTGCCATTAATGCTTTGAACTTTGCCGCTTAGGATATCATAGCTAATATGGGTATTGCCACGTTGGGTCATATTGCCGTTATTGATTACGATTTAACGCATTTTTAATTTGCTCTTTATTAATAGTTATGGTGTTAGAGCGTTGTCCCATTCCAGAAAAATAACCTCCACCTATGGAAAAACAAACATCTTTAGGATTCTTTGATAAATCATACTTAAGATAATGTTCCTGTTTTTCATCTTTACGCAAAGCATGTGATAAAAATGAAACCCGATTCCACTTAACGAATAAATAGGCTTCATAGATATACAAAGAATTATTATTGATTTTGTCTAATCGCTTAAAAAAAAATGTGTTGTCTGCCAAAAATGCAACTTGATTTGGCTGTTCACAAAAGTAAGCATCTGCCGAAAGTGCATTTGTATTGTTCGCTGTATAATCAATAACATTTCTTCTTGAGCTAAACTCTAGTCTGAGCATACTCTGAGCAATAGGAGGAATTTCATAATCTGTTGTGCTAGATTTGATTTCTTCTACAGATATCAACTTTAAATCTTTGGGAACGTACACACACCCAACCATAATTAAAAAAACACCCATATTTAACATACGAAATAACATACTTATCTCCAGTGATAAGGTTGACAATAATAATCACATATAGTCGCATGATCATATTTGGAGTTGATATGGCTGTTAGCGTATCCACCTGGTCGATAATTCCAAGCACCACCAACACCCGCAATTATATTAGCAATCGAACCACGAACTCCTCCAGATTGATTTCCTACAGAATTAACATTTATCCATTGATTTGAGTACTTAGATACCGAAGAAAAATTAGGTCGGCTCCAACCAACTGGGTCAACCGTAACTAATTGCTGTACCGTATGACCCTGAGAAACTACCGTCGCTGCAGTATCTCCTCCATAACTATGACCAATAACGATTTTATCGCTTGCTTTGTTTGTATCAAGCCAACTGGCTAGTTCTTCACCTTGATCCCACGTAAAATAAATCGCATCCACACCATTTTTTTGAGCTCTTTGATAAGCAATCTTCGCTGGTCCATTAAACCAGCTATCAAAAAAACCTCCTACATAGGCGACTTTTGTAACCTTTACGGGTTGATCCTTAATCGGCTCCCCATTCTGGCTATAATGCTTTTTCTTTTTCTTAAGCTCTTTATCCGCTTGGTCTTTATTTGCCTGTACTTCATTCCCTCCTACAGGGCTGGAGGGAGGTGTTTGTTTGATTCTGCTATCACTGCTTCTATCATCGTCATCATCACGCCTACTGCTTGAGCTGCTGCCTGAATCATAGCAATCATCGCTATCATTACTACTTCCTGTACATTCACTTGAATTACTGTCTTTGTCTTTTGGCGAGTGCCCACTTGGGTCGGTATAGCGCATGGGGTTACCACGTACATACATATAGCGGTTGTAGTCGTCCCAGTTGGTGGCATCGGGTACCATGGAGTCGGCACTGATAAAACGTCCTAGTACGGGGTCATACATACGGGCGTTCATATTGATTAAATCCAAGCTGGGCATCTCTTGGTGACCGGTATAACCTGGTAGGCTAAAGGCGATCATATCTTGGTAGGTGAGTTTAAATTCATTACTCAGTAATAGGGCTTTAACCTGTTCGTCATCATCAGCTTTAATGTCACGTACGGATTTATGCGCAAACACACTGCGGTAGCTGTTGGTTTGTGCTTTGCCTTGGGTTTGTTTTTTTACAAAGTTGGCATGAACCACTCGTCCATAGGGGTTGCGAATCACTTGCTCGGCACCTAAGGCGGCAATAGCTTGGTTGTTGGAGCGCATGTATTGACGAATCTCCTGTCCTGATAGCCCTGTTACTCGGTCTGAGTTGCCTTGTAAATCACGGTGTATAAAGGCGACTCGGTCAGCTTTTTGTGTGCTTTTGCTTTTGCCTACTTTTTCAATAATAGAGACCGTTTGCCCATTTATTTTAAGCGCATGCCGCCAAAGTTCATCGCCATTGGCTTTGGTGACTTTGTTTAAAGTGCTATTTAGGTGCAGTATTTGGGTTTGCATACCGGCCTCTCGGGTTTGGGTTTTAAGCAGTTGTCCGTTTACGTGGTAGCTAAAGGTTTGTTGGTTGCCATTAATGCTTTGAACTTTGCCGCTTAGAATATCATAGCTAATATGGGTATTGCCACGTTGGATCATATTGCCGTTATTGTCGTATTGGTAGGTTTCAGTGGTGCGGCCTGCTCGGTGTTGGATGTTGGCACTTAATAGGCGGTGGCTGTTGCGGTCGAATTGTGCTTGTACGCCTTGTGGTTGTAGGTTGCCTGCTAGGTCGTATTGGTAGGTCTCTGTAATATTAATATTGCCTTGCTGGTATTGCCAGCCTATTAGGTGGTCCGTTTGTGGATCATAAATGTAGTTGTTTTGGCTGCCTTTTACGGTGTCTTCTTTGTGTGTGATATTGCCTCGGTTGTCGTAGCGGTAGTGTAGGTCGCGTATTAGCTTGCCTGTGTGTTTGCCACCTAAGGCGGTGCTAATGCGTGTTAGGCGATTTGATTGTGGGTCAAATTCACGTTCGCTGCTATAGCCATTACCAAATAGCTCGGAGTGTAGTGCGCCGTCGGCGTTATAGTGGGTGGCTTGCCAGATTAGGGCAACGCCTGTGTTATCGGCTGTTTGGTTAAGTTCTTGTTGTACGCCGTTTAGGGCTTGTATTGATTGGTTGGTGGCTTGCAGTTGCTGGACTTTGGGCAAGATTTTGCGTGAAAAGTCTTTGTGTTCTTGCTCTTTTTGTCTAAGTGATGCAAGGCTCGCTTCGTATCTGATTTTGATTTGTGATAATAGATTTTCGTGATGCGTTTTTTGGCTAGACGTTGTATTTCTTTGTGAAATATTTGAACGGTATAAATTTCTGTAATAAGACGCTACAACAGCATAATAATGATAAGGATTAAGACCTGAGGCTGTCGCATCAACATGCTTATAATGCCATCCAAAAAACCAGTAGTTTTTAACTCTGCGTCTGTACCAGTGAGTTCCTTTTACTCCAGATGCGTTCAATGCGTATTTTCCTGCCTCAGTATGAGTATCGTATGCAGTTCCTCCTTCAAGGCTTATCTTATAGCCATAGTTTCCTGTTATTTTAAGCATGCTATTGGTGCTATTACTCTTTCTTTGTTCTGCTGTGTTCATAAGTGAAGCATTGGCGTTAGCCTTGCTTTGTAAATAGTTAATTTGTTTGACCAAATTGGATATTGTAGTAGTCTCAACTTTAACTTGGCTGTTTAAATTAACTGCAAGTTGAGTTGCAATGGCTACTTTTTGCTGTATTTTTTTGGCTTTCTGAGCGTTGTTATTAACAAGAACTTGCAATTTCTTTTGGGCGGCTATCAATAAATCCAGTGCTTGTTCTATGGCTTGTTTTATTTCTTTACTTTCATAGCCTGCAATTTGTGCTTTGGGCGCATACAGTGCGGATTTTCGGCCTAGGTGGTCGTATTGTTGTATGATATCTAAACCTGATGGGTGGCTGACTTTGGTGATTTGGTTAAGTCGGTTGTAATGGTATTGGGTATGGTACTGTTCACCTTCAATTTGTAGGTTTGTATCTGTTATGCGCCCTAGTTCGTCATATTGGTATTGGGTTTGTGCTTGGTCTGATATTTCTCGGCTAATTTGACCAATTGCATGTTTGCTATCGTATTGCCATTGCCATTGTTTTGCTCCTGCGGATTTGTTAAGCATACGACCTAGTTTGTCATAACTCATATTTAAAACCGTGCCGTTGGCGTCTTGTTGCCTAATAAGCTCACCAAAACCATTGTATTTATAATGCCAAAGCCCTCGGTCTGGGTCGTTTATGCTGAGTTTGTTGCCTAGGCTGTCGTAGGTCATGCGTGTGCTTAGTCCATTGCGATTAACCTGAATAAGGTTGCCCATTAGGTCATAGCTAAATTGTACCGTCCCTTGCGAAGAGCTAATGGATACGGGTTTGTTTAATACATTATAAACGGTGGTTTTTTCTTCTTGTCCTTGATAGTACTTGCTAACTTTGTTGTCTTGATATTGATAGCTTGTCACTACTGCTTGATTGTTGTGGTGCGTTGTGTAGCGAAGCAGGCGATTTTGTATGTCGTATTGGCTAACTTGCCAGACTTGGTTGTTGTAGGGCGTGCCACTTATGCAACTGTAATAGGGGCGAGTTTCTCCTGCTTTGTTGCCAAAGCGGTCGTAGGTGTAGTCTCTAAAGAGGCTGGCATTATGATAAATGCCGCCTGCTACATTGCATTGTCCTTGGGTCACATCCCCTGCAATGACTTGGCGTAAGGTCCGCCCAAGTTTGTCTTTGTAGGTGGTTATTTGTTTATGAAAGTGTTGGCTTTGATTGGGAGCATAATGCGTTTGTACTTCTTTATATAAAGAGGACGCACTGATGTCTAAGGTGGCATTTTGATTGGTTTTATAACCTCTAACCATGCTGTTATCCCATTGCCATTGGTTGGTTTTTATTGAGCCATCGGCTTCAACGGTGCGTTTTATGCGGCATAGTTCATCGTATGCAAAGCGGGTGATACGCCCATTGGCATCGGTTATTTGTGTGGGCTTTTGGCATATTTGGCTTTGCGTGCTTTGGTAACTAAGTTGCTTTGTGTGCCCTAATGCATTTTCGCTGGAGATAAGTAGCCCTGTGTCTTGGTCGTAATGATATTGGGTCGCTCTGGTTTGTTTGGTGATAAAATCGGTGCTGCTAATCTTACCTGCTTTGCCCATTGAGTTATAATTCTCATAATTTGTGCGTTTTATGTCTTTGCCATCGGCAATGAGCGTTTCTTCTTCTAATAGCCCTTTACGATTAAAGCGATTGTTGATGATAATTTGTTTTTCTTCGTTGTCTCCATAGCTGGTTTTAATCTGGGTCTTAAGCCCTAAGATGTAAGGTGAACCTACAGCATGATGATAGCGAATTTCTTTTTTGCTAATAAAAGCATCAGCAGGGTTGTTGTGCTGATATTGTCGTTCAACTACTTTACTTGCATAGCCAAAGTTGTCGTAACCACTGTAGTCGGTTTGTTTGATGTTGATGATATTGCCTTGATGTTGTTTGGCTATGCTTTGAGTGGGCACAACGTGAAAAAAGTTAAAGTCTTGCTGCTTTTTATACTGGTAGGTTATTTGATTTTTAAGTATGCCGTTATAAAAGTGTTCTTGTTTTTTGCTTAAACCATAGTAGGGGTAGTTTGTATTGTATTGATTAAGGGTTAGTTTGTTTTTGGTGATGTCTGTTTGTTTAATTTCAGCAAAACCAATGATGCCAATGTTGGGTTTGAATATTAGATTTTTGTAGTGATAATTAAAACGGTTCTTTTGGCTTTGGTGCAAGTTGCTCGACAGTCCATTGTCCACAATAAGACTTGCTACTAGCATTTTTTGTGGATTGATAACAAGCTGTTCGGTGAGGCTTTTATCCATGCTGTAAATATCTGGGTTTAGGCTAGTTCGATATTCAATGCGTGATTTAACCCCTAGGCTGTCTTGTATGGATTTTAAACGAGTTTGCGCTGCAGGAATGTCTTTACAGCGCGTGATCCCTTCATGCTGATAGCAAAATTCTGCAAATCCATTACCGTTACTATCGGCCATTTTGACTGCTGGACCAAAGGCAAGGCTGCCCGCTAAGTCTGCTTGGTAAGCATCGGTATATCTTCCATATAGTAATCGCTCAAACCAATTTCTGCCTGCATCTACGGAGATGGTTTTATGCTAAATATCCCTTTATCGGATAAAGGCACTTCAAATAAACGAGTGGGAGCAAGAAACTGACCCAAATATCCATAAGCACAATGAAAACCACTTAGGTCTATCCAGCAGGCATCGATTTCGCCATCTGAGTTGAAGTCTTTAAAACTTAATGATGAATCCATAATTTGTTGCATTGCACTTGATAAAGAGCCGTAATCAGGTTTGACACTGATGTTAGATTTTAATATCGCATGAGTGCTTGCACTTAACTTGCCGTCATTGATAATGCACTGGGGTTGGTCTTTCCATACAAAACACAAATCGCTAACACCGTCTTTACTTACATCGACCAAACGTACCGAGCGACTAAAACGGTTCACTTCTTTAATTTCTTCATCGCTATCTCCAAAGGTGTTGCCCGAAGAGGCCGCTTGAAGTAAATCTAGCTGACCTATTAACCCTTCTTGAGAATAACAGGATAAAACACTTTGTGCAGAGCCTGTACTCATGGTTTGATTTATCTGATTGATGGGTACGGTTTTTTTGGCATTAAGCGTAATGAAGCAGAGGTCTTTACGTCCATTTCCATTGATATCGGCAGATAAGATAATAGGCAAAGATAACAGCGTTGTAATAGGGTTTATATGGATTAAATTTTGCTTGTAAAACCGCCGCCCTTGTTGATTTGTATAACAGCTAGTTTGGGTTGTTTGTTCGTAATAGCTTTTATAGTTACTTGTGTAGGTTAGGTAGTTAACGCTGCCATCTAGCCTTTTACCATGACTTTCTATGGCGCAAAAATCAGTAAAACCATCACCATTAAAGTCTTGCCAAATGATTTTAGCTGGTGCGCTAAGGGGGGTATTGGGGTTGATGGGAGTTAATGCCTGCATAGATTGATATGCATTAAAGCCATTTTTGTTATTTATGGCACAATAAAGATGATTGTTAGATGTAAAACAAAAATCAGCATAACCATCACGATTGATGTCAACTAAATTGGAAGAAGAAAGCTCGCCTAAGTGTATACGTGCTTTATGTACTTGCTTTTGTAATTCTACCTTCGTATCAAAGTCGCCTGTATAAAGTGTTTGAATATATGCAATATCAAATGCACCACTGAAATCTAACCATTTGGAAGAGGTTCCATTGACGCTGCAATATAAGGCTCTGTCTTCGATATAAATGGTACAGTTATCGTCTATACCATCGGCGTTAACATCACCCAATACTCGTATTTCTGATTTTAATGGGCTGTTACGATCAACCGTTTTATTAAAGGCTTGAGGCTTATTTATCCAAGCATATTCAAAAGCGTTATCCTGTTCATAATTAATTTGAGCCGGTTTTAAACAACGCTCATTGTCATAACAAACCTGTAGCGAATTTAAGAAAAATTGTTGTTTGATTTTTTGATAGCCTAGTTTGTATTTTTTAATTAATGAGCCTGCTTTTTTGATATTAATACTGTCTAAGCGTTGGTTATCTTGATAAAAATCACCATGTATTCCCGATTTAGCAAGGGGGGCGTCAATATAATTAAAATCTACCTGATAATCACTGTAACTAATGGAGGTAGGCTTGGTGACTAATGAGTTTGAATCGTAGCTGTAATGAATGCTATTTTGTGCTGCAATGCTTTCAATCTTACTTACTCGCCACTCAAAACGTTGTTTGCCTGCTTTGCCAATGGGCATATAGTGGTAAATGCGTCCATCACCAGCTTCCTCTTTCCAAGTTTGATCATAGATATTAAAACTAAACTTAGAATAACTGTTTTTTATGCGCTGATATTTTCCTAAGTTTAACCAGTTTTGCTTTAAGCGTTTGCCATTAATACAGAAGTTGTTTTCTTTAACGCTAAGAGGCGTTATTCGTCCATCATCATCCATGTTGGTCTGGCAGCGATGAACCCGTGAGAAACCACTAAACTTAAAACCCTGACCTAACAAAGGATTGCCTAAGCCCTTGCTGGAATAAATCGAAAGTTTAGGGCGCATGCCATCGGCTGTGCTGGGTAGTTCAATAGGAATGCTAAGTTGCGCCTCGCCTTGAACAACTTCTAGATGAATGTTGCTATTGCCAACTAACGCCGTCTCGGCATAGGTAAAATTAATCCCTAGAGATAAAAAAATAACACTTAAATACCTTGTGCTAATACTTAGCATGCGACTCTCCTTGTTGCGCTTCTTGCAACATCTTTTGTATTTCTGGGTCTGTGGGCTTTTTTGTAATTTGTTTTTCTGCTTGTAAATACGCCGCATCGTAATCTAGGCCTGCTTTGGCGTATTGTGCTTTTAGGCTTTCTTCAAGCTGTTGCAACGCTTGTTCTGTTTGTGTGTCGCTGAGTTTGTTATTGTCTGCCTGCACACTTTGTAAGGCTTGCTCTATGTCTTGGGCAAAGGCTTGTAAATCTTGTTTGATTTTGGGGTCTAGATTTGAGCTGGTAAGGGTCTTTGTTAGTTTGCTTTTAGCCTGAGCATAGGTGGGCGGTTGTGTTTGTGCATTATTTGATGGTGTGAGCTGTACTACATAATCAGAGTTAAAAATAAGATAAGAGCCAGCGGCAGCACTGACCGATAAAAATGCTAATACAGATAGAATACGATTCATAATTTCTCACAAATAAAAACAATAAGCAGCACTACAGTAAGACAACATACGACATAATACAATCATTTGATTACATTTTGATTACATTTTAGATAATAAATTGGATTATTTAAGTGGTGACAATGGTTTTAGATTCTTTCAAGCAAAGACTTGTGTTATTTGCCGTGGTTAAGAGGAAAATTCTGGTAAGCAAGTATATTGCAATCTCAGGTGGCTGCTACCAACTTAAACTATAACCTAGCTGTAAGCCTAGGTGGTGTAAGTGTTGTGTGCGGTAGTCGTCTATTTCAGCGGCTAGTTTAATGCCTTTATAGTGCCAGCTTAAAATCATAGAGGGTAAGCTGGTTAGTCCTATTTTAATTTGTTGTGTGCCTTGGTATTGATAGCTAAATTGTTTGACTACAGATACCCATTTGGCTTTTTGATGCTGAAATGCCCCCAATTCTAGCTGATATGGCCGATAGCTTAGGGTTAAGTCGGCACTCAGTGGAATTTGTGTGCGATAACGCTGATGCCCTGAGCGTCCAGAGCCTGCGCCTATGCTGTGGCAAACAGGCGTGGCGGGTTGTCCTACATTAATGCAGCCACGGGTAAATCCTGCTTGCTCAATGCGTATCTGATTGAGCACATCTTGTAAATGAAGCTGCATCTGCCAGTGTTGGGTTAGCTTGCCTAAGTAACGTATGTCGCTGCTTAACCCATAGCCTGCTTGTGCCTTTGCTGGATAAGCAAGCAGTTTGTCTTGGCTGAAAATATAGTCCACATTGGCGGTGGCACTAACACGCTGAGTGCTGCCTGTAAGCCCTGAGAGTTGCCCAAATTGATAGTCGTTAATTTGGTAGTAATAAAGCCTGAGCCTAAGTTGCTGTTGGCGATAGGTAAATTGATACCCTAAAAAAGCACCCTTGGCGTTAAGGCTTTGCACATTAAGGCTTAGGTGGCTATTTTGTGGTGGCGTTTGAGACTGCTCTAAGGCGTAGTAAAAAGAGAGGGTATCGCGATTAAAGCTAAGATAATCGTAACGTCTGCGCTCTATTCCTATGTGCCAGTTTTGATATTGCGCAAACATACCAATACGGCTATTTGCAAATGCATAATCCCCTGCTTTGGGGGCGGTGCTAAAGCCATTAAACCAGTGTGTTATGGGGGCGGCAGGTGAATGCGCTTGGGTGTTGGCATAGACTGATAAGTGCCAAGGCTGAGCCTGTTCTTTGGCTTGTAATTGCGCATACGCACCGCTTAAACCTGTACTAATTAGGCACAATGTACAAGCAAGTTTGCCTGTTTTCACGCCATTTATTCCCCAAGAATGACAAAGCTGCCATCTACATAGCGTGCCACATAAATGCCTGGGCGTTCTTCACGCACGGTTGCCATCAAAGCGCCACGATAGGTTAAATAGGCGATGGCACTGCAATCATCTTTGGAGATAAGTTTGCCATGTTGATATAGCCCACAAGCTGCGTGGCTACTGCCCTCTGTAAAGCTGACTTCTGAGGCAAGTTGGACACTGGTGGCATGTTTGCCTGCAAGGGCATTTTTACCTACAAAAATAAGCAGTGAACCTAACTCAATGCGTACTTTATCGCCATTTTGTGCTGCATTTTTTTTGACTAAGTATGAGGCATAAAGACTTTTGGTTTTAAGCCCTGTAGGAATGACACCAATAAGGTATTCGTAGTCATAACCAAAAGAGACGGCGGCTTCCCATATATCTCGCACTCTTTGGGTTAAGTCAAATTTAACGATGGCATTGGGTTGATTTTTAAGTTCGTGTTCAAGTTGTAGTTTGACATTTTCAATACCCATAGTAAATGGCACTTCTAGTTCACCATCGACGGTTTGAACACTTGTGGTTGGGGCAAAAGTGCCATATTGTGGCGCATACACCCCACGTCCGTTAATGGAGAATTTTTTAAATGCTCCGTCTTGATGGAGGCTGACAAAGGTGGGTTTATCGGCTTTTATGTTGGTAATATCACCACAGAGTTCAACGCTCCAACTGGTGCTAGATAAGTCACCGCTGCCTGTAGATTTAAGTTTGCAGGTTTGCATACCATAATAACCATCACGCCCTACATAGTCATACAATCTGGTGCGATTGGCGCCTTGGTGTTTAACCCAAAAGTCTAAATAAACCACGTCTTGTGCTTTTTTTGCATAGGTTAAACGCTCAACCCCTTTGCGGTATTGAAACAGACCTGTCTCTCTATCGCCTTGCTGAAAACCTGAATTGCTATTAGCTGTAAACAAACCGCTTAAAGTGGGCTGGCTAATGACTTCGTTGGTGTTGTTATTGAAAAAACCGCTGAATTTAGGCCAGTAGTTTTGAGGATAAAAACTGCCGCCCCCTGAGGCTCTTGCTGAGAATTTAAGAGCGGTAAACTTATCGTAATTTTTGGGGTTCATGGCGGTTTGCGTGCCAGTTAGACCATTACCAATTTTGCTGTAAAAATCCACTTGAGTGATGTTGTAATGATATTTGGAGTTATTATTTAAACCGTCTTTTACTCCTAATAAAACCCCTTTAAAAGAAAAAGCCATGCGGTTGCCATCTACTTTGGGTACGCTGATTTCTGGCCATACAAATTCAAATCCTACAGGCTGCACACCCGTTTCGGCTTCACCAATTTTACCAACATTGGGCAAAGATACATCATAACGAATACGCACATAGGCATCACCTTCTAAACTGATTTTTGACAGCGAGCCTTTGGTTGTAAAGTCAAAAATTTGTGATGTCGCATCGCCTTCATTGCGTGGTCTGACTTTGTAACTCATGTTAAAGCGGTTGCCTGATGCGCTGTAACTTAGGGTTTTATTGCTGGCGTTATAGACAGCACCAGAGTGTACCGCACTAGAGGCATCGCAAGTACCTGCAATACAACCTGCAAAATAGGCAATTAAGGCTTGTAGCTTAACAAAATCCTCGTTAATGCCTGCCGCTAAATGGGTGCGATAGGTGTCTTTTAATCCAATATAATGCTGTTTGACGACCTCTACATAATCGCGCGTTACAAAACTTTTTTTACTTGGGTCTTTGCCATCAAAGTTAAGCATTTGCTCGTTTAAATCTTGTAAAAAGGTTTTTGAGCTTGCCATTGCACTGATAAATTTGGTGTATTTTGATGCGACCTTAACTTGGGTCAACACCCCTGCCCTAAGCACTGTTTGACGTTGTTGTAATTCTCTAATGGCATCATCTACTTCGCTGGCAACAGGTTTGCTTAGGCTTTTTTGCTGTGCTTTATTGCTGGTTAATACCTGCTCTGCGGCTTGGTATATGGCGAATAAAGAGGCATGAGTGCTGCCTGCTTTTTCGTAGAGTTGCCCTTTTTGCAATAAAAAGCTGTTAATCATGCTGTTAAGCCAGTCTTTTATGCTTTGGTTTTTATCTTTTGCTAACTGTTGTGCGGCCGCTAAAATAGCCCCTGCTACTAGGGATTCTATTTTTTGCTGTTTGGAGCTGCCGCTGATGTTGCCTAAGTTTGCCATACGGCTAATAGGCATGGAGATAATGTCGCTTAATCCAAAAAGTTTTGAAACCTGTTGGTTAGCAAGCTCAATGGTATACGGGGTATAGATGCCTGATTTGGGTTTGTTGGTGGTGCTAAGGTCGCTATCATCTGTGATATAAGTGGTGTAGGCATAGGCACTGGCAAGGTGTGTTAACCAGTTGATGTTAACAATAATGTTATCTCTGGCTTCTCCAACAACGGCGGTAAGTTCAAATTGATTATCAAGGCTTAAACCTGCTTGATAATTAACGCCGTTATAACAACCGCTGATAAGTTCACAACGGTACTCTGTATTGGCGGCTTTTTGGGCGATTAAAAACATTGGCCGTCCTAGCCTTTTTTGCGGTAGCTGAAGACGAAAATACCCCTTATTATTGCTTAGGGTCGTGCTGTTAATAGCACCTCGTTGTCCTTTGCTGTTGACATCGAGTAATGACACCTTAGCAAACAACAGATTTTTGCTGCCAGTAAATCCTGTTAAATGATAAATCACGCCATCTTGATTGTTTGTATTGCTATTGGCGCAGCCAGAACAACCAGAAAAACCAAATAGCACAAGTAAAATCAAAATTAAAAAATGGCGATACATAAGCATTCCTATTCAAAAAACACCCTATTTAATCAGGGTTCATACGTTATTATTTGCAATTATCCTATACAAACTATAGTGAATAGGCAATAAAAAACCCGCCAAAAGACGGGTTTTTGCACATAAGACAGGTCTTTTTTATTGTGCTTTATATGCCAGACGATAAGCATGCAGTAGTGGTTCAGTGTAGCCGCTAGGCTGTACTTCACCTTTAAAGATTAAATCACTGGCAGCTTTAAAGGCAATGCCTGTAAAACTTGGTGCCATTGGCTGATATTGGCTATCGCCAGCATTTTGCTCGTCCACAATGACCGCCATGCGTTTAAGGCTCTCGTTGACTTGCTCAGCGTTAATCACCCCGTGAGCTAACCAGTTTGCCAGTGCCTGTGAGGAAATACGCAAGGTAGCACGGTCTTCCATAAGCCCTACATTGTGAATGTCGGGTACTTTGGAGCAACCAACACCTTGATCAATCCAACGCACCACATAGCCTAAAATGCCTTGGCAGTTGTTGTCTACTTCTTGCTGAATGTCTTGTGCACTTAAACTGCCTACGTCAGCTAGCAATGGAATGCTTAAAATGTCGTCTAACTTAGCGTGGGGACGCTGTTTAAGTTCGTTTTGTACAGCAAAAACATCAACTTGATGATAGTGCATCACATGCAAAGTTGCTGCCGTTGGCGAGGGAACCCAAGCGGTGTTAGCCCCTGCTTTGGGGTGACCTATTTTTTGCTCCATCATTTGTGCCATTTCATCTGGCATTGCCCACATACCCTTACCTATTTGAGCGTGATGTTGTAAACCACATTTAAGCCCCACGTCCACATTCCAATCTTCATAGGCGTTAATCCAAGTTTGTTGTTTCATGCGAGTTTTAGGTACAAATGCACCTGCTTGCATGGAGGTGTGAATTTCATCACCAGTACGGTCTAAAAAGCCAGTGTTAATAAAGACCACACGTTCTTTGGCGGCACGAATACATTCTTTAAGGTTAACGGTGGTGCGCCGCTCTTCGTCCATAATGCCCATTTTAATCGTGTGATTGGGTAAACCAAGCAAGGCTTCAACACGAGTAAATAGCTCACAAGCAAAGGCCACTTCATCTGGACCGTGCATTTTCGGCTTAACAATGTTGATTGAACCCACACTGCTGTTTTTGCGTGTGCTGTTGCCCTGCAAATCGTGCATGGCAGCAAGGCTGGTAATAACGGCGTCCATAATACCTTCGGGAATTTCATGCCCGTCTTTATCAATAATGGCTGGGTTGGTCATTAGGTGCCCAACATTACGCACAAATAGCATGGAGCGTCCTTTAAGCACCAGTTTTTGTCCATCAATGCCTTGGTATTCACGGTCTGCATTCATTTTACGTGTAAAGGTGCTACTGCCTTTGCTGACCTCTTCAGTCAAGTTGCCCTGCATCAGTCCCAACCAGTTAGAATAGGTGGTCACCTTATCTTCAGCATCAACAGCGGCTACAGAGTCTTCACAGTCCATAATGGTGGTTAGGGCAGATTCTAATACTAAGTCTTTTATGCCTGCGCCATCGGTTTTACCCACGGGGCTTTGGGCATCAAATTGGACTTCAATATGTAGGCCATTATTTTTGAGTAAAATACTCTCTAATTGAGTATTATCACCTAACAAGCCGACCAGTTGAGCATTATCTTTAAGCTCGCTCTCGCTACCGTCAGCTAAGGTAACAATTAATTTATTGTCCTCAATGCGGTAGTTTTGGCTGCCTTTGTGACTACCTGAGACTAAGGGGGCAGCAATATCTAAAAAGTTACGTGCGTATTCAATAACCTGATTACCACGCACAGGGTTATAGCCCTGACCTTTTTCTGCCCCTGCATCTTCACTGATGACATCAGTGCCATAGAGCGCATCGTATAAAGAACCCCAACGGGCGTTAGAGGCATTAAGCGCAAAACGTGCATTCATAACAGGCACAACCAGTTGTGGACCTGCCATCTCGCCTATTTCTGGCTCTACATTTTGGGTGCTAACGTTAAACTCTGCACCCTCTGCTTGTAAATAGCCAATTTCTTGTAGAAAGGCTTTATACTCACCAAAGTTAAAGGCACTGCCTTGATGCGCTTTGTGATATGCGTCTATTTTGCTTTGCAGCTCTTCACGAACACCAAGTAAATCTCGATTTTTAGGGGCTAAATCATGCACAATTTGTGCAAAACCCGCCCAAAAAGCCTCTGCCTCAACCCCTGTATTAGGCAGTGCTTTGTGCATGATAAAGTCATACATCTGGGGTGCAATTTTAAGTCCGTGCTGTTCTACCATATTGGTCATACCTATGCCTCTTATTAATTATAAAATTTACATTGTTTAGGGCTTAATTGTATCTCAATTTTATTAACCCTTATTGAAGAACTGATTATTATGCACAATACCTATAAATTATCTACCATTTAGCCAGACTGAATTTAAATGATTTTATATAAGTATTTGTTTATATTAGTTTCTCACCAACAATACCAATTAAAAAGCCAGCACAAGCACCCAAAGAAGAGCCGTAACTATTGGCTAATTTACTTTCTGGAATAATATCTTGCACCAACAAATATAAAATACCGCCACTGGCAAATAGCATCAGATGAGCGGTTAAAAAGGCGTGTTCTTGCAGCAACAAATGTCCTGATAACGCACCTGCTATACCAAAAAAACTAAGTACAAAAAAGATAAATAGGGTTTTGCCCACACTAAAACCACTTTGTACTAAATCACGAAATGAATTAAATGCTTCGGGTAAATTTTGCAGCCCGATAAATACCGCTAATAAAATAGCCATTTCTGTATCAAGTGCAAATACAGCACCTAATGCAATGGATTCTGGAATAAAATCCAGCAGCATTGCAAGTAATGTAGAGGTTTGTCCACCCCTTTTTGCCAACTGCATATCCAGTAACATAAATAGCAAACTGCCTGCTAAAAAAGAGCTTACCGCAGGGATAACACTTAATTCTTCTAGTCCTTTAGGCACTAACACCAATGCCACTGCCGCCAAAATAATACCCGCCCCAAAAGACATTAAAATATGTACAATTTCATATTTAACAGGGCTTTCTTTAACATGGTGCTCAAACGAGTTGGCAAGCAGACCGCCTAAAAACACCGTGATACCAGCAAAGCCTGCGTATAAAACAATATCCATAATGATACTATCTAAAACACTCATATCATACATTCTCTTGTTCTATTTTTTGCCGTAACTTTCTTTGCCCAAGTACGAATAAAATTAGGGCTATTGGTAATAAAATCCACAACCAGTCATGTAATAAATCAGCATACTGCTTACCTAAAAAATAGGCGATAGAAAATAAGGTCAATGCCCACACAAAAATAGAAATCACATTAGCAATAACAAAGGTGCTAATAGGCACTTTTGCCAAACCACAAGCAATATAACCAAAAGTTCTAAGCCCTGGCATACAGCGTACCAGTGCCAACTGATGCCAAGGCGCACGCTGTAGAGGAATAACCTGACGCTGAATAAGCGGCGCATGAAAGCGTCTGGCAAGCCAAGGTACTAAATGTGCAATACGCCCTAAAAAATACAAAAATCCATCGCCAATAAAGATACCTGCAAAAGTAGCAGCAAACGCCACCTCTGGGCTAATTTTTCCATTAGCGGCTAAAAATGCCGTACCAATAATAGCTAAATCTTCTAAAGCAAACGTAGAGACTATAACCACCAGAACCAGCCATAAAGGGTTATCTGAATAGCTTAAAAAATCTGTTAACATAAAAACACCAAGACACAAAATAGGCGCATGGTAGCATTGATACGTTAGATTTTAAACTATCCCAATCTAAACATTAAGGCTAAAAAAACTGCCAAATATGAGACAAATACCAGATTAAACAAGCGTACACTGCTGTAAATACAACGATTAATCTCTTTTTTATATTTACTTACTTATTATTTGCAAGCTGGCTTATATTACAGATTGAGTATGTTTGCATAATCAGCCCATTTTAAATATACAATCATCTATCGCATTACTCATATTTAAATTGTATCTAGCATGCAGATTTGCACTGAGTTTTTCTACATTTTAAGGTAGAATGCGCTTTTATTTTACCTTTAATTAATTTTATACCTATTTTTGGAGTGTTTACTTTATGTCACTGACCTCACTTACTGCTGTTTCCCCTATTGATGGTCGCTATGCCAATAAAACCGAACCGCTTGCAGCTATTTTTTCTGAATTTGGTTTAATGCACGCACGGGTAGAGGTGGAGGTACGCTGGCTACAGTGTTTAAGTCAGCACCCCAACATCACCCAAGTGCCTGAACTGTCTGCCGCCGCCAATGACTTTTTAAACTCATTGGTTGCCAACTTTAGCCTTATTGATGGAGAGCAGATTAAAGACATTGAACGCACCACCAACCACGACGTAAAAGCCGTCGAATATTTTATCAAACAAGCCTTTGCACAAAGCCCTTGTGCCAAAGAACTTAACGCCATTAGTGAATTTGTACACTTTGCCTGCACCTCTGAAGATATTAACAACCTCGCACATGCGTTAATGCTTAAACAAGGACGAGATAAGGTATTGCTGCCAGCTATAACTGAGGTTACAGAGCAAATTAGCCAGTTAGCACATGCTTTTGCCGAGACCCCAATGCTCTCTCGCACGCATGGACAAACCGCCTCACCAACCACCTTAGGCAAAGAGATGGCCAATGTCAGCGCACGCCTTAAACGCCAGCTTGAACAACTTAAACAAGTGCCTTTATTGGGCAAGATAAATGGTGCAGTGGGCAACTACAATGCACACTTAGTGGCTTATCCTGAAATAGACTGGCAAAGTAATGCCCAGCAGTTTATTGAGCAACTCGGTTTACAATTTAATGCCTATACCACGCAGATTGAACCGCATGACTATATGGCAGAGCTATTTGCTCTAATCACTCGTATCAACAACATTCTAATCGACTTTGACCGTGATATTTGGAGCTATATTTCAATCGGTTACTTCAAACAAAAAACCATTGCAGGCGAAGTTGGCTCGTCCACCATGCCGCATAAGGTCAATCCCATCGACTTTGAAAACTCAGAAGGCAACCTAGGGCTTGCCAACGCCATGCTTAACCACCTTGCCAATAAGCTGCCTATTTCACGCATGCAGCGTGATTTAAGCGACTCTACCGTACTGCGTAATATGGGTGTAGGCTTGGCATACAGTTTGATTGCCTATCAAGCCACACTCAAAGGTATCAGTAAATTGGAAGTAAACCCCGCTCGTTTAAATGCCGACTTAGACAACGCTTGGGAAGTGCTCGCAGAGCCCATTCAAACCGTCATGCGTAAATACTTAATTAGCGAGCCTTATGAAAAACTCAAAGCCTTTACGCGTGGACAAGCCATGAGCCAAACCGCCATGTTAGGCTTTATTGACAGTTTAGAGTTGCCCGATAACGTGAAAGCAGAACTGAAAGCCCTAACCCCTGCTAGCTATATTGGCAACGCCAGTGAACAAGCAAAAGGAATATAAAATGCAACTATTAGGTGGGCTCAGTGCTAAGACATTTTTGCGTGATTATTGGCAAAAAAAACCGCTGCTTATTCGCCAAGCCTGGCCTAATTTTACGCCACTTATCAGCCAAGAAGAATTAGCAGGATTAAGTCTTGAAGAAGACATCGAATCACGCATCATTATTGAGCAACAGGCGCAATCTAACTACCAAAAAAACATGCCACCTTGGGAATTAAAAAAAGGACCATTTTCTGAAAAGACCTATCAGCAACTGCCTAAAAGCCATTGGACACTACTTATTCAAGCCCTAGACCATTGGCTACCAGAGGCACAAGACATATTACAAGCCTTTAATTTTATTCCGAACTGGCGCATGGACGATTTAATGGTCAGCTACGCCGCCGACGGTGGCAGCGTCGGGGCACACTATGATTACTATGATGTATTTTTGCTACAAGCAGAAGGACAGCGGGAATGGCGCATAGGGCAGTTTTGCAGCGAGCAAGACCCCTTTATTGCAGGCTTACCCATACGCTTATTGCAAGAATTTAAAGAAACTGAACGCTGGCTATTAAACCCTGGAGACATGCTATATCTGCCCCCTGCCCTTGCTCATTACGGCATTGCTCGTGGCGAATGTATGACCTACTCCATTGGCTTTCGCTCACCCTCTATGAGTGAGGTTGCACAACACTTACTTGATGAACTTATTATCAGTGCTGACAATAGCCAGCGCTATCAAGATACCACATTCGACGCCATCAACCAGCCGGGTAAAATCACCCAACAAGCACTGGCACCGATTAAAGCCATGCTTAATCATCTAAGCCATGACGATGCGCTTTTAGCACGCACCTTAGGCAACCTCAGCACCTTTGGAAAGTACCCAGAGCTAAATCCAGAGCCTTTAGAGCAAGATGAAGTTGAAGCCTGTTTAGCGCACATAACCGCACAACCGCATAAGACTTGCTATAAAGACGAAAAAACCCGTTTTGCCTATTATCAACAAGCGCAACACCTGCTGTTTTTTGTACAAGGACAAGCCCAAAGCTACCCCATTGAACAGCTTGAGCTGCTTGCTTATCTTGCCAATCAACGCACTTACAGCAATCAAAAACTTGCCTCATTTTTAAGCCACCCAACCAGCAAGCAACTGCTGAGCCAGCTTATTTGCCAGCAGCACCTGTATTGGGATTAATACTTAATTCTGTGCTTTTTGTTGCTGGTTGCTGGTTGCTGGTTGCTGGTAGCCGAGCATACTGGCAGTGATAAAATCAAGAGAAAGTGAGCCCGCTAACAACAAGTTTGTTTTATATCTAAAAAGTACAGGGGGCATCATTAAGCGCCAAAAGAAGCATATAAAATGCTTTTTTATCTATCTGCTTTATGCTTTAATCTGCATTCATTCTTAACCTTATTCTTATTTATGGAGAATTTTATGCGTCATTTCTTACTAATTCTGCTTTTATTTACCACCGCCATAGCCACACCAGCTCAAGCTAAAAAACTAGAACGCTTGGTACTAACAGGTCCACCTGTTACCGTTTCCAACCCTCTGGTATACATGGTCGAAAAAGGCTACCTAAATGACATTGCTGAACAAGTCGTTTTTAAACCTTGGCGCACCCCAGACCAATTAAGAGCCATGGCAATTAAAGGCGAGGCGCAAGTCTTGGCAGTGCCGTCGAATGTAGGTGCTAACCTATACAACAAAGGCGTTAAGCTAAAATTACTCAACATCTCTATTTGGGGAATTTTATGGATTGTCTCAAGTGATGAAAGTCTCAAAACCCTTGCCGATTTAAAAGGTAAAGAACTGTACATCCCATTTCGTGGAGACATGCCAGACATCGTGCTGCATACCATTGCCAAAGAACAGGGCATCAATTTAAAAAAAGACGTCACCGTCAACTACATGAGCACCCCACAGCCAATTGTTAAAATGATGATTACACGCCGTGCCGATAACGCCCTACTACCAGAGCCTGCTATTTCTATGGCATTACAAAAATCCAAATCTTTCCCCATGAAAATCATTGCACCCGATTTGCGCCGCGCCATTAATCTACAAAAAGAGTGGGGAAACACGTTTAAGCGTGAGGCTAAAATTCCCCAAGCAGGTATTGCCATTCAGGGTGAAGCCTTACAGCCAGAAGTTGCCAACGCCATTCAAAAAGCCTACATTCGTGCATCTAAAGAATGTAACGCAAAGCCATTAGAATGTGCCAAGTTAGTCACCAAAGGCATTAAAATGCTAACCCCAGAAGCCGTTGCAGAATCCATTAAAGTTGTACCAACACAGGTTATTAGCGCAGTAGACTCACGCGCTGAGTTGGAATTTTTCTTTGATAAACTCATGCAATACAAGCCTGCTTTAGTTGGAGGCAAACTGCCTGACGATAGATTTTACTATTCCAACTAAAAAATTTATTTCACATACACAAATCAGCCGCTATGCTAGTGGCTGATTTTATTTAGTCGCATTTTATGTCTACAGCAAACATATTCAAACCAACAACGCGCTTTTTACTTGCTATATGGATTTACCTCAACTCAGGCTGGGCATCATTAGCAGCACTTTTTTTAGTCTTAGCACTCTGGCAATTTGGTGCCGACCAATTTGGCGAGCTCATTCTCTCTAGCCCCCTACAGACACTTAATTGGATCATACAAGAATTTACCCAACATAATGCCTTAGACGTACTATTAATTACCGCCTATCGTGCTCTAACAGGCTATCTCATTGTGATTATTTTAGGCACCGGATTGGGAATAATTGTAGGCGCAACCGTTGCCAGCAGTTTACTGGCACGCCCAATTATTACCCTCATACTCGGCATTCCGCCCATTGCATGGTTGGTGCTGGCATTAATTTGGCTGGGCTCAGGACATGGCACACCCATTTTAACCTTAGTGATGGCAAGTTTTCCGCTGGTTTTTATGGGTGCCTTACAGGGTATGCGTACCCAAAATGACGAATTACTATTAATGGCAAAAAGTCTGCGTTTATCAAGCTGGCAAACCCTAATTGACGTACAATTACCGCACGTTTTATCTTATGTATTCCCTGCTTGGATTAACGCCTTAGGGGTCTCTTGGAAAGTAGTGGTTATGGCAGAATTGCTCGCCAGTGCTGACGGCATTGGTGCAGAGCTGGCACAAACCCAAAGCCAACTTAATACCACTGGCACACTCGGCTGGATTTTAGCCTTAGTTAGCGTTTTATTGGTGGTCGAATACGCTTTTTTAGAACCCATTAAACGTCATGTAGAACGCTGGCGCGAGGCAATATGAGCCAACTTTGCTTAAAAAACCTTAATTTCTCCTATGCCAACACCCCCATTTTAGAACATATTTTTTTGCGCCTACAAGCAGGCGAAAGCGTTGCCATAGTCGGTGCTTCTGGTTGTGGCAAAACCACCTTAATGCATATCTGTGCAGGGTTACTTGAAGTTGATGAAAACAGTTATTTAAACGAATTTAAAAAGCCAGCCTGCCTATTTCAAAAGCCCAATCTTCTGCCTTGGAAAACCACCCTTGAAAATCTCGCCCTAGGACTGAAAGCCCAAGGCGTAAACAAAAGCACACGCCTACTCAAAGCGCAACAGATGGCACAAGCACTAGAATTAGATAAAAGCAGCCATACGCAATATCCTCATGCGCTATCAGGGGGCATGCAACTGCGGGTTGCTCTCGGACGTATGCTACTGGTAAAACCTGATTTAATGCTCCTAGATGAACCTTTTTCTGCCTTAGATATTGGGCTTAGAGAACGCATGTATCGCTATGTATTAAACTACCTCACACAGCAGCACTGCGCCTTATTTATGATTACCCATCAGTTAAGTGAAGCCCTAAGATTAGCCGATAGAATTATCATTATGCAACCTAACCCTGGGCGCATTGTAAAACAGCTCAAACCCGATATTGCACCCTCACAGCGAGACTACCCAACATTAATGCGCCTACAACAAGAATTACTCGATGAACCTCTAGTACAACAAGCCTTTGGACTAGATAAAAACATGAGTAAAAACCTAGGATTTTCATGCTAAAGCGAATTTATCAACAATTAACCGAAGAAGCCTTTAGACTATTTTTTAGCCTTACTGCCATCTATGCCGCAACCGCTATTTTTATTTGGATACTCATTTTAAATGGGCTTATCAACGCCCCCTCAAGCAATATGGATAGCCTTAGCTGGCATTTACACGAATTAATTTTTGGGGTCTCTTTAGCGGCATTACTGGGTTTTTTATTCACCGCCTTACCCAGCTTTCTAAGCATTGCCCACCCCCCAAAATGGCTTATTATCAGCCTTGCAGCAAGCTGGCTTGCTGCCCGTGCCAGCATTGCACTTAATTGTTCAGTTCTAAGCGGATTATTTCATTGGTTCATATTACTTGGCTTTGCTGGGTGGGCATTTATTCCCTTATTTAAATATCGCAATAAAGGACACACCAGCTTTGCCTACACCTTTATTGCATTTATGCTTACCCGACTGGGATTTGATTACGCCCAACTGAGCCAAAACCCCACACTACCTTGGCTGCACGCAGCCTTAGGCATATTAATGCTATTTATTTTATTAGCACTAGGGCGCATCAGCTTTCGGATTGTTAATATGCACCTAAAACAAGCAGGCAGCAGCATTAAATTTATTCCACGCCCGCCTATGCGCCATATTGCCCTTGGTATAATCAGCCTATTTATCATTGCATTATTATTTGCTGAACTACAATTTAAACAAGTCAGCTTTGCCGTTTTAGGCTGGCTGGCACTTGCCAGCACCTGCGCCATCATCAATCTATTTAACGACTGGCGCATTGGCACAACCATACTCAAACGCTACCCCTTAATGATTGCCAGCATCTATGCCTTAATGGCGCTCGGCTTTGCCAGCTTAGGCATTGCCTATTTAACTTTCCGCTTAAGCCCATCTATTGGCTGGCACCTATTAGGGATTGGCACATTAGGTTTATCCTTATTTACCGTTATGTCCATAGCAGGCAGATTACACAGCCAAAAACCATTAAATCAAAAACGCTGGGTAAACATTGCCTCAGCAGCACTGGTTTTTGGGGCGATATTACGAGGCTCTGCCAACCTCTACCCTACATACTACAGCTTTCTACTAAACTTAACCGCAACCTGCTGGTTACTCAGTTTTATACTATACAGCCGTCATTTTTTACCGCTATTTAGCCAATATAAAAAATAAATTAAAGCTGAAATACACTTTGCCGATACAGACATACAACATTTAAATCACACGAGCAACCCCATGAATATTCATATTTCCGCATCATCTTTTACATCTCAAAGTAACAATCCATCAATAAGAGTACAGGCACAAAATAGCAACGAGCCAGAGCAAATATCCAACACCTCTGATAAAGACAAAAAAAAAGAAACCGTCCAGATATCCAATCAAGCGCAAAAAAAGCTCAATGCAGAAAAAACACAATCTTCAGAAACCTCAGCAAAAGCCGATCTTATTGATGAAGCAATTAAAAAAATACAAGAACAAATTAAACAAGTGCAGCAGCGACTAGATGAACTTAGAGAAGACGATAGTGAAGCTGGCAAACAGATGAAACAAGAATCATCTTCACAACTGGCTACTTTAACAGGTCAACTGATGACCTTACTTGAGAAAAAATTAGAAATGCTAAATAAGGGTAAAAAATAACCCCAATCAAACACCCCGCACCATGCAGCGCATGGGGCAGGGTTATCAGGAGCCAGGGTTTAGCCCTTAACCTCTCCCCAAATTCCTGAATCACAACCTATCTGGTGCGGACTAACCGCACATAATACTTATAGTTCTTACTATCGTAGTGGTCGTTGCTATAATCAAAGACCATCCCCCACGCACCGTAATTGCCGACTGCACTGGGGGAAGAAGACCAATACAAATTTGAAATGGTATTAGGGAAGATAGCTACATTAATTGTAGGAGAATGGCAAGCACCCTCAACAATACTGCCTAGCTCTATGATATTAGGCAAACGCCAGTCGTTATATCCTGCAAAGGTTGCGCTATTGACAGTATCGGCAGCCTCTAACGCCTCTTTCCAATTTTTCTTAGCCGCTGAGCCTGTCAGACAATCAGCACCCTCTAACCCCTCAGAGCACTTTTTCCACATTAACCCCGTGGTCTTATGGGTAACGGTGCCGTCTTGGTTATCTATAAAATCAGAGCTGGGCGTTGTTTCTGGAATTTTATCTTTTTTACAAGTTTGGACTGCAAATGCCGTATGCACGCCAAGACCTAGACTGACAGCAATAGCGATGTTTATATAGTTTTTGATCAATTTGTTCATATTACTTTCCTTTATAAAGTTAAATAGATGACTGATGTTGTTTGTCCATACCCAGCAGGGTAAATCCTCTGCCCAGCACCATACAAAGCATGGGGCTGGGTAAATCCTCTGTCCTCTGTCCTCTGTCCTCTGTCCTCTGTCCTCTGTCCTCTGTCCTCTGTCCTCTGATACCTGACTCACTGACTCCTGACTCGGACTAACCGCACACGACGCTTATCGCTCTTACTACTGTTGTCGTCGAGCCCATGTTCAAAGTTCACTCCCCACGCACGGTTATAGTTGTAGGCATCGAGGGAAGAAGACCAATAATCTAACGTACCAGAACTTGCCTTAGCATTCGGAAAATAAGTGGTATCAATACTTGGATTTACTGTACTGAAATCGGCAATGCTTTTTAATTCCACACGGGTTGGTAAGCGCCAGTCTTTATATCCGCACCAGCCATCAGTGTTTACCTTTGTTACAAAGGCTCGGGTATTGCATTTAGTTAATGTTGCGCCACAGTGTGAACCATCGCTTTCAGTGCCCGCATTGCCGCCATTGGTGGCGGCATCTGGGTTATACCATGTATAGGTATGCGCTTTGCTGTGCAGACCTGAGGTTTGTTTGACTTCCCACATTAAGCCTGTGTGTTCATCTTGTACGCACTTACCCTCAAAGTTCACGACTTTACTAAACACCTTGCCTTTAGAGCCGTCTTTACCTGTACCATGGCGTCCGTCTTGCCCTTGGGGAATGGGGTCTCCCTCTCCATCTGTGGTTCTAGTGCAGTCTCTATTATTGTCGTGTGGCTTGATGAGAGCGGCAGAATTATCATAAGCATAATCCCCACAAAGAGTGATGCCCGTATCATTTAAAAAACTGCGTTGAACCTTAATACTTTGCTCACTGCTTACGCCGCTTTCTTCGCTACTGGTTTTGGCGGTTAGCACAAAGTAGTAGCTGGTATCGCCTTTAAGGTCAAAGGCGTTTAACACTTTGTTTGTGCCGTTAATATCTGCGACTAATTTAGCCCCTGTAAGGCTTTGGTAGTTGGCAATGTCTATGCCGCTAAAGGATTGCTCTGCATAATAGAGGTTGTATGCACTGGCTTTGCTATGTGCTGCCCATGAGAGTTTAATTTTACTGCCTACTGCAACCACGTTTAGGTTAGTGGGCGCAGCTAAAGCTGGCTTATCACCTGAACCACCACCGCTGCTGCTACAGGCGGCTAAAAAAAGAGTCAAAAAGAAAGGATTTAAAAACTTAAAGAAAGGCTGATTGCTGATTATAATCATTATTGTAGCTCCTTACAATAAAATTGTATGTTTGATTTTTTTAAATTTTAGACAGTTATTTGTTTGTTAAACTTAAGTAAACATAAATAAAGTATAAATAAAACATAAATAAGATAATCGAAACCCAATACTAACCCGATAAAATTTAAAATGCTAGCGCATAGGGTAAAAAAAGTCTGGTATCAAGAGTCAGGGAGTCAGGAGTTTTACCCAGCCCCATGCTCTGCATGGTGCTGGGCAGGAGTCAGAGGTCAGAGGTCAGAGGTCAGAGGTCAGAGGTCAGAGGTCAGAGGTCAGAGGTCAAGGACTGAAACCTGAAACCTGAAACCTGAAACCTGAAACCTGAAACCTGAAACCTGAAACCTGAAACCTGATACCTGCGGCTTTTATTCCCAAATAATTCTAATAACTTCGCCAAAGTCGTCATAAATTATTTTCTTTTTGGGGACTGTTTTTAGGGGTTTTTTACGGGTGTTTGCTTGTTTTTTTGCTTCTTTTCTTGTGTCTATGGTGTTGGCAACAGAATCTAGCGGTGTGTGGGTCTTTTTATTGGGATTTAAACTACCTAGTCGTTCTGTATAGCCATTTTCAAACGCACTTTCGCCTCGCTCTATTTGCTTTACTTTTCCTCCATTGGCAAGAAAGTCTTGGGTAAGTTGGTCTAACTCTTGGCGTACTTCTGATTTTTTTGGTAATTTTGGGCGTGCGCTCATTATTTATCCGCAAAAAATAGGTTGTTTGCGTTAGTGTATGCCTGTTTGAGTAATGCTTCTACTTCTATGCCTTTTAGTTCTGCAATTTTCTCTGCAATAAAGGGAATATACATAGGCTCGTTGTCTTTGCCTCTGTAAGGTACGGGGGTAAGGTAAGGAGAGTCGGTCTCTAAAAGTAGTCTGTCTAAGGGAATGTAGCGGGCAATGTCCTGAACATTTTCAGCTTTGTTAAAGGTTACAATACCGTTAATGCCAATGTAAAACCCTAAATCTAGTGCCGATTTTGCGAGTGCTTTGCCTGAGGTAAAGCTGTGTATTACCCCTTTTGCTGGTAAGTTGGGGGCATATTTAAGTAGTAATTCTTGGGTGTCGCTATCGGCATCTCGGGTATGTACAACGATGGGCATGTTGTGTTTGCTTGCCATTTCTAGTTGTTGGCTAAATACTTTTATCTGTGTGTTTTTATCACTTAGATTGTAATGATAATCTAAGCCTATTTCGCCTATGGCAACAATTTTTTTATTATCTAGGTGTTGCTGTATAAATCTGTCTGCATCTAAGTTGTAGTCTTTGCTATCGTGAGGGTGAACACCAAGAGCACCATAGACGTTATGATAAGTTTGACTGAGAGCAAAAACGTTGGCTAATGCGTTTGGACTAACGCCTATGGTAATTATTTTTTGCACCCCTTTTGCTTGTGCATCGCTAATAATATCATCTAGTGGCCGATGATTAAGATAATCAAGATGGCAGTGTGTCTCGATTATCGGCTGTGCAAAAACAGGAATGGGGGCGCGTTTTTTCTTACTCATGGCTGTGGTTTGTAAACTGGCTAAATGGTTTTAGCCAGTTTACAGTAATTCCTCTGCGGCATGACAAATGGCATCAGTGGTAATATTAAAGAGTTTAAATAGGTCTTCCGCTGGTGCTGATTCGCCAAAACTTTGCATACCAATTACTCGTCCATTTAAACCAACATATTTGTACCAGTAATCTACATGAGCGGCTTCTACGGCAATGCGTTTATGTATGTTTGGGGGCAAAATTTGCTGTTGATATTCGCTACTTTGAGTGGCGAATACTTCTGCACAGGGCATAGAAACCACTCGTACGTTGTTGCTTTTTTGGTTTAGTTGTTGCGCTGCTTGCATGGCAAGTTCTACCTCTGAGCCTGTGGCTATGATAATTAGCTCTGGAGAATTATCTGGTTCTAGTAAGATATATGCACCTTTGCTGATGTCCGCAAGCTGTTGTTGGTCTCGCTCTTGATGCACTAAATTTTGGCGTGAAAAAATAAGCGCACTAGGCCCATCATTGCGTTCAATGGCGGCTTTCCAGCTAACGGCGGTTTCTACGGTATCGCAAGGTCGCCAAGTGTGTAAATTGGGGGTGCTGCGCAAGCTGGTAAGTTGTTCAATGGGTTGGTGTGTAGGGCCATCTTCACCTAAGCCTATGGAGTCATGGGTAAATACAAAAATACTACGCTGTTTCATTAATGCTGCCATGCGTATGGCGTTGCGTGCATATTCCATAAAAATTAAGAAGGTTGCGCCGTAAGGAATAAAGCCTTGATGTAGGGCAATACCGTTCATTATCGCTGCCATACCAAACTCTCGCACACCATAAAATAAGTAATTACCGCTGGCATCTAGGCTGTTAATACCTTTAGCACCACTCCATAGGGTTAGATTAGAACCTGCTAAATCAGCAGAGCCTCCTAGTAATTCTGGTAATAAAGGGGCATAGGCATTAATGCTATTTTGTGATGCTTTACGGCTGGCAATGGTTGCACCTTGCTGTTGACATTGGGTAATGTATTGCTGTGCTTTTTCAGCAAAGTTTGTAGGTAGTTGTGCTGTGGTTCTACGTGTAAATTCTGCGGCCAGTTCTGGGTGGGCATTGGTATATTCATCAAATAGTGCTTGCCATTTTTGCTCTGCTTGCTGACCTTTATCTGCTGCATTCCATGCTTGATAAATGTCTTGAGGAATAACAAATGGGGCATGTTCCCAGCCTAATGCTTCGCGGGTGAGTTGAATTTCTTCTGCACCAAGTGGTGCGCCATGAGCTGAGGATTTGCCTGCTTTGTTTGGTGAGCCAAAGCCAATTTCTGTTTTACAACAAATAAGTGTGGGCTGTGCTGGATTTTCTTGAGCTGTTTTTAGTGCTTGTTTTATTTCTTCTGGATTATGCCCGTCTACTTTGGGAATGACTTGCCAGCCGTAAGCCTCAAAGCGCTGCACTGTATCATCACTAAACCAGCCTGCAACGTCTCCATCTATAGAGATGCCGTTGTCATCATAAAATGCGACCAGTTTGCCTAGACCTAGTGTGCCTGCAAGTGAACAAACCTCGTGGGAAATGCCTTCCATCATGCAGCCATCGCCTAAAAAGCAGTAGGTAAAATGATCAACAATAGGGAAGTTTTCTCGGTTAAATTGTGCGCCTAAGGTTTTTTCTGCTATTGCCATACCTACTGCATTGGCAATACCTTGCCCTAGTGGCCCAGTGGTTGTTTCAATGCCAGGCGCATAGCCATGTTCAGGGTGACCTGCGGTTTTGGCATGTAGTTGACGAAAGTTTTTTAGTTCTGTTAGTGATAAATCATAACCACTTAAATGTAGCAGTGAATACAGTAACATGGAGCCATGACCATTGGATAAGATGAAACGATCACGGTTTACCCAATTTGGGTTTTGAGGATTGTGCGTGAGAAAATCGTTCCATAAGACTTCGGCAATGTCTGCCATACCCATCGGTGCCCCAGGATGTCCTGATTTGGCTTGTTCAACAGCGTCCATACTTAGGGCGCGAATGGCATTGGCAAGTTCTGCTCTCTCAATCATGTTATAGCTCCAATATGAATAAATATTAAATTTAGATATCAATTTTTGTCTATTGTCGCTTAGATTGCGCTTAGGTGCAAAGGCATTTTTTGAGCATCTATAGACAGTTCGTCAACTGGATTGGCTATGATGAAAATAATCCATTACAGGACTTTCTTTTGCGATGACTTTTGTTCAAAATGTATATTTATTCATGTAACAAGGTTAATCGTACATGCTTGTTTTGTTATCCCCTGCTAAGACATTGGATTTTAGCACTCGTGCCAGTATTGCTGATTGCACACAACCTAGAATGTTAGAAAAAACCCAGCATTTGGTTAAAACACTACGCCAATATTCGTCTGCGGATATTGCTAAGTTAATGTCTTTAAGCAATAACTTGGCTGAGTTAAATTATCAACGCTGGCAAAATTTTAGTACGCCATTTAATGCAGATAATGCAAAAATTGCGGTGCAGGCTTTTCAAGGTGATGTCTATACTGGCTTAAATGCCAATGCAATGAATGCAAAAGAATTATTACAGGCGCAGAAGTCGATTCGTATTTTAAGTGGTTTATATGGCTTGTTGCGTCCGCTGGATTTAATTCAAGCCTATCGTTTAGAGATGGGAACAAAGCTACAGGTTGAGAGTTGGCAAAATTTATATCAATTTTGGGGTGAGCAAATTAGCCTGTTGCTTAATCAGGATATTCAAGAAAGTGCCAGTAACTGTGTGCTTAATCTGGCTTCAAAAGAGTATTATTCTGCGATAAAACCTAAACTGTTGAGTGTGCCTGTGATTGAGCCTGTATTTAAAGATGAAAAAAATGGGCAGTACAAAGTAATCAGTTTTTATGCCAAAAAAGCCCGTGGTATGATGGCTAAGTTTGTTGTTTTAAATAAAGTGCAAGATGCAGAGCAGTTAAAGCAATTTAATTTGGGGGGCTATCAGTATATTGATGCAGAATCGACTGGCTCTACAATGCTATTTAAACGCCCTGAACAATAATTTTTAAGGAGTATTTATGCCTAGGTTAAGTCTCGTTGTTATGTCTCTGTTATGCGTTGGTTGTGCATCTCAAGCGCAATTTATTGAGCTTAGCGAGCAGCCTAATTTTGCCATTCAAACGATTATTGATGAGCAGCCTGCATTGGTTAAAGTGGTTGATAATCGTAATACAAAACAGCAATTTTTGGGCTACCGTAGCCAACGTAACAATGAAAAAAACAGCTTAAATGCCAAGCAGCCATTAACAAATACGCTCACCGCTCGCTTGCAAGAAACCTTAATGGAATTGGGTTTTGGAGGTGAAGATTTAGCAAATGCCATACATATCAAACTAAGCATTAAAAGATTTCATTATCAATGTGAGCAGAGGCTTATGACCAGTTGCCAGATTAATATGCAGGGTTTAATTGAGGTAATGGATGATTATTCCAGCTTTAGAAAAACCTATACGTACAATGAAAAACGCTTAGTAGCAACTCCGCCAGTTAAGGATTATAACCAGTTATGGCTCAATCAAGCCTTGGATAGTTTTTGGCAAAAAATATTTACTGACCCTCAACTTTTAGGGCGTTTAAAAAGAGGTAGTAAAGAGGCAATCTAATATGCGTATTTTGTTATATGTAGCAATGCAAGAAGAGGCAAATCCAATTATTGCTGCCTTAAATTTACAGCCCTGCAGTCTCTTACCCCAAGCCTTGCCTATGCGTACTTTTAGCGCTCAAGATGAATTGCATGAATATCTGCTGGTATTAGCAGGTAGCAGTGTGCAGCATGCGGTAGAGAATGTTGGTACAGAACCTGCGGCATTGGCGTTAGGGGTAGCACTGAGCATATTTCCTGCGGCATTAATTATTAATGCGGGCACCGCTGGTGGCTTTGCTCGTAAAGGGGCACAAATAGCTGAGGTCTTTTTGGGCAAAAGTCCTGTTCGCTACCATGATCATCGCATTCCTTTGGGAGATTACGAAAGTTATGGCACAGGTAGCTATGCTTGTATTGATAGCACACCATTAGCACAGTTACTTTCTCTTAAACAGGGCTATATTAGCACTGGTAATAGTTTGGATATGAATAGTGACGACTTGGAGCATCTAAATAACAATCAAGCAGACTGCAAAGAAATGGAAGCTGCTGCTTTAGCTTGGGTGGCAAGTTTATACAAGGTGCCATTTTTACCCATCAAAGTCATTACTGATTTAGTAGATAACGAGCAAAACAATACTGCAGAACAATTTTTGCAGAACTTAAAGCAGGCAAATATAGCACTTACGCAAACGCTTATTCGCTTGCTTGCTCTGCCTGATTTAAGTGTACTCATTAAGAATTAGAGCCGTATTAATAATCAATGTGGCACATCTGAGTGCGTAAAACAGGTTATCAGGTTGCTCTGATAACTTGCAGTTAGCCTACTAGCCTAAACCATGCTGTTGTATCTGTTCATAGTCTGTTTGCCCTAATAATTTATAGCTACGAGCTTGACTATCTAAATAAAATAACTCATCTGTAATTTGTGCCAGTTCGTATGCTTGTTTTTTTAATGCAACTTTCTGATATTTAAAAGTGCCTGTGGTATCAACCTGTTGGGCAATGCGTAAGAATAACGGTACGGCATAAGCTGGCATTTTTTCAAATAAAAATCGGCACAAACGCTCATAATCAATATGGCTATCGGCATTTATAGTTAAAGTTGCCATGCCAGCACGTCCGTCGGCATGCGGAATTTCTACGCCATAAACAATGGCATGTTCTATTGCAGGAAAACTCATTAACACCGATTCTACTTCGGTGGTGGCTACATTTTCACCTTTCCAGCGAAAGGTATCTCCCAATCGGTCAGCAAATGCAATATGTTTAAAGCCTTGTTTTATAACTAAGTCCCCAGAGTTAAACCATTGATCTCCTTTCTTAAAAACATTTGTTAGAATTTTTTTACTGCTTTCTGCGGCATCTGAGTAGCCATCAAAGGGTTGGCGCTTATTAATTTCAGAGATTAACAGCCCTGTCTCTCCCCTATTCACTTCTTGCATAAATCCGTTACTGTCTAATATGGGCATTTCAGTTTCGCTGTCATAGGCCACAATTTTATGTGGCAAAGGGCAAAATCCTGCGGTTTTATCTAAATTAAATGCGTTGGTAAAGAGGATATTACATTCACTCGCGCCATAAAATTCATTGATATGTTTAATGTTAAATCGTTGCTTAAATTCAAGCCATATATCAGGACGTAAACCATTACCTATAATGCAACGTACCTGATGACTGGAATCTTTTGCGCTTGGTTCTTTATTTAGCAAATAACGGCACAGCTCGCCAATATAACAAAAAGCAGTTGCTTCAAAGCGATGAATGTCGTCCCAAAAGCGGCTGGCACTGAATTTACGTGCCAATGCAATACAAGCACCACTAGCAAGTACTGCCGATAAAGAAACCGTTAACGCATTGTTATGATAAAACGGCAAACTGATATACATCACATCATTGTAGCGCAGCTTTAAAGATGCTTGCCCAACACCTGCCATACATTTAAACCAGCGAAAATGGGTCATAACGGAGGCTTTGGGCATGCCTGTTGTACCTGAAGTAAAAATATAAAAACAGGGCTGTTTTAAACGTATTTCTTTAGTGATGGGTAAGTTTTCTGTGCTTTGACTTGCTGTTTTTGCATCAATATCTAAATAATGAGCAGGACAGTCTGTCTGCCCTTTATCTCGCCAATAGTGAAGTTCAGTGGCTAAGTTTGTATCTAGCTGATTTTCTACCGTTGCCATATTATTAAGCATTTCTTCGCCAACAATTAAAAGTTTAGGGGCAATTAGGTTAATACTGTGCAATAACACCTTACCTCGCTGGGCAGTGTTAATCATGGCACTGATTGCGCCTACTTTAACAATGGCTAAGGTGGCAATAAGTGCTTCTGGACGGTTTTCTAGCATAATACCTACGGCATCGCCTGTGCTAACGCCTTTACTTAATAAATAGTGGGCAAGTTGATTGACTCGCTGATTGAGCTCTTGGTAGGTATAGCTAATTTGCTCATATTTAATGGCTAAATTAGTTGGATACTTGGCGGCGGTTTTTTCAAACAAGCGTCCAATAGAGCGTCTTCCATTGGGCTTAGTGCTAATTAAATTAGCCAAACCTTTAAGCGTTGGCTTGCTCTGTGGCAACATACTAATGCTTGATTTAAAAAGGTTTGAAAATGTTACCTGTTTTTCTGATAGCCGACTTGATGTACTCATTAGTTAAGTTCCATTGGATAATTTGTTTAGTAACTATTGTGCGATAATTAATTGTCAAATTTACGATTATATTTGCCTATGATATTTCTTTAACCATACTACATTGCACATATTAAGGACAAGATGCGCCAGCTTTTTTATTTACATTTTTTGCATTTCTCAGCAAAAAAACACGCTACAACTCATTGAAGAAACAAACAAAGTGCTTGCTTTATTATAAAATTCATTTCTAATGCATCTTTAAGAGAGTTATGAAATGAGCATATCTACTACTGTTATTTCCCTAAAACAACAAGCAAACTTTAAACGTGTTAGTCAATTAGGCATAGTGCTTATGATTTTTGCGAGCATTTCAATGATTTTATCTTTTTTGGTCAGCTTTCCATTAGCAGGATATTTTACGCTTATGCAGCAAGCCATTGCCCATATATTAACCATTGTATTAGCTGGTGTACTGAAGGTGGGTTATGTTATTTATATTATTGGTCGTTATGAGCGCAGATTGCCTTTTTAGTAAGCATAACTAAAAAGCCAGCGTTTTATTCTAAAAACGCTGGCGGGTATTGTTATTTTTATTCGAACACCTCTAATTTATCTTTATCTAAGCTGTCCATACTTGGTATCTGTTTTAACTTACCTCCTTGAGTGAAAATAAGCTGCGCTTTAGATTTGTTATTTATTATTTTGGCATACAACTCTTGTACCTGTTGTAAGCTGCTGTTTTTTATGGCATCTGCCAATACTTGACGCTCATTAAAACGAGGCTCTTTCAACTGAAGTGCTTGCCAAAACTGTTGACTGTGTTGCTGCATGTTATTGACTGGTTTTAGTAGGTGATTAACCAAGCCTTGCTGATAGCTTTTAAATTCTGATGCAGTTATGTTATTTAGTTTTTGGGTAAATTCCTTTAAGAATAAGTCACTTGCTTTTTTAATCTTGGCAGGACTGGCATTTGGCGATTGTAATAAAAGCAGCAAAGCGGGAACATTTTTTTGCGGGTATTGGGTGGCAAATACAATGTATCCAAGCTGTTGTTCTGTTCTTAAACTTTGATAATAAGGCGCACTTAATATACTACCTAATAAAGCGTATTGGGCTCGCAGTTCATCGCTAGTATTTTCTCCTTGTATATAACTGGCATACAGTTTGTCTTTATGAGGCAAATTTAACTCTTTTTGATAACTTTGTGCAGGTAACACCACAATATCTAAAGGTTTAACTGGTTCTGCTTTAGCTGGCAAAAAGGCAGATAGTTTATTTAGTAACACCTGTGCTTTATCTCGACTACTGGTGGTATGTATCAGTACGGTTGCATATGCTTGTTGTTTAATCTGTTTGGCAAATTCCAGCACTTCCTCTTTTACAATGGGTTTAAGGGCAAGCAACCAGTCTTGTTCATCAAACTGTGGACGTTGTAGCATATTGGAAAAACGGCTAATGGCAACGTATAAGGTGACTGTTGTATGGCATTTTCTAATTCTCGTTGTAAGGATTTTTTATAACGCACAAATTGCTCATCAGTTAAACTTAAATGCGTTAGGCTGCTGATAATTTTATCCAGCAAAATGGGCATTTTATCCTGATAGCCAGATAGCTCAATTTGTATCCCTGTATCTGCAGATAATTGAAAAGACAATCCACTTAACATAGCAGGATAGCTATAGGTATTTAAGTTTTCTCCTAAGGTTCGAGCTAATAAACTCGCCAGTACACGAGCTTTAACCTGTTGTCTGATTGCGTTTGTTTGTAAGTTAGCAACAAAAATGGTTTTAGGTGCATTAAATAAATGCTCTGGATAGTACCAAGCCTGCATGGATTTTGTTTGTTGCAAAATACTGGGTTGTTGCTGTTCTTTTGCTGGATTTATGCTTAGATTTTCAGGAATAAATGGGTTGGGCTTTGGTAAGTGTAATTTAGCTAACAGCGGTTTTGGCAGTGCGACTATGTTTAATGCAACCTGCTCTAAAGAATATGGTGTTTGGTACCATTTTTCTCTGGCTTTTGTTTTGGCTTCAGGGGCAATCAAAGTGCGTAGCATATTGTTAGGCTGTATTTTATCTAAAAATGGTTTCAGCATATCGGCCGTTAATTGCTCTTGACGATAGTTAGCATACAAAACATCTTTAGCTGGATAGCGCAATAAGCGTCCACTTAACCCTGTAACCACCTTTGATAGTGGTTGCTGTTCTTCAAATTTAAATGCCAATTCTGCTAAGGCTTGTTGCTCTTTTATCAAATAATTAGGCGTTTTATATAAGAGTTTACAGTAAGCAAAGAGGGCTTGAGTTATGTCTTCAATATGTTCTAAGCCCTCTTCAGTTAAGTTGATATGTACCTCCAGAGTACTTAAAAATGCACTATTAAACCCCTTGCTGGCAGACAGCCCTTCTGCCCAACCTTGTTGTTTAAATAAATCCAATAAACTACCTTCCCCCTCATGCCCTATTAAATGAGCAATAAATCCAATTGGTTTATAAGCATATAGACTGTCTGTTTCTGGCATAGGAAAAACAAAATTTAAACTACGAGTGTTTTTTATGGGTTTAACCTGTAGTAAATGAGCACGTTTACTCTCTATCAATAAAGGCGCACTGGCAGAACGTGGTGCTAAATTTCGTTTGGGAATAGCTGCAAAGCGTGCATTCACCCATTCTTTTAGTTTGGCTTGCGGATAATTACCTGCTACCACTAAACTCATGCGATGACTGCTGTAATGTGATTTATAAAAGGCAATCACATCATCTCGAATAAGACTTTGCTTGGTATCTGATAGTGTTTCAAGTGCGCCAACTGAAAACTTTGAAGATGGGTGTTGGCGATTATAGGCTTGCTTTTTGGCAGCATATACACGGCGAAAGTCATTACGAATACGCGCCCGATATTCAGCTTCTACAGCTTGGCGTTCACGTTCAACATACTTGGCAGAAAATAAAGGCGATATAAAAAATGGAGCAAAACGATCTAATGCACCCTCTAACGCATTGTTATCCACACTAAAGTAATAGGTGGTTTGGCGAAATGCGGTAAACGCATTATTAAATCCACCATGGCGATTAATATATGCCTGATACGCTTCTGCTTTTGGATAAGGTTTGGTACCTAAAAACAGCATGTGTTCTAAAAAATGTGCAATTCCTTGACGTTCAATGGGGTCATCACCGCTACCTACATCAACACTTAAAGCAGCACTGGCTTTTTTGGCTTTGCTATCTGTTACTAGCAGTACTTTTAGCCCGTTATCTAATTGATAATAACTGTACTCTCTTTTATCTGCAGGACTTTGTACAATATCTGTTGTCTCCTGCCATAAGTGTTTTAAAAATGCGGTGCTAATAGCACAGATAACAACCAATAAAAAAACATAGTACTTTTTTGAAAACATAGTCATTCCTAAGAGTTTAAATAAGAGATAAATAGTGTAAAAAAATGCAAAAAAACAGAAATAAGAATAATAATCAAATATCCATTTTTTTGCAAAATATCATTTTCCACTCGCTGTATTTATACAGAACAAAGCAGACAGACAAAAGAAAGAAAAAGTCCTGACAGTTCAGCAAATAACACAATGGCACAAATCAATTACACAATCACATACAGATTTACAGCAATGCCTAATAAATACTATTTATTTACTATATATTAAAATATTCACTGTAAAACGAACACGCTTAGATACAAAGCCCATTAAATACATTAAAAGATAATAACATTTATTATTTAGCAAGTGATTGTGCCTGTCTATACTGATACTAATTCAATGAATATGGAGTGTAAGCATGAAAGATAAACAATTGATGACAACAGGTGATGTAGCCCGTTACTGCGGTGTTAACTTTAGAACTGTTATCCGCTGGATAGATAAGGGACGACTAGATGCGTTTAAATTGCCAGGACGTGGAGATAATCGCATACCAGTAGAAAGTTTTATTACGTTTTTACATGAAAACAATATCCCCATTCCTACCGAACTGATTGATATTAAGCCATTGATGTTGTTATTAACTGATTTTTCTACTATTGCTAATGACGTTTCCAGTTTGGCTCGTAGGCAAAATTGGCGCATGCAGGTTTGTGATAATCCCATGCATTTTGGTTTTTCTATATCACACCACCAACCTAGCGCAATTGTTATTACTGAGAGCAGCCAAGTTGCTCCAATTGATAAAATACTCAAAGAAGAAAACAAAAAAAATTGTTTGCGGATACTGCTTAATAAAAGCAATCAAATATCTGCATTAAAAACCAATTGGGATAACTTTCGTTGGCCTTCTGACCAGCGTCTTTTTTCCGATTTACTTTACCACAATGCACCGCAACCTATTGATGAAAAAACGTTAAATAGTCTTGCGAACTAAGTGATTATTAAGATACACGCTGACCTTTAGCCTGCTCGTCTGCATGATAAGACGAGCGCACCAAAGGTCCACTGGCGACACGAGCAAATCCCATATCTGTGGCAATACGCCCTAATTCATCAAACTCTTCAGGCGTGACAAATCGATCTACAGGCAAATGATTGCGGCTTGGCTGTAAATATTGTCCAAGTGTAATCATATCAATGTCATGCGCTCGCATATCGTGCATTTCTGCAATCACTTCTTCATTTGTCTCACCTAAACCAAGCATTAAACCCGATTTAGTCAGCACATCAGGACGACGCGCTTTGTAATTTTTTAATAAATCTAATGACCATTGATAATCAGAACCTGGACGTGAGCTTTTATATAAGCGAGGAACTGTCTCTAAATTATGATTAAATACATCAGGTGGACTGGCAACTAAAATATCCAATGCTTTATCCATGCGCCCTCTAAAATCAGGCACCAATACTTCAATTTCTAAATTAGGGCTCAATGCTCTTGCTTCATTAATACAGTCTGCAAAGTGTTGTGCGCCACCATCACGCAAATCATCACGGTCAACAGAGGTAATCACAACATATTTAAGGCGCATATCTGCTATGGCTTTAGCTAAGTTTTTAGGTTCATCAGTGTCTAATGGATTAGGACGACCATGAGCGACATCACAAAAAGGACAACGGCGGGTACAAATATCTCCCATAATCATAAAGGTCGCCGTACCGCCACCAAAACACTCGCCAATATTCGGGCAATTCGCTTCTTCACAAACCGTATGCAGTTTGTGTTTTCTTAACTTTTGCTTAATATCATTAATTTTAGGCGTGGCAGGAATACGCACTCTTATCCAGTCTGGCTTTCTTGGCATTTCTTCGGTAGGAATGACCTTAATTGGAATGCGTGCTAATTTTTCTGCACCACGTAATTTTTCTCCCTGCACTACTTTTGCTTTAGTATTCATTAAGCTCTCATCTCTTTCATCGCTAATTTAAAGGTTTTGCCTATAGATTGTAATAATGTTTGTCTTGCTAACTCTAGTGTAACTGGCATTGTGGTTTCTGCCACTAATTGCGTCATTTGCATTTTCTGAAAACCACAAGGATTAATGCGTAAAAATGGCTGTAAATCCATATCCACATTTAATGCCAAGCCATGATAGCTAAAACCCTGCTTAATTCTAAATCCCAATGATGCAATCTTTCTCTCTTGTACATACACACCAGGGGCATCAGCACGACTTGTTGCACTCACATTAAATTGCTGCAAACAATCAATTAAACTATTTTCGGTTTTAGTAACCAGCTCTCTCGTACCTAAATTTAACTGCTTTAAATTCAATAAGAAATAGACAACCAACTGACCTGGTCCATGGTAGGTTACTTGCCCACCTCGATCTGTTTGTATTACAGCAATATCATCTGAATTTAAAATATGCTCAGCTTTGCCTGCCTGTCCTTGGGTAAAAACAGGATAGTGCTCTAACACCCATAACTCATTATTTGCCAGTATGTCTTTATTATTTGCTCGATATGCTATTTGTTGCCGCATTTTATGATAGGTTTGTTCATAATCCAGCACACCAAAATGAATAACATGCAGCATTAAAGCACCGTTAAAATATCATTATGAGCAATTAAGGCTTGGTGGATTTGCTGTAACTGCTGCTTTCCTGTTGCGGTAAAGTAAAGCGTGATAGATACAAATTTTCCACCCTTACTTTGTGCAACTTTTGTGGGTTTTTGTTGGCAATCTGGTGCAAATTTAGCCACTTTTTGTAATATATGATTTTCATAATCTGCAAACGGACGACAAACGACCTTTACAGGATAATTTGCACAAGGAAAAACCAGAAGTGGCGTCTCTTGAGTTGACATCGTTAACCTGCAAAAAGCTGCGTAAAAAACAATTTAATACTATCCCAAAAACGAGCAAAAAAACCTGACTCATCAATAGCAGAGGCGGCAACCAATTCCTCTTTTGCCACTTGTTTTCCATTTAGACTGATACTTAATGTGCCTAATACCTGACCTTTTTTAATTGGTGCTTGTAAATAATTTTGTATTTCAATTTTTGCTTTCAGCTTATCTTTAGAGCCTCTTGGTAGCGTCAAAGACACTGCCTTAGGTAAAATAACATCAAGCGATTCTTGTTGGCCTTTCCAAACCCGCACAGTTTGTAATTGACTATTGCTGGCATATAGATTGTAGGTATCATAAAACCGAAAACCATAATTAAACAGCTTTTGCGCCTCTACTGCCCTTGCCTCTGTTCCTTTAGTCCCCATAACCACAGCAATCAAACGCATATTATCTTTTACTGCTGAGGCGGTTAGGCAAAATCCTGCAGCTTGAGTATGTCCTGTTTTAAGTCCATCAACAAGAGGATCTCGCCATAACAATTTATTACGGTTGGGTTGGCGAATACCATTATATTTAAAATATTTTTCTGCATATAACCCATAATAACTTGGGTGATCCTGAATAATATGTCGTGCTAATATTGCCAAATCACGAGCAGAAGAATAGTGTTGTTTATCAGGTAAGCCTGTGGCATTTTTAAATTGGCTATTAACCATTGAAAAGCGTTCTGCATATTGGTTCATCATGGCAGCAAAGGTATCCTCAGAGCCAGCAATATGTTCTGCTAAGGCAACGGAGGCATCATTACCTGACTGCACAATAACACCACGCAGTAAGTCCATCACACTGACATTAGTACCCTCTCGCACAAACATGCGAGACCCACCACGTTTCCAAGCATTAACGCTAATTAAGACCTTATCTTCAGGTTTAATATTCCCCAGTTGCATTTCATGAGCAACCACATAACTGGTCATCATCTTAGTTAAACTGGCAGGAGGAATACGCTTATCTGCTTGTTTTTCAACCAACACCCGACCACTATTTGCGTCCATCAAGACATAAGCGGTCGCTTGTAGTGTAGGCGGTTTAGGAATGATTAATTGAGCATTGGCAACATTAGCCAGAAGAAATCCAGATAAAGCTAAGCGTTTGAATAAGCGTTGTGCGTTCATAATGAGTTTGAAATACCTTAAAATTTAAAAAATGACGAGTAAATACGCAACTATAAAGCATATTGGCTATTGAATAAATCGATGTTTTTCTTTTTACAACTTGAAAAGTCATTTATTTTTATACAATCTTAATACATTCGCCTTGCAAGTTGAATACTTCTTTGTCCATAATACCCCAAACACGAAAGAATGATTATGCCCAAACATCAAAAACTACAGCAACTATTAACAGAATTACAGCAACATCTCATTACAGAGTCCCTACACAGCAGCACCACGCCAAGCACTGAAGCCCTTGCCAGTGTGCAACCTTTTTGTGTAGATAGCTTAGAAATAGAACAGTGGCTACAGTTTGTTATGCTTCCTAAATTTCAACAGCTTATTGATAAACAACAACCATTGCCCCGCATTAAAAAAGAACAGGGCATTGCAAATATTGCTGAGCTTGTGTTACAGCAAAGAGGTCTGCTTGCACAAAGCACACAAACCATCACAACCATTAAAAAAATTGATCTGCTTCTGGAGGAATAAGCATGATAATATACTCTTTTGTTATTTTATTTGCAGGCATACTAGTTGGCAGTGCAATTGCTAATATGATATTAAAACGCAAGCTCGCAGATAAACTTAAAAACATTGAAGAGCGACTCGCTGAAGCCATAGAAAAAGAGCAAGCCAGCATCCAGAAAAATAAAGAACTCGAACAGGCACTCGCAGATAAATCATACTTACTCAATGAGTGCCAGAAAGAACGTACACAGCTAGAAAAAAATCAATCTAACCCTTAATGTCAGATGCCAATTTACGTCTTAGCCTAAGTGCACACTATACCAGCTATGTGTGGTTTAAATATCACCTCTCATACCCAGAGCTGACTACGGTAGCTGGGCGTATTGCCCACCTACTTCTTATGCCCATTAACAGCGTCTTTAAATTAAAAGGCGGTGTTAATATTGATACCTTTTTACTGCAACGCCATCAACTGATAAACCAACAAATACAGTATTTAGTAGAGCAACAAGGGGTGACTCAAATATTAGAGCTCGCCGCAGGGCTCTCCCCAAGAGGAATACAGATAAGCCGACGCTATCCGCATGTGCACTATATAGAGAGCGATGTCCCTAGTATGCAGGCGCACAAAAGCAAATTACTTAACAAACTGGTAAAACCGCATAACCTAGAAAGCATTCCTTGCTTTTTTATGGCGCAAAAACAGCAAGCAAATATAAGCCAAGCATTAAGCCTTTTTAAACAAACAGAACCCACTTTAGTTATCAGTGAAGGGCTTATCAATTATTTTACCCAAACGCAATTACAGCAGGGATTTAAACAAATTAGCCAAGCATTAAGTTGCTTTAAGCAAGGCACATATCTAACAGACTTATACCCAGATAATCAGCAACACCCCTATTATGCCTATGCCAAATTTGCACAAAATACGGTTGCATGGCTAACCAACAGCAATTGGCAATTGCAATATACAGACACACAAGCCATTAAGCAGGCTTTTAGCCAAGCAAACTTTCAACAAACTCAAGTGCTTACACCTACTAGCAATAATCTAAAAAAGCCCAATATGACCCCTTTTGTACGCATTGTATTGGCAAAAACTTAGAATAATTCATATCAACTTGCCACCTTGCAAACATGACCAAGCGTCAGGATAAAGCAACTTTGTATCAGTAACAGCTTACCAAATTTGGAAATAGCGGCTCATACTCAAATCCAGACGATAGCTACTACGAAATTCACTAGGCAAACTGGTGGCATGCAAGTTTATTCGATAATCCCACGCCTTATAAGAACGAACCAAAGCCGCACGAAACTGCCAGTAATCTTTAATATTTGAGCGTGAACCCCAATTATAATCATCACTGGCTTTATCATAGCGATTATGTGCTGTAAAAAGCTCTATAGAAAAGTCGTTTATATTAAAGGTATAACCAACTTGAAAACGCCGATGTGTTAGCTCAGAGCCTTTAAAATCATCAGACTGACGATAGCCTAAAGTCAATGCGTCCCAACCTATTAGGCTTACAAACCATTCGCTATAATCATTATTAGGGATATAGTCATTATTAAAAGTAAAGTGCGTGATACCCGCATCTACAGCAATAGACTGCGATAATGGCAAATACCAGCCTGCATACAAATCACCCTCATAAGGAATATCACGTTTAATACCATAACTACTCGCCCATGCGCCTGCATACATACCATAATGATGATTAATGCTCATACCTGCTTGCAATACAGGAGAGTTAATATTGCTGATAACCCCTTGGGGTAAATAATCAGAAGCAATGCCTAATTCTATTTCTGCCCCTGCATGGCTAAAATTAACACCACATAACGCCATAAGAGCGAGAATAATTGTTTGTACAGATTGTTTATATAACAAGGTTATTTCCTAAAACGCATTCTAAGGGGCGCATAATACTGTTAAACGCCTATGTTTTGCCAGTTTTAAGAGAGAGATTATGATAAATAGTTGCAAGTCTTTGGCAAAAATATAAAAGCCTTCAAAAAACCGTACATAACAGAATAAGAAAAGTTGCACTTTAGTTCATTTGTAGGTTGAATAAGCAGCTATTTTTTATATAAGCCTTGGGATACCAATTATGAGCCATGATTTACAAGCATTGCAGCCTATCCTAGATGAAATTAATACATTTTTAAGAGTACCCACGCCACAAAGCTGGCTTACAGCAGCACTTGAACATATTGATATTTTATTAATTGATCATGCAAATTGCGAGAAAAAAGCCGCCAATATGGGCATGACGCTCATGTATAAGTACACCAATAAAGCGGGGCTATTAAAAAAAATGAGTCAACTGGCACGTGAAGAAATTTTACATTTTGAGCAGGTCGTTACCATTATGCAAAAACGCAATATTGAGTATCGGCATTTATCCTCTTCACCTTATGCCAACCATCTGCACCAGCATGTCAGTAAGGGCGATGCCTCTCAGTTAATTGACACTTTAATTATAGGTGCCATTATTGAAGCTCGTTCTTGTGAGCGTTTTGCTAAATTAGTCCCCTGTGTTGATAATCAACTGGCAAAATTTTACTATTCGCTGTTACGCTCAGAAGGTCGTCATTATCAAGATTATTTAGCCTTAGCCCAAACTCATTCTAAGGTTGCCATTGAGCCTCGCATCGCGTTTTATTTAACACTTGAAAATGAATTTATTCAAACCCCTGATAAACAGTTCCGTTTTCATAGCGGTATCCCTTTGAGCCAATCTAATGACTGAATTTAATCCCCTACCCATAATCAACAACATACAGCAATATACATATAACAACGCAACCAACCAAGCAGAGGCTGATGTACATTTTTTGCATGGCAACGGTTTTCATGCCTGCACTTTATTACCTATGGCAAGTTATTTTAGCCCTCCTTTTAAAGCACTGTTTTCTGATTTGCCTGGGCATGGAAATTCACCACAGCCAACAGCTCTGCCTCCTAACTGGTCTGCCATTGCAACACAAATTGGCACTGCATTAGAGAAGCGCATAACACGTCCTTTAGTGGGTATTGGACACAGTTTTGGTGGTACTATCACTTTGTATATGGCGGTGCAATTTCCACATTTATTTCGGCAAATTATTTTATTAGACCCTATTATGTTCCCGCCTTTAGTCGTACGTTATTTGTGCATTATGCGACATTTGGGTTTATGGAAGCGGAGCAAGTTGGTTCAGACAACCATTAGTAGAGTTAATGCTTGGGAAAATGAGGAACAAGCACTGGCTTATTTTAACAGCAAACGCCTATATCAAAATTGGCAGCCTGAAGTATTGCAACTGTTTATTAAGCATGCCTTAAAAACAAATGCCCAAGGGCAGTTAGAGCTATGTTGCGCCCCTGCTTGGGAAGCTCAATTATTTGGCTCTTATCCTCAAGGCTTATGGCAAGCCGTAAAAAATGTGACCGTGCCTACTACTATTTTGCGAGCCAAACATAGCTTTCCACAAGTACCGCAAGCCATTATCTTAGCTAGCAAGCGCAATGCGCTTATTCAGGTAAGTCAATTTGGGCATAGTCATTGTTTTCCTATGGACGCACCCAAAGAAACCGCCCATGTCCTAGAGAAAATCATTATTTAACAGAAAATTCACTTAAAAATTGATATTTACTTTGTTAAATTTAAGCACTTAGTCTATGGTTATAAAAAAATAATGAGGAGCATAAGTAGAACCGATGAATGTGGAGATTCAGGCAGCACTAAATGTTGCCGATGAAACTGACTCTTTTTTGCAAATTACCGATATCATCTATGATAAAGAAGCAGAGCAAGGTTATTCTTCCCTAAATAACGCTGAACAAACAATTTTTTTAGTTGACCAGTTTTTAAAAGAAATGGAAAACGGTGGTTTTTGCGTATTTATTCGCCATGAAACAGGCGCTTTATGCGAACAAACCTTGGCCGCTCTTGAACGCATTAAGGCAAAAAAAGCACAGGCTTTGCTTGCAAATGTACTCAGCTTGTTTAAGAAACCATTAAGTACCGATGAAGATGAGCGTGCAGAGCAACTTGAAAGTGTACAGTCTGATTATTACGATGAGCTCAATGAGTTAGATGAGCAGTATTATGAAGAAGACGAAAATCTCATATTTTTAACGCTTAAATACGTCACTGAACATATTAAAGAGTTTTAAATTAAAGTTACAAAAACCGCTATTCACTTAGGTTTATGGCGGTTTTTTTATGCGTCATCTGGTTCTTTTTCTGTTGCAGTAGCAGGCTTTTTCTTAAATTTGTATAGCAAAGAATAAATCAGCATCAAAACTAAAGTCACAATTAAAGCCGCACATAGCCAATAAAAATAGATATAGCTCATACTTTGGGTTGATTTTGCCAAAAGAGAAAATGCGGTAATAATAAAGGCAGGGGCATATTGATCTGCATTGGCATTAATAGGTGCTGGCGTAAAGAGCAAAACAGCACCTACAGCAAGCATAAGATGCTGTGCAAAAGGAATGGCTTTTAGCCAAAAAAACAAACGATACCAACACCACCAGCCCATCAGTCCAGCAGCAATATAAATCAACCAAGCATCTAAATATGTTAACATGCCTTGCATATAATTCTGTCCTCCCATTGATATTCTGGAATATAACGCTCATTAATGCCTTTATTTTGCATGGAAATACCAGCACTGTGAACTGTTTTTTGACTCCCTGAGATTAATGGGTGCCAGTCTTTAAGGGGTTTATTTTCAGCAATAAGCCGATAAGCACAGGTTGTAGGTAACCAAGCAAATTCTTTAGCTGTATCCGCATTTAACCACACGCAATTAGGCACGAGTGTTTGTCTTTTTCGATACACACTACAGCGACAATCTGCCTTATTAAGATAACGACAATGCACGTCAGTGTAATATACCTCATCGCTCTGTTCATCTTGTAATTTATGCAAGCAACACAAGGCACAGCCATCGCATAACAGCTCCCATTCTTTGGCGTTCATCTCATCTAGACGTTTATGCTTCCAAAAATCTTGCATTATGTTGCTCTTTGCCCAATGGTATCTAAAGGTGGAAATTGGATAAAGTACCCTTTTTCTTGTATCGATTCCAGCACTTCCTGTGCATTTACTTGTGCTAGTTTTTTATCTTTTGTTAATTCTATTTCTAAAAATTTTTCTGGATTAATAAATAAGCTATGTAACTCTTCTGGCAGCTCTTCAAAGGCTTGTTCTGGTTTAACGAACAAATATAATCCCTGCGTCTTTTCAGTTTTATAAATATGACAATACATAAAAACTCCTTAATCTATTATTTAAGCGGCATGACTTAGCCAACTTTCTAATATAGGTTGCATAATTTGATAACGCCAACCTTGAATATAATCGGGCAAATGACATGGGGATTGCTTGAGTTTTGCTCGCACCAATGCCTGTAAATCCTGTTTTCGAATTAATAACTCAGGCGCAATACCCTGCTGTTTTGCTAATTGTTGTAACTGCTTACGCAACCCTTTATAAGCATTGCTTTCATAAATACTTAAAGGCATTGGCAACGGGTTACCTCCATAACGAGAGGCGAGCTTCTTTGCTTCACTAACCAGTTGCAGTATTTCATCTCCATACTGTTCAATACAATGTGCATTGATACCTGCTAATTTTAATTCATGGTTGGTTTTAGAGCCGTATTTAGCTATCCGCCACAAACTATCATCTTGAATGAATTGATTACGAGTAATATCTAGCCTTTGCACTTGCTGCTCTCGCCAAATAGCGAGCTGCTTTAATACAAACTGTTGGGAAGATGATAATTTCCATGCCAATTTAATTCGACTATAGTACTGATTAAGCTGATTTTGGCTACGGCTTTTTTCAATCAAGTGCTGAGATTCTTCAATCAGCCAGCTTGCACGCTCTCTTTCTTTTAACCTTGCCATTAACTTCGGATAGAGCTTATATAAATAATGCACATCTTCTTGGGCATAATAAATTTGCTTTGCGGTTAATGGTCTTTGCAACCAATTAGAGCGGGTTTGATTTTTATCTACTCTAACATTAAGCACCTGCTTTAACAGGCTTTGCAGACCTATTTGTCCGCCTAAATCAAGCATAGCAGCGGCAATTTGTGTATCTACCAATGCATTTAACGTTAAATTAGGCATTAGCTTGTGTAACACTTCAATATCCTCACCCATAGCATGTAATACTTTTTGCACTAAAGGCTGTGCTAATAAATCAGCAAAGCTCTGCCAGTTATGGATACTTAACGGGTCAATAAAATAACTTCCCTGACCGTCACACACCTGAATTAACCCTGCTACAGGGTAATAAGTATCGGTACGCATAAACTCTGTATCTAAGCTGATATATGGCTGCGCCTGCCACTGAACACAGTATGCTTGCAACTGCTCATCTTGGGTAATCCAATGTAGCGAACCGAGTTGATGTTTAGGTGCTGGCATGGGTTTCAAACAGCATTTTCCTTAGTGTTTTTTTGCTCTTTATGCCACAAATCAAGTTCTTTAATATGAACAACCTGTACCTTATCTTGCAATACGTCCATAAGAAACTGCAAACTTAAATTGCCCGCACTGCTGACTGGAAAAAAAGCATACAACCTATTAATCTCAAGACTTTTTATACGTTCTAAAAGTGCCGCCATGCCCGTTTCTGTAAGCCCCAAACCAGCGCTAGGCATAAGCAATTTAGAAAGCACAAAAAGATGCCCTGAGTATTGTTTATCATTTAATAGTGTGGCTCTATCTTGCATGTTTAACACCACCGCCAAAGGCTGGTTATCACGCTTTTTATCCATGCACACAGGACAAGTATCGCTCTCGCTATAAGCTCTACATAACACACACAACCGTAGTTTTTGTGCCTGCTCTAACGCCTCCAATAAAGGCTGTCCTTTGTCCTCTTGCAAGCAGGAATATAACATGCGCTGAGCACCTTGCTCACCCACACCTGATAAAGACATAAAAGCCTGTATAAGATGCTGATAGGCATTGGGTGTAAGATTTTTAAATTGCATTAAAAAGGCAATTTCATACCGGGAGGTAAGCCCATACCAGCACCCATTTTGCTCATTTGTTCTTGGCTTTTGGCTTCAATTTTACGCACGGCATCATTAACCGCTGCAGCAATTAAATCCTCTAAGATTTCTTTGTCTTCTTGCATAAGCTCATCACTTAACAGCACCTGTTTAACATCATGACGGCCTGTCATAACCACTTTAACCATGCCTGCACCAGATTCACCTTGGGTTTCTTCTTGTGCTAACTGTTCTTGCGCTTGCTGCATTTGCTCTTGCATTTTTTGCGCTTGTTTCATTAGGTTGCCCATGCCACCTTTAATCATATTAATGCCTCTTTTATTAGGGATTGATTGTGCTTAATTAATGGGTTTAATTGAAGATTCAACAATATGTCCATCAAAATAATCCAGTATTTTATTGATGTTTTCATCATCTTGCAAAATTGCTTGTGCTGCTTGCAACTGTTCTGAGTGTAGACGCTTACCCTGCTGAGATGGCGTTTCATAACGAGGCTCACAAACCTGTAATACAATCTGATACCCCTGCCAATAACGACCAATCTCACTAATTAAACGTTTTTTAATGCCATCACTTAATAGACCTTCTTGCGCTTTGCTGACATCAAATTCTAATTGCCCGTTATGATTATCACTGGGGGGAACCACTTTTGCTAACGCTGTATCACGCATAATCGCTAAGTTAATGCCAGATAATTGCAGCTCTTCTAAAGCGTTATACCAGTTTTCTACACTTGGTACGATTGCCGCTTTGCGAACCTCCGCTTCTGGCTCTGGTGTTGGCTCTGGTGTCGGCTCTGGTGTCGGCTCTGGTGTTGGCTCTGGTGTTGGCTCTGGTGTTGGCTCTGGTGTTGGCTCTGGTGTCGGCTCTGGTGTCGGCTCTGGTGTCGGCTCTGGCGTTGGCTCTGGCGTTGGCTCTGGCGTTGGCTCTGGCGTTGGCTCTGGCGTTGGCTCTGGTGTCGGCTCTGGTGTTAGCTCAACTGTATTTTTTTTTTCATCTAATGACTGATTTGACGCATTAGATTCTTGTATCTGCAAACAGGTAGTTAGCTGTAAGTCTTGAGGAATATTTTCTGCAGGACGAAATGCCAACAAACGTATTAGCATCATTTCAAACGCTTGTTGTGGCTCTGGTGCTAAAGACAACTCTTGTCTACCCGTTAAAGTAATTTGATAAAACAACTGAATATCCTCGGCCTGTAATGCTTGAGCTAAGGTTAGTATGGCTGTTTTATCGCCTTGCAAATCATCAATATTATCTGCACTAATTTGTGCCAAAGCAACACGGTGCCACAAACTCAGTAATGCTTCACAAATTTCATTATAATCAACATGTTGCTGAGCTAAATTGGCAGTATGGGCAAACAGATTATGGGTCTGTGCTTGGGCAATATATTGCGCCAAAATAAATACGTCTTGATGATTAAGTGTGCCTAACATGGCATTCACCTGTGCTTCAATCAGCTTACCTTGACCAAAAGCAATGGCTTGGTCTGTTAGGCTCAAAGCATCACGCATACTGCCTTGCGCTGCTCGCCCTAAAGACCATAATGCAGGCTCTTCAAAAGTCACTTCTTCTGCTGTTAAAACCTGCTGCAAGTGCCCAACAATTTTATCTGCGGTCATGTTTTTTAGGCTAAATTGCAAGCAACGTGATAATACCGTAATGGGTAATTTTTGGGGATCCGTCGTCGCTAATAAAAATTTCACATGTTCTGGCGGCTCTTCTAGTGTTTTAAGTAGCGCATTAAAACTATGACTAGATAGCATATGCACTTCATCAATTAAGTACACTTTATAGCGTCCACTTGTGGGCGCATATTGAACATTATCTAGTAGCTCTCGGGTATCTTCTACTTTGGTACGAGAGGCGGCATCAACTTCAATTAAGTCAACAAAACGCCCTTGTTTTATCTCTGTACAAGCATTGCACTGTCCACAAGGCTTAGAGCTGACACCTTGCTCGCAGTTAAAACACATTGCCAAAATGCGTGCCAGTGTTGTTTTGCCAACGCCACGTGTGCCTGTGAATAAATAAGCATGATGTAAACGCTGAGCATCAAGAGCGTTAATCAATGCACGCAATACAGACTCTTGCCCCACTACTTCTGAAAAAATACGTGGTCGCCATTTGCGTGCTAAAACCTGATAACTCATTGAATTGCCTAAATGCTGTGAAAGAAGAATTTTAAGACGCTTATATTAACATGAAAACAAGAAGAGTAAGAAGTGAAAAACTGGTGATGACCCTTGCCAGCGACATCTCGGCACATCTATCCACTACTACCGTTGCTTCCTTCCGGACCTGGCGGGGTTCGTAGCTTCTGATTGCGAGAGAACCGACAAGAGCCATCATAACGTGCTCTAGTGCGGGCGCAACTGTAACAAAACCAAGTATTTTTGCAAGCAGTATTACGTTGCTATTTGTATTTTTTAATCTGCACGCCAATGTATCAATAAAATTGGCGTGCATTTTTGCTTATTTCATTTTATGTTGCATTTCTTTTTTATGCATATGCATCATTTTTTTCATACCCTTAGGTGTTAAAGCCTGAACACTCTTAACAGGTGCAATGCAGCTTTGGCTAGAGCCATCACTAAAGGTTAGGGTTAGCTTGTGCTTTTCGCCTACTTTGATGGGTTTTTTAATATCCATAAGCATAATGTGATAGCCCCCTTTTTGCAGCACATTATTGCCTTCTTTTAAATGATATGCAGGTATTTGCTGCATACGCATTTTCCCTGCTTTCATAACCATCTCATGCACTTCTACATGCGCTGTAACACTTGGTATTTTTGCAGAAACCAGTGCCAACTTTTGTGTACCTGTTTTTTTGATTGTCAAAAAAGCACCTGTTGCTTTAGCACCGGGAATGGTCTCTTGAATAGCACAATTAGCCAACTCTAATTTATTATCTGTGGGCTTTGATGTGGTGTTAGCACAGGCGGCAAACAATAAACTACTGGCAAATACGCCACTTACTTTAAACAAAGTTTTCATACAATTTTCCTTTTTTTGATTAAATTAGGGAAGGTGTCGTAAAATACCTTCCGCAAGGTTTTTACCCTTTGTATTGTAAGGAAAAGCATTAAGTAACTTTCCTTTGGGCGAATACAAATAGATAAAAATACTGTGCATCACCGTATAACCCTTAGGTAATTTGGGTGGATAAACCTGTTTTCCTTTAAAGAAATAACCATAACTAGCATGCAGTTGTTTTACAATATTATCCAGCTTGCCAAAATCTTGCGTACGCAAGCCGATAATTCTACTATCAAAATAGCTTGTATACTTAGTGATATCTGCAAGAGTATCAGAAATAGGATCAATAGTAATAAATAAAGGCTGTAGCTGGGCAGCTTTTTCTGGTGTTTTATCTAGCTCTGTAAGTGCATCTCGCATATCTAATAACGTTGTTGGACAAATATCAGGACAGCCCGTATAGCCTACAGCAATTAACAAATATTTTTCGCCCCAGCTATGCGGATTAACCTTGATTGCCTGTTGGTTTTTCATCTGCTGTAAATCAAAGGTTAACGGCTTTGCTGCCTGTACAGATAAGCTCAAAAAAGCCAACAAAACCAATAACCCACAACTTAACCCGTTTTTAATTTTCATTATATTAACCTTATCTATAAACATATTTAATGCGTTATTGCTGCGGCATTGCAGTACAGGCTGCACCATCAAAGCGCACAGGGAAAAGCAATGTCTGAGTGACTATTTTCGCACTGTCTGCCTGACGATAGTGCACCTGCATGCTGGTTTGTCCATTATGTTTAAAGCGTTTAAGTGGGGTAATAAGCATAATATGCTTACTGCCCGGTGCAAACTCTAAACTTTCCCCTGCTGGAATTAAAAACGTTTTATGCTCTACCATTTTACCAATGCCTTGCTTATCAATAACTGACTCGTGCATTTGTACTTGAGAAAAATCTTTATTACTAAAACCCATTAAATAAATATCTTTTTCACCCGTATTAATAAATTCCCCATAAGCTGCCATTGTACGTGTGTTTGGTGGCCCTAAATGTACCCAATAATTAACTGCTATAGGCAATGTCATATTGACCTTAGCTGGTTTTTTTAATGCCACTGTTGTTAATGCCGCTGCTGGTAATACCCCACTTACAGGTGCTTGCGACACTTTGGCTTTGCGTTTATCTGCTGTTTTTAATGCTGGTAATTCTTTAATTAGTTGGCGTATTTTATTTCGTAATACAGGCTTGGCCGTACCTGTATAATCCAAACTACGCACCCTTAACTGAGCGTCCATTAAATACAAATTAACCGTATGACTATAAACATAAGCGGCATCTTCTTCTTCATTTTCTACCGCTTTTTGAGTTACCCTGCGAATATCTTTGGTTTTAACTTTATCTTTACCACTGGTACGACTGTACTTAACTTGATACTGTTTAACAATCGCATCAATTGCCTTTTTATTACCTGTTACCCCAACAAAATCACGATTAAAATAGCGTACATACTCATGTAAATGCTCGGGTGTATCATATTCTGGGTCAATACTGACAAAGACAACTTGTACCTGTTGCTGTTCTTGCTCTGTCAAACCTTGGTACATATCTTTTAAATAGCCCAATGTAAAAGGACACACATCGGCACAATTGGTATAACCAAAAAACAGAACCACCACCTTATTTTTATAGGTATTAAGATGAAACGGTTTGCCGTTATCCCCAATTGCACTAAAATCGCCCCCTACTCCCTGTAAAATAGGTAAAGATTGAGCCGCATCACTTTGTGCATTAGACGCAAACAAGCATAATGCACTGAAACACCAGCTAATAAAAAAATCACGTTTTAACATAGTATATTCTGCCAAGGTTGTAGGTTTGGAAGTATTTGAACTGTCTTAATATATTTAATATGCCAGCTACCATCTTGTTTAACTTGATATTTAATTTCCTGCTCAAAGCTGGCAATGGCATCAATCCCATCACGCTTACCTTTAAAATCGAATACTAGCTTAATTACACCTTGATTTGCTTGATTAGAATCAAGATGAAGTTGGCGCAATAAATAATACCCAGTTCCCATTTTTTTACGCTGTAAAGCCAACATTGCAAGCACCTTTCCAGACTTAGAAAACGGCCCCATAGTCAAACGATACTCACTGGTATCCTGCCAAGCATCAAGATTAATCCATTTTTTACCTATTGCCACGCCATTTATAAAAGCCAGCCAAGCATAGGCAAAATAACGACTTTGATAATACTCTTTTGATGCCAAGGTTGAACCATCGGTAACACCTTGCACATCAGTGCCAAGTACCGTTTTAATTTGCTCAATCTGAGTAGGTAACGCATTATAAAAAAACAAATCATTACTAAAACTTTGCTGATATGTTTCTTGGTTTTTCACATATTGCAACTTCCCAGAAAGATGAAAACGAGCACCTTTACTGGTATTAAAAATCTGTGCAGAACTCAAACTAATCGCAACCACATTCGGCTGCTTACTAAGTGTTTGACCGACCAATTTTGAATTGGTTATAGGGGCTATAATATGGGTTTTATCATTAATCTGCGTACCATACCAACGCATTGCCAAAGCCGCCATGGTATTTAAAGTTTGTGCATAAGCAAGAGAATTTTGAGCAATCGGCTTATCTGCATAAGCAGCAGACATTGCGGTTAGTAAAAGCAAAAAAAGCGAATACCGAATTAACTTTATTATCGTCATAAACATACTCTATGAAAGTGCAAAGGCGCAAGATACACCTTTGCACATTTAACCTAGTAAGAAGTTGGTGCTTTAACCTGTTTCATAAGGTCATTATTCCATTTGCCTTCAACACTCACATGCCCTGCAGCACCTAATTGGAAAGCCTCTACCAAGTTATGATTAACATAAGCATAAATGCCAGGCTGTTTAAACGTATAAACAGCTGCAACGGCCTCGCCACCAAATACGGGCCAAGTCTCACGATCCGTAAATGGCTTATCCTTAAAAGAACCACCATGCCAGAAGAAATCAGCATGTCCACCAATCAAATGGATACGGGTATCACGGTTAGCCTGAGAATGAATAAACATCACAGTCTCACCTACTTTTGCCTGCATTGCACCTTTACCAGTTAATGCACCGACCTTACCATTAAAAGTCAAGTGAGTAGGAATTAAACCCTTAGTCACTTCTAATACATCACCCATTGCCTCTGAAGGAGAGCCATAGCGTTTATAAGTACCATTTTTATCCTGAGGCACATACCAATCTTGCTCACCCACATAATACGCTTTATCAATATTTAGACTACGACCTTTATCGTCTTTTAAGCCATCACGTGGCAACACCATAATTGCACCATTCATGCCAGAAACCACATGATAAGGCACCATAATACCGCCTGGGGCACAATGATACACAAACGTACCTGTTTTGGTTGCTTTAAAACGTAAAACCACCTCTTCACCAGGGGAAACATGAGTTAACGCCCCACCACCTAATGCACCTGTTGACGCATGAAAATCAATATTATGCACCATTGTATTGCTCTTAGGGTTTTTCAATGTCAGCTCAACATGATCCCCCTCATGGGCAACAATTAAAGGCCCTGGCACACTGCCATTAAACGTTAATGCCCAATAGAAAACGCCCGGTGCAATTTCTATCTCTTTCTCTTCAATCGTCATTTCAACTTCAACAACAACTGGCTTGCCTTTTGCTTTCCAATCGAATTTAGGCACAGCAGGAGGCACAGCTAAAGTCTGTTTAACACGCTTCATTTTGCCTACATCTGCTTTTGTACCAACATCAAAACCTGCAAGACCCCCTTTAGCATTGCCAGCTTCTACAGCCTGTGCACTATTAGAGACAACAGCGGCAGCAACTGCGCCTGCCAATGCAGTTTTAACAAAGGTACGACGACCTGATTGCTCAACGGTTTCTGTGGATAAATGCTCCATAATCATTCCTCTTTAATATTTTAAACAAATAATAATACGTCTTTATCTTATTGATTGTAATTACATTTTTCGTCTTTTTTAATAAGACCCAAACAACATAAAGTAGAAACAAATAAGATACAAACAAAATACATCTTTAAATTTACCCATATCAATAAAAAGGCACTTTTTTGCACAGATTTCAGTTAAAATGTGCCAATGCCGCTCATTTTTTTACACCGCCAAACACCCTACAAATAACGACCGATGCTAAACATGTAACATACTAGGATACGTTTTATGATGAAATAAAATATAACGCCTAATTAAAAACTGGCTCTTGTGCACTCCAAAACAACCGAAAATACGGATGTTATGCAAACTCTTTGCTGCATATTGCCTAGTGAAATTCACCACTTTACCAAAACCATATAGGCTTTTAACCTACCAAAGATTAAATAAAACCCGAGCAATATATTAATAGTCATAAAGTGGATACACGCCAAAATCGGTTTAGCTTACGCAGAAAACAGAAAGCCAAAGCCTAGTGGCAACTTTATTATATAACGTACAGTCTTGAGAAATTAGCGAATTACGGACAATCAAATTATCAATAGGGTTTTATAGAGAACTTAAATTAGCTATTAGCATTATTTTGTGTTTTAGCTTAACAATTAAAATTTATGTTGCATATTAACAGCTAATGAAATAAAGAATTTAGATCTTGGGAAATTACGACCCTGAAAGTGATTTTTTACAGCATCGTTAGAACCCTACAAGGAGGTATAATGAATCCAGCAATTGCACACCTAATCATACTTTCGTTTTTCTTAATCGGAGCCAAAGTTATTTCTATGATCATAAAGCGTCCTTTAAATGGAGCTTTTGGCTACCTAATTGTAGGTGGGATATTCAGTGTAATTGGGATACTGCAGGTCTTTAACCCAAACAATCCTCTGGCACGTCTTCAATTCTAATATCTTTAAATTTTTTGATGCAGTTCATGTTGTGGTCTAACCCTTTTGGAGTATTTAAAGCAGTACAAAATTTGCGAGTGGATATTAACACATGATACCAATAAAAGTGCCATAAAAAATCAAAAATCAGTGTATGCTATATGTGACAATTTAATAATTTATGTGCCATGCAACTACGACCAAGAAGCAAAAACAACCATTATTCGCAGCGTTTTAGCGGGTTAATGGAGCTGTACGAAAACAACTATATCTTACTCAGAAGGCTGTTGCCCCAATTGTGTCAATATCCTGACAAAGCACATTATGTTTCGCGCGTAACAGTTTGTTTAGACTTGCATTTTTGGGTGTTGGAGCGCAGTCGCCATACCACCACGATAAGATTGAGTTACCTATTCAATAGCCAGTGCGAAAACACGCCACACAGGCAGTTGCTCGAACCCGATTTGAGTGTGCGAATTTATCACGACGCACAAACGGCAGAAACTTTAAGTGCGATTGTAAATGGCAAGCCACGCGCTCGACGTAATGCGTCTACACTACAATGGCGATGGTCTTTAAACAGCTTTTTGTATCGGTGGCTGCGTTATTATCTGCACCAAGGGCACGAATTTACCGCGTTTGTGCCGAAAACCTGTCATTGTCAAAATCCAGCGGACTAACAATTTAACTGCTTTACAACGTGTGTATAAATCATCGTCGTATTTACGTCTTTGTGTCCTAGTAAATCCTGAATAGTGCGAATATCCAAGCCGCTTTGCAGTAAATGCGTGGCATAAGAGTGCCTAAAGGTGTGCGCCGATACCTTTTTGCTAAGATTGGCTTTTTGGCAGGCAGTTTTCACGCTGCGGTTAATGTGGTCGCGTGAAAATGATGTCGCCGAGACTGCAACCCTAGCGAGGGTCTTTAGAGATTTTCCCCGCAGGAAATAAATACTGCCATTTCAGCTCTTTTTCGGCATTTGGGTATTTTTTAGACAGCGTATTGGGTAAGTAAACCGCGCCATAACCCGCCAATAAATCGGCTTCGTGGGTGCGTTTGGCATGTGTTACCTGCTCTTCCAGTGCGCCTATTAAACTCTTAGGCATTGGTAAAACGCGGTCTTTCAGGCTTTTACTATCCATTATTCTGATTTGTTGATAAGCAAAATCCAAATGCAAAATCCGCAATGACAACACCTCTTTTAACCGCAAACCACAGCCATAAAGTAACGAAACAGCTAGTTTGTGGGTTGGGTTTCTAATGTAAGAAATAATTAACATCACTTCTTCCCTAGACAGTACAACAGGAATGCGCTCGCGCTGCTTGGCTCTTAATGCCTGTATGTTTTGGTCATACATTGGCATATCCAAAACTTGATTATATAAAAATAAAATCGCATTAAACGCCTGATTCTGGGTCGAAGATGCCACGTTTTCAGTGGCTAAATGTGTTAAAAATTGCTCTATTTCAAGTTTGCCCATATCCTTCGGGTGACGCTTTTGGTGAAACAAGATGTATCGTTTTATCCATTGCAGATAACTTCTTTCCGTTTGCAAACTATATTGCTTAAACCGAATTTTATCTCTAACAATATCCAGCAGTTTTTTGCTCATAAATAAATCCTTTCTTCGATATTGAAAACCTTTTGTCACTTTTACAGGTGAATTCATACCTTTTCAAGACTTTTTGTTTGTTTTTCTGCTTGATTTAGGGGGTTAGGGTGATATTATGCACTTCAGGTTATGTTAATTATATTGTTACTGTTTTTTGGACTAGTTGTTGAGCATTAATATAGAGAAAATAATGAAAAATATTTTAATATTATTGATTTTATCATTTTTAATCGGCTGTGCGGGTTTAGGGCAAGTAGAACGTGTTGATGATTTATCTTTAGCTCAAATAAGAGCTATGAACGAAGTCCAATTAATACAAAATCCAGACAAGGTAAGTTTTAGTTCCAAAGGAAAAATAAAAGGAATCTCGTGTAAAGGTTCCGCTTTTAGCGGAAATTCTTCTGAAGAAGCAGCTATAACTCAATTAAAAATAAAAGCCACTAAACTCGGAGCCAATGCAGTACTTTATCCAACCTGCTCACAAGATGCTTCGGTCGACTGGGGCAATAATTGCTGGGAGTCTTGGGTTTGTATCGGTGAAGCTGCACTTCTAAAGTAATTCATGCCTAATGGCAAAAAAAGACAACCGCATTTAAACCGCCGTGATGAAATAAAATATAACGCCTAATCCAAAACAGATACGTCTTCTCCGTACTGTAACTTAAATTTTTCATGCGTATAAACGCACGCAGCCGATCCATTAATTTAACGGGATTTTCAGGCACTCGGGGAGGAATATCCATACATCACCATACTGTTTTTTTATACAGTATATTTAAAAATACTAAGATGTCAAAAATTTAATTTTATGTTTTATGCCCCAAATAAGCGTCTAGCATTCGTGTATCCATTTTTTGGATTTTAACTAATTGATTTTTATTAACTAATTAAAATGGATACACACCAAAAACAAAAATAATATACGCCAAGCAGCGTATATCCACCTCTTGCCAAAGCCATATAGACTTGCTAGCCTGCTAAAGATTAAATAAAACCCGAGCAATATATGAATATTCATAAAGTGGATACACGCCAAATGGATATACGCCATTGTTCGTTGAATTAGCTGTTATAAAAGACGATATGAAGTGGATAGCTGAAAGTCTGCAAAAACTTTGGGATGGATTCTTACAGAATATTGGTGTAGTTCTATCTGCATTTCTACTGTCAGGCGGATACCTTGTTGTAATTAACTTTGTTAACGAAGCACAGGAAGCCGTTAGAAAAATACCAACTGATTATGTGCTTACTCCTTTTGTATTGCTTACCATAGTATTGGGAGTGGTTCTAAGAATTAACCACAAACAAAGGCAAGAATTAACTTCAATAAGGGAGCAAACTCCAAAAGATGATCATAATGCACGGTTTGTAACTCATTTTGGCGTTTGGTGGAAACTTTACCCCGATGAGGAATATGTCGAGGATTTCCCATATTGCCCGTGTTGTGAGCCAAAGAAAAAACTTATACAGACAGAGTGGTTTGAAGATGAAATATATAAATGCCCTCAAACCAATACTGAGATAAAGCTCTATGACCGAGTACCTAGGAAAAAAGAAGATGTATTGGAATGGGTATATAACGCCTATTTCCGTGATCGAGGGCAACACCTAGAGGAGCATCTTTTTAAGGAGTTTCGAAGAATAAAAGAACTACATCCAGAAAAAGGAGAAACGGTAATTCTCGATGAACTGTTTTCTGTAACCCCATTGTCTAGGCTTCCAGAGGTAGACATTGTGGCGATTAGAAAGAAATACTCAAAACATCAAGAAATATTTCTGTTTCTCCGGCGGTACTACAGCAAGTACAGGAAACACTTAGAAGTAAATGAAGAGCAACCTAACAATTAGCTTCACCGGACAAAATACTCGCTACGCTCGAATTTTTCCGGTGAGCTAGGCGTTAGCTGCATGAATAGCCTGTCCAAACTAAGGCAGAGGAGAAATTATGAAAGCGATTAATAATTTTTGCCCCAGATCTGGCGAGCCTGTAAAAGATGATTCACTTACCGAGTACAGGGGTTATACAGTGGGATTTTGTAATCCTGGATGCAGTAGTGATTTTGCAAAAAACATTCAGAGTAGCTCAGACGACACACGATACTTTGATATTTTAATAAAAGAAAATTTTGGCAAATAAGTTTCACTAAAACTGGAATAATCCTGTAGCTTTAGCTAAGTTTTTAGTCAGGTGTAGACTTTTTGTGTTTTAGTAACAAGATCAGCTAACAAGACCAGTCAGTGCGGACACAAACTCGCTGTCACTTTTGTTGCATACGCAACAAAACCGCCATCAAATTTGTGCCGCTGCTGGCGGCGTTAGCTTTCATATCAAAAATGGAGATTAAAATGGACGATTATGCAGTAGTGAGTACAAAAGAAGAATTAAAACGGGCGGTAGAGCGAGAGACTCGGTAAATCATCATCACGAATCCAAATTTAGCGTCAAATATTAAAATTGTTAAAAAAGCTTCAAAAGTTGCATTAGTTACAGCTATTGGTGCAGCGGGTGTCGCAGCAACCAACTTTTGGAATCCAGTCGGCTGGGGAGCAGGTGCTGTAGGTTTGGTGGCAGGTGGCTCTACGCTTACAGCAATAATCGCGCTTGGTTTTGGGGCAACCCTGATTTATGCAATCTACAATGGTTATTCCATCAAAGGAAAAACAAAAGTTAAAACCCCAGATGGAACAGAGTACGAAGCTGAAGTGGTAATGGAAAAAAATTGAGGTGATTTATGGCTGGCTTTTATCTAGGTCCACCTTACTTCTTTATTTGTAAGAGTTGTGGCAACAGGTTTCAACGAAAAATCAAAATTGGGATTATTTGCCCTAGTTGCAAATCATTACAAGTCGTGTCAGATAAGTCCGTATGCAAATAAAAGCTAACAAGCGCATGCTATCGGAATAATTCGCTGTGAGCTCCAATTCTAGCTAGCTTTAAAGAGCCGTTATCTATTTTATAAATTAAAACTAGATCTGGTTTAATGTGACAGTCTCTATAACCTTGCCAATTTCCTGACAATGCATGGTCAACATATTTTTCAGGCAAGGCATTGTCAAGTTGCAATTGTTTTATAACATGTCCAACTTCAACAACATCAGGTATTGGCAACTTAGCAATTTTCTTAAAGTCCTTTTTAAATTGTGTGGCATATTCCAGAGTAAGTATTATTTCAAATTGCCTACACCAAAATCATTAAATAGCTTTTCAACTGTTTCAGTTTTACCGCCTTTACCTGTCTCTAATTCATCAATTGCAGAGGCTGTTAAAGTATTCGGGATTTTCGCTTTAAGCTCAAAGGGTATTCCGCCATAATTAATCACAGCTTTTGCAAATAGCTTTAAAGCCTGCGAGGTGCTTAGACCCATATCTTCACATACATTAGTAAAAGCTAACTTTGTGTCATGGTCTATGCGGGTACTTAGCATTTCATTTTTCATTTTTCATCACCTTTTTGCTGCATATGTAATACATAGTTAAGCAAATTATAGCAAGTGCATGTAACAAGGACAAGCACAATAGGACTAACAATTGCTTGCGCCTTTTGCATGCCTGTGGCATTTTAATGCAAAACTCACAAGCAATTAGTAGCCTGTGTTGGCGGCGTTATGTCCTTTTTTCTCTGAGTGTTTTTACAACTTTTTAACCTGCTAGGTTTCCTAGTTTTTCTCCACTTTCTATAAACTCAAAAACTCCAATTTCTTCTAGGTTTTAAGCCACCGCAAGTTGTCTTCAAACAAAAACAGAAACCTCAAAACCAGAACTTACGTCTTGGGCTGCAATCCGTACTTTTCCATACTTCAAAATTTGTAAATTAGTTGGCTTTTGCAGTCTTTACTGGTAAAGTTTTCTTAAATTTAAACGGCGTAAAAGCCAACTAAGCTGCCAACGTAAAAAGTCAAGGGGTGCACTAAATGGGCACCTTTTAACAAAGAGCTGTAAATCAAGGAGAAATATTTGTCAGACGAAAAAAAAATAGCATTACTTATAGACTGTGATAATATCAGTCATACCTCTGTTGAAGGTGTTTTGGAAGAACTGTCCAAACTTGGTATGGTAAACGTTAGACACGCTCATGGAGATTGGAAAAGCGACTCCTTATCAGGGTGGATTGAACAGTTGCACCCTAATGCAATTCGACCTATGCAGCAATTTGCGTACACAAAGGGTAAGAATGCTACTGACTCAGCAATGATAATTGACGCTATGGATCTTCTTTATAGCAAAGCCATTGATGCATTTGCGCTTATGACTAGCGATAGCGACTTTACGCCACTTGTTCTGAGGATTCTTGAAAGTGGTTTCCCTGTTTATGGTTTCGGTGAAAAAAAGACTCCGCAGCCTTTTGTAAATTCTTGCTCTACTTTTGTTTACACAGAAAATCTTGCTAAAGAAAAAGAAGAAAAAATAATTGGCGAAAATGAAGCCAAGATAAGTCGCAGGCAACTTAGGCAAGACACGGCACTGGTTAAGCTTTTGAGAACAGCAGTAGAACAAACTTCCGAAGACGATGGCTGGTCTCATATGAGTAAAGTGGGAAAATATATTTCTAACAATAGTTCATTTTCTCCAATTAATTATGGCTACAAAAAGCTTGGTGATTTAATTAGAAAAAGTGAGCTTTTCGACATAGAAATGAGGTCAGGCGGTTCATCAATGTTTATCAAAGATAATAGGCAATGATTTATAACAAGTTGCGTCACAATCGCCCACAAAAGTGCGGGCGGGACAGCCTTTACTACGCTGCACCCCTGCTTGCGGCGTTAGGCAAAGCCAAGAACATTACTTCAATTCAGGAGGTGATGTCTTAATTACAAGTGGTTTTGTGGTAGTTGTGATTGACTGAGTACAGCAACAATCAAAATGAAACCATCTTCCTTTGTAAAGTAAGCCCTGTGCTTACCTACTGGAAAGTAAAATCCGCTTGGGTAAATTTCATCACAGGAGCGACCAACCGCCGGATTGTCAGCAAGCATGTTAAACCCAGTTAGTAATGTATCTTTGTAGCCTCGCCACTGCATCTCTGAGAAATTATTGACGGTATAGCTTTTGATTTTTCGTAAATGAATCTGAGCTAATTTACTTAGTTTGTATTTATTCTTTTGCATAAAGGGCTATAAGGTGTTTAAGAAATCTTCACCGTCAATTGCATTGCCCTGTGCTAAGTCTTGCTTCGCTGACTCGAAGCAGTGTTTAAGGTAATCAACTTTCATTGCCTCAAGCTCTTCATAATCTCGAATAGACATTACAACTACGGCATCTTTACTGTTTTTACTAATCTTCACTGGCTCACGTTGGGCGCTAAGAAGTAGCTCACCAAAATTACGTTTAGCATCATTTGCTGTTAATGTGTGCATGTTTAACCTCCAAATATGGAATTACAGTAAGATTATAGCTGGTCGCACGAAATGGTCAATATGATTAAATCGTGCGATTTACGCAAAAGGCAAGCTAACAAGAGTAACAGCTAACCTTTGGCATTTTTGGTTCAAAGGTTATGGTGGCTTTGCTCGGGTTTAGTGCTTGCTTGGCTGCATCTTAGCAAAACCTATATTTTCAGCCTTTGTATAGTGGCGTTATTCAGTGGTGCAATGGCATTAAGATAGTGCTCAGGTTAGAAGGATAAATTCAATTAACTTCAGCGTTTTCGCTCGGCTTTATATCAAGCCATTACAACGATACCCTTCGAGTGCGCTGAATACCGCTACTTTATATCCTTTTTTCTCTGAGTGTTTTTACAGCTTTTTAACCTGCTAGACTTCCTTATTTTTCTCCACTTTCTACAAACTCAAAAACTCCCAATTTTTCTGGGTTTTAAACCACCGTAAGTTATCTTCAAACAGCACCAAAAACTTAAAAAAACCAAAACTTACGGCTTAGGCTGTAATCCGTACTTTCCCACACTTAAAAATCTGTAACTTAGTTGGCTTTTGCAGTCGTTACTGGTAAGGTTTTCTTAAATTTAAACGGCGTAAAAGCCAACTAAACCGTCAGCATAACAAGCCAAGGCAAGGGACGCAGCAAAGCTGCGCCCCTGCTTGCTGGCGTTATGTTTTTCTGAACACTTGCATCTAGGAATTAGGCTGAGCTTGATCAAACTAGGTGCATTGTGAGGAGTGCATGTATATCTACTATACCGGTTGAGCCGGTCGTTGGCTGCGATAATGCTGTAGTTATACGTGGTACTACACTCCGATGGTAATGTTAGTACCATTACCACAATCCATGCTTTGGACGCAATCCAATGTCATGGCGTCACTGGCCTGTGACGTAAAGCTCAGGTGTTTAATTTTCCTGAGCCGGCTCGGGGTTTAATTTAGGAACGATTATGTTCACATTGAAAACTTCGAAAATCGAGGTTACTATAGATGTAGCAGCCATTATTAAAGCATCTGCTTTTTTAATATTGTTACTTTTGTAATCTTTGGCGGGGTGGCTATTGTCGCCCTAAGCCTAAAAACATAACAAGCGCCTTAAACATCGCACACTATGTGTGCTGGACTCGCAACAAGTTGCTCGCCGTTTAGGCGGGCGTTAGAAATCTACACAAGAGAAGAGCATGGAACTCGAAATAAACATAATTGATGCTTTCACTAGCAATGTCTTTGGTGGAAATCAAGCTGCTGTCGTAGTAACCGAGTCTTGGCTTCCCGATAGTATAATGCAATCTATTGCCTCAGAAAATAATCTTTCAGAAACTGCATTTCTGGTCAAACAAGAACCAAATGCATATGGGATACGGTGGTTTTCACCAATCACTGAAATTGCATTTTGTGGTCATGCAACTTTAGCCTCTGCATTTGTGTTATTTAATAAACACCCTGATGCGGATTATTTTAACTTCAAAGCAGAAGCTGTTGGTGTATTACCTGTAGCAAAGAATAACGACTCAACTTTTAAAATGAATTTTCCAAATACTATGCCAACTGAAGTAACTAAGGTTCCGTTAGAGATTCAAGAGGGGTTGTCTATTCAGCCTGATGAGTTATATGCAAATCAGCAGGCATACTTCGTCATATATAAGTCTGAGGAAGATGTCTTATCAGTTGAAAGAAAAAATGAAATTCTGAAAAGACTAAAGCCTTTAGATGTGGTCGTAACCTGCCAATCTCAATCTTCAGAATATGATTTTGTGTCTAGGTACTTTTGGCCTGCAAACGGCGGAGATGAAGACCCTGTAACAGGTTCAATCCATACTGGTTTGGCACCATTTTGGGCTTCACGTCTGTGCAAGAATGAATTAATCGCACTTCAAGCATCCAAACGAGGTGGCATCCTAAATTGTAGTGTTGATGGTGATAGGGTGTATATTTCCGGCAATGCGGTGCAGTATTTAAAAGGTACAATCACAGTTTAGTGCCAAAAATTTCTAACAAACGCATGTTGTCGGACTGGTTTTCCGCTGCGCTCCAAACCAGCCGCAAATGCGGGCGTTAAATACCTATAATAGCAAAATCCAGTGCGCTGATAATTTGCTCTCGAAAGTGCGAAAGAGAACCTATAAGCTTTTTTAGAATTTTCGAAGGGATAGAAGATACTTGAGGCACTAAGAGCAAAAGCTGATTATCTTCAAAAGAAATTTCAGGAGTGAGATTGGTTAATGCTTGATTTTGAAATAATGATGCATAGCCCAGCGGAATGACTATTCGAGTTGAAATATCAGAGATATATGGACTTTGAATATCAACTAAGTAAGGGTAGTGTTCTCTACTTGTTTTGCTTGGATTTTGGTATACATCAAATTGAGCCATTAAAACGCCCTAAACTCATCTGCAAAGCACCCGTTCTGTTCGACAAAACTGTTGTAGGCTTGAATAGCGGTCTTATTGGTTTTTGCCCATTTTTTGCCCTCCGCTTGTGCAAGTTCAAGTCGAAGAGCTTGCTCTAAGGTAGCCGAGAGGTTGATGTTTAACTCACGTGTCTTGGCCAATAAATCACTGTTTATACTGAGATTTGTTGGCTTTTTAGGAGCGTTAATATTATATAAGTTCAGCATAGCAAAGCACCTTTGTTGATTAATACGCATATTGATGCGTATAGTATTGTATTTAACAAGTGACGGCAATACGTACGCTTTGCGTGCTTTCCCTTGTTAACGATGGCATTGTGTTATTTTTTCTGAATATTCCCATGGCTTTTAACTTGCTAGGTTTGCTTGTTTATCTCCTTTCTGCAAGCGCTCGACATTCTGTGCAATATCAGGTGCATAGATATATTGATAACCCAGATTTTCCAATGGGAAATTGATTTTGTTTGTTTTCACAAAACCATTTGGTTACACCAATTTTAAATCCACGTACAATTGACCCAACCGTCCGTGACGTTCCCCTACGTCATTCCAACGGCGGTAATTTCGATAATACCGTGAAAATGGTTAGGCATGACCACCATTTGGTGCAATTGCGTATTTAAAAAATGATGTGGTATGCCATACCAACATATTCATTCATCAAATAAATAGCAAACATATAACTAATTGATTGTATTTATGCTTTATAAGGTTTTACACTGCGTTTGCAGGTGCTTAAAGCCTTATGCTTTAAGTTTTGTCATACTCTTACTTTAGGACAATGCTATGTCTTCTTATCAAGAAAAAATCAAACACTTTTCCGATGTTATTAAAGCTCAAGGTAGCGCATGGAGAAGCATCAATCCAGAACACGCCGCACGCATGGCGGTACAAAACCAATTTAACACCGGTTTAGATATTGCCAAATACACCGCTAAAATCATGCGTGAAGATATGGCTAACTACGATGCCGACAGCAGCAAATACACCCAATCTTTAGGTTGCTGGCACGGTTTTGTTGGTCAACAAAAACTGATTTCTATTAAAAAGCACTTTGGTTCGCTAAAACGTAACTACCTATACCTATCAGGCTGGATGGTAGCGGCGTTGCGTTCTGAGTTTGGTCCTCTACCTGACCAATCTATGCATGAAAAAACCACCGTACCTATGCTGGTTGCAGAGCTTTATTCTTTCTTAAAACAAGCTGATGCTTGGGAGCTTAACCATCTTTATCGTGACATTGAAGCCGCTCGTGAAGCTGGCGACAATGCCAAAGAAAAAGAGTTAACTGCTAAAATCGATAACTTTGAAACTCACGTCGTACCTATTATTGCGGATATCGATGCAGGTTTTGGTAATGAAGAAGCCACTTATCTGTTAGCTAAAAAAATGATTGAAGCTGGTGCTTGTGCTATTCAAATTGAAAACCAAGTTTCTGATGAAAAACAATGTGGACACCAAGATGGTAAAGTTACTGTACCACATGCTGATTTTCTAGCTAAAATCAATGCTGTACGTTATGCATTTTTAGAGCTTGGCGTAGAAGATGGTATTATTGTTGCTCGTACTGACTCTCTAGGTGCTGGCTTAACCAAGCAAATTGCAGTTACTAATGAGCCTGGCGATTTGGGCGACCAATACAACAGCTTCCTTGATGGCGATTACATCAACAGCGTGGACGACATTCAAAATGGCGACGTTGTGATTAAAGCACAAGGCAAACTGCTTAAACCTAAGCGTCTACCTTCTAACTTGTTCCAGTTCCGTAAAGATACTGGTATTGACCGTGTGGTACTTGACTGTGTAACTTCTTTACAAAACGGTGCTGACCTATTGTGGATTGAAACTGAAAAACCACACGTTGAGCAAATTGCCAGCATGGTAAGACGTATTCGTGAAAGCGTCCCCAATGCCAAACTGGTATATAACAACTCTCCATCATTTAACTGGACTCTTAAATTCCGTGAGCAAGTATTTGATGCTTGGAAAGAAGAAGGTAAAGATGTCTCTAGCTATGACCGTGCTCGTTTAATGAGTGCCGATTATGATGAGACTGATTTAGGGGTTGAAGCAGACAATCAAATCCGTAGCTTCCAACGTGATGCCTCACGCGAAGCGGGTATCTTCCACCACCTTATTACCCTACCTACTTACCACACTGTGGCTCTATCTACTGATAACCTAGCTCAAGGTTACTTTGGTGATGAAGGTATGTTGGCTTATGTTGGCGGCGTTCAGCGTAAAGAAATCCGTCAAAGCATTGCCACTGTTAAACACCAAGATATGGCTGGTTCTAATATTGGCGATGATCACAAAGAGTACTTCTCTGGTGAAGGTGCATTAAAAGCTGGTGGTAAGGATAACACCATGGGTCAATTTGATAACGTGTAAATCAAAGCAACCCAAAATGCAAAAAAAGCGAGCTTTATGCTCGCTTTTTTTGTGCTTACTAGATATATTTTAATACACAGCACAGTAGCTTGCTTGGTTTTTAAACTGATTATGTAAAGGATAATGATTGTTTTGATAAGACTCTTAGATTTATAGCCAATGCACTGACACGCAAAGTTTAAGAGGATAGCACTAAGAAAAATGTACTATCCTATTAAAACCTAAATCAATCACAGGAACTAAAATTATTATGAAGCTCTCTGCTGATTTCATGTTAAATTTGACTCTTTTTTATTCTATATGTATAAAAAATAAAATATGACATGCCAATAAAACTATTAAGTAATATTGTTTTTATTGGGTTTTGTGTCTCGATAGAGTAATGGACTAACAATAACAAAAGCAAGAAAATTGAGTACGGTACAAATGCACATATATAAAATTTAAAAGGCATGTTAAGAATTGAATACAACTGCTCAATAGATGCTGATACTACATAGCCAGCAACAAAGCTTAGTAAAAATTGCGTTAATGTACTCTGCCACACAAGAGGTGACTCGATATTTACATAAAAAGCCCATCCTCCATAAAATAAAGCTGCTAATACAGCTGTTGTAAACTGTCTTTGACGATAACCCTTAATTTTTTTACTCATAGTTATAAACTTATCCCAATAAAAAATTCATTTCTCAATAAAAACTGTTCAGGTATCGTTTTCTCTTTAGTTAGGCTTAAGCTATCAACATCAACCGTTAACCCTTTATTATTTAATGGTAATGCATTTTTCTTAAAAAGAAATAAATCAAATTCACTGTGTAAAAAAGTATCTCCTTTGTTGTCTTAGAGAAGCGTATTCTTGTCAACCCAACAAGTAATACGAAAACTTCAAACAGAAGCCCCCTAATTTGAGAAAAATTCAAATTCTTTCCTAGGTATGTATCTGCCCACATACCACCAGCGACGGAATCACCATGAACCAACACTCTATAGTTTTTCTTGTTTTTCATATTCAATTTCTTTTATCAATGAATCTATATTGGGCTGCTTAAATTTAAAACCATTACTTATTAAACGTCCAAGAGTAATATACAAATTACGAAATATAAATTCATCAGCCATTTTTCCAAAAATTAAACGTAATAACCACTTAGGTTTTTTAAAATTCGCATTTTTTCCTAGCGAAGAAGCTAATTTCTTAGTTAAATCAACATTTTTAATAGGGTGTGGAGCTGTAAGATTAACAAAGCCAATAAGCGGTTTTTCTATAATAAATAAAATAGCGTTAATTGCATCTTCACGACTTATCCAGCTAATAAATTGATTCCCATCACCCAAAATACCGCTTTTCCCTTTCTTGGTTAAGTCTATCATTTTAGCTAAAGCCCCTGATGACACATCATAAACAGTACCTAACCTTAGGCAAGTTACTTGCCAATCATCAGCTTCAAGACTTTTTGCTATCGCCTCTCGTTTAAAACAGATGTTTTGCATAAGAAATTCACCTGTCCAATTAAATTCATCACCTGACTTCGATTCAAATTTCTGGCTGTCTGTTTCTATTTTTTCTGAATCATTGTAGATGCTCACACCCGAGGCACAAATAAATTGCCTTTGTTTAGAAGGCTTTATTTGGGTATTTTTTTTTAATGATAAAACCAATTTTTCTGTATGAGAAAGGCGACTATCCACAATTTTTTTATATTTTTGTTTATTCCATCTTTGATTTGAAACACTTTCACTTGCCAAGTGAATAAACACATCAGGATCAAATTCACCTAAAGAAATTTCTCCAGTTTCTGTAACCCATTGAAAAGCACCTGTGATTTTGTCAACCCGTTGCAGAAACCTCACACAATCCCCTTTATTTTCAAGCGCTTGGAATAAAGGCGAGCCGATAAAACCAGATTTTCCTGTAATTAATATATTCATACCAACCTCTTAATATGATCACCACAAATTACCTAATGATTTAGTAATAATCAACTCTCAATAAAACTAGAATTCAATCCTAGCTTAATATTTAAATCCACTAATTTATCTTCTTAACTACAAAACGGTGCTGACCTATTGTGGATTGAAACTGAAAAACCACACGTTGAGCAAATTGCCAGCATGGTAAGACGTATTCGTGAAAGCGTCCCCAATGCCAAACTGGTGTATAACAACTCTCCATCATTTAACTGGACTCTTAAATTCCGTGAGCAAGTATTTGATGCTTGGAAAGAAGAAGGTAAAGATGTCTCTAGCTATGACCGTGCTCGTTTAATGAGTGCCGATTATGATGAGACTGATTTAGGGGTTGAAGCAGACAATCAAATCCGTAGCTTCCAACGTGATGCCTCACGCGAAGCGGGTATCTTCCACCACCTTATTACCCTACCTACTTACCACACTGTGGCTCTATCTACTGATAACCTAGCTCAAGGTTACTTTGGTGATGAAGGTATGTTGGCTTATGTTGGCGGCGTTCAGCGTAAAGAAATCCGTCAAAGCATTGCCACTGTTAAACACCAAGATATGGCTGGTTCTAATATTGGCGATGATCACAAAGAGTACTTCTCTGGTGAAGGTGCATTAAAAGCTGGTGGTAAGGATAACACCATGGGTCAATTTGATAACGTGTAAATCAAAGCAACCCAAAATGCAAAAAAAGCGAGCTTTATGCTCGCTTTTTTTTTGTAAATTAGATATGTTAAGAGGCGACTAATTGTATCTAATTTCACACAACAGGACAGCACATGCTAAAAAGTAACTTTTTTATTATTACCATGCTTCTGCTTACTCTAAGTAGCTGCGCCCAATCTCCCACAGGGCGTAAACAAATTATGTTGGTTAATGATGGGCAAATGAACGCCATGGGCGCTAAAGCCTATAGCGATATGAAAAACAAACAAACCGTTATCGCAGGCTCTAATCCTAAAACCAAATACGTCCGTTGTATTGCTAATGCCATTGTACATGAGCTAGGCGGTGCCCAAGGACAAGGCTGGGAAGTCAATTTATTTGCTATTAAATCCCCTAATGCCTTTGCCTTACCCGGTAAAAAAATTGGGGTAAATACGGGTATGTTAAAGGTTGCTAAAAACCAAAGCCAGTTAGCCGCAGTGCTTGGGCACGAAGTTGGTCATGTGCTTGCTAGGCACGGAGCAGAGCGAGTTTCCTTGCAAATGGCAACTCAAACAGGGACGCAGGTTTTACAAACAATAACTGGCACAGACAGTAAAACCAAGCAAGTTGCTTATGCTTTATTAGGCTTAGGGACTAAATTTGGCATTGCCCTACCCTATAGTCGAGACCACGAAAGCGAAGCGGATTTAATGGGTCTAAAACTGATGGCAAAAGCAGGTTTTGATCCTCAAGGCAGTGTACAATTGTGGCAAAATATGAGCCGTATGGGAGGCGGTTCGCCACCTGAGTTTATGTCTACTCACCCAGCACATAGCACTCGTATTCATGCCTTACAAGCCAATATGCAAGAAGCAATAAGCCTATACAAACAGGCTCAAGCTCAAGGTAAGCGTCCACAATGCGGCGCGCTTTTATAGGCTAAAAAACACTAATAACAAGGTAAAACCTGAGAGAGTATAATTTGAATCTTGAGAGCATTGACTTAAATTTATTGGTCTATTTAGACGTTTTATTAAGGGAGCGTAGCGTCACCAAAGCAGCGCAACAGCTTGGCATTACTCAGCCTGCTATGAGTAATGGTTTACGCCGCTTGCGTGAGCTGTTTAACGACCCTCTAATGATACGTACCTCAGAGGGCATGACCCCCACTGAACGAGCGCAAGATTTGCAACCGCTTATTCGTCATTCATTAGCTGAATTAGAAATTGCCTTACAACCACAAGATGCGTTTGATGCACATAAAAGTCATCGTGTATTTCGTATTATGGTAAGTGATTATGCCGAATCCACCCTTGTACCAGAGCTAGTTAAATACCTACGCACCGCTGCTCCCGATGTCATTTTAGATGTGCTTACGCCATCTGATGTTAGTTTTAAAGATGTCGAAGCAGGGCGTGTGGACTTAGCCATTAACCGTTTTGATGAAATGCCACAATCCTTTCATCAAAAAAACCTATGGCACGATGATTTTGTTTGTTTAATTAATCCAGAACACCCACTAATTGAGCAATTTAATTTAGATGCCTACCTACAAAGCAAACATATTTGGGTCAGCAAAACGGGCATGGGAGCAGGGGTTGGGATTGACCCTGAAAAAATAATCCGCTTAGGTTGGGTTGATTTGGCTTTAAGCAAACAAGGCTATAAACGTAAAATCTCGGTATTTACACGCCACTACCAAATGCCCGCCCTGCTCGCCTTAAATAACGATTTAGTTGCCACCTTACCACGCAAAGTAGCCAATATGCAGGCACACACCTCAAAGTTAGTGGTTAAAGAGCCGCCCTTTGAGATTCCTGCCTTTGAGCTTAAAATGGCATGGTCTCCTTTATTACAACACCACCAAGCCCACCGCTGGTTACGTCAGGCCATAGGCGAGGTAGCAAAACACTGTTAGGCTTGAAGCTCGCTGCAAGCCTACTTACAATACGCCCTTTTAAATTAGGTACTCACATGAAATTTCAAGGAACTAACCAATACGTTGCCACCGATGAGTTGCAACTGGCAGTCAATGCCGCCATCAAACTTGAACGCCCATTATTAATCAAAGGCGAACCTGGTACAGGCAAAACCATGCTCGCCGAACAGCTTGCCCAAGCATTAGATACAGAGCTTATTCAATGGCACATTAAAAGCACCACCAAAGCACACCAAGGCTTATATGAATACGATGCGGTCTCACGTTTGCGTGACTCACAATTAGGTAATGAAAAAGTAAAAGACATCAGCAACTACATTGTTAAAGGTAAGCTCTGGCAAGCCTTTGATGCCGACAAACCCGTTGTACTGCTGATTGATGAAATCGACAAAGCCGATGTGGAGTTTCCCAACGATTTACTATTAGAGCTGGATAAAATGGAGTTTTTTGTATACGAAACCCAGCAGACTATTCAAACCAAACACCGTCCTATTGTTATTATCACCAGCAATAACGAAAAAGAACTGCCCGATGCCTTTTTGCGTCGCTGTTTTTTCCACTACATAGACTTTCCTGATAAAACCACCATGCAAGCGATTGTAGATGTGCACTTCCCTAACATTAAAAATCAACTGGTACAGCAAGCTCTGGAAATCTTTTTTGATGTGCGCCAAGTTCATGGTTTAAAGAAAAAGCCCTCCACCTCTGAGCTTATCGACTGGCTTAAATTACTGATGGCAGACGAACTTGGCAAAGACCTCTTGCAAGAGAGCAATCATCAAGCCATACCGCCTATGTATGGCGCACTGATTAAAAATGAACAAGACGTGCAACTCTTAGAAAAACTTGCCTTTATGCACCGTCGCACACAATAGAGCCGCTTATGCTGATTGATTTTTTTCTAGCCGTACATCAAGCCCGTGTGCCTGTATCGGTGCGTGAGTATCTGGACTTAGTTGCCGCTGTTAAAACCCAGCTTGTGTTTGCAAACACCGATGAATTTTACCATCTAGCGCGCCTTTGTTTGGTCAAAAACGAACAGCACTACGACCGCTTTGACCGTGCCTTTGGTGCATATTTTAAAGGCATAGACAGCATCGAGCTATTTAATGAAGAACTCAACATACCCGAGCAATGGATGCGTAAAGAATTAGAACGCTTTTTAAGCCCTGAAGAAATGGCGAAAATTGAAGCCTTAGGCGGGCTAGAAAAACTGATGGAAACCTTTAAGCAACGCCTTAAAGAGCAGCATAAACGCCACCAAGGTGGTAACAAAATGATAGGTACAGGCGGTACGTCTCCATTTGGCGCACATGGGTATAATCCAGAAGGCTTTAGAATAGAGCAAGGACACTCACGCCACAGACGTGCAGTAAAAGTATGGGAACAACGCCAATACCGAGATTTAGATGACAGCATGGAGCTAGGCATTCGTAATATCAAAGTTGCCCTACGACGGTTACGCAAATTTGCCCGTCAAGGTGCTGCAGAACAACTTAACCTAGACGACACCATCAGCGCCACCGCCAAAAATGCGGGATTTTTAGACATTAAAATGCAACCAGAGCGACACAATGCCGTAAAAGTGCTGCTATTTTTTGACGTAGGTGGTTCTATGGATCCACACATTCAAGTATGCGAAGAACTGTTTTCAGCCGCTCGCACAGAATTTAAACACATGCGCTCGTTTTACTTTCACAACTGCCTATACGAAAGCGTTTGGCAAAAAAACATACGCCGTCAAAATGAACATACCTCCACTTGGGACATACTGCATAAATACAGCAGTGACTACAAAGTTATCTTTGTGGGCGATGCGATGATGGCACCCTACGAAGTGACCCATGCAGGCGGCAGTGTTGAACACTGGAACGAAGAAGCAGGAGGCGTTTGGCTTGAGCGCATCAAACAGCAATTTAACAAAGTAGCATGGCTCAACCCTGCCCCCCAAAGCTATTGGGGAGAAGGTGGCTCTTTAGGTGTTATTCGTCATATTATGGAAGATAAGATGTACCCAATGAACCTAGAAGGGCTAGAGCAAGCCATGAAATATTTAAGCCAGTAAAGCTATAGTCACCCAAGGCGCAAACGAGTACAATAAGCACGTTTAATTTATCCATTCTGATTTTTTCAAGGTTGCACACTTATGTCTGAAATAAAAAAAGTCGTCCTCGCCTACTCTGGCGGTCTGGACACCTCCGTCATTGTCAAATGGCTACAAGAAAATTACCAATGTGAAGTCGTTACTTTTACCGCTGATATTGGACAAGGCGAAGAAGTTGCCCCAGCACGCGCCAAAGCCGAAGCCCTAGGTGTAAAAGAAATTTACATTGACGACTTACGAGAAGAATACGCCCGTGATTTTGTCTTCCCCATGTTTCGAGCCAACTGCATTTACGAAGGCGAATACCTACTTGGCACCTCCATAGCTCGCCCTCTTATTGCCAAACGCCTCATTGAAATTGCCAACGCCACAGGTGCTGATGCCATCGCCCACGGCGCAACAGGCAAAGGCAACGACCAAGTACGCTTTGAACTGGGTGCTTACGCCTTAAAACCGGGCATTAAAGTCATTGCTCCTTGGCGTGAATGGGATTTAACCTCCCGTGAAACCCTGATGCAATACTGTCAAACCCACGACATACACATAGAAAACAAAGCAGGCAAAAAATCCCCCTACTCCATGGACGCCAACTTACTGCACATTTCCTATGAAGGCGACCTATTAGAAGACCCTTGGAATGAACCAGAGGCAGATATGTGGCTTTGGAGCAAAGCCCCTGAGCAAGCCCCTGACACCCCCGTATACATCACCTTAGGCTTTAAACAAGGCGACCCTGTTAGCTTAAACGGAGAAGCACTTAGCCCTGCTTGCATGATGGAAACACTAAACCAACTGGCAGGCGAGCATGGCATAGGACGAGTTGATATTGTAGAAAACCGCTATGTAGGCATGAAAGCACGAGGCTGCTACGAAACCCCAGCAGGTACCGTATTACTCAAAGCCCACCGAGCCATCGAGTCGATTACCCTAGACCGTGAAGCCATGCACCTAAAAGATGAACTGATGCCACGCTATGCAAAATTAGTCTACAACGGCTACTGGTGGTCACCTGAGCGCAAAATGCTACAAGCCGCCATTGACGACAGCCAGCAATTTGTTAACGGCGAAGTCCGCCTAAAACTATATAAAGGCAACATCATTGTTGTCGGTCGTCGCTCTGAAAACAGTCTATTTGATGAAAGCATTGCCACCTTTGAAGACGACGCTGGCGCATACAATCAAAAAGATGCCGAAGGCTTTATCAAACTCAACGCTCTAAGACTACGCACCAGTGCCAACAAAGGGCGCAATATGTTATAGCACAAATGCCTAAGATAGAGACAAACTCTACTTAGGCATATCTTTACTTGGTATTTTAACTGGTTTATGAGTATCATACGCATCTGTCTCAATAAACCCCCAAAGCGTCTAAAATACAGAGACTTAATTTTTACAAACAGATAACTTACGCACCAAATTTGTACATTTTTAGGATTTGATTATGAGCAAAATGATTAGTGAAACCGTCACCAGTGTTCATCACTGGAATGAAAAACTCTTTAGCTTTAGAACCACACGTCACCAAGGATTAAGATTTAAAAACGGCTTTTTTACCATGATTGGCATTGTCATTAACGGCAAACCACTCATGCGAGCCTACAGCATTGCCAGTGCCAACTATGAAGAAGAAATGGAGTTTTTTTCCATTAAAGTCCCTGATGGACCTTTAACCAGCCACCTCCAAAAAATACAAGTTGGCGATGAGCTCTTACTAGGCACAAAACCTGTAGGCACTTTAATTACCGACAACCTATTACCCGGTAAAAATCTTTATCTTTTAAGCACAGGGACAGGTCTAGCACCCTTTATGAGCATTATCAAAGACTTTGAAATTTATGAGCAATACGACAAAGTTATTTTAACCCACGGGGTACGCACCGTATCTGAACTTGCTTATGACGACTACATTCGCAATGAATTACCCAATAATGAATATTTTGGCGAACAAGTAAAAGAAAAACTCATCTACTACCCCACCGTCACCCGAGAACCATATAAAAATGAGGGACGCTTAACCGACTTAATAACCAGTGGTAAACTTTTTAGTGATATCAACCTACCAGAAATCAACCTAGAAGATGACCGCTTTATGCTATGTGGCAGTCCAGAAATGCTAGAAAGTCTTATGGCAATCTTAGATGAACGAGGTTTTAAAGAAGCAAGAGGCGGAAATCAGGGTCATTATGTTATTGAGCGTGCCTTTGTTGAGAAATAGTGATTATTGTTAAAAATAGCAAATTATTTCATTTTATTATTATTTTGGCACTATTTCTGCTTGCTCCAGTTAGAACCCCAAAAAAGACAACTTTTTGACTGGAGCAAACTATGAAAAACAATCCACAATTATTAGGTAGAGGTACCGTTGCTGGCATTTTAAAAAGCCTCAATGCCAGCTATGAATTAGCACAGCAAGTTCGCCAACAAGGATATATCCTACCAAAATCAGATATGAAGCGTACCTTAGCCGAACTATCAGGGCACGTAGCAGAAGCAAAAATGGACTTAAACTTTCTACAAGAGAATATCCAAGAAATGCACGCAGAAATGCAACGTCTAAATGAAATACAAGCCTATAAAGCCAATCTCAGGCGCAAAGGAGATGCCTACTATCGCACCCTTGAAAGCAACAATAAGCCATTTGGACAACCCTTTTGCTCCTATTGCTGGGAAAGTGAACAAGCACACATACACCTACATAACAAAGTATTTAGTAAAGATGTACGTATTTGTCCAAAATGTAAAAACGAATACCAAGCAGCACGCACACCATTTTTTGACGCAGACCCCATTGAGCAAAAGCTCTAGCTAGGTTATTAAACAGGAACAAGCACCGCCAATGACAGCCAAACTGACCTTTGCCCTTATTATCAACCCCCTTGCAGGCATTGGCGGTAGCGTCGCATTAAAAGGCAGTGATGGCAAAGATACCGTCCACAAAGCACTACAATTAGGCGCACAAAAACAAGCGCCTAAACGAGTTGCCCAATGCCTACAACCACTACTTGCCTATAAAGAGCAGCTACACTTTATTACCTGCAAAGGAGAAATGGGCGAGCAAACCTTAAAGCAACTCGGCTTTCACTATCAACTGCTAGATTTACCTAATTTTAAAGCGGATAAAAGCACCGCCGAAGACAGCAAAAACGCCTGCAAACAATTACGCAACCACAAGCTAGACCTACTTCTATTTGCAGGTGGTGATGGCACAGCCAGAGACATTTGTAGCATTATTCAAGAAGACATACCCGTTTTAGGCATTCCAGCAGGTGTTAAAATCCACTCCTCCGTCTACGCCATTAGTCCTAAAGGCGCAAGCGAGATACTACAAGCATTCATTCAAGGCGACCTAGTTAATATAGGCATAGGAGAGGTCAGGGATTTAGACGAACAAGCCTACCGCCAAGCACAAATTAAAGCTCAGCACTTTGGGGATATGCGTGTACCCCAATTAGGCTACTTTGTGCAAGCAACCAAACAAGGCGGCATTGAAAGCCCCGAACTGGCATTAGAAGAATTACAAGCAGAAGTAGAAACCCTTATTGCAGAACAACAACAACTAGAACCCAATACCTTATTTCTAATTGGTGCAGGCAAAACCACCGAACACCTATTCACAGGCATGGGTTATAGTACCAGCTTACTAGGTATTGATGCCTTAGTTGGCAAACAAATTGTGCAACAGGATTTAACCGCCAAACAAATTAGCACCCTTATTAAGCAACACCCAGCAACTCAAATATTTATTAGTGTTATAGGTCGCCAAGGACACATTATTGGGCGTGGCAATCAACAGCTCAGCGCCGCCAATTTAACCCATATCGGCAAAGCCAACATCAAGATACTAGCAACCAAAAGTAAAATAAAAAGCCTTTGTGGACGACCCTTAATTATAGACAGCGGCAACAGCCAATTAGACAGTGATTGGTCAGGTTCTATTGAAGTAATAACAGGCTACCAAGATAAAATTTTATATCCGCTTATCTAAGTAAACCCAAACTTTTCCTACTTTAGGCTTTTACTTTTGCCACAAACAGGTATAATGCGCCCCTTGCTTTACATAGCAGTACGGGGCGTAGCGCAGCCTGGTAGCGCACTACACTGGGGGTGTAGTGGTCGCAGGTTCAAATCCTGCCGTCCCGACCATTTCTTAAAACAAATACCCACCAACAAAACAACACCGCCCCTAACTATTTGATTACATTTCAAACAGAACACCAAAAAGTAAATATTTTTTAGAGTTTATTAACCGAATTCTGCTACAATTCAATTTTTATTTACCAGAGATTTATGTATGAGTGTCATTGATTGGGGCATAATCGTAATGCTTGTTATATCAAGCCTAATTAGCCTAAAACGCGGCTTTATCAAAGAATCCCTATCCCTTGCCAGCTGGATTGCTGCTTTTGTTGTGGCACGGCTCTTTAGTGGCAACTTAGCGAACATGCTAAACGGCAGTATTGATACCGACTCACTACGCTGGATTTTAGCTTTTATCATCTTATTTGCCGCCACCCTCGTAGTTGGCGCAATGCTCAATCACTTATTATCCCACATTATCAAAGCCACAGGATTAAGCGGTACAGACCGTGTATTTGGTATGTTCTTTGGTTTAATTCGTGGTTTAGTTATTATGGTAATTATTGTCTATGGTTTACAATACACCCTATTCACTAAGGACAAGTGGTGGCAAGACTCCACGCTCATTCCTTACTTTGAAAACATGGCAAATAAAGCAAGAGAGATATTGCCAGAGGCCAATAGTAAACTGCAAAAAATCAGTCAATAAGAGAGAAACAAAAATGTGCGGAATTGTCGGCATTGTTGCAAAAAACCTAGTAAACCAAGATATTTATGATGCCTTAACCGTATTACAACATCGAGGACAAGATGCCGCAGGCATTGTAACCTGCGAGCATAACCGCCTACACTTATGTAAAGGCAACGGCTTTGTAAGAGATGTGTTTGGACGCGAGCAAATGCAACCACTGCTAGGAAATATGGGCATTGGACATATTCGCTACCCTACCGCTGGTAGTTCAAGCTCTGCTGAGGCGCAACCATTTTATGTTAACTCCCCCTACGGCATATCCTTAGCGCATAACGGCAACCTAACCAATGCAGAAGAATTAGCAGAAGACATTTACCGCACAGACTTGCGCCACATCAACACCAACTCCGACTCCGAAGTATTACTCAATGTGTTTGCCCATGAACTACAAACACAAAAAAACCTACAACCAACACCTACAAGCATTTTTCAAGCAGTAGCCAATGTGCATAGTCGTGTGCGTGGTGGCTACGCTGTTGTTGCCATGATAACAGGCTATGGCATCGTTGCCTTTCGTGATCCAAATGGTATTCGTCCCATTGTTTTTGGAACACGCCAAAGTGAACAAGGCATTGAATATATGGTTGCCTCAGAAAGCGTTGCCTTAACCAGCGCAGGGTACCAACTGGTTCGTGATATTGCACCAGCAGAGGCCATTGTAATTACTGAAGATGGAGTGATGCACAATCAAATTTGTGCTGAAAAAACCAGTTTAACTCCCTGTATTTTTGAGTATGTTTATTTTGCCCGTCCTGACTCGATTATAGACGACATTAACGTCTATAAAGCACGCCTAAAAATGGGAGAACGCCTAGCTAAGCGCATTCAACAAAGCTGGCCTGAACATGACATTGACGTAGTTATTCCCATACCAGATACCAGCCGAGCTTCCGCAATGGAATTAGCTTATGCGCTTAAAGTCAAATTTCGTGAAGGGTTTATGAAAAATCGCTATATAGGTCGTACCTTTATTATGCCAGGACAGCAACAGCGCAAAAAATCAGTAAAACAAAAATTAAGTGCCCTAAGTTTAGAATTTGCAGGCAAAAATGTACTTCTAGTAGATGACTCAATTGTCCGTGGCACGACCTGCGAACAAATTATTGAAATGGCAAGAGAAGCCGGCGCTAAAAAAGTCTATTTTGCCTCCGCAGCGCCACCTGTGCGCTACCCTAATGTCTATGGCATAGATATGCCCTCACATGAAGAGCTGATTGCCCACAACAAAAGTACCGAAGAAATTGCTCAGGCCATTGGTGCAGATAAGCTGTTTTTTCAAACCATAGAAGACTTACGCCAAGCCTGTGTAAAAGGGAGCAAAACCAAAGCCAAAGACTTTGACTGTTCCGTATTTGATGGTAACTACATTACCAACGACGTAGATACAAACTACCTAAAGCGTATTAACAAATTACGCCAAGACAGCAATAAAGCTCGTTTTAGCGCACACAACAGCGCACCCATTGACCTACATAACGGAGTATGACAGTGCCTGATTTTTCCGCACGCAATTTTCGCTACCAATCTGATTTAACCCATGCCGATTTTGCTACCCTTGCAGTACGTGCAGGGCAAACTCGCAGTCCAGAAAACGAACATGGCGAAGCCCTATTTTTAACCAGCAGCTATGTATTTAACTCCGCTGCCGAAGCCGCTGCCCGTTTCTCTGGGGAGAGTGAGGGCAATGTTTACTCACGCTATACCAACCCCACAGTACGCACCTTTGAACAACGCCTTGCTGCTTTAGAACAAGCCGAGGCCTGTGCTGCAACAGCCTCAGGTATGGCAGCCATTTATGCAACCTGTATTGCCCATTTACAAGCAGGCGACCACCTTTTAGCATCACGCAATATCTTTGGCTCAACCAACGTCCTATTTGAAAAATTCTTAAGCAAATTCAACATTCAAATAAGCTATGTAGACTTGCTAGATATACAGGGTTGGGAACAAAGCATTCAACCTAATACCCGCATGCTGTATTTAGAATCGCCGTCAAATCCATTAAATGAAATAGCCGATATCAGTGCCCTTGCCAAACTAAGCCAAAAACAGCAAGCCTTACTGGTCGTAGATAATTGCTTTTGTACGCCCGCTTTACAAAAACCCCTTAGCTTAGGTGCAGATTTAGTCATTCACTCTGCCACCAAATATATTGACGGACAAGGACGCTGTCTAGGTGGTGCCGTATTAGGCTCTGAACATTTAATAGAACCCGTTATAGGCGTACTACGTTCAGCAGGGCCTAGTATGAGTCCTTTTAATGCGTGGGTTTTTACCAAAGGTTTAGAAACCCTCAAGCTAAGAATGCAAGCACATTGCGATAACGCCCTCAAACTTGCCAACTGGTTAACCCTACAACCTGCGGTAAATGCAGTACATTATTGCGGACTCCCCAACCACCCCCAATACCAACTGGCTCAGCGCCAGCAACAAGGTGGTGGCGGTGTTATTGCCTTTGAAGTAGCAGGCGGTCAAAAAGGTGCATGGCAACTGATAGATGCCACCTGCATGATATCTATTACCGCCAATTTAGGCGACGCTAAAACCACCATAACCCACCCTGCAACAACCACACACAGTCGTTTAACGCCAGAGCAACGTGCACAAAGCGGCATTAGTGATGGCTTAGTGCGTGTTGCTGTAGGCTTAGAAGAAGTGACAGATATTCAAGCAGACCTCGCTTTAGGACTTCAACTATTAGCCTAGTCATCACCCCTAGATAAAGCCTATCCTCCATACCTTTATCTAGGTATCAAACCTACCCAGCAACAATTAAATAACAAATCAGCATTAAGCAAGTCTTAGTATCCTTAAAAATAAAGACGCTTAGCGGTTAAAATAAGACTATCTAACCTTTACTAATCACATATTTATACTAAATTTATCTTTATGCTTTTAAATATATTTAAAAGATATTAATTCTCATAGAGATATATAACCTCTCCAGATAAACATGATTGCTCATTTAAACAGCCTGCAAGCATGCTTAAATGGACACTCAATAACAATAACGGAGCAAGGCATATCTCTTAGTACAATGAGTTACATAAAAGGCGGATAAATGAAATTTAATCTATTGATAGTTGACGATGTAAAAGAAAATCTCTATGCCCTTGAGGTGCTACTTGAAGAATTAGACATTACAGACGAGCACTTTAAAGGCTTAAATCTAATCTGTGCAGATAGTGGAGAAGAAGCGTTACGCATTGCACTAAAAGAAGAAATAGACCTTATCTTACTAGATGTAAGAATGCCGGGCATGGACGGTTTTGAAGTGGCTGAAATTCTAAAATCATCTGCTAAAACAGCACAAATTCGCATTGTCTTTTTAACCGCCGAGTTTAAATCAGAAGAGTTTATCAGTCGTGGCTTTGAAGTGGGCGCGCTTGATTACTTTACCAAGCCCATAGAAAAGTTTCAGCTTTTAAATAAAGTAAAAATGTACATTACTGTTTTTTTAGCACAAAAACTACAAAAGCAGGAATTTGATAATACCCTAGCCGATTATATGAATTTAATTGATGAATACATCATCTCAAGCGATACCGATGAATTTGGTAAAATAACCCGAGTATCCCAAGCCTTCTGTAAAATATCAGGCTATACAAAAAAAGAATTAATCGGTCAAACTCACCGCATAATAAGAAGTCCTGATACAGAAGATGCATTTTATGAAAAAATGTGGGGCATATTAAACAAAGGGAAAACTTGGCGTGGGCAAATTAAAAACAAAGCAAAAAACAATCAACCTTATTGGGTAGAAATGCTAATCTCCCCTGTTTATAACCAAACAGGCAAAAAGATTGGCTACACCTCAATCAAACAAGATATTACCAACAAAAAACACCTAGAAGAAATCTCCATTACAGACGCACTAACAGGTATTTTTAACCGCCGCTATTTTGATCAGATTGTACCGAAAATCATTAACAGCGCAAAACGCCATGACAAACTGGTTTCCTTTGCCATGCTCGATATAGACAAATTCAAAGGCTATAACGACACCTACGGACACCAAGCAGGCGATAATGCCCTACAAGAAGTTGCCAAAGTGCTAAAAAGCTCCATACACCGAGCAGATGATTACTGCTTTCGCATTGGAGGAGAAGAATTTGCCATTGTTTTTAGTGCTGAAGACAAATTAAAAGCCTTTGGTTTTATGAACAACATCAAAGAACGTGTAGAGGCACTTAAAATAGAAAATACATCGAATGATGCCAGCAAATACCTAACCATCTCTATGGGACTAACCTGTAAAAAAGGTCAAGACATAACAGACCTTGCCAGTCTATTTAAAGCAACAGACAAACTACTATATACCGCCAAAGAAAAAGGCAGAAATACAGTTGTATTAAATTCTAACAGTACCGAAAATACCAAGGCATAATTTATGTGGATAAGTGATGAATACTACCAAGAACTGCTCATGGTTTTAGAGCAGTTTGCAAGTCATTCTTTTGATTTTAAAGAAAAACGTTTACAGTATTTTAAAGATAAAAAATACCAAAAAATAACCGAACAACTGCTTAATATAAAACACAATTCACAGCAGCAAATTAAGCAAGCAGTTGATATGATGCAATCAATCCAAGATGGTAGCTATCAACTTGTTGACAATGTGGATATCAAAAACAACGACTATGAAATTGTCTATAGAAAATATAACAGCGTAGCCAAACACCTTGACAGAATAAATCGCCATATTAATCGTTTAAAAAAAGCCATTACAGAAAATGGTAAAATCGATTCAAGATTAGATACCGATGAACTTGAAGGAAAATGGTTTGAAATTATCTCCAACTTTAATCTGATTTTAGAATCCCTATCCACGCCAGTTGATGAGATTACCACCGTCATTAACAATGTGGCAAAAGGCAACCTAACCACCAAAATGCGCCTAAAAATTGATAATTTTGAAATCAGTGGCGACTTTTTAAACCTTGCAATTACCATCAACACCATGGTTGACCAGCTGTCACTGTTTGCCTCTGAGGTAACTAGGGTTGCCAAAGAAGTAGGTACAGACGGACTACTTGGTGGACAAGCCAAGGTCGAAGGTGTCTCTGGTACTTGGTTAGACTTAACCAATAACGTAAATGGCATGGCAGACTCTTTAACCGCACAGGTGCGTAACATTGCCGATGTTACCACCGCCGTTGCCAACGGTAATTTAACCCAAAAAATTACCGTTGATGCCAAAGGCGAAATTCAAGAGCTAAAAGGCACCATTAACACCATGGTTGACCAGCTTGTGCTGTTTGCCTCTGAGGTAACAAGGGTAGCCAAAGAAGTAGGCACAGACGGACTACTTGGTGGGCAAGCCAAGGTCGATGGCGTATCTGGTACTTGGTTAGACTTAACCAATAACGTAAATGGCATGGCAAACTCCCTAACCGCACAGGTGCGTAACATTGCCGATGTTACCACCGCCGTTGCCAACGGTAATTTAACCCAAAAAATTACCGTTGATGCCAAAGGCGAAATTCAAGAACTAAAAGGCACTATTAACACCATGGTTGACCAGCTCGCCCTATTTGCCTCTGAGGTAACTAGGGTTGCCAAAGAAGTAGGTACAGACGGATTACTTGGCGGACAAGCCAAGGTAGATGGCGTATCTGGCACTTGGTTAGACTTAACCAATAACGTAAATGGCATGGCAGACTCTTTAACCGCACAGGTACGTAACATTGCCGATGTTACCACCGCCGTTGCCAACGGCAATTTAACCCAAAAAATTACCGTTGATGCCAAAGGCGAAATTCAAGAACTAAAAGGCACCATTAACACCATGGTTGACCAGCTCGCCCTATTTGCCTCTGAGGTAACAAGGGTTGCCAAAGAAGTAGGTACAGACGGATTACTTGGCGGACAAGCCAAGGTAGATGGCGTATCTGGTACTTGGTTAGACTTAACCAACAACGTAAATGGCATGGCCGACTCTTTAACCGCACAGGTACGTAACATTGCTGATGTTACCACCGCTGTTGCCAACGGTAATTTAACCCAAAAAATTACTGTTGATGCCAAAGGCGAAATTCAAGAACTAAAAGGCACTATTAACACCATGGTTGACCAGCTCGCCCTATTTGCCTCTGAGGTAACTAGGGTAGCCAAAGAAGTAGGTACAGACGGATTACTTGGTGGGCAAGCCAAGGTTAAAGGTGTCTCTGGTACTTGGTTAGACTTAACCAACAACGTAAATGGCATGGCAAACTCCCTAACCGCACAGGTGCGTAACATTGCTGATGTTACCACCGCTGTTGCCAACGGTAATTTAACCCAAAAAATTACCGTTGATGCCAAAGGCGAAATTCAAGAACTAAAAGGCACCATTAACACCATGGTTGACCAGCTCGCCCTATTTGCCTCTGAGGTAACTAGGGTTGCCAAAGAAGTAGGTACAGACGGATTACTTGGCGGACAAGCAGAAGTAGAAGGTGTCTCTGGTACTTGGTTAGACTTAACCAATAACGTAAATGGCATGGCAAACTCCCTAACCGCACAGGTGCGTAACATTGCTGATGTTACCACCGCTGTTGCCAACGGTAATTTAACCCAAAAAATTACCGTTGATGCCAAAGGCGAAATTCAAGAACTAAAAGGCACCATTAACACCATGGTTGACCAGCTCGCCCTATTTGCCTCTGAGGTAACTAGGGTTGCCAAAGAAGTAGGTACAGACGGATTACTTGGTGGACAAGCCAAGGTAGATGGCGTATCTGGCACTTGGTTAGACTTAACCAATAACGTAAATGGCATGGCCGACTCTTTAACCGCACAGGTGCGTAACATTGCTGATGTTACCACCGCTGTTGCCAACGGTAATTTAACTCAAAAAATCACCATTGATGCCAAAGGCGAGATATTAGAACTAAAAGGCACCATTAACACCATGGTTGACCAGCTTTCACTGTTTGCCTCTGAGGTAACAAGGGTAGCCAAAGAAGTGGGCACAGACGGACTACTTGGTGGACAAGCAGAAGTAGAGGGTGTCTCTGGTACTTGGTTAGACTTAACCAATAACGTAAATGGCATGGCAAACTCCTTAACCGCACAGGTGCGTAACATTGCCGATGTAACCACCGCCGTTGCCAAAGGTTCATTAACCCAAAAAATCACCATTGATGCCAAAGGCGAGATATTAGAGCTAAAAGGCACCATTAATACCATGGTTGACCAGCTTTCACTGTTTTCTTCAGAGGTAACAAGGGTAGCCAAAGAAGTAGGCACAGACGGACTACTTGGCGGACAAGCCAAGGTTGAAGGTGTCTCTGGTACTTGGCTCGATTTAACCAATAACGTAAACGGCATGGCGGACTCCCTCACAGACCAAGTAAGAAGTATTAAAGAAGTGGCTATGGCAGTTGCCAGTGGTGACTTAACTCGTGAAATTGATATCAATGCCAAAGGCGAGTTTTTAGAATTAAAAAACAACATCAATACCATGATTAATGTACTATCCAATTCTGATACCGAAAATAAAAATCAAAACTGGATTAAAGATGGGGTCTCTATCTTAAATAAAGTGGTACTAGATAAAGACAAACTATCAGACCAAGTAAAAACTGCCATTACCAAATTATCTCGTTATGTAAACGCAGGTATGGGCGCACTGTATATTTATAATGCCAACGATAAAGTCCTCAAGCTAGAAGGCTCTTATGCTTATGTTAAAAGAGCAAGCATATCCAATGAATTTAAAGTAGGCGAAGGCATTGTTGGGCAAGTTGCCTATGAAAAACAACCTATATTATTAACCAACGTCACAGACAATATAGAAATAAACAGTGCCACGACACGCAATAAAGCACTTAATACCTATACATCTCCTCTTATTTTTAAAGATGAATTAATTGGTGTAATTGAAATTGCCTCCTACGAACCATTTAACAAAGTACAGCTAGAATATGTAGAATCAACGCTCACTATTTTATCTGGCTCTTTATATGCTTCTTTACAGGCAAAAGCCACCAATAACTTACTGGTACAATCACAAACCCAGTCTGAAGAATTAGAAAAACAATCCATTAGGCTTAAACAGCAAAATGAAGAATTAGAAAACCAAAGATTAGCAATAGACAAGCAAAAAAATGAATTAGAAGTTAAAAATGAAGATTTACAAGCAGTACAGGTAGAGGTCAATAAGCGAGCAAAAGAGCTGGAAGATGCAAGCCGTTATAAATCTGAATTTTTAGCCAATATGTCGCATGAATTAAGAACACCTCTAAACTCCATGCTATTGCTATCAAATACCCTAGCGACCAGCAAAAAACTAGACCTAGAAAAAGTCAACAAACATGCTGCCATCATTCATGGTGCAGGCAATAGTTTATTAAACTTAATTAACGATATTTTAGATTTATCTAAAATTGAAGCCAAATTAATGACTTTAAATATAGAAAAAGTAGACGCAAAAGAATTGGTTGAAGAGCTGCACCAACTGTTCTCCCCCCAAGCTGAAAACAAACAAATTGAGCTTAAAAAAACTATCAGTCAACACTCTTTAACCAGTTTTGTGACAGATAAAACCAAGCTCACACAAATTATAAAAAACTTCCTCTCCAATGCGATTAAATTTACCGATGAACATGGCATAGTAGAGCTAAAAATTGAAGCCAACACAGAGGCAGACAAAGACACAAGGGCACTTAAATTATCGGTTACCGATAGTGGCATTGGTATAGAAAAAGAGAAAATTGACTTTATCTTTGAAGCCTTCCGCCAAGCGGACGGCAGTACCAGTCGTAAATACGGAGGGACTGGATTAGGTTTAAGTATTTCAAAAGAATTTGCAGGTCTTTTAGGGGGACGTATTGCCGTTACATCAGATGTTGGCAAAGGCTCTGAATTTGCCTTATTTATTCCCAGTAAAATAGATACCCAAACCCTAGATGAAAAGCTGATAGAAAATCTTGATGACACACCGCAGCAAGAAACACAAAAGCAGCACACTCAAAACCAAGTTACGCCGTTAGTTAAAGCCTCAAAAGCCCCCGCAACTGACAGCAACCCCATAGCCCAAGAAAGTGACGCTCCACTAAAAGGAGAGCCTAAAAAAGCAGAAATAAACTGCAAAAAAGATGAAATACAACAAGGGGATACCGTTATATTAGTCGTTGAAGATGACAAATTATTCTCAAGTATTATTGTTGATGAAGTGCATAGGTTAGGGTATAAAGCCATTGCCACCTATGATGGCAACAGTGCCATATCCTTAGCGAGAGAATACAAGCCCAAAGCCATCTTACTTGACCTTATGCTGCCTATCTTAGATGGCATAGAAGTATTAAGAGTGCTTAAAGCAGACATAGAAACCAGACACATTCCGATTAAAATTTTATCTTTTAGTGAAGACAATAGCCTCACTAAAAAACTGGGCGCAGTTGATTTTATCAAAAAACCGCTTTCTACCGACAACCTAGACCTCTCTATTGCCTCTCTGGTTGATTTTGCGAACAAAGACCGCAAAACCTTGCTTATTATTGAGGGCAAAGATGGAGGTTTAAATAAACTTTTGGCAGATAAACATATTGATATTATTTTAGAAAAAGACAACAAAACAGGATTAAAACGTGCCATCAAAGACGATAAGAAAATAGACTGTATTATCATCAATACCAGCATTTCTAATGACAATGTAATTAGCTTTATTGAAGATGCCAAGCAACAAGACATTAGCAAGCCCATTATTATTTATGCTGAACATGATTTCACCCCTCAGGCACTGTTTGACTTTAAAAAACACGCAGGTTCTGTGGTTTTAAAAACCGTTACCTCACATGCCAAACTCATAGAAGAAACCTCCTTATTTTTACATACCGTAAAGGACAGCCTCAATGAAGAAAAACAAGAACTTCTAGAAGATGCACTAGATAACGATGAATTGCTTAGTGCAAAAAAAGTGCTGCTAGTCGATGACGACATTAAAAATATCTATGCCCTATCTTCTATTTTAGAATTAAAAGACATTGAAATTGTCTCTGCAGAAAATGGTCAAGAGGCACTGAGCATTTTACAAGATGAAAAACACCAGTTTGACATTATCCTAATGGACATAATGATGCCAGTAATGAACGGTTATGAAGCAATGGAAGCGATACGCAAAATTGATAAGTTTAAAAACCTACCTATTATTGCACTTACAGCCAAAGCTCAAAAAGAAGACAGACAAAAATGTATTGATGCTGGCGCAAACGACTATATGGCAAAACCCATTAATCAAGATAAGCTCTTACGGCTATTAAAAATCTGGACAAAAAGAGAGGACTAAACTGCCTATTATCTTGCCTGTGGCTTAGTGACTATCTAAGTCACAGGCAATGGCATTATTAACGCTCAACAAACTCACGTTTTTTAGCACCTTTTTTATTATTTGCCAAAGCAATACGCTGATTAGCACGTCCTAATACCCCAGTTTGAATCCATCTTTCCCAAAACAACGCTTGGCGTTGAGACTTGTGCCAAGTATTATGACATAAGCGTTTAGCAGCACTAACCGCAGTAGGAGACTGGCTTGCCAAACGTTCCGCCAGCTCTAAAGCTGCCGCCATAGGGTTACTACAGGCACGCATTACCAAGCCATATTCTTGAGCTTGTACACCACTGAAAATACGCCCTGTCATAATAAGCTCTTTAGCAATATCTTGGCGTACATGTGCTGAAATAATACTCATAATGCCCATATCAGGAATAAGCCCCCATTTCATTTCCATAATAGAAAGCTGTGCATCTTCTGTACTAAAACGAAAATCTGCCCCCATCGCAATTTGCATACCGCCGCCAAAGCAATGCCCATGAATAACAGCAATAACAGGAATTGGCATATCTCGCCAAACTTGGCTCATGCGCTGAAAATCATTTGCTTTAGTAATAAAAGGCAATTTTAAAAACAGCTTAGCAATATTAGAATAACTCTTCATCATCTCACCAAAATCCAGCCCTGCGGTAAAGCTCTCGCCCTCTCCTTTTAAAATAATCACTCGCAAACTTTTGTCTTTTTTAAGCTGCTTAGCACAGGCTAAAAAATCTTTAAAAACGGGGTAATTAAGTCCATTTAATTTCTCTGGACGGTTAAGTGACACCGTAGCAATACGGTTTTCAATGCTGACCTTTACATTTTGATATTGATAATCTGACATATTTTCCTCTCTTATTCACTTTTATGTGCCTGTATTGAATGCAATAGCCCTAAAAATAGCAAGCAATACTGATAGATTTTTCTTTTTTTGTATTTTCTAGAGCAAACAGACATGCCGAATTAAGCCAAACAGGGTACACTATCGGTTTTTATTTTGAGCAAATTTTACAGGATTAGAAATACGCATATGCAAGATCATTATCAAGCGCAACAAATTGAAAGCCAAATACAACAAATGTGGGCAGAAAATAAAGTCTACCAAGCAACTGTAGATAACAATAAAGAAAAATTTTATTGCCTATCTATGTTCCCCTATCCCAGTGGTCGCTTGCATATGGGGCATGTTCGTAACTACACAATAGGCGATGTCATCAGTCGTTATCAGCGTATGCAAGGTAAAAATGTACTACAGCCTATGGGTTGGGACGCTTTTGGTTTACCTGCAGAAAATGCCGCCATCAAGCATCAAGTTGCCCCTGCTAAATGGACAAAAGAAAATATTGCCTACATGAAAGAACAGCTTAAAAGTTTGGGCTTTGCCTACGACTGGGAGCGTGAACTGGCCACCTGTGATCCTGACTATTACCGTTGGGAACAGTGGTTTTTTACGCAGCTAATTAATAAAGGTTTAGCCTATAAAAAAATGGCAACCGTAAACTGGGATCCCGTTGATAAAACCGTACTTGCAAATGAACAGGTTATTGATGGCAGAGGCTGGCGTTCTGGTGCGTTGGTTGAACGCAAAGAGATTTCCCAATGGTTTATTCGCATTACCGACTACGCAGAAGAACTACTCGATGATTTAGATCAACTAGACGGCTGGCCAGAACAGGTTAAAGCCATGCAACGCAACTGGATTGGACGTTCTCAAGGAGTCTCACTCAAATTTCCATTAAGCGGGCAAACAGACAACTGCCTAGAAATTTACACCACTCGCCCTGATACGCTTATGGGCGTAACCTATGTTGCCATAGCCGCTACCCACCCATTGGCACAACAAGCAGCAAAAGACAATCCAGAACTTGCTGCCTTTATACAACAATGCCAACGAGCCAGCACCGCCGAGGCAGACCTTGCCACCGCCGAAAAACTCGGTATGGCAACAGGACTAACCGTTAACCACCCTCTAACTGGCGAGATATTACCTATATGGATTGCAAACTTTGTCCTAATGGAATACGGCACAGGCGCAGTGATGGCAGTACCTGCCCACGATGAACGAGATTTTGCATTTGCACAAAAATACCAACTGCCGATTAAACAAGTTATCGCTGCTGATAAAAACCAAGAGATTGATTTAACCCAAAAAGCCTATACAGGCAAAGGCACACTGATTAACTCTAATGAATTTAACGGGCTTAACTACAAGCAAGCCTTTGATGCCATTACCCAAAAACTAAGCGAACAAGGCATAGGAGAGCTTAAAGTCAACTACCGCTTACGTGATTGGGGTGTAAGTCGCCAGCGTTACTGGGGCGCACCCATTCCAGTTATGCACGATGAACAAGGAACAGAAGTACCTACACCAGAGCAAATACTACCTGTTGAATTACCCACTGATGTGACTATGGACGGTGTCAACTCACCCATAAAAAACAACCCTGAGTTTGCACAAATTCAGTTTAACGGCAACAACTACTTACGAGAAACAGACACCTTTGACACCTTTATGGAGTCATCTTGGTATTACGCTCGTTACTGCTCGCCTAACTACAAACAAGGTATGCTAGACCCCAAAGAAGGCAACTACTGGTTACCTGTAGATCAATATGTTGGTGGTATAGAACACGCCATCTTACACCTTTTATATGCCCGTTTTTTCTTTAAACTAATGCGTGATGCCAATCTAGTGCAATCCGATGAGCCATTTAAAAGCCTATTATGTCAAGGCATGGTACTGGCAGATGCCTACTACTACGAAAATGAGCAAGGTGGTAAAGAATGGGTTAACCCCCAAGACGTGAGTATTGAAACCGACAACAAAGGTCGTATCATCAGTGCCAAGCGCACAATAGACAATACCGCCTTAACCTATGCTGGCATGAGCAAAATGTCAAAATCAAAAAATAATGGTGTAGACCCACAATCTGCCATAGAACAATACGGTGCAGATACCTTGCGCTTATACACCATGTTTGCAGCTCCCCCAGAACAAACCCTAGAGTGGTCTGATAATGGTGTTCAAGGCGCACAAAAATTTCTCCAGCGTTTATGGCGTTTCCAGCAAGAACTCAGTGCCAGCAAACAGACTGACAACACACCTAACCTTGAGCATAAAGAAGCCCAAGTAATACGCCGCAAACTGCACGAATGTATCAAAAAAGTGTCTCAAGATATCGGCGAGCGTTACCACTTTAATACCGCCATTGCTGCCATTATGGAGTTATTAAACCATCTGCAAAAACTCGATTTACAGCAAGCCGCACTACATTGTGTTGCCAGTGAAGCCTTAGAAGCCATTATTATTATGCTTGCACCGATTTGCCCACACCTAACTCAATACCTATGGCAACAACTCGGTCACCAAAGCCTACTACTAGATGAACCTTGGGTTCAGGTTGATGAAAGTGCCCTAGTGCGAGACAGCATTACTCTAATCGTGCAGGTTAACGGTAAAGTAAGAGCCAAATTAGAAGCCTCCATCAACGCCAGCCAACAAGAGCTAGAAGCCCTTGCTCTTGCCCAAGACAATGTAGCCAAGTTTATTGCAGATAAAGCCATTCGCAAAATCATTGTTGTCCCGCAAAAGCTGGTTAATATTGTGGTAGGCTAAGATGAAAAAATCTTATTTTTCTAGCATTGCGCTATGGTGTTTCATTGTTTGCATAAGTGCCTGCGGTTGGCACTTACGTGGCATCACACCCTTACCAAAAATACTAGAAGAACTGTATTTAATCAGCAATACCCCTAGCTACTTTAAACAAGCCCTAATGCGTGATTTGCGCATTAATGGGGTAACTTTTATGACAGAGCTAACCCCAAGCATCAATGTATTAGAAATTAAAAGTCTACAGATACAGCGGCGAGAGCTGACCGTTAATGCCTCAGGACAAATTGATGAATATCAGCTCGATGCATTCTTAAATGCAGAACTCATCATACAAAGCAAACACAAAAGCCAAACATTTCAAATTAAAGCTCAACGGTTTTTTAACAACGATTTAAGCAACCAAGCAGGCACACGAGCTGACGAAGAATTACAGCGTAAAAAACTCAAACAAGAATTAATTAATCGGCTTATCTCACAGCTAAGCAATATCGATATGGACAATAACCATGATATTACGCCCTGACCAGCTAAGTAGACATCTACAAAACAACCTTGCCCCTTTTTATTTACTAAGTGGAGACGAACACCTCCTAGTAGATGAAGCACGCCTTGAAATCATTGCCGCCGCCAAACAACAAGGCATTGAAGAGCATGAGCGTTTTTATGCAGAAAACAGCTTTAAATGGACACAACTGATAGATGAAAATGCAGCCATGTCTTTATTTGCTAGCCGCCGTATTTTAGAAATACGCCTAAACAGCCCCAAACCTAGCGATAGCGGCAAAGTCATCATAGAATTAACAGAAAATCCCAACCCCGACACCCTTTTTATTTTTATTTTACCGAAAATAGATAAGCGTACCCAGCAAACAAAATGGTTTAAAGCACTTGAAAAAGCAGGTGTTTTTTTAGCAATATGGCCGATAGAGCGGCAACAATTCCCAAACTGGCTAAAACGTCGCATTCAACAAGCAGGGCTAAGCATAGAAGCCGCCGCCTTTGATGCCTTTATTCAACATACCGAAGGCAACTTACTTGCCAGTGTACAAGAAATAGAAAAACTCAAACTCAGTGGTATCACTCATATTGATGAGAACAGTGTTTTACAAAGCATGGGCGACAGCTCTCGCTTTAATGTTTTTGCGCTCAGCGAAGCCTGCCTTAAAGGTCATACTGCAGATAGCTTAAATATCCTTAATCATCTGCAAGCAGAAGGTATAGAAGCCCTTAGTATTTTAGCTATTATCAGTCGTAACCTGCGCCAGTTATTAGCACTTAAAAGCCATGCGGAACATCAACTTACAGACGCATTTAAACGCCTATATATCTGGAATAAACAACAAGGGGATTACCGTCAAGCCCTTGCCCGCCTAAGTGAGCAAGAACTACAACAAGCATTAGATTTAGCGCAACAAATTGATATGGCATGTAAAGGTAGTGGCGACAATCCATGGTTACTTTTAAGTCAACTCTGTGCTTTATTATGCGCTCAAAAACAAGCTGCTTTAGCACTATCAAATTAACCCATAATGCAATTACGCCCAGCATTTTTTGCCTGATATAAGGCTTTATCTGCTTGCTTAAACAACACCTGCAAATCTTCTGTGCTCTCTTTTTGCACTGCCAAACCAACGCTAATGGAACAATTAAGTGCAGGTAATTTAGGTAAGCTAATATGATTAATGTGATATTTTAATGTCTCTATACTCTCTCTTGCTTGGGCTAAATCTGTTTTTAAAACAAGTGCAAACTCATCGCCCCCCAAACGCCCTGCCAAACATTCATGCGTATTCACCGCCAAAATACATTTACCAATCTCTGATAACACCTTATCGCCAATTAAATGCCCAAAGGTATCATTAATTTCCTTAAAATAATCACTATCAATTAAAGCCAATACAAAATCACCTTGCTCTGCTTTGGTTTTTTCAAAAAGTGCCTGTGCCTTATTTTGCCAATAGCCTTTGTTATATAGCCCTGTTAAAAAATCAATACTGCTATACTGCTTTAGCACCTTATTTTTACGTCTGACATTTCGCACTAAACGATGAGTAGAAATACTGACCGTCAAACTATGAACAATTAACAAAGGAAAACAAGATAAAATAACAGTCGTACTTGACGGGTAATCTACCTTAAAGCCAGTAAAAAAACCAAAAAGCACAATTGCCGCCAGCATAAAAAACAAAGATGGAAACCACACATTGCGAGCAGAGCTACTAATTTTATCAGAAATCGTAACCGTACTCGCCAATACAGAAGGCAATAAATTAAAATGCACCAAAGGCACAAACGAGCTAATAAAAAAAGAATCCCACATAAGATTGCTGCGCTCTGTATTAATGGCATCTTGGCTATATTTAATGCGTAAAAACGCAAGGACAGGCCAAAAAAAGCAGCAAAAAATCATCCAAATCCAATAACTCAAAGAGACCTGATTTTCTAAAAATACTGCTGCAATCGGTGATGCACCAAGCAACATGCCTGATACTCTTAATATATGAATTGGTTGAATACTTTTAAGCTGATTAGTTGATTTTTTATCTGCTGGCATAACACCCTTAATATGAATTAGTCACTGTAATTAAATAACCCAATTTACTTTATTTAATCATAGCCTAATATCAAAGAGTTACCTTAAATAGCGCAATTATTTATGTTGCAAACTATCTAAAAGAGCAAAGAGACCTATTCATTGTTAATTAATTGATTAATTTTCTTGGTTGCAAGCTGGCTAATTGGTAAGCCTGCAAACTCTCTGGCGACCTGACGAAACGTATATAACGCTTGATTTCTATCTGCCTGCTTATTATAAGGGCTCATTTGCATCAAACCTATTTGATATAAGGCTTGCGCTCTCAATTTTTTAGAAGAGCCTTGATTGGCATATAAAATTTGATAAGTGCTTTTTGCCTGAGCAAACCGTCCTGTACGAATGGCGCGCTCACTCATAGGTAATAATTCATCATCAAAGGTACGGGAATCCTGAGCCAGCAATGCACGCCTATCGACCTGCTTTAACAGCTCTTTTGCATTGACTGCAAGCCCATGTTGGCGACGTTTTTTAATGGCCTCAAGTTCATTTTTAGCCTCTTTTGCAATGGGGCTTTGAGCAAATTCATGTTGAATTTTATGAAAATAATGACTTGCCTTGGTATCATCACGTTGACTATTAAACTGGTTCATATAAATCAAACCAATTTGATACAAAGACAAAGAACGCATATCACGACTGTATTTTGGATTATGATAACCAGCTAAAAAAAGCTGCTCTGCTTGTTTGCTTTTACTATCGGCAATGGCATTTACAGAAAGCATCAAAAGATTGGGCTCTTCTTTTAATGCCGCAGCAAGTAACACTTTATAATCCTCATCAGAGCGTGCAACCACATGACCACCAGCTTGGGTGATTAAAATAGGGGTCGCCGCAGCACAGCCAGTTAAAATAAATAACAAAGTGAGGGATAAAAATAGCTTCATAAAATAAAATTCCAATAATCAATAATCATAAATCAAGACCTTTACACAAAAGCCGGCAAGGTTCAACCTACAAATAAAAAAAGCCTTAATAAAAGGCTTTAATTACACTGGCCAATACGCACAGCAGATTAGCAATTTTTAATAATCTGTATGCTTATTTATACTTTAAACTGATTAATCAGCTTTTCTTGTTTAAGTACCTGCTCTAATTGAGACTTAGACTGCGCCTCTGTTTCCTGCATAATAGTTGAAACCTCATTAGATAAATCACGTATCGCTTGAGTATTTTTATTAATCTCTTGGGTAACACTATTTTGCTGCCCAGATGCCGAGGCAATCTGCATTGCAATATCAGCAACCTCTTTGATTTTGGCATCAATCTCATTTAATGCTTGCGTTGCTTGATGAGCAGAATTAACTGTTTTCTCTGTGGTACTTTTGCTCTCAGACATCACCTCTATCATCTTACTCATACCAGTTTGTAAAGATGCCAACATGCCATCAATCTCTGTAGTAGAAGACTGTGTACGCTGAGCCAAGGTACGCACCTCATCGGCAACCACTGCAAAACCTCGACCTGTATCCCCTGCTCTAGCGGCCTCAATAGCGGCATTTAATGCCAACAAGTTAGTCTGATCAGCAATATCATTAATCACTTTTAAAATGCTTTCTATATTAGTAGTCGCTTGCTCAAGCTCTTGTACATTCTCAACCGCACTATCAATATTATTTGCAAGACAATCAACAGCATCTGTGGTTTCTGTAACAATTTTTGTGCCCTGCTGTGCAGCAACCTGCGCACTGTCTGTAATCTCTGCTGCATTTTTTGCATTATTTGCAATATCCGCCGCCGCTGAGCTCATTTGCGACATGGCACTTGCCAAATGTTCTAACTCATTTAACTGATTATGCATTGATTTTGCAGCAACTTGCGTATTACTGACTGTTTCTTGGGTTTTACTCTCAATACTACTACTGATTTCTTTACTGCTAATAATCTGTTCTTGCAAACGCTGAATAAACTGATTGACACCTTTAGAAATTAAAGCAAATTCAGGCGCACCTTCAGTGGATAAACGCTGGCTTAAATCATTACCAATGGCATCAATATCTGCACTCATTTTTCTTAAAGGTGCCAATAACCGCGTTAGTATCCAACCTAAGACAAAAGCCGTTATAATCAATGCAACTAGGTTTTCCCATAGCATTGTTTTAGCCATAGCAAAGACAGGGGCAAATCCTTTTTCCTCATTAACGTCATAACCTAAGTACCAACCTGTGGCATTTAGCTTAGTAAAGCCAAAACGATGAGGCACATTATTAACTTCAATTACTTTTTGTTTATTAGAAAGACTTAAATTAGGGGCTATATCTGTGAGTTTTTTATTATTTAGCTGTTTATCTGGGTGCGCCACAATGGTGCCATTAGCCATTACAATAAACACCTTTCCCGCACCTTTTAATAAGTTTAACTCCTTTACCATTTTGCTTAAAAAGCTCAATTTTAAATCATAAAAAAGTGCACCTTTAAAGTTACCATCTTGAATAACAGGTGCGCCAATAGAAACCAGCAAACTACCTGTTGAAGGACTGGTATAAGGTGCTGTAAAAATAATTTTTTTATGCTTTTTTGAAAGTTTATACCAAGGTCTGGTACGGGCATCATAGCCTGCAACATGCCAATTGGGTTTATTCATAACAGGGGTGCCATCAACTTCATAACCAAAGCCCACCATCGCAAAGTTGTTACGGATAGCAGGCTGGTAAATCACATTAAATATCGCCTCTTTGTTTAAATCACTTTGCACCAAGTCAGCAACATACTTTGCCATGCTCATCTTGGATATAAAAATATGATTGATATCACTGGCAATATTTTTAGTAACCGCTGAAATATTTGCCTCAACATCATGAGCAATATTTTTTTTAATATCAAAATACAGTGTATAAGAAAGCCCTGCTAAACTTAAAAACAAGATAGCAGACACAATACCAATCACTTTATATGTAAACTTCATTTGCTTTACTCTATTAATAATTATTAAATTATGCTTTTATATCATAAAGATACAAGCGTTTAAACTAAGACTAGATGAGATTAACTGGTTTGCAATAAAGCAGAGAAATAAATTACCACCTGTATAAATATAAGATTGAAACCTGCCTTAGTATCTATTACATTGCATCTTTTATTTTAATCTTAATATAGGACATAAGCATGGCTGATATCCGCCACGAAAAACTCATCATTCTCGGTTCCGGGCCAGCAGGCTACACTGCCGCCATTTATGCTGCCAGAGCCAATCTAAAGCCGCTTTTAATTACAGGTATGCAAATGGGTGGGCAACTGACCACCACCACCGATGTGGATAACTGGCCAGGCGACCCCAACGGTGTGCAAGGCCCTGACTTAATGCAACGTATGCAAGCACAAGCAGAACGCTTTGAAAGTGACATTTTATTTGACCACATCAATCAAGTAGATTTACAGAAAAAACCCTATACCCTAACAGGCTCACAAGGCAGCTACAGTTGTGATGCTTTAATTATTGCCACAGGTGCCAGTGCTAAATATTTAGGGCTAGACAGTGAAAAAGCCTTTATGGGCAAAGGCGTATCTGCCTGCGCCACCTGTGATGGCTTTTTTTATAAAAACAAACCCGTTGCAGTGATAGGTGGTGGCAATACTGCGGTAGAAGAAGCCCTATACCTATCTAATATTGCCAGCGAGGTGCATTTAATTCATCGTCGAGACAGCGTACGCAGCGAAAAAATATTAGCCGACAAACTGCTAGAAAAAGCCCAAAACGGCAACATCAAACTGCACTGGCATTACCAGCTTGAAGAAGTCATAGGCGATAACATGGGGGTAACAGGCGTTCATATTAAAAACAATCAAGACAATAGCAGCACAACCCTTAACGTAGATGGGGTCTTTATTGCCATAGGACACGCCCCCAATACGGATATATTTAACAACCAGCTAGAGATGAATAACGGCTATATTGTGGTACAAAGTGGCTTAAACGGTAATGCCACCGCCACCAGTGTAGAAGGTGTGTTTGCTGCTGGTGATGTGATGGATCATACCTATCGTCAAGCCATCACCTCCGCAGGTACGGGCTGCATGGCGGCATTAGATGCAGAAAAATACTTAGATAACTCTTAGATAACTTGGCTTAAAAAACACCACAACCTGCACACCACATTGTGCTTGTGTGCAGGCTGTGTACATATCATCACTAAAACGCAAAGCTCGTCTGCTCAAACAGACCATCAGCATAACGCAATACCCAACCTAAATCATCACGCCAGTCACCCAATACAATACGCTCATATGTACGTTGCTTGTGTTGCCATAAATGACGATTGGGGCGGTGTGTATGTCCATGGATAAGCATATCTACCTGATACTCGTCCATTAATGCGTCCACCGCAGAAGGGGTAACGTCCATAATATCTTCAGCTTTAAGCTGATTACCCGCTTGACTTTGACCACGAATTTTAACGGCCAACTGCAACCGTTCAGCAAGCGGTTTTACCAATAATTGCTGCTGAAATTGAGGATTACGCAACAACGTACGCATCTGCATATACGCCGTATCTTTGGTGCACAGGCTATCACCATGTAGTAATAAAGCGGGCTTATCCAGTTCTAAAACATGCGGTTCATCAAGCAATATGCCGCCTGTTTGCTTACAAAACTGCTCGCCCAATAAAAAATCTCGATTGCCGTGCATAAAATACAAGGCTTTGCCACTGGCACTAAACGCATTAAGCTCAGCAATCACTGCTTGGGTGCATTCATCGCTATAATCATCGCCCACCCAAACTTCAAATAAATCGCCCACTATATACAATGCACTTGCGTCCTTTAAGCCTTGCATAAAATCCACAAACCCCTGCGTCATACTTGGGCGTGACTGCTGCAAGTGCAAATCTGCAATAAAATACAATGCCATCAATCAGCTTCTTTTATGTACGCTTTAGTCACAATCACAGGCTCAACAGGCACATCTTGATGACCTGCCTGCATACCCGTTTTCACAGATTTAATACGGTTTACAACGTCCATACCAGAAACCACTTTACCAAATACCGCATAACCCCAACCCTGAGTATCTTTACTGGTATGATTTAAAAAGTCGTTATCAGCAACATTAATAAAAAACTGTGAACTCGCAGAATGCGGCTCCATAGTGCGTGCCATCGCCAACGTACCTGTATCATTTTTTAAGCCATTATCCGCTTCATTTTCAATACTCGCATGTCCTTCTTGCGGCTGCATACTCTCATTAAAACCACCGCCTTGAATCATAAAATTATCAATCACTCGATGAAAAATAGTGCCATCATAAAACCCTTCTTTTACATAGTTTTCAAAGTTTTGAGCACTAATAGGTGCATTCTCAAAATCCAATTCAATTTCAATATCACCAAAGTCAGTTGTAAAAATAATCATATCGTCCTCTTTATTTGTTTATTAGGTTAATCAAAGTTAGTAGCTGTATATTCGCTGTTGAGTGCGTATAATAGCCTCTTTTGAGCTGCTCGTCAGTGTATTAAAGTTACATACCACCTTTTTTAAGTGAAACTACTTTTATGAATGAACAAACAGAACCAACCAGCAACCAGCATTTTATTGGCAAACAAATTGAGCAAGACCTAAACAGCGGCAAAATACAAAAGCTCATTACCCGTTTTCCGCCAGAGCCCAACGGCTATTTACACATTGGACATGCCAAATCTATCTGCTTAAATTTTGGACTGGCAGAACAATTTAATGGTGCATGTCATTTACGCTTTGACGACACCAATCCAGAAAAAGAAAGCCAAGAATTTATCAACGCCATACAAGAAGACATACACTGGTTGGGCTTTAACTGGAGTGGTGACATTCGTTTTGCCTCAGACTATTTTTCCACCCTATATGAATGGGCATTAGAGCTAATTAAAGCAGGTCATGCTTATGTATGCGAGCTATCTCCAGAACAAGCACGTAGCTACCGAGGCACCCTCACCGAGGCAGGTACACCCAGCCCCTATAGAGATCGGAGCGTAGCAGAAAACCTTGAACAATTTAGCAAAATGCAACTAGGCGAATTACCTGAAGGGCACAGCGTGCTGCGTGCCAAAATAGACATGGCATCAAGCAATATGAACTTACGCGACCCAATTATCTATCGCATTCGTCATATTCAGCACCATCAAACAGGCAACACTTGGAATATTTACCCAACTTACGACTTCACCCACGGACAATCTGATGCCATAGAAGGCATTACCCACTCCATTTGTACCCTTGAATTTGAAGACCACCGTCCGTTATACGAATGGTTTTTAGCCCACCTACCCGTACCTTGCACGCCTAGGCAATACGAATTTGGACGGCTTAACTTAGATTACACCATCACCTCCAAGCGCAAGCTCAAAGCCCTTGTTGACGAAGCCGTAGTAAGCGGTTGGGACGACCCCCGTATGCCCACCATCTCTGGTATGCGCCGTAGAGGTTTTGCGCCCCACGCCATTCGCCATTTTTGTGACATGATAGGGGTAAGTAGAAGTGATGGCATGGTTGATGTTGCCATGTTAGAACATGCCGTGCGTACTGATTACAACCAAAATGCCTTGCGTGGTTTTTGTATTCAAAACCCACTTAAAGTACGCATTGAAAATATAGCAACAGACCACTTTGAAGAACTACAAGCACCACTACACCCAGAGCTAGATTTAGGCAGTCGCAAGCTGCCTTTTAGCCATGAGATTTATATTGAGCAAGATGACTTTAAAACCGAATACAGCAAAAAATTCAAAAAGAAATTCTGCCCAGATAAACGCATTCGCCTGCGCTATGGTTATGTATTAGAAGCCACCGGCTATGACACCGATAGCCAAGGCAACGTCACCTTGGTTACAGCAAAACTCATTGCCAACACCCTAGGGTGTGATCCAGAAGATGGCATCAAACCCAAAGGCGTTGTGCATTGGCTAAGTGTGGCACACGCCAAACCAGCCGAACTTAGACTGTATCAGCGGCTATTTACCCATGCCACCCCCGACAGCAAAGAGCAAGACTTTATGCAGTGCATTAATCCGCACTCACTAGAAATAAAACAAGTATTAATCGAACCCGCCTTGCTAAACGTGAGCAATGAAAGCCGCTATCAATTTGAACGCCAAGGCAACTACGTTGCCGACCGTTACGACCACATTGCAGGAGAAAAAGCCGTTTTCAACCTTGCCATTGGTCTGCGTGAAGACAAAGCCCTAAGCCAGAATTAACGCCATGAATTTAACCATATACAACAGTTTAAGCAAACACAAAGAAACCTTTAAGCCCATTCACAAAAACCAAGTACGCCTATATGTATGCGGCATGACCGTATACGACTTTTGCCACCTAGGGCATGCTCGTGTGATGGTTGCTTTTGATTTAATCAGCCGCTATTTAAGACACCTAGGCTATGAAGTCACCTACATTCGCAACATTACCGACATTGACGATAAAATCATACAACGTGCAAACGAAAATAACGAAAGTTACCAAACGCTAACCCAGCGTTTTATTCAAGCCATGCACCAAGATGAAAAACAGCTCGGCATTTTGCCCCCTGATAGCGAACCCAAAGCCAGCGAACACATTGATGCCATTATTCAGATGATCCAAACACTAATTGACAAAAACATGGCATATTTAGGTGACAATGGCGATGTATATTATTGCGTACGCCAATTCGCCAACTACGGCAAATTATCAGGCAAGATACTCGATGAACTAAGTGCAGGAGCACGAGTAGAAGTAGACAGCAGCAAACGTGACCCGCTGGATTTTGTCTTATGGAAAGCCGCCAAAGCCGACGAACCCCATTGGCAATCCCCCTTTGGTATTGGTCGCCCCGGCTGGCATATTGAATGCTCCGCCATGTCCACCTGCTGCTTAGGCAATCATTTTGATATGCACGGCGGCGGTCCTGATTTAAAATTTCCTCACCATGAAAACGAGATAGCGCAATCTGAAGCCGCCACAGGAGAGACCTACGCCAACTATTGGCTCCATGCTGGAGCAGTTCGAGTTGATGGCGAAAAAATGTCCAAATCCTTAGGCAACTTTTTTACCATTCGCGAAATACTCAACCAATACCACCCAGAAGTTGTGCGCTTTTTCTTGCTTTCAAGCCATTATCGCAGCGCCATCAACTACAGCGAACAAAGCCTACAAGATGCCAAAGCCAAACTAGAACGCCTATACAACTGCCTAGAGCTGGCACAAATCAACCACAAACAGCAGCCTCAAGACATACAAAACAACTACTCCAAACGCTTTCATGCCGCCTTAAATGATGACTTTAACAGTGCCGAAGCCATTGGCGTACTGTTTGAATTGGTTGCCCAAATTAACCGCAGCCAAGCTACAGACAAACCACCACTTGCCCAACAACTCCGCTACTTAGCAGGTATTATGGGCTGCCTACAACTGCCCCCAAACGACTACCTACAAGGCACAAATAACGACCTAACACTCGATAAAAATGCCATTGAAACACTTATTCAGCAGCGCACCGATGCCAAAGCAGCAAAAGACTTTGCCCGTGCCGATGCCATACGAGCAGAGCTACTTAAACAAGGAATTGAACTTAAAGACAGCAGCGACGGCACCACTTGGCGCAAACAATGAATAACCAACAAAACTTAATTCGCCTGTTTGAAACCTCAGGTTCTGTATCCGCCATGGCTTATGCGCTGCTTATCGCCTCTAATACAGGTAATGAAATCCTAGGTTTTTGCTTACTATTACTGTCTGCCCTACTATTTGCCGCTTGGGGCTTGCTAGATAAGCGTTGGGCTTTTTTTACTTTGCAATTTTTTTATATCATATCTGCCATAATCGGTTTAATCAGGTGGAGCTAGTTTACGTGAAGTGGCACTTTTTATAAAAATAAATTATAGGCATACAGCAAAACCATAATCCACCTGAACTATTTGCTTAAACAAACAAGCTAATTTTGATTAAAAATATTGTCATAAACAAACAGACAAAAACCTATATTAACCAATAAATTATATTTTTATTAACACCTTAATGCCTTTTTTAAAAAATAGCTTTTACTCTTAAAATAAAGGATTAGAAGCCGCTTACCTATTTAAATATAGGAGATTGAGGAGATTAGGGATAGACGTGCTATTAGAAGCCGCTTACCTATTTAAATATAATTAAATTTTAATTATTTTTAAAACCAAAAAAATCAATGTACTAGTACACTGAAACAACCGAACAACCGAACAACCGAACAACCGAACAACCGAACAACCGAACAACCGAACAACCGAACAACCGAACAACCGAACAACCGAACAACCGAACAACCGAACAACCGAACAACCGAACAACCGAACAACCGAAACAACCGAACAACCGAACAACCGAAACAACCGAACAACCGAACAACCGAAACAACCGAAACAACCGAAACAACCGAACAACCGAACAACCCTGAAACCTATCCTCAGTCCTCAGCGGTTTTATCTATGCAAATAGCACTTTTCTAAGTACGCATAAACAAGTAAAGTATGGCTTTTATTGTAATTGGAGAAATGTTATGCCCTCTTTTGATGTGGTATCTGAAGTTGATAAACATGAAGCACAAAATGCCGTGGACCAAGCTAATCGTGAGTTGACAACACGTTATGACTTTAAAGGTGTAAATGCTTCTTTTGAGTTAAATGAGTTTGTTGTGACTTTAACGGCTAATGAAGAATTTCAACTACAACAAATGCAGCCCATGTTAGAAAGTGCAATGACCAAACGTGCCATTAAAATAAGCTGTTTGGAGTATGCTGATATTCAAGGTGCTGGCAAGCAAGTTAAAATGGCAGCAACGATGCGCCAAGGCATTGATAAAGAACTGGGTAAAAAAATCACCAAGCTAATTAAAGAAAGTAAAATTAAAGTACAGGCCAGTATCCAGGGAGAAACGGTACGTGTACAAGGCAAAAGCCGTGATGATTTACAAGCTGTTATGCAACTACTAAAAAACCATGATGCGATTGATTTGCCTCTTAATTTTAAAAATATGAAAAGCTAATGCAAGAACAGGTTCATACCCCCAACTCGGGCTTTAAGGCTTTTTTTAATGTTAAAGTAATTAATATGCTTTTTTTGGGTTTTTCTGCGGGATTGCCCATTTTATTAATTTTTTCTTCACTGTCTTTATGGCTTAGAGAGGCAGGTGTTGAGCGTTCAGCAGTCACTTATTTTAGTTGGGCGGCTTTGGGTTATTCTTTTAAGTTTGTCTGGGCTCCCTTAGTTGATAGTTTGCCCTTACCTATTTTAGATAGGTATCTTGGGCGTAGGCGTAGTTGGTTATTGTTGGCGCAGTGTGCTATTGCTGCGGCTATTTTTGCAATGGCATGGCATGACCCTCAAGATAACCTTAACTATATGGCTATTTTTGCGGTGCTGCTGGGTTTTTCTTCTGCTACTCAAGATACGGTTATTGATGCTTATCGAGTTGAATGCGCCCCTATTGAATTGCAAGGTCTATTATCTTCAACTTATATTGCAGGTTATCGAATTGGCATGATTGTCGCTGGTGCAGGTGCTTTATTTATGGCGGAGTATTTAGGCTCAAGTAAAGAGGCATATAGTTTTCAGGCTTGGTCACAAACCTATTCGTTGATGGCTGCATTAATGGGCATTGGCATCACAACCTGTTTATTTATGCCTGAGCCGACACAAAAAATAATTAAAAAAACTTATAAAAATTTAGATTATGCCCGTTTTTTGCTGTTATTTTTATTGCTGGTTTTGGTATTTATCGGGGTTTATCGATACTCAGGCGGCTATGCAAGTGAGCTAAAAACATTTTTAAAAAACTTGTTAAACAATGGGGTCATCGCAAGTGTTCTAGTTGAGACCTTACGTCTGGTTGCGGCACTTTTAGGTGCGCTGGTCTGTGCCTACTTTCTGATAATAGTAGGCATGGTCAAAAAAGACATGTTAGAGGCGACCTATATCGCACCTGTGCGTGATTTTTTTACACGTTACGGATTAGCAACAGCATGGCTACTATTGGCGTTAATTGGTTTGTATCGAGTATCCGATATTGTAATGGGAGTTATTGCCAATCTTTTTTATCAGGATATGGGATTTTCCAAAATAGACATAGCAGCCGCTTCTAAAACCTATGGTTTGGCGATGACTATTTCTGGTGGTTTTTTAGGTGGTTTTTTATCTTTACGCTTTGGCGTAATGAACATTCTTTGGCTAGGGGCAATTTTATCAGCACTCACTAATTTATTGTTTATGTTCTTCTCGCAAGAGACTTCTGGACAACTTTGGATATTATATGCCGTTATTTCTGCAGATAATCTAGCAGGGGGTATTGCCAGCGCTGCTTTTGTGGCTTTTTTGGCAAGTTTGATTAATGTTTCATTTACCGCTGTGCAATATGCTATTTTCACCTCATTAATGACATTATTACCTAAAATGTTAGGTGGATATTCTGGCTCTATGGTTGATAGTATTGGATATAATCATTTCTTTTTATTAACCGCTCTAATGACCTTACCTGTATTGTTATTGATTTATTTTGCACAAAAAAAACTGCGTTTTAAAAGTACATAAAAAAACGACACCTTGAATTTATCAATTTTGTCGCCACCTTAACTAACATCATTATTTATTATTGAGTTCATTGTGCCTATATTATTTCTTATTTTTTTATTAGTCCCTATTATTGAATTGGCATTAATCATTCAGGTTGGTAGCTTAATTGGTGTATGGTGGACTATTTTAAGTATCTTGGCTACCGCTGCTATTGGTGTCAATTTACTGCGTGTACAGGGTATGGGTGTGCTACTAAAAGCCCAGTCTCGTTTGCAAACGGGACAACTTCCTGCCAATGAACTGGTACAGGGTTTTTTATTGGCTTTGGCGGGGGCATTTTTGCTAACACCAGGTTTTTTAACCGACTTAGTTGGTTTTATGTTGCTTATTCCGATGGTACGCACGCAAGTAGCTCAGCGTTTGTTAAGAACTTGGTTACACTCTAAGACTGTTAACCCAAACACGTATCATCAAGAAGATAAAAGTGCTCGCCAAAGTTATACCATTGAGGGCGAATATCAGCGTGAAGAACCTTAATATGTCATTTTGGCTACATCGAGTTAAGCAGTTGTTGGCTAATTTTTTTAATGATGATACCACTTATTATGCTGCCAGCTTGAGCTTTTTTACGCTTTTTTCTATTTTACCTATTTTTACTCTGTTTATTTTTATTTTCTCTTATTTTCCTCAATTTGAGCAGTATTTAGAGCTGCTTAAACAATCTATTTTTGAGATCATTAATCCGACAAATTCCCAAGCATTAAGCGACGCGCTTACTCGCTATGCGTCTAATGCGAATAAATTAGGTCGCTTGGGTTTAGGTTATATGCTCTTTGTTTTCATTATGTTTTTAAAAGATTATGAGAGCATTGTAAATAAAATCCATTTCAGTATACGCAAGCCTATTTTAGTGTCTTTTTTTGTTTATTTGCTGTATTTAATTATTCTTCCTATGTTGTTTATTGCCCTTAATTTGCTGTTTTTGTCTTATCAAAATCTGTGGTTTAAAAGCGTTATTTTGTTTATATTTGCTTGGTTTATTTTTTACTCTTTATTTAAAGTGAGCATTAATAAAAAAGTGCATAATAAAGCCCTTGTTTTATCTTCTTTATTAACCTTAGTGGCTCTTTCCCTAGGAAAAAACTTGTTTTTATATTATGTTTTTTACAATACAACATATAGCAGTATTTACGGCTCTTTATCTGTTTTATTATTCAGCTTGCTGTGGATTTATATTTCTTGGATTATTTATCTATACGGTATTAAAGCCTGTTATCAGCTTAATTTACGTTACCAGCGTCCAGATTAATCTCGACGCAGTTTATCATTAATGGCAATGGGGTTAGGATAGTTAAAAATCACGATATAGCTGGAAATAGCAAAGGTAATAATCGCTGTTGCTTGAATAAGCAATGCGCCACGCTGGGATAACAAAGTATGTTCTAAAGCAAATACCGCAATTAATAAAGAAAACTCGCTAATCTGTCCTAAACGAAAGCCGATATCCCAAGCAAGGTTTGACTTTTCACTTAAATTAGATAGCAACAAACGGAATACGGTCGGTTTAAGTACGAGCATGGCGGTCGCTAATACCAATGCAGGAACAAGTACATTCTTTAAAAGACTCAAATCTAAGCCTGCACCCAGCGCAAAGAAAAACAATACCAAAAAGAAATCTCTAAGCGGTTTTAAACTAAGCGCAATAAACTGCGCCACCGGCGATGTCGCTAAACTAACACCTGCTATAAATGCACCAATCTCATGCGATAAACCAAGTTGATATGCTGCTTCAGAAAGCCCTAAACACCAACCGATGGCAAGAATAAAAATGTATTCTTGAAAGCGATCAAATTTTTGCATCAATGGTAGTAGCAAATATTTAACACAAAGAAAGCTGACAGCAACTAAAAGAGGTAAAGAAACAAAAGGCAGCCAAATAAGCTGACTTGATTGTTCATTTTGCTGAGTTGCCAACACCCCTAAAATAATTAAAGTGCTAATGGCAATCATATCCTGAATAAGCAACAATCCCACCATAAGCTCGCCCACATGCTTATGATGCAAGACAGTTGTTGGCAATAACTTCAAACCAATGATGGTACTAGAAAACATCATGGCAAGCCCAATAATAACACTGTCAAGCTGACTAAAATCAAAAATCCAAGCACTAACATAGCCAATAATAAAAAAGGCTAAAGAGCTTAATAAACCTGCTAAAGTAGCACTACGCAACACACTTAAAAGTGCCATAGGCTGCATATCCAGCCCCAGTAAAAATAATAAAAAAATAATGCCTATGGTAGACATGCCAGAGAGCATATCAGCATTCTCAATCCAACCTAGTGCATAAGGACCTACTATCGCACCTAAAGCAATATAAGCAATAATTAAAGGTTGGCGAGTATAAAGAGCAAAGGTTGCTAGTAATAATGCACCTGAAAAAATCAAGAAAAAAGAAAAAACAATATTATGTTCCATGCTCAGAGTTCCACATACATTCCATTATATTTTGTTATTATTTTGATAGGCAGTTAACGTATTATCCAATAGCATTGCTCTGGTCATAGGCCCTACCCCACCTGGCACGGGAGTAATATAACTGGCTCTTTGTTGTGCTTGAGCAAATTCGACATCACCAATTAGTTGTCCCTGAGGATTACGAGAAATACCCACATCAATAACAATAGCACCCGCTTTAATCCACTCACCTTTAACCAAACCAGACTTACCTACTGCAACCACAACAATATCACCTAGCCCTACAAAATAGGCTAAATTTTCAGTAAAACGATGGCAGGTTGTAACAGTACAACCTGCTAGTAATAATTCTAACCCCATGGGCCGTCCTACAATATTAGAAGCACCAACGACTACAGCATGTTTACCTCTAATAGCCTCCCCTGTAGTATTAAGTAGATGAATAATACCAGCTGGGGTACAAGGTCTTAATGTGGGTTTACGTTGAGCTAAACGTCCTAAATTATAAGGGTGAAAGCCATCGACATCTTTATGTGGTGCAATGCGTTCTAAAACCAGCTCGCTATTAATCTGCTGAGGCAGCGGTAATTGCACTAAAATACCATCAATTTCTGGATTTTGATTTAACTCATCAATCAAATCCAGCAATGTATGTTCTTCGGTATGCTCAGGTAAATCATAGGCTTTGCTTAAAAAACCCACCTGTTCACAATCTTTACGCTTATGTGAAACATACACTTGAGATGCAGCATCTGTACCCACTAAAATTACTGCCAGTCCCGGTTTTCGTGCGCCTTGTGCGGTTAAATCTGCGACCTTTTTTTGTAACTCATCACGGAGGTTTTTAGCGCAGGCATTGCCGTCAATTAATTTTGCTGTCATAGATGTTTGCCTTATATTTAAGAGGTCTAAAATATACCTCACAATGTATCTTTTTTGAATGCAAGAAGTAAAAACTAACAGATTAAATAAGCCGCTTCCGTCAATTAATCTGCTGTTTTTAACGTCTTATCTTCCAATATTAAACAACGCTGCATACGTCGTGCTAACTGATGATCATGGGTAGCTAAAATAAACGTTGTTTGTAATTCCTTTTGTACCTCTAGCATCACTTCTTCTACACCTTTTGCACTTTCTGGGTCAAGATTACCCGTTGGCTCGTCCATTAAAACCAAGCTCGGTGAGTTAACTAACGCTCTGGCAATGGCGGTGCGTTGGCGTTCCCCCCCTGATAATTCGGTAGGTTTATGTGAAAGTCTCTCTTTAAGCCCCAGTTTTTGTAAAAATTCGCGGGCTTTTTGAGCTGCTAATTTGGGCGAAGTACCCGCTAATAAAAGCGGAAACATCACGTTTTCTAAGGCACTAAATTCGGGCAAAAGATGGTGAAACTGATACACAAAGCCAATATCTTGATTACGCATAAGCGTGCGTTGGTTGTCATTTAAGGCTTGGGTATTTTGCCCTTTAAAGTAAAGCTCCCCACTAAATGCACAGTCAAGACTGCCTAGCACGTTTAATAAGGTGGTTTTACCAGAACCTGAACTGCCTACAATGGCAAGGGTTTCTCCTGCTGTGATTTCAAGGCTGACCTGTTGCCAAATCAAAAGTGGCTTAGGTCCTGAGGTGTAGGTTTTGGCTAGATGATGCGTTTTAATAATTAATTCACTCATAACGCAATGCCTCCGCTGGCTCTATCTTTGCCGCCTTATACGAGGGGTAAATGGTGGTTAATAAACTCATCATCAAACCTGCTCCTACAATATACAGCACATCGTCCCATTGCAGGTGCGAGGGTAAAAAACTAACAAAATAAACATTGGAGTTAAACAGTTCAAAACCAAAAACTCGCTCAAGGAACACCACAAAATCAGAAATACCAAGCGCCCCTCCAATACCTAACAGCGTACCTAAGGTTACGCCAATTAAGCCAATGGCTAAACCTTGGACAATAAAAATATAACGAATGGTGCGAGTGCTTGCCCCCATCGTGCGTAAAATAGCAATGTCCGCTTGTTTATCTGTTACAGCAATAACCAGCGTTGAAACAATATTAAATGCCGCCACAGCAACAATAATAAGCAGTAATAAAGCAATCATGGCTTTTTCCATTTTAATCGCACTAAATAAATTACCCTGGGTGCGTGTCCAATCACTGCCATAATAGCTGCTACCCAGTTGTTGACTAATTTGTTGAATGCCCTCACTGGCATAAAACAAATCATCAAACTTAATGCGAATTGCCTGTGCTTGAAAAGCAATGCGCCCCAACTTTTTAGCATCGGCAAGATTAACCAGTGCCAGCGAGCCGTCAAGTTCCGCTCCTACAGAGAAAATACCTTTAATAGTCAAACGTTTAACCCGTGGCAACACCCCAGCAGGTGAAAGCGTTGCTTGCGGCAATAGCAGGGTAATTTTATCCCCACCTGCACACGCAATTGGCGTGCTAAAATATCGCCTAAAAACACCCCAAAACTACCTGCTTTTAAATCTGACAGCTGCCCTTGTTTAATAAAATTAGGCAAAATCGACACCTTTGCCTCTGCCTGTGGGTCAATACCAATCACCATCGTACCTTTTACCCGACCAGAATACCCCAACATACCCTGTAATCTAGTAAAAGGCGCAGCATCAATCACATGCGGCTGTTGTTTAATTTTTTTCACCAACCCCTGCCAATCATTAATACCACCACGGTGATAAATTTCCCCATGAGGCACCATGCCCAAAATGCGCTCTTTTAATTCACGATCAAAACCGTTCATCACAGACAGCACAATAATTAAGACACACACCCCAAGCGCCATACCAATAATAGAAAAAATAGAAATAAAGGAAATAAAATTATTACGCCTTTTAGCTGCCAAATAACGCAGCCCCACCCATAAGGGAATAAACCGTTGCATACAAAACACTCAAAAATCATATAAAATTAAAAACAGCGCACACTTTACCCTGTTTGACATGAATTTACGACCGCATTATATGTTAAACTTAGCGCCTTTTTACATTCAGGAAATCACTTACATGCGCATGCCTGCCGAATGGGAACCCCAACTTGCCACCATACTCACTTGGGCACACAGTCAAACCGACTTTGCAGATAACCTCTATGCGCTAGAAGCATTTTATCTGCAACTGGTCAGCATTATTAGTCAAGAACAAGAAGTCTGGATTAACGCCAGCGATGAAAGTGTAAACTGGCTAAGCGATTTTTATCAACAACAGCCAAATGTGCATGTTTTGCCTATTAACAGTAACGACATTTGGGCAAGAGACCACGGGCCTATTAATCTTTATATTCAAAAAAAATTAACCCTACAAAATTTTACCTTTAATGGTTGGGGTAATAAGTATCCACATGCTTTGGATAACCAAATAAATACCAACATACAGCAACAACCCCAGCTTAGCTCAATAGACATGCACAACCACGGCTTAGTGCTTGAAGGTGGCAGCATTGAAACAGACGGACATCACACCTTATTAACCACCAAAGCCTGTTTATTAAACCCCAATCGCAACCCCCATTTAAGCCAACAACAAATTGAGCACACACTACAACACAGCCTCGGTTTTAAGCGCATACTCTGGTTAGAGAACGGACAGCTACAAGGTGATGATACCGATGCCCATATCGACACACTGGTACGCTTTATTAACCCACAAACACTGATGTACTGCCAAGCTGCAAAAAATGACGAACATCATCATAGCCTCACCAAGTTACAGGCAGAATTAAGCACCTTAACCCAAGCAAATGGCGAGCCTTATAAGCTCATAGCCCTACCCTTACCCAGTGCCATTTACAACGCACAAGGGCAACGCTTGCCTGCCAGCTATGCCAACTTTTTATTTATTAACCAACGCGTGTTAGTCCCCATCTATGAAGTACCTGAAGACAAACAAGCACTAAGCCTCTTTCAACAAGCCTTACCCAACTATAAAATAGAAGCCATAAACTGCCGTGCTGCTATTGAACAGTTTGGTGCATTGCACTGTTTAAGTATGCAGGTACACAGCCTTAACAGCCCCTTATAACCGAGAAACTTATGTCACACCCCATCAACGTCGCCGCCATTCAGCATGCCTACTTAGGCAGTAAACAAGCCACCTTAGATAAAACCTGTGAACTGATTACCCAAGCAGCCAAATCAGGCAGTGAACTAATTTGCCTACAAGAACTGCACTGCCATGCCTATTTTTGCCAACAACAAGACCCTGCTTATTTTGACTTAGCCGAACCCATCAATGGAGAAAGCGCACGCCAGCTCGGTAGCCTAGCTGCCCAACTTAATATCGTATTGGTAATCAGCCTATTTGAACAACGAGGTAACGGCGTGTATCACAACAGTGCGATTGTATTTGATAAAAGCGCAGAGCCTGCTGGTATTTATCGTAAAATGCACATACCCGACGACCCCGGTTTTAATGAAAAATACTATTTTACTCCAGGTGATGAAGATATCGGCTTCACCCCCATTCAAACCTCAGTTGGCTGTTTAGGGGTATTGATTTGTTGGGATCAATGGTATCCAGAAGCGGCTCGGATTATGGCATTAAAAGGTGCAGACATATTAATCTACCCCACAGCCATAGGCTTTGATCCAAGCGACGAACAAGCAGAAAAGCAACGCCAGCTCAATGCTTGGATAAGCGTACAAAAAGGACATGCCGTTGCCAATCATCTACCTGTGATTGCCATTAATCGCATTGGACATGAACCCTGCCCAGCCAATCGAACCCAAGGCATCGACTTTTGGGGTAACAGCTTTATTTGTGACGCTCAAGGCGACATACTTGCCCAAGGCGAACAACAGACTGAAGAAATCTTGCAATGCCGCTTAGATTTAGATAAAACCGAGCAATTAAGGCGTATCTGGCCATTTTTTCGTGACCGCAGAATTGACGCATACAAAGACATTCTAAAGCGCAGCACTTTAGCAGACAAAAAATCCTAAATACAAGTTAACAATGCATCTTATGCGGTTATTAGTTATGAGTTATTTGCCAGTAGTTGTCGTCAAACTTTGAGTCAATGCCTCGCAAAAATGTTTGCATATAGTTTTTCTTTTTGGCTAAGACCGTATCGCCATTATTAATCCAATCTTTGGTTTTATTGTATTGTGAAGTAATAAACAAGGTGGCATACATTTCCGCCTTATCTTCATTAATTGCGGATTGAGCGTAGCGATTAACAAAGCCCGTTGCAGGGTGAACGTATTCATATTGATTGCTTAGCCCCTGCACTGCTGCACCACCGCTACCATAGTTTGTGCCCGCTAGGTTTAGGGCGTTCCAAGCTGGGTCTTTATAGAAGCTATCGCCATGAAATTCTTCTTCAATCATATGATAAAACTCATGATGCACCACATGGCGTTGATAGGTTTTATCAAACGCGCCAGCTAAGAAATCCAGCAACAAAATTTCTTTATAATAATCGGGAATGGCACCACGAACCCAGCCGTTGCTAGTCAGTTTCATGTTTTTAGTAAATGCAACGCCTTTAAGATTGGTTTTTTTCAAAAATTTCCAAGGGTATTTTTTAAATTCTTCATCAAATAACAACAAAAAGGTTTGTACTTTTTTATAGTCACTTTCAACAATAGGCGAGCTGCTAATTGGCCATGAAAAAGACGGCAACTTGTTCATGTTGATTTCCATATAGGTTTTAATGCCGTAATTATTTTCAATCGCTTTTAATAGGCTTTGTATATGTTGGGCATCGGGGTTTGCTTTAGCAACCAGTTCAATACGAGGTTTGGGCTTAGGAATAACCACGCCACTCGTACCATCACTGGTATTACTGCTATCACTTCCGCCACCACCGCAAGCGGCAAGGCTTAAAACGGTTAGGGCGCAAAGTAGCTGTAATAAGGCTTTTTGTAATGACATAGTGATGTACTCCTAGTCTAGTTTTTTTTACGTACCAAACGCACATAGCGTTTGTTACTACTTAAATAGCTGGCGGTTGTACCTGTACCAAAGCTAACCGCATCTGCCCAAGTATCGCCATGCTGTGCAAAAGAGGGGCTAGTCCAATAACCTTTGGCAATGGTATTAAGAAAACGGGTATTAATCATCGGTGTTTTGCTTTTATCCAACAGGGTTTTAAGTTCTGCTCTGGTAGGCAATCGCCAGTCATTAAAGCCACACCATGAAGCAGCGTTGACATCGGCAACAAATTTCTCCGTATCACAGCGTCCTGACTGCTGGCAAACTCCGCCATTGGCGGTGCCTTTTTTACCTGCGGCGGCATTTGAATCATACCAAGTATAGGTATCCGCTTTATCATGCAAGCCATTAATCTGTTTAAGCTCCCAAATTAGATTATTGGTTGTATCTACCATGCAATCGCTTTCATGCCCTAATAAGCGTGTATACGTATTGTTATTAGTGCTGGTATCAGTTGTTTCCGTCTTTTTTTTATCTTTACCTGTATCTTCACAAGCCGTTAGCAAGGTGGCAAGAAGCAGCGCGGATAGTATTGTTTTGTTGTGCATAGTCATTTTTCCTTTTGTTTTAAAATAAACCATGCCCAGTATCACATAGAATATAAATACTGGGCATGTTTGGTTAATACTCAATCAATGTGGTGATATGACCTTGAATAAGATTAAATTTATTTCTACTCCCCGCAGACAACCCTTTGATGTTGCCCTCAACGGGTACATTCTCAGCAGGGGCTTTGCGCCAGCATTTAAGGCTATGATCATCTAACAAGGCGCAGCTTTTTATCAGTTGTTTGGCATTGGCAACCCCTTGAACCAAGGTTGCATTAATCTTTTTACTCACACTGGCATCAGAGCCATGCCTCAGACCCCAGCATTTAACCTGTTGGTTCTCTAGCAAGGCACAACTGTAATAACTCCCCGTGCTAATTTGCGTAACATTGGCGAGTGTGGCGACCTCTGTTGGTGTGCCTACAGGGTTAGCAGCACCACTTGATTGGCCGGCATCATTACGCCCCCAGCAGGCTACTTTTTTATTGCCCTTTAACGCACAAGTATGATATTTGCCGACACTTATTTGCGTAACCCCAGTTAAACCAGCAATGGCAAAGGGCGAGGTTTTATTGCCAGTGCCAGCGGCGGCAGTTAACTGCTTACTATTGTTGGCTCCCCAGCACTTAACACGCTTATCTTGTAATAAGGCGCAACTGTGATATTCGCCTGTACCAATTTGTGTGGCAGTGCTTATATTTTGTACCAGCGTAGGGGTGGCTTGATGGCTCGTACTGCCTTCACCTAACTGCCCGTGATCGTTATATCCCCAGCATTTCACCGTATTATTTTCTAATAGCGCACATACATGCTGATAGCCAGCACTAAGTTGTATGACGTTGTTTAAATTGGGCACTAAGGTTAGCTGGGTTTTAGCATCTTGATTGCCGATGCCTAATTGCCCTTGATCGTTTGCGCCTTTACACATCACGGTTTTATCTTCCAGCAATAGGCACATAAAATCATCGCCTGTCACTGCTTGTGTAATGCTTTTTGGTGTACCCGTAAGTAACTTGACATCAGGGTTAAAAGGCACCGTTATCGGCTGTAAATGTGTTGAGGTTAAAGACGATTTATTAAAAATTACAGCACGCCCCCAGCATGTAAGTGCCTGATTATCCAAAGTAGCGCAGCTACTATAATACCCTGTAGTAACCTGTGTGGCGTTATTAATACCCTTAACCAACGTGGGCACTTTGTTATCCACCTCATGCCCCGTGCCTAATTGCTTATAACTATTTCTGGCCGCCCTCTAGGGCACAGCTGTGCGCATCGCCCACACTTAGTTGTGTGGCATTGCTGATACCCTGGGCAACAACGGGCGTATTAGCCGAGCTGTTGGTCTTTGTATTATTACCTAACTGCCCATCAGTATTTTTCCCCCAGCATTGAACACTTTTATCATTCATAAGCGCACAACTGTGAGAATAACCTGCGCTTATCTCACTGGCAGCAAAACCGCTGGTTTTAGTCATACTTGCGGCATCGACATCGCCAATGCAGTCAAGGGCATTGCCCGTTTTTAATACGCAGGTATGCGTGCTCCCTGCTGCTACTTTAGTCACACCCGATGTCCACTTAGTGGCATGGGGCGTTTTATATTTGACTGAGCTGCTAGCAGTGGCATCAATTCTGTTATCATAGTTAGCCCCCCAGCACTTTACAGCCCCTTGTGTGGCACTGGCACTGGCACCTATTACCGCACAGGTATGACCACCACTGGCAGATAAATGTAGCACATTGGTTAAGGGAGCTGTTGCAGCGGTATTTAAAACCTCGACGGGCTGTGTTCTTTTTACCTGCGTGTTATCACCAAGTTGTCCAGAAGAATTAGATCCCCAGCATTTAACACTTTTATCACTTAAAATAGCACAGGTATGAGATTCCCCTGCCACCAGTTTTACCACATTGGTTAGACCCGTAACCACCCTGGGCAGGTGGTTTTTAAAATCAACCGTGCCAATGCCGAGTTCCCCAGAAGAATTAGACCCCCAGCATGTAACGCTTTTATCTGCCAAGAGCGCACAGGCGTGAGAGCCACCCATCACCACCTGCTTGACCTTAGAGTTTAAGTATTCAATGGATTGGCTTTTATCATTAATTTCAAGGGTATAAGTGCCGACTTCTTTGGCAGGCAAGATGACTTCGATGTATTCATCATTATTGACAACAGCAGTTAAAGGCTTGCTATCAAGTTTAATACTGGCTGTGCCTAAGTTTTTACCACTAATAAACACCCGCCCACCTGTGTGGTTAAGTACCTGTGGGGCAACAATATCAAGCTGGGTCACTTTTTTAGTGCTGGGGTTTGTGCTGCCGCCACCGCCGCCACCACTACAAGCGGTCAGTAATGTTATGCTAAGTAGGCAGGTAAGGTATGTTAAGATTTTAAAGTTCATAATCATTTCCTGTATTAAAGCTAGAGTTTATACTTTTTATTAAATTATCATTTATTGCGTACCAAACGCACATACAAGTGTGAGTCATTGGGCGTTTGCTCTTGGGTGCTACCAGTGCTGAAATTAACTGCTGTGGCAAAAAATACATCGGCGAATTTTCTATTATCACTTGTCCAATAAAAAGAGGTGACCGTATTAGGGAAGAATGTGGTATTAATTTTGGGCGTTTTGCTGTTATCTAACAGTTTTTCAAGCTCTGCTTTGGTGGGCAATCGCCAGTCATCAAAGCCGCACCATGAAGCAGCGTTGACATCTTTAACAAATTTATCAGTATCACAACGAGCTGATGATTCACAAAGGAGCGTGCTGCCGTTATCGGCTCTTCCTTGTTTACCTGCTGGTGCACTTGGATTGTACCAATAGTAAGTATGCTCTTTCTTATGTAAACCGCTGGTTTGTTTTACTTCCCAAACCAAGTTATTGGTGTTATCCACCACACATTTACCAGTGTGCCCCGCTAAAGATTCGAATGTTGGTGTGCTTGTACCAGTACCTGTGCCCGTTCCCGTTCCTGTATTCGAAGTGTTTTCTGTTGAACCGCCACCGCCGCCACCGCAGGCAACCAGTAACAAAGCAGATAAGCCAATACATAAGTGTTTTTTAATGTTTGAATATCTGTGCATAAAATGCTCCCTTTGAAAAACGAATTAAATTTAAAAGAGGTCGCCAACGGCAGTTGACGTTTTGGGCTTATTAAGTACCAAAGCCCAATACCCCAAACTATCTGGCGCGGACTAACCGCACACGACGCTTATTGTTCTTAATATAGTCGTTGTCGTAGCCATCGTCAAAGTCCACCCCCCACGCATTGCCATTGTTGTCTGCATAGGGGGAAGAAGACCAATAAGTGTCAGCTAGCGTATTTTTAAACAGGACGTTAATTTTAGGTTTGCCGCTTGGTCTATTTGTATCAACCAATGATTTCAGTTCATTGAATTTTTTATCGCCTTTACCTGTGGGCATGCGCCAATCATTAAAGCCACACCATGTTTCTTGATTGACATCAGCTACAAATTTTTCTGTATCACAGCGACCGTCCTTTTCACATATTTTCACATCTGTGACACTGCTTTCTTTGCCTTGTTTGTTTGCGGCTAGTGAGCTGTCGTACCAAGTGTATATATGGTCTTTACCGTGCAAGCCACTTGCCTGCTTTAACTCCCAAATTAGGTTATTTTTGATATCCACTACGCATTTGTCTTGGTTATCTCGCATGTTATAAAAACGCTCGCCTTGTGTTACAAACAAGGTATCGATTGGCAAGGCGGGTGTGCTGGTATTACCATTAACCACAGACATAACCACCGCATAGCGTGTATCGCCCTTATTGAGATTTTTAAATATGTGGCTCGTCTTACCTGCTACAAGATTGGTTTTAGTGGTTTGTTTTTTGGGGTCACTATTGCTGGTCAGTGCCTCTAGCTGTTGAGCGGTTTTACCTGTTAAATCACTTTGAGCTGTGTATACCACAAACTCCGTCACGTCTTTGGGTTTTTGCCATTCAAGTGCATACTGCTCAACACTATTTTTATCAACGGTAATTTTAAATTGCACTTTTGTGGGTGCAGCGATTGTAACGGTTTTCTTGCTATCGGCATCATTACCGCCGCCACCGCCACAAGCAACTAATGACAAAGCAGATAAGCCAATAAGCAGGCTCTTTTTAAAGGTTAAGGATTGTGGTTTAAATCTGTGCATAAAATGCTCCTTTTGAGAAAATGAATTAAATTTAAAAGAGGTCGCCAACGGCAGTTGACGTTTTGGGTTGGTAAACACTAAAGCCAATAGCGCAAGCGTTGCTTTTAAACACAACCAACTTGGATAGGGCTAAAGAAAAAAGGAATACATGGCGTACGGCTAAATTAAATAAAGAATATTTAACGCCTAGAATAAAAGTATGAATAAAGTAAGATGGAACAATGGCAAAAAAGCGCAGACGGCATAATAGCCTGTTAGAAAGACAAAGACCTAAACAAATGGATAGCTGGATAGCTGGATAGCTGGATAGCTGGATAGCTGGATAGCTGGATAGCTGGATAGCTGGATAGCGTATTTTATCATCGCCCCATTCCTTTTCAAGTTATTATTTGTAATAAAATCAAACACTTATTTTTTTGCCTAAAACAAGTTACACACTGTAACAAAAGAGTTTTTTAAAGTCAATGTTTTAATTAAAAAAATAAGTAACTAACCTGACATGGGGCTGGATTTGTATTGGCTACTTAGCGAGAATGACCAGATTAAAGCTGCGCTTTATGCTGACACTCTTATCTCTAAAGTTACCTCTAATTTCAACACTTAATTCTACCTCTTCCTGTTTGCCGCTATTAATAGCACCTGTATTTAAATTAATCCGAGGAGAGATGCTATTCCAATACAGTTTGACATCAGGATAATCTGGCATGCTAGTCGGGATATTTAGGGCTTTATTTACCTTATCTGCCGCTGTATTTTTATCTAATACAAAGCTCAAGTTGAGTTTGTCAGAAACCTGTTTAAGCGCACCACCAAAGGCGGGTCCAAAATAAAGGCTTTGTAATTTCTTACCATCTTTAGATAAGAAATAAGCATAATGATTGCTTAGTACAACATTTTTAATCGCTGCTGTGCCTTTTTTGATACTGGCTATTTTAATATGCGTTGCACTATTAAATAGTTGCATTTGTGTATCGCTAAGCAAGGCGAAAAAACGCCCATCTTTAGCAACATACACTGCGGTTAAGTCGGTATTTAAATTTATTTCAATGGGCGCTTTTTGTAGGTCACTTAAAGAAAATAGTTTAAGTTGACGTTGATTGCCCTTACTCTTAACTAAGAGCTGCTTATCTTTATTAATCAGGTAGGCTTCTTGTACATTATCAATACCACTAGAAACTGCTTTGGCAGGAAGCTGAGCTAAATCTAAAATATGTAGTTGCGAGTTAATACCACTCACAAAAATGGCTTTTTTGCCCTTACTACCAAATGCAACATGAGTGATGCTCTCTCCACTTGGCGCTTCATAGACAGTGCTTTTTTCTTTTAAAGAATCGGCATCAAGTAAGAATATTTTGTTGTCACTGGCAACCAGTAAACTGTCTTGATTTTTATTTAACAGCATAAACTTAAAGCCACTATTGTAACACTGTGCTTCAGCATAGGTTTTAGCGGGTTCTTGTGGCTTAGTAGGCGTAGGAACCACTTCAGGTTTGGGCTTAGGTTTAGGCAGTATGGGAGGCACATAACCAGAGGCTCTGGTGTAACCATCTATGTCATTGATTGTTTTACTGGCAATACTGACTTTTTTAGCCGATAAATTTAATGGCAGTTTATATACCCCTGCTTTATCTGTTGCTACATCGGCTTTAACACAGGTTTGCGTGTTGCTTACATGGGAAGCACTGCTTGCCGTTTGTAGAACATAAATAGAATGTTGCTTAGATGAGGTAATCAGCGTTTTAATTTTATCTAATTTTAATTTAGAGACATCAAATTTAACAGGTGTCGGCGCAGGCGCTGGGGTTGTTGTAGGCGTAGGCTTAGGTGTAGTTGGGTAAGGATATGGAAACGGATACGGATATGGCTTTGGTTTTTTTATCTTAGTTGCACCAGAATAATGATCATCGTCGTCATCATCGTCATCATCATCGTCATCGTCACGAGCCATTAATGCACGCTCTTTACTCACACTAAACGCAACAGGTTTATAGGCTTGCCATAATAACACTTTGCCTTGGTCATTAATTGCACTCAAGCTGGCAGAACCAAAGCCATCACCTAGTTTAATTAGGGTTTGATTTTGGGTATCAATCACTTCTTGCTTGGCACTATAGGCAACACATAAAGCGTCTATTTCTGCTTTGCTTGCAACCTCAAGTTGAGTATTGCGTTGTAGTAATCTCTCTACAACCGCTGCAGTCACGCAGTAGGGGTTTTCTTTTGCAAACTTTGTTAATGAGCGTTCAACCGCATTTTGAAATTGATCCATTTTACCTGTAGGGCCAGGTTGGTATAGATAGCTGGCAAAGTTAAGCTCAGGAAAATGCTTATTTAAGTCATCAATTACTTTAATTAATGGATTGCCTTTGGTTTGTTTATTATTGAGTACAGGGTTAAATAACATTTCATTTTGCAATAAGGTGGTATAAGGGCTAAATAATAATGCGCCTTTAGGTGCGGTCATAAATTTTTTGGGAAAGCTGGCCGCTTTATATTGCACATAAGGTCCATCTTGAGCGACTAAAATTCTAGGATCTTTGCTTGAGGCTTCGACATTTTCTTTATATTCGCACAGCCCGCTATAGTTCCAGTCAGAACATTGTAACTTACCAAGAGGTTGTGCAATATTGGCATTTTCTTGGGTACAGGCAGATAAAAGTAAAAAGGCAAAGAGGGTAAATAGGGTGAGTTTTAGGCGTTGCATGGTCTTTGTATTAGCTCCTCGGGTAGAGAAAAATTAAGCGCTTGTTCTTCTTAAAAACAAACTGAACGATAAAGATTTTTATATGCGAAAATCTAGCACAAAAAAAACCAAATTTCAATTTTAAAACCCCAAAAAAAAATTTATTTAAACCAGCATAAGCCATTGAAAACTATATTTTTATAAAACCAAATCTAAAAACAATAAACAAATAAAAAAAGAACCTCTGTTTAGTATTTTTAAAGCACTGAGTTTGAAGTTTGAATACAACGATAAGCGCATCTTACTAAAAATACAGAACAATCAGCGCAAAGAACTCGTCACAGCGTTGATTACTTGCCATCTTTATTGCTTGCTTTATTAGCTGGTTTTTTACGTACTGAAATAACTGTTTAAATTACCCCATAGGCACACTTGTATATAGAAGCATTTAAGGCTACAGTTTGCGTTCTTTTTTTATTTGAGTTGCTATCATGAAATTTTTATCACATTACTTTATTCTTGCTGGTCTTTTGATTGTTTCGCAAACTGTATTTGCACTAAAAGCAAACGAGGTTGCCAGTGACTTTAGCCTGCCTGTTATTCATACCGCAAAAAATGCACCTGCTAAAACGCTGTCTTTATCAGATTTTAAAGGCAAAGTCGTTTATCTGGATTTTTGGGCTTCTTGGTGTAAACCTTGCCGTCGCTCTTTTCCTGTAATGCAAAAACTACAGCAAAAATACAAAGATCAAGGCTTGGTGGTGTTAACCATTAATGAAGACAGTGAGCAACGCCTGGCAGAAATATTTTTGCTAGATCAAAATGTTACCTTTACGTCTCTGTTTGATAAAGGCGGTAAGGTTGCGGGCATTTACAAACTTGTTGGTATGCCCTCTTCTTTTTTAATTGACCGTAACGGCACGATAAAAGCGGTACATGCTGGCTTTAACATGAAAAAGGCAAAAAAAATAGAGCGTCAAATTAAGGCGTTATTGGCTCAGTCTAAAGGCTAAGTGGGAGATACTATGCTAAAAAATGTGCTGATTACAGGTTGTTCCTCTGGTATAGGTCGGGCTTTATGTGAGCAGTTTTTAGCACGTGGATTTATGGTGTTTGCCAGTGCCAGAAATCCATCAGATTTAGATACTTTAACCCATGAAAACCTGCATAAGTTTGCCTTAGATGTAAATGAAGATGCACAGGTTGATGCGCTGATTAATGAAATAGGTAGCCACTTTAATCAATTAGATTATCTTGTTAATAATGCGGGGTTTGCAAAAATGGGACCGATTGTAGATTTAAGCCGTGAAGATTTTAATCAACAATTTGCAACTAATGTGACCTCCCCTGCTATGTTAACTAAGGCTTGTCTGCCTTTATTGCTTAAAGCGGATAAGCCTAAAGTGGTTAATATTGGCTCTGTATCAGGTATTTTAACTACGCCTTTCTCTGGTGCATATTGCGCCAGCAAAGCGGCTTTACATGCAATTAATGATGCGTTAAGACTGGAGTTAGGCACATTGGGCGTGCAGGTTGTGTGCGTGCAGCCTGGAGGCATTGAGTCTAATTTTGCTAAAAATTCACTGGCACAAATTGGCACTTGGATTGATAAAAGTACTTATTTTTCTCATCTTAAACAGCGCATTATTGACCGTGCTCAGGCATCTCAAGATAACCCAACAAGCAACCAAGAGTTTGCAGAAAAATTAGTTATCGCTTTAATTAGTGACCCTCCTGCGGTTATCCGTTTAGGCAATGGCAGTAAGTTATTGCCCTTTATTGCCAAGTGGCTACCAACTACTTTGAGCGATAGAATTTTAAGTAAGCGATTTTTTCGTTAACTATAGTCTTAAATTTTCTTTCTTTTGAATAAGTTTAATGGCTACAAAAGCAAATACGCATATAAAACCGATTAAAATACTGTATGCAAAGACAATATCCACATCTGAATAACCAAGCATGCCATAACGGAATGCATTAACCATGTATAAAATTGGATTTAACTTAGATACAGTTTGCCAGAAATCGGACATTAGACTAATGGAATAAAACACCCCTCCTAAGTAGGTCATTGGCGCAATAAAAAAAGTCGGTACAATGGCAATGTCATCAAAACTTTTTGCAAGCACGCCGTTAATCAATCCTGCTAAAGAAAACATAGTTGCAGTTAGAATAATTGTGCTTATCACAATCCATATATTATAAATGTTCAAGCTGGTAAAGTAGAGGGCAATTAAAGTGACGATTAAACTAACCAGCAGACCTCTGACAACGCCACCACAAATATAACCAAGCATAATAACCACTGGACTAACTGGTGCGATTAATAATTCTTCAATGCTATGTTGGAATTTATGGCTAAAAAAAGCAGAAGAGACATTTCCATAGCTACTTGTGATGACACTCATCATAATTAATCCTGGCACAATAAAACTCATATAATCAAAGCCTGCCATTTGCCCTACTCGCACACCGATGAGCTTACCAAAAATGGCAAAATATAAGCTCATGGTAATCGCTGGTGGTAATAGGGTTTGTTGCCAAATACGCATAAATCTTGATATTTCTTTAATGGCAATGGTTTTTAATGCCACTGATTGAATACGCATAAAACTTAATTGCTGTTGCATGTTGCTTCCTTTTTTTCTGCTACTGATGTGTTGTTATGCGAAAACAAACGCATAAATAAGGCTTCTAAACGGTTAGACTTGCTACGCATACTCCTTACCTGTATGCCTTGATTAGATAATGCTGCAAATGCGGCATTGAGACTTTGCTGTTTATCTAAGGTTAGTTCAATGCCATCTTTGGCTATTTTTTTTGTACAAAATCCTGCTAGGTTAAAGTCGTCTGCTATCTCTTGCTGTAAGTCTAAAATAAAGGTTTCTACATTAATGCTCGCCAATAGTTCACGTACGCTGGAGCTGGTTATTATTTGTCCCTTATCAATAATGGCAAGATTACGGCACATGGCTTCTGCTTCTTCTAAATAATGGGTGGTTAAAATAATGGTCGTGCCTTGTTCATTTAAGCTCTGCATAAAACGCCACATTGAACGGCGCAATTCAATATCTACACCTGCTGTTGGTTCATCAAGAATTAACACTTCTGGTTTATGAATAAGTGCTCTGGCTATCATTAAGCGACGTTTCATACCTCCTGAGAGCATACGTGCGCTGATATGACGCTTGTCCCATAAATCCAGCTCTTTTAAGAGCATTTGCATTTGTCCTTTAATATCTCGTTTGTTAAGCCCAAAAAAACCTGCCTGAAAGGTTAAAATATTTTCTGGGGTTTCAAAGTAATTAAAGTTAAATTCCTGCGGCACTACGCCTAATGAGCGTTTGGCTAAAAAATGCTGCTTTTGTAGGTCGTGCCCCATAATATGCACACTGCCTGAGGTGCTGTCGGTTAAACCTGAAATAATATTTAAAGTCGTTGATTTACCTGCGCCATTAGGACCAAGTAAGGCATAAAAATCGCCTTTTTCTACGTTTAGGTTAATGCCTTTTAGTGCGCTAAATCCGTTGCTATAGGTTTTATATAAATTGCTGATTGCTAATGCTTGTTCCATAATACGCCATTACTTAAAATTAATTTTGTCTAACACCCAACCTAAGTAGGATAAGATGCACCAAGATGAAGCGTTAAACGCCTTACAAAGCCTTAATATTCAATTAAACAAAGTAAAAACAGAGATTAACATACCTAATGATGAAACCTTTAATCAATTACAACAATTAATTGTCGATTTTAGCGAGAAAAAAGAATATGCCATTTTAGATTGCCAGCAATGGCTAGGACATATTTTTAATTTTTATCCTCAACTTGCGCCTCTTGTTCCCCGTGCATTATTGTGGTTTGCAGGTGGCGAGTGTTTACATTATTTAACCGATGATGAGTTACAGCATTTTGAAGAGGTAAGTGAATAAGAGGGAAGTAAATAATTTGGAGCGGGAAACGAGACTCGAACTCGCGACCCCGACCTTGGCAAGGTCGTGCTCTACCAACTGAGCTATTCCCGCAAATGGCATCCCCAAGGGGATTCGAACCCCTGTTACCGCCGTGAAAGGGCGGTGTCCTAGGCCTCTAGACGATGGGGACACATCATCAACCACCAATTTGATATTGGCAGTGCCTTTTTAAGAGGCGCAAACTCTATATTCAAGCGTTTGCTAAGTCAAGGCTTTTTATTGCTGGGTTAGAAGTTGTTTAAATTCCGTTTCATCTAGCACTTTAATGCCTAACTTTTGTGCTTTCTCAAGTTTGCTGCCTGCTTTTTCTCCTGCCACCAAAAAATCTGTTTTACTGGATACAGAGGCAGATACCTTAGCACCTAGATTTTGTAATGCGGCTTTGGCACTTTCACGACTAAATTCGTTAAGCGTACCTGTCACTACGGCAATTTGCCCTGTCAATGGTTGATTTTCTTGAGCTGTCGGTGCGGCCTCTGCAAAGTGAACACCTGCATGTCGTAAGGCGGTTATCACATCTTGATTATGAGTTTCTGCAAAAAAAGCCTGTATATGCTCTGCAACCACCACACCAACATCATCAACCTGTTGTAGCTCTTCTAAACTGGCACTGGCAAGTTTGTGCAAAAAACCAAACTCTGTGGCTAGGTTTTGTGCGGTTACTTCACCTACTTCTCGAATGCCAAGGGCATAGATGAAGCGGGTCAAATTGGTTTTTTTGGCTTTTTCTAGTGCGGTTAAAATATTTTGTGCAGATTTCTCTGCCATGCGTTCAAGTTGGCTTAGTTGCTTTTTATCTAATAAAAATAAATCGGCTGGCGTTTGGATAAGTTGACAGTCAACTAGCTGTTCAATCAGTTTATTACCTAAACCTTCTATGTCTAGGGCTTTGCGTGATGCAAAGTGTTTAATCCGCTCTTTACGTTGAGCAGCACAAATTAAGCCTCCACTACAGCGAGCAATACTCTCTCCTGCTATGCGCTCTATCTGTGAATGACAAACTGGACAATTTGGCGGTAGTCTAATGGGGTGGCTGTCACTAGGACGTTTTGCTTTAACCACAGAGACAATTTTAGGAATGACATCGCCAGCACGACGAATAATAACGGTATCTTTTACTTGCACATCAAGACGTGCTATTTCATCTATGTTATGTAAGGTCGCATTACTGACAATCACACCTGCCACTTTAACTGGGTTCAATCTGGCTACTGGTGTAATTGCGCCAGTACGTCCAACCTGAAAATCGACTGACTGTACTTGTGTCATTTCTTCTAGTGCGGCAAATTTATAAGCAATTGCCCAACGTGGCGCACGGGCGACAAAACCTAGCGTTTGTTGCTGTGCAAAGTTGTTAACTTTAAAAACACTGCCGTCAATTTCATAGCCTAGTTGATGCCGTTTTTGTTGCAGTTGTTGGTAATAGTGTTGTACACCTTGTATACCGTTGACTAATTGTACTTCAGGGTTTATTGGCAGACCCCATGTGCCTAGTTTTTGTAAGTTTTCAAAGTGCCCTGTGTTGTCTAATTGCCCTCCTTCAACTAACCCTGTGGCGTAGACATAAAAACTAAGAGGACGCTTAGCGGTCACTTTTGAGTCTAACTGACGCAATGAACCTGCGGCGGCATTACGAGGGTTTGCAAAGGCTTTTTGCCCCTGTTCTATGGCTCGCTGATTATATGCTGCAAATCCAGCTAAGGGCATAAAGACTTCTCCACGAACTTCTAATATGGCGGGAATATCATCACCAATTAGTCTTAGCGGTATTGCTTTGATGGTTTTAATATTATCACTAACATCTTCGCCTTGTTGCCCATCACCACGAGTGGCAGCTTGCACCAGCTTACCCTGCTTATAGAGCAAACTAACCGCCAGACCATCTAGTTTTGGCTCTGCACAATACTGTATGTCGGTTTTTTGTAGGCGTTCGCATAAACGTTGATTAAACGTTATAAATTCGCTTTCATTCATTGCATTGTTTAAAGACAACATGGGTACTTTATGCACAATGCTCGCAAACTTATCTAGTGGTGCGCTGCCTACTCGTAAACTTGGGGAGTCTATTTGTTTATATTCAGGATAGCATTGCTCTAGTGTTTGTAACTGCCGAAAAAGCAAATCATATTCACTATCTGGAATGCTGGGGTCATCTAAGCTGTAGTATTCAAAATTATAACGATTTAATTCATCGGTAAGCCGTTTTATGTCGGCTAGTGGGTTGCTCATGTGCTTTCTTTTAGTTGGTTTAAAGTTTGTTTATGCTGATATTGAATAATCTCTTCACGCTGGTGCTCACAGGTCTGTTGGGTAAAAGCACTGTGGGTGTCGTCAAGTAAATCACCGTCTAAATGATGGGCTAAAAATTGTGCCATTTCTGACATTGCTTTATACGCCAAAAGTGGCTGAGTTGCCCCTGGTAAACTCATAAAAAAAGTTAGCCCCGGAAAGTAGCTGCTACTCATGTTTTTGGGATTAAAAAGACCAGGTTCATGGCTTTGTGCAATAGAAAATTGTATGCAGCCTGCACCATTTGCTTCTTCAAAACGATGAAAAATACGCATCTCTCCAAAGCGCATATCACATTGGTTAAAAATATTAATCAATTCTTCTCCAGAAAAGCCGCGCTCTACTCGTGCCAGTACATGCAATACTAAAATAACATCAGCTTTGGGTCTTTCTGCTAAATTTTCTGCTTTTTCACTGGCAAAGTTAACTGGATAAGACAAGGCAGAAACGGGGCTTTGCGTTGCGTCATCAAAGATATGAGTTTCTTCAGAAGAGGCCGGTGTAACTTCGTTTGCTTCGTTTGCTTCGTTTGCTTCGTTTGCTTCGTTTGCTTCGTTTGCTTCGTTTGCTTCGTTTGCTTCGTTTGCTTCTGTTGCTTCTGTTGTTTCTGCTTCTTGCGGCAGGCTGTCATTACTATCTGTATCTGTGTGATTTAGGGTCTGGCTAACGGCATCTAGTTCTTCGGCAAGTTGTTCGCATTCTGCATTCCATTGGCTTTGTTCATCGGCAAAACGCTGCCGCCGCTCTTCTAGCTCTTCTTTGCTAATGCTGTCTATCCCTATAATACTGATGTCTTCATCATCTAATGTATCTAAATCCAACTCACTTTCTTCTGTTATATCTGTAACCAGTGCATCTTCATCGCTTATGCTGGAGGCTAAACTGGCTGCTTGATTGGCACTTTTAAGCTGTTCTGATAGGGCTTTAAGCGCCTCACTGGTATTGCTATCTAAAAAAGCCAAAGCATCTTCCTCTGGTTCTTCAATAGGCTCATTATTGTTGGCAGTTGCTATGGTCATTTCATCATTGGCATAGGCAGATTGGGTTGCACTTAATTCCTTGCTGCTATAGGGTTTTTCTATTATCGGTTGCTCTGTCATAGAGATAGAGGGCTCATCAAGATCTTCTTCGCTAAAAAAGGCATTGGATTGTATGCTTGTACTGTCTTCAGGAAAATCAAACTCTCGATTTAAATCAAATTCTGCAGCAGGGTGTTTATTTTTACGCATACGGCGTAGTCCGTCTATCACGACTAAGACAATTAAAATTAGTACCACAAAAATCAGTAGGGTACGCCAACTTAATTCCATCTTTTGCTACCTTTTTGCTTAGTTATCAATATGGTTAAGGTCGAGTGTATCAGTTTTTTATGCATCTATCATTTCTGCCGCTTGCTCCACATTAACAGACACTAAACGAGATACCCCAGGTTCGTGCATGGTTACGCCCATTAGTTGCTCTGCTTTTTCCATGGCAATTTTATTGTGCGTAATATAAATAAATTGTACTTTATCTGACATGGTTTTAACCAAACGAGCATAACGCCCTACATTGGCATCATCAAGTGGTGCGTCTACTTCATCAAGCATACAAAAGGGAGCTGGATTAAGCTGAAATATGGAAAATACTAAGGCTATCGCTGTCAGTGCTTTTTCGCCCCCTGAAAGTAGATGAATGGTGCTGTTTTTCTTTCCTGGTGGACGTGCCATAATGCTCACACCCGTATCTAATAAGTCTTCACCTGTTAACTCTAACCATGCATGCCCTCCACCAAATACTTTGGGAAATAGCTCTGCTAAATGTGCGTTCATGCGTTCAAAGGTTTCTTTAAATCTGGTGCGGGTTTCTTTATCTATTTTGTGAATGGCATTTTCTAGCGTATTGAGTGCTTTTTCTAAATCGGCATTTTGTAAGTCTAAATACGCTTTGCGTTCACTTTGGGTTTTAAATTCTTCTATGGCAGCAAGGTTAATTGCACCTAAGCGTTGGATTTTAACAGATAGTTGCTCTATTTCTTGTTGCCATTTTTCAATATCTGCATCAGTGCTTAGCTGCGCTAACAGGTCACTTAAATTCAGATTTTGCTCTTTAAGTTGGTCGCTAATGGTTTGCTGACGTACTTCAATTTCTCTAGATTGCATACGCAGAGCCTCTAGCTGCGAGCGTAATTTAAGGGCATTTTCTTGTGCTTGTTCTCGGCTTTGCTGTTCTGTTGTAAGCTGCTTGTCCACTTCTTCTAAAGCACTACGGGTGCTTTGCATTTGCGCTTGTGCTTGCAGTTTTTGCTCTAATAGAACTTCTAATTTGGCTTGGAGTATTGGCAGATTGTCTTGATTATCTTGCTCACGACTAGATTTAATACGATGCTGACGGGCTTTTAATTCTTGTAAGTATTCAGAAACCCGACTGATGTCATTTTGCACCCCTCCGCTTTGGCTATTAAATTGACTCAATTTTAGCTCTGCTTGATGCCTGTCTTCTTGCTTTTGTTTGGCATAAATTTGTGCCTCTTGTAGCCTTGCTTCAATTTCTGTTTGCATGCCAGATAAGCGCTCTCGCTCACTGCTATCTTGCTGCATATTGTCCATTGCTGTTTGCCATCTGAGTTTTGTTTCTGCTAGATTTTCTTGCTCTAACTGCTGTTGTTGCTGAACTTCTTGCTGGTCTTGCTGTAATCTTTGTGCTCGTAAATTAAATTGCTCTGCACGCGCCTGCTTACCTGATAATTCTGTTTGTAAATGACGTAATTTTTGGTTGCTTTGCTGTAGGTCTTGCTGGATTTGGTTGCGTTTTTGTTCAAGTTGTTGACTGTTTAAACGCAAACTTTGTAAATCCACGTCCATTTCTTCTAGGTCAATTTCTAATTCTTCAATTTCTGCTGCCAATAAAGTCAGTTCTTGTTTGCGTGCAAGCATGCCGCCTTCTGCTTGGCTGCTACGATTAATTTTAAGCCAGTGTTGATTTAGCCAAATACCCTCTGTAGTAATAACAGACTGAGTTGGACTCAAATTAGCTAACATCTGATAAGCCTGTGGCAAACTGTCTGCACATAACACTTGATTTAGCAAACTAGAAACAGGCTGATGACTACTTACCTTATGCGCCAAACTTTGAGGATTATCACTAATGTACCCCCCTTCGCCTTGTTGCCAAAAACAAAGTTTCCCCGAATCTAACTCTTGTAACCATTGGCTAACCTGTTGCGTGCTATCTAGCACAATGGCTTGTAAGTAGTCATGCAGTACGGTCTCTACTGCCAGCTCCCAACCACTTACAACTTGCAACTGCTCCATCAATTTGGGTTTACGCATAAGTTGATGACTTTCTAACCAATGGCAGGTGGCTTCACTGGTTTCGCCTAAGGCTGCCTGCTGTAAGGCTTGTAAGCTCACTTGGCGATGCGCTTTTTCTTGTAGCTGTTTATTGGTTTGTTCTATTTGCTGTTGCTGCTTATGTATTTGTTGGTTTTTATCGCTAACACTTTGATGAAGCTCGACATATTCTTGTTGTTGTTGCTCTAAAAGAAGCTGTTGCTGTGCAACTTCTTCGCCTAATAGCTGGATTTGTTCTCTTTCTGGATTTTGTTCAAGCTCTTGTTGCTCTTGCTGTATACGCTGATATTGCTGCCCTAGTTTGTGTAAGACTTGTTGAATATTGTGCATTTGCGTTTTTGCCACTTCTGCAATGCGTGTTGGTTCATTGGCTTTTTGGGTAAAGTTATCCCACTGTTGTTGCCAACTTTGACGGCTTTCTTGCAAATTTTCTAATTGTATTACCGCTTGCTCTTCCTGTGCTTGTAATAGCTCAACCTCTGGATTAAGTTGCGCCAACGTCGTTTCAATTTCTTCTTGCTGCAACTGTCCCGTCTCTAAAATACGTTGCTGCTCTTGTATGCTTTTTTCTATCTGCTGCAATTCACTTTCTAATTGTTGGCTACGGCTACGTTCATTTTCAATTTTTTGTTCTTGTCTGGCAATACCTGCTCCCACTTCATAAAATACGGCTTGCGCTTGATTAAACGCATCAGACTTATCATTATGTGTAGAGCGCAAACCTTCAATATTGGCATCTGCTGCCCTTTGCTTTGCCATTTGTGCTTCAAATTGCACTTCAATTTCAGAACATGCACGCTGCTGGCTTTGATAATCCACATTGAGTGCTTGCCATTTTAACGCCTGCAATTGTGCTTTAAGTTGTCGTTCCTCCGCTCTAAGCTGTTTATATCTTTCTGCTGCTTCTGCTTGGCGTTGCAAATGTGCTAATTGCTTACCTAGCTCTTCTCGAATATCGCTTAAACGCTCTAGGTTTTCATGAGTACGGCGCATGCGGTTTTCTGTTTCTCGACGACGATCTTTATAACGAGAAATACCTGCGGCCTCTTCAACATATACCCTCAGCTCTTCAGGCTTTGCCTCTATCAAACGAGAAATCATACCCTGTTCAATAATGGCATAAGAGCGAGGACCTAAACCCGTTCCTAAGAAAATATCTGTAATATCTTTGCGCCGACACTTACTCCCATTTAAAAAGTAGCTCGATTGCCCATCTCTGGTAACCTGACGACGAACACCAATCTCAGTATAAGCAGCGTATTCTCCTTTTAATAAGCCTTCACTATTATCAAATATCAAATCGACACTTGCTTTGCCTATGGGTTTGCGTTCCGTTGAGCCGTTAAAAATAACATCGGTCATCGAATCCCCACGTAAATACTTTGCAGAACTCTCGCCCATAACCCAACGCACTGCATCAATGGTATTTGACTTACCGCAACCATTTGGACCTACAATAGCAGTCATGTTACTAGGAAAAGGCACTGTAGTTGGATCAACAAAAGATTTAAACCCTGCTAATTTAATGGCTTTTAAACGCATGTAAGTTAATATTCCAAGTTCATTATTTTTTTATAACCATTCACTAAAGACAACAATCATCTCAACCTAACATGGTAACATAATGTTGCCCAAGATTAAGTACAGCTTGCATATTTATCTGCTATAGCTAAGGGCTTAAACGCTGTACACACCAGATACCTTGTTGTAATTGATACTGCACTCGATCATGCAAGCGTCCAGCACCACCTTGCCAAAATTCAAAGCGACTGGGTTCTAGCACATAACCACCCCAAGTATCTGGCTTGCTAATTTCTTGCCCCTGAAACCGTTGCTTAACTTCAGCAAGTTGTGCCTCTAATACCGCCCTACTGGCAATAACCCTACTTTGCTTAGATGCCCAAGCACCCAGTTTGCTGGCAAGCGGACGAGTTTGAAAATACGCACTCGATTGTGCTTCATCTAGCTGTTTAACCGTACCTTGAATATGCACCTGACGTTCTTTAGACAACCATAAAAAATGCAAACCTGCCTGAGGATTGACTGCCAAATGCCGCCCTTTTTCACTATCATAATGGCTAAAAAAGACAAACCCCTGCTCTGAAAACGACTTTAACAAAAGCGTACGCTGCCAAGGCATACCATGTTCATCAACCGTAGCCAAATTGACAACATTTGCCTCTGGCGGCTGGCTTTTTTGATAATCCACAAACCAAGCAGTAAATTGTGTAAAAGGGTCAGGGGCGACGTTTTTTTCATCTAACTGACTTTGAGTATATTCTTGACGTAAATCTGATAAATCCATTGCCTTATCCTATTGCGATAAAAGCGCAAAGTGTAGCACTTTTAAGCAGCTAGAAAACAGCAAAAATCACATTTTAAAAGAGATTTAAAGACAATAAAAAAGACAATACGATGAGCATTAAGACAAAAAAACGGCAGTTTAAAAACTGCCGTATAGGGATTATTTTTTAAAGCCACCAAAACGCTTTTGGAAGCGATCAATACGTCCACCTGTATCCATCATTTTTTGCTTACCCGTATAAAATGGGTGACAAGCAGAGCAGACATCAATGTGCATACTACCTGTACGAGTAGAACGTGTTTTAACTTCATTGCCACAAGAACATTTAGCCACTAACTCAGCATATTCTGGGTGTATATCATTTTGCATAAAAAACCTCTTATCTTCATTCCGCTACCAAGTTAAAACCCGCACGGAATTACTTAATTTATAAAATTGACCAACAATAGCCAACAGCCTTTTGTTACCTAAGCACGCAAACAAACAACTCTATTTTTTACTTGCATGATTTTTACGGGGAGGCATAATACCAGAGCTTACGCTTTGAGCAAAGGAATTCATGTCTTTTTTCATCATTCAAGTTGCATTACCCGTCCCTTTAGCACGTTTATTTGATTATTTACCATGTCCACAAACACAAATAAACGATTATCCTAAAGGCATACGTGTACAGGTTAAATTTGCAGGGCGTACCTTAACAGGCATTGTAATAGCTACGCACACACAAACCAACGTTCCCCAACACAAACTTAAACACCTTATTCGCCGCCTAGATCAAGCACCCATTATTACACACACACAATTTACACTAAGCACATGGATAAGCCGTTACTACCACGCCCCTTTAGGTGAGGTACTCAGTTTAATGCTACCTACTGCCCTACGCAAAGGAGAGCCCATAGAAATTAGCCATACCCGCATTTGGCAACGACAAGCCAGCACCTTAGACAGCAAACTAGGCAGCAAGCAACAACAACTCTGGCAGTGTTTCCAAACACAAGCAAGCTGGACACATAAAGCGCTAACCGCCCAGGGATTTAGCCTACAACAGCTGCGTGCCTTACAAACCAAAAAACTGATTAATGACAGCCTTGAACTCCCTGCACCTAATAATCCGTACGCCCAAAATGACGACCCCATTAACCAAGCAAATTCAGCACAGCAAAAAATCATCAACAGCATCAATGAAAGCACAGGATTTAGCGTTAACCTACTAGAAGGCATTACTGGCTCAGGTAAAACCGAAGTGTATTTATATTGCCTTGAACACTGCTTAAAACAAGGTAAAAAAGCGTTGATATTAGTGCCTGAAATAGGCCTAACCCCACAAACCATAAGACGCTTTCAAAAACGCTTTAAAGTAGGCATCGCACTGATGCACTCAGGTTTAAATGAGCGTCAGCGACTCACTGCTTGGCAACAAATGCAAACCGATAAAGCGCAAATTTTAATTGGTACTCGCTCAGCTATTTTTACCCCCATTAATAATCTAGGGTTAATTATCTTAGATGAAGAGCACGACATGTCATTCAAACAGCAAGAAGGCATTCGTTACCATGCTCGCAGTGTGGCATTGGTATATGCAAAACAACTCAATATTCCAGTTATTTTAGGCACCGCCACCCCCTCTTTAGAAAGCCTACAAAATGCACTAACAGGGAAATACAACCATTTTAAACTGCTCAATCGTGCAGGTCATGCTCGTCTACCAAGCATGAACATACAGCCATTATTCAACGTCGCCAGCCACTGCGGACTAGCAGACCCCCTACTATCTCGAATTAGCGAACACCTACACGCCAAACAGCAAGTATTAATTTTTATTAATCGTCGTGGTTTTGCACCGATCTTGCATTGCCAACAATGTAACTGGCAAGCTAACTGCCCCCAATGCGATGCACGTCTAAGTTTGCACCAAAAACCTGCTTTATTATTATGCCACCACTGTGAATATCGAGCCGCCATTCCCAACCATTGCCCACAATGCAACAGCCATGACATACAGGCCATAGGACAGGGTACAGAACGCCTAGAAAGTTATTTGCAACAGCAATTTAGCAACACACAAATAAACCGTATTGATAGCGACAACATGAGCAACAAAGATGCCTTTGGACAGCTCCTAGATAACCTTAACCAAGGCGAGCCCTGTATTTTAATTGGCACACAAATGTTAGCAAAAGGACACCACTTTCCACATGTCACCTTAGTAATCATACTAGACAGTGATGCAGGCTTATTTAGTAGTGATTTTCGTGGTATGGAGCTAAGCGCACAACTGATAACCCAAGTATCAGGACGAGCAGGTAGAGGCAATCAAGCAGGAGAGGTATGGCTACAAACCTACTACCCAGAAAATCCGCAACTACTGACCTTACTTAACCAAGGCTATAACTGTTTGGCACAACAAATCCTACAACAAAGACAACAGCTTAACTTGCCACCTTACAGCCATTTAGCCTGCATACGTCTGGCTTCCGCTCATGCTGAGGCGGCCCAAAAGTTAGGAGAAGAACTGCGAGTTTACGCTCAAAATGAACAGCAATGCCTATCCCTACAAGAGCGTGTCGCAATTTTAGGCCCATTTCCTGCAATTATGGCAAAACGAGCAGGTCATTACCGTTTTAACCTCCTTTTTACCGCTGCCAAGCGCACTCAACTACACCCTTTATTAGCGACTTTAGTGGCTTTCTTGCAGCAGCGCACCAAGCAACATCAGGTACAGTGGCACTTAGATGTAGACCCACTAGAAGTTCACTAAACCTTAAAAACGGTTTCTTTTAATTGCCAATAAATATGCTACAAACAGATAAAAACCAGCTATTAATAAAGCTCAACAGTCAAAGCAGACTGTTGAGGTCAGAGCTCATCAGCTAATAAAGCTAAATCTACTCGTAAGTAAGTTGATACTCAGCTTTATTATCGGTCAACTTTAAGCGACTGACTTGCACCTTACGCACCCGTGATTGGTCTGTTTCAATGGCATAAACACGCTTATTAGTTGTAATAACAGGCGAGCCAGAAACATAATCCACCTTAATATGATTATAACGTGCCACCATACTGCGACCACTTGCCTGCCACTTACCCACAACCCGAGAATCACTAATACTTGTTACAGGCGTGTAATTAGCTGCTTCCTTAGCGTCTGTATGGGCATCAAGAGCATCGGTTGGACTGTAGTTATTAAGACCTGTACCTGTCACCATTACCATGGCAGCCAAGCCTCCTTTACTGCGTAATGTGCCATTTTGATTATCCCCTGCACGTCCTGAGTTAACCACAATAGGTGCATAAACAATGCCCGTTTGATTAGCAAAATCATTGAAATTTTTGGTTCTAACCAAGACACCAACTGCAATATCCCACTCATCTTCACCCTTATAGGTTGTTTGAGTGGCATCTGGATGATCAATTAACCAATCGGCACGACGATTATGCAAGGGGGTATCACCACCTTTTATAGCGAAACCATTTAAATATTCATCAGGATAACGACCTGCCTGACGGTCATTCCAAAATGCAGGCATACAGCCTTCGGAATACATACGAGTAGCTGCCGAGGTATTGTAATTAGCCACCTCTGGATAAGTATTGCTAGAGCCATCTCTAGCAATAACATTATAAGTATTGCCGTTCACATTGGCCGTTGTACCGTTAAAGTCCACCACTGTGTTACCAGGACCTTGAATAATTTTATCAAAATCGATAAAGGTCTGTTTGTAATAACCATCGCTGTGCATAAAGCCATACTTAAAGCGTCCAATACCCACTGACCATTTAGAATCCTTAATAATACTCTGATATTGTTGATACTTAGGCTCTCTTGCTCCAGTAGTAAAGCTCACACACATATCACGCTCCGCACCAAAGCTGGTGTCACCTGCCGCAAGGTCTTGTATCGCATATTTAAAATATATGTTATTGGTTTTATTATTCGCTATGGTCTCACCGTTAGCATCGTTATAGTCGTAAGATTGAATGGCTCGCAAACGAACAAACTTACTGCCTTTACTGGTGCGTATAATCAATTGGTTTTGCGGTATTGCCACAAAATCTTTTTTATCATTACTTGCCACATAAGAGCCGTTTATATTTTCACGACGAGGATAAAATAATCCATAAGTCAGCTTGTCCGTACCATTTAAATCATTGCTAAGCATGTCTTTGCCATTGACATCACTAACTGCATAACTAGGAGAGTATAAGCCTGCAAACGGATTGGTATTAAAATCCATACTCTGACCATTTATTCCCACACCAAAGACCGACTTACCAAACCAATTTCTATTCCATTCAAAAAGACTGGGCTTATTTGTCTTGCTAGGATTACCGTATGCCTTAGTTTGCACCAAATTCACAGCACCAATGCTGGCACTGGTAAAATCAGAGCTATTTAAATAAGCCGATTTAGTCTGTTTATTTAATACAATTGCCTCACGCTCAATATACAAATCCCAACCATTAAATTTAGTGCTTTGCACCTTGCCATTATCTAAATTCACATACTGTCGGGTATTACCATCAATATCTAAAGAAACCGAATTAATTGACCCCACTTTAGACTCAAGCGACAAACTCATACTGTCTGTCTGTGCGGTAGCAACAGAAGTTAAAGTGGCCTGTAAATTCACTGCACAAGTTACTTGCTGACAATTGCCTCCCACATACAATATTTTATTATCAAGAATATCAAAATGTTTGGCATCAACCCCCCCTAACGCCAAACTTAAACTCGCCTTTTGTGATGCAGATAACATATTTTTGTTATATCGCAAATGGCTGGCGATATCGGTAATCACTGGCGCATTTAAATTTTTAACAAAATCCTTATTTAAAATCTTTGTTGCAAATTCAAAGACATACTTAACCTGCATATTTATCTCAAGCTCGGCACTATCTCCATTTAACTGAGCATTAACCTTTGCCACACAAATATTATTGATACAAGTATTAGGCGCAATATCTGCTTGCGCCGTATTAAACTGAATATGTAAGCTCTGATTGCTTCGGCTTAATGTAAAGACATTTTTATTTGTACCCGCAAGCGAAAAAGTCATATTAGCAAATTCCTGCAAAGTAGCCGCCTTACCATTAAGCAAAAGCTGTGCAGGGCTTACACTGGCAAGCAATGCTGTTTTTTTATTTTCTATCTCGCCATTTAATACGTTACTACTAAAAGTAATAGGAGGAAATACCAAATTAACCTCAATAGCTAAGTTTGCCGTCTTGCCCCCCAAGCTGGCCTGTAAACTTGCTTGACACTGCTGTTGTGGACATAGACCTGTAGCTAAATACTTGCTGTCTTTATTAAAAATTAGATTTAAGTTTTGTGCGACTTTTTTAATTGAGAATAGTGATGCATTAACACCCTTCAAGCTAAAACTCGCACTATTAAATTGTGCACTGCTTAATGTTTGGTTATCAAACTTTACGCTCTGTGCATTTATACTTGCCAACAACAACGGGCGATTAAATGCTGCTTTCACAGATGGATTAGCAATCGTAAATGCCAAGCCCAAAGAAGAGCCAGACGTGTTTGTACCTTGACCACTATTAACCGCAACATGACTTGTTGTATCTGAACTATTGCTAGCACTTCCTCCGCCACATGCGGCCAGTACAGACATGCAGACTGCCAACACAAGAAAGCGATTTAATCTAAGTAAGCCAAAAAGGAAATAACGCATAACACCCCCATAAAAACTAAATTTAAAACAAACCCCAACGCATTTAATTATCGTTGAACTTATAAGACAATGAATTATATAATAAAATGTATACAAACGTAAGTAAAATGGCTAAAAAAAGACAAAAAACACCAAGTACGACCCTGTTTTATACGCAGGCTAATTGCATTTAAGTTGGTTTTCCCACATCGGGTCTGCATTATCACAGGGGATTTTTCTATAACCATGCACCGCATCAGAATCAGGGCTATAAAAACATAAACCTGTTTGCCAAGTAACTGGTTTTTTCCCAAGCTGGCGTGCACTAATACTAAGCACAATGGGACTAGGAATGCCATTTTCCGTACCCACACTGTAACTGAGTGTGTGTGCGTTAACGGCAAAACCAGTTTCACTGAGTATATTGGCACTGGCAGTACTAATAGCGCTCTGGCGCAGCTCTACCCTATTGCCTCCAGAGTGACAAAGTGTTGCTACGCTAAAACGTAACTGTGCAAATTCATCATCAGATAATGGATTGCCATCATCATCTACAATCTCATCTTGCAATGAAACAATAGGAAAATAACTGGTATCAGGATTTTTGGGTACTTTTATATTGCGCAAGTCATAAATATTGCTTTGATTATCTCGGCGAAAATGAATATCAAACTTACGCCGCTCTTTAACCAACAACCCTTTGTATTCAATACGGCTAATGCGCCCTTGCTCATCAATTTCTGCTATTTGCAAGCCTAAGCCTTCGCTTTTGGTGGTTTCAACTATGTAAATTCGGTTATTAGGCACAAGCTTGTTGTGCCCAGCACGGTGTTTTACGTCATACCATAAAGCACCAGCAAAATCGTTTTTGCCATCAGAGCCAAGGGCAGTTTGCTTGTAGCGTTTGGAATTAATTGCCTGTGTTTGAAACTCGCTAAAACTTGAAAACCCCCATAACTGGCGCATGCTTAAAGTAAAGCTATGAATTAATTGTGATGGCACTTTCCCCAAGTTTAAAGCAGCAACATCAACCCCTTCATTAAAGCGGTCACGTCCAAGACCACCATTTAGCTTAGTAATCCCTCCAGTCATATTTGAAATATTGGTGTTGTAATAAAAATCCCAACCATTCATAGGCGTGGTACTGACCACATCATTACCTAATTGCGAGCTTACTCCAGCAAAGCAAGGACCTTGCCCCACATCTGGAAAACAGCCATCAAAATCAAAATAGGCAAATAATTCGCCAGATGGAGATAGTTGAATTTTACCTTGCCCAACCGCCTCACTGGACCATTTTATGTAGATTTTTTTAGGGGGCTGAAACTGTGCATTAGCTTGCCCAAGACGCTGTTCACGCACATGAAATAACAGCCATTGCCCCTGAACATCATAATTAATAAACTGCAAATAGACTATGCGCTTGCCCGAGCTGGTACGTATTAACCAAGCATTATTAGTACCGACCCTGCCTGTCGTATTATCAAATAGACTTTTGGGGTCAATTTTACTCTCAACATTAGGCAATTGTTGGCGAAATTGAATGTTATCTAAATCAATACTTTGCTCAAAACCTAAAATGGGTTCTAAATAGTTAGTTGCTGCCATTGATTGTAGGGTTTTGCCTTTATCGTCAACACGATTGGTATTGAGGGATATGTGTTTGTTGTCTATGCGTATGTCCCAATTTTGAGCACGTGCTTTTTTAACTTCGGGATCACAACCTTGGCAAATGATATCTGCCTCAGTCCAAATCTTGCCTTTATCACGAAAAATATCAAAATCAATATAATAGGGCTTGTTACGCAGTGCCTCAGGAATATCTAGGGAAGTAAACTGCCTATCGGATAATTTTACGGTTTGTGCCCCTCTACCTACTCCACTACTTTTATTAATGCTTCTCTTAGCTAGGGTCTTGGAAATATTAACGAGTTCGGTTTTAGGGTCGTCCACCTGACATGATGTTTGGCTTAAACTAAACAATGCTAAAAAAAACCAAAGATAAGAACGCTGTAATCTAACAATTGGCATATTAAGCCTCTTTTAACAGTAATAAGGCAATAAAAACAAAATAGAATGACAATAAATCACTCACAACAAGCCTGCAAATAGTAATACTTATTATTAGATTAATCCAGTCTTTTATATATTTCTTTAATTCTTTGTGTTGAACTAAAGCATAAGCTAATCAATAAATAATCAGCGCAACATGCCAGAAAACATAAAAAAAACATGGTTAAAACACTCAAAAAAAGTGGCATAAAAATGAATTATAATAATCAACAAACAATTATTAATGATAGACATTCACTTTCCGTTATATTTTATGTTATGCTACTCCTTTAATTAATTCAGATTTCGTTACGTTATCACAAGCCTATTAGGGCAATAATCAATCAATTAACTTTTAATTTTTTCTTTAAACTCTCAATGGGAGTGCTTATGCTAGATATAAAAAAACTGTCTATTTTTGTGTTAACTCTATTTATTTATGCCTGTGGCGCAGAGAGCATTCTTGATAAGCAAAACCTACCAAGCTCACAGCTAAGTGCTAGTGCAGCACTAAAAAATGGCATTATTTTTAAGCGCAATCGTATTAATGTGAACGGCAAACCAAATGTAGAACAGATTATTTTAGCCATTGACGAACAACTGCTTGACCGCAAAAATGAAACCGCACTTAGTGCTGTGCAATTACGCAGTATTCGTTTTAGTCTCACTGGCGCACAAGCCGATTTATTTAAAATACAAACTCGCACTCTAAAAGGACATAGCCATATAAGCGATGGCGAGCATCAGGTTTTGGTATTTAATCCCAATAGTCAATTTTTTTATGATGAGGTATTTGGCAAATGCAATGCTCGCAACTGTGCAGTAACCCTTAGAGCAACAACCGATGATGGCAAACAAGCGGTTGCCTCAATACAGCTTAAATTAATCGAACAAGACAAGTTTAAAGTACATAAAGTATTAGATAGTCTATGGGAAACACCCGATGATTACGCCGCTAAAACCATTTATATGTTGGCCAGGGCATCTACAGTAAATCAAGCAGCAAACATAGCAAACAATCACTTTTATTTGCCCATGTTTGAGTTAATAAAAGGCAACAAACCAGTACATGATAGTCATGGCAATATTGCTCACAATGTTATGCAAACGTTTTGGCAACAAGCGGTGTTGAGTGAATTAGAATTAAAACAATTAAAATATGATTTTTTTGATAACGACACCACAGACGCATTTGATGATAGCCAACGATTTTCTATACGCCAAGCCAGTTTTAATGATTGGCAAACAGCCAGTGAGCAAACACTGTTTATGAATCAGAAAAATAAATCTGGTTATTTAGGCGGCATCAAAGTATTAAACTTTTATGCTCATAAAAATAAAACCAATATCCAACAACGTTTAAGCAATAAACAAGTTGCAGTGGTTGCATTTAAAGCACCAACCCTTAACGAATTGCAAACCTCTAACCGCTTGCAAACACATATCGCCCTTAAAGAAGGCAGTACTAACTCTCGTGCTTGCAACTTATTTGGCAATCTCAGTGCAGAGATTAAGTTTTATGGTCCTTATAGCAGTAGCTTACTAATTACCCCTACCGATCCAGATAACTTACCTATTCGCTTAAATTTAAAAGTCTATGTACTAGATGACTTATTGCCCTATGCTATTCAATCCGTAAAATCAGGCAATAACATTATTTTAAAATCAAGCGCATGCTGGCCTGTAGACTATACCGATTCTCAACAATCTGGCGTGGACGTACGCTATGTTTCTGTTGAGCAATTACAAGATGTAATTACATGGAGCAAACAAACCTTTGCCAGCCCTACCCCATGAGTGCTTTACCTCTGTATTACAATTGCACAACAAACAATATCAATTTTTATATAAAACATTGTGCGTCAGCTTTTGTTTATTGGCAATGCACAGCGTTGCCGATGACAATAAAGTAGCCACACCTAAGGTAGCAGATAAACCGACAGCAACCTCTAATGTATTAAAACTTGATGATGTGATTGTTAAGGGCAACCGCTTTAAACATGACGCATTTAATGTGAATAACATGGAGGGCAGTACTGGTTCTAAATCTGCTTTGCCTTTATTAGAAACACCCGTTACCGTGAATGTAATCAATTCAGAACTAATTGATTTACGAGGTGCAAGCTCTTTAAATAAAATTGTTGGCTATGTGGCAGGCATTACCCCTGAAACACGTGGCGGTGGTGCTGGACGCTACGACCAGCTTACCATTCGTGGACACGACCCTAAATTTACCAGCTACTTCAATGGCATGAAATTAATGTATAACGGTAGCTGGCTGGCTTTGCAAATTGACCCTTTTATCTTAGATAGGGTTGAGGTGCTTAAGGGGCCAGCTTCGGTGTTATATGGTGCAAACCCCCCAGGTGGTTTGATTAATCAAGTAAGTAAAACACCGCTTGATTATGATGAAACTAAAATTTTGCTAAAAGGCGGCAGCCAAAAGTTGGGGGAAATTGCGATAGACAATAATTATATTTTTGCCGAAGACAGCCAGCAAGGGGTGCGTGCTCGCACCTTATTAAAATTTACGCGTCGCGATACCCAGCCACGACTTACCGAACGTCAGCGTTATCTTATTGCCCCTTCCCTTGAATGGCAATTTAGCGATACGGGTCGTATTATTTTACGTGCTCTGTATCAGCGAGATCCAGCCGCTGGTGGCTATGGTATGCAACCACGTTATGGCACCTTATCGCCTCACCCTTCTGGCTTTAAAGTACCCAAAAATTTCTATGATGGGGATAAGAATTTTGAAGTGTTTGATCGTAAACAAATGGCGTTTGGTTACGATGCAACCTATGCCTTTAATAAGCATATTGCACTTACACAAAAAGCCAATATCATGCACAATACACTGGCACTTGAAAATATTGGTAATAATTTTTCTCCACTGGTAAAAATCAAACCAAACGACCCTTATCGCTTTGGTCTGCAACGCTACCTTTTAAAATCTGACGAGCGATTGGACTTTATTACAGTAGATAATCAATTATCACTCAACTTTGATACGGGACCTTTTGAGCATCATTTATTATTGGGTTACGATTTTCAAGATACAGGCTCTAGCCGCTATACAGGCGGTGGTTTGATTACAGGTGCGTTGCTAGACATTAGCCAGCCTAATAATGACTTATTAACCAATCGCCAAGCACTTTTATTAAAACTCAGCGAAATTCGCTATGTTAAAACCTCTAGCTTTCAGCACGGACTGTACGCCCAAGATCAGATTAAACTTAACAACCTAACCCTTATGTATTCTGCCCGTTTTGATCGTACCAAAGTAGAGCAAATCATTCGCCGTGCCGACACCAACACGCTAATTAACCAAGGTCGTTTTGAAGAGCAAGAATTAACCCAGCGTTTGGGCTTATTGTATTTGTTTGATGTGGGTATTGCCCCTTTTGTGAGTATTAGCCAGTCTTTTGAACCCTCTGTTGATTTAGATAAAAATGGCAATAAATTCGACCCGACCACAGGTCAACAATTGGAATATGGGATAAAATATGAAAGTCCACTTGATAACTATGCGGCAACCCTATCTATTTATAATCTAAAGCAAGACAACGTCATTGTAACTGACCCAGAATCCCCTGCGGATAAAACCAGCATTCCTTATTTAAAAACTCGTGGCTTTGAGGCTGATTTTCGTGCTCGGTTATTTGAAGACGTTCAATGGCGTATCGCTTTTAGCAAATTAGATATGCGGCAAAAAAACCCAAAATCCCCCAAAGAAGACGGCAAAACCCCTGTAGCAGTGGCAGACACCAATCTTTCAAGTTGGCTTTCTTATGGTTATATTGATGACTTTTTAGCAGGTGCAGGTCTGCGCTATGTGGGCAAATCTCAGGGTAACAAATTTAATGATTTTCAAGTTGACCCCTATCTGGTTTATGATGCTGCCATATTTTACGCCTTTAGGGTTTCTCGCACATCTATTCGTACGAGTTTTAGCATCAATAACTTATTTGACCGATACTATGTTGCCTCTTGCTACAATTCTGATGTCTGCTGGATAGGCTCACAACGTAGCTTTGATTTAGGCGTTGAAGTGACTTTTTAATGTTTTATATCATCAATAAAAAACTCAACCCAGCTCCCACTATATTATTTAGAGGATTTACCCAGCTCCATGCTCTGCATAGTGCTAGGTAAATCCTCCGTTCTCTGACATAAGTGTTTTCAAATCAAAAGTTAAAATATATTTTATTTTGCATACAAAATACTTGCACTAAAAAAACACCTCTGCTAACATGCTTTGCATACAAACTATTTGCAACAAATTTAACCAAGATAGTGCGTAACGCCCTATCATTTATTGAGGATAAAATATGCAACCTACTGACTTTTTAGACATACTTAAACAACGCTATGCAACCAAGGCGATGAATGGTAAAAAAATTCCAGATGAGGTATTAGAACGTATTTTGCAAGCAGCACAGCTTGCACCTACTTCCAGCGGTTTACAGCCTTTTGAAATGTTTGTCATTAGCAATGATGAAATAAAAGCGCAAATTCGCACGGTCGGTTGGAATCAAGCCCAGATTACTGATTGTTCACATCTTTTGGTGTTTGCAGCTTGGGATAATTATAGTGCAGAGCGTATCAATCATATGTTTGATTTGACCAATGAAATACGTGGCTTTAAAAACGAGGGCTGGGAAAATTATCGACAAATGCTATTGGGCATTTACCCTAACCGCAGTGCCCAAGAAAACTTTGAGCATGCTGCTCGTCAAACATATTTACCATTTATGGCGGCAATAACACAGGCAGCCTATGAGGGTGTTGATGCCACACCGATGGAGGGATTTGATAATGCTAAAGTTGATGAAATTTTAAACCTTGCAGAAAAAGGTTTAAAAAGCACACTGATTTTACCTATGGGTTATCGTGATGCTGAAAATGATTGGCTTGTTAATCTAACCAAAGTTCGTAAACCAATGAGTGAATTAGTCACCCACATAAACTAGATAAGAGAGTACATAATGAGTTTAGAGAAAACCCTATACAGCGCAGAAGTAACGGTAACAGGCGGACGTGAGAATGGTCATGCAAGTGCCAGTGATGGGCAGCTTAATCTTAAATTAGGCACCCCCAAAGCCTTAGGTGGCACGGGGCTTGATGGCACCAACCCAGAGCAACTTTTTGCCGCAGGTTATGCCGCCTGTTTTATTGGTGCAATGAAAGTTGTAGCACAAAAAATGAAGTTAATTTTACCTGAAGACCTTAGTATTGATGCTAAAGTACACCTTGGTCCAGTAGGTCAAGGCTTTGGTATTGCCGCTGAGCTAAGTGTTAACTTACCTAAAATGGCGCAAGAAACTGCTGAGCAATTAGTGCAAAGTGCGCATATGGTTTGTCCTTATTCTAATGCCACACGTAATAATATTGATGTCAAATTAAGCGTGCATGTATAACAACCATAGGTGCAAGTGGCATCTGTAATTATTAAATATTTGGAGTAAGTTTATGTCTGTTTCCGCTTGTATTGTCGTTGCTTTAATCGCTTTCTTTCATTTTTATATTTTATGGTTTGAAATGTTTGCTTGGACCAGCAGGGGGGCTAAGGTATTTAGCCGCTTTCCCCAAGAGCTATTTCCACAAACTAAAGCATTGGCTGCCAATTTAGGCTTATATAATGGTTTTTTAGCAGCAGGATTAGTTTGGTCTTTATTGATTGCTGATGTGCTTTGGCAGCAAAATGTTGCTTTATTCTTTTTGTTTTGTGTTGCCGTGGCAGGGGTATTTGGTGCCATTACTGCAGATAAGAAAATTCTATTTGTACAAGCACTACCTGCATTAATTGGCATTGTTTTGATTTTATTTAAAATTTAAATAAAGAGGTCTTCATGAATAGCTTTCAGTATTACAATCCCACTCGCATTGTCTTTGGCAGTCAACAAATTATGCAGCTTGATAAGCTGGTTCCTGATAACGCCAAAGTATTAATTATTTATGGTGGTGGTAGTGCTAAGCGTACGGGCACTTTAGATGAGGTTAAACAGGCTTTAAGTTTAACTGCAGGTAGAGAGATTTATGAATTTGCAGGGGTAGAGCCAAACCCTGAATTTACCACACTGATGCGTGCGGTAGATATAATCAAAGCCAAGCAGATTGATTTTTTATTGGCTTTAGGTGGGGGCTCTGTATTAGATGGCAGTAAGTTTATTGCGTTAGTGGCAAAACTGCACACTAACGATTTACTGAATGACGCTTGGAAATTGCTAACCTCCTATGGGCGTACAGCAACGCAGGCACTCCCTTTAGGGGCGGTTTTAACCATTCCTGCAACTGGTTCAGAAATGAACAGCGGTGGGGTGATTAACTACAGTGAAAAACATGCAAAATTACCTTTTTCAAATCCACTGGTTTTTCCTCAATTTTCTATTTTAGATCCAGAAAAAACCTTAACGCTTCCTACTAGACAGGTCGTCAATGGCATTGCCGATGCTTTTGTGCATGTATTAGAGCAGTATCTAACTTACCCTGTTGATGCCAAGGTACAAGATGGATTTTCTGAAACCCTATTAAGAACGCTTATCAGCGAGTCTACAGCGGTACAAGCAGACCCTACAGATATGAATGTTCGTAAAAATATTATGTGGACGGCAACCATGGCATTAAATGGCTTAATTGGTGTCGGTGTTCCACAAGATTGGACGACACATATGATAGGTCATGAGTTAACTTCTTTATATGCCATTGACCATGCACGTACATTAACTCTAATTTTACCCTCATTAATGCGAGAATTGGCGCAACCCAAGCGTGAAAAACTACTACAGTATGCACAAAATGTATGGCACATCAGCACTGACAATGAAGACGAAAAGATAGAACAAGCTATTGTTTTAACAGAAAATTTATTTACAAATATGGGATTGCCAATCCGCCTTTCAGAGGTAAACTTAGATGCTCATGCCATTGATGCTGTTTTAGCGCAACTTAAAGCACATAATATGTTGCAATTAGGCGAGCATAAAGCAAATGATTTAAGTGTCTGTAAGCGTATTTTACAACGTGCATTAGGCAGTGATTAAATGAACTAGGAGCAGTTAGATGTCATTATCCATGCGTTTTTATATCTTATGTTTACTGAGCATTAGCAGCTTATTAGCAGGTTGTATTAAGCACTTTCAACAAGAAAGCGAGTTGGCGGCATTGCAGAAAGTTAATATTTTTAGCATTCAAAAAGACAATACCAGTGTATTACTAAATGGCACTATCAATAGCCGTGCCTTAACTGATTTTAAGCGTTTACTTGAGCAGTACCCAAATATTAAAACCCTCAACATTAAAAACTGTGATGGTTCTATTGATGATGAAGTCAATCTGCAGCTTGGTAAATTGATTTTTGATTACAATATAAACACCCATATTCTAGCCAATGGAGATATTGCATCAGGTGGTACAGACCTTTTTTTAGCAGGCAACAAACGCAGTAAAGGAGAGAATACCCGCATTGGTGTGCATGCTTGGGCAGAAGGGTTTGATGGCATTAGCGCAACCAGTATTAGCAAACAAGATCCTCGCCACCTGCCCTATATCCATTATTATCAGTATGTTGGCATGGACCAGCGTGCTGCCAGTGCATTCTATTATTTTACAATAAACGCAGCCCCAGCTGAGGATATTCATTGGATGACAGCAGCGGAAATCAAAAAGTACCATATAATAACCGAATAAAATAAAGGCAAATAAGATGCAAAATAGACCTCAAAAAACCGCCATTATTTTAGGTGCAACAGGTTTAACAGGCAGTTTATTGCTAGAGAAACTCATAGCCGATGAACGCTATGTATGTATTAAATTATTTAGCCGAACAGCAATGGATATTAAGCATCAGAAAGTTCAGCAATACATAGGCGATATGTTAAACTTAAGCCACTTTAAAGCCGATTTTAGCGCAGATGAAGTTTACTGCTGCATAGGCACAACCCGAGCAAAAACCCCAGATAAACAACAGTATAAAGCCATTGATTATGGTATCCCTGTACAGGCAGCAAAACTTGCTAAAGAAAATGCAATCCCCTTTTTTGCGGTTATCTCTGCTATGGGAGCAAATGCCCATAGCCGTTTTTTTTATAACCGCACCAAAGGGCAAATGGAGCAAGCGGTATGCGCGCAAAACATACCTCAAACCTATATCTTACGCCCTTCGTTAATTATCGGTAAGCGAGGCGATACAAGGTTAGCTGAGCAGTTGGGAGGTGTATTACTCTCTTTATTCAATCCTTTGTTAATTGGCAGGTTTAGAGATTATCGCAGTATTAAAGCCCCACAAATTGCCCAAGCAATGAGCCATTTAAGCCAGCTAAATATTGCATTTAAAACAATTAACTCTGCTCAAATAGAAAAAATATCAAAAAATCCTTAAATTACAATAGGTTGCAAAGATATCAAAAAAAATAACCAAGATGAAATTTTGTTTATGCTAAAAATAGACTCCCAACCATTAGGAGAATAAAGTAATGAAAAAAACATCTATTAAAAGCGCATTGGTTTTAAGTCTTAGCCTATTATTTAATAATGCACTGGCAAGTAAAATTACCGACAAACAACATGACGAACACAGAGAAAAAATACAAAAAACACATACGGGTCATTGTGTTTTAAAACAACCCCAGCAGAGTAAACGCAGCCATGTTTATGCCCAGACTAACATTATCAAAACCACCGACTACAAACCATTTAGCAAAAAAATAAGCGTATACGGATTAACCTTTGTGGCACAAAATGATGTCAGTGATCAATTTATGTTAGATGTTGCAAAAACAATGCAAAAAATGTTTGTTCGCACCGCATCAACAAATAAAAAAGCACAGACCGCATTATTGCAAAATCTATATCAGTACAATGCAGTATTACCCATTTATAAAGCAGGCACAGAGGATAAGCTATCTGCCAAGCAACAATTAGAGCTGATGTCATTAAAAGAAAAAAACAGCATGTGCGATATCATTATAGAAGGCAGCCCAAAGCAAACCTTAGAGGTTGTTGAGCATATATTGCATGCGGTTACCGATATTGGATTACATTATCTAAACCCAAAAAAATGGGGATTAAATAAAAAATCAACACTCTACAAAAACATGCAGCAGGCCATTTCTAAAAATTATTATAACATCAGTAAATATGATGAATTTAAAGAAAATAAAACCATATACCATGCTGCCATTATGCAAGAATTTGCTTACTGGCTAATTAGCTCTTACTGGAATATACAAGAAAAATATGGGCTAGGAGAAGATGAGTGGATTTTGGTTAATAAACAAAAACTACAGCGATTTTTACCCAAAGGCTACCAACTGGTAAATAACACAATCCCTAATGTTATGAGTGTGCCTAGCAAAAAAACACTTGAGAATTTTAATAAAAAATCCAAACACAAAGTGCCTAAATAGCGGCACTAAGTAAATGCGCTTTTAGCACTTTAAAGGGGCATGTTGAGTAGATTTTTTAGATAATTAAGGGAAAAAAGTATATATTTTAATTAAAATTCACTTTAAAAAGGAATAATCATGCTACGACTACATCATCTAAATAACTCACGCTCCGAACGGATTTTATGGTTACTACAAGAATTAGGGCAGCCCTATGAAGTTATTAACTATGAACGTGATGCAAAAACACAACTTGCCCCTGCAAGTCTAAAAGCCATACACCCTTTAGGCAAAGCCCCCGTACTTGAATTAGACGGGCAAATACTTAGCGAATCAGGGGCCATTGTAGAAATACTGATAGAACGATTTGCCAAAGAACGTCTGCGACCAGCGGTAGACAGCCCCGAATACAATGAATATATACAATGGATTCATTTTGCAGAAAGCAGCCTAATGACCCCCCTGTTATTAGATACTTTTATTCGTAAAGACGGCTGTGAAACCAATTTTATTGGGCACTATGCCATAGCAGAATCTGCTAAAGTATTAGGTTTTTTAGACCATGCACTGAACAATAAGCGATATTTGGTTGCCGATAAGCTAACAGGCGCAGATATTATGCTGTCTTTCGTTATTGCTATGCTAGAAAAAAAACAACTGTTAAAACCCTTTGCTAACCTTGAAGCATACGCCAAGCAGCTCAAAACCCATGCCAGTTGGCATGCCGTGTTTGCCAATTAGCACGCCTTTATGCTACTTAGTGATGTTTTAAACTTTAGGAATGCCGCCAAATTAAACTAACCTGCCGCCCTGTTTGCGGTCTTTGGCGGTACGAGTAATACGCCTGCTGCTGATAAGTACAGCCTGTTGCTCCATAAAATTGTGTTACCCCAGCATCACTAAGCTGCTCTTTTGCCAACGCATACAAGTTGCCATAAAGTTGTCCTTTTGTATCTTTATAAAAACAAGCATCACTTGCCCAGCTAAAGGCTTGGCGGACTTCATTTCCTATAGCAAATGCCGCTTGGCTAATGGCGGGAGCAAAATAAACGCTCACCTCTTTAGGGTTAGAAAAATGCCCTAAGGTATTCAGTAAAATGCCCTGTGCCAAACCACGCCAACCTGCATGAGCAGCGGCAACTTGAGAGCCTGTGGCATCACAAAATAAAACAGGCAAACAGTCTGCCGTTAAAATAGCAGCAGCAACCCCTTGAATATTGCTTACACAGGCATCAGCAAAAAGAGTAACCGCATGACCACAGGCATACACCACCTCAGTACTATGCGTTTGATTAAGCCATTGAATGGCACGCAAACTCGGCTCACAGGCAAGTAATTGCTGGCGATTTTTAATGACCCTGTGGGGATTGTCACCTACATGCAAAGCAAGATTAAATGCACCATAAGGATTATCATCACTGACACCAACAGCATGGCTAATCAGTGCAGACACCCCTTTTGGCAAACACCAGTCTTGAATTTTTTTATAGTTTTTCATTCTCGCCAAGCACCTCTAATAATTCACAAAAATCCGCTGCTAAAGGACAATCAAATACCTGAGGCTCTTGGCTTTGTGGGTGAATAAGTCGCAGGGTTTTTGCATGTAACGCTTGACGCTTAAAATGCTGTATATACGTTCGGGCGTTCACGCTGAGCCCTTTACTAACATGCTTGCGTCCTGCATAAGCTACATCGCCAACTAAAGGAAAACCGATATGTGCCATGTGTACCCGAATTTGATGAGTCCGTCCTGTTTCCAGTTTGACACGAATATGAGTATGAGCGGCAAATTTATGCAACAAGCTATAATGCGTTACCGCTGACTTACCTCCGTCTCTCACACTCATACGAGTGCGCTGATTAGGGTGTCGTGCAATAGGTGCATTAATACAACCGCCACTGACTAATTGTCTTTGAGTAATTGCATGATATTCTCTGCCCATACTGCGAGTTTGCAACTGCTGCACCAAATGCTGCTGCGCTTTTAGACTTTTAGCAACCACCATAATGCCACTGGTATCCTTATCTAAACGATGCACAATACCACCTCTAGGAAGCTGTTCATTAGTTGGTAAATAGGCCAAAACACCATTAACCAGCGTATCACTATGGTGACCTGCAGCAGGGTGCACAACCAAACCAACAGGCTTATTAATCACTAATAAATGCGTATCTTCAAATACAATATCAAGTGCCATTTTTGTGGCAACCCAATGACCTTGCGGCTCTGGCGTTACATTTAATGCAAGCAGCTCATCACCTACCAGCTTACTGCGAACATGAGCGATATGCCCATTAACCGTTAAGTGTCCGCTTTTAATCCATGCTTGCAACTTACCTCGTGAAAAATCAGGAAACAATTGGGCGGCAATCTGGTCTAAGCGCAAGTGACTTAATGCGATAGGTACATTGGCTGTTTGTTGAATTTGCTCAACGAGACTTTCATCTTCTGACACACTTAATTCTCTTACTAATTCGGTTTCTATTGTTGCTCTTAATAGGCAGATAATAGTAAAGTAGCCCATTTATTTTGCAGATAATTTCCAGTGTACCGTATTTTTACTTGTGAATTTAATTTAATTGTTAATTTTTGGAATGTCCATGCCCTATTTTAAACCTGCCATTTTGTTTTTTTTGCTTGCGCCCATATTACTTGGAGGCTGTGCTAGCAAACTAGAAAATCCTTATGAACGCACTGAGCAAGAATATTATCTAAGTGCCAAAGAAGAAATGGACGACGAAGACTACTTTAGTGCCGAAAAAGAGCTTAAAAAACTCGAAACCTACTATCCCTTTGGTGAATTTGCTGAACAAGCACAGTTAGAGCTGATGTTCGCCTATTATCACCTAAATAGAATGGACGATGTACTCGCAACTGCTGAGCGTTTTATTCGCTTAAACCCACTACACACGCACAGGTTGATTACGCCTACTACATGCGTGGTTTAGCAACCTATGAACTGGGATTTTCCACCCTTGAGCGTTATTGGCCAGAAGAACTTAACGAGCGAGACCAAAGTGCCTTTCGTGATTCTTTTGCTTATTTTAATGAGCTTATTGAGCGTTTTCCAAATAGCCGTTTTGTTGCTGATGCCACTGCCCGCATGCGCTTTTTGCGTGAAAAAATGGCCTCTTATGAAATTGCCATTGCCCGCTTTTATATGAAACGTCACGCCTTTGTTGCCGCCGCTGATCGTGCCACAAAAGTGCTGTTAAATTTTCAACAAACCAAATATGTAGAAGACGCTTTAGTAGTTCAAATTGAAGCCTTTAAAGAACTGGCTCTGACATCAGAATCCGCTAAAGCCCTCACTTTATTACAGCGTCACTACCCCAACAATAAATATCTAAAAAATGGCAACTTCAAAGGTCCTGATTTAGCCATGACAGACCGCCATTCTTTTTTATACATTCTTACCTTAGGCTTACTAGGTCGCTAAAGCAGCAACAGGAGACACCTAACATGAGTAAACACACACAGACCTATGGTATACATGCAGTATCACAACTACTTAGCAGCCAGCCTGAACGCATAACCCAACTATGGATACAAAAAGAAAAACAGCACAAATCCATTGATGACCTCATTCGTTTAGCGCATGACGAAGGCATTAAAATCCAAAAAGTAAGCAAACAAACCTTAGACAAACAAACCCAAAATGCCGTACACCAAGGCATACTTGCCGTATGCCGCCCTCTTGCAACCTTAGGCGATAACGAACTAGAAAGCCTACTTAATAACATCATAGGAGAGCCACTTATTTTAGTGCTCGATGGTGTTACCGACCCACATAACCTAGGTGCTTGTTTACGCACTGCTGACGCTGCTGGTGTGCATCTGGTGATTGCCCCCAAAGACAAATCTGCACCACTTAATGACACCGCAACCAAGGTAGCATCAGGTGCTGCCAACAGCGTACCTTATGTACAGGTAACCAATTTAGCTCGTACGCTAGAAGCACTAAAACAACGTGGCATTTGGCTCGTAGGCACAGCAGGTGAGGCAACTCAAAACATATACCAACAAAAACTAACAGGCGCATTAGCATTAGTTATGGGAGCAGAAGGCGAAGGGCTAAGACGCTTAACTAAATCTGTATGCGATTATCTAGTACATATTCCAATGCAAGGTACTGTCAGCTCCCTCAACGTATCAGTTGCAACAGGCGTATGCTTATTTGAAATAGGGAGACAAAAACATGGCTGAATTTTTAGCATATTTCAACTGGATTAAACAATTTGTCAGTGCCGAAAACTTTTGGTTAGTCCAATCTGCCATTGTACTCATTGCCACCATGCTGGTTGCTGTTATTTGGGCACTAAGCAAGCGACGCTTATTAAAATGGGTAGATAAATCCCCTAACCTTTGGGACGATGCCATCGTATATGCCATTAAAAGCCCAATCACTTGGACTATATGGACATTAGGGCTTAACTTTCTCGGCATTATTTTAGCCAAACAATTTGCACCAGATGTCATCTCACAAATCGCCACAGTCAGAAACCTAAGCCTTCTAGTACTTATTTCTTGGGCAGCATGGCGTTTAATTAACAACCTTGTATCACATCAAATTGAACGCGGTTATGACCCCACCACCATGTCCATGCTGGGCAATATCGCCAAAATCATACTCTCTGTACTTATTGCGCTACCTGCTTTACAGATTTTAGGCGTATCTATTTCTGGCATATTGGCCTTTGGCGGTATGGGTGGATTAATTGTCGGCATGGCCGCTAAAGACATGCTCTCAAACTTTTTTGGTGCCATTATTATTTATATGGACAAACCCTTCAAAGTAGGCGATTGGATACGCTCCCCTGATAGAGAAATAGAAGGTGTCGTTGAGCACATTGGTTTGCGTATGAGCCGTATCCGTACTTTCGACAAACGTCCTTTATATGTACCTAACGCAATTTTCACCACCATTGCTGTAGAAAACCCATCACGCATGCTCAGTCGCCGTATTCGTGAAACCATAGGCATTCGCTACCAAGATGCACACCTAATGCCAGAGATTATCAAACAAGTCCATCAGATGCTTGCCAACCACACAGACATCAACCAGCAAATGACATTAATTGTAAACTTCAACGTCTTTAACTCCTCTAGCCTTGATTTTTTCATCTACACCTTCACACGCACCACAGACTGGGTTGAATACCACAAAATCAAACAAGATGTATTGCTTAAAATACTCCAAATAATCGAACAACTGGGTGCGGAATGTGCATTTCCATCACGTACTTTATACGTAGACAGCTTACCTAGCACCACAGCAAATTCAAACAACACAGGCGAGACTCCTTTTGCATAACATGATAAAAGGCGTGCTTGCCTTTCAACAAAGCGAATACAAACAGCACAAAGACTTATTTGGTGAACTAGCTTATAACCAAAGTCCTAAAGTCCTATTTATAACCTGCTCAGATTCACGTATAGACCCCAATATGCTGACCCAATCTAAACCAGGTGACTTATTTATTTGTCGCAATGCAGGCAATATCATTCCGCCACACAGCAATGAAACAGGAGGCATGACCGCCTCCATTGAATATGCCGTCGCCGTACTCGGAGTGAAAGACATTATTCTCTGCGGACACACCGACTGCGGCGCCATGCACGGTGCCTTAGATGTCAACAGCTTAGGCTTATTACCACACGTCAAAGAATGGCTTGGACACTGCCGCTCCGTTGTAGAAATCATTCGTGCTCGCCACAACCTCAATGCAGGCGAAAAACTTGCCATAGAGCACCTAGATGAAGCAATTAGAGAAAATGTCATGCAACAACTACAACACTTACGCACCCACCCCATCGTAGCTGCACGCCTTGCCACCAAACAACTTAATCTACATGGCTGGATATACAACATCAAAACAGGCAATATTCTTTGTTGCGACCAAAAAAATGACCGCTTTGTCACATTCAAAAAATATTACGAAAAACAAATTAATCAAGCTGAAAGCTAACCAAAATTCACATATAATTTAATCTTCAATCAACTATAAAAAAACATTAAGAGAACCAGCATGAGCAGCAACAATTCCATTATTATTTTTGATACCACCATGCGTGACGGAGAACAAAGCCCCGGCGCAAGCATGAACTTAGAAGAAAAAGTACGCATTGGCAAAGCCCTAGAAAAACTCAAAGTAGACGTAATGGAAGCAGGTTTTGCTGCTGCCAGCCCTGGCGACTTTGCCGCCATAGAAGCCGTTGCCAAAACCGTCAAAGAAAGCCGTGTTTGCTCTTTAGCACGCGCCCTTGAAAACGACATAGAACAAGCAGCCAAAGCCATACGCCCAGCACCGATGGGACGCATTCACACCTTTATTGCCACCTCCCCCATTCACATGCAACACAAACTACGCATGCAACCTGAAGCCGTCATAGAACAAGCCGTCAAAGCCGTCAAACTCTCACGCAACTTAATTGATGATGTCGAATTTTCATGTGAAGATGCAGGACGCTCAGAAATTGACTTCTTATGCCGAATTATCGAAGCTGCCATTAACGCAGGTGCAACCACAATCAATATTCCAGACACCGTAGGTTACGCCGAGCCAAAAGAATTTGGCAACACCATCAAACAACTACTAACCCGCATTCCCAACGCAGACAAAGCCATATTCTCCGTACATTGCCACAACGACCTAGGCTTAGCCGTTGCCAACTCACTAGCCGCCGTAACCCAAGGCGCAAGACAAATAGAATGCACCATTAACGGACTAGGAGAAAGGGCAGGCAACGCCTCATTAGAAGAAACCGTCATGGCACTACAAACACGCCAAGACCTCTTTAACCTAAACACACGCATAGACAGCCGCCAAATAGTACCCACCTCAAAACTCGTCTCCAGTATTACCGGCTTTGCAGTACAGCCCAACAAAGCCATTGTAGGAGCCAACGCCTTTGCCCACGAATCTGGCATTCATCAAGACGGCGTATTAAAACACCGAGAAACTTACGAAATCATGAGTGCCGAAGATGTCGGCTGGAACACCAACAAAATTGTCCTAGGCAAACACTCTGGACGTGCCGCCTTTAAAGCCCGTCTACATGACCTACAAATTCACCTAGAAAATGATGCCGCCATCAACGAAGCATTTACCCGCTTTAAATTACTCGCAGACAAAAAACATGAAATATTTGATGAAGACCTACAAGCACTCATCACAGAAAGAAACAGCAGCCACACACAAACAGGATACACACTGGTGTCCCTATCTTCACACTCAGCCACAGGCGAAAAACCCACCGCCAACATCATTTTAGCTGACGAAAACAAACACGAACTAAAAGCCCAAGCCGAAGGCAGTGGTCAAGTAGATGCCGCCTTCAAAGCCATAGAAAGCCTGCTACACTCAAAAGCCAACTTACAACTATACTCCGTCAACGCCATCACCGAAGGCACCGACTCCCAAGGAGAAGTCACCGTAAGACTCGAAAAAAATGGTCGTATAGTTAACGGACTAGGCTCAGACACCGACATAGTCGCCGCCTCCGCAAAAGCCTATCTACATGCCTTTAACTTACTCATGCTAGAACATCAAAAACAACACCCACAAGCTGCGAGCATATAAAATGCTAGAAACACAGCGAATTAACTACTTACAACAAATGGGTATTCAATGCTGGATACCCAAACAGCCCCTAGAATTTGCCCCCAACCCAAGATGGATTGCCAGCAAAAAAAGCAAGCCAACAGCCCCCACAACCACCGCAGACAACAACAGTCCCAATGCCAGCTTCACACAACTGCTAGCAGACACATTCCCCAGCACAACCGCCACAACACACACAAACAGCACCCAAGCATCAGCGCAACAACCAGCACCAGCGCAACCACAAACACCCAGCACCCCCCAATTTGAGCTCGTTTTCATTCGCCTTAACAAACACAGCCTTTGGGTATGCGATAACCTCGCACAAAAACAAACCTTACAAAATTTAGTCGCATCAATCATGCGAGAACAGCAACAACCACTCGACCCCCACATGCCTATCGAATTTAAATGGCCCTACCTAAAAACACACCAACAAGAACAAAGCGCAAGCGTTGCCAAAAGAGCCTTAGCTGCCCAATGGCAAGTATTTATTCAAGACGGCATCACCCAATGCTTTGCCTTTGGCAAAACCAGCCAGCAATGGCTATCTGAATATAACGTAATATGTTTAACACCTGATTTAACAGAAGTTTTTGCCACCGCCAGCGGCAAACGTCAACTATGGCATACACTCAGTGAACAACAATTCTAACGCCACCAACATACTTCCCATGAGCCTTAAACATATTGCTCAAGCCCAACGCATGGACAAACTCTCTCACCTAAAACCCTGGTCTTATCAACAATTTAAACAATTTTTAACCCCCCCAAACCATGCTTGGGTGTTACAACAAAACAATCAAATAATTGGCTTTGCTATGGTACGCTTAATACTCAATGAAGCAGAACTACTTAACATCGTCATTGACAGCCCATACCAACAACAAGGCTTAGGCAAAACCCTATTGACATTTATTTGTAATTGGCTTCAGGATATAGGCGCAACTCAACTTTTTTTAGAAGTACGCCGCAGCAACCAACAAGCCATCAACCTCTATCAACAAACAGGATTTCACATGCTAGGCACTCGTAAAAACTACTATCCCTGTAAACAAGGCAAAGAAGACGCACTCATACTAAGCAAGGACATTTAATGTCACCATATAACAGCTTTCCACTATATCTTATCATCAGCTCATACCTAATAATGAGCATACTACTTATCTACGCCTGCATGGGCATAAACTGGCAACGCCTAAAACAAAGCCCCTATCTACAACACTTTTTTTGGGGTGCAATCATCGTCATCAGCGCACTTATGAACATGCAAGCAGGGCTACTTGCAGGACTTGAATTTCATCTTATGGGCTACACCGCACTAACCTTACTTATGGGCTGGCGTTTAGCCCTACTCGTGGGACTAGGAGTTACCCTAGGCGACTTAGCTTTTGCACAAATAGACCTCACAGGATTTGCCTATAAATACCTAATGAACTGTGCCTTAGTCATCTTTTTTAGTGCCAACTTTGCCACTCTAATTGAACGCTACCTACCCAGAAACCCCTTTATCTACATCATGTTTTCTGCTTTTTTTAATGCAGGTTTAAGTCACGCCTTTGGCGACAGCATCAAAGCACTTAACCTAGTATTTATGGATATTTATACCCTTGAACAAGTATGGCGAGAATACCTACGCTACCTACCACTTATCATGTTTCCAGAAGGCGTGATTAACGGCATGTTCATCTCAGGCATGGTTGCCTTTAACCCCAAATGGTTAAGCTCCTTTGACGAAGACTTATACTTCCGCTAACCCTATTTATACTTATAAACCACCAACAAAAATGTTACCATAGCCGCTGATTACTTAAAGCAACAACAAACAGATGCAAAACACCAGTAACTACCTTATACACAACCCACGCTGCTCCAAATCTCGTGCAGCACTTAGCTTACTAAAAGAAAAGGGCACCCCCATAGAAGTACTTGAATACCTCAAACAGCCCCTAAATTTAAGCCAACTAAAATACATACAACAACATCTCAACCTGCCCGCCCGTGCCATGCTAAGAGACAACCAAGCAGAATTTAAACAGCTCAACCTAACGCTTGAGACACTTACCGATGAAGACATACTCAAACTCATAGAGCGCACCCCCATACTCTTACAGCGTCCTATTTTTATCGCCCAAGGGAAAGCCATTATCGCCCGCCCTTATGAACAACTCCTAAACCTACTGCCAAGTGATTAAGCATGCAAAACAAAACACAATACGCCTACCTAACCCTACTTAGCAGCTATCTTGCCACATGGATTATCCTACTTATATCCACCTTTGCCGCCGCCCCAGAAAATGCCAACATCAGCACCAGTAGTTACTGGCTAACAGGCATTACCGTATGGCTAGTTAAAATTATTCCCCTGCTCATTTTTATTCCAGGTTTATACCGCAAATCCGAACGCACCTCCGCATGGCTAGCCTATGTCAGCATGCTCTATTTTATTTTTGCCGTACTTCTTATCTACACCCCCCACGCCTTTTATTACGGTTGGGCAATGAGCATCAGCAGCATGCTGCTTTTTTTAAGCTGCATGTTTTACACACGCTGGTACAAAGCACAACAAAACAACCGCACCGGAACAAACAATGAAAAAAATAAAATTTAACCTTTTAATCTTGTTACTAACAATTCCCCTAAATACGTTGGCACAAACCCAAAAGATTAAAATAAATGGCGTGTCTTTTTCCTTTATGCAAACAAAGCCAGATACCACATATGGAGCAGAAAATGAAACCATAGAGCTATATAGAAAAGGTAAAAAGCGATTAACCCATACCCTATTTAAAGAAGAAAGTGATTGCAGCTCAATCCACATTCAGCTTGGAAGTTATAAAATTATAGAAAATAACATTATTTTTTACTCTTTTTGGGCGGCAGCAGATAGAATGCCAAACTCAATCCTACCATTTGGATTTAGGCAACAAACATACGCCGTAGACAACTTAGGTGCTTTAAAATTAATAGACGCAAAAATTTATATCGAAACAATCGTTACCACAAAAAACAAAAACTTCCTTGAAGAAAATGGCTGGAAACACAAAGGACTGAAATATCTAAATAAAAAAAACACCAATAAATTTGAACAAAAACTAATAACCGATTACGTCAAAAATGCAGAAAAAGAATATAATGCCAGCTTTGTATTTAACTCAGAAAAAGAAGCCTTAGAGAAAAAAGTCAGAAGCATTTTAAAAGAAAAAATTAAAACCCATACCCAAGACTGGGAAGCAAAAGAAGTATATGGAAGAGTCAAAAAGTAAAGTATGGGAACGCTTGTCTATTTATCAAACACCCAATAATTGCATTTTTATTTAGTCTTTTTATAATGGCATGCAGTCTTGGGGGTTTCCTACTGGAAAGGTTGTACGGCTAACGCTAGTGCATGATCCTGTTCGAATCAGGCAAACCAAGACTTTTTAGCCCTTGGGGGTTTCCTACTGGAAAGGTTGTTGATTGCCAGCATGATCCTGTTCGAATCAGGCAAACCAAGGGCTAATTTAATTCCCTATATTTAATTTAATACCTAGTTAACAGGTTTCTCTTTATTTTTTATAAGCGTCTACCTATTTCTCATCATACACATACAGATAGACCGTTTGTTTCTCGGCTTTAACCTTAGTCTTATGTACTTTGCCACAGAGCAACAGGCTGATTTATTTAAACTAATGGGTATTACATTGATAGATGGGCTAGTTGGGCTGAACGCTCAGGGGGCGATAATGCAAACCCACGGGGTTGACAAAAAAATCAGGCGCTCAGGATTGATGGGGCTAGCTTTAATTTTGGCATGCTATGTTTGAGTTTGATTTTTTGTTTTTTTATAGATAGGCATAAAAAAAGCGCAGTATACACTCCGCTTTTTATCTGCTTTTGTATGATTTTTTATGCTTTAGCTGCACTTTCTTGTAGTATTTTATACAGCTCGTCTTTTAAGTGAACTCGTTGTATTTTTAGTTCTTCTAAACGCTCATCTGAGGCGACTTCTACTTCATTCTCGATTTTGCGAATATCACGGTCTAGGTCGTGATATTCTGTAAATAAACGAAAAAAATGTTTATCGTTCATTTTTAGCTCATGAATTTGTGCGTCATACTCTGGAAATTCGTGGTGTAAATTATGATTTTCTATGCTCATGTTATCGCCTTATAAATGTGATTGGTGTCTTTATTTTAATACATATACAAAAAAAATATAAGCACCTGTAAGCTAAAATAGTGATAAAAATATGTGTCTATTAGGTTATGGGTTGTTTGCTTTGTCTACTAATAAAAGTGGATCAATGCGTGCGTTATTTAAACTAACCGACCAGTGTAGATGTGGTCCTGTTACTCTTCCTGTTGCCCCAACTTGACCAATAATATCGCCTTGTTTAAGCAGTTGTCCTTGTTTTACATTTATCTTATTTAAGTGGCACATCATTGAGATAAGTCCCTGCCCATGATCAATAAAAACAGAGTTACCATTAAAATAAAAATCACCTATTAATACGACTTCTCCACTGGCAGGGCTTTTTACTGCCGTGCCTTTTGCTGCTGCAATATCTAATCCGCTATGAGGCCGTCTTGGTTGTTTATTAAAAAATCTCTGAAAACCAAATAGGCTGCTTAACGCGCCTTTTACTGGCCAAATAAACGGCTCCCAATTCATTTTTGGGCTAAATTGTTTAAATGCTGCACGAATATGCTGTTGTTCTTGGCGAATGCGCTTGAGCTGTTTGTTGTTGGGGTTGGCATGTTTCTTTTTTACGGTTAAATATTGTTTGGGATAGGATTTACGTTTAATACCAAAGGTTTTAAATTCTCCGTTAATCTTTAATTTAACCTGTGTTCCTTTATGAGTAACAGGAATGCCAACAATAGCTAACCAGCGATTATCTGCGGCATAATCAGGCAAGACCATAACTTGATTGCCATTAAAACGGACTACAGCGGGTTTTACACTGTTACCTACAGGAATGAGTGCAATACCTCCTTGTACTCGGCTTTCTTTGGGTAGTTCATTGCTTGCTGTGGCGTTAGTAGCAAATGCTAAGCATAGGGTTAAACAGATTGATACTATTTTTATATTCATAAGATACGCTCTTTTATTTATGGTGAGTTTTTAAATACGCTGACTTTTTGTACTTGGGTAAGCACTTCACCGTCTTGCAGACGAATATGTAGTATTTGTTGCGGCTGTATGTTTGTTACGGAAGTGAGTGCTTGTTGCTTATCATCTAGTGCTAATGCATAACCTCTTGCTATGACATTAAGCGGACTTAAACTTTGTAATAAACTGGCTTGTTGCGCCAGTTGGTTTTGTTTGTTTTGCTGAGTTTTTTGTAGTATTTGCTGGAGTCGAGCCCGTAATAATTGCAGGTGATTTTTTTGTCGTAATAAGCGTTCTTTGGGTTGTTGAAATAATAAGTTTTGTTGCGCTAATGCTAAATGGTGGCGATGCTGTTTTAGTTTGGCTTGTAACGCTTGTTGTAAGCGTAATACAAGCTGATCATTGTGTTGCATTAAATTTTGTAATTTATCTTTAGGGTGACGCAAACGAACGCTTAAATGGCGTATAGCCTGATGCTTTTTCTCTATTTGTTGCACTATCGCTTGCATTATTTGTGTACGATAAGTCGTTACATCTCGTTGCCAAATCTTGCTATCAGGACTAATGAGTTCTGCCGCCGCTGAGGGGGTGGGTGCTCGTAAATCAGCAACTAAGTCGCTGATGCAGGTATCTGTTTCGTGCCCAACAGCACTGATAATTGGTAATTTTGAGGTGAAAATAGCCTGTGCTAAAGATTCATCATTAAAGCACCATAAATCTTCAGCAGAGCCGCCGCCTCGTCCAACAATAAGGCAATCTACTTTTTGCTGTTTGTTGGCGAGTTCTATGGCGGCAATAATTTGCTTACTCGCATCTTTACCCTGTACTGCGGTAGGGTAAATAAATACTTTAATTAGTGGGCAACGGCGCTCTAGTACACTAAGCATATCTTGTAAGGCAGCACCTGTATCAGAGGTGACCAATCCAACTTGACTAACTGATTTAATGGTTTGTTTGTGTTGGTAGTCAAATAGACCCTGTTGTTGTAATTTTTGTTTTAGTTCGGCAAAGGCTAACCATAATGCGCCTTCTCCTGCTGGCTTCATACTTTGTACAATTAATTGATATGCGCCTCGTTGCTCATATAAACTAACCTGAGCATTAAGCTGTACAAAATCGCCTTCTTGAGGAGCAAAGTTAACCCTTGCACTTAGAGATTTAAACATGGCACAGCGAATTTCTGAGTGCTTATCTTTTAAATTAAAATACCAATGACCAGAGCTTGCACGAGAAAAATTAGACAGTTCACCTTCAATATCCACTCGTCCAAAAGAGACTTCTAAAAGCTGTTTAGCTCGTGAATTTAACTGACTAACAGTTAAAATTGTAGGCGCAACCTGATTGTTAGATGGCATAAATAAATCTTAATAAAGGTCAATTAAAATGGACTTGAGACCTTTGCACAAAATAACTAAAGGTGCAAGCATATAGCCTTTATTAAGAGATGATTTTTTGAAAATTAATGCCATTTTGTGTATCCTGCTTTTTTTATTTAATAACTGATTAATAAACAATAAGGACAATGTATGACAACAGCGTTAATCACTGGCGCATCTAGCGGTATTGGTATGGCAATTGCCAAACATATGGCAAGCCAAAAGTATCATCTTATTTTAGTTGCCAGACGTGAACAAAAATTGGAAGAAATTGCTGAGGATTTACGCCTTAAAGAGCAAGTAAAAGTTAAAGTATTAAGTTGTGACCTATCACAAGAGGAGCAACTTAATGCGCTAATGCCAAAGGTGGAATCTTACTTGACAGAAGAAAATTTATATTTAAGTGCGTTGGTCAATAATGCTGGAACTGGTTTTTGGGATACGTTTAAACAGCAAAGTTTTGATAAAATGATGTCTGATATTAACCTTAATCTGGTTGCGGTCACTCGTCTTTGCCATGATTTTATACAAAGTAAGCGTCTTGCCAAACAAAATTATATTTTAAATATTTCATCAGTTACAGGTTTGTTACCTACACCCCATTATGCGGTGTATGCTGCCACTAAATCTTATATTATTACCCTGAGCAAAATATTGGCGTATGAACTTAAAGGTAGCGGTACTAGCGTAACCTGTGTTTGTCCAGGTGGCGTATTTACTGAGTTTTTAGAAAATGCAGGGCAAGATTTAAAAAGTGGTATAGGTATGATGCGTGCAGATGTGGTTGCCAAATATGCGGTCAATGCTATGCATAAAAAGCGTTTGCTTAAAATACCAGGACTTTTAAATAAATTGTCATTAACACTAAAGCTATTGCCCAATAAGCTACAGCAATATATTGTGATACGCAGTATGTTATTAACAGTGAGAAAAAAATGAATAATAAACCTTGGGATAGTTACGTTCGACCCGCTGAAAAAAAACGCATGCAGCAGTGGGATATACAAGAAGCAAGCCAGCAAGTGCACTTTATTAAAACCAAAGATGACTGGGAGCTTGCCATCAGTGCTTATACACCAAAAGAAAAGGTAACTAAGCCCTACCCTGTGCTTTTATGTCATGGGCTTGGCTCTAACCGCCTAGCTTATAATCTGGATAAAACCCATTCTTTAAGTTTGCACTTAGCTCAACAGGGTTATGATGTATATGCCATTGATTTACGAGGTCATGGATTAAGTGAAAAGCCCAACATAGGTGGTAGTAATAAAAAATGGAACTGGGGATTTAATGAATATGCTTATGAAGATTTACCCACTGCCATATCTGCGGTACTGGAATTAAGTGGCAAGCATAAACTGCATTTTATCGGTCATAGCATGGGTGGTATTTTATTGTACTGTCTACAGGCTTTATTTCCTGACTTGCCCATTCAAAGCGGTATAAGCATCGGCTCTACACTTAATTATCATAAGAGCAAAACGGTTTATAATGGCATTGTCAAACTCAAGCCCTTAGCCGCTATTTTTACTCGTACCCCTATTCATTTAACAGCGCTCATATCTGGCAATTTAACTCGCTTTTCACGCAAATTTATTGATCCCATGTATGTGTGTGCAGAGAATATGAGCACGGATAACTATCGTAAACTGATGGCAAATTCCATGCAACCAACCAGTGGTAAAGTATTAAGCGAACTTGCCAGAGCCATCAATGGCGAAGGTATGCGTAACCGTGATTTTGTAAAATATGCTGAATTACTGCAAGAAAAAGGCTATCAATTTCCAAACCTAGCAATTGCAGGCTCAAGAGATACGCAATGCTCCCCAGAAGCCGTTAGCCGCTTTGGTACAGATTGGCAAAGTTTTGGTAGAAAATACGGACATACAGCCAACTACGGACATATGGATTTAATTTCAGGTACAAATGCACCCACTGAGGTTTGGCCAAGCATTACACACTGGCTAAATACGCATGATGAACATAAAAAAGCACCGCTTTAATCACCTAAACCTTGTAAATAACGCTGCCAACTAAACGCCATACCGGGATCGGTTTTGCGTTTAGGTGCAATCTGTGCATGCCCTGTGATTCGAGAGGGTGTAATTTGTGGATATGCCAACATAAGACAACGACTAATTGCAATTAAACTTTGATATTGAGCATCGGTGTATGCGGTGGTATCTGTGCCCTCCATCTCAATTCCAATAGAAAAATCATTACAGTTATCACGCCCTTCAAATTGAGACACACCCGCATGCCAAGCACGTTGATTAAACGCAACAAATTGTGTGGCTTTACCCTGTCTATCAATTAGCAAATGAGCGCTAACCTGTAAGTTTCCTATCTGTTTAAAATATGGGTGGGCATTAACATCTAAATTATTTTGAAAAAAATCTTCAATATAGCCGCCTGCAAATTCATTCGGCGGCAAGCTGATATTATGAATGACCAAAAGTGATATTTCCCCTTGCGGGCGGGCATTAAAATTAGGCGAGGGACAGCGAATAGCAGGCTGTAAAAAATGGTTTTGCACTGTAAATTGAGGCGCATTTAATTGTTGCACAATCGATTACCTAAAATGAATTTGAATTAACCCTTTTTTTTTAAGGGCAACTAAGTATATAGTAAAACTTTTCACTCACGGAGAATAACAATAATGGTTGATTTTATTAAAACACTCAATGGCATCGTTTGGGGTGCGCCCATGCTGGGTTTACTCGCAATAACGGGTTTATATTTAACCTTAGGCTTAAAAGGTTATACCTTTTTTAACTTAAAAAAAGCATTTGGCTTTTTGTGGAAAGACCGCAATTCCTCTGGCGAGGGCGACATTTCAGGCTTTAATGCTTTAATGACCTCCCTATCTGCCACCATTGGTACAGGTAATATTGCAGGGGTTGCCACGGCGATTGCCTTAGGCGGCCCTGGGGCCATTTTTTGGATGTGGTTAATTGCCATTTTAGGCATGGCAACCAAATATGCCGAAGGTGTATTGGCAGTGCATTTTCGTGAAAAAAATGCCAATGGCGACCATGTGGGCGGACCAATGTATTACATTAAAAATGGCTTAGGCGATAACTTCCGCTGGTTAGCGGCCACCTTTGCTTTATTTGGTATGCTAGCAGGTTTTGGTATTGGTAACGGCGTACAGGTCAACTCTGTAGCTGATGTTATGCACTCCAGTTTTAATATACCAGAATTATGGACAGGCATTGCCGTTGCCGTTTTGGTTGCTTTAGTCTTATTAGGCGGCATTCGCTCTATTTCAGAAGTAGCAGGTAAATTAGTGCCTTTTATGGCAGTGGCTTATATCCTTGGCGGCATTGTACTGTTAGTGATTTATGCAGATCGTATTCCTGAGGCTTTTGCACTTATTTTTAACCACGCATTTACGCCTATTTCTGCAACTGGAGGCTTTGCTGGCGCAACCGTTTGGGCTGCTATTCGCTTTGGCGTAGCGCGCGGTGTATTCTCTAACGAAGCAGGCTTAGGTAGTGCCCCCATTGCCCATGCTGCAGCAAAAACCAACGACCCAGTGCGCCAAGGCAGCATTGCCATGTTAGGTACTTTTATTGATACCATTATTATCTGTAGCATTACAGGCTTAGTTATTGTCGCATCAGGTGCTTGGGAGGGCGGTCAATCAGGTGCAGATTTAACCTCTCAAGCATTTAACTCAGGCTTACCTGAAATAGGACAATATATTGTTACTTTAGGTTTGGCAATTTTTGCCTTTACCACCATTATGGGCTGGTCTTTTTATAGCGAAAAATGCGTCGAATATCTATTTGGTAGTAAAGTCATTTTACCCTTTAGAATTATTTGGATTATCGCCATTCCCATTGGTGCATACCAAAAACTCGACCTAGCTTGGTTAATCGCAGATACCCTCAATGCCATGATGGCCATTCCTAACCTTGTGGCTTTATTACTATTAAGCCCTGTGGTATTTAAACTGACTAAGGATTTCTTAAACCGCAAAAATGACTAATTTACAACAACCCTCTTTAGAAAACAGCATAAGCCAAAGTGTGGCTTATGCGTTGTTTGAAGATATTGGTCACGACTTAACCCACGGCGATATTAGTGCGCAACTGATTGCAGCCAACAGCCGCAGCCAAGCGCAAGTTATTAGCCGTGAACGAGCCATCATTGCAGGGCGTGCTTGGGTTGATGAAACCTTTAGACAAATAGACCCAAGCCTTAACATACATTGGCAAGTTAAAGAAGGCGAATGGGTGCGTGCTAACCAAGTGTTGTTCACTTTAAATGGTTTAAGTCGTTCTATTTTAACTGCCGAGCGTACCGCCTTAAATTTTTTACAAACCCTATCTGCCTGCGCTACCACCTGCCAAGAATATGTAAATTTGGTTGCAGATACAGGGGTTACTTTACTTGATACTCGTAAAACCCTACCCGCTCTTCGTTTTGCACAAAAATACGCCTGCACCCAAGGCGGCGTAAAGAACCACCGTATGGGTCTGTATGATGCTTTTTTAATTAAAGAAAATCATATTATGGCAGCAGGTGGCATTACCCAAGCAATTACCCAAGCAAGAAAAATCAAAGCAGAGGCAAGCGTTGAAATTGAGGTAGAAACCCTAACAGAATTAGAGCAAGCCATACATGCCCATGCAGATATTATTATGCTCGATAACTTTAGCCTAAAGGACATGCGCCAAGCCGTAAAACAGGTTAAAGCCTATGGTAAACATTCCATTAAACTGGAAGCCTCTGGCAATATGAGCGTACAAAATTTGCGTGCTGTCGCCTTAACAGGTGTGGACTATATCTCGATTGGCGCACTAACCAAACATTGCCGTGCGATTGATTTATCTATGCGTTTTGTAAAATAAAAAAAAGGTCAAGACATTCATCTTGACCTTTGCTTTAACAATTAAAATCTATGCAGATTCTTGATAGCTTTCTAGCATATTTTGGAACATGTCGGATTTATTCACTACCTTACAACCATGCTCATACATAGAAGAGACTAAATCTCCACTCCAAATAACTTCAACTTCAAAAATACCACTACGATAATTGGCAATCTTAGGCGAATTATCCACAATATTTAACTCTAGTTTTGTACCCGGCTCTAAACGATCATAGGTAGCAATGCGTACCCCATCTTCAGAGCAATTACTAAGCTGTCCTAAACATTGAGTATCATCTTTTTTAAATACACTAACAGCAGAGGCAGGTAGCCATCTTGGGCTAATACGTTGATTATCTTTACTTAACTCAGTCATCATTATCATACTCCTACTAAATTTGAGTTCTTACATAGTACAAAAAACCACTCAAAAATGATAGTCCCATCTTGTTTTTGTATTTGATATTGATAGGTTAAATACAGAGCACAACAAATTAGAGACAAAACTAAAACATAAGGATTATAATTAAGCCACTCTAATTAAGGAACGTCTATGCCTCAAACAAACCCGACAAACCGCCCGTTATCTTTACCCTATCCCGTGCGTATATTGTTATTATGTATTGGCTTTATAAGTTTAGGCTTGGGCATCGCGGGTATTTTTTTACCTGTTTTGCCTACTACGCCTTTTTTACTCTTATCTGCTGGTTGCTTTGCTCGCTCTTCCACACATTTTTATAATTGGCTAATTAGTCACCCCAAACTTGGACCTTATATTGAGGGTTACCTAAATGGCAAAGGCATTCCCTTAAAAGCCAAAATTTATTCACTCCTGCTGATGTGGCCAATGATGCTATTTTCTGCTTTTTATGTATTAAATAGCCCCACCATGCGTATTGTTTTTCCTATTATTGCCACCTTAGTTAGTATCTACATATTAACTCGTCCCACCTTAATCATTGAAGAGTCAACAAATGAGAATCACTCACCGACAACAAAAGTATAATGGCTACTTAGCAGCGGCCTAAAAATCCGTTATACTTCTGCGCTTATTTTTTGACTTTATTTTTTACAAGGCGAGTATTGTATGCGAACAAACTATTGTGGCGAAATTAACGAAACCCTCAACGAGCAAACCGTGCGTTTTTGTGGCTGGGTACACCGCAGACGTGATCACGGTGGTGTGATTTTTTTAGACGTACGAGACCGTGAAGGCTTAGTACAGGTGGTCTTTGACCCAGATACCGTAGAGGCATTTAATACCGCTGATAAAGTCCGCTCAGAATATGTTGTTAGCATTACTGGCCGTGTACGCCCTCGCCCTGCTGGTACAATTAACGAAAATTTAAAGACCGGTCAAATTGAAGTTTTAGGTAAAGAAATTAGCATTATAAACCAAGCCGCCACACCCCCTTTTCCGCTTGATGACTACAACGAAGTAGGCGAAGACGTACGCTTAAAATACCGCTATATGGACTTACGCCGTCCTGAAATGCAAGAAAAGCTCATTATGCGAGCCAAAGTGACCGCCAGTATGCGCCGCTACCTTGAAGACAACGGTTTTTTAGATATTGAAACCCCCATATTAACCCGAGCCACACCAGAGGGCGCAAGGGATTACCTTGTGCCCAGTCGCACCCATGCTGGCAGTTTTTTTGCCCTACCACAATCACCACAACTATTTAAACAACTGTTAATGGTCTCAGGCTTTGATCGCTACTACCAAATTGCAAAATGTTTTCGTGATGAAGACCTACGTGCCGACCGCCAACCTGAATTTACACAAATAGACCTTGAAGCCTCATTTGTTGACGAACAAGAAATACAACAAATTGCCGAAGGTATGATTAAGCAGATATTTAAGCAAAATCTACAGCTTGAATTAGGCGACTTTCCCAGCATGCCCTACAGCGACGCCATGCGTGATTACGGCTCTGACAAACCCGATTTACGCATACCCTTAAAACTGGTTGATGTTGCCCAATTTTTACAAGACATTGACTTTAAAGTCTTTGCAGGTCCAGCCAAAGACCCTAATGGTCGAGTAGCAGCTTTGCGTGTCCCCAATGGAGCGAGCATTAGCCGCAAACAAATTGATGATTACACCAAGTTTGTTGCTATTTATGGCGCCAAAGGCTTGGCATGGATAAAAGTCAACGACCTTGCCCAAGGTGCTGACGGACTGCAATCGCCAATCATTAAATTTATTGGTGCTGAAAACTGCCTAAACATGCTACAACATCTAGGTGCTAAAGATGGCGATATTATTTTCTTTGGTGCAGATAAAACCAATATCGTCAACGAAGCCTTAGGCGCATTACGCTGTAAACTAGGCGAAGACCTTAACCTTTACACCTGCCAATGGGCACCTTTATGGGTAGTGGACTTCCCCATGTTTGAAGAAGACAGCAACGGTGGCGTAACTGCACTACACCACCCTTTTACCGCCCCATCTTGCAGCCCCCAAGCACTTATTGAAGCACCACTTAACGCCCTTTCCCGTGCTTATGACATGGTACTTAATGGTGTAGAACTAGGCGGTGGCTCTATTCGTATTCATCAAGCAGACATGCAGCAAAGCGTCTTTGAAGTATTGGGCATCACACAGCAAGAACAGCAAGAAAAGTTTGGCTTCTTACTTGATGCACTTAAATACGGTGCTCCCATTCATGGTGGGCTTGCCTTTGGTTTAGACCGTCTTATTATGCTATTAAGTGGAGCCAACTCCATTCGTGAAGTCATTGCTTTCCCCAAAACGCAATCAGCGGCATGTGCCATGACAGATGCACCGGGGCAAGTGTCTAATACACAATTAAGAGAACTTCATATTCGTTTACGTGAACAAGCAAACCCCAATACCTAAGGAGCTAACATGGCAGGTCATAGTAAATGGGCAAACATCAAACACCGCAAAGCCGCCCAAGATGCCAAACGAGGTAAGGTGTTTACTAAAATCATTCGTGAATTAGTGGTCGCCGCCAAACAAGGCGGACCATTAGCAGAAGACAACCCTGCATTGCGTGCAGTGATAGACAAAGCACTTAATGTAAACATGAAACGTGACACCATCGACAAAGCTATTGCCCGAGCCACAGGCGGACAAGATGCAGACAACTATGATGAAATCACCTATGAAGGCTATGGACCAAATGGCGTTGCCATTATGGTAAAAACCTTAACCGACAACCGTAATCGCACAGTCTCTGAAGTGCGCCATGCGTTCACAAAACGTGGTGGCAACTTAGGCACAGACGGTTCGGTTGCCTACTTATTTGAAAAAAAAGGACAAATCTACTTAGAAAGTGGCGATGAAGAGCAGGTCATGGAGATTGCCCTAGAAGCAGGAGCAGAAGACATTATCAGCAACGACGATGGCTCCTTTGATATAGACACCAGCCCTGAAAGCTACCTTGAGGTAAAAGAAGCCCTAACAACCGCAGGCATTACAGTAAGCAATGGCGAGATTACCATGGTACCTGCCACGCGTGTAGAGCTAGACAGCGACAGTGCAGAAAAGACCCTTGCACTAGTAGATATGCTTGAAGACTTAGACGACGTGCAAGACGTGTATCACAATGCTGAAATCAGCGACGACATTTACGCAAAAATGGGGTAATCAGGGGATCAGGGATCAGGGGTCAGGGGTCAGGGGTCAGGGGTCAGGGGTCAGGGGTCAGGGGTCAGGGGTCAGGGGTCAGGGGTCAGGGATCAGGGATCAGGGATCAGGGATCAGGGATCAGGGATCAGGGATCAGGGATCAGGAGTCAGGAATCAGGAGTCAGGGGTTTTACCCAGCCCCCGATGTCAGGTTAGTTACCTATTTTTTTAATTAAAACATTGACTTTAAAAAACCCTTTTATTACAGTGTGTAACCATTCGAAAGCAAAAAAGTAACCAGTTGATTTTTTGTAAATACTAACTTTGAACACTTGAAAAGGAATGGAAAAATGGTAAAATACGCTATCCAGCTATCCAGCTATCCAGCTATCCAGCTATCCAGCTATCCAGCTATCCAGCTATCCAGCTATCCAGCTATCCAGCTATCCAGCTATCCAGCTATCCAGCTATCCAGCTATCCAGCTATCCAGCTATCCATTTGTTTAGGTCTTTGTCTTTCTAACAGGCTATTATGCCGTCTGCGCTTTTTTGCCATTGTTCCATCTTACTTTATTCATACTTTTATTCTAGGCGTTAAATATTCTTTATTTAATTTAGCCGTACGCCATGTATTCCTTTTTTCTTTAGCCCTATCCAAGTTGGTTGTATTTAAAAGCAACGCTTGCGCTATTGGCTTTAGTGTTTACCAACCCAAAACGTCAACTGCCGTTGGCGACCTCTTTTAAATTTAATTCATTTTCTCAAAAGGAGCATTTTATGCACAGATTTAAACCACAATCCTTAACCTTTAAACAGAGCCTGCTTATTGGCTTAACTGCTTTATCATTGGTTGCCTGTGGTGGCGGTGGCGGTAGCGATGGTAATAATGGTGGCAGTAATGATGCCGATAGCAATGCAACCGTTACAATCACTGCACCCACAAAAGTTCAATTTAAAAGTATCGTTGATAAAAGTGGTATTGAGCAGTATGCACTTGAGTGGCAAAAACCCAAAGACGTGGCGGAGTTTGTGGTATACACAGCTCAAAGTGATTTAACAGGCAAAACCGCCCAAGAGTTAGAGGCACTTACCAGTAATAGTGACCCCAAAAAACAAACCACTAAAACCAATCTTGTAGCAGGTAAGACGAGCCACATATTTAAAAATCTCAATAAGGGTGATACACGCTATGCGGTGGTTATGTCTGTGGTTAATGGCAAAACCAGTAAACCTGCCTTACCAACCGATACTTTGTTTGTAACAGCAGGCGAGCATTTTTATAGCATGCGAGATAACCAAGACAAATGCGTAGTGGATATCAAAACCAACCTAATTTGGGAGTTAAAGCAGGCAAGTGGCTTGCACGGTAAAGACCATAGATATTATTGGTACGACAGCTCACTAGCCGCAGACAAACAAGGCACAGAAAGCAGTGTCACAGATGTGAAAATATGTGAAAAGGACGGTCGCTGTGATACAGAAAAATTTGTAGCTGATGTCAATCAAAAAACATGGTGTGGCTTTAGCGATTGGCGCATGCCCACAGGTAAAGGGGGTAAAGGCGATAACAAGTTCAATGAACTGAAATCATTGGTTGATAAGAGTAGACTAAGCAGCAAACCTAAAATTAACGTCCTGTTTAAAAATACGCTAGCTGACACTTATTGGTCTTCTTCCCCCTATGCAGGCAACTTTAACCTTGCGTGGGGGGTGAACTTTAACGATGGCAACGACGACGGCAATGGTAAGGGCAGTGAGCGTCGTGTGCGGTTAGTGCGTGCTAGATAGTTTGGGTTTTCTGAGGATTTACCCCGCATCATGCGCTGCATGGTGCTGGGTAAACTCGTAAAAACCATTTATTATTTGTATGCGCCTTATTAATTATATAAAAGGTGTCAGCCCTTTTTCCCAAAAATATTAATCATACCCTTTCATTTTTTTACGCATTAATTTTAAAATTCTGAATAAATTTTGTTATTGTTTGTTGTTTATTGATTAGATTTGTTTTTTATGTACAATGAAATGCTCATTTTAATGAGAATTGTTTAATAACTTAATACAACGGAGAAATAATGAAAAATTTAATAACTACAGTATTCGCATTTTCGGTTTTAACAGGTATTGCTACTCAGGTTCAAGCACATGGTGTTTGGGCTGGAATGCGAGCTGATAATCTACAGATAGTATATGGAGAAGGTCCTTTAGATAACTTTTACAAACCATCATTTTTACAAAAAGTGAATGCTTATAACGCAAAGCTAGAAGCTGATAAAGTAACAGTTACGAATAAAAATGACACTCTTTTGCTAAAACCATCTGCAACAACGCAAGTAATAAGTATTGTTTCAGATAACGGATATTGGTCAAAAGGCTCTGATGGAAAAATGAGAAATATCCCTAAAAATGAGCACAAAGGTGCGACAATGGGAAATCATTATCCAAAAATGAGTGTTAATTATATATCTCAAGATATTTTATTTAAAAAAGATAAGCCTCTTAAAATTAAAAAACCTCATGCGCTAGGTCTTACTTTAGAATTAGTGCCTCAGGTTGATCCACGCTTTTTAAAGGCAGGAGATAAGCTTAGAATTACAGTTTTATATAAAGGGAAACCAGTAGCTAAAGCAGATGTTATGCCAGATTCAATAAATCATTTAGGCGAAACAGTACAAACAAATGCTAAAGGCGAGGCTGTTATAACTGTAGCTAACAATGGCGTGAATAGTATCGCAGTTGAAAAGGTATTTCCTCTAACTGGCAAAGATAAAACACCAAAAGCAGATAATGATAAAATTTTTAGCTCATTGGTATTTACAATTATGCCTTAAGCATAAGCTTACATAATGACAATTAGCTATTAATCTCATCGTACTGGTGAGATTAATAACTAGGTTAGAAGTCAGGCAATCAGGTATCAGGTTTCAGTCCTTGACCTCTGACTCCTGACCTCTGACCTCTGACCTCTGTCCTCTGTCCTCTGTCCTCTGTCCTCTGTCCTCTGTCCTCTGTCCTCTGTCCTCTGTCCTCTGACCTCTGACCTCTGACCTCTGACCTCTGACCTCTGACCTCTGACCTCTGACCTCTGACCTCTGACCTCTGACCTCTGACCTCTGACCTCTGACCTCTGACCTCTGACCTCTGACCTCTGACCTCTGACCTCTGACCTCTGACCTCTGACCTCTGACCTCTAACCTCTGACCTCTGACCTCTGACCTCTAACCTCTGACCTCTGACCTCTGACCTCTGACCTCTGACCTCTGACCTCTGTCCTCTGTCCTCTGACTCCTGACCTCTGTCCTCTGTCCTCTGTCCTCTGACCCCTGACTCCTGACCGCCTCCCATTTAAACTCAGTAATATTACGTGCTTGCTCGTCAAAATTAATGCCCACTAAATAAATATTACTGCCCTCGTTTAAATAGCGGTGGTGGTATTGGTTGGCTTTAATTTGTGCCAGCGCATTTTCTGTGCCGACTTTAAATTCAAAGATATAACGGTTGTTGTTGATTAAAATGCTCATGTCCAACCTGCCTTTATTAGTGCTTTGCTCAGTTGAGACAGGCACGCCCATAGAGCAAAGGTAGATATAAATAACGCTGGCATAAAAGCCCTCGTAGGCAGGTAGGTTGTTGTTGGTGAAGTTTTCATAGGGAATTGAGGCAAACATGGCTTCAAGAGTTTGTTTAAAGTCATCGGGTTTGCCTGCAAATAAAGCACGAAAGCCACTTTGCTGATGCGTCACACGCTCGCTTGGGCTGGCTAAAAACAAATCTAAAATCGCCCCATTTAAACTTAATCTTATTTCTTTATTGGGTATGGTTAAAGAATATAAGCTGCCGCCTAAAGGGTTGGGTATGACTTTATCTATGGTCAAATAGCCTGATTGAAATAACAATACTTCTAAGTTGATGTTGTCTATATCAAAGCTGTCTAAAATTTCTTCGCCTACCTGTACATCATCTAACTTGGGCAGGTAATAGTTGTTTTTTTTAATCAGCTCAATTAAGAAAGTCGGCGTGCCCGTACTAAACCAGTAGTTTTTATACATATGCTCAGCACGGATAAACAGCAAAATATCAAAGGGGTTATAGACTTTATCTTGTAAAAAGTGATAGCCGTTGTACCAGAGTTTTAACTCGGCTAAATCCACCCCCTGTAAAAAGGGTTTAAAGCTGGTTTCTATGTCGTTTTGGGTGTAACCGCAGATATTCCCAAATTTAGGGCTAAGGCTGATGTCTTCTAGGTTGTTTAACCCTGAAAATAAAGAGACTTTAGAGAATTTACTGACCCCTGTGATAAATACAAATTTAATATGCTGGTCATTGTCTTTAATGACACTATAAAAACCTCGTAGCATATCTCGGGCGTAGTTTGCCATGTCTTTGTTGGTGATGTTATCTAGCAAGGGTTTGTCGTATTCGTCGATTAATATCACAACCCTTTGTTGGTATTTTTGCTGGGTATCTTCTATAAGCTGATTAAAACTATGCGAGGCATCTATGTCCGTATCTATCTTTATACCTAAGCGTTTGCCATTGCTTTTAAGCATCAACATAAGAGCTTGTTCTAGGGTTTTGGGTGTGGACATTTTGCCTGAAAAGCTGATATGAATAACGGGGTAAGGTACGTCAAAGTTGTGTTTATTTTCTATAAAAAGCCCATTAAATAGCTCTTTTCTACCCTCAAAAATGCTTTTTAAGGTGTCTAAAAACAGGCTTTTACCAAAGCGGCGAGGACGGGCTAAAAAGATGTATTGATAGCTGTTAATTAAATCGTAAGCAATTTGGGTTTTGTCGATATAAAGATAATCGTCTTCTCGTATTTTGCTTAGCGTTTGTATGCCGATGGGGAGTTTTTGTGTCATAACCGTTTCCTGCCGTTGGGTTTAAAGAGTATACAAACAATGCAAGACCGAGTAAAACCCCTGGATCAGAGGACAGAGGACAGAGGATTTACCCAGCCCCATGCTCCGCATGGTGCTGGGCAGGGGTCATTTACTATCTAGTTGTATGTCTGCTACTTCTAAATTGCCGTTAAAAAGTGGGTTGTCGGTGGTGTTAATCTGTATGCTAAGGGCATTTCTTTGTGCTTTTTCTAAACCACTTAGAGTGTTGAGTAAGGCAAGTAGCCAGTGGCGGTAGTCACTGTTTACTTTAAGCTGTTGGTAGGCTTGGGAAGCTCTTATTTTTTGACCACTTTGGGCAACTTGAATAACGGCTAAACTTTTACTGTATAACTCGCTAATGTCTTGCTGGCTTTGAGCTATCTCTGGTTCTGTTTGAATATCCAGTTTGGGCGCGTCATTTATTTTGCTTTGTTGCTGCCGTTTAATCTGTGATATGGCCTGAGCAATGCTGTCGCTATGGTCGTCGTTATAAATATCTGGATAAGCAATGTGTTTGCTTGCTGAGGTTTGACTCAAAATGGGCGGCACTTTGTCAACAAAACTGACAGGGGTGGCAATAAAATTTGGATTTTGCGCTAGGTGCTGACGAAAGCGAATGAGCTTTGAGGATAGTTCACTATCGGCTTGTAATTTGGTAACCAGTTTGCGTAAATCGTGTAAAACTCGTACCAGTTCTTTACGGCATAAACTCAATGATTGCGGTAAAAATAGGTTAAATAATTTGCGTAAACTGGCATCTTGACGAGTTTGTGAGGCAAATTCGTTGCTATCACAACTTTGCATCAGTTGATTGAGCTGTTCGGCTTCTTTAATGGCACGGCGATTGTGTAAAAGACGTAGTTCTATATCGCTTACAGTGCTAAATTCTTGGTCTATGTAACGGGCAAAAGTGGTGAGCTTGTTGTTGATGACTTCCATCATTTCAAAGGCAATTTCGTGCATGTCTTGGGCGAGAGTTTGCAGTTGTTGAGTACGCTGTTTTTTTGTGTATAGTTGATATTCTTCTAGCTTTTCTCTTAGTTCTTGCCATAGCCCTGCTATTTGTTCTGAACCTTGACGACGCTGTTTGTCATTACCTAGCTTACTTAGAAGTTTTAAAACAGGCCCGCTTAGTTGGGCGTTGGGCATGTCTTCAAACTGCCATGCAAGACGGTGTTTTAGTAAGGCGTTCACTTGTTTTTGGTTGTCGTCATTTACAATAATTTGCCCACCTTGTTCAAAATAGGCGTTGTCTATTAAAGCAAAATGTTTCAAAGCTATTTGAAAGAGTGCTTTGGAGGATAGGCTTTGGTTCATGTTGGAAAACTCAGTTGTTCGCTGTCGTCATCATCGGCAATAAATTCGTTGGCATATTGAAAGTCAATAAAGTCATAGAGCATAGACCATTTTCCTGTTGCTCTGTATTGCAATCCTGTATCTCCATGATTGATGAGATATTTTTCTTCTACTAGCTTTTTGAGAACTTGGTTAAGCTGCCCTTTGGTATGGGCACTGGTGCTATAAAATAGACCACTGCGGGTAAGTTCTGCGAGGGTTTCTCCGTGCGCTTTGGATTGTTCAAAGCCACTTAACAGGCGACTTTCTTGCAGAATATCTCCTGCTCTTATGGGGGTACCGCTGTTAAGACTCATCAGGCTGGTAATGAGTTTTAAAAAGGGATTTAAGTTATTAATCAGTTGATTGTATAAGCTGCGAGTGGCACTTTTGTAGTCTTTGTCTGTGGGATACAGATAGCAGCAGTAAAAAACATCGCCCTGCCCTGTTTGACGCACAATACGATGAATAACGCTGAGATAGTCGTTCACTTGTTGTAGGTTATGCTCTTGTGCTAGAAAATCATAAAAATCAGGATTGCTGTGCGGGCAGACAAATTGATTGTTGAATATCATTTCTTTTAGCACTGCATTGTAAATGCCATCAATCATGTTTTTCTGTTGCTCCTTGTTGAGGTGTGTTTATTTGCCTTAGCTTGGCGGTAAATTCATCAAGCTGTGGTAGTTCGTTGCTCATGCTCATTGCGCCTTTATGAAAGTCCAGTTCATGGCAAATATCAAAGTGCTTTAAGATGTTGTGTTCTTTGGTTGGAAATGCGGAAAACAAACGAATATTGGCTTGATTTAGCATGTTAAATAAGCTGGCAATATTTTCTAAATCAATACTGGATAGCTCATCTACGGGCCAGGTTAGAGATATGTCTTTATTGGGGCATAAGTAACGACTCATGCCAATGTAAATTGCGATAACAGCAAGCAGACTTAAACCATTACTGCTGGTGTCGTTCATGGCTTTGTCGGAGGTGACTTCTTTGTAGTTGCCATTTTCTTTTAAGGTAACAACCAGTGATATCATGGATTTTATATCTGCTTTGGGCTGTGCGTATTCTAAGGCGGCAATGACATGACTAAGACTGTCTCCTAGGCTAGTTGGTGGTAGCTCTTGTTGTTTGCTTTGTCGGTAGTTGTGCCATTGTTTATGCAAGACTTGCATTTCTCTCCATGCGTCTATTTCTTCTACTTTGGAGCGCAGTTTTATGGATATGTCAGAGAGGGCATCTACTTGTTGATTGGTTTTTATTTGTTTGCTGAGACGATGTGAAACGCTGTTAATCTCTCCTGACATGCTTTTTAGGCGTAGATAATAATCATCTATTTGTCCTATCACGCTGATAATGGCTTCTTGGGTGGTTTTGCTGATTTGTGGCAGGTAGTTATCTAAAAAGTTGGCAAATACGGGGGGTAAGTTAAGTAAAAAGCCTTCTTCTTGTTCATGCTGAGCACTGTTTTGGCAATGGGGTTGGTATAGGTTGAGCCATTGCTGATAAATGCGACCGTCAGGACGGTTGTGCATAATTAATAAGGATTGCTGAACGGATTTTAGTGTGTCTGCTTTTAGTTTGATATGGTCGTTGAGTTCAGAGTTAAGTAGCTCGGTTAGGGTGAATAGGTCATCTTCTTCGGCAATGTCGTCTCCTTTGGGTAGCTCCCCTGCTCTGTTTAGGCTGTCTTTGGCTTGGCTAAGCTGAGTTTGTATGCGCTCTTTTTGTTGTTTAAGCTGGGCTAGTTGCTGCTTGCATTGGTCTGTCTGTTCTTGTATTTGCTGTTGTTGCTGTTTGATTTGTTTATCTAGCACTGCTTGTTGTTGTGTGTTGTGGCTTAGCTCTGCTTCGTATTTGCTCACTTGTTGCCATTGGCTTTTGAGCCAGTGCTGATATTGTTGTATTTCTTCTGTGCTATTTTGCGCTTGAGTATACGCGCTTTCGTGGGTTTCTAGGCGTTGTTTGGCGGCGGCTTCTATTTTGTCATCTAGTCCTTTGTGAGCGCAGGCTTGCTTAAAGGCTTTATCTAAATCATTTAAGTTGATTTTAAGGTTGTCTTCAATTGTGTTTATTTGGCTCTTTAAACTTTGTATGTTTGCTTCTACTTCACAGTCTTTTGAGCCAAGGTGTACCTGTAGTTCTGTTAGGTGCTGTTGGTGGCTTTGTTTGATGGTTGCGATTGTTTTTTCATGGTCTTGCAGGTGGGCATCGAGCTGTTTTTTTAAACTTTTTGCTTGTTGTTGTGCTTGCTCTTGGCGTGTTTGACGATTTTGTTTGTTGTCTTGTTTGACCTGTTCTAGCTTGCTATAGGCTATTTGCTGGGTGTGTTGTGCTTGTTTGTGTTGTTGTTCTGTTTTAAGTTGTTCTTGCTCTTGTTGTTTAAGTTGTTGTTGCAGTTTAAGTAGTTCTTGCTTGTGATGTTGTTGTTTGTCTGTTTGTCGTTGCAGCTCATCTTGTGCGTTTTGATGTTGATGTTTTAAGGTTTCTTCATTTAGGGTGCATTCGGGCAAGTCTAATTTATCTAAATTAAGGGTGATGCCATAAAAGGTGTCTATTTCTTGTGCTGACAAACTGGGGGTTAATTGGGTGTGGTGTAGAAGTTCTGGATTGATTAGTTTGCCAATATCATGACTCCAATCTGGCTTTTGCTGACGCAAAAAGCTGAGCAAACTTTTATTTTCAGGAAAGCGCTGCTTATGTATCTGTCTTTCTTGGGCTTTGCAGGTAGCCAGTTGTTGCGTTAATTCGCTTAGTTTCTCTTCGTCTTGTCGTCGTTGTTGTTGTAGTTGTTGTTGTTTTTGTTGCTCTTTCTCTAGCTGTTGTTGTGCTATTTGTAATTTGCGTGTGGCACTTTGTAGATTTTGTTCGGCAAGTTCTTCTGCTGCGCTTTCTTGTTGGTTGTTGCTCTGTGTTTGTGCTTGAACTTTAACTTCTGCCAGTTGAGCTATTTTTTCTTCACGTTTAGGGCGATATTGCGCTTCTTGCTGTTGTATTTGCTTATCTTGCAAATCTCGGCTCTGTTGTTTTTGTAATTCTATCTCTTGTTTGAACTGGCTAAGCTGATGCTTTTCTTCGGCTATTTGCTGTTCTAGTTGGTGTTTTTGTTCTTTGGCCGTTTGTTTGTTTTGTTCTTTTTTCTGTTCAAAATGTTGTTGTTCTTCACTAATGCCTGCAATGAGTTCTTGATAGTGTTCAAAAGCCGTTTGGTATTGCTGTTTAAGGTTGTTTATTTGTTGATATTGCTGTTGCTTAAACTGAATATTGCGTTGGTTTTCCCATTCGTCTTTTTCTTGATAAACGGTATTTAGGTGTTGTTCTAAGTGCTTAATTTCACCTTTTATTTGGGCGTTCTGTTCATGGAGATTGTCTCTGTCTGCCTGTGCTTTTTCTTGTATTTTTGCTAAGGCTTTTTGGTGCTTGTCTATCTCATTTTCTACTATCTCTACACTTTGTAGCTGTTGCTGATATACCTGTTTTAATTTACGTCCAAGCCTAAGGCTTGCTTGCTCTACTTGCATGCGTCTGTCAGATAGTGCTATGCAGTTGCGTACGGTTTTTTCTTGTTTTGCAAAATCATGCAAACTTTTTAAATCATTCGCTAGGGTTTTGTTGTCTTCATGCTTGGGTTTATCCAGTGTTTGCATGTCAAATTGGGTGGAAACAATCATATCTTGTAAGCCAGAGAACATGCTGCTGCGTGTTTGTAGTGCATAGGTTAGTTTATGCATCATCTGCATGTGATTATCCCAACCTGTTAGGCTATAAACTTGCGCCAAACTAATGATGTTAGGAAAGACGGCTCGTCTTGTGCGTAGAAGTTGTTTGTCATTTTGAATAATGGCTCGATAGTCATCTGCGGTAGACACGCTGCTACTGATTGGGTGACCTGCTGCTTTTAATTCTTTAATGTGTTCATAAATCAACTTGCCTTGCTGTAACAGTGGTTTATTTTGTTCAGTGAAGAAAAAATCTGTTAGTGCCCCTGTTAAAAACCGATAGTACAAATGCTCATTTTTTTTATGCAAAATAACCGTGCAAGTACGGCTTGCACTGGTATATTCAAAGGCAATAAAAGAGGCTTCGGACTTTAAATAATATTTGATAAAAGGCTCTTTAGTACCTTGAGTGGGTACAACCTTGTTGACCTTTTCTCCATAAAATATGGGGATTAATTTTTGTAATGTGGTTTTACCTGAGCCATTTCTACCTGATGAATTATGATGACCATGACATTCAATCATGGTGGTTTTATTAGGGTAAATAGAATGATGTAGGTATATTTTATCTAAGCCGATTGCCATATTTTCTTGTCATTAAAGTTAAAAATAAAGCCGCTAAGTATAAATTTTTAAATTTAGAACATAAAGAAAAATAATGGCTTTAGCGAAAGATTAGACTCACTCTGTTAGATTTCTTATAATGCCCTTTAGGTAGCACAGCTTTCATCTATACCTTTTCTTTATTATTTAACCACAGGACAATACATTTATGGTTGACGCTCAAAGCGCACCCCAGCAAGACGATTATGCAGATATTCGCCCCTATTTAGACCATGAAGTAAAAGAAGTGATAGAACGATTATGTACAGAACACTATTTACTGCCGATGCTTGCACGGTTTCAACTGCAAGCATTACCGCCATTTTTTATGCTATTTAAGCCGCTATTAAGCCGTTATCATGCCTTTCGTTTGCGACGCATTAAAACCGTTTTACAATTTCAAAACTGGTTAGCTCCGATTATTTATACCTTATTGGATAAAACCAGCAGCAAAATTCGCATTGAAGGTCTGTCTTTGCTTGATAAAAATCAACCCTATCTGTGGATTTCTAGCCATCGTGACATTGCAATGGATCCCCTTATGATTAACTACGCCCTGCACAGTGCTGGTTGGCATACCTCTCGCATTGCTATTGGCGATAACTTATTACTTAATCAAAGTGTCGCAGATGTGATGCGCTTAAATAAGAGTTTTATTGTGCCACGCAGTGTTAATGATAGACGCACCAAGCTAAAACAATACAAACGCCTATCTAACTATATTGCCAAGTGCATACAACAAGAACAAACCAGTGTATGGATAGCTCAACGTGAAGGACGAGCTAAGGACAACCATGACACCACCGATAAAGCTGTATTAAAAATGCTGGCATTATTCGGACGTGAGCAAGACTTAGATTTTCAACAAAGTTTAACTGCCTTACAACCCGTGCCTGTATACATTCAATATGAATGGGATCCTTGCGATTTAATGAAAGCCAAAGAGCTGGTTATCACACGAGAGCAAGGCACTTATGCAAAAAATGAAAAAGAAGATGTTATCAGCTTAGTAACTGGACTATTAGGCAACAAAGGGGAGATTTGTGTTAAGTTTGGCACGCCATTAAAAGCAGATGAAATGCACAATCCCGAGTTGATGGCAAAGCAAATTGATGCTCAATTAAGCCAGATGCAAAATGCCTCATTATTAAATCAAGCAGCACTTAAAATTCTCCAAACTGAATTTAGCCTACATCATGACATATCTAACAAAATCAATGAGGCAGCAGACAAAATAAACCCTTATATTAACACATTACAAAATCGAATACGCAGCCAAAATAAAGCAATTAAAATTCAACTATTGGAATCTTATGCTCGTCCATTATTAACCCTAGAGACAGACACAGCAGCGTAAAATTTATATTTATTTCAGATAACATTCGTCAAATCCTGTTTGCATTGTTAAAATACAGCTCCTTTAATTTTTGTGTAAGGCACTTCTTTGAATTTAGAAAATATTGCTAACTGCCAACTTCCCACACCCTTTGGGGAATTTAAACTGCATGGTTTTTTAGACAAACACACGCAAAAAGAGCATTTAGCTCTGGTTATGGGCACATTAAATCCCAATACTCCAACACTTATCCGAGTACATTCTGAATGCTTAACAGGAGATGCCCTATTTAGCCAACGCTGCGATTGCGGTGCGCAACTTAAACAAGCATTAAACGCCATTGCAGAGGCAGGACAAGGTGTGGTGCTGTATTTACGTCAAGAAGGTCGTGGTATAGGTCTGGCAAATAAAATCCGTGCCTATGCCCTACAAGATAAAGGTGCAGATACCGTAGAGGCCAATGAACAATTAGGTTTTGCCGCTGATTTACGCCAATATGATATGTGCCAGCCGATGCTACAAGAGTTGGGTATTAATCAAGTTAAACTGATGACCAACAACCCCAAAAAAGTAGCCGCCTTACAAGCAGCAGGGGTTGAGGTGGTAGAGAGAGTTGCCATTGAAGTAGGTCGGGGCACGTTTAACAATCATTACCTTAATACCAAAGCCAGCAAACTAGGGCATTTACTAAGCCATCAAGATGATTATATTTATTTAAAAGAGCAAGATTAAATCTATTTACAAACCTGCTCTAACACCGTCTGAACTTTTGCTTTAATCTGCTCGTTGCTCATATTTGTTTGTGCTTTTTGTTGCAAGGCACTGCCTTGATCAATAAACTTATCTTCTACACCAATTAACAAACAAGGCGTAAGATATAAATGCGCTGCCAAGGCTTCTAATACCGCTGAACCTGCCCCACCTGCTTTCACATTCTCCTCAACACAAACCAATAAATCATGCTCATTAGCCGCTTTTAATACCGCCTGCTCATCAAGGGGCTTAACAAAGCGCATATTAAACAAGCTGGCATCAAGCTCTTCAGCAATAGGGGCAATGTCATGCAACATACTGCCAAAAACCAAAAAAGCCACCCGCTGTTTACGCTTTTGAGTTGCTTTTACACACAGACTTTTAGCAATAGGTAAACTCAACAAATCAGAGCCAACCGCCACACCTTTACCCATACCACGAGGATAACGCACCGCCACAGGCCCTTGATACTGATACGCAGTATGTAAAAGACTACGGCATTCTTGCTCATCAGAAGGCGTTATAACCATTAAATTGGGCACACAGCGTAAAAAGCTAATATCAAATACACCCTGATGGGTAGCCCCATCTTCTCCCACCAATCCAGCACGATCAATCGCAAACAAAACATCAAGATTTTGTATCGCAACATCATGAATAAGCTGATCATAAGCACGCTGCAAAAATGTTGAATAAATCGCCACCACGGGCTTTAAACCTTGTGTCGCCATGCCAGCGGCCAACGTAACAGCATGCTGCTCCGCAATGGCAACATCAAAATAACGCTCAGGATAGGTTTTAGAAAACGCCACCAAATCAGAACCCTCACACATAGCAGGCGTAATCGCAATAAGGCGTTCATCTTCAGCGGCAACATCACAAATCCATTGCCCAAAAATATTAGAATAAGTAGGAATGTTTGCTCCCTGCGCCTGATTTTTTAAACTTTTTAGCGCATGGTACTTAATAGGATCTGCCAAGGCAGGCGCAAAACCCTGCCCTTTTTTTGTAATAAGATGCAAAAAAGCAGGTCCTTTATGCTTTTTTAAATTTTCAAACAAAGTCACCAACTCTAAGACATCATGCCCATCAACAGGTCCAAAATAATGAAAACCAAAGGCCTCAAACAACGTCCCTGAACTGACCATACCCTTAACCTGATCCTCCGCTTTACGAGCAATATCTAACGCACCAGGAATATGCTCCAAGACTTTTTTACCACCATCACGCACCGCAGAAAAGGTTTCAGAAGAAAGCAAGCGAGTTAAATATTTATTTAACCCACCCACACTATTAGAAATAGACATATCATTATCATTTAACACCACCAGCAAATTGGCTTTCTCACTACCTGCATGACCTAACGCCTCAAATGCCATACCACCCGTTAATGCGCCATCACCTATAATAGCAACCGCATGCTGATTACTTTGTTGTTGTGCAAACGCCAAAGCCATACCCAAAGCCGCACTAATAGAAGTACTAGAATGTCCAACGCCAAACTCATCATACTCACTCTCACTACGACTAGGAAATGCCGCCAACCCACCTGCCTGACGAATACCAATTAACGCCTCTCGACGACGAGTTAAAATCTTATGCGGATAAGCCTGATGCCCAACGTCCCAAACTAACTTATCCGCAGGCGTTGCAAACACATAATGCAAAGCAACCGTTAGCTCCACAACACCCAAACCTGCAGCAAAATGCCCACCTGACTGCCCCACGCTATACAATAAAAACAAGCGTAGCTCATCACACAAAATAGGTAACTGCGTTATATCTAACAAGCGCACATCTTCAGGACAATGCACAGTATCAAGTAATGGCGTTGACGGACGAGTGGTTGGAATTGACTGGTACTGCTTTTGCTTAAACATAACACCTAACAGATTATTAAAATGCTGCATTTTACAGACATACACAAAAGATTAGTAGTAAATAAGCATAGGCAAGACTAAGTTCCTTGCCCTATTGCAAGAATTAACCCATTAAATATCAGAGTTAAACACAACCGCTTAATTAGAACGATAATTAGGGGCTTCTTTCGTTATCTGCACATCATGCACATGAGACTCATGAATACCTGCCGTAGTAATCCTCACAAACTGCGGTTTAGAGCGCATCTCCTGAATATCCTTACACCCCGTATAACCCATTGCCGCACGCAAACCACCCATCATCTGATGCACCACATTTGCCAACGGACCTTTAACCGCCGTACGCCCCTCAATTCCCTCAGGAACAAGTTTATCAACACCGGCTTTTTTATCTTGAAAATAACGATCTGAAGAACCCTCAGATTGCCCCATTGCCCCCAAAGAACCCATGCCACGATAAGCCTTATAAGCACGCCCTTGGAACAACTCAACCTCCCCTGGAGACTCGTCCGTACCAGCAAAAACCGACCCCATCATCACCACACTAGCACCAGCTGCAATCGCCTTAGCCACATCACCTGAATAACGAATACCACCATCAGCAATAACAGGAATACGCAACGCCTTTAATGCCGCCGCCACATTAGCAACCGCACTAATCTGTGGCACACCCACCCCAGCAACAATACGCGTGGTACAAATAGAACCAGGACCAATACCCACCTTAACGCCATCAGCCCCAGCCTCTGCCAACGCCAAGGCCGCCTCTTTGGTCGCAATATTACCACCTATAATTTGTAAATCAGGGAAATGCTGCTTTGCCCAACGTACACGGTCAATCACCCCCGTGCCATTATCATTACTGGTATGCCCATGAGCGGTATCAATAACCACCACATCAACGCCTGCCTCCACCAAAGCACGAATACGCTCTGGTGTTTGCTCACCCGTACCAACAGCAGCACCAACCAACAACCGCCCTTGCTCATCTTTAGCCGCATACGGAAAAGCACGCGCCTTTTCTATATCCTTAACCGTCATCATACCCGCTAAGCGACCGTTTTTATCTGTTACCAACACCTTTTCAATACGATGTTGATGCAATAAAACCTTAACCTCCTCTGGACTTGTTCCCTCAAGCACCGTAACCAACTTAGACTTATCCGTCATAAGATCTTTTACTTTAGCCGACAAATTACTCTCAAAACGAATATCACGACTGGTAATAATCCCCACCAAATTATCATCATCAACCACAGGCATACCTGAAATATGATGCAACTCAGTTAACGCAATCAGCTCTTTAACCGTTGTATTTGAAGTAACCGTAATGGGATCTTTAACCACCCCACTTTCATGTTTTTTAACCTTACGCACTTCACGAGCCTGCTCTTCAATTGTCAGGTTTTTATGAATAATTCCCAACCCTCCCTCTTGAGCAATACCAATAGCAAGACGAGCCTCAGTAACAGTATCCATTGCCGCAGAAATAAGAGGAATATTTAATTTGATACCACGAGTAAGCTGCGTTGCAAGAGAAACCTGATGTGGCAAAACGTCAGAGAAGCCAGGGATAAGCAGCACATCATCAAAGGTAAGTGCATCTTCAGAAATTCGTAACATAAAAGTGCCTTTTGGGTGATTTTAAAGGCACGCTATGATAAAGCAAATACAGATTTAGCGTAAGTATTTTTTGTTTTAAAATAAAAATAAGATCAAATAACAACTTCAACTTATTAATTTAATCTGTCATTTTCAGAAATTTCCGGCTAGCAGGTTCCGCTACTTAGACAGCTAATTAAAATAAACAGGGCTGGCATTGTGATTGACCCAATCTAGACACATTTTATTGTTGGAAAATCCAGACTAATTAAGGAGTTGACAAGGAAATTAGAAATAAAACAAGCCACTTAACTAATATATTAGCAATCTTACTTGTTTTGTGGTATCATCTTGCAGGACAGTGATTTTAATGAGAAAAAAATGAAAAACTCCTTCAATAGAATTTATGGCGTTATCTTAAATGATAAAAAAACACTAGATACTCTTGCCTCTGAATTATCGGAAGCTCCTTATGAAAATCCAGCACAAGCTCCTGTGCTGTATATTAAGCCAAATAATACGCTAAATACTACTGGTAACGTTGCATTACCAAAGGACTCTCAGTCGCTGGAAGTTGGCGCAACACTGGGAGTCGTGATAGGAAAAACAGCAACAGGCTTGAGTGCTAATAATGCCTTAGATGCGGTACGTGGCTTGGTTGTTGCGGTTGATTTAAGCATTCCACATGATAGTTATTACCGCCCTGCCATTTACCAAAAGTGCTTTGACGACTCGCTCTTATTAAGTGAAGTTTACCCATATCAAGACGTTACAAACTTGAGTTTAACAACCCTTATTGGGAACAAACCAGCCACTTGGCATACTCTATCTGATTTAAACCGTGATGTGGTGCAGTTACTCGTTGATGTAACTGAATTTATGACGCTTGAAGCAGGCGATGTTTTGCTGTTGGGCGTTACATATCAAGCACCGCAAATCAAATCTGGAGAAACAGCGAAAGTAACCTGCTCAGGTTTAGGTGAAATCAGTTTTGCTGTGCATGACAAAGTCTCAGAGGCAAGCGTGGAAAAGCGTGAAATTTGTTTACGCACGGCCTGTGTGGGTAGAGTTTTGATTGATGAACAAATTTATCAGGTTACGCCAACGGAAGATGGACAAGTGCAAACTGCAGATGGGCGCATCTTTTCCGCAAACGAAGTGCAATGGCTTCCTCCGATTGAAATAGGTACAATTTTCGCCTTAGGCTTAAACTACGCCGACCATGCGAAAGAATTAGCCTTTAAGCCACCTGCCGTACCATTGGTGTTTTTAAAAGGTGGTAATACTTTAACCGGACACAATCGCAGTACAAAGCGCCCTAAAAATGTAGCTTATATGCATTACGAATGCGAACTGGCAGTGGTTATTGGTAAAACGGCGAGAAATATCAAAGCAAAAGAGGCAAGTAATTATATTTTAGGCTATACCGTTGCCAACGATTATGCCATTCGTGACTATTTAGAGAACTACTATCGACCCAATTTGCGAGTTAAAAATCGTGATGCCTGTACCCCTATAGGACCTTGGTTAACACGTACAGACCAAATTGATGACCCTATGAATTTAAAACTTACCACCCGAATTAATAATAAAGTGACGCAACAGGGCAATACCAAAGACATGATTTTTAATGTTGCCGCCTTGCTTGAGTATTTATCATCAATTATGACACTGCAACCTGGCGATGTTATTTTAACGGGCACTCCTGAGGGGCTTGCTGACACGAAATACGGCGATGTTGTAGAAACTGAGATTGAGGGCTTAGGCGTACTTCGCAATACGATATGTTAATGATAAAACTTAATTTTCAAACATCATACTTCTCAAATAATTAGGGGGTTAAAACATGATTACGCATTTAATTAATGGCAAACAGGTTAAAAGCGATAGCACTTTTGCAAATATAAATCCAGCTACAGGAAAAATCATTAATAACATCGCCAGCGGCGGACAGGCAGAAGTTGATGCTGCTGTATCAGCAGCAAAAGCGGCGTTTCCTGCATGGGTCGCCACCCCTGTTAAAGAACGTGCTCGCTTAATGCACAAAGTTGGTGAGTTGATTACCCAACATATTCCAGAGCTGGCAAAAATGGAGACTATTGATTGTGGACAGGTCATTGGGCAAACGCAAAAAGCTTTAATTCCTCGTGCAGCAGATAACTTTCATTACTTTGCTGAACACATTCAACAACAACATGGCGAGACCTATGATTCTGATACAGGGCATTTAAATTATACGTTATGGCAGCCTGTAGGTGTGTGTGCACTGATATCACCATGGAATGTGCCTTTTATGACAGCAACATGGAAAACTGCCCCTTGTTTGGCATTTGGCAATACAGCGGTCATGAAAATGTCAGAATTATCGCCTATGACGGTGTCGCGTTTGGGGGAATTAATTTTAGAAGCTGGCGTTCCAGAAGGTGTGTTTAATGTTGTTCATGGTTATGGACAAAGCGCAGGCGAACCACTGGTTTCGCACCCTGACGTGCGCTCAATTTCTTTTACTGGCTCAACGCTAACAGGTAATCGCATTATTCGTGCGGCAGGGCTGAAAAAGTTTTCTATGGAATTAGGCGGCAAGTCGCCATTTATCATCTTTGATGACGCTGATTATGAACGTGCTTTAGATGCCGCAATATTTATGATTTTCTCCAATAATGGGCAGCGTTGTACGGCCGGCTCACGCATTTTGGTACAAACGAGTATTTATGATAAATTTGTTGCCGACTACATTGACCGTGTCGCACGTTTACGTGTAGGAGATCCACTTGATTCAAATACCATTATCGGCCCTCTAATATCACAAGGTCACTTAGAAAAAGTAACAAGCTATATTGAAGCAGGTCAAAAAGAAGGCGCAAAATTAGTATTTGGTGGCGGCACACCTGAGGTGACCGATGAGCTTAAAGGAGGCAACTGGATACAGCCTACAGTTTTTGCCGATGTCGATAATAAAATGAGCATCGCCCAAGATGAAATTTTTGGTCCTGTACCTTGCATTATGCCATTTAAGAATGAAGCACAAGCACTGCAAATTGCTAATGATACGCCGTACGGGCTGTCATCTTATTTATGGACAGAAAATACAGGAAGAATGCTACGCCTTGCCAAAGCCATTGAGGCGGGAATGACTTTTGTTAACAGTCAAAACGTGCGTGACTTGCGCCAGCCTTTTGGGGGCATGAAGGCTTCTGGCACGGGACGTGAAGGCAATCATTATAGCTATGAAGTATTTTGCGAAGCAAAAAATATTGCCGTCTCTTACGGCTCGCACCACATTCCACGTTGGGGTGCAGAATAATCAAATACAGGTAATCTGTAACGTTTCTTTAATAATAATAAAATAGAGGAAGTTAACTATGGGAAAATTAGCATTAGCTGCAAAAATCACTCACGTTCCATCAATGTACCTTTCTGAAATGGAGGGCAAGCATAAAGGTTGTCGCCAAGAAGCTATTGATGGACACAAGGAAATTCAACGCCGTTGCCGCGAGCAAAACGTCGATACCATTGTTGTCTTTGATACACACTGGCTAGTCAATAGCGGCTATCACATTAATTGTGCTCCGCACTTTAAGGGGATTTATACCAGTAATGAATTGCCACACTTTATTAAAAATCTGCCTTATGAGTATGATGGCAATAAAGAGTTAGGAGAATTAATTGCTGAACAAGCAAATGAGATGGGGGTGCGTACCATCGCCCACTCGGACACCAGCTTAGGTCCTGAATATGGTACCTTGGTTCCTATGCGTTATATGAATGAAGACAAACATTTCAAAGTTGTCAGCATTTCATCTATGTGTCAGGTACATAACTTGGAAGACAGCGTAGTATTAGGCGCAGCTCTTAGAAAAGCGGTAGAGGAGAAATATAATGGTAACGTCGCCATTCTAGCCAGTGGTTCTCTGTCTCACAGGTTTGCTCAAAATGGCATTTCTGATCAGTATTTGCATAAAATTTGGGATACTTTTTTAGGCGAAATGGACGCTCATGTCATTAAACTATGGGAAGCTGGTAAGTGGAAAGAATTTTGCGAAATGCTGCCCATGTATGCAGAAAAATGCCATGGGGAAGGCTTTATGCACGATACAGCAATGCTACTCGGTGCGCTTGGCTGGGATAAATACAAAGGCAAGGTTGAAGTCGTCACGCCATATTTTGCATCATCAGGAACAGGGCAAATTAATGCAATCTTTCCTGTTCAGTGAGTGCACTAAATAAGGCAAAGCATAAAGCTCAGTAAATTTTAAATAGCTGACTGTAATGGTCAGCTTTTCTAAGCACTTACTCAGCATTGATGAAACCGCTTTTTCTCTCAGTTTAGTTTTAAGGGGTTGATTATCACTTTGCAATGCAAGAATAAAATACTTGTCGCACAATCCAAGTAAGACAGGCTCAATACAAGCTTTTAATTGTTTAAAATTAATCGCCCAGTTGAAAAGACACAACAACAGAGGTATCAATGCCACATCTAATTTATGAATATACCGATAATCTAGCCAATGAAAATATCGCTGGTTTATTGCAAAAATCAGCCAAAGTTTTAGTCAATCAAGGTTCTGTCTTTCCTGTAGGGGGCATTCGTGTGCGTGCTTATCGTATTAATGAATATGTGATTGCCGACGGAACAAATCACGATGATGCCTTTGTTCATGCCACATTAAAAATAGGCAAAGGTCGCAGCCAAACTGAACGCCAAAAAGTATGCGATGATTTATTTGCGCTTATGTGCGAACATTTTGCAGAGGTGTTTAATAAACGCGGATTGGCATTGTCATTAGAGTACAATGAGTTCACTTTTGATACTCGCAAAAAAAATAATATCCACTTACGCTACAAACCATCTTAAGCACAGAACTAAGGAGCAAATATGCTAGACCAAGCCAGTATTAAAATGGCTGCCGAGCGACTACATAAAGCAGAAAAAACCGGCATTCAAACGCAGCAAATCTCGTTAGACTATCCCACAATATCCATCAATGATGCCTCGTGAAGGTATTAAGTTAAAGTTGGCTGAAGGGCGCAAAATTATAGGTCATAAAATTGGTCTTACCTCGCGCGCCATGCAGCAATCATCACAAATTGATGAGCCTGATTACGGTACGTTGCTTGATAACATGCTGTACCCTGATGGCAGCGATATTAATATGGATAGCTTTATCGACCCAATGCTTGAGGTTGAGCTAGCGTTTATTCTAAAAGAGGACCTACAAGGTGAAGATGTCAGCTTATTTGATGTGTTATCAGCAACTGATTACATCATTCCTGCGATAGAGCTGATTGATGCACGCTGTCACCGTATTGACCCCAAAAGCAAACGCCCACGCAAAGTGATGGATACCATTTCTGATAATGCCGCAAACTTAGGCATTATTATGGGAGGGCGACCAATTAAACCCATGGACATGGATTTGCGTTGGGTTTCAGCATTACTATATCGCAATGGTATTATTGAAGAAACAGGTGTTGCCGCAGGTGTGCTTAACCACCCTGCCAATGGCATTGCTTGGTTGGCCAAAAAATTTGCCCCTCATGGTATTGCGCTAGAAGCAGGACAAATTATTCTAGCTGGCTCATTTACTCGCCCTGTAAAAATTCGTCCACAAGACACCTTTCATATTGATTACGGCAAATTAGGCAGCATCGGTTGCCGTTTTGTATCGGAGAAAAATAATGCAAATGCCAATAAACCAATTTAAACAAGCGATGCAAAATAAACAGCGTCAAATAGGTCTGCTTTTAGGTTTAGCGCACGCTTATACCGCCGAAGTCATAGCCACTGCAAAGTTTGATTGGCTATTAATCGATGGCGAACATGGTCCTAACGATATTTGTAGCATTCGCAGTCAGTTACAAACTCTGGCTGCATATCCTGAGCAAAAAGTTGTGTTGCGTTTAGCTGACCATAATCCAGCAATGATAAAACGTGTACTCGATTTAGGCGCACAAACGCTAATGATTCCAATGGTCGAAAATGCAAAACAAGCTGAGGACTTAGTAAAAGCGATGCGTTATCCTGCAAATGGTATTCGTGGTGTTGGCACAGCAATGGCGCGTGCCGCTCGCTGGAATGCCATAAGCGACTACTTTGAACATGCCGATTCTCAAATGTGTTTAATTACGCAAATTGAAACCGTTGAAGGAGTAGAAAACCTTACCGACATTCTCCAAGTTGAAGGGGTAGATGCGGTGTTTATTGGTCCATCGGATTTAGCCGCTTCTATGGGTTACTTAGGCAAACCCAATCACCCTGATGTTAAACAAAAGGTGGCAGATGCCATTACCAAAGTTGCCAAATACGGTAAATCCGTGGGAGTATTTTCCGCCGAGCCGCAAACAGCATTGGAATATGAGAAGCTCGGTGCAAGTTTTATGCTAGTGGGGGTTGATGTTCTGTTATTACGCAAGGCTGCCTGTGAGTTAGCAAATAAATTTAACATTGGCAGAAAAAGTTCAGCCTCCCATCGTGAGTATTAGAAGGTCATCTTATTATCAGCAGCACAGACCTGCTTTGCTGTGTACAATAACTTGCCTAAAAACACTCTTCTGCCTGCCGTAATAAACGACACCTGCAAACAATAGCTTGCCACGTATTAATAATTACTGGTATTGTAGTCCGTTTTTAATTGATTATTATAGAATTAGTATGACAAAAAACTATCGAAATCTGCCTTTGTTATTGCTTAAAACCCGTGAGCATTTTATGGCGCATTTTCGCCCTATTCTCAATAGCAATGGCATTACAGAACAGCAATGGCGAATTATTCAAGCTCTGCACGAGTTTGGTGATATGGAACCACGCAAACTCTGCGAACAATGTTGTATTCTAAGCCCCAGTATGGCCGGTATTTTAAGGCGCATGGAAGAGCTAGTCTTAATAAAGAAATTACCTATGCAAGATCAAAGACGTGTTCGTGTTATTTTAACCCCCAAAGCAAAAGATTTATTTCTAGTTGTACAGCAACAAGTAATTGATAAATATAAGAACATAGAAGAAAAAATTGACACAGAAAGCATCAACAAACTATATAAAATCTTAGACAATCTTATTGAAAAAATATAGAATATCAATATTTTACAAGAAATATATTAAATACATAAAAAAATAGCATCTTGACCTGACAAAGCCAACTGTGATTAACCAATCCCTTAAAAATCGTACACTTTATTTAAAAGTGTTTTTAACTGCATCTAAACAATTTATAATGACATATTGAACGAGTTAATGAAATTTATTGAGTAAATCTGGCAGCCATAAAACGATTACAGGAAATGCCGTAAGCAATATTAAGCGCACCATATCAACGAACAAAAAAGGAATGATTCCTCTAAAAATAGTCGTTGTACGAATGTTAGGTAACACGCCTTGTAGAACAAACACATTCATACCGATTGGTGGTGTAATTAAGCTAATTTCAATAGCAACTACAACTAAAATTCCAAACCATATCAAGTTCAATCCCAATCCTTCAACCACGGGAAAAAACAATGGAACAGTCAGCAGTAGCATCGACATGCTTTCTAACATACAGCCTAGGATTAAATAAATCAGCAAAATTGCTACGACAACCATCATCGGATCGAGTTGCCAAGACAAAACAGTTTGTAGCAAAGCTTGAGGCAATCCAGCACGGTTAATAAAGTTAGAAAAAACCAAAGCGGCGATAATAATCGAAAACAGTACACAACTGGTTTTAGCGCTATCAAGAAAGACGCTTTGTAGCGCTCGCCAAGTTAAAGTTCGATTTGCTAAACCAATAAGTAATGCACCAAAGGCTCCCACCGCCGCTGCTTCAGTTGGGGTAAATAGTCCGACATAAATGCCACCTATAACCACAACAAACAGCAATAACGTAGGAGAAACTTGAATCAGTGCATGCCAACGCTCAGACCAAGTTTGTTTATCACTCAACTTACCGCCTGCACCTAACCGTCTTACGCTGTAAGATACCGCTAATAAATATAAAATCATTCCCAAAACACCAGGAATTAATCCCGCTGCGAATAAATCCGTAATGCTTTGCTCTGTAATAATGCCATAAATCACCAAAATAACGCTAGGTGGTATCAAAATGCCTAATGTACCACCTGCGGCAATTGAAGCACTGGCAAGGCTATCTTTGTAACCGTACTTTTGCATCTGCGGCATTGCAACCTTTGCCATGGTTGCGGCAGTTGCCAAACTAGAACCACTGATTGCACTAAATCCACCACAAGCAAAAATAGTTGCTATTGCTTGACCGCCACGATAATGCCCTAAAAACGCATTTGAAGCACGGTAAATGGCATCAGACAGCCCTGCTTTAGTAACTAAATTACCCATTAAAATAAATAAAGGCACAACCGACAAATTATATTCCATTGCCGTATCGATTAGCCGACGCGTCGTCATGGATAAAGCCGCATTAAAATTACCATTTAATAAAAAATAATAGCCAGCAAAACCAATAAAAATCATCGCATACGCTAATGGTACTCTAAACAGTAACATAGTAAATAATGAGATAAGTCCGATAAGTGCTTCAGTCATAGGAATGTTCCTTTTATCGATCAGAGGCTAAAGATTTAACTGTTTTTTCGTGCTTGCCTAAAGTGACTCCAACATAATGCCAAACACGCAATAAACTACTAAATACTGATATCACCCCCATGACAACCATTACGGCAAGTACATAACCTAAAGGGATACGCAAAAACTCCGTTACATCGCCATAGCGAAAGGCGCGTACGGCGTATTTATACAACTGCCAAGTTAACAGTGCGATTGCAAGTGCTGAGGCAAAATGGACACAAAGCTGTCTTAACGGCATTAACCATTTAGGCACAATACTATCTAATAAATCCACACTGATATGCCCTTCGTCTCGAACAATAAGAGGGAAAGCACAAACAATCATAATGGCCAAAGCAATTTTTGTTATCTCGATACTTCCCATAATTGGGGTATTGAAAACACTGCGCCCGATAATGTCAAAAACCGTTACCATCATCATCACAAATAAGGCTAAATTAGCAGGAAAGGTCAATATAAGTAGCAATTTATCGAAAAAATGGGTGATTTTTTTATGCATCATATTCCCTTTTATCTGTTTATTTTTAATTTGTTTTATTGATACTATATTTTTTACAAATATGAGATTTTTTTATACACATATACTCTACTCTTCTATCCTCTTTGTTTTTGCTGTTTTGGCATTACTATCCAGACAAAAAAACAAATAATATTATTATATTTACAACAACAAAGAAGAATAAGCACATTCATCAAGGATTAAACAGTGCTTTTTGAATGTTTAATCCTTGAGTCTTGTCATCTCACTGTTTGTTTCTCTATAAAGCAAAAGAAACAAGCTGCCGTTATTTTTTCAGTAATGATTGATAAAAGCTCATCGCAGCTTGAGCATCAAACCCTTTGTTAGCGTTCGCTTTTAACCATTGCTTAGGCATATTGGCAGTCATTTTTCTTACCGCTTCGATGCTGGCTTTGTCTGCCTTGGTAAAGGTGTGTCCTTTTTGTTTAGCAAAAGCAACGCCCTCTTTACCAGCAATATCCATCATTTGTCCAAATAATGCCGATAATTTTTCGCCCGAAATAGCCATAATAGCGGCTTGGTCTTTGCTGCTGATTTTGTTCCATTTATCCGCATTAATAACGATAGAAAAACTACCACGATACAGACCACCTGGCAAAGTGAATGTATTAGAGAAAACCTCGGCAAGGCGAAATGATTTAAGTGCGCCCAAATCAATAAATGCCCCAGAAATTACGCCTTGCGAAGCAGCTTCATAAATGCCCGTGGGAGCCATAGCAATACCAGCTATTTTTGCCTTTTTAGCAATTTCACTTATGACTCCACCGCCAACACGTATGCGCTTTTCGGCCAATTGTTTAATATTTGTCACTTTGCTTTTAAGATGCGCCGAGCCCGGTCCATGCACACCGACACCAGCAACAACCAGTCCTTTGTATTCATTCGCTTTTTTTAGATATTTATCAAACACTTTCCAATAAATTTTAGACAATTCTTCCGACGAAATATCTTGGAAGGTAGGGAAATCAGGTAGTGTTGCCGTAGTAAATCGCCCAGGATAATATCCATGATACAACCACGAAACATCGCCCACGCCATCTGCAATGGTATCCATTTGTGAATTAGGCGGAGCAAGATCGTATACAATTTTAAGCCTAACTCGTCCATTTGTCGCCTTTTGTATCCATTTGTCCCATGTTGGCCATACTATGGTATTAATGCCATGCTTAGGAGAACCCCAAGTACTGACGATTAATGTAGTACTTGCCAAAACCTGTCCGCTGGATACTGCTAACATCAGTGCCAATAAGCCATTTTTAAATATTGCGTTCATTTTTTTCTCCATTTTTATTATTTTACTTATAAATATACACAGTTTTAATTGAAGTCATCTCTTGCAAGCCTTCAACACCAAATTCAACCCCAAAACCAGACTCCTTAACACCCCCAAACGGGGCATTGGGCTGAATTGCGCCATGATGATTAACCCATGCACTGCCGCACTCTAAGCGACTGGCAAGTGCGGTGGCTTTTTCAATGTCGCTAGACCAGATTGAACCTCCTAATGCACTGCTAGAATTGTTTGCACGTTTTAGTACCTCCTCAACATCGTTAAATTTAATGATGGGTAAAATAGGACCAAATTGCTCTTCATCCACTAAACGTGCACCATCGCTAATGTTATTAACCAAGGTGATTGGAAAGAAGTAGCCACTATCATCGTTGGCTTCCCCACCACAAAGAAAATTTGCACCTATCGCTTTGGCATCTGCGGCAAGCTCCTTAACAATATTAAATTGTTTTTCATTTTGCAAAGGACCAAAATCGCTGTCAGCATGAAGACCGTTACCTGTTTTTACCGACTTAGCTATGTTAGTCAATGCGTTGCATAGCTGATCATGAACATCTTCATGCACATAAAGCCGCTTAAGTGCTGCACAGGTTTGTCCATTATTAATAAATGAGGTTGCGAAAATTTTGGGCGCAAGTGCCTCAATATCTGCATCAGCCAGCACAATTCCAGCATCATTGCCTCCTAATTCTAAAGTTAGACGCTTTAGATTGTCTGCTGCACTTTTCATAATGTGTTTACCAGTTGGCGTTGAACCAGTAAAGACAATCTTATTGATGCCTTTATGTGCCGCCATCGCTTTTCCAATTGTGCTATCGATTGATTCTGTAACAATATTTAGCACACCTGCTGGCAATACCTTATTTGCTAATTCAGCAAATCGCAATGCCGCTAATGGCGTGTTGCCTGAAGGTTTCATAACCACCGTATTACCCACCAGTAAAGCTGGAAACACATGCCAAATAGCAATCATCAGTGGGTAGTTCCAAGGCGTGATAGAACCCACCACTCCGATGGGTTTGCGATGCACTTCAATACGGGCTTCAGCGTTATTTTGCACGGTTTCTACAGGCACATCATATCCTGCTGTGACCCGCGCCCAAGCCAACGTGCCGCCTAATTCAAAACCTGCTCCCATGTCCGCAAAGCCTTGTAATGGTTTACCTTGCTCCTTAGTTAACAAAGTGCAAAGTTCCTCGCCGTTAGCTTCAATCAAGTCGGCAATTTCTAATAATTTTTCACGCCGCTTTTCTATTGGCAAAACGCTCCAATTAGCAAAAGCCGTTTGCGCTGCAGAAACAGCTTCATCTAACTGCGCCACACTGGCTTGAGGGCAAGCTGCAATAACACTTTTATCCGCAGGGTTGATGACATCAAAAGTACCTAACGCACCTGATACATTTTTTCCATTAATAATCATATTAAACGCCATTGTATTTTCCTCTTTTGAATTATTTATATTTTAATCATATTTTTACTAAAAAATTCTGACAGCTCTGCAGTGGCAGATAATGGCAAAATATGTGCGACATATTGATCAGGACGAACCACAACGACTGCGCCATTACGGTCTATTTCACGTTCATCAAAAATGTTACTTTTCGCATCTACCGCATAAATTTTTTCATAATCAATAATTTTAAATGGTCCTACATGCGGTAAAAATACCGCTGGAATATCTGCAATTTCAATATCACGATGACCTTGTTGGTAAATTACTTTTATATCAAAAATACTATCAACATCACTGTCTTTTGGGGTATAAGCCAATAATGGAGATGTTTCATTGCCACCAAGCCAGCTTGCCCAAGCATTTAATGCCGCAGCGTTGCTATCCGCAAACGCATAAATGCGCCAACGACCATCAGCCCTAGCATGATGTCCTAGGTGTGCAGGAACAGCATCGGCAATGCGCTTAACGGGTGCGGATTTAAATCGTTTACCAATGGGATAACCTTTAGCTAAGACTTGATAGGTCGCATCACCTGTAATCATTGACGGCTTATATTGCGTCATAAAACCTGCCGGAAACTCAGCCGTGCGCACATAAAATTCGCTGAGCTCTTCAGGATTTTCAAACTCTTCGGGTTTTTTTGCCATCATCGTTGACCATTCACGGTCAAAATCAATTAGGTTTTGAGCAACCACTTGGCGTTCTTGTGAATAGGTTGCAAGTAACGATTCGGGGCTGCGTCCCGTAAGAACTGAGCCTAATTTCCAGCCTAGATTAAACCCATCTTGCATCGATACATTCATGCCTTGACCTGCTTTGGCACTATGCGTGTGACATGCATCGCCGCAAATAAAAACGTGTGGCATGCGTGCTTCATCACCAACATCAACATCATCAAATTTATCCGTAACACGGTGCCCAACTTCATAAACCGACCACCATGCAACATCTTTAACGTCTAAGGTGTAAGGAGCTATAATGTCATTAGCCTGAGCGATGATGTCGTCTAATGGTGTATTGCGGACTTGATGATTATCATCTTCAGCAACCTCACCTAAATCAACATACATACGGAATAGGTAACCGCCTTCTCGTGGAATAAGCAAAATACTACCGCTATCATGCGACTGAATGGCGCATTTTAAACGAATATCAGGAAAATCAGTAACTGCCAGTACATCCATAACCCCCCAAGCATGCAACGAGACACCACCTATATGTTTACGTCCAATGGACTCTCGCACTTGACTACGAGCACCATCACAGCCTACCGCATACTTAGCTCGAATGGTGCGCTCTTCTCCTTTACGTTTACCGGCAACATACCGAATAGTTGCGCTCACAGGGTATTCGCCTTCTTCGATCTTTAAGCCTAAAAATTCTATACCGTAATCTGGAGTGATGCGTCCTGAGGATTTTTGTGCTACCCCTGCAAAATAATCCAACACTCGTGCTTGGTTAACAATTAAGTGTGGAAACTCACTAATACCGTGTTCGTCGTCCACGGTACGTTGCGTGCGTACAATATGAGCAGGATTATCCTGTGCTGGAGCCCAAAAATTCATCTCGCAAATTTGGTACGCTTCACGAGTAATTTCTTCAGCAAAACCAAATGCTTGAAACGTCTCTACACTGCGAGCCTGAATACCATCGGCTTGTCCAACCGGCAGCCGCCCATCCCGTTGTTCAATGATTCGAGTTGTGAGCGTCGGATATTGTGATAATTGTGCCGCTAACAGCATGCCCGCAGGTCCTGCACCAATAATGAGAACATCGATTGCGTCAGGCAAATCAGCAGCCCGATCAATGCCTGTACCCTGCGCATCTTTAATACGGGGATTTTCAGAAACGTAGCCATGATGATGAAATTGCATAGTTATTTCCCTCCTTTAAGGGGCAAATTGCTAAAATTATTATTGTTATCTATTCACTAAGGAATATGAGTTTCTTCTTCAACCATTTTTTCAAACGCATGAAATACAGTTGAATCGAATTTTTGAATAATAACAGAGTAAATAAACCCTCCAACCATAGCGCTGGCTACTGTAATAGGAATTAGATAGACAACACTCGATTGCACTCCGCTAAATTCGCGTATATTAACTACTACTAGTGCCAGCATAATCAGCAACCCCAAAGCGGATAACACTGGCATATAAGTTACTTTCCATGTAGGTTCATTAATATCTTGACGCTTTTTAAAGAAACTAATCACAGCAAAACATACGAAAACTTGCAGCACCAAGATGGACATCGTTGCAATGGCAGAACCCCAAGTAAATACATGCAAAAAGGGGTTGGCACCCATAGCCGCCAGCACCGCAAAAATGATTACCATACTCGCACCAACACCAATTGAAGATACTGCAGGAGTGCCTTTTGTTGGATGAATGTCAGCTAACTTAGTCCAGTAAATGCGATTTTTACCCATAGTGTAAAAATAACGCGTTAAGTTATTATGAAAAGACTGGGAAGCAGCAAATAAACTGGTAATCAACAATAGGTTAATGACTACAAAAATCCATTTGCCAAAGTACATACCAGCAACATTTAAGATAAACAAATCAGGAGTGTGCTTTTCAACGGCTGCTTTCATTTCATTGGCACCAAAAGTTTGAACAACTCCCCAACTGCAATAAACAAAAAAAACAGTGATAAGTAAAACAGCAATAAGCGTTGCCCGTGGAATTGTTTTTTCAGGCTCTACGCACTCTTCACTGTAAATTGCTGTCGCCTCAAAACCAATAAAACTTGCTAAAGAGAAAATCAAGGCAATCCCTAAGCCCTCTTGAAAAACTAAAGCAGGTGAAAATGGTGTAAAATCCAATGTATTTGTATTAGCAGCATGACTAATAGAAGCGCTAGCAACAATAATAGCAATGAGAACTTCTGCAATCATTAATACCCCAAGAATGCGTCCGCCAATCTCAACTTTTTGAATACCCAGCCAACAAACTAACGCCAACATAGCCAGTGTATAAGCCCACCATGGCATACTAAAGCCAATAAATTCTGTAATAAATATTTCTGTAAACAAGCCAAATAACGCAGCCACACACAAATAGATAGAGACGTAAGTCAAAATAGCTAAACCTAAACCACTAATGCCAAATTTAGGACCTAAGCCTTCAGAAATATAAGCATAAAACGCCCCAGCATTTTTTACATGCCGGCTCATTGCGATGTAACCAACCGAGAAAATTAACAAAATCAAACCAGCCATAACATAGCTGCCTGGCACACCACCACCGTTACCTAGCAGTGTAGCAACTGGATAACCACCAACAAAGCCTGTTAAAGGTGACGCAGCTGCAACTACGAAGAAAACCAGAGAAAAGACACCCAGTTTTTTTTGAGATTCTTGAACTTGCATAAAACACTCCTAAATTTATTTTTATTTTTATTTTTATTTTAATGCACTGCAAAGCATGTGTTTTTGTCCAGCTGAATGTCGACCAAGATGGCAATCAACTAATTGATTTACAATCCAAAAAAACAGATCATCAAAGCGCAATCAAGCACTAAATTTAGTGTCTCTATTTTTTTATTGTGTAGCAATCTAAGCCAACATTATGCAATCAACTCACAAATAAACATAAACTGCACCAGCCAAACTTACTAACTTATTCGTAAAAATTCAAGCGTTTTTTAAATTAAAACGTATTTTTTAAAAAAAATTATGCTCTGCTTGTGCCCAAGAGCCAAAGGTATGGATTTTTTTACACTCAATGTTAAAATTTTTAACTAATATATTAGCAAAGATATTTGTTTATGGTAACATCTGCTGTGTTTGATAAAACTAGGCATAGAAACAAGCGTTCCTCTTGCCTAATTTGTTATATGATAAGACCCAATAAAAACAGGAAAAAAAATGAATAATAAAAATAAAATTGATTTTATCTACCTCTCAGAGCCAGACATGATTAAAGCGGGCGTAACCGATATGAAAAGCTGTGTCAATGCGATGGAAGAAATGTTCACCTTACTACACCAAGGCGATTATCGCATGGCAGGTACAAATAATGATTCTCATGGTGCAATGGTTACTTTTCCCGACAATCCCGAGTTTAAGGGCATGCCTCAAAATGGTCCTGATCGCAGATTTATGGCTATGCCTGCCTATTTAGGCGGTAGTTTTCAAATGGCGGGTATGAAATGGTACGGCTCTAATGTAAAAAACCGTGAAAAAGGCTTACCTCGATCAATTCTTACTTTTATGCTTAACGATAAAGACACCAGTGCTCCACTTGCGCTCATGTCAGCCAATTTATTATCTGCCTATCGTACAGGAGCAATTCCTGGTGTGGGAGCGCGTTATTTAGCACGCAAAGAGGCTAAATCTGTCGGCATTGTAGGTCCTGGTGTTATGGCAAAAACCTCCCTTAGTGCTTTTGTTGCTGTACGACCAAATATAGATAGTGTAAAAATTAAAGGTCGTGGGCAAGCGAGTTTAGACGCTTTTTTAACATGGATTAAAGAAGAGCACCCACAAATTACCAATGTACAGATTGTCGACTCGGTAGAAGAAGCATGCCGAAATTCCGATATAGTGACCTATTGCAACTCAGGAGAACCTGGCGACCCTAATACCTATCCACTAGTTAAACGTGAATGGCTCAAAGCAGGGTGTTTTCTAGCCATGCCTGCTTATTGTAATATTGATAAAGATATGCAAAAAAAAGATGTACGTAAAGTTATGGATAACATCGGATTATACGAGGCATGGTTTGAAGAAGTACCACGCCCTGCTCATAACTACATTCCAATTATTGGCGTTAAATTTATGGATATGATTGAACAGGGTTTGATGCAACCTACAGAACTTGAAGACCTTGGTGATATTACTGCAGGAGCAACGCCTGCACGACAAAATGACGATGAGATTATTATTATGTCAGTTGGCGGCATGCCTGTTGAAGATATTGCCTGGGGAACCGTTGTTTATCGCAATGCCATCAAAAGAGGCATTGGTGTTACACTTAATCTGTGGGAAGAGCCTGTACTTAAGTAGCCTGCTCAAGTCGCTATCAGTATTTTTCTATAGCCGCAGTTTAAGTCCTTGCGCAGAACCAAATATAAAATAAAAATAATTAAGGAACTTGATAATGAATAAAATAATCAAACTTAAAACTGGTGCAAAGCTTGAAGAAATAAGCAACTATTCTCGTGCTGTTTGTGTGGATAATTGGATATTTGTCTCTAATACTGCGGGACGTAACCCAGAAACACAAGAAATCCCTCAAGACTTACGCCAACAAACCTTACAAGTATTTGCCAATATTGAGTGTGCCTTAGGAGCTTTGGGTGCATCATTGGCAGATGTTATTAGCACCAAAGTTTTTATTCCAAACCCAGAAGACACCCATTTTATTATGGCTATTTTTGGTGAAAAATTTCAAGGCATTGACCCCACCACGACAGTGACTAATCCACCACTAGGATCAAAGGATTATAAAGTTGAATTAGAAGTTATCGCCTATCGCGGCGCATCTGATGCCAACATACGGTATATCCATTTAGGTCAAAATTAACGAGAGACGCAAAATGTTAACTACCAACCCAATTCAAACCACCGATAAATTACCTAAACAAGCCACCGTGGTCATCATCGGCGGCGGTATTGTTGGCTTAACCGCAGCATTAACACTTATTGAACGTAATGTATCGGTGGTGGTACTAGAAAAAGGTCGCTTTGCTTATGAGCAATCATCACGAAACTTAGGTTGGATTCGTAAAACTAACCGCACTAAGAGCGACATTCCTCTGGCCGTTGAATCCGATAAATTATGGCAAACAATGCATGAGCGTGTTGGTGCTGATGTTGGTTATCGCCAAACAGGAATTATGTTCTTAGGCAAAACAGATACTGATATTGCCAATTATGAAAACTGGTTAAAATCTATCGAAGATCTCAATTTAAACTCTCAACTACTTACCCCAAAAGAAATTAATCAACATTTAGCACATAATATTGGCAATTGGAAAGGTGCGCTATACACACCTTCTGACGGACGTGCAGAACCCCTGCTTGCTGTTAGTGCTATTGCCAATGCAGCACAACAAAAAGGTGCGGTTTTGGTAGAAAACTGTGCTGCACGCACACTCACAACCTCAGCAGGTAAAGTCTCAGCAGTGGTTACCGAGCATGGAGAAATCGCTTGTGATCAAGTTTTACTTGCCGCTGGGCTATGGTCTCGTCGTTTTTTAGGCAACTTAGGCGTAGATTACCCAACGCTGCCCTTGTTTTTATCTGTATTAAAAACCAAACCCTTAACAAAAATTAATATTGAAACTGCCATAGGTGCGCCTGACTTTTCATTTCGCAAGCATCTCGATGGTGGTTTTATTATTATGCAACGTGGTGCTTTAGACGCACCACTGACCCTTGACCATTTATTAATTGGGTCTAAATATATTAATGCATTAAAAGCTCAACGCCATATTATGCACATTCGTTTAAATCGATATTTTATTGAAGATTTAAAACTAGGCAGACGCTGGCAAGCCACACAGATGTCACCATTTGAAAAAGCACGTTGCATCGAGCCACCTGTTAACCATCAATTTAATCAAGATGCTTTAAGTAATTTAAGAGCTGCTTTTCCTGCTTTTGCCAACGCCGAGATTGAACAACAATGGGGTGGCATCATCGATGTGACACCTGATTCTTGTCCGGTGATTGATAACCTACCTGACTATCCTGGCTTGACAGTCGCAATTGGTTTTTCAGGACATGGTTTCGGTACTTCGCCTGCATCTGGACAATTAGCAGCGGATCTAATCATGGGAGAAACACCTTTAGTAGACCCAATGCCGTATCGCTTTTCAAGATTATGCAAGACAACCTAATTGAAAAAATAGGTAGTGCAAACTTTAATCAACCAATACACAGAGATAACCCAATGAAACTAACAAACCCAAAACTATTTCGCCAACAAGCCTTTATAAACGGGCAGTGGTGTGATGCAAACAATAAAGAGACTTGTGAAGTTTTAAATCCTGCAACCAATGCAATATTAGGCAGCGTTCCTAATATGGGGATAGGTGAAACTCGACATGCCATCGACGCTGCTGAAAAATCTAAAGTAGCCTGGGCTGCAAAAACAGGTAAAGAACGCAGTGCTATTTTACGTTGTTGGCACAGATTAATTGCCGAGAACCTTAATGACCTTGCTGTTTTAATGACTAGTGAACAAGGCAAACCACTGGCTGAAGCCAAAGGAGAAATCCAAAGTGGACTTGATTATTTAGAGTGGTTCGCCGAAGAAGCCAAACGTATTTACGGTGATGTCATTCCTGCCCATATGGCAGACAAACGTCTACTAGTTATTAAGCAGCCAATTGGTGTGAGCGCAGCGATTACACCATGGAATTTTCCTCATTCAATGATTAGCCGTAAGGCAGGTCCTGCGTTGGCAGCAGGCTGCCCAATGGTGATTAAGCCAGCAATGGAAACACCTTTTTCTGCCTTAGCAATGGCGTATTTGGCGCAGGAAGCCGGTATTCCAGATGGTGTGTACAATGTTGTAACAGGTAAAGCATCAGAAATTGGCATGGAAATGACGAGCAACCCCAACGTTAAAAAAATCAGTTTTACTGGTTCAACGCAAGTTGGAAAATTATTAATGAAGCAATGTGCCGATGGCGTTAAAAAGATGTCCATGGAATTAGGCGGTAACGCACCATTTATGGTGTTTGATGATGCTGATGTCGATGCCGCTGTTGAAGGTGCTATGGCAAGTAAATATCGTAACAGCGGACAGACTTGTGTCTGTGCTAACCGCCTGTTTGTACAAGCTGGTATCTATGATGAATTTACGCAAAAATTGGCGGCAAAAGTTCATGCGATGAAAGTTGGCAACGGATTAGAAGATGGCGTAGTACAGGGTCCGCTCATCAATCAAGCAGCAACTAATAGTGCTGAAGCATTTATAGCTGATGCTAAAGATAAAGGAGCAACAGTGCTGTGCGGAGGCAAACGCTTATACAACAATAAAAACTTCTTTGAGCCGACCATTGTTACAAATATTAAAGATGATATGAAACTTGCAAAAGAAGAAATATTTGCACCGATTGCGCCTGTTTTTAAATTTAACCAAGATGAGCAAGGTATTGCTCTGGCAAATAATACCGAATATGGATTAGCAGGATATTTTTACAGCCGCGATATTGCGCGAATATGGCGCACCGCTGAAGCACTAGAAGTCGGTATGGTTGGTGTTAACACAGGCATGTTAACCACTGAGCTTGCTCCATTTGGAGGTGTCAAAGAGTCTGGCTTAGGACGCGAAGGTTCAAAATATGGCATTGACGAATATGTGAACATAAAATACATATGCATAGATATAAATTAGCGCATTGTATAGCACATTTAAAATGTGCCTATTTATACTTATCTCGCTTTAGGGCTGAACGAAACCTTTAGCCATACTGTAAGCCATTAAGCAGTAAATCTAGGTCTTGTTGTTGCCATGCGGTGAGTTGCTTTGGGGTTTCAATTATTTCTCCGCTAAAGCCGTCTATAAGTTGGATTATTTTAAGGTTGTTGTGTAGGGTGCGGTTGTCTTGTGCTTGAATGCCTAAGGTGAGTTTTTGTATTAGGTTGCTGGCTATGTGGTCGCTGCTTTTGCCAAATAGGGTTATGCCAAAATTGTATTGGTCTCCTTGTTGGTAGTGGGTGTTGCCATTTTCTGGAAAAGTAAAACGACAGCATGTCTTTGCCTGTTCTGGCGGTAGTCGGTCTAGTAGGGTGTATAGATATTCTGGAAAAACGGTTTGATGAAAACAGGGGAGTTTAACCGATTCTTTAAATTCACAAACTATGGTTAGTTGCTTTAGCGGTAATAGGTTTTGTATGTATTGCCGGTAGTGTTGCAGCATGGTTTTTATTCTACTGTTGTATTAAAGGCGTTAAATTAATCTTTATCTTAAATATCAATAAATAATATTTTTTCTTTGCCATTTTGCACTGATTCTAGGCGATTAGAAAATTCTTTTTCCGCTAAAAAGCGGTATATTATAACGAGCTTTAGGAGCTTTAGGGTTGTGGTAGGCATTTGCAAGTACGCCCTGCACTTCTGAGCGCGTAAAGTGACGGCGTTTTATGGTTTGGTTTAGTAGTTTTGGCATATACTCTGGGTGCTGAAGTTCAATAGTAATATTATTGGTAATGCTGCTCCCTGTGATGTTTAATGGCGAGGATAATAACTAAGTCCTGTGCTTTATTGTAATGATGCAAAAAGCTGTAACCGCCTTTGCCATAACGAATTTTGCTTTCTCGAACATTATCTAGTGTGTTGCCGTTAAGCGTTAGCGTATAACGCCTACCCGATTGCGGTAATGTTTCTAGCTTTGTAAAAGCACCTTTCAACAAGCTAACCACGTTGTTGGCTTGCTGTTGGGCATTATGCTCTGTTAAAAATGTATAAATACGGTCAATGTCAGCATAAGCAAGACGCGAAATGATTACTTGTGGCATTGCAGTTTTGCTTGTGGGCTATCGCTTTCAAGGCTATCCACCCAGCCACTAAATTCTTTTAAGGTCACGTGCATACCTGTTGCTTGGTAATCTTCCCATGCTTGCATTGCTCGCCTGTCGTAGGCTTGTTTTTCTTGTAGATTTTCAATGTGTCTATCTACGGCATCTAAAATCAAGCTGTGAACCGAACAATCTAAGTCCTTTGCCAGTGTTTGTAGGGTGGCTTTACGCTCCCCCAGTTTTACCGAAGTTGCTATACTCATTTGCTTTCTCCTAACTAGGTATTACAAAAGTAATACTAGGCTGTTTTTAGCGGTGTTTCAAGTTGCTATTTAAGCAGTGCCAGTAGGCGTAAAATCCATTCTAGTTGCTGTGGTTTGACTTTTTTATGGTTAGGGTTTTTTATCTGTGTAGCATAGTGAATTTCGGCAATTTATAACATACATTGAATACAGGCTTTGTCTTCTTGGTTGGCTTCTAAACGCTCTAGCCACGTTGCTTTTAGCATGTTAGTAAAGCTCTGTTTGGCGGTGTCATTATTATCTCGCCAATTATTTTGTTTAATACAATCCAATAACTCTGCATGTAATGGCGATGCGTTAGATTTTGCTTTTTCTAAATCTGCATCTTCTTTGGCTTGTTGCTGTTGTTGTTCTACTGTTTCTTGTAAGTCGTCTGTCGCTTTTTTAACAAAGGACATATATCCATAGCCTGTTTGTGTTTTTGCCCCTGCTCCCAAATATTGTAAGGCGTTATCTAAACATGCAAATACTTCTTTAATGTCAATTTTGCTATGCGGACGTTTGCCAATGCTAAATAAGAAGTTGGCATTTTTGACTGCTAAAAATGGGATTGGCGTTGGGTCGTGCCAGTCGGCTGGGATTTTATCGCTGTCGTTTTTGGCATTTTTAATATCTGCTCCTTTGGCATACCAATCCCCCATATGCGGGGTCATGATATCCACACTTAAAGTAGGTGGTGATGTGGGTATGGCATCAAAGAAAATCAGCTCCCCTGCTTGGCTGTCACGGCTGGCTTTTTTGGGGTCTTTAGCGTCACTACCAAACCATTGGTAAAGTAAATCTGCTTTATCCTCTCCTTGATAATACTGTTCAATCAAGGCACGAACCAAGCCTTTAACCATGCTGCCAGATAAATAGGGTGTTCCCAAGGTGTAGTGCCATAAAAACCCATTTTCTACTGGGTGGCTGTTCCCCATACCGGTAACAAAATGCCCATCTAACTGGTAGATTTTACCGTCACCTTTTTGGGACTTGGCAAGTGACCATTGGCGTAATTTGGTTTGTTCGATAGCCTGTCTGTTGCCACAAGTTATATTCGCAAAAGCGGCTAAAAAACTCTTTTTAGCATCGTCTTTAGGCTTAATATCCGAAGAGGTTAGTTGGTATTTATCAAAAAACCGTTCAAATCGCAGCCCTTTGTTTGCCTCTGTCATTGCAGGCAGTTGATGACTGTCTGATTGATAAATTGGTAATTTCATCATTTATCCTCCTTACAGTAGGCTTTACTAAATTTCTTTACCCAAATAAGTAAGGCTTGGGCTTCGGCTTGGGCAATACGGTAAGTCTGCATATCACATTGGGTAATGCCGTTGATTAAATCATTATTTGAGGGCAGTACTTTTATGTCATGACATAGCCAAGTAGAAAGCAGGTCATACATTTTTTTATGCACACCACCCTTGGATAAATAAAAGGCAGCAGTTTGACCTAAGCCGTTCATTTGTACCATTGCGGGCATTTCATTAGCACGGCTTAACCATTCGCTATGGTCATTTTTTTCAACCTTTTGTACCTTATCTAGGGCGTATTTAGCACGTTGTTGTTCAATGGTTTGAATGCTCATTATTTACTCCCCCAATACCGTAACATGACACCAGCCCATTCCGACTGTTTCATTACCACCAATTTGTAGCCATTGTTGCTCTGCAAATAGGCTCTGGAAATTGCCCATTAATTCATCGGCTGTTTTACCGCCTTTTTTACGTTCATCATCAACGGCAACACCCACATATAGCACGCTGTCGGACGGTAAGGTTTCTTCGTACCATAATGCCCCGCCAACGGTAGTTTTTGTCTTGGTTTCTATGGCAATGTGTGGATTAACTGGCAGGGTGTATTTGGCTAAATAGGCAAAATCATCATCGTTAATCACCGCTAACTGCTCTTCTAGCATTGTTTTGACATTAGTATAAGCAATTAGACTTGCTAATTGCTCTACCCACGCACCATCAATACTGCCTGCATCTGTAAAACGGTATTCCTCTAAATAGAGATTTTCTTTACCTTTCGGCGTAACAACTTGCTCTGACTTCACACTGGGAATTTCAGCGGTAATTGTTTGCCCAAAACGCTTGGCATCTTGGACAAAACGCTTTAATACCGCAGGGCAAGTCACCCAACGGAATTGCCCTGTTAAGGAACGAATGGGCAGTAATAATAATCTGGCATCGCTAATCAGGGTTGCGCCAGCATTGCCGCTATCGCCATCGCCTTCTTTACCAAAAAGCTGGGCAATGTCGCCATTAAAATCTTTGGCTCTGGTTTCTGCATGGGCACGCAATGCCCCTTTCATACTAGAACCAAAAACACAGGGGTATCCCGTGTGGGATTCGCGTTGTACTGGCAGGTCTATGACGCTGTCGCTTTGTCCGCTGCCTGCGTGAATGGCTGTTTGTGCGTGTAATGTTAGTAAAGTAGATTTCATTGTTATTTCCTCGCTCTTATTTAATTTGATTGTGTGGGTGCTAGCCCAACAACGATTTGTCCATAGCCTAAGGCTCTGTCATTGCCCTGTGTGATAAATGTTGCATGCAAAGCGTTAATAATATCCTGAGCATTGCCGTTGGATTTAATGTACCAGCAGCTACCAGCAGGGATAAAACTGCGAACGGGTAATGATTGATGGTTGACCATATCCCAGCCGCCAATGCGTTCAGGTTTGCCTGTAATAGCACTGATAATATCTATATCTATGTTATTGATTTTTCCTTGCCAGATGGTGCTATCGCCCTGTTCTGTTTGTTTAAAGCTGGCATTGGGTAAAACCGCTTGTTGCTGCTCTCTGGTATCGGGTAAAGGTGTAAGCAGGTAGATAACCAGATAATCATTGTTGTTTTTAGCGGTTGGCGGCTGTGGTAATTTAGGTGCTGATGCAAGTGGCTTTAATTCTGCCATTCGTGCCTCTCCGCCTAAGCGTAACACGGTTTCTGTTGGCTGATAGTCTGCATGTAAGCCCGCTACCCCCAAGTATAAACACCAATCCTTTTTTAAACGAATGTGCTTGGTTTGATAGAGTTTGCCGTCTATGGTTTTGCGGCGCTGGTTATCACGCTCAATGCCTAAACGAGGTTCTGCCGTTAGTAACTGATTTTTTTCACTAACCGACTCTGTAGGCGCTTTAGCATTTAATAATTGGTTGAACGCTGTTTCGCTAAGGTAAGCATTTTCAATTGGGCTTTGGTGCTTGCTGTAGTCCAATTCTGGCAAAATTACATTTTTACCTAAATCACAGTGGCATGTTTTACCTAACTTAAAAAAGCCTAATTTATCTTCGCCTTGTTTAAGTAAATTTAGGGGACTAGGAAAGTAGAGTTGCTTTTCTGCTTCATGGTATAACCATGCTCCTTGAGTTTTTAAACTGGCGTAATCATTGCCAAAGCCAATGATTTTTTGTAAATCTGAGTTGGTTTTAAAGTCAGTCCAATCCGTTTTATGTTTGGCATGATACTGGTTACCAATTTGAGTACGAACTGCGCCCATTAGGGTATTGTTGGCAGGTGGAAAGATACTTTCTAGTGCGGTTGAACCTGCTCCGTCCATTGAACGCGATTCACGAAAGAACCAGCTGTCTATTTGATGAAATAAAAAGTGTTTTATGCTATTACTCATGAGCGTCCTCCTTCTATGCCTTTTTGCGCTAAAAAGCGTACTAATAATGCGGCATCGGCTGTGATTTTGTTGTCTTTGGCGGCGTTATAAGATTGTTCAATTAGCGGTGTGACCGCATCTTTTGCGTCATTCATCGTAAAACCTTTTTTATCTACCGACTGTAAGTATTCCATTGCCATTAAATCAATGGCTTGCTCGGCACTTAATGGATTCTGTTGATTACCATCTTTACCGTAAAGCAAATCAAAGCGTTGACGAATTTTATAGAAAAACTTGCTAGAGAACTGTTCGTTTAGTTTTTGAGCGTCGTTTAAATCTTCAACCAACTGTGATAAGACGTATTGATTATTTGTCAAAGCCTTATCCCACTTATTTGCCCACTCTACCGCTAAGCCACTGCCTTTATACACTCGAACTGCCAAGGCATCACGCCCTGCTTTTTCTTTGGCAATATCATCTAGCAATTCATGTGCTTCATGTAATATATTTTTTAGCGGACTGTTAATATGGGTGTAAATAATGGCGGCAGAGATAGAGGTTTTAATATCGCTTTCTTTAAAGCACGCTTCGTAATGCTGACGAACCGCTAAAGCACAGGATAACGCATCTTCTAAGCTGACCAATGCCAACACATCATCACCCCCAGCGTAAATTAAAAAGCCGTTGTTTTTATAAACCAAATCAGGCACTTTGGCGGTAAACTTTGCCAATCCGTCTGTGATAGCCGTTTGCTTGTTTGTATCACTCATTTGCTTACCCAAACTGTCGCCGTCCATCATAAGTACGGCGTAAAAGGGTGAAATTGCCCCGTATTGGTCGGTGAGTTCTTTTAGTGCCCGTTTGACTTGCTTGGCTTGTTCTTGGTCAGCGGTGATATTGATGTTATCTAAGGCAAGGTTATGAAAGGCGTTGCCGTCTAGGGCTTTATATTTAGCTGCAACTTTCTGTGTTTCAATGCAGTGAATAGTGCTGTTGTATTCGCTGCGGCCATAGAGCTTTGAGCCACGGGTGAAAAAGCTGTCTAATTCAGTGTTTTCACCATTTGCTAAGACCTTGCCATACCAAGGTGCAGCGGCGATATAAGATACCGACGGCACGGCATTGGGTAACGCCCAACCATGAGCAGTAAATTGATTGAGTTTCACATTAAAATTAGCAAAATAGCTTAAAAAACGGCGTTTGATATAGCTTATTGCACATAGATGTTCTTTGTCGTTAAAGTCGGTAGGCTTATTTTGGCTCATTGTCTGCCAAAAGGCTTCTCTTTGCTGGCGGTCGATTTTTCGAACCCCAACAACACCCGATAATTCTTGCCAATCGCCCATTAGCGAGCATTTAATTCCTATTTCATCAGGTAGATAATGACTACGCCAATTTTTACGGCGGTCAAGGCTGCTGCTGTCTTCAATATCATCAACTAATACCCAGGTCATATCCCAAAAGGATTTAACTTGTCTGTCCCAAATGTTTTGGGTATTGGTTAAGGCGTGTTGGGTAATTTCAGCTTGGTAAATTTCATTGGCCAGAGCTTGCCAAGCCGTTTGTACATCGTCAATCACTTGTTGTGGATTAAAATCAGCATTCACTTCTGCCTTAAAACGGTTGGGGATACTGCCTTGTTGTGGTTTGTTATTGCCACTTCCTTTAATGGCATCGAGAAAATTTTTATCAGCTTGAGGAAATAAAATTTCCCCGCCTTGCCCAATTACTGATTGCACGGCAACCCCTGATAACCAAGAGAGCAAAAACGACCCTGCCCAAAAATCACGGGTACGTCTCGCCTGCCCAACAAAGGATTGCACGGGCCCTAGAGTGAAGTGGAAGTATTGCTTGCTCATTGTTGCTCTCCTACTGTACGTACAAATTCTTCGGTTAGTGAATATTTGACTGTTTGGTGTTTTGCTTCTTTATGGAAAATACTGGTCGGCATATATAAAACACTGTAGCCAAATCGCCCATTTGCATATTCAACAATATGAAAAAATAACGGGCTGGCACGACGTGCTTTTTCATCTGTTCCTTTAAGGGGCAAACCAAAAACTTTTTTATCATTCCCTCTTAAATTGCTAGGCTGACCTCGGAAGTTTTTGTAGGCATTTCCTAATGCTGAGTGTGCCTCTCTTGCTGTCTTACTGCTGCTTTTGCTGACAGAAAAACCAGACTTGCCTGATAAAGCGGTATAGGGTGCTGGGTCATTAGTCATTTTTTTTAATATCTCTGTCACTTTGTTTTTATAGTCTTTAATATCAATAACTTGGTAACTGTTACTATTTAGTTCTGTTAACTGAATTGCTCCGAGAGCCCGCCGTACACGAGAGCCTAAACCACCAAATAAACCCAGTGCTTCCAATGCTGCATTTAATTCTTTTTTTTGTGTTTGATTTGTCGTATCAGAAACAACCAAAGCAACATTAAAACTCTCATTTTCTGATATTGCTTGACGATGTGGGTTCTGGTTATCTCCAGTTAAACCGTAAGCTAAATAAGCTGAAGTATTATTAGGCTTATTGCTAGGAGGCCAGTTACTAATTACCGTTATCTTAGGCTGCTTAATTTTTATCGCAACTTGCCCCTTGCCATAGATGTTGTTTTTTTCATCTTTAGGATTATTGGCACTACTGCCAAATAGCACCGCTTCTTGATGGTGTAATTCTTTTAGAGCCGCTTCATCACTATTATTGGCCTTTCGTATTCGCCCCCAAGCCAACGCCCGCCACCAAAATCGCAGCGCCCCTTTGAATGATTGTGGAGAAATAGTGGAGGCTTGCTATTCGGCATCGCCGATAAATATGGGGGTAATAGTTTTATAAGTAGCTGTAATGGTGGTGGGGCATTTTAATTTATTATAAACTGATGTCATTAGGTATTCCTTATTATTTCGTACCTATACTTAAACACAGTTTATTAAATTTTAAAAACATTTTTAATAGAAAATAAATACAGTTTTTAAATACACTCTGCAGCTTTTAAAATATTTAAATCAGGCGTGTTTTTATTTTTTAAACGGCGAATATATCTAATAAAATCAACACATCAAATAATGTTTTATCTTAATCCAGTTAAAAGTAGTTCTAGCTCTTGCAACTCGTTGATGATTTGATTGACTTCGGTGGTTTGTAATGCCGTTTTTTGACTGCATTTTGCATTGCGTTGGGGGGTGTTTTTTTGTTGCAATAAGTTGCGTGCTCCATCTATGGTAAAACCTTGCTGATAAAGCAGATTTTTGATTTTTTCAATCAATAAAATATCGCTTTTTTTGTAGTAACGGCGGTTGCCTTTACGAGTAATGGGTTTGAGTGTTGGAAATTCCGTTTCCCAATACCTTAGTACGGAGGCATTTAGCGCACATAGTTTTGCTACTTCGCCAATACTAAAATAGCGTTTGTCAGATAAGTCTAAAATAGCGTTTTCTATTGGGCTACTTTGGCTCAACCTTTTCTACTCGATGCTTGAGCTTTTGCCCTGTTTTAAAAGTGACCACGCGGCGTGCTGAAACAGGGATTACTTCTCCTGTTTTAGGGTTGCGCCCTGGACGTTCTGCTTTATCTCGCAAATCAAAATTACCAAAACCTGATAATTTAACGTCTTCGTTGTTAACGAGACAGTTTTTAATTTCTGCAAAAAAGTGGTCTACTATTTTTTTGGATTCACGCTTAGTTAAACCTAGTTCATAGTTTATCTGTGCAGCCAATTCTGCTTTAGTTAATGTTGCCATTATGAGTCCCTCAAAGTTGCTCCTGTTGTGGTTTTAAGTGCCTGTAGTAGTTGTTCTACAAACTGATTGATTTCTACATCTGTTAGGGTGCGTTGTGAATGCTGCCAAGTCAAGGATAAAGCCAAACTTTTATAACCTTCACTAACGCCTTCGCCTATGTATTGATCAAATACGTTTACCTGTTTAAAAAATTCGCCAGCATGTTGTTTAATACATTGTTCCATTTGTGCAAAGCTGATTTCTTGTTTCACAATAAAAGCAAGGTCTCGCCGTACTTCTGGATATTTAGATAATGGTTTAATGTTTGGCAAATCAAGACTAATAATAGCCTGTAAATCGATTTCTAACAAAAATATTTTGGCCTTTATCCCTAGGGGCTTTTGTAATGATGGGTGCAGTGCACCTATCCAGCCAACTGCTTTTTCATCACGATATAGTTGTGCACTTTGTCCGGGGTGTAAAGCGGTATGAGTGGCAACTTTAAAGTTGAATTTATCGCTCAGTCCGTAGTGTTCTAAAAGACTGGAAAAGTCACCTTTTAAATCATAAAAATCAACGCTTTCACTGGTGTTGCTCCAGCTTTGTGTCAGTTTGTCTCCGCAGATTAACATGCTTAGTGTTGGAATTTGATGCAGTTCTTTTGCTGGAATAAAGCGTAAGCCTATTTCAAATAAACGTACTCGGCTTTGTTGCCGATTTAAGTTATAACTGGCGGCATTTAACAGCCCTGCCCATAAACTGGTACGCATCACCGACATCTCGTTAGAAATTGGGTTTAATAGGGTTTCTGGCTTAATATCTGGTTGTAAAAGTTGTTGTGTTTTTGGCTCAATAAAGCTGTAGGTAATTGCTTCTTGATAGCCTCTTGCGGTGAGTAAACGCCGTAAATAAGCTGGTGAGAGCTGGTTTTCTGCTTGCGGTTTGATGGTTGCATTTAGTAAGGGAGTGGTCACTGGAAAGTGATCATAGCCATGTATTCTGGCAAGCTCTTCTAATAAGTCTGCTTCTATACGCAGATCGTAGCGATAACTGGGTGGCAACACTTGCCAGCCTTGTTCTTTGCAACTGACTTTAAGTCCTAGTCCAGTTAAAATCGCTGTGACTTCTGTGGTTTCTAGGGCTTTACCTAGTAGTTGTTCAATACGTCTGGTGCGTAATTCTATGGGCTTTATTTCTGGTAGTGCATTAGTTTGAATGACACTTGTTATAGCTCCTGCTTGCCCTCCACAAATTTCTAATATTAAGGCGCTGGCTCGTTCTATGGCTTGTGCGTTTAGGGCAAAGTCTACGCCTCGTTCAAAACGGTGTGAGGAATCGGTATGTAGCCCGTAAGAGCGGGCTTTGCCTGCAAGGGCGATGGGTTCAAAGAAAGCGGATTCTAAAACAATATGGGTGGTGTTCTCTGATACCCCTGATTGTATACCGCCCATAATGCCTGCTATGGCTAAGGGCTTTTGTGCATCGGCAATAACTAAGGTGTCTGCATTGAGTTTGATTTCTTGTCCATCAAGCAAGGTTATGGCTTCATTTTGTTCTGCCATACGCACGCAAATTTTCTCTTGAATATTCGCTAAGTCAAAGGCGTGCATGGGTTGCCCTAGTTCGAGCATGACATAGTTGGTTATGTCTACAATGGCATCAATGGAGCGAATACCGCTACGGCGTAGCTTTTCTTTTAGCCAAATAGGGGTCGCTGCTTTGATGTCTATATTGCTAATAATGCGTGCTAGATAACTTGGACAAGCATGGGGTGCGTTTACCTCTAAATTGATTTGCTGCTTGCTGCTTACGGCAACGGGTTCAATTTGTATGGGGGTCATCTCGGTTTGCGTAAGAACTGCGGTTTCTCTTGCTAGACCTTGAATACTTAAGCAGTCTCCTCGATTGGGGGTTAGGTCTATATCAATTATATTGTCATCTAGCTGTAGGTAATCACGTAGGCATTGTCCAACGGGGGCATCGCTGGCAAGTTCCATAAGTCCATCGCTTTCTTCACTTAATCCTAGTTCTGCTTCTGCGCATAGCATGCCACTGGATTGCACACCTCGCAGTTGTGCTTGTCCAATGGTTATATTGTTCGGTAAGGTTGCGCCTACTTTGGCTAAGGGAACTTTAATACCTGTACGGACGTTGGGTGCGCCACAAACAATTTGTTGTTCTTGTGTGCCATCGCTGACTTGGCAAACATTCAGCTTACTGGCATCGGGGTGGGCTTCGCATGCAATGACTTCGGCTACGACGACATCTTTAAATGCGCCTGAGCAGCTTTGATAATTATCTACTTCTAGCCCTGCAAGGGTTAGTTTGTCTACAAGTTGTTGGCTGTTTATGTTTGGGTTTACCCATTCTCTAAGCCATTTTTCGCTGAATTTCATGTTGTTGCCTATCTGTTTTATGCTGCAATTATTTAATGGAACTGCCCTAAAAAGCGTAAATCATTTTCAAAAAATAGGCGGAGGTCTTGTACGCCATAACGTAGCATGGCTAAACGCTCTACGCCCATACCAAAGGCAAATCCTGAGTATATTTCTGGGTCTATGCCTACCTGTTTGAATACATTGGGGTGAACCATGCCACAACCTAGTATTTCTAACCATTTACCGTCCCCTCTGTCTATATCAACTTCAATAGAGGGTTCTGTAAAAGGAAAGTAGGAGGGGCGAAAACGCACACCAACTTGTTGTTCAAAAAAGGCATTTAGAAATTCATGTAAAATTCCTTTTAAGTCTGCAAAGCTGATATTTTTATCTACCAATAAACCCTCAACTTGATGAAACATGGGGGAGTGAGTTTGGTCGTAATCGCAACGATATACACGTCCAGGACAGATAATACGCAATGGTGGCGCTTCTTGTAGCATGGTGCGAATTTGTACTGGCGAGGTATGAGTGCGTAGTAATTTGCCTGCATCAAAGTAAAAGGTGTCGTGCATGGCTCGTGCTGGGTGATGGGCAGGAATATTAAGTGCTTCAAAGTTATGAAATTCATCTTCTATTTCTGGGCCTTCTGCAACATGAAATCCAGCACTTTGGAAAAAATCTTGCATGCGTTCTATGGTGCGAGTAACAGGGTGAATACCGCCTGTTTGTATCCCTCTACCGGGCAGACTGATGTCGATGGTTTCTGCGGCAAGTTTGGCGTTGAGCTGGGCCTTTTGTAGGTTTTCTCGACGCGCTTCTAAGGATTGTTGTACCTGTGTTTTGGCGGCATTAATTTTTGCACCTGCTTGTGGACGTTCGGCATTTGAGAGTTTGCCTAGGTCTTTCATCAGTAAATTTATTTGCCCTTTTTTACCTAAAAAATCAACCCGAATTTGCTCAAGCTGCTTTAAATCTTCGGCACTTTTTATCTGCGCTAGCGCACTAGCACAAAGGTCTTCAAGTTGTTGCATTGATTACTCCAAAATAACAAAAAAATAGGGGAATGATGTGCCATTCCCCTACTTTGCTTGGTGTGGATAAATCCACTAAAGACAATCTCAATTATGGGGTTGTCTTTTTTTGCTTGTTACAGGCAGGCTTTGGCTTTTTCGACCAAGGCAGCAAACGCTGATTTTTCATGGATTGCTAAATCAGACAGTACCTTACGGTCAATTTCAATAGAGGCTTTTTTTAAGCCATTTATGAATTTGCTGTAAGATAATCCGTTGACTCTAGCCCCTGCGTTAATACGTGCAATCCAAAGTTGACGGAATTGACGTTTACGCTGGCGACGGTCACGATAAGCATACTGACCTGCTTTAATAACGGCTTGCTTGGCAACACGAAACACTCGGCTTCTGGCACCATAATAGCCTTTTGCTTGTTTTAAAATCTTTTTATGACGACGACGGGCAATCACCCCACGTTTTACACGAGCCATAGTTTTTCTCCTGAATTAAAGGTTGGGTAACATGCGTTCTATGAGGGCTTTATCGGCAGCAGTAACCTGCTCCATGCCACGCAAATGACGCTTACGTTTGGTACTCTTTTTAGTCAGGATATGACTACGATGTGCTTGTCGGCGTTTAAGACCGTTGGCTGTTTTTTTAAAGCGTTTTGCCGCACCGCTCTTAGATTTGATTTTAGGCATTATGTTCTCCAATGTTTTAAACGTATACAGAACTAAGACCTGTATGACGTTTGCCTGTAATAACGACAGTAGGCAGAAACAGCGTGTTTCATTTTTAGAGCCTAGCTATCAGTTGCAATAAAACCAACTTCCTGTTGCTTTTATTGTATTTGCTGGTTTAAGCCAGCGACAAACGCTCCGCATTTGTCCATAAAACACTGTTGGTGCTTTATATTCTCTTTATTTCTTTTTAACAGGTCCTAATACCATGACCATTTGCCGTCCTTCCATTTTTGGGTGTTGCTCAACGCTACCATATTCTTCTAAATCAACGGCAACTCGCTTTAGTAGTTCCATACCTAAATTTTGATGTGCCATCTCACGACCACGAAAACGTAGGGATACTTTGGCTTTGTCGCCACCTTCTAAAAAGCGTTTTAAGTTACGCAATTTTATTTGGTAATCGCCTTCTTCTGTACCTGGGCGAAACTTAATTTCTTTAATGCTTACTTGATGTTGTTTCTTTTTTGCTTCAGCTTTGCGCTTTTTGTCTTCATATAGCTTTTTGCCATAGTCCATGACTTTACAAACAATAGGATCTCCATCTGAAATCTGTACTAAATCAAGTCCTGCATTTTCTGCATTTTCTAGGGCTTCTTTAAGACTAACTACGCCAACTTGTTGCCCATCAGCATCGATTAGGCGTAGTTCTTTGGCGTTAATATGTTCGTTTATTGCAACACGATCGTTACGACCGCCTTTTCTGGTATTGGCTCTAATGTTCTTTCTCCATTAAATAGCGTCCTCGCTGGGCGATTGCGGCTTCTAAAATTGTGATAAATTCTTCAATATGTAAACTCCCTAAATCGTCACCTTGGCGAGTACGTACTGAAATGTGCTGATTTGCGACTTCTTTATCGCCAGCAACTAACAAAAAGGGTACTTTCTGTAGTGTGTGCTCGCGAATTTTAAAGCCGATCTTCTCGTTTCTCAAGTCTGTTTGCACTCGAAAACCAAGATTTTGTAAATTTTTTGCTACTTTTTCACAATATTCGCTCTGACTATCGGTAATATTTAATAAAACAGCTTGTACTGGTGCTAACCAAGGTGGCATTGCGCCAGCATAATGTTCAATTAAAATCCCTACAAATCTTTCAAACGAGCCCAAAATAGCACGGTGTAACATAATTGGTGTTTTGCGGCTATTTTGTTCACATACATATTGTGCACCTAATCTAGCTGGCAACATAAAGTCAAGTTGTAGCGTGCCACATTGCCAGACTCTATTTAAGCAGTCACGTAAAGAAAATTCAATTTTAGGACCATAAAATGCGCCCTCGCCTGCTTGTAATTCCCATTCCAACCCTGCTTGGTTGAGTGCTTGTTCAAGGGCTGTTTCTGCTTTGTCCCATTGTTCATCACTGCCTATACGACCTTCTGGGCGAGTTGATAGCTTCATTTCTATTGTATCAAAGCCAAAATCTTTATATACCTCAAGGGTAAGGCGAATAAAATCTGATGCTTCATTTAGTACCTGCTCTTCGGTGGCAAATATATGTGCATCATCTTGGGTAAATCCTCGCACTCGCATAATGCCATGCAAGGCACCTGATGGTTCATTGCGATGACAACTGCCAAATTCTGCCAAACGTAAGGGCAAGTCACGGTAACTTTTTAACCCCTGATTAAATACCTGAATATGACAAGGGCAGTTCATAGGTTTGATTGCATAGCTGCGTTTTTCAGACTCTGTGGTAAACATGTTTTCAGCATAATGTTCCCAATGTCCTGATTTTTCCCATAAACTTTTATCAACAATTTGTGGGGTTTTAATTTCTTGGTAGCCTGCACGCACCTGTATTTGACGCATATATTGCTCTAGCACCTGATAAATATGCCACCCATTGGGGTGCCAAAATACCATACCTGGTGCTTCTTCTTGCAGATGAAACAAGTCCAGTTGTTTTGCCAGTTTACGATGGTCACGTTTTTCTGCTTCTTCTATGCGTAGTAAATGTGCTTTAAGTTCTTTTTTATCATTCCAAGCGGTGCCATAAATGCGCTGTAATTGGGCATTGTTAGCATCTCCTCGCCAATAAGCCCCTGATACACGAGTTAATTTAAAGACTCTTAACACTCGGGTATTGGGGACATGTGGGCCACGGCACATATCTATATATTCTTCATGTTGATACAAACCAACCTGAGTTTCGCCCTGCTCAATTAGGTTGTCTATCAGTTCAACTTTATAGGGCTCTTCACGTTTAACAAATAGGCTGCGTGCTTCTTGTATTGGGGTCATGGTTTTAACTACGTTGTAGTCTTTTTTAACCAATTCTTTGATGCGTTTTTCAATGGCTACAACATCTTCAGGGGTAAAGGGTCTGGAGTAATCAATATCATAATAGAAGCCGTCTTCTATAACTGGTCCAATGGCCATTTTAGCTTCTGGAAAAAGCTGTTTAACGGCATGACCAACTAGGTGTGCAAATGAATGACGAATGACTTCTAGTCCTGCGGCATCTCTACCTGTAACAATACTGATTGTTGCATCTTTATCTATCAGTTCACAGGCATCAACCAGATTACCATCAAGCTGTCCACAAACAGTGGCTTTGGCTAGGCCTGCACCTATATCTTCGGCAACTTGCATTAGCGTAACGGGCGTGTCGAACTGGCGTGTAGAGCCATCAGGAAGTGTGATTATGGGCATGATTATTTATCCTTATTCAGTGGTGACCCTTACCAAAGGTCACATGGGAAGTTGGTAGGACTACCCAGATTTGAACTGGGGACCTCTACCATGTCAAGGTAGCGCTCTAACCAACTGAGCTATAGTCCTAAAAAAACAAGGCGCAAATTCTAGCGAAAAAATACCCTTACAGCAACCAAAATAAGCATTATTTGCGATTTTAACCTAAATTCAGCACTTCAAGAGCGGCTTGTACGGTATAAAATGAGCCAACAAGTAGCCAGTTTTGCTGGGCGTTTGCTTGCTCTCGCATTTGTTGAATGGCTTGTGCCATATTGTTTGTATATTGTTTTTTAGCTTGAATATGTTGACCTAACTGTTGCGCTTGTGCTCGCCTTGCAATTTGTTTGTCTAAATCTGGCAGCAGCCAATAATCTGTTGTCGGTAAGCTGGCTATAAATTCAGGTATGGCTTTATCTGCTAGCATAGCGAGAATAATGCCATCTACAGCACCCATGCGTTTGCTAATAAGTGCGCCTGCTTGGGGGTTGTGTGCAACATCAAGGGTTAGGGTAAACGGTTCATTTTGTTTGTTTTTAAGACTGATTTTTTGCATTCGCCCTGATATTTGTAATGCAGCTAAAGTGCTTTGTAGTTGCGTACTGGTAGGTAGAGTTTGCAAACATGCTAACGTCTGCAATGCACTGGCAATATTGTCCATTGCTACACAGCTTTGAGTGATTATATCCTCACTAATTTGCAAGCATACTTGCTTATGATGTTGCACATAAAACTGGTATTTTTGTGCTTTGAGCCTAACACCAAATTCTTTACCTGCTTGTAGTAATATGCCGCCTTGTTGCTGACAAATAGAGGCAACATTGCTAGCAGGCGCAAACTGACCACAGACCAGCGGCACATTGGGGCGAGCAATGGCGGCTTTTTCTGCGGCAATTGCTTCTAAGCTGTCTCCTAACCATGATTGATGGTCTAAACCTATGCTGGTTAGCACACAAACATTGGCATCAACCAAATTAACTGCATCAAGGCGACCTCCCATACCTATTTCCAGTACACAAATATCTAATTGGCTTTGACTAAAATACAACAAGGCTGCAAGGGTGGTAAATTCAAAATAGGTTAAAGGAGTCGTACCTCGTGCGGTATTTATCTGAGCAAAACAATCACACAGGCGTTCGTCGTTGATTTCTTGATGGTCAATTTTAATGCGTTCATTAAAGCGCATTAAATGTGGTGAACTGTATAGCCCAACTCGCTTTTTTTGTTGCATTAATAACGCTTGCAATAAAGCAGCGGTTGAGCCTTTACCATTAGTGCCTGCCACCAATATGCAAATAGGTGCTGGTTTTAGTAGCTTTAATTGTTGCGCTAAAGGCTGTATGCGCTCAAGCCCCAGTTCAATCTCTTGGGGGTGCATGCTTTCAATGTAACTTAGCCATTGCTCAAGGTTTTTTGGGCTGTTTGTCATAGACCATCTAGACTGGTGCGTATTTCTGTTAATAGTGCTTGCATCTGAGCTTTCGCTTTAGGTAATTCGGCAAGGTTATTTTCTATACATTTAATCAGTGCACTACCTACAATAACGCCGTCGGCAAACGTGCCGACAGCGGCGGCGGTTTCTCCATCATAAATGCCAAACCCAACCCCTACAGGTAGCTTAATTTGATTGCGTATGCGAGCAATATTATGAGCCACTTCAGGGACATCTATTTGTGCCCTGCCAGTGACACCTTTAACCGATACATAATAGACATAACCACTACCGACTTTTGCCATTTTAGCAAGACGTTCATCACTGGTGGTCGGTGCAATCAAATAAATCATATCTAATTTATGGCTTTTAAAAAGCGGTTCTACTTGCAGTGCTTCCTCTGGCGGCAAATCAACCAGTAATACCGCATCTACACCTACCGCTGAGGCTTGTTTTGCGAACCTGTCATAGCCCATCGCTTCAACTGGATTGAGATAGCCCATAAGAATAATGGGGGTGTGCTGATTTTGTTGCCTAAAATCAGCCACTAACTGCAATACATCGGTTAATGAGGTGTTTTCTTTTAGGGCACGTTGACAGGCGAGCTGAATGGTCGGTCCGTCTGCCATAGGGTCTGAAAATGGCACACCCAATTCAAGCATATCAGCACCAGAATCCACCAATGCATGCATAAATTTTAAGCTGGCATCAAGGTTAGGGTCGCCTGCGGTTAAATAAGGAATAAGGGCTTTTTTTTGCGCTTGTTTAAGCTCAGCAAAACAGTTTTGTATTCTACCCATGTTATATCTCCATTCCATCTAGGTTTGCCACTGTATGAATGTCTTTGTCTCCTCGCCCTGAAAGATTAATCACGATATGTTGTGTTGCTTTCATGCTACTGGCTAATTGCATACCATAGGCAATGGCATGGGCGGATTCTAAGGCGGGCATTATGCCTTCTAAACGGGTGAGTTGATAAAATGCGTCTAAAGCCTGCTCATCGGTTACGGCAACGTAGTTGGCTCGCCCTATATCTTTAAACCATGCGTGTTCAGGGCCCACACCTGGATAATCCAAACCTGCTGAAATGGAGTGTGTGCCTAGAATTTGTCCATTTTCATCTTCCATTAAATAGGTCCGATTACCATGCAATACGCCAACACGCCCTTTATTAAGTGGGGCTGCATGGTCGTTACCTTCTAGCCCTAAGCCTCCTGCTTCTACCCCATACATGGCGGTTTCTGTTATGTTTAAGTAAGGGTAGAACAAACCTATGGCATTGGAGCCGCCACCTACACAGGCAACTAGGGCATCGGGCTGTTGACCGAATAACTGCTCGGACTGGGTGATGGTTTCTCGCCCAATAACGGTTTGAAAGTCACGCACCAACATGGGATATGGGTGTGGACCTGCTGCCGTGCCAATGATATAAAAGGTATCATCAACCTGTGTTACCCAATGACGCATGGCCTCGTTCATGGCATCTTTTAAGGTTTGCGTGCCAGAGGTGACCGCTTCGACTTCTGCGCCTAATAAGCGCATACGATAGACGTTTAATTTTTGCCGCTCAACATCGGTTTTACCCATAAATACTTTGCACTCAAGCCCTAAACGAGCAGCAACGGTGGCAGTGGCAACGCCATGTTGACCTGCGCCTGTCTCGGCTATGACTTTTTTCTTTCCCATTGCTTTGGCTAAAAGTGCTTGTCCTATGGTGTTATTAATTTTATGTGCGCCTGTGTGATTTAAGTCTTCTCGTTTTAAGTATATTTGCGCCCCACCTGCCTGCTCAGTTAAGCGTTTGGCATGATATAAAGGCGAAGGTCGTCCTACATAATGCGCTAAATCTGCATCAAATTCTGCTTGAAATTCAGGCGTGTTTTTTAGCTTGCTATAAGTGCTTTGTAATTCATCTAAAACGGCACTTAGGGTTTCAGATACAAAACGTCCGCCATATTCGGCAAAGTGCCCTTGTTCATCGGGTAGGTTATTATCAAATTTTTTATTTGTTGGCATGCTGTACCTCGTACATAAACTGCTGTATTTTTTGTTTGTCTTTTTTACCGGGGCTTTGCTCTACGCCGCCGCTAACGTCAACCGCATAGGGTTGAACCTGTGCAATTGCCTTAGCGACATTTTCAGTGGTTAGGCCACCAGCTAAAATAATGGGTTTTGAAAGTGGCGGAATAAGCGACCAATCAAAGGTCTTGCCTGTTCCACCATACTGTCCTGATTGATATGTATCTAGCAAAAATGCCAAGGCATTTGGGAAGCGCAAGTTGTGCGCCACCAAATCCTGCGTGTTCCGCACCCGCAAGGCTTTGATGTAAGGGAGGTTGAATTGAGCGCAAAAGGCATCGTCTTCATCACCGTGAAATTGCAAAAGACTGAGTTTAACCTCGCTTAGCACGGATTGCACCTGTTTTTTGTCTGCATTGACAAATAAACCTACGGCATTAAAAAATGGCGGGCATTGTTGAATAATTGCTTGCGCTTGTTTGGCATGAATAAACCTTGAACTGGGCTGGTAAAAAACAAAACCCAACGCACTTGCGCCTTGTTCTAAGGCATACAGCGCATCATCTAGCTGGGTAATACCGCAAATTTTAACTTTGCTAATTGGCATCTTATGTTATCTCTAATATGGGTTCTAATAATGCAGGTCCAAAAGTTTGACTCGGAATGTCAAAGCCTGCTTCATACTCTACACCTACTAAATACAGACCTTGCGCTGGTGCGGTGATACCTAAATGCTGGCGATTTTTGCTCTCTAAAACTGCTTGGCAAAAGCTGACGGGCTGACGCTGCTCTCCGATTAACAATAACACGCCTGCAATATTACGCACCATGTGATACAAAAAGGCATTGGCTTTTACCTCCAATACAATGAGGGCACCAAAAGATTGAACACTGATATGTTGCATCTGCTTAATTGGACTTTGCGCTTGACAGCCACTGGCACGAAAAGCACTAAAATCATGTGTACCAATAAGTGATTGGGCTGCTTGTTGCATTAAGGCGCTATTTAAAGGCTGTTTATGCCAAGTAAGTTGATCGTGCATTAATGCAGGTCTGCTGGTTTGGTTATAAATCAAATAGCGGTAACTTCTGGCAATGGCCTTGTGGCGTGCATGAAAATCATCACCCACTTGTGCTAGCCAAACCACCGCAATGCCAACAGGCAAGTGCGTATTAATACCCATTATCCAACCATAAATTTTGCGTTTAGCCTGAGAGTCAAAATGCACTACCTGACGGGTTGCATGTACGCCTTTGTCCGTACGCCCAGCACATTGTAGTTTAATATCATGATTGGCAACCTGTGAGATAGCACGCTCAAGAGCCGCCTGTATGGTTAGCTCTGTATGATTTTTTTGCCGTTGAAATCCGTGGAAATAACTGCCGTTATATTCAATAATAGCCGCAAAGCGCAATCGTTATTCACCTATGTGTTTAAGTAACGCTTGGGCATGACTTTGTTGTTGTTGATTACCTCCAGCAAGCACTTCTGCTAAAGCGGCTTTTGCACGGGCATGATTACCTATCATTGCATCACGTTTTGCGGCATTTAGTTTGTCTTCAATGTCTTGTGAGAAATCATCTTCTGTTTCTTCTGTTTCTTCTGTTTCTTCTGTTTCTTCTGTTTCTTCTGTTTCTTCTGTTTCTTCTGTTTCTTCTGTTTCTTCTGTTTCTTCTGTTTCTTCTAGTGCTAAGGCTGAGGTATCAAATTTAGAGTCAATTGGTGTTTTTTGTTCCTCAGCTTGTTCTTCAGCTTGTTCTTTATTATCCAAACTTGCACTGTCATCATTGTCTGTTTTTGAGCCAATACCCAGTTCTGCTAAAGAATAACCCAGTCCCTCACGTTCCAGCTTATTTTGTGTTTGTTGCGAAGATGCTGCCAGCTCTTTTTGGCTTACTTCTGCCTTACTTTCTTCTGCTTTAGTTTCTTCTGCTTTAGTTTCTTCTGCTTTAGTTTCTTCTGCTTTAGTTTCTTCTGCTTTAGTTTCTTCTGCTTTACTTTCTTCTGCCTTAGTTTCTTCTGCTTTACTTGCTTGTGCTTTGGCTGCCTCTGCTACTTTGTCTGTTGTTTTAGAGTGCTGATTGGTTTGTACGTCACGCTCTGGCTGTTCTTTGAAACTGTCTAAGGGTCTTGTAATATCTTCAATAATTTCTTTATTTTTTACGTCTTTTTCTTGTTGTTTCACTTCTCTTAGTTGGTTTGAGTAGGCATCTTCACTAAATAATTCAATATCTGGAATTTGATTATAGTCTTCTTGTTTGCTTTTAATGCTTTTTGACCATTTATAAATCAAATAAACAACCAGTAAAATAAAGAACAACATGGCAGGAATAATCCATAATAGTTTATTTTCTTTATTTCTTGCGGTCACTTCATCGTTAATACTATTACCTACTTCCTGAACGGATTCTGCAAGGGTTTTAGGTTTTTGATTAAGTGCGTCTATAAATGTTTTTTGTTTTTCTGCTTGAGATTTTAGCTGTTCTTCTAGTGCTAGTACTTTGCTTTGTGAACTGTTTATTTTATCTTTAAGGGCTTCCTCTGTATCTGGATTTGCCTGCTGTTCTGTTTGTGGATTATCTATCTTAGCCGGCTCTATTGCTTGTGTATCCGCTTGTGTATCCGTTTGTGTATTTGCCTGTTTGTCTTCTAATCCAATGGAGTCCGTTTGTATTTCTTTATTCGCCTCTGGGTTATCTGTTGTTTTATCTGCCAAAATACGAACGTGTCCTTTTTCTTCTGTTTGCTTAGGTGTATTCGCTGGCGTATGCTGCGGTTTTTTATTAAATGTAACTGGCTGAGTGACTGCTTTCTCCTGCTCTGCAGGTTGCTCTGCAGTATTTGGTAAGCTGAGCGTTTGCCCTACTTTAATTCGATTAATATCGTTATTAATAAAAGCATCTGGATTTTCTTTTAATATCGCTTGCATACGTTCAGATAAAGCAACATCATTGCTTGGCATTTGTGCTAATACAATTTCTGAGAGCGTATCATTGGCTTTAATCTGATATTTTTTTGTTTTGGGGTTGTCGGTTAACTTTTTTTCTTCTGCCTTTTCATAATCATAGGCATAATCAACAGGGTCAAGCAAAAGAGTAAACAGACGAAATTGCTGACCGCCTGCTTTTTTAATCACCAACAATATTTGTAAAAATGGATTGTTAATGCGCTGCTCACTGACGAATACCAGCTTATCTTCTAGTCGTTCAAGTTTTAAAGTTGCATACAGTGGAAAATATTCAATACCACTTTCAATGTAGGCTTCTTTGCTGGCTATTTCTATCTCTTCATCAGCATCATCATGTATTTTCAATTGTGCATTAAGCGGTTGATTTAAATAAGAGTTAACCTGAACTTCTGAAAACTCAAGTGCGCTTACTCTATAAACGCACAATAAAGAAAATATGATGAAAATTTTGTATATAAAATAGTTCCGCATTGTCCATGCCTTATTTAAGCAATTTAAAATTCAAAATAATATAATAGCAGTGTCTTGCTAGAATAAAAGCACCTTAGTCAATTAAAATATTAAGCATACGGCGTAAAGGCTCGGCTGCACCCCACAGCAGTTGGTCGCCTACTGTAAAGGCTGAAATGTATTCATCGCCCATACTCAATTTGCGTATACGTCCAACGGGAATATCTAGCGTGCCTGTTACCTTGGCAGGGGATAATTCTTGTATGCTTAAATCACGTTCATCATCGATAAACTTAACCCAATCATTGGCTTGGCTTACGCATTCTTTAATATCGGCTAAAGAGAGCTGCTTTTTAAGTTTGATACTGATGGCTTGGCTATGACAACGCATGGCACCTACACGAACACATAAACCGTCAATGGCAATAGGATTACTATCTCGCCCTAAAATTTTATTTGCCTCTACTTGGGCTTTCCACTCCTCACGGCTTTGTCTGCTTTCAAGTTGACTATCGATATAAGCAATTAAACTACCTGCTAAAGGAGCACCAAACTGACTTTGTGGAAAGTCTGCTGAACGCAAGGTCTGTGCTACTTTTTTATCAATATCTAAAATCGCACTGGCTGGGTCTAAAAGCTCCGTTGCCACACTTTGATGTACCGCACCCATTTGGGCAATTAGCTCTCGCATATGACGTGCGCCAGAGCCTGAAGCGGCTTGATAGGTCATAGGCGAGGCCCATTCGATTAAATCTTGGTTAAATAAACCACCTAGTGCCATTAGCATCAGGCTTACGGTGCAGTTGCCGCCTACATAGGTTTTAATGCCTTTATCTACTGCCTCATCAATCAGTTGGCGGTTAACAGGGTCAAGCACAATCACGGCATCATCTTGCATACGCAAACTGGAGGCGGCATCAATCCAGTAGCCTTGCCAGTTAGCTGCTCGCAATTTAGCATATACGGCTTTGGTGTAGTCCCCGCCCTGACAGCTAATAATAATATCTTGAGCGGCTAAGGCTTCAATGGAAAAGGCATCTTGTAATGTGCCTGTTTTTTTACCTGTAATTTGCGGCGCACTTTGCCCTGCTTGGGAGGTGGTAAAAAAGGTAGGTTCTATCTTCGCAAAGTCATTTTCTGCTTGCATTCGTTGCATTAATACTGAGCCGACCATACCACGCCAACCAACTAATCCTACTTTCTTTGTCATTTTTAATTGCTCATTTGATGATTTTTTAAAGTCTAACCGAGGGCATTAAGCACAGCTTCGCCCATCTCGTTAGTGCTAATTTTTTGCATACCTGAAGAATAAATATCAGCGGTGCGTAACCCTGTATCTAGCACCTTACCTACGGCTTGTTCAATAGCGTCAGCGGCTGCATTTTCGCCCAAAGAATAACGCAACATCATAGCAACAGATAAGATGGTTGCCAATGGATTTGCTAAGCCTTTTCCTGCAATATCAGGGGCAGAACCATGACAGGGTTCATACATGCCTTGATTTCTGGAATTTAATGATGCAGATGGCAACATACCAATGGAGCCTGTAAGCATGGCGGCGGCATCAGAGAGAATATCACCAAACATATTGCCCGTGACCATAACATCAAATTGTTTGGGGGCACGTACCAATTGCATGGCGGCGTTATCTACATACATATGACTGAGTTCGACATCTGGGTAATCTTGGCTCATTTCGGTTAAAATTTCACGCCATAGTACGGTTACTTCCAGTACGTTTGCTTTATCTACGGAACAGAGTTTTTTATTGCGTTTTTGTGCGGCTTCAAAGGCAACTTTGGCAATACGACGAATTTCTGCCTCGCTATAAACATAGGTGTTATAACCTTCACGCTGGCCGTTATCTAATTGGCGAATACCACGAGGACCACCAAAATAAATTCCTCCTGTTAGTTCACGCACAATTAAAATATCTAGCCCTGCTACCACTTCAGGCTTAAGTGATGAGGCATCAACTAACTGCGGATACAAAATAGCAGGGCGAAAATTGGCAAACAATTCAAGCTCTGAGCGCAATCCTAACAGCCCTTGTTCTGGACGTTTACTGCGATCTTCTAAGTTGTCCCATTTAGGCCCACCTACTGCGCCTAATAAAATGGCATCGGCAGCTTTAGCAAGGGTCAAGGTTTCTTCAGGCAAGGGCGTTGCATATTCATCATAGGCACTGCCACCTACCAGCGCATGTTGTAGCTCTAAATCAAGCTGCTGCTGGCTGGCAACTTTAAGCAGTACTTTTTCTGCTTGTTGCATAATTTCAGGACCAATGCCGTCACCGGCTAACATGAGTATTTTGCGTGTCATTGTTTTTTATCTCGTTAAGGGTTTAAGAAAATAACCAAGGGGTAATGTTTTTACGCTTGTTTTCATAGGCACGAATGGCATCGGCATCTTGTAAGGTTAAGCCAATATCATCTAAGCCATTTATTAAACAGTGCTTACGAAACGCATCAATTTCAAAATCAAGACGCAAGCCATGATTATCAAAAACAGATTGATTGGGTAAATCAATACTTAATTCATAGGCTTGGTGCGTTTGTACACGCTTAAATAAATCGGCAATTATTTCAGTCGGTAAAGTGATGGGTAATAGCCCATTTTTAAAGCAATTATTAAAGAAAATATCTGCAAATGATTCGCTGATAATTGCCCTAAATCCAAAGTCTTCTAAAGCCCAAGGAGCATGTTCACGGCTAGAGCCACAACCAAAATTTTCTCCTGCCAATAAAATAGAAGATTGGGTATAAGGCGGTTGATTTAAAATAAAATCAGGATTCTTAGGGCGCTGGCTATTATCTGCATCAGGTTGGCCTTCATCTAAATAGCGTAACTCATCAAATAAATTAGGACCAAACCCTGAGCGTTTAATGGATTTTAAAAACTGCTTAGGAATAATCATATCCGTATCAATATTAGCACGGCTTAAGGGGGCTACTATGCCTGTATGCAAGGTAAATGGTTGCATGTTCTATTCTCCTATTAACTCACGTACATCAACAAAATGACCTTTAATCGCTGCGGCAGCTGCCATTGCAGGGCTAACTAAATGAGTGCGCCCACCATAGCCTTGACGACCTTCAAAATTACGATTAGAGGTTGAGGCGCAATGTTCTTTATTGCCCAGTTTATCTGCATTCATTGCCAAACACATAGAGCAGCCTGGCTCTCGCCACTGAAAGCCCGCCTCAACAAAAATTTTATCTAAACCCTCTTCTTCTGCTTGTTTTTTAACCAATCCAGAGCCAGGTACAACCAATGCCTCAATCAGACTCGCAGCCACTTTACGTCCTTTAGCAACTTTGGCAGCTTGGCGCAAATCTTCAATACGAGAGTTGGTGCAAGAGCCAATAAAAACACGGTCAAGTTTGATTTCAGTAATCGCTTGTCCTGCTTTTAATCCCATATATTCAAGAGCTCGATTAATGGCTGCTTTTTGTATCTCGTTATCGGTCTGCTCGGGGTCTGGCACTTTACCGTAAATATCAGTGACCATTTCAGGGGACGTACCCCAAGTAACCTGAGGTTTAATATCTTTAGCATCAATCTCTACCACTCTGTCGAAATATGCGCCCTCATCTGAAACTAAATTGCGCCATAACTTAACTGCCATATCCCAATGTTCGCCTTTAGGGGCATAAGGGCGGTTTTTAACATAGTTTTCAGTAATCTCATCATAGGCAATCAACCCTGCTCTTGCTCCCGCTTCAATTGCCATATTGCACATGCTCATACGCCCTTCCATACTTAGCGCATGAATGGCAGAACCACCAAACTCCATCGCATAACCCGTACCTCCTGCAGTGCCAATAACACCAATAATATGTAGCACCACATCTTTTCCAGTAATACCCTCGTCTAACTTTCCGTCTACACGAACAAGCATGTTTTTCATTTTGCGCTGAATTAAGCATTGGGTTGCCATCACATGCTCCACCTCTGAAGTGCCAATACCATGCGCTAATGCGGCAAAGGCTCCATGGGTTGAGGTATGCGAATCTCCACATACTACCGTCATACCCGGTAACGTTGCACCCTGTTCTGGACCCACCACATGCACAATGCCTTGGCGTTTATCATTCATTTTAAATTCAGTGACCCCAAAACTATCGCAATTTTCATCTAAGGTTTTAACCTGTATGCGAGAAATGGGATCTACAATGCCTGCAATACCATGCTCACGCTCGGCACTGGTGGTTGGCACATTATGGTCTGGGGTGGCTAAATTGGCGTCCAGTTTCCACAGATTACGCCCTGCTAAACGCAAGCCTTCAAAGGCTTGGGGTGAGGTAACTTCATGCAATAACTGGCGGTCAATGTAAATTAATGCCGTGCCATCATCACGCTCTTTAACTAAGTGCTGCTGCCATAGTTTGTCATATAAGGTTTGTTTACTCATTGTCTCTCTCACTGAGTGATTTAATTTCCACACGCATTATAAGGTCTTATATTCAAAACATAAATTCATATTTTTATAAAAAAACATTCTTTTTTGGAATAGATAAAAAACCGCTAAACAACCTATTGGTATCCTCTTATACGCTGGATACTGGCAAGGGCAAAGAGGAAGCCAATAATTTTTGCGTATAGCTCTCGCTAGGCGAGCTAAGCACAGTTTGACAGTCGCCCTGTTCAATCAGCTTACCCTGTTGCATCACACCCACACGATGGGCAAAGTTAGCAACCAGATTTAAGTCGTGAGTAATAAAGAGATAAGCCAGTCCCAGCTCTTGTTGTAGCTCATGCAGCAAATTTAAAATTTGCTGGCGGGTGGCAACGTCTAATGCACTGGTAGGCTCATCACAAATCAATAAGTTAGGCTCTAATGCCAAGGCTCTGGCAATTGCAATACGTTGGCGTTGCCCACCTGAAAATTCATGGGCAAAGCGGTCTAAATGAGCGGCATTAAGCCCTACTTTTTCCAGTAGTGTTTGCATCTTGGTCAGTCTTTGAGCATGACTCATTTTAGGCAATAATGCCTGCATACCCTCGCCAATAATCTCGCCTATGGTGAGCTTGGGGTTCATAGAAGAAAAAGGGTCTTGAAAAATAATTTGAATTTGCCTGCGATACCCTCGCCATTGGCTACGAGATAAGCCTTGTAGCGGCTTTCCAGAAAAGAAAACCTCACCACTTTGCTGCTTAATAAGATGAATAATAGCACGCCCAATGGTGGTTTTACCCGAGCCAGATTCTCCAACTAAAGCAAAGGTCTCTCCCTGATAAATCTCAAAACTCACATCGGCAACCGCCAATACCTTTTGGCTAGGTAAAAACATGCGTGCCTGACGCTGATAGCTGACCTGCAAATGTTTAACCTGCAATACAGGGGTGGCTTGTTTAACCTCCGTACTAACGAGGTTGCGCTTATGCGCCTGTAGCAGACTTAAACTGTAATCCTGTTGTGGGTGAGCAAAAAAATCATTCGCACTTTGCTGCTCTATAATTTGCCCATTGTGCATAACGGCGACCTTATCCGCCATGTATTTAACAACACTCATATCATGGGTAATAAATAATATACTCAATTTGCGTTTAACTTTAAGCTCAAGCAAAAGGTCTAAAATTTGTTTTTGCGTGGTCACATCTAAAGCGGTAGTGGGTTCATCAGCAATTAATAGTTTGGGTTCTCCCGCTAGTGCCATAGCAATCATTAGGCGTTGCTTTTGTCCGCCAGATAATTGATGAGGATACTGTTTTAGCCTATGCTCAGCTTCATCTAAACCCACTTCACTAAGCAACGTAAGCATTCGTTGCTTAACCGCTTTAGCCGCTTTGCTCTGATGTAAATACAGCACCTCTGCAAGCTGTTGTCCTAAGGTTTTAACAGGATTAAGTGCAGATTGTGGTTCTTGAAATATCATTGCCATTAAGCGTCCACGCACTTGGTTCATTTGCCTTTCACTTAAACTCAATAAATTTTTCTGATTAAGCCATAACCCATCGGCACTAAGGGACATATTCTGTGGTAATAAACGCATCAGGGCATTGGCACTTAAAGATTTACCCGAACCAGACTCACCAACTAAGGCTAAGACTTCCGCCTCATTAATACTCAAGTTAAGTGCCTTTACCAAAGGAATAAGGGTTTGTTTTTGCCTAAGCTGTATGTGTAGATTATGTACTTCAAGTAAACCCATCGGCGACCTCATTTAAGATTTTACATCAAAGCCATCACGGACTTTATCAGCAAATAAGTTGACCGCCAGCACCAATACCAGCATAAATAAAAATGCCCCTAATAAGGGCCACCACACCACAGGCTCACGAGAAAGCTCGCCACGAGCACCATTAATCATATTGCCCCAACTGTGCATACTAGAATCAACCCCAACGCCAATATAAGACAGAACCGACTCCGCCAATACAAAAGCACTAAAATCGAGCACCAAAGCAATTAAAATCAAATGACTGATATTTGGCAAAATGTGGCGACGAATGATACCAAAATGGCTAACACCAAAAGCATGAGCGGCTTGCACATATTCTAACTCGCTGATTTTAAGTGTTTCCCCACGCAACAAGCGGCATAGCCCCGTCCAACTGGTTACCCCTAAAATCAAACACAAAAAGAAGAATTTAAAATCCGCTCTCTCTTGCCCTAAGCTAAATAAATGTGGATTAAGCTGTAAATACACATCAGTTAACAGCACCGAGGCAGCAATTAATAAAATCCCTGGAATAGAGCTTAAAGTGGTATAGCTGTATTGCACAATATCGTCCACCCAACCTTTAAAGTAGCCCGCACACACGCCTAAAAAAATGGCAATAGGCAAGGTTAAAAGCGTTGACAAAGAACCAATTAAAACCCCTGTTCGCACTGCTTTAATGCTTTGATATAACACATCAAGCCCAACCTTATTTGTGCCTAACACATGGTAATAACGGCTTTGTATTAACGCCCAACTGGTTATAAAAAACAGCCCACAAAGACAGCCAAACATCAGTTTATAAGGCAGGGGTTGTTGCTTTTTTTGTGCTGGACATACAAACCGATAAACTCGCCATAATATCCATAAAAAGACAGCAAAAACGACGCTCAACAACAGGGATTTAAAACTCAAATAGAGAATATCAGCAACTTGACTTTGCCCATCTTGTAAGTGCTGACCGGCATGTTTGAGCTTAGGGTAATCACGATAAGTTTGCCCCTTGGCATTTTGCATATTTACTTTGGACGAAGAATACAGCGCAAAAGGACTTGAATAGGTTACCTCAGTACTATTTTTAAGCGGTGCTAAAAGCAAATCCAAAACAGACTGTACTTCTTGCCCATAGTGGGTGCTGCTTTGATTTTGTTTTAAAGGCAGTGCAAGGCGAAAGTGCATGGAATCTAGCAAGGCAATAGCGAGATAAAACAGCATAATAATGGCGCAAATCATACCTGTTTTACTGACAAAAACGGCTCGCCAACGAGCGCGTACTAAAGGCTTTTTAAGGGTGCGCCAAATCACCAATGCAATCAACACCAGTAACAAAAACAGCAGCCCATCGGTGATTAATAAAACGGGTTTAAAGGAACTAAAGCTCATGCGAAACGTACTCTAGGGTCAGCCAAACTATAAGAAATGTCTGTTAATAATAAGCCAATGATATACAGCACCGAGCCTAAAAATACCATCGCACGGACAATCGCAAAATCCTGTGCATGAATGGCATCAAGCATATAGCTGCCTAAACCGGGTATGGCAAAAAAGGATTCCATCAATAAGCTGCCCATAAATAAAGACGGAATAACCACCACCACGCTGGTTAAAATCGGTATCATGCCATTGGCTAAAATATGTTTAAACAGCACCCCAAGCTCAGATACCCCTTTCGCTCTGGCGGTACGGACATAATCTTGACTGGCTTCCTGTAAAAAGATACTGCGATACAATCGAGTGCCAGAGCCAATACCAGAGAACACCCCAATAGCAATGGGCAACAGCAAAAAGCGCAGGCTGTCTATGCCGCCTAAAAACCCAGAAACGGGCACCCAATTCCATACTCTGGCAAATAAAAACTGCCCTGCCAAAATATAAAATACAGCTGAAATCGACATCAAAAAAACACACAACGCCATTGCACTGGTATCTAATGCACTGCCTTTAAACATCACTACCAATAGCGAAATACTGATGGTCACCAACATACCAAGCAACAGGGTAGGCACTTGCAATGCCAATGAAGGCCACATACGCTGTAAAATATCCTCAGAAATGCTGCGCCCTTGGTCAGAGCGTCCAAAATCAAAACGCATTAGATTAATGCTCTGCTGATAAAAAATGGTATCGGTTAGCCAATTATCGCTATGATGATTAATAAATAACGGCTTATCGTAACCCCGCTGTGCTTTCCATTGGGCAATCGCCGCTGGAGTGACTCGTTTTTCACCCAACTGCGAGCGTGCCATTTGCTCTGGGCTGTTCACCACAAAAAACAAAAAAAACGTAATGACATTGACCCCAATTAAAATCGGCAGTACATAAGCGAGGCGACGCAATAAATAAACAAACATATTAATCCTCAACAATTCGCTGTGATTGACGCTGACGATACATCATAAAAGCCAATCCTACTAACAACAACAGACCTACAAGCATTAGAAACAGTGGCAATAAACTTGGACGGTTCCAGTTTTTTTGATAAGCACGGCGCATGCGCTCATCTAAATTATAATATTTAAGGCTGGCACGGCTAACTGCATGGGCTTTTAAGTTTCTAATCCATTGATTATTTAAGGCATACGCATAGGGATAATAACCAGAGGCAATCACCGCATCATGGCGCAATATATCGAGCATTTTTTGCACAATAGCAAACCGCTCTGCATGGTTGGGCATCGCCTTCATCTTATCAAACAACGCATCATATTGCGGATTAGCGTAGTTCGTCGCATTCACACCCGTACCCCCACTTTTAACTTGCGAGTTTTTGCTATAAAACAAAAATAAAAAATTCTCAGGGTCGGGATAATCCGCAGACCAACCACTTTCAAACATTTGAGCATTTCCCGTTTGCATTTTTTCACGAAAACGATTGTAATCCGTTGCCCGTACATTCAGCTCAATACCCAGTTTTTTAAACTGCTTTTGCATCCAAGGGTAGCGTCCATTGCTGACACTAATAGAATCCAAATTCAAGACCAAAGGCTCGCCAGTTTGCTGATTACGCCCATCTTTATAACCTGCCTCTGCCAACAGTTGCTTGGCGTATTCTATGGGCTTTTTTTGCGCCCTATCTTGTACCCATTGATAACGATAAGAATCAATGCCCGCCTCGCCCTGCTGTGCGCCAAACAACCCAGGTGGCAACACACTTTGAGCACTGATGCCTCGTCCATTGGTAAAGATAGAAATATATTCCTCTGTGTTATAAGCAATGGCAATGGCAAGGCGCAACTTACGATTTTTTTCCTGCTGTGCTTTAGAGCCTACCTGCCCAAGCACATCATCAAGCATATTAAAGCCAAAATAATACAAAGTCGGCAGTAATACTTTTTGCAAATAAATACCTCGCTGCTTTAGCTCATCAGATAAATCAATGCCAGAGGCTTGCACATTAATGGCCTGGTCAAAGCTGTCCGAACTAATACCAGAGCGGTCATAGTAACCTTGCAAAAACTTACTCCAAATCGGCAGTGCTTCTTTTTCCAAACGGTAAATCGCTTTATCAATCAAAGGCAAGCGTTTATTTGCATCGGCCAGTAAACCACGTTGTCTATCCCCTTTCTCGCCCTCTTGCGGATAAAACTCTGCTCGATAATTTGGGTTTTTAGTCAATACAATTTGTGCATTTGGATTGTGCTCACTTAGCATAAACGCCGCCGTACCAACAGGATAAACATCAAGACTGATATTGTTCTTTGCTAAGTTAGGCAAATGATAAAACTGCTCAACCCGATAAGGCACAGGCGAAAAAAACACTTGCGAGAGCCAATATTTAAACTGCGGATAACGTCCTTTAAGCAAAATACTAAAACGATACTTACCCTGTATTTTAACGCCAGCAAGCTCCAGTTTGCGTAAATCCACAAACCCTTTTGCACCGAGCTTTCGTGCTTCTCTCAATGCCACAAGCTGCTTAGAAAACGCATTCATTCCTACAATATACTCGCTTAACAACTCACGAATGGGCGATAACAACGCAGGGTCTGCCATGCGCTTAATCTGATACACATAATCCTCTGCAATCAGCTCTTGGGTTGCGACTTGCTTAAAATCCTGTAGCTTTGTGTAGTGCGCATAACTGGCTTGGTTTTGCTGGTTATAAAACCAGTTTTCTGATGTATCCCGTGCAAAGGCAGGGTGAGGTTGATAATAGATATGCGGTTTTAATTCAAACTCATACAAACTGTATGCCGCCTTACTCTCATCTTCAACAGGCTGTAAGTTTTGTGTTAAATAAGCAACCTTAGGCATGGCAATTAGCGTATTAGGCTCTAAGACATAAGGACGCTTTAAATAGTGATAACGCAAAAGCGGATCGTAAATTTGCTCATTAAAAATCGACTCCTCAGCAGAGTAATTACGTGCAGGGTCAAGATGTTTAGGGGGGGTAGAAAAACTTGAATAATAGACTTTTTCGCCCTTATTAGTAGGCGCATTTGGGTCATTCCAAGGAAAACTACAGGCAAATTGCAAACAGATTGACACAAAAATAAGCGCGATACGCATCATCAAAACAAACAACTCATCTAAAAAACAAAAAACAGACCTTTACATAAAAGTGCTTAAGGTGCAAGTGCGCTGTATTGTACACCAAGCAGCTGTTAGATTTGCTTATCGCTTTTTCCTATAAACAAAAAAGCCGTGCAATCAGTTTATTGCACGGCTTTTTAAATGTTGTTTTATTATTTAATTAGCATCTCGCACTAGGCGGATAAAATAACCACCATAAACACCTGCTTTAGCACCATAATCACCTGTGCCAGGGGCAAAGCGCACAATGTAGGCTTGATTGGCATCAATTGGGGTTGAGCTCCAATGCGCTGCACCTTGTGTATTTGGAAATGCGGTACGATTAATTGTTGGGCTAATACATTTTGGCTCTACAATAGAGTACAGCTCTTTAGCATTAGGTAAACGCCAGTCGCTATAGCCTAAGTAGTTTTCTGTATTTGCAGTGCTCACTTTGGCTAGAGCATTATCCCAAGTAAATTTAGTTGCTCCTCCATTTTCACAGTTTGCACCTGTTTTGCCTATTTGACATTTTGCCCACATTAACCCTGTTTTATCATCTGTTTGGGTTTGTGCATTCCCATCGCTATTGCTAAATGCGGTGACATAGTCTGCTTCTACACAATCGGCATGTGCCAGATTGATTGTGCTTAAAAATAATAAACTGCTGAATAAAATTTGTTTTTGCATAATTGTTTACCTGTTTAAATGACAGTGAATTGTTTGCTGTATAAGAAGCAGGCAATCATTGCCTGCTTCTGACTGTTCTATTTTCTATCGTTAACCCATAGCACTTTATAGCTATTGGTCTTATTTGCGAAAGTATTTACGCCATAATCACCCAGTTTAAAGATAACACCTTGGGCGTTATTGCCTGCATTTGCATGGGCTGTCCAGTATTCCTCTGTGTTGCTTATATCTGCAAAGAAGTCGGTATCTGGCTTGCCTGTGGCAAAGTTAACAATACCCAACAACTCGGTGCGTGTTGGTACACGCCAGCCCGTTAAACCGCATAGGCTCATGCTGTTAACTGCGGTTGCCTGTGTCCAGTCTTTCGTCTCTGTAGCAGCTTTTTGCCAAATTAGTCCTGTGATGTTATCGCGCACACATTCCCAAGCACCACTGCCTGTTACCTCTGCACCGCTGGCATCTAACTTAGTAAAGTCAAAGCCTGATGCGCCTGCGCCGAGTTTTTGATTGGCTGCTGTGATGAATTTATCACGTCCAAAATGACAGTCTTCTTGGCTGTCTGCTGGGCAAGCGGTTGTTGCGTTATCTTTTTTGCTTACTCCTGTGTCATTTAACTTACCTGTTGCTTCTGTCGGTACGCTCATACTAAAGGCTTGCGTGCTGCTTAAAGGAGTACCTGTTGTATTTTGATTAACGACCTTTTTCACTCGCACCTGAACCTTGCCTATAGCAAGAGATAGGTTGCCAATTTTAATCGGTTGGCTGGCGGCATTTTTCCAACTGGTGCCTCCATCTATGCTGTATTCATAGTCTTTTGCTGCATCAAAGTTAACCCCTCCTGAGCTGACGTTTGTCCAACCAAAGGTATTGGCAGCATCGTCAAAAACAGGGCTTGTTGGCGCTGGGGGTGTAAATACAGTGGTATATTCAAGGGTATTTTTAAGTACGACCCCTGCACTATTTTGATTTGCAACCGCTTTAACACGCACCTGTAGATGACCTACGGCTATGGCACTATTACCCACATTTAAAATAATGCTGCTACCTGATTTGCTGGCATTAGATGCAGTGACATCTACCCAAGTTGCGCCATTATCTGTTGAGTACTGATAGTGGGCTAATTCGGTATAACCATTGACCACATTCCAAGCAAAGGTATCTTGTGCATTACTTTGTTGTGCCCCACTGCTGGTTGGTGCTAAAGGCGCTGGCAGTGCTGGTAATGCCCAGTTAAGTGCATCAAAGTCTGAACTTGCCATTAGTGATTGCCAGTCCGCTTTATAACGGGGGTTAATGCTAATATAACGGCGGTAGTTATCACCAGAGCTGGTATTTGTTTGGCTGGTATCTTTTGCTAGACCAGTTGTGCCATTATCATTGCTATACCAATAACCTGCATCGGTTTTATGTTGCAATAATACACTTGGTTTGCTTGAGAATAAGAAATTAAGCCCGTTTTCTGTGGGGGCTTTAAAGCTGGGCTTATCTAAACCACAGAGTGTTGCCTTGCCGTATATTTTTAAATCCCAGATGGAATAGCCAAGCCGACCATAATTCCAATGTTCAACACGTTTTTTACCTTTGATTTTAACAAAACGTGCAGAAACGGTATTAAAAGAAGTGCTTTTGGTTTTTCTATAATAGCTACTGCTTACGTTAGAGCTACTATTAGAAATACTATTGCCAACTACAGAGGCCGCCTGCGTCCATGAGCTGTGATCTGCATTACTATTTGCAGTCGCCTGATCCCAAGCGGCTTGCTCGGTAGAGACTTCAATATCATAATCAATTGCACGTGCTGTTTCCCAAACCAAATCAACTTTATTAATGGTATAGACTGCGCCTAAATCGACCATAATCCAAGTATTTGTCACTTCAGCAGGTGTCATACTACCGCCACTTTTACTTGCCCAGCGGCTTGTAAAGCTATTATCTACAGCTTTAGAGGCAATGTTAGTGGCATTTTCTAGTGTACGCGCTTTGGCATCTTTACTCAGTGCTTGGTTGCCATAAGCAGAAGTTGCAAATATTTCGGTATAAGCACCTTTACTACCTGCTGCACCATTGGCGAGTACGGTTGCCAATATTTGTTGATTGCCAGAGGCTGGCGTATTCACAAACTGTATGCACTGAGCATTGCTGAACGAGGTATCATTACCATTATTATCTAAATAACGCATGGCAAGTTTTGTGCTGCTATTAGCGGTGAGCTCGTAATCGCTCACAATGGCATCACCTGCTGTATATTGCCCTGCTTGGGCTTTTAGTCTGAGCTTTATTTGCTCTTTTGCAACTGCTGTGTCCGCTAGTGGCTGTGGGTTAGCAGTTGCTTGTGTCCAGCTAGTGCCGCCATCAAGGGAGTATTCATATTTAGTTGCATCAGTATAGCCGCTGGCGTTAGTCCAGCTAAGGGTATTGGCAACGTCATTAATAATAATATGACTTGGCTTAACCAGTGGCTTAAAGTCTGCGCCGTTATCATCACGCACCAGACGCAAGAATTTAGGATAATATTGATTAGTTACATCACCAAGATAAATGTTTCCATTACTAAAGCTAACCGCCCATGCATTATTATCATAAGAACCAGTAGATGCGGTATAGGTAGAGCTCCAAAAATCTGCTCTTGGGTTATCTGCAAAAATACTTCTATTAATGGCAGGTTGATTACCACAATTAAATTCTAATAGAGAGGCCAATTCTTTTACATTGGGCACACGCCAGTCGTTATAGCCTAAAAAGTAGTGGCTATTTTTGCTACTTATATTAGTAGCAAGCTGGTTCCACATAAATTGATCACCGTTTGCATTTAACCCTCCTGAACAATCAAGATGATTATTTTTACGGATAACACACTTAGACCACATCAACCCCGTGTTTTTATCGGATATTACATTACGCCCGCTGTGCTCTTCAAAACGAGTATCTGGCGCATTACAAGCTGCCTGCACTGCAATGGGCAGCATGGCTAAAAACGCAATTAAAATCTGTTTTTTCATATCTTACTCCAATTAATCTGTATTCTTTAATAAGGACAAGCAAGACTTGGCTTGCTTGTCCAGTCGCTTATTTTGGGCTAACCAAGCGTACAAATGATTTATTTGTTGGGCTTATAGAACTGTGATTACTTAAACCACAAGCATAATTACCACTTCTTTTCATACATAGTCGATACCGATTATTTCCGTTAAGACTTGATGACCAGTAGTAGCCATTTTTGGTGCTATAATCACCGGTAACCTTCACATCGCCAAAGTAGTTTTTATCTAACGACTGAGTGGTATCTTCATAGTCAACAATGGATTGCAACTCTAAAATAGTGGGCATGCGCCAGTTGCTTTTGCCGCAAACAACATCTTCATTTGCCGTATTAATAATATTGACGGTATCTGCATAAGGTACGCCCTGAGCGCCACCATCGGTTTGTTTTTTCCAAATTAGACCGGTGACGTTATCACGCACACATACCCAAGCGGTGGCGGTGTCTGCTAAGTCTTTGCCTTGATTGTCCAGCTTGGTAAAGTCAAAACCTGCTTTACCTTTACCAATTTTATCCCCAGCTGTGACGGTTTTATCGCGTCCAAAATGACAATCTTGGAATGTGCTTGAGCTACAGGTTGTATTTTGGTCTTGCTTGGTGCGCCCTGTATCGTTAAGGCGTTTTAGCATGACTAACTGCTGGGCTTGAGCAACAGCCGTCCCATCGCTTTTGATAATTTTAAATCGCACTAGGGTGTTTTTATTAATACTGTTATCGGTATAGGTAATTGCTTTTGTATTGACCGTGGCGTTATGCCAGTTTGTGCCATCGTTACTGTATTTAACGCTCTCACCTGTTTTTAATGCTTTATCTAATGTGGCATTAATGATGACTCCGTTTAGTTTTTCCGCTTTAAAACTGGTATTTAGTGGGCTTGTGTTATCTGCCTGCATGCTATCAATACTAATGGCATTGGCGGTAATAACTAACTCACCTGTGACAGTTTGGGTATTACCCACGGCATCGGTTGCAGTAATACTTAGAGTATGGCTACCAACGGATAAAGCGGGATTAATACGATTTGCAGACAGCACCCACTTACCATTAGTGGTATTGGCATCGTAGTCTTTACTATTAACATTGACCTTAATGGTTGTGCCTGCTCTATTATCGCTAAACTTACCGTTTAAAGCGGGGCTTGTCTGTGTGGTACTAAAACTAATGACGGTGACTGTTGGTTTTTCAGTATCTATCGTAATGGCCTTTGTTGTTGCTGTACCAATATTACCAACTGAATCAAGCACTCTAAATTGAATGGTCTTGCTTGCTGTTAAAGCGGCATCTGTGTGAGTAATGACCGTCCCAGCAATACTGCTACTAGGTACGTCTACCCAGTTGCTGCCGTTGTCATTGCTGTATTGTACTTTTTCACCATTATCTAATGGGTTGCCCACTCCCGTTTCTAGAGCGTTAGATAGTGTTGCTTTAATTATTAAGCCATTATTATCAGAGGTGGCAAAATCGTTATTTGAGCCTGGAATACGTGCATTTAAGGTATCATCTGTAATGCTATCAATACTGGCAATCTGAGTAGTAGGCGGTGTGACATCAATGCTAATGCTCACTTTTGCACCCGTGGCGGTGGTATCACTTAAATTACCTGCCACATCAATGGCGGTAACGGTAACCTCAAAGTTTTTATCACCATCGCTTGTGGTGGTTAAGGCGGCAACGGCATTGTCTTTTAGTGTCCAAGTACCGTCTTGATTGTTTGTCGCATTATAATTTGTGCCATTAATATTGACGATTACTCTGGCATTATGATCATTTACCGTACCTGTAATTTTAGGAGTGGTGTCACGGCTGGCAAAGGGGGTAACGCTTGCCGTTGGGTGGGCGGTATCACGCGTGAATTTTTTCTCATACTCAAAGGTATCTGCCCCTATGCTGGCGCTTGCAGTTAAAGAAAGCTCGGTATTTTCTGCGAGTGCTTGTATGTCTGCTTTAGCAATGCTTGCACTCCAGCGTCCAAATAAAACCTGAGCATGATAGGTTTTGCCATTTAAACTTAGGGTAATAGGCGTTTTATTGGCTAGGGTTGAAGTGCCTGTTACCTTAATATCTTGATCATCTTCACTGGTATTAATTAAATCATCGCCAGCAATTTTATTAATAAAGATATCCATATCTCTTACTAGGCGGATAGTTCTGTTATAAGTCCGATCAGTCGCTCCAGCAATGCCATAATTAAAATTTATAGTCCAAATATAGCGATCATCATTTTTCCGTGAAAAAGGCGTTGCTGACCAATATGTATTTGTAGGAGTATTAGGAAAAACATCTATATTTATTGCAGGCTGCGTGCAGGCTGCTTCAAAAATAGAAGTTAGCTCTTTAATATTCGGCAAACGCCAGTCTTTATGCCCCAAATAACCTGCGGCACTGGCATTTTTAGCTGTTACTGCACTTTGTGCACTGCTCCAGTTTTGTTTTGTTACACTACCTGTACAGTCTTTACCTGTTTGCCCTAGGCTACATTTTGCCCACATCAGTCCCGTTTGTTTATCTACTACGGTGGTGTCTGTAATGCTAAAACGTGCAGTTGGGGTGCTTTTCGCCACGTTATAACAGGTTTGCGCCTGCACTTGGCTGGCAAACCCCAGACTTGCCAGAAGTAACGTAATATAATGTAATTTCATAATCTTGCTCCAATTAATATAATCTTGATTGTCTCTTAGGGTTACCAAATGTTTATTTATCACTAACCAATCGAACATACTTCTGGTAAGAATTGTCATTTGGGTTCAAATTACCAAAATTTGACCCTGTAAAATTGACGTACATTGCTGAATTATCGTGTTTGTAAGTCGAAGTCCAATACGTCCCGTAATTATCAGTCTGAGTATTAGGGAAGTAATTGCTATCAATACGTGGATTGTCGGTTTTAGCAAAATCAATTAACCCTTGCAGCTCCAGCAAAGTCGGAATACGCCAGTTATTTCGACCACATAGTGCGGCGGTATTAGTTGCATCAATCAATACTTGCCAGTGGTGGTTCTTTTTATTGTAACGAGTGGTTTTATTTGCATTGGTTTTTACCTCCCAAACCAAACCTGTGTGATTATCACGCACGCATTTATGGTCTGTCGCAGTTTGATCGGCAAGGGCGTTGCCGCTGGCATCTAACTTGGTAAAGTCAAACCCTGCTTGCCCTGCCCCTGCTTTATAATCTGGGGTTAGGGTTTTATCTCGTCCAAAATTACAGTCCTCTTGGCTGTTTTGTGGGCATGTTTGATGATTATAGGTTTGGGTAATGCCCGTATCATTGAGCTTACCTGTAGCTTGCATTGCCGCTGGTACGTCTATACGAGTAAAGGCACCTGCTTTTAATGGCACACCTGCATACTGGTTTTGCTTGGCACGGAGGCGAATTTGAATTTGCTCTGCTGCAAAGGCATAGTTACCAATGGCTAGAGGGTGCTGGGTTAATATTTGCCAAGTCAAACCGCCGTCTTTGCTGTATTCATAATCTTTTACTTCACCGCTGAAGTTTTTAATTTTTAAACTATTTTGCTCATCGGCATCACTGCTGCTTAGCTCTGCAACAGGGGCGGCAGGTGTATTAATACCCCAAACAATACCACTAGGCGTGGTGGTGATGGTTTGCCAATCGGTTTTATGTGCCGCATCTACGGCTATATAACGTAGGTAGTTAGCAATAGGTGCTGAGCTGGTGCCGCTGGTATCGCTACCGTCGGTTTTTTTCGCTTTGGCTGTGGTGCCCTTATCATCTGAATACCAATAGCCAGCATCATCTTTATTATCTAACACGCCATTTACTTGAGTGCTAAATAAAAAGTCTAATTCTTTTGCTGTGGGAGCATTAAACTGTGCAATAGGCACACCGCACAAACTGGTTGCCTTACCTATAACCTGCAACTCTTTAATGGAATAGCCATAACTACTGTGACTGCGCTTAGTTGCTTTTAGCTTAAGGTAACGAGCTAATTTTACATCAGCAGCAACACTTGAGAAATTATGTTCTAGAAACCGATTATAGTCATAGTAATTTATTTCTATTCCCATTAGTGCCTCTTTCCACTTATCTGAATTGGCTTCAGTACCCATTACCGCATCGTCCCAAACAGCCTTATCATTTGAGGTATAAATGCTGTATTTTCTAGCCAGAGCTCGTTCCCACATCACTTTAAGTGCGCTAATTTCATAAGCACTACCTAAATCTATGACAACCCAAGTATTTGCCACTTCAGCAGCTGTCATACTACCACCGCCAGTTGCTGCCCAACGCGTATTTGTATTGCCATCAACGATGTATTTAGGATTGCCATTACCTGTCGGATTAGCTCCCCCTTCAACACTACGAACTTTAACCGCTTTGTTTAAAGCGGCATTACCTGCCTGTAAAATAGAGGTAATGTCTTTATCAAAGGCACGCTTAACACCGACTTGTTGGTTGGTTAAAACCGTTGCCAATACTTGGGCATTTTGAGCCTCTGGCTTATTTAAAAACTGCACACACTGCGCATCTGCCAAGTAAGCCACCTGATTACCAGCTGCGTCTATATAGCGCACTTGTGTGGCAGGTGTCTCTCCCGTGTTGTTGGTTAGGTTAATTGTGATATAGGTATTTTTTGAGGTATTACCTGCCGCATCGGTGGCATTTACTTTTAAAGTAAATTGATTATCGCCATTTTCAAAATCATTGGCAGGGGAGGTTTTTTTCGCCCCCTCGTTCGTTAAGGTTAGCTCGCCTGTGTTAGCTAAGGCAAAGTAGCCGTTACCATTGCCTAAGGCAATATTAAATTTAACCACGGCTTTATCATCTGTAGCGATGATTTTACCAATTTTATATCCAGCGACTTGCCCTTCTTGATAAGCAAAAGTCTGCTCTTTAATAACAGGAGCCTGCGTGTCTTGAGTCTGTCCTGATTGCCCTGATTGGCTAGAACCTGAATTGGGGTTATTAATTTGTGGTGTATCACTACTTTTGCTTCCGCTATCACTGCAAGCTGCCAATAACAAGAAGCCAACAGCAAGTGCCAGCGTTTTAAGAGTAAAAGGTTTATCTATTAAGGTCATGCATTATCTCCTGACTATAGATGGGTGTATGAAACTTTAAAATAAAACAAATGTTTTATTAACGAATGCGCATTTACTTTTTTATTTAAAAATCCCCGTAAAAAAGCAAGCAATCAAACCTAGCAGCTAAATGTAGTGCGATATAAAAAAGACTGGAAATAAGTCATCGCAAGTCAAATTATTAAGCAAAATATAAAGGCATATTAAGCCTAACAATTGCACCTATGAAGCGGTCTTCTTAGCACTTAAAATAACCTTACCGTTTAAATTAAGAGCCACTTCCTAAAAACCAGCACATACTTACAAAAAACAACTAACTGTTAATCATAATGACAATAGTTAACAAAAATTTTCGGCATTTTAGTTGAAGCCATATATAAGTTCAATTTATTTAAATAAATAATTTTCAGATTATTCAAAAAAAAATTACAACCTATTGACACAAAAGATAAATTCCAAATAAGAATTACTATGTTTAATGATAATTTTGTGTTTTTTTTGTAAGTAAAGTGAGCGGCAATAATTGCAAGCCATTAGAAACTCAGACAGCAATCTAAATATTACTTTATTTGAGAGCTTGCTCTCAAAGAGGGAGAATTTATTACTCAGATTTATTGTGTTTATTTGATACAATCACCTCTAAATTTTTAACGCTTTACCAATCTGACTTTAATATCGGAGCAGGAACAAAACCACACAAATATGGATAAAATTAATGAATAAACAACAACTAGCCAATAAAATATGGCAATCTGCCAATAAAATGCGTTCAAAAATTGAAGCCAGTGAATATAAGGATTTTATTTTAGGCTTTATGTTTTACAAATTCCTCTCTGATAAGCAAGAAAAGTTTTTATTAGAAAATGACTGGACAGAAGAAGATATTGCCCAGCTAGTCGAAACTGAGAAAACTGATGAAGATGGGCATATCAACAGTTTTTATACTGATGATATTATCGAAGATGTAACATTTATTCAGGATAATATCGGCTATTTTATCGGCTATGACCATCTATTCTCCACATGGCTAGCTAAGGGAAAAGACTTTAATGTAGGTAATGTGCGTGTGGCATTGTCCGCTTTTTCTCGGCATATCACCCAAAAAAAAGTGTTTGATGGCATTTTTCAGACTTTAGAAACAGGGTTAAGCAAATTAGGTACTGACGCAGGTAAACAAACCAAAGCCATTAGCGATTTAATCGAGCTAATTAAAGATATTCCGATGGACGGCAAGCAAGGCTATGATGTACTTGGGTTTATTTATGAATATCTGATAGGCATGTTTGCCGCCAACGCTGGCAAAAAGGCGGGGGAGTTTTATACACCGCATGAAGTGTCTTTACTAATGTCAGAAATTATTGCCGAACACCTAAAAGACCGCAAAGAAATCCAAATATATGACCCAACCAGTGGCTCAGGCTCGTTGCTTATTAATATTGGACTGTCTGCGTCAAAGCACATGGACGATGAAAACAACATTAAATACTATGCCCAAGAGCTAAAAGAAAACACCTATAACCTCACTCGTATGAATTTAGTAATGCGGGGCATATTATCAGACAATATTTACACCAGAAATGCCGACACATTAGAAGACGACTGGCCATATTTTGATGAACAAGACCCTATCAACAGCTATACACCGCTTTATGTCGATGCCGTGGTATCTAATCCACCTTATTCGCAAGCATGGAGTCCTGATAATAAAGAGGTTGACCCACGTTATTCTCGTTTTGGTTTAGCACCAAAAACTAAGGCAGACTATGCGTTTTTATTGCACGATTTATATCACTTAAAGCCCGATGGCATTATGACCATTGTATTACCGCATGGGGTTTTATTCCGTGGTGGTGAAGAAGAAAAAATCCGTAGAAATCTGATAGAGTATAACCATGTTGATGCCATCATCGGCTTACCTGCTAATGTGTTTTTTGGCACTGGCATACCGACGATTATCATGGTGCTAAAACAAAAAAGAGATAACAATGACGTACTGATTATTGATGCCTCAAAAGAGTTTGTCAAAGAAGGTAAAAATAACAAGTTACAGGCGTCACACATCAAAAAAATCAGCGACACCGTGGCAGAGCGAAAAAATATCGATAAATATGCCAAAGTTGTCAGCTTAGAAAGCATACGCAATGAGGGCTATAACCTCAACATACCACGCTATGTTGATTCCAGTGATGATGCGGAAAATTGGGATATTTACGCCACCTTGTTTGGTGGGATTCCAGCCGATGAAATTGACTTATTAAGTCACTATTGGCAAGTCTTCCCTCAGTTGCGTGGTTCATTGTTTAGCCAACAGGGAGATACGCCATTTTACGATTTAAGCACCCAAGACGACCCTGACACGGAGTTGGAAAACTTCATCAGCCAACAAGCAGATGTCAAAAGTTTTATCGCCAACCATGAGGCTATCTTTAGTGACTTTGACAGTTACCTAAAGACGCAGTTGGTGGATAATGCTCAAACACTCAACCGCAACCAACAACAGGAAACACTGGCACAAAACATCTTTACCCGACTGCAAGCCATACCACTGATAGACAAGTACACGGCTTATCAAGCCTTAGATGACCACTGGCAAACCGTGGGCACAGACTTAGAAATTATGCAAACCGAGGGGTTTAAAGCCACCAAAGTAGTTGACCCATATATGGTTATCAAAAAGGTAAAAGGCAAAGAAATCGAGGTACAAGAGGGTTGGATAGGACGTGTGTTACCCTTTGAATTGGTTCAACAACATTTATTAGCTGACGAGTTAGCCGCATTAACAGCTAAAGAACAACGCTTCACCCAAATAGCAGGCGAGATAGAAACATTAATCGAAAACTTAGAGGAAGAAGACAAAGACCAACTACTCAACGATGCCAATGATGCCTTTGTTAGTAAAGCAGTAACTAATGCACTAAAAATCGCTTACTCAGCAGTAGAAACAGATGAAATTATTGGTTTACATGCTTATCTCGACTTTCTTGAAGACAGTCCTAAAGTAGCAGAAAAAATACAGTATGCAGAAAATGAAAAACGGGTGCGTTGGAAAAATATAGAACCTATAAGCAATGGCACTTACAGTAAACCCAATATCAATAAATACCTAAAAACCCTACAAGCCAACCATGTATTTGAGCCTGACACTCTAGAAGCAACCCTAGTACAGGTTGATGAATTACTGAGCGAAGAAAAAACGCTAAAAGCCAGTATAAAAAAAGCCACCAATGCCCTGCACCTAAAAACCAAAGGCACTATAGAAAATTTGAGCGATGAGCAAGTCAATCAGCTCTTACAAGAAAAATGGGCAACCCCTTTGGTAGCAGATATGCACCAACTGGCGGAAGATGTTATCACCCAGCTAACGGAAAAAGTGCAAGCACTGGCAAACAAATATGCCCAGCCATTGACAGATACCACAAACCAGCTAACCCAAGCAGAGCATAGCCTAGCCAATATGCTGGATACGCTAGAAGCCAATACCTTTGATAGCCAAGGCATACAAGCCCTACAGCAAATACTGCGTGGGGAAAGTGAATGAGCCAACTAACAAGTAATAAAAAACAGCCTGATATTCGCTTTGGCGGGTTTAGTGGGGATTGGGTCGAGAAATTCGTGGCAGATATAGGAGCAGGATTTACAGGTGGAGGAACACCAAGCACGCAAAAAAGTACCTATTGGAATGGCGATATTCCTTGGCTACAATCTTCTGACTTTAACGAAGATGATGTATTAAATGTTACACCCAAAAAATATATCACTTTGCAAGGTTTACAAAATTCAGCAACAAAAATTATTTCTGAGAATTCGATAGCAATCGTAACTCGTGTAGGTGTTGGTAAATTGGCATTTATCCCATATCAATTTGCTACTAGTCAGGATTTTTTATCAATAGGAAAGCTAAATATTGATAATTTATTTGCTGTTTATGTCTTATATTTGCTTATGAAAAAAGAAGGAAATATTACACAAGGAACTTCAATAAAAGGTATAACAAACCAAGTATTATTATCGAAAAAAATCGTATTTCCAATAGTCCCTTTAGAACAAACCACCATAGGCAACTTTTTCAAACAATTAGACAACAGCATTGCCCTGCATAAACGCAAACACCGGCAAACCCAACAGCTAAAAAAAGCTATGCTGGGTAAGCTGTTCCCACAAAAAGGGCAAAACCAGCCAGAAATTCGTTTACAAGGGTTTAGTGAGGATTGGGTGGAGAAAAAATTGGGAGATATTGCTGAGTTTCTAAAAGGTCAATCTTTATCAAAATCAGACATCAAACATCGAGCTGAGAATCCATGTATTCATTACGGTGAACTATTTACTGACTATGGCAGATGTATTGATAAGGTTAAATCATATACTGAGTTAGAACCAAAGAACTCTATTACCAGTCTAGAAAACGATATTTTAATGCCAACATCAGATGTTACGCCTAATGGTTTAGCAAAAGCATCTGCTATCGATTTTAAAAATGTAATTTTAGGTGGGGATATTCTTATTATCCGCTCAGACAATATCTTGAATAAATTTTTTGCGTATTTTGTAGAAGGTCATCAAAAGGAAGTTATTGAACTTGTTACAGGTACTACTGTATTCCACATTTATGGCAAAGATATGGCTAAATTTACAATTAGTTTACCAAAAGACTATGCAGAACAAACCGCCATCGGTCACTTTTTTAAACAACTGGACGATACCCTTGCCCTGCAAACTCAGCAAATCAACACCTTAGAAAACTTAAAAAAAGCCTTTTTACAAAAAATGTTTGTGTAGGGTTTTAATTGGATAAAAAATAGGGAGAACACCATGACTTTTGATAATGAACTCGCCTTTGAAAATGCTTTAATCGCCTTATTAACCGAATATGGTTGGGAAAAAGACATCATCAATAATCCCACCGAACAAGAGCTGATAGACAACTGGGCAAAGATACTGTTTGATAACAACCGCCATATCGACCGCCTTAATGATGTACCGCTCACGGATAGCGAAATGCAACAAATCCTAGAGCAAATCAACGAGCTAAAAACCCCCGTTAATCTCAATGGTTTTATCAATGGTAAAAGCGTGTCGATTACACGGGATAATCCAGACGATAAAGCCCACCTAGGCAAAGAAATCAGCCTAAAAATCTATGACCGCAGCGAAATTGCCTCAGGGCAAAGCCGTTACCAAATTGTCAAACAACCCAAGTTTCCCACCAGCGACCCTATACTCAGAAACCGCCGTGGTGATGTGATGCTACTTATCAATGGTATGCCGATATTCCACATGGAGCTAAAAAAAAGTGGCATACCCATCAGCCAAGCTACCACCCAAATCGAAAAATACGCGAATGCGGGTATTTTCACAGGTTTGTTTGCCTTGGTACAAATCTTTGTAGCGATGAAACCAGAGGAAACCCTGTATTTTGCTAACCCTAATGGCAATTTTAAAACCGAGTTTTATTTTCATTGGGCAGATTTTAATAACGAGCCTATTAACGACTATAAGCGTATCGTTGCCTCATTATTATCTATCCCGATGGCACATCAACTCATTGGTTTTTATACCATTGCTGACCAAGGCGATGGCGTTCTCAAAGTATTACGCAGTTACCAATATTATGCCGTTAATGCCATCTCTGATAAGGTGGGAAAAACAGACTGGAATGCACCACTTGAAAACAACAAACCCAAAGGCGGTTATATTTGGCATACCACCGGCTCCGGCAAAACCATGACCAGCTTTAAAACCGCTCAACTGATAGCCAATGCCAAAGACGCTGACAAGGTAGTATTTTTGCTAGACCGTATCGAGCTGGGTACTCAGTCACTGAAAACCTATGAGCATTTTTCCGAAGCCACCGACAGCGTACAAGCAACAGAAAACACCTATACACTGATTGAAAAACTGAAAAGTGATAACGCTTCTGACACACTGATTGTCAGCTCTATCCAAAAAATGAGCAATATCCAAGATGAGGGCATAAATGCCAGCGACATTCAAACGATACAAAATAAACGCTTAGTCTTTATTATTGATGAAGCCCATCGTGGTGCGTTTGGCTGTATGTTGCGCACCATCAAACAAACCTTTCCAGATGCGGTGCTATTTGGCTTTACGGGTACGCCAATCCTAGAAGAGAACCAAGTTAGACTAAATACAACTAGAGATGTTTATGGCGATGAACTACACCGTTATAGCATTGCCGATGGTATCCGTGATAAAAACGTACTGGGGTTTGACCCGTATTTAGTCACGACCTTTAAAGATAAAGAGATGCGTAAAGCCGTTGCCTTACACAAAGCAAAAGCAGGCGATGAAAGCGAGGTTTGGAATGACGAGAAAAAGCAAGCCGTGTATGACCACTACATGGATAGCAAAAAAGTACCTATGGCTGGCTTTACTGATAGTACGGGTCAATACCACAAAGGCATAGAGGACTATATTCCTAACAGTCAATACGATGAGACACATCAACAGATGGTGGTAAAAGACATCATCGATAATTTTGACACACTCAGCCGTGGTAAAAAGTTTCATGCTATTTTTGCCACCAGCAGTATCCCCGATGCCATTACCTACTACCGCTTGCTCAAACAGCAAGCCCCTGAGCTAAAAATAACCGCCTTGTTTGACCCCAATGAGGGTAACGATGAGGCAACCGCTATTTTTAAAGAACAAGGACTTGCCGAAATTATCAGCGACTATAATGGACGTTATCAACAAAATTTTAAAATAGAAACGCATGCTAAATTCAAAAAAGACATTGCTAATCGCCTTGCTCATAAAGAAACCTACAAACGCATAGACAACGCCCCCGAAAAACAGCTAGATATTTTAATCGTGGTTGACCAAATGCTCACAGGCTACGATTCAAAATGGCTAAATACGCTGTACTTGGACAAAATTATCGAATATCAAAATATTATCCAAGCATTTTCACGCACCAATCGCCTGTTTGGGTATGATAAACCTTTCGGCACGATACGCTATTATCGCAAACCCCACACAATGCAACGCAATGTAGAAGATGCTGTTAAGCTCTATTCAGGCGATAAACCAGAGGGGTTATTTGCTGATAAATTAACCAAAAACTTAACCAAACTAAATCAAATATTTGCCGATATTAAAGAAGTGTTTAGCGTTGCAGGCATTGAAAATTTTGACAAATTGCCACAAGAACCTGCCAGTATTGCCAAATTTGCTAAATTATTTAAAGACTTTAACGAATATTTAGAAGCCAGCGAAATTCAAGGCTTTACTTGGGGCAAACTCACCTATGAATCAGCCGGTGAAACAGTCACCGTGATTTGCGATGAACAAACCTATTTGATTTTAGCGTTACGTTATAAAGAGCTATTTAGTGGTGATATGAGTAGTGGTATGGGCGATGGTGAATCTGAAGCCCCATTTGAGCTGACAGGACATCTAAACGAGATTGATACAGGCAGAATCGATACCGACTATCTCAATGACCGTTATCAAAAATACCTCAAAGCCTTACACACAGAAGATTTTGAAGTCATCAAAGAACAATTGCACAAAAGTTTTGCCACACTCACGCAAACCGAGCAAAAGTACGCTAACTTGTTTTTACACGATATTGAACAAGGTAATGTCATACCCGATCCACAGAAAACACTAAAAGACTATATCGGCGAATACCAAACTAAAGCAGAAAATGATTATATTAGTGAGTTTGCTAGCTCTTGGGGTATTGATGAACAAATGCTTCGCAAGCTACATAAACTCAATTTGACAGAAGATAATATTAACGAATTTGGACGTTTGGATGAGCTAAAAAACACCGTAGATAAAGAACAAGCCAAAAAGTATATAGAAGCACAAACAGACAAGGTTATCCCTGACCGTAAGATTATGATAAAAATTGACCAAGAACTAAGGAAGTTTTTGCTGAAATAACCATACTTTTAGATTGATTATGTACTGCAAGTAGCTTAAAAAATAATAAAAAGCCTGATAAGACTAAAAACGACATACGCTCTTAAAACCAGCAAAAAAAAACGCCTCTTCATAAATATGATGAGGCGTTTGCTATTATGCGTTTATTATCAATTAACCTAGTATTTCTTTTAGCTTATTACCTATTTCTGCAAGGCTTTTTACCGTGTGTACGCCTGCGGCTTCTAAGGCTGCAAATTTTTCATCTGCGGTTCCTTTACCTCCTGCAATAATAGCTCCTGCATGCCCCATACGTTTACCTGCAGGGGCGGTTACACCTGCAATGTAAGAAACAACGGGCTTGCTGACATTGGCTTTGATAAATTCAGCGGCTTCTTCTTCGGCTGTGCCGCCAATTTCTCCTATCATTACAATGGCTTCGGTTTTGTCATCTGCTTGGAATAATTTTAGAATATCGATAAAGTTAGAGCCGGGTATGGGGTCTCCGCCAATACCAACACAGGTAGATTGACCATAGCCTATGTCGGTGGTTTGTTTAACCGCTTCATAGGTTAATGTACCTGAGCGTGAAACAATACCAATTCTACCTGCTTTGTGAATATGTCCTGGCATAATACCAATCTTACATTCATCAGGGGTAATAACGCCCGGACAGTTTGGTCCAATTAAACGCACGCCTTGACGATCACAGGCAATTTTACATTCCAGCATATCTAAGGTGGGAATGCCTTCGGTAATACATACAATCAATTCTAAACCTGCATGAGCAGCTTCTAAAATAGAGTCTTTACAAAATGGTGCGGGGACATAGATAACAGAGGCTGTTGCGCCTGTTTTTTCTACTGCTTCTGCAACGGTGTTAAATACTGGCAAACCAAGATGTTCTGTGCCTCCTTTGCCAGGGGTAACACCACCGACCATTTGTGTGCCATAGGCAATGGCTTGTTCACTATGAAATGTACCCTGTGCGCCAGTAAAGCCCTGACAAATTACTTTGGTGTTTTTATTAATTAATACGCTCATTTTATTGCTCCTTGGCAGCATTGACGACTTGTTGTGCTGCATCGGTCAAGCTGGTTGCAGCAATGATATTAAGACCACTTTCAGCTAGTAGTTTGGCACCTAAATCGGCATTATTACCTTCTAAACGTACAACCACTGGCACTTTGACTCCCACTTCTTCAACTGCACCCATTACGCCTTCTGCAATGAGGTCACAGCGTACAATGCCACCAAAAATATTAATTAGCACTGCTTTAACATTGCTGTCTGAAAGTATGATTTTAAAGGCTTCTATCACTCGCTCTTTAGTTGCACCGCCACCAACATCTAAGAAGTTGGCAGGTTCTCCACCATGCAGTTTAACAATGTCCATAGTGCCCATTGCTAAACCTGCACCGTTTACCATGCAGCCAATATTACCATCTAGGGCAACGTAGTTAAGCTCCCATTCGCTGGCGTGTGCTTCACGTTCATCTTCTTGGCTTAAATCGCGCATTTCTTGTAAGTCTTTATGACGATATAGTGCATTGCCATCAATACCTACTTTGGCATCTAAACAGTGTAAATTGCCTTCTTTGGTAATCACTAATGGGTTTATTTCAATAAGCGCTACATCTTTTTCTACAAATAATTTAGCAAGCCCTAAAAATATTTGTGTAAATTGTTTAATTTGTGTCCCTTGTAAGCCTAGTTTAAATGCGAGTTCTCTTGCTTGGTATGGTTGTGCTCCTGTTAAGGGGTCTATTTCAGCTTTGAGAATTTTTTCTGGGGTTTCGTGGGCAACTTTTTCAATTTCTACACCACCTTCGGTTGATGCCATAAAAACAACTCGACGGCTGGCACGATCGACAACTGCACCTAAATATAGCTCTTGAGCAATGTCGGTACAGCTTTCAACAAGAATACGACTTACTGGTTGGCCTTTTTCATCGGTTTGGTAAGTGACTAAATTCTTACCTAACCATTGTTCTGCAAAGGCTTGAATTTCTTGTTTATCAGAAACCAGTTTTACGCCTCCTGCTTTGCCTCGCCCACCTGCATGGACTTGTGCTTTAACAACCCATTGATTGCCGCCTATGGTATCGGCAGCGGCAACTGCCTCTGCGACTGTTTTAGCCGCAATACCTTGAGATACGGGCAAACCGTATTGTGCAAACAGTTGTTTGCCTTGATATTCATGTAAGTTCATGTTTCACCTTTTGTTATACATTAAAAAAAATAAGCAGCCTAATGACTGCTTGTTATAAATGCTGGATTATTTCTTTTTGCTTTTACGATTTGCCTTATGAATGGCTTGATTATTTACTGCTAATGCAGCTTCATGTACGGCTTCTGATACGGTTGGGTGAGAAAAAACCATCATACCAATGTCTTCTGCACTAGATCCAAACTCCATTGCAATGACCAGTTGCTGACATAAGTCTCCTGCGTTAGGACCGATAACACTGGCACCTAAAATACGGTCTGTTTTGGCATCTGCAACGACTTTTACAAAACCATCTGTATCTGCTGCTGCCATTGCTCGTCCATTGGCGGCAAAGGGAAACATGCCGACATTATATTCTTCACCTGAGGCTTTAACCTGTTCTTCGGTTTTACCTACCCAAGCAATTTCTGGGTGGGTGTAAATGACGGAGGGAATAATATCATAGTTAAGTTGGGCTTTATGTCCTGCAATGCGCTCGGCAACCATCACACCTTCTTCGGAGGCTTTATGTGCTAGCATAGGTCCACGTACTACATCACCTATAGCCCATACACCGGGCGCATCAGTGGCACAGGTTTCGTCTACATAAATAAAGCCACGCTCGTCCATATTTACACCTGTATCCCCTGCTAATAAATCTTGGGTATAGGGTTTGCGCCCAACGGCAACAATCAGTTTATCAAAGGTGTCGGTTTGTTCTCCATTGGCATCTTGATAATTCACTTCAACTTGTTTTTTCTTGATATTGCTGCCTGTTACCCGTGCGCCTAAACGAATATCTAGCCCTTGTTTGCTTAGCAGTTTTTGTGCTTCTTTGGCAACTGCTTTATCAACAAGGTGTAAAAAATCTTCTTGCGCTTCGAGCACGACCACTTCTGAACCAAGACGGTTCCAAACACTGCCTAGCTCTAAGCCAATTACGCCTGCCCCAATAACGCCGACTCGCTTGGGCACAGTATCAAATTCTAATGCGCCTGAAGAGTCAACAATAATGCCTTCAGTTAAAGGTGTTGGGGGAATATCTACTGGCACAGAGCCTGTGGCAATAATGATATGCTCTGCCTCTAGCGTTTCGGTTTTATCACTGTGATTGGTAAATTCTACTTTTTTATTTGCTAGTAATTTGCCTCTGCCTTCTAGGGCTTTTACACCATTGGCTTTAAATAACCCTGCTACACCTAAAGTCAGATTTTTTACTATTTGCTCTTTACGTTGCATCATTTTGGCAATGTCTATCTTAACCGTGCCTGTGCTAATACCGTGCTGTGCGTAATGTTCTTTGGTTTCTAAATATTTGTGCGAGCTATCTAACAGGGCTTTTGAAGGAATACAGCCTACGTTTAAGCAAGTACCTCCAAACACACCTTTACCTTCTTTATTTATCCACTTATCAATACAGGCTGTGTTTAAACCTAGTTGGGCGCAACGAATGGCAGTAACATAACCTGCTGGACCACCACCTATTACAATTACATCATATTTATTACTCATTTTTTTACTCCTAAATGTCGGTGAGTTATATGTCCAATAAAATTCTGGCCGGATCTTCGAGCATGTCTTTTATCGCTACTAAAAACTGTACTGCTTCTTTTCCATCTATCATTCTATGGTCATAAGATACGGCTAAATACATCATTGGTAAAATCTCTACTTTACCATTAACTGCCATTGGACGTTCTTGAATTTTATGCATACCTAAAATGGCGGTTTGTGGTGGATTTAAAATAGGTGTAGACATTAATGAGCCAAAAATACCACCATTGGAGATGGTAAATGTGCCGCCTTGCATTTCTTCTATGGCTAATTTGCCATCACGAGCTCGCATACCAAAATCACGAATATTTGCTTCAATATCGGCTAAACCCATGCCATCGGTATCTCGCAAAACAGGTACTACCAAGCCTCTATCTGAAGAAACGGCTACACCTATATCTTGATAACCATGATAAACCATATCATTACCGTCAATAGAGGCATTAACCGCTGGAAAACGTTTGAGTGCTTCTGTGGCTGCTTTAACAAAAAACGACATAAATCCTAGCTTAACGCCATGTGCTTTTTCAAAACGGTCTTTATAGGCAGCTCGCAAGTCCATAACAGGTTGCATATTAACTTCGTTATAGGTTGTTAGCATGGCGGCATTTTGTTGCGCTTCAACCAATCGTCTGGCAATGGTGGCACGCAAGCGGGTCATGGGGACTCGTTTTTCTACTTTCTCTCCTGTATCAATTTTTATAGCAGCAGGTGCGGCTGTGGCAGCAGCGGGGGCTGGTGCACTCGCAACAGGAGCGGCTGGCTTGCTTTGTAGGTGGTTGAGAACATCTTCTTTGGTAATGCGCCCATCTTTACCTGTGGCAGCAATACTGGCAATTTCAAGGTTGTTTTCTTCTACTAACTTCCGTGCCGCTGGGCTTAGTAGTGCTTCTTGTGTTTCATTGGTGGAGGTTGCATCGCTATTTGTTTCTGCAGCAACAGGTTCATCAGTTTTGTCGGCAACCGCTCCTACAGCAAAAATAGCCAATACTTCTTCGCTTAAAACGGTGTCGCCTTCTTGTTTTATGATTTCTTGAATGCAACCATCATCGGTTGCAACAACTTCTAAAACAACTTTGTCTGTTTCTATATCTACAATCAATTCATCACGGGCAACTGGTTCGCCTACTTTTTTGTACCAAGTAGCAACTTTGCCATCTGCAACTGATTCGGGGAATGAGGGGGTTTTAATTTGTTTACTCATAATTTTCCTTTTTTCTACTTTTAGGTAGAATTTATCATTAATTTATTGTTTATTTACACACGTCTAGCGCCTGACAAATCAGGGATTCTTGCTGTTCTAAGTGCAATGCCATATAACCTGCGGCAGGAGAAGCAGATGCACTTCGCCCTACATATTTTACTTTAATTTTGGGATTTAAAATTTCTACTACACGGTGCATATTATGTTGGCTATTATACCAAGCACCCATATTCATGGGCTCTTCTTGCACCCAGAAAACTTCTTGCATATTTGGATATTCTGCTAATACGGCTTGTAAGTCATCACTCGGAAATGGATACAGTTGCTCAATACGCACAATAGCAATATCACTAATTTCTTCTTTACGACGACGCTCTAGCAAGTCGTAATAGACTTTACCTGAACACATTAGCACGCGTTTAATTTTTTTCTTATCTTGTTCATCAAGCTCTGGCAGTACGGTGTTGAATTGACCTGAGGATAATTCTTCTAAACTGCTTATCGCCAGCTTATGACGCAATAAACTTTTAGGGGACATCACGACTAATGGTTTACGCAAAGGACGTATCATTTGCCGTCTTAGCATGTGATAAACCTGAGCTGGCGTTGAGGGAACACAAATTTGTACATTATGTTCTGCACATAATTGTAAATAGCGTTCTAAACGAGCAGAGGAATGTTCAGGACCTTGCCCTTCATAGCCGTGCGGCAAAAGCATGACCAAGCCACATAGTCTATCCCATTTGTGCTCGCCACTAGAGATAAATTGGTCAAATACGACCTGTGCACCATTGGCAAAGTCTCCAAATTGCGCCTCCCAAATCACTAAGGAGGTTGGCGTAGTGGTTACATAACCATATTCAAAAGCTAAAACGGCTTCTTCTGATAATAGCGAGTCATAAATTTCAAAGTTGGCTTGGGCTTCTTCAAGATTGGCTAATGGCACATAGGAACTGCCGTCTTTTTGATTATGTAATACAGCATGACGATGTGAGAATGTGCCACGCCCAACATCTTGCCCAGTAATACGAATGTCATAACCTTGATCAATTAAGGTGGCATAGGCGGCTGTTTCTGCAAAACCCCAATTAATGGGTAATGCGCCTGCTGCCATTTTGCTGCGATCTTCCATTATTTTAGCAACCTGACGTTGCATGACAAAGCCTTCTGGCATATTGAGCATGCTTTTACATAATTCTTGTAGGCGTTTTAATTCAAATTGTGTATCTGCTTTGGCAGTCCATGAGTGCTTTAAATAAGGCTGCCAATCTACAAATAAGGCTGGATTAGGCTCGGTCACTAAACTATTCACCACATGTCGCCCTTCATCTAAAGCAATGCGGTATTCGTTGTCATACTCTTTGCTTTGTTCTTCTGTTAATACGCCTTCATCAATTAATGTTTGTGCATACAGTTGACGAGTGGTTTTGTGATTTTTTATTTTTTCATACATAAGAGGCTGTGTGCCAGACGGTTCATCGGCTTCATTGTGACCTCGACGACGATAGCAGACTAAGTCAATGACTACATCTTTTTTAAATTCATTGCGATAATCTACTGCTAATTGGGTCACAAACAAGACGGCCTCTGGGTCATCTGCATTAACGTGCAAAATAGGCGCTTGTACAATTTTTGCAACATCGGTGCAATATTCTGTAGAGCGTGCGTCTTCTCGTTTGGAGGTGGTAAAACCAACTTGGTTATTAATAACAATATGAATTGTACCACCAGTTTTATAAGCTCTGGTTTGCGACATTTGAAAGGTTTCCATTACCACGCCTTGTCCTGCAAAAGCAGCATCTCCATGAATAGATACAGGTAATACCGTAGTACCGGTTATATCTGCACGGCGATCTTGGCGAGCTCGTACAGAACCCTCTACAACAGGCGAAACAATTTCTAAATGCGAGGGGTTAAATGCCAGTGCTAAGTGCAGTTCTCCACCTGGGGTCATTACATTTGAAGAATAACCCTGATGGTATTTAACATCACCATGAGATTGATATTCTGCCTTGCCATCAAATTCATTAAATAATTCTGAGGTTTTTTTACCTAAGATGTTTATTAGGGTATTTAAGCGTCCTCGGTGCGCCATACCGATAACAATTTCTTTTGCACCATAACTGCCAGAACGCTGAACTAATTCGTCCATTAAGGGAATTAAACTTTCTCCACCTTCTAATCCAAAGCGCTTAACCCCCGGATAGCGTGAGCCTAAATATTTTTCTAACCCTTCTGCAGCGGTTAAACGCTTAAATAACTGTAACTTGACTTCATTACTGTATTTAGGCTTAGAACGGACACTTTCTAAACGTTGCTGAAACCAGCGTTGCTCTGAAATATCAATAATATGACGATATTCTGCCCCAACTGTTTGGCAATATGTGGCTGTTAATGCTTGATAAATATCCCTTAAGGTGGAGTGTTCTCTCCCAATAAATAAAGAGCCTGTTTTAAATTCTGTGTCCATGTCCGCTTCAGACAAGCCATGAAAAGACAACTCTAAGTCAGGTACTTTTTCACGCGGCATAAGCCCCAATGGATCAAGGTTGGCCTGTTGGTGACCACGCACTCTAAAGGCTTTAACTAGCTGTGATATCTGTAGTTGCTTTTGCTCATGATCGGGATTAATTGAAGTAGCTGGTGTGGCGACACTGTGATGATTTTGGTTTTTAGCTAGCTGTAAAAATTGTTCCCGAATGGGCTTATGAGGAATATCGCCTGCTGAATTTTTATCTACTCTAGGTAATTGATTAAAGTATTTGCGCCATTCGCTAGGTACTTCATCAGGATTAACCAGATAGGTTTCAAACAGAGCGTCAATATAAGCAACATTGCCACCTGCCAGTTGGGAGGTACTCCAAAGTTGCTCCATTGATTGTTCTTGCATGTATGTTCACCTTATGGATTTTATCGGTTATTTTTTGGGCATGCTTGTCTCTTTTGGATAACAAAGTAGCCTTAATTATTATCAGTATATAGTAGTCAATATGCACGCAGTTTGTACATTTTTTTTATATTTTTTACAAAAAATGCCACAAATATTTGTGGCATGCAATAAAACTTTTAATTTTTAATTAATTGAACACACAATTAAAGTTGCTGGTTTAACAACATACCTCGTATATGCCCAATTGCTCGCGTCGGATTTAAGCCTTTAGGACATACATTAACGCAGTTCATAATGCCACGACAGCGAAACACACTAAAGGGATCATCAAGATTAGATAACCGCTCCTCTGTTGAGGTGTCACGACTATCTACCAAAAAGCGATAGGCTTGCAATAAACCTGATGGCCCGACAAATTTATCAGGGTTCCACCAAAACGATGGACAAGAGGTAGAACAACAGGCACATAAAATGCACTCATACAAACCATCTAACTTGGCTCGTTCTTCAGGGGATTGTAACCTTTCAATTGCAGGTGCTGGTGTATTATTTTGTAAAAATGGGTCAATTTTCTCGTATTGCTTATAAAACAATGACATATCAATGACCAAATCACGAATAACTGGCAAACCTGGCAATGGACGTAAAACCAGTTTGTCATTTTTACCCTTAGTGGCTTCAGAAATAGGCGTAATACAAGCCAGTCCATTGCGCCCATTAATACTCATACCATCAGAGCCGCAAACACCTTCACGACAAGAACGACGATATGCCAAGCTGGTATCTTGCTCTTTTACTAAATGCAATACATCTAGCACCATCAAGTCTTTACCTGCTGGAATATCGACCTCAAAATCCTTCATGTAAGGAACTTCATCTTGGTCTGGATTGTACCGATAAATGCTGACTTTCATAATACGCTCTCTATACTCTCTCTTAGTAAACTCGTTTTTTAGGAGGAAAAGGCTCCATTGTTTTAGGGGCAAAGTTGACACTACGCTTATTTAATGTTTTTTCTACTGGGTCATAAATGGAGTGGCATAGCCAGTTTTCATCATCACGTTCAGTATAGTCATTGCGTGCATGCGCACCACGAGATTCTGTACGCTGGGTAGCAGAAAATGCAGTGGCGTAGGCAACTTCAAATAGGTTATCTAATTCCAAGGCTTCAACACGAGCGGTATTAAAGGCTTTGCTCTTGTCATCAAGGGTGACATTTTTAACTCTTTCACCAATTTCTTCTAATAGCTTTAAGCCTTTTTCCATGCTCTCTCCCTCACGGAAAACACCAAAATATAGTTGCATGGTTTTTTGTAGCTCTGCTTTTACTTCTGCTAAGTTCTCTCCAGATGTCGAGTTTTCCAAACGATTATAACGTTGCATGGCTTGGTTAATTTCTTCCTCTGTGGCATCAAGATGCTCATAACCATCACGAAAAGTTTGCTCAATTTGCAATCCTACAGCTCGTCCAAATACAACTAAGTCTAATAGAGAGTTTCCTCCTAAGCGGTTAGCTCCATGTACGGATACACAAGCAGCTTCACCTGCTGCATATAAACCATCAATCACAACGTCTTTGCCGTCACGATGTAATAAGGCTTGTCCACCAATATTGGTTGGCACACCTCCCATCATATAATGACAGGTTGGCACTACAGGTATGGGCTCTTTAACTGGATCGACATGTGCAAAAGTGCGTGATAATTCAAGAATACCAGGCAGCTTTTTGTTGAGTTCTTCTTCACCTAAATGATCAAGTTTAAGGAACACATGATCACCTTGCTCGCCACAACCACGACCACCTAAAATCTCTAATACCATCGAGCGGGCAACAACATCACGTCCTGCAAGGTCTTTGGCAGTAGGGGCATAACGCTCCATAAAGCGTTCGCCATCTTTATTAATCAGGTAACCACCTTCACCACGACAGCCTTCTGTTACTAATGTGCCTGCGCCATAAATACCCGTGGGGTGGAACTGCCACATTTCCATATCCTGCATTGGAAAACCTGCTCGCAGTGCCATACCCACGCCATCACCAGTATTAATTAATGCATTGGTGGTAGACTGATAAATACGCCCTGCTCCGCCAGTTGCCAGCACGGTCGCTTTGGCTTTGATATAAACCACTTCGCCTGTTTCAATACTCATGGCAGTCGTGCCTACAATTTGACCTTTTGCATTTTTCACCAAGTCAATGGCATACCATTCATTTAAGAAAGTTGTACCAACTTTAATATTGCCTTGATATAACGCATGCAACAAAGCATGACCTGTACGGTCAGCAGCAGCACAGGTGCGAGAGGCTTGCACTGGGTTATCTGGACCTTTAGATTGCCCACCAAATGGACGTTGATAAATGCGTCCATTTTCAAAACGTGAAAATGGCAAGCCCATGTGATCTAGTTCAAATACCGCTTGAGGACCAACTGAACACATGTATTCGATGGCATCTTGGTCACCAATATAATCAGAACCTTTAACGGTATCGTACATGTGCCAGCGCCAATCATCATTAGGATCTGCAGAGGCAATGGCGCAGGTAATACCACCTTGAGCAGAAACGGTATGCGAGCGGGTAGGAAACACTTTAGTAACACAGGCAGTATTAATACCCGCTTCGGTCAATTGCAATGCTGCACGCATGCCAGCACCGCCCCCACCTATGACGATGGCATCAAAATTCATTACGCGTAAACTAGACATGACTAAAACCCCACAAAATATCTACTGACCAAACCACATATACAAATAAAAATAAGGCACAGAAAACTTGAAAGACAAATCGCAAGCCAGCAGATTTAAGATAATCGGTAGAGATAGTCCACATACCAATCCAAGCATGTGCGCTTAAGGAAAGTAGTGCCAACAATGTAAATATTTTAACCCAAAACTGGGCAAATAACTGATTCCAATCTGCAAAATTTTGTGGTGTAAAGAAAATAAAAATACCTACCATAAATACTGTATAAAGTGCCAACAGAACTGCTGACAATCTTTGTAAAACCCAATCATAAAGGCCGCTACGACCTAGATTTGTAATACTGGCTACCATACCCAAACTCCTGCTAAAACAGATAATAATAAAGCACTAACTAGGGTAATCATTGCCCCTATTCTTCCACTTTCTTTTTCTTCGCCTACACCTATATCCATTAATAGGTGTTTGATACCTGCAATAAAATGGTAACCAAGTGCGGTTAAAATTCCCCAACCAATAAATTTGGCAATAGGGTGAGCTAGAGTACTGCCAACTTGCATAAATCCTTGCTCTGAAGATAAGGACAAATCTAAGGCATAAAGTAAAAATCCAATAGAAAAAAACAGGATTAAACCTGTAATACGGTGCAAAATGGAGGCTTTTGCACTTAATGGTAATTCCATTGACGCAATGTCAAGGTTTATAGGGCGCTTTTTATTCACGGGGTAAACGACTCTCTCAAAGTGTTTCTCTCAAAACCGAGTAACATAGGTTAATATGCTTCGGCGATTGTTTTTTAATATCTCATCAAAAACCATAGATAAATCTAGGTTTGTGCTTGGCAAGTATAATTACATGCCAGCAAAAACTCAAACCCTATAATGTATTACTCTCGCTTATAAACGCCTTTATTTACAAGAGTTTACGCAAATGATACGGATTTGTTTTTGAATACAAATAACAAATAATAAAATTATTAATAAAATCCCAGATTTATTTTATATTAAAATCAATAATTAAGATTAAACAGATGAATTTATAAGGAATTTAAATACCGATTAAAATTTTTTTTTAGCCGATAAAACTTGCTGCAACGCTGTCGCAGCAAGTCTATGACATAAATCAGTTTAAGGGATTATAGTGTCCACTTAAGGGTGTGCTTTGTACTCTCTCCCACATTTGCAAGTAAGCCTCTGCCGAGTTCATAACTGCATTATAGATACGAGCTGATGCGTGCTCACGAATATCTTGCACATGATCTGGTAATAGTCCGTAATGGGCAACACCGTCTTTATTAATATCAAAAATCCGATTACCAGAGACTTGTTTATTAAAGGTCAGACCAAATTCAGTTGTATATGGGTATTGCATGGGGTTGCTGTTAGCATCTTTTCTTGGCGGTGCTTGCACCCCTAAACCGCTCATATCGGTTGCTATTCCTACACCTTGTATATAGGGCGTACCTTCAACTACTTCTAAATAGTCGTTAATTGCCTCCAGCATAGGTTCTGTCTCTATGTTATAAGGCGCGGCAAACCCACCTGCCCGCAATAGACGTTTAACATTGTAATGTGATAGATGCCCATTTTTTGCAGCACGCATCCAACTGTGGCTGGTAATCAAGCCACTGTAGTGACGTTTATCAGCAATTTTCAACACCGCCGTTGCGGTTTCATTGCTCATATGATCCAGCTCTATCATCATGCCTTTATCTATCATTCTATTAACTAAGTACACACCCAGAGGACTGATACCATCTTGATTGCAGTGTTCAATACTCTCGTCATATACAGGGTTCAGTTTTATGGAATCTAAAATCTGTTTTAAAACGGGCAGCTTACCAATTAAAGGAAACCCTGTTTCAATATGCACACCCTTTGTACGGGCATCGCATTCTTTAGTTTTAAAGAATTTTCCTGAAGAAATCCACTGCCCTACATTAATAAACCCACCTTCTACGGCAGAACCACCAAAGCGATTGTTAAACTTATGGGTTGGAAATAAAGAACGCACACCCATGCGATAAAGTTTATTAAGCTGCATTTCAACTGATTGATAAGTACAGTTCTTATCATTTAAGCCACAGTTAAATGTCTCTGAGGCTTCCACTCCAAGAACAACAGCCAGTTGTCCTTTGGCAATGACTTCTCGTGCTTGTTTGGGGCTACCGACAATACGGAAAAATCCTTTACCCTTACCACCTGCTTGGGCATCAATATAATCTTGCATTTCATGCAGACGCTTAATTTGCAAGTAAATACTGTCCATGGTGTTGCATTTATTTGGGTTAATCCAACTAGCAGGATTAATAGTACGCTGCAAGTTACACAGCACTTCATTTTCAACCAGATTAGTTACCATAATACGCAAGCCAGATAGATAAGCACGTTCTATCCATTTATAGTAATACCCCATATGACTCATTTGTTTATAATTAGGCCACCAAGGAAAATCAGGCCAGCCTCGAGTATCATAGCGATTTTTTAAATCACCATAGGTATAAAGATTACCAATAATGTCTAATGCACCTTTATCTCCATGTAAGTTTTTACTATCACGCAGCGCATCTTCTACTCCCCAAGGACTAAAAGGACGACCTGCCATCATCTTACCGCCCATAAATTCATAAGAAGTAATATGAGTATGCGGATCAATAAAACCACGCACAGGGTCATTGACATTACCTTTTAGGTTTTCTCTATTACCCGTCACATTTAATGCTACTTCAGGAAATGCAACACAATCAGACTGCGCCACTAACTGCAAACTTGCCTCAGAATTGGGTGTTAAATCTAAGCCACCAGCAAGATATAATGCACCGTTTGCTAGATTGTGTTTAAGCGATAAATTTAATTTACTGGCGGTAAATAAAAAGCCATCTTCTTGACTGGGTTGAATTTGCCACTCAACAAACTCACCAACGGTTTTACCAGCACTTACTTGCATGGGCAAATGGGTGCCTAAAAATCGCTGACCCTGGTCTTTTAGCATAAACTTGCCCAATGCCGTTGGCTTAAAATAAAAACGTGCGGCTTCAGCCTGATTGTTCGTGTTTAGAAGATAGGATAAGCCATCATTAACTGGCCCTCCAACATGAGATTGACGAGCATATTTACCCGTCAGTGGCGAATAAATAGAATAGCAACCTTGCGCCAACCCTCCTACCGTGCCTTGATAATGTGCAATATTGCCACCACCAAATAAAGGCGGCAGTTTAGACATTGCATAACTAGATTGATAAACACAGCATAAACTCATGACCAAAATGGTCTGAAATAAACGAGATTTCATAGATTTTCCTTTTTATTATTTTTAATTAATTATTATTTTACTTGCTTCTAGCTGGCTTTAAAATGACTGCAAAAAGCCAAGCAAAACCTTATGTGGTCATATTTTCTGATACCACATACAGAACCATAAACGATTATTCAAAAAAAAACCAGCCTTTTAATTACATAAAGTTACAGTACAATTGCTAGATATAACCTCTTTTTTCAGTTATTTTACTACTTGTCTAGCTAATCAAATTAACTACTGGTTAAGATTTAATAGCAAATAAAAAGCCATTCTGGTCTTTTAGCCTTGTTTCTGGTACAACTAAAAGACTTAGAATGATAAAAATTAATTTAACGACATAACCATTCACACTAAGGAGTTATCTATGACGGAGAGAAAAGCACAACTGACTATTGACGGCGTTGAAACCAGCTTTGAATTACCTGTATACGAAGGCACAATTGGTCCTGATGTTATTGATGTAAGGAGCTTAGTTAGCAATAACCTATTCACCTACGACCCTGGATTTGTCTCTACTGCTGCCACTGAATCTAAAATTACGTTTATTGATGGTGCGAAAGGCATTTTATTACACCGTGGCTATCCCATTGAGCAACTGGCAGAGAAATCAGATTATCTGGAGACCTGCTTTTTATTATTTGAAGGCGAGTTGCCCACCAAAGAAGAAAAAGAAAACTTCGTTAATACCGTAAAAAAACACACCATGGTGCATGAGCAACTTAGAAACTTTTTTAATGGTTTTCGTCGTGACGCCCACCCAATGGCAATTATGTGTGGTGTGGTTGGTGCTTTATCTGCTTTCTATCATGACTCTCTTGATATCAGCAATGAAAAACACCGCATTATCTCTGCCTATCGTTTAATTGCCAAAATGCCTACTTTGGCAGCGATGGTATATAAGTACTCCAAAGGAGAGCCATTTGTTTATCCTCGCAATGATTTAAGCTATTCAGAAAACTTCTTAAATATGATGTTTGGCACACCTTGCGAAGAGAAAAAAATCAGCCCTGTTTTGTCTAAAGCAATGGATAGAATTTTCTTGCTACATGCAGACCATGAGCAAAATGCGTCTACCTCAACAGTACGTTTATCAGGCTCTACGGGTGCTAACCCATTTGCTTGTATTGCCTCTGGTATTGCTGCTCTTTGGGGGCCTGCTCATGGCGGTGCCAATGAAGCTGTGCTTAAAATGCTGGCAGAAATTGGTGACGAATCAAACATTGATCAATTTATCGAAAAAGCCAAGGATAAAAATGATCCATTCCGTTTAATGGGCTTTGGTCATCGAGTCTATAAGAACTTTGATCCTCGTGCTAAGGTAATGAAGCAAACCTGCGATGAAGTACTCAGTGAGCTTGGATTAGAAGATGATCCATTGCTTAAAATTGCAATGCGTTTAGAAAAAATTGCTACAGAAGATGAATACTTTATCAAACGTGGACTGTATCCTAATGTCGATTTTTACTCTGGCATTATCCTAAAAGCACTGGGTATTCCAACAGAAATGTTTACCGTTATTTTTGCTACAGGTCGTACACCAGGTTGGATTGCCCACTGGAACGAAATGATTAGTAATGAATATCGAATTGGTCGTCCACGCCAGCTTTATACAGGCTCTGCAAAGCGTGATTATCCAAGCAAATAGCAGATAATTCTGCTATCTAATTAATACCAAGGACGGTATTGCAAATTTCATCTCTGCATTAAAAGTACTACAAGCAATTATCAGGCTTTGGCAAACCTGCTATTTTGGCAGCTAACTTTGCTGGGCTATCGGGAAATAAACCCAATAAATACAAACTGGTTGCCTTATCTGCACCTAAATTTTGCCGCAAGAATTTACAAAGTGGGCGCATAGGTGGCGACAAATCAAACTCGGCATAAAATTTTCTGACAGCAAATATGATTTCCCAGTGCGCTTCGGTTAGATGAATGCCATTTTGTGCTGCTAATTGCTGTGCAACTTCCTTATTCCATAGATGACTGTCCTGCAAAAAACCCTGCTCATCTGTTATGTCTTTAAGTGCGCTCATACTAAAACCAACTTTTTACTGCTTGTGCTTGGGCGATTAACTCAACCCATGCCTTATCATCAAGCGCATGAGCAAATGACGGCATACTCAGAGCTCTTATTTGAGCATCTAAAGTCAAATAATACAGCTCACAAGCCAGCGGCAAATCCGCTTGCCAATAGACCCCATCGCCAAGCAATAATATTTTATCTTCTTTATTTAATAAGGTCGTTTCTAAGGCAACATCTGCACTAAAAATCTGATGTACTAACATACGCAATCCTAAAAGCTAAAATGATTATCTGCACTTTGTAAGAGCTGCTGATATGTGGCATTACTAATACAGCTAACCTGCGGCAAATCAATCTGAGAAGTCAGTGCATAGCAATTTTCAATGCCAAACAAAGGCAATGATTTTAATAATTTAGATGGCGATTTTGCCCCCTCAACCCTAGGTTGTTGGTTGGGTGTAAGCCAGCTCAAACCTTGGCGAATAAAAACCAAGCTAATGCTATGCTCAAATGCAGCCAATGCCAATGCTAATTCCATAGGTTCTAAGTATTCATCAACGGGATTTTGAATGCTAATAACAAAATGAGCCATTAAAAACTCACTATTTTTTCAGGCGTTGAGCCAGCTTGAGCCAGTTCTCCTAGCCCTACTATCGAAAACCTTGGGTGTATATGCTCATGCCCCTGAGCATCTACCAGCCCTCTCCGACTGGCACTGGCAATACATAGCTGCAAAGGTAGATTATAAGCATCTGCAACAACGGCAAACTCGTCACCTAAAGACAAGCCTTGAGCATTTTTAGGCAACAACAAACTGGCGGTTAATACCGCATCTTGATAAAAAAACACCCTTGATACGGCTTTTTCTGACAACAGACAAGCCTGCAAAAATTGCAATGCCAAGCGCTGTCCAGAGCCAGCAAAAGGTGAATTTTGCAAGAATATAGCTAACGGTTGCATCTTTCTTAGAGTACCTTAAATATAAAATTCAGCGAATATTTAAGCACCCTTTTGCTGGTTTGCAAATGAATTTATTTATCCGCCGAAATAGAAACCTCTATCTAAGCCATACATTGATTTATTTGTAAGCAGTTTAACGATACACTACTTAGCATATTTAAACCCTGAATACAGCATGAAAAAAAATCCCTACTTTAACATTCACCAACAAATTATTGCCCATCGAGGTGGCAGTGCCTATGCGCCTGAAAATACTGCTAGTGCCATTAAAAAAGCAGCAAAAATGGGACTTAACTGGATTGAAGTTGATGTTGCAATTAGTGCCGACGAACAGCCAGTTATTTTTCATGACAGTCATTTAGAGCGTTGCAGTAATGGCTCAGGAAAGCTGGTAGAAACCTCATACCAGCAACTGCAACATTTAGATTTTGGAGCATGGTTTGCACCTAGCTACGCCAAAGAGCCCATACTGACACTGACAGAGCTATTAGATTTGGCCTTACAACAACACCTTTCTTTAAACCTTGAGATTAAGCCAGAACAAGGATATGAACAAGCAACCATTCATGCCATTGTTCAATGTTTGCAAGCATATACCAAGCTGCCTCATTTGCTTTTTAGCAGCTTCAGTATTAAAAGTTTAATGCTAATTAAAAAATCACTCGCACAACACCCCAGAGCGGTTTTAGTAGAAGAAATACATAGTGACTGTATCCCTTTATTAAAAGAAGTGAATGCCAGCGGATTACATTTTGATGCAGCAAAAAACACAGAGGAAAAAATCAAAAAAATGCTCACGCAAAACATGCCTCTATTAGCATATACCGTCAATAATCCACAAACGGCACAGCGACTTTTTAATTTAGGCATTACCGCTGTTTTTAGTGATTATCCTGATTTACTCATAGGCAAAAAAAAAGCAGAGAATGATTAAATCTCTGCTTTTTAAAAAATGCTCTATCTGCTTAATCTTTAACTGCAGACACATCTTCTGCTTGTAATCCTTTGCGTCCAGATACGACTTGAAACTTAACCTTTTGTCCTTCATTTAAAGAGCGGTGTCCTTCCCCACGAATAGAGCGAAAGTGTACAAAAACGTCCTCGCCATTATCCCAAGTAATAAAACCAAAGCCTTTTTTCACATTGAACCATTTAACCGCACCACGTTCACGTCCATCATCAATATCATCTTCAACCAACGTGCCGATAGGACGATAACGGCGGCGGCGAGGCAATGTAAAAAACAGCATTAATAGATTAAGCACAAAGCCAATCACTGCCAAAAGCAAGATTAAGACCATTGCTCCTTGCATATTTAGCAACGCTGAAAAACTCAATGCATTGCCTGCACTTAAAACCAACTCCGTTTTTACAAAAGAAACTACAAACAACACAATAAATGGCATAGCTACTGCCAACAATAACGCCAATAATACTTTTCTTAAAAATAATTTATTCATTTAACATACCTAAAAATTAATTTAAAACCAACTTACTTATTATTATATATTAATTTACCATTGGGTAGAATTGATTTTACTCTATCGCGTTTTTTCCTCCTAAAAAATAATCTAAATACAAAAAATTTTATCACTCACACCCACCTTTAATAAAAGCATCATACTTATATACGCTCTAATTAAAAGACAAACCCTAGCACAAACAAAATAGCATATATTATAAACGCCATCATTTCATTCTTTTCTTGAATTTATCAATATATTAAAAATAGGTTCTTAATTATCTCAATAACTGGCATAATTTATCTTACTGATGATAAAAATGTAACATAATTGCCATAAAAAATTGGGATAACACATTAAAATGCAACAACAACTCCTTGATTTGCAACATCGCCTATACCTAGCAGAGCAATCCATCATAGCTCTAGAAAAAAGCAATTATAACATGCGCAAAGATATAGATTTTCTCAAGCAGCTTATCAAAATATTAAATCAGAAAATTGAACAACCAAACAATGGCAGCTCAGCGTTACCAAACAACGAACCGCCACCCCATTATTGATGTAGTAATCCTATGAATCCTTTTATCTATTTTCGTCATGCTATTTTAAAAACTCAACAGTGGATTTTAGCCCATTTAATTAAAACCAAAATCATTGGCAAAGAAGTCACTGAGATAGAAAACCACAGCAACAAGCATAAATTATATGCATTATTATACTCTTCCCATGCCGAAAGACTCTTAATTGATCAACTTAGTCAGCAATTTGGCTGGCATCGCCCTTTGTATCAAAAAAGCAAAGTAACTCAAGGCAGCATGCCCCCTGGTATGGCATTTTTTCACTTATATCAGAGCAGTATGCTTACTTTTAGGCGCAAACCCATACCTGTAGTGGCAAAAAGCCTTAATAAAAAAATCCAATGGCTACAAGACAATCCAACACAGGACATTCAAGTGATACCCGTACGCATTTTTTGGGGACGAGGTCCACAAAAAGAGCGTTCTTTTTTAAAAATATGGTTACAAAATAGCGGAACAATCGGTGGACGACTGGCTACCTTTATGGCCATTTTATTAAATGGTCGTAATACCTTTGTGCATTTAAGCGACTCTATTTCCGTGCGTCAACTCATTCAAGATAGCAACTCCCCTCAACGCGCCGCCCATAAACTGGCACGCATTTTAAGAGTGCACAATAAACAGGTTACTGCCAGTGTCATTGGTCCTGAGCTTTCTCATAGACGCACACTGGTCACTAAAATACCTAACCGCCCCTTAGTACAAAAAGCCATTTTAAAAGAGACCCAAGTAAAAAAAATCAGCAAAGCCAAAGCCCGCCAAAGAGCTTTAAAATATGCAGATGAAATTGCCTCTAATATTTCTTATACAACCATACGGTTTTTAGAAGTATTGCTTATCTGGTTATGGAACAAGCTCTATAACGGCATTCAAGTACATAACTTAGAAACCATAAAAACCAATACCCAAGGACATGAAATCATCTATGTTCCCTGTCATCGTAGCCATATTGATTATCTGTTATTATCTTATGTGCTATATACTCGTGGTTTGCAACTACCCCAAATTGCCGCAGGTATTAACCTTAATATGCCTATTATTGGTTCTATTTTAAGACGTGGTGGTGCTTTCTTTTTACGCCGCTCATTTAAAGACAACCCCCTTTATGCCGCTGTTTTTGATGAATATCTCCACAGTGTCTTTTCGCAAGGCTACAGTGCTGAATATTTTGTAGAAGGTGGTCGCAGTCGTACAGGACGAACTCTCACACCCAAAGCAGGCATGCTGGCAATGACCCTAAGAAGTTATTTACGTGACCATGAAAAACCCATTGTATTTATTCCTGTTTATACTGGTTATGAAAAAGTATTAGAAGCAAATAGCTATCTCAATGAACTTAAAGGACAAAAAAAGAAAAAAGAATCCGTGCTTGGCTTGATACGTACCGTACGAGCACTCAAAAATTCTTTTGGTAAAGTCTATGTTACCTTTGGCAACCCCATCTATTTAAATGAACAACTCAATCAACTACAACCTGACTGGCAAAAGCAAGACTACCAAGATATTGATTACCGACCAAACTGGGGCTTTAAATTTATTGATGCACTTGCCAATCAAGTCGTTACAGGCATAAACCAAGCCGCATCTATAAACCCCATTAATTTATTAGCATTGGCATTATTACCAGCGCAACGCCAAGCCCGTGATGAGCAACAACTCATGGCTCACATGCAAAGCTATTACCAATTAATGCAAGCTCACCCATATAGCAACTTGCTCACGCTACCCCAAGATGGCGCAAAAAACTGGGTCACTCACGCGGAAGCACTGAACTTAGTTAACCGCAGTCACCATGAACTTGGAGACATCATTCAAACAGATGAACGTCAAGCCATTTTATTAACCTACTATCGCAACAATGTATTGCATCTTTTCGCCCTACCCTCTTTAATTTGCTGCCTATTTGTAAATAATCGCTGTTTTAATAAAGAGGAAGCCCAAGCTAAAATCCGCTTGCTGTACCCTTATATCAAAGCTGAATTATTTTTAATATGGTCACTCGATGAAATTAATCAACAAGTTGAGATTTGGCTTAATATACTCTCGAAAATGGGCTATTTAGTCATTCAAGGTCAAAACTATCATGGCGTACCTGCTAGCGACCCAAAACAAAATAAACTCAAAAGCCTAGCAGAACACCTACTGCAAACACTGACTCGCTATTATCTAACTCTAAAACTGCTAGAACTAAATGGCAGTGGGGTAATTACCTGTGAGGAACTAGAGCAACGCTGCACCTTATTAGCACAGCGTATTACCATACTATACGGCATGAATGCGCCTGAATTTTTTGATAAACATTTATTTAGAACCTTAATTAATCAATTATTACAAGAGCAACGCCTTACTTTAGATAAAGAGAAAAAACTGTGCTTTGCCGATAGTCTAAAAGAATTTAGAGCACAAATAGAGGCTTTATTAAGTGGCGAACTACAGCAAAGTATTGTGCACGTCGCCGCAGAAAATGATGGTTTAAACTAATTGCCTGCTTTGACCTGCTGCAATACATAAACATCATAACGATTAGACTTACCTTTAATCTGAAAACTGGGCGTTTTTTGAGCTAAAAATTCGCCCTTTTTAGGACGTTTGACCACCACTCGACAGCGAGCATGTTGCAACGCCAATACCAATAACTGTTGTGCATCAAATGGATCTTGAGCAAGTAAGCGCAACGCCTTTGCTTCTTTTTTTACCTGTGATTTTGCATAGCTACCTGCCTCAAACATTGGATCAAGGTAAATCACATCAAAACGAGTATTGCATTGCTGCAAATAATCTTGTGCATTAATAAATTGATATTCTAAGCGTTTAAGTGCATCTTGAATGGCTAAGTATTGCTCATCTGACGCCGCCAATGCACGTTTAAGCGCATCTAAAACCAAAGCCGCAATAACGGGTTGTTTTTCACAAGCATGCACCTGACACCCCAGTGCAGCAAGCACAAAAGCATCTTGCGCCAAACCCGCTGTTAAATCCAATACCGTCGGTTTGTATTGACTCACTCCCACCGCCTTGGCGATATCCTGCCCTTGCCCCCCACCAAAATAAAACCGATGCGCCTGCTTACCTGCTAAAAAATCTACACATAGTGTTTCATTATCTTGATTGTTATGCAAAAACAAACCCTTTGTTTGTAAACAAAGATAATAGTTAAGCTGAGACAAAGGGGGTTGATATCTGATGTCAAACGCAAATTGCTGGGCATATTCCTGCCCTAGCAATTGTTGCGACAATTCTGATACATATAAAATATTTGCTGTCATTAACGTGCCAATACTAAGCCTTAAAGCTAAGCATGCGACCTAAACTGATACTGGCTTTCTGGCGTAAACGCTCTTCAACACTTATTTCTCCGCTACCTGTTTGCAGGGCGTATAAAATATTTTGCAAATGGTTCATACCCATCCAAGGACAATGAGCACAACTCTTGCAAGTTGCACCATCACCTCCTGTAGGGGCTTCAATCAAGCGTTTATTTGGTGCTGCTTGCTGCATTTTATAAAAAATGGCTTTATCTGTAGCGACAATCATCGTGTCATTATCTAAATGCTGTGCCGCATGAATAATTTGGCTGGTTGAACCAACAACATCGGCTAAATCTACCACCGCCTGTGGCGACTCTGGGTGCACTAAAATTGCTGCATCAGGGTATACTTTCTTTAAATCCAGCACACCTTTGGCTTTAAATTCTTCATGTACAATACAGGCACTGTCCCATAAAATCATATCTGCTTGAGTTTGTTGTTGAATATAGCCACCAAGGTGTTTATCGGGTGCCCAGATAAATGTCTTGCCTTGGGCATCAAGATGGCGAATAACCTCCAAAGCAATACTGGAGGTAACAACCCAATCAGCCCGTGCTTTAACCGCTGCGGAAGTATTGGCATAAACAACAACCGTTCTATCTGGATAGCGATCACAAAATTGACTAAATTCATCAATAGGACAGCCTAAATCTAAAGAGCAGGTTGCCTCTAAATTTGGCATTAAGATGGTTTTTTCGGGACTTAAAATCTTTGCTGTCTCTCCCATAAACTTAACCCCTGCAACAATTAGGGTTTGGGCAGAGTGATCTCGTCCAAAGCGTGCCATTTCCAAAGAATCCGACACACAACCACCGGTTTTTTCAGCCAACGCTTGAATTTCAGGTGCGGTGTAATAATGGGCAACTAAAGCGGCATCTTGTTTTTTTAATTCAGTTGCAATTTGCACTTCTAATTGCGCTTGATCCTGCGGCATATCAGCATACTTTTCGTTTTGCCAATAATTATGAATTAATGCACGTTGCTGTTGTTTTGTACTCTCATCAATCATCGTAAAGGGCTTGCTTAGTCTTTATCATTTATCCATGAACTATAACACAAAGTTGCGTTTTCTCTCATTAGAAATCTAAATTTGTTTGCATGCAAATGAATGTGCTTAAGATATATTGGTGGGTCGTGATGGATTCGAACCATCGGCCAATTGATTAAAAGTCAACTGCTCTACCAACTGAGCTAACGACCCAATAGGAAAATACTAGATATTTGTTTGAATGGTGGGTCGTGATGGATTCGAACCATCGACCAATTGATTAAAAGTCAACTGCTCTACCAACTGAGCTAACGACCCTCAAACGAGGCGCATATATTACCTAGATTTTCAAAACCTGCAAGCGGTTTTTGTAAATTTATGGTATTTATAGACGTTTTAAGTAAGATTTCGCCAACCTCACGGTGCGTGTAGATTTTCCTGAGTGTTTTTTAATCAGTCTTTGTAAATCTCGTTTTGCACCTTTTATATCACCTTGTCTGTGCTTGATTACAGCTAGTTTATAGCTGGCATCAACACTTTTGCTATGTGTTGGGAAGTGTTTGGTCACTTGAAAAAAACTTGATTTGGCTTGTTTTAAGCTGCCCTTTACCATTTGAATCTCGCCTTTCCAATACAAAGCATTGGGAGCAAGAGAGGAGTTGGGATTGGCTTTGTAGAATTGCTCAAATGCGGTAATTGCTTGGGTGTACTTTTTTTCCCTAACTAACTGCATTGCCTCTTTATAACTGATTGTTTTACTATTTTTTTTAGAGGAACTTGAGGCCGTTGTATGTGCACTTGATTGCGCACTTTTTTTAGCTATTGCTTGTAGTCTTTTATCAACATCTTGATAAGCACTTTTTTGCTTTCTTTCTAGTATTCTAACTTTATTTTCTTGCTGTTCTATCATTCCTCTAAGTTCTGACATTTCTTGCTGCATCATTTGTACCTGATTAAGCAAGTCGTTTACTAATGAGTTAGAGGCTGAGTTATGTTGGCTTTTACTGTATTGACGCTTAGAAGTACGGTGCTTTTTATTAACACTTACCCAGCCATCTGCGGCAAAGCTGTTGGTGGCAAATGCCACCAACAAACAAAGAACATACTGTTTGTTCATTGCCAACTTAGTTTTGGCTCTGATAAACAATAATAGCACGACGGTTTTTTGCCCAATCGCTTTCTGTATTACCAGTTGCAGCAGGACGCTCTTCGCCATAGCTTACAGTTTCAACCTGCTCTTCACCAGCACCATTAGCTAGTAGGAAACTGCGTACTGTAGATGCACGACGCTCACCTAAAGCTAGGTTGTATTCAACAGTACCACGCTCGTCTGCATAACCTTCAACAACAACGCTAGCAGCTGGTGTGCTGGCTAAGTATTCGGCATGTGCGCGTAAAATGGATTTATCTTCATCGCTGATAGAGCTTTGGTCAAAACCAAAATAGAACGTGCTTTTTTCAAGCAATGCTTGTCTGGCACTATCTGTTTGTTCATTTAACGCAGCATCATTTTCCATTACGGTTTCTTCAACGGCAGTTTCTTGCATCTCACCCTCTTGGGTATCACCTTTGCTAGAGCAAGCTGATACTAAAAGAGCACTGACGGCTAAGATTAAGGCTTTGGTTAAAAATGTATTTTTTTGCATAATAATTTTCCTAGTGTTAATTAAGTTTTTTAAGTATTGGTGACCATATCGGTTCTCTTACATCACCGTAACGTGATGGTAAACGAAACTTCACCTGTCCATCAACTGAAACTATCGCCAAAATGCGACGATTTTTTTCAGTTGCTGCATAAATTACCATACTTCCGTTCGGAGCAACACTAGGAGATTCATCTAATTTTGTTTCTCGGCTTAAAATTCTGAATTTTCCGCCTTCCATAGACTGCGATGCAATATGAAAATTACGGCCACTACGGTGCACCATAACTAGCTTTTTACCATCAGGCGTTAATCTTGGACGTGCATTATAATTACCATTAAAAGTCAAACGACGAATATGCCCTGTGACCAGATTTTTATAATAAACCTGAGGTCCACCAGAGCGGCTTGAGGTAAATATAAAGCCTTTACCATCGGGCATCCATTGCGGTTCCGTATCAATTCCGTAATGTTTTGTTGCACGGCTAATGCGCCTTGTTTTTAAGTCCATAACATAAATATCTGTGTTGCCTCTTATGGTGCGAACATAAGCTATTTTTTTTGCATTAGGGGAAAAAGCAGGCGCACTACTATTGCCTTTAAAACTGATTATTCTTCTGCGTTTTTTGCTTTTTATGTTCTGCAAATAAATTTCTGCATATTTACGTTCAAATGAAACATACGCCAAACTTTTTCCATCTGGAGTCCATGCTGGAGAAATAATCGGTTGTCTGGAGCGAAATAATACTCGCTCTCTAGCACCATCTGCATCGGCATAATTAAGCTGAAAACGAGTGCGCCGTTTATTAACGGTTACGTATGCTATTTTAGTAGAAAACACCCCAGCATTGCCGGTAATGCGTTCAAACACCATATCTGACATTTTATGGGCAATATCTCGAAGCTGATTTTTTTTACCAATTAAACTTTTCTTTAAAATGGCTTTTTTACGAAAAACGTCAATTAAAGAAAAAGTGACACGATAAGTGCTTGCAGTGACCATGACTTCGCCAATAAGCACATAATCTTGGTTAGAACGCTGCCAGTCTAAATATTTAACCTGATTAATTTTAGAGGGTTTTTGTAGCATATTCGCTACCTTCATCGCTTTAAAATAGCCGCTGCGTTCTAAGTCTTTCTCTGCAATCGTATAAATACTGCTAGGTGCACGACCACCTATCGATTTAAAGGGAACAACGGCAATTGGTATTGCCGACTGATTACCACTGGTTACTTCAATAATTAATTCCGCATAGGCACTCGCACTGATGCTTAGCATACATAAAAAAAGTCCGAATCTTTTCATAATACTGCGTCCTCTGGTCTAAATTTCATAATAAAATTCCTAAATTGATTTTCAAAAACAAGGCTATCTTTAGGCACTGGCAAAGGAGATGCTGCATAAATAGCTTGCTCTACTGATTTATCCAACGCCGCCTGTCCACTACTTTTAAGAATAACCACTCTAACAACTTCTCCTGTGGGTACTAAAGTAACCCGTACTTCCACTTCTAATTTGGCATCAACGCCATGTGGGTAATTCCACATGCCAGTAACATGTTGCTTAATTTGACTAGAAAAATCATTGGTAACCGTTGCTTGTCTTTCTGCCTCTAGTGCATCGGCTGCTTGTTGCTGCAAAACTTGCTCCGCCTCTTCGATGGCGATTTTTTCTAATAGTTCTTGTTCCCAGTCACGACGTTGTTTTTCTGCCTTAGCCTTAGCCGCTTTTTGTTTTGCTTTAGCACGCTTTTGTGCTGCTATTTTTTTCTGTAACGCACGTTTTTTGGCTTGCTCTTTGGCTAAGCGTTTTTTCTTTGCTGCCGCTTTACGTTTTGCTTCTTGCCGTTTTTTTTCTTGTAGCTTACGTTTTTGGGCATTTTTTTTATCTTTTGTGGTTTTTTTCTTAGACGCTTTTTTTAATACCTGATTGTGCTCACGCACAATACTTGCACTAATAAATGTAGGTATAGGAGGTCGTCTTTTCTGTGCATAATCAGGCCATTGGCTAACTAGAACAAGAGCGGCTAGCAGATGCACTAAAATAGCAAATACCACTGGCAGTTTATAACTTTTGGGGTTGCCCATGTTCATCTTTTATTTTGCCTTAATATCTGGCGCTTCAGTAATTAAGCCTACATGGTTCATGCCTGCATTTTGTAATTCTCCCATTAGGACAACAACCTTACCATAAGCGACCTCTTTATCTGCACGAATCATAATTTTTATATTGGGCACTTGACGTACTAATTTTTGCACATATTCGATGATTTTTTCTTCTGCTATTGCCTTAGACTCGCCATCTTCTTGCTCCAAGTAATATTCACCTTTGGCGTTAATGCTAATAATTAAATGTTTATTATCAGGCTGTATTTCTGTGGGTGTGGACTCAACCTTAGGCAATTCTACAGGGACTGTTTGTACCAACATAGGTGCAGTTACCATAAAGATAATCAGTAATACCAACATCACATCAATATAGGGAACCACATTAATTTCTGAGACAGGACGGCGTTTTTTACCATTAGATTGCATTTTAGCTATCCTGTTGTACTTGATTAATTTTATGTAGCTTAACTGCCTGACGGTATAATAGTGCTGAAAATTCTTCAGCAAAGGTCTGCATGCTCACTTCTAAGGTATCTACATGGCTGGCAAAGCGATTATAAAAAATAACTGCTGGAATGGCTGCCAACAAGCCCATTGCCGTTGCTACTAACGCTTCTGAAATACCAGGGGCAACGGTAGCAATGGTTGCTTGTTTAACGCTGGCCAAACCATGAAATGAATGCATAATGCCCCATACTGTACCAAATAACCCTATATAAGGACTAGTAGAGCCTACTGTTGCCAAAAAAGGTAAATGCTGACCTAATTGCTCACTCTCTCGAGTGATGGCAATACGCATTGCTCTTTGGGAGCTTAGCATTAAGGAATCAGGGTCTGTAATTTGTTGTTGGCGCATTTTACTAAACTCTTTAAAACCTGCCATAAATACATTTTCTATCCCGCTGTTAATGTCGGATTGCTGACATTCTTTATACAGTTCATGTAAATCTGAGCCAGACCAAAAGCGATCTTCAAATAGTTGTACTTGCAAGCGACTATTGCTAATTAAACGCTGTCGTTGAAATATCAGCACCCAACTGACTAGTGATGCTAAAAGTAATAGCAACATAACCATTTGTACAACAAAACTGGCGTTAAAAATTAGGGAAAAAACGGAAAATGAGTCGTTCACTATTGCTCCTTATGGAATATTAGTCTGTTTTATTTATTAACCTTAGTATTATACTAAGATTTCTCTGGTTGATACTTTAAATATCTCTTTATATTAAGCCATTTTCATACCAACTTGGGTATTATTAATAAGCGAATTAACAAATCAATTGCTGCAAACTGGTAAATAATGCTGTAGGCATCGCTGTTGGTCGCCCTGTAACATCTGTACATGCAATCTCGACTTGAGCCTGCAATAAAAGTTGCTCATTGTATTCGATTGTTTGCAATAGCTGCATACCTGTTTTTCTTAACCCTGTTAGATTTAATTTTAACTCCAGTAAATTATCTAAGTAAGCGGGCTTTTGATACGTCAAACTCAGTTTATACACAACAAACTGAATACCATGACATGTTTGCAACTGAGCTTGCTCAAAACCTTGACTACGCAACCACTCACTGCGAGCACGCTCTAAGTAGTGCAAATAATTTGCATGATAAACGATGCCGCCTGCATCAGTATCTTCAATATAAACACGCACTGGCCATACAAATATTTTATTTTGCATATTGATTCTCAACATAAGGTATTGAGAAATGTGTATAAGCAAGACGGTTGGCTACACGTCCTCTTGGTGTACGAATTAAATACCCCTGTTGCATTAAATATGGCTCTACAATATCTTCTAGTGTATCTGCTTCCTCTCCAATTGCCGCTGCCAAAGTCTCTACGCCACAAGGACCACCTGCAAATTTATCAATAAGTGTGAGTAAATAGCGTCTATCTAAATGATCAAATCCATGACTGTCAACATTTAGCATATTTAAGGCATCATCGGCACACTGCTTATTGACTTGTCCATCAGATTTGACTTCTGCATAGTCACGCACTCTACGCAACAACCTATTGGCAATACGTGGTGTACCTCTGGCTCTACGTGCAATTTCTGTTGCGCCCTCTTCATCAATAGGTAAATTGAGTAACTTAGCAGAGCGGCTCACAATATGCGTTAAATCCTGTATATTATAAAATTCAAGCCGCTGAACAATACCAAAACGATCACGCAATGGAGAGGTTAAAAGACCTGCACGTGTGGTTGCACCAACTAATGTAAAAGGGGGTAAGTCAATTTTAATTGAGCGTGCCGCTGGGCCTTCGCCCACCATGATATCAAGCTGATAATCTTCCATTGCTGGGTATAAGATTTCTTCAATAGCAGGGTTCATTCGATGAATCTCATCAATAAATAGAACATCTCCTTGTTCTAAATTAGTGAGCATTGCCGCTAAATCCCCTGCTTTCTCTAACACTGGGCCTGAAGTCGATTTAATGGTAACTCCCATTTCATGGGCAATAATATTGGCTAAAGTAGTCTTGCCTAAACCTGGAGGACCAAAAACTAAGGTATGATCTAAGGATTCTTGGCGCATGCGAGCGGCATCAATAAAAATCTGCATTTGCTCTCGGACTTGTGGTTGTCCTACATACTCACTTAATGCACAGGGACGCAAACCATTGTCTTGTTTAACTTCATTGGTTTTTGCTTCAGGACTTAAAAAACGATCTGTTTCTATCATACCTGCCCCATGCTTTGTTTTAGAGCCAAACGAATAAGCTCTTCCGTATTGCTAGCAGAACCAGCAACCCGATTAACCATTTTGGCAGCTTCTTGAGGACGATAACCTAAGGCAGTTAAGGCTTGTTCGGCTTCTTCTAAGATATGTTTCTTCTCTGTTTGTTTGTTTTCTACACTCTGGTTTGTATGTTGTTGCAATGCGGCAATTTCTATTTTTAATTTATCTTGCATTTCAATAATTAAACGCTCTGCAGTTTTTTTGCCCACACCAGGTAATTTGGTCAGCGCAGTTACATTTTGTTCACTTACGCAATATACAAACTCATCGACATTCATACCCGATAAAATACCCAATGCCAGTTTAGGACCTACTCCATTGGTCTTAATTAACAGTCTAAATAAGCGTTTTTGTTTTTCATCTGTAAATCCATACAGAACATGGGCATCTTCACGTACCGCTAGGTGAGTATGCAGGGTAACCTTCTGTCCTACTTGAGGAAGTTGTAAAAAAGTGCTTAAGGGTGCTTGTAATTCATACCCCACGCCTCCCACTTCCAGCAACAAATCGGGAGCCTGTTTAAATAGGATAAGACCAGTTAAGCGACCAATCATAGTTTATTCCAACATCTATTGTTTATTAAAAGCTGCATATTCAAAGATATGCAATGATTTATCAAGTAAAATCTGCACTAATTAATTGCGATATCCCAACGCACAACCAGTTGCAGCTGTTTATGCTCTTGCTCTGAGTTAACTTGCGGATAATACCAAATAAGATAGGCAATTTCTGTATCTGCCAACAACACAGAAAAATAACGCTGTGCGCTATGCTGCCAATTGGCGGCACGCAACACTCCTTTTAAAGAATGGCTTTGGTGTATGGGGATAAAATTTTTATCTAAGGCGATAACCGAAGGTTTAAATTTAGCATTTAACTGCAAGACATCTATTTTTCTTATCTGCTTGTCTGCATCTAAGCGCAAATAAAATGCTGGAGCATGATAATTACCTAATCTAAAAGCTGGATTATCTTGAATATTAATTAAATGATAAGTCCGTTTTTTTAGTAACTTGCTGCGGTGTTTTAATGCACTGATATATTGCTGGCAGCAGTCTTTTCCGTCTGTCAGTGCTAATCGCAATGTGGGTACATAGCTATCATCAAGATAAGCCTCTGTAGCTGGTTGAGATTTGCTATTTTCTTTAGCAACAAAAATACGTTGGTTATGTACCTGACCATAACTATCAACCCAAGTAAAAAAAGCTGGATTATCTATTTTATCTTGTGCTTGCTGGCGTTTAAATTCATCTTCACTTAAAAAAGGCTTGTCTTCTGTGCTTTTTCTCGAATTTATTTGCTGCTTGGATTTTTCTGAATTTTTTTTCTCAGCAACAGGACTATTGTGTACTCGCCCTTGACTGTCAATCCAAGTGAAAAATTCTTGCGCCAGCGTCTGATGCCAAAAGCATACAAACAGCACAATTAGCAAATACCTAAACATTAGAACTTGGTTCTAAAGCTAAAACCAATAGCACCAATAACCAGCTTGGTTTTAACATCTAAGCCAGGATATGGACTAGTAACAGTACAGGTTAAACAGTTACGGTTAACTGCATTACTGGAGTTTGGATAATTACCCTTATCGCTTTCTGCTTGCGGGTCTGCAAGAATTTCTTCTTTAGATTGCATAAAACTGGCAGACAAATCAATAACCGTATCCCTATCCCACTGATAGCCTAAGCCCAAACTATATAGCTCTGCAAAGCCTAAAGGTGCCTGTACGCTACGCCCATCACGAGGAATTGAGGTTTCTCTTGGCTCATAACCAGCACGTAAGCTCAAGCGAGAACTAACATCTAACTGCAAGCCAAAACCAAAGCTCCATACCGACTTATAATTCAGTGGTTGTCGCAAACTCGTTCCTGTAACTAAATCAGGGGATAGCATTTTGGCAGAATTTAAAAAGCTCACCTCTCGGTCAAATTTAAACTCTAGTGCTTCCCATTTTCCAAAATCAGTCCAGCCTGCATCGACATTTAATTGTAAAGTATCAAAAATACGAAACTTTGTCCCTATTTGTAAATGCTGAGGATAGGTTAATTCAGTGCTAACATGCCCTTTTTCAACATCTAAACCTGAGGGTAATTTAAGCAAAGCCTGTCCAAAAGTACCCACCAATGTGGGCGATAGTTTTTTAAAGAAATTACTAAAATCATCTGAATAATTAAGCTCATAAGTGCCTTTTAAATGCGCCTTTGCTTCACTTTGATAGCCAACGCCCAAAGCAAACCAGCTAACGGGCTCCCACAAAAAGCCTAAGTTAAATGAAGGAGATAGCGTCTCTTCAGTTGCAATTTTAAGCTCCCCAACATCTTGATAAGGACCAATCTTACCACCGCATAACGCAGCAATAGCAGATAAAGGGTCGTTCCCTGTAGGATTACCATTGTCATCAAAGCAACCTAAAGACTCTTGTAAGTATTCAGCAACTGCCAATAAAGATGAGGGTGCACGAATGTTCTGCTCCACAGCAACTGCCTGATGAGAGAACAAAAAGCTGGCTCCTACAGATATGGTATCGGAAACCTTATAGCCAAAAGAGGGCGACATATAAGTAAAACGCTGTAATGCTACCTGCCTAGCCTGATACCTACCTGGGTCATTTTTAGGCTTAGAGAATCCTGATGCCATCGGTGCGTATACTGCATTGGCAAAGGTAAATCTTGAACCTGGTGGATTAATTGACACCCCACCATTAGGCAAGGTTAAAACGGGCAACGTATCCATAGGCAAAATGCCAACACCTGGTAAATAAGCCGCTGCTGAAGCATGACTTTTACCCTGCTTTAATATGGGGTCTTTGCTGACATCAAGCAAACGCCCTGTACCATCATAACCCTTAGGTAAAGAAAATTCAGACTCTGTTTGCAGTACAATATTCATAAACTGAAATTGCATTTGCCGTCCATCAAGTTTAGTTAACCCTGCTGGATTAAAGTGAATATCCATAATGCCTGTCGGGTCTGCTGTCACTGCATTACCCAAAGACATGGCCTTGGTATCTATAAACATATTTTGGATAAGCTGAGCATGACTTGCAAAAGAGGACAAAAATAATAAACCACTTAAAAACAGCCTGCACATAAAGAATCTGATTTTATTGTTATTGTTTAAGCGTTGCATAGTATTAGTTACTAGAAGAAGGTTTAACGCCCGCAATTAAAATCGGCATAGAGACCCCGATTAAAATATCTGGAGCTTGCTCTGTTACACCATAACCTACATTTACATTGACAATGTTTTTAGGTGACATTCTAATGCCCAAAGCAAAATTCATAATCCCTGACATCTGACTGCCGGTTTTAATCTCACGCAATTTTTGCGTTGCCGAAGACTCCAAGCCTAATGTGGTACTGGTGTTAAAACTTCCCTGAAAAGAGGTGCTTAACGATACATCATAAGAAAGTGCATAAGAAAATCCCATTGAAAAAGAAAAGTCCATACCAGGGTCTACTTTTCTTAGCAAGTATCCTTGGCGCACCTGATTTAATTCTTTTATTGGTAAATTATAACGAAAACTACTAGAACCAAATAAAACAACAGGGTCTAACACCTGCGATAAGCTAACCCCCGCACTTAAACTATGAGTACCAGAACCACTGGATAGATTTTTTTTAAGGTCAATCGCATAAGGGCTATCACCTGTTTTAGCGGTATAGGTTAAAAAATATGTTTGCGTCACATCTCCAGGTACATATTGAAATGGCTGTAAGCGAATTGTCCCGCTGACATCACCCATAGAATAATTATTTAAGTCATTTTCGCTATCATATTTAGCAACCAATGGTAAACGCGCACTTAATGTAAGGTTGTTAAATAATCCATAATCAAAGGTAAAGGTATTAATCAATGTATGTGCTGCTGAACGAGCTACCGAGGCACTGCGAATAACAGAGGCATTATTTACCTGCTGTCCATTTGCATCTAATTTGGGTTCAATCGTCAAATGAATACTTTGATCGCCATAGTAGCTATAATCAACCCCATAATTAAGAGCAACCGCTCCTGCATTTAATAAAGAGTAGTTCTGGCTTGCCGCTTCAAACACCTCTTCTAAGGCTTTTTCAGAGTCCGCATCTGTGGCTTTTTTTGCCACCGCTGCGCGCGCTTTTTTGTTTGGTGTGTTGGCTTCATCCTCTGCCAAAGCTGAATTAGTCGCCAGTATAGTTAAGGCACTAACAAGAAAAAAAGAAACGATATTGTTCATATAAAAAGCTCTCTGTATTTATTATTTTGGTCTAAATCTAAGTGTTTTGTTAATTTTAAAAGTGGAATCTGAAGTCTCAATAACATTATATTCAGAATCTGGTACGTTTGTCTCAATTTTATTTTCATATACAATTTCACCATTGAATTTCATAACCTGTCCATTGCTATCCAATTTTGGTACAAATGAGCTTTTGGCATTATTGGCAAACTGAGCAATTCGGTTATCAATCACACCTTTATTATGTAGACTAAAATGAGGAAATTCTTTAAACGCATTTTGCGCTAAAGTCATATCAGAAACGATACGCATATCTTGGTTGCTTAATTGCAGTTCAGAAACAGGCTTAACATCACCAGGAAACACGATAAATAGCGTATTATTATCCCATATTTCGCTAAATCGACGCAAAGTAAAACTAATATTGCCTAATGCAGGGTCGGCAACAAATACATGCCCATCAACAACCGCTTTAATCACCACAAAATGTTTAAAACCAGCATATTCAATAGGGGCAATTGCAGGGTGTTTTAATTCGATTAAATCACTTAGCTCTGCTTTAAAGCCACCAGATGGGTGTCCCAATGCAGTAACCAAACGTTTCATATCTAAGAAAGAAAAACCACGGCGTTGAATAATGCGCTCAGTTTCGCCAAATTGTAATAACCCTTCCATAACCTGACGTTCTTGAAAATTACGTCCTAAATAATAATCTAAAATAGTCGTTAATGCGGCAGAACCACAAGAATAATCATAGGCTTGACGAACAACATTACGGAACTGTTTACTTTTAAGTGGCTCTACACGCACCACAACATCTTCTCTAAAACTTTCATTAATATTCTGACTATAAACAATATCACCTTGCTTTCTATCTTCCACAATGGCAATTTCATGCACCATCGTAAAAGTTACAATAGCCCCTAAAAGAATAACCAACATAACGAACGACATACTCCAAATTTATTATTTTTATCGGTCTACTCATTACCTTTGACCGTGTACCTGTATCCTTAAAATTAGAACTACAACATTGCTTTAAGCAATACAACTATTTAAGAGAACTTATCAAACCACAATGTAACAAAAAGTGTCAATATGCGCCAAATGTTTTTTTTAATGTGCATACACTCGATTAAGCATAGGACTGACATGAATATTCTCAACACGCAAACTGCCCAACCTATTTTGCCCTGCATTAATTTGCTCAATATCTAATTGTGCAGAAAGTGCTTTAGATTGCATATAAAAACCAGAACTATCTGCCCAAATAGCTTGCGATATTTGTATCGGATTATTAACAGCAAACTGACCTGTAACCGCATTTTTACCATACAGTTTCAACCCCTTTATAGTTAAGGCTCCGCCATTAGCCAATTGCTGGACACGTATTTTTTGCGACTGCGTTAATGGCGCATCTGCTGATAAATTATTTGCATGACGCACCTTACGCTCTGCTGCAGCTTGTGTAAAGCCCAATGCTTGTGCATCAAGATTTGTTACCTCAAGTCCTGATTGCATACTGATAAAAAGTTTTGAATTAGATGCCCGATAACGCTGAGTAACGCCCTTTGCCGCCAACACACTATCACTAGGGTTGGTATACACATGCACCTTGGTTTTAGCCAAATTCAAACGTAACGCCAAACTATTAAGCAATTCAGACTGGCGGGTTTTGTCTTCATTTGACAATGCCAAAGCACTATAGTTATTGCTAGCACTGTTTGCTGTGTCGCCCATTTCTACACTCATACCAAGCACAGGCTCAACATCAATTATCACCATTTTATTATCTTTTATTTCAATAGTTTGCCGCATATTATCAATATCTTTAAGCGTGATATTTTGCATTACCAGCGTACCACCACTAGCGGCATCATTCACACCATCTCCGTTACTATCAAAATCATAGATACCATTACCTTCAAGCAAATCTGTATAAGTAATTTGCTCTATATTAATACCCTCACCTTTTACTTCTATATCAACAATAACGCCAGACTGACCTGTCACTGTAGATAAACTTTTATCATTAAGCTGGGTTAATTCTGCCTGCGCCAACATGACCATAGACAGCCCCATAACAGCGGTAACCATTTGTTTTTTTTGCATAAGAAGCTCCAGATATCATACGAACAATGTCGTTATTGTTGTTATTTATTAGGCATTAAATAAAACACCTATTTATTTTTAAACAAACTTTATCCTGATAAATAAGACAAGTCCAGCCAATATTGCCTAACTGATAACAAAACGCGCAAATCCAACCTGTATAAACTGACATTTCATTAATACTATGGAAGAAAAAATCAACTTGCTTTTATAAGCAAATTTAATGGTAAACTAGAATGAGAACATAAAATCAACTCTTTGATACCAAGCAGAAAAATGTCAGGCATTTACCTTAGCAACCAGCAACACATAACCTTTAGCGACCGTGCATTGCAATACGGAGAAGGGCTATTTGAAACCTTTAGATTAAACACCAAAGGACATATTCCACTATGGGAATTACATCAACAAAGATTAGCTCAAGGGCTTGAACGACTTGGTTTCAGCAACCACACACTGAACCAAGCCGAAGACTTTTTATTCTCTCATATCAAAAAGCACCCAAATTTTAATGCGGGTAAATTATTAGTATCACGCACCGCTCTTGAGCGTGGCTATGCAGGTAAAACAGCAACCAATGCCAATTTGTTACTGCATCTATTTACCTTACCTGCAATTAATCCTCAAATAACCACTCTAACCCTAGAGCTTAGCCCCGTGCGCTTAGCGCAGCAGCCATTATTAGCAGGCATAAAGCACAGCAGCCGCTTACAGCAGATTTTAGCACTCTCCAAATTAAGCCAACAAGCAGATGATGTATTGCTAATGGATACACAAGGCTTGCCGATTGAAAGCGGGACGAGTAATCTGTTACTTCATTTTAATCAACAATGGCTAACGCCAAAATTAGACAAAGCAGGTGTCAAAGGCACAACTCGCCAATGGCTTATGCAAAAAATACCAATACAAGAAAAAGAACTACAAATGGATACTATTTATAAAGCACAGCACCTGTACCTAAGTAATGCGCTATATGGCATAAGAGCCGTAACAGGCTTGCTAAAAACTGACATAAAATACCAAACAGACTGTGCTAAAATGCAGCAATTACAAAATGAGTTTGGGCGTTTATTCACATGAAAAAAACCATAATAAAAGGCAGCTTGCTATTACTTATCATTGCCAGTTTTGCAGTTATATCTTACTTTTGGCAATTACCAAGCTACAATAAAAATGCAATTAATGTGCGTATTGAAACAGGGGATACACTCTCTTATGTGGCAAATCGCTGGCAGCAACAAGGCTGGTTGCCCTCTGCACTCTGGTTAAGGGTGCAAGCAAAAATACTCCAGAAAGAACAAATTTTACGAGTTGGCGAGTTTACCATTCCAGCAGGCATCAACAGCTATGAACTGCTTAATCTACTTGCCAATGCCCAACCCATACAATACAAATTAACCCTCATTGAAGGCACTCGCATTAAAGAGGCAATTAACATATTGAAAAATGCCCCCCATTTACGCCAAGACATACCCAATTTAAACAGCCAAAAAATCCAAGCACACTTACAATTAAAAACACCACTAGAAGGGCTGCTATATCCAGATACTTATGTTTATTCATACCAAGAGCCTGTTTCCAAAATCATTGAGCAAGCATACAAAAGAGGACAACAGCAACTACAAGCAGCATGGCAAAAACGCGCCCAAAATTTACCTTACAAAACGCCTTATCAAGCCTTAATCATGGCATCTATTGTGGAAAAAGAAACTGGTGTTGCCAGTGAGCGTGCACAAATTGCTGGCGTTTTTGTACGCCGCTTACAAAAAGGCATGCGCCTAGAGACAGACCCGAGCGTTATTTATGGCGTGAAAGATTATACTGGCAATCTCACTCGTCGCCATTTAAAAGACAAACAAAATCCTTATAACACCTACCGCAGGCATGGACTACCACCTACCCCCATTGCACTAGTTGGGCGAGCGGCAATAGATGCAGCCTTAAATCCCAGCTCTGGCAATGCCTTATATTTTGTAGCCAAAGGTGATGGCAGTCATTATTTTTCTAGCAATCTTAATGAGCATATTCAAGCTGTACGTACCTACCAGCTAAAGCAACGTAAAAAAGACTACCGCTCTAGTCCTACACCTGCTCAATCAATCACACCACAACCTAGCGAGTAAATTATGAAAGAAAGTGTTTTTATTAGTTTTGAAGGAATGGAAGGCGTTGGCAAATCGACCAATATTAAATTTTGCGCTGACTGGCTAACCAAAAAAAATATACCTCATATTATCACCCGCGAACCTGGTGGTACTGAAATTGGCGAAATCATTCGTAAAAAACTCCTAAAAGCAAAACACAAAAGCCGTATGTTACCTATGACTGAACTGCTTTTAATATTAGCTGCAAGGTATCAGCATATAGAAGAGGTCATCGAACCTGCTTTAGATGAAGGCAAATGGGTTTTATGTGACCGTTATATTTATTCAACTATGGCATATCAAGGATATGGAAGAGGTTTAGATGAAGATTTAATCGACTTTTTAAGTGGTCAAAGTGAAACCGACTTTATGCCTAGCTTAACCCTATTATTTGATGCCCCCCTACAGGTTAGCAAGCAGCGCATAGCGCAAAGAAATGCCAAAACAGACCGTTTTGAAACAGAAGACGATCTCTTTTTTCAACGAGTAAGGAATGGTTTTTTAGAAATAGCCGAAAGAACCAAACGAGTTCAACTTATTGATGCCAGCCGCGATATAAAACTCGTACAAAAAGACGTATTAAAACACCTAAAATCCTTAGTTTAAATATGAACATTACATTTAACTCTTTATTTTGGCTACAAGCACCTTGGCATCGTTTAATGCAACGTGCCGCACAAAAACGCCTACCTCATGCTCTTATGCTCACAGGCAATCAAGGCGTTGGCAAAACCTACTTTGCTCAACACCTAGCAAAATGGTTACTTTGCCAAGCAACCAACAAACAAGAACTTGCAGCACCCTGTACAACATGCCACAGCTGCCAATTATTTACAGCCAATAATCACCCTGACTTTATGCAAGTTCTAAACGAAGGTAAAAGCAAACAAATTGTCATTGCTCAAATTCGCGAATTAAACCAGCAACTGGCACAAACGCCCAATATCAGCGACAAGCAAGTTTTACTTATTAATCCAATTGATATCATGAACATCAATGCCAGCAATGCCTTTTTAAAAACCTTAGAAGAACCAGCAGGCAACGCACATATCATTTTAATCAGCCAGTACTACGGTGCTGTTTTACCTACAATTAAAAGCCGCTGTCAAAAACTACATCTTCCCTGTGCCGATACAGACAGCACCCATAAATGGTTAACCGAACAAGGGTACAACCAGCTTGCAGACAATCAACAGGCACTACACCACAGTGCCAATGCACCGCTACAAGCTCTTGATTTTTTACAGCAAAATGGCATACAAGCCTATAACAACTGGGAAAACAGCCTAATTAATTGGATAACTCACCAAGCTAACTTACAACAAACTGCAGACGCATGGGGACAAATAGAACTTAGTACCGTTTTAAATCAACTCTATAGCTGCCTGCTCGGTTGGGGAAAATTCAGCTTAGGTGTACCAATTGAAGGACTGAGCGCACCTTTAACACAATTATTTAAGCATCATCAATTACAGATATCTCCCTATCAACAACTACAAAAACGCATTCTTGAAATATTAACTTTTGAACATCAGGGCATTGGCAACTACAATAAAACACTACTAATTGAATCTTTATTAATACAGCTACAAACTATCTGCAAGATAGTCAAACGAGAGAACCCAGCATGAGCGAACAAAAAAAGGCAGTGGCATATTAAATGTCAACTTACTAGATATCAGTGAGCTATCCGCCTCTTACATGCCCTTTTTAATTAATGGCGGGATTTTTATTGCAAGCAATCATAAATTTGAACTAAATCAAGAAGTCTTTTTACTTATTAAAGTGCTAAACGAACCTGAAAAAATCCCCGTTGCAGGAAAAGTTGTATGGTTATCGCAACAAAGCAAACTTTCTAGTCGAGTGGCAGGTATTGGCGTAGAGTTTACCGACGCAGACAGCCAAGCTAAAAATTTATTAGAAAAGCACCTTGCAGGTGAGCTTAACGAACGTAAATTTTCACATACCATTTAAGCCAAGCAATCGCCTCTTTACCTCCCAGCAAGTTGCTTTATACTGGCATTTTTAACTTAAGAAAATGCCATGACAAACCAATCTGATTTTATTCTAACAAAATGTACACAAATTAATTCTCTTGATATCGAAATACAAGAATATCAACACCCCAGCACCCAAGCAAAACATATTCATCTAGCCTGCGAACACCCAGAAAAAGCGTTTTTAGTCGCATTTCGCACCAGCCCTACAGATGACACTGGCGTAGCACATATTTTAGAACACTCGGTTTTATGTGGCAGCAAGAAATACCCTGTACGTGATCCCTTTTTTATGATGACGAGACGTTCGCTTAATAGCTTTATGAACGCCATGACCAGTAGTGACTGGACCGCTTACCCCTTTGCCACAGAAAACGACAAAGACTTTCAAAATCTCCTTGATGTTTACCTTGATGCGGTCTTTTTCTCACGCTTAGACCCCCTTGACTTTGCCCAAGAAGGGCACCGTTTAGAATTTAATGAAGAGACCCAAAAGCTCGAATACAAAGGTGTGGTTTTTAATGAAATGAAAGGAGCCATGTCTTCCATTAATAGCCAATTATGGCAAGGCATTAGTCGTTATTTATTCCCCACCAATACCTACCATTACAACAGTGGAGGCGAGCCTGCCAGCATTCCTGACTTAAGTTATCAGCAATTACTTGATTTTTACACACACAACTACCACCCAAGCAATGCCATTTTTATGAGCTTTGGAAAACTCGATATTCAAGCGCTACAAAACAAACTGCAACAGCAAGTACTTACCAGCTTCAGCCACAAACAAGGTAACTGGCAAGTTGCCTTAGAACGCCGTTTACCCGCACCCATAAAAGTGAGCGAATACTATGGATTAGAAGACCAAGAACAACATGCCAAAACCCACCATGTACTAGGTTGGTTATTAGGTGAAAGTAGCAACCTTGATGAGCAACTAGAAGTGCTACTACTGAGCGATTTATTGTTAGACAACAGCGCTTCACCACTACGCAAGTTACTAGAGACCAGCGAGCTAGGCAGTGCGCCCTCCCCCATGTGTGGGTTAGAAGACTCGAACCGAGAAATCAGCTTTTTATGTGGACTTGAAGGTAGTGAACCAGATTTAGCGCAACAATTTGAAGACTGCGTATTTAACTGCTTAAAAGAAGTTGCCAGCAACGGCATAGACCCGCAGATTATAGAAGCCAGCTTACACCAACTAGAGCTACAACAAAGAGAAATTGGTGGCGATCACTTTCCCTATGGACTACAACTGATGTTCGATGCACTACCTGCCGCCGTACATCATGGAGACGTTGCTGCCATGCTCAACTTACAACCCGCTCTTGAGCGTTTAAGAAGCAATGCCCTAAAACCCAATTTTATTGCCGAAAAAATTCAATACTGGTTACTAGATAATCCCCATTATGTACGCTACACCCTCATGCCCAGCCCCCATCTTAATAACCAAGCTAAAATCAACGAACAACAAAAACTCAAACGCACCCAAGCGGCCCTTAATCCCGCTCAAATATCACACATAAAACAACAAGCAAGCGACTTAAAAGCTCGTCAAGAACAAGCAGATGACCCCAGTCTCCTACCCAAAGTCAACGCCAGCGACATACAAGTAGAAATAACCTCCTTACAACCTAGGTATACAAAAACACATGCAAATATCAACATAAGCAGCTACAACACAGGCACCAACGGCTTAATATATCAACAACTTATCAGCCCACTAAGCATGCTTGAAGACAAACAATGGCAACACTTATCTCTATTGGCTCAAGCCTTTTCACAGGTAGGTGTAGGTTCGCGTGACTATCTCCAGCAACAACAGCAACAAACCGCCATTGCAGGCAGCATTGCCATGAGCGCCATCATCAAGCCTGAAGCAAACAACCCCAACCAGTTAAAACGTTATTGGTGTTTATCAGGCAAAGCATTAGCCAGTAAAGCACAGCCTTTTAGTGAACTTATGCAACAAACTTGGAAGGAATTACGCCTAGACGAAAGCCAGCGCCTACAAGACTTACTTAAACAAAGTTTCAGTGCCAAGCAAAGGCGCATTACAGGTAGCGGACACCTCTATGCAATGAGCCTTGCCGCCAACAAGCTCAATACCGCAGCCAATATTCACGAGCAACTTTCAGGTATTCATCACACCTATGCCCTCAAGCAGCAAGTTGAGCAACTTAACCAATGTGATTTATCCAATGAACTACAGCGCATTTATCAAACTCTAGGCAATCCACAGCAAGCCCTACTAATACAAGATGATAGCGAAAATAACCGCCATCTACAGGCACTCCAAGAAAACTGGCAGCAAAATACAGCCTCAGCAATAACAGACAATAGCCAACTTTGGCAAACAACCGAAACAGCCAATTATTGGCAAGTAGACAGTCAGGTTAATTTTTGTGCTCTCGCACTGCCTACTGTAGGCATAGACCATACTGATGCGCCCGCTCTCACACTCTTGGCAGGCATTTTACGCAATGGTTTTTTACATACAGCCATTCGTGAAAAAGGCGGTGCATACGGTGGGGGTGCAAGCCAAGATTCTGCCCATGCTTGTTTTAAATTTTACTCCTACCGAGACCCAAGACTTGAAGCCACCTTTGATGATTTTTATGCCTCAATTAAATGGTTTTTACAACACAAACAAGATGATAGTCTAATCGAACAAGCCTTACTTGGCACATTCTCCAGCATGGACAAACCCAGCTCTCCTGCAGGCGAGGCAAAAGAAGCCTTTCATCGTCAACTAAATGGGAGAACAGATGCCCAGCGTATCCTATTTAGGCAAGGTTTATTAGCCGTCAGATGGCAAGACCTACAACGTGTAACTGAAACCTATTTACTAGATAAAAAAGGGCATAAAGGCGTAATTGCCAAACGAGATAGCCAAAAAATAGCGGACAACTTAGGAATGACTGCAAAAGACTATTGATTGTTAATTTAAAAATAATTTACAATCTCAACTCTCTTTATAGATTATCCTTTAACTATGGAAAAAACATTATGCTCTATCATCTAGCACGCAGCCGCAAAGGACTTGCGCTGTTGTTGTTACTTACCAGCTTCAGCACTTTAAGTCACAGCAATAACCTGCAACAAGCAGAACAAACCAACAAACAAACCGAAAAACAAGCGCAAGCATCGCAGCAGCGTATAAACCAACTTGATGAGCGAGCACAAAATACCCTAAACCAATATCGCCAACTTAAATCAGAAGTTGAACAGCTAGAGCTATATAACAAACAAATGCAAAAAATCATAGAAAATCAACAACAAGAACTACAATCTATGGACGCACAAATTCAAGAGATAGAACGTACAGAACGTGGTATTTTACCCTTAATGCAGCGCATGATAAGCTCACTAACACAATTTATCCAAGCAGACATTCCTTTTTTAGATAATGAACGCCAGCGCCGAGTTGCACAGCTAAATGCGCTCATGCAGCAAGCAGACACCACGGTTTCAGAAAAATTTAGACGTGTGCTAGAAGCCTATCAAATTGAAGTCGATTACGGACGCAATATTGAAGCATACCGCCAAGAGCAAGCAGGTAAAATTTACGACTTTTTACGCATAGGACGAGTTGCTTTATTTCGTGTAAACCAAGACAAGACTCAAGCATGGGCATGGGAGAAGCAAGAAAAAACTTGGCACAAGCTAGACAATGCTTACCTTAAAGACCTCAAGAAAGCCTACAAAGTTGCCAAACAAATTAGCGCACCACAAATGCTTATTTTGCCCATGCCAACAGCAGGAGCAAGCTCATGAAAAAGTCTATTTTACTTATCAGTCTTCTAAGCCTAAGCAGCCTCTTTGCCCATAGCAACGAGGCACAAATGCAACAAATATTAAATGCAGCCAAACACTATCAAATTAGTGAAAAAAAAATCAACAACCTGCGTGAAGCCTTATTTAACAAAGACTTAAAACAACAACAAGCACTACTAAACAAAGCCAAAGAAGCACTAAAACAAGCACAACACAAAGCAGAAAAAATCAAACAACAATTTAACCAAAATGAACAACGGCTTAGCCAGAAAACCGAACAGCTGCGTCTAGCAACTGGCAACCTAGGGGAAATGTTTGGTGTTGTTAGACAAGTATCTGAAGACTTTAAAGGAATGTTAAATGACAGTTTAACCCTATTAGAAATACCCAAACGCAAAGCCAACCTTGAAAAATTAGCAAAAGCAAAAGCACTACCCAAACTCTCAGAACTGGAAGATCTTTGGTATAGTTTGCAACAAGAAATGATTTTAAATGGGCAAATTCGCACCTTTAATGCCCCTGTAATCACCCTTGATGGCAGCACCCAGCAACAAAAAGTACAGCGTATAGGCAGCTTTAATGCACTCTCTAATGGAGAATACCTACGCTTTACCCCAGAACTTAAACGCCTTGAGAAGCTCTCCAGCCAACCACCTGTTAGCAAATGGATTACAAATTACCAAAACAGTGACAGCGCATTTGCCAAACTTGCCATAGACCCTAGCCGTGGTGCACTGTTAAATCTAACATTAGAAAGCCCCACTTTATTAGAGCGCATCAATCAAGGGGCAGAAGTGGGCTATATTATTATTTTACTTGGATTAATCGGCCTTATTATAGCTATATGGCGCAGCATCATACTTATGCGAATTAAAGTAGCTGTAACACAACAAATAAAACAACTAGATAACGCCCGAAGCAACAACCCCCTAGGGCGACTACTACTTGCCTATGGTGCCATCGAACAAACCCAAGACAACGAAGTGCTAGAAGCAAAACTAGATGAAGCCATATTAAAAGAAGTACCCAAACTAGAAAAAGGGCAAAGTCTCATTAAATTATTTGCTGGTATTGCTCCGCTATTAGGTTTACTCGGAACGGTAACAGGCATGATCGCCACATTCCAAGCCATTACCAACTTTGGCACAGGCGATCCAAAACTGATGGCTGCAGGTATTTCGCAAGCACTCATCACCACCGTATTAGGCTTAGTTACCGCCATTCCTCTACTGCTAGCCCATAGTTTTGTTAGCAGTAAAAGCAAACAACTCGTACAGCTACTAGATGAACAATCAGCAGGACTCATTGCCGAGCATCTGGAGAAAAAACGTGCTTGATTGGCTATTTGAGTTTATGCAAAAAGGCGGCATCGTACTATGGGGAATTTTATTCTTATGTCTACTTTTATGGAGTCTAATTCTTGAACGTCTGTGGTTTTTTTATATTTTGCACCCCAAACAAAGGCAACAACTCATACAACAATGGCAGCAACGAAGTGATAGACAATCATGGTTTGCACAACAAATTCGTCGCCAACACATTAGCCAGCAACGCCAGCACGCAGAACAAACACAAGCCTTTATTAGCAGCCTAATTGCCATCTGTCCACTAATGGGGCTACTTGGTACAGTCACTGGCATGGTACAAGTATTTGACGTACTCGCCATTACTGGCACAGGCAACGCCAGAGCGATGGCAAGTGGCATATCCCAAGCCACCATACCCACTATGGCAGGATTAGTCGTTGCCCTAACAGGACTATATTTTAAAAATCGCTTTCAAAAACTGACCCAAAACGCCTTACAGCACTTGCGTGAGCACTTAACCCTAACTTTGGACTAACAATTATGGCACGGAGACTAAGAAACACCGACACCGACAATAACGATATAGACATCACCCCCATGCTTGATATTGTCTTTATTATGCTCATTTTCTTTATTGTCACCACCTCTTTTGTCAAAGAAAGTGGTGTACAGGTTAGCCGCCCAAGCGCACAAACCAGCGAAGACAAAAAAGGCAACAATATTCTAGTTGCCATACGAGCCAATGGCGAAATTTGGATTGATCGCCGTGCCATTGACATTCGAGCCGTACGGGCCAATGTTGAACGTCTTAAAGCAGAAAATATCGAAGGTGCCGTCATTATTCAAGCAGATGAATTTGCCCCCACAGGCTTACTCGTCAAAGTGATGGATCAAATTCGCTTAGCAGGTATCAGCAACATCTCTGTGTCAGCCACGAGCACCCAATAATGCTTAACTCTCCCCTGCTGCGTTTACCACTAACCCTACTTATGGCAATGACCATAAGTCTTGGTTTATTTTGGTTTATGTTCCGTCTCATTAACCTAGATAACAACATCACAGACAAACAAAACAGCAGCACCCGAGTTGAATTTGTACGAATTAAACGTGATACCGATATTCGCAAGAAGCAGCGGCAAAAAAAACAACCACCTAAAATTAGCAAACCACAGACTCCCAAGCCTGTACTTGCAGAACAAAATATACAAACACAGACACTCAACATAAACATATCTAATATTCGTGCAGATCTAAACCTCTCCAATCAGTCATTTTTAGGTGGTGCAAAAGTAGGCATGGGCTTTGGTGATTCAGACGTATTACCCCTTGTTAAAGTGCGCCCCAATTATCCACAGCGTGCATTAAGTCGAAATATCAGTGGCTATGTCATTGCCACACTAGAAGTCAATGCCCAAGGCAGTGTTAGTCGAGTAACCATTGTTGAAGCCAAACCAGCAGGCATATTTAACCGTGATGCAATCCGTGCACTCTATCGCTATAAATTCAAACCCAAACTAGTCGATGGCAAAGCCGTTAACCAAACCGTCACACAAACAGTTAAATTTAATGCACAGGAACAAGACTAATGCGTATTTATTTACTTGCTTTTATCTGCCTAGCTCTAAGCTACACCAGTTTAAGTTACAGTGCCACGCAGCATATTTCGCCACGCACCTATGAACTACTAAACGACATACAAGAATACATCAGCAAAAACCAACTAAAAAAAGCCAAAAATGAACTCAACGAACTCAAAGAAGATCTCAACCAAGACTTAGGTCTAGCTCTAACCTACCAACTACTGGCTCAGGTTGCACTCATCGAAAAAAACACCCCCAAAGCGATTAACTATTTTCAACAAGCACTCACACAAAAAGCCTTCAATCCACTCCAAAGTATTGCCTTAAGAACCAGCATTGCCCAACTTTACCTAAGTGAAAATCAGCCACAAAAATGCATACAAAGTCTTAAACCACAACTACTTAATGCCGCTAAAGACAAGCAAAATTACCCCAAAATTAAAGCAGCGAGCTTTATTACCATAGGTGCTGCCTACCAATTAAAAGAGCAGTTTAAAGACTCTATTTTTTGGCTCAAAGAAGGCATAAAACGACAACAACCCGCCAAAGAAAACTGGCTACAAATGTTAATGTCTGCTTACTACCATAACAAAGATTATGTCAATGCCAGCAAAGTAACCAAACAACTTATAAGCCTAAAACCAAAAAAAGAAACCTATTGGCAACAGCTTGCCTCCCTCTATCAATTACAAAGCAACTACCCACAAGCACTAAACACATTAGAGCTTGCCCACAGCACAGGCGTACTAAGCAAACAGCCCAGTTACTTATTATTGGTACAACTGCTTATTCGCTATAAAACACCAGAAAAAGCAGGACGCATATTAGAGACTGCAATTAAAAAAGGGGTTATCAAAGCCGATGAAAAACAATGGAAACTGCTTGCTAACGCCTTACACCTTGGCAAAGAACGCCAAAGAGCCATTAACGCCCTAAAACAAGCCGCCAAAAGCACTCAAGATGGCGAACTCTTATTTAGAGCAGGACAACTTGCCTACGAACTAGCAGATTACCCTCAACTTATCAGTCTGCTGCAGCAAGCCATCAAAAAAGGCCTTAAACCTAAACACAAAGGACGTGCTTATCTATTTATGGGCACTGCTGCGTTCGAGCTTAAACAACACCAGCAAGCCAGAGCATACTTTCTACAAGCAGAGAAAATTGCATTCTCTTCTATCAGTGCCAAAAGCTGGCTAAATTACCTGCAAAATTTAATGCAAAACCAATAGTACAAAAACAAACACGATGTAAAACTTGCAGAAAAATATATTTTATGCCAAGGTCAAAGCATGACAACCAAGATTAATACCCCCTATGCACGCCGCCCTTAACCCACCCACACCGATTATTGATGGGCTAGATTACATTGACAATCCATTAAATTATGCACAAAAGCAAATAACCACCTTAAATCTTGAACCTACAAATTACCTATTGCCTGACTTATTGCACAGCCTCAGTTTTTTAGTTAGCTATAATGGCTCTAGTGCAACATTTAACAGCTATCGTCGTGAAGTTGAAAGGATATTGCAATGGTGTTGGTTAATTCAAAAATGCAGTGTAATCCAATTAAACCGCCAACAAATTGAAGACTATCTTCACTTTTGCCAAGCGCCCCCCAAAGCATGGATTGGACACAAACAAGTAGCCCGTTTTAAAAACAACCAAGGACAACGCATAGCAAATCCTCAGTGGCGTCCCTTTGTTATTGACAAAAACCACTCAATTATTCAGCACAGCATGGGACAAAAAACCATGCAAGCCTTATTCGCAGTGCTCTCTAGTTATTTTAATTATTTACAACAAGAACAATATGCCAGCACCAATCCAATCACACTAATTCGGCAAAAAAGCAAGTTTATTCAACGTCATGCCTATCAAGAACCAATACGCCGCTTATCCAACCAACAATGTGATTTTTTACTTGATAGCTGCACCCTTATGGCAGCAGAAAATCCAGCAGAACATGAACGCTCTTTATTTATTATGCACTGCCTATTTGCTATGTACTTACGTATTTCAGAACTGGTTGCCGATGAACGCTCCGTACCTGTTATGGGCGACTTTCAACAAGATAAAGACCAAAACTGGTGGCTTAAAGTCATAGGTAAAGGAAATAAAGTCCGTATGGTAACGGTCTCTGATGAAATGCTCACAGCACTTAAACGCTACCGCCTATTTTTAGGCTTACCAGCATTACCCTATATTGGCGAACAAACCCCATTAATTGGTAAGCATAAAGGTCGTGGGGCTCTAACTAGCACAAGACAAATTCGTTACATTGTGCAGCATTGCTTTGATACCGCTTATAAAAACATGCAAAAAGCAAACTTAGCTGAAGAAGCACAAGCACTTAAAGTAGCAACGGTACACTGGCTAAGACACACTGGCATCTCAGAAGACGTACGCCACCGCCCGAAAGAACATGTCAAAGAAGATGCAGGACATGCCAGCATGGCAACCACCGAACGCTATATAGATACAGAAATGCGAGAGCGCCATGCCAGCGGCAAATACAAATCCATCAAGCCCAGTGATTAATCTACAATTAGCAACATATCACTAAAAATAAAACCGTTACATATAAACACATTTTATATATTAAAAAATACATTATTATTTTTTCAACTACCTTATAATGCGCCAGCTAAAAAAATATGGAATAAATAACAGCTTACACTACACTTAAAGCAGTTTAAGCCTCATTGTTAGGCAATATGTAGAATTGATTGATTTGATTTAAAAAAAAGGACAGTTCAATTAAAGACTTATTTAATTTTTTTAGAATAGAGCCAAGAGCCAAGAAATAACCATGCCAACTGAACAGCGCAGCGTAAATAGGGTATTTACCGAATCTAGCATAGAAAATATTGAGCAAGAACTAGAAGTAATGCGCAATAATTTTTGGCGACCTAAATTCAGCTCTAAACTAGAAAAAGAATATCGCCAACACCTAAATGCCGATCACATTAATACCGATAAAGCCATTATATTTTTTGGTAATATTATTTTTATGTCTTTTATTTGGGTAGATTTTTTCATTTTCCCAGATATGGCAAAGACATTAGTATGGATGCGCGTTTTATCTTCTTTATTATTACTCTATTTGGTGTATACAGTATTTTATCAAAAACGCTTTGGTTTAGATAAGCACGCACTAAGCGTCACCAGCTTTATTGGCATTACTGGTGCGGTTATCATCTTTACTGCATCAGTGTTATTACCAAACCCTTACAACATGATGTATTTAGTTGGCGCAATTCCGTTATTCTCTGGTATTGCAGCAAGCCTGCGTAATAGTGCTAGGCATGTTGTCATATCGGGCGTTATTTTTACCACCTTATTTACGTTAACCACCGCATATAACTATTTTTATGGAAAACCGCACCCCATTGACTATGTACAAGAAATATTGCTACTAGCCGCCCCTATGCTGGCATTATTTTTTATGGGCACTTGCGCCATTGCTGCTTATTTAACATTTTCTATTGAGCGTAACTTTCGCCGTCAATGGCTCTTACTTCTACTGCGTAATTTAGATGCCCAACGCTTGGCTAATTTAAGCCAGCGATTTAGAGAATTATCCAATATTGATGAGCTTACCGGCATTGCCAACCGCCGCAAAATGCTAGCACAGATCACAGAACAGCTAAACGATAAAACCATTAAACAGGTCAGTTTAATTATGCTAGATGTGGATTATTTTAAAGCCTATAACGACTATTATGGGCACTTACAAGGAGATAGCTGCTTAAAGCAGTTGGCAAATTGTCTGCAAAATAGTTGTGCAAACTCTAAGAATACCGTAGCACGTTATGGCGGTGAAGAATTTATGCTTTTTCTGCCTAATACAGACTACCGCTTAGCTTTAATACAAGCACAGCAGATTATAGACAATATTAGTGCCCTTGAAATACCCCATGTTTATGGCATCAATAAGCATGTTAGTGCTTCATTAGGCTTAACCAGTACAGAAGTCACCTCCGAAACCTCTGCTGAAGCACTCATTCAACAAGCAGACGAAGCCTTATACCGAGCCAAGGATCAAGGTCGAAATCAGGTTGTGTCTTTTAAGCAGACATAGTTTAATAACCCTCCTTTATTTTTCTTCTGGAGTAGACCTTGTTTACAGGAATTGTACAAAAAAAACTCAAAATCAACAGCTTAAATCCGCAGAATAACATGCTCAGCATTGGCATTGATTTTCCTAATCATCTTTTAACAAACCTAGTTACAGGTGCTTCAGTAGCGATTAATGGCGTATGTTTAACCGTATGTAACATTGCAGGCTCACGAGTGTTTTTTGACATCATTGCACAAACCCTTGAAGTAACAAATTTAAGCCGCTTGCAAGTTAACCAAGAGGTCAACATTGAACGTGCTGCCCGTTTTGGTGATGAGATAGGCGGACACCTATTATCAGGACATATTTTTTGTCAAAGCTGCCTGTTAAAAAGAGAGGAAGACGGACATAAAGTCGTTTTAAAAATTGAAAACACACAGCACACCCAAGACTATATTTTAGATAAAGGATATATTGGATTAAACGGTTGTAGTTTGACCATTGCAGAAGTGTGTAAAGACTATTTTTGCGTGCATTTAATTCCCGAAACCTTAGCCATTACCACCTTTGGCAACATTCAAGAACAGGCTTATATCAACCTTGAAATAGACGCACAAACCCAAGCGGTGGTAGAGACGGTAAAACGTGTATTAGAGTCTAAACAAGTTGGTTAATCTATTTTGTAACGCTGGATAATTTCATCTAAAGGTGCTGGCCTTTGGATAAAATACCCTTGAATTAAATCGCATTTTTGCTCAGTTAAAAAATCTAATTCAGCAGATTCTTCGACCCCTTCGGCAACAATATACATACCCAAGGAATGCCCAATATTAATCATGGCACTGACTAATGATTGTTTACGCTGCTCCACATGAATATTAGAAACAAAGCTACGATCAATTTTAATTTCATCAATAGGAAAACTGGCAAGATAAGATAAAGAAGAATAACCTGTACCAAAATCATCAATGGCAATATGCACACCTGCCTCTCTAAAACATTTTAAATGCGCCAAAGTTTGTGTGGCATTTTCAGCAAATAGGCTTTCTGTAATCTCTATAATCACATCATCAGCTTGCAGCCCATATTTATTTAAGCTACTAAAAAACTGCTCACATATTTGCGGATTTTTAAACTCATCTGTAGAGAAGTTAATGGAGACCTTGCTCTGTATGCCCTGTTTTCTAAGCTCCGCCAAAGCCTGACAAGCCTTATCTTGAACGATTTCACCTAATTTTGATGCCAAACCCGTTTTTTCTGCCAAAGGGATAAAATCAGCGGGAGAAATTAAGCCTTGCTCTGGGTGTTGCCAACGCAATAAAGCCTCTAATTGGCTAGGTACATGTGTATTTTTACAAACTATTGGCTGAAAAAACAAACTAAACTGTTCTGGTTTTTCATATAAAGCAATTCTTAATTCTCGATGTAAAATGGCTTTTTTTTGTGCGGCCTCTTTTAATTCATCAGTAAAAAAAGTATAGCTATTACGCCCTTTTGACTTACTTTCATACATAGCTTGATCAGCAGATTTTAATAACTCTTCAATATTACTACCATCTTGAGGGTAATGCGCGATACCTATGCTAGAAGAAATATAGCTATCTGACATGGTTTTAATACTTAACGGGCACGAGACTTTTTCTAAAATACAATTTGCCACTTGCACAATTTGTGCATAATCATACCGACTATTAAAAATAAACCCAAATTCATCGCCACCTAAGCGAGCTACCGTATCTCCTGCTTGTAATACGGTTTCTAAGCGTTGTGCTGCAATCAATGCCAGTAACTCATCGCCATATTCATGCCCAATGCTGTCATTAATTTCTTTAAAATGATCCAAGTCCAGCAACATAATATAAAAGTTACTTTTATTTGAACGGGCATGGGCAATGCTGGTATTAAGCTGTTTATAAAAAGAATTACGATTGGGCAAATGGGTTAGTAAATCGTAATGAGCTTGGTAATTAATGGTTTTTTCTGAGTGTTTTTTCTCTGTCACATCGGTAACCAAAGCAACCGTACGGCTTATGCCTCCCTTTTCATCACGAATAACCGTAATACAAATTTCTGCGGTATAAATCTCCCCTGATTTTTTCTTTAAATCTAACTCAGAAACCCAACTTTGTCCTGTTTTTAAATTACGCAAAGAATCAAAGGACTCTGCCATTACATGACTATTAAAACTGAAAGAAATAGGACTACGCCCTAACAGCTCGCTTTTATCAAAACCAGATAATTTACACATTGCAGGGTTCACATCAATCATATTGATATGTTCATCAGTTACCACTATACCCACAGGTAAATATTCAGTCATAGCTGAGGATAATAAAATTTGCGTTTGTGCACGCTTATGCTCAACATACAAACAAGCAATCTTGCTTATTTCTTGCATAATTGCCAACTCAGACGTATTAGGTTGGCGAGGTTCTGGATAATACAGACTAACTACACCAAGAACACTAGCATCTTCTTTTACTATGGGATATGACCAACAAGCACGAACATTTTTTGCTGCCGCTGCCTCTAGATAAGGCTGCCAAGGTTCAGACTTTTTAACATCTTCAATAACACATAATTGGCCCTGTACGAAAGCCTTGCCGCAGCTAAGGTTATGCTCATACATATTGACGCTTTTAATAAAATCTTCGTATTCTGAACCCAAAGAAGCAGAGGCTTTACAGACAAAATGAGAATGATCTGGGGATAAAAATAAAAAAGAGGCTTTAGCACCAAAAACATCGGACTCCAGCTGCGTTAGTAGCTTTTCTAAAAAGTCATCAAGGGCTACATTGGCAAGCATTAATTCTAGCAGCTCGGTGTAACGCTGAGATTTAGACATGATGTTTTTTTTGGAACTTGTGCTCATTAAACTTCTGATTTAATTAATTTATATCGCTAGTTATTATAGACGAATTATGAGATTTTATAAAATTATTTTGTATTTTAATTTCAAAAAAACAGGCTTAAGAATAACCTCAAGCCTGTTTAAATTTATATAGAAATCAAATATATGGCAATTAAGCACCTACTAAAGACTGTCCACAAACACGCACAATATTGCCTGTAACCCCAGAAGCGGCTGGGTTAGCAAAAAAGGCAATGGTTTCTGCGACATCTACAGGCTTGCCACCTTGAGATAAGGAATTTAAACGACGACCAAACTCACGAGTAACAAAAGGAATGGCATCGGTCATTTGCGTTTCAATAAAGCCTGGGGCAACTGCATTAATAGTGATGTTTTGTTTAGCAAGTTCATCTGCCATATATTGCACATAGCCAATAACGCCTGCTTTAGAAGCAGAATAATTAGTTTGACCTACCTGCCCTGCAATACCGTTCATAGAAGACACACAGATGATACGTGCATTTTTATTAATGGTTTTATCTGCAAATAAAACCTCATTAATGCGTTCTTCTGCGGATAAGTTAATATCAATGGTCATCTGCCACCATTGTGGCGGCATGTTTGCTAGGGTTTTATCACGGGTAATACCTGCATTATGTACAACAATATCAGCACCACCTAACTCTTTTAATTTATTAGAAATTTGTGCTGGAGCACCATCAGAAGAAATGTCCGCCAATAAAACTTCTCCGCCTATTTCAGACATGACTTTACTTAAATCACCTTCTGCTGGAGGAATATCCAAGCCTAAAACACGCGCACCATCACGAGCTAAAGTACGCGCAATGGACTCGCCAATACCACGAGCGGCACCTGTTACTAATGCAATTTTACCTGCTAAAGGCTTATGCCAATCAGGATAGGCAATATGATCGGCGGCACGAACATGAATAACTTGTCCGTCCACATAAGCAGATTTTGCTGATAAAGAAAATCTAAAAGCAGCATCAAGATTGGCATTGGCTTTATCAGCAACCGTAAGTAGCTGACTGGTAGCACTTTTTTTACCTATTTCTTTAGCAACTGAACGAGTAAACCCTTCTAAGGCTCTCATTGAGGCTGCTTGTTCTCCTGTTTTACATTGCATGTGCGGACGACCTAGTACCAATACCCGACCATTGCTGGCAATTTTACGCATTACAGGATTAAAGAAAAAATACAGCTGATTTAAATCTGAGGTTTCACTAAAACCAGAGGCATCAAAAACCAGTGCATTAAATTTTTCACTCATATCTTTACTGCATTCAATACCAGTCACCTGCAAATCTACTTTTTTTGCAGAGGCAATAATCGCTGAGGCGGTTGTCGCTGCGGCAGGAAAAAACACCTGCGCCTGACTCGCTTTTAAATTACGCAAAATATCATCTAATAGCTCGCCATCTGTAGAAACACCAATTAATACCTTACCACTAAAATAGGTTTCTTGATTGGGTGTGTAGCGTTTTAACTCAATGGGAGTAGGTAACCCAATGGTTTTTAACATACTGCGCCCAATATTATTATCTAACATAGAATCATAAAAATTACTCATAAACTCACCTGTTTTATCCTAAATAAAATGCGAACAATCGCATGCCTAAAATAAAGAGCATACAGATTACCCGATTAACCGCACAATACCAACCATTAAGCACGGTATAATTCACATTCATAGCTATTATTTTAATCAAGATAGCGTTAAACTTGGGTCTTTCGTCATTTTCAATATATAGGATTAAATATGTCAAATACCATTCGTAAAGTTGCCATTGTTGGCGGCAATCGCATTCCTTTTGCTCGTTCTAATACTGCATATTCGTATGCATCAAACCAAAAAATGCTGGTCTCAGCATTAAATGGATTGGTTAATCGTTATAATTTACAAGGCGAGCAGCTAGGCGAGTTTGTAGCAGGCTCGGTAATGAAACATAGCCGTGATTTTAACCTTGCAAGAGAAAGCCTACTAAGCACCGCCCTTGACCCTAAAACCCCTGCCTGTGATATTCAGCAAGCCTGTGGTACGGGTTTGCAAGCGGCGTTTCAGGTTGCCAATAAAATTGCTTTAGGCATTATTGATAGCGGCATTGCAGGTGGTGCAGATACCACTTCTGACGCACCAATTGCTGTCAGTGAGGGTTTACGCAAAATATTACTTGATACCAACCGTCAAAAAACCACAGGCGACAAGCTCAAGCAACTCTTAAAACTACGCCCTAAACACCTTGCGCCTAACATTCCTAAAAATGGTGAACCCAGAACAGGTATGTCTATGGGCGAGCATACCGAAATAACCGTTAAAGCATGGGGTGTTACTCGTGAAGAGCAAGATGAAATTGCCTTTAATAGCCACACCAATTTGCTTGCAGCTTATGAGCGCGGTTTTTTTGATGACCTAGTCACCCCGTTTGAAGGTTTAAGCCAAGATAACTGTATGCGTGCACCAGATATGGCAAAGTTGGCAAGCTTAAAACCCGCCTTTGACCGTAAATCAGGCAAAGGCACGTTAACCGCTGGCAATTCTTCTGCATTAACCGATGGTGCATCGGTGGTATTGCTTGCCTCTGATGACTGGGCAAAAGCACACAACCTACCTGTTAGAGCCTATTTAACGCATCAAGAAACCGCCGCAGTGGACTTTTTTGGCAAAGATGGCAATCGTGATAAAGAAGGACTATTACTTGCACCTGCTTACGCCGTACCACGCATGTTAAAACGTGCAGGTTTAACCTTGCAAGACTTTGATTTTTATGAAATCCACGAAGCCTTTGCCGGTGTTGTTGCCTCTACCTTAAAAGCATGGGAAGATGAAAAATTCTGCCAAGAGAAACTCGGCTTAGACAAAGCCTTAGGCAGTATTGATCGTAGCAAACTAAATGTTAATGGCTCCTCCATTGCCACCGGTCACCCCTTTGCCGCCACAGGTGGTCGTGTTCTTGCCACCTTAGCAAAAATGCTTGAAGAAAAGGGCAAAGGTCGCGGACTTATCTCCATCTGTGCTGCAGGTGGACAAGGCGTAGTTGCTATTGTAGAGCGTTAAATTTTAAGCACTGCCAGCAAAACCCTGCTCTGGCAGGGTTTTTTTTGCATAGGAAAAAAAGATGAGCAAGCCAATACAACACTTAGATACCACTGGACTTTTTTGTCCTGAACCTATCATGCTACTGCATGAAAAAATGGATAATCTTGCCGCTGGAGATAGGTTATATTTAACCTGTACCGACCCAACCGCCGAACGTGATGTCGCTCGTTTTTGTCAATTTTTAGGACACCATTTAATTGAAACCGTCTGCGAGCCCCATAGCACCCCAAAAAAATGGCAGTTCCTGATTGAAAAAGTTGCTGATAACCAATGAAATTACCGCACTCCAAGCACAAGGCACTGCTTAAAGGCATATTCACAGGCTTGCCCTTTGCGCTAGTGGTATTCCCCTTTGGTTTGGTATTTGGTGCTGTTGCCACCAATGCAGGCTTTGATGTACTGCAAACTTTTGGCATGACGGCATTGGTTATGGCAGGAGCCTCACAGTTTACTGCCATTGCCCTTATGCAAGAGCAAGCCCCTACCCTTATGGTTATCGTGGTTTCATTGATTGTGAATTTGCGTATGGCAATGTATTCTGCCTCTTTAAGTGTGCATGTAGGCAATGCCAAGCTATGGCAAAAATTGCTCATGGCATATTTAATGGTAGATCAAGCCTATGCCGCCAGTGTGTTAGAATATGAAAAACAACCCACTTGGCAAGTCAATCAAAAAGTCGCCTTTTATTTTGGTATTACCCTTGCCGTATGTCCGCTTTGGTATTTAGGTACGCTCACAGGCGCACTAATCGGCGCACAACTGCCACCTGCTTTAGCCTTAGATTTTGCCGTTCCCATTGCTTTTATTGCCTTGCTCGCCCCCATGTTAAATAGCCTTGCTAAGGTTATAGCTGCACTCATATCCGTTATATTAGGCTTAACACTTGCCAGCTTGCCCTTTAATAGCGGTATTATTATTGCCGCATTATGCGCCATGATAATTGGTGTACAGGTTGAAAATAAACTCACAAAATTAAGAATAAAACAAAATGCCCGCAATAATGCCAGTTGATTCACTTACATTTTGGCTGGCCACCATTGGCTTAGCACTTGGCACCTATGCGCTTAGAGTTTGCTTTTTGGTTATATTAGATAGCGACAATCTCCCTAACTGGCTCATACGTCACTTAAACTACACTGCCGTTGCCATCTTACCTGCACTGATAGCGCCGATGGTGGTATTGCCTAAAGATATCCCTCCAGAACATATCCCCACTCGCGCCCTAGCTGCCTTTATTGCACTATTTGTTGGTATTTTACGCGGCAGTGTTTTACTTAGTATTCTAACGGGAATGGGGTGTTTATACCTATTTAATTTTTGCTTTCACTAAACAGAAAATACCATTTACCTTTCAATTAGTTGCAAAGGATATTGCCAAATATAAAAAGAACCGATAACCTAAGGCAACTCAATCTTAAATCTTTATATAGGAATATGTTTTACTATGGATACACTAAAAAGCATGCAGGTGTTTTGTGCCATTGTTGAACAGGGTACATTTATTCAAGCCGCCGATGTTTTAAATATTTCCAAATCAATGGTCAGTAAACACCTAACCAATTTAGAGCAGCACTTACAAGCCAAACTACTACAACGCAACAATCGCCAGCAAAGTTTAACTGAAGTTGGTGAACGCTATTATCAAGAATGCTGCCATGCTTTAAAATCGTTAGAAAATGCCAGATTAGAAGCCCAACAAAATACCAGGGAGCCCCAAGGCACACTTAAAATAACTGCGCCAATCTGGTTTGCTAATAGCTATTGCACACAGCTATTTGCCGAATTTAGCCAGCTTTATCCAAACATTAAATTAGCCTTAACCTTAGAAAATCAATTTAGTGATTTAATTGCCAAAGGGTTCGATGTAGCATTGCGTATTACCAATAACCCACAAGATAATTTAATTGCCAAACCCCTTACTCCTATTAATCTAAGCTATGTTGCCACTCCTGCCTATTTAGCCGAGCATGGCGCACCTGCAAGCAAACAAGAGTTAAGTGAGCACAAAGGTATTTTACCCTCTTATGTAAACATACCTACCTTTTTACCAACCACTCACACAAGCAATAACACCATTATGTTGCTAGAAATGACCAAAGCCAGTATGGGGATTGCCATTTTGCCAGAAAGATTAACAGAAAAGGCAATACAAGATGGCGATTTAATTAAATTATTCCCTATGGAACTGACAGACAAACCCTTATATTTATATGTTGCCTATATGAACCGTACTTTTTTAAGTGTTAAAGTCAGGTGTTTTTTAGATTTTTTAAGCAAGAAATACTCATAATCAAACAGCTATTTTGTATCTGGCTTTTACTTAATAACAAACAGGTTACACAAGCAATGAACTCAACTACAATTAACGCTTTGGTCTTTTTTATATGCGCCTAATCCATTTTCTTAAACATGACCTTGCTAAAGAAGTTACCTCATGGGTAGCAAAAGACATTATTACTGAGGCGCAAGCTCATGCTATTTGCCAAGAATACGATATTGATTACAAAGCCCACAAACAAAATAATTTCTTGCTGAATTTATTAACCACCTTAGGCTTTATCTTTATTGGCATTGCATTAATTGTGCTTATTGGGCACAACTGGGACGACATTCCTCGTGGCATACGTCTATCAAGCCTACTTGCCATTACCCTAATTACCCATATTTTTGCATGGCAGAAATACCAGCATACAGGCAATACATCATTATTTTTATTAGGCAACCTATTTTACGGTGCCGCTATTATTCTGATAGCGCAAATTTATCATTTAGGCGAACATATGCCAGATGGTGTTTTTTGGTGGGCATTAGGAACCCTACCCTTTGCAATAATTACAGCCAACAGTTGGCTTATGCTCTTTACCCTAGCCTTGGCAATCATTTGGTATATATTAGAAGCCGCCAGTGGTTTTATTCCTTTTTTCTTTCCTCTTTTTATCATCTTTGCTTGCTGGGTTTTATGGCAAGGAAAAAGAAGCCTGCTATTACTTATTGCCTGCTTATTTTCTTTTATCCTCTTAATAGATTACAGCTTTGAAGTATTACTTGAGTACCTAAACAACTCAACAACAAGCACCTTGGTTTATGGTATTTTCAACTACCAACCGTTCAACTCTTTTGCAGAAAAACAAATCATCGCTATTGCAATACTGCTTTTGCTTAACAGCCTAGCTGATAAATGGAAACAATTACCTAACATTAAAGCACAAGATTACGCTGTATTTATACGTTTATGGGTAATCCGTTTTAGCGTTATTTTATTAATCATTTATTCCTTTGAAGAAAGCTGGCAAGATTTTTTACGACACTCTTTTTTACAGCACTCCTGGCAAGGTCTATACCCCATGCTAATACTGGTCTCTATCATCTGCTTTATTACTTGTTGGATTGCTTATTTTACAAAAACATTAAAAACAGTTGCAGCTATTAGCCTGATATTCATTTTGCCCTTTGTATCTTGGCTCATTTTTACATCTGAAATAACACAAGAGGCTTATGCTATTATTACTTTAAGCGCACAGATTTTTACCAATATAATAGCCATTGCTACCGCAATTACCCTCATCATTCATGGCGTATCTAAAGGTATCCGTGAATACTTTTCCTTAGGTGTTATTACGCTAATCATCATCGCCTATTCACGTTACTTTGATATGATAGGTGGCTATATTGGCGCAGCAATTTTATTCTTTGTGTTTGCTCTTATCTTAATTGGTGCTGCTAAATTCTGGCAACGTCAAAGCGCACAAACAAATGACAACAATCAAACACAAGTGTCTGAGGATTAAAATGCAATCAACTTACAAAAAATGGCTATTACTAATAGCAATTATTTTTCAAGCTGGCATCTTACTTGGCATGTATTTACAAGCACAATATCCATTATGGAACGGCGTTGAAATTAAAGTAGCAGTTAAGCCTGTTGACCCTCGCTCACTATTTAGAGGCAACTATGCTTTGCTAAACTATTCTATTTCAACTGTAAGTATTGACCCAAAATTGGCAATGTTAGCAAAAACAGACAAGCCCAACCCTCGCATAATAGAAAATATGGTGGTCTATACTCGCCTACAAAAACAACCCAATGGATTATACGAAGCAATTGACATGCAATTAAATAAACCTGAAACAGGATTATTTATTCGTGGGCGGCTACAAAGCCATAGCAAACTCACTGCAAAACACCCCGAAGCAACCATTAAATACGGTATAGAAGCCTTCTTTGCCCCCAAAAAGCGCGCCTTAGAAATAGAAAACTCAGCACGTTGGCGAGCAAACAGCAACAAAAACCACCCCCCCGCTATTGTGACACTCATGCTTAGCAAATCAGGAAAAGGCGCAATAAAAAGCCTGCAAATACAATAAAAGTATAAGAGGCCTGCCGTATCAACTTATATACAGCGCAACAATAGACGACATGTTAAGCTGATAGAAAAATTAAAATCTTGATTTAATCTGCTGCGCCTTCCAGCTCAAACCAGAAAAAAGCAAAAGTGAACCGAATATCGCCGTATTTTTTACAAAATTCTGCTGCTCGCTAGGTACATTCCAAAAATCATGCAAATTCACATTAATCAGCACCACCGTCACCGCCAGCACTAAGGCGCACAGAGCCGCATACCGATTAAAAATAATCCCTAAACCTGCAACAATCTCTACCAGTGCCGCCGTAACTAACAAAACAGGTATAAATACCATTCCATGTTTTTGCATCATTGCAACGTGCATATCCCAGCTTAAAAATTTAAAAATGCCAGGCAATACAAAATATAAGCCCAACAAAGTGCGCCCAATAACAATAGATGCAGGACTAAGAATACTGAAAGCTCTATTTAATAAATAAGTCATCATTTCTCTCTAATAAGTAGTGGTTAAAAAGGCATTATACTTTGCATGCAAAGTATTTGCAACATAGCATTAGATGACCTAAGTATTTGCTTAAAATACCTAATCCGTTATAAACAGACGCATTACCCCTATGTTATTTTTCTCCTACCACTTTTAATGGCTTTATCCGCTTGCCTTTTTTGTTATACTTCTGCGTTATTTTATTAACTTTAAAGAGCCTCATTACACTATGGATAAAACCTATCGCCCCCAAGACATTGAACAACACTGGTATCAAATATGGGAAGAATCAGGGCTATTTAAGCCTGATGCCAACCAGCACAATGGCGAGGGTTACAGCATTGTCATTCCACCTCCTAATGTGACTGGCTCTTTACACATGGGACATGCTTTTCAGCATACCTTACAAGATGCCCTTATTCGCCACGCTCGTATGAGCGGTAAAAAAACCCTCTGGCAAGTCGGAACAGACCATGCAGGCATTGCCACACAAATGCTGGTAGAGCGCAAAGTTGCAAGGGAAGAAGGCAAGCAACGCCATGATTTTACTCGTGAAGAATTTATGCAAAAAATCTGGCAATGGAAGCAAGAATCTGGCGGCACAATCACACAACAAATGCGTCGCTTAGGTAACTCCGTGGACTGGCAACGTGAACGCTTTACCATGGACGATGGCTTTTATGCTGCCGTGCAAGAAGCCTTTATCAGATTATATAACGATGGCTTGATTTATCGTGGTAAGCGTTTGGTTAATTGGGACAGCAAATTACACACCGCCATCTCCGATTTGGAGGTCGAAAATAAAGAAGAACAAGGCAAAATGTATCATGTGCGCTATCCATTTGTTGATAAGAGCATTCGCTTTGGCGGTGGCTATATGCACATTGCCACCACTCGCCCCGAAACCATCTTGGCAGACGGTTGTTTAGCCGTACATCCCGATGATGAACGCTATAAAGAGGTCATCGGGAAAATGGTGCATGTACCTATGACCGAGCGCACCATTCCCATTGTGACCGACCCCTACCCTGACCCCGAATTTGGTACAGGTTGCGTTAAAATCACACCCGCTCACGACTTTAACGACTACCAAGTTGGACAGCGGCAAAATATCGAAATAATCAATCTATTTACCGATGATGCCAGCATGAATGAAAATGCGCCCAAGCGTTATCAAGGCATGGATCGTTTTGTTGCCCGTGATGCTATTGTTGCCGATTTAGAACAAGCAGGTTTATTAGAAAAAATCGAAGACCACACATTAGTACGTCCCTATGGTGATAGAAGCGGCACCGTTATAGAACCTTATTTAACCGACCAATGGTATGTCGATGCCAAAAAACTCGCCGCCCCTGCCATTCAAGCAGTAACAGATGGCGATATTCAATTTGTCCCCAAAAACTACGAAAACATGTATTTCTCTTGGATGCGAGACATTCAAGACTGGTGTATTTCTCGCCAACTTTGGTGGGGACACCGTATTCCTGCTTATTACGATACAAACGGCAACATTTATGTAGGTGCCAGTGAACAAGCTGTACGAGAACAGCACAACCTAGGCGAAGAAATAACCCTAAGCCAAGATGAAGACGTTTTAGATACTTGGTTTTCCTCCGCTCTATGGACCTTTGCTACCTTAGGTTGGCCCAACGAAGCAGACAAAGAGGTCGCCCAAAGACTCAAAGACTTCCACCCCACCGACGTATTGGTAACAGGCTTTGATATTATTTTCTTTTGGGTTGCACGCATGATTATGATGAGCTTGCACCTAGTTAAAGACGAACAAGGCAAGCCCCAAGTACCGTTTAAAACCGTCTATGTAACTGGACTTATTCGTGATGAACAAGGGGATAAAATGTCTAAATCCAAAGGCAACGTACTAGACCCCTTAGATATGATTGACGGCATTGACCTTGAAACCTTACTAGCCAAACGCACTGGCAATATGATGCAAGACAAACTCGCCACCAAAATTGCCAAACGCACAAAAAAAGAATTCCCCCAAGGCATTAACGCACACGGTACCGATGCCCTGCGATTTACCCTAAGTGCCCTTGCCACTACAGGACGTGATATTAATTGGGACATGCATCGCTTAGAAGGCTATCGTAATTTTTGCAACAAATTATGGAATGCCTCAAGATATGTCATGCTAACCATTGCCCCAGAAGAAGAAGTTGAACAAGCAAGCGCACAAAATCGCCATATCGAAATCACTGCAGAAATGCTCAGTGCCTGTGCAGTAACTGGCGAAGAATACACACTCTCACTGGCAGATAAATGGATTATCTCAAGTCTGCAACGCCTAGAAGAGCAAGTTGACAACCACTTCAAGCAATATCGTTTTGACCTAATTGCCCAAAACCTATACGAATTTACTTGGAATGAATACTGCGACTGGTACTTAGAACTATCCAAACCCGTACTATGGAATACCGAAGACGAAGCCGCCAAACGTGGCACCAGGCGCACCCTAGTACGGGTATTAGAAACCATTTTGCGCCTCATTCACCCCATTATGCCCTTTATCAGCGAAGCCATCTGGCAACAGGTCAAAACCCTAGCAGGCAAACAAGGCGACAGCATCAGCCTTGCCCCATACCCTAAAGCTGACCCCAGCAAGCTCGACCCCAATGCCGAAGACGACATAGAATGGCTAAAAAAAGCCATTACCAGCGTGCGTAACATTCGTGGCGAACTGAATATTAGCCCCGCCATTGAATTAGAGCTACTACTTCACAAAGGCAACTCAAAAGACCGTGAGCGCAGCATTAAACTACAACCCTTGCTAAGCAAACTAGCCAAACTCAAAGAAATAAATTGGCTAGAAGAAAATCAAATTGCACCCATGGCCGCCACTCAACTTATTGACGAATTAGAGCTACTGGTTCCCATTGCCAAATACATCAATAAAGAGCAAGAAATTGCCCGTTTAAATAAAGAAATAGGCAAACTAGAGCAAGAAGCCAAGCGCATTAGCGGCAAACTGGCTAACGCCAAGTTTGTAGATAACGCCCCAGCAGACGTCGTTGCCAAAGAGCGTGACAAACTAAAACAATACCAGTTCGAAATTGAAAGTTTGAGCACCAAAGCACAAGCCATAAGCAATCTATAAAACGCCAAGCAATTGTTATAAAAGTATTTATCCAGCACTTCAAAGTTGGATAAATACCTTTAAAAAATACAATAAATTTAAACACGCATAAAAAAACCACAAAGTAGACACCCATCACAAAAAACCACAAAGCAGACACCCATAAAACCACAAAGCAGACACCCATCTTAAAACCACAAACCAGACACTCACCTTAAAAAAGCAAAAAAACACAAAAAATTCTTATTTATCCTTGCAAATATGCTTTAAATTTAATATTGTCTGAAAAACAAGGAGTGCATAATGCCAAAGCCCAGAAAACAACAAATCTCCCTTGCTGTTACACCTTATTACCACTGCATGAGCCGCTGTGTTCGTCGTGCCCATTTATGTGGAAAAGATGAACTAACAGGACGCTCTTTTGAACATAGACGAGCTTGGATTGAAAGCAGAGCATTGGCTATTGCACAGGTCTTTGCCATTGATATAGTTTCCTATGCAATCATGAGTAATCACTACCATGTAGTGTTATTTGTAGATAAAGAAAAAGCCAAGAGTTGGAGTCATGATGAAGTCTTACAACAGTGGTATAAGCTATTCAAAGGTAACGCATTATTAAAAAAATACATCAATCAAGAAGTGCTTAATCCAAAAGAACAAAAAAGCCTAATTGGATATGCTAAAAAATATAGAAAACGCTTAAAAAGTATTAGCTGGTTTATGCGTAGCCTAAATGAATAGCCCGTAAATCCAATGAAGAAGACAAATGTACAGGACGTTTTTGGGAAAGTCGGTTTAAATCCCAAGCACTATTAGATGAAAGTGCATTGCTCTCATGTGCTGTTTATGTGGATTTAAATCCTATCCGCTCAGGCATTGCCACAACCCCTGAAAAGTCAGATTACACCTCAATCAAACAACGCTGTAACACTGCTCAAAAAAGCCGTAATCCCAATCATATTAATGCTCAGCATAAAGGCTTACATCCTTTTATTGGTAATCAACAAGTAGAAAGTAAAGAAAGCAATAAAAAAAGTGAAAGCAATGAAAGTAATAAAAACAAGTTACTAACCAAAGGCATGCCTTTAAGCCTAACTGCATATTTGGAGTTAGTTGAATGGACAGGGCAAATACAACGTCCTGATAAAAAAGGGGTTATACCCAAGCAAGAGCATTCAATCCTAGCAAGATTAGGTATGAACCAGCAACAATGGCTTAATATTAGTCAGCGTTTTGAGCAAAGTTTTAAGCAATTTGCAGGCAAAGAGGCGAGCTTAAGAAAAGCGGCAAAGGTATTAAACTACCGACGACCATCTGGAATTAGTTTATGTCGGCAAAACATAGGCTAACACAAACCCTATAGACCTAAATAAACGCAAAGTAATCAAACCATTTAGCAAAGTGGCAACTACGCTGTGCTTTAAATTCCGTATTTTCAAGCAAAAGTAGCTAAAAAAAGTCAAAACTCCCATATTTTCAAAGCAAACACCAGCAAGCTGAAAACCTTGTCCTCTCCCACTAAAAAAAATTAGCTATTTTTTAACAATTAAGACAGGCATGTTTAAAAATTGGGTGTCTTGGTTTTTTTTGGTGATTACTTTGGATCGACTAACCCAACAATTTTTAGCGGTCTTTCTTGTTCATCATATAACGCCTTGCCTACAGGTGTTACTCTAGTGGCAAGCTCTGAATCTTCTATTGCTTGTTCTAAGCTTGTCTGACTAAAACCGCAGCTGACGCACTCTCGTACTTCTTCTCCTTGCTCATTCTGGTATATTACGGTGCGATCCATTTCTGCACACTTTGGGCAAACAGCACCAGCTATAAATCGTTTTTTTATCATCAGTCTTGCTCCTGAATACCAGATTGAGCGAGTAGTGCTTCAATTCTGGGCTTGCGCCCACGAAATTGAGTAAATAAAACTAAAGCATCTTCACTACCTCCTGGTTGTAAAATATATTGTAAAAATGCCTGTCCTGTTTTCGCATTAAAGATGCCTTCTTCTTGAAAACGAGAGAACGCATCTGCACTTAATACTTCTGCCCATTTATATGAGTAATAACCAGCGGCGTATCCGCCTGCAAAAATATGTGAAAAACTATGCTGAAAACGGTTTTCCTTTACTACAGGCACCACACAAACCTCTTCTCGAACTTCATCTAACAAAGTTTGAATATTCACATTTTTGCCATCTGCTAAGTGTAGTTTAAAATCGAATAGGGCAAATTCTAATTGCCTTAACATTTGCATAGCACTTTGAAAATTCTTACTTGAAATCAGTTTTTCTAATAACGCATTGGGTAAAGGGCTTTTATCCTCATAGTGTTCACTAATTAATGCAAGCGCTTCTGGTTCATAGCACCAGTTTTCAAAGAATTGACTAGGCAACTCAACGGCGTCCCAAGGAATGCCATTAATACCACTTATGGCGGCTATATCCATTTTTGTGAGCATGTGCTGTAAGCCATGCCCAAATTCATGAAATAAGGTAGTTACTTCATTATGGGTTAAAAGTGCAGGTTCATTATTTAATGCGGGAGTAAAGTTGGCCACTATGTAGGCGACAGGCAATTGAATGCCTTGATGACTTTGCCTGCGCACTTTGCATTCGTCCATCCAAGCACCGCCTCGTTTATTATTTCTAGAAAATACATCTAGATAAAAGCCTGCTATTTTTTCTTGCTTATCAAAAAGCTCATAATAGATGACATCTGCATGATAGGTTTTAACTTCTGAATTGGGTTTTATTTTTATGCCATAAAGTTTATGCACAATTTTAAAAAGCCCATGCAGCACAACTGGCAATGGAAAATAAGCCTTTAATTCTTCTTGGGTAAATGAGAAGGTGCTATTTTTAAGTCTCTCACTCGCAAAGCTAATATCCCAAGGCTCTAGCGTTTTTAAATCAAGCTGTTCTTGTGCAAATTGACCGAGCTGTGCAAATTCTAATTGAGCCTGAGGCTTGGTTTTATTTGTGAGCTCTGTTAAGAAATTAATCACGCTCTCACTATTTTCTGCCATTTTACTGGCAATAGAGTATTCGCTGTAATTGGCATAGCCAAGTAAATTTGCTAGCTCGCTTTTTAAGCGCAAAATAGCCTGCATTACATTGCTGTTATCAAATTTATTGGCATTTTGGCCGATATCGCTGGCTCGTGTTTGGTAAGCAATATAAACTTCTTTACGCAATGTTCTGTTTTCACAATACATCATGATAGGCAAGAAACTAGGCGCATCAAGAGTTAATCTAAAACCTTGTTGTTGATGTTCTTTGGCTTGCTGTGCCAGTAAATCAAGTGCACTTTGGGGCAATCCTTTGAGTTGTTTTTTATTGGTAATCAGTTTGTACCAGCTTTGTGTGGCATCTAATACATTTTCTGAAAACTGACTAGCAAGTTTTGCAAGCTCTGCTTGAATATCAGCAAAACGCTTTTTTTTGTCTGCTTGAAGTGCTACTCCTTGTAAGTGAAAGTCTCTTAACTGAAGATGTATTGCTGCTTGCTGAGCTTGATTTAATTGAGAAAATTCCGTGCTGTCTTTTAGCTTTTTATAACATTGGTATAGGCGTTCATTTTGCCCTAGTTCTGTATAAAGCTCGCTAATAAGTGGTAGGCAGGTGTTATAGGCTGTACGTAACTCATCATTGTTGGCAACGCTATTAAGATGACTTATGGGTGAAAATGTTTGATTAAGTTCATCTAACCATTGTTCTAAGGGTTGAATTAAGTTTTGCCAGCCAGTATTTCCTTGATTTAGTGATTGTTCGAGATTTTCTCTTATATGTTGTATGCGTTGGCTAATGGCTGGCTGTATGTATTTTGCTTTAATTTGAGAAAAATCAGGTAGGTTGGTTATTTCTAATAAGGGGTTTTGCATAACTGGCTATCTTATAAGGTAATAAAATTAGGCTAGTTTTATCTCTAGCCTGTTGTGTCTTTAATATTGTTGGTATTGTGCGAAAAAATCGTTCATACCTGTTAATGCTTTGCGTAAGTCTTCTGCTCTTGGTAAAAAGACCACACGAAAATGATCTGGCTCAGGCCAATTAAAACCTGACCCATGTACCAGTAGTATTTTTTGTTGCTGTAGTAAATCTAACACCATCTGTTGGTCATCTTTAATCTTAAATTTTTTATTATCCATTTTGGCAAAGCAATATAGTGCGCCTTTTGGCTTTACGCAGCTAATACCATCGATATCATTGAGCATTTTCCAAGCAATATCTCGCTGTTCACGTAAACGCCCTCCTTCTGCAACTAAATCATTTATACTTTGATAACCGCCTAAAGCGGTTTGAATTGCATGCATACCGGGAACATTTGCACACAATCGCATAGAAGAGAGTGTTTCCAGTCCTTCGATATAATCACTGGCGAGGTGTTTAGCACCACTAATAACCAGCCAACCTGAGCGAAAACCAGCTAACCGATAATTTTTAGATAAGCCACCAAAGGTAATAAATACGAGGTCATCGGCTAGAGATGCGGTGCAAATATGTTGATGATCATCATAGAGAATTTTGTCGTAAATTTCATCAGAGAAGATAATCAATTTGTGTTTACGGGCAAATTCTATTAACTGTTGTAATAACTCTTGTGGATATAATGCACCTGTTGGATTATTTGGATTAATAATAACCATTGCTTTGGTTCTTTTGCTGACTTTCTTTTCCATATCATCTAAATCGGGAAACCAGTCCGCTTGCTCATCACAACGATAATGCACTGCCTTACCACCTGCCAAGCTAGTTGCACCTGTCCATAATGGGTAATCAGGTGTGGGAATAAGCACTTCATCGCCATTATTAAGCAATCCTTGTAAGCTCATTACAATCAACTCACTTGCTCCATTGCCAACAATAATATCGTCTATGGCAACATCTTTAATCCCTCGTTGCTGGGTGTATTGCATAATGGCTTTGCGTGCAGAAAACAGCCCTTTTGAATCTGCATATCCTTCAGAGCCGGGCAAATTACGAATAACATCTTGAATAATTTCTTCTGGCGCATCTAGTCCAAAGGGTTTGGGGTTACCGACATTGAGTTTCAAAATGCGGTGCCCTTCATCTTCCATTCGTTTCGCTGCTTGTAATACAGGTCCACGAATATCATAAAACACATTGGATAGTTTGCTCGATTTTTCAATGGGTTGCATAGTTGAGACCTATAGATTTGCAATATAGCAATAAACACAAAAGCCCCTACTGATAAAGTAGAGGCTCACATTAAAGTACGAATTAAAGCAAGCCATTATGCCAATAGGCGTTCTCCACCCATTGCTGCTTTTAACTTTTTCATGGCATTTTTTTCTAATTGACGCACTCGTTCAGCAGAAACATTATAGATAGCGGCTAATTCATGTAAAGTAGATTTTTCATCTTGCAACCAGCGTTGCTGTAAAATAGCACGACTACGCTCATCTAATGTTGTTAATGCTTGCTGCAAACGACTTTGGTTGTTTTCTTCAAAGTTGTCTGCTTCAACACTTAGAGAAGGATCATAGCGATGATCTTCTAAGTAATTGGCAGGTGCTTTAAATGCGTCTTCATCGTCATCGTCGCTACCTGCATCAAAACCCATGTCATAGCTGCTCATGCGTCCTTCCATCTCATAGACTGTTTTGGTCTCTACCCCCAAATCTTGAGCAATATTTTTTGCTTCTTCAGGGGACAGCCAACCTAGTTGTTTTTTTGAGCTACGCAAGTTAAAAAACAATTTACGTTGAGATTTAGTGGTCGCAATTTTGACAATACGCCAGTTTTTTAAAATATATTCGTGAATTTCTGCTTTTATCCAATGCACCGCAAAAGAGACCAAGCGTACGCCCACTTCGGGATTAAAACGTTTTACTGCCTTCATTAAGCCCACATTACCTTCTTGGATTAAATCCGCCTGATTTAATCCATAACCAGAGTAGCTACGGGCAATATGGATAACAAAGCGTAAGTGAGCAAGGACTAACTGACGTGCAGCATCAAGATCTTGCTGATAGTAATAACGCTCCGTTAAAGACTTCTCTTGCTCTACAGTTAAAATACTAATGGCATAGGCGTGGGCAATATATGCCTCAAGATTTGCCCCTGGCACTAGATTTGCTAATACGGGTAATTGTTTACTCATTTTTTATACTCCTAAGAGCCTATATAAAATTGCTGCGAATTATAACAACGATACAGACAGAACACCAACTACAAAAAAAGTTCCGCCCTATAACTTAGTTTAAATAATCAAAAATTCAAGCCTTGGGTTCAATTTCGTGAATATGCCTTGCCACAGACCACCACGCACCAATTAATCCTAATAATATTGCTGCTAATAATAATACCAATGCGGCCTCTATAGATAATGGGTTAAAGCTAAAACTTGCACCATAGAGGGTGGCTAAGGCATCGACGGGACCACTTACTAAAGCCCAACAAATTGCTAATAGTAGCCATGATAACAGTCCGCCCAAAAGACCATACCAAAGCCCCGTATATAAAAAAGGACGGCGCACATAAGCATTGGTGCCACCCACCAGTTTAGTAACTCGAATTTCATCTACCCGCGCTGCAATGGCCAAGCGAATGGTATTGCCTACTACTAAAAATATAGCAAGTGCCAACAATGCACCTAAAACCAGCACAATACGTTCGCCTAATACGAGCATAGAAAGTAATTTTTCTACCCATGCCATATCAATTTGTAGGCTTTCAACGGCACTTAAATCTTTGAGCTCGTTGGCTAAGCGAGTAAGGTTTTCTCTAGTTGTTGCCAAAGGTGGCTCTACCAGCATTAAAGCAGGCAAAGGATTGGTTTCCAAAAAATTCAGTGCATTCCCTAAACCACTATACTGTTTAAATTCTTCTAATGCCTGTTGACGGCTTATAAAATCAACCTTATTTATTTGTGGCCAGGCATTAAGTGTTTTTGCTAAAGCACGTCCTTCTTGATCACTCACACTGGTTTTTAAATATAAAGTCATGCGTCCCGATTCTGAAAAGCGTCCACTTAATTGTTGTAAGTTATCTAAGGTTAACCAAAGCGTACCAGGAAGTGTTAAAGCGATAGCAATGACCAATAGCGTTAATAAACTTGCAGCAGGTTTTGCCACAATTTTCAATAAGGTTTGTACTGCGACTAATTGATGATGAGCCAAATATGCACTGAATTTCTTTTGCCAACCATTTTGCTGCTGACTGGCACCTGCTAAAGTGGGCTTAACTGACATGTACGGTCTCCGATAGCTTACCTTCATCTAAAATCAAACGACGCTTACCCATACGCTCAATTAAAGCGATATCATGGGTGGCAATTAAAACAGTAACGCCAACTTGCTGAAAACGAACAAATAAATCCATAATCTCCTGTGACAATTCAGGGTCTAAGTTACCTGTTGGTTCATCTGCCAATAGTAGTGGTGGTTTATTAACTACCGCCCGTGCAATGCCAATACGTTGTTGTTCTCCACCTGAAAGCTCTATGGGGTTGCGTAGTTCTTTATCTAATAAGCCAACTGCAGATAAAGCGGCGCGCACTCGGCGAGCAGACTCAAGCGGTGGGTGTCCTGATATTTGTAAGGGCAAAGCAACATTTTCATATACACTACGATCAAATAGAAGTTGATGATTTTGAAATACCACACCAACTTGACGACGATGAAATGGTATTTGCTGTGCTTTTAAGCGATTAAGATTTTGCCCATTAATGGTAATTTGCCCACGAGTAGGTCGCTCCATTAGCATCATTAATTTTAATAATGTGCTTTTACCTGCGCCACTGTGCCCTGTTAAAAATGCCATTTCTCCACGCTCAAGTTCAAAGCTCACCTGGCTTAGGGCATCTTTTGTGTCTCCATAGCGTTTACTCACTCGGTCAAATAAAACCATACTCATTGGCTAGTTCCTATCGACTTCTTCTTGGGTACTAAATAGTGCTTGAGTAAAGGTTTGTGCATTAAATGCTTGCAAGTCATTTACCCCCTCTCCCACGCCAATAAAGCGAATAGGAATGGCAAATTTTTCTGCTAACGCAAAAATAACGCCACCTTTAGCTGTGCCGTCCATTTTAGTTAGAGTTAACCCTGTTAGAGCAATGGATTTATTGAACTCTTGCAACTGTTTAATTGCATTTTGTCCTGTTCCTGAATCTAAAACCAGCATGACTTCATGTGGTGCTTGTGCATCAATTTTCTGCATCACTCGCACCACTTTCTCCAGTTCTTGCATTAGATTGTCCTTGGTATGCAAACGCCCTGCGGTATCTGCAATTAGAACATCGATATTTCTTGCTTGCGCCGCTTGCAGTGCATCAAACAAGACCGAAGCACTATCTGAACCTGTTTGCTGAGCAATGACGGGCACTTGATTGCGCTCACCCCAAACCTGTAATTGTTCAACGGCGGCAGCTCTAAATGTATCACCAGCTGCGAGCATCACTTTTTTATTTGCCTGCTGAAATTGTTTGGCGAGCTTCCCTATTGTAGTGGTTTTTCCTACACCATTAATTCCAACCATTAAAATGACAAATGGCTTGCTTTGGCACTGTTCTATATCTAAAGGGGCTTCAACTTTAAGTAATGTGTTATTTAGCTCTATGACCAAAGCCTCATATAATGCACTGGCATTGAGTAAATCCTTACGTTGTACTCGTTCGGTTAAACGTTGCATAATCTTAGCAGTCAGCTCCACACCCACATCTGCCATAATGAGTTGTGTTTCTAGTTCTTCAAGCAACTCATCATCAATGTCTTTTTTGCCCAATAGCAAATCTGCTAACCCGTCTGTTAAGCCAGAACGTGTTTTTGTTAAGCCTCGCCTAACCCGCTGTAACCAATTTTGATTATCTGCACTCTCTTCTACATCTGAGTTATCTATCTGTGACTTTGTTTTGTTGCTTTTAAATACGCTAAACATATTTGCTCTTATTAAAATAATATCAGCGTAGATGATAACATTAAAAGAGGTCTTTTTGTCCCCCTTTTAATGTATTGCTGCTTTAATTATTAAACTTTAAAAAATTCAATTTGCGATTTAAAAGCATCATTTTCATTTAATAATGCTTGATTTTGTTGTTTGGTATTCGCCAACTGTGCAGATACATCATCTGCTAGCTGTTTTAATTTACTGGCAGAATGACTAATGCCTTGTGATACATCTCGCTGCTCACTGGTAGCAGATGCAATATGGGTTAATTTTTCAGTAATAGTGTCAACACTGCCATTCATTCGCATAATCATATCTAAAGAAGAGCGCATCAGTTCTGCACCCTGCTGAATACTATCACCAGTTGTACGAATAGAGCTCACTGCTTTTTGTGTGCTTTGCTGCAAATTATTAAATAGCTCTTCAATTTCTGCTGTAGAGCTTTGGGTTTTTTGAGCCAGATTGCGAACCTCATCTGCAACCACTGCAAAACCTCTTCCTTGCTCTCCTGCTCGCGCAGCTTCAATGGCTGCATTTAATGCCAGCAAATTAGTTTGTTCTGAAATGGTTTTAATGGCATCTAATATGGCAACAATATCTTGTGACTGCTGCTCAAGTTGCCCCATATCCGTCGCAGAGGTTTCCATATCTTGATTGACCGCTACAAATAAACTGTTGGCTTTATCTGTTGCTTGATTTACCTCATTGGCATCTTGTTTTAATGTTTGGGTTAAATCAAAAGTTTCGTTGGTACTGCCTGCCACTTCAGTTAATGTAGCAACCAACTCTTCTGCTGAGGTAGCAACCTGCGTAGTTTCATTCACTTGTGTTTGTGATAGTCTTTCAACCGCAAGCACACCTTCATCTAAGGCATGTACATTAGATTGTATTTTTGAGCCCAGTTGTTTAACCCCTGAAATCATGGTTCTTATTTTATTTATACTGCTATTAATCGTGTTTGCCATCATACCCAATTCATCTTGTTGATTAAGACTGCAAGTATCTGTTAAATTGCCCTGCTCTAATTCATTGGCTGTTTTGCTAACACGTTCAACCGAGCTGATAATGTTTTTAGACACCAGAAATACAACCAAAGCAGCAATCAATACAGAGATTAATAGACAAGTAATTAAAATGGTTTGGTTGTAGCCCATTAATCTATTAAGTGTCTGTGCCCGCTGCTCTATTTGCTTGTCTGTTTGCTTTCTTAAAGGTAAAAACAAAGGCCACATTTTCTTTTTAAGGGGCAACATACGATTAAAGAAAATATCATGTGTCGATTTACCTGCTATTTCTATTTGACTATATTCAAAATGCACATTAATAAATTCATTTGCCGTTTTTAGCATGATTTTCATTGTATCTGCATTACCATCATAACTATGCTGAATATGCTCCATAAGAGCAGGCATGGCTGCTTTGTATTTTTGCATAGCCGCAAGTGCTCTTTGAACCTGCGCTTTATTATTGAATTTTAGCCCTGCACCAATTTCACGCATTTGCAGCGCAACACCCAATAAGCTTTTTTCTAAAGAATCAATACTTTTGGTTAGTTTTAAGTCTTTTTCTAGCAAATCACTTTGTATATCATCAATCTTTGTCAATTCATTTAAAGAAACACCAATACTCAGCACCATCAGCAATATAATAACAGCAAAGCCTAATCCAATCTTTAACTTAACAGATAAGTTAGCAAACATAATTTAAATCCTCCATAAATAGAAATAATTTCAGAAAAAATTATAGACTATAAACATCACAACAAAGAAAGGGCTACAAAAATACACATATAAAAACAACCTCATTGCATTGCTTAAATTTATTTCAATTAGCTCTTTGCTTTTAACCAATAAAACGATAGAGTAGAAAAACTGATAACAATAACCAAGAGGTCATGATGAAAAACTCAAATTTACTTAAACTATTACTTTTAACCTGTACTATTTTTTCTGCCACTGTATTTGCCGCTGATCCAGCAGAAGGCTATTGGTATACCATTGATGATGAGGATAATAAAAAATCCAGTATCGTTAAGTTGCAAGAAAAAAATGGCAAATTAGTTGGCACCATTGTAAAAATATTAAACCCTAAAGATCGTGGCGAGTTATGCCAAGACTGCCCTGATCAGTTTAAAGACCAGCCTATTGAAGGTCTGCAATTTATGTGGGACTTAAAAAAAGAAGGCACGGGCGAATGGCGCAGTGGTCGTATTTTAGACCCTAAAAATGGTAGCATCTACAAATCCAAACTTGATGTAGATGGCGATAAACTCACAGTGCGTGGTTATATTGGCATCTCTTTGCTTGGTCGCAGTCAGACTTGGGAAAAAGTAAAACCACAACCCAAAAGCGATCCTAAATAACACTGGCTTATCAAAATCACTTGTTAATAGCCCACCTATTAAAGTAGCTTAAATAATATTAAGCTACTTTTTGTTATTACTTTTATTAGTGCCCTTTTCCTCATCACTGTTATTGCAAGCATGCGATTTTTATGTAAAGGTTCAACACTTTTTGACGGCACATAAAATGAAACAAATGCAATGGCAAAATCTGCTTAGTAGCGAACGTTATGATGATACAGCAGCAACCAACTCTCTTGAGGTAGGACGAACTCCCTTTCACAAAGACCAAGATAAAATCATCTTCTCTAGTGCATTTCGCCGTCTCGATCGCAAAACCCAAGTTCACCCTTTAAATGAAAATGACCATATACATACTCGCCTTACACACAGTTTAGAAGTAAGTTGTATCGGTCGGTCGTTAGGTACACGCGTAGGACAACACTTACAAACAAAACTCCCTAAACATATTACACCTGAAGATATGGGCGCTATTGTGCAGGCAGCTTGTTTGGCTCACGACATTGGCAATCCCCCTTATGGACATAGCGGAGAAGATGCAATACGGCAATGGCTACAAGATTCTCAAAACGCACACCTTTTAGAAGGATTGAGTGAACTTGAACGCCAAGACATACAAAATTTCGAAGGTAATGCACAGGGATTTCGTCTTATTACGCAGGTAGAGTCGCACCGTTTTCAAGGTGGCATGCGCCTAACTAATGCCACCTTAGGTACCTTTTTAAAATACCCATGGACTGTTGATTATGTCACCTGCAAACAAAGGAATAAATTTGCCTGTTATCAATCAGAACTACCTATTTTACAACAACTTGCCAAACAATTAGGTTTAATTGAACATGCGAAGAATTGCTTTGCACGCCACCCATTAGTCTACTTATTAGAAGCCGCTGACGATATTTGCTATGGATTAATTGATTTAGAAGATGGTATTGAGATGGGCTTAATTAATTATAGTGAGTTTGAAAATCTATTAAAACCACTATTTGTAGACAACTGGCAAGCAACAGTTACGCAGCTTAAAAAAACTGACAATGAACGCCGTCGCCTACAGTTATTAAGAGGACTGGCAATGGAAATACTGGTCACACAAGTCAGTGGCAGTTTTATTCAAAATGAAACATTACTGTTGCAAGGGCAATTACAAGGCGAGTTGATAGATTATTGTAGTGAACCTGTTAAACAGATTGTTAATGCAGCTAAGAATTTAGCCAAGGAGCGTATTTTTAAAGATAATCGTAAGCTCATTATTGAAATTGGTGCATATTCAACCCTCGGCACTCTTTTAGATGCATTTTTAACCGCTGTAAAAGAGACCGTTGTTCAAGGCAAACCCACATACCGCAATAAACGCTTACTTGAATTGATGGGACGCTCTGCCCCCAATAGCAGTTGGACACTCTACCAAGCATATATGCGAGCATTAGATTTTATTGCAGGTATGACCGATAACTATGCAGCAGATTTAGCAAAACAATTTTCAGGCTATCAGCCTTTAGATTAAAAAATATCTGTTTTTGATGTCTGAGAAAATGCTGCAAAAATATCGCTTTCTTCCTTATCCTGATGGCGTTCATCAATAACAGGCGTTTCAATCTTTTTATCCTGCTTAACTGCTGCTTTTGAGGTCTGTTTAAAATTGGGTTTAGGATTGCTATTATCCGTTACTGCCTTTTTGCTTTTTTTAATCTCTGACTTAGATGTGGTATCCGTAGAGGCTGCTTTCTTTTCTTGTTCAAGTAAATATTTTTCATAGACAGATAAGGTCGGCTTTTTCAATTTTCGGCCTTGTCTGTCAGTGTCAGCCGCCCGTTTCAGCTTTTGCTTACTACCCGTTTTAACCTGATGAATGCGTTTTAATGAGCGTGTTTTTTTAGAGCGAGTCATACTAATTAAGCCTATACCTTACAAATAGCCAGTCATTATCCTTTATAGCAAGTGATTTGTCTTTATTTTTATGCGCCCTTAGCTTTGTACAATAAAATTCGTAAAATACAGTCTATCCACACAAGGCTCTCCTGCCAATTTAGTCATCATTTCTTGAACTTGATCTAAAAGTTTCATTCTAAGGTCTTCGCGTGCTGATGGATTTTTAATGACTTCAGGCTTTTGTTCTGCTAAAAACATTAAAATCGTATGGCGTATACTTGCTTGGTGTAAGCTAACAAGTTGCATAGCCTGTCCACTACTCACTCGCAAGCTAATTTCACTACGGATATAACGCAGGCGACCTGTTTCCCCATAATTAACAACAATATCAGGCTCTATTTTATAATAACTTGATGCACCTGCGTCTACGGCATAAGAATGAGAACTAAGCAATAAGAATAACAACAAGACGGCAAGTTGGCGTATAATAAGCATAAGAGAATACCCTGTAAAAAAGTTCATTTAAGCATAGCTTAGTTTAGTTTATAGTCATCATTTAATATTTTTACAAAAAACACCAAAAGGCAAACAGATGAAAACACATTTTTTTCCAAAACTATATTTATTAGCAGCACTATCTGGCTTTGGCTTACTCGCCGCCGCCTACTACTTTGAATACATACTTCAACTCGACCCTTGTCCCTTGTGCATGACACAACGCCTGTTTGTGTTACTCCTTAGCATTGGCTTTTTACTCGCTAGCATTAAAGTGCGTACTCTGTCTTTATTCATGCTTTTATTGGCACTTATTGCCAGCTTAACAGGGCTATATATTGCCGACCATCATGTTTATCTACAAGCCTTACCGCCAGAGCAAGCACCGGCATGTGGTCCAGACCTTGCTTACATGCTTAAGTCCTTACCTTTTGACAAGTTTTTGACCCTACTATTAAAGGGAGATGGTAATTGTGCTGAGGTTGTTTGGTCATTTTTAGGTCTATCTATGCCAGAGTGGACTAGAATTTGCTTTACTATCTATGCATTATTTGCCATGGTAAGCCTTTATATTACTTTTAAAGCAAACAAATAACACACTTACAAAAAAGCAAGATTAAAACAGGAGCAACATATGTTGAAACATTATGAAAACGCTAAACAACGCTGGGGCGGAGAGCATAGTCTCATTGATCGCTGGCTAAATAAACGTCAGCGTCTTATCGTAAAATACTATAATGTGCTATCTACCAAACCACTTAAAACCAAAGAAAATCAATTGGCTGATAATATTTCTATTTTTTGTGAAGCCTTAATGGACTATTGTTCGGTTAGCCATTTTCAAGTGTATGAAAAGCTCCTATCCAGTGCCACAGAAATTGATGGTGCAGACATATCCCAGGTAAGAGATGCTTTTGCACGCTTAGAAGAAATTACCAGCAACCTAGTCGATTTTAACGATCAATACAACGAACAATGCAGTCTTGAAGAACTGATGAAACTGTCTGCGTCTTTATCTAAAGTAGGCGAGCTATTAGAAGACCGCTTTCTTTTAGAAGATGGACTTATTTCAATGCTCTACAATAGCCAGCAAGAAGCTGTCAGCTAGATAATATAGGAAGTCTAAAGTGAGATTAGCTCAACAGATAAAATATGTGCTCTTTTATATGCTGCTAGCCTACTGTACCAGCTTATTAAGTGCCTGTGGTGAAATCCAAAAAACACCCTATAAAAAAGAATCTGTTGCCCATCAAGGTGCGTTTTCTATTCGTTTTTCTGAACATGGAAAAAATGCCATAGTTGGCTCTATTCATAATGGTGGTAGCTTATGGCGCACCTCTCCCTTAGACCGAATTTATGACTGGAATCACCAATCTGGCGAACAATCTAATATATTAAGCAGTGCTTTCTCTGCCAATGGTGAATTTGCCGCCACCGCAGACCATCGCACAATTGTTTTATGGAAACGTAAAACAGGGCAAGCCGTATCCTACTGGAATGCACCTGGCAATATTAAAGATATGGCACTGAGTAAAAGTGGTACTTATGCACTTTTAGCCATGCAAGATTATACTGCCACCTTATTCGCCATTCAAAGTGGTGGTGTCAAGTTGCGCTTACCCCATGCAGGTATTGTTTATGACGTAAGCATGGATAGCAGCAATAAACTGGCTGCCAGTGCTTCTGATGACTTAACTGCCAAGATATGGCAACTCCCCAAAGGGACACTATTGCATACCTTAAAGCATGGCAACCAAGTAAGAACCGCAGAGTTATCCCCTGACGGTCGTTATTTGTTTACTTCTGCGCTACGTGAAACAGGAAAAATCTGGAGCGTAAAAACAGGTAAACTTATGCTAGAAATAGGCAAACCTCGTGGTCATTATCAGGCAGTTCGCTTCAGTGGCAATGGACAATGGCTGCTTACTGGCTCAAGTTCAGGTATGATTGAGTTATGGAGTTTGAAAGATGGCAAGCGCCGTAAAAAGTGGCATCTACAAACACAAAAATTATTTGGCGGTCACGCTCAAGTTGAAGACGTTGCTTTTAACGGTAGCGCAGTGATTGCAGCAGGGTCCGATGGCTTTATTTATTGGGCAAAATAAAACTATGCAAACAAAGATGTAGCACATTGATAAGTAAATATAAATCCATGTGGAAGAAAAACACCTCCACATCAGAAAAAACGATGCACCCCGCACGTTTTGCTTCTAATGAAGTAAGACGGGTTAAGTCGTTGCGACGCACTCATATTATGGTTGCTAACGCCAAAGGAGGTTGTGGTAAAACGACTTTAGCAACTAACCTAGCCAGTCACTTTGCTCATCAAGGAAATAACACCGCTTTAATTGATTGCGACCCTCAATACTCATCTCTTGATTGGCTAGCTGTTAGAGCAGAAAGTTTACCTAAAATTCATGGCATACCTGCTGTTGATAAATCTAGCATGATGTCTCGTAATTTAAGTTGGCGCATGCGTGTTCCCCCCGCTTGTAACAAAATCATTATCGATACGCCTGCAGGTTTTTCTGGCAATGAATTGGAAGACTTAGTACAACAAGCAGATATTATTATTATGCCGATGATACCCTCTGCCATTGATATTCGTGCCGCCACTGCATTTATTGCAGAAATAATGAACTCCAGAGCCTATAAGAAAAACCCCAAACCGATTGCCGTTATCGCCAATAGAGTTAAGAAAAACACCCTTATCTACAATAAATTAGAAAGTTTTTTAAACAGCTTAAATACACCATTTATTACCGCTTTAAGAGACACTCAATTTTATGTGCGAGCCAGTGAATACGGTATGGGCTTAGCAGACTTTGCTAAACTCAGTCTAAAAGATAAGCGTGAATGGCAGCCCCTACTAGACTGGATAGAGCAAACGACCTCTAGCATTCACTCACAAACAGAAAGCCAAGAAGAAAAACATAACCCTATTTAGCAACAAATACCAAACTTAACCAAGGAATAAAGGTAATTAGCAGTACGCTTATTAATAAAAGAAAGAAAAAGGGTAAGGTTGCCGCATACAGTTTTAACACGGGTTGTTTAAAGCGCAAACTAGCAATAAATAAATTCATTCCTACCGGTGGTGTAAAATACCCCAACTGCATATTTGCCAAAAATAAAATCCCCAAATGCACAGGGTGTACTCCAAATTCAATCGCAATGGGCAAAATTAGCGGCACCATAATCATAATTGCAGAAAAAATATCCAACATCATACCCAGCACCAACAAGAACAATGTTAATAAGATTAAAAAACTAGTGCTATCACTAATATGCGTTTTTAATAATGCAAAGATTTCTTCAGGTAAGCCACTGTCTATCATATAATTGGTTGAGGCTAAAGACAGTGCCAAAATTAACATAATTGCCCCGACCAGTTGCATAGAGTTCGTCAGTACCTTTGGCAGCTCAGCGATACCAACCTCTTTACGCAACAGCGTGCTGACAATCAACACATACATTGCCGTAATTGCCGCTGCTTCTGAAATTGCAAAAAAGCCGCCATAAATGCCGCCTAAAATGATAAATGGCAACGGAATTTCAAAACGACTCTCTTTAATTGCTTGCCATGCTTCTTGCTTACTAAAGGCTTGTGTTTGTAAACTGGGTATTTTCTTAGCCGTAAATAGACTATATAAAATCAGCACTAACAGCATTAACAAGCCGGGTAAAATGCCAGCAAAAAACATGTCATCAATACTCACTTGAATACCCAAAGACATCTGCTGTGCTACAACCGCATATAAAATAAGTGGCACTGCTGGAGCAAATAACAACCCCAAGCTACCTGATGAGGTAATGAGACCTAAATTAAAGTTATCTTTATATCCTGCTTGCTGCATAGCAGGGTATAACAATGCACCTAACGCAATAATAGTGATACCAGAGGCACCTGTTAAAGCCGTAAATAGAGCGCAACTAACCAATGCCACCACCGCCAAGCCGCCAGGCAACCAGCCTAACAATGCATTACTTAAACGCAATAACCTTTGCGGTGCGCCACCTCGACTTAACATATAACCTGCAAAGGTAAATAAAGGAATGGCAATTAGGACTGGCATTTCTGTTAATCGATACACCTCAATTGCAATAACCTGTAAATCAACACCTGTTTGATAAAATCCCCAGATTGCACCTAAAGCAATAACCACAAACAGAGGCACCCCTAAAACTGCCAGAAGTAACAATACAATAGGCACAATAATGCTCATACAAAATCCTCATCAAGCTCATTTGCATAAGGTTGCCATATTTGCAAGAAAAAACGCAGCCCAATTAAAGCAAAACTGATAGGAATAATTGCCTGTACAACCCATGCTGGCACACTCGCAAAAGCAACATCTTGATAGCTATAGGTTTCTGCAACAAAAAAGTAGGCGTGATAAGCAATTAGCATACACACCAACGAACTAAACAAAGCGGTTATCCGCTGTAATATAGGCAAGTATTTAAGAGGTAAATAATGCTCTAAAACATCAATGCGAATATGCTCATTTTTAGCCGCCGCCAAAATAGCACCTAACAAAGACAACCACAATAATGCAATTTTTAAAATAGGCGCAGACCAGCTCAAACCTTGTGCAAACAACAATCGCAACAGAACATCAGAGCCAGCTATCAAAATCACTGCCAATAAAATAGCGGCCACCAATAAGCGCTCACCTAGTTGTACATAATGCAGCCATTTTCTTAACATTACTTACCTTGTCGATATGTGCGTAGCTTTACCATAAGCTGCTTATAAGCGGCTTCAGGATATACTTTTTTACCAGCTAATTGATTTAAACTTTCAATACTAAAAATCTGCCATTTTTGTTTTTCTTCATTACTAATAGGTAATATTTTAATACCTTGTTTTTGCATGGCCAGCTTCGCATTTTGTTCATCAGTTGCATTTTGCTTATCCATTTTTGCAAAAGTTGCCTGCATTTCTGTGCGTACAATTTTTTGCTGTTCAGCGGTTAATTTATCAAAGGCTTTTCTATCTACAATTAAATAACCAAAAATAAATAAAATGGGGAAGTCCACCATATAATTTACTTTGTTGTGCCATTGCAATGCCAATGCAGAAGTAGGATTAACGCCTATAGCATTAATTAAACCTGTTTGTAAACTGGTATACACATCAGAGACAGGTAAAGAAATAGGACTAATGCCTGCCTGCTTAAAAGCAGTAGTTGCTATTTTATCGCCCTCTGGCACCCAAATTTTTTGTTGTTTTAATTCCGCAATGGTATTGGCTTTATTTTTTGACATTAAATAAGCAAAGCCACCTTCTGCCATACCTAATACTTCAAAGCGTTTACGCAAACTCTGTTTGATTTTTTGATCAAAATCCGCACGCACATAACGGACTTCATCTAAAGAGCGAAAGGTAAATGGCATAGCATATAACAAGGCCAAACGTGATATGGATTTTAATGACCCTGCTGAAACAGCACCACCTTGCAGTTGACCAATACGAATTTTCCTTAATACGCTTTTATCACTGCCCATGACACCACTTGGAAAAAAACGGAACTTAACCTGACCACCAGTTTTTTTCTTAATTCGCTCCCCTGCTGCACGCATCATACGCATCCAAGTTGTACCATCGGGGGCAATGGTTGCAATTTTAAACGTGGTTGCTGCATAACTTTGTTGGCTTAGAGACAAAGAAAAAACAATAATTAATAATAAATAACGCATAATTTACTCAAAATAGTCCGAAGAAGAATTTAATAATACCTGAGCCTGTTGTTTTGCCAAGACATTCATTAAAGTAAATTCTCCTGACAATGATTTGCTGCTTAAAATTTCATTTAATAGCTCATCATGAAGTTGCTTTTGAAACACCAGACGGGCATAAAATTTAGCATAATATAGTTTACTCATTAAATTTTGCTTATTAGAGTAAATAAATGCTTGCTCAAAATAACGCTTTGCCAACTCAGGCTTACCCCCTAGGCTAGCAGGCACTTGCGCTGTAATAACGCCTAAATAAATATACGGCGTGCCTTTATCATGTTTAGGCTCTACCTTAACCACCCACTCCATAAGTGCTTTAGCTTTAGACAACTCTGCAATTGCGCTCCAGTCATCACTATGGGTTTGAATATAGCTTAACCAAGCCGCTGCAAAGGCATAAATAGCAGGCACACTACTTTCATCATACTCAGTGAGTTTCTGGGTTATTTTTTCTGCATTGAAAGTTCGTATTTTACATAAATCCTCTTCTTGCTCACACAAACCACGAGTGGCATAACTTAATGCTTTTTTTGCCATATTTTTTGCCTGCTCTGGATTATCAGCAAAACTACCTGCATATGCTGCATTTAACTTAGCAGCTGAAAACAAAAAAGACTCATTTTTAGGGTAGGTTAGTACAAACGCATCTAGCATTAATAAATAAGATGGCAAACCACTTTTAACCAGCTCTGGGCTATTTTGCTGCATAACCGCCTTGGATAAATTTTTAGGCAACTGGGTAACAGAACAGGCACTAAGTAAGAACACCAGCACCAATAAAAACGAACGAAATATCACTAAACTCTCCCAAATAGATTGATTTTTTTATCATATTACGCATTCTAACCGAATAAAGTTAAATAAATGTAATAAATTGAACTAAACTTGCTTTAAGCCAGATGGTTTAAATCACTTTTTATACACAATAGGAATTTAAAACGCCATGTCTATTTCAGCCAACATACAAAACTACTATGAAAAATTAGTATGCGATGAAGTCTCCTACCAGCTTAGCAGTAAAAAACATACAACCGACGAACTAAGCGATATTGCCTGTGTAGCACTTAATAGCTTACCACCTCGGTATATTTGCTACACCGTAGATTTAACTTTTTATACCTCATCTATTGAGCAGCAAGAAATTCAACAAAAAGTACAAGATGCAGTTAAAAAAGCCATTAAGTTTGTACAAAAAAATAAGCGTTAGCTTTAAATAGATTAACAATCATACAAATTACCAGCAATTTAAGCGAATAGCTGGACAAAACTCAGTGCTTGTGAGATTTTTATACAATTTTGGAATTGATAATATGAACACTGAAATCACTCAACTATTCGCTATAAAACACCCCATAATACTCCCTGGCATGAGCTGGATATCAACACCTGAACTGGTTGCTGCCGTTTCTAATGCAGGCGGTTTAGGGATTTTAGCCAGCGGGCCTTTAAGTGCAGAAGAAACACGCCAAGCCATCAAAAAAATACGCAGCTTAACAGATAAACCCTTTGGTGTAGGGGTTACCCTATTAATGCCAGGGGCTAAAGAAAATGCCGAGGTTGCGCTTAACGAACAAGTCCCCGTCATTAATTTTTCCTTAGGTAAGGGAGACTGGATTGTTAAACAAGCACATAGCTATGGCGGCAAAGTCATTGCCACAGTCGTTAGCGAGAAGCACGCTAAATCAGCACAACATATTGGTGCTGATGCCTTATTGGTTACCGGTCATGAAGCAGCGGCTCATGGCGGCGCGGTGACATCCTTAGTATTAATCCCTAGCATTGTTCATGCGGTTAATATTCCAGTCATTGCCACTGGTGGTTTTGCTGATGGCAACGGGCTTCTTGCCGCTTTAGCATTGGGCGCACAAGGCATTGCCATGGGCTCACGCTTAGCGGTCAGTCAAGAAAGTCCCTTGCATTGCAATATCAAAAAAACAGTTATACAAAAAACCGCACAAGATACGCTATATTCGAAAAATTTTGACGGCATACCTGCCCGTGTCATGAGCAACCAACTAACGCAAAAACAAGTAACCCGCCCTATGGGATTTTTGCGAGCAGCATGGGAGGCAAAAAAAGCAGCTAAATTAGTTGCCCAACCAGTATGGCGTATATTGCTTGGATTGCTGGTAATGCCACAAAAAATTAAAATGCTCGCTTACTTTGGTGCCAGTGTGCCTAAATTAAAAGCCGCCACCATAGAAGGTGACTTAGACAATGGCATACAGTTTATAGGACAAAGCCAAGGTTTAATTCAAGATCAAGCAAGCGTTTCAGAGATTATTGAGCGTGTTGTTGCACAGGCATGTGAACAACACGAAAAGTTAAATAAAAACCTAGACTAAAACAACCAATAAGCCAACCTATTAGCAAAGCTGTAGGTTGGTAAGGTTATCTGCACGTATTTTTGCAAGCAAATCAGGCTGATGAGTTAAGGACTCGCCATAAGAAGGAATCATGCTTTTTAAACTATCTTTCCAGTCTTGATTAAAACGCCCTTTAAAGCAACGCTCTAGCACCTCTACCATAGCAATGACCGATACAGAAGCACCTGGAGAGGCCCCCAACAATGCCGCCAAAGAGCCATCTTTTGCAGCAACCAGCTCGGTACCAAACTCTAAAATACCACGACCGTTCTCATCTTTTTTAATCACCTGAACACGCTGCCCTGCCTGCGCTAAAGACCAGTTATCATCATGACAATTAGGATAATAGCCACGCAAGGTACTCACCCTTTCACTTTTAGATTGCATTGCCTCAGAAATAAGATAACGAGTTAAATCCATATTTTTTGCTCCCACACTCATCATTGGCATTAGGTTATCTAATTGAATTGAATTAAATAAATCCATCGATGAACCCTGCTTTAAAAACCGTGTAGTAAATCCTGCAAAAGGCCCGAATAAAAGTGCGGCTTCACCTTCAATAATGCGTGTATCTAAATGAGGAACAGACATAGGCGGTGCTCCAATAGCCGCTTTACCATACACTTTTGCATGGTGTTGCTGCACAATACTTGGCTCTTTGCACACCAGCCATTGACCACTCACAGGAAAACCACCGTAACCGACAGACTCATCAATATCTGCCGCTTGTAATAATGGCAAAGCAGCACCACCTGCACCAATAAAAACAAACTTGCTTTGAATGGTTTGTTTTTTATCGGTTTTACGATTTTTAATTTTAACAGTCCAAAGTTTGCCTTCTTTGCGAGAAATATCTTCTACTTCTTGATTTAGGTTAAGCTCAAAATTAGGTTGCTCACTTAAATAGCGAATAAGACTTTGAGTGAGTGAGCCATAATCAACATCTGCACCATGCTCTACTTTTGTAGCAGCAACGGGTTGCTGTGTATCACGACCTTGCATAATTAACGGAATCCACTGTGCAATTTGTGCAAAATCCGTACTTATCTGCATATCTGCAAATAAATGATGGGCACTCATGGCCTGTTGTCTATCTTGCAAATAACGCACATCATCTTCACCCCATACAAAACTTAAATGTGGCGTATTATTTATAAAGGTCTTAGGGTTAGGCAGTATATTTTGTTGCACCAAATATGACCAAAACTGCAAAGATATTTCAAAATTAGCATTAATACTTAATGCACGCTTAATTTCTATTTCCCCTTGTGCATTGCGTGGTGTGTAATTTAATTCGCAATAACCTGCATGACCTGTACCCGCATTATTCCAGCCAAAACTGCTTTCATGGGCAACGTCTTCAAGCCGCTCCACCAACATAATAGAAAGGCTGGAGTCAAGCCTATTTAATAGCATTCCTAATGTGGCACTCATTACTCCGCCACCGACTAATAACACATCAACCTGTTGGGTATTCATGGTTTTCTCTCTTGTCTTAAAGATAATTGTAATTATGGGTATGTTTACAAATTTTTGCCATAACTTGTTTAGCAAAACCTATTTTATAGCATATAAAATAAGCACATTATGTGTGCTTATTTTAATTTCTCAAATTCTTTTTGATTATACGACCTACAACATAATCTGTAAAAAACTATCGCTTTTGTCAATTCGGTTATAGTAAGATAAAGCCTGATACTTGCTTATATTTTGTGTACCCTTGTCAGCAAATAGCAATGCTTACAAGGATAGATAAACAGCATTTCTATATTACCCACTACAACTTTAAAATAAGGAACGAACATGAACTATCGTATTGAAAAAGACAGCATGGGCGAGCTAAACGTCCCAGAAGATGCCCTATATGGCGCACAAACACAACGTGCCATCAACAACTTTCCTGTCAGTGGACAAGGATTACCAAGCAGTTTTATTAAAGCCCTAATTAAAGCCAAAATTGCCGCTGCCAAAGCCAATATTGAATTGCAACAAATCACCCCAGAAATTGGCAATGCCATTATCTCTGTTGCTGAAACACTACTAGCAGACTCTGACTTAATGAGCCATTTTCCTGTCGATATTTATCAAACAGGCTCAGGCACCAGCAGCAATATGAACGCCAATGAAGTATTAGCAACCTTAGCAAGCAAGCAGCTCGGACAAACCGTTAGCCCTAACGACCATGTAAACTGTGGTCAAAGCAGTAATGACATCATTCCTAGCAGCATTCATATTAGTGCCGCCTTAGAGTTAGAAAATGCATTATTGCCCGCACTAACACACCTGCACAGCAGTATCTTAGCGAAAATAAAAACCGACGGTCATTATGTTAAAACTGGGCGCACTCATTTAATGGACGCGATGCCTGTACGCCTAGAACAAACCTTAAATAGCTGGGCAATGCAAATTAAACAAGGCATTGATGCGGTTAAGCAAATTCAACCTGCAATACAAACTCTGGCTCAAGGTGGTACTGCTGTTGGTACAGGCATTAATGCTCACCCAGAATTTGCAGCTAAATATAATCAAGCATTGACACAGGATACAGGGGTCAACTTTACACCAGCAGATAACTTCTTTTATTTAATTGGCACTCAAGATACTGCTGTACGCTTATCTGGTGTTCTAAAATCCATTGCTGTTGCCATGTTAAAACTGGCTAATGATTTGCGCTGGATGAACTCAGGTCCTTTAGCAGGATTAGGTGAGATTGAACTTGAAGCATTGCAGCCTGGCTCTTCTATTATGCCCGGCAAAGTAAACCCTGTTATTCCTGAAGCTGCAGCAATGGTTGCTGCACAGGTTATTGGTAACGATAGTGCCATTACCATTGCAGGGCAATCAGGCAACTTTGAGTTAAATGTGATGTTACCTCTTATTGCCAATAACCTACTCAATAGCATTGAGCTACTAAGCAATGTGAGTCATCTCATGGCAGATAAAGCGATTACCAGCTTTAAAGTGCGTGAAGACAACCTCAACAAAGCCTTATCACGCAACCCTATTTTAGTGACGGCATTAAATCCTGTAATCGGTTATTTAAAAGCAGCTGAAATAGCCAAAAAAGCCTATAAAGAAAATCGTGCGGTCATTGATGTGGCTGTAGAAGAAACGGAGCTTTCTAAAGAAGAGTTAGAAAAACTACTTAACCCTGCCAAGTTAACCCACGGCGGTCTGTAGTAAAGCACAACCATTACAGTAGGCGATATTTGCCTACTGTAATGTCTAATTTAGTTAAAGCGTCTGCCACCAAATATTAATTATCGACACCAACCCTAAGCCCTTGTGGGTTATTTTATGCTCCTGATTAAGCACATAATAAGAAGGAAATGCGTTGATTTTAAGCTGTTTTTCAATCTCTTTAGTACCTAATAAAACCGTTCCTTTATAACCAACATCTTGCACAAACTGCTGTACCTTTTGTGGGCTTTTATAACTTAAAGCAATGGCATAGACCTTAACTCGTTTATGATTTAGATAATTCAACTTAGGCATACTCACACGGCAAATACCACACCAAGGGGCAAAAAAGTACAGTAGTGTTTTTTGCCGACGAGCAGACAATGGGCTATGGATTTGACCTTTTAAGTCTTGCAAAGCGACCATCGAAACAGGCGTTTGTGCTGAGAGCATATCCCGTGTTTGCCAGCTCATTACCCCAAAAAAAAATAATATAAAAAGCAGTATCTGTAGAAAAAATCGAGTCTTTTTTGAATATAATTTGCGCATAAACACCAAACTTTGTTAAATAATGTAAAAAATTAGACGAAATAATAAGTATTTGTTTGTTAACCAATTGTAAAAACATTGATAATGTAGGTTAATATACACAATCTTATGTTACAAATTAATTCTTAACGCTTTTGCAGACAGCAAAAATGAAAAAAGTGCTTTATTTGTGTAATGTATTTTAACTGATTAATCATATTGTATTTTGGAGAGATAACATGCCTAAAAAACCCTTTACAGCAGAAGAGGTTCAAGCCCATAGAGAAACCATTATGAACACTGCTGCCAAAGCAATGAGTCAAATAGGATTTCATCACTTATCAATGCGTAATTTAGCCAAACAATTGGATATGACCGCAAGTAATATTTACAATTACTTCCCCAATAAAGAGGCTTTATTTTTAAGCACAAGAAAACGAGGCTTTGAGCTATTTTTTGCACGCTTACATGCACAAGCCTACCAAGCAGAAAGCCCTAAGAGTGCATTAATTGACTTTGCGACCGAACTGACTCGCTTTGCTCAAGAATCATCTGGTTACTATCAGCTTATGTTTCAACCACCGCTATTAACCCTTGATGAAGAACAGTCGTCTTTATTTGATTTAAAAGAACAAGTTAATCAGCTTGCCCATGAATGGCAACAGCACTTTATGTCTTTATTATTCGGTGCATTACCGCAACTTGAAAAGCAATCAGAGGAATTACAAAAACGCTCTGCCCTATTCTTTATTGCCAGCTTGCACGGTTTGGTCGATTTTTATCATCATAAATCGTTAAATCTTTTATTAGATGGTGTGGATTTAATCCCCGAAGAAATGATACGCATGAGCATAGATATCTCTTTGCAGGAAGTAGCCAAACTACCTGAACAGGTTTCTGCTTAGCTCTTTTCATTCTCTGCTGGCGGGGGCTTTCTGCCAGCAGATTTCTCTTTTTTTGTCACTTTTGAATCTGGTGTTTTCCCTTCGATGGCGTACACGAACGCTAATATCTCTGCAATAATCTGATATAACTGTGCTGGAATTTCTTCACCTAACTCTAGTTGTCCTAGCCAACGTGTTAGCTCTGCATTTTCATAAATCGGAATTTCATAGGCGAGAGCCAACTCAATAATTGCTTGGGCAAGTTCATCTTCACCTTTACCACTAAGTGTAGGGGCGTTTTTTCCGTCATATTTTAAAGCAATAGCGGAACTGGCATTAAGAAGCGATTCAGGAATACTCATGTATGTACATCAATTAGCTGTTGTTGAATGGTGTTTTGGGTACTTTCGGGCAAGCGTCCATGACGAACCTGAAGCTCTCCTACGTCCACCCCCTGATGTTGCAAACGCGCACGCAATGGGGCTATTTCAGTTTGCAAGGCTTTAAGTGCATGCGTTTGTAACGACCAAAAAGTGGCTGCCACTCGTGGTGGGCTCAGATTAATTTCGACACCTAACTCACCTAATTGTTGTAAATCAAAGTGCAAGCGAATACGCCATTGCCGAGTTTTCTCTTGGGCATGCTCTGTCTGTACTGCCTCATCTTGCTCTAACAATTCAATATTAACCTGTTGTAATTGCTGATTATCACGAAAATATAGATGTGCATTGTGCATGGGTCTATCGTCATTTAATTGCTGAAATTGCTCTACTTCTACCTGTGCTAAGGTTTGTTGCAGCAATTGCTGGGTTTCATTAATTAAACTATTTACATTTAAGCTAATGGGAATGCGTCCACTCATTGCCGCTTGTACATCTTGCCTTGCCACTACACCTTGTTGCATATTTGCCTGCAAAGTCTTAATTAAACTTTGCGCTAAGGCGACTTTTAAATCCCCTGTTTGTAGTTGCCTAACCCAGCTAGGTGTGCTGCGTTTAATTTGCTGCTCTGCCTGTTGCTCTAATTTCGCCTTAGTCTGCGCTAATATTTGTTTAAGCGTCAGTTTATCTTCTTTATCTGTATTGCTTAAAGCGGCATTAACAGGGTGCTCAAGTTTTAAAGCATGCCAAGCTGTTTGCAATAAGTTCCATGTTTTTGTTGGTAAAAAGCGGGCATTATTTATTTTATCTGTAGGCATATTCAATACCTCAGGGACGTTTGCTGTATTGGTTTTATTTACCGATTTTGCCTCTAAAGGTAAAGATGAAGATATGCTTTCACTTGGCTTAAGGATTGCTTTAGGTATAGATGGCTGTGCTAAAAGAGGGTCATTATCAGTAGAATTTGCTGTTGATAAGCCTGTGTTAAGTTGTAATTTGCTGGTATCTACATTGCCTTTTGCTGTTTGCTGATTATTTATTTGCACTTTGGGTGCTTTTTCCACAACCTGTTCAGTGCCGATACTTACCGCCGCTTTTTGAAGTATGCTTTGTTTAAGTTGTTTAATTTGTGGTTCACTCAAATTAAACAATTGCTGACTGAGCTTGCTCTCAAAAAATATGCCTGCATTTTTCAATTGTGCTTTAAGCGATTCTCCTGCATGTACCTCTACTTTTTGTGGCAAACTATTAAACCAATCGGTAAGTGGTTTTTGAGCGTTTTCTGGTAACTTAGACTTATTTGCCAAAAGTGAATTTAATGATTGTATTAAGTGATTATGAGCCTTTGGGCTATGTTGTTTACCATCATTAGCAACCTGATAGTGCGCTACCAATTTTGCTGTTTGTGCTTGTGCCTGAATTTTATTATCGCTGTTTTTTGGAGAGTTAAGTTCAGCAACACTCAGATTAAATTTATTATTTGCGTTTATATTTGCCAATAACTTTGTTAAATTTTCCTTATGTACATTTAGCGTCTCTTTGTTTTCCAATAAAGCAGGTAAACGTGATGCTAACCATGCTGCTACTGTTTTTTGCACTGGCGAATTTGAGCTACTTGTCGCTTGCTTATAAGCAGAATGCGTAGTGACTTCAAGCACAGTAAGCGTTAATTTTTTGTGGATTTTTTGTCCTTGATTTTCCGCTTGGAAAGCTGCATTGCTGTTTTTTGGCGATGCTTGATTGTTCTCTTTTAAGCTGTTTTTTAATTCTTCTGGTAGTTTTGTATTTGCTATATTTGCTTTGCTATCTGTATTTTTATTGGTGGTAGCTGGTTCTTTAGCTGTGCTTTGCTCTTCTAGTTTAAGTACCACTTCGCTGTTAATCGGTAGTGCTTGTTTTGCTTGTACACGAATACTAGGTGCATTGGGACTATCTATACCTTTAAGGACAATTTCAAAATCGCCTTCTGATTTTGCGACAACTGAAACAACGCGCGCAGAAAATACCTGTGTTTTTTTCTCGCCTACTGTGATTTCAGTGTTGGCGTTTACGCCTTGAGTTTGCTTTAATGCCGCCTTAACCTGTGCGGAAATCAATGCCAATGAATCGGGTTTCATGCAAAATCCTAACTAGAAATGTTTTATATCAACGGTATTATCGACCAATTGTGTATATAATGTAGCAAGTTACACCAAGGTCGCCTAATTTAATACATGAAATCATTAGCCAATATAGCACTTAATGCCAATATCCACGTCTGCGAACGAGATGAACGCATGCTTTTTAAAGATTTGTCGCTACATATCAACAATGGCGACTTTATCCAAATTGCAGGGGCAAATGGTTGTGGTAAAACCACTTTATTAAAACTCTTAGCTGGCTTAAATCATAGTTATACAGGTCAGCTTAACTGGCACAAACAGCCGCTACAAGCACAATTTCATGACTACGCCCAAAACCGTTTATATTTAGGACATTTAAGCGCAATCAAACTCACATTAACTTGCTTAGAAAACTTACGCTGGTTAGCAAGCCCTTGGCAAGTATCCGCAAACACCTTAAATACCGCACTGGCAGAAGTAAAGCTATATGGATACGAAGACAGCCTCTGTCAAACACTATCTGCTGGACAAAAAAGACGTGTTGCGCTGGCTCTATTGTTATGCTCGCCTGCTCCATTATGGATATTAGATGAACCTTTTACCGCTTTAGATAGTGAGGGAGTAGAATGGTTAATCAAACAGATGCAACAACATGTCGCTAAAGGTGGTGCAGTGGTCGTCACCAGCCACCATGCACTAACAAATGTCGCCTGTAGTCAACGTATTGAGTTAGGAAATTAAACATGTTGCTTGCCAGTATTACCAAAGACCTCCTTCTTGCTGCCAGAAAACCTGGGGAATGGCTTAACCCACTCATTTTCTTCTTAATGGTTGGGGCTTTATTTCCTTTAGCGGTTAATCCTGAACCTAAATTTTTAAGCAGTATTGCCGCTGGTGTCATTTGGGTTACCGCTTTGTTATCAACGCTTTTGTCTTTAGATAGGCTGTTTCGTAGCGATGTAGAAGATGGCAGCCTAGAGCAAATTTTAGCCTCTGGTGAGTCCTTATTTTTTATCGCCCTAAATAAAGCGTTAGTACATTGGTTAACGACAGGTTTGCCGTTGATTTTATTGTCTCCGCTGATGGCGATGATGTTATATTTACCTGCTCAAAGCTACACTGCATTATTAAGTAGCTTGGCTTTAGGCACACCTATTTTAAGTTTATTAGGCGCAGTGGGCGCAGCACTAACTGCGGTTATTCGACAAGGTAGTTTATTATTAAGTTTACTGATTTTACCCCTATGTATTCCTGTGCTTATCTTTGCCACCAGTGCCGTTGCAAATGCAGGATTACAGATGGACTATAGCGGACAACTCAGTTTACTTGGTGCTATGTTAGCACTGTCTATTAGCCTTGCGCCTTTGGCTATGATGGCAGCATTACGTTTATACTTATTGGAATAATTTATGTGGCAAAAATTGGTCTTACTCTACCACCGTTTAAGCTCGCCTAAGTGGTTTTATGACATTACTCAAAATTGGAACTTTTGGCTTACCTTAATCCTTGTTCCTTTGGGTTTAAGCGGCTTAATATTAGGATTGCTGTATGCCCCTGCAGATTATCAGCAAGGCAATAGTTTTCGTATTATTTATTTGCATGTCCCTAGCGCACTCATTGCACAAAGTGCCTATATCATTATGGCGGTAGCAGGGGCATTTTATTTAATTTGGCGTATGAAAATTGCAGCATGGGTTGCCACTGCCGTAGCACCTGTAGGGGCAAGTTTTTGTTTGGTTGCCTTATTAACGGGGGCAATTTGGGGCAAGCCAACTTGGGGAACTTATTGGATTTGGGACGCTCGCTTAACCTCCATGTTGGTATTGCTTTTCTTATATCTGGGCATCATTGCCCTAAAGCAAGCCATTGAAAATGAAAGTATTGCAGACAAAGCGGGGGCTATTTTAGCTTTGGTAGGTATTGTGAACATTCCTATCATTAAGTACTCAGTTGAATGGTGGAATACGCTACATCAAGGCGCAACCTTAACCTTAACGCAAAAACCAAATATGCACCCTGATATGCTTATTCCGCTGATTATAATGATTGTCACCGCTTATTTGCTATTTGCCATACTCACCCTAATAAGAGTAAGAAATAGCATTATTTGGCATGAGAGAAAAAAGAACTGGGTAAAAAAATTACTGGAGAGATGATGGAATTTGATACACTATCGGCATTTTTAGCAATGGGTAAACATGGTTTTTATGTGTGGCTTGCTTACGGATTAAGCGCACTTATTATCGCATTAAATATTCTTATACCCTTATGGCAAAAAAAACGTTTAATCCACCAACTAAAGCAGCAACAAAAACGAGAGAAACAACATGCACCCCTTGCGTAAAAAACGCTTACAACTTATCTTATTTTTAGTCTTTGGGGTCTCTGTTGCGGTAGCACTTTTAAGTTACTCCCTAAGGCAAAATATTAATCTGTTTATTACACCCACACAAATTGCTAACGGAGAAGTGCAACAAGGACAAACGGTTCGCTTAGGTGGTTTGGTTGTAGCTGGTAGTATTAAGCGTAATACGGACAACCTTAATATTGTCTTTTTAGTGACCGATGGCATCTCAGAAATACCCGTACATTATACTGGCATTTTGCCTGATTTATTCCGTGAAGGTCAGGGCGTGGTGGCTCTTGGCAAAATTGACAGCAAAAAACACATGCAAGCCCAGCAAATTTTAGCCAAACATGATGAAAAATACACACCACCAGAAGTTAAAAATGCGTTAGAAAAAGCGCATAAAGACGGGGTTAAATCCTTACAATCCATGAGAGAATAATGCAGCATTTACCATTAACAGCTGAATACGGGCAATACTGTTTACTTACCGCCTTTGCCTTGGCTATTTTTCAAGTTATTATACCAGCTTTGGGCTTGACTAAGCGCAAGGTCTGGCTATTAGAATTTGCCCGTCCTATTGCCATTGCTCAAAGCCTATTTTTACTCGCCAGCTTTTGTATCTTAACCATTGCTTTTATTAACGACGACTTCTCCGTAAGTTATGTCGCTGCAAACAGCAACAGCGCATTACCCATAATATATAAAATCAGTGCCGTATGGGGTGCTCATGAGGGCTCACTATTGCTATGGGTAACCTTACTTGGAGCATGGGGCATGGCGGTCGCCTTTTTTAGCCGTAGTTTACCGATAAACATTGTCGCCAGTGTATTGATGATTATGGGACTGGTTGCAGTTGGTTTTTTGTGGTTTACGATTGAAACCTCTAATCCATTTTCACGTATTTTGCCCAATGTGCCCAACGACGGAGCCGACTTAAACCCATTACTGCAAGATTTTGGACTCATCGTCCACCCTCCCACTTTATATATGGGTTATGTAGGCTTATCCGTTGCCTTTGCCTTTGCTTTAACGGCACTTCTTAGCGGACAACTCGATGCCACCTGGGCAAAATGGGCAAGACCTTGGACGAATATTGCTTGGGTCTTTTTAACCATAGGCATTGCCCTAGGTAGTTGGTGGGCATATTACGAGCTAGGCTGGGGAGGTTGGTGGTTTTGGGATCCAGTTGAAAATGCCTCATTAATGCCTTGGCTGGTTGCCACTGCCTTAATTCATTCACTGGCGGTAACCGAAAAACGCGGCATGTTTAAAAGTTGGACTCTGTTACTTGCAATCTTTGCCTTTTCTTTAAGTTTACTAGGCACTTTTTTAGTACGCTCAGGCGTTTTAACCTCAGTACATGCGTTTGCCTCCGATCCAGAAAGAGGCGTTTTTATCCTCGCATTATTGGGTTTTTGTGTTGGTGGTTCTTTACTTTTATATGCCTTTAAAGCAGCACGTTTTAGTAGTAATGCCAGCTATGGTTGGCTTTCTAGGGAAAGCCTATTATTGGTCAATAATCTATTATTGGTAGTCGCTGCTCTAACCGTACTCATTGGCACTTTATATCCTTTAGCCTATGACTTTTTAGGTCTAGGAAAACTATCTGTTGGTGCAGCTTGGTTTAATAGTTTATTTAACCCTCTAGCACTAATCCTAATTGCCGCTGTTGGTATAGGTGGCTTAACAAGATGGCGTAAAGATAGTGGAATACGCTTATTTAAACTTACTTGGCCCGCCCTCCTTGTCGCACTGGTTTTAGCAGGTTTAATCCCAAGCCTATTTCAGGCAGGGTATCCTTGGCAAGTATGCTTAACCGTGGCTCTCGTAGCCTGGTTAATAAGCATTTTAGTGCTCGATAGTTTAGATAAAACCAAATTCAAGTTACACCGCCTAACGATGCTCTCTGCGAGCTTCTGGGGTATGCAACTGGCGCATTTAGGTATTGGCGTTAGTGCCATAGGTATTGCTCTGGTCTCTGCCTATAGTGAAGAACATTCTATCAAGATGACTGCAGGCCAAAGTATCCAGCTAGGACAGTATCGGATTGAAAGTATTGAATATGAAAAACAACAGGGTGCAAACTACCTAACAGATATCGGACATTTTGCTATTTACCAGCAGCAACATCTAGTACATAAACTGGCTGCTGAAAAACGCTTTTATCCAGTACGCAAAAACACCCTAACCGAAGCAGCAATCCACTGGAGCTTATGGCGTGACATTTATATCAGTATGGGCGAAAAGCTCAACCATAATACTTGGGCAGTACGTGTACAATATAAACCTTTTATGCGCTGGGTTTGGTTAGGTGCCATATTAATGGCATTAGGTGGACTGCTTGCTCTATTTGACAAACGCTATCGCAAAACCCCAAAAGCAACTTAGGTCTATTAAAATGAAAAAACTGATTTTAACCTTGCCGTTGATTTTATTTATCCTATTAGGGGGTCTTTTTTGGCTACAATTAGATAACCGAGATAAAGAAAAATTACCCTCGCCTCTGGTAGGTAAACCCATACCCTCTTTCTCTTTACCTAACTTACTAACAGATAAGCCAATAACCAATCAAGACATAATCGGCAAACCCATGTTAATTAATGTCTGGGCAACTTGGTGTCCAACCTGTCGTCAAGAGCATCAATATTTAAACCAATTAAAAGCTCAGGGCATCATCATTATTGGCATTAATTATAAAGATGATTCTGCTAAGGCAAAACGCTGGCTACAGGATTTAGACAACCCCTACCAACAAGTTATTGTTGATAAACAGGGTTCACTAGGGTTGGATTTAGGTGTCTATGGTGCTCCAGAAACATTTTTAATTGACAGTCAAGGCATTATTCGTGGCAAATATATTGGTGACTTAAATGCCAAAGTTTGGCGTACATTGCAAGCCGATTACGAGGCAATGCAATGAAACACCTATTGTTATTATGCTTACTTATCAGTAGTCCTTTATGGGCGGTAATACAGGGTTACAAATATCCTTTTGCAGATGCACAACAAGAGCAGCGTTTTCAAGAGTTAAATGAACAGCTACGCTGTCCTAAATGCCAAAATCAAAATCTTGCAGACTCCAACTCCCCCGTAGCTGGCGACTTACGCAATAAGGTTTATGAATTAATGTTAGCAGGCAAAGATGATCAGCAAATTATTGATTACATGGTTGCACGCTATGGTGATTTTGTACGTTATAAACCCGCTCTTAGCAATAAAACCCTATTACTTTGGGGCTTACCTGCTTTATTTTTAGCTATAGGTATTGCACTACTTATTGCCTTTAAACCTAAAAAAAACACGCAAGTAACCCCCTTAACCCCTGAACAACAAGCACTTTTGGACAAACTCAAACAACAAACAGGAGAAAATGAAAAATGACTTGGTTATTACTCACTTTATTTTTATGTCTGCTTCTATTTGTTTTTTATCGTCCAAAACCCTTCGATAAAGACTTACAACAAAGGCTTAATCTCAAAAACTACCAACAGCGCCAGCAAGAAATAAAACACAGTGAGCTAGATATTGAAAGCCAACAGCTTTTACTGCTAGAGCTAGATAAAGAACTGCTAAATCAGCAACAAAAAGCCCAAGATTTTGCCAGCGATACCCGTGCCCCCATTTGGTTTATTCCATTACTTGCAGGTTTAACTTTTGCAATAACTTATGGCTTCTATCAGCTTTGGGGTGCAGAAAAAGAGCTACAAACCACCAACTTACTTACCAAGGCTGCGACCACTAATTTAAACGAACAAGAAAACCAAACCCTCATTAACAACATGTATCTTGTTATTAAAAAACAGCCTAAACAGCTTGAATGGCAATATTTATTAGGGCAATTTTTAAGTGCTCAAGCAGACTATGCCCAAGCAGAAACAGTCCTAAAAAAATTGCTCGACAATATCCCCGAAGAAAATCAACAAGATAGAGCTGCTACCCTTGCCGACCTTGCCCAAGCACGATTTTTTGCAAATAACAAAAAAGCCAGCCTAAAAGATTACCAACTCTTAGAGCAATCCCTTGCAATTATGCCAGAACGTATGGGCACACTCGGTATTGCAGGTATGCTTGCATTTGAACTAGGCTACTTTGAAAAAGCCATTACACACTGGCGCAAAATGTGGCAAATCTTACCTCCAAGTTCAGAAAAACAAGCCTTAGAAAAAGGCATAAAAGTAGCTGCCCAACGACTCCAACAGCAAGGCAAAAAAATGGATTTAAGCTGGCTTGCCCCTGTAGAAATAAAAGTAAATTTAAGTTTAAGCAAAAAAGCCAAAGCCCAAAGTAAAGAGAATGATATTATCTTTTTAATTGCACGCGACAACAGCGGCTCGCCCATACCTATTGCCGCCAAGCGTTTAAGAGTAAAAGACCTGCCGATGCAGGTTACCCTAAGTTCACGCCAACTTATGCAAACCAATAAAACCCTTGCCGATGTCAAACAGGTTAGCCTCACTGCCCGTCTTTCTAAAAACGGGCAAGTCAAGGCGCAAACAGGAGATTGGCAAGGACGGTTAGAAAACGTCAGCACCAACAATCCCAAACCTGTGACCCTAGTTATTAACCAACCGCTTATTAACTAACAACGCAATCAATAATCCAAAAAAAAGCGCCTTTAAAAGCCTGTATTGGCATGTCTTAAAAGACGCTCAAATCATCAATAAACTATAACTTTAGTTTTTCTGCCACAAAATCTGCATCCTTATCTCCTCGTCCTGAAAGATTAACCAAAATACTATCACTTGCTGGCAAATCTTTTGCCATTTTCATTGCTTGGGCAATAGCATGTGCGCTTTCTAAAGCAGGAATGATGCCTTCCAAGCGTGAAGTTTGCATAAACGCATCAAGACATTCATCGTCAGTAATGGCGGTATAATCAACCCGTCCAATATCCTTTAAATGACAGTGCTGTGGGCCAACACCAGGATAATCCAAACCTGAAGCAATAGAATAAACAGGCAACGGCTCGCCCTGCTCATCTTGCAAGGTGTAACACTCAAAACCATGGATAGCACCTTTTGTACCAAGCGTTAAAGTTGCAGCATGATCAGGCGTATCTAGCCCCCTTCCCGCTGGCTCAACACCCACCATACGCACATTTTTATCTTCTAAAAAAGCAGTAAACAAACCAATAGCATTACAGCCTCCGCCTACACAGGCAACTAAATAATCAGGTAATTGACCTTGTTTATCTAAAAATTGTTGGCGAGCTTCATAACCCACAATACTTTGAAAATCACGCACCATTTTAGGAAAAGGGTGTGGACCTACCACCGAACCTATAGCATAAAAAAAGTGTTCTGGGTCTTTTAAGTATTCTTCAAAAGCACTGTCTACTGCATCTTTTAAAGTACGTGTACCTCTAGTTACGGGGACTAATTTACAGCCTAAAATTTTCATTTTAGTCACATTTGGGTGCTCTTTAGCAATATCAACCTCACCCATATGAATTTCACACTCGATGCCAACTAACGCACAAGCAGTCGCCAATGCAACACCATGTTGTCCTGCGCCAGTCTCCGCTAATACTTTAGTTTTACCCATATATTTAGCTAACAGTGCTTCGCCTATAGAATGGTTAATTTTATGAGCACCTGTGTGGTTTAAATCTTCACGTTTAAAAAAAATGCGCGCACCACCTATAGCATCAGTTAAGCGTTGAGCAAAATAAATAGGGCTAGGACGACCTACATAATCTGCATTGAGCTGCTGTAGCTCTCGTTTAAAAGAGTCTAAATGAGAAACTTCATCGTATGCACGACTGATATCATTCATAATTTTAACCATATTAGGTGACACAACCTGACCACCATATTCGCCAAAATAACCTTGCTCGTTAGGCATTGCTAATGTATCTTGCATGTTCTTTTCCTTATCTGTTGTCACATAAAAAATAACTGGTTTATAGAATGCAAAATGGTAACATGATTTTTAATATTAGAGGTTAATCCAAAGTATGAATATACAGTTTTTTTCTATTTTTTTAGCAACTTGCACTATTATTTTTAATTCACCTGCATACAGTGAGAAAGCCAGTAATTTACGCATGGGTTTAGGCATGGTCATGCTAGATACCACGCCAGCGGTTGGCAATGGACAATCTAAAGCACTCAGCTTGTTTTTAGAAATGCCTGAAACTGAGCATAGCGGCTCACGCTTTTTACTCTATGGCAAAAAAGACAGCAGTGAGGAATCTTACTGGGGGTTTGAAACCCAAATCTTTTGGGGTATTGGCTTAAACAAACCTGGATTTAGAGCTTACACAGGCCCTGCTTGGCATTATGAAAAGCATCGATTTTCTCAAGGAGCAAAAACAGGCAAATACTATGGTTGGGGTTGGAATACGGGTATTGGTATGCAAATTGACCGCATACAGATTGACTTAGCAGGTAATTATCGAGATAACTCAGATTATTCTAAAATAAGAGGAAAATACCCCAAAGTATGGCTAATACAGCTACTACTGGGGTATCAGTTTTAACTATTTATGATTTTGGTACCAGCTAGCAAATTCCGTATAACCACCAATATGCTCTTTACCAATAAAAATTTGAGGCACGGTTGCAACTGGCTTACCAACTGTTTTCTCTAAGTCTGCCTTACTAATGCCTTCTGCTTGAATATCGACATAGCTAAAATTTAGCCCCTCTTTTTCACATAATTCTTTAGCACGAATACAAAAGCCGCAACCGGGACGACCAAAAATAGTAACTTTTTGCATGATTTTTCCTTTGAATTAATAATATAAAATACCAATGCGCATATTAGCATGATGGCTACTTTCAGTCTTCCTATTAGGTCAATTATTTTTCTTAATTGCATCTAACACTTGCTTAACAAAAGGTATGGTAATAAGGCGTTTTTCTGCCAGAGATTCTGCACTTAAAGTATCTAATAAAGATTGGAGTTGATGCATATCCCTTAAAGAATGGACCAAAATATAATGCGCCACTTTCTTATCAATAATTAACCCTTGATTTTTTGCACGCAAAATCAAGGCCTGTTGTTTTTCTTCATCATTTAGCTCATGTACCTTTAATAATAAGGCACTACGCAAACGAGAGTCTAAATCTTTTAACTCTAAATTAAGCTGTTTAGGTGCAATATTAGAGCTAATCAACAAATGTCCATCACAACTTTGTAGACGATGATATAAATGCAAAAATGCTTGTTGCCAAGCTAAATTACCCTGTAACTCTTCAATATTATCCACCGCCAATAAAGGGTATTTTTCTAGCCCTAATAGGCTATCTGGTGTTTCCTTAATAAACAGCGATAGCGGCAAATACAAACTTTGGTGTCCTTTTTTAAAAGCATAATCACAAGCAGCTTGCAATAAATGACTACAACCCGAAGCAGGTTTGCCCAACAAATAAATAAAGCCATCACCATCTGTATGCCACTGTTTTTTTAAAGTGCTCACCAATGTTTGCTCTTGAGTCTCCAGAAAATTATCAAATGTTAAATTTTCTTTAATATTAACCGCAAGGGTCAGTTGTTTATTGGGCATACACTATGGGTACCAACGCCAAAATTGTTTATCTTGCCTATCGACAAGCAATTTTTGCTCCGCACGTAAGACAGGTATAACCTGCGACCAAGGCAAAGATAACTTTAAAGTCAACACCAAAGTGCTGCCCTGTACTTTACTTGGTAACACTTGCTCAATGCCTGTTTTACTACGCAAATAAGTTAACAAACCATAATATGTTTGAAAATCACTAATACCTTTAACGCTTAATTGATAATGACTTTGCTGCATGGCAGTAGGTAAAACAACAGCATACTGATTGGCTAACTTCTCACCCAAAAAAGCCGCCAAACGGCGCATTAATGCTTGCTTGCTATCTGCACTAAAATGCATATTAAATTGCTTTTGCATAGTTAAAAAACGCCCATAAAACCGCCATTGGCTATGTTTCTCTTGCAATGTGCCAACAACAACAGCATCGGCTTGGTACGCCTTTGACTTTTCTTTGACCGCCAGCATTGCCTGCTGGGTAATTTGCTCAGGAGTTAAAGAATGGCGAGGCTGTGGAAAACGAACAGGTAATCCACGTTCATCCATGGCATTAAGCACATCAGGCTTTATATCGCCATCATCTGCATACACAATACTTGCTGTAGGCTGTTTATTATTTGCCAACCATACCAATGTGACAGGACGGCTACTGCCCCAAAGCGGCTTTTTCTGCTTATTTAACAGCGTATTAATCTTATGTTTCGCAAAATCAACATCTAACCAAAAACCACCAGAGCGTTTATCTTTGCGATATCTATAACTTTTAATATAATTATTTACTATACGAATTTGATTTTGAATATAGCTATCTTGTAAGGTACTAGCATGACCTGATACTTTAATTAGCACCTGCTGAATGCCCTCTTGCAAGGCAGCTTTGCGCTCACTAGCATCTTGAGTGTCAACATGAATACTGACTTCATAAAGTTTAGTAACCTGTAGTGCATACGCTGGACATACTGTCAGCCAGCCCACAACAAAACTTACCATTAATAAATACACAATACGCACTAAAATCCCTCACGCCAAACCTAAAGAGCAAGCATTTTAAAGCATTCATAGCAAATTGCACACATAAAAAAACCCTTGCTTATGCAGCAAGGGTTTGTGGTTATCTTATACAGCAACAGCTTAGGGATATAATGTTTTAATTTGGGTTTTAACCTCTGCTAATATCGCCTGCATACGAGCCTTAATTTGCGCTAAGGTTTTCTCCCCAGTCGGCTCTAACTTAGCGATAAGTGCATCACGTTTTGTTTGATAGGCAACATATCTATTGCTCCAATCTTGTTTCTGTGCGTTGGTAAACTTTAAGCTGGCAGCAATTCTAGGGTCTTTACTTGCAAGGTCATTATTCATTTGCGTAATGCGGGTATTAAATGCACTCCAAGCTGCGTCTTTTGCGCTGAGCGCATCAATGTCTTTAAGCAGTTGATTACGCACTATAATGGCTTCAGGTTTGCTGTAATAACCTGCTTTAATATCCTGTAGTTTCTGCTCGTAAGTAACAAGCATTAAACTAGCAGAAGGCTGCCAATTTTGCATTTTACTAAAAGTGTGCTTAATCTGCGCCTGATAGCCAGAGATAAGATTAAATAATCCATTAGGATAAACATCTGCTGCCATTTCACTGACAAATACATAATAGCCATCAATGTAATGAGGGTTATTCTTCAATTTCACTGACAAATACATAATAGCCATCAATGTAATGAGGGTTATTCTTCCATATACCGTTAATCTTATTTTGTTCTATCCATGCACGCCATTCATAAAGCCCTCCTTGCGTGTTTTTAATTAAATAATTACGATCGTATTGTAAATCAGCAAATGGTGCACTTGCCCAAAGATTGCGACCACTTGGATTTTGCCCGCCATGTTGTGGCAATAAGCTCTTAATCTGAGCATAAGTAGGCAGTTGCCAAAGGCTTTGACCACAGGGTTTTGCCGCTTTAACCGTATCAACGCGGGTAACTGTTGAGGCGCTAGTGTAATCAGTATGATGTACTATTTTAACATTTTCTGAGATGCTACTGCCTTTATTCCAGAAAACACCCAATGCCTCATCTTTAATACACTCAAAATCAGTGGCATCATCAGCTAATTTTTGCAATTCATTACCAACCAATTTGTACTTACTTGGTGGAGCAGGCAGTTTTTCACTTAGACCTTGGTTAGGGCTGACCGCTTTACTAGGAAAGTTAGTCTGTGTTTCCGCAACCCGAACTTTAATTTGCCCAGAGGTTAATACCTGTGTAGGTAAAACAATGGGATTTGTCCCAACAAATTGCCATGTATGGCCACCATCAACAGTGTATTCATAGTCAAACAGTTCGTCATATCCGCTACTTTTTACAAATAATAATGTACGCTCGGTGGTATTAAGGCTAACACCTGTAGGCGCATCTGGCGTGCTTTTTTGCCACTGAACCTGTGGTTTTTTAAGCATGTTTAACCAATAATTCTGACCTTTATCTCTAGTATGTTGGCTATTTGCAAATACATAACGCTGATAGTGCTTTTGGCTAACATCTGCATCAGTGTTGTCTTTGTTTAACGCATATGCATTGGCAGAATTATTGCAATCCGTATCATCACAATACCAGTAGCCCGCATCGCTTTTAGCAACCAATAAATTATCTAATTGAGAACCAAACAGATAACTCAACTCAGCTTTATTCGGTACAACAAAGTCACTAGCTGGTAAATTACAAAATTGACTAATCGCTGTATCTTGCACGCTGGCAATCACTTCCACTTCAAAAATAGAGTAGCCCCATTTGTTTGTAACGCCATCAGCTATGCGCTGTTGCCCATTAATGCGTATATAACGTGCGCTTTGGCTGGCAAATGAGTGTTGTTTATTGGCATCAGCGTTGTCCGTTTCTGTTGCAACGGTTTGCCAATTACTGTCATCAGTTGATATTTCAACTAAATATTTTTTTGCTTTAGCTGTCTCCCAAAATACATTAACCTGCTTAATATCATAAGCCTGCCCTAAATCCACTTTAAGCCAAGCGGTAGCAGAGTCAGAAGTACTTGCCCAACGTGAAGGGTTTGCTTTATTACCATCAACAGCTTTTGCAGGTACAAATGAGCTACCATTTTCTGTTGAACTGGTGGTTACAGTTTTATTCAGCGCTATATTTTCATCTTTATATATTGCCACATTTGCAGAGTATGGCACTTTAGTTTTAACAATCTTATTGCTTAAAACAGTTGCCAATACCGTTTGCGAACCCATTTTAGACTGGCTAACAAATTGTACACAACTGGCATCATCTATGCGCTTGGCTAGTGACCCATCGGCTTTTAAATAATTTAGCGCAATTTGCGCTTCTGGTGCTTTGGTGTATTTTTGAGTGTTTTTTAGCGCAATTTGCGCTTCTGGTGCTTTGGTGTATTTTTGAGTGTTTTTTAGCGCAATTTGCGCTTCTGGTGCTTTGGTGTATTTTTGAGTGTTTTTAAGCACCTCGCTGGCTTTATTTCTACCCTTAACTTCTTTAATTCTTAGCCATAGATTGCCTATTGGTATATTTTTATCGCCAACTTCAAGGGGTTTGTTATTAATTGCAAGCCAGCTCGCCCCCTGATCAAGTGAATATTCATAATCACTTGGCTGATGGTAGCCTTTTACATTTTTCCACGCAAAGGTATCCAGACGGTCATCTTGCACTCCTATTTGTGGTTTACTAGGGGTGTCTAATTTGCTATAAGCACGCTCACTTTTAAGGGCTAAGCTGGCTTTATGCTTGCCTGCCACTGCTTTGACTCGCACCTGAACGTAGCCTTTAGCTAAGTTAATATCACCAATTACAATAGGACGCTCGGTTACCTCTTGCCAAGTGACACCGTTATCAACAGAGTATTGATAATCTGATTTGGCACTAAAACCCACTGCGTCCGTCCAATCGAACAAATCAGTTATGTCATTTTCTAGTGTTTTAAGCGGCGCATTTGCTGGATATAGCGTTGCAGATTGAGAATTTGAATTTTGTTGCGATGCGGGATTACTGCCTACTGGGTTGCTGTTCGTGCCGCTTAAAGTAGGGCTGTCATCGCTACTAGAGCTGCCTCCACAGGCCGTTAGAATCAAAAAAGAAGCGCCGATTAAAGCCCGCTGGTAGAAAGAAAAAATAGCATTACTCATGGTAATAAAATCTCCTTTTAAAAAAGTGGAATTAATAATTTTGAATAAAATTACAGAATTTAAATATAAAAAATAAAGTATTTAAATATAAATGATTTTGAGAATTTTACACAAAAACTTATAAAAACACAACAATAAATTGATGTTAAATTATTATTTACTGTATTTCCAAATAAGAAACAAACTAATCCGTATTTGATTTCATTTTTTAGTTTTCAAATACAGTGCAAATTCAAGGCTTATTTTCCAGCTTGCCTATGTTAAGATAGGTGTTTTTAATGACTACCCAAAGGATAAATAATGAGCGTTGATGTTGGTGTGATTATGGGCTCTAAAAGTGACTGGCCCTGTATGCAGCTTGCCTGTGAGTTACTAGGTACCTTTGCAATTAGCTATGAAGTGGAAGTGGTATCTGCACACCGTACCCCTGATAAGTTAAGCGAGTATGCAAAATCAGCAAAACAACGTGGCTTAAAAGTGATTATTGCAGGTGCTGGAGGGGCCGCTCATTTACCAGGCATGGTGGCAGCACATACCAGCTTACCGGTTTTAGGTGTACCCGTTAAATCACGCAGTTTAAATGGCTTGGATTCGCTACTTTCGATTGTGCAAATGCCAGCAGGTGTGGCGGTGGCAACCCTTGCTATAGGCGAGGCTGGAGCTAAAAATGCAGGGCTTTTAGCCGCACAAATTTTGGCACTTCACCAGCCTGATTTAGCACAAAAGATTGATGATTTTAGGCAACAGCAAACTGCCAATGTGCTGTTAAATAGCGATCCAAGACAGGAGCAATAAGATGAAAATTGGCATCTTGGGCAATGGGCAGTTGGGGCAAATGCTGCAAGCGAGCGTGCAAGATATAACCGATATTGAAGTGGAGCTATACGATTTACGTGCTCATAGCCAAAGCGCACTACATACATTTATTGCACGCCAAGAACGTCTTGGCTTTGAGACGGAAAACATCAGTGCTGAGATTGTGCAAGAGCTTGAGGCGTATACAGATAAGCTCTATCCAAAGTTAAGTAGCCTTAAAACTTTTCAGCATCGTATTAAAGAAAAGCAAGCACTTAATGCAGCAGGCATTGCGACCACAGCTTTTATGGCGGTAAACAGCTTAGAAGACATTGAAAAAGCCGTAACCACATTAGGCTTGCCATTAATTTTAAAAACCACCACTGAGGGCTATGACGGCAAAGGTCAATTTGTGTTACGCCATCAGGCGCAGGCGCAAGAGGCATGGCAAAGCCTTGGTATGCGTGAGTTAATTGCAGAGGCAATGGTGTCCTTTAGCCATGAGCTATCCATCATTGCCGCCCGTGATGAGCAAGGACATATTTGCACTTGGGAGATGACCGAAAATCAGCACCATGAGGGCATTTTGCGCTGTGCTTTATACCCCCCAACTAGGCTGACTCAAGCACAGCAACAGCAAGCGCATGAGTACATTAAAAATCTTGCTGAAAGCCAAAATTATATCGGCACTCTTACCCTTGAGTTATTTGCCACCGAGCAAGGTTTGATTGCCAATGAGGTTGCCCCTAGGGTGCATAATTCTGGGCATTGGAGTATTGAGGGGTGTCATACCAGTCAGTTTCGCAATCACATGCTTGCCCTTGCAGGGCGAGAGCTTGAGCCGAGCACACCTAAGTATCCAGCCTGTGCCATGTTAAATGTCATTTCTTGTGAGAAAACCATTCAGCAAGCACCAAACGAGCCTCTGGTATTTGTGCATTCATATCACAAAGAGCCTAGAGACAAACGTAAGTTAGGACATGTGACGCTATGCGCCGATAGCCCAAAAGCCCGTGATGCACTTATTGAGCGGTATCAATTTTTATTACCTGCGCTTTAAGCCCCCACACCACAGTCACAGCACTGATCACCAATGGCTTGCCCTTGTTCGAGTTGCTCAAGCGCATCTCGCAGGGCAGTTCTTAAGCCTTCTTCAATAGCAGGGTGATAAAAAGGCATCTCTAGCATTTGTGCAACGCTCATCTGCATTTGTAATGCCCAAGCCAATAAATGCGCTAGGTGTTCGCCAGCAGGGGCGAGCATTTCTGCACCTAACAATAAACCTGTGCCTTGTTCTGCATACAGACGTAATAAACCCTGATTTTGCCCCATCACTCTGGCACGCCCCTGATCAGCAAAAGACACTTCGCCAATAGCAATACAGCCTGAATCACAACGCAGCATAAGCTGTTGATAGCTTTTGCCAACGGTCACTAGTTGTGGGTGTGTAAACACAATACCCATAGGCACATGACGCAGACCCGCTTTGAGTGGCTTATGGTTAATTAAACGTCCTGCATTATCTCCTGCAATGCGTCCTTGATCAGCGGCTTCGTGCAATAACGGTAATTGGTTTGACGCATCACCTGCAATAAAAACAGCACTTTTCCCAAGACGTAAAGTACGATGATTTGCCACAGGCACAGCACGTTCATCTAACTCTATATTAAGATTTTCTAGTCCAATACCATCAATATTGGGCTTGCGCCCTGTGGCGGCAAGCAAATAGTCCACCTCTATCTGCTGGCTCTGACCTGCTTGCTGATATTCAATTTTAACGCCCTGCGCGCTACGCTGAATATGCGTCACCTTGGCATCCGCATCAAGGTGGGCAAACTCTGAGGCAAACAATTTATGCGCTTGCGCTTTTATGTGTTCATCAGAAAAAGGACCAAACCCACCACCAACACCAAACATAAACACCTTAACGCCTAGTTGTGATAAGGCTTGCCCTAACTCTAAGCCAATGACCCCTAGCCCAAATACGGCAACCGATTGTGGCAAATCTTGCCAATTAAAAATATCATCATTAATCACAAGACGGTCTTGAGCTTGCTTAAAAAAGTCTGGGTAAACTGCCCTAGAGCCTGTGGCAATGATGGCGGCTTTAAAATGAATATCTTGGATTTTTTCTTGCCCCTGATATAAGGCTAATTGATTTTCTCCGCTAAAAACACCTGTACCTATAAGTTTATCTGCCTCGTCAAAGTTTGCTACAGACTGCTGCACAAAACCGACAAAACGATTACGCTCTGCCTGTATGCGCTGCATGACTTTTTGTCCGTCAATATGGGTTTGATTAACCACCCCAAACGCCGCTGAAGTGTGAGCCTGATGCGCTCTTTGAGCCGCCGCAATTAACAGTTTACTTGGCATACAACCGACTCTAGCGCAGGTTGTGCCATATTCAGCTTGCTCTAACAACAGCACCTTATCGGTATGCGCTTTAGCTTGACGATAAGCCGCCATACCTGCGGTGCCTGTGCCAATAATTACGATGTCTGTATGCATATTTATGCCCTAAAAGTAAGTTTGAATTTATTTTTCTCCTGCCAAGTACTGCTGTAAATCATCACTGCCACCAATATGCTTGGCATCAATAAAAATTTGTGGCACTTGGGTTTTACCTGTAATCGCACGCAAGGCACGCAAAGTAGTGTCCTGCCCTACAATGAGCTCTTCATATTCAAGCCCTGCTTGTTGTAATGCTTGCTTGGCTTTGTGACAAAATGGGCAGCCTGTTTTAGAAAATACCGTGATATCTTTAGGCAAACTCGCTTGAGGATTGATGTAATTGAGCATGGTCTCAGCATCGGAGACTTCAAACGGATCGCCCGGTTTTTGTGGCTCGATAAACATTTTTTCTATCATGCCATTTTTAACCAACATGCTATAACGCCAGCTACGTTTACCAAAGCCCAACTCTGGTTTATCTACCAACATACCCATAGCCTGCGTAAATTCGCCATTACCATCTGCGAGCATACGCACATGCTCGGCATGTTGTTTTTCTGCCCATGCGTTCATTACAAAAGTATCATTCACACTTAAGCAATAAATATCATCAACGCCATTATCTTTAAACACCCCAGCCAGTTCGTTGTATCTAGGCAAGTGCGTGCCTGATCAGGTAGGTGTAAACGCTCCGGGCAAAGAAAATAAAATAACGGTTTTATTATTAAAAACATCATCAGAGTGAAGTGTTGTCCACTCGTTATCAATTCGCATATTCCAGTTTACACTAGGAACATTTTGCCCTTCTTTGTTGCATAAATCAGTCATATTGTTTCTCTCTATATTGTGTATGAAACAAGCAGTATAAATAGCAAAAGCAAAAGGTAAAATGAATAAAATCCATAAGCCAATTAGTTTTTTTCTATGACTAAAAAGCAAATTAATATCTATGTTTTATCAACTTCAAACAGCTTACTTAAAAGAGTATCATTTGTTTTTTATGCGTGTTAATTTTATGCGCTATATGTTCCCTTTACTTTATTGATTAGAGACACTGTTATGCCCAATACAAAGCCTCCTTTTTCCGTATTACTGGTTAATTTAGGTACACCTAAAGCACCTACTGCCAAAGCCATTCGTACCTATCTTGCCCAATTTTTATGGGATAAACGGGTGGTCGATGCCCCCAGACCCTTATGGTGGTTGATTTTAAATGGCATTATTTTACGCTTTCGACCCGCTAAAGTTGCCAAAGCCTATGCCAGCATTTGGACTGAAGACGGCTCTCCGCTGATGGTTTTTTCACGCAAACAACAAGCCGCTCTAAGAACCAAGCTCAAACAAGAGATGGGCGAAGACATTCCTGTAGAACTTGCAATGACCTATGGAGAACCGAGTTTTAAACAAGCTGGTATAAATTTAAGTAAATATGGTACAGAACGCATCATCGTTCTGCCGCTATTTCCACAAAACTCTTCCAGCACCACCGCTGCAGTATTCGATGCCCTTGCCAAGACCTTAACGCTTTGTCCGAGCATGCCCGAGCTGCGTTTTATTAATCAGTACCACAATCACCCTGCTTACATTCAAGCACTCGCCAATTCCGTACAAGAACATTGGCACGAGCATGGACGCTGCGATAAATTATTAATGTCATTTCATGGCATTCCTGAGCGTTATGAACATAATGGCGACCCCTATCCTAGACAATGTCGTGCCACAGCGCAGGCGTTAGCGGACAAACTAGATTTAAACTCTGAGCAATGGCTGTGCAGTTTTCAATCACGCTTTGGTCGGGAAGAATGGGTAAAACCCTACACTGACGAGACACTTAAACAATGGGCAAAAGAGGGGGTTAAATCCGTACAGGTTATTACCCCTGCCTTTAGTGCAGACTGCCTTGAAACCCTAGAAGAAATTGGCGAAGAAAACCGTGAATATTTTTTAGAAAATGGTGGACAAGACTATCAGTTTATTACCTGTTTAAACGACAGGGAAGATCACATACAAATGATGAGCGACTTGATTTTACACAACACACAAGGCTGGCATAATTTGTCACTTAAGGCAGTACAACATGAAAAAATCTGAACTAAATCAAATTGTAAAAACACAGCTTCTTAACCAATATCATGCCAGTTTATGCTCACATATAAAGCAAGATACAAAGCGAGAGTTAAGCGGTTTTCCTTATGCGTCATTAGTGCGCTATAGCCTCAATGCCGAAGGGCAACCTGTGTTATTGTTAAGCCGCATTGCCGAGCATAGCCAATATATTACAGACAACAACAAAGTCGCATTGCTCATACAACAAGATGCCAACGAATTAAACGGCAACGTACAAGAATGCGCTCGCATTACGCTTATTGGCGAATTAATAGCAGCAAATACCGCCCAAACCCAAACATTTTCTGAACGTTATTTTCGCCAGTTTCCTGATGCCAAAATGTATTTTGAACAACTAGACTTTGATTTTTATTACCTCAAAGTAAAACAAACTCGCTATGTAGGCGGCTTTGCCAAAGCCCATTGGTTAGCAGGACAAGATTGGCTACCTGCTATTAATGAATTTGCCCAAGCCGAAGACGCTATAATATCCCATATGAACAGCGACCATGCTAATGCCGTACAGCATTATTGCCAACTTTACGGACTATATAATCCACAGCAAGATGCGCTATTAAGTGGCTTATTTGTTGAGGGCATGCAACTTAGAATTGACTTTAAAACACACTTTTTAGCCTTTGATGAGCCAATTACAAACCGTGATGCCATGCACAAAAAGCTCATTGAACTGGCACGTAGCAAAAGCCTTAAAAACCCATGAGTAATCGTCCTTATTTATTGCTGATACTTGCGCCACTTATCTGGGGTGGACATGCCGTTATAGGCAAACTGGCAGTAAATGAAATTGCACCAATGACCTTTGCACTATTACGCTGGATTGTTGCATTTATCATATTGCTGCCTTTTGCCCTACCTAAAGTAAAACAAGAATGGCAACAAATAAAAATGAATTTTCCTCTGTTATTCACCTTAGGCATGCTGGGATTTGCAGGCTTTAACATGCTCAACTACACCGCTTTAGCTTATACCAGCGCACTCAATTCAGCACTAATTCAAGCCACCACCCCAATGCTCATTTTACTCATTAATACCTTTTTACTGCGCCAACCTTTTGCACCTTGGCAATTAGTGGGTATGGTTATGGCATTTTTTGGGGTACTCATTATCATCAGCAAAGGACAATTGCATATTTTACAAAGTTTGGCATTAAACAAAGGGGATTTACTCATGTTACTTGCTTGCTTTTTGTATGCAGGCTACTCCGCAGCACTACGTTACAAACCTAAAATTAGCTGGTTAAGTTTTATTTTTATTCTCGCCTTTTCTGCATTATTAACCGCCTTACCCTTCGCCTTATACGAAATAGCCACCTCAAACAAACCCGTTTTAATGTTTTCTTATAAATCTTTATTACTTATTATTTATGTCGGTCTTTTTGCCTCTATCATATCCCAGCTTGCCTATGCCAAAGGCGTTAGCCTTATTGGTGCTGCACGAGCAGGCTTTGCCATCAATCTTGTACCTATTTTTGGTGCCCTACTTGCAATACTCATTTTAAACGAAACCTTTGCCTTTTTTCATCTCTTAGGACTGCTATTAGTAATGGGTGGTATTACATTATCGGAGCGCAATGCAAGACGCAAACTACAATAAAATACAAGGTCATTGCTTGTTTTATACAGCGACTAAAAAGTACCTAATTACTTAGCTTGCAACCTGTAACTTGTGTATTTTTCTGACGAGAACCACAAAAAACAGTAACCTGCGTTGCTAAAAATATCTTCTTTTTTAACGAAATAAAAATAACTCAAAAATGAATGCGTAATGTAGACTTTAATTAGGTACTAAGGTGTTTAAGTTCTCCAGCAAACACTCCCTTAAATGTGCGTAAAAATAAAAAACCAATAATCAAACTGCTAATAAGTAACAATATTAATGCCAACATCTCATTAAACACACCATGTTGCACACTAGCCATTTTTAAAGCCGCATTAGTAGTCGCTGCCAAGGGGAAACTAACAGACCACCAAGCCACCTTAAATGGACAAGATTTTGGTAAATGCCGAAGACGAATAAACAAAGCAACCAATAAAAATAAAGCAATATAAAATAAGCTCTGTGCAAGCATATCCACATGCCCTACAACATTTACATAAGCAGAAAAACCAACTGCAAATGGTGCTAATAAAATAAACAGAGAAGGCAATATCACTACTGGTAGAGGTGCTACAAATAAAATTCTAAATAAAATAATAACCAACAAAGGAATGGCAAAAAACAAGCCGACCGCTAAAGAAAATAACATCAGCTCATGCACAAATGAATCAAGTTGCAATACATTTATAGCAATGGGAATATCTAACAACCCCACAACAGGCACAATCCATGCAGGGGCAACATTAGCGTACTCAAATCCTCCATTTAGCCACCGATTAACCCAATGCAAGGCTAAAAACAACATACCCAAGATAGCAACAGCCCAAATTATTTTAGCCAGCATTGGCGTTTGATGAACAATCAAAATTGGCAACAAAAGAGCACTAATTAATGGTGTTCCAAAAAGCGCACCTGCGGTAGGGTGTAAAAATTCTGATTTTACCTCCTCCCAAGCTGTCATTATTTTAACCGCATAAGCCAATAACAAAAGCACAAAAACAACAACAGATATTAGAGCTAAAACCTGATGTATTAACTCTGGAACATGCCATAACGTATGCGCCCCACTCCAAGCAATACTCAAACCACTTAGTCCCATGACAGAGCCAAATAAACTAATGGGCAACCAGTTAAAATGAGCGCAAATAAAACGGGAGCTCATAAATTAGTTGCGTCCTAGTATTTTTATAATTAAACTTTCTGCTTGCGCTAATTTTTTCAGTTTATCTGCGGGTATACCATGCATTTTTGCTAAATGAGCAGTGCGATGTAAAACAACCCAAACTTGTTTTTTCTCATCTTCACGAACCAGAACTTTAAGCGGTAAATCTAAAGCCAAATCAGGTGTTTGTAGCATAAATGCTGTGCCACCTTTAGGGTTACCATAAATTAAAACAAGCGTTTTGGGCATACTAAGCCCAACTGAACGGGCAGCAGCTTGGTGATCTATCTGTGCAAAAATATGCATATTCGCTTGAATTAACCCATCTTCAATACGCTTTACTGTTTGCTCAAAGTGATAAGGGCTTTTTATATGTAACATTAAATTAGACCTTGCTTGAGCTTGCACACTCATACATAAAAAGAAAATTAAAATAAGAAAATAACATTTTCTTAAAAAAATATTTATTCTCAAAAATAATTTTTCACAATAATTTATTAAATTCTGCATAAGCTACCTATTATTTTGATTGACAATACGATATTTTATTATAAATTAAAAATTCAATACGACAAACCAAAATACAATCAAAAATAAGCGAAAACGTCTCATGGATTCACTAAGCCAGCTAATAGAACTCTGTCATGGAGAAATGATTTTAGATGCCCTCTGTATTTTAGATGGTGAATTTGACATTCCCCATGATTCCCTACCTAAAGGTGAAGCAATGTTTCATCTGGTTTTAACAGGTAGCTGTATCGTTACACCTGAAAATAATCAAAGTTACCGCATAGAACAAGGCGATTTTTTCATTCTAACTCAAGGTCAGTCCCATCGCGTCAGCTATAAAAAAAACATCACAAAACCACAAGCTACATTTTGGCAAAAAACAAATCAACAATTACCAATATATACCACTTCAAATGCCAAGATTGGAACAGGACTTGATCTTTTATGTGGACGTATACGTTATCCTCAACATTTAGGAAAAGCACTGCTACAAAGCCTACCACCTATTTTAAATGCCCACCTTTACCATAAGCCAGGTATGCCTACATTAAGTTTATTAACCAATATACTGCGTCAAGAAAGTGCTTCTGAAGAGCTCGGATCTTGGAGCATTATCAATGCATTAGCGCAAACATTATTAGTCTATGCTCTAAGATGCTACGGACAACAAAATCACTTACAAGCCTCTTGGATTCATCTTCTTTCTGATGAACGTTTAAGCAAAAGCATTCAAGCAATGTTACAGTTTCCCGCATATAATTGGTCATTAAGTAGACTAGCAGAAACAGCCAATATGTCGCGCGCAACATACGCTCGCCACTTTAAAAATCTATCTAATGAAACGCCATTAGCGGTATTACAGAGCATTCGTATTATGCATGCCAGTCAATTACTAATGCACAGCAAAAAAAGCATCTCGACAATAGCAGAAGCCTCTGGTTATCGTTCAGAAGCTGCTTTTACGAAAGTATTCAAGCAATTACAAGGAAACCCACCGAGCATTTGGCGCAAACAGAATTCAAATAACAGCCTTTAGTTACAACTTGAAAAAAGAGAGAATTAATTGTCCTCAAAAATAATTTTAAAGCCAATAATCTATAAACTAAAAAATTATTAATAATATTTTTAGGGGCTGTCCTAGATAACTAGCCCATTTCTTTCTTAACCCATTGATTCAGTTGTTTTAATTGACTCTTTGGGTCGCTGTTGTTAAATCGCCACTCACACTCCTTTAAAAACAGGTTAAAGTGCTCCCTCGGAATCCCATTAAATCGCCTTAAATGACGCTTGGCTTGATTCCAAAAATTCTCAATACCATTGATGTGATTATGCTTATTAGCAAATAGCTCACTATGGTTAATACGGTAGCGTTTAAATTCAGACACATCTAACGCATTATAGCTTCTAAATGTATCGGTATAAACCACACTGTCAGGCTTTACTTTTTGACGAATAATCGGCATCAAAGTGCCTGCACTCGCATCAGGTATAATAACCGCATAAACCTTGCCACTACGCTTTAGAAGCCCAAATACAGGCACTTTTCCTGCAGCTCCTCGTCCTCTCTTACCCTTGCGCTTGCCACCAAAATAACTTTCATCTATTTCGACTTCACCATCAAGCAATTCTAGGTGTTCACTATGCTGGTAAATAAGCAGTCTAAGTCGATGAAAATAATAGCTTGCCGTTGTCTTATTAACCCCAACCAAACTAGCGGATGTTGGTGCGGTAGAACCCGATACAAACAGCTCTATCAACCTTTTTTGCTTATAGTGACTTAAGCGACTTTTTCTCATAACGCCATCCTAAATAATTTTACTTATCTAGGACAGCCCCTATTTTTTATTTTAATTAAAGCTGCTAGTAAGAACTCATTTAAACCTACCTAACAAATTGTACTTACACTTTATTGCGATTTACTCAACTTAAAGCGCATAAGTATCAAAAAGCAAAACAGATAATTAATTTAATTGATATTTATTTTGATTTAATGTAGTATGTCGCATTATTTCTAAAAGAAACACAACATGTACGGATATCAACTTTTTTTGCTTTTTTGTATAACCACTCCTCTTATGGCAGAAACCCTTTCTGATCAAGCACCCTTAGAAGAAAATACAAATGCACAAGTTATATCCGCAGAAATCACACCAGCAACCTCAACCACCGCAGAAGAAACAACTTCAGCCACCATAGAAGATGAGGCAAACTCAACTGCTGTGAAAAACACAAAAGCCGTACCTGACAACGCCGAAACCTCCCCCCCCCCCCCCGAAAATTCCACTGATAACCAGTTATCAGAGCAAATAAAACCAAGTTCCAAGGTAGATGCCGCCAAATCTGAGTTTGAGCTAGAAGAGGTTATTGTTGAAGGGCAAAAAAATTCAACCCCACTCTTTCAATTTAACCAGCTAGATAAAGATATTGAGCAGCTAGAGCTGGAGCAAATCAACAACATTCGTGATTTAACTCGCTATGACCCGGGTATTTCTGTAAATGAACAGGGTCAGGGTGCTTCATCAGGCTATTCCATTCGTGGGGTTGATAGAAACCGTGTTGCTATAAGCGTTGATGGCATGGCTCAAGGGCAAGTTTTCTCCCCTGCTTCTACCTACACTCGCCAAGGAGAATATGGCGGCACCATCAATGAAATTGAATATGAAAATGTCAAACAAATTCGCATTAGCAAAGGTGCCAGCAGTGTGCTGGCGGGCAATGGTGCACTAGGCGGAGCGGTCTTATTAGAAAGCAAACAAGCTGATGATGTGATTAAACTGGGGCAAAGCTACGGGCTGGACTATAAAGGCGCTTTCATCTCCAAAAACAACCAATGGGTCAACCGTTTGGCGATGGCAGGGCGCACAGGTTGGTTTGAAGGCTTAGTGCAATACACCCACAGAGTAGGTCATGAAATTCAATCTCATTCAAATGTCTCATCACAAAAGCTGGTTTTCTATTTTGACCCTAATGATGAGCTGCTTGTTGCCAGACCCAAAAAATACGAACTTGAATTTAGTGCAGATGACGTTTGGGGTCCGACCAGAGAGAAATCCAACCCTATGGATTACAGCTCAAAGTCTTGGCTTATTAACACAGGTATACGACCCAACAATAGACATTATTTAGGTTTGGTTTTGGAGCATACCGATCAGGCGTATAAAACCCTAAATATGACTAAACTCTCGTACTACAGAGCACTAATAAGCAGTGGTGACCGTGAACAACACAAATGGGTAAATGCTTGGTCTCAAGACAATATACACAACAAACTACGTACAGGAGTTGAGTACCGCTATTTAGGAGGAGAAAACAAAAGCTGGCGTCCAGACAGCCTACATTTACGTTTTGATGAGCAAACCATCGAAATGAACAACGTATATAAGCATCGCCGCTGTGCAAAAAAAATCACCCTAGATTGTCAGGCAACAAAAAATGGACAGTTTGCGCGAGACCTTACCACTGGCACCAAAGATATAAAACAAAGAGTGCGTCTTAATTTAGCAAAATCGTTCAAACTCCTATCCGCCCATCACCTTGTAAGACTTGACCTAGGCACCAGCAAAGGCAAACTTAATCATAAAAGTGTTACCAGCAAAACCGAATACAAATTTGTATGTCGCCCTGGTACTTACAACGCAAACTGTGTCCTAGTACCCCTATATGTGCAAAACTGGAAAAATGGAACCATTCGTAATAACAACAGCTTAGAGCCAATTAGCAATAATGTGGAATTTGCTGCCTTGCAATACAAAATCACTCCCAGCCGCTTTTTAGAACTCGCCTTAGGGGTGCGCGAAGAGACTCATCGATTTGCCTCAGACAACCGTTTTATTAAAAATCAAAACTACACAATCCTTGCAAAACAAGCAGATTTAGTCATTAAGCCTATCAAAAATTGGCAGCTAGCTTACCAATTTAGCGAAGGATTTAGAGTGCCCTCTATGCAACAAATTTACGGTGTTGAACTGATTACCCCAGGGGATTTAAACAATGGCATAAATCCAGAAGACATTACCATTCCAGAGATCAAGCCAGAAAAAGCGATTAGTCATGAAGTTGGAATAAGCTATGCCAGTGCTGCGTTACTGGTTAGAGGAAGCTACTTTATGGCCGACTACCTCAATCTTATTGATATATTCCAAAAGAAGGGCAACGACACAAAATATAAAAGAACAGTTTACGGTAACGTGCAAGATGCGTTTGTTGAAGGCTACAACCTAATGTTCGATATAAACTTACACGAATTAAAAAAAGAAATGCCTTCAGGCTTGAACGCCATCATGGCGTACAGCCGTGTGCGCCCAAGAAAGCGGCCAACGCAGTTAGATGCAAGCAGCGATAACTTTGTAAATAGAAGTTATATGTTCGATACCATTCAGCCCCCACGCTATGTATTTGCGCTTAAATACACCTCACCAAACCAAAATTGGGGAGCATCGGCACACTATATTAATTCAAAAGAAAAAGATGAAGATGAATTGATTGGCCTATCGTTAAATCCAGCAACAGCACAAACCATTAGCAGGAAAAAATTACCTCGAGCCAGCACTACTTGGCAAACCCTTGATATCAGTGCCTGGATAAGTATAGGCAAACACAGCACATTACGAGGTGCAATTTATAACATTCTCGATGAGCAGTACTCCAGCTGGGAATCTTTACGTCAACTGGGTGTTGACGGTATTTCTACCACAGGCAGTACTAACGTTGTCGGTCTTGGAGCTCATCGTTTAACGGCACCAGGGCGCAACTTTAGCGCAACCCTAGAGCTTAAGTTTTAGGATTTAGCGTATGAATTTTAGAATTTTATCGAACAGATGGTCTGTTCGTATTTTAACCAACGGAGAAGCATATGAAACTCTTTACAAACCAGCAACCAACCGAACTTAAGTGCTATACTCGGCTTATTTCAACTCTGATTTTAGCAGGTGCACTCGGTGCATGTGTTAGCAGCCCAAGCAAACCCAGTGGTACTACCCCACCACCCCCTACAGAAGAAGTGACAAAGGAAGAAGCACCACCAATTAAGCCCAATGACCCTGCTACTGGCGAGAATGCAGGTGGTGAGGCAGATACCACACCAGAACTTGAGGCATTAAATTTACCTGCACCAGCAGCTGGTAGTTTTTTGCAAACGGGTATTAACCACGTAATAGCGGATGCACCGATTGTCAGAATATATGATGGTCTCAAATATACTGCCTATGATAATGGAAATAAGAAAAAATCAGGCTTTTTAAGTGCTAAGTATGAAAATGGTAAGTTAGTTTCAATACTTATGGGTCATGTAAAACCATTTGATTTTTTTGCTGATAAATTAGAAAACAATTTAGCTAATACAGAACCGTATAAATTATTTAACCCTAAAACCCAAGCAGACTTAAATACGCTTAATACTAGTCGAGTTGACGGTTACATAGTGCAAGATGCAGGCATTAAGTCTGGCGATGCAGATAAAGCGGGTATTTATACTAATACAAATAATGAATATATCTGGCGTGATCCAGCGGTGGCAGGCTGGAACTATCAAACCTTTGGTCGCTTAACTCAACCTAATGCAACTAGAGCACAAAATGGCTTTCAAAGTATTGGCTTAGTGACAACCCAAGCACAATTACCAACAAATGGCAAAGCCACCTATAACGGTTATTCTATTGGAATGTATCAAACTGATTCAAAAGTTTACGATGTTACGTCTGATGTTAGAGTGGATGTCAACTTTGCTAAACGTAAAGTAGATTTTGCAAGTACAAATCCCAAAAAGTATGAACGCGAGTATACTAATGCTTCGTCTCCGGCGTACACACTTAAAGATGGCGTAGCAGCACCGTCTCTTACCTTAACAGCAAGTGCAACATTTAACGCAGGTGAAAGTAAGTTTAGTGCAACAGATCTCACCGCGCCTCTTCACCCAGAGCTTAAAAATCCTAAAAAGGGAGGTCGCTTAGATGGTCGCTTTTATGGCGATAAAGCTGCCGAAGTAGGCGGTACTTTTGGTCTTGGTGGTGGCGGTAAAACCTATATAGGTGGTTTTGGCGCTAAACGTAAATAAACAACTAACTCCTAGTAAAAAGGCTGGTAGTGCGCCAGCCTTTTTTATCCCTTTTTTCAATGTACTCAAACCTTATGATAGTCACTTTAAGCAAAGCTAATTTCTGTAGGCTACCTCTAGCCAAGTGCTCGATAACTCACTGCCAGCGTACATATTGCGGTTCACTCAACCTAATACACCGTATCTGCTGGGCTATCTTCAGCAAATTAGCAGGGCTGGCTTTGTGCTTATTGGCGGCTTCAGGCCTACAGGCTGAGACTGTCAAAGAGCTGCACCGTCCAAGTTTGCCAAAAACACCAGAAAGCCGTCCGCCCATTGAGCTTAATATGCCCAGTTTGGAGCAAATGACACCTAATCCCATAGTGATGGTGGAAGATACAAACGACCCTTTAGCTCCGCTTTTAACCCTAATGAAACATCAAAAATGGCGAGCTGCACGTAAATTAGCCAGTCTGATGCTTACCGATACCCCCAGTTCTTTGCATTTGTTATTTTTATCAGGGCAAATTAACGAACAACTTAACGAATACCAGAAGGCCATTGATGCTTACCGTAAAATGTTAGAAATAAATAGCCAGTTGGTAAGACCACGTTATGAATTGGCGCGCATGCTGTTTGCAGATGGGGCTATGGGCGCAGCAGAATATCAGTTCCGCTTAGTGCTCAGTTTAAATCTACCCCCTGAGGTACAACAAACAGTCCGCCAATATTTACAGCATATTGCTCAGCAGCGTACTTCTTGGGGGATAAGCATTGCCATGATACCCAGCACCAATATTAATAACGGCACCTCAGAGAAAGGCTATAGCAAAGATGGCGTTGAATACGTTTACTCTAAAGATACTCAAGCGCAGTCAGGTATAGGTGCAAACTTATCCCTTTGGGGTGAGCGGCGTTTTGGCTCTAAGCTGCAATGGTTTGTAAAAGGCACTCTTGACCATAACGATTATAAAGGCTATGAACTAGATAACAGTTATATAAAACTCACCACAGGTAGAAGTATTCGCTTTAACAGTACTCGCATTCAACTTGGTTTAGGTGGGCATATTGCAAGTTATCAGTATGAATTGCTATACAAAGGTGAAGTGGCGGATTTAAGCCTAAGCCATCAATTTAGTAATAGCACTTTATATTTTGGTGGTATCGGTTTGCAAAAATTACGTTATCAAAGCAAACGCGATTTTTTAGATGCTATGCAGATGTCTTCTTATCTTGGGGTTTCTCATACGGTAGCAGGGCGTACTACCCACAGCCTAAGCCTGAATTTTAGTGGCAACCAAGCGCAGCAGAGCTTAGATGAATACCGCCAAGTGGGTATAGATTACGCCATACGCTTGCCCATAGAATTTCAAGCTTTAAGTTTTGATGCCAATATAGGTTTAAGCCAAAAACGCTACCTTGCAGAAGATGCCTACTTTGAAAAAACAAGACAAGATATGAGCTCCAATATAAGCTTTGGAGTGCTGAAACGTAATTGGAACTGGCGAGGCTTTGCTCCTAGCTTTAATCTAAGCTATGTAAGCCAACAATCTAACATCAGTTTGCAACGTAAAAATACGTTACAAGCCATGCTAAAAATTACTAATGAGTTTTAATAATTAGACTTTAAATTTAGCAACTAGCGCTTGTAAAGATTGCGTGCTTACTCCAAGCTCTATGCCATCTTGCTCTACTTTTGAAGCAGATGTGATTGTATTTTTACTTAATTCCACAATTCGAATTAAATTTTTATTTAACTCCTCAACAGTACTCTTTTGCTCTTCAGTTGCATTAGCAATTTGTGTATTCACCTCTTCTACTGAACTAATAGCATGATTAATGGTGTCCAATGAAACTGAGGTTTCTTGCACTTTAATAACTGTTTGTTCTGTTTGTGAGCTGGTTTCATGCATAAGCTGCACTGCATTAGTGATTTCACTCAGCAACCCTTCTACCGTCTGTTGAATTTCATTTGTAGAATCATGTGTTTTTACTGCTAAATTACGCACTTCATCAGCCACCACAGCAAAACCTCGCCCCGCCTCTCCTGCTCTAGCAGCTTCAATAGCTGCATTTAAAGCTAATAAATTAATTTGTTCCGTAATAGATGTAATGACACTCATTACATCGCTAATTTGGTTTCCTGATTCTTCAAGCTGGTTAATTTGCTGAGCCGTTTTATTAATCAAGTCAGATTGACTATTCATGACCAATACCACTTGATCTACTTTTTGTTTACCTTCATTGGCTTCTTCTCGCCCTGTTATGGCAGAATTAAAAGCTGTTTTTGCATGAGTTGCAACATCTGCAACTGTACAAGTAAGTTCATTCATTGCGGCCGCAATTTGATCTATTTCATTTTGTTGATTATCCATATCTGTTGTCATTTGATGACTCGCTTGATGAATTTGTGTAGAGTTTTCTCCTAACTTATCTGTTGTGTTTGTTACTTGAGAAACCAGTTTATGTATTCGCCCTATAAACTGATTAAAATATTTACTTAAATCACCAAGCTCATCATGAGATTTTACACACAGTTGCTGAGTTAAATCTGCTTCTCCTTCTGCAATTTCTTTTAACATAGCAACAGTATTACCGATAGGTGAAAGGTAAATTTTAAGAGATAATACTAAAATAACAATAATAATCAGCAATGAAACACCTATAATCCACATTAAGGAAATAATAACCTCACTCACATGACTATTAAGCACCTTCGTTGGTACAGCAACACTTAACACCCAGTTAGGAGAGTTAGAGATAGGTGCCCAAATAATACTTACCTCCATACCTCTGGCATTATGTGATGTGCCATTACCCGCATGACCACTTAAAATTGCCTTGGCATGCTGTTGTAATCCATTAAATCCATGGCTATCTGCTTTTTTGACATTAACTCTCATTTCTACTTTTTTATTTGGGTGTTTTATAATCAGCCCTGTACCATCAATTAACCAACCATAGCTATTTTCCCCTAAACTGACTTCATCTACAGTGGCTGTTAATTTATTAAGCTCTAAAAAGATTCCTAATATACCAAGAAATTGATCTTCCACATAAACATTCTGAGCAAGAATAACTATCGGCTTTTGCTGATTATAAAACAGTCTTGGTTGACTAACATACGTGCTGATTTTTTGCTCTAAAAGTGATTTAACGCCTGCTTCATTATTTATATCTTGATCTGCATAAGGTTTAGCAAAGCTAATTTGTCTATGAGAGTTAATCCAAAAAAAATTATCTATCCCTAAATTTTTTTAAATTTCTTAAATTCTACTGTAAGCCAATTTTGATATTCATCCGCTTTATCAAAAGCCACCAATTGACTATCACTAGCCATACCATTGAGATAAGATTGGTATTTGGCAATGGTTGCCGATATTTTTCCTGCTCTACTTTCAATTTGTTTTAAACCAGATATCATAACAAATGGCTCTAAAATGCTTTTAATATTATAACTTGCGCTTAATATTAAAATAAAAAATGTAATTAATATTGGAATGAGGGTACTTAAGAGTAATTTTGAAGTTAAAGATAAGTTGCGCATAAGTGAATATTTCCTAGCTTAGTTTTAATATAACGAAATTTTGATTTTTAAAATTTTTTCTAAAAATAAAATGCAATTGTAAAAATAGTATCGATAACTAAAAAAGGAAGATAAGTAAGACGATCATATGGAAACTTGATGATTTTACATTGAATTAAAAAACAAAATACATGAATCAAAATTCAATAATTATATTTTTATTTATAATTTTTTATAAAATAAAAAATTAAACTAACCGAAACCATAGATTACGGTTAGTTTTGAGTTTACAGGGTACTATAGATTAGCAACGATATAATCAATAGCTTCTTGTACGGTGGTTAGCTTTTCTGCATCTTCATCAGGAATTTCAGTTTCAAATTCTTCTTCTAATGCCATAACCAGTTCAACGGTATCTAAGGAGTCTGCACCTAAATCATCAACAAAAGAAGAAGCTGGCTTTACATCTTCTTCTTTTACACTGAGTTGTTCACAAACTATTTTTTTTACGCATTCTTCAATATTACTCATATTTTTTTCCTACTGTGTTGGGAGTGAATGTAATTATACGGCTTAACCCATATTCATGCCACCATTGACATGCAAAGTTTGACCGTTAATGTATGTTGAACCTTCGTCAGCTAAAAATACGACCGCTTTAGCGATGTCTTCTGGCTGACCAAAGCGTTTTGCTGGAATCGAATTTAGAATCTGCTGTTTTTGTGCATCAGGTAAAAGGTCGGTCATATCGGTTTGAATAAAACCAGGGGCAATACAATTAACCCGAATACCTCGACCAGCTACTTCTTGCGCTAAAGAGCGACTAAATCCTTCAAGACCTGCTTTGGCTGCAGAATAATTGCTTTGTCCTGAATTGCCGGTTGCTCCAATAATAGAGCTGATGTTGATAATGCTGCCTGTTTTTTGCTTAATCATGGCTTTACATAACTGTTTGCAAACCCGAAATACGCCCGTTAAGTTGGTATTAATTACCGCTTGCCAGTCGTCTTCGTTCATTCTTAATAGCAGATTATCTTTGGTAATACCTGCGTTATTAACTAACACCACTGGTACACCTTTTTCTTGTAATAACTTTTGAAGCACTTCTTGGCTTTGTTGTGTATCGCTAATATCTAGGCAAATCCCATCATTAGTGGCAGAAAGCGTCTGTAAATCACGTTGGATAGCAGCTGCTCCATCTTCAGAGGTGGCTGTTCCTACAACCTGATAGCCTGCCTGTGATAGTGCGTGGGCAATACTTTTACCAATGCCTCTTGAGGCGCCAGTTACTAGCGCTAAGCCTTTACTCATAGAATTTCCTCTAGTTGCTGTAGGGTTTGCAAAAATTGTGCTTTAGTGCCTGTATTTAAAGTCATAATTTGTTTGTTAATGCGTTTGTTTAAACCTGTTAATACTTTTTCAGAACCCACCTCTAAGGCACTTTGGGCAAATTGGCAGCAGTGTTCAAAATTGGCTATCCAATTTACAGGGCTATAGAGTTGCTTGCTGAGTTGCTCTGCTATGTTTTGTGTTTGTGCCACTTGGTTGTTGGCATTATGAATAACAGGAAAATCAGGTTTAAGCCAATTTATTGTATTGAGTAATTGACTAAAAGCGATACTAGGAGCTTGCATTAAACTTGAATGAAAAGGTCCACTGACATTTAATTTCAGTGCCCGCTTAGCTCCTGCTTCTTTGGCTCTTTCTAATAGTATGTCTAACCCCTTAGCGCAACCGGCAATAACAATCTGCCCCGGTGCGTTAATATTTGCAGGTTCTATGGTAACCTCTGAATGTGTCATTTTTATGTCAGTGCAAAGTGCATTGGCTTGCTCTAGGCTTAACCCTAATACGGCAACCATACCTCCTGTACCTGCTGGTACGGCATTATCCATTATCTCGCCACGTTGCCTAACCAGTTTAACGGCTTGGCTAAACTCAATCGCACCGCTGGCACATAGCGCACTGTATTCTCCTAACGAATGCCCTGCGGCAACTGCTGGCTTAAATGTGCCTAATTGCTGCTGTAATAAACGCCAAATAGCTATGCTGGCAGTTAATAAGGCTGGTTGGGTATTGTAAGTTAGGTTTAAGTCACTGCTATCGGCATTGCTGATTAATTTGATTAAATCAATACCTATGGCATCTGCACTTTCTTCAAAAGTTTGTTTGACCACAGGATAATCAGGAATAAAGTCCATCAGCATGTTGTTATGCTGTGAGCCTTGTCCTGGAAAAAGCATCATAATTTGGGTCATAAAGTTTTATTCACGTTTTTTATTAAAATAATTCGGCTAGGTTAGCGAGTCTTGATTTTTTTGCAAGCAAATATATTCATGGATAAAAATCTTTACATTAAATCCCGCTGCTTGTTTAACAAAATAGTCTAATGCGATGCTTATATTTTGTTCATTACTAGCACCGTGTGATTTGACAACCAGTCCTTGCACACCTAGTAATAATGCGGCTGCATGTGTGTTTAGCTCTTCTGTATTATATTGGTTTTTATTCTGGCTTTTTGTTTTTAATAGACGTTGCATGCCTTCAGCACTTTTTAGCGCAATATTACCAGAAAAGCCATCACTAATTAAAATATCATAATAACCTTGCCATAATTGATCCGCCTCACAGTAACCTGCAAATAAATTTTTTATGCTTTGTTGAAGTTGTTTTGCTGCCTTTTTAATCTGAGGCGGTCCTTTATCAGGCTCGCTGGCTATATTTAGCAAAGCAAGTTGGGGGTTTTTAATACCACAAATACGCTGCCATGCCACACCTAAATAAGCAAACTCACATAGCTGTTGTACACTGGTTTGTGTATTTGCACCTAAATCTAGTGCCCATAGCGGTTTATTTGCAGTCGGCAGTTGAGCCGCTAAAGCAGGTCTTTTAAGATTGGGAAACAGCCCTAAAATTTGTTTTGCTAAAACCACCATCGCACCTGTATTTGCCATAGAAAACACACCAGCAATTTGCTGTTTTTTAAGTGCTTGTAAGGCGCAGGCTAAAGTGCTGTTTTGCTTATCATGTAGCAGTTTGATTGCCTTATCTGTCATGTGAATAGATTGCTCACATTCTATTAGGCTAATTTGTTGATGATGGGGTTTAAGAATCTGTTCTGCGGTGTGCTTTTCTGCGGCGGTTAAATAGATATTAAAATGAATTGTTGGGTGCTGTTTTAGTACTTTTTTAAGCCCCTTAAACACAACGTGGGAACCTAAGTCCCCACCCATTGCGTCAATACCTAATATCTGCATATTTAGGCGTTTTTGCTTTCTACCACTTTTTTACCACGATAAAAGCCATCAGCACTTACTTGATGACGACGATGTAATTCGCCTGTGGTTTGGTCTGTAGATAAAGTGGCTGTGCTTAGCGCATCATGTGAACGGCGCATACCACGTCTAGATCTTGTTACTTTACTTTTTTGAACCGCCATTGCGCGCTCCTTTTTTAAGGTTGATTAAATTATTTAAGTTGACTTAATACTGAAAATGGATTCTCTTTTTTCAGCTCTGTTGCAGTTTGTTTAAGTGCTACCAGCGCATTTGAGCAGTCTTCATTTTCATGTTTGGGAACAGCAGGTAAACAAAGCAGCGCTTCATCTTCGAGCAGTTCGTATAAATTAAGCTGTGCAAAACCATCTAACAAAACAGGCTCTAATTCTTTACTTAGATTTTTTGCCTGTTCATCTGCAAAAACCAAAGCAAAAGCAAACTGGTTTGCAAGTTGAATTTGCATCACTTCAAGGCAACGCTCACAAAGAACGCTAACTTGCATTTGACATTGTCCTGTTAGTAACAGATTACCCTGCGGTTCTTTACTAAAAGTCATGCTGACAGCCAGTGGGCTCTCAATAGAAACCACTGATTGCGCTACTCTTGGTAAGTTTGCAGAATTAATAATACCCTGTAAGTTGCGGTTTTCATTCACCATTTGCAGGGCATCAACAGTTGTTGGTAACAGGACTTCAGCCATAGTGGGCGCAATCATAGGGATTTGTTGTGCATTTGTCAAAATTTATTGCAACTTTAATGGTTGCGATAATAGACTTTGAGTCATGCTAGTGCCTATGCGTGTTGAAAAATCTTGCAACACTTGCTCTAAACGATTTTTTTTGTAAGTAAAGTTTTTCATTTTTTCAGTATCAAGCTGTTCTCTTGCAATGGTTTTTGCTGAACCAAAACCATCTATTAATCCATACTCTAAAGCCTGCTCACCAGTCCAGATTAGGCCGCTAAAAAGCTGTTCATTTTCTTTTAAACGCCCTTTACGGCCTAATTTAACTTGATTAATGAAATGTTGATGAGTTTGTTTTAGTACATTTTGCCAAAATGCTTTTTCTGCTGGTTTTTCTGCACTAAAGGGATCTAAAAATGCTTTATGCTCGCCGGCTGTATAAAGCCGACGCTCAACGCCTAATTTTTGCATACTCTCTACAAAACCAAACCCTGAGCCAATCACACCAATAGAACCAACTAAACTAGATTTATCGGCATATATTTCATCTGCAGCGGCGGCAATATAATAAGCACCACTTGCACCTAAATCGGCAATAACTGCATATACAGGAAATTTAGGCTTTAACTCTTTTTGTCGCCGAATTTCATCAAATACATAGCCTGATTGGACTGGACTACCACCTGGACTATTAATGCGTAAAATCAAACCCAATGCATTGGTATCTTTAAAGACCTCTTCTATAGCAGCAATTAAGGCTCTGGCATTGGCATCTTCACTTTGAGAAATGACACCATTAATGTCTATAACTGCGGCATAGTTACCTTCTATTTCATCTATATCTAATTCCTCAAAGGGCAATTTAAACAAAACCAATAAGGCAATCAAATAGGCAAAGGTTAATAGCTTAAAAAAAATGCCCCAACGACGACTGCGTCTTTGTTCTGCTTGCCCTTGCAATAAGGCCTTTTCAATTAGTTGCCATTCTTTGCTGGTCTCTTCTGGGCGAGGTAGTTCACTCATTGTTTTTTCTCTTGTTTGCTTAGGTTAATTTGTACAGCTTAGCTTAGACGCTTAGCCATTGCTTGATTTGATTAATATTATCGCATAAAACGGTAGGATTGGCGGCACTTAACCTTTGTTTATTATGTGCGCCATAGGTGACAGCAACGCTATCTATACCTGCATTATTTGCCATATTAATGTCATAGTCGGTATCTCCTAACATTAATGCTTGTTGTGGTTTGATATCTAAATCTGCCAATATGTTATAAAGCATTTGTGGGTGTGGCTTAGAGCAGGTTTCATCAGCGCAGGCAGTAGCTGCAAAGTAATTTTGCATATTCTGCGCTTGTAAAATACGCTCCAGCCCAATGCGTTTTTTGCCTGTAGCAACGGCGAGATAAGGTTGTGCTGCATGGGTTTTAAGCCAGTCTAACAATGCCAATGCGCCTGTAAAAAAAGGCATTGGCACATGACTTTGACGTACAAAATGTTCGGCATAACTTTGTTGCATCGCCTGTAATTGTTGTTCATTCAGTCCTACCCAAAGCTGTTGTATGGCGGTATCTAATGACAAGCCAATAATCTGCTTTATTTTTGCATCGCTTACAGGCGGCATTTTCAACTCGTAAGCAGCTTGCTGCATACTGCTGACAATTCGTGAGACCGAATCCATTAACGTACCGTCCCAATCAAAAATAAACAGTTTATAATTGCGTAGCATCTAACTCTCCTACCAGTTTTTGTTTATTAAGTGCGTTTAGCCACTGTTCGTCAAAAGCGGCTTCAATAAAAATGGGCGTATCTTCTTTTAATGGATGTAAAAAACTTAATCTCCTAGCATGTAAAAACAATCGCTTGATGGCATGCTTTTTATCAATGTTTAGTTCTATTTGTGTGGCATATTTTTCATCGCCTGCAAGTACATGTCCTGCTAACTGGCTATGTACACGAATTTGATGGGTTCGTCCTGTAATCGGCTCGGCACGCACCAAACTATAATGACTGCCTTTGGCCAATAGTCCAAATTTGGTTTTAGAGGCTTTGCCTTGCTCGTCTGCAATGACGATACGCTCTCCAGAGGCTCGCTCTATGCGTGTTAAGGCGACATCAACTTGGGTTAATTCTGGCGGAAAAAAACCATGCACTATAGCTAGATATTGTTTGCTAATTCCCTGTTTGTTTGCCAACATTTTTTGCAAGGCAACCAGCGCAGCACGCTTTTTTGCAACCAATACCAAGCCAGAGGTATCTCGATCTAACCTATGTACTAATTCTAAAAAAGTCCCTGTATGTAAATTTTGCCTCAGAGCCTCTATCATACCCAAGCGTACACCACTGCCTCCATGCACGGCCAAGCCCGAAGGTTTATTAATCGCCATCATCGCATCATCTTCATACACTACGGCTTCTTGTAATAATGTTAACAAAGAGGCGGAGGCCTTTACTGCCTCTCCTTTTATTTCCACACGCACAGGAGGAATACGCACTTCATCATCTATTTGCAGCTTATACTCTGCTTTGATACGCTTTTTATTCACTCGCACTTCGCCTTTACGTACAATCCGATAGACCAAACTTTTAGGCACTGTTTTAAAGAGCGCAATCAGAAAATTATCAATCCGTTGACCCTGATTATTATCATCAATTTTAACATAATTAACTTGTTGTAGATTTAGATTTTCTTGTTTCATAAATTTACTGAATTTAACTACTGTATTTACAGCCAGATAGTGTGTTATAGTTATGGCACTGCTTAAACGGCGATGCATTTTATAAAGTGCAACGTACTCAATAAAGACATAGGGCAAGTAGCCAAAAAGGTGCTGACACAACTTACTTAAATGTGCTAAAGCACATATTGAGAGCCCAAACTAAACCCAAGCCGAACAGCAGTTTAAATAAATTTTAATGGCTTAAACCGATCACAATAGCAGAATGTATGCCTAAACGAAACCTGTTAATAATAAAACAGTTCGCCAATACTATTTTTGCCAATATCGGTTAGCCTTGTATTAATTATGCAACGCCCTTAGTCGTTCATGTTACCAGATTAAAAATGATGTTAATGCTAAAACTTAGCATATTGAGTTAGCAAAAAAAGTGAATTAATTTAATTATTGAGCCAATGTTGTGAACACTTACATATTATCAATAAACAAGGTATTAGAGTTGCTTGAGCCTAAGCTGTGCTTAATTTATAGCCCTGCTCGCTCACTCAAAAAACATACTAATCTAGTAATAAATTAGCCCTAGAGCTAAGAACTACAAGGTGCGTTGCTACTATAAAAGAGAAAACGTACTACCATGAAAAAAATGCTTATTAATGCAACTCAACCTGAAGAGTTGCGTGTTGCCTTAGTCGATGGTCAAAAGCTTTATGATTTAGATATCGAATCTGGCACCAGAGAACAAAAAAAGTCAAATATCTACAAAGGTAAGATTACCCGTATTGAGCCAAGTCTTGAAGCTGCATTTGTAGACTATGGCGCAGAACGTCATGGATTTTTACCCTTAAAAGAAATTGCCCGTGAATATTTTATTCAGCAACCTGCCCCTAATACCCGCATTAATATCAAAGAAGTAGTGAAAGAAGGGCAAGAAATTATTATTCAAATAGATAAAGAAGAGCGTGGTAATAAAGGCGCGGCTTTAACATCGCAAATTAGCCTTGCAGGACGCTACCTTGTACTTATGCCCAATAGCCCTAAAGCAGGTGGTATTTCTCGCCGTATTGAAGGCGAAGATCGTAGTGCTCTAAGAGAAACAATGAAAGAAGTCAGCATTCCTAGCGATATGGGTGTCATTGTACGCACCGCAGGAATTGGACGCTCACCAGAAGAAATCCAATGGGATTTAGATTATCTTATCCAGCTATGGAAAGCCATTAAACAGGCTTCCAGCAAAAGCAAAACCTCTGTTTTATTATTTCGTGAGAGCAATGTCATTATCCGTGCCATTCGTGATTATTTGCGCCCAGACATTGGCGAAATACTAATCGACACTGATGACGCATACGAAGAAGCCATTAGTTTCGTACAGCAGGTTATGCCCAAATACGAACAGAAATTCAAACGCTACGAAGACCCAGTGCCTCTGTTTAATCGTTATCAAATAGAATCACAAATCGAAACCGCCTTTATGCGTGAAGTGAAACTGCCTTCAGGTGGTTCTATTGTGATAGACCCCACTGAAGCATTGGTTTCTATCGACATTAACTCCGCACGAGCGACCAAAGGTGTTGATATTGAAGATACGGCACATAAAACAAACCTTGAAGCGGCCGATGAAATAGCACGACAATTACGCCTTAGAGACATTGGCGGCTTAGTGGTTATTGACTTTATTGACATGCTGGCAAATAAAAATCAGCGTGCAGTTGAAACACGCTTAAAAGAAGCCTTAGAAATGGATCGTGCTCGCATTCAAATGGGGCGTATTTCCCGTTTTGGCTTAATGGAAATGTCGCGCCAAAGACTGCGTCCATCACTTGGAGAAACCAGCGGACACGTTTGCCCAAGATGTAATGGCACGGGCATTGTACGAGACATTCAATCTCTTGGCTTATCTATATTACGCCTAATTGAAGAAGAAGCTGCCAAACAATTTACTGGCAGTATTCGCGCCATTGCACCTGTTACCGTTGCCAGCTTTTTACTTAATGAAAAACGCGATTTAATAACAGGCATAGAACAGCGGCATAAATGCAGTGTTATGATTTTGCCCAATCCACATATGGACACGCCAAACTATGAAGTTGTCCGCTTACGAGAAGATGACAGTCAGATTACAGAAGTAAGCTACGAACAAGAATTTGCCAAAGAAATTGAATATGCTAACTCACAACAGGCAAATAACATACAAAAAGCCGCAGTTCGTAATGTGCGCCCCAACGCACCTGTACCGCAAACCAGCAATACCAGCAATACCAGCAATTTATTACAAAAAATAACAGGCTTATTTGCAGGTTTATTTGATGATGACAGCAGCAAAAAAAGCACAGCCAGCAGTCCTGCAAAAAAAGCGACCGCCAAAAAATCTACCAGCAATAGAAAAAATGAAAGCAACAATAAAGGTAGTAACCGCAACGGACGCAGCCAAAATGACAAAGCTAAAACCGATAAAAACAATCGCAATAAGCCCAATAATAGCAAAACAAACAACAAAACAAACAACAAAACAAACAGCAACAAAGCGAGCACTTCAAACCCAGCAAAAAATACAGAAAAATCCAATGAAAAAGCAGCACCTAGAAGAGCGCGGGATAACCAGCAACCTGTAAAAAAACAAACTCGCCCAGTAAAAGCAGAAACGCCACCTATAGAAGAAGCGCAAGCAACAAAACAGGACAATCCAGCAACGCCGCCTGCCCAACAAAGCGAACCACTTGATGCACAACAGGCACCAACAAAAGCAACAGAAAAAGAGCCTGCAAAAAGAAAAACCAGCCCCAGACGTTCTGCTCGCAGAATAAAAAAAGAAAACTCAGAAGCGCAAGCTCAACCAGATTTGGCAAATACAACTGTAGAGACAAACTCAGCAAGCACTACTGTAGCTACGCCACAAGACGCACCAGAAGCGTTTGAGCTCACAGCACCACAGCCAGCAGAAAGTCAACCTACAGTTGCCACAAACAAGACAGACAAACAGGTTGAAGAACAACAACCTACAGAGCCTGCTGAACCTGTAGTATCGACAGAGACCAGTGAGAAACAAACCACCGTCACTGAAGCGCAGATACCGCAACCTTTAGAAAGTGAAAATGAAAGTAAAAATGAACCAATTGAGCAACCTAAAACAGAAAGTAAAGGCAAAACAAACCGTCGTCGTGGTCGTCAAAATAAACGAGTTGCCAATGACCCACGCAACCAACAAACTCAGCTAGACATCAGCGACAACGACAGTTCTGTCACAGACGAGACAGAACTTGCTCAAAAATCTGATAGCTAATAGCTAAAGCCAACAAAACAAAAAAACCTCTATAGCGCATGCCATAGAGGTTTTTTGATACAACAATATGAATTAACTTCGATATTCTGCATTAATTTTAACATAATCATGAGATAAATCGGTGGTCCACACCGTTTCTGAAACCTGACCTCTAGCTAATACAACTCGAATACAAAACTCTTCTTTAGCAAAAACCTCAGCGCCTTGCTCTTCTTGATAACCAGATGCACGTGCCCCTTGAGAAACAATTTGCACCTCATCAAGAAAAATATCAATCGAATCAACCTTAAGGTCTGCAATTTCAGCACGACCTATGGCGGCTAAAATACGCCCCCAATTGGCATCACTGGCAAATAATGCCGTCTTTACCAAAGGCGAATGAGCGATGGTATAAGCAACCTGTAGAGCTTCAGCACTATCTTTTGCTTGTGCCACCTGAATACTTACAAACTTAGTCGCTCCTTCACCATCACGTACAATCGCCTGCGCCAAGGTAATAAAGCACTCCTGTAACTGTGCATACAGGGCTTTTGCCTGTGGAGTACGCTCATCTTCTATGCGTAACGCAGAGCAACCCGTTGCCGTTAATATACAGCTATCATTAGTGGAGGTATCGCCATCAATACTAATACGGTTAAACGATGCCTCCGCCAAAGCAGTACACCACTTTTGCAAAATGGCTTGACTGATATAAGCATCGGTTGCAATAAATGCCAGCATGGTAGCCATATTAGGCTTAATCATGCCAGCACCCTTACTGATACCATTGATGGTAACTGTCTGCCCCAAAATATCTACAGTTTGACTATAACCTTTAGGCACTGTATCGGTCGTGGTAATTCCCTTTGCCGCCAGCACCCAATTATCCTCTGACAAATTTGCTAATGCCTTTGGCAAGCCGCTTTCAAATGCCTGCATATTCAGAGGTTCGCCAATAACACCTGTAGAAAATGGCAATACTTGTGCATGCTGAACCTGAGTTAACTCTGCTAGCCACTGACAACTTTGTTGAGCATCTTGCATACCTTGCAAACCCGTACCTGCATTAGCATTACCTGTATTGACCAACAAATAGCGTGGGGGCATTTGCGCTAAATGCTGCTGACAAAGCGTTACTGGCGCCGCACAAAAACAATTGCGTGTAAAAACACCAGCAGTATGAGCACCTGCAACCAACTCAAATACAACCAAATCATGCCTATCAGGATAACGCATACCTGATTTTACAGCAGCAATACGCACACCTTTAAGCGTATGTGCCTGCGTAAATGCCTGTAAATTAACTGCCATTTAAACCCCCCAAAAAAATTCCTAAAAAAGCAACACCTAAGGCATTACCTGTACATAAGTCGCATCTTTTAAAATACCAAAAAAATATAGTATTACATAAAAAAAATTAAGTCTTGTAATTAGTTATTTTTACCCTATAAAATGGATTTTTGCATTATAAAATTAAGTGCAAACTAAAAGTAACTAAAAAATAACTCAAAACATGGACGTTACTTTTATCAATAACAACAATAACAAAGGCAATATTATGCACACTTCAATTTATGACATGTCGCTAGAACAAAACCATGCAAACTATAGCGCTCTAACCCCTTTAGAATTTTTACAGCGCAGTGCAGAAGTTTATCCTGACTATTTAGCACAAATTCATCATGAGCAACAATTCACATGGAAAGAAACTTACGACCGTGTACGCGCCTTGGCATCTGCATTACAGGCTCGTGGTGCTGGAATAGGTACAACCATTTCTTTTATCTGCCCCAATATTAAAGAATTATTTGAAGCTCACTTTGCCATTCCTATGATAGGGGCTGTACTCAATCCCATCAATACCAGACTTGATGCCCAAAATGTCAGCTTTATCTTAGAGCATGCCGAAACAGATATCTTGTTTGTAGACCGCCAATTCAGCGAGTTAGCACAAACTGCCTGCCATATGATAGATCACCCACCCAAACTTATTATAGATATTGATGACCCTTTTTATAGTGGTGGTAAATTCATTGGCGAGCTCACTTATGATGCTTTACTAGAAGAAGGCGACAGCAATTTTGCATGGACAGCACCTAAAGATGAATGGCAGGCGATTAGCCTAAGCTATACGTCAGGAACCACAGGCAACCCCAAAGGGGTGGTTTATCATCATCGTGGAGCGGCATTAAATGCCGTAGGCAATATGATGTCATTTAACAGCGGCATGCACCCTCGCTACCTATGGGTACTCCCTATGTTTCACTGTGATGGTTGGTGTTTTCCTTGGACCATTGCTGCCTACGCAGGCGTAAGCATTTCCTTACGTCAAGTTGACCCTGAAGACATTTTCAACTCAATAAAAAACCATGGTGCAGACCATTTTTGTGCAGCACCCACCGTATTAAGCATGCTCATTAATGCCGATGCCAAAATACAATGCGAACTGCCTCACAAAGTAAAAGTGATGACCGCAGGTGCCGCCCCTCCTGCTGCCATAATAGAAAAAACTGAAAATTTAGGATTTGATATTACCCATGTTTATGGACTAACAGAAACCTATGGCCCTTGTATGGTATGTGCGTGGCATGATAAATGGAACGCCTTACCACTTGAACAGCGCGCTAAATTAAAAGCCCGCCAAGGCGTGCGCTACAGCTTACAATCAGAAGTCATGGTTGCCAATCCAAAAACCATGCAACCAGTACCCCAAGACGGTACAACCATAGGCGAGATTATGATACGTGGTAATATTGTCATGAAAGGCTACCTAAAAAATCCCAGAACCACAGAAGAAGCCTTTAGTGGCGGATATTTTCACTCTGGTGATTTGGCGGTTATCCACCCTGACGGCTATGTAGAAATCAAAGACCGCAGCAAGGATATTATTATCTCTGGTGGCGAAAATATCTCATCAATTGAAGTTGAAGACGTACTCTATCGTCATCATTTGGTTAATGAAGTTGCCGTAGTAGCTAAACCTGATGACCACTGGGGAGAAGTACCCTGTGCATTTGTTAGCGTAAAAGCTGATGCCAGCTTAACAGAAGAGGAATTAAAAGCATTTTGTCTTGACCATCTAGCAAAATACAAAATTCCCAAAAACATTTATTTTCAAGAACTCCCTAAAACCTCCACAGGGAAAATTCAAAAATTTATGTTACGAGATAGCCTGTTGAACCAATAAGCAAAAACCAAGCTCATAAACAAGCCGATGACCTTTCATAAATGGTACAATCGGCTTTTTTATAGGAGCAAACATGAAATATTTAGGCATTTACCTACGAGGCTTAGCAATGGGCGCAGCAGATATCGTCCCCGGTGTATCTGGTGGTACCATTGCATTTATTACAGGCATTTATGATGAATTAATTCAAAATCTCAAAAGCATCAATCTAAACGCATTAATTTGCCTTAAAAATCAAGGATTACGTGCTTTTTGGCAACAAATAAATGGGGCTTTTTTACTTTCTTTAGGGCTGGGTTTAATTTCCGCTATTGCACTATTAGCAAACGGCATACACTATTTACTACAAACCTATCCAGCATACCTATGGTCTTTTTTCTTTGGCTTAATTTTAGCTTCTGCCTTGTTTATCTTAAAACAAATAACCCACTGGCATATTAGAGACATACTTGCACTAACAATAGGTACTATCATCGCCAGCACAATTAGTCTGGCTACACCAACTAGCATTCAAGCCAGTCCTAGCATCATTTTTTTAGCAGGTTCTATTGCCATTTGTGCAATGATATTACCAGGCATTTCAGGTAGTTTTATTTTACTACTTATGGGACTGTACCTCCCCATACTAGAGGCAGTAAAAAACTTAGAACTTGTCACTATTAGTTTATTTTTAATAGGCGCAGCAACTGGATTAGGCTTATTTGTAAGGCTTCTAAGCTACCTCCTAACCCACTACCACAACAGCTTACTCTCACTACTTACAGGCTTTATGATTGGTGCTTTATTTAAAGTTTGGCCATGGAAAGAAACCGTCAGCACTCGTTTAAATAGCAAAGGCGAAGAAGTCCCTTTTATACAAACCAATCAATTGCCTGATATCACAAACTACGAATCTTTACTATTATGTTTAATCCTGTTTGCCTTAGGTATGCTACTGGTCTGGTTGCTAGAAAAAAACAATCACATAACCAATAAAGCGGATTAACCACCCATATCTACATAAAACTGATGTGTAAAGAGCAATTTTAACGCATCAGAAAAATGCCTAAATGCATAATTGGATACGCTATAGCAAGCAAAAAACATAAAAAAACATTATTTTTTTAGACTTTTTTGCAATATAAAAAAGATTTTAGATAACTTTTTGTTATATCAAATCAACCAAAGCCACCTAATTAAAAGTGTTATAAAATTACAATGTCAAAAAAATACCATTTTCTACCCCATTCCCATCTCTATTTTATTGTCATATTTGTCACTAATTTAACCTTAGTCACAGGCTGTATTACTAACCAATCGCTCACTTCCCTAGAAAAGAAGTTTGCATACAATAAAAAAACGTCAGATTTTCACCAAGTTAAACAGGGGGAAACTTTATTTTCCATTGCCCTTGGCTATGGCATTGATTATCACAAGTTAGCAAGCACTAACAATATTGCTCCCCCCTACCATATCTACCCTGGACAGAAAATTGACATTCGTACATATTCAACAAAGCACAGCAGCAAACACAAAGACAACGCCAAAAAAGTGCCGAAAATAGCTACACCCAAGCCCAACAAAAAGACAACAATTGTTCAGAAAAAAGAACCCCCTGCCATTCCAAGCAAATACCAACACTCTATGCAATGGCAATGGCCTGCTAATGGTCGTCTAATTGGTCACTTTTCTATTAATCAGCCAATTAATAAGGGGATTGATATCAACGGCATTTTGGGTAATTCTGTAATGGCAGCTGCAGCAGGAACTGTCGTTTTTGCAGGGCACGGACTAAGAGGTTATGGCAATCTTGTGATTATTGAACACAACAGACAATACCTAAGTGCTTATGCTCATGTCAGCCGCATTCTTGTAAAAGAACAAGAAAACGTTAAAGCAGGTCAAGTAATTGCCGAAATAGGTTCTAGCGGAACCAATAAGGTTAAATTACATTTTGAAATTCGCAGTAACGGAAAGGCTGTTAATCCAGTTAAATATTTGCCAGCAAGATAAAGGCTTTATAACCGGATTAACGCTTTTAATAAAATAAGCAATAACTTAAAGGTGGAAATAATTATGGCGGCACAAGAAAAAATCCAAGACCTCGACTTTGTTGAAACAGACATGGCAGAAGAGGCAAATAATGCAGCACAAGAAAAAGCAACTCTAAGTGGCATCGGTCCTGTAAAAAACCTTGATGCAACACAGATTTACTTAAAAGAAATCGGCTTTTCTCCACTACTTTCAGCAGAAGAAGAAGTCCATTTTGCCAGATTATCACTGCAAGGCGATGAAGCTGGACGCAAACGCATGATAGAGAGCAATCTACGCTTGGTGGTTAAAATTTCACGTCGCTATATCAATCGAGGATTAAGCCTTTTAGACCTTATTGAAGAGGGTAACCTTGGTCTTATTCGTGCGGTAGAAAAATTCGATCCCGAGCGTGGTTTTAGATTTTCAACCTATGCAACTTGGTGGATACGCCAAACCATCGAACGTGCGATTATGAACCAAACTCGCACCATTCGCTTACCCATTCATGTGGTTAAAGAGCTTAATGTCTACTTAAGAGCTGCTCGTGAACTCACTCAAAAACTGGATCATGAGCCCACTGCAGAAGATATTGCAGCACTGTTAGAAAAGCCTGTTAAAGATGTAAAAAATATGCTCAAGTTAAATGAGCGTGTTACTTCAGTAGATACGCCTTTGGGCATGAACTCAGAAAAATCCGTATTAGATACCATTGCTGATGAGAATATTGCCGACCCTTGCGTTGACTTACAACAACAAAATGTTTTTGCATCATTAGACCGTTGGATTGATGAGCTATCAGAGAAGCACCGTGAAGTCCTTTCACGCCGTTTTGGATTAAGAGGCTATGATGCCAGCACCCTTGAAGATGTCGGTGCAGAAATAGGCTTAACTCGTGAACGTGTGCGTCAAATACAGGTTGAGGCTCTAAAACGCTTAAAAGAAATTATGGAAAAACATGGATTAAGTGCCAACCTTCTATTTGGCGAAAGTGCTTAAACAAACACCCCTCCCCTTTTATAGCTATCAACTAAAAGGGGAGTTTCTTTTTATTTTGAATAAAGATGAGTAAAGCCAGCGGCCTGCTCTAACTCAAATGCCAACTGTAATAACTTTTTATCTTCCCCAATATTTGCTGCAAATTGCATACCTATAGGCAAATTAGGTGTCTCAGAATGAGCCCCACTTAACCCCAAAGGCACAGACATACTTGGCGTACCCATAATGTTATGTACAGCATTAAAGCTGGCTAGATTGGTTAGTCGAGATAAAATCTCTGCAAACTCAACATTAGGACTTAAATGACCTGCTTTAGGTGCAGATTGCGTTAAAACTGGTGATAAAACCACATCGTATTTTTGCATTTGCTGAAAGAAATATCTGCCTGCTTTTCGCCCCTGTCTGAACATACAAGGAATTTTATAAGAGTTGCGTATGAAGTGTTTGCTTAGTGCTTTTGAATAGGAATTTAGTTTATTTTTCTGAAAACCCTTACCATAAATAGACCGACCTAACATACCGGCAGAAAACGCTAAAAATGCAAAGTACACTAAAAAAGCGTCCGCATCTTCAATTTGAGATAATGGCTGCGCCTCAACCACTTCATGCCCTAGCTCTTTTAATAAAGTAACGGTTTCTTCTAACACTCTTTTGGTTTCTGCATCAACGGGATAATCATTAATACTGGTTTTTAATACACCTATTTTTAAACGTGCTTTAATAGGCGATGAGACCTCGCCCAACAGAGGTAACTTTGCTGGTTTGTATTGTGCTTCCAATTGCATAAAAAAATTAGCACAATCACGCACCGTACGTGTTAACACGCCTTCGGTAATGATATTTAAAGGCAATGGTCTACTTAAATCGGTTTGTATATGCCGTCCACGACTGCATTTAAGCGCAAATAATCCACACATGGCAGCAGGAATACGCAAAGAGCCTGCACCATCATTACCATGTGCAATCGGCACTGCACCAGATGCCACCAATGCCGCAGCTCCGCCTGATGAACCTCCTGAGATATGCCCTAAATGCCAAGGGTTTGCCACATAAGTACCATCGGCATACTCAGTTGCACAGTTTAAACCAAGCTCTGGCATATTTGATTTTCCAAGCAGATTAAAGCCCATTGCCAGCATTTGCTGTACAAAAGGATCATTGCTACTACGAAGATGCCCAGAAATCGCTTGTGAGCCATGCTGCATGGGTAAATTTTTAACTCTAAGATTGTCTTTAATTAGGAAAGGAATACCTGCAAAAAAACCATTATTATGAATATCTGCCTGCTGTATTGCCTGATGATATTGTTCATGCGCTATTGCATTTAAATCAGGATTAACCTGCTTAATACGCTTAATTGTAGCCTCGCACACTTCATTGGCACTTAGCTCTCCAGCCTTTATTTTAGAGGCCAACGCAGTTGCGTCCATTGTACCTAAAACATCATCAACAAATGCATTTGCACACATATTTTTATCTTGCGTCATGATAAACCCTTTGCTATTAGTATCCCCTTTAGCAAAATCAAATAGTTTGATTTTGGTCTTTTTATTTTACTACTTTTAATGTTGGTTTTTCAGCATTAGATAACTTTTTTTCTTGCTTTTGTTTATTGTCTGGATCAGGAGTGGGGTTACCTGCTTCATCGCCAAAAAGCATGCCCTCATTGGTTTCTCGAGTATAAATAGCAAGCACTGCAACCGTTGGCACATAAATATCCATCGGCACACCACCAAATCGCGCATTAAAGAACACACCATCGTTATCGATATGAAGCTGTTTAACTGCACTAGGACTGATATTTAAAACAATTTGTCCATTGCTAACATAATCAACAGGCACTTGCACGTCAGGCATAGACGCATCAACTAAAATTTGTGGCGTACAATCATTATCTAAAATCCACGTATACAGACCCTTTATTAAATAGGGTCTGCTAGAAGAAAGAGAACTCATGGAATAAGCATTTCTTGTTCAAGTTCTGATAGGCTTTCTTGAAATGCATCACGTGCAAAAACACGTTCCATATACTCAAGTAAAGGCTGGCACTGTTTAGTAGATAAATCAATACCCATCTTAGGCAAACGCCATAAAATAGGTGCAGCACAGCAATCCACCAAAGAAAATTCCTCACTCATAAAATATGGCATTTCTTGGAAAATAGGTGCTGTTGCAACCAAACTATCGGTTAACTCTTTACGAGCCTTGTCCGCCTCTTTACCCTTACCTGTACCTGCTAAAATCTTTTCTGCAAGCACTGCCCAATCTTTTTCAATGCGACTAATCCATAAGCGGCTTTGAGCACGGGCAACAGGATAAACAGGCAGTAGTGGAGGATGCGGGAACCGCTCATCTAAATACTCCATCATGACATTAGCCTCATACAAAACCAAATCACGATCAACCATAGTCGGTAAAGAGTTATAAGGATTAAGTGTCGCCAAATCCTCAGGGATATTACCCTCATTTACGTCTATCACTTCAACCGTTACGCCTTTTTCTGCCAGTACGATACGCACTCGATGACTATAATGACTGGTTGGATCTGAATAAAAAACCATTGAAGAGCGTTTTGCAAGCACACCCATAATTTTAGAACTCCTAATAAAAAATCATCTTATAAAACAAGAAAGCCCGATTGTAACAACAATCAGGCTATTAATCATGCGCTATTTATTTTAAGTTACATCTCGCCAAAACTCTTTATTCAAGAAGTAGGCAGGAATAAATAGAATAACTAAAAATAATAAAGCCCACCAACCCATTGTCTGACGTTGTAACGCAATAGGCTCTGACACATAAACTAAAAAGTTAACTAGGTCATAAACTAACTTATCATAACCTTTTTTATCCAGCTTGCCTTTTTCTGCAATATATAAAACATGCTCACGCTCCTCTGTAATTGTAATTCCTGTTAACGTATCAACGCCAACCTCCACAGGTGCAGTACCCAGCCTTTGAACACCTTGCAAATCAGCTAATACATGAGGCATACCCACATCTTTAAATACCGTATTGTTAACCCCCCAAGGGCGGCTAGGATCAACATAAAAGCTACGTAAATAGGTATATAACCAATTGGGTCTACGTACTCGTGCAACCAATGTCAAATCAGGAGGACTTGCACCAAACCAAGCCTTAGCATCTTTTTCTGTCATTGCGTTGCTCATTAAAGAGCCACTTTTAACCCCAGCAAAGTTTAGGTTTTTTTGCATTAACTCTATTGGGATTTGTAAGTCTTTAGCCACACGATTGTAACGTGCATGCTTTAAAGAATGACAGCCCATACAATAGTTCATATAGGTTTTAGCACCTCGCTGCAATGAAGCAGTATCGTACAAGTCTGTAAGGTGCTTATCTAATTTTACACCGCCGCCAGAGGCAAAGCTAAGGGTAGAGAAAAGTGCCAAAGAAATAACTAGAATCTGTTTCATTAGTGACCTCCTGTTACGCGCTCAGGCACGGGTTTGGTTTTTTCTAGCTTGGTATAAATTGGCATTAACAAGAAAAACGCAAAATAAATCGTACCTGCAACTCTTGCCATAAGTGTATTAATATCTGTAGCTGGTTGTGTTCCAAGCCAAGTTAACAAGACAAATGCAACTGAGAACACCCAAATAAACGAACGACTTATCCAGCCTTTATAGCGCCAGCTTTTAACTGGACTGCGATCTAACCAAGGCAGTACAAATAAAACCGCAATGGCAGAGCCCATTGCAATCACGCCCAACAATTTATCAGGCACTGCTCGTAAAATTGCATAAAACGCACCAAAATACCAAACAGGCGCAATATGCTCTGGTGTTTTTAAGCCATTAGCAGGTTCAAAGTTAGCGTACTCAAGCATAAAGCCATTGCCTTCTGGGAAGAAAAACATAACAGAACAGAAAACCATTAAAAACACTGTGATACCGACAATATCATGTACGGTGTAATATGGGTGAAATGCCACCCCATCAAGCGGCTTGCCATTTTCATCCATGTGTTTCTTAATATCCACACCATCAGGGTTGTTAGAGCCAACCTCATGTAGTGCTAACAGATGCATAACAACCAACATCACAATAACTAAAGGAACTGCTATGACATGCAAAGCAAAAAAGCGATTTAAGGTAGCGCCTGAAATTAAGAAATCGCCACGAATCCACTCAACCAAAGCATCTCCTATGCCAAAAGGAATAACACTAAATAATGAAATAATCACCTGCGCTCCCCAATAAGACATTTGCCCCCAAGGTAATACATAACCCATAAAGGCTTCCGCCATCAGTGCGAGGTAAATTAGCATACCAAAAATCCAAATTAGCTCTCGTGGATTTTTATATGAGCCATATAAAACAGCGCGCATCATATGCAAATAAATTGCGATAAAAAAGAACGTTGCACCTGTTGAGTGCATATAGCGAATAACCCAACCTAAAGGCACATCACGCATAATGTACTCTACAGAAGCAAATGCACCTTCTGCACTAGGCACATAGTTCATGGTCAACCAGATACCAGATAAAATCTGATTAGCTAACATCATCATAGAAATTACGCCAAAAAAGTACCAAAAATTAAAGTTTTTTGGTGCATAGTATTTTGACATATGCTTTTCATAGGTTTGAGTAACAGGCAAACGATGATCAACCCAGCCCATTACAGCACTAAACATTTTATTCATTAGGCTTTCTCTCCATCTTCACCAACAATAACCACATTGTCTGTTTCAAAGTAATAAGGCGGAACAACCAGATTTGCAGCAGCTGGAGAGCCATTAAAAACTCGCCCAGAAAAATCGAATCGTGAACCATGGCAAGGACAAAACCAACCGCCAACCCATTTTGCATCAAAGGTTTGTGGTTTCATTTCAGGAATATATTTAGGAGCACAACCCAAATGCGTACACACACCTAGCAAAACGATAAGCTGTTTTTTTCTTGAACGGTATAGGTTATCTGCATACTCTGGCTGTTGAGCTTTATTTGTATTATCAGGATCTTTTAAACGATCGCTAATTCCCTCAAGTTTGCTTAATGCTTCCTCACTACGCATCACAACAAACACTGGCTTACCACGCCATTCAGCAACAATCATTTGTCCAACTTCTAGCTTACTTATATCGATTTTTGCTGGAGCACCAGCAGCTTTTGCTCGCTCACTTGGCGACCAAGACTTTACAAAAGGTACGGCAACAAACCCTGCGCCAACTGCGCCTACGGCGGCTGTTGCACCTACCAATAAAGTTCGACGACCGCTGTCAATGCCGTCTTGATTAATCACACCCTCACTCATGGTTTTACTCTCTCCCATTGTATCATTCTTCTTTGGTCTTTAAATCAGACCAAATGCCACTACAAGCGCTTATCCATCTAAAACACAGACCCAATATATTATTAATTAATGTAATCGGGCTTACCATAAAAGACCAGCTTGCAGGTCTTTGCATTTTAGTCAAAATAACGCATATAAACAACCAGAAACACCACCTTAAAACAAACAAACAGGCATAAAAAAAGCGTCCATTGACATATGCCAAGAGACGCTCTTTGTAAATTGCAAATCTAGCGTTTTGAAAACTGAGGTTTTTTACGAGCTTTATGTAAACCAACTTTTTTACGCTCAACTGCACGAGAATCACGAGTAACATATCCCTCTGCTCTAAGTGTAGGTCTTAACTCTTCATCATACGCCATTAGCGCACGAGTAATACCGTGACGAATTGCCCCTGCTTGACCACTTATACCGCCACCTTTCACAGTAACAAACGCATCAAACTTTGCATCATTCTCTGTCAGCAACAAAGGCTGACGTACGACCATGCGTGCGGTTTCCCGACCAAAATATTGCTCAAGATCTATCTGATTAATGGTAATCTTACCTGTACCAGGACGCAAAAAAACACGTGCTGTTGAGGTTTTACGACGACCTGTTCCGTAATGTTGTGTAGTTGCCATAACTTTATCCTAACTTAATTTCTTGTGGCTGTTGGGCAGCATGTGGGTGTTTATCACCAGCATATACTTTCATTTTTTTATGCATGGCATTACCTAAAGAATTTTTAGGCAACATGCCTTTAACGGCCAATTCAATAATGCTTTCTGGCTTGTAGTTTTGTAACTTTTCAAAAGACATGGATTTAAGACCACCGGGATACCCTGTATGACGATAGTACATTTTATCTGTTGTTTTTTTGCCAGTTACTTTCACTTTGTCGGCATTAATGACCACGACATAATCCCCTGTATCAACATGAGGAGTAAATTCTGGTTTGTGCTTGCCTCTTAGACGGCGAGCCACTTCTGTAGCCAAGCGACCCAGAGTTTGGTTTTCTGCATCAATAATTGACCAATCACGTTTGACTGTTTCTGGTTTTGCGCTATATGTTTTCATTCAATTCTCGCCTTGAATAAGCTCATTAATTTAAAAGAGGCGGCATTCTATAGAAATATACAAAAATAAGCAAGGCTATTTTACCTTTCATTTGCATAAAAAATACCTGTACTATTTTTTTGGCGTATTTTGTAGAAAATAATCTTCTTTAAAGTTGAAAAAAACATATCCAACCGCTCTGCACGCTTAGTACAAACCAAGCAAAATATTAGCAACAACCTATGGCTAAAAAATAGATTTAATAATGCTCTGGTTGACGCAACTTAACCAACCCATAAATAAGCATAAGCAATGCGGCCATAATATCCATCAATAATACCAGTGCCAGCATAGAGGAGGTCGCATCTTGCACATCAAAACCCAACACCTGCCCCACATAGAAACTACCCGAACAAACCACAAAGCCCACAACAATACAGGATATCAAATAATAACCTTTCGCATCGTCAAACTTTAATGTTTCTTCTAATATACGATATTGCAAAAAAACAAACGCACCGTAGCAAAGTCCACCAGCAACCAACACACTAAGCAAAAAGAAAATCAGCATAAACCACCTAAAAATATATTTATCTATTAAAATAAGAACATAAGCCCAAACTCAGTTCTGTCCTTATTTAGGGTAGACCATTAACAAACCTTCGCAAGCTAAATTTAATGCTCGCGTGTGGCTCTAAATTCAATATCCTTCCAGCGTTCTTCTGTCAGGCTCAAATTGACTCTTGTAGGTGCAATATAAGTTAAATAACCACCCCCATCTATGGCTAAATTATCGGCGGCCTTGCGTTTAAATTCTTCTAGCTGTTTGGTATCTGCACATTCAACCCAGCGTGCAGTATTTACATTAACTGGCTCATAGATAGCCTCAACCTTATATTCATCACGCAATCTTTGTTGAACCACATCAAACTGGAGCACACCGACTGCCCCTAATATTAAGTCATTATTATTTATAGGCAAAAACAACTGTGTTGCACCTTCTTCAGAAAGCTCTTGCAAGCCTTTTTGCAATTGCTTCATTTTAAGTGGGTCTTTAAGTCTTACTCGCTTAAATAGCTCTGGCGCAAAATGCGGAATACCACTAAATTTAAGCTCTTCATTCTGACTAAAGGTATCTCCTATTTGAATAGTACCATGATTATGCAAACCAATAATATCGCCAGAAATAGCAGTTTCTACCTGACTTCTATCCCCTGCCAAAAAAGTAACAGCATCTGCCACTTTTATATCTTTACCCAAACGTGCATGACGCATTTTCATGCCTTTTTCATAGCGTCCAGAGCAAATGCGTAAAAATGCAATGCGGTCACGATGACGAGGATCCATATTGGCTTGAATTTTAAAAACAAAGCCAGAAAAATTAGGCTCTAAAGGCGAAACCTCACGTTTATCAGCTTGGCGACTGATAGGCTTAGGAGCCCACTGTACAAAATAATCAAGCATCTCACGAATACCAAAATTAGCCAGTGCCGTGCCAAAGAATACGGGGGTTTGCTTTCCTTGCAAATAAGCCTCTAAATTAAATTCAGCGCAGCCACCTTGTACCAGCTCTACTTCTTCTTTGAACTCAGCCCAATAAGCATCACCAAGCAATTCTTTTGCTGCTTGAGAGTCAAGCCCTTGAATTTTTTTATCCTCAGAAAGTACGCTACCTCGACCTGAAGTAAATACATGCAATGTATCCGTAAGCAAGTTATAAACGCCCTTAAAAGCCTTACCCATACCCATAGGCCAAGTCACAGGAGAACACTGTATATTTAACACCTCTTCAATTTCATCAAGCACTTCAATTTGCTCACGCACTTCTCTGTCCATTTTATTGATAAAGGTAAAAATAGGCGTATCACGCAAACGACACACGTCCATCAACTTGATAGTACGTTCCTCCACCCCTTTTGCACCATCTATAACCATAAGCACAGAATCGACGGCAGTTAAAGTACGATAAGTATCTTCTGAAAAGTCTTCATGTCCAGGCGTATCCAGCAGATTAACCATACGTTCTTTATATGGAAACTGCATCACTGATGTGGTAATCGAAATACCACGCTCTTGCTCCATACTCATCCAATCAGAAGTCGCCATGCGACCTGTTTTTTTGCCTTTAACAGTGCCAGCAAGTTGAATGGCATTGCCTAACAATAACAGCTTTTCTGTTATTGTGGTTTTACCTGCATCTGGGTGCGAGATAATCGCAAAGGTTCTTCGAGAATTAATTTCCTGTTCTAAATCTGATTTCACATCAACAATCCTAATAGTAGCTTTAACTCAAGCCTATTTAAAAAAAGCGAATTGTAACAAAACTAACCGCTTATTATTAGACTATTTGTTACTTTATTCTTACTTTAAAGCACCAAGCGCACACATACGCCCTAGCCATTCTGTTACATTAGTTACATTGTATTTTTACCTATAGATTACTGATATAAAAGGAAAAATTATTTTTTTGTAAAGTTTTTATACAAATTAGTGTCGCAATTAGTGGTAAGGCATTCTGATTTATGATACTTTTTTCACAAATCATATAAAAATAATAATTGCGGAGTTAGCAATGAAGACATTTTTTTATCTTACACTCACAACCGTTTGCAGCACCGTACTTGCAACCCAAGTATTTGCCTTGCAAGCATTAAGTGATGATAAACTCGCCCAAGTAATCGGACAATCTCGTGGTTTAAGCATTACCTCTAAGCAAAATACAGATATTGCCTCTGTAACCTATACCGATACAGATGGCGTTAATCATGGTCAAGCAGGCACACTATCACTAAAACAGGTGGAAATCAGAAATACTCAGCCTATTAAAATGGACATGGAAATTAAAGATTATAATGGCAAAAAAGCCATTTGGTTAACCGCCCACTCTTTAGCAACCAGCATGCAAATTCATAACATATCCATAAACAATCGCTCTATTGGTGGGCTTGGACAAAGTGCAATTCGTATGGGCACTGGAGATAAAGCCGTTATCCGTTTGTACACAGGTGGACAAACTGGTAACGGATTAAGCCTAGATATGATTTTGCCAACCTCTCTTAACTTTGATACCTATTACACGGACGATGGCACAACATTAACACAAACACTCGTATTTAAAGACCCAAATAATAGCAACCCTACTTTTGCCTTAGAAAATTTACACATAGACCTTGCTAATAGTGGCATGCGCCTAAGCCTACCAGAAATCAGTAATGGCTATGTTGGCATACACAATATGAGCATTGGCAATAGTGTATTTGGTAGTTCCATTTTAAGTAAGATAAACCTTCAAAAAGGGGCGTATCTAATGATTAAAAATGCCAAAAACCAAAATGAAAAAGGCATGGAAATAGACGCCAAAATAAAACAAAACTCCAGTTTTGAAATGGCTTCAATCACAGGCAAGATGACTCATTCTACCCCCGCACCAAATAGCTATAAAACCACCGCTAAAGTGAAACTATTACAAGACTTAGACATTACGGGTATGCGTATGAATGTAGACGGACAACGCGGTCTGGTATTAGATTTTGCTGGTAACAATGGCACAGGCGGCATACAAGGCAAAATCCAAATTGACAGCATACACCTTAGCAAAGCAAGCCAAACCAACCTAAGCAACCAACCCAGCCTTGGTAGAGCCGTATTAAACCTTAATCTTGGCTCAAAAAGCTATGTGCAAATAGAGGGACATTAAGATGAAAAATGCCATATTCGCACTACTTTGTCTTTTAACAACAAGCAAGGCCTTTTCTTTAGTACCGCTAACAGAACAGTCAATGGGCAATATCATTGCCAAAGGCGGTATTAGCATTGATACAACCTCTCTTGCTAATGACGGCAAATTACTATCAACAGGTAAAATTACTTTTTCTGAATTTGATTTAACATCTAATGGGCAAGATGGTTTTAGCATAGACGGCATTAAACTCTATGCAACCAATGTAAACAACAGCGGCACTATAATTGGCGCATCAACCATTAAAACGGCTGTCGATTTAGGCGATGATGGCAGTTTATTTATCAAAACCTCAGGTTTTCAAAGACTTGATTTAGACATCGGCAAAGTTTCCCTAGGCAGACGAGCATTACTTGGAGGTGTTCGCATTGAAAATGCTCGCTTTTTGGGCAACAGCTATACAGCCATGAAAGTATCAAACAGCATCGAAGGAACAAAATTGGCTTTTATTACACAGCTTGGTAATGGCTGTCATTTAACCCAAAAAATACAAGAAGATGATGTTATTTTTTCTTCCAATGTCACTCTTAATGCACCCAGCAACGACCCCAATGCAGGATTTTATAGCGAGTTATTTTTACTCGCCAGAGGTGATGATTTACGTCTGGAGTTTGGACGCATTAAAGGCAGCGTGCTGATGGATAAAATTATCCTAACAGACAAACACGGTAACAATCTTTTTGCCAATGCCAATTTTGGCTCATTAGGTTTGGCTAACATCAATGTACGCAATGGTTACTTATCGTTAGATACTCGTGCCAATAGTAATACAGGCATTCAAGGTAAATTTCTTTTACAAGCAGAGCTGGGCAAACTTTTTATTGAAAACGATGGAGGACGCATCAGCTTAAATAACCTTAAAATCAATATGGATAAAGAGATAGCCTATCAAATGGAATTTGTAGACGATAGCCAAGTATCAGGCATCAAAATGAGTTTTGCCCCCGCCAATAGCAACCAAGACACCGACATAGACATTCAACTAGGTGGTCTTCGCTTAACAGATAAAAATGGGCTCAACCCAAGCAATAGCATTGGCTCATTTGCCCTTAAAAATATTAATTTAAAAAATACCAAATTACATGTTTCTTTATTGGCAGATCACTCATTTGGTCAAGAAGGCATGCGTACTGATGTTGCCCTTGAAGGGACGGTTCGTGCTGAATTGAGCTTGCAAGATGACACCAACACAACCAACTACCCAGAATTAACTGCCAACATTGCCTTAAGCAACCTATCTCTTTCACAAAATATTGACATGACACCACAAGGCATTTATATGCGAACCAATAAAATGCAGCTAGATATGAGCATTGCCGCAATAAAAATTGGCAACGGGTTAAGTCACCGAGGAGAAATAGGTAGAATTGATATAACTGGCTTTAACGTTTTGCCTAATAGCTATATGCTCATTAAGCCATTATAAAAAACAACAAAATTTGGCTTAATTTGACTAAAAAAGTCATGCTCTGAGGTAATTTACCTGACATTTGAATGAAATTTGCTACCAATATGGCAGTACAGTGATAAACTAAAGAAATAATGATAAATGTGTGCCTATTAATATTTAAAATCTAATAATTGATAAAAAATAAGATTGAACAATAAATTAGCGCACAAAAATAGGAAATAAAGTATGAAAATAGCAAAACTCAGCTTAGCCTTATGTGCACTTTGTATAAGCACTGCCAACCATGCAGCACTTAAAGCACTCAATGAGCGGGAACTAAAACAAGTAACAGGTTCAGGTATAGGCTTAGCAATCAGTGACTTAGCTATTGAATCTGGGAGTAAAGGTAGTGCCAATGCTTTTAGTATTAATGTCCGCCTAGCCGATGATGCTTTAGCGCCTAATGACCTAATCATTTCAGGACTTAATTTACATAAATCAGGCACACAATTAGGTGGTCGCATTGGTAGCTACGATTACCCTATTATCCCTGGTGAACTTAGAACCATGAAAGAACGCCGAATAAGTCGCATAGACCCAAATAACAGCGGCTCTTTTACTAATGCTCAGCGTGAACATACGGTTTTTTATACTGCTTTACCAGGAGTTACCGAAAGCCAGCTAGAAAAAAGTTTTTATGCTTACAGCCAGCAACCGAGCAACAGCCTAGGGGTCGCTAGTGCCATTGCCAGAGGTGCAAATAGCGATGGTTTTGATGTGTACTCCAAAGGTCTACCTAACGATTTTTTCTCAAATAAACCTAGTGTTAATATCGGCAACTTACACAGTGTCAAAAATAGCTTCAAAAGTGGCATTGATGCTCAAAATGTGCGTATGGCAAACTACTCCGATAAATTTGATCTATCCCTGCGTCTTGATACAAAAAGCATTAATACTACAAATAGCAATATAGAAGATCGCTTTCTAACTAATTTGCAAATTAAAGGGTTTAGATTATATAAAACCAACGCCTTAATTTGGTCACATAACAGTCAAAATGAACAGGCGATATCTTCATCAAACTATGCATTCAATGGACAGCCTGTTACGGGCAACAGAGGCTTATCTTTTGCTATGAGTACAGGTTTGATGGCAGATGCGCTTATATTAAATGCCGACCCTAACAATGCCGATGCCAGTCGTGTCGCATTTAAAGGCGTAGATATCTACCTACCAATGGGTTCATTAGACCAGCCTTTAAGTATAACCACGGTTAAATATGCTCAAATACAACGAGGGACTTGGGGCGATCACCCTACAAGATTACCCGAAAAAACCCAGCTAAGACTAGAAATTGCCGCCTTACCCCAATCCCTTGGACAGGCAGAGCAAGGACATATCTTTATTCAGTCCATCGAATTTGGCGATAAAAACGACCCAGAGGTCATTGTAGGGCAAAAAGCCGTACACCTACGAGATGCCAATGGCGATATTGTTACAACCATTCCCAATGTCAAGCACCGTGCTTTTGTACCAGAGACGGTGATTTATAACGAGCAGGTTAAAATCTATAATGCTGCCAACCCTAGCAATACCATTCCTCGCATTCCCAATCAAAATGTAATTGAGGTGCGTGGGTTAGAAATTCAACGTTTGGTTGTAACAACCCAAGACCTTTAACTGTAGGATATAAATATGCGACTCATTTCTTTATTATTTATTAGCTTAAATCTCTGCATCAGTTTTAGCGCCCACAGTGAGCTTAAACCCATTAACAACAAGCAACTGTCTCTAGTTAGTGCACAATCAGGCATTACCCTTAGCGGCCAACTAGAATTAAAAGAAGGCACTTCTTTTAGTTATTTTAATAAAGATGCTGAAACAACTAACCCCCAAGAAAATTGGTTAGTTGCACACAACATTCATGGTTTAGTTGAATTTAAAAAAGCCAAATTGGACTTGCAAAACAATTATAGCAACAGTAGCAAAAGTGCCGTTCAGGTGACCCTCCCAGAAACCTTAGAATTTAAACAATTTAAGCTAGAAGGGCTGTACTTAGGCGCAGGACAAACTAAAAGTGCCAATCACCGCTACCTTTTAGGGCTTGATATAAATGGCAAGCTCAACTTTCCCACACAAGCAAAAGTCCATTTGTTTATTAAATAAAGGTGTAAGAGAATAATATGAAAACAACAATCGCACTTCTAGCCCTACTTTTAAGCCTTAATGCACAAGCAAAGCTCAAACCAATGAGTGAAATAGCCATGTCGGATACCTACGGACAAGCGATGTTTGAAATTAAACATAAGCAAAATATCGCCCAAGGTGGAAGTAGAAATGACTTAGAGATGCTAAAAATAACCATTGGCGCACGCATTGAAATAAACGCCAACGTAGCAGAATTATCCATTGGCCGTTATTGGCGACCAGAGGGTACAAACTGTACGGGCGGATCTGATGGTAATAAAATTTGCTTTAATGGACCTGCAGCATCTATACCTGGCAACAACTCCAACCCCAATCGAGATGGTTCAGATTATTATGGCAACTTATCTTGGGCATGTACTGCTAACCCCTGCGGCTCTGTTGGTTTTCAAGATAGTGAATATGTCTCTTCCACATTAACCCATGCTGGCACGGCACTAAATGGCTTAAGCCCTAAGCAATTTTTTGATTTCCCTGGCGGCTTTGAGCCTGATAATGGCGTTGATATTAAGCTGCGTGATGTCACCATGGGGCAAATACGAGATATAGGCGGCGGCAAATATGAGATGACCCCTTTTGTACAAGAAAATCCCTATTTTGAATTTGCTTTTGATAATACAGGTGGCACACGCAAGCTAGTGGGCTTTCGTTTTGGCGCAGAAAACAGTTTTGGCTATCAGGGCAATGTCATTGATGTCTTATCGGGCTTTATTCGCCCTAATATTAAAGCACAAGCAGCTCTTGGTGGGCTACCTTTAGGGCAAGTAACCATGTCGGCAGATTTAGGCGGAGTACGTACCGTAGGCTGGTTAGACCCTAGGGGTATTTATGATTTAAATGTAAGTGGTATGGCCGCTTTGCTTATTAATGGTAGAGAGGCATTAGTTAATATGTCTAAGCACCCACAGCTATATCCTGTACAGTCTAATTATTTAAAACACTCCAGTGGCTTTTTTGTTAGCATGGGCATACGCCCTATAAAATGGAGCAGACACACTCCCAATGCTGCCAACCCTGGTGGCTTTCAGCCAGCCCTTACTGCCCCCGGTTTTTGGTTAAACATGGGCGGTGATGGTGGTTTGCGTGCTACAACCAAAGAAGGGGATCACCCAAAAAATTATTTCCCAGGTCACCCCAATTTTAATAAGTACAGTGCCTCAACAAACTTTAACCAACCTCAAGCGAGTTGGAGCAGCACCTATCAAAATTAAGCATACCCACCTATCGTTTAAAGGTGGGTGCGTTTTGATGCTCAGTAGATACTACAGCTTATGGCTTGTATAATTTCAGCATACTAAAAGTCCGAGTAAACGTTTCCCCTTTAGGACTGACAATGGGTTCATCTAATGTAATAAAGCTCGCTACCTGTAATGGTGAGCACTCTGCCAACGCACGTGCTGTTGTTTCATCATAAAACTTAAATCTATCTCCAACAAAAGGCATCTGCTGCAAAAATGCCTGACTGGCAAAGGTTAATACAGCAACCCCATTCGGCTTTAAAACTCGTGCAATCTCATTGATAAGCTGTTTGGGCTGTTGCCAAAAATACAGCGTATTAATACTCATGGCGGCATGAAACTGGTTATCTGCAAAGGGAATGCTTAAGCCATCATACAAGCAAAAGGTGGCTTTTTTTGCCTGTATCTGTGCTTGAGAATAATCCATAGCCTGTGAGCACATGGTTTTTGATATTTCCAGACCTGTATAGTGCAAGTTGTTCGCCCTATCTAACACAGCAGGAAGGTGCTTGGCATTGCCATGTCCTAACTCAAGAATTTGCTGATTGTCTTGCAAATCAAGCTCTGCCACGGTGTTTAAAGTCATATTTTGATTAGACTGATGCATAAGCTCTGCCACCTCAATACCAGCAATCCCTTGTGGACAGGCATATTGCTGTTCAAGCTGCTGAAGCTCAACTGCGGTTAGTTTATCTGACATAATCATATCCTCCTTGCTTATCACTGTAACCGATTAACTTATTTGTGCAACACATTTTACCCTGCCATACAAATACAGCAAAAACAAAAAGCAACTAATAGCTTATTTAAACCAGCCTCCATATTTATTATAAAAATATGCTATTTATCAATAAAAGTAATAATAGATAAAAATGGCGATTTTTTTATTATAACTAAAGGTTAAAATACGAGAATAATAAAAACATAACAGAGAGCAGACATGCGTTTATCCTTTATTTTCTTACTAATCAGCTTTTGTAACACACTCAGCGCCCAATCCATTCATCTTTATGGCGAAGTAAGCCTAAATACACAGACCAAAGTTGCAGGTGCCATGATTACCCTTACCGATGCTCAAGGCGTAGCAGAAACCGTCTATTCAGATACTGACGGCAAATGGTCATTAACCACCTCTCAATTGAGTGCGCCTGTTAATTTACGTGTGCGCTCAGGGGCAGCATACGCCGATACTGTGCTGGCTAATGCACAGCAATTAACGCCTCCGCTAAACCTACAATTACGCCGTTTAAGTGACCCTAAAGAGATTTCCAAGCAACTCACCGCCAGCGCACACGCAGCCAGTGTGCGTTGGAAAAGTGCTGATACCAAACAGGATTTCGTAAGCCAATGCCATTTTTGCCATCAAATGGGTAACGATTATACCCGTCGCCCCAAAAGCGAGGTGCAATGGCAAGTCATCATCTCTCGCATGCAAGGCTATGGAGCATTAATCACTTGGAAAAATGAACGCGAGTTTGCCAAAACTCTAAGCAAAGAATTTAATGGCAAAGCCGTTAAAAATGTACAAACCTTAGCCATGCACCCTGAATTGCCCCAAGCCAAAATGCGTGAATGGGCATTTGGCGGTGCGATGAATTATGTACACGATATCGAGCAGGGTGCTGATGGCAAACTCTACGGCGTGGATATGAGTGATGATAGAATTTGGATACTCGATAGCCACAGCAACCAAATAGAAAGCCTGAAACTACCCGCCAACGACCTGCCCTTAGGAGGCGACTTTGCTGGAGCTGTAGCACCACTTGGTACCTTTAGTGCCCATCATGGCCCTCACTCTATCGTACGAGGTCCTGATGATAAAATGTACCTAACCTGTTCGCTCTCTTCAGAAATTGGCATTTTTGACCCTAAAAGCAAACAATTTGAATTTATTGCCCTCGATGATGATGTCATTTATCCGCATACCTTACGCTTTGATGCACAGGGTACTCTGTGGTTTACCCTTGCTCTAAGTAATCAAATTGGACGTATGGATATTAAAAGCAAAAAAGTCACAATTATCGAGCTGCCAAGCAATGGTTTTTGGCGCTGGTTAAGTGATCTAATGCTACCTACAGTCTTAAAAGTAGCGGCGTTATTTGGTAAACAAGACCTGCATGTGACCCTCTCACACCACAAGCTCACCGGTGAAGGACGGCGTATTTTAAACCTACCCTATGGCATTGACATTAATCCCATTGATGGCAGCATTTGGTATTCCAAATTGTATTCTGGTTACATCGGGCGAGTTGACCCAAATACCTTAGAGGTTGAAGAATTTAAAACCCCACATAAAGCACCCAGACGACTACGCTTTGATCAACAAGGCACACTTTGGATTCCCTCATTTGAAGAAGGCATACTGATGAAGTTCAACGCCCAACACAAGCAGTTTGTAAACAGTTACAAACTGCCTTTATTAGCAGACAACGAATACGAAACACCTTATGCCCTTGCAGTGCACCCGCACACCCAACAGATTTGGATTGCTGCCAATATGTCTGACCGCATACTCCGTTTTGATGCTAAAACAGAAAAATTTGTCGCCTACCCAAGTCCTACTCGTGTTACCTTTTTGCGTGACTTTATTTTTACCGAACAAGGAGAGGTTTGCACTAGCAACGCCAATTTACCTGCTGGAGCTATAGAAGGTGCTCGTCCCAAATTTATGTGTTTAAACCCCTCTTATCACTCAACCACAAAACAGGAGTAACCTATGAGCAAGCATATTTTTATCGTAGGCGGTGCAAGTGGCATGGGCAAAGCCCTTGCACGGCACTTTATACAAGCAGGTCACAGCATCAGCCTATTTGACATACAAGATGGCAGCAATGTACTCAATGAATTACAAGCTCTAAGCCAAAGCCCTAACTCTATATCGTTTTATCCGCTCGATGTGTGCGACCCTCAAGCGGTGAATTCAACCTTTGCCCAAGCCGCTCGGACACAAGCCCCAGATATAATTATTCATACTGCTGGCATTTGTCAGTCCATTGCGTTTAGCGAGCAGTCCAATGAGGCATTTAAGCGTATTATTGAGGTCAATTTATTAGGCACTCGTTATGTCTGTGCCGCAGGAATCAAACACCTTCGTGCTAACGGTCAACTGGTATTATTTGCATCTATGGCTGGGCAAATTCCTTGTTATGGTTACAGTGCTTATGCAGCCTCAAAAGCCGCAATTATCAGCTTTGCAGAGATACTGCGTATTGAGCTTAAGCCCAAAGGTATACGACTTTCAGTGGTTTGCCCGCCTGAAGTAGAAACGCCGATGATTGAAGAAGAACGAAAACACAGAAGCCCAGTTGCTGTACGTATGAAACTTCTTGCAGGACATTTATCCTTAGAGTATGCCAGCAAAAAAATCTATGCAGGCATTGAGCGCAAACAGTTTATGATTATCCCTGGAATACAAGCTAAACTACTTGGACTTCTGACAAAATATAGCCCCAATGGTATTAGCCGCTTTGTCACTGATTTATTAATGCCCAAGTAATGAGCCCTAATGATAATTAGAAAAGCATTAAGCAAATGATATAATCAGCATTTTATTAATGGCAGTTTTATGTATATCAAAAAAACGCAAAGGCAGCAGCGAGGTTTTAACAGAAACAAAGACCAGCACAGCAATTGTCGAAGTTGCTGAGGCAGCGTTTTGGATATTACATGGCTCTAAGCAATATCAGTCGCAACAGTTACTAATATTGATGATGCCTAATCGTAAACAACTCAATACCATTGGTTTGACCGCAAATCTGGTAATGATGACTTTAAAGACACCAATGATAAATTGAGATTATATAATGAGTAAACACCAAAACACAGGCAATCAACAGACTGATAAAACAGATAAAAATCAAAGTGATGCCTTGCTAATTATTAGTTGTTTGCTACTTGTCACATTTATTGTTGCAGGCTTAATTTATCGCTCTAAAGATATAATTTTTCTAGGATTTATTTTACCTTTTTTATTAATAATATTTTATTATAAGGTAAAAGGATTATCAGTCAGTGAAAAGTCAAATATAAAATATTTCTTATGGGGTTTTGTTGATCTGTTATTAATTTTCCCATGTATACCACTAGGATTGCTTATTTTTGAGGAAGAAACAAAAGTACTTACTATATTCTTACTGGCTTTATTTCTCATGCAATCATATCAAATTATTACCAAAGAAATAAATAAAATAAATATTATAAAATATATTTTTTATGGTTTTTTTACTGCTTTATTAAGTATTATTTTTTGTTTATGCATTATGTACTGGATAGATCCAGTAGGCACTCAATTAGGTATTTTTTTACCAATATTAATTGGTTTTGACGATTTGAAATCTTATTTATTTGATATTCATATATAAAATAATAAAACAGCATAAAAAGCCTCATTTAAAGCCAAGGAAAAGGCTGAAAATAAAAGAGAATGCCGATTGATAGGCATAAAAAAACCGCAAATTAATGCGGTTTATCAAATAAAAAATAGTTTATTCTGCTGCTTCAGCTTCTTTATTTTCTACTTTTTCGTCTTCAGTTTCTTCAACTTCAGGTAAAGGACGATCAACCAATTCAACATAAGCCATAGGCGCATTATCTCCTGCACGATTACCGCATTTTAAAATACGAATGTAACCACCTGGACGCTCCTGATAACGAGGACCAAGTTCAGCAAATAATTTACCAACCATAGCTTTATTACGTGTACGATTAAACGCCAGACGACGATTAGCCACTGAATCTTGCTTAGCAAGTGTAATCAGTGGTTCTGCTACACGGCGTAACTCTTTGGCTTTAGGTACGGTAGTTTTAATTAATTCATGTTCAAATAGAGAGCATGCCATATTTTTAAACATAGCTTTTCTATGAGAACTATTTCGGTTTAAGTGACGACCACTTTTACGATGACGCATAGTTTAATTCCTTAGGTTAAATCACGGATACTTATTTTTCTTCAGTACGCAAGCTGGCAGGTGGCCAGTTTTCAAGGTGCATACTCAAAGAAAGACCACGTGATGCAAGCACATCTTTAATTTCAGTAAGTGATTTCTTACCCAAATTTGGCGTTTTTAACAATTCTGTTTCAGTACGTTGGATAAGATCACCAATGTAATAAATGCTTTCCGCTTTCAAACAGTTAGCCGAACGCACAGTTAGCTCTAAATCATCTACAGGACGCAATAAGATTGGATCAACTTCTTCCTCTTCTGGCACTGTATCAACCACTTCTTCGTGTTTTAAATCTACAAAAGCAGATAATTGCTGTTGTAAAATATTCGCTGAACAACGAATGGCTTCTTCAGGCTCAATTGTGCCGTCTGTTTCTAATTCAATAATCAGTTTATCAAGGTCTGTACGCTGCTCAACACGGGCATTATCAACCGAATAGGCAACACGCTTGACAGGGCTATAAGTTGCATCAAGCTGCAACTTGCCAATCATTTTGCTTTCTTCTTGGTTTAAGTTACGTGCCTCAACAGTTTCATAACCACGACCAGCACGAATTGAAAGATTCATCTTTAATTCTGCACCTTTAGCAATATTTGCAATAACCAATTCTGGGTTCATTATTTCCACCCCATGGTCAAGCTGTATATCACCTGCGGTTACCACACAAGGACCTACTTTATTTAGGTGAACTTGAGCATCTTCACGACTATGTAAACGAACTGCAACTTCTTTTAAATTAAGTAGAATTTCAATTACATCTTCCTGCACACCTTCAATGGTACTGTACTCATGTTGTACACCTTCAATTTCGCATTCTGTAATCGCTGCACCAGGCATGGACGATAACAAAATACGGCGCAAAGCATTTCCTAGGGTATAACCAAAACCACGCTCAAGAGGCTCTAGGGTAATCTTTGCTGTTTTTTCACCTTGCTCGCTCACATCAATGTGACGAGGAGTTAATAGTTCATCTGCTACGTGCTGTTGCATGTACGCCTCTTTAGTTAATTACTTAGAGTAAAGTTCAACAATTAGATTTTCGTTAATTTCAGCAGGTAATTCTGCACGCTCAGGTGCTGAAGTAAATGTACCTTCTGCTTTTTCAGCATTAACGACCAACCAATTACAATCCGCTCTTTGCCCTGATAGTTGCAAAGCTGTTTTAATACGTTCTTGGTTTTTTGATTTCTCACGTACAGAAACCACATCACCTGCTTTAACCATATAAGATGGTACGTTTACAGATTTACCATTAACCAAAACTGCCTTATGCGAAACAAGCTGTCTAGATTCAGCACGAGTAGAGCCAAATCCCATACGATAAACAACATTGTCTAAACGACTTTCTAATAACTGTAAAAGATTTTCGCCTGTTACACCCTTGGTACGAGCTGCTTTTTTGTAGTAGCTACGGAATTGCTTTTCAAGTATGCCGTATAAACGGCGGACTTTTTGTTTTTCTCGCAACTGTAATCCATAATCAGACAAGCGTCCTCGACCTGCACCATGAACACCGGGTTTGGTTTCCATTTTGCATTTTGTGTCGATAGCACGAATGCCACTTTTAAGGAATAAATCCGTTCCTTCACGGCGTGATAATTTACACTTTGGACCAATATAACGTGCCATTATTCTCGCCTCCTATACTCGACGTTTCTTGGGTGGACGACAACCATTATGCGGAATGGGTGTCACATCTGTAATGTTAGAAATAGTATAACCACAAGCATTCAGTGCACGCACTGCAGACTCACGGCCAGGTCCTGGACCTTTTACTTCTACATCAAGGTTTTTTAGACCATATTCTTTCGCTGCTTCACCTGCACGTTCTGCTGCAACTTGCGCTGCAAAAGGTGTGCTCTTACGTGAACCACGAAAACCTGAACCACCAGCGGTTGCCCAAGAAAGCGCATTACCTTGACGGTCTGTGATTGTGATGATGGTATTATTAAAAGACGCATGAATATGCGCAATACCATCAGCTATTTGCTTTTTGACTTTTTTCTTAGTCGATTTATTTGGCTTAGCCATTTTTAATTCCTAGTTTAATATCAACACTGCAACCTGAAAAAATGCAGCTACACTAAATGCCAGGCAAATAATTTATTTGCGAATTGGCTTGCGAGGACCTTTACGGGTTCTTGCATTTGTTTTAGTGCGCTGTCCACGAAGTGGTAAACCACGACGATGACGAATTCCACGATAGCAACCTAAATCCATCAATCGCTTGATGCTCATTTGCACTTCACGGCGCAAATCACCTTCAACTGTGTATTTAGCTACTTCATTACGAACGGTATCGAGCTGTTGCTCATTAAGTTCACCCATTTTAGTGGCTTCATCTAATTTTGCATCAACACAAATTTGTTTGGCTAATGTGCGTCCTATACCGTAAACGTATGTCAGTGAAATCACTGCATGTTTGTTATCAGGGACGTTGACACCGGCAATACGGGCCATTGTCTACTCCATCTCTATTACTTAATTTAAGGGCGCGAGATAATACTGCAATTTTAAAAAACTTGCAAGCCTATTTCTAACCCCACCAAATATCAGGTTTAACCCTGACGCTGTTTGTGCTTTGGATCTGAGCAGATCACTCGCACACTGCCATTACGGCGAATTACTTTACAATTACGACAAACTTTTTTTACTGAAGCGCGTACTTTCATTTTTGACTCCTAAATAAGCTCAACGAGTTGAGCCAAAATTCTTAAGATTAGATTTTTTCATTAATGACTCGTATTGATGAGACATTAAGTGTGATTGCACTTGCGCCATGAAATCCATAACCACAACCACAACAATTAACAGTGATGTACCACCAAAATAGAAAGGAACATCAGCTGACACCACTAAAAATTGTGGCAATAAACAAACTGCAGCCATATACAATGAACCAAATAAGGTCAAGCGACCAAGTACATTATCTATATAATTTGCAGTTTGCTGACCAGGACGAATACCTGCGATGAACGCACCTGATTTCTTTAAATTCTCTGCAACTTCACGAGGATTAAACATTAATGCTGTATAAAAGTAACAAAAGAAAATAATACCTGCAGCAAACAATACAATATAAAGAGGCTGACTAGGCGCTAGTGCTAAGCTAATATCTTGCAACCAGCTCATACCCTCACTTTGTCCAAACCATTGCCCAATAGAGGCTGGGAACAATAGTAGACTAGAGGCAAAAATTGCAGGAATAACACCTGCCATATTTAGTTTTAAAGGCAGATGACTGGTTTGTGCAGCAAACTGCTGACGACCTTGCTGGCGTTTTGCGTAGTTAATGGTAATGCGACGCTGACCACGTTCAACAAAAATAACAAAAGCAATAACTAAGACGGCTAAAATGGCAATGGCCAAAAGCAAAAGAATATTTAAATCCCCTTGACGTGTAGATTCAAATGCTTGCCCAATGGCACTGGGCAATCCTGCGACAATACCTGCAAAAATAAGCATTGAAATACCATTACCAATACCATGTTCTGTTACTTGTTCGCCAAGCCACATCATAAATACAGCACCCGCTACAAAAGAGGGAACGGCAGCAACATAAAAACCGATACCTGTATCAAAGGTAACACCTTGACTAGCAAGACCAGCAGAAACCCCAAATGCCTGTACGGTAGCCAAAATAAGCGTACCATATCGGGTATATTGGGTAATTTTACGTCGTCCTGCCTCGCCTTCTTTTTTAAGCTGTTCTAGTTGCGGAGTGACTGCAGTTAACAGTTGCATAATAATAGAAGCAGAAATATAGGGCATGATACCTAAAGCAAGAATACTCATGCGCTCAAGTGCGCCCCCTGAAAACATATTAAACATTTCCAAAATAGTGCCTTGATTTTGGTTAAACAAACGCTCCAGTGCTTCTGGATTAATACCTGGCACTGGAATGTGTGTTCCAATTCTATAAACTAAAATTGCAATCAAAAGATAACGAATGCGCGCCCATAGTTCGCTTAATCCACCACCTGATGCTTGCATCATTTGTTTTGCTGCTTCTTTTTTAGACATTAGTCTTCAACCTTTCCGCCAGCGGCCTCGATGGCTGCTTTTGCACCTTTAGTAACACGTAAGCCTTTTACGGTTACTGCTGTTTTAATTTCACCTGAAAGCATTACTTTTGCATCTTTCATTTTTTGCGCAATAACGCCAGCTTCTTTTAAAGAATTAAGTGTTACTTCGCCGTCTTTGACTAATGCCAATTCATGCAATCTAATTTCGGCAATAAATGGGGCTTTACGTGAAGTAAAGCCAAATTTAGGCACTCGACGTTGAATGGGCATTTGACCACCTTCAAAACCGCGTGCAACCTTACCACCAGAACGTGACTTTTGTCCCTTATGACCACGGCCACAGGTTTTGCCTAAACCACTACCAATACCACGACCGACACGCTTTGCAGCAGGTCTTGAGCCAGCGGCAGGGCTAAGTTCATTGAGTTTCATATTACTCCCCTTCAACCTTTACCATATATTCAACTTTTTTAATCATACCACGAACAGAAGGAGTATCTTCTAGTTCTACAGTATGACCAATCTTACGTAACCCTAACCCTCTAATCGTATCACGATGCTTTGGTAAACGTCCGATAATACTACGAGTTTGTGTTACTTTAACGGTTTTATTCGCCATGACTTACCCCAAAATTTCTTCAACAGACTTGCCACGTTTGGCAGCAATGTCTTCAGGTGAATGCATATTCGCCAACCCATCAAAGGTAGCACGAACCACGTTTACTGGGTTGGTTGATCCATAGCATTTTGCTAATACGTCTTTTACCCCGACCATTTCTAATACCGCACGCATTGCACCACCTGCGATAATTCCTGTACCTTCAGAAGCAGGCTGCATATATACTTTCGCTCCACTATGACGACCTTTAATAGGATACTGAAGTGTATCTCCATTAAGCTGAACTTCAATCATGTTGCGTTTTGCTTGCTCCATGGCCTTTTGAATTGCCATAGGTACTTCACGAGATTTCCCACGTCCAAAACCAACTTTTCCTTTACCATCTCCAACTACTGTTAATGCGGTAAAGGCAAAAATACGACCACCTTTTACAACCTTGGCGACACGATTAACCTGTACCAATTTTTCTTGTAGTTCGTTTTCGTTACGCTCATTGTTATTTGCGTTATTTCTTTCGTTATTTGCCATTTCAGTCCCCTAGAATTCCAATCCGCTTGCGCGCGCTGCGTCAGCTAATGCTTTAACACGACCATGATATTTAAAACCAGAGCGATCAAAGGCAACGCGTGTTACGCCTGCTGCTTTGGCACGTTCAGCAATTAACTGACCAATTTTACTGGCTGCATTGATATTGCCAGTAGCTTCACTACGCAAATCACTTTCTACGGTAGAGGCTGCTGCTAATACTTTCGCACCTTCGCCATCAATAATCTGTGCATAGATATGCTTAGGCGTACGGTGTATGCAAAGACGCTCAACTTTCTGGGCGCGCATTTGGTGGCGTGATTTCTGAGCCCGACGCTGGCGAGCTTTCTTTTTCTCATTCATAGTCTAGACCCTATTTTTTCTTGGCTTCTTTACGGCGCACATGTTCATCTGCATAGCGAACCCCTTTACCTTTATAAGGCTCTGGTGGACGATAAGAACGAATTTCTGCTGCAACTTGACCGACACGTTGTTTATCGGCACCTTTAATAACAATTTCTGTTTGACTTGGGGTTTCTGCTTTAATCCCTTCTGGCAAGCTGTAATCAACTGGGTGTGAATAACCCAAGTTCATATTAATGCTATTACCTGATGCTTTAGCACGATAACCAACACCTTGTAAGATTAATTTTTTCTCAAAACCAGAAGTAACACCAGTTACCATGTTATTAACTAAAGAACGAAATGTTCCAGTCATTGCCATGGCATTTTTATCATTACCCTTAGGAGAAAATTTAAGCTGACCATCTTCTTGCTTAATTTCTACAAAACGATGAACATCAAGACTTAACTCGCCTTGCTTGCCTTTAACTGAAATATGACCTTCAGATACTTTAATATCGACACCAGTTGGAATCGCCACTGGCGCTTTTGCAATACGTGACATTTGGCTCTCCTAAAATACGGTTGCGATAACTTCACCACCCACACCAGCGGCACGAGCAGAACGATCTGTCATAACACCACGGGAGGTAGAAACAATAGCCACACCCAAACCTGCTTCAACACGAGGTAAGGAAGCCACACCCATATAACGACGCAAGCCAGGACGACTGACTCTTTCTATACGTTCAATAACAGGTTTTCCTTGATAATATTTAAGCTCAATGTTCATTACTGGCTTAACAGTATCACTGATTTTATAATCGCTGATATAGCCTTCTGTTTTTAGCACTTCAGCAACAGATTTTTTCATGTTAGAAGATGGTACATTTACGGTCGTATGCCCTGCTTGTTGGGCGTTACGAATACGTGTAAACATATCTGCTAACGTATCTTGCATACTCATTTTGTATTTTCCTCTTATTCAGCACCCCAACTATATAGTGGGAATTGCTTATTTCAATATTACCAGCTGGCTTTTTTCAAGCCTGGAATATTACCTTTCATGCCTTCTTCACGTAGCTTAATACGTGATAACTTAAACTTACGATACACCGCATGAGGGCGACCTGTAAGCTGGCAACGACGCTGCAAACGGCTTGAAGAAGAATCTCTTGGCAGTTTTTGCAACGCAATTTGCGCTTCCCAACGTTCTTCATCAGAAGATTTTGGACTTCTAATGGTTTCTTTTAGCTGGGCACGTTTTTCAGCGTATTTACTAACTAGTTTTTCACGCTTGTACTCACGCTCTTTCATACTAATCTTAGCCATGAACGTCTCCTTAGTTACGGAAAGGGAACTGCAATGCTTTTAGCAAAGCGCGCCCTTCATCATTAGTTTTAGCAGTAGTGGTGATGGTTACATCTAGTCCACGAATACGATCAACTTTGTCATATTCTATTTCAGGAAAGATAATTTGCTCACGCACACCCATGCTGTAATTTCCTCGACCATCAAAAGACTTAGGGTTGATACCACGAAAGTCACGCACACGAGGCAAAGAAATATCAACCAAGCGGTCTAAAAATTCCCACATTTGTGTACGACGCAAGGTAACTTTACAACCAATTGGCCAACCTTCACGTATTTTAAATCCCGCCACTGAGCGACGAGCTTTAGTTACTAATGGCTTTTGTCCTGCAATAGCTGTCATATCAGATACTGCATTTTCCATTAATTTCTTATCACCAACAGCTTCACCAACACCCATATTCAGGGTTATTTTGGTAATACGAGGGACTTCCATGACATTTTTATAGCCAAATTCGTCCATCAGCTTGGTGACTACTTCACTTTTATAAACATCTCTTAAACGCGACATAGCAATTCAAGCTCCAATTTAGGCAGAAACAGGTTTCCCTGTGGATTTAAAAATTCGTATCTTGGTGTCTTTCTTTTCATCAACTGAAAAACCTACACGATCAGCTTTTTCAGTTTCTGGATTCCAAATAGCAACATTAGAAACCTGAATTCCAGCTTCTTTTTCTATAATGCCACCTGGCTGTTGTAGATACGGGTTTGGTTTTTGGTGTTTTTTAATGATGTTTACACCACTGACAATTAAGCGGTCATCAGCCATAACTTTAACAACTTTACCGCGTTTGCCTTTATCTTTACCAGAGATAACAATCACTTCATCATTTTTGCGTATTTTTTTCATTTTTACCCTCTCTATAGCACTTCAGGTGCTAAGGAAATAATTTTCATAAACTGCTCAGAACGCAATTCACGAGTAACTGGGCCAAAAATACGTGTGCCGATAGGTGCTAAACCCGCATTTAATAATACCGCTGAATTTACATCAAAACGGATAACAGAACCGTCGGTACGACGCACACCTTTACGTGTACGCACAACAACTGCGCTCAACACCTGACCTTTCTTTACTTTACCGCGAGGGATCGCTTCTTTTACAGAAACTTTGATTAAATCGCCAATACCTGCGTAACGGCGATGTGAACCACCCAACACTTTTATACACTGTACTTTTCTGGCACCGCTGTTATCTGCAACATCCAGCATAGTTTGTGTCTGTATCATGTTAATTGCTCCTAATGGGACTGAAAGGCTTAAACCTTAGCAGCACGCTCATCTATACTAACCAACGTCCAAGTCTTATTTTTAGACATAGGACGCGACTCTTTAATGGTAACATTATCACCAATTTGGCACTCATTTTTATCATCGTGTGCCATGATTTTTGTTGAGCGTTTAATAATCTTTCTATAGATAGGGTGTTGCACCTGACGCTCAACGCGAACAGAAATGGTTTTATCCATTTTGTTACTAACGACTTGTCCGCTTAGAGTTCTCACTGTTTTATTTGTTTCTGTCATAATTAGTTACCTGCTGCACTCGTAATTTGAGTTTTAACTCGAGCAATATTACGACGAGTCTCTTTAAGCACATGCGTCTGACCTAACTGACCTGTTGCATGTTGCATTCTTAACTTAAACTGCTCATGCAAAAGAGTTTCTAACTCAGTTTTAAGCTCGTCTACCGACTTGTTTTTTAATTCACTAGATTTCATTTAAAGCACCGTACGTTTAACAAATTGTGTTTTAAATGGCAATTTAGCTGCCGCCAATTCGAATGCTTCTCTTGCCAATTCTTCTGATACGCCTTCCATTTCATAAAGAACACGACCAGGTTGAATTTGGCATACCCAGTATTCAACATTACCCTTACCTTTACCCATACGAACTTCCAATGGTTTTTCAGTAATCGGCTTATCTGGAAAAACACGAATCCAGATTTTTCCGCCACGCTTGACTTTACGAGTCATTGCACGACGAGCCGCTTCAATTTGACGTGAGGTCAAGTTGCCGCGACCTAAAGATTTAAGACCGTATTCGCCAAAGCTCACTTTAGAGCCACGAATTGCCAGACCACGGTTACGACCTGTCTGAACTTTACGGAATTTGGTACGTTTTGGTAATAACATCACTCAACCCCTTAACTGCGAGACGACTTTTTCTTGCCTGGATTTTTAGCACGCTCACGAACTTCTTGAATACCACCTAAGATTTCGCCTTTAAAAATCCAAACTTTTACCCCAATCACACCATAAGTAGTGTGCGCTTCATAAGTTGCATAATCGATGTCTGCGCGCAAAGTATGTAAAGGCACTCGTCCTTCACGATACCATTCGCTACGTGCAATTTCTGCACCGCCGAGACGACCACCAACTTGAATTTTAATGCCTTCTGCACCACCACGTAGGGCATTTTGTACCGCACGTTTCATCGCACGACGAAACATAACTCGACGTTCTAGCTGATTAGCTACACTTTGAGCAACTAGCTTTGCATCTAAATCTGGCTTGCGAACTTCTTCAATATTGATATGCACTGGCACACCCATCATATCAGTGAGTTCTTTGCGCAACTTATCAACATCTTCACCTTTTTTACCAATAACAATACCAGGACGTGCAGTGTGAATGGTTACCTTGGCACTTTGTGAAGGACGCTCAATAACAACTTTACTGACAGATGCTTTTTCTAAACGCTTTTCAATTAATGAGCGTACGTTAATGTCCGTTAGCAGATTGTCGGCATAATGATCATTGCCAGCATACCAGATCGAGTTATGATCTTTAGTAACCCCTAAACGAATACCAGTAGGATGTACTTTCTGACCCATCTATTAACTCCTATTCTCTGAAACTTTAACAGTAATATGACAGCTACGCTTCATAATGCGATCTGCTCTCCCCTTTGCACGAGGACGAATACGCTTCATCGTCATGCCTTCGTCAACGAACGCAGTGGAGACATTTAATTCATCAATATCCGCACCTTCGTTATGCTCTGCATTGGCTATTGCCGATTCGAGCACTTTTTTTACAATCAATGCACCTTTTTTAGGACTAAAAGTCAAAATATTCAGGGCATCTTCTACGTTTTTTCCACGAATTTGATCTACCACCAAACGAGCTTTTTGGGCAGATAATTTCGCACCTCTTAATACTGCTGCGACTTCGGTCATCTTAAATCCCCTTTAGCGTTTGGCTTTTTTATCTGCTTGGTGACCCTTAAAGGTACGAGTCACAGCAAATTCGCCGAGTTTATGTCCAACCATATCTTCAGTAATAAAGACAGGCACATGCTGACGTCCGTTATGTACCGCAATGGTCAAACCAACGAACTCAGGAAATACTGTTGAGCGACGTGACCAAGTTTTAATTGGACGTTTTTCTTTCTTCTCAACAGCAACTTCAATTTTTTTCATCAAGTGATGGTCGATGAAGGGACCTTTTTTCAATGAACGTGGCATTACTTAATCCTCTTCATTTATTTCTTAGAACGACGACGGACAATTAATTTGTCTGTACGTTTATTCTTACGAGTTTTATAACCTTTAGTCGGCACACCCCAAGGTGTAACAGGATGACGACCACCAGAGGTACGACCTTCACCACCACCATGTGGGTGATCAACGGGGTTCATTACCACACCACGAACGGTAGGACGAACACCACGCCAGCGTGACGCACCAGCTTTACCTAGTTGACGTAAGTTGTGTTCATGATTACTTACCTCACCTAAGGTAGCACGACATTCGCTCAAGATTTTACGCATTTCTCCAGAACGCAAACGCACAGTACAATATTGACCTTCACGGGCAACCAGTTGCATTGAAGTACCTGCGGAACGAGCAATTTGAGCACCCTTACCAGGCTTTAACTCAACACAGTGCACGGTGCTACCTACAGGAATGTTTCTAAGCGGCAAAGTGCTACCAACTTTAATTGGCGCATCAATACCAGAGGCGATTGTATCACCTGCTTTAATACCCTTAGGTGCAATAATATAACGACGCTCACCATCTTTATATAATAACAATGCAATATTAGCACTGCGATTTGGATCGTATTCTAAACGCTCAACTTTTGCAGGTATGCCATCTTTATTGCGCTTAAAATCAATTTTACGGTAATGATGCTTATGCCCACCGCCAATATGACGCGTGGTAATACGACCATTATTGTTACGCCCACCACTTTTGCTATTTTTCTCCAGCAAAGGCGCATAAGGCGCACCTTTGTGCAGCTCATTATTAACTACTTTTATCTGGTGACGACGGCCCGCAGAGGTTGGTTTTGATTTAACTAATGCCATAACTCTTACTCCTATTCCGCCTCAGTGAATTCAATTTCTTGACCATCTTGCAAACGAACATACGCCTTACGAATAGAGGCTTTTTTGCCAAATCCGTGTGCGGTGCGTTTCGTCTTACCTTTTTGGTTAAGCATATTCACTGACACTACATTAACTTTAAATAATTCTTCTACGGCTTTTTTAACTTCCAGCTTGGTTGCATCAGGCACAACACGAAACACATATTGATTGTGTTTTTCAGCCGTCATGGTCGTTTTTTCTGACACATGAGGTGCTAGAATTACCTTATAAATTCTTTCCTTATTCATGCGAAAGCCTCCTCAATTTTTTTCAGTGCAGCTACAGTAACCAACACTTTTTCATGACCAATAAGACTAACAGGATTAACTGCTTGTGCTTCTGTCACATTAACATAAGGAATATTACGTGCTGCTAAGTAAAGATTTTCTTCCAGACTTTCAGTAATAATAAGCACATTACTCAATTCTAGCTCTTTGAGCTTACCCATCAGCACTTTGGTCTTATGTGTATCTACAGAAAAATCATCAGCCACCAATAAACGCTCTTGTCTTACTAACTCTGACAAAATGGACTGCATTGCTGCACGATACATTTTCTTATTTAGCTTTTGTTCATAGCTTCTTGGCTTGGCTGCAAAGGTAACCCCACCTGTTCTCCAGATTGGACTACGAATTGTGCCAGCACGAGCACGACCTGAACCTTTTTGACGAAAAGGCTTAGCACCACCACCACTCACTTCTGAGCGTGTTTTTTGCGCTTTACTGCCCTGACGAGCAGCCGCATAATAAGCAACAACTGCCTGATGCACTAATGACTCGTTATAAGCACGAGCAAAGGCAACATCAGAAACAGAAACAGCTGTACCTGTATTTGTTTTAAGTTCCATGACTACCTCTTAGTTTTCACTGCAGGTTTTACAATAACATCAGAACCAGTCGCACCTGGTAAAGCCCCTTTTATAAGCAGAAGATTACTTTCTGCATCTACCTTAACAATCTCTAGGTTTTGCGTGGTTACACGCTTAGCACCCATCTGACCGGCCATCTTTTTGCCTTTCCAAACACGCCCAGGTGTTTGGCACTGACCAATAGAGCCAGGTGCACGATGCGATAGAGAGTTACCATGAGTTGCGTCTTGAGTGCGAAAATTCCAACGCTTAACACCACCTTGAAAGCCTTTACCCTTTGATTGACCAGTCACGTCAACTACTTGCCCTTCTTCAAACTGAGCTACAGTAAGTGCATCACCCACTGTATAGTCATCGCTGGTTACAAATTCTATAAGACCACGACTAGCATGAACGCCAGCCTTAGAAAAATGCCCTGCTTCAGGCTTACTTACTAGAGAAGATTTTTTCTCACCATAAGCAATCTGCACTGCATTATACCCGTCCACATCTGCCTTTTTAATTTGACTGATATGATTAGGGCTTGCTTGAACAACTGTTACAGGAATAGAAACACCTGCTTCAGTAAAGATACGGGTCATACCCGCTTTTTTTCCGACAATACCAATTGTCATATTGCACCTCGTGTAGGGGGCTTTAACCCGCTATGGCCACATTTGCGTTACACGGAGGCTAGAATTAAAAGCCTAATTAGCCAAGACTAATTTGCACTTCCACTCCAGCCGCCAAATCCAATTTCATTAGAGCATCAACTGTTTTTTCTGTTGGCTCTACTATATCTAGCATGCGCTTATGCGTACGAATTTCGTACTGGTCGCGTGCATCTTTGTTTACGTGCGGAGAAACAAGCACCGTGTATCTCTCCTTACCAGTTGGCAAAGGAATTGGTCCACGAACTTGAGCGCCTGTACGTTTCGCTGTATCAACAATCTCTAAAGTTGAGCTGTCTATCAAACGATGATCGAACGCTTTTAAACGTATACGGATTCGTTGGTTTTGCATTACCACGCCTCAAAAACTTAAATTAAAAAAATGTTCCCTGTTAAAAGGGAAGCGAATTGTAGACATGTTAGAGCAAACTGTCAACAACTTATAAGAAAAAAACTATCAATTTGGCAACTTAACATACAACTTTCAAACGGGCATAAAAAAAGCCGCTTATGCGGCTTTTTTACAGTCAATGATTACTCAACAATTTTTGCAACAACACCTGCGCCAACTGTACGACCACCTTCACGAATGGCAAAGCGTAAACCTTCGTCCATTGCAATTGGGGCAATCAAAGTAATGGTTAAAGAGACGTTGTCTCCTGGCATTACCATTTCAACGCCATCAGGCAATTCAACAGAACCGGTTACGTCGGTAGTACGGAAGTAAAACTGTGGACGGTATCCTTTAAAGAATGGTGTATGACGACCACCTTCATCTTTACCTAGCACATAAACTTCTGATTGAAATACAGTATGCGGCGTAATTGAACCAGGCTTAGCCAACACTTGACCTCGTTCTACTTCATCACGCTTAGTACCACGCAATAGAACACCAACGTTTTCTCCCGCACGACCTTCGTCTAGAATCTTGCGGAACATTTCCACACCTGTACAGGTGGTGGTAATGGTGTCTTTAATTCCAATAATGGCAACTTCTTCACCTGTTTTAACAATACCTCTTTCTACACGACCGGTTACAACCGTACCACGACCTTGAATAGAGAATACGTCTTCGATTGGCATAATAAAGTCACCGTCAACAGCACGCTCTGGCTCTGGAATGTATTCATCTAGCGTTTCAACCAGCTTCTTAACTGCTGTTGTTCCCATTTCATTGCTGTCATCACCGTTCAATGCCATTAATGCAGAACCTGCAATAATGGGCGTGTCGTCACCTGGAAATTCATATTCAGATAATAGGTCACGCAATTCCATTTCAACCAATTCTAGCATTTCTGCATATTCTTCAGAATCAGCACCGCCACAGTCTTCTGCCAATAAGTCGGCTTTGTTTAGGAATACCACAATGTAAGGTACGCCTACTTGACGTGATAATAAGATGTGCTCACGGGTTTGTGGCATAGGACCATCTGTTGCACCACATACCAAAATAGCACCGTCCATTTGTGCCGCACCGGTAATCATGTTTTTAACATAGTCGGCGTGACCTGGGCAGTCTACGTGGGCATAGTGACGAGATGGAGATTCGTATTCAACGTGTGAGGTTGCAATGGTAATCCCACGCTCTCTTTCTTCTGGTGCATTATCAATACCGTCAAATGCAACTGCATCACCACCCCATACCTCTGCACAAACACGAGTTAGTGCAGCTGTTAAAGTGGTTTTACCATGGTCAACGTGACCAATTGTTCCCACGTTTACGTGGGGCTTGGAACGCTCAAATGTTTCCTTAGACATAATTTACCTCAATAAATAACTGTTGTTTTGATTTTAACCGTTTTTAATAACACTTTCAGCAACATTAGACGGTGCTTCTGCGTATTTTTCAAACTCCATTGCATAGGTTGCACGACCTTGAGTCGCAGAACGCAATGCGGTGGCATAGCCAAACATCTCTGACAATGGCACGCTGGCATTTACAACCTTACCAGATGGAGAGTCGTCCATACCAGCGATTAAGCCACGACGACGGTTTAAATCACCAACCACATCGCCCATATAATCTTCTGGTGTAACCACTTCAACTTTCATCATAGGCTCCATTAAAACGGGATTACCTTTTTCTGAAAGCTGTTTTGTTGCCTGAGATGCTGCAATTTTAAACGCCATTTCGTTGGAGTCAACATCATGGTAAGTACCATCAAATAAAGTGGCCTTTAAACCTAAAATAGGATAACCCGCTAATACTCCGTTTTGCATTTGCTCTTCAATACCTTTTTGTACTGCTGGAATATATTCGCGTGGGATAGCACCACCAACGATTTCGTTTACAAATTCTAAACCATCTTCTTCTTCGCTTGGTTCAAAACGAACCACAACATGACCGTACTGACCACGACCACCAGATTGTTTTGCGAACTTATGGTTAATTTCCACTGTAGCACGAATTTTTTCACGGTATGCAACCTGTGGCTTACCAACATTACATTCTACTTTAAATTCACGCTTCATACGGTCAACAATAATATCAAGGTGCAACTCACCCATGCCTGAAATAATTGTCTGTCCAGATTCTTCATCAGTTTCAACACGGAAAGATGGATCTTCTTGTGCCAGTTTGCCTAATGCTATGCCCATTTTTTCTTGGTCTGCCTTAGACTTCGGCTCTACCGCAACGGAGATAACTGGATCAGGAAATTCCATACGTTCAAGAGTGATAACATGATCAGGGTCGCATAGAGTGTCCCCTGTACTTACATCTTTCAAACCAATCGCGGCAACAATATCGCCGGCCAGCACTTGTTTAATTTCTTCACGTGAATTGGCGTGCATTTGTACCATACGCCCAATACGTTCTTTTTTGCTTTTAACTGGGTTATAAACACTATCACCTGAGTTAGCAATACCAGAATAGCAACGCATAAAGGTTAAAGTACCTACAAATGGATCGGTAGCAATTTTAAATGCCAATGCAGCAAATGGCGCACTATCGTCTGCCTCACGTACAGCAGTTGATTCTTCTTTATCATCTAAAATACCTTCAATGGCTTTTACTTCTTTTGGCGATGGCATAAATTCAATAATAGAATCCAGCACTGCTTGCACGCCTTTATTTTTGAAAGCAGAACCACAGGTAACCAACACCACTTCGTTTGCTAGTGTTTGCTGACGCAGACCTTGTTTAATTTCTGCAACGGTTAAATCTCCTTCTTCAAGGTATTTTTCCATTAGCTCTTCACTACCTTCAGCTGCCGCTTCTAAAACTTGTTCACGGTATTCTTCTGCAAGGTCTTGTAAGTCTGCTGGTATGTCTTCATGTTTAAAGGTCATACCTTGGTCTTCTTCATTCCACATAATAGATTTCATTTCAATCAAATCTACCACACCACGAAAATCTTCTTCTGTACCAATATTAATTTGAATGGGCACTGCGTTAGCATTTAGACGTTCTTTAAGCTGCTTAACCACCATAAAGAAATCCGCACCCGTGCGATCCATTTTATTAACAAAAACCATGCGTGGCACTTCATATTTATCTGCTTGACGCCATACCGTTTCAGTTTGTGGCTGCACACCAGAAGAACCGCAAAGCACCACTACCGCACCATCAAGCACACGCAATGAACGCTCCACTTCAATGGTAAAGTCAACGTGTCCTGGGGTATCAATAATATTTACACGGTGCTGATCAAACTGCTGTGCCATACCTTGCCAAAAACAAGTTGTTGCTGCAGAGGTAATGGTAATACCACGCTCTTGCTCTTGTTCCATCCAGTCCATGGTGGCAGCACCATCATGAACTTCACCTATTTTGTGCGAAACGCCAGTATAAAATAAAATGCGTTCAGTGGTGGTTGTTTTACCTGCGTCAACATGAGCGCAAATACCAATGTTACGATAACGATCAATCGGGGTTGTGCGAGCCACTTTTTAGTCCTCTGTCAAATAAATTCAAATATATTAAAAACGATAATGGGAGAAAGCACGGTTCGCTTCTGCCATTCTATGCACATCTTCACGCTTTTTAACGGCAGCGCCTTTACCTTCTGCGGCATCTAGCATTTCATTTGCCAAACGCAATGCCATGGATTTTTCACCACGACCACGAGCCGCATCAACCAACCAACGCATAGCCAACGCCACTCGACGCTCTGCACGCACTTCAACGGGCACTTGATAAGTCGCACCACCAACACGGCGGCTTTTAACTTCAACCATAGGCTGAATGCTTTCTAGGGCTTTATCAAAGGTTTCCAATGGGTCATTTTTTAGTTTATCACTAACCACATCTAGGGCACCATAAACCACGCGCTCAGCAATGGATTTTTTACCATCAACCATAACGTGGTTCATGAACTTTGCCAAAGTTGTATTTTTGTACTTTGGATCAGGTAGGATTTCGCGCTTTGCAGCAACTCTTCTTCTTGGCATAATTTGCTCTCTTTTGTCTTCAGGTTAATCTGGAACTTAGCCCAGCCTTACTCTTTTCACCCAGAATATAAACATTCCAAGCAAACAGAATAAAATTGTTAATGTTTTCTTACTTAGGTCTTTTTGCACCGTATTTGGAGCGAGCTTGTTTACGGTCTTTCACACCAGAGGTGTCCAAGCTACCACGCACGGTATGATAACGCACACCAGGCAAGTCTTTAACACGACCACCACGGATAAGCACCACGCTGTGCTCTTGCAGGTTATGACCTTCACCGCCAATATAAGAGGCCACTTCATAACCATTGGTTAAGCGTACACGGCACACTTTACGCAAAGCTGAGTTTGGCTTTTTAGGGGTGGTAGTATAAACACGGGTGCAAACACCACGGCGTTGCGGGCAGGCTTGCAGTGCAGGCACGTCATTTTTTGCCACTTTACGTTTGCGTGGCTTGCGAACCAATTGGTTGATTGTCGCCATTTATTTCTCCAAAAAAATAATATATTCGCCAGAATAAACCAGCGCACTTAAAAAAAGGTGCGAAAGAATAATCTGCTTCTTGCAGTTAGTCAAGTCAAAACATATCTAAACTGATTTTTATTGCTGAAAATCGCAAAAAAACGTTATCAATAGATTTATATCCTAGCCAAATACATGACGCTTTAGTGCTCTACCCACAAAACGCACTTTCTCTCCTAACTCAAAGCGAGACAAGTTGGTTTTTACAATTCCCTTGGTAAAGCGAGTGGCTTTAGAGTAATCAACCTGCACATCTAAAATAACAGGTCGCCCTTTTTCTGCCAGCGCAAATGCGTCACTTAATTTGCTGTCTATATCTTCATTACATTCAAGACGAACATAATCAGCACCTGTTGCTAACGCCACTCCTTCCGCCTTTAAGCTAGCAAGTTGCGTACAGGTTTTGCGATTGTAGGGGGTTTTTTGTGCCTGTGCAATTTGTGCCAGCTCGCCATCATTAAAGATAACTACAACCATGCCTAATTGCTGATTGGTGGCAGTAATTAGTTCCATGCAGGTCATCATAAATGCACCATCACCAACAATCCCCATAACACGCTTATCTGGATTAGCTAATTTAGCACCAATACAGGCGGGCACACAGTAACCCATGGCATTAAAATCTGTAGGCGAGACAAACCCTGCTGGGGTGTGAATAGGCATTAATTCAGCACTTAAAAAGGTGTGATTGCCATCATCGCAGACGACCAAATCGTCGTCGTTCAAATTTTGTCTTGCTGCCATAAAGAAGCGTGCTGGATTAACTCTTCCTTGGCTGTCATGTTTTAACCATTCATCAATATAGGCAGATTTATGCTGCTGAATACTGGATTTAAGGGCGGTGGCATCTTTAGGCGTACCTAAGCGTTGTTTTACCGCTTCCAATAATTCAATTAATAATATTTTGGCATCGCCACTTTGGGTCACCTTAGCAGGGTAATTGGCATTAAATACCTGTGGATTAATATCCAGATGAATGAGGTTTGCAGGCACATCTACGCCAAAAGAACCTGTTGGAATTTCACTAAACCGGGTAGCCACCGCCAATAGACAGTCACAATGTTTAAAACTTTCATACGCAGCAGGTACGGCATAAGCGCCAAACCCCATACCCGTATGTAAAGGGTGATTGGCAGGCATTACGCTTAAACCCTGTAAGGTGGTTGAGACAGGCGCACCTAGCCATTCGGCAAGCTCTTGAATGCAGTCACTGGCAGCTGCCGCTCCCCAGCCAACAAATAACCCAGGGTGCTTAGCATTAACTAATAAATCTACGGCCGCTTCTAGTTCTTGCGCTTGCCATTTCGCTGCAGGTAACTGTGCATTATGATAGGTTGGTAACTTGCTGACCTCGCCTTTGAAAAGCCCTATATTAAGTGGCACTTCTACAAATACTGGACCTGGCTCGCCTGTTGTTGCTTCTTGATAGGCTTTAAATAAAGTAGGTACCACATCATTGTGCGCTGTTATTTTATAACTATTTTTAACCAGCGGCGATAAAATGGCATGCTGATCAACATCGTGCAACTGGTAGTTCATGCCATCTGTACGAATGCCGCCAGAAATCACTAACATCGGCACACCATCAAGCCCTGCCTCGCCAATACCAGAGGCTGCATGAGTAATGCCAGCGGCAGGTACCACTACCAGCGTACCCACCTGCTCAGAGGTGCGGCTAATAGCATCTGCCATAAATGCACCACCACATTCATGGGTAACTAAAATGGGGGTAATGCTGTCTGAGTTATTTAGCTCATCATAAATTTCTGTATTGTGCACCCCTGGAATACCAAAGGTGTACTTAATGCCCAATTGTTCTAAAGCATAACGAACGAGATATGCGCCAGTTTTTTTCATTTTATATCCTTGTTTTAACCGTTAATAATGTGTTTAACCGCCTGCTTAGCAGTTAAGATTGAACCTGACAAAAAAGTACCTTCTAACGAGCGCTGCCCGCACATACCACCAAACCCAGAGGCTTCGCCTGCCGCATACAAACCTTTAATCGGCTCGCCCTGCTCATTTAAGACCCTTGCTTGTATATCAATGTGTATGCCTCCCATGCTTTTACGGCTTAATAAGCGTGTCCGAATTGCCATTAGCTCGCCATCTTCAATAGCTTGGCGACTGAGTGTGCGAGGTTTGTCCCCTCGCCATTTACGAATAAGCTCAATACGACGAATTTGATCATCGTTAACCTGTGCTTCTGGTGTTTTAGTTTGCCGATCGTAACTTTTGACATCGTCACTTAACTGCGCTAAAGACACCTCAAGTGGCAAACCTTTACTGTTCATTTTAGCAACCAAATTCGTGAGATTATCCGCCACCACCACATCTGGAGATTGCACCAAATAATTCCACATTTTAGGATTGCCTCGTAATGCCATACCCACAACCCCAAGCCAGCTTTTATTTTTAAAAATTTGATTAATGTGCGAGCCTGAGATAGACACTTCTTTTTGTACAATTTTACGATTTAAAAGCAGCCAACCATATTGCTCTGGCAAATGCCCTAAGCGTTTACATAAATTGTGCGTATCAAAAGCACTAATCATTGGCATAGGACCTATGCGCTTACCAGTTGCATCTAACCATAAAGCCGAACGTGGCGGAATTAAACTCAACCCATGATTGGGGTAATCAGGCTCTGGGTGCGTCACCCCAGCGGCATAGTTCCACATGCGCCCCATATGCTGTAATGCCGCCCCTTGTTGTGCAGCAGCATCATGCAATGCGCCATTTGCCCAAGGGCGACAACCGCTTAAAATATTTTCAGGAAACGCACCGTAGGTATCTGTTTCCCAGTGTTTTTTAACCTGTTGCATACAGCCGTTAATACCACCAGCACAGACAACAGTTTGAGCAGCTTTAGCTTGAAATGCGGTGGTTTTAAATTCTCCTTCACAGCCAACAATGACGCCATCTTGCTGGATAAAACCAGTTACTTTATGATGACAATGCAGCTGTAATTTATCTGCATTTTTATGTTCTAGCACGGCTTTTTTAAGCGTTTGACCTAGCTCCCAACCCGTCCCCCAAACCATATGATAACGTGGTACGGAGTTACCGCTACCGCGATGATAACCATAATCGCCACGCTCCACCCAGTGCACCACGGGAAAATATTTAATGCCTAGACTATGTAGCCAGTCATAGACATCACGGCGGCAATATTCAATATAATGCTGCCCCCAAGCCTTTTGCGTATCATCATTAGGCGCATACATGGCGGCTCTTTCCCACTCCTGCCATGCCAGCTCTTGACTGTCTTTGATACCATTACGCTGCTGCTCTTTAGTATCCACAAGGTGCATACCACCAAAAGCATCATTTGCCATACCGCCTAGATTGTCTGCCCCATGCAGTTCTAGCAATATGACGGACTTGTTGGCATTAAGTAACTCAATACATGCTGTAAGCCCTGCTGGACCTGCGCCAATGACGATAACATCTGCTTGATAGCTCATCTCGTTTCCTTATTGTTATTGTGACAAATTAGACGCTTACATAATACCCACTTATGGGATAAGAGCAAAGTACCCTAGCTGAATAAATTAACACCAAAATCCAGCACCTCTTATTTTTTATCTGGCTTTTTAAATGTGGTTATTTCTGTTCGTCCTTGTTCTGTAACGGTTAAATTAACCGCCCCAAAACCATTTAAAGAGCCCCCAAACAAAACGCTTTTATCGCAATTTTGATGCGCTATATCATAACCCATAATCCTCGCAATAATTTCACTGATATTTTGATGAGAAAGGTAGGTGCACCGCCTAAAAGGTGCTAAATATTTTTGATAAATTTGTTGGTTATTGGTAAGCACAATGCCTGGTACCATATATGAAGCAGGGTAATCTAATGATCGACTGATATGCGCTTCATCAACATAGGTACCATGATCTGAGGTAATAACAAATACCCAGTCTTTATTGCCTGAGATGGCAATGATTTTATCTAGTAACTCACTTATAATAAAGTCTGTTTGAAAAACGCTATTTTCATATTCTAAGACCTCTGAGCCTGTGCCAAAATGTTTAAATTCTGCTGTTGTTTTAGGGGCAAATGGCGCATGAGAACCATTAGGCTGGAAAACAGAAAAAAATGGCGCATGAAGTGGCAAATACTCAAGAGCAGAAAAAATAGCATGATCACTTAACTCTTCTTTACTCTCTTTCGTTTTATCAATTAAAGAGGGTGATAAATAAGCATCACTAAATCGACCTGCAATTAATTTATATATATGGCTAATATAATTTTCTGCCTGAGTTGAAATATACGAGGTGTTATAGCCCACCTCTTTTGCATAGCGAAACAAACTGGTTGCAAAAGAGCCTGCTTGTTTTCTGGCATCGGGTTTTTGTATAAGATGAAAAAAGCGCACAGTTGATGCCATTGTCGCTAATGCGCCTGAGTGCGCTTCCTTAGATAGCACATATATTTTTTTGCTATTTAAAATTTTTTTTAATTTTGGGGTTGTATTTTTGGCATAACCAAACGTACTCATATATTTAGCACTCAAACTTTCGCCAAAATAAATATACACATTAGGCAACTCACCATTCAATGAAGCTGACTTTGCATAAGCTGGCAAGCGAAAATCTGGATATAATTGATTGCCCATTGACTCTGAGATAAGCATAGAAAACAGCACACCGAACGAATTATGTGAAGAACGAATTAAACCATGATTGTTTTTAGTAAATCTTTTTTCAATGCGCTCTGGCTTAAAAACACCATCTCGTATCGGCTGAAAAGCAAATAATAAAATCACCAGAAAATTAACCCAATAGTATCCTTTATTTTTTTTAACAAAGGCATAAACAAATAGCAAAAAAACAACTGCAACAGAAATTAAAGCGGCGGATTTTGCAAGTATATTGGTGGCGAGATTTGGAATAATTGTCAGCACTTCGGCTAAATTATCAAATAATAAAAACAGATTAACAGGCTCTAACCAACCACCATAAAACAAGGCATGAGACACCTGAAAACTAACAGAAAATAATAAAAACAACAGTAAAAATAATTTAAACATTCGGGTTGCAAAAAGCAGCAGCAAGCCAATAACCAATAAAATAACTGTATTTTCAGCAATACGCTCCATTGACGTTAAACCAGTTATATTACGAATGAGCCACTCTAAACTTAAAAGAAAAAGCACAAACCCGACCAAAAAATAGATCCTTTTAGAGAGCAAAACAGCCAGCAATGTTTTATTTAATTTACTAAAACGCATACATACCCCTACCTAACTTAAAACGACATCAAAACGTAACAAAATACACTTATTCTCAGTGCAGTTCAATTTAGCCATTAGGTCTATTGTCATTAGCCGCTTGGAGTTAACATAAACTAAGCAAATAAACACATGCCTACAATCAACTGTTGAATACATACCCTTTACAATAAACGCATGTTAGAATGCGTTAGCTAGAATTATTTTATCTAAATTAGAACAGCTAATAAGCTGTTTTTAAAAAATGCGCTTTACATCTTTTGCGGAAATAGAATGAACTTAAAATCCACCCCCTTTTTATCTACCTTGGTATTTTGTCTTTTACTGGTTTTTTTTGCACTTGGCTTGGTATTTGGTAACTTAACCTCAAAAGTATACAGCGCACTTGCGTTAATTGGTTTGGTATTACTACTGACGCAACCCTTCCACACCCTTAGAGCTGAGCTATCACCTGCTTTACGCAGATGGATTTGGATTGCAGCTGGGCTGTGGTTTGCTGTCACTTTAGCATGGGCGTTAAATGGTTTTTCATTAGAGCAAGCCAAAACACTAAGCAGCCCTTATGGTAAATTAATTTTACTGCCCTTGGTTTTATATGCCCTTGCCTGTATTTTTAAGCAATACAAGCCGCTATATTACACCCTATTTTTTTTAATAAGCACGGGAGCAATCATTGCTGGTCTTTTAGGGCTAGATAGCCACTTGCAAATTTTCTCTTTAGTGCCTGCTACAACAAGAGTCGGCTTAGGCGTTAACCCCATCTACTATGGCGATAGTGCTTTGGTTATGGGATTTGTCAGTGCTATTTTTGCCATTTCTTGGGCACACCAAAAACGCTATGTGCTGAGCCTTATAGGACTTGCTGCATTTATTTTAGGCCTAATCGCCAGTGGTTTGTCTTTATCTCGTGGCGGCTGGCTGGCATTACCCATTTTCAGCATATTGGCACTTTGGTATCTAATTTCTTTGCGCTTTTATCGCACTTTTATCATCGGCTTAACACTCTTTGCTGGCTTATTCATTTGGATTGCAAATGATGCAAATAACCCCATACACCAGCGCATTACTAAAGCCACACAAGAAGTTGCCACCTTTGACTTACACACAAGTCGTAACTCAGCAGGCTATCGCTTACGCATGTGGTATCATGCGTTACAGCTTAGTCAACAAAAGCCCTTATTTGGGCACGGGCCGATTTCTTATGTATTTAATGATTATAATGAACAAGGCAACCTAGTCGATTACTATCACCATGCCCACAATGGCTATTTACAGATGTTATCGACCACAGGAATTGTCGGGCTACTTGCCTATTTATTGCTGTTTTTTATGCCTCTGCATTATTTTTGGCAGCATTTTCGCAACAATACCGCTAAAGATATGGCAATGGCAGGTATGGTAGTGATAAGTGCTTATCTATTTTTTGTTTTAACCGATGTAATTTTTTATCGCTCTGTAGGGCTTTTATATTTTTTACTGATAACCAGCTTGCTTATTTTGCTTATTGAGCGTAGCAAATATGCTTTAAAAGGTGATGAACCTACATGAAGCTACTATTAATCTGCCAAGACAATATTGGCGATTTGGTGTTTACCACAGCCCTTATCAATGCCATTGCCAAAGCACAGCCTAATACAGAAATACAGCTCCTAACACGCACAGATACGGCACAGGTTGCCGATTTTTTTGCCCATGTTAACGGCATTTACCCACAGGTTTCATTAGCAAGACTCAATCCTATTACTCGCTTGCACGCCGTCAAAGCGTTCTTTGCTACTCGCACTTGGCTGCGCTCTGAAGATTTTGATATTGCAATTAGTGTCAATAAAAATTGGCGTTTAGGCGTTTTAATGCAACAGGCGCACATTCCTGTACGTATCGGTTTTGCCTACCCTAAACTTAAATATTGGCTAACCCATGCCATTTCTTTACCAGATTTACAACAGCCCGTTGTGCCTGAGTTATTAGCCCTACTTAAACCACTGAATATCAATACAAAGTCCACCAACTACGCTTTAGATTTAGCAACCGTTTTAGCAAGACGCAAAGCAGAGTTACCTAAACTTGAACGTAGTAAACAGCAAAGCGACAAGCCTTGGTTTGGCTTACATGCCTTTGCCAGCCAATCTAATCGCTGCGTGTCATTAACAAGCTGGCTAACATTGGCGGCATACCTAATACAGCAAGGCATACAACCTATTTGGTTTGGCGCACCTCAAGATATGCAGCAGCTACGAGACTATAATCAACAACACAACCAGCAAGAATACATCGGTGACTTTTGTGATACCTTGGGCAATGGACAACTTGCACAAAGTATTCCACTTTTAAGCCTATGTGATGCTTATATTGGGCATGATTCTGGCATTTTACATTTGGCCTCTGCCATAGGGCTTAAAACCTTGGGCATTTTTACCCCAGGTGAGCCGCAACGCACCTTTGCCCAAGGCATCGGCGACGGCAAAACCTTTTACTGGAAGAACCCTAGCGAGGTCAGTGGCGAACAACTAATTGCACAGGCAAAAATCTGCTTTAATGAGTATTTTATATGAAAATTGCACATATCAACCTTGCCAAAGGATTTCGTGGTGGCGAGCGGCAAACAGTCATTTTAATTGAGCATCTCGCAAAGTTAGATGGCGTTACCCAACAATATTTATTATGCCGTGCCGACTCTCCCATGCGAGCACAGCTAAAACATGTACGCAATTTATCCTTGATTAATGTAAAGCATCAACTGCAAGGCCATTTTTCTATTAATGATGCCGATGTCGTACAAGCCCACGATGCCAAAGGCGTGCATTGGGCGTGGCTGCAATACCAACTGTTTGCTCGACCTTATGTGATTTGCAGGCGCATTGATAACCCTGTTAAAGATAAATTTTTCAATCGCTTAACCTATAAAAAAGCGTATGCAAGGGTCGCTATTTCCAAAATTATTGAACAGCAACTTATCCAACGTAAATGGGGAAAAGTAACACGCATTGCTGATGCCTTTGCTTACCTACCCCACGACCCAGAACAAACTAAGCAACTACGTGCCCCTTTCGCCAAGCAATTTGTTATAGGACATATCGGTGCATTAAGTGACCATCAAAAAGGTCAGCGGGTCTTATTGGCGGCGGCTGAAAGATTGCAACACGCTCACCCTGATATGCAGTTTGTATTTTATGGACAAGGCGCTGATGAACAAATATTAAAATCTGAAAGTAAGCACTTAAATAACGTGCATTGGCAAGGGTTTATCAGCAATATTGGCGATGCCATTGCGATGTTTGACCTATTTGTTTTTCCCTCTCGCATGGAGGGGCTAGGCTCCACTTTATTAGACGTGATGTACTTTAATGTGCCAATTATTGCCAGTCATGTAGGCGGCATTCCTGATGTAATAAAGCACCAACAAACGGGATTACTGTTTGCCAATGCTGATATTGACGCTCTTATATCTGCCATTTTAGAGCTTTACCAGTGCCCTGAATACGCACAGAAATTAGCTCAAAATGCCACAGAAAAACTAGGCACCTATGCCCCAGAGAAAATGGCAAAGGCGTATTTAAACCTATACCAACAGGCAAAAAAAAGCGGCCAATAGGCCGCAAAACACACTCACTAACACAGAAAAATTTAAATTGGCTGACTGCCATATTTGCTTTCAGGCTTACGAGGTGGGTCCGCTTGAAAACCTTGCTCCACTTCTTTAATCTTCCCACCTTGAGCTAAAAATGCAGCAACATCATTTGCCATTTGCTCTCTAATACGCTCATTAGAACGCAAGCTGGCAGCTTCGGCATTCACTTCAAAGTCATAATCTTCACTTTCAAATTCGCCGATAAAATCAGTATCTTCACTCATATTCACTCCTTTTTAATCCACACTTAAAAATATTAAATTAGTTAATTATTTTATAGACCAAAAGCATAAAAATTTAAGCGAATTTAAATAAAAATAACGAAAAACCAGAAAGCGTCAGAGATATGATTACAAAAGAAGTTCAAAAAGTTGTTTTTTTGTCACTAATAAATGACTAGGTAACCTAACACAATATTTCTTCTTAAAAACATAAGGTACAGATAATGACCTAAGTTTGTTTCCTATCACTTAGCATCTGCATATAGCTGAGCAATATCTTCTGCCCTGACCTCTCCCATAAGCTCACCTTTTTTATTGGTAATGGCAATGGGATAGCTACTGGAAATGGCCATAGGCACTGCCATTTCAATGCTGCTTTGCAAATCCATGCTAGGTCGCTTTTGCACAATATCAGATAGATTGATGTTTGTACCTGAAGATAAAGCCTCCTGTATGGCTTGTAATGTGACCATTCCCTGATAAACACCTGCATTTTCAAGCCATAAGTAGGCACTGTTTTTTTCTATTAACAGACTTTGAGCCTGCTCTAGCGAGGTGTCCTCTAAGCTAATGGCACAATGCATAATGGATTGAAGTGTGAGCACACTGGCAAGATTAACCCCTTGCACAAACTCCCGTACATATTCATCAGCAGGATTAAGTAAAATCTCTTCTGCACTGCCAATTTGCGCTAATTTACCCTCATTTAAAATAGCAATACGATTACCAATACGTAAAGCCTCATCTAAATCATGAGTAATAAATACCACGGTTTTATGTAGTTGCTGCTGCAGTTCAAGTAATTCATCTTGCATTTGTGTACGAATAAGCGGATCTAAAGCAGAAAACGCCTCGTCCATAAGAATAATATCTGTATCAGCTGCCAATGCTCGTGCTAACCCCACACGTTGCTGTTGTCCCCCTGATAACTGCTGCGGATACTGCGCTTCAAAACCAGCTAAACCAACACGCTCTAACCATTGTTTTGCTTTGCTTTGCGCGGTTTTTTTATCAACTTTTTGAATATGCAAAGCATAGGCGGTATTTTCTAGTACCGTACGATGAGGAATAAGACCAAAATGCTGAAAGACCATACTCATGGCATTACGCCTAAAGACTTTTAATTCTTTATCAGATAGGTCTGTTACTTTTTCGCCAGCAACGATAATCTCCCCATCTGTTGGCTCAATTAAACGATTAAAATGGCGGATAAGCGTTGATTTACCAGAGCCTGACAACCCCATAATAACAAACACCTCGCCCTCTTCTATCTGCAAATTAATATCATGCAAACCCAAGGCATGTTGATGTTGATTCAGTAATTCGGCTTTATCCATGCCTTGATTAATCAATTGCAGTGCTTTTTTAGGATTTTTACCAAACACTTTAGAAACATGGCGCACTTCAATCATACTCATGTTGAATACTCCTTATTTACTCGTTACTTGACGATACTTTTGCGTTTGAGCTGCTGCCGACTGGGTAATGCGATCAAAAATAATCGCTAAAATAACAATTGCTATCCCCCCTAAAAACCCCATACCTGAATCATTACGCTGCAAACCATATAAAACGGTTTCTCCTAAGCCTCGCGCGCCAATCATAGAGGCCACCACCACCATAGCTAAAGCCATCATCATTGTTTGATTAATGCCCTGCATAATAGAAGGCAACGCCAAAGGAATTTGAATGCCTGAGAGCAACTGCCACTGAGTTGCACCAAAAGATTTAGAGGCTTCAACCACTTCTTTATCTACTTCACGAATGCCCAAATCGACCAAACGAATTAAAGGTGGCGTTGCATAGATAAAGGTTGCAAAAATAGCAGGTACTTTACCCAAACCAAATAACATCGCCGCTGGAATTAAATACACAAAGCTCGGAATGGTCTGCATTAAATCTAAAATAGGCGAGACCAACATACGAAAACGGTTGCTTTTAGCACTTAAAATACCAATAGGAAAACCCAAAATAACAGACAACAAAATAGATACAACAACAATGGCAATGGTTTGTATTGCTTGCCCCCACAAACCTAAGCAACCAATGAAATATAAGCTCAATGCCAAAATAACACTCAGTTTTATACGACGACTGGCAGCATAAGCAAGGGCTGCAACCAATAAAATAAATAGCGGTGGTGGTATAAAGGCCAAACCTTTTTCAATATGCACCAGCACCACTAGTAGCTTATTGGAAACCGTTTCAAAACCATCAGCATAATTAACAATTAAAAATTCAATTACTTGATTTACACTTTTACGAATATCATCGCCTAATGGATAAAAAAAATCACTCATAGAATTACTCGTTTGGTTAATGAGATTACCTTCTAATTAAAGAAATGAGTAGGTGGAAAAGCCACCTACTACAACTGAAGTTATGCTATTTCAAGCTGCTTTGAATGCGTGTTGCCACATCTTTAGGTACCCATTTTTGCCATACCTCTGGATGGGTTTGTAAAAAATAAACCGCTGTTTGTTTTGCATTTTTATCATTTTCTTGCATATAAGAGAGCATGGCAGAGACCATTGCACTATTGGTATGATATTTATTTAAAAATGAGGTTACTACAGGAGATTCCTTAACAAAAGGCGCTCGCACACCAATTTTTAAAATAGTAGGCGCATAAGCAGTTGCCTGTTTAGGATTTTTGCTTTTTTGCATTTTTTCAAAAATATCTTTATTAAATGCAGGCTCTTTAAGCATTACCAACTGCTCTTGATATTTACCCACCAGCCACGAGGGAGTCCAGTAATAAAACACCACTGGTTTCTTACGTCTTAACGCACTTTCAACCGCAGTGGTAATGGCATTACCAGCCCCTGCTTTAAAATCAATAAAACTGTTTTTTAACCCATAAGCCTGTAGTTTTTTACTGTTAATCTCAGCGCAACTCCAACCAAGCACACAGTTATAAAAACGTCCTTTATTTGGCTCTTCTGGGTCTTTAAACAAGCTGGCATATTTTTTTAAATCTACCACTCGTTTTAAATCAGGGGCTGGCGCATTTTTACCCTCAACTAAATATTTAGGCACAAATACCCCCTGTACAGCATCTGATAACGTTGTACCCACTTCTTTAAAATTACCCTTATCAATATTCTCACCCCACATTTTATCAACAGACTGAGTCCAAATTTCCATTGCAATATCAATATTACCACGCAACATACCATTAAAAAGAGGCATTGTGGCTCCTGGAATTTCATCGGTTTTACAACCATAGCCTTTTTCTAAAATATAGCGAGCTACGCCATTATGAAAGCCCGCACTGTCCCAATTAAAACCAGCAAATACAATAGGACGCTTAATGTCGCATGTACTAGCAGCTTGCGTGATAGGTTGCATTGCAAAGAACGAAAATCCTATTAAAAATAGGCGTATAAGTAGTCTTTTTTTCATTTTATTATTCCTGTTTTAGTTATGTTTAAAAGTAGTGGGTTGAGCATGATTTATTAGTGATGCTCGATAATTAACTTAATCAGTTTATTAACACCTGTGTGTATCGCTTCCTCCATAGCATCTAAATAGTTAAGGCTGTGCTGATTGGCTATCAAACAATATTCATAATGATGACCATCTAAACTATAGTTTACCCCAAATCCATCTATAGAAGTAGGTGCAAAAATAAAGCGACGTATGGGGGCTTGACGACCTACAGTTGAGGTAGACAAAAAATCATGCCCAATAAAACGCTGTACATAAGAAAAAAAATCATCACTATGACATGCTATTTTAGACAAGGCCAAAAGATGACGGTCTATACCCTGACCACTTTTACAAGCAATTACCCATGCCTTTTGTGCTTTCAATGCGGCTTGTAAATCATCTATGCTGGCACTGTTAGTAATGAGTTTTTCACAAAAATGACGTGCTGCATGCGTGTTAGGGCGCAAACATTCTGTGCGTCCTGCTAGATAATGACTGGTATCTACAGCCTCATAGGTATTGCGTAATTGCTTAAAAACCAATAATTGAGCATACAATAAACTCAATTGAATCAGCGCGTCATGACTGACTTTTACTTTAATGGCAGAATAATCCACACTAAACTTACGCACTTCTAAAGAGCCAACTTGCCTATTGGCATTGCTCACAGCAGTCTGTATTTCTGTAGCAAGTGCATCAGTTATCTGCCAATCAAATAACCGAGCCTGCGCTTTTTTTTCTGTCGCTGCTGTAAGTTTAAGTGCAAAAGCATAGTCTAAAATGGCCTGTAAAGTTGCCCCATCTAACCCTGTATGCTCAACTTGCACACTGATAAAACTGGAGTTTAAATCTATTTGGTAAGTAAAAGGCTTATATTGCCAAGCACGGGAGGGAAAAAACGATTGCTGAGTTAATATGTCTAATTCTTCCGTATTTTTTTCACTGGCAAATAACGACACACAAAACCAACTGTCTTTAAGCATTTGATACAATTTTTTATTATGCTCATTAATACATAATTCATCTAAATAACTTTGCGCCTCTACACTAGGCAAAGCACTGACCAAACTAAATGGCGAACTGCTTTTTGTTGCTGATAAATTATGTAACGCAAATTCAATCGCCTCTTTAGGTAACAGCACTCCTTGCTCATCAGTTATATTCAAAACATAATGATGCCCTTGATAAAAAATACTAATATGTCGGTTATTTACTGTATTAGGTGCGTAATACAATTCATCTAACTCCGCCTTAGGTATACGCATTGCGCCATTGAGAACTTGCCAGCCGTCCATAGAAAGCGTATTTCCACGTCCATCTTCTAAGGGTTCAATTTTCCCTTGTATATAATCATGATGCGTTTGTGCCACACGATAAATAAATTCTGCCGCCCGAGTAAGTTGCGTACATTCACTGGCAAAATTAATTTGAAAGCCCACGTTTGAGCTGGTGGATTTAATGCCACGTCCGCTTAAATAACCCTCTAGCCAGTAATCACTAAGCCAGCTTTTACCTTGTGCCACTTGCGTTTGTGCATAATCTTGCAATTTTGCTTGCAAATCTTGCCCTTCTCCTTGTAAAAACGTTTTTGCCAAGGCATGACAAGCATCTACGTCTTTTTCATTAAAAACAGGTTGAATAGCAGTTAAAAATTGATTAATTGTGTGCTCAAGAGGTGGTAAAGGTAAGGGTTGCGTCATCGCTTATTCCTAGATAAAAATTACTTAAAAGCTGCAAAGCCAGAGCGAGAAACAGAGTCTAAAACGACCGCTTATGGGACAAAGCAAACACCCCACCACGTTTACCTATGGGTCATGCTTTAATTTAACCAAACTTAAATGCTCTAGCTATTTATAGTGTTACAGCTTACATACTAAAGTAAATCATAACTGGCTTCAATGCGCCCACTTTGACTCAACGCATATAAACGGCTTTTTTATATGGCTGTTAAGGTTAGATAATAAATAGGGGATTTAAAGGAACTCAGCTATAAAGTTTTTATGACTTCACTTTTTGATACACACCAGGCTGCTTAAAATGTAGTAAGCCATAGTCTCTTAGGATTTGTAATTGCTGCCGTATTTTGTCTTTAATAAAATGATTGTTTGGATATTTTTGCTCTAGCTCTGCGACAAAAGCATACACATCTGATAGGGAAAAGATATCCTGATCAATTCTATCCACGCAATTCATAATGTCTAAAATCCAACCCCTTGACCCGCCTTTTTTCTGTTTAAGAAATGCCGTTTCATTCCACTTTGAGATGACCTTTTGACGACTGATTACTTGCGAGTTTTTAACTAAAAAAATATGCCCGTTCTTAGGGATTTTGGTTAAGTCTATATTGCAACCTACCCAGCCTGCTCGTCTGGCTGTTTTTGCTAGTGGCTTTCTTTTTTCAATCATATTATGGCTAAAAAAGTGTTTTGGTATCATTACAAAATTAGTTACTTCCCCAGCAGCTTTGCTATAGGTTAAAAAAAAGAAATTTGGATTATTATCGGAATCAATTCTTTCTATCATTGTAGAATAAGCACCATCTACCACTTTTTTCCCAATGCGGTTGCCGCTTTTTGCTTTAAGTTCAAATTCTTCGTTACACGCAGAGCAGTAAAAGTCGGCAACAGGTCTGTTATTTGCAAATTCATCAACATTACCATTACCACAGCACGGGCAATAAACATGATGCTTAACCCACTTCTCAGTTAGAATGCGAGCAATTTGTGAGTTGCTAAAATAGGAACTGGCTATATCCTTATCAAATTTCAGATTCATTTTTAATTCTATGTGGTAAATAAACTAAAATAAGCTCTATGTTTCTTGGTGTCAAAGAGTAAACAAACGCTTTTTGCTGATGCCACCTAAAGCACTACTGCCCTTGTCCGATAAAAATCGTCAATTTATCAATATTGCCTGCTTGGTCAAGTACCACAATTTGTTTTTCTCCTGTACTTTTAAAACGATAAAATAAACTGGCTTGTGGCTTTGCATTGCCTATGTAATGACCATTAACAAACCAGTTGCGAGTGCCCAATCCTCCTCTTGCTTGTAAGCTGATACTGGGTAATTGGCTGTGTTTGCGTACGCTTTTAAATTCGTTGCCCTTATTTAAGCCAATAATGTTTAAATCATTCATTCCGCTTATGGGGCTTTGCTTACAGCGTGTATCCACAGGGGCAATTAGACTGCGCCGCTGCCAGCGTTTGGGCAACCAAGGTTCTACAATACTGGGCCATAGTGCTACTTTTTTTGCGTACATGGCAACGCCTTGGCATTGTTTATCAACCCATAGATGTTTGTCACGGCTTAGCCACAAAGTCATGGGGTTTTGCTGCCATTGGGGTTGACGGCTTTCATACCAAGTAACGGGGCTTAACCCTTTAAATAACCAAGCTCGCTGCTGTGTATGGCAAAGCTCGGCTGCGGTTAGGCTTTTCTTTAGTCCTAGTGGCCAGCAAATTTGAGTTTGCTTCACACTTTTTGGTTGTGGTATAGGACGTTTGTTCAGGCGATGCAGACTGTCGGCGATTTGACCTAATTTAGGGGCGGCGTTGAGCGCACCAAAATGCCCCGGTTGAGCACTGCCATCTGGTCGCCCAAGCCATACGCCGATACTGTAATCGCCACTGACTCCTATTGCCCAAGCATCACGAGAGCCATAGCTGGTACCGGTTTTCCATGCGAGGTAGTTGGTTTGTGCTAAGTGATGTCGTTTAATGGCATTAGGCTCATCTTTTGCAGATAGCATTTTATAGACAATCCATGCGACATCGGGGTGCATTAGGTATTTAGACGGTGGCGGTTTTGCCTGCTGTAACACACAGGGAGTATGCAGCTGCCCACCTTGAGCAAGGCTTGAAAACCCTGCTACTAAATGCCATAGGTTGGTACCCACACCGCCTAAAGCAATTGAAACATTGGGTTTGGCATTATCTGGCAGCGTTAAATACATACCTGCATTTCGCATACGGTTATAAAAGCGTTTGGCACCTACATGGCTTAATACCTGCACTGCGGGTACATTTAAAGATTGTTGTAACGCATAGGTGGCAGAAACCGCACCGCTAAAACCTCGATTAAAATTTTCAGGACGGTAGTTAGCGTAGTCTCTAGGGGCATCACTTAACAGACTGTGAGAGTGAATAAGCCCTTCTTCAATCGCCATAGCGTAAATAAAGGGTTTAAGCGTAGAGCCAGGTGAGCGAATGGCTTGCACCATATCCACATAGCCAAAGCGTTGGCGATCATAAAAATCGCCAGAACCAATATAGGCAGCAACGCAATGGGTACGGTTATCCAAGACTAAAATTGCCGCTGAGCTGTGTTTGGGTTGGCTGTGTATCCATTGGGCAAGCTCTTCTTGTAGATAGCTTTGCAGTGATACATCAAGGGTGGTTTGAATAACGGTTTGGCTTGGATACTGCTGAATTAATCTACGTGCCAATAACGGTGCCCACATTGGGCGTTTGGGCGTTTGGGCGGCTACGATTTCTTGTTTGGCAAGTTTGACGGTTTGAGCTGACCAATCTTGCTGTTTTGCCAAACGATTTAGTACTTTATCACGAGCAACTTGGGCACGGTTTGGGTGACGGTCGGGGCGCATTCTTGAGGGTGCTTGGGGTAACACTGCTAATAAGGCAGCCTCGGCATGGGTTAGGTCGTTGGCGGGCTTGCCTAAATAAGCAAAACTGGCGGCTTGCACACCTTCAATGGTGCCGCCAAAGGGGGCATAGTTTAGATAAAGGGTTAAAATGTCTTCTTTAGATAAGTGCCATTCAAGCTGCAACGCACGCAGTATTTGCTGTAGTTTACCTGCGATATTTTTAGGGTGAGGGTGAAACCGTCTTGCTACCTGCATGCTTAGGGTAGAGCCACCAGAGACCACACAGTCACAACGCCAGTTTTGCCAAAAAGCACGCACTAAAGCAAAGGGATTAACGCCAAAATGATGATAAAACCAGCGGTCTTCATAACCTAACAGGGCTTGAATGTATAAAGGCGATACTTCTTTTAGGCTAACCTGATGCCGCCAAATGCCTTGTTTGTCGGCAAAAGCTCTTAATGGCTGTCCGTTTTTATCCACAACGAGCTGGGCAAAGCCTGAATCTGTATCGGGCAAATTAAATGGGTAACGCCAATCTAAAAATACGAGTAAACAAGCAAGCAATACAAACGGCGAGAGCGCATAGGCTAATCGCCGCAGGTTCAAACGCCTCATTTATGGGTTTTTAATCTGTATGGGCGCAAAAATATTACCCAATACACGACGTTCAGGGCGATACATATCTTCAATCAAAGTCGGCGGTACTTGGTATGTCCCTGGGGTAACTGCACGGGCTAGATACACCAGTGGAAACGCCATATTGGCATCGGCATTAATGGCAGCCACGTAGCGGTCGTCACGGTATTCTTGATGAATTAAAGCTGAATGGTTTTGCCAATAAGATAGAGGTTTGTCGTTTATTTTTATGTGCTCATCAATTTTAATGGCGCTGTCTAAGTTTTGATTCTCAAGCTCTAGCCCTGCTGGAATCATCTCCACCACCAGCATATCGGGAGTACGATGTTCTTTAACGACAACCTGTAAGAACACCAAGACCAAATCACCCACTTTAAGCTCGCTCATATCCAAAGGTTTACCCGTTTTGGGGTTATAGTATTCACGCTTAACATTAAAGTAATCGCTTATCTCTGGCTTAGGCGGCTTGCTGTTGTAACCTTGAAAATCCACATTAACTAATAGGTCTTTGTTACTTTTATTGGATACCGACAGACCTTTATTTAGGGCTTTACCTGCGTAGTATTTTGCCCAAGTGCCTGTGCCTTTGAGCGTATCCAAACTGTCTTTTAAACCCACATCAACCACCCAAGGTTTGCCAAATTTTTTCTCAAGCATTAGCCCTGCAATAAAGAGACTATTGCGCTCTTGGGTGCTTAAATAAGACTGACCTTTTAAACGCTCTGCCAGTTTTATAGAGATGTTTTTAATGCGCTCTGGGTATAGATTATGCCGCAAAAACAAACGAATAATCTGTGCATCATCTCTTATGATTGAGCCGTAATCGCCAAAATAGGCATTTTTAGGACGCTCTGTTTTATCCGCTTTATTAAATAATTCCTTGGCGGTTTGTTCATCGCCTTGTAACTTAAACGCTAAGGCTAGATGCAAAATGGATAACGGCGTTCTGGCATCATTTAAACGTTTATTTAGTGTACGCAGATGACTCAGGCTGGCTTTTTTATGCAGACTCAACACATAAGCGGCATATGCACGCGAGGCAAAACTTGAATGCAGACGGTCTTCACTGTAACGTAGATAGCGGTTTTGCCCTTGGGTTGTGAGATAACTTTGTAAGCGTGATAGGCTGTTATCATATTGCTTTTGCTCAATATGAATGCCTTGCTCCCGTGCGGAATATAAAAACTCCGCCACATACGCCGTGAGCCATTGTTCTTCTGGGCTAGAGTCCGACCACAAGCCATAACCGCCTGTTCTAAGCTGTTTTTGGGCAATGCGCTGTAAGCCATGTTGAATACTATCATCACGGCTGTATTGCGCTTTTTTACTTAAGCCTAAACGCTGCATATTTTCATCGGTGGCAAATAACCAAGGATAGGTGGAGCTAACCGATTGCTCAGTACAGCCATAAGGGTAGTGCAATAAATACTTCAAGTGCCTTGGCAAATCAAAATTTGCATGGGTACTTAGGGTGACAACCGCCTCTAAAGAAGAGGGCACTAATTGTTTCAGTTGTGCGCTTTTTAGCATCATGGTTGCATCAGGTTTTAACCATTTTTGTATGCGCTCGCTTAAAGCGGGGTAAGCACCACGGGTTACAATGCCCCAATCTCGCTCAATGGCATAGTCTTTAATGCCTTTAACACTAAGATGAACGGCACTGCGCCCCGTATTAAAGCCCGCTTTAACCGCATAGCTTAACGTGGTTTTCTCTTGCGGTTTAAGCTGTAATTGACTGCGCCCATCAGCAATACTGACCGCTCCTTTGCTGTGCAAATGCACATCAAGATGTTGGGTTTTATCGGTGAGGTTATGTATGTCTAAAGCGAAAGTGGATTTATCGCCCATAGCCAAAAAGCGTGGCATGGCAAGCTGGGTAACAACGGGGGCGGCAAGAGTCATATTTTGCTCGCTATGCCCAAAGGCATCAGCACTGAACGCCACCGCCATCAGGCGCACACGCCCATTAAAATCGGGCAGTTTAAGTGGTATTTCAGCATTACCTTGGGCATCAACGGCAACCATACCACTAAACAGGGAAACCACTCTCACCTCAGCTTGAGCATTTTTACCGCCTTTACTTAATGCGGCTTCTTCTGCAAGTTCTTCCATATCGCCACCAAAGCGTTGTTTGGCAAGGGCATTATCATTTAAGGCAAACAGCTTTTGGTACATATCACGCATATCAATTTGATAACGGCGTGGCTCAAAAAAGAAAGCATAAGGGTCTGGCGTTTTAAAGCGAGTGATATTCAGCACACCCACATCAACAGCCGCCAAGGTCACATAGGCTTGTTTGTTTGCCCCTTGTACCGCAACCTTGACCATTTGGGTTTGATTGGGCAACACTTTTTCAGGTGCATCAATGTGAACCTCAAGTTTGCGCTCTTGCCTATCCAAGGGCAGATGAATTAATCCAATGGCACGCTTGGCGGTGATGTTATCGGTTTTTTGCGTGGCTTGCAGATGCACGACAGAGACATAAATATCGTGTCTGTCCCAAGATTGTTTAATCGGAATATCAACCTTTTTACCTGCTTTGGGCACGCTTATGCGCTTATACCAAAGCAGATTATCAGCCTCCACCATCACTAAAGACTCACCCGCATCTGGCGGCACAATGCTTAACGTGGCGGTATCGCCTGCCTTGTAGCTGCCTTTATCAAACGCTAGGGAGACTTTATCAGGACGTGCGCTGCGTCCTGCTGATTGGTTATTAACCCAGTCTTCATACCAGTTGTAACCTGCATAAAAGCGCACACTGCTGATTAAGCCTTGAGGGTCGATAGTCTCTAGGCGGTAATAGCCATATTCCACAGGCACTTGAATTTTAGCGGTTTCGCCCTGTTTAATTTCAATTTGATTGCTTTGCACTAAATATTCTGACTGTGAATGCTCATAGTGCCAGCCTTCATGGTCAGAATAACTCCAATAATAATCACGTTCTTCTCGCACTAGGCGCACTTCTACATCTTTGGCAGCCAATTTATTGCCTGTCATATCGGCATACACCAACTCAAAGCCCACTTGGGTATTTTGCTGTGGGTTTTTATCGCCAAAGTTGGGACGAATACCCAGCAGTTTATCCGCAGGTATCAAGGTGGTGGCATGGGTGCGAGTGACAGCGCGCCCACCCGTTTCATACACACTGGCAGAAAAGCTCACCGCTAAAGGGGTCTTGGCATCTTGCCATTGGTTTTCAAGGCTTAAAGTGATATTGCCTTCGCCATCTAAATGGGCATCATCAAGACTTTGGTTTTCTCTAATTTTTTGTTTGATATCGCCAAAATAAAAATCTTTTAACGCCTTGATAGGGTGTGAACTGTTATGCACATACACACTGCTGCTTACACGATTATTACTCGCCGGCGCACCATATAAATACATGGCGTTTAAATTGGCTTGTATTTGCTCGCCGCTTTGGTACGGTTCGCTTTCAAAGCTCAGTTTAATGCGCTCAGGCATAAACTCTTCAACCTTAAAGTTATGCACCACCAAAGAGCCATCGGTATTTTTAACTTGCAAATGCCAATTGCCAGTCGGGGCATTACTGGCAAGGGTGTATTGGGTTTCATAATAACCTTGGTCATTACCACGCCAGCTAAAGGTTTTTACGGTTTTACCCTGAGCATCTTTAAGCACGGCTTGCAAAGGCAGCGTTTTAGACAAACGCCCATCGTAATTACGCAATAAAGCAGAGAGAATAACCGTTTCCCCTGGGCGATATAAATCTCGTTGTCCATAAATAAAAATTTCAAAGGCATGATACGGACGCTGATTAATCTTAAACTCGGATAAATCCAAAGCGGGTGTTTTTATGCGTATAAAACTCACCGATTCTTTATTGCGTGCCATAATAAAACGAGCATTGTTAAAGCCTTTTTTACTTAAATCAAACAACAGCTCGCCTTTGGCATTGGTATGAAGTTTGGAAATCTCTCGACCTTTATTATTTAAAACCGCAACACGAATATCCGCTAAGGGTTTGGAGCTGGTTAAGCTATTTGCATAAACCTTAATTTTTGTACCATAAAAACGGGCATGCAAACCAATATCCGTCACGCTAAAAATACGGGCATTTACAGAGCCATAATACTCGCCACTTTCATTCATTACCGCCAAATACACACCGGGTTTGTTAAGCTCATCAACATCTTGAATGGGCAGGTTAATATTGCGACGTTTGTTTTTAGGCGCATCTAAGCGATAGCGAGCAAAATGTAAGTGCTTTGCCCATTTTTTAATGTCTTCTAAATAATAACGATTGATTTTTTGCCTATTTAACAAATCACCTATTTCATCTAAATTATGCTCATTAATGCGATAAAAGTTCACATCTATCTCAGGCACATTTATGGTGGTAACAGGCAAGCCGGTTTGCGCATTTAGGGTTAAAAACATATCTTGGCCAACAAAGCTCACCGCGGCTTTAATATTGCGAGTTTTAACCTCGCCCACGCCGCCATCTTCTAAGGTTTTACCCGATTGCGCTGGCAAACCTGATGCAACCACAATCTGATATTTGGTATTTGGCTCAATGGCATCAAAATAAGCCACTTTGCCAGATTTTGAGAGCACCCATTCCCCTTCGACGGCTTGCTCTTTAGTGGTGACCTCAAAATAAGATTGGATTTTTTTGCGCCCATCAACAGGCGATGAAAAGGTCACTGCCAAGGCACTGCCACCATCATAGCTACGCTCTGAAATATCTAAAATTTGAATGTCACTGGCATCATTAGATAGAGCTTGAGCAACGAATTTCTCAGGCTCAGGCGAGGCTTCTTCTACCAATGCCGCCACCGCTTCTTTGGGCGTTGCTTGCGAGGGGGTATCCTTTTCTGCCTCAAAGCAAGCAGATAAAAGCAGCAACACAACCAATGGGGGCACTATTTTTATCTTTTTATCAAATAATTTAGTCACTAAAGCAAACAACATAAAGACCTCAAAAATAGAAAAACACTTAAAAAATGAATTTATTAGCGCATATGATGACGACTATTTATAACCCATGCAACAGATAAAGACTTGCATAAACACATTTACCCCATACACTAAAGAACTAATAAACAAACAACAGCACAATTAAATAATTCCACAACAAAGAGAGCGCGCCATCAGCCAGTTATTTAATGTACGCCCAATTGCGTACCTACTATTAGCCCTATTAACTATTGCCATTGGCAGCTACCAAGCATTCACTCACAAACCACTATCATGGCATTTTGTAGTTGATGATTTAAGCCAAGTAGACCTTAACCAAACACCTAAATTTATATCTGTATTTAATCACACCGTCACTGATGTGGCTCATTCGCCAGCGGTAATCATGTTACCTGATAAGCGTATTCGTTTAATTTGGTTTCAAGGCAGTTATGAAGGCAGTGAAGATGTTGCTATTTGGGCAAGCGAGCTACAACAAACAGGCAACAAATGGCAGCACAGCGAACCTAAGCCCATTTTATCGCCACAAGCTGTGGGTAAAAAACTACGCCCCACACAAACCCTAACCACTCTAGGTAATACCGTACAATTTGGTACAGCCCCTGATAAATATCTAACGACAATCGTCTCTTTAGGTGGTTGGGCAATGGCATCTGTTGCTTTTATCAATACACAAAACAATGTTAAAGATTCCATACAATCAGCACACCTTCTGCCCTTATCTCCTTATTTAAATCGCTCACACTTAGTTCGCAGCCCCACGATTGCATGGCAAGATGGCGATATTGGTTTACCCGCTTATTTTGAAATAGCCACCTACTTTGGCGTATTGGTTCGCCTAGGACAAAATGGACAAGTCAAAGACCAACGCAATATAAGCCGAGGGGAATTAGGCATTCAACCTGTTATCGTCGTACTTGATGAACATCGCGCCATTGCCCTATTGCGTAACTTTGCCGATAGCAAAGAATTACAAAAACGCCTCGTTATCAGCACAACCGAAAATGGCGGTCAAAGCTGGTCTCAAGCAAAGCTCCTTAACATTCCCAATCCCAGCAGTCCTGTTGCTGCCTTACGCTTATCAGACGGGCGCATTTTAATGGGATTTAATGATGACAAAAAATGTAACGATATCTTTCGCCTTGCTATTTCTGCTGACTTAGGACAAACATGGCAACGCATTTACACCCTAGAAGATCATCAATGCAATCCCAAATACAGCGCACGCTACCCCACCTTTAAACGCCTTGGCAATGGCGATATATTGCTTACCTACTCCATACATAACAAAAAAGGAATTCGTGCTGTTATCTTTAATGAAAGCTGGCTATACAAACATAGCCAACAAACAGCACAGTCATCAACAATAAAGGAACACCCATGATACTACTTGACTGGCTAACCTTACCGCTACTTCTAAGCAGCATCTTATGCCTGTTGATAAAAACCTGTCGTCTAGACAAAATCTTGCAACAGCACCCATTAGGACGATATTGGGTGGTACTTATTTTTATCATCTCAAGTTTACTCATTGGCACTTTACAGCACAGCCGCAGCGTTGGCTTAGCCATGGGATTACTAAGCCCAAGTAGCTTACTACTACCCATTTTATTAGCCAGTTATCTATATACAACCAGCGTTCCGAAAAGTAATCCACTGAATTTTAAGTGGTATGACGTTGTATTTTTATCTAGCCTACAACTAATTTTAATATTAAGCAGTTGGACTTTACTACCTTGGGACATATACCGTTTAGGCTACTTACCTTACAGCGCCCTTTTTGCCCTATTTTTATTGCTATATGCTTATATAAGAAAACTAGACATACTTGCCTTAACAAGTGTTTTAGCTCTGGTTTTATGGGCTTTAGATATGGGTAGCAACAACTACTTCGACTGGATACAACACACTTTTGTACTGATTATTGCTTGGGGTTGGCTACTTATACAACTACTTATTCGTATAAGACGCAAGTTTAACTCACATTAATTTCTTATCAAATCAACACTTTAAAATCTCTTTGATCAAAATAATACTTTTTAATATTTTAATATTTTAATATTTTAATATTTTAATATTTTATTTGTTAATTATCAAGCTAGGTCTAAAGTTAATAACGTTTAATAAGTTTTGCAATTCCAGCATAGAAATAATTTAAATATATCGTATAAAAGGAGACAGTATGTTTAACTCAAACAACCGCAAAATAAATTCATTGACCAAAGCAATTATTCAATCTTTAGGCAGCAAACAGATTTCTGACAATTTGCAAGAATTAGCGCAGGGAGAAGTAGGTAAACAATTAATCATTGCTTTGGAAAAACAATTTACCAATCTAGCACAGGCACAACAGGCTCAAGCCAATAGCAAGCAAGAAACAGAATCAGAAGTACGTTATGCTCAACTTGAGCAAGAAATGCAAAGTAGAATTACCGAATATAATCTGATGTTTGATGCATCAAACGATGGTCTATGGTACATGCACGTACCTACAGATTCAGACATTGGTATTGACACAACCTTTATTTGGTCACAAAAATTTCGTCATTTATTAGGTTATGAAAATGAAGAAGACTTTCCAAACTTACTAGGAAGCTGGTCGCAAAAACTCCACCCAGAAGACCACGACCCAACCTTTGCGGAATTTAGTAAAAGTCTTGCAGATAAAACAGGAAACACCCCTTATGATGTAACTTATCGCTTAAAGATGAAGTCCGGTGAATACCGTTGGTTTCATGCTGGCGGAGCGACCTTACGAGACAATCAAGGTAATGCAACCATTATTGCAGGTTCATTAAGCGACATTCATGATGAGGTCATTAGTAAAGCTAACCTAGGTGCTGTACAAGTACGTTTTGATTTATCTCAACACATGTTAAGTGACGGTATTTTTGATGTTGTGCTTAATAGCGCAAGTTTAAAAGCAAGCAACAATCAATTTTGGTGGTCTGATAGATTTAAAGAATTACTTGGAGAAAACAAAGAAGCACAGTTCAACAACCACATTGATACCCTTTTATCTAGGGTGCACACTGAAGACAAAGCAGCTTTTGAAAGTGCGCTAACTGCACAATTTGAGCACGGCACAGAAATGAATGCAGAAGTCCGCTTAAAATCAAGTAATGGAGAATATCGCTGGTTTAATATTTTAAGCAAGATGCAGCAAAGTGAGCCCGAACCGGCAAGAGTGGTCGGCTTAATTGCCGATATTGACAGTAAGAAAAACGAAGAGAAATTACGCCAACAAGAACAAGAGCAAAACCAAAAAATCAAGAAAAACCTAGACGATGTCGCCAGCATTGTTAAAACCATTGATGAAATATCCAACCAAACCAATTTATTGGCATTAAATGCTGCTATTGAAGCGGCGCGCGCTGGTGAAAGTGGTCGTGGTTTTGCGGTGGTTGCCGATGAAGTGCGTGCTTTAGCCAAACGCTCAAGTGATGCAACAGATCAAATTAATGCCATGATTTCTGGCAATAATGACGACCGCCATACCCCTAGCGAATAAATCATAAGGCGTAATTTAAAAATATATAAAAACAACCGCAAACAAAGATTTTTTTAAGTCTTAGCGGTTGACTTTAGACCTTAGCCTCTTTAATATGCGCACTCCTTTTATATGGGGCCTTAGCTCAGCTGGGAGAGCGCAACACTGGCAGTGTTGAGGTCAGCGGTTCGATCCCGCTAGGCTCCACCAATTATTAGGTTCCGTCCTTGTCCCCATCGTCTAGAGGCCTAGGACACCGCCCTTTCACGGCGGTAACAGGGGTTCGAATCCCCTTGGGGATGCCATCTTTTTTATATTCTTAATATGCGCAAATCGGCACTTTATCTTATTTATAAATATAACATATCCAAAAATATCCAGTCCTCCCAAAATAACTATTAGTTTTTCTCATGTTTGATTAAAAAAATATCGTTTTATTTCATATTGTCTCTATGGGAACATGCTTTCCACTTTTATTTTGGAGATTAATATGACTTTATTTCATACCCTTGGCTTACCTAGAGTAGGCGCACAGCGTGAACTTAAATGGGCACTAGAGCAATACTGGCAAGGCAACAATGGCCTTGCTGACTTACAACAAACAGCGCATGCAGTGCGCCAACAAAATTGGCAAATGCAAGTTGATGCAGGTCTTGAAATACTGACAGCCGGCGACTTTGCACTATATGACCATGTATTAAATACCAGCTATTTGCTTGGACATTTGCCAGAGAGAGCAAAAACAGGTGCACAAGAGCCACTTAATCAACTGTTTTTAGCCGCTCGTGGACGCACTCCTGATGGCACACCCTGTGCCGCAGGTGAGATGACTAAGTGGTTTGATACTAACTATCATTATATTGTCCCAGAGCTACACCAAGATGATGCATTTAGCTTGCAGCCAGAGCTGTATTTAGAAGAGCTAGAAAGTGCTGCTAAGTTTGCTCAAAACCACAACAAACAACTAAAAGCCGTTATCGTTGGTCCTTTAACCTACCTATATTTAGCCCGTTCTGTCGATGGTGTTGAGCCGTTACAACTATTAGAACGCTTGGTGCCAGTTTATCAACAACTGATACAAAAAATTGCCGCAACGGGTGCCAACTGGCTACAAATTGATGAACCTATTTTAGGCTTGGATTTACCCGAGCCTTGGCGCAATGCGTTTGAACCAGTTTACAATCAATTGCAAAGTAAAGAGATAAACCTGCTGCTTAGCACTTATTTTTCTGCCTTAGAAGAGAACCTAAGCCTTGCTTGCCAACTGCCTGTACAGGGTTTGCACCTTGATGTTTGTGCCGCCACACAAGACCTTGATAAAGCCCTAGACCGCCTTGGTCCATATAAAATTTTATCCTTAGGCATCATTGATGGACGCAATATCTGGCGGGCTGATTTAGCAGCTAAAAAAGCACAACTCAGCACCTTAAAAGAACGCTTACAAGCACGTTTATGGCTAGGCACATCTTGCTCTTTACTGCATGTGCCTTACGATTTAGACAGTGAAGATGAGCGTTTAGGCGAGGTCAAACAATGGCTTGCTTTTGCCAAACAAAAGCTACATGAAGGTCAGTTGCTTGCCAGCTTATTAGATAGCCCCAACGCAAAGCAGCAAGCTGCTTTTGCGGAAAATCAACAAGCCAATCTTGCACGTCAAAACTCACCGCTTATTCATAAAAAGCAAATTAAGGTACAAGCTAAGCAAGGCGCACAGACCATTTGGCAGCGTGAGGCTGATTACGCAACACGTTTGCCATTACAACAAGCAGCACTTAACTTACCTGCTTTTCCTACCACCACCATTGGCTCTTTTCCACAAACTGATGGCATTCGCCAATTACGCAAGGACTTTAAAGCACAAGCAATCGATACCAACACCTACGAGCAAAGCATTCAACAAGAAATTGCTTTTGCTGTAAAAAAACAAGAAGACATTGGATTAGATGTATTGGTACATGGAGAGGCAGAACGCAACGACATGGTTGAATTTTTTGGCGAACGCTTAGAAGGTATTAGTGCAAGTAGCCATGGTTGGGTGCAAAGCTACGGCTCTCGCTGTGTTAAACCCCCAATTATTTTTGGTGATATTGAGCGTCCAGAACCGATGACCTTAACTCATACCCAATACGCTCAAAGCCTAACGCAAAAACCCATGAAAGGCATGTTAACAGGGCCTGTTACTATTTTAAAATGGGCATTTGTGCGTGATGATCAACCTCACAGCGATACCGCCTATCAAATTGCGGGCGCCTTGCGTGCAGAAGTGCAAGATTTAGAGGCAGCAGGCATTGGTGTTATTCAGGTGGACGAACCGGGTTTGCGTGAAGGCTTGCCACTAAGAAAAAGTGCCCACGATACTTACCTAGATTGGGCGGTTAATAGCTTCCGTTATGCCACCTGTGGTGTTGCTTTAAAAACCCAAATTCACACACATATGTGTTATGCCGATTTTGATGACATTCTCTCTGCCATTGAAGCGATGGACGCTGATGTGATTACCCTTGAGACAGCACGCTCTGCGAACACCTTACTGGCAAGTCTAAAGCAGCACCCCTATCATAACGGCATAGGCCCTGGTGTGTATGACATTCATAGTCCGAACATTCCTAAAGAAGAAGACATGTTTGCCATATTAAGTGAAGCCGCCAAACTCATTCCCCAAGAGAACCTTTGGGTTAACCCTGATTGCGGCTTAAAGACACGCCGTTGGGAGGAAGTAGAGCCTGCACTTAATGCAATGGTTAAGGTTGCAAAGAAATTACGTGCAAGCGTAAATTAAGACTTAAACCCCTCTTTAAAAGGAGGGGTTATTCATCAATTAATAATGAATTTCTACGCTCACGAACTGGCTTAACTAAGTGATAACCAAACTGAGTTTTAATCGGAGCTGGACTATATTCTTCTTGTGTATCATACATAGCACGTACCAGTTCTTCATCTAAATCAGCTAACAAATGAAAGCCTGCAAACCCCTCATTATTAGCAGATGGACAACAGGAATACTCTCGTGCCAATTGTCCAAAATCAGCGCCTAACTGAAGTTCTTGCAGTAGCTCTTTTGCCAATACGGGACTTTTAACTAAAATATGGTGCAAGGCGACGGTTGCCATAAATCCTCCTAAATTAAATGGTTAAGTTTAGTCTAAATTATCCCTTGTTGTGTCATCTTATTCATACTAAAATACTGATTTTATATACAGTATAAAAATCATTTTGTATGTTAAAAGCCAGCTCTCGTAAAGTCATTCATATTGATGCTGATTGTTTTTTTGCTGCCATTGAAATGCGTGACAACCCAGATTTTATGCACAGACCTCTTGCTGTAGGAGGTGCTGCCAATAACCGTGGCGTTATCGCTACATGTAACTATCCTGCCAGAGCCTATGGCATACATTCCGCCATGTCCACAGCTCAAGCCTTAAAACAATGTCCTAGCCTACAGCTTGTGCCTACCAACATGCCTTTATATCGAGAAGTCTCCGAAGACTTAATGGCTATTTTACAAACCCACAGCTATGCATGTGAGGTGGTTTCTATAGATGAAGCCTATCTTGCAATAGAGCCCTCTAAAAGTGCAATCAAGGTGGCGCAACAAATCAAGCAAGAGGTTAAGCAGCAATTAGGCATTAGTGTCTCTGCTGGCGTTGCTAGCAATAAATTGTTGGCTAAAATAGCCAGTGATTTAAATAAACCAGACGGATTAAGTGTTATTCTTCCCAAGCAAATAGATACATTTATGCAAACTTTAAGTGTGCAAAAAATTCCGGGAGTCGGCAAACGCTTTACGCAAAAGCTCTCTGACTTAAATATACATACCTGCGCTGAAGCACAAACACTAAGTCTTGATAGACTGATTAAACAATTTGGCAAAGCAGGTTGGCTGTTATATCAGCGCTGTCGAGGTATAGATGAAAGAGCCGTATTAAGTGCCGCTAAAAATCGTAAAAGCATTAGTTTGGAGCAAACGTTTAGCCAAGATATCAGTGCTGAAGAAATGCTAGAAAAAGTACCTGAGCTTTGGCAAAAATGGCAACAACGTGTCATACAAAAAAAGTTAGACCATACCTCTTTAGCCCCCTTTGTAAAAATAAAATTTTCCGACTTTAGACAAACCACCTATGCCGATAGCCAACTTACCAGCAGTCAAGAAAATGTCCAAAAAATGCTTAAAATTGCCAGTCAACGCCGAGCTCTACCAATACGTTTAATAGGTATTGGTGGACGTATAGAAGCATATAATCAACAGCAACTTGAACTGTTTTAAATCGCCTTACTTAACGCAAATTTGATTAGCATCAATTGCATTTATTTTATTATCTAATTCGTCCTTATTTTTAAAAGCTAATCTTGATTGATACTAGTCACTTGAGGGTTAAATCCCTTATAATTCGTAAGTCTATTTTTAATGAGGTTGTTATGCGTATTGTAATTGTAGGTGGCGGAGCTGGCGGTTTAGAATTGGCAACCAGTTTGGGAAATAAGTTTGGAAAAAAAGGCAAATTGCATATTACTTTGGTAGATGCCAATATCACTCACTTATGGAAACCATTGTTACATGAGGTCGCAACTGGCGCATTAGATACGGGCATAGATGAAATTAATTACCGTGCTCATGGCAAACAACACGGGTTTCATTTTCAAATTGGACGTATGTGCGCCCTTAATAAAGCACAAAAACATATCGAACTTGAAGCCATTTTAGATGAACACCAACAAGAATTGGTACCTAAACGTCTGTGTGAATATGATGTGTTGATTATGGCAACAGGCAGTGTTACTAATGATTTTGGTATTAAAGGGGTTGCTGAACATTGCTACTTTTTAGACAGCTCTAGCCAAGCGGTACGCTTTCATAAACGTCTATTAAATGAATTTTTGCGTGCCAGCACATTAGATGATGACAATCATTTATTAGAAGTGGCGATTGTCGGTGCTGGAGCAACCGGCGTGGAATTATCTGCCGAGCTACACAATACCGTAGATACGCTAGGTAGCTTTGGACTAGAAAAAATAACGGGTAAAAACTTAAAAGTCTCTATTATTGAAGCAGGAGAGAGTATTCTTCCTGCCCTACCTAACAAAATATCCTCTTTAGTGAGTCATGAATTAACTAAAATTGGGGTATCTATTTTAACGCAAACTAAGATTGTTGAAGCAACAGAAACAGGGTTTATCACTGCTGAAGGCACATTAATTCCTGCTCGGCTTAAAATTTGGTCTGCAGGCGTAAAAGCAGCTAATTTTATGGCAACCTTAGGACTTAAAACCAACCACAACAACCAATTAATCGTTAATAAACACTTACAAACTGAAGACCCATCTATTTTTGCTTTAGGCGATTGCGCTTGTTTTATACAAGAAAATGGCAAACCTATCGCACCTAGGGCGCAAGCAGCACACCAACAAGCAACACACTTATTTACACTTATCAAAGCCAAGCTCAACAATAAGCCATTACCTGAGTTTATTTATAAAGACAAAGGCTCTTTAGTATCTCTTAGTGGTTATAGTACAGTCGGTAGCCTTATGGGTAATTTATCTAAAGGTTCTATGTTAATTGAGGGTAAACTAGCTCGCTTGGTGTATATTTCCCTATATCGTTTACACCAGATTGCATTGCATGGCTATTGGCGAACTCTACTGATGAGCATTTCAGGACATATAAATAAAGTCATTCGCCCTAAACTGAAACTGCATTAATTAAGACATACCGTTTAATAGATATGTTATTATGCTGGCATAATTTTTTGGACCTTATATGATGCCGAACTTTCCTATTCTTAAAAATGATGTTTTTTTAAAGGCGTTGTTACGCCAACCTACAGACTACACCCCCGTATGGATGATGCGCCAAGCAGGGCGTTATCTACCAGAGTACCGTGCCACCCGTGCACAAGCAGGGGATTTTTTATCCCTATGCAAAAACCATGAACTTGCCTGTGAGGTGACTTTACAACCATTACGTCGCTACCCTTTAGATGCTGCAATTTTATTTTCTGACATTTTAACCATTCCTGATGCGATGGGCTTAGGACTCTATTTTTCTCAGGGTGAAGGACCTAAGTTCAAACAAACAGTGCGTAGCCAACATGAGGTAGATGCGCTTAAAGTGGTTAATACTCAAAAAGACTTAGGATATGTCCTTAAAGCAGTCAGCACCATTCGCCATGAGTTACAAGGAGAGGTACCATTAATCGGTTTCTCTGGTAGCCCTTGGACACTGGCAACCTATATGATTGAGGGCGGTTCAAGTAAGGATTTTCGCCATGCTAAGGCAATGTTATATGATACCCCTGAGAGACTACATCAATTACTAGATATACTAGCCGATTCGGTTATTGATTATTTAAATGCACAGATTGAATCAGGGGCGCAAGCAGTACAAATTTTTGATACTTGGGGAGGGCTATTAGCTCAGGATAAATATGCAGAATTTTCTCTTAACTATATGCAAAAAATCATTGCAGGTTTAATTAAAGAGCAAGCGGGCAACCCTATTCCTGTTATTTTATTTACTAAAGGTGGTGGACAGTGGTTAGAAATAATGGCTGATACAGGTGCCGATGCTCTCGGTTTAGACTGGACAACCTCTATTGCAAATGCAAGGCAGCGTGTAGGTCACAAAGTCGCTTTACAAGGCAATCTTGATCCTTCTGTTTTATATGCCTCAGATACTGTTATTCGTGCTGAAGTAAAGCGTGTATTAAATGAATTTGGCGGGCATTCTGGTCATGTATTTAACCTAGGTCATGGCATTCACCAATTTGTAAACCCAGATAAAGTGAAGGTCTTTATTGAGGCGGTATCAGAGTTGAGTAGGCGCTAGCACTTTTCGCCTGCTCTTGCTCTCGTTTTGCCTGTGCTTTTTTAATATGCTCACTAAAAAATAGGTTAATCTCTTCTTTACGAGCATAGGTATCTTGATAGCCCAACTCAATGAGTGCGTTACAAAATCCCCTAGAAAATAATAAATAGCTAAGCAAACCTGCACCATTACTAGTCGGATTTTTACCGCTATCTAAAAACAAACGTAAGGTTTTGGGCATTTCATACGCATATTCACTGGCAATATCATCAATGGATTTACTGGGTCGAATATGCAACAAGTCTACTTTTCTTAATTCACTTTGTGCATCTAAATGAGGCAACTTATCTAAAGTACGGTTAATTCTCTCTAAGCGTTCTACGTCTGTTTCCATGCTGTCTAAAAAAGCAGCATCTAGCATGTGTCCTGTTATTCTACCAGGGCTTGGATAACGAGGATTTTGCTGTAACATTGCCCCTTTATTTGGACTATTTACACCAATAACCATGACTTTATCTGCACCTAAATGTAGCGTAGGACTAATCGGAGCAAGTTGCCGTACCGCACCGTCAGTATAATATTTATGTTTAATTTTTACCGCAGGAAAAACCATAGGAATGGCAGATGATGCAATTAAGTGCGCCAAAGATAATTGCGTTCTATGCCCTATACGTCGTGGACGATTCCAGTTTTTAATATCTTGTTGACCTTGAAAAAAACTAACCGATTCTCCCGTAGTTAAACAAGAGCAGTTAATGGCAACCGCATGTAACGCCTTACTATCAATGGCCTTTTGAATATGGTCAAACTTAATCACTTGCATTAAAAGCTGCTCTAAAGGTTCATTATTTAGTAGCGAAGCAGGTTGATGCTTAAAACGTCGCCCTATTATCAAAGCACGGCTCAATTTAAATAAAGAGCTCATCACATTAACAAGGTCAGTATGATAAATATGATGACATTCAAAATGACTCCAGATACGCTCTAAATGCTTAATACCTATACGATAATGCTCGGCATAACTGGCCAAGGCTAAACCATTAATCGCACCAGCAGAAGTGCCAGAAATAATATCAAATGGATTATAATGACTGCGAGGTAAAATATGATAAATGGCCTTTAAAACTCCCACCTGATACGCAGCTCGCGCACCGCCACCAGAAAGAATTAAGCCTGTTTTTTTCATTATGATGCCTTGGTATGTACTTTTTATTAAGTATAGACTTATATTTGTTTTATCTTACCAGTTTTTTAAATATTAAAAATACCCATTTTTTATTAAAAGCAAATAAACAGCATTTTTAACCTTAAGACACTGGCTATTATATGCGTCGTTGTCGTTGAGCAATGCCAGCAAGGACAACAAAAATCAATACAATCGCAGCGATAAGCTGCCAATCTGATAATGCTCTTAATAAGCCTTCAAGACGTGGCGTTAACCACACAGATAAAACACCATAACCAAATGAACATAGCAAAATAAACGCACTCAGACGTAGCCAAAGTGGTTGTTTTTTAAGGACGGCTCTTAACATATTATTAATATCATCACCAAACACCACTAATGCAGTGGCAATAATGGCAAAGGCAATATGATCAAGCTGTCCACGAGTAAAATCTGCTAGCGTGCTTAACATCGATTTTTCCTTAGTTTGTTATTGAATGCAGTTAGCTTAAAACTATATATATAATTTTAAGCAAAAAAAAACCCTATTACTTGGTGATAATAGGGCTCTAAATAAGGATAAATTAACGTGAAGCACGGTTTATATATAAGATTGGGTCTACGGTGCGGCCGTTTTTATAAACTTCAAAATGTACATGAGGACCTGTAGAACGACCCGTACTTCCCATAAGAGCGACGACATCATTTTTACGCACGACATCTCCTACTTTCACTTTGGTTTCTTTGCAATGGGCGTAGCGTGTTTTATAGCCATTGCCATGATTAATTTCAACTAAATTACCATAACCATAACGTGCTCCAGACCAAGTAACCACGCCTGCGGCAACCGCAATGATATCTGAGCCTGATTTGCCAGCAAAATCCAATCCTGCATGCCAAGCAATGTGGCCATCAAAAGGATCGGTACGCTTACCATAACGTGAAGACATCCAACCTTTTTTAATTGGTCGCCCTGCTACAAAGGTATTGGCTTTGAACTGCTCAGCAGACATTAGGTCATCTAGCACTTCTAATTGCTGTTCTCGGCTATCTATACGCTGAGCTAATTGATTGAGCGCATCATTAATTTCCACAGCTTGATAAGCTTGCTCTAAACGGTCATTAGCAGGACCACCTAAAGCAGGGGCGGCAGAAAAATTAAATTCATCTGCATCTAAAGAAGCGGTATCAACTAAGCGTTCTCCAAGAACATCTAGGCGCAAAAGCTGAGCCTGCATTTTGCCTAATTTTAAGGTTAGAGCGTCCAACTCTTGGGTGGTTTGTTTACGAATGCTCTGTAACTGCTTTCTTTGTTGAACCAAATCTTGCTGCCACACTTTAGTTGCATTGAAGTCCATAAGCCCTTGGGTATTTAGTTCTTGCATTGCTAAATAGCCAACACCACCTAAAGCAACAGGCAAAATAACCAAAAATAATATTGCCAATAAAGATAATGTTTTTAAACTTAAAGTTCGCGATTTACCACTTCCTTCGCCAACAAGAATAATATCCATAGTTTTTACCTTACTTAGTGTTAAATGAACACTTTATTACGTATTTATATTAAAAAATAATAAAGCCATAACACTAATTATGGCTTTATTGAGCAGTTATTCAAATATTTGATTGTATAGATTTAGTTACTTTATATTAACCTAATATTAACCAGCAGCGACGGGTCTTACATAGGAAATAGGTGCATCTTCTTGAGTAAACTCAACAAATTCCCATGCTTGAGGTTGATTAATAAGCTCTCTAAGCAATTGGTTATTTAAACCATGACCTGATTTATAACCAACAAATTCGCCAATTAAACTATGTCCAAGTAAATATAAGTCTCCCACAGCATCGAGTATTTTGTGTTTGACAAATTCATCATCATAACGCAGTCCGTCTTCATTAAGCACACCATAGTCATCAACAACAATTGCATTATTAACGCTACCACCTAAGGCGAGGTTTTGTGAGCGCATATATTCTAGGTCTTTGGTAAAACCAAAGGTACGGGCTCGGCTAACTTCTTTTACATAGGAGGTGGTGGAAAAATCCAGACTGGCAATTTGATTGCTTTTTTGTAGTACAGGGTGGTCAAAATTGATTTCAAAGCCCACTTTAAAGCCATTATAAGGAATAAAGCGTGCAATTTTATCGCCATCGGTCACTTCTACTTGCTGTTTAATGCGAATAAATTTCTTGGGTGCGTCTTGTTCAATAATACCTGCGGATTGAATTAAAAAGACAAAGGGCCCTGAACTGCCGTCCATAATGGGTACTTCTTGAGCGTTTAACTCAATAATTGCATTATCAATACCTAAACCTGCCATAGCAGACATTAAGTGTTCAACTGTATCCACTCGTGCTGCACCATTTTTTAAACTGGTACATAAGGTGGTCATGCCAACAGATAGTGCCTGTGCTGGCACTTCAACCACTGGGTCTAAATCAACCCGACGAAAAACGATGCCCGTATCAATAGGAGCAGGTTGTAAGGTTAAAATTACTTTTTCGCCAGAATGTAAACCAACACCCGTGGCACGAATTGAATTTTTTAAAGTTCTTTGCTTTATCATTTTTTTCTCACACACACAAACATAAATTGCACTTATCCGTACAATTATAACAAAAGTTTCAAGTTCTGCCTAATGGCAGAACCACTTAATCCGCTTGACGACGTAAAAATGAGGGAATATCCAGATAATCCTTACTGTTTTTTTCTGCTTCTGCCATTTTACTGTCAACCGTTGCTCTTGCCTCTGCTTGACGCATATGCGTGGGGCGTTCAATTTGATTGTAATCAATAGAACCATCTGCACGTTTAAGAGGCACCATGGTATTGTCGATTACTTTTTTTGGTTTAAGTTCTGTTTCAGACTTTTTTTCATCGTCCAACCCTAAGCCTGTTGCCACAACGGTAATTCTAAGTTCATCTTTTAAGTCTTGATTAAGTGCCGTTCCTACCACTACAGTGGCTTGATCCGAGGCTTTTTCTGTGACGATACTAGAGACTTCTGTAAATTCACCTAAGGTCAAATCAAAGCCTGCGGTAATATTCACCAAAATAGCTCTTGCTCCCTCTAAGCTAATGTCTTCAAGTAGTGGACTGGCAATGGCTTTTTCTGCAGCCTCACGAGCACGCTCTTTACCTGTGGCACTGCCTGAGCCCATCATTGCTTGCCCCATTTCTGACATAACCGTGCGTACATCAGCAAAGTCAACATTAATCATACCTGGCAAGGTAATTAAATCAGCAATACCTTGCACAGCGCCATGCAGTACATTGTTGGCTTCTTTAAATGCATCAAGTATGCTGGTGTCTTTGCCTAATAAGGGTAACAATTTTTCGTTTGGCACGGTAATAACGGAATCAACGTGTTCTCGCAATTGGGCTAATCCCTTTTCGGCAATCATCATGCGTTTTTTACCTTCATGTGGAAAGGGTTTGGTTACCACAGCAACCGTTAAAATACCCATTTCTTTGGCGACTTCTGCAACAACTGGAGCGGCTCCTGTGCCTGTACCGCCGCCCATGCCTGCGGTAATAAATACCATGTCCGCACCTTTTAGGGATTCTTGAATACGTTCTTTATCTTCAATGGCAGCTTGGCGTCCAATGTCTGGATTCGCACCTGCACCTAAGCCTTTAGTTAAGCCGTTACCTAGTTGAATAACTGAGCGTGAGTGCATGTTCCGTAACGCTTGTGCGTCTGTATTGGCACAAATAAAGTCTACTTTTTCAATATGACTTTGGAGCATGTGTTCCACGGCATTGCCGCCACCGCCACCTACGCCAACTACTTTAATTACGGCATTTTCTTGGGTTTCTTCTGCCAGTTCAAACATATCGCCTTCTTTTTGATAGTCCATAATGAGCCTCTTTTTAGTCAGTGGTTATTTTAATATTAAAAGTTGTTATTAATCCATTCTCTGAAACGAGAAAAGACGTGTTTTTTTGTGATTTTTTTGTTTGTCGCAAATTCTTTTTGATGTAATTCTTTTGCTGAAAACAACAATAAGCCTGCGGCAGTGGAATAAATGGGATTGCTGATTTGATCAACTAAACCACTTACTCCTTGGGGTTTTGCCAAACGTACTGGCATATGGAAAATTTCTTCAGCCAATTCAACTGCACCTTCCATACGAGAAGTACCGCCTGTTAGCACGATGCCTGCGGCAACTAAGTCTTCAAAGCCGCTGCGTCTTAATTCTGATTGAATTAGTGTAAACAGTTCGTCATAGCGAGGCTCTACTACCTCTGCAAGTGCTTGGCGAGACAATGAGCGTGCGGGACGCTCACCCACACTAGGCACTTTGATAATTTCATCTGATTTTGCCAGTTGCGTAAGCGCACAGGCATATTTCATTTTTAGTGCTTCAGCGTGTTGCGTTGGTGTACGCAATGCCATAGCAATGTCGTTGGTCACCTGATCGCCTGCAATAGGAATGACTGCGGTATAACGAATTGCGCCTTCGGTAAAAATAGCAATATCTGTTGTACCTCCACCAATATCAACCAAACAAACACCTAATTCTTTTTCGTCTTCTGTTAACACTGCATAGCTAGAGGCAAGCTGTTCCAAAATAATTGCATCGGTTTTTAAGCCACATTTTTCTATACAGCGTTCAATATTTTGTGCGGCATTGATAGAGCCTGTCACCAAATGCACTTTGGCCTCTAGTAAGCGACCTGTCATGCCAATAGGTTCTTTTATGCCTTCTTGGTTATCAACCACATATTCTTGTGGAATAACGTGTAAAATTCTTTGATTTTCAGGAATAAGCACTGTTTGTGCTGAATCAATCACTCTCTCTAAATCGGTAGCTGCCACTTCACGATTATGAATGGCCACCACACCACCTGAGTTCATCGATTGAATATGATCACCTGCTATGCCAACAGATACAGAGTAGATATTACAGCCTGCCATTAATTCAGCTTCTTCTACTGCTCGTTTGATTGATTGTACGGTGGAGTCAATATTTACTACCACGCCTTTTTTCATGCCATGATTGGGGTATGAGCCAAGTCCTACCACTTCAATATTGCCGTCGGCATGTAATTCGCCAACAATGGCGACAATTTTTGAAGTGCCAATATCTAAACCTACTAGCATGTCATTTCGGGTTGTAGAGTTCATTAACCTTTATCCTCCTGTGCTTGCCAATGTATTGCTGCGCCTTTGTTGTAACGCAAGTCGATAGATTGAACCTGTTGTATATTTATTTGTTTAAGTAGTTTATTGAGCCTTGCTAATCTTTGCGGTAGTTGTTTGCGTCCTAAATAAATGTCTACACCCTGTTCTAGCTCTACACTTAATGCACCTAGATTAGAGACTCGTAAGGTGTGAATTAAAAGCGCATGTTGTGCAATACTTGCTTGTAATTGAGGATAGAGCTTGATTGCATAATCTACATGGCGTTCTGAACCTGCTAGCTGGGTTAAATTTTTAGGCAGTGCGGTTGTTGGTAAAACACTTAATTTACCATCTGAACCAAGTACTTTTGTGCCATTTAAAATGGCAACCGGTTTGGCTTCTAACAGTGCAACCTTAATACTGGCAGGCCAAACACGACGCACCTGAACATCACTAATCAGTGGCAGTTGCATAAGTTGCTGTTTGATTTTATCTAGTTCAACATTGAAAAAACTGGCTTGTTTCAGCCATAGTAGTTTTTGCCCTATTTCTGTATGCGTATTAACCCTAAGATTACCCTGTATGAGCACGTCTTGGATAAGCCAACGTTGCTGTCCTAAATAAGCGGCATAAACAATCCCTGTTGTTAGTAGCAACACCAATAAACTACGCCAAGGAAACGCATTCCAAGGAATACGCTTAGGGGGCTGTTTCACTTTAATAGGACGTGCGCCACGATGCGCCTTTTTTTGGCTCATGCGCTAATCTCCTGATCTGACTGTTTGGCTTGTTGTAATATTTGCAAAATGAGCTCTTCAAAAGACCAGCCGTATTGTTTTGCTGCCATAGGAACAAGGCTATGAGTAGTCATACCAGGACAACTATTCACTTCTAACAACCAAAATTTACCCTGTTCATCTTGCATGATATCAACCCGTCCCCAACCTGTTAGCCCCAAACTATCGAATGCTTGTTTGGCAAGTTCTCCAAGAATACGCTCTTGCTCTTGGGGTAAACCGCTAGGTAAAATATATTGCGTATCCTGAGCTTGATATTTGGCACTGTAGTCTAAAAAATCATGGCTTGTTTTAAGCAAAATAGATGGCAATATCTGCATGCCAATTATCGCTACTGTAAATTCTTGTCCACTAACCCATTGCTCCGCTAATATATTAGAATCATATTGTTTAGCAGCCATATAGCTTTGTTCAAGCTGCTGACTGGTAAACACACGTTGCATACCAATACTAGAGCCTTCATTTGCAGGTTTTACAATGGCATTGTTACCTAAGTATTCTATGTCTGTTTGCCAAGGACTGTTATCTTGTAGTAACACGGCTTTGGGTGTAGGTAAGCCTAAGCCTTGCCAAACCAGTTTGCTACGCCATTTATCCATTGATAATGCGGCACTTGCCACAGAACTGCCTGTATAAGGTTTATTTAACCAATCAAGCAATCCTTGAATGCGCCCATCTTCGCCACCACGCCCATGTAATGCAATAAATGCGATATCAAACTTTGCTTGTAGTAGCTGATTAATCGTATCTTTACGCAAATCTATCGCGAATACATCAACACCCATATTTTCTAGTGCATTAAGCACTGCCATGCCACTTTTAAGTGAGACTTCTCGCTCTGCTGACTCCCCACCCATAACAACCAGCACTCGACCTAGTGTGGATTTAAAGCTCATGTTTAACCTCCTCTAACCATTGGCTAAGATGTTGCGTTATCTCTACCGCTACATTGCCAATGTCTCCCGCTCCTTGGGTAAGTAATAAATCATTAGGTTGTAAAATTTGCTGCAAGGTCTCTTTAAGTGGTTCATTACGTTCAATAAACACAGGATCAAGCTGGCTACGTTTGCGTACACTTCCGCACAAGCTACGCCCATCTGCACCTACCACTTCTTTTTCTCCTGCTGGATAAACTTCCATTAGTAATAGCACATCAACTTGACTAAGCACTTTCACAAAGTCTTCATATAAATCATGGGTACGGCTATAACGATGTGGCTGAAAAAGCATGACTAAGCGTCTATCTGCAAATCCCCCACGAATTGCATCAATAGTAACCTGTAGTTCTTTGGGGTGATGACCGTAATCATCTACCAGCATCACATCACCCTGTCCTAGCTGATGATGACCACAAATTTGAAAGCGTCTTCCAACCCCTGAGAATTTCTTTAAGGCATTGAGAATATGAATTTGCTTAACGCCCTCATCTTCAGCAATGGCAATGGCAGCAAGGGTATTTAACACGTTATGCTTACCTGGCATATTAATACAAATTTCTAAAGGCTCAGCGGCACTCGGACGCATTAGCTTAAAGCAAGTTGTCATGGCATTTTGGCGTAAATCATAAGCACGATAATCTGCATCTTCAGAAAAGCCATAAGTAATAGTTGGTCTTCTTAGTGTGGATAAAATACTGCGTACATTATCATCATCAATACAAACTACGGCCAACCCATAAAAAGGGAGGTTATGAATAAACTCAACAAAGGTATTTTTAAGTTTATCAAAGTCCCCACCATAAGTGCTCATGTGATCTGCATCTATATTGGTAATGGTGGCAACCATTGGCTGTAAGTGTAAAAAGCTGGCATCACTTTCATCAGCTTCTGCAACTAAATAACGACTATTACCTAACTGTGCATTCGTACCTGAACTATTGAGTTTGCCGCCTATCACAAAAGTAGGGTCAAGCTGTGCTTCTGCCAAAATAGAGGTTACCAAACTGGTCGTGGTGGTTTTACCATGAGTTCCCGCAATAGCAATACCATGACGAAAACGCATAATTTCTGCCAGCATTTGCGCTCTTGGAACAATGGGAATGCGTTGTTGTTGTGCTGCTTGAATTTCTGGATTATCTTCATCAATGGCAGTAGAAACCACCAAAACATCGGCATTGGCAATATTTTCTTTTGCATGACCAATTTTGACTTCTACCTGCATGGTTTGTAAGCGTTCGGTGACCACTGACGAACGCACATCAGAACCGCTGATATGATACCCTTGGTTTAGCAACACCTCGGCAATACCACACATACCAGCACCACCAATACCGACAAAATGAATATTACGGATACGCCGCATTTCAGGAATATGTTGATGATTTTTTTGCACTTGACTCACGACTTATTCCTCTTACTTAATTGTTGTTCTAGCCCTTGGCTTATTTGTACACAGGCATCTTCTTGCGCCAAGCTACGTGCTTTACGTCCCATTGCAAAAAGAACCTCTTTGTGCTTACTAAAATAGGCAAATTGTTGCGCTAACCAAGTCGCTGTTAAATCCTTTTGGGGGCATAGCATTGCTGCGTCTTGTTCACTCAAATAGCGGGCGTTTAGCGTTTGATGGTCATCAACTGCATACGGATAAGGCACAAATAATGCTGCTTTTGATGCGGCTGCGACCTCAGATACGGTGAGTGCACCTGCTCGACAAATCAATAAATCTGCTTGTGCAAAAGCCTGCGGCATATCTTCAATAAATGCCTCTAATTGCACTTCTACTTTTGCTTGCTGATAGGCGTTTTGCATCTGTGCATAATTCTTTTTACCAACCTGATGACGTACCTGCGGACGCTCACTTTCAGGCATACTGACCAATGCTTGTAGTACGGCATCATTCAACGCCACTGCACCTAAACTCCCACCAACGACCAACACGTTAAGAGGGCTATTCACATTTTTTTCACGATGTACAGAGAAAAAATCAGCTCTAACTGGATTACCTACTGTGCGCGCACCTTTAATCGCATTAGGAAAGGCTTGGAAACTCAATGTTGCAACCTTTGCTAACCAACGATTGGTCATGCCACTTTTGGCATTTTGCTCATGAATAATCAATGGCAAACTGGCCAATTTTGCTGCCAAACCGCCAGGGCCTGACACATAACCACCAAACCCCACTACCGCATCGGGTTTAAGATTGTTAATTAATTGACGAGCCTGCAATAGAGCAGAAAACAACTCAAATGGTAATTTCAATTTCGCTTTTAAGCCTTTATTGCGTACGCCTTTAACCCGAATAAAATGTAACGGTAAATTTGCCTTAGGTACAAGCTCCGCTTCTAATCCTTGTTGAGTACCAACCCAATGAATGCAATGCCCTTGTTTTTGAAGTAAATGAGCCAAACTTAAAGCAGGCATAATATGTCCGCCTGTACCGCCTGCCATAATTAAAATAGTCGCCATCATACACCTCCCTTAGAGCTTGGTTGGTGCGTTTTATCCGTACTTATTGATTGCTTGGTTTCATATTCAATACGCAACAAAATAGCCAACATCAAGCAACAGATAATAAGACTACTGCCTCCATAGCTATAAAAAGGCAGAGTTAATCCCTTAGTTGGCAATAACCCTGTATTCACACCTAAATTAATAATGACTTGCAAACTAAATAAAATGCTAATACCTATAGCAATATACGCACCGTACATTTGTTTTTTCTGCTGCGCTCGCCAGCTAACATGCAATCCTTTTACAACCAGTGCAGCCAGTACAAAAAGAGCAATTAGAGCACCAATTAATCCTGTTTCTTCTGCCCAAATTGCAAATACAAAATCGGTATGAGCTTCTGGCAAATAAAAGAGTTTTTGCACACTTTCACCTAAACCAACGCCTGATATACCACCACGTCCAAAAGCAATTAGAGATTGTGCTAACTGATACCCCCCAGCAAACACATGCTCGGGAGCCCAAGGGTCCAGATATGCCATTAAACGCTGTACCCGATAGCTTTCAGAAGTTAACACAATGGCACTTAAAAAACCTGCGCTAGTTACCAGCAAAAAGAACTGTCCAGGTTTAACACCACCTAAAAATAACTGTGCCAACACAGCCCCCATTAACACAACAACCGCACCAAAATCTGGCTCTGCCAACAGCAACAAAATAATAAAGCTGACAATGATTAATGGACGCAAAAATCCGCCCCAACTTTGTTGTACCTGTTCCTGACGACGCACCAAATAACCTGCCACATACAAAATCACACTGAGCTTGGTTATCTCTGATGCTTGAATTTTAATTAGCCCTAAATTAAGCCAGCGACGACTGCCATTAACCTCATGTCCGATACCAGGAATAAGCACCATAATTAGCACCAGCACACCAAGCAACAGCAACAATGCATCAATTTTTTGCCAAAAGCGCATAGGAATTTGGGCAATAATAAGAAGTACCAGCAATCCTAAAAACACATAAAATAGATGGCGCAAGCTAAAGTACATGGCATTATTTGTATAATGCTCTGCAATTCCTGTAGATGCGGTACTAATCATCAACCAACCAAGCACTAATAAAACAGGTAAAATCCACATAAATTGCGACTTAAATATATGTAAAGACACCGTTGAAATAGGCAATTTAGAGGCTAATAGTGCATTCATGTTTGCCTCCTTACGATGTTCACTAACTGCTTAAAGGCGTCCCCACGTTGCATATAGTTTGCATACTGATCAAAACTGGCACAAGCAGGAGAGAACAACAAACTATCCCCTGCGTATAATTCTGTTAACAAGGCTTGATAGGCTTCTTCTAAAGTAGCAAATTGCAAGCAGCTAACAGGGGCGACTGCCTGTGCAATTTGAGCCGCATCTTGACCAAATAAATACAGCCCTATTTGCTTGTCTTGTAAACTTTGTTTAAGAGCAGAAAAATCTTGCTCTTTTCCTACTCCGCCTGCCAACAACCATAATTTACCTTGGGTATGAGCAAATACGCTTTCAATAGCCGCAAGCGTTGCCCCCACATTAGTCCCTTTTGAATCGTTATATATAGCCACACCTTGAGCATGTCCTAAATATTCACAGCGATGCGCCAAACCAGAAAAGGTTTTTAATGGTGCTATCAATTGCTCTGGGCAATAACCCGCTTGCACACAAATGGCTAAAGCCGCCAGCGCATTTGCCATATTATGCTGCCCTTGCAAGGCGAGTTCTGAACAGGCAATCAAAGGCTTACATTGGGCATACAACCAAGGCTCATTTTGATATGTTGCGATATAAAAATCAGCAGTTTGCTGCACACTAAAATCCAGCGTTTCGATTTGCTTAGGCAATGCGCCTAAAAGATACTCATCATCTAAATTAGCGACCATTTTTTGTGCGCCATTAAAGATAGCCAGTTTTGCTTGTAGATAATCCGCAAAACTCAAATAGCGGTCTAAATGGTCGGGTGTTACATTTAAAATACATGCAACCTGTGCATTTAGATTGGGCGTACTTTCTAACTGAAAACTAGACAGCTCTAAAACAGCAATATCATAGTCTTTGTCCAATAAATCCAATACACCAGTACCAATATTCCCTCCTAACGCAACTTTTAATCCTTGGGCTTTAAGCAAGTGTGAAAGTAAAGAAACAACGGTCGTTTTGCCATTAGAACCGCTCACAGCAAGCACGGGCTTATGGTTATATTCAACAAATAAACTCACATCACTTTCAATAGTAATACCCAAATTTTGCGCTCTGACCAACATGGGCAAATTGCGTGGCACACCTGGGCTTAATAAAATATTCTGATAGGTTTTAAGTGCATTTTCATCTAAATCGCCTAATAGAATTTTAGCCTTTGGAAACTGTGTTTTAATGGCGGTCAAATCAACAGCAGACTGCCCACCATGCCATAAGGCAAAGGCTTTATTTTCTGCCTGCAAAAAGCGCGCACAAGTAAGCCCGGTTATACCTAACCCGACAATCAAGGTTTGTGCTTGCACTATTTTAGCTTGCATTTAAACGCCTTCTTTTATTAACGAATTTTTAGGGTTGCCAAACCCACCATGACCAAAATCAAGGTCACAATCCAAAAACGCACAATCACTCTAGGCTCTGGCCAGCCTTTAAGCTCATAGTGATGATGCAATGGTGCCATTTTAAAAATACGCTTCCCTCTAGCTTTAAAAGAAGCAACCTGTAATACCACTGATAAGGTTTCCGCCACAAACACACCACTCATAATAAAAAAGACCACCTCTTGGCGCACCATCACTGCAACCACACCAAGCCCTGCACCCAATGCCAAAGAACCCACATCTCCCATAAATATCTGTGCAGGATAGGTGTTAAACCATAAAAAACCGATACCAGCACCGACGATAGCAGCACAAAAAACCACCAACTCACCTGTACCCAAAACAAACGGAATACTTAAATACTCAGCGTAATTGACATTACCAATCAAATAAGCACACACCCCTAACGCACAAGCAATCATAACCGTAGGCATAATTGCCAACCCGTCCAAACCATCGGTTAAATTCACTGCATTTGAAGAACCAACTATCACAAAGTACGCCAAAATCACATATAACAGCCCCAACTGAGGCATAACTTGTTTAAAAAAAGGAACAATTAATAAGGTTTCATTTTCTGTTTGTGCAAAGTAATACAAACAAAATGCCGCTGCTAATCCCAAAAAAGATTGCCAAAAATATTTCCAACGTGCAGGCAGCCCCCGTGAATCTTTTTCTATTACTTTGCGATAATCATCAACCCAACCAATTACCCCAAATGCTAAGGTTACCAGTAAAGCCACCCACACGAAGCGATTAGACAGGTTGCCCCATAACAGCACACTAATACTAATAGACAATAAAATCAGTACCCCACCCATTGTTGGTGTACCTGCCTTACTCATGTGGGTTTGCGGACCTAGCTCACGGATTGCCTGTCCAATTTGATATTGCTGCAATAAGCGAATTAATTTAGGACCTAACAGCAGTGAGGTTAACAAAGCCGTAATCACTGCAAAAATAGCCCGTACAGATAAATAATTAATCACGTTAAAGCCACTTAAATATTGGCTTAACCACTCTCCTAACCATAACAGCATGAGTTTTCCTCTTTATGTATTAACGCCTGTACGACTTTCTCCATCGCACTACTGCGTGAGCCTTTAATTAACAGCACCGAATGCGTATGAATGTGCTGAGGTAATTGCTCTATTAATTGTTGTTGGTCGGCATACCAATGTGCATTGTCGGCAAAAGCGGTTACCGTAGCTTGCGTTTGTTCGCCACAAGCATGCAACTGTTGTATGCCTTGAGCTTTAGCATACAAACCAATTTGTTGATGTATACGCAATGCCCCCTCACCCAATTCTGAAAGTTCGCCCAAGACTAAAATATTATTTTCAAATTTTGCAAGCACATCAATGGCTGCATAAACTGAGGCAGGGCTGGCATTGTAGCTATCATCTAAAAGGCGGCTTTGTTTAATTGCAGCATGCCAAGTTAAACGACCTTGCACACTTTGAACCTGACTTAATCCCTGAGCAATATCCGATAACTCAATACCCAAGCTAATAGCAACAGCACTCACACCCAAAGCATTCAACAAGTTATGCTCACCTAAAAGTGGCAAATTAACCGCTTGTTTTTGTTGTAAATAACAAAGTGTGAATTGGCTACCCTTATCTGTTGAGACAATATCTTTAGCATAAACATCTGCATTATTTTTAATGCCGAAACTGAGGATTTTAGACTTAGCACGAGCTTGCCAAAGGTCATAGCTTGCATCATCTTTATTTAAAATTGCGGTGCCATTTGGACGTATAAAATCTAACAATTCACCTTTGGTATTAACAACCGTTGCCAAATCCTTAAAGCCCTGTAAGTGAGCGTCACTGGCATTACTAATTAAACCAATATCTGGCTCTACCAATCTGGCGGTAGTAGCAATCTCTCCTGCATGATTAGCACCTAACTCCAAGATTGCGCTTTGTTGTTGCTGTAATCGCATTAAGGTTAAAGGCACACCAATATGATTATTTAAATTACCCTCGGTTGCACAACATGCGCCTTGCTGCTGCAAGATATGCTTTAGCATTTGCTTACAACTGGTTTTACCTGCACTGCCTGTAATTGCCACCACTGGTGCATTAAACTTCTGCCGATGCCAGTGTGCCAAGGTTTGCAATGCCTCAAGCGGATTAGCAACAACAATTTGCGGCAATGTTGAACATTGCGAGTTAAAGTGCTTAACCAATGCACCTGCTGCCTGCTTAGCAAGTGCCTGTGATAAAAAAGCATGTCCATCAAAATGCTCGCCACTAAGTGCCACATACAAACCACCCGCTTTTAACTGACGTGTATCTTGAGTAAGAGAAGTCACTATTTTGTCCTGACCTAACAATTTCCCTTGTACCACATCAGCGACTACCGACAAGCGTAAATCAGTTAGCATCTGCATTCCCTCCTCTTGGCAAAAAGCCTAAATCCAGCAGGGTTTGCACATCACTATAAGGGTGCTTAATGCCTTTAATTTCTTGATAAGACTCATGTCCTTTACCTGCAATTAATAGCACGTCATCAACACCACTTGCCGCCACAGCAGAAGCGATAGCAGTCGCTCTTTGATGCTCGCAAACAAAGCCATTGACAGCAACACCACTTAATACATCAGTAAAAATTTGTGCGCTATCTTCATCACGAGGATTGTCATCAGTTAGCCATACTTTGGCAGCAAATTGGTCGGCAGCCTGTGCCATAAGAGGGCGTTTACTGCGATCTCTATTACCACCACAGCCAAATACCAAGTTGGGCTTTTGAGTACCAATTTGCAATGCCTGTAACGCACAGCTAAGGGCATCTGGTGTATGTGCAAAATCTAAAACAACCGTAGCAGCATGCTCTTTACTAAAAACTTGCATACGCCCTGACACACCTTGAAGTTGCCCCAAAGCAGCACAAACCTGTTTAAAATCAAATCCCAACAAACACAAACTGGCAACACTCGCCAACACATTAGCCGCATTAAACTCGCCCAACAAAGGCAACTGAACCTGCGACTCACCCCAAGGGGTTATTAATTTAAGCTGTATGCCCTTTACAGATTGCTGCATAACCTCATAACGCACTTGAGCTTGGTCATGTTGTCCATAACTGATACTCTGATTTGCAGTAGACTGGCGAAATAAAGCCTGTCCATATTCATCATCAATACAAATCAATGCATAATCCAGATTAGACTGATTAATAAAACGCTGTTTAACGCTAAAATAATCCCGCATCGACCCGTGATAATCTAAATGATCTTGGCTTAAATTAGTAAACACACCAATACTAAAATCCAGCCCCTGTATACGCTTTTGTGCGATACCATGAGAAGAGACTTCGATGGCAGCAAGCATTGCACCTTGTTTCTGTGCTTTTTCAAGGGTGGCTAAATTGGTCGCCAAATCGCTGGTTGTATTGGCCGTTGACACAATATCTGGATACAAGCCATTACCCAAAGTCCCAAGTAATGCACATGGTTTAGCGCAAGCACTTGCAAGCTGAGCAATAAAGTGTGTAATTGAGCTTTTACCATTCGTACCTGTGACCCCAACTAATTGCATGTTTTTTACACTATCGTAAAACTGTTGTAACAAAGCTGGTATATGCTGAGTTAAATTAGGAATGTAAAAAATCGGCACCTGTTGTGGCGTAAACTGAAAACCCTCTTGAGCATCAACTACAATCGCTACAGGCTTATAAGTCACTGCCTGAGCAATAATTTCTGCTTGTTTTTTATCATCTAATGCAGCTAACAAAAACAAATCTCCTGCTTGCAATACCCGACTGTCAGTCACAATTTGCGTTATCTTTCTATCCCACTCAGGGACAATAGGATACACATTGGCTAGCAATTGGCTTAACTTCATAAACTTGCCTCCTGCAACAACTCACCCTTATCTGGTGCAACCTGACGCAAACGCAAAGCCTGCTGCATAATACGCGCAAACACAGGAGCGGCCACTTCACCACCGTAGTATTCACGCCCTTTCGGATCATCAATAACCACAACTAAAATCAAATCAGGCTGGCTAATTGGTGCGATGCCTGCAAACAAAGCACGATACGATGCGTCTTTATAACCATGCTTGCCCAATTTATGTGCCGTGCCTGTTTTACCACCAACTCGATAATTTGCCATTTGCACTCTTGATGCTGTGCCATCATTAGCAGTAACCGTTTCTAGCATTGCCAATAAAGACTGTGCCGTTTGCTCTCGCATAATCTGCTGGCAAGGCTCGCCAGCGCTTTTAGTTACAATCAAATGCGGTTTAATACGGCAACCACGATTACTAAAACTGGTATAACTTTCTGCCAGCTTTAAAGGTGTGAGTGACACCCCATAACCATAAGACACGGTTGCCAAACGTAAAGAATCAAGCTCTTCTGGATAAGGCAAAACACCGACCGCTTCACCTGGAAAACTCAGGCTATCCATATTAACCCCTAGTTTATTTAGCGTTTGCCAAAGTGCCTCTGCACCTACTTTTTTGGCAATTTTAACGACCCCTACATTACTGGACTTTTTAATAACACCTGTTAAATCTAAACGCCCATAATCACGATGATCACGAATGGTCTTACGTTTAATACGAATATAACCGGGGCTGGTATTAATTATACTACTTGGCACATACAGCCCAGATTCTAAAGCCGTAGCAACGGTAAATGGCTTAAACGCTGAGCCAGGTTCTATTAAATTAGTCAAAGCCCTATTACGCATTTTATCAGGCTTAAAAGTGCGTCTATTGTTAGGGTTATATGACGGCTGGTTTGCCAATGCTAAAATCTCACCTGTTTTTGCGTCCAATAACACCACACTTCCCCAACGAGCCTTATGGGTTTTAACCGCTGCTTTTAACTCCCGATACGCCAAATACTGCAAACGTAAATCAATGGTCAATTGTAAATCCTGCCCACTTTTAGCAGGCTTAATTAACTGCAACTGTTTAACTGTACGCCCCAAAGAATCCTGTACTATCTTGCTTTGACCTGCCTGCTTAGCAAGGTATTTATCATAAGCAAGCTCTAATCCTTCTTGTCCTTTATCATCAATATTAACCGCCCCAACCAAGTGTGCAGTCACTTCAGCGGCAGGATAAAACCTGCGAAAATCATCTTCCAAAAACAACCCTTTGATTTTTAATGCCCGAATTTTTGCTGCTTTATTTGGACTAATTTGTCGCTTTAAATACATAAACTGAGCATGACGCTTGCGTGCCTTTGCAACCTTTTTATTTAAAGTACGCACCTTTATGCCCAAGATTTTTGCCACTGGATACAATGACACCTTTTCCAACATAGTTGGGCGCATATAAAGATTATAAACTGGCGTACTTACCGCCAAAGGTCTGCCATTACGATCGCTTATCATACCTCGCATAGCAGGAATGTCTTGTACTCGCACCATTCGCTTTTCACCTTCTTTAAACAAAAAAGGCTGCTGTAAAATATGTAACTGCCCAATACGCAACACAATGGCAATAAGAAACAACCCAAGCACTGCCAACAACAGCCGAAAACGCCAGCTCTCAAAGCCGCTTAATATAGGTTGCTTGCGTTTTTTGGGACGTGCATTCATCACTTCACCACATGTGCAATAGTTGGGTTAACAAAATGTCGTTTTAATCTGGCAAGCCTGTCTACCCTCGTAGGAGAGAGTAATGTATTTTTTTCCAACAACAAACGACTGTATTCCTGCTCAAGCTGTATTTGTAAATCCATTTGCTTCTTCCATACCTGTACTTTTTTACGATTAACATGCACAAATTCAATTTGTGCAATGGCACTAAGCAACGACATCAGCGCCAACAGCAATAAAAAATAATTTATCCGACTCATGCCACACGCTCTGCAATACGCAATACAGCACTGCGTGCGCGCACATTGTTTTGTAGCTCATCAGCACTTGCCTTAATTGCCTTGCCTACACGTTTGAATGTTTGCCCACTGTCATCGTGCATTAATGGAATTTCTGGAGGCAATTGACGACCACGCTCTTGGTCTCGAATAAACCGTTTTACAATTCTATCTTCCAATGAATGAAAGCTAATAACCGCCAAACGACCACCTACCTTTAACAACTCAATACTCTGCAACAAAACTTGCTCAAGCTCTTCAAGCTCCCCATTAATCGCAATACGAATAGCCTGAAACACACGAGTAGCAGGATGTTTATGTTTTTCCCAAGCAGGGTGTGCTGCTTTTACAATCTCCGCCAACTCAAGAGTGCGCACAATGGGCTTTTCTTCTCTAGCACGAGCAATGGCTATCGCAATGCGCTTAGCAAACCGCTCTTCTCCATAATGCTTAAATACCCACTGCATATCTTCTACGCTGGTACATGCCACCCACTGACTGGCAGTTAAACCCTGTTGATTATTCATACGCATATCCAAAGGTCCGTCCTGCATAAAGCTAAAGCCTCTATCGCCATCATCAAGCTGAGGCGACGACACCCCTAAGTCCAATAACAAACCATCTATTTGCACAACACCGGCCTGTTGCAAAAACTGAGCTAACTGCGAAAATCCACCATAAAAAATAGAAAACCTTGAATCTTGCTGCGCCAGTTTTTGACCTTCTGCAATCGCCTGTGGGTCTTTATCTATCGCTAACAAACGACCATTAGCCGCCAGCTTACTAAGCAATGCTCGACTATGTCCGCCACGCCCAAAAGTGGCATCTACATAGACCCCCTCCTGATTATGCACACAGGCGGCAACGGACTCCTCCAGCAATACGCTAACATGGGCACTCATATCGACAAGCCCATCAACTCAGCAGGTAGCGGCTCCTCTTTTTTAGGAGCTTGCAAATAATCTGTAAACTGCACGTCCCATAAGGATTTGCTCCAAATCTCCAACTTTTTACCTTGCCCAACTAACACCACCTCTTTCTCTAATTGTGCATACTCCCTAAGTGGCTGACTTAATAGAATGCGCCCACTGGCATCTAACTCCACATCAGTTGCATGTCCGATTAACAACCGCTGAATACGTCTAGCACCAGCGTTAAAGCTAGACAAGGCTTCAATTTTTTCTTGAATTAACTCCCACTCAGGCAAAGGATAAACCAGCAGGCAATTAACTTCGGTATCAATCGTCACGACCAAACGTGTAGCACAAAGGTCTGCCAGCGGCTGGCGATACTTAGTCGGCACAGCTACTCGCCCTTTGGTGTCTAAATTGACATTATTTAATCCCCGAAACATGCACTACAACCTGTGTCATTCTTAATCAATACTTGCTTTATGTTAGTGGTTATTCACATTGGGATAAGAAAAATCTCCACTTATCTCCACAATCACCCACTTTATGACACTATATGAATGAAAACAACGAAAATCAAGAAAAATAGGGGATAAATTACAGTTTTTTTCACATTTTTTTGTAATTACCAAAACCTAAATTGAGAGAAATTACTAATATCTAGCTTGTGATTTAAATTTATTAGATTAATAAAGAGACAGAGAGTTAGCGGACACTAACTTTATAAAAATAAAATGTTAGCGATCACTAACCTAAAGATGGATTAATTATCTTTTTTAAACAAAAACCAAAGACACTTTAAAAGCCCACTTAATTAAAAAGTGGCGTGTGGAATTAATCACTTTAAATAATAAGCTGATAAAGTTAGCCAGTTATAACTTTAACAAGGGCTGTAAAAACTGACCTGTAAATGAATGTGGCACTTTAGCAACCTGCTCAGGCGTACCTTGAGCAATGATTTTACCACCCTTACTACCCCCTTCAGGTCCAAGATCAACAATCCAATCGGCGGTTTTAATGACATCTAAATTATGTTCAATCACCACCACCGTATTGCCCTGATCACGCAATCTATGCAGCATACTAAGCAGTTGTTCTATATCGTAAAAATGCAGACCTGTAGTCGGCTCGTCTAAGATATACAGCGTTTTCCCTGTGCTGCGCTTGGATAATTCTTTAGAAAGTTTAATGCGCTGAGCCTCCCCCCCTGATAAAGTGGTTGCCGCTTGTCCTAGCTTAATATAACTTAAACCCACATCCATCATGGTTTGTAATTTACGAGCAACCGCAGGAATGGGAGCAAAAAATTCATTGGCATCTTCAACGGTCATATCCAATACCTCATGGATATTCTTACCCTTATAGCGAATATCCAAGGTCTCACGATTATAACGCTTACCTTTACAAACATCACAAGGCACATAGATGTCTGCTAAAAAGTGCATTTCCACCTTGATGACCCCATCACCTTGGCACGCCTCGCAGCGTCCACCTTTAACATTAAAAGAAAAACGTCCAGGTTTGTAGCCTCTAGCACGAGCTTCTTGGGTGCCAGCAAACAACTCCCTCACAGGCGTAAAAATGCCCGTATAAGTGGCAGGATTAGAGCGTGGCGTGCGCCCAATGGGGCTTTGGTCGATATCCACCACCTTATCTAATAATTCTAAACCCTCTATGCTCTGATGCTCAGCTGCTTTTAAGGTTGTTGCATGATTGAGTTTGGTTGCGGCTAAAGGATATAAAGTACGATTAATTAAAGTCGATTTACCCGAACCAGATACCCCTGTAATACAAGTCATCAACCCCAATGGAATGCTTAACGTAACGGCATCTAAATTATTACCACAGGCACCCGTTAACACCAATTGCTTATGCGCCTGAACTTGATGACGAGTTTTAGGCACACAAATACGGCGTTTACCTGATAGGTATTCGCCCGTAATAGAATTGGGATTATTAGCCACCTCATTAGGCAAACCCTGAGCAACAACCTGCCCTCCATGCACCCCAGCACTAGGACCAATATCAATAAGATAATCAGCACTTTTCATAGCATCTTCATCATGCTCAACCACCAATACCGTATTACCCAAATCTCGCAAATGAAATAGGGTTTTAAGTAAGCGGTCATTGTCTCGTTGATGCAAACCAATGGAAGGTTCATCTAAAATATACATTACCCCAACAAGCCCTGCGCCAATTTGAGAGGCAAGACGTATGCGTTGTGCTTCACCCCCCGATAAGGTATCAGAGCTGCGATTAAGCGTTAAATAATCTAAGCCCACATTAACCAAAAACTGCAAACGCTCCCGAATTTCTTTTAATATTTTTTCAGCAATTTCTCCTTTTGCACCAGCAAGATGTAAATCACTAAAATAAGCATGGGCAGCTTCAACAGACATGCTGGTGCAATCCTGTATGGTTTTATCTTGCACAAATACATGGCGAGCTTCTTCTTTTAAACGAGAGCCATGACAACTAGGACAAGGCTGCACACTTAAATACTTACTCAACTCTTCACGCACAGCACTGGATTCAGTTTCATGGTAGCGGCGCTTCAAATTAGGCAGCACCCCTTCAAACCCATGATTTTTTTGCATTTTATCACCACGGCTACTGATGTATTCAAAAGCAATAGGCTGCCCTTGACTGCCATTTAAAATAATATCTTGTTGCTGCTCGCTTAACTCAGAAAAAGGCAATTCAATATCAAAATCATAATGCGCCGCCACGCTGGTCAGCATTTGGTAGTAATACAAACTACGCCTATCCCACCCTACAATCGCACCAGCACCAATGGATAAATTGCCATCACGCACCACCAAACCAGCATCAAAATACTGTTTAACACCCAAGCCATCACAACTATGACAAGCCCCTGCTGGATTATTAAAAGAAAATAAACGAGGCTCTAACTCACTGATATTATATCCACAATGAGGACAAGAAAATTTTGCCGAAAACAACAAAGGAGGTGCATCATCTGCCTCCATATTAGCAACTACAACCAACCCATCTGTTAGTGTTAAACAAGTTTCTATAGATTCAGATAAACGCTGCTGCAAGCCCTCTTTAAGTTTAAACCGATCAATAACCACATCAATGTTATGCTTACGCTTTTTATCTAATTCAGGGGTATCGTCTAAATCGCACAAAGTGCCATCAATACGTGCACGCACAAAGCCCTGAGCACGTAAACTTTCAAACAAATGCAGATGCTCTCCTTTACGCTCACGCACCACAGGGGCGAGCAGCATATACTTACCCCCCTCTTTAAGAGTCATAATTTCATCTACCATTTGACTGACAGTTTGTGCACTTAATGCCACATGATGTTCAGGACAACGAGGCGTACCCACACGAGCAAACAACAAGCGTAGGTAATCGTAAATTTCAGTTACCGTACCCACGGTTGAACGGGGATTATGAGAAGTGGATTTTTGCTCAATAGAAATAGCAGGCGATAGCCCTTCAATCATATCCACATCAGGCTTTTCCATCATAGATAAAAATTGACGAGCATAAGTAGAAAGCGACTCTACATAACGACGTTGCCCCTCGGCATACAACGTATCAAAAGCCAAAGAAGACTTACCAGAGCCACTCAAGCCAGTAATCACCACCAATTTATCACGAGGAATATCAAGATTGATATTTTTAAGATTGTGCGTGCGTGCACCACGCACCGAAATAGTGGAGATTGACACCATAAGCTCCTAAAGCAAAAGCGAGATTGTAAAGGAGTGCGCCAATTAAACCAACCTAATTAAATACAAATCCCATCAACAACCTATGTATAAGCAGGCTGGCTGCCATTATTTAGCGCACCAACCTAAAATACACATATCCACTTAACAAAACATTTTTGCCACAACCAGCAACATCGCAAGCCATTAATTTTCCAACAAATTAGGTGGGTTATCATAACTATTATCCGCACGTTCTCGCTGTTGTTGTAAGGCATCAATACGTTGCTGTCCTTGCTCACGACTCTGCACTTGTGCTGGCTCAATATTTGACTCCTCACCCATACCCTTATTTTGCCCACTGCGATTATCCACATTTTTAGCACTCCGACGATTAAGCAAGGTAATCGAAATACGCCGATTAATTGCCGCCTTCGGATTATCCTCATCAAGCGGCGCACTATCGCCCATACCCATCACCTGAGCAATGCGTTTTTTATCAATACCCGCCTCCATAAGAGCACGCCTAGCGGCATCTGCACGCGCTGCAGACAACAACCAATTGCCATCATCAAAATCTTTACCACTTAACTTATGCGAATCGGTATGCCCTGTTAAAGACAATTTATAATCCAAATTTTTTAACAAAGGCGCCAACTCCCATAAAATATCCTCAGAATAATAACGCAAATTGGCACTGGCAGAATCAAACATAGGGCGGTTGGTTTGATCAACAATTTGAATACGCAACCCTTCAGTAGTTAAGTCCAATAGAATTTGATTTTTAAACGGACTTAAAGAAGGACTTTGGCTAATACGTTTAATTAACTGCTGCTGTATTTTTTGCAATTTTTGACGCTCTATTTTATCTGCATCAGTTTGAATATCGCTGGCTTTAAGCAGTTTTTCAGGATCAATAGAAGCCTCTACAGAAGCATGATCACTCATTGGCGGCGTACCCTGTAAATCCACCACATAACGAGAATTAACAGGAGCAGCATCAGAATTTTTTGTCGGATTTTTAAAATATTCAGAAATAGCCTCACGCTCCGCTTTATTAGAGCTATTTACAATCCACAGCACCAAAAACAACGCCATCATCGCAAGGGCAAAATCCGCCATGGCAACTTTCCACGCACCGCCATAAGGCAAATGCTTACGCTTTTTACTGCGTCTAATATAAACAGGGGCACTCGGTAAAGGCAACATCAGCGTTTACGCACCATGGTTTCTAGCTCATTAAACTCGGGTCTCTCAAAAGTAAACAAAGACTTACGCCCAAACTCCACCGCCATTTTAGGTGGCAGCCCATTTAATGCAGCAATCACACAAGACTTAACCGCCTCATACAACTTAATATGCTCTTCTGCTAGATGAAACATACGTGCACTAATTGGTCCTGCCACACCATAGGCCAGCAACACACCACTAAATGTACCAACCAAAGCGGAAGCCACATGCCGCCCAATATGACTCATATCGCCGCCCAATGCGCCCATCGTAATCACAATACCTAACACCGCTGCAATAATCCCAAAACCTGGCAAAGCATCAGCCACCTTACCCATTGCCATTGCAGGCAACTCCAACTCATGGCGACGACCATCTAACTCCTGCTCTATCAAAGTTTCCAACTCATAAGCATTTAAATTGCCCGCCGATAAAATACGAAAATAATCAGCAATAAAATAACACAGCGTAGGATTTTCAAAAATAAGAGGATAACGTAAAAAAATAGCACTAACCTGATAGTTATCCACCTCCTCCTCTAACGACAACACCCCCTCACGGCGCATTTTCATTAACAAATCATGAATTAAACAAAGCAACTCTATATGTGTATACTTATTAACCTTACTACCAATAACCACATCAGGCATTAAAGCAAAAGTACGCACCACCAAATGCCAAGGGTTTGACACCAAAAAAGACCCAAATGCCGCCCCCACAATAATCAAAATTTCAAACGGCTGCCACAACGCCAAAAGCTGCCCCTCTGCCATAACAAAGCCATAAAGCACGCTTGCAAAAACCACAACCAAACCCAATACAAATAACATAAAAACCCTATCACAATTAATCTAACAAAAAGCACAAAGTGCCAAGCAAATAAAACAAGCAAAAATTAAACCAAAAAAAGCATTCCCATAAAAAAACCATTATTTTCATTTACAACCACATACAGCCTTTTAACTTACAACAGAAAGCCTTACACTCAAAGCATCATTATTTTTATATAAATACAACGATAAGGAATAGATATGCACGAATTTTGTGTTGCCATCATAGGCGCAGGACCCGCAGGATTAAGCCTTGCTCGCTACCTAAAAGAACTAAACATTAACTACCTACATTTTGAAGCCAACAGCACCGTCGCAGGTGTATGGAACATTGATGCACCCAACTCATCAATGTACGAATCGGCACATTTTATCTCCTCAAAAACCCAATCTAATTTTCCCGGCTTTCCCATGCCACAAGACTACCCCGACTATCCCAGCTACCAACAAATTTTTACTTATATTCAAGAGTTTGCAAAAAAATTTAACCTGATTGACAACATTCAATTTAACAGCAAAGTCACACAAGCACGCTACAGCGGCAAACAATGGCAGCTAGAAGTTCAAGACCAACAAGGCAACATCAGCACGCACCAAGCAGATGCGCTGGTGTGCGCTAACGGCGTTAATTGGTTTCCCTCTATACCTAAATTTAAAGGCGAATTTACAGGAGAAATACGTCACTCCGTCACCTATCGTCATGCAGAAGAATTTAAGCACAAGCGAGTATTAATTATCGGTGCAGGCAACTCAGGTTGTGACATTGCCTGTGATGCCGCACAAATGGCAGACTATGCCGCCATTAGCATGCGCCGAGGTTACCATTTTTTACCCAAACACCTATTTGGCATACCCACCGACGTATTTGATGCCACAGGACCAAAGCTACCTATGTGGCTAAAACAAATAATAATGCCGCTTTTAATTAAGCTCACCATAGGCAGCCCACAAAGCTACGGACTGCCCAAGCCCGACCATAAAATTTTTGCCACCCACCCAATAATGAACTCGCAGCTTATGCACTACCTAGCACATGGCGACATACAGGTAAAACCTGATATAGAACGGTTTGAAGGCAAACAAGTGATATTTAAAGACGGCACCAGCCAAGAGTTTGACCTTGTACTTTTAGCCACGGGCTATCAAACAAGAATGCCATTTTTAAGTGAACAAGACATTGAATACAAATCCCAACGTCCAGATTTTTACCTCACCATGTTTAGCCGCAGCAACCCAAGTTTAATGGGCATTGGTTTTTTTGAAACCAACTCAGCGGCATATCGTCTATTTGATGCCATGGCACACACCATCAGCCAATATTTACAAGACATGCGTGATAACCCCGAACGTGCCAACACCTTTTTTCAACGTGCTCAAAGCGACAAACCCGACTTATCAGGTGGCGTAAGCTACGTTAAATCCAAACGCCATGCCAACTATGTAAACAAAGACCGCTACAAAGCGTATTTACAACAGACTTGGAAAAAAATGGGCTGGGAGTGAGGAGTCAGAGGTCAAGGACTGAACCCCTGAACCCTGCCCAGCACCATGCGGAGCATGGGCTGGGTAAAACCTCTGTCCTCTGACCTCTGCCCAGCACCATGCAGAGCATGGGGCTGGGTAAAACCTCTGACCTCTGTCCTCTGTCCTCAGTCCTCAGTCCTCAGTCCTCAGTCCTCTGTCCTCTGTCCTCTGTCCTCTGTCCTCTGTCCTCTGTCCTCTGTCCTCTGTCCTCTGTCCTCTGTCCTCTGTCCTCTGTCCTCTGTCCTCTGAATAGCGCAAAACAAATTCATAACCTGCTATTAAAAACCCCATATTCGCAAAAACCCTGCAATATTTGTATACTCACTCAAACCCAACGGCAGGAAACGGTTATGACACAAAAACTCCCCATCGGCATACAAACGCTAAGCAAAATACGAGAAGACGATTATCTTTATATCGACAAAACCCAAATTGCTTACGATTTAATTAACAGCTATCAATACATCTTTTTAGCCCGTCCTCGCCGCTTTGGTAAAAGCCTGTTTTTAGACACCTTAAAAAGCATTTTTGAGGGTAGAAAAGAGCTATTTAATGGGCTTTTTATAGAAAATAAACACAACTTTGACGTACCTTACCCCGTTATTCATATCAGCTTTTCAGGGGAGTTATTTAATAAAGACGGGATTGTACAAGCCTTTCAAGATATTATTAGATATAATCAAGACCGCTTAGGCATTGAGTGTGAGCCACAGCAAAACCCCTCATCGTGCTTTAAAACCCTAATCACAAAAGCCCACAAAAAATACCAACAAAGGGTTGTGATATTAATCGACGAATACGACAAACCCTTGCTAGATAACATCACCAACAAAGACATGGCAAACTACGCCCGAGATATGCTACGAGGTTTTTATAGCGTGATTAAAGACAATGACCAGCATATTAAATTTGTATTTATCACAGGGGTCAGTAAATTCTCTAAAGTCTCGTTGTTTTCAGGGTTAAACAATTTGCGTGATATTTCTTTAGACGCTCGCTTTGGGAACATCTGCGGTTATACCCAAAACGATATTGAAACCAGTTTTAAACCCTTTTTACAAGGGGTGGATTTAGCCGAGCTTAAACTCTGGTATAACGGCTACAACTTCTTACAAGATAAGGTCTATAACCCCTTTGATATTTTACTGTTTTGCGATGAACAACATATTTATAAAAACTATTGGTTTAGCACTGGCACGCCGACTTTCTTAATTGAGCTGATTAAAAAAAACAACTATTACCTACCCAAGTTAGATGATGTACAGGTAGGCGAAGAAATTTTAGACAGCTTTGATATAGACAACATCAACTTAGAAGTGTTGTTATTGCAATCAGGCTATTTGACCATAGATAAAGTCATACCCAACCCTTTAGGCGGCAGCTTATATTCTTTAACCATACCCAATAAAGAAATAAGATTAAGTTTAAATGGGGCGATTTTAGATTTGTTTTTAGCCAGCCCAAGCGAGCGTGTGACGCATCAGCAAAGTGGCTTTCGTGCTTTATTTGCAGGCAAGCCCGATGACTTTAAACAAGCCCTTGAAGCCATGTTTGCCTCAATTCCCTATGAGAACTTCACCAACAACAACCTACCTGCCTACGAGGGCTTTTATGCCAGCGTTATTTATATCTACCTTTGCTCTATGGGCGTGCCTGTCTCAACTGAGCAAAGCACCAATAAAGGCAGGTTGGACATGAGCATTTTAATCAACAACAACCGTTATATCTTTGAATTTAAAGTCGGCACAGAAAATGCGCTGGCACAAATCAAAGCCAACCAATACCACCACCGCTATTTAAACGAGGGCAGTAATATTTATTTAGTGGGCATTAATTTTGACGAGCAAGCACGTAATATTACCGAGTTTAAATGGGAGGCGGTCAGGAGTCAGGAGTCAGAGGACAGAGGACAGAGGACAGAGGTCAGGAGTCAGAGGTCAAGGACTGATACCTGATACCTGCCCAGCACCATGTGGAGCATGGGGCTGGGTAAAATCCCTGAACCCTGAACCCTGAGCCCTGAACCCTGAACCCTGAGCCCTGAGCCCTGAGCCCTGAGCCCTGAGCCCTGAGCCCTGAGCCCTGAGCCCTGAGCCCTGAGCCCTGAGCCCTGAGCCCTGAGCCCTGAACCCTGAACCCTGAACCCTGAACCCTGCCCAGCACCATGCGGAGCATGGGACTGTCCTCTGTCCTCTGTCCTCTGTCCTCTGCCCTCTGACCCCTGCCCAGCACCATGCGGAGCATGGTTCTGCCCTCTGTCCTCTGTCCTCTGTCCTCTGTCCTCTGCCCAGCACCATGCAGAGCATGGGGCTGGGTAAATCCTCTGTCCTCTGTCCTCTGTCCTCTGATACCTGATTCACTGACTCCTGACTCGGACTAACCGCACACGACGCTTACCGTCCTTACCAATGAAGTCGTAGCCGCCATTGCTAAAGTACACCCCCCACGCATCGTTATAGTTGTCTGCATTGGGGGAAGAAGACCAATAAAAATCTGAGATGGTATTAGGGAAGATAGCCAAATTAATTGCAGGGGAATGGCAAGCAACCTCAACAATACTGCCTAGCTCTATGATATTAGGCAAACGCCAGTCGCTATGTCCTGCAAAGGTTGCGCTATTGGCAGCCTCTAACGCCTGTTTCCAATTTTTCTTAGCCGCTGCGCCCGTCACTGGCAGACAATTAGTACCCGATAACTCAAACCCCTCAGAGCACTTTTTCCACATTAACCCCGTGGTTTTATGGGTAACGGTGCCATCTTGGTTATCTATAAAATCAGAGTCAGGCGTACTGGCTATGATACTCGTTTTACAAGTTTGAACTGCAAATGCCGTATGCGTGCCAAGACCTAGGCTGACAGCAATAGCGATGTTTATATAGTTTTTGATCAATTTGTTCATATTACTTTCCTTTATAAAGTTAAATAGATGACTGATGTTATTTGTCCATACAGAGCAGGGGAAATCCTCTGACTCCTGCCCAGCACCATGCAGAGCATGGGGCTGTCCTCTGTCCTCTGTCCTCTGATACCTGACTCACTGACTCCTGACTCGCACTAACCGCACACGACGCTTACTGCTCTTACCATTGTAGTTGCCGTTGCCATAGTTAAAGTACACCCCCCACGCATTGAAAGCGTTGCTTGCATAGGGGGAAGAAGACCAATAAACTAACGTACCAGAACTTGCCTTAGTATTCGGAAAATAAGTGGTATCAATACTTGGATTTACTTTACTGAAATCGGCAATGCTTTTTAATTCCATACGGGTTGGTAAGCGCCAGTCATTATGTCCACACCAGCTTTCAGTGTTTACCTTTGTCACAAAGGCTTGGGTATTGCATTTAGTTAATGTTGCGCCACAGCTTGAGTCATCGCTTTCAGTGCCCGCATTACCGCCATTGGTGGCGGCATCTGGGTTATACCATGTATAGGTATGCGCTTTGCTGTGCAGGCCTGAGGCTTGCTTGACTTCCCACATTAAGCCTGTGTGTTCATCTTGTACGCACTTACCTTCAAAGCCCGTTACTCTACTAAACACCTTGCCTTTAGAGCCGCCTTTACCTGTACCATAGTGTCCGTCTTGCCCTTGGGGAATGGGGTCAGTATCTGCATCTGTGGTTAGATTACAGGCTCTATCATTGTTGTGTGGTTTGGTGGAGGCAGAATTATCATAAGCATAATCCCCACAAAGAGTGATGTTCGTATCATTTAAAAAGCTGGGGGCGGTTTTAATGCTTTGGATATTGCTGATGCCACTTTCTTGACTACTGGTTTTGGCGGTTAGCACAAAGTAGTAGCTGGTATCGGCTTTAAGGTCGATGGCGTTTAACACTTTGTTTGTGCCGTTAATATCTGCCAATAATTGAGCCCCTGTAAGGCTTTGATAGTTGGCAATGTCTATGCCGCTAAAGGATTGCTCTGCATAATACAGGTTGTATCCACTGGCTTTGCTATGTGCTGCCCATGAGAGTTTAATTTTACTGCCTACTGCAACCACGTTTAGATTGGTGGGGGCTGCTAATGGAAGAGATTGATTACCGCCTGTACCGCCTGTACCGCCTGTACCGCCTGTACCGCCTGTACCACCTGTACCACCTGTACCACCTGTACCACCTGTACCACCTGTACCACCTGTACCACCTGTACCACCTGTACCACCTGTACCACCTGTACCACCTGTACCACCTGTACCACCTGTACCACCTGTACCACCTGTACCACCGCCACTATTACAGGCGGCTAAAAAAAGAGTCAAAAAGAAAGGAATTAAAAACTTAAAAAAAGGCTGATTGCTGATTGGAATTATAATCATTATTGCGACTCCTTACAATAGAATTGATGTTTAATTTTGTTAAATTTCAGATAGTTATTCGTCTGTTAAACTTAAATAAAACAAGCGAAACCCAATGCTAACCCGATAAAATTTAAAATACCAGAGTATAATATAAAAATAACTGCTTTTTTATTGTGGCTTAAAAGTTTAATGCCAAGAAATAAAGTTCAAAATCCATCAACGAATTAATCAACATATAGCAATAAGGCGTTAATAACGAGAACAATTCCCTTTCCTTTGGCTATTGTGTTTTTAAGCTGGCAGCTTGCCTATCAAAAGTATGATGACCAGTTAATTTGCTTTTAACTAAATAACTTTAAAGCATTTTTTGTTTTTGATGCTTATAATATATGCGTGAATTATTTAAATCGCTCATGGCAGCAAAAACTTGCCTATTCTGATAATCGTTTTGTGTTTGCGTTCTTGGCTATTTTAGTCGGGCTTGGTAGTGCGTTGGCGATTACTCTATTTCGTCTGTTAATTAGCTGGTCTCTGACCGATGCTTTGGGTATGCCTTCGGCAGAGGATTTTGAAAGTCTGTCTTATCTTGCTCGCATTGGCATACTTGCCTTTGGTGGCGTGGTTTTAATTGCTCTTTTTTATGTACTCAAGCCCGGTCAACGTAATATTGGTATTGGGCATGTTATTCGTCGTGTGGAGTGGCACCAAGGTTTATTGCCGTTAACAAATATGCTGTGGCAATTTGTTGCGGTTTGCGTTGCTTTAATCAGTGGTCAAAGTGGTGGACGAGAGGGGCCTGCGGTGCATATGGGTGCGGGTATTGCAAGCCAGCTTGGGCAATTTTTTGGAGTGCCGCATCATCGCTTGCGAGTGCTTGCTGGCTGTGGGGTTGCCAGTGCTATTTCTGCTTCATTTAATACGCCTATGGCTGGTGTTATTTTTGCTATGGAGGTCATTTTATCTGAGTATGAAATTCGTAGCTTTATCCCTGTTATTTTATCCGCTGTGTGTGGGGCGATTGTCACGCAAGCAGTTTTTGGCAGTGACCCTGCTTTTGATGTGCCTAATTTGGTGTTTGGTTCTTTATTAGAGCTGCCTTTTGTGCTGGTTTTGGCGATTATTTGCGGACTGTTGGCAACTTTTTTTATGTATGGGGTTAAGCGTGCACGCTTTTTAAGTGAGCAGCCTGTGTGGATTGGCTGGAGCTTGCTAATTATATTAACCATGCTTATTTCTATTCCTTTACCTTCTATTATGGGTATCGGTTATGACAGTATTGATTTGGCACTTGCAGGTGAGCCGCTGTTGTTGATGTTTGCCGCATTACTGATTGCTAAAATGCTGTTAAGTATGGGTATTGTGATTGTTAATTTTCCTGTAGGTATTATTGGTCCTGTGTTGTTTATTGGGGCAATGACAGGTGCAGTGCTAGGCACATCTTTACAAATATTACATATTGATGTGAGCACCTCTACGGGCTTTTATGCCATATTGGGTATGGGGGCAATGATGAGTGCTGTGCTCAATGCGCCTCTTGCGGCTTTAATTGCGTTGTTAGAGCTGACGAATAATCCAAATATTCTCATGCCTGCTATGCTATGTATTGTAATTGCTAATCTGATTGCCTTTGAAGCATTTAAGCAGACCCCCATTCTTAATCATGCGCCTCAGGGAACGGTGCATTCTTATAGTCAAATTTTAATTCATCGTATGTTGCGTAATACTTGGGTTAACCGTTTGGGGTTTAGTGGCTTTAGTACCAGCGAGCGGCATATTAGCTTGGAGAAAGCACAGGTTTTATTTAAGTCAGAAAACCCTTGGGTTTTTATTGCTACAGAAAATACGATTGTACGCCTGGCAAATATTATTGCTTTTATTGAGTCTAATGCAGGAGATATTGCAACCTTGGATTTGCAAGAAATTCCTGCTGAGCGGTTTGTTGTTAAACCTATTGTGCTAACGGCTAGTTTGGAAGATGCGTTGGAGCAAATGCAAATTGAAAATGTACAATGGCTTGCGGTATATACCGATAAACGCTTAACCAATATGGTGGGTCTTTTGTCTCGCAAGCAGATTGAAGAGTATTATCAATACAAACCACTCTAATGATTGCTCAATCAGCAAGTTAATCTCTGTAAGAGATTGGTCATAAGAGGCGGAATATTGTAAACTTATGGGCTTATTTTTTGACACATAGAGTAGAGCTTTGAGCCGTTTACAACAAATTCGTAATTTCTCCATTATTGCCCATATTGATCATGGTAAGTCCACATTATCAGACCGTTTTATCCATGTTTGTGGTGGCTTGTCTGATAGAGAGATGCAGCAGCAGGTGCTGGATTCTATGGATATTGAGCGTGAGCGTGGTATTACTATTAAGGCGCAAAGCGTCACTTTAAATTACCATGCTCAAAACGGCGAAACCTATCAGCTTAATTTTATTGATACCCCCGGACATGTGGATTTTAGTTATGAGGTTTCTCGCTCTTTATCTGCTTGTGAGGGCGCATTACTAGTGGTTGATGCAGCACAAGGCGTTGAGGCGCAATCGGTGGCAAATTGCTATACCGCTATTGAGCAAGGCTTAGAAGTGTTGCCAGTGCTTAATAAAATGGATTTACCTCAAGCCAACCCTGAGCGAGTAGCTCAAGAAATTGAAGAGATTATTGGTATTGATGCAACAGATGCAGTGCAGTGTAGTGCTAAAAGCGGTCTTAATATTGAGGCTGTGTTAGAAGAATTGGTCAAACATATTCCACCTCCTGAGGGTGATGAAAATGGCAATTTGCAGGCGTTGATTATCGACTCTTGGTTTGATTCTTATTTGGGCGTGGTGTCTTTAATTCGTGTTAAAAATGGGCAAATCAAAAAGGGCGATAAAATTCGTATTTTATCTACTGGCAAAGATCATTTGGTTGATGCTGTCGGCATTTTTACCCCTAAACGTACGGAGACGGGTCTGTTAAGAACGGGCGAGGTGGGTTTTTTGGTCTCAGGCATTAAGGAAATTCACGGCGCGCCAGTAGGTGATACCATTGTCCATAGCAAACAGCCTGAAACCCTTGCTTTACCCGGTTTTCAAAAAGTCAAACCTCAGGTGTATGCTGGGCTGTTTCCAATTAGCTCCGATGATTTTGAGAGCTTTCGTGATGCTCTTGATAAACTGTCTTTAAATGATGCGTCGTTATTTTTTGAGCCAGAAAATTCAGATGCTTTAGGTTTTGGCTTTCGTTGTGGTTTTTTGGGTATGCTGCATATGGAGATTATCCAAGAGAGGCTAGAGCGTGAATATAATTTAGATTTATTAACCACTGCACCTACGGTTATTTACGAGGTGGTTAATAAAAAAGGTGAATTACTAGAGGTGGACAATCCATCTAAATTACCCGATGCGGGTTCTATTGATGAAATGCGTGAGCCTATTGTACGTGCCAATATTTTAGTGCCTCAAGAATACTTAGGTAATGTGATTTCCTTATGTGTAGAAAAACGTGGATTACAGGTGGATATGCAATATGTAGGGACACAGGTCTCTCTTACTTATGAGTTGCCCATGGCGGAAGTGGTTATGGACTTTTTTGATAGGGTTAAGTCTGTCAGTCGTGGCTTTGCGTCTTTGGATTACAGTTTTGAGCGTTTTCAAACAGCCCCTTTGGTACGTTTGGATATTTTGGTTAATGGCGATAGAGTAGATGCTTTGGCGGTGATTATGCACCAAGATAATGTGCGTAACCGAGGACGTGCTCTAGCCGATAAAATGAAAGAGTTAATTCCTCGCCAGATGTTTGATGTGGCAATTCAATCGGCAGTGGGTAATCAGGTGGTGGCACGCACTACGGTTAAAGCCTTACGCAAAAATGTAACTGCTAAATGTTATGGCGGCGATGTAAGCCGTAAGAAGAAACTATTGCAAAAACAAAAAGAAGGCAAAAAGCGCATGAAGCAAATTGGCAATGTAGAAATTCCTCAATCTGCTTTTTTGGCTATTTTAAAGGTAGATGACTAATGAATGATTTTTCTTCTTCTGTGTTGCTTAAACTTGAACAGCGTTTTAATTATCATTTTCAAGATATATCACTACTCAAATTGGCATTAACCCATCGTAGCAAGCATGAAAAAAATAATGAACGTTTAGAATTTTTAGGTGATGCCATATTGAGTTTGGTTATTGCTGAGGCATTATTTAAACAATTCAAAACAAATAATGAGGGTGAGTTAAGTCGCCAGCGTGCTTTTTTGGTAAAAGGAAAAACCCTAACAGATATTGCTAATGAAAAAGGTTTAAGTGAGTTTTTACAGCTAGGGCAAGGGGAGCTAAAAAGTGGCGGCAGCAAACGTGATTCTATTTTAGCTGATGCCGTAGAGGCAATTTTTGGTGCTATTTATTTGGATTCTGACTTTTTAACAACCAAAACCGTTATTATGGATATCTATGCAACAAGGCTAGAAAATATTAATGCCAAAGATTCTTTTAAAGATGCCAAAACCCAGCTGCAAGAATTGCAACAGCAAAATAAACTGGCGTTACCTAAATATAAGGTGCTTGTGATGCAAGAAAATAGCAATGAACATTATTTTGAAGTTCTCTGCGAAGTTCCCCAGTTAAATAAGCCTGTTATCGCCTCTGGACGTAGCCGTCGTGAAGCAGAAAAACAGGCCGCCAAACTTACCTTAAAACAACTTGGAATTGAGGTTGCTCAATGAGTCATACCCAAAGCGGTTATGTTGCGATTGTTGGTCGTCCTAATGTTGGGAAATCAACCCTTATGAATCAAATTTTAGGACAAAAGCTCTCTATTACATCACGCAAACCACAGACCACACGCCACCAAATTATGGGCATTAAAACAGAAAACAATGTGCAAGCCATTTATGTAGATACCCCCGGTTTACACCAAAAACAGCCTAAAGCCATTAACCGATTTATGAATAAATCTGCTATGGCGGCGTATAAAGATGTTGATGTCATTATTATGCTAGTAGATCGTCTTAAGTGGACCGAAGATGATGAAAATGTATTAAGCAAGCTCAAACAAACTTCTATTCCTATTATTCTGGCAGTGAATAAGATAGATAGCCTAGAAGACAAGCAACAACTGTTACCTGCACTTTCTGGCTTGCAAAAACGCCATAAGTTTGCGGAAATAATCCCTATTAGCGCAAAATCTGGACACAACCTACAACAGCTTGAAGCACTTTTAATTCAATTTTTGCCCATTTGCGATTTTCATTACGATGCGGATACGTTTACCAATCGTAGTGCTAGATTTTTAGCAGCAGAGCTTATTCGTGAAAAAATCATGCGCCAATTGGGTGATGAGTTACCCTATGCGATGACAGTTGAGATAGAGCAATTTAAGGATAAGCCAAAGCTAATTGAAATTCATGCTTTAATCTATGTTGAGCGAGATTCTCAAAAAAGCATTGTTATAGGTGAGCGAGGAGCAAGATTAAAACAAATTGGGATAGAGGCCAGAAAAGACATGCAAGTATTATTTGATAAAAAAATCATGCTGCATACTTGGGTTAAAACACGCTCTGGCTGGGCTGATAGTGAAAAAGATTTAAAAAGTTTTGGCTTTGATAATTTTTAATGACCGACGGATTTGTACTATTTAGCCAGCCATTAAAAGAGCATGATTTATGGCTAGACATTTTTAGCTACCATTATGGGCGTATGCGACTTGCGATTAAAGCACATAAACTAACCCATGTTCCTGCACAATTTTGTCAATATAAAATAAGCTGGGTAGCCACCAAAAACCATATAAGCTGGTTTGAGTTTACACAACAACACCTCCTCAAAGGGCAGGCTTTGTATTGTGGGCATTATTTAAATGAGCTTATTACTCGTTTAGTACCCAATGCAGAACCTTACCCTAAACTATATGAATGCTACCAGCAGTGCCTAATTGCATTAAGCGAAGGGCAGTTAGCTCAGCCATGGCTAAGATTATTTGAGGTGCAAATTTTACAGCAGTTAGGTTATGGCTTTCACTGGCATAAAGACACTCAAGACTTGGCTGTTGATACCGATTGCTATTATGAATTTATTCCTCAACAAGGATTTTGCCTAACTAAAAATATCACAAAAAGCAGTATATCTGGTGCAAGTTTACTGCGTTGGTATCAATTTTCTGAGCTAAAAAATAGCGATTGGACAATGGCAAAAACAGTATTAGGGAGTATGATAGATAGTCTATTAGATGCACCTTTAGTTAGCCGTGACCTACTCAAACAGAGTATGCACTGGAAACAGATTTAACCCAGACCAATAGGATTATATATGCCGTCTATTTTATTAGGGGTCAATATTGACCATATTGCTACCTTACGCCAAGCTCGTGGTACTGCTTATCCAGACCCTGTACAGGCTGCTTTTATTGCAGAACAAGCAGGTGCTGATGGCATTACTGTCCACCCTAGAGAAGACCGTAGACATATTCAAACTCGTGATATTTATGTTTTAAAAGAAACCTTGCAAACACCAATGAACCTAGAAATGGCGGTAACTGACAGTATGCTTCAATTGGCAGAAGAAGTTCAGCCACAGGCTTGCTGCTTAGTGCCAGAAAAACGAGAGGAACTCACAACTGAAGGGGGGCTTGATGTCATAGGTCAAATGGGTAAAATTGCTCAAGCCTGTCATCGCTTAACTCAAATTAATAGTCAAGTTTCCTTATTTATTGACCCTGATTTTGCTCAGATTAAAGCCGCTAAAGAGGTCGGTGCAACTGTTATTGAGCTGCATACTGGCGATTATGCAGAGGCTCACGGGCAGATGCAAAAAGAAGCACTTAAACGCTTAACTAATGCCTGCTTATACGCCCATGATTTAGGCTTAATTGTAAATGCAGGGCATGGACTGCATTATCATAATGTGACCCCCATTGCTGCTTTACAACAGATACATGAACTCAATATTGGACATGCGATTATTGCTCAAGCGGTTATGACGGGGTTAGCAGATGCGGTGAGTAAAATGAAACAGCTCATGCTTAGAGCACGCAGATGTTAGAGGCATTTAACTCGCAAGCAAATATCGTTGGAATTGGTACCGATTTATTAGATTGCACACGCATTAAAAACATTCACCAACGCTATGGTGAGCGTTTGGCAACACGCATTTTAACCGAGAAAGAGCAAGCATTATGGCATTCAAGAGGATATGCAAGTAATTTTCTAGGTAAACAATTTGCAGCTAAAGAGGCTTTATCTAAAGCCTTGGGAACAGGTATCTCCCAAGGTGTTAGCTTTCAGCAATTAGAGATATTAAGAAGTGAACAAGGTGCGCCTATTGCAACTTTATATGGCAAAGCCAAAGAAATCATGCAATCTTTAGGCGGTACACAGGTACAGGTTAGCTTGTCTGATGAACGTCATTTAATTTTTGCCTTCGCTGTTATTAGCCGTTAAAGGAGAAAAAATGCGTCAATTAGGTTTAAAAAATTATTCAATTTATATCATTATTTTAACCATCATCGCAATTACTGCGAGTTTAGAGCCGCTATCCTCTCAGGTTTTACAATTTGATAGAAGCCTCATTGAGCAAGGGCAAGTTTGGCGATTATTTACGGCCAATTGGGTGCATGCTTCTGTTAATCACAGTTTTTTAAATGCCTTAGGTATTGTGTTGTTGGCTTATTTTGCAGGTGCAGAGCTAAACAATCGGCTGGGGTTTTTTCTGGTTATTTTTGCTACCTGCTTTGTAGGTATGGGATTGTATCTTTGGGTAGAAGATTTAGAATATTATGTCGGTCTATCTGGTGCAGAACATGGTTTTTTAATTGTCGCTCCCTTCGCATCTAAGTATTACAGTCGTCGTATTGCAATATTCATTGCTTTGGTTGTTTGGGGAAAAATTATTTGGGAACAAACGCCTTTTTATAACGATATGGCAGAATTTGAGTTAATTGGTGCACGGGTTGAAACCCATGCACATTTATTAGGTGCAGTGGCAGGCAGTATCTATTTAGCTGTCTGGCTATATATCAAACACCTTAGCAGGTCTAAAAAATAAATTTAGCTTGCAATTAGCTTACTGGTATAGCTGTTGGTATTTGCTGTAGATACCGACTTGAATGATTTAAGCCTATCATGCTGCTGTTTGTATTTTGCAGGACTAATACCCAATTCTTTAATAAAAATTCTATCTAAGGTGCGCCTGCCAGATAAACCCAATTCTTCAGAAATCTGCTCTATAGAAAACTTGCTTTCTATAAGCATTTTTTTTGCCATCTCTATGCGTACTTGAGTGACAATTTGCTTTAATGTGGTGTTATCTCTTTTTAAATGCCGATTTAAAGTGCGAGCACTAATGTGAAAAACATCAGCTACCTGCTGCTGATTGTCATTAAGACGCACTTTTTTATTGATAAAAGCAATATAAATACGATCTGCTAATGAGGTTGTCCGTGCTAATTTTCTAAATTCATCTTCTACATCACGACGAATGGTAGTTTGAACGTGCGGATTGGTTTGATTAACCTCTGCCTCTAGCCAGCTTTTAGCAAACGTAATGCCGCAGCTTTCCGCATTAAAGTGTACATTGCTTAGCCAATATTGTTCGTACATGGCTTTATATTGCGTGGCAGGAAATGGTACATCTATTGCCTGAGGTCGCCACTGTTGCCCACATAAAAGCTGTATCCAGCTAATAAGAGTGCTTACTAATATTTCTGTCCGATGTCTGGGAGCTGCCATAAAACAGTCTGGTAATACCGGCAACTCCAGACGCACGCCTTGAGTATGCGTTTCTGTAATCTGCAATTCTAAATTATCACTGATTAAAAGCGCATATTTTTCTAAAAAAAATAAGGCTTCTTTTAAATTGTTGGAAGATAAAAATAAATGCTGCAAAAGACAGCTACCCTGTGCATTAAATTGGTTGCTAGAAAAAACACACAGACTTTCATTTTTGCTTCTTCTAATAAGGTTGCTAATGAGTATATCGCCATCATCAATCGCAATTCTCCCATTAGGATTTTTTAGCTCTTTGATAACGTCATTTAAATTTTGCTTTAGAGGAAGAGCGTTATCAAGAAAATCAGATTTTTCAAAATCAGATAAGGATCTTAATAATGCTGTAGAAAGGTTACCCTGTTCCATAATACGCCTAACTTATTGTTAACTTGTTATTATTTTTTTTACCTGCTTATTAGGCACTAAATATAGTTGCAATGCAAGGTGCATCAAAATATTTTATGTAATATTTGTCGCATTTTTTGATATACAGATACAAATATGCCTTTTTTAGTTACATTTAAGGTGCACCTATCGTCCATGATAGGTGCTGATTAAGATTGCTTACTGCTCAATGCCTTTCATAGATAATTTAATCCGACCTTTAGGATCAACATCTAGCACATTGACTTTGACATCTTGACCTTCTTGTAGGTAGTCACTTACTTTCTCTACTCTTTCTTCACTGATTTGTGAAATATGTAATAAGCCTTCTTTGCCTGGCAAAACTGCCACAAAAGCACCAAAGTCAACAATTTTGACAACCTTACCTGCGTAAATTTTACCTACTTCTACGTCTGCGGTAATCGCTTCAATCATTGATTTAGCTTGCTCTCCAGACTCCTGACTTGAGGCATAAATTTTAATTGCGCCATTATCATCAATGTCCACTTCAGCACCCGAGGTTTCGGTAATTTCACGAATGGTTGCACCACCTTTACCTATTACATCACGAATTTTATCCGCATCAATTTTAATTTCTAAAATGCGTGGTGCGTTATCTGCCATTTCACTGCTGGGCTCACTGATGCTTTCATTCATTTGTTGTAGAATGTGCATACGTGCTTGTTTGGCTTGTTCAAGGGCAATCGTCATAATTTCTTCGGTAATGCCTTCAATTTTAATGTCCATTTGTAAAGCGGTAATGCCTTCATCTGTACCAGCTACTTTAAAATCCATATCGCCTAAATGGTCTTCATCGCCTAGAATATCGGTCAATACAGCAAAATCTTCATCTTCTTTGATTAACCCCATAGCGATACCAGCTACGGGTGCTTTAAGCGGCACACCTGCATGCATCATGGAAAGCGATGCGCCACAAACCGATGCCATTGAGGAAGAACCATTAGACTCTGTAATTTCAGATACCACTCGTACTGTATAAGGAAATTCTTCTTGGGTTGGCATCATTGCTTGAACGCCACGACGAGCTAAACGACCATGCCCAATCTCACGTCGCCCTGGCGTGCCTAAACGCCCTGCTTCTCCAACTGAATAAGGAGGGAAGTTGTAATGGAATAAAAATGGGTCTTCTTTGCGCCCATCTAAAAAGTCAACCATCTGTGCATCACGAGGCGAGCCTAATGTGGTTACGACAATGGCTTGAGTTTCTCCACGAGTAAAGATAGCAGAACCATGAGCACGCTCTAAAATACCTGTTTCAATGGTTAAAGGACGTACGGTTTTGTTATCGCGCCCATCGATACGAGGTTCGCCACTAATAACCCGCTTGCGAACAATCTCTTTTTGTAATTTAGAGACCATAGCAACCACTTCTTCTAGGCTGGGGCTGTTTTCATCATCTTCTTTAACTAAGTGTTCAATAGCTGCTGCTTTAACTGCATCAATGGCTTCATAACGTGCCATTTTATCACTGGTACTATAAGCGGCATTTAATCCTGCTTGTGCTTGCGCTTTAACAGCATCATATAAAGGTTGATTTAAAGGTGTCGCTTGCCAGTCCCATTGTTCTACTGCTAATTCTTGCTGCCATTCGCTAATGGCTGTAATCACACTTTGATAACTGTTGTGAGCAAATAAAACTGCACCCAGCATTTCATCTTCTGTCATTTCATCGGCTTCAGACTCCACCATTAATACGGCATCTTTTGTGCCTGCAACAACCATATCTAATAGTGATTCTTTTAGCTCATTGCTAGTGGGGTTTAAAATGTAGCCCTTTTCTTCAATAAAACCAACCCGTGCGCCACCAATAGGCCCGTTAAAAGGTACCCCAGAAATACTTAGCGCTGCCGAGGCAGCTAACATTGAGCAAATATCAGGGTTGTGGGTTTCTGCTTCTGCGGACATAACGGTTAAAATAACCTGTACTTCGTTCATAAATCCATTTGGAAATAATGGTCGAATAGGACGGTCTATCAAACGAGAGGTGAGCGTTTCATTTTCGCTTGGACGACCTTCACGCTTATTATAACCACCGGGAATACGTCCTGCGGCGTAGGTTTTTTCTTGATAATGTACTGATAAAGGAAAGAAATCTTGCCCTTCTTTTACACTTTTGCTGGCAACAACTGTTGCCAATACTTGGGTCTTTCCTATACTAGCTAAAACACTGCCTGTTGCTTGACGGGCAATGCGACCTGTTTCTAATGTGACGGTTTTATCGCCAAATTGAAAGGTCTTGGTTTTTGCGTTGGGCGCTGTACTCATAAATATTTCCTTTGAAAATGTTAATTAATATAGATGGGTATGTTGGCACGTCTAAAAAGTCTGCCTTATTAGGCGGTCTTTTTAGAAGCACCAATATAATAAATACCCATTGCTTAAAGTTTCTAGGTTGTAAACAAGATAGGATTATCAAATCTAAAAATAACAAAAGCCCTTGATGGGCTTTTGTTACCGATGGTTCTAACGACGTAGACCTAAACGCTTGATTAGTTCTAGGTAGCGATTTGTATCTTTACCTTTTAAGTAATCTAACAATTTACGACGCTGATTAACCATACGAATTAAACCACGACGTGAGTGGTGATCTTTACCGTGTTCTTTAAAGTGACTTTGTAAACTCAAAATATTATGAGTCAGCAAAGCAACTTGAACTTCTGGTGAACCTGTATCGCCTTCTGCCAATTGATAATCTTTGACAACTTGCGCTTTTTCTGTAGCTGATAAAGCCATTTTATTTCTCCTAAATGTGCCCCCTTTCGGGATTTAAAAAGCATGCTCACCTTGCACATTTAAAGTGGCATGTTAGATCTTTGATCTACAAACAAACACAGTGGCTATTTACTGATATGCGCTGGTATCAATTAGACGCTGGGCTTTTAAATAACCCGCCTCATCAATACGCCCTAAACCAATAAAATGCCAGCTTGAATTTAGTTTGGCGCGTAATTGTACTGGAGCTTGCGCTGTAAAACCAGTATTTACGCTTTGTCCGTTAAATATTTTTTTGCATTGTTCTGTATCTAGCTTAATAACAGGACAGTTTGGAAGACAGTGTTCGATGCTTAATAGTTGTTTATCTAACGCTTCTAAGCCTTCTAAAGCAAGCTCTTGAAGACTTGTTATTGCTATACTTTGGTTTGCTAAAAAGGGATCAACTTCTAAGCGTTCAAGCTCACTTACATACGCACCAACACCTAATGCTTGACCAATATCTTCTACCAAAGTACGAATGTATGTTCCTTTAGAGCAGCGTACTTTAAGTTGTAATTCTGGCTTTTTATAACTTAATAATTGTAATTCAAAGATTTCAACTTGACGGCGTTTTTGTTCAGCTATTTTTTTTGCTTCTTGAGAAGAGATACCTGCTCTGGCAAGCTCGTATAATGGTCGTCCATTTAATTTAAGTGCTGAAAAAAGAGGAGGAAGTTGCTCAATACAACCACGAAACTGTGCTAAAACCTGTTCTATATTTTGTTGCGTCAAATCGGGCACTGCTTGGGTGGCTAGCACATCACCTTCTTTATCTCCTGTGCTTCTTATCTCGCCTAAGGTGGCGGTGGTTATATAGGTTTTATTGGCGTTGAGCATGTATTGAGAAAACTTAGTCGCTTCTCCTAAACAAATAGGTAGCATACCCTGAGCCAATGGATCTAGTGCGCCTGTGTGTCCTGCTTTTTGTGCTTGGTATAGCCGCTTTACCTGTTGTAATGCTTGATTTGAGCTTAAACCTTTGGCTTTATTTAATAATAACAGTCCATTTACTTTGCGCTTTGGGGGTTTATTTGCCATATTTAAATTCAAGTTGTTTAATCGTTATGCTGACGAGACTCATCAGCACTGCGTGCCTGACGAATTAAGTCGGTTAAATACCGTCCTCGATTAATACTCACATCATAATGAAAGCGCAATAATGGAGTGGTACGTGCTGATACACCTTTTGCTAGGCGTGAGCGTAAAAATCCTGCCGCTTCTGTTAATAGGGTTTCAGTTTGTTGGCTAATGTCGCTATCGGATTCGCCTTTTGCGCCCATCACGGTAAAGTATATATCTGCGTAACTTAAATCTTTGCTTAATTTAACCTGATTAATTGTGACCATACCTAAGCGTGGGTCTTTCATTTCAAGTTGAATAATGCTGGCTAAATCACGTTGAATTTGCTCACCAAGTCTTGAGGTACGGCTAAATTCTTTGCCCATATTGCTCTCATTTGCTAGTTAAAAACCCTTTTATTAAAACCATAAAAGGGGTTATTGGTGGTTTATTGTTTGTACTCTGGTTATCTACAGTGTGCGTGCAATTTCAGTAACATCAAAGACTTCGATATGATCTCCTGCTTTTACATCTTGGTAATTTTTTACCCCTATGCCGCATTCCATATTTTGTCTGACTTCTTGCACATCATCTTTAAAGCGACGCAATGATTCCAGCTCGCCCTCATAGATAACCACGTTATCACGTAAAACTCGAATTTTCTTATTCCGATAAACACTACCTTCAATCACCATGCAGCCTGCAATTAAACCAAACTTAGGCGAACGGAAGACATCACGCACTTCGGCAACACCGACAATTTCTTCACGCAATTCAGGGGCTAATAGTCCTGCCATTGCTTGTTTGATGTCATCAATTAAGTCATAAATTACGCTGTAATAGCGCATATCTATTTCACTTTGCTCGACCACTTGCTTGGCGGCATTATCTGCACGCACATTAAAACCGAATACGACCGCTTGTGATGCTACGGCAAGGGTGGCATCTGTTTCTGTAATACCACCTACTCCAGAGGAAACAACCTGCACCTTAACTTCGTCGGTAGAGAGTTTTTGTAATGCGCCAACAATGGCTTCTAAAGAGCCTCTTACATCTGTTTTCAAGACGACATTTAGGGTACGAACCTCGCCTGTGGCCATGTTATTAAATAGCGCATCTAACTTGGCCGCTTGCTGTTTTTGATGTTGCTGTTCTTTTAAACGAGCTTCACGATATTCTGCCACTTCACGAGCTTTTTTATCGTTTTCAACCACCATAAAGCTGTCTCCCGCATCGGGCGTACCATTTAAACCTAAAATTTCAACGGGAATAGAAGGCCCTGCGGATTTAATTTGTTTGCCATTTTCATCTAAAAGTGCCCTTGCTCGCCCAAAAAATGTACCTGCAAGCACCATATCGCCTTTATTGAGCTGTCCATTTTGAACTAATAAAGTGGCAACTGAACCACGCCCTTTGTCTAATCGAGATTCGACGACAACGCCCTGTCCTGGACCTTCAAAATGAGCCGTTAATTCCAATAATTCAGATTGCAATAAGACTGCTTCAAGCAGCTCATCAATGCCCTCTCCTGTATGTGCTGAGACAGGAATAAATGGGACATCACCACCCCAGTCTTCGGGAATAACATCACGCTGAGCCAGTTCATTTTTTACTCTATCTGGATCTGCACTTTCTTTATCAATTTTATTAATAGCAACGACCAATGGCACATTACCTGCCTTAGCATGTTGCACGGCTTCTTCGGTTTGTGGCATAACGCCATCATCGGCTGCCACTACTAAAATAACCACATCTGTGCATTGCGCTCCACGAGCACGCATAGCAGTAAATGCAGCATGTCCGGGTGTGTCTAGGAAAGAAAGCATGCCTCGTGGTGTTTTAACATGATAAGCACCAATATGTTGCGTGATGCCTCCCGCTTCGCCTGATACCACACGGCTTTTACGAATATAATCTAACAATGAGGTTTTACCATGATCTACATGCCCCATTACAGTCACAACTGGTGCGCGAGTTGTTTGGCTACCTTGATAATTAATCGATTCTGTAATCGACTCTTCCATGGCATTTGCTGAAATAAGTTTAGATACTTTATGCCCCATTTCTTCTACTACTAATGTTGCTGTGTCCTGATCTAGAACTTGGTTTATGGTTGCCATAACGCCCATACCCATCAACGTTTTCACCACTTCCCCAGCTTTAACTGCCATTTGCTGAGCTAATTCGCCTACAGTAATGGCTTCTGGTAGATTAATTTCTTTAACAACAGGTGCGGTAGGCTTAGTAAAGCTATGTTCATTTTGTGCTTGTTGCTGATTAGAACGTGCGGTTTTTGCTGCTTTGCCTTTTAATTTGCCCTTGCGCTTACTGATATTACTACCTTCATCAAAACGATTTTTAGTAGGTTCTCGTTTTTTCTCAACAGCCTTACCTTTTTTACGCCCTTCTTCTTGGCGTTGCGCTGCTGCTTCAGCTTCTGCACGCTGTTGTAGCACTTCTTCAGGGCTCAGTTCTTTTGACTCTTCAGCCTCTTTAACAACTTTTGCTTTTTTTGTTTTAGCAGGCTTTTCGGCTGTTGTTTCTGTTGCCTCTACATCAGTAACAGAGGGCTGCTCTTCTGCTTTTTTCTCTGCTATTTGTGCTGCCTCTTTTTCCTGCAAGGCTTGCTCAGCGGCTGCTTGCTCTGCTGCTGCTTTCTCTGCTGCGGCTTGCTCTGCGGCCGCTTGTTCTGCAGCTTTTTGAGCCTCTAACGCAGCTTGTTCTGCTTTTTCTTGCGCTAACAGTTCTGCAGGATCACGTTTCACATAGGTTCGTTTTTTACGCACTTCAAGGGTGACGGTTTTCTTGCCACTTTGCCCTGATTTTAACACTGTTGACTGTTTACGCTTGAGTGTTATTTTTTTGGTTGGTGCTTTTGCGTCCCCATGGCTTGACTGTAAAAAAGCAAGTAATTTTTGCTTTTCATCATCATTAACAGGATCTGTTTCAGCGGTTTGTTTAAGTCCAGCTTCTTTCATTTGTGCTAATAGTTTGTCGGTATCTGCACCCACTACCTTAGCTAATTCTTTTACGGTTACATCTGCCATATTGGTATTTCTCCTCTTGGTTGGCTACTGCTCAGCCTCAAACCAAGGGCGACGTGCAGTCATAATTAATTCTGCCGCCTGGTCTTCTGTTATATCTAATATTTCTAATAAATCATCTACTGCTTGTTCTGCTAAGTCTTCTTGTGTAATGACTCCTTTGCTGGCAAGTGTGAGTGCCAAATGTTTACTCATGCCTTCCATTGCCAATAAATCTTCCGCAGGCTCAGCGTCTCCTAGTTGTTCTTCGGTAGCGATGGCTTGAGTTAACAATACATCTTTGGCTCGATTTCTTAACTCTTCAACAATTTCTTCATCTAAACCTTCAATCGCTAGCATTTCCTCAATAGGAACGTAGGCAATTTCTTCTAATGAAGTAAATCCTTCTTCTACCAATAGCTCAGCAAAATCTTCATCAACATCTAGTTTATCCATAAATACTTGTAAAAATTTTGCCGATTCTTGGTTATGCTTTTCGGCGGCATCTTGTTCGGTCATGACGTTGATTTCCCAACCTGTTAACTCCGATGCCAAACGTACATTTTGTCCGCCTCGACCGATGGCTTGAGCTAAATTATCTGCATCTACCGCAACGTCCATACTGTGGGTATCTTCGTCCATTATGATAGAAACTACTTCCGCAGGTGCCATTGCATTAATAATGAGCTGTGCTGGATTATCGTCCCACAAAACAATATCAATACGTTCATTACCACCTAGTTCATTTGTGACTGCCTGCACTCTAGTGCCTCGCATACCCACACAAGCACCAATAGGATCAATACGCTTATCATTGGTTTTTACGGCGATTTTTGCACGAGAACCGGGATCACGAGCGGCTGCTTTAATTTCTATGACCTCTTCAGATATTTCAGGCACTTCAATTTTAAATAGCTCAACTAACATGGTTGAAGAGGTGCGACTAAACACCAGTTGTGGCCCACGATTTTCTGGACAAATCTCAACCAGTACCGCTCTCACTCTATCGCCCATACGCATCACTTCGCGCCCAATTAGATTATTTTTTGGCAATACGCCTTCTGCATTATTGCCTAAATCTATGATCAAATTATCTTTGGTTACTTTTTTTACCGAGCCACTAATTAATTCATCTAGGCGATGTCGGTATAACTCAACCATTTGTGCACGCTCTGCCTCGCGCACTTTTTGTACAATAACCTGCTTTGCTCCCTGTGCAGAAATACGTCCAAAATCAGGATTATCAATCACTTCCTCATGGATATCGCCCGGTTGTAAATCTTTATTAATTTCTTCAGCCTCTTGTAACGTCAGCTCATCACCCAAACCTGGTACAACATCATTACTGACCACTAACCAACGACGACGGGTTTCATATTCACCTGTTTTGCGATCAATCGTCACTTTAATAACGGCTTCTTCATCATCAAAACGTTTTTTAGCAGCACTTGCCAGTGCTTCTTCTAATGCTTCAAAAATGACTTCTTTTGAGACGCCTTTTTCATTAGAAACGGCCTCTGCAACCAATAGAATTTCTTTACTCACTTTTTATCCTCACTGTCTTACTTAGTGTCAAATTGGGGAACCACTTGGGCTTTATCTATTATTTCTATGGGAAGTAACAGTTCATAGTCATCAACAACCATAACCACTTCATCCGCTTCCACACCTTTAATTAAACCTTTATATTTTCGTTTACCTGAAAATGCCTGATGCAATCTTACTTGTACTATATGCCCTTGATAAGCAGCAAACTGCGCTAAAGTAAACAAGGGTCTATCCATACCTGGAGAAGACACCTCTAAGGTGTATTCTTGGGTAATTGGGTCTTCTACATCTAACACACTACTTATTTGCCGACTTACCTCTGCACATTGATCCACATTGATGCCCTCTGCGTGATCAATATAAATCCGCAACCGACTGTGGCGACCTTGGGAGCTAAATTCTAAACCCCAAAACACCAAACCCATAGATTCAACTACAGGTGCAAGCAAACTGGTAAGTTCATCTTGAATTGCCAAAAAAACCTCTCTTGTTTCTGTAGAAACAAAAACTGGGCACAATTGGCCCAGTCTTATTTTGCTGCCTTAACACCGACAGCACTGTTATAAAAAGCCCTAGCAAAAAGAGCTCTCTTCTCTTTGCCAGTATACGAGGTTTAGCTATAAAAAGCGAGACCATCAAATTCAATTCAGTAATGGTGCGGATAGCGAGACTTGAACTCGCACGAGCAATGCCCACCACCCCCTCAAGATGGCGTGTCTACCAATTCCACCACATCCGCAAATTTTTACTGGGCAGTGCCCTCTTCAACCTTAGGTTGTTCTGCCGCAGGTACATTATCTTGTTCATCGACCACTGGCGTATCTTGCTGCAACTGTTTAACTGCTTCTTCACTTGGCAAACCAATTTGTTGTGCTTGCTGTGCTCGGTTGCTGGCATACATACCTAGCAATAAACTGGTTACAAAAAAACCTGCCACTAAAAAGCTGGTGGTGCGACTTAAAAAATTACCTGAACCCTTTGAACCAAATACCGTTTGCGAAGCACCACTACCAAATGAAGCGCCTGCATCTGCACCTTTACCTTGCTGCATTAAAACAAAACCGACTATTGCCAGCGCCAATACAATATGTACGATAATAATAATTGAATCCATAATTAACCTGCTAATTGACAAATTTGTATAAAACTGTCTGCCTGCAAAGATGCGCCACCAACTAAAGCACCATCAATATCTGCTTGAGCAAACAAACTCTGGGCATTATCAGCATTGACACTGCCCCCATAAATAATTCTTACATTTTCACTAACCACTAAAGATGATTGCTTTAGCTTTTTGCGAATATACGCATGTATAGCTTGCGCCTGCTCGCAACTAGCACTCACGCCACTGCCTATTGCCCAAATTGGCTCATAAGCAATGACAACACGCTGCCAGTCCTGCTCATTTAAGTGTTGTAGCAAAAGCGACAATTGCTTATCTAAAACAGCCTGTTGCTGGTTTTGCTCTCGTTGCTGTGCGCTTTCGCCTACACAAACAATGACATTCAAACCTTGGGATAAGACCTGCTGTACCTTTTGCAATACCAATGTATCACTTTCTGCATAGAGCTCTCGCCGCTCAGAGTGCCCTACCAGCACATAACTTGCACCAACATCAAGCAACATAGTTGCAGACACTTCACCAGTAAATGCACCTGTCAATTGATTGCTACAGTTTTGCCCGCCTAATAATAAACTTGATTTAGCACCAAGTAATTGCATAGCAGGATATAAATAGGGAAAAGGTGGTAATAGCAATACCTCTGCTGTATTTTTAGCCTGCTCAGCCTGCACCTGAACCTCTTTAAGCCACGGCTGCAAAGCAGTTAAACTTGCGTTCATTTTCCAATTTGCTGCAACGATAGACTGGCGCATACAACACCCCAAATTTAAAGAGCGCAGATATTAGCCTAATGCGGATTAAAATTCAATAAACTTAGCAAATTGTTTCACATTAAATTAGCAAAATTTGACCAATCCAACTTACTGACTGCAAAAAATAATTTTTGAGCATAAAACTTGCTCATCTAACTTCAGTAGCTTAATCTTAGGTTTCTTAACCTAAACAATTTATTTTTATTAATAATTGTTATTGTTATCAACTAGCTAAGAAAGGTATTTTTTATGATTCATCAATTCCCTGAACTACCCTACGACTACAATGCATTAGAGCCTACTATTGATGAGGCAACCATGCGTATTCATCATGGCAAACATCATCAGGCTTATTATGATAAGTTTACCGCCGCCATCAAAGGTAGCGAGCTTGAAAACACAGCATTAACAGAGATTTTTGCTAATGTATCAAGCCAAAGTCCTGCGGTGCGTAATAATGGTGGTGGTTACTACAACCATATTGTGTACTGGAACTGTATGTCACCTAATGGTGGTGGTGAACCAACTGGCGAACTAAAAGCCGCCATAGATAACAGTTTTGGCTCATTTGCTAAATTCAAAGAAGAGTTTACCAATGCCGCCCTTAATCAATTTGGTTCAGGCTTTGCATGGTTAATCGTTAACTCACAAGGTCAACTGCAAGTCACATCAACTGCCAATCAAGATAATCCTTTAATGGATACTGCACCAGCACAGGGTAAGCCACTTTTAGGCTGTGATGTATGGGAACATGCTTATTATTTGAATTATCAAAATAAACGCCCAGACTATGTTAATGCTTGGTGGGCAGTGGTAAATTGGGATTATGTCAGCGAGCAATATCAGGCTGCTAAATAATCCATAAGTGAATAAAAGACAGCTTTAAAAGCTGTCTTTTTGTATTTCTACAAGCCCCCTTTCTTACTCAATTCATTTGCTGGCGGTTGTTAGTGATATCTCGTTTAGTTCATCGAATTTACAAATAGCCCTTTCTTGTTATAAAAATAGACGCTTCTTATTCTATATCTACTGGAATTTCTTATATAATGCTCGGCTCTTAATATGAGCATAGATAATGACAAGCCAAGCACTGCGTAAACAAAAACTAGAAATAAATAAATTAAACAAACGCTTACGCCGTAATGTAGGCAAAGCCATTGAGGATTACGCCATGATTAAATCTGGCGATAAGCTCATGGTGTGTCTATCTGGCGGTAAAGATTCTTATGCCATGCTCGATATTTTGCTGGGATTACAAAAGAGCGCACCCATTGAATTTGAGCTTGTTGCGGTCAATATGGATCAAAAACAACCGGGCTTTCCTGAACATATTTTACCTGAATACTTACAGTCTATTGGTGTGTCTTATCATATTATAGAAAAGGATACTTATAGTTTGGTAAAGGAAATTGTCCCAGAGGGAAAAACCACTTGTGGACTTTGTTCTCGCCTACGCCGAGGTTCTTTATATGGGTTTGCAGAAAAAATTGGGGCTAATAAAATTGCCCTAGGACATCATCGTGACGATATGATTGAAACTCTATTTCTAAATATGTTTTATGGCGGCACTCTAAAAGCAATGCCGCCAAAATTGTTAAGTGACAATAAAAAGCATGTGGTCATTCGTCCATTGGCATATTGTAAAGAAAAAGATTTGATTGAGTTTGCAAATGCCAAAGCCTTTCCAATCATTCCTTGTAATTTATGCGGTAGCCAAGAAAACTTACAACGACAAAATATTAAGAATATGCTCAAAGAGTGGGAGCATATCCAACCTGGACGTAGCGAAAATATTTTTAAAGCACTAACGAACATTGCCCCTTCTCAGCTAGCAGATGCTCACTTATTTGATTTTGCCTCTTTAGATAATTTGCAGCGTACTGCGGAAAATAGCATTAGTGCGGTGCAAATTTTTAACCCTTAACCATATAGTAAGCCGCCTAATGGCTGCTTACTATAAAGTAATGCCTATTCAATACTATCCTAGATGAAAACCTTGGGTGATGTTTTCTATTGCTTCACTACAGTTTTGAATTTCTAGCATTTGTTCCTCTAAATGCACAGTGGCTTTTTGACTCAATTCAAAGGTTTCATTCAGTCTTTGTGTTTGCTGTTCTATCTGATTGTAGCCTTCTTTTTGTGAATCTAATGTGCTATTAGTTACTGCAATGGAGCTTTCTACTTCTTGAATACTAAGGGTCACTTTTTCCATTTGCTCTCTATTTTCATTAATACATTCACTTACTTTTTGCCCATCTTCAGTTAAGGTTTTACTGTCTTCTGAAGTGGTTTGAATGGCATTTTCAATGCTAGATATGGTACGTACAATTTCATCTGCACTATTAGCTGAGCGTTCGGCAAGGCTTCTTACTTCATCGGCAACGACAGCAAAGCCTCGACCTTGCTCGCCCGCCCTTGCCGCTTCAATGGCGGCATTAAGTGCCAGTAGGTTCGTCTGCTCTGCAATATCTTTAATTGTTGAGGTAATCTTGCCCACTTCTTGAAATTGTACCGAGAGCGTATGAATGCTGCCTACGGAGTTTTCTACATTACCAATTAAGTTGGCGGTAATGTCTTTTAATTTATCAATGGTCTGCAAACCATCATTAACAGAAAGTTCCGCACTGGTTGCTGCGTTTACAATATTTTGTGTATTCTCACTCAGTTTTGTCATGCCACCTTGAGCTTGGTTAATGCTCTCTGTAATGCTGTTAATACTACCTAACTGTGCTTGACTATTATGGGAGATATTCTGCTCTGCTTTAGATAGATTTTGCTTAGTTTGAGTTAAGTGCTCTGCTTCATGAGATAAGTTATCAATAATCTGTTTTAATTTACTGTGCATTTCATGCATGGCAGACATAATACTGGGCGTTTTACTGGGGAAAAATTGGATTTTCCCTTGATTTAACTTACCTTCTGCAATTTCTGCACAAACTTTAATGGCATATTCAGGGGTTGAGCCTATGGATCGTTTTATTTTCATAACAATATACCAAGAAAGAACCAATATAAGCACAAACAATGCAATTTCTGTAAAAAAAACAGAACTTTGGAAAAGTAAAAATTCATTATCTACAAACTTTAAACTGTTTTTTAATTCTCTATTTTTCAGTTTGTATAAACCCTGCGCTAAGCTCTTTAAGCCTTTGCCTGTTGGTCTGTCTACGCCTCTTACTTTTACATCAACTTGCTTACTGAAATCAATATCTTCTGGGTTAGAGCTATGTAATGCTGCACGATATTTAACCCCTAATATTTTATGATCTTTAGCAAGCTGTGCTGTTTGCTTAGCGTATTTATCTAACTTTCTGGCTTTTAAAATGCGCTCAATATCAACCATTTTTTGTTGAAATACTTTCTCTGCGGCAACAAATTTACCCCAATATTTTTTATAGAGTTTAGGATTGTGCCCTCGTAGCAATACATTTTTCCATTCTTGAACCTGTCCTTTAAAAACAACCTGTGCATCATCTACTTGATGAATAAAGGTAAACGAAGCTGCCATATCATCAGCTTGCTGTTGAATATCTGTTCTTAGTTTGGCAATCGTAACGGTTGTCCAGATACCTGAGCCCAATACGATGGCCAACATAAGCGCAAATACCAAATATAAAACTTTAAAAAAGTTCATCATATTTCCTCTTTATTTTTTTATGACCTTTTTAGTGTAGTACACATATGAAAAAATACATACATAAGCAGGTAATATATTTTTATACTACAAACACAAAAAAGCCGCTAATTTAAGCGGCTTTAAGCGAGTCTAAAAAATTCAAGCAAAATATAAACTAATCTATTTGTGGCCCTGCTTGTATAATCAAATCAGACACATCATATTTTTTGAAGTTATCTATAAATTGCTGAGCAAGCTGTTTGGCTGCCTCATCATAGGCACTGCTATCAGCCCATGCTTGACGTGGATTTAATAAGCCACTGTCTACGTCCGCCACGGCTTTTGGCACCTGCAAATTAAAGGTAGGAACTTGCTCTGTATCAGCATTACGCAATGCGCCTGTTTGAATGGCACGAATAACTGCACGGGTTGTGGGAATGCTAAAGCGTTCACCACCTTGACCATTTGCACCACCAGTCCAACCTGTATTAACTAGGTATACCTGTGAGCCAAATTCGGTCACTCGTTTCATCAATAGCTCTGCATATTCACCGGCTGCTCGTGGAAAAAAGGGCGCACCAAAGCAGGTAGAAAAAGTCGCTTTAAGTCCTTTACTGCCGCCCATTTCGGTAGAGCCTACCAAGGCGGTATAGCCACTTAAAAAATGATAGGCCGCCTGTTCTTTGGTCAAAATAGATACAGGTGGTAATACGCCTGTCATATCACAGGTTAAAAAGATAACGGCCTGTGGCTCGCCTGCCATGTTTTTCTCAGTGCGTTTTGCTACATGACTTAAAGGATAAGCACAGCGTGTATTTTCGGTTTTGCTGACATCGTTGTAATCAGCCGTGCGTGTGTGTTCATCAACAACTACATTTTCTACCAAAGCACCAAAACGAATGGCATTCCAGATAATAGGTTCATTTTTTTGTGATAAGTCGATGGTTTTCGCATAACAACCGCCTTCTAAGTTAAATACGCAGCCTTTACCCCAGCCATGCTCATCATCGCCTATAAGATAACGCTCTGGGTCTGCTGATAAGGTGGTTTTACCTGTGCCTGATAAACCAAAAAACAAGCAGACATCATTTTCTTCGCCAACATTAGCGGAGCAGTGCATAGGTAGAACATCTTTTTCTGGTAGCAAGAAGTTTTGTACAGAGAACATGGCTTTTTTCATTTCGCCCGCATAACGCATACCAGCTAATAATACTTTTCTTTCGGCAAAATTAATCATAACCGTACCGTCTGAGTTGGTACCATCACGTTCTGGCTCACAGACAAAACCTGGGGCATTTAAAATAACCCATTCGCCTTTTTCATTGGGATTGTACTGTTTTGGTAAGATAAATAGATTCTGCCCAAAAAGGTTTTGCCAAGCAGTTTCTGTAATCATTTTTACTGGTAAATAATGGTGTGGATCTGCACCTACATGCACATGCGATAAAAAATTATCACGCTCTGCGAGATAACTTTCTACTCGCTCCCATAAGGCTTCAAATTTATCTGCTGCAAATGGTTGATTAATTACGCCCCAATCAATACTGCTATTGGTACTTGGCTCATCAACAATAAATCGATCTTTGGGTGAGCGTCCTGTACGCAGCCCCGTTTCTACAACCAATGCGCCTGTATCTTGAAGTACAGCTTCTTGACGTAAAATGGCATGTTCAATAAGTTGTGGGGCTGATAAATCGGTAAATTGCGTTGTCATAAAGTAACCCTAAAATAAGTACAAAACGTTTAATTTTAAAAAAACAGGCAAGCATGCTTTGTCTGCATTAATCTCTCTGGGCATTATGCCAGAAAATGCGCCTTGGGCTAAGCTCTAATAAACTGATATTTCATTTAGATAATTGATAATTCACATTCATATTAGAAATAGCTGCTTAATGTAAACTTTGTTCTGGAAATAAAGCCTGCATGTCTTCATGAGTAAAGACGTAGGCTTGCTGACAAAATTCACAGTTGACATCTATGCGCCCTTGCTCTGCCAATAATTGTGACACTTCTTGATAGCCAATACCAATTAGTGCATTCGCTAAACGTGACTTAGAACAAGGGCAGGTAAAGTTAATTTCTTGCTCTGGATAAATTCGCAATGCTTCTTCGTGAAAGAGGCGCAATAAAATATCTTGCTTGCTCAGCTCTAACATTTCTTCTGCTTTTAAAGTGCTTGCAAAGTGATTTAAGCGTGCCCATGCGTCGGTATCTTGGTTTTCTTGAGCAGGCATTTTTTGCAGCATCATACCACTGGCTGTTTGTCTGTCACAGGCTAGGTAAAATTCGGTTTCTAGTTGTTCTGATTGTAAAAAATAAGTCCGTAATGCTTGTGCTATATCACCCTGAGTAAATTCTGAAATACCTTGGTAGCGCTGTCCTTGTTCTGGTTCATGGGTAATGACTAAATGGCCTTGTAGTTCAGTAATCTCATCTAGTAGCGTATTTTTATCATAACGAGCAATGGCTCTAATTTCTCCTTGGTGGGTGATTTCTGCTTGCAATAAACGAATACTACCGTTCATTCTAAGCTGCAAGCTCAAACGACTAGGTTGTTTTATACGACTTTGTAATAAAACGGCACCTGCCATTAACTCGCCTAGCAAATATGCCAATGGGGTTGGGTACTGCTGCAAATCCAGTACTTTTTTATAACTTTTTTTAAGCTGTACCAGTGCACCTCGAACTTGGGTATAATCAAAACTAAAGGGCTGTAATGTATCCATTATTTATGAGTCTTCTGTTTGTTTGTGTTTGAATTTTAATATATCTCGACGCTGTTTCTTATTGGGTTTAAATGCTTGAGTTAAATGCCCCGAGTATGCGCTTTTTTTAGCCAATGCTTGATGCTCTCTTTTTTCTACACTGGCAGTTTTTTCTTGGTACAGGGTTTGTGCATCGGTTGCACCTTTACGCTGCGCTGATAATTTAATCACTTCAATTTCTTTCTCGCTATCGCCTTGGCGAATAACAAGCATATCGCCTATTGTAATTTGCTTACTTACTTTACAACGCTGACCTGCATAGTGCACTTTACCGCCTTCAATGGCTTTTTTTGCTAAGGCTCGGGTTCTAAAAAACCTTGCTGCCCATAACCATTTGTCTAAACGCAGTTTATCATCGGTGTCCATTAGATACCTCTTTTATGTCTTTATTTAGATATTTATAACCTAAATGTACTATTAAAATGATGCGGTTTAATTTAAAGTTTGCACCTCATTAAATAAGTAAAATAACAGTAGGCAACTACCTAATGCAAGATAATAACCAACAAAACCCGAAGCCTGAAGGCAAGCTGGCACTAAAGCTCATTCCTAAACAAAGTGAAACAAATTTGCATGGTGATATCAGCGCAGGCTGGGTAATGCAAAATATGGATATGGCAGCAGAACAACTTGCCAGTAGCCGTGCCCATGGTCGAGTGGCTGGTGTGGCTTTTGAATCGGTGGTATTTATGTCTCCCATTCAAGTTGGAGCAAGCGTTTGTTTTTATACTCGTCTATTAGAAGTAGGTACCAGCTCGGTTAAAATTGCAGTGGAGGTATGGACACATAACCCTAGGCAAGTAGAAGCGCATAAGGTTGTTGATGCTGTGGCAGTATATGTGGCTATTGCCGATAATGGCGGTATCCGTAATTTGCCCAAGCTATCGTAATATGAATGTTTTGTGACAATTCCCTTGTATGCTGTTCTCTTTAACATGCCATAGGCTATGATAATGGCGTTTGGCTATTGCTTAACTACATATTTTATAATTTAACTATTGAAGTAGGAATATTTATGTCGGAACTGATTAAGGGTACAGTTAAATGGTTTAACGATAAAAAAGGCTATGGTTTTATTGCTCAAAGCTCAGGAGCTGATGTGTTTGTGCATTATTCTGTAATCAACACAGAGAGTCATAAAACCTTAGCCGAGGGACAAGAAGTAACCATGAGTATTGCTAATGGTGCAAAAGGATTACAAGCTGAACAGGTCACACCTATTTAGCAGAGCAAACCAATTGAAAGCATTAATAGATATTTTTAGGTATAATTGAGGCTTTATCCAACCTAAAAGTGATTTATGTTTAACCAAGGCGAGCTGTTTGTTATTGATAGTCCCTGTGTCAATATTTGCAAGTGGAATAATAAGGGTTATTGCCTTGGTTGTTTTCGTAGCCGTTATGAGCGTTTTAACTGGTTGCAGTTTAACGATTTTCAAAAGCAAAATATCATCAATTTATGTGCTAAACGTAAACGTGCCAGTTTAAATAAAAAACTTAGAAAACAATTACAGTCTGAACAAGATACCATACAACCCGATTTATTTGCTCCTCAAAATAAAGAACAAGACCTTAATTCTTATATCTTAGATGAGAATATTCAGCCTTCTTTATTTTAATTTATGCACAGCTTATTTGACCTTGCTGATACAGCGAAAGCAAGGTTCGTTCTTCCATCGGCTTATGAAAATAAAATCCTTGTGCATATTCACACCCCATATTTGCCATCATATTTGCTTGCGGCTTGGTTTCCACGCCTTCGGCAACCACTTTTAAATTAAATTTATGTGCTAATTTAATGATTGAAGAGGCAATAATATGACTGTCCTTATCTGCTGGTAAGTCTTTAATAAAGGCACGATCTATTTTCAGTTTATTGGCAGGTAATTCTTTTAGGTAATTAAGTGATGAAAATCCTGCGCCAAAATCATCTAAGGAAATGGAGATACCCTGCTGTTTAAGCTGTTTTAAAATAGGCGTAATGGCTTGAATGTCTTCAAATAAGGCGGTTTCGGTAATTTCTATTTCCAAACTGCTGGGACTGATTTGATGCTTAGTTACAGTATGAATAACGCTATCTAAAAAATTGGGCGAGCTTAAATCCTTAGCCGACATATTGACCGACATAACTAATTCAATGCCTTGCTGATTAAAAAATTGTATGCGCTCGCATGCTTTATTAAGCACCCACTTACTTAAATCAACAATTTGTCCTGAGCGTTCTAAGGCATCTATAAAATACTGCGGACCAATTAATCCTTTACTTGGATGCTGCCAACGGATAAGGGCTTCCACACGTAATATAGGATCTGGATTAAATTGAATAATAGGTTGGTAAACCAAGAAAAATTCATCATTTTTGATGGCTCGATTAATCTCAGTATGCAATAACAAGTGGCTATTATCATGACTTTCTGGTAATTCATTAAAAAAGCATATTGTTTTGCGCCCATTTTCTTTGGCATAGGACATTGCTAAATCTGCTTTTAATAATAGTTCATTGGCATCTTTCGCATCTTCTGGCAGTTTGGCAACACCCGCACTGGCGGTTACTTCAACGGCTGCTTGTCCATCGATAATAATCGGTTTGGCTATTTGCTCTAATAATTGCTCTGCCAGTGTTTTAATGTCTTGTGTCTCTAAGTTTTGTTGCAAAATAACCACGTATTCATCACCACCTAGATGTGATAGGTAGCCCGTATTTTTAATACATCTGGATAACCGAACAGCAATGGTACTTAATAATAAATCCCCTTTAGCATGCCCCAGCTCCAAATTGACATGTTGAAAATGATCTAGGTCGATATAAATAAGGGCAATGGCTGCATCTAGTTGACTGGCCTGCTTTATTTGTTGGTTGAGCTTTTGCCAGAAAGCATTACGATTAGGCAAGTTGGTAATTTGATCTACCGCTGTGGTCTGTTCCAATAAATCATTAGAGCAACTATATGCTGGCAGCTCATTTAATACACAAACATGGTAGGCTATTTCTTGATTGCTATAAAATACCGAGCTAATGGTTAATCTAATCCACTGCGAGCCTAGCGTGCTTTGACTTTTAAATTCTCCTTCCCAGTTTGCTCCAGAGGCAATCACACGATAAATTTCAGGGTAATCTTCTTCTGCTTCTTGCAGCCATTGTTTAAATAAAGAACCTGTTTTTTGTTCTGTTTTAAGCATCTCTTGTAGCATTTGATTGCTCATTTCATGCAAGCCTTCTGGCTTGCATATAAGGACACCCATTCTTTTGGTATTTAAAAACGTTTCTATTTTGCTAATTTTATGCAAATTACTGCTAACTTGCTTATTTAGCTCTTCCTGTAATAAGCGTTGCTGTTGGTTTAATTCTATTTTTAGTTTTTCATTAACTAACGCAATTTCTCTAGCTGCTTGATATACCATTTTTTTATTAGCAAAATCATCACTTAAATTATGAATAAGTAACACTTCTTGTTGTTCAATCAATAAGGCTCTAGCTTCAAATTGATATTCTTTTTGGGTTTTAGAATTGGCTTCTGTCCAAATTCCTGATTTAACCGTACCATTATTTGGTTGTTGCCAGTGTTCGTAAGCATCTAATAAAAAACATTCTAAATAAGGAAATGCATCGGCTAAAAAGTAGGTGTCTGCGCTGGTATCTGCTGTATGTAGTATGTCATATTGCTCTGATAATAATTGTTTATACAGTTCAGTAAAAAATGGTGGGCATATTGCTTGCGCTTTAAAACTTCGCTCTGTCACTCGCACAAACATTAAGACATTCAGTTTTCCTAATACTTCACTGGCTATATTCATAACTTCTCCTTATGAATTTGCTAACATATTTTCAGTTAATGCTAAAAATGCCTCGGTCACATACGCACCTGTTTTTGCACTGGTATACATAACCTGCCAACCCATTTCTTCAATATATTTAAGTTGTGCTTCATTAATTATCCACTCATCAACTAGGTCATGTTTATTTAGCATAACCATAATAGGTGTATTTTGCAGGTGTTCTTGTATCTGTTGATGGATTTTGAATAACTCATCAATACTTTCAGGACGTGTGCCATCGGCTACTAACATAACGCCTGATGCACCTCTTAAATAACGGGTATTAATTTCTGTAAAGGCATCTTTACCTTCCATATCCCATAATAAAAGTTGTACCTGCTCAGCCTCTGTCTGCAAGCTATGTTTTGATATTTTAACGCCTATGGTTGTTTCATAATTTTCACTAAAAATACTTTGTACATAGCGTTTAACCAAACTGGTTTTACCTACAGAGAACGCACCTAGCATACATACTTTATAACTTATCATGGGGTTGTCTCTGTCAAATTTAAGGGAATATAAGTTGCGTAAAATGCCACTCGTCGTTGTTTATCATGGGGCAGTGCAGATTGTGGAAAACTCCCCATAGCCGAAACCATCAAAGATTGACTGGCAATATCATTATCAACAAGCCAGTTTTTAATAAAGGTGGCACGTTGTAAACTGAAGCGTTGGTTTATTTTTGCCAAGCCTTTGCTATCAGAAAAGCCCATGATGATAATATCTGGATAATTCAGTTTTGCTAAATGACAAATTGTTTGCATACGACGCATTATTTTAAGGGCTTGTTGCATAGATATATTTTTTCTAACATCTAAGTTAATTTGATTAATGGGAAATAAAATATGTAACTGATTTAGTTTTTGAATAAGCGTTTTAAGTTCCTTTTGATACTGTAGTTTGGCATTATTGATTTGCTCTTGATACTGAATATTCAGTTGGTCTTGGGTTTGCCAATTTGTGATGGGTTTTGCCCGCTTTAATACCGCTGTTTGTACCAGTTGAATATGCTTAATTGCCAAATGACTTAAAAAACGACTTTCTAAAATCGCCGTTAACTGCTTTTGGCTAATTGCACCCTGTAATTTTAAATGCCCATTTTTAAGGCTCAGTTTGATTGTATCATCAAGTTTTAGACGGTCTTTTATATATCCTAAAAACACTTGCATATCACCAATAGGCGCATAACGTTGAGTAATAGTAATCTTTAAATCATGCTCTATATTTGCAATGATTTGGGTAGGCAATTTTGCTAAAGGCGAGCGTAATAAACTTAAATTTAAGTGCTTAAAAGAGCGGCTTTGCTCAATGACCAGATAACCTTGCTCTGCTTGCAATGCTTGAATAATTTGAGTGCTCTGCATCTGCCAGCGGTATTGTAAAAAACCATAATAAGCACTGGCAGCGATAAAAGCAGCAAAAATGACAATTGCCGCCCAAGGTTTCCGTGCTTTTTGTTGGCTTTCTATACGCTGTTCTAATAAGCAATCTGTTAATAATTCATCAACTTTGTCATCTTCTAAACGCCGACCTTTAAAATTTTGTAACTGCTTTTGGCATTTGCTGTATAAGGCTTCTTGAGTCTGTACTAATTGTTGTTTTATCTGTGCATTGCTAATGCCTCTTACCGCTGCAACTAAAATTGTTGTGGGGCTTGTTGCCATTTCTAAAACAAAATCACCTAAGCGAATGGCCTCTAGTTGGTTTTCTCCATCGGCAGAAAAAGAGTCACTAACAAAATCAGAAATGGCCGATAGCATTGCTGAGACCTGCTCTGGATCTTGGGATTGAACTTGCGCCGCAGTTTTCATTGCCATAACCAAACTGCTATGACGATCAATTAAGATAACCTGTTCAACTCGATAACGAAGAGTCTTTAAAAGAATAAATTCTGCATAATTCTGTCCTGAACGCCATGCTTGAAAACGCCAAATAATGGATTTTGGAGAGAGACTTTTTTCTAGTAGCTGATTAAAAGACAGCACCAGCTCAGAAATAGCAGCATTAATTGCCTTACGCAAAGCAGGGGTAATAACAGGAAAAATCGCTTCAATAATTGGTGTGGGATCTTTTTTAATGGCATGGGTTAAAGAAGACTCTAGTGTAGGCGAGAAAGCCTCTCCTAAAGAATTATCTTGCTGGGAGCGAGCTTCAATGGCTTCACTAATAACTTCTGCAACACGTTCTGTATCTGTACGAGAATCTGCCAACTTTTGGTTATAATCTGCACCTAAAATCAGCTCTCTAAGTCGCTGGTGTTGTTGCTCCTTATTATGTCCAGCTGTCATGGCTATGCTTCTTTATGCGTGAGTTTTTCGCCAACTTGTATAAATAAATCAGATAATTCGGCACTATCTAGTTTGTGTGCGCTAAGTTGTTGGGTTTGTTGAGCAAGTTTTTCATCTAATTGTTTAAATGATTGTTCCATACGCATGCTTAACGTTTTATTTAAGGCATCTAGCTCTTCAGAAAAAGATTGATTCTCTTGTTCATAGGTTTGTTCAAACTGCTCTTTTTGCTGCTCTATTTGGCTAATCTCACTTTCTACTTGAGTAAACTGTTGAGCATTTTCTTGAAAACGCTGAGTTACATGGTTATCTAGCTCGTCCAAACTGGCGACTGTCTTTTTAGATACCTCTGCAATTTCTGTTTTTAATGCTTGGCTAAATTCATGTTTTACGCTGTCTATTTGTTGCTGCATGCTTTGGCGTAAGGCTTCAATTTGGGTTTCTATTTTTTTGATATGCTCGCCAAATAGAATATTACGAATTTCTACCAGTTCATTCATGCTACTTTCTGTGGTAACTGATTTTTCAGTTTTTTCCTTATTCATGTTTTTTTATATCCAAATCAACAGGTTATTATAATCTCTGTATTTCTATCCAAAAAAAACACAGCAAATACAATTTACAAATATTTTTAGGTCATAGAAAAAATAGACCCCCGCATCTATTTTAGTACAAAACAACATATTAACCAGTTATTTATATTTTATATCTTAAAAATAACAATAGATAATAATTAAGACAGCCGAGCACCATTATGAATGGGCTTATCTGGCACAGCTAGCACCACTTCATCATGTTGATTATAAAATCCTGTAACTAAACACTCAGATTGTATAGAGCCAATTTGTTTGGCAGGAAAGTTCGTTACCGCAATCACTTGTTTGCCAAGTAGCTCTTGTGCTTGATATAAATCGGTAATTTGGGCACTGGATTTTTTTACACCTAAATCTGCACCAAAATCAATATGCAGCACATAAGCAGGCTTACGAGCTTTAGGTAGTTTACTCACTTCTATCACCGTACCTACCCGCAATTGTACGGCTTCAAAATCTTGCCAGTTAATCGTCACGTGCCACCTCTTATGAATTTTGCTATTGTTTCAACCATCAACTTACAGCCAATGATAACCCCTCTAAGCTACAGTTTGATTTTGTTTATAGTCGTTGCTGTTTATTTATGTTGCTCATCATTGTGCATTATAGGTACTTATCTTTTGCTTTTACTCATTGGCTTAGGGTTAGGTTAAATATGACTGTTAAGCTGATTAGAAAACCCTTGAGGGTCTAGCAACTCTCCATGGTCATCTAATTGTGGATAAGCTATTTGCTGTTTTTGACATAACTTGGCGAGTTTTGGGTAACTCCACTCAAAAAGTGTCTGCTGATATTCCTCTTCATCTAAACGCCTTGTTTGATACATGCCTGCTGCCTGCCTTTGGCGCTGTGCTTCGGATAATAACAGTGCAGCGGCCACTGATACATTAAATGACTGCACCATACCTTGCATAGGAATAATTAAATGCTCATCACATAATTTAGCTGCTTGTTCACTTACCCCCTCTAACTCTGAACCCATTAAAATGGCTGTGCTTTTGGTAAAGTTATATTCTCGATAATCTTTTGCCTTGCTGGAGAAGTGGGCTGCACAGACAGTAAACCCTTGTTGTTGCAAGGTTTGAATACCTGTTTGAATAGTTTGATATGTATGTACCTTAACCCAATCGCCAGAGCCTGCAGCAGTACCATTAAAAGTACGATATTGATTACTTGCCCACACACAATGCACAGCAGAGACACCAAAAGCATCACAACTACGAATAATTGCTGACATATTATGCTGTTTATGCACTTCATCAGTTAATACGGTTAAATCATTTTGGCGCTTATTCAGCACCGTTTTAATTTTATTAAAGCGTTCTGGAGTCATGGTATTAGATATCAAAATTAAAAGCCTAGTTTAAAGGCTTGAACCGCATTAATACAGTAAAATTACTGCTTTCTTAAAACTGGCAAAGCTCTTGCAATACCTCTGTAATTACAACATTTAAGTGTTATTTTTTTGACGGAGTGGTATTTATGGCAACGGTCTCTCGTGGACAAGTGCTCGAACAATTAAAATCAAGTGCTCGCTTAGTAGCAAATGGCAATCTTGCCATACCTGTTATGTTATTGGTGCTATTAGGCATGATGACCTTACCTTTGCCTGCCTTTTTATTGGACAGTTTTTTTACGTTTAATATTGCACTCTCCATTATGGTGCTATTGGTCAGTGTATACGCACTTAGACCCTTAGATTTTGCTATTTTCCCAACAATTTTGCTGGTTGCCACATTATTACGCTTGGCACTTAATGTGGCCTCTACTCGTGTGGTTCTGCTACAGGGGCATGAAGGGGGCGCTGCTGCGGGCAAAGTGATTGCTGCCTTTGGAGAGGTTTTAATTGGTGGCAATTATGCAGTTGGTTTAGTGGTATTTATGATTTTAATGATTATCAACTTTGTGGTAGTTACCAAGGGTGCGGAACGTGTATCAGAAGTCAGTGCACGCTTTACTCTAGATGCAATGCCTGGCAAACAAATGGCGATTGATGCTGATTTAAATGCAGGCTTAATAGAGCCTGATGATGCCAAGAAAAGACGCGCTGAAATTTCCCAAGAGGCTGATTTTTACGGCTCTATGGACGGTGCGGGTAAATTTGTAAAAGGCGATGCCATTGCGGGTATTTTAATTTTAGTTATTAATATTGTTGGCGGCTTAGGCATTGGTATGGCACAGCATAATTTAAGTTTTTCTGATGCCATTTCTGTGTATTCTTTATTGGCAATAGGTGATGGTTTGGTCGCACAAATTCCGTCTTTATTGCTCTCGGTTGCTACCGCCATTATGGTTACTCGTAACGGTAATAATGAAGACATGGGCTCACAGGTAAGCGAACAAATGTTTTCATCTGCTCGTGCTTTGAGTATTGCAGCTGCAATTATGTTAATTATCGGGTTAATACCTGGTATGCCACATGTCGTCTTTTTAAGCGCAGCCAGTATTGCTGCGAGCATGGCTTATTATATTAGCTGGAAGAGCAATGGTGGCGGCTTAGGCGATATGTTGGTTAATCGCTTACAAAAAAAATCCAGCACTGAAAAAAATACCAATACCGTTGCCGCAGGTACGGCGCTAGAAGCCCCTAAAGAACAAGCTGAGGCTGCCATTCAAAAAATGGAAGTCAAAGAACTGGGTTGGGACGATGTAGAGCCTGTAGATCGTGTGGGTTTAGAGGTGGGTTATCGACTTATTCCTATGGTAGATAAAAAGCAAGGTGGGCAATTATTAAGCCGTATTAAAGGTGTACGCCGTAAGCTCTCACAAGACCTTGGATTTTTAATGCCTTCAGTACATATTCGTGACAACCTAGATTTATTACCCAACCAATATCGTATTACTCTTATGGGTGTTACCTTAGCTGAAGCAGAGATTTTTCCTGAACGCGAACTTGCCATCAATCCAGGTCAGGTATATGGAAAAATTGATGGCATTGCAACTGAAGATCCTGCTTTTGGACTAGAAGCGTTTTGGATTGAAAACAACCAAAAAGACAAAGCGCAAACACTTGGCTATACGGTTGTTGATGCCAGCACTGTTGTTGCGACCCATCTTAATCAAAAACTGCACAAGCATGCGTATGAGCTGTTAAGTCATGAAGATGTCCAGCATATTGTGGATAACTTAGCGAAAAGTTCGCCTCAATTAGCAGAAGAATTAGTGCCTAAAACCATTAGTATCAGCCAGCTATTGGCGGTTTTACAAAATCTTCTAAAAGAACATGTGCCTATTCGAGATATGCGTAGCATTGCCGAATCTTTGGCGAACTTCCCTAAAGAAAGTCAAGATACCGCCGCAATGACCCAAGCAGCACGGCATGTATTAAGCCGCCTAATTGTCCAAAGTATCTACGGAAACCAAGAAGAATTACCTGTTTTAACCCTAGATCCAAATCTGGAACAATTATTGCTCAAATCTTTACAACCTGGTGCACATGCAGATGGCAGCGATGGATTGGTAATTGAGCCAAGTATGGCAGATAGCATTCAAAGCTCATTAGCAGAGGCAGCAAACAATCAAGAAAATGCAGGGCACCCAGCAGTGCTATTGGTTACCAGCCAATTACGCCCTGCGATAGCACAGTTTTTAAGAAATACTGTTGATATGCTGAAAGTATTGGCTTATCAAGAAATTCCTGAAAGCAAAAGTATTAAAATTATGGCCACCATTGGTGGTAATGACGAACCACAGGCGGAGTAGATTATGAAAGTCAAAAAAATCACAGCAGACAATATGCAACAAGCATTGCGTGAAGTTACCCAACAATTAGGTCCAGATGCAGCCATTATATCCACTCGTAAAGTGGCTAATGGAATGGAAGTGGTTGCCGCCTTAGATTATCAAGCTGGCACATCTAGAGAACAAATTAACGCTCTTTTAAAAGCACAACAAACGCCTGCTGCATCGAAACCAGCAACAACCGCCACAGGCAAACCAAATTTAGAACTGGAAGCCTGGTTGAATAAAATCAAACAAGCACCAATCAATCAACAACCACGTCAGACGAGTGGACATAAAGAAACACCACCAACCGCCACTAAAACAACCACAAAAGCACCCGTAGCAGCACCCGTTTTGCAGCAACAAAACAACATCTCTAAAGATGAGCCATTATCAGAAAATAGCGAGTCTTATAATGACTTGTTAATCAAGATGAATGATGAAATGCAAACATTAAAGAAATACCTAAGCAATCAAAAAACCTATCATGGTGATGGCAACGCATGGGACAACCAAACACCGCTGAGCTGGCAGCAAAGCCAACTTCTCGCCCGTTGCCATGATGCGGGCATTGAAAAGCAATGGGCAGAACCTTTGGTTTTATCTATTAGTGATACCGATAATTTAGAACAAGCATGGAAATCTTGCTTACAAAAAATACAACAAGACATTCCCATTCAACATTCCACCTTATTAACCAAAGGCGGCTGCTTCGCCTTTGTTGGCGCAACTGGTGCAGGTAAAACCACAACCATAGGTAAACTGGCAGCACAATTTGCCATGCGTCATGGCGCAGATAAAGTGACCTTAGTGACCTTAGATCAATACCGTGTTGCCGCCCATGAGCAGCTAAAAGCATTTGCGCGCATTATGGGGATTAAGTTAGAAGTGATTAATCAAGCCCAAGCGTTACAGGAAGTGATTGAAAATCACACAGAAAACCACCTTATTTTAATTGATAGCGCAGGATTATCTCCACAAAGTCCACATTTTTCTCAACAATTGTCTATGCTTAACTCTGTAAAAGATAGGTTAGATACATTTTTAGTTTTACCTCTAACCAACCAAGCTCGTTGTTTGCAAGAAAACTTTGAGCATTACAAAAAATTAAAGCCAAATGGTTGTGTATTGACTAAACTAGATGAAAGTTTTTCTTTAGGAGCTGCATTAAGTGTTGCAACACTGGCAGAATTACCTGTTACCTTTATAACAGACGGCCCACAGATTCCAGATGACATTCATCAACCTGAGGCAAAAAAATTAGTACAATTAACCGAACAAATGGCAAAAATGGCACAAACTCGCTGGCAAATTGCTCGCAATAAACAATCAAACAATCAAACAATCATACAGGGCATTCCATAAATGCCTAATATCGGAGTTTTTTAAATGACAGCTCATCAGGTACAGGTTATTGCTGTTACAGGAGGTAAAGGCGGTGTTGGCAAAAGCAACACCTCTGTTAATCTCGCCATTGGTTTGGCAGAAATGGGGCGACGTGTCGTTATCTTAGATGCAGATCTTGGCTTAGCCAATATTGATATATTGTTAGGCATTAGTGCTCAGCAAAATATTGAAAGCGTTTTAAATGGCGAATGCTCACTGCGTGAGGTGATGGTTGAAGGCCCTGCTGGTATCAAGATTGTCCCCTCTTCTTCTGGCACACAAAAACTCACACAGCTCAATAGCATGGAACATGCAGGGCTAATACAGGCATTTTCTGATTTAGGTAACGATATTGATGTATTGATTGTCGATACTGCCGCTGGTATTGCAGATAATGTAACCAGCTTTGTCTGTGCTGCCCAAGAAGTATTAATGGTAGTTACAGACGAACCCACTTCAATTACCGATGCCTATGCACAAATTAAATTGCTAAATCGTGACTATGGGGTTTTTCGCTTTCGCATTTTGGCAAATATGGTTAGAAATGAGCAAGATGGACGCACCTTATTTAATAAACTCAAAACCGTTAGTGAGCGTTTTTTAGAAGTTGCCTTACAATATGTTGGCGCTATCCCAAGCGATGATGCCGTCAAACGTGCTATTCAAAGACAAAAACCCGTGGTACTCACCTACCCTCGTTCCCAAGCTGCACTGGCATATCGGAAATTAGCAAAAACCGTAGATAACTGGCCATTACCTTCAAGCCCTAGAGGGCATTTAGAATTTTTTGTAGATAGATTGGTTGAACAAGCCAACGTGCAATAATAAGCAAAATGGATAGAACTCGTGTATTCACAAGCAAATACCAAAGACATAGAAGCGATTATTAAAGAACATTCGGTACTGGTTAAACGTATTGCGCATCACTTATTAGGGCGTTTACCTGACCATATTCAAGTTGATGATTTAATTCAATCTGGCATGGTGGGCTTATTGGAAGCTGCACAAAAATATGAAGATACCAAAGGTGCCAGTTTTTCTACCTATGCAGGTATTCGAATTCGTGGCGCAATGCTCGATGACATTCGTCGAGGAGATTGGGCACCTCGCTCGGTACACCGTAATGGGCGTAAAGTATCAGATGCAATCAAACAGGTTGAAAATCATAAAGGCAGCGATGCTCAAGACAGTGAGATTATTGAATACTTAGGCATTAGTGCAGAGGAATATCACCAAATTCTCAGTGACACCAACTCATGTCGTCTATTTAGCTTTGAAGAACTACTAGAACAGCAAAATGGCGAACCTGACCTATTGACTGAAGGCGATGCGCCTAACCCTTTAGCGAGTGTAGAGCGTTCTGCATTTCAACAGGTACTAGCCCAATCTATTAAAACCCTCCCTGAAAGAGAGCAATTGGTATTATCCTTGTACTATGACGAAGAACTTAACTTAAAAGAAATAGGCGAAGTATTGAAAGTAAGCGAATCACGAGTGAGTCAACTGCATAGCCAAGCAGCCTTACGCTTGCGTAAAAAACTACAAGATTGGATTAGCGAACAGCGTTAACACCAGCAAAATGCGTTTGCTGACTATCCGCATCTAACTGTTTTCTTTGCCACTGCAACTGTTGAATATGCTGTTCTAAATAGCGTTGCTGCATAGGCGCAATGGCGGTAATACGCAAACCAAGACAAATACGCTGACTACCATAACGTAAGTAGTGACGCTCTAAAGACAAGCTTAATTGCTGTCCATTGGCAAACACCAATTTGCAATCAGAAAAGGCTTTATGTGCTTTTAATAGCGTTTCTTGCTCTATAGAAAACTCCGCCTTAAACCCTGTTGCCGACAAATCTAACAGCCAACCTTGCCCTACATTTGTACTTAATTCTGTACCTAAAATAACTTTTATATCATTAACCCCTTGCTCAACACGAAAGCAAGTACGCCTTTGTAAATAAATTATCTCACTAGGAAACTCAACACGATATAATCGTTTTGCTGACTGATAACTCATACGCTTATCTACTCGAAAGCTAATACGTGCACCTTGATACTGTGCATCTATTTGAAACCGCTTACCAGTGTTAATAATTTTATTACCCTCTTCAGGGCTAACATAATCTAAATAAAAACTGATACTTTCAAGATTAACATCGAGTATTTGAGTAAAATACCGCTTGGTAATTTTACCAATACGAACACTCACTTCTTGTTGGCTTAACGCCAACTTGCGTAAAATACCATAAATTTCTTGTGTAGAGACAAGGCTGTATTGTTGGTTACTATTTTCAGACATATATAAAACCTTTTAAGCAAATCGGTTGTGCTAATACTCAGGTTTATATGATAGTGCGTACAAAAAAACAAGACATGCCTAGCTAAAAATTTATGCCTGCACTCGCCCTAACGCACTTTGATGCGTTTGTGGACGACCGTCTTGTCCATACACATCGGGTTTATCTGACTTACCACATAAAATATGCAGTTGCTGTTGAGCTCGCCATTGAACCTGTTGTACGGTTTGCGCTAGAGTATTAGCAATATCACGATTATATTTGTATTGCTGCTCTAACTGTAACCAGATTTTCTTAATTTTTTGTTGCTGCTGTTGGTCAAACGTAAGCAATAACGCATTAAAATCGGCATCATCCTGTGCAGACAAAAATTGTTGCCGTGCGGTAGCATTTTGCCGTAAATTCTCTAAAGAAACTTGTTTTTTTGTTTGCAACTCATGTAAATAGGGTAAATCTTGGACGGGAATGGCTGCCTGCTCATCTCGCAACAAAGCAGACAACTGCTGACAAACCTCAAGTTCATCAGCAAGAAGTGTGGAGAAAACATCAAAATGGGACATAACAAACCTACAGTATTAGCTTAAATTGTCCTCAAAGTTAAGCATATTTCCTGCCAATTTATTGTAATCAATTTTATATTCTCCACTATCAATGGCTTGGCGCACTCTATCAACAGTTGCGTCATCAACCACTGGCATGGCTTTAATCTCTGCTTCAAGGCTTTGCATACTACCACTGCTGGCACTTAATAATACTTTATCCTGTGGACGAGCTATGTTGTCTGCACTTTGACTAACAGCAGCTTGCTTTTTACCTTGCTCAATATTTGCCGCTTGTGGCTTAGCTCGACTACCTGTGGTTAACGGGTCGGTCAATTTGTTAATGTTCATAATCTTTTCTCTACTGGTTATTTAAAGGCATAAAACCTATAAAATGAATACTTCAGACTGGTTATCGGCAGACCATTATATTTCTTTAATCTTTTTTTACATTTATTTTGCGTCTTTAATCAATCTGTACTATGCCAGATGCGACGACGCGTGCATATAAGATTTTTTTAGAGCTGTTATTTCTAACACGGATTTTTTGCTGTAAATAGCCATCGCTCATTGCTGTACCGCTAACTTCTATTTTTATATGGGGTTTATACATACGAATAACCACTGTTTCCCCACGATTTACCACTGTTTTAGGATTAAGCATACTGGGTGTAATTTGCGTACCAGCAGTAAATTGTCGCCTTGCCAGCATACCCACTAAGACCTTTTTATCTAAAAAATAACCATGATTAAGCGTACCCACATCTTGTTTTACTAAATGAATATCTTCTAAAGTTAATGCCTGTTTGCTAACGACGGGTCTGGCAAAATAAGCCACCTTACGCAACCAATGCAAACGAAAACTGATATTTTGCTGCCAAAACGGTTGCTTGCATACCAGTTGCACACCATTACGACCTGGCTTTAAGGTACGTGCATAAATAATAGTGATTGTTTTATCACAGGTTGGCAACTGATACCCCTCAGGCAAATTAACAAAGCTAATACTGGCTGACTTTAAACTATGACCACTTATAGATTGCCACTTTAACAGCAGTTTATCTCCGATGTTTTGTTCCCATGTTGAGGGTGCTGCAAATAAATTCACAGAATTTAACAGAGAAATGAAGATTATCCAGATAATTTTGTAGTTTTCTACTATGCTCATAATGTTAATAAAGAAATGTCATGACTTTGGCGTTTATGCGTATCTTAATGATGCCTGCAAAGGTTGTGCCGAAACTACGATTGGAGAATCCATGTCAAAAGAAGAAATTGCCAAACAAGACAGAGCGAATCTGGTTGGAGGCAACCGTTTAGAGCTGCTTTTGTTCAAAGTTCATGGTGAACAAATTTATGGCATAAATGTGTTTAAGGTTCGTGAAGTTTTACAGTGTCCAGAATTAACCTCTTTGCCAAACAGCCATGAGGTAGTCAGGGGGGTTGCACATATACGTTCGAGCACCATTCCTGTTATTGATATCAGTATGGCAACAGGCAGCGAACCGCTTAAAAACCCTCAAGAATGCTTTGTAATTATTGCTGAATACAGCGGTAAGGTGCAGGGCTTTTTGGTTTCAAGTGTGGAGCGTATTATCAATTTAAACTGGGAAGAAATCCACCCACCACCCAAAGGGGCGGGAGCCAATCATTATTTAACAGCGGTTACGCATGTGGATAAAAAAATGGTTGAAATCATTGATGTTGAACGCATTTTAGCGGAAGTATCGCCAATTAATGAAGAAGTCTCTGAAGGCATTATTGAAGAGAATATATTTGAAAAAGCAGCAAGATTGAAAGTACTTATGGTCGATGACTCTAAAATTGCCAGAAAACAAATCTCTCGCTGCCTAGATAAAGTAGGCGTGCAGGTTGTAACCTTTGAAAATGGCGCAGAAGCATGGAATCACCTCAATGAAATTGCTGACAGTGGTCATCACCCTAAAGATGAATACTTAATGCTTATCTCTGATATTGAAATGCCAGAAATGGACGGCTACACCTTGGTATCTAAAATCAAAGAGCAAGCAAATTTAAAAGATTTGTTTGTGGTATTGCACTCATCATTAAGTGGCGTATTCAATAACGACATGGTGAAAAAAGTGGGTGCTGATGAATTTATTGCTAAATTTGATCCAGATATTTTGGCTAATTTAGTCGCCAAACATGTGGCAGATGTCAGTTAATAAAGCGCCTTATTTAAAGTACTAAGCTTAATTTATATTGTTTTTTATATATAAATTGTGTGATTTTAATTAAATAGACTAAACTAAAAATTTATTCTAAAACATAAAGATAGGAGAGGGCATGAGCCTTGAAATAAGCCATGATGAGTATAGTAAATTTACTCTAATGCTACAAAAACACAGCGGGATATTGCTTGATGACGGTAAAGAGTATTTGGTTGTAAGCCGTTTGCGTAAGCTAATGCAAGAAAAAGACATCTCAAGTTTTACCCAAATAATCAATGACGTTGAAAGAGACAGAGCCTTACTTGAGTCGGTAGTCGATGCCATGACAACCAATGAAACACTCTGGTTTCGAGATAAACACCCATATCGTATTTTACGAGAAATCTTATTACCAGAGATGAGCGAACGCCGTGGAGGTTTAAAAATTTGGTCTGCTGCCTGCTCTACAGGACAAGAGCCCTATTCCATTGGGATTAAAATTGAAAATTTTAAAAATGCCAACCCTGGCAAACTAATGGGTAGCGAACAAATTATTGCGACAGATATTTCGCCTACTGCACTGGATATAGCCAAAAAGGGAGTCTACCAAAGAATTGCCATTCAACGAGGCATGGAAAATGAGCATTTAGAGCGTCATTTTGAGAAAAAAGATGAAGACACATGGGCGATTAACGACAACATTAAACGCAAGGTCACTTTTAAACCTCAAAACCTTTGTGAGAGTTTTACGGGCTTAGGTAAATTTGACATTATTTTTTGCCGCAATGTTTTAATTTATTTTTCTTCCGAACAAAAAACAGACATTATTCGGCGTATGCATGCACAACTTAACCCCAAAGGTTATTTGCTACTGGGTGCTTCTGAAAGTTTAAGTGGTGCAGCAGATTTATTTGATATGGTGCAATGTTCACCTGGTTTGATTTATCGAGCAAAATAAGTAATTTTTTAACTATATAACCTTGGTACGCGCGCAGTTAAACGGCAAAACAATTCATAAGAAATGGTTTGACTGTGTTGCGCCACCTCATCAATAGCTAACGTCTCTCCCCATAGTTCTACAGGCGTACCTATATCAACATGGGCGCAAGCACTCACATCAACAGTGAGCATATCCATTGATACTCTTCCTGCTAAAGGGCAGCGTTGTCCATTTATTAAAACAGGTGTGCCATCGACGGCATGACGAGGATAACCGTCACCATAACCCATTGCAATAACTGCAATTTTTGTAGGACAAGATGCCATAAAACGTCCGCCATAACCTACTTTTTCGCCGCAACCAATGGTCTGTAGGCTTATCACCTTTGAATGTACACTCATCACGGCTTTTAAATTAAGTGACTGTGCACTTTTAAAAGCAAACGGCGAACTTCCATATAACATAATTCCTGCTCGACTAATTGCATCTTCTTTATTTAAGCCTGCTAAAATAGCAGCACTATTGGCAGTAGAGGCGGCCAAACCATCTGTTAATGGTGCAAATTGTTGTAACTGCAACTGTGCTACAGATAGGTCCTGTTCATCACTGGCACTATGATGAGTCATTAAATAATCTAATTTAAGCAGCCGAGTACGCTTAATTTGTGCAATCATAGTAGCCACTTGATGAGGCTTTATACCCACTCTATTCATACCTGTATTGACTTTTAGCGACACACTGATTGCTCTATCTGTATTTAATGCCGCCTGCTTTAACATGCTTAGTTGCTGCTGATGATGAATAACCATCTGTAATTGATGGCTCTGCGCCAACTGCCAATCAGTAGCGCACAATGCGCCCTCTAATACCATAATTGGTTGCTGAATATGCGCTTTTCGCAAATATATTGCCTCATCAACACAGGCAACACAAAAACCGTCTGCTTGGGTTAATGCTTGAGCAATAGGCAACGCACCATGTCCATAGGCATCGGCTTTAATCACAGCATATACCTGGTGCGGTGAAAGCTGCTTAGCTTGTAAATAATTATGCTGTAGATGGGATAAATTAATTTTTGCTGCAAGTGGGCGAGTAAGTCTCATCTTTTTCTCTTAAACAGGGTATAATCTTGGTTTAAATTATCATAACCGATTTTTATTTTTATGCATGTAAAATTATCTAATACAGAACGTGCTTTGAGTTTTTCGCCTTTATTAGCAGCTGAATTGGGGCTGGCTAACTGTCTCACTTTAACAGCACTGCAAGAGGCAAATGATTATGCAAATAGTCAGTGGGTTTGCCTTAATACCGCCAAACTTAAAGCCAGATTGATTTTTTTAAATGAGCCAGAAATTAGTCAAAGCCTACAAAACCTGCAAAAAAAAGGGTTCATTCATATTCAAGGAACTATTCATACGAGTAAATTACCCGTAAATTTAACTTTTTGTTTGGCAAACGGCGATAATACACCAACTGACAAAGCAGCCAAAAGTGCAGAAGAAAAAGATTGGTATCCAAGTGCAGATACCGTTTTTCGTTTAACCATGAATGGCATTAGTGAGAGTTATACACTGGCACAACTAGATGGGTTTTTGCTTAAAAAAGCCGCCAATCCAAACTTTAAACAAAATGCGGATTCTCAATTTTTTAACTATGTTAAAAAACGCCATGCTTACCAAGGCTCAACAAACCCGCCACAAGAAAATGCTAAGCACCCTGCTTTTGCTAAAATCAGTAGCAACAATAAAGTCAAAATCAATCGTCATTGGCAACCCAAACCATTAGCACTAGAAATTTTACAAGACAATAATCAGGTTTCAACACAGTTTATTGAAGATGCCATACCTGAGTTCATTTTATATTGGCAAGATAGAGGCGATGCCTCAAGCACTTGGGATACACTCTTTGTTAATCATGTACGCCGCCAATGGGATTTAGTACAAAGCAATGAAGCAAATGCACGCAGCCCCAAACCCATTAATAATGATTGGCAACCTTCTCATGCCTGCTATGAATGCCTTGAATTGGCTTATATTAGTCAAGAATTTGCACAAACCCTTGTGCCTGAATTTGTGCTATATTGGCGTAATGATGGTAAGGCTTTTACCAGCTGGGACAATAAATTTTTACAATATGCAAAACAACGTTGGCAATATTTAAATGCCGCCACACAGGGTCAATACAATGGACAGCAATCTTCTCAATCAGGTTACGCAACAGCTGAAACCAGTCTCGAACGCCTCAAAGATACCAGTTGGGCATACTAAACCTGCCAATACTGAACTGATTGAAGCGGTCAACCAAATATTTGAGCTATTTCGCTTTAGCTATCACAATCAGTTTTTAAAGGCCTACCCAGAAGCGGGAGCATTAAATATGGCAAAACGTCTATGGCTTAATGCCCTCAACGGCTATACCTACCACAACCTAATGCAAGCAGCGGAAAGTGCAAGTAAAGAAAATCAATACCTACCTACTTTGGCAGAAATAATTCGTCGCTGTGATACTTATTTAAACGAGGGTATGGCAGATGCCTATCAAGCATATATTGAGGCTTGCCGCGCACCTCAGCCTAAAAGACAGTTTAAGTGGAGTCACCCTGCGGTTTATTATGCAGGACGAGCAAGTGATTGGTTTTTTTTAGCATCAAATACAGAAAAAACGGCTTTTCCTGTATTTAAACGCAATTATGAAATATTACTCAAGCGTTTACAAAATGGAGAAGATTTAACCCTTGAAATAACTAAAGCATTACCCAAAGAAACCAGCGTTACTGTTGACAAGCACCAAGCACTGGCTAATTTTGCTAAGTTACAGGCTATTTTTCAGAGTTAAGCCGTCCGACACGCACACAATTTCTGCCGTCTGCTTTGGCTTGGTAAAGTGCATCATCAGCGGTTTTTAGCAACAGGTTGCTGTCCATTTCTACAGGGCAAGTTCTTGGGTTCCAAGTAAACAAACCAATACTTGCGCTTAAATTAAGTAAGGGCAACATTTCATCTTGGTAGGCATCAATTTTTTTACGCAATTCTTCTGCTTTATCCAATGCCACCTCCAAAGAGGTATTTGCCAATGTAATACAAAATTCTTCGCCACCATAACGGGCAAGGTTATCACTATTACGAAAGGTTTCTTGCATAATTTTAGCAGTAATTTGAATGGCTTTATCACCGACCTGATGTCCATGCTCATCATTGATTTTTTTAAAATAATCCAAATCCATCATTAACAACGATAAGGGCATTTGTTGTTTTTTAGCTACAGCGATGCTCTCGAGTAATTTTTCCATAAATACTCGTCGATTACTAAGCTGCGTTAATTCATCGGTTTGTGATAAATAACACACCATGCTCTCACGTAAATGCCATGATTTAACAGACACATAAGCAATATATAAAATAGAGACCACTTGCGGAATGACCAGCGCAGATACAATCATAAACCATGAATAATCAAACAGCAGAGGCGAATCGGAATTAGCTAAGGCGGCATAAGGCAGTCTGCCAGATAGGGACAATCCCACCATACCCAAAGAGACAAAAAGAGCAAAAAAGAAAGAGAGCAGCACAGTGCGCCAATTAAATAGCAATAAACCGACAACTGGACCGCCTGATAAGGCAACTCCACCAACAATAGAAAAAACGCCAACATAATAAAGTGCTATGACATTACCAAGGCTATAAATCATCATACCTAAAAATACAAAGGCACCCTGTGTCACATGTGATGCATCAGTGAGATAAAAACCTACAATAAATAACATTACCGAAAGAGAAACATAAATAGCGGCTGATGTATGGGCTTGTCTAAAGGCATCTAAATTTAAGCCGTCCACATTAAAATCAAAACAGACTACCAACCATAAAATAGTCAGCATATAGATAGATAAAAAGCCAGAAAAAAGCACAACAAATTGTGCTCTTTTTACTTCTGTCCACTCAAAGATATTAGACATATTCCAAGCATGGAATAGTTTTAAAAGATTGGCTTTAAGCATGTATTAATTGGGTTGATTATTTTAACTAAAGTAAATTATATACTAGTTAAGCAAACTGACCAACAATAAATCTATTTATTATTAACTGCCTGCGGCCAAACTATTTAATAATGCGGCTTGTGCCTTAAAAGTTTCCTCTCCTGCTTGTGGTTGACAACGCTGATAACGACCATCTGATTGCAACACCCAGGCTTGACAGTTATCACGCATATAGCTTTCTAAATCTGCTTTCATACGCTGTTTTAGCTTTTCATTTTCCATAGGAAATGCGGTTTCTACTCGATTAAGTAAATTGCGCTCCATTAAATCTGCACTGCCTGCATAAATTTGATCATCGCCATTGTTATAAAAATAATAGACGCGGGTATGTTCTAAAAAACGTCCAATCACAGAGCGTACATGAATGTTCTCTGATACCCCTTTAATGCCAGGGCGCAAACAGCACATACCCCGGATAATCAACTCTATTTTTACCCCTGCCTGAGATGCCCGATACAAAGCACGAATTAACTTAGCTTCGGTCAATCCATTTGCCTTAGCACGAATTAACGCAGGCTTACCTGCTTCAGCATTTTTACGTTCTCGCTCAATTAATGCCAAGAGATTTTTATGTAATGTAAAAGGTGCATGAAAGAGCTTTTTAATCGACAACTCTTTACCCATACCCGTTAGTTGCAAAAAGACCTTATGTACATCTTCTGCCAGCACTTTATCGCAAGTCATATAGCTATAATCCGTATAAGCACGGGCATTGCCAGCATGATAGTTGCCTGTCCCTAAATGCACATAGCGGCGATATTCATTTTTCTCTTTACGGACTATCAGTAAAATTTTAGCATGTGTTTTATAGCCCACCACGCCATATACAACCACCGCACCCGCTTCTTGTAAGCGATTTGCTAAATATAGATTTTCTTCCTCATCAAACCTTGCTCTCAGTTCAATAACAACGGTGACCTCTTTACCATTACGAGCCGCATCAACTAAGGCATTAACCAACTCTGATTTTGCCCCTGTCCGATAGAGTGTCATTTTAATTGCTTTTACATCTGGGTCTTTAGCAGCTTCACGCAATAAATCAACCACTGGAGTAAAAGATTCAAAGGGGTGAAGTAATAAAAAATCCTTTTCACTGATGCTATCAAATAGACCTTTTTTAAATTTCAATTTATTCGGCAAACCTGGGGTAAATTTAGGATATTGTAAATCAGGGCGATTAACCTCACCAATCACCTCCATTAAACGTGCCAGATTAACAGGACCATCTACTTTAAATAAATTTTTACTAGATAAATTAAATTGGTTAAGTAAAAAATTAACCAGTTCATCAGGGCAAATATCTACCACTTCTAAACGCATTTCTTCGCCATAATTACGAGAATGCAGCTCATCTTCTAATACCGAGGCCAAATCTGAGCCTAAGTCTGTTTCTAAATCTAAATCTGCATTACGAGTTAAGCGAAATTGATAACAACCTTTGACACGCATACCAGGAAATAAATCTTGAGCAAATTCATGGATCACCGAAGATAAAAAGATAAAATGATCACCGCCATCGGTAAGCTCATCAGGTATGCGTATACTTCTAGGCAAAGAACGAGGCGCAGGAATGATAGCCAAACCATCTTCACGCCCAAAAGCATCTTTACCTTCCAGTGAAACAATAAAATTCAAACTTTTATTAACCAAGCGAGGAAATGGGTGTGCTGGATCTAACCCTAATGGACTGATTAAAGGACGAATTTTTTGCTCAAAATACTCATGCACCCACGCACGTTGGGCTTTACTCCAATCTCGACGACGACGAAAATATATTTGCTGCTCTTCTAATTCAGGTAATAACTGGTCATTTAAAATATGATACTGACGCTCAATACACTGGCTAACCAAAGTATAAATTTCATCTAACACCTGCTGAGGGTGCTTACCATCGGCCCCTGTTAACTCTCTGGCAAATCTTAATTGTTCGGTTAAATTTGCCACCCTAACTTCATAAAACTCATCAAGATTTTTGCTAAAGATACATAAGAAAAACAGTCTATCTAATAAAGGGTGGTCTTTATCTAACGCTTGCTCTAATACTCGAATATTAAACTGTAAATGACTTAATTCTCGATTTATATACAGCTCAGGATTGTGTAAATCATTGCCATCAACATCAATAACCGCGTGTTCTGTTGCATTTATCATCTATTGCTCCTTATTTATTCGATGAAATATTATCTGCTAAATACTGGGCATATTCTTTTGCAAAATAGGTTAAAATCGCATCAGCACCAGCCCGCTTTAAACAGAGTAAAGATTCGTGCATGACCGTCTTTTTGTCTAGCCAGCCTTGAGCGAATGCCGCTTGGTGCATCGCATATTCACCACTAACCTGATATGCAAATGTCGGTACTTTAAATTCTTCTTTAACCGCCTTAACAATATCCAAATAAGGCATACCGGGCTTTATCATCACCATATCGGCACCCTCAGCTAAATCTAGGGCAACCTCATGTAAGGCTTCATCTTTATTAGCAATATCCATTTGATATGTTTTTTTATCAGCCTTACCTAACTGAGCTGCAGAACCAACCGCATCACGAAATGGTCCATAATAAGCAGACGCATATTTAGCTGAGTACGCCAAAATTTGAGTATTAATCAATCCAGCTTGCTCCAATGCTTGACGAATTAAACCAATACGCCCGTCCATCATATCTGAAGGTGCAACCACATCTGCACCTGCATGAGCATGCGATAAAGCCTGCTTAACTAATACCTCTGTAGTTTGCTCATTAAGCACATAACCTTGTTCATCAATAATGCCATCTTGTCCATGAGTCGTATAAGGATCAAGCGCCACATCAGTGATAATACCCAATTCAGGAACGGTCTTTTTAAGCGCATATAAAGCACGCTGCACCAAACCATCAGGATTAAAAGCCTCCTTAGCCAACAGACTTTTATGCGTATTATCAATAACAGGAAATAAAGCAATAGCAGGAATGCCTAAGGCCGCAATCTCTTGTGCTTCTTGCACCAACAAATCAATTGATAAACGCTCAATTCCCGGCATAGATTTAACTGCTTGACGCTGGGCTTTGCCCTCAAGCACAAACATAGGGTAAATCAAATCAGCAGCGGTTAATTGAGTCTCTTGCATTAAACGGCGAGAAAAATCAGCACGGCGCATTCTGCGTAGTCGTGTTGTCGGAAATTGACGTTGAAAATGATTAAAAGTCATGGTGTTATCTACTTAAATAAAAAGATATTATAAAAATAATGTAAAAATTCATGCTCAAACAAAAGCCTGTTTATGGCTTAACCATACTCCTTTTTCATAGGTTTGACTGCCCTATAAATCAATTATTATCTAATTTTAAACCTTTCTGTAAAATCAAATAAGCGCAACCCTATGCAAAAGTCTATAAAAAGACACACACTTTAATTTGCTCCATATTTATCCTCAATATTCTCAATTAGATTATCTGCAATTCTGGCACTCTCTAATAAATCTAAGAGATTAGAGGTTAAATTAACATTCAGGTTGGTTGCTTGCCCATCAAAAAAGTCTGGATTAAATCCTGTAAATTTAAGTTTGGCGAGCATATCTCCTTTAGGTTGGTAGTTTGCTTCAATATTCAACTGGTTATAATGAAAATTTGCCAACGCATCAATAGCAATACCAACCACCGCATTAGATTGCTTTAACGAATCGCCAGCGCCTGACTTAAATTTAACCAAACCACCTGGGGCACGTGCAAATAACTTAGCATTTGGCACATTCACACCTTTTGCATCTAATAAAATGGGAATTGCACCATCTAAAGTACCACTTGCAGACACCTTAGAACCTTTTGATAACTGTGCTATTTGTGTCAAAGATAAGCCTTCTGCCACCACTGAAATGGCATTCACTTTCTTCTTACTTGCGTACACAAAAGGCGGTGTATAAATACGTCCTGCAAATAAATTGGCATTGATTTGATGAACCTTCAACTGAAATGACTGTAAATCTTCAGGTACTTGCATTTGTCCACTAGCAAGCAACTGCTGTATTTTTACTCCCGGATTAAATGCTGCACCACGCAAATTTGCCGCTAATAAATAATCTTTATTTTCAGGACGATGCAAAGTCAAATGTAAATTCCAATCTTCAAATACACTGCTATTATCGTACACCCCTGCCAACTGGTTAATTGTTAACATCACATCAGGCGTAAGCTGCCATTTTTCCCCTTGCTTTTGATAATTAAGCCAACCTTGAGCGTTTGCATAGCCATTTAAAATATTGAGTTTGCTGAGCTTGCTGAGCTTTTTTAATTTTAAATCAGCCAGTTTTAATGACATATCCTCAAGGTGCAACTGCATATTACCTTTATTAACATCTAATTTATGCGCCAATTTATAATTCAATTTAAGCTGTTTATTAGCACCTGTAAGCCGCCCTGAAGCCTGCAATGCTTGCGCTTTATGCAGATAGCTAAGCTCACTACTTAACATCATCTCTGGCACTGGCCAATCACCATAATTAGAACGCTTAATATGAGCATTTAACGAACAATTAAGCACCCGCTCTTGCCATAAATCAGCAGGGCGACACAAAATGTCAGTTACACCTAACAATAATTCAGCATGTTTAAGAGACTGCTGTAATACCACTGGATTAAGCTGCAAGCTAAGCGGCTCAAACTTGGTAGCAAAAATCCTATGTAACTGCCCTGAGCCTTGCCAATCAGATAACCAAGTTAAAGCCAATGGCTGTGCGGTTTGCCAACCATTAATTGCTTTTAGCTGTAAACTTTGCTTAACCCCTGTAGGTAAGTGTATGCGCCAATTATTTTGTGCATCTAAACTTGCCGTAATTTGGCTACTTACCCGTGTTGTACGCACGGGCACATCAGCTAAATTGAGATTTGCTAAAAAATCCAAACTTGAGGTTAATTGTAAATGCTCACTTACTTGCCAATTAAATGTCGGTTTCAATTTGAGCGTAACACGATTATCTTGGCTCACTGCCAACAACCGTAAATAAGCCTGCCCCTGACACTGCATTAACAACAACTGGCAATGCCCACTAACAAGAGACTGCGCCTTTGTATTCAGCAGCTTAACCTGTATTTTTGGCAGCATGTTATGCAGGCGATAAACACTTGCCGAAAGTGGTTTTGCTGCCGACAATTTAAAATCAACACCATCATTACCTGCTTTTTTATCAACCTCTAATTGCAGCGCACCTGTATGCCAGCTTTGCTTAGCATTTATTTTATGCGCCCGTGTTTGTAAACCAACCTGTATGCTTACAGCAGCAGAATTAGGCAATACCCCTTGATTAGGCAAACTCAGATTTGCTTGCAAAGATTGACTTTTAAATGCTGCAAACCACGTTTGCATTGTTGCTGGTAAAAAACTTGAAAATAAAGTCATATCGGGCATGCTCTGACTCAAAGTTAACTGGCTTTGAGTCGCACTTTGCTGAATATTTGCCTGTATTTTTGCATAGATTTTTTGCTTATGATAAAACCTTGCTGTTAATGCACCTGCAACATCAAATTGCAGCTTAAAATTAATGCTTTTATCTCTTTGTAAACTGCGTAACTCTCCCTCTAAATCTGCCTGTTTGGAATTTAAAAGAAACTTAAAGTTTGCATTAAAATCAGTATGAGTCAAAGCCACTTGAGACAGCCTAAACTGATGAAAATAAGTCCCAAAAAACGCTTTTAAATTAGGCAACTGGTAGTTTATAGAAGCAACAGGCAAAGCTGCTGGACGATTTGTTTTTAAACTCTTTTTAGAGGCCAATTGAACGCTAATTTTGGTCACATTCAACTGACCCAATTCGCCAGATAACAGCCTCCAAGGGGAAAAATGCCAAACAATATCCTCACTATAAACACGTGTTTTATCCGCCAATGTAAAAGTCAAAGACTCAATATTAACATGCTGCCAAGATAAACTTTGCACCTCAACTCTGGTCTGTTTAAATCCTGACAGATTAAGCACCATAGGCAATGCAGACTGCAATGGCATACGCAACAAATTAGGCAAAAAAACCAACAGCAATACCAACAGCAAGAGCGTCAGCAACAAACTCAAAAGACCCACTTTTAACCAACGCATACTTAACCTAACTATAACCAATTAACCTTCATTTAAACTTAAAAAGCTACTGCGCTTTTGCATATTGAGCACTCACCCCTTTAGCATCTGCTAAAAAAGCAATATCTGCCGCTCTATGCGCAAATAACCCATTTGTTACCACCCCTACAATTTGATTGATTTTCTGCTCTAAAACCTGCGGTTGCGTAATTTTAAGCCCATGCACATCTAAAATATGATTGCCATTGTCAGTAATAACACCTTCACGGTGCAATGCCTTACCACCTAATTTTTTCAGCTCCCGCACAACATATTCACGCGCCATAGGAATGACCTCTACAGGCAAAGGAAACTTACCCAACACCTTAACCTGCTTGCTGGTATCTGCGATACACACAAACGTAGTTGCCACCGCCGCTACAATTTTTTCACGAGTTAAAGCAGCCCCTCCTCCTTTAATCATAGACATACTAGTATCAATCTCATCTGCGCCATCAATATACGCATCAAGCTGCTCCACCTCATTTAACTCAAACACAGGAATATGATACTCCCCAAGCAATCGCTCAGTTTGTTTAGAGCTGGCAATCGCCCCCTTAAAGTTATGCCGATGTTCAGCTAACTGAGCAATAAAAAAATTAACGGTAGAGCCTGTACCCACACCAACTAGCGTACTAGAAGTTAATTGAGGTTCTAGCCAGCTCATAGCGTAACAGGCAGCGGCTTTTTTCATACTATCTTGAGACATACAACATCCTAATGTTAATTAAATGATAAAACCTGCAAGCATTCATACAGGTAGTGCGTTACAATACCCACCTATCTTACTACTTTTTTACATACATTTTTATGCTAAATTACTATTTAAAAAAAATTTTACAGGCACGTATTTATGACGTGGTTAAAGAAAGTGCCCTACAGCCAGCAGAATTTTTAAGCCAGCGCCTCAACAACCAGATATGGATAAAACGTGAAGACGAACAACCAGTGCACTCATTTAAAATTCGTGGTGCATACAATAAAGTACTACAGCTTAGCGACACAGAAAAGCAACAAGGCGTAGTGGCCGCCTCTGCTGGCAACCACGCTCAAGGACTGGCACTAGCAGCCAATAAACTAGGTATAAAAGCCACCATTGTTATGCCACTTACCTGTCCTGAAATCAAAGTAAAAGCAGTACGTGCAATGGGAGCAAAAGTCGTATTACAAGGCGATTCCTTTGATGATGCCTTTGCTTACTCACAAAAACTGGTTGCCGAACAAGGCATGAGCTATATCCACCCATACGATGACCCAGACACCATTGCAGGTCAAGGCACTATCGCCATGGAATTACTGCGTCAAAGCAACACCCCCATTGACGCTATTTTTATACCTGTCGGTGGTGGCGGTCTCATTGCAGGCATTAGTGCCTATGTCAAAGCACTACACCCAGAGACCAAAATAATTGGCGTAGAAAGCAGTGAATCTGCCTGCCTTGCAGCAGCCTTAAAAACAGGCAAACGCAGCACATTAAAACAAGTCGGCATTTTTGCTGATGGCGTTGCAGTTGCACAAATAGGCAAACACCCATGGGACATCTGCAAAGACCATGTAGATGAAGTCATCACCTGCACCCCCGATGAAATTTGCGCCGCCATTAAAGATATTTTTGACGATACCCGAAGTGTTAGCGAACCTGCAGGCGCACTAGCTACCGCAGGGCTTAAAAAATACATAGAAAGAGAACAATGCAAACAGCAAAATCTAGTTGCCATTTTAAGTGGCGCAAATATTAACTTTGACCGCCTACGTTACGTTTCAGAAGTAGCTGAAATAGGCGAAGGGCGAGAAATCATTCTAAGCGTAACCCTAGCAGAAAAACCAGGTAGCTTTCAAAAATTCTGTAGCTTACTTGGTAAACGTGCAATCACTGAATTTAACTATCGCTACGCCTGTGATAATACCGCCAATATCTATGTCGGCATTAAAATCAGTAGCGCAGCAAATGCACGAGAAGACTTATTAACCAGCTTAAAAAACAATGACTATCAAGTGCTCGACTTATCCGACAACGAACTAGCAAAATACCATGTACGCCATCTAGTAGGCGGACCTGCCCCCAAAAGCGTAGACGATGAAGTCGTATATCGCTTTGAATTTCCTGAACGCCCAGGGGCATTAATTGAATTTTTACGCTATCTAGGTAAACGCTACAACATCTCTTTATTCCATTATCGCAATCATGGTGCGGCATTCGGGCGTGTATTTGTAGGGCTACAAGTACCTAAAAATGAACGTAAACAGCTCAAATCTATGCTCAAAGACAGCAACTATCGCTTTTATGATGAAACCCAAAACCCAGCCTATCAATTTTTCTTACGATGAAAACACCCATATCATACACACACCTAAAACTTGCCGCACTCCTTGGCGCAACCTCTGTTGCCCTAGGCGCATTTGGTGCACATAAACTCAAAGCAATATTATCAGCACGAATGCTAGAGGTATATCAAACAGCGGTGCAATATCACTTTATGCATAGCCTACTGCTACTTATAATTGGTTTTGCACTGCTACAGCAACCCCACCAACGCATACTAAAAATCAGCGCCAACCTCACCATTTTAGGAATTATACTATTCTCAGGTAGCCTGTATTTTATGAGTTTAACAGGCAACACCGACTATGTTTTACTAACACCAGTAGGAGGTCTGAGCTTTATCAGCGCATGGCTCAGTCTTCTTTTTGTTCGCCCTACACCTAACAATAAGCAATGAATCATACAACTTCAAACCCAGAAAACACACCAGAAAACCGACATAAACGCCGCATACGCAGCTTTGTAACCAGACCAGGTCGTTTAACCAAAGGACAACAGCAAGCACTCGCACTGCACTGGCAAACCTATGGATTAGAAATGCCAACCAAAGAACTTGACTTACAAGCCATCTTTCAACGTGACAATCCAAAAATACTAGAAATTGGCTATGGCATGGGAAAATCCCTCATTACCATGGCAGAAAACACCCCAGAACAAGACTTTATCGGCATAGAAGTACACACTCCAGGTGTAGGTGCACTGATTGCTTTAGCCCAAGAAAAAAGCATCACCAACCTAAAAACACTACACGGCGATGCCATTGAAGTGATGCAGCATATTCCAAGCAACAGCCTCCAGCGAGTACAACTATTTTTTCCTGACCCTTGGCATAAAAAACGTCATAATAAAAGACGCATAGTCAATGAAGACTTTGCCGAAAGTGTTAGGCGCATACTTAAAATCGGCGGACAATTACACATGGCAACCGACTGGGAACCCTATATGCAACATATGCTAGAAATAATGGATAACCAAAACGCCTACAAGAACATAGCGGGTAATGGTCATAGCCTAGCACGTCCTGATTATCGCCCATTAACCAAGTTTGAATTACGAGGCGAGCAAAAAGGACATGGCGTATGGGACTTAATCTATCAACGCCTGCGTTAAATCCAATAAAAAACCAAATAGCAGCAGCAATAGTGATTTTATACAGCATATTTGCAATCTACTTTCGTTAAGTTTACATTGCAGATTGAATGCGTTTTCTAAAATGCTAAAATTAATAAGCAGCTTGAACCACAAATCATGTTGCTTGAAAACAGAAAACTAACAACTAAAGAGTTATAAGGACATCCTTTAACCGCTTCTCTTTGGAAAAGCAAATAACGTTCAACAAAATGCGCGAAATGTTAAAAGTTGGCAGTTGGCGTTACCAGAGCCAGTAATAATCAGGTCTTGACCAAGTTACTAAATTAGCATCCAATTGGCGTAATATTAAATGTTTTAAGATGAGAGATTTAACCTATGAGTGAACTTAATTTTCAGGATGTAGATAAAATGAGCCCAAGCGAAGAAACCATTTTTTACCATAGTTTGCTTTCCGAGCTACGCAAAGAAGATGACAGCGCAGCCCGCGCAAACCTTGCAGCTGGTGTGCCTATTTACTATCGACATGAGGCTTTTAAAGAGCCTGGCCAAATCATTAAACAGTACCCAGCTGGCCGTATGGAACTAATCCGAATGGATGAATACGGTGACGAACAAATAATTAAGATTATCAGCGAATGAGCCAACCGCAATTGTGGTTTGTTGCTGGCCCCAATGGGGCAGGCAAAAGCACTCTAGCTGATCGTTACTTGAAAGACAAGCTGCCAGTGATAAACCCCGACAACATTGCTCGACAGATAAACCCTGCTATCGGCAGCGATATGAGTTCGGTAGCGGCTCAGGCCGGACGTGCTGCCTTACAACAGCAACAGGAATACTTAAAGCAAAAAGCGAGTTTTGCCATTGAAACTACGTTGACTGGTAAGCGTGAACTACGATTAATGAAAGAAGCAAAAACGCAAGGCTATAAGGTTAATCTAGTGTTCATCGGGGTAGATGGTCCTGACATGAGCACGGTACGCATTGCCACTCGTGTTCAATCGGGTGGCCACCATGTAACCACCAAAGATGTGAATAGACGTTACCCTAGAAGCATGGCCAACCTAGATGCCGCTTTAAAATTGGCAGATAGAGGCTTTGTCCTTGATAACTCGTATTCACGTAGGCGCTTGTTGCTCTCTTTGGAGCACGGTATAACCAAGTTCCAAAGTAAGAATATGCCAGAGTGGGCTACTCGCTCTATATCTAAAGATTTATTGCGCTCGATAGGGATAGGCGCATGAGCGAAATACAGCTACAACTGCCCGTATCAGTGCATTGTGGATTGAATGCGTTTCCTAAGATGCTAAAATTCATTATCAAATACCCACGCCAATTCTCCAGTTGCGGATTGAATGCGTTTCCTAAGATGCTAAAATTTAATGTGCCTGTGCCTGATTTTGCTCCTAGTTGCGGATTGAATGCGTTTCCTAAGATGCTAAAATTCCATCTCTGTGCGTAATACTAAATCACCAGTTGCGGATTGAATGCGTTTCCTAAGATGCTAAAATGCTGCCGCCACAAATGCCGTTATCTCGTAAGTTGCGGATTGAATGCGTTTCCTAAGATGCTAAAATTAATACTCTCCGTTGTGCCAAGTTTCAAAGGTTGCGGATTGAATGCGTTTCCTAAGATGCTAAAATCCGATAATGCTTTGGAGTCTGCTTTAAGCTGTTGCGGATTGAATGCGTTTCCTAAGATGCTAAAATCTCGTGATAAGCACGCTTGCGGCTCGTCCGGTTGCGGATTGAATGCGTTTCCTAAGATGCTAAAATACAGCTGGGTCTTGCAATAAAGCATGTAGTGTTGCGGATTGAATGCGTTTCCTAAGATGCTAAAATCAAGACCGTTTTGCATAAATTAGAAGCTCTGTTGCGGATTGAATGCGTTTCCTAAGATGCTAAAATACAGCTGGGTCTTGCAATAAAGCATGTAGTGTTGCGGATTGAATGCGTTTCCTAAGATGCTAAAATGTTTTGTTATTTAGACCCTCGATTATTTCAGTTGCGGATTGAATGCGTTTCCTAAGATGCTAAAATAGTATGTGTATTTGCGCCTTTGCAGGACGTGTTGCGGATTGAATGCGTTTCCTAAGATGCTAAAATAGATTGTTTATCTGAGCCGTTCAACCAGTAGTTGCGGATTGAATGCGTTTCCTAAGATGCTAAAATGCAACCGAGTCATTCCCAGTTTTAATCTTAGTTGCGGATTGAATGCGTTTCCTAAGATGCTAAAATTAAAATTATATCATGGCGGCTTGACCGCTGGTTGCGGATTGAATGCGTTTCCTAAGATGCTAAAATGGTTAAAATCAATGCCCAAGCGATTAATAGTTGCGGATTGAATGCGTTTCCTAAGATGCTAAAATATTTTTAGTTGCGTCTGCCCCATTTGATAGTTGCGGATTGAATGCGTTTCCTAAGATGCTAAAATTGATAACCCAAACCCAACTCCAAGAAGTTCGTTGCGGATTGAATGCGTTTCCTAAGATGCTAAAATCTTGCGGATAAAGAGGTCATGGATGACCTCGTTGCGGATTGAATGCGTTTCCTAAGATGCTAAAATAAGCAACAACTGCTAAAACGCCGCCGCCGAGTTGCGGATTGAATGCGTTTCCTAAGATGCTAAAATTCAAGTGCGTGATGGTGTTGAGCATTTGCAGTTGCGGATTGAATGCGTTTCCTAAGATGCTAAAATGCCACGACGCTGCCACTCCATGACCCAATGGTTGCGGATTGAATGCGTTTCCTAAGATGCTAAAATTTTTAGGGATTGAGATATGCAACATTTTTTGTTGCGGATTGAATGCGTTTCCTAAGATGCTAAAATTAGCAGCGTTAAGCGCATTGATTGCACATGGTTGCGGATTGAATGCGTTTCCTAAGATGCTAAAATGCATAGAAGCAGGTACAAGACCAACATACGTTGCGGATTGAATGCGTTTCCTAAGATGCTAAAATTTTAAACTCTTTACCGCCTCGTTTGTCTTCGTTGCGGATTGAATGCGTTTCCTAAGATGCTAAAATTCGCACTTGGGCATGATTTCAAAAGTTTCGGTTGCGGATTGAATGCGTTTCCTAAGATGCTAAAATCTACTTGTTGAGCTTTGCGGATTGCTGCGCGTTGCGGATTGAATGCGTTTCCTAAGATGCTAAAATAATCGAACGCTTTATAAGTCTTCTTGAAGAGTTGCGGATTGAATGCGTTTCCTAAGATGCTAAAATTTAATGTATGTTGATAAACGCCTAGGGCTGGTTGCGGATTGAATGCGTTTCCTAAGATGCTAAAATTCAAGCTCTTTAATGTCCCCAAGCTCTTGCGTTGCGGATTGAATGCGTTTCCTAAGATGCTAAAATTAGGACGGATTTTTGTGGGCGAGAGCTTTGGTTGCGGATTGAATGCGTTTCCTAAGATGCTAAAATTATTCAGGTTGTTTTGTGTTATCCATGGTCGTTGCGGATTGAATGCGTTTCCTAAGATGCTAAAATGGAAAGGTAGAAGATTTAGCGAGCCTTTGCGTTGCGGATTGAATGCGTTTCCTAAGATGCTAAAATTTTCGTCCCTAAAGCCTGTGAACTGTTCGAGTTGCGGATTGAATGCGTTTCCTAAGATGCTAAAATTTTTTTTTGGAGCTATAACGCTATGATTAAGTTGCGGATTGAATGCGTTTCCTAAGATGCTAAAATCCGACTTGCCATGGATTACCTGTGGTTTGGGTTGCGGATTGAATGCGTTTCCTAAGATGCTAAAATAAACCTACTAGGAGGTCATCATGCCTAATCGTTGCGGATTGAATGCGTTTCCTAAGATGCTAAAATCAATGGGCATTTTTAAGTCACCCACTTGACGTTGCGGATTGAATGCGTTTCCTAAGATGCTAAAATAAAAGTGCCTCTTTAGTCATTCAGGCATTGGTTGCGGATTGAATGCGTTTCCTAAGATGCTAAAATGTTTCATGTAGCGTAGCAACTGAATTGCAAGTTGCGGATTGAATGCGTTTCCTAAGATGCTAAAATCTATAAGCATTATCAACGCTCCCCTGAGGGTTGCGGATTGAATGCGTTTCCTAAGATGCTAAAATTGTTGCTGTTTGCTGTGCCGCAGAATTGCTGTTGCGGATTGAATGCGTTTCCTAAGATGCTAAAATTATTGGTAGGTTGTGCCCAAACGCCGCAAGGTTGCGGATTGAATGCGTTTCCTAAGATGCTAAAATAGATTCGCTGTAACAAATTGAAAACAAGGATGTTTTTCTGATTTTTACAATATTTTTTCAAGCCGACGGGCTTAAAAAAGATGTAATTGGTTTGGTTTATCTTGAATAAATTGCGATTGTCCATAGTATGATTTTATATTTTTGTACTGTTTATCTGTGATGCTAATGATTTGAACCTTGCCATTATTAGGTAACTGGTTAGCAATACTGCGCTCAAAATGCTTTACTCTCTCTTTGCTAGAAACAAGGCGCAAATAGACTGAGAATTGTGCCATATCAAAACCACTGTCTAATAAATAATTGCGAAAACGAGTATATTCCTTACGATCTGCTGTCGTCACTACAGGCAAATCAAACATAACGAACATCCACATAAGTTTGTATCCATTAAGAAAGTAGTAGGGACTCATAAAACATTACTCAAATTTTGGTAAATTAAGTTGTAGTGTTTTATTTTCCAAAGAGCTAACAAAAGAAAATGCTAACATCTGCATAGCATTATTAACAATGGTTTCTTTCTCATTTACTCTTATGTTTTGCTGCAAAATTTTAGCTAAACTTCTTTTTTGATTTTGTGATAATTCTGTTGTGTTGATATTCTTTTTAAACACTTGGTAATCTACTAAAGGACGAAAAACTTCCATCATATCATCTGCCAAACAAAATGCGTTTCTTTGGTTGGAATGATAAACACCTAATGCTGGCAATAATCCTGCTGCAACAATAGCACGCGCCATTGCTGCTCTTAAAATAGTATAACCATAATTTAGTGCCGCATTTTGAATGTCTTTGCTTTTTGTATTACGACTAAATCCATGTTCTATAATAGAGCCCCAGTAAAGTTTAGCCGCCTGAGCTTCGATATTATCAGAATCGCCAGAACGTACCTTTTTGATAAAATGAGAAAACTGCTTTTGTACCACTTTATTGCTCGGATAAAGCCAATATAATACCGTTGCTTGATGCCTTATTTTACACTTTATAATGGCTTGCCAAATACGTTTTTTTAAAGGCTCACTGGCATCTAGCTGCAAATTCAAGGCTCGATTAGGTTGGTAATGAGCCGCATAGGGTAAGTTAACCGAAATGGGGTGATAATTATTACCACAAATAACAATTGGAATACCATGCTCTGCCAGTTTAACCATCAGTGGCTTTGATAAAGTGGCTTGTTCTGCGGTTAATAATAAGCAGCAAATCTCATCAATAATAACCTTGCCCAGCTCATTATCTCCTTGCATAACCAGTAAAAAACCTCGCCAAAGTTTAGCGTAGCGTCCATTTTCAGCAAGCTCTACCACATTCCAACGCATAGCTAGTTTTTCCTTTTCTTTACTAAGCACTTATCAAATATTGTATTAATAGATTTAAAATTCTGACCATCATTTATTGCTTTTAAGTTATCACGAATATCAAGTTTATTTTCAAAAGCACTGAATCCTGCAATTCTTTTTACTATGACTTCGCCAGTGCTTTTATCAATTAAATCAATATTATCATCTTTATAAAGCCGCATGAGTCGTTTGGCGGCAGGATGTGATTTGCCATTTTTATCAGTCGGTCTTTTCGGTGTGTTTTTAAATTCATTCACTTCAGCATAGGGCACAAAAACGCCTTGATACTTATAAGTATAATTGCCCGTTTTTTTGTCTTTTTTCTTAGGTATTTGCCAAACATCACAATATGCATATGAATTGAGTGCATAGCCTTTGTAGGGTGCACTTGCAACTTGTTTAATGCTTTGATTAAGAACCAAAATACGCAGTTTTTTTATCCCTGTTTTATCTGCAAAATTAGTCAAGTTATTTTTAAGTTGTTTTTCAGTCAGTATCTTTTTTAGCTCCTTGCTATCATTTGCTCCTTGATTGTTGGTTATAAAGTTAAGTAATTGAGTTTTGAGGTGCTCATCTCTGATATGAAAAATCTCAGAGTAAGTTAATGAACTTGTAGCTTTTCTGGTAATACCGTACTGCTGACCTTCAAGCTCAACGATAGCGTATGCTGTATCGTTGCACATAGAGCCGTAGTTACTACGGTCAGGCTTATATGAGGCAATCACATCTTGAAGCTGCGTCATTAATTCTTGCTTTAAGGTGGGTATATTACTTTGCTTACCCAATCGGTCTTTAAGCAACTGATACATGTTATTGATATGTCTGTTATCTTTTGAATTAATAGTATTAATACGCTGAATTAAAGAGCGTGAAGTTAAGCCAACCACAAAGGCATCAACAATATGGTGGCGGTGATCTTCTCTATAGTTGCCTTCTGCTCTATTTTTATAATTATTTAACTGCCAAACATCACGCAAGATAGCGGTAATCTGACCATTGACTGACACGATGTTTTTTACATCGCAAATACAGGATAAATACTGCTTGGCTTTTTTACTTAAATATTTGGTATCGTTGATTTGCCGAGCAATCATATCTCCTTGATCGCCACCGTAAAATTTCTCAAAAGCCCCTTCTTTAAAGCGTTCGTATTTAGCTCCCTGACCAAAACTTTTTAGTGCCCGTTTCATCATTACTGAATATCGTGCTGTATCATTAGCAAATGCTTCAAAGGGGGTTCGGTTGGCTTTTTCTTGATTGCCTGCTTTAAAGGCAAGGGTTTTATTATTTATACTATCATCTCGACAACGACTGAAAGGCACGATATGTTCAATGTCTACTTCACTAAATAGTTGATGAGCCGAGATTTTCTGTTCTGTAAAAATACAATAGTGGTCGTCAAGCTCTTCCCATAGTTTTATTTTCTGGATATCTTCACGACTTGGTCTATCAATATTAAATTCTTCAGCCAGTTTTTTTCTTATTCTGTCGTTATTCTTTTTATTTGCTGCATTTTTCTTGGCAATTTCATCTCTTGCTTTTTTAGAGTTTTTTAAATCTCGTGTGAGTTCTATATGAATTTTTTGTGGCGCACCGCCTTGTTTTTTGATAATTCTATTTACAACTACCCGTAATTGATTAAGTGCTATATGTACGCTTGGATTGGCTATTTTTCCGTATTCATAAGCACTATTATCTCTTTGATCTGGTAGTTTGTTCTTATCTGCTTCAGGTTGTTCTCCCCAAACAGATTCAGGCATCGCTTCGCCATAGTACGGCAATTCGGGCATAAGCTCATTTAGAACAAAATGACTATGATGTAAGGGTTGATTATTGTCGTCTGTAATCTGTGTGACGGCATCACTGTAAATACAGCCTTTCTCTAGCATAATGGCGTTAATTTTTTGCATAAACTTACGTGAAACACCAGCAGTACCACGTTTAAACTTATAACCTGCTATGTTAGATATTTGCTGTTCCGACAATGATGGTTGCTGGCTTTTTATATAATCAACCAGTTCCGTATCAGAAATAATAACTTCTTTTCCAGCAACTTCTTTTTTAGGTTCAATAAGGTATTCTAAAAAATCATTGAGCGCATCGCTTCCCATTGTGTCGGCTAATTTACCTAACAATTCTGGCTTTCTAATATCAATAAGTGTTTCGTTGCCTAGAAGTTTATTTGCTCTGCTGTCAATATCTAAGTTAAATTCTGCATCAGATGGAAAATAAGGGGTTTTATGTTCATCTTTTAATTTTTTAATAGCGGTAAATGCAAGTGTTTTTTGTTTTTTTAGGGTGTGATATATGGCTTTTTTTTGCCTTTCTTGTAGTTCAAACTCAACCCCCTGCGACACATATTTAAGGTTATTTACTTCTTGTAAAATCCGATACTCATGACTGATCGGTAAGGCAATATGCGCTCTGGTTTCTTCAGGGAAAAATCGACACTTGCCTCTGGCTACAGGTTTAAGAGGGTATTGAAAAAAAATTGTTTCTTCTAGCATATCCCACTGTTCATTAGTAAGCAGTTTGTTATCTTGTGTGGCTTTAATTTGATTAAACTCAGATTGATACATAGCTCGGTCTGCATAAAACTCAGTTTCGCCATTACGAAAACGAACCGGTTTTTGTTTAAGAGGGGTGCTATTTTTAGCAAGCGAATGATTTTCTTGTAATTTAGCGTATAAGTATTGCCCAAGTGTTTGTTGGTTTAAGCATTTCTGCAGCGCACTTATTTTTTGTTTGTATTCTGTTTCTTCTGCTGTGTCAGATAAACGATTTGATTTAAACCCTCTACGCCTGCCAAGATGAAACAGTGCTCGACCAAGGATATATGGCTCAACCTGTTCATTTGCAGCATTAGCGCGTGCTTGGTAAGGACAAACAGATTGAAATATTAACTTTCTTTCTTCATCGTCAGCAGGTAACAACTGGCATTGAATAAGCTCACTTACTAAACGCCGTATTCGGTTTTGCCCTCTGTCTCTTGTGCGTCTAGTACCTCGTGCTTCTCTTCTTGCAACCGCTAATGGAATACCTGTTTTAGGCTCTCGTCCATCTGGAAAAACTCGCACACCCAAATCAATTACCCCTTTGGGCTCTTGTTTATCATCTAATAAAAATACAACATAGCCGACAGATGATGTACCTAAATCGAGAGCTAATAGATAATCTTTCATGTTGAAACCTCTAATTGTTATTGACAATTTATTTTTAATTGTTAATCTAGATGCTGTGACGACGGTCACTTAGCATCTTAGGAAACGTGTTCTATCTGTTAACAAGTTTTAGAACACAAAATTGATTACCCTGCTACGGCAGGGTAGCTTTTATCCGCTTTCTTATTATTAAACGCTTTTATAATAAAAATATCATCAATTATTCATATTAACAAAGTTAATTATAAAAAACCAATACAGCCTATTTGGTTTTTATTAATATTTTCAAACTGTTATGACAAGCCATAATTTAAAATACATATTAATTTTATGTTTCTTGATTGCATATTGGGTGCGCTTAAAGCGTACTTTGGTTTTCTTGTACCACTATTAACTTGCAGCCCAGTGCTTTTATAATTTTATTTACGCTTTCAAAGTTGGGATTGGCTTCATCTGATAAGGCTTTATATAAATTTTGGCAGCCTAGCCCTGTTTCTTTTGCTAAAGCAGTCATGCCTTTGGCTCTGGCAATTGTGCCTAGCGCACGTTGCAGCCCTTTGATGCCGTTTTCTTCAAGAGATATTTGCAAGTAAAGCGGTATGTCTTGTGGGTTGGTTAGGTAGATATTCTACCGCATCAAAAGGAATAAATGTTTCTTTGTTCATGTTTTTTATCTTATTTGGGTATGTCTTTAAGCATGGCTCGGGATTTTTTGCTATTATTTGTAAAAAAATGTCATAAAAAAATCCCACGTTAACGTGGGATTTTAAATGAAAGGGCACTTAATTTATGCCTTATTGTTTGGCTAGGTGCTTATTTATCGCTGAAAGCCTCATTAAATTTGGCTTCCATTTCATCTGCAGACAGTCCCATATTTTCAACAGGGGCATGAGTATCTAGATGTTTTTGCTTACGCTTTTGCTTACGGTCAGCATGATAAGCCAATCCAGTTCCTGCAGGAATTAAACGTCCCACAACGACGTTTTCTTTTAATCCTCGCAGACTGTCTTTTTTACCAGTAACAGCACCTTCTGTCAGTACTCTCGTTGTCTCTTGGAAAGAGGCCGCTGAGATAAAGGATTCCGTTGCCAATGATGCCTTAGTAATACCTAGTAGTATGCGTTCGCCTTTTGCGGAAACACGTTCTTGAGAGACAAGCAACTCGTTGGTTTCAACAAAGGCGCCAAAATCAACTTGATCGCCAGGAATAAACTCACTGTCTCCTGTTTCTGCAATCTGCACTTTTCTAAGCATTTGACGAACAATGACTTCAATGTGTTTGTCGTCAATTTTCACACCTTGTAAGCGATACACTTCTTGCACTTCGTTGGTGATGTACATGGCAAGTGCGCCTACCCCAAGCAAACGTAAAATATCATGCGGGTTAGGTGGTCCATCAGAGATGACTTCCCCTTTTTCTACCTGTTCGCCTTCAAATACGTTTAGCTGACGCCATTTATGAATGAGTTCTTCATACGGTTCGCTACCGTCTTTAGGGGTAATGACCAAGCGTTTTTTCCCTTTGGTTTCTTTACCAAAGCTAACAGCACCTGATATTTCTGCCAAAATTGCTGGTTCTTTCGGTTTGCGTGCTTCAAATAAATCAGCAACCCTTGGTAGACCACCGGTAATGTCTTTGTTACCTGAGGTTTCTTGCGGAATACGAGCAATAATATCACCTACAGACACCTCTGCTCCGTTTTCTGGATTGACCAGCGCATTAGCAGGGAGCATATATTGGGCAGGTACATTGGTACCAGGCATAAATATGTCTTCGCCTTTTTTATCTACCAATTTAATCATTGGTCGAATATCTTTACCTGCTGCAGGACGTGCGGCAGGATCAATAATTTCAATATTAGATAAGCCTGTTAGTTCGTCTGTTTGACGATTAATGGTAATCCCTTCTTCCATGCCAACATATTCAATTTTACCTGCAACTTCTGTCACAATTGGGTGAGTATGCGGATCCCAAGTGGCAACTTTTTGTCCTGCCTCTACGCTGTCTCCGTCACGAACACTGATAAATGCACCATAAGGCAATTTATAGAGCTCTCGCTCACGACCATGCTCATCTGCTAAGGCAATAGAGCCTGAACGTGAGACGGCAACTAACTCGCCAGAGTCTCGGGTAATGGTTTTAACGTTTTGTAAACGTATTTGACCTGAGTTTTTAACTTGTACACTATCGGCAGCAGAGGAACGAGATGCAGCACCACCAATGTGGAAAGTACGCATGGTAAGCTGAGTACCTGGTTCGCCAATAGATTGTGCGGCAATCACACCAACAGCTTCACCTACGTTAACCTTATGTCCTCGTCCAAGGTCGCGACCATAGCATTTAGCACATATACCATGACGTGATTTACAGGTAATAGCAGAACGAACTTTAACTTCGTCAATCCCTTCATCTTCTGCTGCTTTTACCCATGTTTCATCTATTAATGTACCTGCTGGCATCACTAATTTTTCTGTGCTTGGGTGAATAATATCTGTCGCTGCAACACGACCTAAAATACGGTCACCTAAGCCAACAACCACATCGCCACCTTCAATTAAAGGTGCCATCATTAAGCCGTCATCTGTGCCACAGTCATCTTCTGTTACCACTAAGTCTTGGGCAACATCAACTAAGCGACGGGTTAAATACCCTGAGTTTGCGGTTTTAAGTGCGGTATCTGCCAAACCTTTACGAGCACCGTGGGTGGACGTAAAGTATTGCAGTACGTTTAGACCTTCTCGGAAGTTGGCAACAATTGGGGTTTCGATAATCGAACCATCGGGTTTTGCCATCAAACCACGCATACCTGCCAACTGACGAATTTGTGCAGGACTACCACGTGCGCCTGAGTCCGCCATCATGTATACGGAGTTAAATGAATCTTGCTCTTCATCTTCGCCATCACGATTTTTAACTGTTTCTTTACCTAGGTTATCCATCATGGCTTTAGCAACTAATTCATTGGCTCGTGACCAAATATCAATTACTTTGTTGTATTTTTCACCATGAGTGACCAACCCTGAAGCAAATTGACTTTCAATTTCTTTTACTTCTGCATCGGCGTTGGCAATAATCTCACTTTTAGCTTCGGGAATTTCAAAGTCATTTACACCAATAGAAGAGCCTGAACGGGTGGCATATTCAAAGCCCGTATACATGATTTTATCGGCAAAAATAACCGTTTCTTTTAAACCAACACGGCGATAAGCTGCATTAATTAGTTGTGAAATGGCTTTTTTCTTCATGGCTTGGTTAATCAGCGCAAATTCAAGTCCGTCTGGTACAATCTGAAATAATAAAGCACGACCAACGGTGGTATCGACCAGTTTTATTTCTTGTTGTTTATGCCCTTCGCTATCAAATAGTGTTTCTTCTATGCGTACTTTTACTTTGGCTTGTAAGTCTACGGCTTTGCTTTGGTAAGCGCGGCTTACTTCTGCTAGGTTAGAAAAAACCATACCTTCGCCTTTGGCATTAATACGCTCACGGGTCATCCAGTATAGTCCTAAAACTACGTCTTGAGATGGAACAATAATCGGCTCTCCATTAGCAGGAGAGAGTACATTATTGGTTGCCATCATTAAAGCACGAGCTTCAAGCTGGGCTTCGATGGTTAAAGGTACATGTACCGCCATTTGGTCACCGTCAAAGTCGGCGTTATAGGCAGCACAAACTAGAGGGTGCAATTGAATGGCTTTGCCTTCAATCAGTGAGGGTTCGAACGCTTGTATGCCTAAACGGTGAAGTGTTGGGGCACGGTTTAACATCACTGGATGTTCACGAATGACTTCTGCGAGAATGTCCCATACTTCAGGTTGTTCTCGTTCAACCATTTTTTTAGCGGCTTTAATTGTTGTGGCCAAACCACGGTGCTCAAGTTTGCTAAAGATAAATGGTTTAAATAGCTCTAATGCCATTTTTTTCGGCAAACCGCATTGGTGTAAGCGCAATTTAGGACCAACAGTAATAACGGAACGCCCTGAATAATCTACACGTTTACCCAATAGGTTTTGACGAAAACGACCTTGCTTACCTTTAATCATATCAGCAAGCGATTTAAGTGGTCGTTTGTTAGAACCAGTAATAGCACGTCCACGACGTCCATTATCTAACAAAGCATCAACCGATTCTTGCAGCATACGTTTTTCGTTGCGTACAATGATGTCTGGTGCATTTAATTCTAGTAATCTTTTTAGGCGGTTATTACGATTAATCACTCGACGATATAAATCGTTCAAATCAGAAGTTGCAAAACGACCGCCATCAAGTGGTACTAAAGGACGTAAATCAGGTGGTAATACAGGAAGTACCGACATAATCATCCATTGTGGATTATTGCCTGACTTGTGAAATGCCTCTAGCAGTTTTAAACGTTTGGAGTATTTTTTAATTTTAGTTTCGGAGTTGGTTGCAGGAATTTCTTCACGCAGGTGTGCAATCTCTTCTTCTAAGTCAATATGTCCAAGCAGTTCTTGTACGGCTTCGGCACCCATTTTCGCTTCAAATTCATCACCAAATTCTTCGATGGCTTCATAATACTGTTCATCTGTAAGTAGCTGTCCGCTTTCTAAGGTGGTCATGCCAGGTTCGGTAACCACAAAGCTCTCGTAGTAAAGTACTCTTTCTATATCACGCAGAGTCATATCTAATAGTAAACCTATGCGTGATGGCAAAGATTTTAAAAACCAGATGTGTGCAACGGGTGCTGCTAAATCAATATGCCCCATACGATCACGACGTACTTTTGATTGGGTTACTTCAACACCACATTTCTCACAGATAACACCACGATGTTTTAGGCGTTTGTATTTACCACATAAGCATTCATAATCTTTCATTGGACCAAAAATACGTGAACAAAATAGCCCGTCACGCTCTGGTTTAAAAGTACGATAATTGATGGTTTCTGGCTTTTTAACCTCACCGAATGACCATGAACGAATCATTTCAGGTGATGCTAAGCCTATGCGAATAGCGTCAAACTCGTCCACACTATTTTGGTTACGTAAAAAATTAACTAAATCTTTCATAATCCTCTTGCTCCTGTTGGAGACATCGCTGGAGAAACTCCAGCATTAGCCATTATTCGTTTTCCAGTTCCATATTGATACCCAATGAACGGACTTCTTTTACAAGTACGTTAAAGGATTCTGGCATTCCCGCTTCCATACGATGGTCGCCATCAACAATGTTTTTATACATTTTAGTTCGCCCTGCTACGTCATCAGATTTCACTGTGAGCATTTCTTGTAGCGTATAGGCAGCACCGTATGCTTCTAGTGCCCAAACTTCCATTTCTCCGAAGCGTTGTCCACCAAATTGTGCTTTACCACCTAGTGGCTGTTGCGTTACTAGGCTGTATGAACCAGTAGAACGGGCATGCATTTTGTCATCAACTAAGTGATTCAGTTTAAGCATATACATGTAGCCAACGGTTACAGGTCGATCGAATGCATCTCCTGTGCGCCCGTCAAATAGGGTCATTTGTCCTGAGTCAGGCAAGCCTGCTAATTTAAGCATACGCTTAATTTGCACTTCTTCTGCACCATCAAAAGCAGGGGTTGCCATAGGCACACCTCCTTTTAAGTTGCCCGCTAGTGTTAAGATTTCTTCATCACTAAAGTCATCAAAGGTTTCTTTACGCAAACTGTTGTCACCATTATAAACCTCATTTAATAACTCTCTGAGTTTGATGATTTCACGTTGCTGCGCTAAAAGTGCATCAATTTTGCGACCCAATCCTTTTGCAGCAAGCCCTAAGTGGGTTTCCATAATTTGTCCCACGTTCATACGAGAGGGCACACCTAGAGGATTAAGAACAATATCAACTGCTTCGCCATGCTCATCATGTGGCATATCTTCCACTGGCATAATCGCAGAGATAACCCCTTTGTTACCATGACGTCCTGCCATTTTATCTCCAGGCTGTATCTTACGCTTAATTGCCAAATATACTTTTACAATTTTTAGTACACCTGGTGCTAAATCATCACCTGTTTGTAATTTGCGTTTTTTATCTTCAAAACGCTCATCTAACTGGGCTTGACGCTCAATCAAATGGGCTTCGGCTTTTTCTAGCTGAATGGCAAGTTCTTCTGCTTGCGGACGAATTTTAAACCATTCTTCTTCACTTAGACCTTGTAGATAATCAACAGTTAGAACATCACCTTTTTTCAATTTAGGTGCTGCATTCACTTTTTGTCCATCAAGACTGCGCTGCAAACGCTCAAAGGTTGCTCCTTTTACAATCCGCATTTCTTCATGTAAATCTTTACGCACTTGATTGATTTGCATCTCTTCTATTTCTAGCGCACGCTGGTCTTTTTCTACGCCATCACGAGTATAAACCTGAACATCAATAACGGTCCCTTTGGTGCCTGTTTTAACACGCAAAGAAGTGTCTTTAACGTCTGATGCTTTTTCTCCAAAAATAGCACGTAACAGTTTTTCTTCAGGGGTTAATTGCGCTTCCCCTTTAGGTGTCACCTTACCTACTAAGATGTCTCCAGGTTTGACTTCTGCACCGATATAAACAACACCTGATTCATCAAGTTTATTTAGCGCAGCTTCACTAACATTAGGAATATCGCCTGAGATTTCTTCAGCACCTAACTTGGTATCACGAGCAATACAGGTTAGCTCTTGAATATGAATGGTAGTCAAACGGTCTTCTTGAGCTACACGCTCGGACAATAAAATAGAGTCTTCGAAGTTGTAACCGTTCCAAGGCATAAAGGCAATTCTAAAGTTCTGACCTAGTGCTAATTCGCCTAAATCTACAGATGGACCGTCCGCCATGATATCTCCACGCTGAATTAAATCTCCAGCTTTTACCAAAGGCTTTTGGTTAATGCAGGTATTCTGGTTTGAACGGGTATATTTAATAAGGTTATAAATATCTACCCCTGCCTCTCCTGCAAGTGTTTCATCATCATTCACTTTAATCACAATACGTGAGGCATCTACCGAATCAACAATACCACCACGCTCTGCAACGACACAAACCCCTGAATCGGAGGCAACATTACGTTCAATACCTGTACCGACTAGTGGTTTTTCTGCCTTTAACGTTGGAACAGCTTGACGTTGCATGTTAGAGCCCATCAAGGCACGGTTAGCATCATCGTGTTCTAAAAATGGAATTAATGAGGCAGCAATAGAAACAACCTGACGAGGTGATACGTCCATCAGAGTTACATTATCAGGTGACATCATGGTAAATTCATTTTCATGACGTACAGAAATTAAATCCCCCTGTAAGCGTTTATTTTCGTCCATTGGCACAGATGCCTGAGCAATCACATACTCTGGTTCTTCAATGGCAGAAACGTAAATAATCTCATCAGAGACAACCCCATTTTTCACTTTGCGATATGGGGTTTCTAAAAATCCATAATCATTGGTCTTAGCATAGGTTGCCAAAGAGTTAATCAAACCAATATTTGGTCCTTCAGGGGTTTCAATTGGGCAAACACGTCCATAGTGAGTTGCATGTACGTCACGCACTTCAAAACCAGCACGCTCACGAGTTAAACCACCAGGCCCTAAGGCAGAAATACGACGCTTATGGGTAATTTCTGAAAGTGGATTATTTTGATCCATAAACTGCGATAATTGTGAAGAGCCAAAAAACTCTTTAATAGCAGCAGCAACTGGTTTGGCATTAATTAAATCTTGAGGCATTAAGCCTTCTGACTCTGCCATTGACAAACGCTCACGCACTGCACGCTCAACACGCACCAAACCAACACGGAATTGGTTTTCTGTCATTTCGCCTACGGAACGAATACGACGATTACCTAAGTGGTCAATATCATCAACAGTACCATTACCGTTACGAATATCAATTAGGGTCTTCATCACTGCGATAATATCGCTTTTATCTAAAATGCTACTACCTGTAATTTCATCACGCCCAATACGACGGTTAAATTTCATGCGCCCAACATTAGACAAGTCATAACGTTCTTCTGTAAAAAACAAATTCTCAAACAACGCTTCTGCACTTTCTTTTGTAGGTGGCTCACCAGGTCGCATCATGCGATAAATCTCAACCAAGGCTTCCAATCGGTTTGTTGTTGGATCTGCACGCATGGTATCAGAAATATAAGAGCCGCAGTCTAGCTCATTGGTATAAATCGTTTGGAAAGATTTAATTTTAGCTGCTTCAATTTGTTCTAGTAGCTCTTCTGTAATCTCGCTATTGGCTTCTGCTAATAATTCACCTGTAGCACTATCCACTAAATCTTTAGCCAGACTTTTTCCTAATAAATATTCATTGGGAACCTGTAGCTCTTTAATACCTGCTTTTTCTAACTGACGAATATGACGAGCAGTAATACGTCTTCCCTGCTCTACAATCACTTCTTTTTTATCTTTAATATCAAAAGCAGCTGTTTCACCACGCAGACGAGCAGGGATAAGCTCTAACATGATGCCTTTTTTGCTAATAGAGTAAGAATCTGAATCAAAAAAAGTATCTAGTATTTCTTCATTAGTAAATTCTAAAGAGCGCAATAAAATAGTTGCAGGTAATTTTCTACGGCGATCAATACGTACGTACAGTAAGTCTTTAGGGTCAAATTCAAAATCTAACCAAGAACCACGATAAGGAATAACACGTGCATTATATAAAAGTTTACCTGAAGAATGTGTTTTGCCACGATCATGGTCAAAAAACACCCCTGGAGAACGGTGTAACTGAGAGACGATAACACGTTCTGTACCATTAATAATAAAGGTACCATTATTTGTCATTAGAGGAATTTCACCCATATAGACATCTTGCTCTTTGATGTCTTTAATTGCTTTGCTTGACGACTCTTTATCATAAATAATAAGACGTACCTTAACTCGCAGTGGTGCGGCATAGGTTACGCCACACAAAATACATTCTTTTTCGTCAAAACTTGGTGAACCAAGACGATAACTCACATATTCTAAAGCTGCATTTCCTGAATAGCTGACAATTGGAAATACCGACTTAAATGCAGCATGCAAGCCAACATCATTAATTAATTCTGGATTTTTATCTGCTTGTAAAAACATGCGGTAGGAGTCAATTTGAATTGCCAATAAATATGGCACATCCATCACATTAGGTAATTTACCAAAATCTTTACGTATCCGTTTTTTCTCAGTATATGAGTAAGCCATTAATTATCCCCGGACTGATCCTGTAAGGTGAGCTTAACGCCCGTTATTACCAAAGAAGCAACGTATTTATTGCCTCTTAATTTAAATTCTTTAAATAAAACACGAAAAGGCTGACGAGAAACTCGCCAGCCTTAACTCGCCAAAAGGCGATTTTGCAAGGTTAAACTTATTTAACTTCAACCAAAGCACCAGCTTCTTCAAGCTGTTTTTTTGCTTCTTCTGCGTCTTCTTTTGATACGCCTTCTTTAATAGTAGAAGGTGCACCATCAACGGCAGCTTTAGCTTCTTTAAGACCAAGACCAGTTAAAGCACGAACGGCTTTAATGACGTTGACTTTTTTATCGCCAGCACCGTTTAGAATTACGTCAAATTCTGTTTGTTCTGCTGCGGCTTCTCCAGCGTCAGCACCAGGGGCAGCAGCAACAGCTACTGCAGCTTGAGCAGAAACGCCAAATTTTTCTTCCATTGCAGCTACCAAATCAACCACGTCCATTACAGACATGTCAGCAATTGCGTTTAAAATATCATCTTTAGATAGAGACATTGAGTACTCCTAAATTAAATAAAAAGGTTTTAATAAACCACCTATGCAACTTAATAAAAACTAAGCTGCTTCCTGTTTCTTGTCGCGTACAGCTGCGGTAACTCTTGCCACTTTGGTTGGTACTTCGTTGAAAGTACGTACCAATTTGGTAACAGGGGCAATCATTACAGCCGCTAGAGATGCCAAAGCCTGATCGCGTGTTGGCAGTTTTGCCAAACGATCAATGCTATCTGCACCCATGAGCTCACCACCTACTGCCAGACCCTTAATTTCAAATAACTCATTTTCTTTTGCAAAGTCTTTGAAAATACGAGCGGCAGCACCTGGATCTTCCATTGAAAACGCCAACAAAGTTGGACCTTTCAATGACTCATCAATGCATTCGAACTCAGTATCTGCAATCGCACGGCGAGCAAGCGTATTGCGCACCACTTTCATGTAGACATTTTGTTCACGCGCTAGTTTGCGAAGTTCGGTCATATCCCCGACGGTCACACCGCGAGAATCTGCCATTACCACAGACAGCGCCTTACCGGCTATCTCATTAACCTCAGCGACAACTGCTTTCTTTTCTTCCAGATTAAAAGCCATAAAGACTCCTTACTGAGGTTAAACCAACACCCTTGCGGGCAACTTATGGGTGATATACCTGAATCATTTCAAGGGTCACACCATCTGCGTAGGCAATTAAGCCTTACGGCACCTACGGTCTTTAACGGTCGGCATTAGCCCGACCCCAAAGAGAGTAACTTGGCGAACATGCCACCAAGAATTTTTAATTTAGATATCGAGGCTTGACACATCAACAGCTAAACCAGGACCCATGGTTGTACTTAGGGTCACTTTTTTCATATATACGCCTTTAGCAGAAGACGGCTTGGCTTTTTTCAAATCTGCCAATAATGCTGTTAAATTACCTTTTAACGCATCGGCACTAAAATCTGCTTTACCAATTGAGGTGTGTATAATACCATTTTTATCATTGCGATAACGCACCTGACCTGCTTTAGCATTATTAACTGCCTGTACAACATCAGTAGTTACAGTACCTACTTTTGGGTTTGGCATTAAACCACGAGGTCCTAGCACTTGACCTAATTGACCTACCACACGCATTGCATCTGGCGTAGCAATAACCACATCAAAGTTCAAATCGCCACCTTTGATTGTTTCTGCCAAGTCGTCCATACCAACAACATCTGCGCCAGCTTCTTTTGCAGCATCAGCATTAGCACCCTGAGTAAAAACTGCAACACGAGTGGTTTTACCTGTACCGTTAGGCAATACAGTTGCGCCACGCACACCCTGATCTGATTTACGCGCATCAATACCTAAATTAACAGCAACATCAACAGACTCTTTAAATTTAACCGTAGACAGCTCCGCTAAAATAGAAATAGCATCATCTATTGCGTACTGTTTACCTGCTTCTACTTTTTCAGCAATAAGTTTTTTTCTTTTCGTTAGCTTAGCCATTAGTTTAGCCCCTCAACATTTAGCCCCATAGAGCGAGCCGTACCTGCAATCGTATTTACAGCAGCTTCCATATCAGCGGCTGTTAAATCTTTTTCTTTCATATTTACGATTTCTTCTAGCTGTGCACGAGTAACCTTGCCCACCTTATCAGAATTAGGACGACCTGAACCTGATTTAATACCTGCTGCTTTTAACAATAAGAATGAAGCAGGAGGTGACTTGGTTTCAAAGGTAAAACTTTTATCACTATAAACAGTGATAATAACTGGCACTGGCATGCCATTTTCTAAACCTTGAGTTTGCGCGTTAAACGCCTTACAAAATTCCATAATATTAAGACCGTGCTGACCTAAAGCAGGACCAACAGGAGGGCTTGGATTAGCTTGACCAGCTGCAACTTGCAGCTTGATATAGCCAGTTACTTTTTTAGCCATTGTTACTTACCTCTATTTGGGTACAAACGCCGCAAGGCTCCCCATATTTAAATTACTCTACGCGCCTTTTTCTACCTGAGAAAACTCAAGCTCAACAGGGGTAGAACGTCCAAAAATTGCCACTGAGACACGCACTCGTGACTTATCATAATCCACCGATTCTACTGTACCAGTGAAATCTGCAAACGGGCCTTCAGTCACTCGTACGGACTCACCAGGCTCATAAATCGTTTTGTGTGTAGGCTGTTCTGCACCATCTTCGACTCGACGCAAAATCGCATCGGCCTCTTTATTAGAAATAGGTGCAGGCTTATCTGCCGTACCACCAATAAAGCCTAAAACACGATTGGTTTGCTTAACCAAGTGCCAAGAATCGTCGTCCATATCCATTTCAACCAATACATAACCAGGATAGAACTTACGCTCACTCTTGCGTTTTTTGCCATCACGCACTTCTACCACTTCTTCGGTAGGTACTAAAATCTCGCCAAATTTATCTTGCATACCATGCAATTCAATACGCTCAAATAAGGCTTTTTGCACACGTTTTTCATAACCAGAAAACGCTTGAACCACATACCAACGCTTAGCCATACTCATATCAACCTATTATAAGGGAAATCAAGAAACCCAAAAGAGAATCCAAACCCCACAAAAGCAGCGCCATAACAAAAACCACGGCAACGACAATCAATGTTGTTTGTACTGTTTCAGGACGGGTTGGCCAAACGACCTTACGGCGTTCAATATTTGCCTCACGCAATAAATTACGAAACCGCACGCCTTGTTCTGTTACCGCTGCGACACCCAGCGCAAGCAACATCAACGCGACAACAATTAGAATGCGATAAATAAATGGCATTTTCTCTGCAAACCAATAATTACCCACAATTGCTGCCGATAACAAGGCAATTGCCAGCAACCATTTAAGAGCTTCTAATATTTTATTTGTTGTTTTTACTTCGGTATTCATATTAATTTCTGCATCATTTTTCTTACCTATTAGCAAGAAAGGATTAAATTATCCATCATCAACCTACAATATTGGCAGGCCAGGAGGGACTCGAACCCCCAACTTTCGGTTTTGGAGACCGACGCTCTACCAATTGAACTACTGGCCTAACACTGTAAATTATTCGGGGCGCATACCATACAGCGCCCCAAACAATTAATCAAGCTCAAATGTTTTGTTACTCGACAATTTTTGCAACAACACCTGCGCCAACTGTACGACCACCTTCACGAATGGCAAAGCGTAAACCTTCGTCCATTGCAATTGGGGCAATCAAAGTAATGGTTAAAGAGACGTTGTCTCCTGGCATTACCATTTCAACGCCATCAGGCAATTCAACAGAACCGGTTACGTCGGTAGTACGGAAGTAAAACTGTGGACGGTATCCTTTAAAGAATGGTGTATGACGACCACCTTCATCTTTACCTAGCACATAAACTTCTGATTGAAATACAGTATGCGGCGTAATTGAACCAGGCTTAGCCAACACTTGACCTCGTTCTACTTCATCACGCTTAGTACCACGCAATAGAACACCAACGTTTTCTCCCGCACGACCTTCGTCTAGAATCTTGCGGAACATTTCCACACCTGTACAGGTGGTGGTAATGGTGTCTTTAATTCCAATAATGGCAACTTCTTCACCTGTTTTAACAATACCTCTTTCTACACGACCGGTTACAACCGTACCACGACCTTGAATAGAGAATACGTCTTCGATTGGCATAATAAAGTCACCGTCAACAGCACGCTCTGGCTCTGGAATGTATTCATCTAGCGTTTCAACCAGCTTCTTAACTGCTGTTGTTCCCATTTCATTGCTGTCATCACCGTTCAATGCCATTAATGCAGAACCTGCAATAATGGGCGTGTCGTCACCTGGAAATTCATATTCAGATAATAGGTCACGCAATTCCATTTCAACCAATTCTAGCATTTCTGCATATTCTTCAGAATCAGCACCGCCACAGTCTTCTGCCAATAAGTCGGCTTTGTTTAGGAATACCACAATGTAAGGTACGCCTACTTGACGTGATAATAAGATGTGCTCACGGGTTTGTGGCATAGGACCATCTGTTGCACCACATACCAAAATAGCACCGTCCATTTGTGCCGCACCGGTAATCATGTTTTTAACATAGTCGGCGTGACCTGGGCAGTCTACGTGGGCATAGTGACGAGATGGAGATTCGTATTCAACGTGTGAGGTTGCAATGGTAATCCCACGCTCTCTTTCTTCTGGTGCATTATCAATACCGTCAAATGCAACTGCATCACCACCCCATACCTCTGCACAAACACGAGTTAGTGCAGCTGTTAAAGTGGTTTTACCATGGTCAACGTGACCAATTGTTCCCACGTTTACGTGGGGCTTGGAACGCTCAAATGTTTCCTTAGACATAATATTTTCTCTTTTAAACCTGAATTATTTAATTAAACCTACCGTATCAACACGCATATAAAATGCTAAGCTGACTTGTAACTGGTGCTGATAGGCAGATTCGAACTGCCGACCTCATCCTTACCAAGGATGCGCTCTACCGACTGAGCTATATCAGCGAATCTGGAGCGGGTAGCGGGAATCGAACCCGCATCATCAGCTTGGAAGGCTGAGGTTCTACCATTGAACCATACCCGCGGTATCGCACCTACTCTGTACTTAATTAACCATTATTTAACGCAATTTGCAGCTAAATAAAATGGTGGTGGGGGCTGGATTCGAACCAGCGAAGCTTTCGCGTCAGATTTACAGTCTGATCCCTTTGGCCGCTCGGGAACCCCACCAAAGTGGAGGCGTACTTTAATCAAACTAAAGCCCAAGGTCAACCAAAAATACAGCATTTTTTAAGATAAATGTATTTTTTTAAATAAAAGCCACCCACACAATGGCAAACGACTTAATTTTTACCCCCAAATTAGCATGTTAGTCTAAATTGCTTTAAATATTTATTAAGGTAATTGCAACAAGCCCGTGACCAAAGCAGCAAAAACAGTCATAATCTCGCTTTTAATTGTTATTTTTGAGGACGCCATGAGCAACCAATATACTGCCGAATCCATTGAAGTATTGAGCGGATTAGACCCTGTACGCACTCGCCCAGGCATGTATACCGACACCAGTCGCCCCAATCATCTTGCCCAAGAAGTCATAGACAACTCAGTAGACGAAGCATTAGCAGGTCATGCCTCACGTATTTTGGTCGAACTGCATAGCGATGAAAGCATGACCGTAGAAGATGATGGTCGTGGCATGCCCACCGACATTCACCCCGAACATGGGGTTAGTGGTGTAGAGCTTATCCTTACTCGTCTACATGCAGGAGGTAAATTCTCCAATCAAAATTACCAGTTTTCTGGTGGCTTACATGGCGTAGGCGTTTCTGTCGTCAATGCACTGTCCCAAAGTTTGACCGTTACCATCTGGCGAGATGGCGAAGTAAAACAAATCAGCTTTGAAAATGGAGAAAAAGTCTCTGAACTGGTCACCATCGATACTTGTGGCAAGCGCAAAACAGGCACAAGGTTACATTTTTTGCCTAACCCCAAATACTTTGACAGCGCCAAGTTTTCAATTGCCCGCCTAAAACATATTTTACGTGCCAAAGCGGTGCTTTGTTCTGGATTACAAATTCAATTTAGCGCACCCAACCCTGCCGACAATTGCCAATGGCAATATGAAAATGGACTAACTGATTACTTAAACGCCCACACGGAACAGAACAACACACTCCCGTCCCGTCCATTTACAGGCGCTAGCGAAAATCAAACCGAAAGTGTGGATTGGGCAGTCATCTGGCCAATGGACGCAGGAGAATTACTACAAGAAAGTTATGTTAATCTCATTCCCACCGCACAGGGGGGAACCCATGTAAATGGCTTCCGTTTAGGCTTACTTGAAGCCTTACGTGAATTTTGTGAATTTCGCAACCTATTAGCCCGAGGCGTAAAACTGACCCCTGATGATATTTGGCATAATTGCGCCTTTGTACTCTCGGTTAAATTGCTAGATCCACAGTTTGCAGGACAAACTAAAGAACGTTTATCCTCTCGTGAGGCTGCCTCTCTAGTTGCCTCAACCGTTAAAGACAGCTTTGCACTATGGCTCAACACACATACCAATGAAGCCGAACAGATTGCCGACATGGTAATCAATCAAGCACAACAACGCTTGCGTAAAGCAAAAAAAGTGGCACGCAAAAAAATCACCCAAGGCCCTGCCTTACCTGGCAAACTCGCTGATTGCTCAGGCACAGACCCTGCGCTTAGCGAACTATTTTTAGTTGAAGGAGATTCCGCAGGCGGCTCCGCCAAACAAGCTAGAGATCGCACCTGTCAAGCCATTTTGCCCTTACGTGGAAAAATTTTAAACACTTGGGAAGTAGACTCAAGCGAAGTCCTCGCCTCTCAAGAAATCCATGATATTTCTGTTGCTTTAGGCATTGACCCAGGCAGCACCGACCTATCTACGTTACGTTACGGTAAAATTTGTATTTTAGCCGATGCCGACTCAGATGGACTACACATTGCAACCTTACTATGTGCGTTGTTTTTACAACACTTCAAAGCCCTAATCGAAAACGGTCATATTTATGTTGCCATGCCCCCTTTATATCGCATAGACATGGGCAAAATCGTCCATTACGCCCTTGATGAACATGAAAAAGATGCCATTATTGAGCGTTTAAAAAACGACAACAAACGAGGCAAAATTAACGTCCAACGCTTTAAAGGACTAGGCGAAATGAATCCACTACAGTTACGAGAAACCACCATGGCCGCAGACACTCGTCGTTTAGTGCAGCTCACCCTTGATGAAGCCGAAGAAACGCAAGAAACAATGGACATGCTATTAGCCAAAAAACGTGCTAGTGATCGTAAAAACTGGCTAGAAACTCAGGGTAACAAAGCCGAATTAGCATAAACACATATTACAACCAACAACACCACAAACACCGCCAACCATCTTATAAACGATACCTTGTGCGTATTGCATTAATACGCACCTCAAGCGGTGGGTGTGAGGCAAACAAAGCAGACAGCTTACCCTCGCCTCGAATACCAAATGCCACCAACTCATCACTAAGCTCACTTGGCTGTGCATAACCCCGCTGTAAGCTCATCAATGCCGACATCATTGCCTGAGGACTTGCAAGCTCGCAACCTGCTCTATCGGCAGCAAACTCACGGCGGCGACTAAACCAAGCAACAATCGTAGAAGCCAAAATACCCAACACGATTTCCGCCACAAAAGTAGCGACATAAAACCCCATGCCACCACCTGATTCATTTTTAAAAACAGCCCGATTAATAAAGCTGCCAATAATGCGAGCAAAAAACATCACAAACGTATTGACCACACCCTGAATTAACGACAGCGTAATCATATCTCCATTTGCCACATGTCCCATCTCATGGGCTAATACTGCCTTAATTTCGTCCTTACTCATGCTACTAAGCAAGCCTGTAGATACCGCCACCAATGCATTATTTTTATTCCAACCTGTGGCAAAAGCATTCGCCGCTTGAGACTGAAAAATACCCACCTCTGGCATACCCACACCAGCTCGCTCCGCCAATTGCTTAACGGTTTGCAAAAGCCAACGCTCGCCATCATTTTGCGCTTGTTCAATTAGGGTTACCCCCATACTCATGCGTGCCATTGGCTTAGACAAAAGCAAAGAGACAAACGAGCCTGCCATACCAAACACAAAACAAAAAATAAGCAAATTCGTAAAATCTAACCCGTTAGCACTCATATATTGATTAACACCCAAAAGCGATAAGCTCACACTGGCAACCAATACAACCGCAAGATTAGTGACTAAAAATAAAAAAATTCTAAGCATAAGACGCTCTCAATCTCAACAAAAATGAATTAAAATAGACTCGGAACGTTATGGCGGCAGCGGATACACTTTTCAAGAGCAAGCGTTAATTTTTTATCCGCAACAACAAATCAATGCCTTTTTATATCACAACCACCTAAGTTTAACGTCTTAAAATTAAGATTAAATTTTTTTAAATACTGATGCAAACGGTGGCCATCATTAGGTATTTTACCTTTTTTTATACTCTGCTGACGGCTAACTGCAAATAACTTACGACCTGCCTCCGCTTGGCTTTTACTTTGCAGACAAACCCGAATAACATGCGCCAATTGAACTTGCTCAAACTCATCTAGCTGCAACAAAACAGGATAGCGCCTGTATAAATCTTGAGGCATCTCGCAAGCGACTTGCCAATTGTTCTGTAAGCGTACAATTTCCGCCTGCACCTGTGATATACCTATCACCCCCTGCTCTGCTAAAACCGCCATGCGAATAACACTGGCATTTAAATCCCGAAAATTACCATACCAAGGGCTATTTTCACTTTCAGCAAACTGCAAATACAAATGCCTTGCCTGCTGATTAAAGCGTACTTTTTTATGATAAGTTTGTGCATATTTTGCTAACTCATAATCCAGATTAGGCGCAATATCCTCCCGTCGTTGACACAAAGCAGGCAAATGGTATTGCCAAATATTTAACCTAGCCAACAAATCAGCACGAAATAGACCCTTTTGCACAGCCAAATACAAATCCGTATTAGTACCTGCCAGCAACTGAAAATCACTACTTAATGGCGTATCCGATCCTAAAGGCGTAAATGTTTTCTCTTCTAAAACCTGCAATAACATTGCCTGTTCATTTGCACCTAACTCGCCGATCTCATCTAAAAATAGTAACCCCTTATGTGCTTTTTTTAACAAACCCTCACGCTTAGTTACCGCACCAGTAAAAGCACCTTTAACATGACCAAATAAAGTTGATAGCAGATGCTCACCACGCAATGTCGCACAATTTACACTAACCCACTGACCTGTTAACTGCTGGCGTTGTTTTTTTAATGCATAAATACGTTGAGCTAGCTGGGTTTTACCCACTCCCGTTGCACCCAATAACAAAATGGGTTGAAGCGCATTGACCGCTACTTTCTCCAACTCTGCAATTAACTCATTAAAATGAGAATTCCGAGTTTTTACACCTGACTTTAATTGACTCTGATCCTTATATTGCTGTACAAAAAAGCGACTAGAAAGTAAATCATATTTAGACAAATCCAGATCTACAATCTGATAAGCCCCTTTAGGTGTATTACCCTGTGGTGAAGTTTGTAATAATTTACCTCGTAAAAAATGGCTTTCTGTCAACAAAAACAAACAAATCTGAGAGACATGAGTGCCTGTCGTCATATGGATAAAATAATTATTTTCATCAACAAAAGGATAAGCGCAAGCAAACTCATACCACTTAGCATAAACCTCTTGAAAGTCCCATGGGTTATGTAGCTCAATAGGATAAGTATTTATTTTTATATGAGGATTAACCAACTTAATATCTTCTTTTATGCTATCCGCCATATACTGATGAGCCGTATCAAATACAAACTCAAATTGATCAATAGCCAATTCCGTATTCAAAGCGATAGCAACATTAGGTCGCCATTGCTCAAAACGCTTAGGCTTACCCACTGCCTTAGCATCTAGTACCGAACCGAGCATACTAATTACAACATTTTTGCCCTTCTTAATATTCATATCAAAATAGATAATTCCATATTTATTTAGATACAAAAAAGCATACACTCAATTAACTTTTTTTCCAAAAAAATACAAAAAAAATAATATTTTCCTTTTTTATCATTAAGTTAAAAAAATCTTAATATTTTTAAAAAAAGTTGGCACTTATCTTGTTTTATCCAGATAAGCAATCTACTTACTGGAGCTTAATATGTCTACAAATTATACAATCTTAAAAAACGACAAAAAACTGGTTAAAGCATGGGTACACAACCTAAGCTTTGCAGAAGGTGCAAAACAACAACTCTTAAATGTTGCCAGTTTGCCTTTTGTAACACCTTGGGTGGCAGCTATGCCTGATGTACACATAGGCAAAGGGGCAACCATAGGTTCAGTTATTCCAACACTTAATGCCATCATTCCAGCAGCGGTAGGGGTCGATTTAGGGTGCGGCATGATGGCAGTTAAAACCTCGCTTACAGCCAATGATTTACCCGATAATCTACACAATATCCGTTCAAGCATAGAAGCAGCAGTACCTCATGGACGCAGCTCATCGCGTACCAAACAAGATAGGGGAGCATGGCATAACCCTCCTACCGAGGTACTTAGTAAGTGGCAAACATTAAGCACTGAATTTGCACAACTGTGCATCATTACACCACATTTAAAAAGCACAAATCATCTGCATCATTTAGGCACACTAGGTACAGGCAACCATTTTATTGAGCTCTGTTTAGATGAGAACAACAGCGTATGGCTTATGCTGCATTCTGGCTCACGTGGCGTAGGTAATCGCATTGGCACAACTTTTATCGAGCTGGCAAAAAAAGAAATGCAACGCTGGCATATTCATCTGCCCGATCAAGATTTAGCGTATTTGCCTGAGGGAAGCACTCATTTTGAACATTATGTTAAAGCGGTTAGCTGGGCGCAACGCTTTGCCAAAGCCAATCGTGAAGTGATGATGACACGCAGCTTGCAAGCATTACGCCAGCAGATTAGCAAACCATTTGACACTCAAGTTATGGCAGTTAATTGTCATCATAATTACATTCAAAAAGAACAGCATTATGGACAAAAAATATGGATTACACGTAAAGGTGCAGTCAGCGCACAACAAGGAGAAATGGGAATTATTCCAGGCAGCATGGGAACAAAATCATTTATCGTGCGTGGACTGGGCAATGCAGACAGTTTTTGCTCTTGCAGTCATGGCGCTGGACGAGTAATGTCACGCACGGAGGCAAAAAAGCGTATTAGCCTAGCAGAACATCAGCAAGCGATAGCAGGAGTGGAATGTCGCCAAGATGCAGCTGTCATTGATGAAAGCCCAGCAGCATACAAACCAATTGAAGATGTCATGGCAGCACAACAAGACTTAGTTGAAATTGTACATACGCTAAAACAAATAATCTGTGTCAAAGGTTAGCTTTGCAAGCAAACTGGCACAGGTCTATTAGAAAGTGGTAAACTATGCGCCTCACCGAAGCACCGCTTCATTATTTTAACAACCAGACATTTAGATAGTAGGAGTGTAAGCCCTATGTCAAACCTCAAAGCAGAAACAGCAGCACCATGCGTGGTTGCAGCACTATACAAATTTGTACGTTTAGATGATTATATTGATATACGCAAGCCCTTATTAGCCTTTTGCCAAAAGCACAACTTACGAGGCACATTATTATTGGCTCAAGAAGGTATTAATGGCACCATTGCAGGTGCTCGTAACGATATTGATGCAGTATTAGCGTATTTAAAAGCAGACCAACGAATGCATGATTTAGAACACAAAGAATCATTTTGTGCTACCAACCCATTTCTACGCATGAAAGTTAAACTCAAAAAAGAAATTGTTACCCTAGGGGTTGAAGGTATAAGCCCCACCAAAAAAGTAGGTCAATATGTCAAACCTGAAGACTGGAATGCGCTAATTTCAGACCCCGAAGTCGTATTGCTAGATACACGCAACGACTATGAATATGAAATAGGCACATTTAAAGGAGCGATAGACCCAAGCACCACCACTTTTCGTGAATTTCCAGAATATGTACAAAAAAATTTAAACCCCGAAAAGCACAAAAAAGTTGCCATGTTCTGCACTGGCGGCATTCGTTGTGAAAAATCCACCAGCTACATGCTAGAGCAAGGTTTTGATAAAGTGTATCACCTACAAGGTGGCATTTTAAAATACCTAGAAACCATACCTGAAAAAGACAGCTTATGGGAAGGCGAATGCTTTGTATTTGACGAGCGTGTTGCCGTAAAGCACAACCTAGAAGTAGGACAATATGACCAGTGTCATGCTTGCCGCTTTCCCATTACCGAAGAAGACAAACAATCAGAGCACTATCAAATAGGCGTATCTTGTCCTAAATGCTTCAACAAAACCACACCCAAACAGCGAGCAAGATTTAGTGAAAGGCAGCGACAAATGCAATTAGCCCAACAGCGTGGTTATGAACACCTAGCAGGCTCTTTAAGTGCCGCAAAAGCGCAAAAAGCGCAAAAAGCCAAACAACTAGCCGCTCAACAAGAGCGTAGCCAGCAAGCCAACAAATAGCTAACGTGTGGACTGAGGACTGAGGACTGAGGACTGAGGACTGAGGACTGAGGACTGAGGATTTACCCAGCCCCATGCTCCGCATGGGGCGGGGTTGTCAGGAGTCAGGAGTCAGGTATCAGGTATCAGGTATCAGGTATCAGGTATCAGGTATCAGGTATCAGGTATCAGGTATCAGGTATCAGGTATCAGGTATCAGGTATCAGGTATCAGGTATCAGGTATCAGGAGTCAGGAGTCAGGAGTCAGGGTTCAGGTTTCAGTCCTTGACCTCCGATCACTGACCTCTGAAACCTGATCCCTGCCCCTCTGACCTCTGACCTCTGACCTCTGACCTCTGACCTCTGACCTCTGACCTCTGACCTCTGACCTCTGACCTCTGACCTCTGACCTCTGACCTCTGACCTCTGACCTCTGACCTCTGACCTCTGACCTCTGACCTCTGACCTCTGACCTCTGACCTCTGACCTCTGTCCTCTGTCCTCTGACCTCTGACCTCTGTCCTCTGTCCTCTGTCCTCTGACCTCTGACCTCTGACCTCTGTCCTCTGTCCTCTGTCCTCTGACCTCTGACCTCTGACCTCTGACCTCTGACCTCTGACCTCTGACCTCTGACCTCTGTCCTCTGTCCTCTGTCCTCTGACCTCTGTCCTCTGACCTCTGACCTCTGACCTCTGACCTCTGACCTCTGACCTCTGACCTCTGTCCTCTGTCCTCTGTCCTCTGTCCTCTGTCCTCTGACCTCTGTCCTCTGTCCTCTGTCCTCAGTCCTCAGTCCTCAGTCCTCAGTCCTCTGTCCTCTGTCCTCTGACCTCTGACCTCTGACCTCTGACCTCTGACCTCTGTCCTCTGTCCTCTGTCCTCTGTCCTCTGTCCTCTGCCCAGCACCATGCAGAGCATGGGGCTGGGTAAAACCTCTGTCCTCTGACCTCTGTCCTCTGCCCAGCACCATGCAGAGCATGGGGCTGGGTAAAACCTCTGTCCTCTGTCCTCTGTCCTCTGTCCTCTGTCCTCAGTCCTCAGTCCTCAGTCCTCAGTCCTCTGTCCTCAGCCCCCCTGAAACCCCAGCTGCCGCCATGCTTCGTAGCTAACAATGGCGGCGGCGTTTGAGAGGTTTAAGCTGCGGTTATTCGGTTGCATAGGAATGCGTAAGCGGTGCCCGTCAGCCAGTTGTGCATGCACTTCAGCAGGTAAGCCTGCAGTTTCTGAACCAAACAGTAAGGTATCGCCCGCTTGAAAGGCGATGTCACTATAGTTACATGTACCTTTGGTGGTAATGGCAAATAGGCGTTGTGGGTTGATACTTTGATAAAATTGTTCAAAGTTTTCATGCTCGCATAGCTTGTCTAAATCAGAGTAGTCTAAGCCTGCTCGACGTAGGCGCTTTTCTTCAATATTAAAACCATAGGGTTTGATTAGGTGGAGCTGAAAACCATTATTGGCAACCAAACGCATAATATTGCCCGTGTTAGGGGCAATTTGCGGTTGAAATAACGCTAGATTAAGCATCTGTTAGTGCGTCGTATCAGATGCGGCCACACTGTTTTCTTGTAGTTGCTGCTGATAAATAGCGTCAAAATTAATGGGAGCGAGCATTAAAGCAGGAAAACCGCCTTTAACCACTAGGTTGTCAATGCTTTCTCGCAAATAAGGAAAGAGAATATTTGGGCACATTGCTCCTAGCATGATGCCTTTTTGTTCATTTTCAAAGTGCTCTATATAAAAAACACCTGCTTGCACGAGTTCAACTAAAAAAGCGGTTTTTTCATCATTTTCAGCGGTCACGGTTACTTTTAAAGCAACTTCATAATGATTATCTTCTAGCTCATTAATGCTACTGTTTAAGTCCATGCTTATTTGTGGCTGCCAGTCTTTGGTAAACATTTGTGGCGAATTAGGTGCTTCAAATGAGGCATCTTTTATATAAATACGTTGCATTGAAAATTGTGGTTCGTTATCAGACATAGTAGACCCTGTTTGTATGTGTTAAGTTTATTTGCTTGCTAGTGGTAAATTTTGATTCTGCCATTCCAACATGCCGCCTTGTAAGCGCACGGCATTAAAGCCTTTTTCTTTTAGCATTTTACCCGCCATGCCAACGGTTTGCCCTGATTTGCAGACTAAAATAATGGGCTTGTCTTTGCTTTTGTTAAGCTCATCTAGCCTTGCTGCCAGTTTGCTATAAGGAATGTTAATGGCATTGGCAATATGCCCTGCACTGTATTCTTTGTGCTCACGAATATCTAAGACGATGGCGTCTTGTTTGTTAATCAGTAAGGTGGCTTCACTAATGCTGACGGTTTTACCACTTTTTTGCTGTCCGTCCCATAGCAGCGCAAGGATAAAAGCACTCCATATTCCTACTAATAGGTAGTGATTGATGATAAATTCTAAGGCTTGGTTAAACATATTTTTTTATTCCATACTAAGCAAAAGGATTGCTGGTAGGCAAAAATTTCGTTAAATCTAAGAAATAATCACCCACTGGCAAAAGAAGTGCGCCATTATACGCATACTAAGCTGATTTTGCATTACTACAAAGGCGACAGTTAGTATAAAATACATTTTCTATTTCAATATAGGCAGTCTATTTGCTTATAACATTTAACAGGTGGTGAGTTTGAAGCATGTCTTATTAGTGTTGTTGCTGTTTTTAGCAATACCTACGCATAGTAATGATGCACAAAAATTAAAGTCGTTAAAGGCGGAGATTAAAAAACTGGAAAGTTGGTTGCTTAAAACCCGTGACCGTCATAATAAAATTAATCAGTCTATTCGTCGTTTGGATATAAGTATTGCTCAGCGTATTCAGGAAATTAATAAAAATCGTGCAAAACTTGCTGATGAGCGTACTAAATTACGCCATTTAACCACTCAACAGGTGCGGTTGCAAAAACAGGCAAGGCATAACCAGAAAGAGTTGAAAGCCTTATTGTTAAGTGCCCAGCGATTGGGGCAACAAGCACCTGTTAAGTTATTGTTAAATCAAGATGATATGACTCAAAGTGAACGAATACTTACTTATTATCGCTATTTTAATGAGGCTCGTTTGGCAAAAATAGACAGTCTGATGCAGGCACTTAACCAGTTAACAGAGGTACAAGAAAAAATTGCTGGCCAGCAGCAACGCTTGTTGCAAACGGAATCTATTTTAATTGATAAAAAACAGAAACTGGCAAAGAGTAAACGTGAGCAGCAGCAATTATTGGCGCATTTAGCCAGTAAGATTGATAATAAAAGTAATGTGCTAAGTAAAAAGCAAGCTAACCGTAAACGCTTGGAGGCGTTATTAAATGAGGTGGCAACGTTATTGGATATAGGTCCAAGACAAACAGATTCTCGTCCATTTCGCTCACAAAAAGGACGCTTGCCTCGCCCTGTGGTAGGTAAGCTAATCCGTGCTTATGGTAATGCTAACAGTAGTAGTAGAAGCCGCTGGCATGGCTGGTTATTGGCGGCCCCTGAGGGCAATTCGGTACAGGCGGTGCATCATGGTCGGGTGGTCTTTGCTGATTGGTTGCGTGGCTTTGGGCTGTTGTTGATTATTGATCATGGACAGGGCTATTTGAGCCTTTACGCACATAATGAGGCTCTCTATAAAAAAGTGGGTGCTTGGGTTAACCGTGGCGATATTATCGCTACGGTTGGGCGCAGTGGTGGGCAAGAGTTATCTGCTTTATACTTTGAAATTCGCTATAAAGGAAAGCCTACTGACCCTGCTTTATGGATTAAACGTAAGCGTGGTTAAAACCATTTTTAAATTTACTAAAACAGGTCTCTATCGAGCATTAACTTAACATTTATTGAGATATAAACACCTATGTCGCTATTTATTCGCTTTAATAAAACATTGCTAGTCACTTTTTGCTATGTTGCTTTTTCTATACCCTATTTACAGGCACAAACCACTCAGTCTGTTCAGGATAAAAAGCCCGTTGCCAATACGTTGCCTATTGAGGAAATTCGTTTGTTTAGCCAAGCCTTTGAACGTATTCGTGCAACCTATGTGGAGCAAATTGATGATAAAACATTATTGGAATATGCCATATCTGGCATGTTAAGTGCGTTAGATCCTCATTCTACATATTTAAAAGCGGAGGCGTTAACTGAATTACAAAACAATACGCAAGGTCATTTTGGTGGTTTGGGCGTTGAGATTGAGATTAAAAATGGCCGTCTGCGAGTCATTGCCCCTATTGATAATACGCCAGCGGCTAAGGCTGGTATTTTAGCTGGCGATATTATTACCGCCATTGATGACCACCCTATTGTTGATAATAACTTAAATGCTGCTATTGATAAGATGCGTGGCAAAATTGGAACTAAAATCAAGATTGAAGTACGTCGTAAAGGGGTCAATAAGCCTTTAGATTTTGAGTTAGTGCGTGCTGAAATTCCTTTACTAAGTGTGCGTGGCAAGCTGCTAAGCCCCAATATGGGTTATGTGCGTATTAGCCAATTTCAAGAAAATACGCCTAAAGAATTACAACGTGCACTTAAAAAATTGCAAAAAACGCAACCATTAGAGGGGTTGGTATTAGACTTACGCAATAATCCAGGTGGATTACTGGCTGCTGCAGTTAAGGTTGTGGACGCTTTTATTAAGCAGGGTAATATTGTCTATACCAAAGGACGCACGATTAATTCAAATACCCGTTACCATGCAAAAAAACAGACCTTAATTGCTAATGTGCCGATGGTGGTGTTAATTAATGGCGGCTCGGCTTCGGCTTCTGAGATTGTTGCAGGGGCACTGCAAGACCACCGACGTGCCGTTATTTTGGGCACACAGTCCTTTGGTAAAGGTTCGGTTCAAACCATTTTGCCTTTAAATGAAGATAAGGCCATTAAGCTAACTACAGCTCGCTATTTCACGCCTAATGGTCGTTCTATTCAGGCACAGGGGATTAGTCCTGATATTTATGTAGAACAAAGTACGGTTAAGCCTTTTGCGAGCAAATATTATAAAGAAAGTGATTTACCTGGACATTTAAGTAACCCTAATAATAAACAACTAAAAAAACAGGGCAAAGCACCACAGTCTGCTTTGTTAAAAAAAGATTTTCAGCTATATGAGGCCTACACGCTGTTACGTGGTATGCGAATTTTTCAGGATAAAAATAAAAGCCCTAAGTTACAAACTAAGGTGCATAGTAAACATTGAAACAGGTTATTCTTACATTTGCTGTTTATTTGTTAACGCTATTTAGCTCTGTTGTTTGGGCAGGCAAACTTGCCATTATTATTGATGATTTAGGCTATAAAAAGCATTTAGATGAAAAAGCGGTAACATTACCTGCACCGCTTAATTTGGCTTTTTTACCTCACACACCTTATGCCCAAAAATTGTCTTTGCAGGCTTACCAAAATGGACATGTCATTATGTTGCATCAACCTATGGCAAGTATGAAAGGTGCGCCATTAGGTAAAGGTGGTTTAACAGAGCACACCAAAGCGGCGGATTATGCACGCATTTTAAACCGTAACTTAAATAGTTTGGCGCATGTAGCGGGGGTCAATAATCATATGGGCAGTTTACTCACGCAAAATACAGGTGCGATGCAACAGGTAATGTCTGTTTTAAAGAAAAAATCATTATTTTTTATTGATAGTCGCACCAGCGCCCAAAGTGTGGCAGAAAAAGTAGCTAAAGAGTATGGCATTGCCAGTGCCCACCGACATGTATTTTTAGACCATGTTAATCAGCCTAATTTTATTCGCCGGCAATTTGCCCAAGCTGTTAAATTGGCACAAAAAAAGGGGTTTGCCATTTTAATAGCACACCCCTATAGCAATAGCCTTAATTTTTTACGCCAACACTTGCCTAGTTTGTATTTGCAAAATATCCAATTGCAACGGTTGGACACGTATTTTACTGATTATCCTCAAAACAAGTTTAAGCAAGTTAACCCCCCTCTTGATCATTCTATTTTCTTATTTGGCATTATGCCTTAGATTTAAGGCATTTTAATTAACAGTCTGTTTTTTCGTAAACAGTTGCTCGCCAATAATTAGCATACAAGGGGTTAAAATAAGCGTTAATACCGTTGCAAAGGTTAAGCCACCAACAATCGCTGTAGAAAGCTGCGTCCACCATTGTGAAGAGGGCGCACCGACACTAAAATCGGCATTGATTAAGTCTATATTCCATTGCAGTACCATTGGCATTAATCCTAATACGGTAGTAATGGCGGTTAATAAAACAGGGCGTAAACGCTGTGCGCCTGTTCTTAATGCAGCGTCTATGGGTTCTATGCCTTCTTTGCGTAAGACTTGATAGGTGTCTATAAGAACAATATTGTTATTCACCACAATGCCTGCTAGAGCAATTACCCCTACCCCGCTCATGACGATACCAAAAGATTCCCCCCGAATAAGCAGTCCAAATAAAACCCCTACAATAGATAGAACAATGGCACTCATAATTAATAAGGCTTGATAGAAGTTATTAAACTGTGTCACCAAAATAATAAACATTAAGAAAATAGCAATAATAAATGCTTTACCTAAAAAGCTGCCTGTTTCTGCCATCTTTTCAAAGTCGCCACGAAAACGTGGCATTACCTGTGCTTCTTTCCAGTTAAGTTCTTTCAGTTTTTCTCCAAGTTCTTTAATTTTTGCAGTTTTGTTTACCCCATCTATGGTGTTAGCTTCAATCTCATACAGATATTTGCCATCAATTCTGACAACATTACCTGCTTTTAACACGGCTTTTTGATGCATAAAATTACTCACCGGCACTAAGCCTTTGGGCGTGGTAATGTTAAATTCGCTCAGGTTTTTAATTGTGCGATTATTGGTTGGATAGCGTAGCAAAATATCAATTTCTTCATCGAACTCTTCTGGTTGGAATGAACCTACTTTTTGACCACCTGAAATCATGCGTATCATCGAGCCTGCACTTAAAATATTCGTACCAAAGCGCACGGCTTTTTCCCGATCAATATCCAGTTGCCAATCTACGCCTTCAAGGGGCAGGGTATCACTAATCCCTTTTAACTCTTTATCTGCTACAAAAATGGCTCTTACTTTTTCTAACATTGCTTTAACATTTTCGATATTATTACCTGTTAGCTGTAACTGAATATCTGCGCCAGAGGGAGGACCACCTTGTTTTTTGCGTGTTTCTACAATGACCCCAGGGATATTGGCAGTGCGCTGCTCAATTTCCGCTAAAATGGTATTGGCAGTACGCCTTTGGCTCCAATCGGCCAGTTCTATTTGAATACGCCCGATTAGGTCTTTGGCACTGTCATTAGGTGCATGTGTGTAGGTAACGGTGTAGATAGATTCAATTTCTGCCATATCAAAAATGCGTGCTTCTACTTGTTTGACTAAGTTTTCTCGCTCTTGCATAGATAAGTTACCGCGTGCTCGTACATCAACCATACCAACATCGGAGTCCACATCTGGGAAAAACTCTACGCCATTACCCAATACTGCGTATGCAAAAAAAGAAAAGAAAAGCATTAAAACTGATGCCAAAAGGACTTTTTTGGGGTGTGCCAACGCTTTTTTTAAGAGGCTAATATATTTGCCTGTTAAGCCTTTTACTTCATCAAAACGACCATGTTCCGCCGCTTCTAACATTTCCATTGCGGCATCATTAGCATGGTTATTACGCACCATAATTGAACCTATGGTAGGTACGACAATTAAAGCAACAATTAATGAAGAGCCTAGGGTAAATAACAGCGTTAAAGGCAAGAACTTCATAAACTCGCCGGTTGTACCTGGCCAAAAAAGTAGCGGCAAAAAGACCGCTAGGGTAGTTGCTGTAGAAGCGATAATAGGCCATGCCATACGCTTAGCTGCCTCTTCGTATGCTTGTTTGGCACTACGACCTTCTGCCAAACGTCTGTCTGCATATTCTGTGACAACAATAGCACCATCAACCAACATACCTACCGATAAAATAAGAGCAAATAGCACCACCATATTTAGGGTATAACCCATTACACTAAGTGCAATAATGCCCATTAAAAATGCACCTGGAATGGCAATGCCCACTAAAATAGAGTCCTGAAAACCTAAGGTCGCTAAAATTAAAATCATCACCAGTAAGGTTGCTACCAATACATTATTAAATAAGTCATTTAACATGGTTTTGATTTCTTTTGATTCATCTTGGGTGGTGCTTACACTAATACCTTCTGGCCAATAGGGTTTGACCTCGTTTATAATTTTTTTAACGTCATCTAGGGTTTGAATGATGTTAGAGCCTATGCGTTTGGTAATCTCAATGGTTACCGCAGGGCGGCCATTTACCCGTGCGCTGTCTTTACGGTCTTTATAAGCAAAACGCCCTACCGCAACATCTTTAAATACAACAATTTCATCTGGAGTCGCTTTAATTGGTAAGTTTAAAATATCATCAATACTGCTTATCAGACCTGGTACTTTTACTCCAAAACGACCGGCCTGCATATCTAAATCAGCACTGGCAACCAGTTGATTATTATTATTTACCAAGCCGGCTAATTCACTTAAAGACAACCCATAATTATCTAATTTTGCTTGATTAACTACAATTTCTGCAACCTCATCACGCTTACCTTTAATGCTTGCCTCTAATACCCCAGGTAAGCCCTCTAATCTATCTTGCAAATCTTTGGCAACTGCATATAGCTCTGCCTCACTGGTTTTTCCTGAAAGATTAACCAGCATAACAGGAAACAGTGCCACATTGATTTCTTTTACTTTAGGTTCTTGACTATCGGCAGGTAAGGATTTTTTGGCATCGCTGACTTTTTGGCGTACATCTTGTAAGGCTTTATCAATATCGGTATCAGTATAAAACTCCAACACAATCGCCAGATAACCCAACGATGCCGTAGAGGTCATTTCTTTTAGCCCATCGACAGACTGTAGTTCTTTTTCTAGCGGCTTATATAGAAGTTTATCTGCATCTGCTGGCGCAATCCCATCATGCTGCACCGACACATACACAATAGGTACAGTCACATCTGGACTGCTTTCTTTAGGAATGCTTAATAAGGTAACAACACCAATCATACAGATTAGGATAAATATCATTAAAACTGTACGAGAGCGGTCTAATGCCGCATCAATAATCTTTAACATATTAAGAACCCTTGGTGCTAGTTGATGCAGATTGGTTTGTAGCTGGTTTTTCAGTAATAACTTGAACTGTCTCGCCTAGCGTGACAAACCCCTGCCCTGCAACAATAATTCTGGCATCTTGGCTGGGTCCATATACCCACACCCCATCTTGTGCTGCTTCTAGTAGTTCCACATTTAAAAAGATAACCTTATCTTGCTTATCAACCGCTTTTAAACCAAGCTCTCCTTTTGGATTAATAATTAGTAAGGCAGGCGACACAAATAAGGCTTCTATTTCTGCTTGTGGCAAAACAACCTCAGCGGTCATACCACTGCTTAAAGTATGTTCATTAGCATTAACTTCAATCTCTAAAGCATAACTGCGTGTTTGCGTATTGGCAGATGCCGATTTAAAGCGAACTTTACCCGTCACTTGCTTACCACTAACTAAAGCAATCTGAGCACGGTCTCCTACATGAATTTGTGAGGCGACATTTTCAGGTGCATTGGCTTTGACTAAAAAGGGGTCGAAATCAATGACCTTAACCAATGGCATGCCTGCGGTTACAAAATCCCCAACCTCAACTTGACGTTGGTCTACCACACCATCAAATGGTGCACGAATGGTAGAGGCGTCAAGTTGGCGTTTTGCCTGAATATAGTTGGCCTTGGCATTGGCTAGTGCGGTTTTTGCACGAGTTAACTGGGCTTGGTTTGCCAGATTTTTCTTTTTTAAATTTTGCACACTTTTCATTTCAAGCTGTTGTTGTTCAAGGTTGGCACGAGCCTGCTCTACCCTTGCAGGCCAATCTCTTGGGTCGAGTTTTAAAATAACCTCACCCTGTTTGACCTGAGCACCTTTAGCCAACGTAATGGCAATAACTTTGGCGTTTACCTCAGCTTTAATATGTACTTCTCGATTAGCAGATGTTTGCCCTGATAATTTGATTTTAGGCCGCATTTTTTCATGTTTAAGCTGCTTAACCTGAACCGACTGCAATCCTGTATCTTGAGTTAGCTTACGAGGGTTTTCATAAGGTGTCTCATTCTTTAATGTGCCTACTAACACCCATACAAATAAAACCGCACTTACAACAAAGGCGACTTTAACGCCTAAAGACAATGATTTCATAAAATTCATTCCGTATTTAAAATAAATGAAAGCAGTAAGATAAGGTTAAACATGCAAAAAACAATGCCTACTGTACTAAATATGACTGCTATATAAAGGTAACGCCAATTACGCTAGAATACACGCTTAATTATTCTAGTCTAAGTATTGTAAAAGGTATTTTCACAATTACAACAGATTAACAACAATATGCGATTTTTTTAAAAAATGTTACTTATTCAGCTTAAAAATTTAGAATTGGCATTTGGTGCCAAACCATTATTAGATAACATAAATCTAGAAATAAACAGCAATGACAAGCTATGTATTATTGGACGCAACGGCGAAGGCAAATCGACCTTACTTAAAATACTATCAGGAGAAATACAAGCAGATTCAGGCGAGCGTCAACTGGACAGCAGCCTTAAAATTTCTGTACTCGCACAAGAACTCCCTAATGACAGACAAGGCACGGTGTTTGCGCAGGTTGCCAAAGGACTAGGCGAGTTAGGAGAGATATTAAGTGCCTATGATGCGGAAATCAGCAAAGGCGAGCAAACCGATTTAAAACGCCTAGAAACCCTCCAAGGACAAATCGAAACTCAAGATGGTTGGCGCTTTCAGCAGCGTATAGAAGCCATTATGCACAAACTCAACTTACCAGCACAGCACGCATTTGCAGCATTATCAGGAGGCTGGCAACGCCGTGTTATGTTAGCTCAAGCCTTAGTGCAAGACCCTGACGTACTGATTTTAGATGAGCCAACCAACCACATGGATTTAGACAATGTATTGTGGCTAGAAGAACAACTTAAACAGTTTCAAGGGGCGTTGGTCTTTATTAGCCATGACCGTAGCTTTGTACAAAACATTGCCAACCGCATTATTGAGTTAGATAGAGGTCAGCTTTATAGCTACCCAGGCAGCTACCAACAATTTTTGGACTACCAACAAAAACGCCTCGAAGACGAAGCCCTTGAACGTGCTTTATTTGATAAAAAACTCGCCCAAGAAGAAGTATGGATACGCCAAGGCATTAAAGCGCGCCGCACACGCAACCAAGGACGGGTAGAAAACCTCAAGCAACTAAGACGAGAACGTGCCGACAGGCGTGAGCGTCAAGGCACCAGCAAGCTCAACCTTAGCCACAGCGAACGCTCAGGTAAAATCATCTACGAGATAGATACCCTCAGCTTTGCCTATCAAAACAAACCCATCATTCATGGCTTTTCAAGCCAAGTGATGCGTGGCGATAAAATCGGCTTAATCGGCAACAACGGCTCAGGCAAAAGTACCTTATTAAAACTTATTTTAGGGCAGCTTAAGCCCACCTCTGGCAGCATCAAAACAGGCACACGCATTGAGCATTTGTATTTTGACCAACGCCGAGACAGCTTAGATTTAGAGAAAAGCATTGCCGAAGAAGTGGGCGATGGCAAAGATTATGTACAACTTGGCGATAAACAACGACATATTTTTGGCTACTTGCAAGACTTCTTATTCTCCCCTGCCAAAGCACAAACCCCCATTAAAGCCTTATCAGGAGGAGAACGTAACCGTGTGCTATTAGCCAAGCTCTTTACTCGCTCCTTTAATCTGCTGATTATGGACGAACCAACCAACGACCTTGATGTAGAAACCCTAGAGCTACTGGAAGAACGTTTAAGTGAGTATCAAGGCACATTAATATTAGTCAGCCACGACCGTGCTTTTTTAGACAACCTAGTGACCCAACTGTGGGTCTTAGAAGACGGCAAGATTGAAGAACACTTAGGCGGCTATAGTGATTGGCTCAATAAACGCAAATTGCAAACGACCGCAGATAATAACAAAACCGCTAGTAGCAACAACAAAACTGCCAGCCAAGCACCCAACAATCGCAAAACCAGCAACAACAAACTCACCTACAAAGAGCGGTTGGAACTTGCCGAGCTACCAGAGAAAATACAACAAACAGAGCAACAGCTAAGCCAACTGCAACAACAAACCCAAAGTGCCGACTTTTATCAGCAGCCCCAAGCGCAAGTACAAGCCCTATTAACGCAACTGACACAAACCCAAAACGAGCTGGATAAACTAGAAGAACGCTGGTTAGAACTAGAGGAAAAACACACATGAACTACGCCTTAATCATTGCCGTTATGCTGGCATTAATTGGCACTGTATATTGGCTAAGACCCAGTCCCAGACAAAAGCACCTAAGCCACTTACGAGAACAAGCAAGGCAACAAGGGCTAAAGCTCAAATTCCATAGCTTCAATCCAGATAGCCAAGCAACAGGATTATACGGCAATCTCTCAGGCATTTTTTACACCCTAACCCGAACAAAGAGCAATACCCGAGGTGCAAAAATCTTTGAAATAGTAAAGCAACAAGGCTGGCATCAAACGCAACTACCATACAACTACAGTTGGCACTACCCCCAACAAGCACCATCAGAATTTTCTGCCAGCGATTTTACCCAAAGTTTAAGCCTGCTCACAGACGAGCTACTGGTATTAACTCTATATGAAAACCAAGTTAACATGCTGTGCAGCGAGAACCTCACCGCAAATGGCAAAAACTACAATGATTTTTTACAGTTTTGGCTAAATCTTGCGCATAAACAAAAAAGCCCCTCTTAAACTGGCTAAAAGGTTGACTTTTTATGAGCTTTAGCAGAAAGTCTTATTTTTAAAACAACTGTTTGAATTTCTCAAGCAATCCAACTCAGCCGCAAGGCTGGTTTTTATCAACGTGCAATTGGAGCAAGTTAATGATTTACCAAGGTAAAGCCATTAAGGTGAATTTTCTCGAAGACGGCATTGCCGAACTCAACTTCGACTTAGAAAATGAATCGGTTAACAAATTTGATCAAGTCACAGTCAACGAACTGGCACAAGCCACCACCGCTTTAGAACAAACTCAAGGTTTAAAAGGCGTACTGGTGACCTCTGGCAAACCCGTATTTATTGTAGGCGCAGACATCACCGAATTTGGTGAAATGTTCACTCACAACGAAGAAGACATTGCCAAAGCCATCTACAGCTCAACAGAAATCTTCAATCGTTTTGAAGACCTACCCGTTCCCACCGCAGTTGCCATTAATGGCATTGCCTTAGGTGGTGGTTTAGAAATGTGCTTAGCCTGTGACTTACGCGCCATGGCAAGCAGTGCCAAAATTGGTCTACCCGAAGTGAAGCTAGGACTGATGCCAGGCTTTGGCGGCACAGTGAGACTACCTCGCATTATCGGTGCTGACAACGCCATTGAATGGATTGCACAAGGCAGCGAACAGCGTGCAGATAAAGCACTTAAAGCCCATGCAGTCGATGCCGTTATTGCCGATGACAAACTCAAGCAACAAACCCTAGAAATGCTCAAACAAGCCATTGCAGGCTCGCTTGATTGGCAAGCACGCCGAGCGCAGAAAAAAGCCAAACTCAAGCTCAACAGCATGGAACAGATGATGGTATTTGAAACCGCCAAAGGCTTTGTAGCAGGACAAACCAAAGGGCAATACCCAGCACCGATTGTTGCCATAAAAAGCATGCAAAAAGCCGCTAATATGGAACGAGACAAAGCCCTAGAAGTAGAAGCCGCAGGCTTTGCTAAACTGGCAAAAACCCCAGAATCGCAAGCCTTAATTGGTTTATTCCTAAACGACCAAATGCTCAAGAAAAAAGCCAAAAACTACGACAAGCAAGCGAAAAAAGTAGACAAAGCCGCCGTATTAGGTGCAGGTATTATGGGAGGTGGCATTGCCTACCAATCTGCCTATAAAGGCGTGCCCATTATGATGAAAGACATCAACGAAGCCGGCATTGCACTAGGGCTAAAAGAAGCCAACAAACTGCTTAGCAAGCGGGTTGAACGCAAGCGCATGAAACCTGCCGAAATGGGCAATGCCCTAAACGCCATTCGCCCCACCCTAAGCTATGGCGATTTTGGTGATGTCAACGTCGTAGTTGAAGCGGTAGTAGAAAATCCCAAAGTAAAAAAAGCCGTATTAGCGGAGTTGGAAGACAACGTCAGCGAAGACTGCATTATCACCTCCAACACCTCCACCATCTCCATCAATTCACTGGCAGCAGATTTAAAACGTCCAGAAAACTTTTTAGGCATGCACTTTTTTAACCCCGTACACATGATGCCCCTAGTTGAGGTTATTCGTGGTGCAAAAACCTCGCCTGAAGCCGTTGCCACCGTCGTTTCTTACGCCAAAAAAATTGGCAAAACGCCTATTGTCGTCAACGACTGTCCTGGATTTTTAGTTAACCGAGTGTTGTTTCCTTACTTTGCTGGTTTTGCAGGTCTTATCCGCCATGGTGCCGACTTCAAACGAGTCGATAAAGTAATGGAAAAATTTGGCTTTCCCATGGGACCTGCTTACCTACTTGACGTTGTGGGCATGGACACAGGTCATCACGCCAATGCAGTAATGGCAGAAGGCTTCCCCGACCGTATGCAAGCCGACTTTAAATCCGCCATGGACGTTATGTACGAAAATGAGCGTTTTGGACAAAAAACCAACAAAGGTTTTTACACCTACGAAACAGACAAAAAAGGCAAGCCCAAAAAAGTATTGGACGAAAGCGTGTACGACTTACTTGCACCCATTGTTGAAGAAAAGCGTGAATTTAGCGATGAAGAAATCGTTTTACGCATGATGATACCCATGTGTACTGAAATTGCACGCTGCCTAGACGAAGGCATTGTTGAAACCCCTGCCGAAGCCGATATGGGCTTAATTTTTGGCATTGGTTTCCCTCCCTTTAGAGGCGGTGCATGTCGTTATATGGACAGCGTTGGCATGGCAGACTTTGTTGCCCACTGCGAGCGCATGAGCGAGTTAGGCAAACTGTACGAAGCAACAGACAGCATGCGTAACATGGCAAACAACAACGAACGTTATTTTGGTAAACAAGGTTAAGGGGAATTAAACATGACATATAAAGCAAACGATGTAGTCGTCATAGATGCGGTTCGCTCCCCCATGGGACGCTCCAAAGGCGGCGTATTTCGCAACGTCCGAGCTGAAGACATTTCAGCCAATTTAATTAACGCACTGTTTGAGCGCAATCCAAGTGCCAAACCACAACAAGTTGAAGACATTATCTGGGGCTGTGTGAACCAAACCCTAGAACAAGGCTTTAACGTCGCACGTCAAATCGGCTTAATGACCGTTGTCCCCAAAGAAGCAGGGGCACAAACCGTTAACCGCCTATGTGGTTCTGCCATGAGTGCCATACACACCGCCGCCCAAGCCATTCAAACAGGCAATGGTGATGTGTTTGTCGTCGGAGGCGTTGAGCATATGGGGCATGTCAACATGCAACACGGCTTTGACCACAACCCCGCTGCATCTTTATATTCAGCCAAAGCCTCCAACATGATGGGGCTAACCGCCGAAATGCTCGCCAAAATGCACGCTGTAAGTAGAGAAAAGCAAGACGAATTTGCCGTACGCTCACACAAACTGGCCTATGCCGCTACCCAAAAAGGACTGTTTAAAAATGAAATCGTCCCCATGCTAGGGCATGACAGCGAAGGCAAAGAAATACTGGTTACCGAAGACGAAACCATACGTCCAGAAACCAGCATGGAAAGCCTAGCAGGGCTACGTCCCGCCTTTGAACCTGCCTCAGGCACAGTGACCGCAGGCACCTCATCACAAATTACTGACGGTGGCTCTGCCATGTTACTAATGAGCTATGCACGTGCCCAAGAACTAGGACTAAAACCCAGAGCACGCATTCGCGCCATGGCAGTAGCAGGTGTAGATGCCGCTATTATGGGATACGGCCCGGTACCTGCCAGCCAAAAAGCCCTAAAACGTGCTGGCTTAACCGCCTCAGACATCAATTTTTGGGAGCTAAACGAAGCCTTTGCTGCACAATCCATTCCTTGCTTCAAAGGGCTTGGCATTCAAGATAACGCCTTAGACATTGTCAACCTACACGGTGGTGCCATTGCACTAGGTCACCCCTTGGGCTGCTCAGGCGCTCGTATCTCCACCACCTTAATTAACGTGATGGAACAAAACGACGGTGCCTTAGGTGTCTCCACCATGTGTATCGGCCTCGGCCAAGGCATTGCCACGGTTTGGGAACGCCTCTAAGTTTTAGCCTAAGCTATCGACTTACCGCAAGCCTTAGCTTGCGGTTTTTTTTGCCCATACAATCCACTTATATCAATACAATAAAAAAACAACGTCCCCCCTAAACTTATGCCCAGGTATGCCGATAACCCCTTAGGAGGCTGGTTTTTGCCTAGTTAATACAAATAACTCGCAATAAAGGCCACCTACAATCCATCAGATTACGTTTGAGGAACTCTCTATGAAAACCTACTCTTTACTCATATTTGCCCTAGTTTTAAGCTTATCCACTCACACCTATGCCGCCCAAGGCAGCTGGCAAGACCAATTCCGTGGTTACACCATTTATTACGATGGCGGTTATGCCACCTCATACTTTACCCCTAATGCCAACGTACCTAACTATGGTGCCAGCATTGAACAAGTAAGTTGGCAGTGGTACCACTACAATAATGGTCATACTAAACAAACTGTCAAACTATGCTATAGAAAGCCCTATCAGTATTACAACTATCGTTGTAAAGACATCTCAGACCATCAAAGCGGCAGTATTCACCTCTTTGATGGATTAGATGCCAAAGGCAGCTTTATTATAAAAATAGAACTTAAAGGTGGCTATTACCCTGCTTATCCTGGTAGCAAGCCCGAAGATGTGGTACATGTTGAATATTCCTATTAACGTTTATGCAACTTAGCAAGTGAGGTTATGATGCACATACAAACTAAGGGGCTAAGTACAGCCCCACTTAACCATACCAACAAAGCAACCGCTAAAACAGAAAAAACAGCAACGCAAAAGCCTGACGCCAAGGTCAGCCTTAGCCCTCAAGGCATTGCCTTAAGCCAACAGGTGAAAAAAAAGCCTGAAGAAAAACCTTATCAATTTAAAAATCCAGACGACTATCTAAACCGAATTATTAACGGCAAATACGATTCAAATTTGGTACAGATGTCCTTACGAGGTGGCTCTGGCGATACCGCTATTTATTTTACCGACTTAGATAGAGAAAGGTTAAAAGAAGCCTATATCTATGCCGATAAAAACGGGTTAGATATAGATGCTGTATCCATGACCGCCTTTGAGTTAAGTCAGGTTAGAAGCCAAGAAGCCATGGAAAGAAATGGCACCGTATTTTTTCCACCTGCCAGTGCAGAAGAGTTACGAATTGAAAAATTACGAAAAGAGGCAGAAGAAAATGGCGACCCGCTTAGTGTAAAAGAATACACGTGGGAAGATTATTACAACTCGCCGGAGTACATCAAACGCCGTGATGAATTTTTAGAAATGATCAAACCCAACCCTTTTTTACAGCAGTTTATTGACGAAGTGATAAAGGTGTTGTAACAGCAAGCCCGAAGATGTGGTACATGTTGAATATTCCTATTAACGTTTATGCAACTTAGCAAGTGAGGTTATGATGCACATACAAACTAAGGGGCTAAGTACAGCCCCACTTAACCATACCAACAAAGCAACCGCTAAAACAGAAAAAACAGCAACGCAAAAGCCTGACGCCAAAGTCAGCCTTAGCCCTCAAGGCATTGCCTTAAGCCAACAGGTGAAAAAAAAGCCTGAAGAAAAGCCTTATCAATTTAAGCAACCAAATGGTGTGCGTGACCGAATTCTTAACGGCAAATACGATCCAAATTTGGTACAGATGTCCTTACGAGGTGGCTCTGGCGATGGGAGTATTTATTTAACCGACTTAGATAGAGAAAGGTTAAAAGAAGCCTATATCTATGCCGATAAAAACGGGTTAGACCAAAAAGTCGTTAATTCAACCGCCTTTGAGTTAAGTCACTTAAGAGATATAGAAGCCATGCAAAGAAATGGCACCGTATTTTTTCCACCTGCCAGTGCAGAAGAGTTACGAATTGAAAAATTACGAAAAGAGGCAGAAGAAAATGGCGACCCGCTTAGTGTAAAAGAATACACGTGGGAAGATTATTACAACTCGCCGGAGTACATCAAACGCCGTGATGAATTTTTAGAAAGGATCAAACCCAACCCTTTTTTACAGCAGTTTATTGACGAAGTGATAAAGGTGTTGTAACACTTAGCACACCATTAAAGAGATAACCCTACTATATGGATATCGACTTATTGATAGCTTAAGGCAACTTAAATTTTTTGATTTCCGTTTCTAAGCTATTGCTAAATTGACCTATTGTTTGGCTAATCTGACTAATATTCTTAGCAGTACTAAGCGTGTCTTGTGCACCAGAATTAATGTGAATTAAATTCTCATTAACTAGGTCAACTTCCTTAGACTGCTGTTTAGATGAACGAGCAATTTGTTGGTTAACTTGGGTAATTTGCTTAATAGATTCAATAATTTTTTCTAGTTCTGCATTGGTTTTTTCAACCATCTCAACACTTTCCTCGGACTGCTCTAAACTCTTTTTCATTTCATCGGCAACCGAATCAGAAAAGGCTTGTAAAGTTTGAATCATCTCTCTAATTTGTTCAGTCGATTCCTGCGTGCGCTGCGCCAAAGAACGAACTTCATCGGCAACAACCGCAAAGCCACGCCCACTTTCTCCTGCACGCGCCGCCTCAATAGCAGCATTTAAGGCAAGTAAATTGGTTTGTTCAGAAATGCCACTAATCACCTCTACAACTTGGTCAATTTCTTTGCTTTTGGCAACAAGTGTTTGCATGGTTTTATCTGCACTGTTCATGCTACTACCCAATTGATGAATGCTTTTAATGCTTTGCTGCATATTATTTGCACCCACTTCAATTTGTTCGTTTACCGTATCAGTTGCACTTGATGCTTGATTGGCATCTTCTGTCATACTATGAAATGCGCCTTTCATTTCATCCATACTATGAGTGACTTTTTGTATCCGCTCATGCTGATTTTGCATATTAGCACTGGCATCTGAACTGTCTTTTGCTAACCCTTGAGATTTAACCTGCAATTCTGTTGTGGTGCTGTTAATTTGTTGAATTAGCCCCATTAAATTTGTGGACATTTGCCGAATACCTTGACTTAAAATGCCAATTTCATCTTGACGTGCTGTATTTGCAAGAGCTGAAGTAAAATCCCCTTGCCCCATCTTTTTAATTGTTTTAAGTAATTCAGTAATTGGCGAGGTAATGGACGTGGCAATAAAAACAGAAATACCAATAATCAATAATAATGAAATGGCAATAATAATTGCAATAGAAATAAGCTCTTGCTGGAACGTGCTATTCACTTCTGTTAAATAAATGCCACTACCTAAAACCCAACCCCAAGGCTTAAACCCTTTTACATAAGAGATTTTTTCTTCCGCACTAGAGAACTGTGGCCCCTTATAGTAATAATGTACATACCCTGCCTGCTTGGTACTGGTGGCAACCTTAACCATTTCTTGCCAATGATATTTACCCTTAGCATCTTTGCTATTGGTCATATCTTTACCTTCTTTACTTTTTTTAATAGGGTGCATCAGTAACTTATGCTGGTAGTCATTAATCCAAACATAACCACTTTTACCAAACCGTAAAGTACGAATGGCCTCCATCGCTTGGTGCTGACTTTCTTCTTTTCCCAAGGTGCTTTGTAATTTATAAAAATGTTCGACAAGATTAAATGCAGCATTTACCTCATCTCTTACTTTGATTTTCTTGTTATCTAACAGCTCGTTATATAAAGACGAAACAGAGTACAGACCTTGTAAGGTAGAGCCAATTAAGAATAAAACGATAATAATTGCTAATTTATTTTTTAATTTAATATTGTTAAACATTGCTTCTGCCTTGATGATTTGTGCTTAAAAATTTGTGCTTAAAATAGCGGAGAAAATAACCTATGCCATTCCAGTGTAGAATAAGTTATACAAAAAACAGAGTTTAGTTACGTTTTTATACAAAAATAAAAAATGTGCTTTGCCTACAAAAAAACATTACCTTGTTTTTTTACAAAACCAAGAAATTGATTTGCCATAGACCCTTGACAGAAAGTGCCATAAGAGTAGTATATGCGCCTCGCAATGTGCCAAAGTGGCGAAATTGGTAGACGCAGGGGATTCAAAATCCCCCGCCTTCACGGGTGTGTCGGTTCGAGTCCGACCTTTGGTACCACTTCTATAATTCAAGTACGTCCCTAAACGTCCAAAGACTTGTAAATACTAGGCTCTGAGCCTAGAGGCTCTATTAAATCCTGTATATAGCAACAAAGTTAAATTAAAAGCGTTGCTATTTTTACTTGCTTCTCTATCGGCAAATCCAGTAGCACTGTTAAACAACTCTTCCTTATTAATCTAACCAGAATATGCTTTTTACCCTATCTATAAAACTGGGGGCTTCTGTGCCTTCTACTTTGTTATCAAATACCTTGTTTAATTTTAATTCTGGTTTATCCCAAGTGCCGTGAATATGGTAACTGGCACTGGTAAAGGTTTCTATTTCATTACCTATTAAGCGTTCCGTAATATAAACAGCTCCTGCTACCTGTGGGGATAAGCCGGCTAGTACAATAAATAATGGCAAACTCCCTGATACTGGCAAGGTGACGGCCATGTTCATATCTAAGGTTTCGGTTAATAAATTACTGCTACCTGATAGCTGATATTTACCGCTTGGCCCTTCTATTAAGATGGGTTTTTGTATCTGTAATATCCCTTTTTCTGTTTTTAACTCGGCGTTAATCTCATCAAAACTTAATCCCGATTGGTATAAATCAGAAAAATCCAGACGTAAGCGTCTGCTGATTGCGCCTACATTTAACATGCCAAAGCCTCTTAGGGATTCGGCTTCTTTTATATCAATACGCCCTTTTTTAAGGTTATATTTGATGCGTGAGTTTAGATTTTTTAATTGTAAATTGGCAGGACTGCCTAACCAGTTGGCTGTTGCAGATAGATTAAATTCATCATTTTCAACAATGGGCACTAGCCTAAAAGCACGATAGGTATCTGCTAGGTTACTTGTGGATAAGTGAAAGCGTTTAACCTCGGTATGCGCTTGTGCATTTTGTTTCGACCATAGTAACTGTGCTTGTACGTCGAGTTTTTTTATTTTTCCTTGCGCTACATTAATTAGATAACCTTCTGGCTTTCTTTGCATCTTAATTTGCCAATGCCCTAAGTTACGTGTGTTGTAATATAGTTCGGCTAACCATAAATCAATATCTGGTAATTGCTTGGGGTTAAAGTCAGCAAGTATGTCTGGTGTGTCTTTGGATTGCTCTGATGTGTTATTTTTAAAACCATTGATATGTAAATAATCTAATTTTACTGAAATAGGTGTTGGGCTTTTATTAATTATGATTTGCCCTTTGCTAAGACGGTTAGCAAGGTCTATTTCCCAACCATTAGCAAGTTTAGTCCCTGCAAAAAAGCTGGAGCCTAGGTTAATGCCAAAGGCAGTTAAATGGTTAAAGTTAAATTTAAACTGGCGAACAATTGAGTTGCTTTGTGCTTTCTGGTTTGTATTTGCCGCGAGTGTTTGCCACATTTGATACCATTTATCTAGCTCTACAGGCTGAGCAATATTGCCATAAATAAATAGCCCATCAAGATTAGAAAACTCAGCAGGATAACCATCTATGCGTATGCGCCCACTTTTTAGGTTGTTATTTTGCCATTGCAAGGCGGCGCTGACTTGCTTTTTATAGTCTAATTTAAGCCAAGATTGCTGTTGTTTACTGTGCCAATATAGGTTAAGCGGTGCGGCTTCTGTGGCTTTTTTTCCATAGGGCTCAGGTAGTTTAATCTGCGTGCCTTGCAGCTTGCTATTTAGACGCACAAAGTGCTTTTGAGCGGGGGTCAGGTCTATGTGGGCATCTAGTTGATAGTCTGTGATGCCATTTATAATGGGTTTAAAGCTGTTGTCTTGCCATTGATGTAGCTGTTTCCAATTGGCTTGACCTGTACCTTTGATGTGCATATCAAAGCCGTTATTCTTGGCTTTTGATTGAATTTGAAACTGTCCTAATCCTCCGAGTACCTGCGCTTGTATTTTTTTGCTCTGAAGTCCGTTTTGTAAATCAAATTGCAAGTGACCCTGTAGTTTGTTTAGGCTTAAATCTAGCGGTTTAATGTATAAATCTGCGTTATTTATGTCGCTATTTAATTGGAATTTGGGCTTACTTTTATGGCTGCCTATGTGTAAGCCTAATTGTATTTTTGATTTGTGCTGCCCTCGCATAAACCAGCCTTGTAGCTGATTATCTATTTCTGCTTTAAGTGGTGTGTCGGTTAAGTAGGCAAAGCTGGGTGCTAAGTCTCCTTGGATATTGGCGTTTAAGTTTAATGTTGTATATTTGGGGTGTGCTGCATTTAGGTGCAAAGTGGCTGTTTTTGTTAACTTTAAGCCTGTCGCTTGTGCTTGCTGTATACGTACATGGATTTGATCATCACGTAAGTCAAAGCGTCCATGAATATGCTGAATATCTGGAAAGCCTTGTTGATAACGCAGCCGCCCATCTTGAATTGCAAAATCAAGTAATAATGTGCGCTCTGCCATGCGACTTTTAGGGCCTATATCGCCATTTAAAATGAATTTAAAGTCTTGTCCCTGACCTGCTAAAATTGCATTATCAAGCCACTTGCGTGTGCTGTTGTCTACAAATTCTTCTGGTACTAGCTGTTTATGTAAGGCAAGCGATGCTGTATTAATGCCTATTTTAAGTGCCATATTTAAATTTTTATCCTGCTGATAAGGAATGTTAAGGCGCATATCGGCTGTTGCTTTGTTATTTTTTATACTACCTGAAAATTGCTTTAGCATTAAATCTGCAGAATCTTCATTAAGCTGCCATGCAAATTGCCCTTTAGGCTGTTTAATGTTTAAAAAGTGATGATACACTTCATCAATATAAATAGAGGCTAGGCTATCTTTGATTATAAAGTAACCTGAATCTGGTAAGATGACCAATTTTCCTGACACCCCTGCAAAACCAGGTATCCCTCGATAGGTTTTTGAGCTGACCTCTTGTAAATTCACATTAATTAATGCCAATGGTGGCGTATTTTCCTGATAAATATAGGCTGCACCTAGCTTTTTGATTGTCCCTTTAGGCTGTAGCCCTTCAAGGTAATTTTGTACCTGATTGGGTAGCAGTTTATGTGTACGCAATGCATCACTTATGCGGTTAATACTTACTTTTTCAATTTCTAGGCTAAGTGCATGTTGCGCTGGCGCTAATTGATGATAGTACAGGCGTAGCTTGGGCCATTTTTTAACATTTGGAAACTGGCTATCAATAACAGAATACCAACCTTGTTCATCACCTAGCCCTGCTAAAATCAATTGCCCTTGGGGAATATTCAGTGGTTTACCTGCTGTTTTAAGCAAAATGTTATTGCTGTTAATTATGGCGTAATGCGATTTAAGTTGCCCTTTTTCAAGACGAAACCATGCTTTGGCAGAGACATTAAATTGATCAAAAATAATATCTGGATTTTGTATATTAGGTATCCAACGTGACCAGTCTTGTTGTGCTACTTGCACAAAAAAACGACCATCTGGCGCATTGTAGGGCCATAGGCTACCTGTTAGGTTGGCTTTAAAGTCAATGGGGTGAAGTGCTTTATAACCCCACTTTGCTTTGCCACTTAAACTATGTTGTTGGCTGTTGTTGCGCCAGATTAGGTGGTCTAATTCTATTTTTTCTGTGCGTCCATCTAGCTGTTGATGTTGGATATGCCAGTTTAAAAAGAGCAGTTCTCGTTGCTTAATAATCAGACTTAGCCAGTCGTTGTCATTAGTGGCGACGGGTTGTGAAAAGTCCATAATCCAGTTTGGAGTCAGTTGCCATTTTTTATTCTCTAGCTCTTTGATGTTTGCAGATACTTGGCTGATGCTTAATTGCTTAAAAACAGGGCGTAAATAAAACAAGCTGGCACTAATATCTAATTTGGCTTTGACATAGCCAATATTTATCGGGGCATCTGTATGCCCTATTTTTAGGTTATGAATTTCTACTATGGGCAATAAACCTGACCAAGTACCTGTTAATTTTTCAATGTCTACGGGCTGTTTTATTTGTTGACTTAAATAGGTGATTAAATCTGGTTTTAAATGACTAATATAAGGGAAATATTGCCGCCCTGCCCCTACATAAAGGGTTAGCATAATAATCCCTACAAATAGGGTTAAGATGAGCTGTGAGAGGCAAATTTTGAGCCAGTGCTTCATATTATTTCTAATCACCTAGGTTGTGGTTAGTCGGCGGGTATCACAATCAAACCTGTCCCCGCAACACGTCAACTGGAGGCAGCTTTGATGGATTGTTGACGAAATAACCAAAAACTCATTACAGATAGCCAAGGCCAAACAAACGCAGAGCTAAGTGCGGGAATCCATGCAATAACATCTGGCGTATGGGTAAATAATCCAACAATGGCATAGCTGACAGATTGCACAACAATCACAATGACAAATATCACCAAGGTTTGCTGCAACAGTTGCAAAAGCATAAAACGACGATAAATAACATGAATTATAAGTATATACAAGGTAAGCATAAAACAATGTAGACCAAGCACACTACCATGTTCAACATCTGCCAATAAGCCAACAGGCAAGACCAACCAATAGGTGTATGTAAAGGGCTTTAATAGCACTAAGATAATGACAAACAAGGCAATCCATTGTGGTCTAAACCAATATAACAAATCAGGAACAGGAATGTGCTCAAGAAAAAAGGCAATAAACAAACCTAGTAATAAAAAAACAAAATTGACTTTCATTATTTTGTATCCTGCCATAGTGATTTAGGGGGAACTTGTCCTGAGCCTGCACGAAATACCAATAGCAAGAAACGACTCCGATCTAGTTTGGCACTGGGTTTGGCTTTAACTTGCAAGAAAGCATCACCAGGTACATTTTTAACTGAATGAACTGTTGCAACAGGATAGCCCTTAGGGTAACGCTGCCCTAGCCCTGAACTCACAAGCAAATCACCTTCTTTAATATCTGCGGTAACAGGCACATAAATAACCTCTAGTTCATCTAATGAGCCTGTTCCTGAGGCAATAGCACGCACGCCATTGCGTGTATTTTGTACTGGAACGGTATGGTTGGAGTCTGCTAGCATCAGTACACGGCTACTATAGGGCATGACATCAATAACCTGACCCAAAAGCCCAAAGGCATCAAGTACGGGCTGCCCAATAAAAACCCCTTCATGCGCACCTTTGTTAATGGTAATTTGCTTAATATAAGGATCGGGATTGATATCCACCACACTGGTGACCAGCACTTTGTCATTCACTTCTTCAGATGCGTTTAATAATTCACGCAATTGAATATTTTCAACTTCTAAAGAGACCTGTTTTTGAATTTGTTGCTGCAAAACGGTATTGCGAGCTTGTAGCCGTTTATTTTCTAATAAGAGGGTTTCTCTTGTGGTGGTTGCTTCATGCAACCAGTCAATGACGACCACAGGTAAGGTGGATAATTCTTGACTAGGAACTAGGGTATAGCCCATATAATAACGAACTGGCTTAAGCCAATTGATATTACTATCAATCCACACAATAAATAGAGAAAGCAATAATAATGCAACTGCACGATAAGCCTGAACAGGTTGAAACTCAAATTGCATAAATTGCTTACTCTACAAAACGCTTAATAAGAAGCATGTATGTGATTATTCACTTTCTGTTAAAGAAAGCTGTGCTTCTGTTGCGGTTTCTAAAAAGCGACCGCCTCCTCTGGCTACGCAAGTAAGAGGGTCATCAGCTACAATCACTGGCAAACCTGTTTCTTCGGCTAGGAGCTTATCTAAATCTCGTAATAATGCACCACCACCTGTTAATACCATGCCCCGTTCTGCTACATCTGATGCCAACTCTGGGGGGGCTTGTTCAAGGGCTGCTTTTACGGCTTGCACAACAGAGCCTAAAGAGTCTCGTAAGGCTTCTAAAATCTCACTGGAGGTAAGGGTAAAGCTACGGGGAATACCTTCTGCTAAATTGCGTCCACGGACATCAATTTCATGTTCTTCATCACTGGGATAGGCGGTGCCAATTTCTTGTTTAATACGCTCGGCAGTTGCTTCGCCTATGACGCTACCATAGCTTCTACGAATATAAGCCATAATAGACTCGTCAAAACGATCGCCACCTACTTTGACCGATTCTGCATACACCACGCCACTTAATGAAATGATGGCTATTTCTGTTGTGCCACCACCAATATCAACCACCATCGAACCTCGTGCTTCATCTACAGGTAGACCTGCACCTATGGCAGCGGCCATAGGCTCGTGGATTAAATAAACACGACTTGCACCAGCACCAATGACCGAGTCTCGAATGGCTTTGCGCTCTACTTTGGTTGCCTGATATGGCACACATACAACCACTCTAGGGCTAGGTTGCATAAAACTGCTTTCATGCACTCGTTTAATAAAGTACTGTAGCATTTTTTCAGTGACTTCAAAGTCTGCAATCACACCGTCTTTCATGGGGCGAATGGCTTGAATATTACCTGGCGTGCGCCCTAGCATTCGTTTGGCCTCTGCACCTACCGCTGCAACACTTTTTTGGTGTCCTTGCATACGAATGGCAACCACTGAAGGTTCATTAAGCACGATGCCTTTATCTCGCATATAAATAAGTGTATTTGCCGTACCTAAGTCAATGGACAAATCGCTAGAAAACATGCCTCTTATCTTTTTAAACATTATAATTCCCAAATATTATTCTAAAATATTAGATATCGTTCAGATGGCTACGCACTGAACGCCAAAAAATTGTTGCAAGATTAACAACCCTAAAGACATTGAGCAAGGATATTACTCAACTAAACGCTAGATATATCAATCTAATTGTTGCACCTGTGCAAGTATAGTATGAAGCTCGCCATTGCACTATTTAATTATGTGCTTAATTTCATTAAATTTATTTAATCTCTCGCATTAATATATGCTTAAAAATCAACCGAATAATAAAATCTGGTGTCATTTGCCGTGCATAATACATCAGTTTAAAGCCCCAACTTATGGGGTGATGTAATTTAGGTTTATCAATTTGCTGTAATATTGCCTTAACTGCATCTTCGGTGGTTAAGCCTGATGCTAACCTTTCCATAATCGGCGAGCGTTGTGCTTGTTCTGTTACCATAGGTGTTTCTATCACGGGAGGAACCATAGAGCCGACCTGAATACCATCTTGCTCCCATTCTAAATTTAATGCTTCGGTTAATCCTTTAATTGCAAATTTAGAGGCACTATAACTTGCCTGCCAAGGAATACCATATTGTGTTGCCGCTGAGTTCATATTAATAATTTGCCCTTGTGCCGCTTTTAAATAGGGGTAGGCGGCATGGCAGGCATAAAAAGTGCCATTAACATTAACATCAAAGGTACGAGCATGAAACTCAGGACTGCTGGTTGCCGTAGTTTGAATTTTCATAATACCAGCGCAGTTTAGTAGCAATCTAAGTTGCTGTTGTTGTTGCTGAGCAAATTCATCAATGACTTTTTTTAAAGCGTTATAATCGCAAACATCAACGCCATACAGACTTATATTTTCTTGATTGAGCGTTTGTGTTGCTTGCTTTAATGCCTCTATATTTAAATCCAATAATGCCAAACGCCAACCTTTAGCAGAAAGTGCCTTTGCTACCGCCAAACCAATGCCAGATGCGGCGCCAGTAATAATTGCATTCTTCATTTCTTTGCTCCTTGGGTATGCGATACATCAAAATTGTACGACTTTGCATTAAACTGATGGCATTGCCACCAAAAACTTGCGGTAAAACTGTGCCAGTTGGTTACATTTTTGCCCTGCTCATTAATATAAATACTGCTACAGCCTGTACTCCAAACGGTTTTCTTAAGATTTTTTTGCAAATTTTGGTTAAAGTCATCTTGCACTTTTTGTTTAACCTCAACGGTGTTTTTACCCTCTTTTCGCATATACTTTAGAATATTTATAATATAAGTGAATTGTGCCTCTAACATAAAAATAATGGAGCTATGACCTAAATTCACATTCGGTCCATAGAGCATAAAGAAATTAGGAAAACCATACACACTACTGCCCATATAGGCCTCTGCGCCATCTTCCCAAAGACGGTGAATGTCTTTTTCTAAACGTCCTTGAATATTGATGGGCGTTAAAAAATGAGTGGTATCAAACCCTGTGCCTGCCAGTAGCACGTCGGCTTTAAATTCTGCGCCTGTTTTATCAATCACGCTATTTGTAGTGACCTCTTTAATACCCTGGGTATTAAGATACAAGTTAGGCTGTTGCATGGCTTGATAATAATTATTGGACAGTAAAATGCGCTTACAGCCTAGCTGATAATCAGGGGTCAACTTTTGCCTTAGTGCCTTATCAGTAACGATACTGTGCATTTGCAGCTTCCAATTAAAACGCATAAGTTGCATTGCCCAGCGTAAATAACGAAACCCTAAAAACTGTGTTTCGTTTGCTAAGTAAATCCACCAACGGCTAAGCGTTTGCACTGCTGGTATTTTTTTAAATAACCTACGTTCCCATTGGCGGTAGGGACGGTCAGGCTTTTTGATAACATAGGGCGCAGAACGCTGAAAGACAGTAACCTGTTTTGCCTGCTTAACCACTTCAGGAATAAACTGAATGGCACTGGCACCTGTACCAATTACCACCAAATGCTTATCTTTTAAGCTAACTGATTTATCCCAACGAGCAGAGTGTAATACAGGTCCTGAAAAAGATTGCATGCCCGATAGCTGTGGAATGATTGGAATATTCAACTGACCAGTTGCTGAGATTAAAAATTGTGCTTCTATTTTTTCTCCACAGCGGCTAATGACCTGCCAACGTTGTTTGTCTGTAAGCCATGTTGCACTGGCAACCTCTCGCTGCAACTCAATGTGTGAATGAATGCCAAAATGCGTAGCACAATCTTGCAAATACTCTAAAATTTCTGCTTGTGGTGCAAAGCGTCTTGACCAGTTATGTTTTTTATAAAAAGAAAAAGAGTAAAGGTTAGAGGCAATATCACAAGCAGCTCCAGGGTATTGATTGTCAAACCAAGTACCACCAAGGCTGGCTTGTTTTTCCCAAATTTTGACATCACCTAATTGCTGCTGCAAAATTTGTATAGCCAGACCAATACCACCAAAACCCGCACCAATAATTAAATGGGTTACCTGTTGCATACAAAATCCTTATTATTGTTGTTAAACTCCTAACATACCAATTTACTCACAGACTGCAAACAGTTTGTGAGTAAATGCCTTAAAATAATTAACGAATTCTTCTTGCTTTTACTTCTTGGATTCAATTTTGAAGTGCAACACTGCATATCTTAAATTTTAATCGCTGTTTATAAAACTTTGCACTTCGAAGCTGAATCTAAGAAATCTATCTCTTTTAGTCTTGAATAATCTCTTTCTGCTTTTTTGCATCCTGAACGATCCCATAATTTTTCTTCATCATTAAGCAAAAAATCATCCGATTTTATATCTGCTTTTCCAAGCAATACAAATAACGTTTTAAACAGTACTGGTAACGTTTGCGGAATAAAATTATACTTTTTTCTATCTGTTTTTTGCAATGCAATCTCAAACAATCTCGCCACATTTACATCTTCAATATAATCTGTTTTCTTAAAATGTTCTGCTATGAGTTCAGACATCGCATCGTTTTGACTACTTGAAAACTCTTTTGATATTCCATAATCGTCATAATACGCTATCAATTTTAGTGGTTTTTGTTTTCTATATGGTTTTAGTAATTCTTGTAAAATTAAAAAATCTTTTTTCTCAACCCAAAAAACAAATGTCTCATGCCTACCTTGATTTGAAATTTTTGCAGCAAAAGAGGCGCTTTTAACCTTTAATAACTCTTCAATAGTTTGTATAAATATATCAGCAACATCACTTTGCTCTAACGATACATATACTTTTATGTAACTAAAAATATTTCTGCCATCCAAATGAACTTGGCTCCAATTATAATTACTATTGAACCATATTTTTCTATCACATAGTTTTTTGCATTTTTCTTCTAATTCACTATTTTTTTCAGCATTCCAGTCATTAGCTTTACAGCCATATCCAACCAATTCTTTATATATCGATTCTGCTCGTGGATAATTGCTTTCATCTTTGTAAAGTCTAAATAATTGTTTTAGATATTCATTTAGGTCATTTAATTTATTTAAATCGACCTCTTTATCTGAGATTTCACAAAGTTCTTTTATAATTTGATTGTATCTCACATTTTTTCTCTTTGGTCATTGGGTATTTTATTAAGCGTTTAAATTAAAAGTATTGGATACCGTGTGTTTGTGGTATCGCAGGAATATTCAACTGACCAGTTGCTGAGATTAAAAATTGTGCTTCTATTTTTTCTCCACAGCGGCTAATGACCTGCCAACGTTGTTTGTCTGTAAGCCATGTTGCACTGGCAACCTCTCGCTGCAACTCAATGTGTGAATGAATGCCAAAATGCGTAGCACAATCTTGCAAATACTCTAAAATTTCTGCTTGTGGTGCAAAGCGTCTTGACCAGTTATGTTTTTTATAAAAAGAAAAAGAGTAAAGGTTAGAGGCAATATCACAAGCAGCTCCAGGGTATTGATTGTCAAACCAAGTACCACCAAGGCTGGCTTGTTTTTCCCAAATTTTGACATCACCTAATTGCTGCTGCAAAATTTGTATAGCCAGACCAATACCACCAAAACCCGCACCAATAATTAAATGGGTTACCTGTTGCATACAAAATCCTTATTATTGTTGTTAAATAGATAACATAACAAGTTACAGGCAAGCTGCAAAGCATTTATTACAAATACATAAATGGCTAGTTCTTTTGTGCCATTAATTGCCCGAGTACATCTCCAACTTGATTGGTTGCTGTGTTTTTTTTGCACAAATCCAGTCCATTTTCAACGTCTGACAAATGTTGCAGCATACTTTTTTGAATGACTTTCACATTGCCTTCAACAAGCAGCTCGACAAGCCGCACATGGCATTGGTTATCAGTAAATGGCGCACTGCTTTTTTGGTAAATTGAAATGGCAATTGAAGTGCGTGCTAAGAGCTTTTCTAAATACAACACCAAGCTACCATTGCCTGCAAGTTCTGCAATTGCTAGGTGTAATTCGCCTGAAAGACGAATCATCTGCCTTTCCTCTTTTTCAGCAATGGCGTTATGCTCTTTTTCAAGTAGCGTATATAACTTCTTAATTTGAGCCTTGCTTAAAGGAAATGTGATGCATTCGATTAATCCAGCTTCAACAATGCGTCTTGCTGCAAATATATCTTGTACTTCTTTGACACTTAAAGAGGCAACAAACACACCACAGTTGGGTCTATATTCAACTAATTTTTCAAAAATCAATCGCTGCAAAACTTTGCGAATACGTGTACGGCTAACCTTAAACCTTTTTGCCAATTCGTCTTCTGGCATATGAGTTTCTGGGGCAAGATAGCGTTCTGCAATTGCCGTATTTAGTACCTCGTATATTTCATCATCCGTTATTTTCTTGCTATTTAAATTCATATTCGACTTGGGTTATTTGTTAAAAAAGACACTATAAAGAGTTAGTATGTTTTTTAAAAGTTATTTTTTTATCAAAACAAATCTTTTAAGCTGTCAAATGTGGCTTTAGCGTAGGCTTTTTTATCTTCTTCGGTTACCTCTGCTTTACCTTCCCATTGCACGTCTTTGCTGGGCAACTCATCTAAAAAGCGGCTGTGTGTGGTATTAATGGTTTCCCCATATTGGCGACGTTTCCCTGCATAGGTCAAAGTTAAAGTCCGCATCGCACGAGTAATACCCACATACATTAATCGCCTTTCTTCGGCAACGGTATCGGCATCAATGCTATTTCTATGGGGCAATAATTCTTCTTCTAGACCAATGATATAGACATGTGCAAACTCTAGTCCTTTGGCGGCATGTAAGGTTAAGAGCTGCACTTGGTCTAACTCTTCATCTTCGGCTTTTTGTTCTAACATATCGCGTAAAATCAGCCTACTAATGGCATCATCAATTTCTAGCTGCTCGCCTTGTTCTTCTGCTTTACTTTGCATTTTTTCAATAGAATCAAGCAAAAATAAAACATTTTTATAGCGTTTTTCTGCCTGATGAGGTGTGGCTGAGTTTTGCATTAGCCAGCTTTCATAATTAATGTCATTGAGCATTTCTTTAATAATATCTAAAGGTTCTAACTGCTCATGTTGATAAAGATTTTGTCGTGTTTTAGCTAACCATTGTGCAAAACGATTAATTCGCTCATAGCCTTTTTTGGGCATGCGTTGCTCAAGCCCTAATTCACCACAGGCCGCTAGTAAGTTTATGCCTCGCTCTTGAGCATAGTTAGATAAGGCTTCAATACTGCTTGAACCAATTTCTCGCCTTGGGGTATTAATCACCCGAAGTAAGGCGGCATCATCATCGGGATTAATTAAAAGACGCAAATATGCCATCACATCTTTGATTTCATTGCGTGAAAAAAAGGAAGTACCGCCACTTAATTTATACGGAACCTGCGCGCCTTGTAATTTCATTTCAAGCTGCCGTGCTTGATGATTACCTCGATACAAAATAGCAAAATCACTGTAATTAGCACTATAACGCAAATGACGACTAACCAATTCATTCACGACTCGCTCGGCTTCTGCGTCATCAGAGGCGCATTTTAAAATGCGTATTGGCTCTCCCCAGCCTTTCTCTGACCAAAGTTTTTTTTCAAAATCATGGGGATTATGGCTAATCACCTGGTTAGCTGCATTTAAAATTAGCCCTGTAGAACGGTAATTTTGTTCTAATTTAATTATTTTTAAGCTAGGAAAATCTTGTTGTAGTTGCGCTAAGTTTTCAGGACGTGCACCACGCCAAGCATAGATAGACTGATCATCATCACCAACTGCAGTTAAACCACCACGATGACCAACCAATAAATGCACTAATTTATACTGGCTGGTATTGGTATCTTGATATTCGTCCACCAATAGATAACGAATTTTAGCCTGCCAGCGTATGAGCACCTCAGGATAGTTTTGAAACAATAAAACAGGCTGTAAAATTAAATCATCAAAATCCACTGCATTATAGGCTTTTAACATTCGTTGATAATGCTCATAACAACGAGCAAATAAACCCTGCTCTTCGTTTTCTGCTTGAGAAATGGCTTGTTCAGGGGTAAGTAATTCATTTTTATACTGACTGATGGCAGCTTGGATTTGTTGTAGAAGCTCGTTGTCTTCATCATTAAAGTCACGCTGCATTAAATCTCGCAAAATAACCTTGCAGTCATCTTGATCTAAAATAGAAAATACCGATTGATAACCTGCTAAACGGTGTTCTTTGCGAATTATCGACAAGCCTAAAGTATGAAAAGTAGAGACCGTTAAACCTCGGCTTGCTTGCTTGCCAACCAAATTAACAATGCGTTCTTTCATCTCTCGTGCAGCCTTATTGGTAAAGGTAACTGCTGCAATTTGTCCTGCATGATAGCCACACTGCCCAATTAAATAGGCAATCTTTTGTGTAATCACGCTGGTTTTGCCTGACCCCGCTCCAGCTAACACCAACAATGGGCTGTTGGTATGCATAACGGCATCACGCTGACGTGAGTTAAGAGAATTTTTTGGTGACATAAGCATATATAAATAAAAAATAGCCACACAGTTTAACAGTTTTTATTGCCTATGGGAGATAAGCATTGCAAAATAGCGGTTTATATTTTGTATTAATAGAAAAAATTATGACAAATCATCACTTAATTACCTCCGCCCTAAATGCCGCCCTGATTGCTCTTTTGCTATTGATGAGCGCTTGTAGCTCTGCACCGACAAAGCAACCAAAGCAAGTTATTAACATACCACTACAAGTACGCACTAATGGGGTTTATCAACAACGTATCGAGCACCCCAACCGCTTGAGTTTTAATTATTTTCAGTTCTTAGATGAGAATAAAGTTTTAGCTCTTTATGATTTTAAAGGTGAAGCAAAGGAAGCAGTGCCTTTATTTGCCAAAATGCCGCAGTTTTTTGCCTATGATTATCATCAACAAAATAATCAATTGGTGCTGACTAACAGCCTTAAAAAAAGCAAAGCCAATACGCCACCTCTTAGTGTTAATGCTCAAGGTTACTTACAACATGTTAGCTTTTTAAATATTCGTAACCAGCAGCTTATCTATAAAATACAACCCAAACCAGCAGCAGATAAACAACTGCTGTTATATCAACCTAACGTTCTTGAAGCCCAATTATTTCAAGGCTCAAATGCAGTGTTAATGGCACACCAACGCATACGAATTAGCCAAGCAGGCGTACAGCAGTTATACGATTTAACAGGTCATGCATTGGGCAAAGCATATTCTTGGATTGCAACTGAGTTTGTACAAAATAGCCTATTGGCCTATAACGGCAGTCACTTTGGATTGTTAGATAAAAATGCCAAGGTGTTGGTGCCTTTTATCTACGATGATATTCAGTTCAGTGCCAAAGACAACAGCATTTTAGCCAGCATAAAAGACCATAACACGCTATTTAATACAGACTTTGAAGTTATTTTATCTGGAAAATTTTATAAAATTGGCGCACGAACAATCCATAATCTTATTCCTATACAGAAAAAACGTCAGCAAAAATGGCAGTTTTTCTCTATCAAAAACAAAAGCTGGCTAGATCTTTCTGTGCCTCAGTATCAGAACTTAAATAACCCAAACTACTTCCAAGTAACCACCTCTCGTGGAGATATTGTCGTCAACACCCAAGGAAAACCTGCCTTGTCTATGTATGTTAATCAGGCTCAAATTTTAGATGATGGCAGTTTTTTAGCCCAAGGATTAACCGATATGAGCAGTCGTTTTAATGCTCAAGGCAAACGCCTCATGCCCTTTTTTAAAGAAAATCTCACTGCGTTAGGCAACTTAATTCAGGTACAGGATAAACAGCAGCTCGGTTTAGTTGATACGACAGGACAGCAAATTATCCCCATAGAATTTAAACAAATTATCTACTTGGGAGATGATTTATATAAGGCAATACATGCCAATGGGGAAATAAAACTCTATCAAAGCAAACAAGCGCCTTATGCGCTATTTGCCCAAGAGCAGCTCAATTATATTAGTCCTTTAGTTAAGCAACGCTTGGTAATACATACCAAAGACAGCAGCATTATTTTTGATACTCGCTTAAAAAATATAATCTATCAAAGCGAGACTTTAAAAATTGCACCCTTTGCCAGCTCTGGCTATGCCACTTATTTTGACCAACAAAAACAAACTCAAGGGCTGATAAACCTAAATGGACAACTGCTGGGAGAGGCAAATTATCATCACATGCAGTTAGTGGGCGAATACTTACTTGCTACAGATAAACTGAATAAAACAGCCCTATACCAAATACCTGAGCTCACACCCATTGCCACTATTGAAACCTCAGCAATCCTTAGCGAACCTAGTGAACAACATAGCTATGCCCTTATCACTCAAGCAAAAAAACATACGCCTGTTGCACCTAAAAAAGCAGTAGAGCAACCCGATAACTAAACATTGCGTGCCACAATGCTGGCACGCAATGGTGCAGGATAGCCCTCAATGGTTTGCTGGGGATTATTAGGGTCTAAAAAATCTGCTAGCGATTGATAACTCATCCAGTCTGTACGTCTTTGTTCATCACTGCTTGTTTGACTTAAATCGACCAACTCGGCATGTGCAAATCCTGCCCGTCTACACCACAACAATAAAGTAGGCACGCTGGGAATAAACCAGACATTACGCATTTGTGCATAACGGTTTTCTGGTGTTAGCACCTCACCTAATGCGCCATCAATAACCAATGTTTCTAATAAGAGTTCGCCGCCTTTTCGAAGCCGTGATTTAAGTGCTTGTAAATGCCCAATAGGGTCGGTGCGATGATACAACACGCCCATTGAAAAAACGCTATCAAACTCATTAATGGCATTAGGTAGTTGCTCTAAGGTTATTGGCAAAAAATGCGCTTGTTGCGTTTTTAAGGCACTTTTAGCATATTTTTTAGCTGCCTGAAATTGCAATAAAAACAACATAGATGGGTCAACACCTAAAACCTGCCTCGCGCCATCGCCTAACATGCGCCAGATATGATAACCGCTACCACAGCCAACATCTAAAATGCGTCTATTTTTTAAACTAGATAAATACGGACGAATACGCTGATATTTAAAATCTGAACGCCACTCAGCATCAACCTGATGATGAAAAAAGTTAAAAGGCCCTTTACGCCAAGGTATTAGACCTTGTAATCCCTGCATCAAAGCATCGTCTTCTTGCGTACTTAGTTTATCTGCGCTAAAAGAAATGGCAGATTGGGTTAAATCTAGCTGCACCTTAGATATCTCTGGCAAGCGTTCATACGCTTTAAGCCAGCGTTCTAAATCTCCATGTGGGCGATGTGTAAATTTATCAGCGAGCAGTTGATTAAGGCTTGCAGAAGCATTTTGATAAGCAGGCTCTTGACTTAAAAAGTGTGCAAAAAAATCAGCAAAAAAAAGGTCGATATACTCACTGTACATTATTTTATCGCCAAAAAAGACACAAAATTAAAGCACTGCTGCCAACGTATAACTTGTGAAAAACCCGCTTGCTGTAAACGTGCAACATGCACCGCTTCTGTTTCAGGGATTAAGACATCTTCAATGGCACTGCGTTTTTGTGCAATTTCTAATTCTGAATATCCATTGGCACGTTTAAAATCTTCATGTAATTGCCGCTGCATACTTTGCTCAGGTTCTGCAAACAATAGTTTTTCTGAAACAATTAATGCGCCACCTGGCAAGGTTGCATGATAAATTTTTGCTAATAGTGACGCTCGTTCAGGCAAGGCAATAAACTGTAATACATAATTTAAAACGCTCACTGAAGCATTCTCTAACTCTGCTGTTATAATGTCCGTACAGCTAAGCTGCACCTTAACGTCATTTTCAGTCAAGGCTAAATAATGCGCCGCTCTATCTAACATCGCCTGCGAATTATCCAATGCATAGATGCTACAATTATCTGCTTTAAGTGCATGCCGCATGGCAATACTAACGGCACCTAATGAGCAACCTAAATCATATAAATTGGAATTGTTTTGAGCAAAGCGTGCAGCAATAATGCCTGCCATTGCCAAAGTCTGGGCATAGCCTGGCACTGAGCGTTCAATCATATCGGCAAATACTCTTGCTACCGCTGCATCAAAGGCAAAGCGATGTGCTTTATCTTGCGGCACATTATATAGCGTATCTGTTATACTTTGTTGCTCACTCACCTAGGCGTCTCTTTGCTTAAATAAAGGGTTACATTTGTAAATCTGTTAATTCAATTTTATAACGCATTTTACCATCACGCACTTCCTGTAAACGCACCAAAACATACTGATAATCTACTGCTAACCAAGCGTGAATTTGACGCTCTTTATCACCACTTAAACGCTTAATCTTAATGGTTTTTAGGGTACCAAAATCTGTTTTTAAATTTTCTTCTGCTACAATTGCAAAATTCACGTTGCTGGTAGTGGTACGTTCAAAAACTGGATAGCTTAGCTGCTTACGCCCATGAATTAAATCCAAACTGGCTTGCAACATATAGCTTACATTATCTTGAATACGACTATCCCATTGCGAAAAAACTTTATTTTCTTCTAAGTCCACGACCTGCTTAGTCGTTGCCTTAAAATTGAGGCTTCTATCTGGGTCTGTCACCAGCCCTGTGGCACGATAACGATAACTCAACGGTTGATACAGCCCTTTAGAAAAGCGCATACGTGAGGTCTCAACAACTTTAGCAACCGCAGCTTCTGCTTTAAAATCCAAGAGCCAACTGCCATCAGACTGTTTTGAAAGTTGCCGCTTAGCACGCACTTTTACATTGAACCAGCCGACTCTAATAAGGCTTTTATAATGCGCCAAAAAAGGTTTTAAAGGCTCCACTTCTGCACTTTGGGCAGGCAGTGCCTGTACCATAATCAGCAACATAAACAAATAAATCTGGGCATGTTTAATCATATAAAATTCCTCTTTTAATTAGGCCTCTAAAACAAGACCACTACGTGGTAACGGCTGCCCATCAAATAATACTTGATTGTGATTAAGCTCAAGGCGACCGTCAATGAACCAAGCAATGACTATTGGATACAAAATATGTTCCTGCTGTAGCACCCGCTTTTGTATTGACTCTGGCGTATCATCATTTTGTATTGTCACCTTAACCTGTGCAATATTAGGCCCTGCATCTAGCTCTGGAATAACAAAATGAACGCTTGCTCCATGCTCTTTGTCTCCGGACTCAAGGACACGCTGGTGAGTATGCAATCCTGGATATTTAGGTAATAAAGATGGGTGAATATTAAGTATTTTACCTAAATAACCCAATACAAATTGACTACTTAAAATCCGCATAAATCCTGCCAATACAATTAAATCTGGCTGATAACCATCAATGACATGTATTAAATTTTCTTCAAACTCCGCTTTGCTGACAAATTGATTATGCGCCACCACTTGGGTTTCAATACCTAGCTGCTGCGCTTTTTGTAAGCCCAATGCTTGCTCATTATTACTAATAACCGCTGCAATATCTGCATCAATTTGTGCGCTCTGGCATGCCTCTATAATACGTTGCATATTAGAACCACTACCAGAGATTAAAATAACCATTTTAGGTTTGTTAGTGAGCGCTTGCATTAGTCTATAAACTCCACTTGCGCCTCAGTTTTACTCGCCTCTTGCACGTCTCCAATTAGCCACGCTTTTTCACCTTGAGCACTAAGCAATGCAAGGCAATCTTCTGCCTGTTCTGCGGTCACCAACAGCAACATGCCCACACCACAATTAAAAGTACGATACATTTCTGCCTCTGCCACATTACCCTGCGCTTGTAACCAATTAAAAAGTGCAGGCCATTGCCAACTTTTAGTGTCAATACAGGCTTTGGTATTGGGCGGTAAAATGCGTGGGATATTCTCCTGAAAGCCCCCTCCTGTAACATGCACCAAGGCATTAACCGAGTGCTTTTTAAGTAATTCTAAAATGGGCTTAACATAAATTTTAGTAGGTGCCATAATTGCTTGTGCTAACGTTTGCTCACCTAGAGGCTGCTGCAAGTCAGCTTGTGCATGGTCAATAATTTTACGAATAAGAGAGTACCCATTAGAATGAGCACCACTTGAGGCAAGGGCAATTATTTTATTGCCAGCTTGCACCTTAGAACCATCAATTAATTTTGATTTTTCTACAATGCCCACACAAAAGCCGGCCAAATCATAATCACTGCCTGCATACATGCCAGGCATTTCTGCGGTTTCTCCACCCGTTAAAGCCGCACCTGCTTGCAGACACCCCTCGCCAATACCTGCCACTACTTGAGCAGCAATATCAACATTTAGCTTACCTGTTGCATAATAATCTAAAAAATATAGCGGTTCAGCACCTGCTACAATTAAATCATTCACACACATAGCAACCAAATCAATGCCAATGCTATCATGGGCATCTAGCTCCATTGCTAATTTTAATTTAGTACCTACCCCATCTGTACCAGATACCAAGACAGGTTCTTGGTAGCCTTTAGGTAGCTCAAACAACGCACCAAATCCACCTAAAGAACCCATAACGCCTGCTCGCTGTGTTTTTTTTGCAGTGGCTTTAATGCGCTCAACCAATGCATTACCTGCGGCAATATCCACACCTGCGTCTTGATAGCTTAATGAAGTTGGCTCGTTGCTCATCATATTTATTTCACCTTTATGAAAATTGTATTTGCAAAGTGCGCATTCTAGCGTTTTAATGCAGGAACTGCACCTTAAATACAAGGTCAGTTTAAAAATCATTTATTTTTTATAAATTGTAGGAGAATACCATGTTAAAAAAATTTCTAGCCTTGGCGCTTTTAGTGGTTGCCCCATTAAGTTTTGCTGATGAGTGTAAATTAACCATTGAAGCCAATGACCAGATGCAATTCAACACCAAAAGTCTATCAGCTCCAGCAAGCTGTAAAGAAGTCACTGTTACCCTTAAGCACGTTGGTAAATTAAAATCCAATGTCATGGGTCATAACTTCGTATTAACAGAAGCTAAAGACTTTCAAGCTGTTGCCGCCGCTGGTGCAAAAGCTGGTGCTGCCAATAACTATGTTCCTAAAGGCGACAAAAAAGTCATTGCTAACACCAAAGTAATCGGTGGTGGTGAAAGTACTTCTGTTACCATTAAAACCGCAGCATTAAAAGGAAAAAGCCTTAAATTCTTCTGTTCTTTCCCTGGTCACTGGGCGATTATGAACGGCGAATTTAAACTAAAATAATCTCGTTTATATTGTTAAAGCCTGCTGATGCAGGCTTTTTTAATCCCTTGAAAACACCTTCTCCTTTCTTACAAGCCATTTGGCATAATAACCCTGCTCTAGTACAAATGCTGGGGCTTTGCCCTTTATTGGCTGTTAGCAATAGCACCGTCAGCGCACTTGGCTTGGGGCTTGCTACCTTATTTGTCTTGTTAGGAAGCAACTTAATTGTTGCATTATTAAGGCAACAAATTAAAGACAGCATTCGCCTGCCTGCTTTGGTTTTAATTATTGCCAGTTTGGTAACGCTTACAGAATTATTAATGCAAGCATATACCTACCAGTTGCAACTTATTTTAGGTATTTTTCTACCATTAATTGTGACTAATTGCTTAATTTTGGCACGGGCAGAGGCTTATGCAAAAAAGCACCCTGTTCTCTTAGCTTTAAAAGATGCCCTTGCTATGGGCTTGGGGTTTTTATGGGTTTTATTGCTGTTGGGTATGCTACGAGAAGCCATAGGACAAGCAAGCCTATTTGCAGATATGCATCTTTTATTTGGTGACAGTGCCAAAAGTTGGAAAGTGACCTTTGCCGAATCTGGGATTTTATTGGCGTTACTACCGCCTGGTGCATTTATTTTATTAGGCTTAATCAGTGCGTTAAAAAACTGGATTGACACCCGCCTTAATGCATATAAATAGCCGTCCTTGGCTATTGATTATTTTAAATTACATCGCTTGCAAGCAATCCTGATGCAACCTGTTGAGCACGCTCTTCACCTAATAACTCACGTACAATCGTCAATGCAAACTCCAGTGCATTAGCAGGACCACGTGCGGTAATTAGCATACCAGCAGAAGCCACTTCAACCCCATTTTGGGTTAATTCACCATCGGCAGCTAATTCATCATCAAATCCAGGGTAACAACAAGCCTTATGACCTGCCAATAAGCCATGATGAGCTAATACGACCGCAGGAGAGGCACAGATGGCTGCAATCCAATTGGTATTGTGTTTTTGCTGTTTTAAACGAGCAACTAAAGGGGCACATTCTTGTAAATATTTCGCCCCTGGCATACCGCCTGGTAGCACAATCATATCCCACGGCTGCTCAATCACATCGTTAATATCTGCATCAGCTTCAATAAAGGTTTGATGCGCACAGCGTACGGTTTTTTCATCAGGCATCACTGAGGCAACACAAACGTCAATATCTGCACGGCGTAAAACATCAATAATGGTGACCGCTTCCAGCTCTTCTGTAGAATGAGCAACAGGTACAAGTACTTTTTTCATACATAATTCCTTAAATTAAAAGTTAACTAATTACGGATTATCCGCAATAAAAAATACCACAACATGAAGTGCAATTAATCCACTGATTAAAATCCAGCTCATGCTTTTATTCTGCTTAAAAAAGTTATTGGCTTTGGTGCTCATCTCTAACAAAAAAAGTGCCACAAAACCCAATATCAGCATTATCATAGACAATAAGTAAGGTACAAACCAAGCAATCAATCCCCAGAGCAACAACAAAGCAACAAAATAAAACTGTTTAGCCTTAACCTCTGTTAAGGCCTGTAAACTACCGAGAAAATTACCTAACAAAAATACCAATAATAAAATTGATAAATTTTGAAATAACGCCAGTCCTAAATCCAATCCTAGCCATGCTAGTAACGTGGAAATAGCAAAAGGTGCGAGACTAAAATAACCAATAGTTTTACTTTTCATTATAACGCCTACTTATTTTGACCTGTTAACAGTACCTCAAGACGAGCTAAGTCTTCGGCCGTATCTACCCCATGCGCTGGCATATCAGCAACTTGGCTCATATAAATTCTTACCCCATAATAAAGGGCGCGTAATTGCTCCAAACTCTCTGTTTGCTCTATCTCCGCTATTTGCATACTTTGATATTGCTGCAAAAATCCTGCCCGATAAGCGTACATGCCAATATGTCGATAACAGTTTATATGTGTGGATAGCTGCGCTTGCTGTTGCCGATTTAACTCTCTGTCAAAAGGAATGGGGGAGCGGCTAAAGTACATTGCAAAACCCTGTGCATTTAACACAACTTTGACCACATTCGGGTCTATAAAGTCTGCATAATCTTCAATACTGGTACATAAAGAACTCATACCCGCTGCAGGGTTGTTTAATAATCCTTTAGCAACTTTTTCTATTAAATCAACGGGAATAAGAGGCTCATCACCCTGCACATTAACCACCACCTGATTTTCTTCCCAGTTTCGCTTTTGAGCAACTTCTGCAATCCTATCTGTGCCATTTTCATGGTGCTTGGCAGTTAATATCACATCAGCACCAAAGCCTTTAGCCACCTCATAAATACGCTCATCATCTGTGGCAATCAACACCTCATCGGCATGACTTTGTATTGCTTGTTGATATACATATTGCAAGATAGGCTTACCTGCTAAAGGCAACAGTGGCTTACCCGGCAAACGGGTTGATGCAAAGCGGGCTGGAATAACAATTTTATAACTCATAGATATCCTATTTTTTTTCAAACTCAGGTTGCATGGCTTGCTTATAGGCTTCTTTTAATGGCATACGAGCAGCTAATAGTAAATCAGCAACTTCTCTGGCCACACCCTGACCACCTGCTTTATGGGTAATGATATCGGCCTCATCACGCACCAGAGAAAAGGCATCACTTGGACAAATAGACAGGCCTACTTGACGCATTACATTTAAGTCAACCATATCATCGCCAACAAAACAGACTTGTTCTGGGGTAATTCCTAGGGTACTGATAATTTGTTGCAAACTGTGCCATTTATCTGTACTAGCTGGGTAAAAATGCACCACTTGTAAGTCTTGCATACGTTGCGCTAGTGGTGCGGATTTTTTAGCAGAAATAACAGCAACTTCAATATGATGATGACGCAGAAGTTTAATACCTACCCCATCTTTTACATTAAAGACTTTTAATGCCTCTCCTGTATTTCCATAAAATAGCTTGCCGTCAGTTAACACCCCATCAACATCAAATACCACAAGGGCAATATTTTGGATTATTTGCTGTGTCTTTTGCATAAGCATGATTTTCTAATTAATTATATTACTCTTAACCTAACTCATTTTAGTATTTGTAAACGCTCAGCGTTATTTTTTAAATGTGTTAATTACAAATAAGCCCCATCTGGCAATATTAATTGGGTAACAAAATGACTTGTTAGCCACAGCAAAATAGTAACACAAAATAATTAACACAGGCACACAAGCGGACCTGCCTATTAAATCTAGCGGATTAAATTAAAAAGAAAATGGAGGTAAAACAGAGTGTTATTAATGTGCTAATGATTGCTCTGCTTGTTTAATTACTTGATTTCTACCCTTATGTTTTGCTTCATACAGTGCCATATCGGCTTTTTTGTATAATTGAGAGACTGTATTTACATCACTTTCAAGCTGAGCCAAACCAATACTTACGGTAATTTCTTGCTCCTTAGATAAGCCTAAACATAAAGAAGCGATTTTCTCACGCAATTTATCGACAACTTCATACGCTTTATGGCTATCTTGTTCAATAAATAAAATACCAAATTCATCTCCACCAATGCGCCCTGCTAAGTGTTCTTCTTCAACATGCTCTCGGATTTCTTGTGAAACTCTTTTAATGACTTCATCACCTTTGGGGTGTCCATGATTGTCATTAATGGTTTTAAAATTATCAATATCAATAATCGCCATACAAACAGAATGTTGGGCATCAATCGCTATGCGTATTTTTTGTTCAACCAAATCCCAAAAATATTGTTGATTAAGTAGGTTGCTTAGGCTATCAACTCGGCTCATAAGAATGAGTTTTTCTTCTAGGCGTTTTTTCTTTTCAATCTCTTGCTCTAATTTGGTATGCTGAGATTTGATTTCTTGGTAATACCTGTTTTTATAAAATTCAATCCAACTGGTAATAATCATAATAACGCCGTACACCATTACATAAGCAAATAAAAACCGCTGAGGATGAGCGCTTTCTAATACAAATAAAAGCTGCACCATGGTGATACATAAAAACACGCTGCTCCAAATAACGCCCCAACGAGTACCGATAACAAAAGTAGTGGCAATGGGGAAGGTAAAGCTCCAAAATAACCGCTCTATATGCCCGTCACTTTTAGAGACAAGCAATGAAAATAAAACAAGAAATACCACCGTGCTAATTTGATAAATCAGCATGGACGGCACGATTTTTTGATATAAAAGATAAATCGAGAAAGCAACAATCAAAGCCACTAAGAGCAAAACAAAGGCCACTAACGTTTTGCCAATACTAAAATCGTAAATCGCAAAAATAACACAAGCAATGCTCGCTGAGAACATCATCCAGAAATACAGAGTTTCAGACAAACCAGCATCACCTCGAAATAACATACTGGCTACCGCTGATTTTAAATTTTGTAGCTGCAAAAGTGGCATGCACTATCCTATTTTGTTGTACGTTAAATAATACGCACTCTAATCTGTTTTACCCTTTCTTGTAGGTCTTAAAGAGTTGAAATTTACAATGTTCCTTACCAAATAAATTCGATGGCTATAAAAATATATCTTAAAATAATGGCATAAATTTGGGCATATTCAAGTTATCGCCATTATTTTATTGTTAAGTTATTTTATTGGTGTTGAGGAAGGTCACGACATCAGATAAACAATCAACTAGATTGCATAGATATGTTTAAGTTTGCAGTATAAAAAAAGCCCCACAAGTTGCAATCAACACATGGGGCCTGCTTAAAGCGCGCGTTATTTTGCTTTTTTATCTGCTTTTTTATCTTCTTGTTTTGCCGCTTCAGGTTTACTTTCATCTTTGATTTCTAGTAACTCTACTTCAAATACCAAGGCAGAGTTAGCAGGAATTTTAGGGCTAGGGCTTCTTGAGCCATAAGCCAATTCTGCAGGGATAAAGAGCTTCCACTTATCGCCTACTTCCATAAGCTGTAGTGCTTCAACCCAACCTGGAATCACACCAGAAATCTTAAATTCAGCAGGTGCACCACGTTCAACAGAACTATCAAAGACAGTACCGTCTGTTAATGTTCCATGATAATGAACCTTAACCATATCATCAGCTTTAGGCTTAGGGGTATCGCCTTCTGAGGATTTAATTACTTCATATTGCAGACCAGATTCTAGCGTTTTAACGCCTTCTTTTTTCGCATTTTTATCTAAAAATTCTTTACTTTCTTTAGCTGCTTTTTCTTCTTTCTCTTTTTGTTTTGCCATTTGTTCTTCACGTACTTTTTCAAAGGCTTCACGGATAGCGGCTTCATCAAGTTTTGGCTCTGCTTTAGATAGACCATCACGAATACCCTGAGCGATGGCATCGGCGTTCATTTCAACCCCTTCCATCGATAATTGGCGACCAATGTTTAAACCAACACCATAACTGGCTTTATCTTTATGTGTTTTCAATTCGACTTCCTTCTTAGCACCACAAGCACTTAACAATAAAGCACCTGCAAGCACTGTAATTAATGAATAGTTTAAAGTTAATTTCATAGTATTTCCTGTTGTGTATAAAAGTATTAAATAAATTGTTTAATCAAGTGACTGCCCACAGTAATCTAAGCAGTGGACAGTGACCTATTAAATCATTTTTAGTTGCATTTAAAAACCAAAAGCCGCAGAAATACCAAAATAAGCACCACTTAGCTTGGCATCAGTTGCAACTTTAACGGTATCTTTATCTGTTTTCATCTGCAATGCACGGTAACCTAATTCCACGCCTAAATCGACAACAGGAATGGGAAAGGTATAACCAAGCGTTGCTTCATAATCAACCAATGAGTTTTTCTTAAAACCAATATAATTAACCTCTGCTTTTGCATACAAATCAACTGGCGTGGTAACTTTTACGCCTGCATATAGCATTGGTAGCGTACCTTTAATATTTTCGTTCACTTCAATATTGGTGGTTTGTCCTTTGGCACTGGCTTTACCATCAAAATTACGAGCGGTTAAACCAAAATTAATATCCAGCATTGGCACAGGTAAGGGCAGACCCCAATATAGGGTAAAATCGGTATGTGATAAATCTAAGGTACTGTCTAGTTTTTCGTTATAAGTTTGCTGCAAAAAGGTGCCGCTATATAATCCATTCCCTTCTGTCTTTACGTTGGTACGGCGAATTTTTAAATTTGGCAATACGGGAACTGGGTGTTCGAAAAACAAGCTAATTTGCATGCCATTGGTTGATTTTAAATTTAGACCATCGCTATCTAATTTAACATCATCATCAATTTGTCCACTAGGAGCGGCTTTCCATAAACTGGCATTGCCACCTACAGTAAATAACAAGTCTGCCTGAGCCGTACCTGCTAACAGCGCACCTGCTAATAAACTCATTCTTATTTTATTTTTCATATCTTTATCCTTTGTTTGTATTTTAAGAGGGCTAACTATAGGCAATTCGCCTTAGAAGGTAAACCCTGTATTGTAATTTTCATTTACGCCAGCGGTACACCAATACGAGTGGCTACTTGTTCATAAGATTCTACCACCTCACCCATACCTTTACGGAAACGGTCTTTATCAAGTTTTTCTCCTGTATTTGCGTCCCATAAACGACAACCGTCTGGGGAAAATTCATCACCTAAGCAAATTTCACCTTTAAATAAGCCAAACTCTAATTTGTAATCAACCAGCACAATACCTGCTTTAGCAAATAGCGGTTTTAATACTTGGTTAATTTCAAAACTTAAAGCTCGCATGCGTTCTATTTGTTTTAACTCTGCCCAACCAAAGGCAACCGCATGATATTCATTGACCATAGGATCACCTAGGGCATCGTTTTTTAAAAACAATTCAAACGTCGGCGGTGTCAGCTCTATTCCCTCATCAACGCCTAAGCGTTTACATAAACTGCCTGCACTGACATTACGAATAACACACTCCAGAGGAATCATATCTAAGCGTTTGACAATGGATTCTTGCTCACTAATACGCTCTACAAAGTGCGTGGCAATACCTGCTTGTTCTAAGTGTTGCATAATATGAGCATTAAAATGATTATTAACCATACCTTTACGCGCTAATTGCTCTACTTTTTTACCATCAAAAGCGGAGGTGTCATTTCTAAATTCAAGCACCATATAATCAGGGTTACTGGTATTAAATACGGATTTTGCCTTGCCTGAATATAACAAGTCGGTTTTTTGCAGTTGCATATTGCTATCCTAGGTTGTACATGTTGCGGTTAAGGTTTGCCAATCACAGGCATGCGCTTGGCTTAAAATATGTGTTTGTAAGTTACTATCTGGCAAATTTGCTACCAGTAATTCTTGGATAATCTGACTTGAGTTATTATGCTCACTAATATGCCCCAAACTCAGTTGCTGCAAGCCAGGCCAATAACTATTTTGAATAAATTGCATACATTGCTGATTACTTAAATGACCATATTTACCTGACACCCGTTTTTGTAAAGAAATAGGATAAGGACCATTTTTGAGCATGTCAGGGTCATAATTCGCTTCTATTTGCAATCCGTGACAGTTTCTAAATGCTTTAATTAAATGTGGCGTCACATAACCTAAATCGGATAAAACCCCCAGTTTTTTACCCTCGGCGGTAAATACATATTGAAAAGGCTCTTGTGCATCATGGGGAACAAGGTAGGGTTTAATTTGCATACCTGCCAATTCTATACTCTGTTCAGGCTGTAAACATTGCCATAATGGGTGTGACAACCATTGCATTTTGCGTGCTGTTCCAAACGATGAGTAAATGGGTACTGACAGTTTTTCTGCTAAGGTTTGTGCACCTTTAATATGGTCGGTATGTTCATGGGTAATTAAAATGGCAACAATATCATTAGCTAATGCCCCAACTGCGGATAATTTATGCAGCATGGTACGACGACTAAACCCACAATCTAATAATATCAACCCTTGCTGGTTATCAATGACGGTTGCATTGCCTTTGCTACCACTACCTAAGGATATAAATCTCACTGTATTAGCTTATCTCTAATTGCGGTTAATACCCTTTCTGTTATTTTAGGCTTGGCAAGGGTGTCGCCATCAGTCAACAAAGACAGTACAACACCTGCTGGCGTACTATCCATTTTTAATAAAAAGGTTTGCATAACGGTTGAATCGCTATGAAATAAGCGCCACCACCAGCTGGAATTGGTTTTGTCTGCCTTTTGCGGTATTTCTAAATAATAAACCCCTGTGCTGCGGTTCATATCTGCAACTTTAAACTGCGTTTTAGACAACGCTTGCAATACCTCAGACCAGCTAGTTGCAAATGGACTGTGTATTTTTAAAATACGGGTACCTGCGCCATCATAAGCCAAACTAGGCTGACTATCTGTGGTTTTATAAGCATTTAAACTATAGCTATCTTGGGTATTCATACCCTGCATATCTAAGGGTTTAGGACGTGGTAATACAAAGGTGCTGGACGCTTTGAGCTGTGCGTTATTCACCACAGGATATGCTTGTGAATAAGGTGCTTCTATCAAATCATCTTTCGGCAAAGTTGGCTTTGGTTTTTCCTCTAAATAATCTAAGGCATGATTATTAAACTGACCCCCAATCCAACTACATGAGGAGATTAGCCCCAAAAGGCAGCATAAAAAACAAACACGCAATGCAATCACAATAAATTATATTCCTGCAAGCAAGCGGTCAATTTGACCTGTTTGTCTTCTGCCAAAGCCACTAGAGGCAAGCGAATACCTGTATCACTGCGCCCCATAGCATGTAATGCCCATTTAACGGGGATTGGATTGGCTTCTACGAATAAAGCCTGATGTAGCGGCATAAGTTGGTTATTCAGTGCTTGTGCTTCTTCTGCTTTACCTGCAAGTGCCAGCATACAAAGCTCATGCATTTTTGCAGGAGCCACATTTGCAGTCACTGAGATATTACCTTTTCCGCCTTGTAAAATAAGCTGGTAAGCAGTGATATCATCGCCAGAATAAACAGCAATTCGCTCGCCTACTTTGGCTATCAATTGTTGAGCACGAGATAAATCACCAGTCGCCTCTTTAATTGCCACAATCTGCTCGCAATCGGCCAGTATAGAAACGGTATCGGGCAACATATCGCAACCTGTACGACTTGGCACATTATATAAAATTTGGGGAATATCTACGGCATTAGCAATCGCCTCATGGTGGGCAATTAATCCCCGTTGTGGCGGCTTATTATAATAGGGCGTAACCACCAAACAAGCATCTGCATTTAGATTTTTCGCCTCTTGAGTTAAGGCAATTGCCTCTTGAGTCGAGTTCGCCCCCGTACCCATAATGGTTGGCACTCGCGCATTTACGGTTTGAATAACTCTTGCCATAATATCGCAATGCTCTTGCATACTAACGGTAGAGGCTTCCCCCGTTGTACCGACCACAGAAATGGCATCTGTGCCATTGGCGATATGAAATTCAATCAAGTTATCCAATGCCTCCCAATCAATGCTGCCATCTGCAAACATAGGGGTTACTAATGCGACAATACTGCCAGTAATCATAGTTATTCTCCTAAAAATAAGTCAAACTCATCGCCTGTATGAGTTGCAATATATAAACCTGCTATAGTAATGCTCTAACCGCCTGCTTACAAGAAATATGCTTACCAAAGACTACTTAGTTCCAAAAATCATATCTCCAGCATCACCCAATCCCGGCACAATATAGCCCTGTTCATTTAAGTGACTGTCAACTGATGCCGTATAAATGTCTACATCAGGGTGTGCCTTTTGCATTTTCTCAATGCCCTCAGGAGCGGCCACCAGCACCAAAGCGCAAATGCTTTGACAGCCTGCTTTTTTAAGCAAGTCTACCGTTGCAATCATAGAGCCGCCTGTTGCTAGCATAGGGTCAACCACCAATGCCATACGCTGATCGATATCGCCTGCTAACTTACAAAAATATTCCACTGGCTCTAAGGTTTGTTCATCACGATATACGCCCACCACACTGATTTTAGAACTAGGCACAAGTTCCAGTACACCATCTAACATACCCAAACCTGCACGCAAAATGGGCACAACGGTAATCTTTTTACCTTTTAGCCGTTGCACCTTAACAGCCCCACACCAACCTGCAATTTCAACTTCTTCAAGAGCCAAATCTTTGGTTGCTTCATAAGTTAATAAATTGCCAACTTCTGCCGCCAACTGACGAAAAGCTCGGGTACTGATGCCCTGAGCACGCATTAGACCAATTTTATGCTGTACTAAAGGGTGGGTAATTTCGTGTATACTCATGGTTTACTCTTTTTGGGTAATAAATTTGTGGATTGACACTGCTGATACAAACAATCAGGCAGCTTTTCTTGTAGCGCAGTTTGACCGCTAAAATAAAATTGAAAGCGCAGTTTACCTAATTTTGGTAGTGCTAGCACGCCTTGTTTGCGCTCGCCTTGACCTAGCTTAAACGCATTGATATGTACAGGCATTGCAGTGCCTTTATGATAAGCCTGCAAGGTTGGCACAAACTGCACACGCTTATCTCCAAGCTGACGAGCAACAACTTTCAACCTGAGCGTTGGTGCATTTTGCGAAATAACCTCAGTCGGCTCATTTTCTAATAAAATTAAAGTGCTGTCTAAGTTGGGGGTTTGATTAATGCTTATGGTTGCTTGCAACGTCATCACAGTTTGTGCCCATACAGACACTGGAGATAAAGCAACTAGGCACAACAAGAACCTTATAATAAAGATATATTGAACAAAAAACCTAGACATCACTAATCCTTAAAATCCCCTCTACACAAAATTTCATGCCCCCTAAGAGGCTTTTTTTATTTCTTTATCCAGCCTAAAAATAGGCAGCAGTTGCTTTGCTATTGCTCTAACAGTGGGAATACAAACACTATTACCAAACTGCTTATACGCCTGAACATCACTAACGACAATGCGATAGTCATCACTAAATCCTTGCAATCTTGCAGCCTCCCTAGGGGTTATTTTTCTAGGGTTTTTACCGCTTCCTTGGCTGATTAAAATTTCTGAACCATCTTTATAATAACGAGCTGAAATAGTATTTGTGTATGCCGACTCTGCACTAAACAAACCGTAGCCAAAGCCATTCCCTTTCTTTCTATGTTCCCGCTTTCGTCTTTGATGCCCTTGCCACAATTTATCCGAGATGGTGTATTTTTCTGCTACTTCCGCTTCTAGAATGTCACCTACTTTTGTCGCTTTTGATATAGGCTCAGGAAAACTAAAGTGTGCTTTATTTCTTAATGCGACAATATAAATACGCTCGCGGTTTTGCGGCACACCAAAATCTTTTGCGGCTAAAATTTTGCTTGAAACTGTATACCCAAGATTTTCTAGTGTTGTAACCATTACTTTATAAGTATTGCCTTTATCATGTGTTTTGAGTCTTTTCACATTTTCTAGCAACACCACATTGGGTTTATGCTGTTTAATAATATTAACAATATAAAAAAACAAAGTTCCTCGGGTATCTGCAAAGCCTTTTTGTAGCCCCGCCTGAGAAAAGGGCTGACAAGGGAACCCCGCTAAAAGCAAATCAAATTCTGGTATTAAACTAGGATCTATCTGTGTGATATCTCCATGAGGCTCTTGGGCAAAATTAGCTTGATAGGTCTGTCTGGCAAATTTATCTATTTCGGAAGAAAACACACAATCCCCTCCTATCTCATCAAACGGAATACGAATACCACCAATGCCTGCAAACAAATCAATAAACTTAAAACTCATATTTTTATGTCCAGTATTTTAATTTTTCAGGAATTTCATTAAAAAAGTAATCTTCAAAGCTAATCACATTACGTTTTTTACAAAGAGTTGCCTGTTGTTGCACCTCCTTATAAACGACAAGTATGACATTATGATTTGCCATTTACTCAACCTTACTTGCACTAATGTCTTCATCAACCGTAAGCAAATAAATACTAGGCAAACCTGTACGATTAATTTCTTCAATCACTTCTTGCCAACGTTCCCTTAAAGTAGTTTTCATTGTACCGATAACAACCTTATCTCTTCTTTGTTCAAAAGCAGTTAAATCTGGCAGTAACGAATCGACAATTTTGCCTAAATTCTTAGCCTTGAAAATTTTTGAACCAATGTTTGCTTGTGCGCTATAAGGATAATCAAGCACTTCATATAAACTGTAAATAATACCCTCAAATACCTTGCCTGCACGTGACCTCCTAGATTGTGTATTGCTTAACGAGAGCCGATAAATATAAGGATAAATTTGACCTGCAAAATCACCAAAAAAACTTCTTAATCGCTCTTTTACATCTGTTTTATCTTGGCTAAAAACAGCATATAGCTGATTAAACTTTTCTTTTGGCAAGTCAAACTTCTGTGAAATATTCTTTAAAATATGTGCATTCATTTTGGCTTCTGCCAACAAAAAAGAATTAAAAGACGCACCTCTTAAAATTTTTATAATCTTTGACACTTCTTTATCTTGCTTTAAACCACGCATAAGCTCGGTATGGTGATGCAGCACATTTTTAACTGTTTGCGTTGGAGATAAAATAAATTGCTGACGAGACATCTTAATAAACTTATCAAAATTTTGTTGTTCAGCGGCTGGAATTTCTGTTAAGAATGTCAAATTTTGCATTATCGCTTTCCTTATTTCCTCTTTAACCCAGTTAACGCCATAATACGAGTGGAGATTTCTTCTACCGAGGCAGCGGTCGTATTAAGAAAAGGAATGTCCTTACGTTGCAGCAGTTTTTCCACCTCATCAACCTCATGGTAACACTGTTTCAGTGAGGCATAACGGCTGTTTGCCCTGCGCTCATTACGTATCGCTGATAGTCTATCTGGGTCAATCGTTAAACCAAATAGCTTACTTTTAAATTCACTAAGTTGCTTTGGTAATGACAGGTTATCCATGTCTTCTTCGGTAATAGGATAATTTGCCGCTTTAATACCAAACTGCATTGCCATATACAAACAGGTAGGCGTTTTACCTGAACGTGATACCCCTACTAAGATAACATCAGCGTCTTTGTAATGGCGAGTTCTAGCACCGTCATCATTATCTAATGCAAAGTTCACGGCACTGATACGCTCTAAATAATCAGAACTATAAGCATAATCACTAGGGCGACCTACAGTATAAGAAGATTTTGTCCCTAGTTGCTGCTCTAAAGGTGCTAAAAAGGCAGAAAAGATATCCACACTAAAGCCGCCAGCACGATTAATTATTTGACGGATTTCTTTATCCACAATAGTATCAACCACAATGGCAGTCATACCTGTTTCTATTTGGCTTTGTTTGATTTGATTAGCCGCATCTTCGGCCTTTTCCGCACAATCTACATAAGGCAAAGTTACATACTGAAATTTGATAGTATCAAATTGAGATAACAAGCTCTCGCCCAAAGTCTCAGCGGTAATGCCTGTTCCATCAGAAATAAAAAATGCAAAGCGTCTCATATAGCAATTTTGCTCCTATGCCATTAATATAGGGGTTTAAAATTCTAAGTGTCATTAGTTTTTAACCTTGTGGCAATACCTTAACATTTATTTCAATAAATGCCACAAAGCAAGAGGAGAATAATTTTGTCTGATTACGTTATTTGGTTCGACCAACTTTGTATGCAAGATGTAGAGCGTGTAGGCGGCAAAAATGCGTCCCTAGGCGAAATGATAAGCCAACTTAAAAATGCCAGCGTGCATGTTCCTAACGGTTTTGCCACCACTGCCAAGGCATACCGAGAGTTCCTTGCCCATGAAGGGTTGCAAACACGCATTAACAAAACATTAGCCGAGCTTGATGTAGATAACATTCAGCAACTTAACGAGACCGGCAAACAAATTCGTGAATGGATTATGCAAGCCCCCTTGCCACCACAATTAGAACAAGCCGTACGCACCGCCTTTGCTAAGTTACAAGCAGATAATCCAAACCTTGCGGTTGCTGTACGTTCCTCTGCCACTGCTGAAGACTTACCTGATGCCTCTTTTGCGGGACAGCAAGAAACCTTTTTGAATATCGTTGGTATTGAGGCGGTACTCGATTCCATGCGTCACGTCTTTGCCTCTTTATTTAATGACCGTGCCATTGCCTATCGTGAACATCAAGACTTTGCCCACGAACAAGTCGCTTTATCAGCAGGCATACAGCGCATGGTTAGAAGTGAAACCGCCGCTAGTGGCGTGATGTTTACTTTAGATACCGAATCTGGCTTTGACCAAGTCGTGTTTATTACTTCTTCTTATGGTTTAGGTGAAACCGTTGTGCAAGGGGCGGTCAACCCTGACGAATTTTATGTGCATAAAGACAACCTTAACGCCAATCGTCCTGCGGTATTACGCCGCAATTTAGGACAAAAAACGATTAAAATGATGTATAGCCAAGAACAAAGCGTAGGACATACGGTCGAGACCATCAAAGTAGAACAAAAAGAACGCCAACGTTTTTCCATCAACGATAAAGAAGTAGAAGAATTAGCACGTCAAGCTCTTATTATAGAACAACACTATCAACGCCCCATGGACATTGAGTGGGCAAAAGATGGTGACACCCAAGAATTATTTATTGTACAAGCACGTCCTGAAACAGTAAAAAGCCGTAGCTCTAAAAATGTGATGGAGCGTTACTTGCTCAACGAAAAAGCCCAGGTTTTGGTAGAAGGGCGCAGCATCGGGCATCGTATTGGTAAAGGTGCGGTTAAAGTCGTTACCGACATTGATAATATGGACAGTGTTAAAGCTGGCGATGTATTAGTTGCTGATATGACTGATCCTGATTGGGAGCCTGTAATGAAGCGTGCTTCTGCCATTATAACCAACCGAGGTGGGCGCACCTGCCACGCCGCCATTATTGCTCGTGAGCTTGGCATTCCAGCAGTAGTAGGCTGTGAAGATGCCACCGACAAACTCAGCGATGGACAGTTTGTTACCGTCTCTTGTGCCGAAGGCGATACAGGGCATGTGTATGCTGGCGCACTGGATTTTGATATTCGCACCAACAGCATAGACAGCATGCCAGAGTTACCCTTTGAGATTATGATGAACGTTGGCAATCCCGACCGTGCTTTTGACTTTCAGGCATTGCCTAACGCTGGGGTTGGTTTGGCACGTTTAGAATTTATTATTAACCGCATGATAGGTGTACACCCCAAAGCTCTGATTAACTACGACAGCCTCGCCGACGACTTAAAAAGCACCATTAACCGCCGCATCGCAGGTTATCAAAGCCCTGTGGAATTTTATGTTGACAAACTGGTTGAAGGCATCTCTACCTTAGCCGCTGCATTTTGGCCCAAAAAAGTCATTGTGCGCCTGTCAGATTTTAAATCCAACGAATATGCCAACCTAATTGGTGGTCGCCTATACGAGCCAGAAGAAGAAAATCCCATGCTTGGTTTTCGTGGCGTTTCTCGTTATTTATCAGAAAACTTCAAAGACTGTTTTGAGCTAGAGTGCCGAGCCATGAAACGAGTGCGAGAACAAATGGGTTTTACCAATGTAGAAGTCATGGTGCCCTTTGTGCGTACCGTTGGCGAGGCAGAGCAAGTGATTGACCTATTAGCAGAAAATGGGCTTAAACGTGGAGAGAATAAGTTACGCATTATTATGATGTGCGAGCTACCTGCAAACGCCATTTTAGCTGATGAATTTTTACAACACTTTGACGGTTTTTCTGTTGGCTCCAACGACTTAACCCAACTTACTTTAGGGCTAGACCGTGACTCTGGCATCATCGCCCACCTATTTGACGAGCGTAACCAAGCCATTTTAGCGCTATTAGAAAATGCCATTAACGCCTGCCAAAAGACCAACAAATACATTGGCATTTGTGGACAAGGTCCGTCCGATCACCCCGATTTTGCCCGTTGGCTTATGGAACACGGTATAAACAGCGTTTCATTAAATCCTGACTCAGTGATGGACACATGGTTTTTCTTAGCAGAGGAAGATACCAAATAAATGAAAAGTAGCAGCAACCTTTTCCCTGTCAGTCTATTACGTGCAGAAAAATATGAAGACCTAAACGAAGATGTTTACTTACTCAAACACAACCGTGATGAAACAGACAAATCAGTACAAATTGCCCTAACACACCTCAGTTTTGCCGCCGACAAAGACCATGGAGCAGGAAGACCCCCCGTAGTCTTCAACCACGGCAGTTTCAGTAATCGCTCTTTTTGGTACTCCAATAAAGGCATCGGCCTGGCGCGTTTTTTACTTGATGAAGGCTTTGATATTTGGCTTTTAGAACAAAGAGGACACGGCTTCTCACCCCGCAACAATCACTATTATCAAAATGACAGTGAACATTATGTCATTGATTTTAAAGCTGTAAATGACTTTCTACTAGAACAGACCGAAGAAAAACCTATATGGATAGGACACTCTTTAGGTGGCATTATTATTGCCAGTGCCGTTGCCTGTAACGAACTCAATAGCGACAACTGTCTAGGTTTTGCCCTAATTGGTGCTCAACCCTTACTCAAACGCTGGTACACATGGGTTCCCTTTGCCACCTTACTGACTCGTATAACCACCTATATCAAAAAAGAACTCAGTGGACGTGCCCTTAAAATTGGCCCAGAAAATGAACCACACGGGGTCATTAACGAATACCTAAGACGCCAACGCCCTTTTGCTCGCTGGCGTTTTAAACGAGGACAACAAAACCTCATGCCCCTATGGAAACAAGCCAATGACTTACCGTTATTAACCGTCTGTGGCAAAAAAGACAAACCCCACCCCGTGAAATTATGTCGCAAACTCAACCAACTCTATGGAGGAGAAAATAAACATGTTATAGAGCTTGGCAATAAAACAGGTTTTAGTAAAAACTACGGGCATGTAGATATGATTGTCAGCAAAGAAGCGGCGCAAGAAGTCTGGCCAGCCATTAGCGACTGGCTCAAAACCCTAACCAACCCATTAACTACAAACAACCCCAAAGGATAACCCTATGCAAAACTATGTCACCCCCGATTTATGCGACCAATACCCAGAGCTTATTCAAGTCGTCGAACCCATGTTTAACAACTATGGCGAAAAAGACTCTTTTGGCGGACAAATCGTCACCGTCAAATGCTTTGAAGACAACTCCAAAGTCAAAGAACTGGTTGCCACCGATGGCACAGGTAAAGTAATGGTGGTAGACGGTGGCGGCTCTTTACGTCATGCGCTACTAGGCGACATGCTCGCAGAGCAAGCCGCAAACAATAACTGGGAAGGCATTATTATCTATGGTTGCATTCGCGATGTAGATGTTATTATGCAAACCCACTTAGGCGTACAAGCCCTTGCCACCAACCCCCTTAAAACTGAAAAAAGAGGGCTAGGCGACATCAATATACCTATAAAATTTGGCGGCGTTGTATTTAAACCAGACGAATTTGTATATGCTGACAACAACGGTATTATTGTCTCACCCCAAACATTACCAGCAAACGAGGCATAACCCCATTTAACAACAATAACAAAGAGGAATAACCAATGAGTGCAGGAAAAAAATTTCGAGCAGCCATTAACAACAGCCACCCCCTAGCCATTGTCGGCACCATCAATGCCTACAGTGCCATCATGGCAGAGCGCATAGGACATCAAGCCATTTACCTATCAGGCGGTGGCGTTGCCAACGCCTCTTACGGACTGCCCGACTTAGGCATTACTAGCCTAAATGACGTACTTGAAGATGCCAACCGCATTACCAGTGTCAGCAACCTGCCTTTATTAGTCGATATAGACACTGGTTTTGGCGGTGCTTTTAATATAGCCAAAACCATTCGCATGATGGAACGTGCCGAAGTTGCCGCCGTACACATTGAAGACCAAGTTGCACAAAAACGCTGTGGACACCGTCCCAACAAAGCCATTGTTAGCCAACAAGAAATGGTCGATAGAATAAAAGCCGCCGTTGATGCCAGATGCGACGAACAATTTTTTATTATGGCAAGAACCGATGCCTTTGCCCAAGAAGGCTTAGAAGCCTCCATTGAAAGAGCCAACGCCTATGTAGAAGCAGGTGCCGACGGCATTTTTGCCGAAGCCATCAAACAAGAAGGCGACTACCGTGCCTTTGCCAATGCCCTTGACGTACCTATTTTAGCCAACATCACCGAATTTGGACAAACCGAACTATGGAGCCAGCAGCAACTTATTGAATGGGGCGCACAAATGGTACTTTATCCACTAAGTGCCTTTAGAGCCATGAACAAAGCCGCCGAAAACGTCTATCAAAGTATTTTAACCCAAGGGCATCAGCGTGATGTAGTGGCACAAATGCAAACCCGCACCGAGCTGTATGACTATTTAGGCTATCACCAATTTGAAGACAAACTAGACACCCTTTTCAAACAACAATAACAACAAACAGGAGAACCATCATGGCAAAAGTATTAACTGGCGCAGGTTTGCGCGGACAAGTAGCAGGCAGCACTGCCCTTTGCACAGTGGGCGTAAGCGGCTCAGGACTGACCTATCGTGGCTACGATGTCAAAGAGCTGGCAGAAAAATGCCAATTTGAAGAAGTCGCCTTTTTAATTTTAAAAGGTCACCTACCCACTGCCGACGAACTTAAACAATACCAAAGCAGCTTACAAAAAATGCGAGCACTGCCTGCTGCCCTTAAAGCCACCCTTGAATCCATTCCCAAAGACACCCACCCCATGGACGTACTACGCACAGGCTGCTCCATGTTGGGCAACCTTGAATGCGAACAAGACTTTAACCAGCAAGCACAAACAGCCGACCGCCTGTTAGCCGCCTTGCCCTCCATTATTTTATACTGGTATCGCTTTAGTCATCATCACATTCGTATCCAAACCGAAACCGATGACAACAGCATAGGCGCACACTTCTTACACCTTTTGCACGGACAAAAGCCCAATGAATTACATGAAAAAATCATGAACGTCTCCTTAATTTTATACGCCGAGCACGAATTTAACGCCTCCACCTTTACCGCTCGTGTGTGCGCCTCCACCCTAAGCGACATGCACTCTTGCGTTACAGGAGCCATAGGCTCACTGCGAGGACCGCTACACGGCGGAGCTAACGAGGCAGCAATGGCATTAATCGAACCCATGCAAAATGCCGATGAAGCCGAGCAAACCCTACTTAAAATGCTAGCCAACAAAGATAAAATCATGGGCTTTGGGCACGCCATTTACAGCGAAAGCGACCCCCGCAATGAAGTCATCAAAGGCTGGTCAAAAACCCTTAGCCAAGAACAGGGAGACAGCCGTTTATACGATGTTTCCGTACGCTGTGAAGAGGTCATGTGGCGAGAGAAAAAACTCTTTTGCAATGCCGACTTTTTCCATGCCAGTGCCTACAACTACATGGGCATACCCACCTCCTTATTTACCCCTATTTTTGTCTGTAGTCGGGTAACAGGTTGGTGCGCTCATGTTATGGAACAACGGGCAAACAACCGCATCATTCGCCCCAGTGCCGACTACACAGGCGAAGCACTAAGAACCGTACCAGATATAGCCAACCGCTAATTTACCCTTAACTTAACTCAAACAAAGGAAAAAACCATGAGTGCCAATGTTGACCAAAACCAACGCCCTGAATACGATCAGGTTATTCAAGATATTGCCGATTACGTTATCAACTACAAAATCAGCTCCCAAGAAGCCCTAGACACCGCCCGCAACTGTCTAATGGACACCCTAGGCTGCGGGCTTTTAGCCCTACGCTTTCCTGAATGCAGCAAGCATTTAGGCCCCATTGTTGCCGATACCCAAGTGCCTCATGGCGCACGAGTACCAGGCACCTCATTTCGCCTAGACCCCGTTAAAGCCGCTTGGGATATTGGCTGCATTATCCGCTGGCTAGACTACAACGACACATGGCTAGCTGCCGAATGGGGACACCCCTCCGACAATTTAGGCGGCATTTTAGCCGTTGGCGACTACCTCTCACAGGTACGCATAGCCCAAGGCAAAGCCCCCCTAAACATGCGAGAAGTGCTAGAGGGCATGATAAAAGCCCATGAAATTCAAGGTGTTATCGCCCTAGAGAACTCATTTAACCGAGTCGGACTGGATCACGTTTTACTGGTGCGAGTCGCCTCCACCGCCGTGGTAGCACAAATGATGGGTGCCAATCGAGAACAACTGCTGGCCGCCATCTCCCAAGCATGGGTTGACGGCTGCGCCCTACGCACCTACCGCCACGCCCCCAATGCAGGCTCACGCAAATCATGGGCAGCAGGTGATGCCACCTCAAGAGCAGTACGCCTAGCAGACATGTCTTTGCGTGGCGAGATGGGTATTCCTGGCGTATTAACAGCCGAACAATGGGGCTTTTATGATGTCTCTTTTGCCAAAACCAACAAAGACCAAGCCATCAAACCCCAAGCAGAAAGAGCATTTAAATTCACCCAAAGCTACGGCTCTTATGTGATGGAAAACGTCCTGTTTAAAATCTCATTCCCCGCTGAGTTTCATGCCCAAACAGCCGCCGAAGCCGCCGTTAAACTGCACCCACAGGTCAAAGAACGTCTACATGAAATTAAGCGCATTCGTATCCGCACCCACGAAAGTGCCATACGCATTATCTCCAAAGTCGGTCCCCTCGCCAATGCCGCCGACCGTGACCACTGCATTCAATATATGACCGCCGTGCCCTTGGCGTTTGGCAACCTTATTGCTGAACATTACGAAGACGACTTTCACGCCAAACACCCCATCATTGATGAACTACGTGAAAAAATGGAAATTATCGAAGACGAACGCTTTACCCGTGAATACCTAGAAGCAGACAAACGCTCCATTGCCAACGCCATAAGCGTTACCTTTAATGACGGCACACAAACCGAAGAAGTCGTTGTAGAGTACCCACTTGGGCATCGCCTGCGCCGCAGCGAAGGCATTCCACAGCTAGAAGACAAATTCCAAGCCAACCTCGCAACTCGCTTCCCACAAGCACGTTGTCAGCAGATTTTTGCCCTCTGTAAAGACCAAGCAAAATTGGAAGCCACCCCCGTTCACGAATTTATGAACCTGTGGGTAATTTAACCTAGCTCAAGCAGACAAGGATACGCCTTGTCTGCGCTTACTAACATGCCAGTTATGCATATTAACGCCCACTGTCACTGTCAAAAAGTACAAATAAATTAAGTCTGAAAGTTGGGGCGGGGCGATTATTTTACAGCTTCAAATGACAGTTGCACAATTAGCACCCGATAAGCCCTCAGCATTTTTTCCATGGTGCGGGCAGGAGCAAAGGACAGAACTCTGCCCTCACTCCTCAAAAAAACCAGTCTATCTGGCGCGGACTAACCGCACACGACGCTTAACGTTCTTATTACCGTAGTTGTCGTAGCCAAAGTAAAAGTACACCCCCCACGCATTCGCATTGCCGCTCGCACTGGGGGAAGAAGACCAATAATAATCTGAAATGGTATTAGGGAAGATATCCAAATTAATTGCAGGGAAATAGCATGCTCCCTCCACAATACTGCCTAACTCTATGCTATTAGGCAAACGCCAGTCGTTATGTCCTGCCGCATTTGAGCTATTGGCAGTATCGGCAGTCTCTAACGCCTCTGTCCAATTTTTCTTAGCCGCTGTGCCTGTTGCACAATCAGCACCCGATAACCCCTCAGAGCACTTTTTCCACATTAACCCTGTGGTCTTATGGGTAATGGTGCCATCATTATTGTCTATAAAATCAGAGCTGGGCGTTGTTTCTGGAATTTTATTTTTTTTACAAATTTGGACTGCAAATGCCGTATGCGTGCCAAGACCTAGGCTGACAGCAATAGCGATGTTTATATAGTTTTTGATCAATTTGTTCATATTACTTTCCTTTATAAGTCTAAATAGATGACTGATGTTGTTTGCCCATACCCAGCAGGGTAAATCCTCTGATACCTGCCCAGCACCATGCAAAGCATGGGGCTGGGTTATCAGGAGTCAGGGTTCAGGTATCAGGCTTCAGTCCTTGACCTCTGACTCCTGACTCCTGACCTCTGATACCTGATACCTGATACCTGATTCACTGATTCCTGACTCGGACTAACCGCACATGAGACTTCACGCTCTTATTAATGACCTTGTCGTAGCTATTGCTAAAGTTCACCCCCAACACATATCTATCGTTACCCACATAGGGAGAAGAAGACCAATAAATTAACGTACCAGAACTTGCTGCCCTAGTATGCGGGAAATAAGTGGTATCAATACTTGGATTTACTTTACTTAAATCGGTAATACTTTTTAATTCCGCATGGGTTGGTAAGCGCCAGTCATTATGTCCACACCAGCCATCGGTGTTTACCTTTGTCACAAAGGCTTGGGCATTGCATTTAATTAATGTTGTACCACAGTCTGAGGTATTACCTTCATCACCTGCATTACCACCATTGGTGGCGGCATCTGGATTATACCATGTATAGGTATGTACATTGTTGTGTAAGCCTGATAGCTGTTTTACTTCCCACATTAAGCCTGTGTGTTCATCTTGGACGCATTTGCCTAAAAATCCTGCCACCTTAGTAAACACCTTGCCCTTAGAGCTTCCTTTACCCGTACCATAATGCCCATCTTGCCCTTTAGGTACCTGTGAGCCTGTGGCATTAGCCACTGCAGTTGTACAATCCTTAGCATTACTAGTGGCATCAGCAGTACCACATTTTGTAATGCCCGTATCATTTAAAAGACTATAGGTAATCTGCGTGCTTTTTTCATCACTTACGCCGCTTTCTTCCGTACCACTTTTAGCTGTGACCACAAAGTAATAAGTGGTATTACCTTTAAAAGTAACAACATCTAACTCTTTTTGCGTGCCGCTGATATCTGCCACCATAACACCCCCTGTTAAACTGGCATAATTAGCAACATTACTAATACCGGCAAAAGACTGCTCTGCATAATACAGATTATACTTATCTGCACCTACAGATGCCGTCCATGTGAATTTAAGTTTGCTACCAGATTCAACCACATTTAAATTGCTAGGTGCAGGCAAAACAAACCGAATAGCCTGAGTTTTTAACACCTGACCATTAGACTTAATTTCCATATTCAGCGTACCTGCCTGTGCATACTGGCAACTAATACGAAACTCCTGAGCAGATACCCATGTATGTTGGCTACAGCTAGCAGCACCTAAGCTCACATCTAAACTCTGTGGAAAATGTGCGCCAGTAATAACAAACTCCTGCAAACTACCTACCACACCACTTAGCGGTGTAACAGCGGTTACACTGGGAGGTTGTATAACAGTTGGCGTTTGCCCCTGCGTAGGCAAAGAAGCACCGGCAGCAATAGCAGACCCTTGTTTATTGTTGTCATTATTGAGCATACGCTCAATGTTAGACTGACAGCTATCTAGCATAAAGCCAGTACCAAAAACCAGAATAGCCGGATAAAAAAAACGTCTAGCTGTTTCTGCATAGCTACGAAAAAATCTCACAAAAACCTCAAAAAATAAATATATACTTATAAATATTAGTCAATTATTTTTAATTCAACAAGTGAGCGTAAATAAAAATATCAACTAACTCTTTAATATCAATATAAAAAAACAGCAACTCCCCCCAACCAAGATATATATATGCTCCGACTCTGTGAATGTGAATGTGAATGTGAATGTGAATGTGAATGTGAATAAATCCGTAAAGTAGCTAATAGCTGCTTTGTGTTTATTTTTCGCTTTTTTTCTACCCATTCACTGCTTTACCGTTGTTAGATGGTGGATTTATTAAGGCTAAAAAAAGGCGTTGCTCTGGTATATGTTCGGGCTTAACCGCTTTTAGCTGCACCCCCTAGCCTACACATCCTAAACTGAATACACTTAAGTAGTTTTATAACCTTCCTGAACGATGGGGTTTTACGGTGCTGTCTGATAAAGGGATATACCTTTAAAATTTGCGAACTTATTGGTTTTTGCATTCTTTGCTGGTACAGTTTTCTTAAACTTAAAATGTGAGCAGTACAAATTAAGGCATTGGGACAGGCAAAATTATTATTTTCCCTATCCATGTTGATAGCATTATTTGCAACAAGAGGTTAAAAAAATGCATAAAATTCTAATAGTTACGATATTTCTCATGGCGACACAGCAGAGTAATGCCATTGAATTTAATCATTCAGTTGGCATGGGTCTCCAATATGCAGGCATAATCGGTTGGCAGGGGGCATTAAAACAAGGGAAAAACAAAGGAAAAATTAGCCTTGGAATTTTAGGTTTTGCTTTGGGCTACGAGAGAGCAGTAAGTAATAACTGGGCAATTGGTGGCAGTGTTTTCGGTTCGCTATTTATTACTGCTACTAGTGCTAATATCAACTACTACTTTTCAAGTATAAATAGTGCTGGTTGGTCAGCAGGCTTAGATCTAATTCGTTTACAAAAACTAAATATATTTACTAATAGTAAGAATTATGAAAACACCGTTTTTTTCTCAGCTGGTTATCATTTTTAGATAGGATACAAATTTAAATAGGATACAAATGCGAGAGAAAATATTAGAAAACCTTGAGCTACTAGAAAAAGAAAATAATATAAAAATATTATATGCATGCGAAGCTGGAAGTCGTGCTTGGGGATTTCCATCGGCAGATAGTGATTTTGATGTGCGCTTTATCTATGTGCAATACAAAAACTGGTATTTGCAGGTTAATCACGAATACTGCCGAGATGTGATTGAGCAACCCATTAATGACTTATTAGATATAAACGGGTGGGATTTAAAAAAAGCGTTAAAACTTCTTAGAAAATCAAATCCGAGTTTAATTGAATGGTTTAACTCTCCAATTATTTATAAGCAAAATGAAGAATTTACTAAAGCATTTAAGGCTCTCATTCCTGCTCTATATTCTCCAAGTTCTTGTTTTTACCACTATTCGCATATGGCCAATGGCAATTTTAGAGAATATTTGCAAGCCAATAGCGTTCGTATTAAAAAATATTTTTACGTACTTAGACCGATACTCGCCATGCAATGGATAGAAAAAAATGATAGTGCTGTCCCTATGGAGTTTGAGGTCTTAGTCAACCAGTTAATCGTTGACGATAAATTAAAAGCTGCCATTAAAAAACTACTTAAAGACAAACAAAAAACCTTTGAAAGTGATTATTTACCTCGTGTAGAGGTCATCAGTCAATTTATTGAAACAGAATTAGCAAGATTTAAAAATAAAACGCAAGAATACAAGAAGACAGAAACGGATTTCAGCCAATTAAACCTTTTTTTTATCGATGTATTAAATGGAGTATATAGCAGCTAACAAACCAACGTATTTAAACACCGCAAAGCCAAATACCTGTTTAAATTTTGATACTGCCTAAAAAAGCCTTATTTAATACGATTTAAATCACAGTCTTTATCAAGAGATGTAAAAAATAAGCAGGTTATTTTGGAGACACTTACATAACGGCTAGTCACTTAAATACCACCCAAACAAAAGTGCTTGGGTGGTCTCTATATATCAGTTGAACTGAAGACTTTATTGGTTTAATTATAAGGCCGTGCCAGCAGATAGGGCTTGGCAATCTAAGGCTTCAAACTCTGCTTTACTGTAATAAGTGGTGGTTGGGAAAAATGCACCTAAAACGGCCTTTTCATCACCTGGCGTTTTGGTTTTTTGTATGCTCTGCTTAAAGCCATTTAGTGGCTTCATATTACGCACAATGAGTAAGCCATCTGTAGCATGGTTAGCTTGCCCTGGAATCAGTGCAAAGCCATCACCTTGTGCTGACCAAGGTAAAAACTCTACCCCGCACTTTTTGTTTGCATTTGTAGGTCGAGCACTGGGCAAGCTGGTTACAATGGTATATTTGCCGTCAGCATTAATACTAATTTGTTCGTCATAAAGACGGTCTGTCACTTTTTGTGAATAAAATTCATTTTGGCAAATAGACCAATACCTAAGCTGTGCATCGGTGGTAATAAAAGTAGGATTGGCATTTAGGGTTTTGACCACTTTGGGAATTTGACCTCTGGTTACGGCAATTTCTTTGATATTGCGGTCAATATACGCTGCAATATATTGATTATCTAAATTAGCAAACCAAGCAACCTGACGCTTAGGCGCACTGTTACAGTTACCTAAAAATGCACATTGAATGGTAAACTGGGGATTATAAGCTGCTCGCCATATAGGTGGGTTTTTAGCAGGATTGTTTTGTCGTGCAAAGGCATAGGTTTTTGCTGGAAACAACGGCACTGCAATCCGTTTTTGTTGCACTTTAAGAGCATTACAAGCCGCTTTACCTGTTAATACATTGCCATCACTTTGCGTTAATTTAATGCTAGGCAATGCAACACCACCGCTTGCGCTTTTACCTTTATTGGGTACATACACTCGATACAACAAGGTTGCCTGTTTGCCAGCTTTAACATAGCTATACAAATGATTTTTGTCTACATGACCACTAGGTCGCTCTCCTGCCAGCACATTTAAACTAAAGTTGCGCTCGCTAAGCAGTCTTTTATGACCATTAATAAAAGGATTAGTCGAGCCAGCATTAGGCTCAATATCAGCATCACTAATAGCATCAGCAGGCGAGGCATCAGCACGATAGCTATTAAATGAGCTATAGCGAGCATAAGGGTATTGTCCATTAAGGGTTAAGGTTGCACCAACAGGCAAAGTATAGCGTGCGCTCCAATAAGTGGCGCCAGTATCTGGATAGGCAAAATTGGTTTTAGGATTGTCTTTGCTGTAAGGCCCTTGCCAGAAGCAGGCACTATCGTCGCTGGCACTCACAGCACCTAAGTTATTAGCAACCGAGTCATTGTGACTCTGTGAATGACTGCCGCCACAGGCGCTCAGTAATGCAATGACAATTAATAAGGTTAGTTTTTGCATGGTTATTCTCCATTATTGTTATTTTAAGTTTGCTGTATCACCCACTAGGGCGTGACAATATTGAACCAAGGTTCAAATTTTTCTATCTGCATGAAAAATGCAGCCAAATCAAGATAATCTCCCTGTACTTTAAGTTTGCCAGTGAGCACTAAACGCAGTACAGAAACCTCACCCAAGCTAAGGGCGTTTAAATCATTGCGATTAATGCGAATGGTGGCTGTGGCATCATCAACCTGTTGATTCATACGTGGATTAACCACGCCATTACTCACTAATAACGCCAGCTTTTCTTGGGTATCTGGTAGAATAAAGTTAAAGCGATATTGCATTTTTGCGGCTTTTTCTTCACTGCCTTTAAAGCTCATTGCCATATAGTTAAATAGGTCTTTAGTTGGCAAACCACGCATCATATCGGGACTAAATCCTTTGGGCATTTGCTTTTCTTGTACGCCATAACGCAGTTCTTTTGCACCACTTAAATAAAAGTTACGCCAAGGTCCAGATTCTGCCACATAGCCAAGCTGTTCATAGGTATCGGCTAAGAGTTTACGGGCAGATTTATTATTGGGTTCGGCAAATACCAAGTGGTTAACCAACTCTGCTACCCAGCGGTATTCCCCCTTATCAAAAGCAGCTTGGGCTTTATCTAGCAATGCATTAGCACCGCCTGCCAATGCAACATATTTTTTACCAACCTCAGTCGCTGGTAATGGATTAAGATTGGCAGGGTTACCATCAAACCAACCAAAATAAAGCTGATATTGTGCTTTGATATTATGGCTTAATGCGCCGTAATAATCTCGGTTATAAAATTCTTGACTTAAACTTTTAGGCAACGTTAAAACCTCTGCAATCTCTTTAGGTGTCATACCTTTATTAGCAAGGCGCATAGTCTGATCATGTACAAATCGGTATAAGTCTCGTTGCTTACGCCAGAAATCAACTATTTTTTCTTTCCCCCATGTAGGCCAATGATGTGTACCAAATGAAATATCTGTTTTCTTGCCCCATTTTTGTATCACAAGGTCAATATATTCGCTCCATTTTTGTCCATTACGCACCTTTGCACCACGCAAGGTATAAAGATTATGAAAAGTACGGTTAATAATTTCTGCTTGGCACAATGCACGATATTTAGGAAAATAAAAAACCATCTCCGCAGGTGCTTCAGATTCAGGGGTGTAAATAAATTCCACCTCCAAGCCATCAATAATTTTACTTTCCCCCTCAGAGGCACTGATGCTGTGCATGGGAGGTAAAACACTTGGCTCTCCTGATGAGACCGTTTGCCCCAAACCAGAACCCACTGTACCTTGAGCATTTTTGTCTAATAAATTACCAAACATATAAGAAGCTCGCCGTAGCATAGCATTGCCTGCCATCACGTTTTCACTAATGGCATGCTCAAAAAATCCTTCTGGCGCATAAATGGGAATTTTGCCACTTTGATAATCTTGCTCGCTGACAATACCTCGTATGCCGCCAAAATGATCCACATGAGAATGGGTAATCAAAACCGCTGAGACAGGTAATTTACCTAATTTTTCATCAACTAATTTTTTAGCTGCTTTGGCAGTAGCTGGTGAGAGTAAGGGGTCAATCACAATCCAGCCAGTTTTGCTACGCACAAAAGTCATATTGGCTAAATCAAAATTACGCACCTGATAAATGCCTTCTGTCACCTTAAATAATCCATTTTTTTGATTTAACTGACTTTGTCGCCATAAGCCCGGGTGTACGGTATCGGGTGCTTTACCTGTTATAAAACTGTATTGATTAATATCATACACAACGTCTTTTTTATCGTTATAAATCAGCCCACCATCTAAAGTAGCAATAAAGCCTCGCTGGGCACTAATTACATCTTCTTGTTGATTAATGGGTAGCTGATGAGCATGTTGCAAATTAATCTTTTTAGTAAAATCTGTCGCACTCTTTTCTGCACTGGCAAATAGACTACCCATCATTAACATCAATAAAAAAGAAACTAACATGATGTGTTTGCTAATATAAAAAATCATAATAGGCTTCCTTGAGTAAATATTATTTTTTTATGCTCAAAATAAGCATACAATGCATAATAAGCCGTTTTTAGCTTCCTGTTTGGAATATAACTTACACTAACTGGAATAAATAACCTGCCTATGAACAACACGCAATTACGCCATTTTTTATTGGTTTATCAACTACAAAGCATTGGAAAGGCAGCAGAAAAAGCAGGCGTTAACCAGTCTGCCATCAGCAAAAGTTTGCAAAAATTAGAAGCCTATTTGCAACTTAAGCTATTTGAGCGACATACTCGTAAATTAATTGCTACCAATGCAGCAAAGCAGCTTTATAAACATGCCAACCAATGTGTATGCGCTGAAGATGACTTACTAGAGCAAGCACAGCTCTTAAGTCATGGTAGTAAAGGCACATTAAATATTGGCTGTGGGCCACTGGCACATGCAGAGCTGGTTAATCCTCTGATAGGGCAACTAATTACCAGTAATTCAAGTTTACGCATACAGGCAAAAACTGCTGCATTTGAAAGTTTGCGCCAAGATTTAGATCAGCATGTTTATCACTGTTTATTATATGATGTGGGCAATTTAGAGCAACTTGAAGATCCTTCAGAATATGAAGTCATTAGTCTGCTTAAAAAACCACTTTATTTTGTTGCCAGAGCAAGTCATGCTGTACATAAATGCCTTAATTTTGCTGAAATCCTGCATGACTTATCCATGTTTAAAATTATGTTACCTCCCATACCACCTAGATACTTAAATGAACTTTCAGGCAATATCAAACAATTTATCTTACGTTCAGACAAGCCTGATTTTGAAACTACCGACTTACAACAAGCCGTTAAAATCGCCCAAAATCATGACTTGATTACCGTCGCCTGTGGTGATATTCAAGCCGATGGTAGCGTTGGTAATTCAGGACTCATGCCAATTAACACTCCTTTTATACATACCGCAGAGATTGGCTTATGGCGACTACGAAGCCGTTTAATGACACCTCAACTGAACCAATTAATTATCCATTTAAAACAGCTCAATGCATAATTCATATATATAAATTAAAGAAAACCGCCATGCCCTCTCGTCAAAGCAGGCAGATAACCTTACAATTCATCTTTTATCATTCAACTTTAAAAGAGAGCTTATGCGCGCTACTGAATTTTTAATTGCCACAGAAAAAGAAACCCCAGCTGATGCAGTCATTGTGAGCCACAAACTCATGCTAAGAGCTGGCATGATTCGCAAACTTGCATCAGGGCTTTACACTTGGTTGCCACTTGGTTTATTGGTTCTTAGAAAAGTAGAACATATTGTACGTGAAGAAATGAACAATGCAGGTGCTTTAGAAATGTTAATGCCCAATGTTCAACCAGCAGAGCTATGGCAAGAATCTGGGCGTTGGCAAGAATATGGTGGTGAATTACTGCGCCTTAAAGATCGTCATAACCGTGATTTTTGCTTTGGTCCAACCCATGAAGAAGTCATTACTGACTTAATACGTAACCAAATTAGCAGCTATAAACAATTACCGCTTAATTTATACCAAATTCAAACTAAATTCCGTGATGAAACACGCCCTCGGTTTGGTGTTATGCGAGCCCGTGAATTTTTGATGAAAGATGCCTATTCTTTTCATAATGACAACCTTAGCCTTGAGCAAACCTATACCAATATGTATCAGGCATATACCCGCATTTTTACCCGTTTGGGACTTAAGTTTCGTGCTGTTTTGGCAGACTCTGGCAGCATAGGTGGCGCGGTATCCCATGAGTTTCATGTGCTTGCAGAGTCAGGGGAAGATACCATTGTATTTTCTAATCAAAGTGACTATGCCGCTAATATGGAGCGTGCTGAAGCGGTTGCAGATAAAACCCAAGCAGATGCGCCAAGCATGCCATTAAATGAAGTACATACCCCCAATGCCAATAGTATTGAAACATTGTGTGCCAGTTTAAATTGCAAGCCAGAGCAAACCCTAAAAGCAGTATTGGTTAAAAGCGACACCGATAACCAAGAAACAAGTCAAGCAGTGCTATTATTACTTAGAGGCGACCATCAGTTAAATGAAATTAAAGCGGAAAAATTAGCAGGCGTTTTTAGCCCTTTGACCATGGCAACTCCTGAAGAGATTACACAAAGCCAAGGTTGCGCAGGTTTTTGTGGACCCTTGAATTTTAGCGGTAAGATTTATGCAGATTTAAGCGCCGCCAGCCTCAGTGACTTTATTACTGGTGCGAATAAAACCGACACTCACTACCAGGGCATGAATTGGGGACGAGACTTGCCGTTGCCTGAAGTCGTCGATATCCGTAATGTGCAAGCTGGAGATAAAAGTCCTTGTGGTAAAGGGACACTTGAAGTCAAACGTGGCATTGAAGTAGGCCATGTATTTCAATTAGGCGATAAATATACCCGTGCTTTAAATGCCACCGTATTAGACGAAAATGGCAAAACTAAAACGATGCTTATGGGTTGTTATGGCATTGGAGTGAGTCGCATTGTTGCTGCTGCTATTGAGCAAAACCATGATGAAAAAGGCATTATTTGGCCTGATGCCCTAGCACCTTTTCATATTGGTATTGTACCCATGAATATGCATAAAAATGAGCAGGTTAAACAGCAAACAGAACAGCTTTACCATGCATTAACAGAAGCAGGCTTTAGTGTATTTTTAGATGATAGAGATAAAAAAACCAGCCCAGGCGTGAAGTTTGCTGATATGGAATTAATGGGCATTCCTCACCGTTTAATTATTAGTGAGCGTGGATTAAATTCAGGCACAGTTGAATATAAAGCGCGCACCGCTACGGATAATGAAGAGCTTGCTATAGATACCCTAATTGCAAAATTAAAACAGCGTATTCAACTTTAAATTTAATTTAGGCAAAAGCGACACTGCTTTTGCCCATTTTTTTCGCCTGCTTTAAAGCCAATTGTGTGTGTTCAAACCAATGAGCAAAATCTTCGTCTTGCTCCAATTTTTTAACCCCAATAGAAACAGAAACAGACTCAAACTTATGAATTTTAGCCTGAGCAATGCTGTCGCAAATATGATTTGCAAACAATAGAATATGCTCATCTGTATTTTCAGAGACCACGATAAAGCGATCTCTCTCAAGGTAATACAGCATATCTTGAGCACCAATACACTTATCAAGACAGTTTTTTAATTCTGCTAACGCATGATCACCATAAAAATAACCATATTTTTCATTTAACTGGTTAAAATCATCGGCATCAATTAAAAGCATATAAATGCTATGTTCAAAATCTGGCAAGGCATTTAATTGCGAAAATCGACGAGAATCTTCCAATAGTGCTTGTTTGTTTCTAGCCTGAGTTAATGAATCATAAGAGCTGAATTTATTTAATTTGTGTTTTGTTTTCTGCATTTGCATATTTAATAAATAGGAAGTTAACACTACAAAGAAATAGCTTATAAAAAGCTCCATATTTTCTAACACACTATGACTTTTATACACTTCCAAAAAGAATAAAATAAAAAAAGCAACAGAAAATACAAATGCATAGGTTTGTTTTATTGAAAAAAACAAAATAAAGCAAACGGCATAGGTTAAAAATAGATTATCTCCACCACTTAACCTAATAGAAAAATAAGCGGCAACCACATAAAAAAGAGGAATGAAATAACTTAGAATAAGCGCATAATTTTTTTTATTCCTTTTATAAATCAAATAATTAATCAAGAAAATAAAAAGGATAATCGTAAAATTAATTAATGCCACTGCATATTTACCCTGATAAAAACGATAAAAAACCAAAGGCAAAATAAATAACAATACAAATACAGATTGTGATTTAATAAATAAGAAGTGCGTTTCATAATCACTACTTAAAAAGTAATCTGCCGTATATTTTTTCTTTTGAGGATTAAGTTTTCTAAGCATTTTAAACAACCAAATCTGATTTAATTAAATTTGTAGAGTTTGTTATTTTTGCAGCCAACAATGCTTTATCTGCTTGTGTCATCATATCTTCTAAGGAAGTGTTTTTATCTTTAATTGCAACCCCATAACAAATATGAATAGGCCCTGCTTCTGTAAGAATATTGGTTTTTGATATTTTATCTTTTAATTCGTCTATTTTTTCTAAACTTTCTATACTCTGTTTACTAAATAAAATAAATCCTTTATTGCCATAGCGATATAAATAATCCTCTTTATCAACAAACCTATTCACTATTTTAGCCAGCCTTTGAGAAACAATATCTTTTACAGAATGACCAAATCTTTCACTAATTTCTTTTGAATTTTCAATATCAAAATAGACAACATAATTAAATTTTTTCTTTTTCTGGAATAAAAAATTAAGTTTTTGTTCTTTTAACATTTCTGTTAATGCTAAGTGATTTTTTAAACCTGTAATACTATCTATTGTCATAATTTTTTTAAGCTCTTGTTTATCTGCACAAATTTTAGTTGCAACAATATGAGCAAAGAAGATGATAACAAAGTACATACCCACAAATAAAACAAGACTTACCGATGATAAATACTCACCTAATAAAAGATAAACCAAGCCCATTAAGATAAGATTAAAAAATGCTGCAAATACAGGGCTAACAATACAATAAAACACCAATGCACCAGGATAAAACCAAAATAAAATGATATTTTCATTACCTGCAATCATGCACAAGAAAAATAAAAAGAAAAAATGCAAAACAGCAAAAATAAATCCAATAATAAATTTTTGATAATGACTAAATTCAAATAAAGAATGATATATATTTGCAGTGAGTAATAAAAATCCAGAAATAAGGCTTGCATAAAAAAAGTAGATATTGCCTAAAACCAGATGGAAGATACCATAAGGAAACAATGAAAAGCTGTATAAAAACAAAAGCAAGATTAAAAAGCTGTCTAAAGGCACAACATACCTTACTTTGACAAACTCTAATAACCTTTGTAGATATTCACTATTTACCAGACTATTCACCAGACAGTACCCAATAACCGAAGTAGTTGCTCATTTATTATCCTTATTTAAGCGATGAATTTTATTTTCTATAACTATTTCTTTAATGATAGTACATATTGATGCTTTTACTCATGATAAAAGCATCAAATTGTCTGATTTTAACAAGCCTGCTTATGCGTCCATCTCATTGGTTGCGGCATGTACAATGACGGGGTCAGGATTGATGTTAATTTTTTTTGATTTATTGGTGTAATCCATACTATCTAACACATAACGCATGGCGTTTAAGCGAGCACGTTTTTTATCATCAGAGCGAATAACTGTCCAAGGGGAATCCTGATGATTGGTATAGTAAAACATGGTTTCCTTAGCTTCTGTATAGTCGTCCCATTTATCTAATGAAGCCAAATCCACAGGGCTTAACTTCCATTGCTTTAGGGGGTCATTTTTACGCTTTTTAAAACGATAAAGCTGCTCTTCACGACTAACAGAAAACCAAAATTTAAACAGACGAATACCAGAGCGTACAAACATGCGTTCAAGCTCAGGCACTTCACGCATAAACTCTAAATATTCATTGTTATTACAAAAGCCCATTACTTTTTCTACCCCTGCACGGTTATACCATGAGCGGTCAAATAGAACGATTTCGCCATCGGTGGGCAACTGCTCAATATAACGCTGAAAATACCACTGGCCTTTTTCTCTATCTGTGGGTTTTTCAAGGGCAACCACGCGTGCACCACGAGGATTTAAATGCTCCATAAAGCGTTTAATTGCGCCCCCTTTACCTGCGGCATCTCGTCCCTCAAATACAATCACAACTTTCTGATTGGTTTCTTTTACCCAGTTTTGCATTTTTAACAATTCAATTTGCAGTTCTTTTTTTTCTGCCTCATAGACCTTACGGCTGATTTTTTTGCCGTAAGGTAGGTTTCTGGCTGATGGTTTGCCTTTTTTAGGGTTTTTGGCTTCTAACTTTTTAATGGTCTCGGCGTTCATACTATCTCCTCTACAAAGTAACAATAAATACTATTTTAATTAATCCACTCTAATAAATTGATTACGTCCATTATTTTTAGCTTGATATAAATACTTATCTAAATGGTCAATAATCTCGCTTAACTCAACTTGTAAATTGGCCCTAGGAATAATCGACATATAACTACCTGAAGCACTAACAGGAATGCGCTCTGCTTTATCATTATACACCTTCATATCACAAATTTCTTTAAGAACTCGCTGGGCGATGTCATCTAATCGCTCTGCTTGGCTACTTGGCAAAATAATTGAAAATTCTTCACCCCCCAAACGCCCTATATGATCGGTAGGACGCAGCGTATTTTTAAGGGTTACAATCAATTCTTTTAAGACTCTATCTCCTGCTGCATGACCATGAATATCATTGATTTTTTTAAAAAAATCTAAATCAAACAAGATAATAGCAAAATGATGATATTGTCTTAAACCTAAAGCCCATTCTCGTAAAAAAGTGCGTTCAAAACCACGCCTATTTTGTGCGCCTGTTAGCGGGTCGGTCAATGCCAAATACGCCCGTTCTTCAGTTTGCTTGACCATCACTAAACAAGCGGCTGTTACCGCAGCTAAATGCTGCATATAATCAGTTGCCATGCCCTCAACAAAGCGATCTGTTTGCGCTGAATATAAAAGCAACTGCCCCAAATAGACACCATTACGCATCAAGGGTAATCCCAGTGCACTTAACCAAGGAGGGTTGGGTTCAATCGGACCGGGCTGGATAATACGCACTTGAGATTGAAATTCAATTTGGTTTAATAACATACCTTGATTTAATTCTAAGGAAGTTAGCATTGAGGATTTAAGTTCAGAATTGGGATCACAGATTTTTAAGGTCACTGCGTCTAAATCAAACTGGGCTGGTAGACCTTCTAAAATAAGCACTAGAAATTCATACCAGTTTTGGCACGACAATAATTTTAGCTCAAAGGCCTGTAAACGCCTAAGAAGTTGTTCATTTCTACGGGCGTTTTCAATGAGTTCTTCTATGCTGATAGGGTAGTTTTTATTATCGCTGTTGTTAGACACTTAAAATGCGCTTTTAAAGGTTAAAAATATCCTTTAAGTATAGAACAGATTTAAATCTACATATTTAAAATATCCTATTTATTTTTGCATTGCAGACAAAAAAACATCACCCAAAATAAAGCATGTATTATCTGTATGTTTTTGCTATATTCTCGCCTCTTTTATGTATAATAATTTTAGTATGACAAATTTAAATTATGCTCATCATTGACTCAGGCGTTGGCGGATTAAGCATTGCCAAAGAAATTCATCAGCACTGCCCTAGTATTGCCATCAATTATCTCATGGACGATGGCTTTTTTCCCTATGGCACAAAATCCGATAGTGCATTACAAGCCAGATTAAGCAGTCTTTGCGCTCAGGCGATTAAACTACTTTCTCCTAAGCTGATTGTTATTGCCTGTAATACAGCAAGTACGCTAGCTTTAGAAAACCTGCGTCGTGAGTTTAATTTGCCTTTTATAGGGGTTGTCCCTGCCATTAAGGTCGCCAGCGAGCAATGTACTACAAGACAATTTGGCTTATTAGCTACCCCTGCTACCGTTAAACGTGACTATATTGATAATCTTATTCATCGCTTTGCAGCAGACTGTCATGTCCGTCGTTTAGGTAGTGATGAAATGGTACGTTGGGCGGAGGAATACTTACAAGGACATGAACCTCAGGCACTATTTTCCCATTTAGATAATTGGTTACACAGTCCTGAGCCTATTTCAGATGTTGTCTTAGGTTGTACTCACTTTCCGCTGCTTAAGCCTTTATTACAAACCCATTGGCAACATATTAATTGGATAGATTCTGGTTTTGCTATTGCTCAGCGTGTAAAAACACTCAGCCAGGGCATACATAGTGCCAATCCCCATGCCAGTTTATTTTATACTGGCATGCAAAAACCCAACCCAAGTATTGTGCAATACCTTGATAATCTGCAAAGCGTCTATCAAGTTCGTCAATTGCCAATACCAACCATAAATTAGGATATTTAATGCAAAAAAACAGCCAGCTCTACCACGACCTACTTGTTCATATTGGCGAAAACCCAAAACGTGATGGTCTTTTAAAAACCCCCGAACGTGCAGCAAAGGCAATGGATTTTTTAACTGCAGGTTATCAAACAAACTTGGCAGATATTGTTAATAATGCTGTATTTGAAAGTGATAACGATGAAATGATTACGATACAAGGCATCGAGTTTTATTCTTTGTGTGAGCATCATCTATTACCTTTTATGGGACACTGCCATATTGGTTATTTACCATCAGGTAAGGTGTTGGGATTATCTAAGTTTGCACGCATTGTGGATATGTATGCCAGACGTTTGCAAATTCAGGAAAATTTTACCAAACAAATTGCTGATGCAGTGACCGAAGTAACTGGTTGTCGAGGTGTGGGGGTAGTCGTCGAAGCAAAACACATGTGCATGATGATGCGTGGTGTGCAAAAACAAAATTCGCTAATGAGAACCTCAATTATGCAAGGCGATTTCCGTAAAAATCAAGCCACTCGTGATGAGTTTTTACGCATGGCAGGTATCTAATATGCAATAAATTTGCACCAGCTTGTTGCCTTTTAAATAGGATAACAAGCTGGCTACACACCTCTTTAATACAGCACTCTGGCACGAATGGTGCCTTGCACTTCTTTTACTTTCTCTAAAGCCAGACTGCTGTTTTGTGCATCTACATCAATCACCACATAACCTATATCTTCTACTGTTTGTAGATACTGTCCACTAATATTAATCTCATTATCTGCAAAAATGCGGTTAATCGCATTCATCACGCCAGGAATGTTTTGATGAATATGCAATATGCGGTGCATGCCACTTGAGGCGGGCAATGCAACTTCTGGGAAGTTAACTGAAGTGATGGTCGTGCCTTGATCACTATATTGTACTAATTTTTCTGCTACTTCTTTACCAATATTAACCTGTGCTTCTTGGGTAGAGCCACCTACATGAGGCGTTAGAATAACATTATTAAATGCGCGTAGTGGCGAGATAAATTCATCTTCATTAGAGCGTGGTTCTACAGGGAAGACATCAATGGCAGCACCTAATAATTTATTACTTTCAAGCACTTCAACTAAGGCATCAATATCAACTACTGTACCCCTTGAGGCATTAATTAAAATGGATTTCTCTCGCATTGCTGCCAGCTCTTTTTTCCCCATCATTAACTTGGTTGCTTGGGTCTCTGGCACATGCAAAGAAATAACATCACAACTGGCAAGCAATTCTTCTAAACTTTCTATTTGCTCGGCATTACCTAAGGGTAATTTTGTAACCACATCATAAAAATAAACGTCCATACCCAAACTTTCTGCCAATACAGAAAGCTGTGTACCAATATTACCATAACCAATAATACCTAGTTTCTTACCTCTCACTTCATACGAGTTGGCAGCCGTTTTTATCCATTTTCCTAGGTGTGCTGCATGATTTTTTTCAGGTACACCACGCAATAACAAAATAATTTGCGCCAGCACCAGCTCGGCTACCGAACGAGTGTTAGAATAGGGCGCATTAAAAACACTAATACCTCGTTTGGTTGCCGCTTGCAGTTCAACTTGGTTCGTACCAATACAAAAACAGCCTACTCCTATCAATTTTTCTGCGGCAGCAAAAATGTCTTCTGTTAATTGAGTACGTGAGCGAATACCAACAAAATGCGCATCTCGAATGCGTACCTTTAACTCCTCTGCTGGCAAAGAGGTAGTGAGGTAATCAATATTGTTATAGCCTGCATTTTTTATGGCATCTATCGCAGATTGATGCACGCCTTCAAGGAGTAAAAATTTAATTTTGTCTTTGCTTAAAGATGGAGAGTTCATAATAAAACCTATATGTCGATGTGTGCGGACAGTCTTTTATATTTAAGACCAGATATCAAGGAGCAAAACTATACTAAATATTTAGCATAATTTATACTGGCTAAACTGTAATTAAATCCATTTATGATGAAATCAAGCCATGAGTCAATTATCCCACACTGAATTACAACAGTTATTAAATCAGATTTTTACCAGCAAACGAGTTTCTGACACCCCCCAAGACTTACTTGAATACGGGCAAGATTGGAGCAAGCAATTTGCGCCTAATGCTGCTTTTGTCGTGTTTCCTACTACAACTGAAGAGGTAGCTAACTTAGTTAAATGTGCTAACCAACATCTTTTTAGTTTAATTCCATCAGGTGGTCGCACTGGATTAAGTGGTGGTGCTACCGCTCTTAACCAAGAGGTCATTGTCTCTTTTGATAAAATGAACAAACTCACTGATTTCAACGCTTATGACCGTAGTGTTCGCTGTGGTGCTGGGGTGATTACTGAGCAATTACAAACCTTTGCTAAAGAGCAAGGCTTATATTATCCCGTTGATTTTGCCTCTGCAGGTTCAAGTCAAATTGGTGGCAATATTGCTACCAATGCGGGGGGAATTAAAGTCATTAAATATGGTATGACCCGTGATTGGGTCGCAGGACTAACCGTAGTAACAGGCAAAGGCGAGGTGCTTGAACTGAATAAAGGCTTATTAAAAAATAATACAGGCTATGATTTGCGCCAATTATTCATTGCTGGAGAAGGCACTTTGGGCTTTATTACCGAGGCAACGATGCAGCTCACACGTGCGCCTAAAAACTTAACTGTACTGGTTCTAGGTGTGCCTGAATTTGCCTCTATGATGCAGGTCTTGCATCGTTTTCAAGCGAATATTGATTTAACTGCTTTTGAGTTTTTCTCACATAAAGCAATGCAAAAGGTGTTAGCGCATACAGATTTAAACCCTCCCTTTGCCAGTGAATCTGAATATTATGCACTGCTTGAGTTTGAAGCACTCAATGATGACATTATCGAACTTGCCATGAGTGATTTTGAATATGGCATGGAGCAGGGTTGGATTAGTGATGGCGTAATGAGCCAAAGCGAGACTCAGGCGATTAATCTATGGCGTTTGCGTGAAGACATTTCTGAAACCATTTCCCATTGGACCCCCTATAAAAATGATATTTCTGTAGTGGTCTCTAAAGTCCCTGCATTTTTAGCCGAAGTTGAAACGGTAGTCAGCAAGGCTTACCCTGATTTTGAAATTATTTGGTTTGGACATATTGGCGATGGCAACTTACACCTAAATATTTTAAAACCTGAAGCCCTTGATGCTGACGACTTCTTTACTCGTTGTCGTCAGGTATCTACTTGGGTGTTTGAAATAGTAGAAAAATATCAAGGGTCTATTTCTGCTGAACATGGCGTTGGTTTAGTGAAAAAACCTTACTTGCATTATACCAAAAGTGCTTCAGAAATTGCTTATATGCAACAAATTAAACAGATTTTTGACCCTAATGGCATTATTAATCCCGATAAGCTGGTTGCATTAAATACACTCAAATAAAGGTTTTGCTATGTCGTTAAATCTAACCACCGCCGCTTTTTGTGATTACATTATGTTAGGGGAGCTAGAGGCGGTAAAAGTAAATCATGCTCTATTTTCTGCCACCATTTTATTACAAGGAGCGCAGCTTATTGAGTTTACACCCAAAGAAGATAGCAATTGGCTATGGTTAAGTGCTCAAGCAACATATCAAAAAGGACAGTCCGTACGTGGTGGAATTCCTATTTGTTGGCCTTGGTTTGGCGCAGCAAAGCGTAATCCACCAACGGTGCAAGAAGCCATTAAACAGCCTAATAATGCCCTTGATCACGGCATTGCACGCACCCTGCAATGGCAGCTCAGCGCATTAGATGAACGCGTTTGCCAAGTCAGCTTAAACTTTAGTCTTAATCGACAACAGACAATGCTGCCTAACTGGTGTGGTCATGTTGAGCCTAAACTGGTTATTGTTCTGACTAAAAACCAACTACAAATCAATTTAATCAATACCAATAACGGCAAACATGATGCCTCTATCTGCCAAGCCTTACATACCTACTTGCCCACAGATGACATTCGCAATAGCCATATTCAAGGTCTGGAAAATCACTTTTATGTAGATGCCCTCAATCAATGGTTATGTTTTAAGCAGCAGGGGGCGGTACGCTTTAATAGTGAAACAGATCGTATTTATCGCACTTCTTTACCTGCTATGCATTTAATCACACCCACTTATCGCATACACATAGAAAGCCTTGGCAGTAACAGTGCTGTTATTTGGAACCCGTGGATTGATAAAGCACAAAGACTCAGTCAGTTTGCCGCTGAAGATTATACAAAGATGCTCTGTATTGAAACCGCTAATGTATTAGACGACCACTTAAAACTTGCCCCCCAACAAACCCATAGCCTTAGTTTACGTTTAACAAAAGACCATAATTAAAATTTGTGCCATAGGTTATTGCCGCTTTTTTTATCTAACAGTGCCACAAATTCATCGTGGGCTTGCTGCTCTTTTGCACTGGCTTTAAATACAGGACTTAAATGCGCTGGCGCTGGTGCCTGTGCGCATTGCTCATCTGGCAGTGCTTGCGCTGTAGATGGCATATCGGCATTTATTTCAAGCATTAAATCCGTTTGCCCGCCCGTCATTAAAAGATATACGTCTGCTAGAATTTCAGCATCTAACAACGCCCCATGCAAAGTACGGTGACTATTATCAATACCATAGCGAGTACATAAAGAATCTAAACTATTTCTAGCACCAGGGTGCATATCACGAGCCAGAGCCAGAGTATCTAAAATCTGGCAAAAACTTTCTGTTAATGGATATTTTAGCCGCTTAAACTCTTGGTTCATCATGCCCACATCAAAAGGTGCGTTATGTATAACCAATTCAGCACCTTTAATATAATGACAAAATTCATCAGCAATTTGAGCAAATACAGGGGCGTTCATCTGCTCTAATTTTTGCAAACTGAGGCCATGTACATTTTGTGCGCCTATATCAATCTCTCTTTCTGGATTAATATACTGGTGGTAATGTTTACCTGTTAGCTTACGGTCTATCAACTCTACCGCACCAATTTCAATAATGCGGTGTCCTTCTCCAATACCTGTGGTTTCTGTATCTAATACAATCTGTCTCATAAAATACTTTCTACACCTTTATTTGCCAACGCATCGGCACGTTCATTATCTCCATGTCCACTGTGACCTTTTACCCAGCACCATTGTACTTGATGCTGGCTAGCCTGCACATCTAACTGCTGCCATAAATCTTGGTTTTTAACTGGTTTTTTATTTGCGGTTTGCCAATTGCGCCTTTTCCAATTTGCTAACCAGCTTTCAATACCCTGTTTAACATAATTAGAATCCGTCGTTAAACGTACTACAGATGGTTTTTTTAATATCGCCAATCCTTGAATAGCCGCCATTAATTCCATACGATTATTGGTGGTATTTTGCTCACCACCAAAAAGCTCTTTTTCATGTTCTTTATAACGTAATAGCACCCCCCAACCACCAGGACCTGGATTGCCTTTACATGCGCCATCAGTATAAATTTCTATCATTTTATTCTCCTTTAATTAGGCTTATTTTGCTGCTTGTGCAGAGGTTGTTTATTGGCGAACACACCGCTTGCAAAACCGTCATCTAATAAATACCAACGCTGCTTATTGATAGGGGTTACCCCAGAGATGGTTTTTCTTGCCATACAAGCATAAGTGGCAGCAGGTAGCCAGTTTTGTTTTGCTAATACATTGTTAATACGCTGATTAAGTGTGGGACTAAACAAACCCAACGGCCACAAATGTGCCTGCATATCCATTCGTTCTAAATATAAATCTACCAGCAATAGCCAATCATACATACGCCCCATAGAAATAGACTGCAATATCCAAGGCAATTGACTAGAAAACAAATTAACTGCTTTTACTGCCCCCCAAAGGCTATAAGGATTAAAGCCCATAATCAATAAATAACCGTTTGGCACTAACACCCTTGCAGCTTCCTTTAACATTTGATGAGGAGTATGACTAAAATCTAAAGCATGTTGCAAAATAACTATATCGACCGAACTATCCGCTAAAGGCCAATCATTATCTTGCATATAGGCTTGGCAATCTATAATATCTCTCTGCCAAGTTAGCCCCATTCTAAAACTATGGGTGCGTAATAGTTTATGCAAGAATTTAGGGGTTAAATCAATGCCTGCATACAACAATTGCTGTCCTTGTAAGCCTGCAAGATACTGTTTAATCCAAGCAGACTCTAAAACACATAAATCTTGCGCAGATTGACTATTAATCCATTTTTCATATACATAAGGTTTAACTTTATTTACATTATGCTTCATCTTAATTATACCAACCTTTCATTCATACTCTATACTACATAGAAATCTTAATAAAACAGACAAATATGAAACTTTTAACCTTACATTTAACGCTACTTTTATTGCTTAGCAGTTGCACCTTACAATCCTCTAAAAACGATGAGAATTATGTGGCATCTCAGTCGAGCTTACAATGCTATCCTGATAATCAATTTGCCACTGAAGAATTAAACAGCTACTTAGCTGCTCAAACCCCCAATAATGTATGGGATCAGCTATTAGAATTGTACCAATTTGATTTATCCGTTGATAATTCACGCATTGACAGACAATTAAACTGGTACAAAACGCACCAAAGCTATATGCACCGTATTAGCGATAGAGGACAACGCTACCTATATTATATAGCCAGCCAAATTAAAAAACGTAATATGCCGGGGGAATTAGCACTATTACCCATTGTAGAAAGTGCCTTTGAACCATTTGCTTATTCGCATGGGCGTGCCTCTGGCGTGTGGCAATTTATTCCCAGCACTGGACGCTTATACAATATGCAACAAGATTGGTGGTATGACGGTCGCCGTGATATTCGAGTTGCCACCGAAGGCGCACTGGATTATTTAACCGATTTAAGTAAAGAATTTAACGGCGATTGGCTATTGGGTCTAGCGGCTTATAATTCAGGCTCAGGTACAGTTCGTCGTGCCATTAAGAAAAATCGTCGTCTTGGACGTAAAACCGACTTCTGGTCATTAGATTTACCCAAAGAAACTCGTGCTTATGTCCCCAAGCTGATTGCTTTAGCAAAACTATTAAAAGATGCAGAAAAATATAATTTTACTTTCCAACCTATTGCCAATAAGCCTTACTTTTATGTCGCACAAACCCAAGGGCAAATAGACTTATCTCAGGTAGCAGAACTGGCAGACACGCCTTTAGAGGAAATTTATAAACTTAACCCTGGTTTTAACCGTTGGGCAACACGCCCTAATGGTCCCCATGAAGTATTAATTCCTATTGCCAAAAAAGAAGAATTTAATCAATCCATTAGCGGGTTAAGCAAAAAAAATCGAGTGAAGTGGACACGCTATAAAGTGCGCTCAGGTGATACCCTTATTAATATTGCGAAAAAATTTAGAACCACCCCTAGGGTATTAAAACAAGTTAATGGAATACACTCCAACCTAATCCATAAAAACGACCAATTATTAATCCCTAGCGCATTTAAACAAAAAGGGGCGTATGCCTATAGCCAGTCCCAACGACTCAAACGACTTAAAGTAAACCGCCGCCCAAGCAATAGCAGCGTTAAAGTTAGTTATCAGGTGCGTAGTGGCGATAATTTATGGGATATTGCACGTCGCTATAAAGTGAATGTTAAAAAGCTAGCACGCTGGAATGGCATGGCACCTACAGACCCCTTAAAAGTAGGACAAAAGCTAGTAATATGGGAAAAAAGCCGAAGCAACAGTGGACGTAAAGTAATACGTAAAGTGCACTATAGAGTTCGTAATGGCGAGTCTTTAGCCTCCATTGCCAGCAAATTCAGCGTCCGTTTAAATGATATTAAACGTTGGAACTCGCATAAAACACGTAACCGCTATATCCACCCTGGTGATAAATTGACCTTATTTGTCAATGTCGTTCGCTAACTCAATTACAATAAATTAGATAATGCAATAAAACTCGCACTGGCAATAATGCCAGCTGCGGGCAGCGTGATAATCCAAGCCATAAAAATAGGTTTCATCAGCCCCCAGTTTGCACTTTTATTAACCAACCCAATGCCCAACACTGCCCCAACTAAAATATGGGTGCTAGATACAGGCAACCCAAGCATAGAAGCCAACATCACCACCGCAGCGGCAGCTAATTCCGCAGAAAACCCAGATGAGGGGTGCATTTTAGTTAAATTATGCCCCACTGTTTGAATAACCTCCTTACCGATAAACCACAGACCCACAATTAAAGCCACACCAAAGGTTAACATAGCAATGGTAGGCACCGCTGATTGCGAACTCACCTCTCCGGTACGCAACACTTCCAAAATAGCAGCAAATGGCCCTATCGCATTGGCAATATCATTAGAACCATGACTAAAGGCAAATCCTGAAGCGGTAAATACTTGCATCCAACTAAACATTAAAAAAGTCGATTTTTTTAAATTTTTACGCTTTAGGGTCTTTGCATAAATAAATACAGACATCCAGATAGCAGCCCCAACCATACCTAAAATCAAATAATTATTAACGGTACTCAAGCCTAAATTCATATGCTTTAAACCTTTAAATAGCAGCATTGCAGTAATAATCATTCCCCCTAATGCCGCAATTAAAGGCACCCATTGCTCTAATGCTTTATAGGCTTGCACCTTATATTTTTTCTGCTCTATTTTATACAGGTCACGATAATACTCTGATTGCAAATCATCAATTTTAAAATCAGCTTCCAAAATAGTATGAGCATCACGGCTCATGGCATCGGTATAAGCTCGCTGTTGTTCATCATCTAAATTAGAAAAAGTATCTTTATGGCGTTCTCGATGTGCTAGTTTTTCATTATGAATGTCTTTTAAGCGAGCCTCAGCATAAGCGTTGTAACCTAAAATATGTTTTTTAATTTGCCCATATAATAAGTAAGACAAAATGCCACCCAATAAAGGCGAGAGTACCCAAGAAATTGCGATAGAAGAAATTTTATCCCACTTAACCAGCGTAAAGCCTGCCTCTGTCCCCCCTAAGATAAACCCCAAAGTAAGAGAGCTACCCACAATACCGCCAATAATCGAATGTGTGGTAGATACAGGCCAGCCACGGCGTGTGGCAATTAACAGCCAAATAGCTGCCGCCAACAATGCCGACATCATAATATACACAAACTGCATGGGTTCTATAGACAAAGTGGATAAATCAACAATCCCTTTGCGTATGGTTTTAGTGACTTCACCGCCAGCAATAACCGCCCCACTAATTTCAAAAATAGCAGCAACGGCAAGAGCTTGTGGAATGGTTAGCGTTTTTGCTCCAACACTTGTACCAAAAGAATTTGCAACATCATTACCACCAATATTAAACGCCATAAAAACGCCAAATAAGGTTGCCAAAACAAATACCAGCACCTCATTATGATTGGTGTAATCTAGCCCCCAAAAGATAAAATAGCCCGTCATTGCCAATAACAGCGTTGCCAAAAACATGCTTGGGAAAGAAAAATTTGAAAGACCTACTTTTTGTTCTGTTTTCTGACTTACACCCATAAACTGTCGCCTTTTATTAAAAAATAAAACCCATCAAACATACATATCACCCAAAACTTAACATATAAGTGACAAAATGTATGGTTATTTCTTTTCTTTTATTTGCCGAATAAGCCCCTCTTGAGCACTAGAAGCAACCAACTGACCTTGTTGGTTATAAATTTGTCCCCGCACAAAACCCCGTGCACCTGAGGCACTTGGGCTATCCATGGCATATAACAGCCACTCATCTATTTTAAAAGGACGATGAAACCACACACTATGATCAATGGTCGCAACACGCATATCAGGTTGTCCGTAGCTTGCTGCATGGGGGTGTAAAGATGTCGTTAAAAAATTAAAATCAGAGGCATACGCCAATAAGCTGGTATGTAAATCAGGATTATCTGCTAATTGTCCATCTGCTTTCATCCACATATAGCGAGTTGGCTCTTTAACCTCTGGCTTAAAAACATTAACAGGGTCAATAACACGCAATTCAATAGGTTGATCTTGGGTATATTTATCACGCAGTGCTGGCGGAATTTGCTCTTTAAATAAGCGCGCTAACTCAAGTTGAGAGGCAACGCCATCAGGACCTTGCATAGATGGCATAGGCTCAGATTGATGTTCAAAACCGTCTTCTGGTTGTTGAAAAGAGGCCATCATAACAAAAATAACCTTATCTTTTTGTTTTGCACGCACACTACGAGTACAAAAACTGCGTCCGTCACGCACTCGTTGCACCACAAAAGTCAGCTCATCATGAACCGTCCCTGGGCGTAAGAAATAAGAGTGTAAAGAATGAGTACACCACTGTCCTTGAGGTAAGGTTTTTAAAGCGGCGGAAACACTTTGTCCTAATACCTGACCTCCAAATAACGCTCTAAACCCTAAGTCTTGAGAATGTCCACTAAAGGTATCCTCAGCCACTTGCGTTAGCTCTAATAATGAAACTAACTCGGATAATGCTTGGCTCATTGTCCACTCCACTATTTTAAAAGGGCGCATTCTACCAGAATTAGAAAGGTAAAACATAGATATCTAATGTAGATAATCTGCTAGAATGCACCTTTAATTTATAGAATGAGATGGCATGCAGGCGTTTAACCCCACACTATATGATGATTTATTAGCACAAAAACAGCAGCGTTTAAGCCAATTACTACACGCATTTAATGCCCCTAATATTGAAATATTCGCCAGTAAAAAAGAACATTTTCGCCTACGTGCTGAATTTCGTATTTGGCACCATCAGGAACGCTGTTTTTATGCAATGTTTCAAGCTGGCGACAAACACAATCCCATCGAAATAAAACAACTGCCTATCGCTTCTAAACTGATTAACCAACTGATGCCTAAACTGTTGGCTAAAATTAATCAAACTCCCATTCTTAAACAGAAGTTATTTCAAGTCGATTTTTTAAGTACACTAAGCAATGAGTGCCTAATCAGCCTGCTTTATCACAAGCATTTAGACAGTGCATGGCAAGAACAGGCTAAAGCACTAGAAAGCCTACTGGGAGTCTCTATTATTGGTCGTGCTCGCAAGCAAAAATGTGTATTAAGCCGAGACCATGTCAATGAAGTATTTGAACTAAATGGAAAATCTCTTTTTTACCAACAAATCGAAAATAGCTTTACCCAACCAAACGGCGAAATGAACATCAATATGCTAAATTGGGTGCATCAATGCTGCCAACATAGCCAAGGCGACTTATTGGAACTCTATTGTGGCAATGCCAACTTCTCTATTGCGCTTGCCGATTGCTTTAATCAGGTACTCGCTACGGAGGTCTCTAAAAGCTCGGTCAAATCTGCATTAGAGAACATCAACAAAAACAAAATTCAAAACTTAAATATTGCACGCCTTGCCAGTGCAGAGCTAAGTCAAGCGTTAAATGGAGAGCGGCAATTTAGACGCTTAGCTGAATTGCCTATACGTATCAGCGACTATCAATTTAGCACGGTATTGGTTGACCCACCAAGAGCAGGCTTAGATGATAAAACCCTTGCCTGTATACAGGGTTTTGACAAAATCATTTATATTTCTTGTAATCCCAATACCCTAGTACAAAACCTAAGCACCCTAGCGCAAACTCACACAATCAAAAAAGCCGCCCTATTTGACCAATTTCCGTATACCGAGCACATAGAAACGGGCTTGGTATTGCATAAGAAATAATCATCTAGCTTGGTTCTTTTGTATCTCTGCGGTTAATATCATATTTACGCATCTTTTCAACCAAAGTGGTGCGACGAATATTCAATTTTTCTGCAGCACGAGCAACGACACCAGAAGCATCATCTAATGCCTGCTGAATCAGCGAACACTCAAGGTTAGATAAATAATCTTTTAAATCCAACCCGTTAACCGGCAATAATGCAGGAGAATCTATCCCCGCCAAACCTTGCACTCCTTGGATCACATCAGCAACAGGCGTATCCATAGACTGATTTTCATCAGCTTCATCAACATGACGAAATTTTTTCGGTAGCTCGCTAACACCAATAACGCCATAAGGATATAAAATAGCCAACCGCTCTACTAAGTTTGCCAGCTCACGCACATTACCATGCCAACTATGACGACATAAAGACATAATGGCCGCAGAATTAAACCGTATAGAACCTCGCTTTTCATGCTCTAAACGAGAAATAAGTTCATTTAAGAGTAAAGGTAAATCTTCTACTCGTTCACGTAGTGCAGGCACTTCGATAGGGAATACATTTAAACGGTAATACAAATCCTCACGAAATGTCCCTTCTTCTATCATTTCTTCTAAATTTTTATGCGTTGCGGCAATAACTCTAACATCTGCATTAATGGTTTTATTACTACCGACACGCTCAAAAGTATGCTCTTGCAATACACGCAAAATTTTAACCTGCATATTAAGCGGCATATCGCCAATTTCATCTAAAAATAAAGTACCGCCTTCTGCCATTTCAAAACGCCCTGGACGACTGGCAATTGCACCTGTAAACGCCCCTTTTTCATGCCCAAACAATTCGCTTTCTAGCAACTCTGCTGGAATAGCACCACAGTTAACAGGTACGAATGGCTTATTACGACGCTGTGAGTGGTAATGTAGATTACGGGCAATCACTTCTTTTCCCGTACCAGATTCACCTTGAATCATCACACTGACATTTTTATCTGCCACTTGCATGATTAACTCACGCACTTTTTGAATTTTGCGGCTAGTACCCACCAAACTGCGAAACAACTTAATGGCTCTTTGCTCACTGCGTGCTCGGCTTAAATTGTACTGCTCTTTATACACTTGGCAGCGATGTAAACTGTCTAATAATTTATTATAACTTGGCGGCATTTCTACTTTGGCAATGATGCTACGTGCAATTTGTTCGGGAGTCTCTTCAGGCAATTCAATATTATCTAAGCACAAAATAGGCAAACCTGTTTCCCATTTACAAGTCTGATCTAAAATATGTAACAGACTTTCTTGTTGGTCACTTCCCAGAATGATAAAACCAATATCTTCAGCATTTAGCGTTTTTTGTTTCAGCTCATCGAGCCAATTTGCATGAGAATACACCTTAACGGGCTCTCCCAAAAAATCCAAAATAACCTGCATATCATGCAAACGCTGTTCACAATCATCTACCAAGATTGCTTGAGTTTCTCTCCACATGCAAAACACCTTAAATTATTGATTAGTTCTAGCTCTGTTAAGCCAAATTATTGTCATAAAACAAACCACAGGCTATAGTAAAAAGCGAAATACAGGATATGTCAAACTTCTGGCGTATATTTTTTTATTATTTTTCAATGACAAACAAAAAAAGAGCCGATTACGGCCCTTTTTTATAGAAATAGAAATGAAATAAAAATTTAAGCTGGGGTTACATTTTGTGCCAAAGCCAAATATTCATCACGAATACCGTCCCAACCCGACTTAACCGTCAACATCAGCTTAATCACTTCTGCAATAATTTCAGGGTCATTTTCCGTGCTGGCTTCAAATAAACGATTACTCATATACTCATAGGTACGTTCTAAATTAGTTGCCACTTCCCCGCCATTTTTCACATCTAAACTGCCTTGTAGCGTAGATAAAATATCCCATACACGACCTAATAAATTGGCTTTGTTTTCCATATCATTATTTTCAATAGCAAATTTAGCCTGTGCTAAACGAGTTAAACTTGCCTCCATTAATAACTGAATTAAGCGATGAGGATCGGCATCTAAAACCTCAGAGGTGTTATTTACATTCTGATACTGCTGTGCGGCTGCTTGATACATAAGGACTCCTAAATTGAAATAAACTCTTTTAATAACGACTGCCTTGCTTAACGACCAGTTACCCTTTTTCTTTAAGCATTTTTTTATTTATTTCCTATAGAAAAATTAAAACACAAGGCAATAACATAGCGGCAACATTTATCCCATCTTTCCATCTTTTATAAAAAATGACTTTAAAATCAACAAGTTAAAAATGGCACGATACATGCTTATAAGTTCTGCAAAAGATACAGTTGCACTCTTATATAGCGTGCCCAGATACGTTAACCCAATATCAGGATTTGATTATGGCAGGACAACAAAACCAAAGGCTAATACATTCAGAGTTTAATTTAGAACAAACCTATAAACAGGCAAATTCACTCTATCATGCGGCTACAAAAAAACGGCAACACCAGTATTTAGATGATGCCTACCATCTGGCAATGAAAGCCCATCAACAGCAACCTGACTACCTGCCCATTATTAACCTACTGGCACGTATTGAGCTAAAACGCCAAGCCTACTCTCAATCTTGGGTGTGGATACGTCTTGGTTTGAGTCTTAAACCTAAAAGTGCCAGCTTACTATATAGCGCAGGACACCTTGCTTTAGCAGAACATCATCTAGCCCTAGCGGAAACTTACTTCAAAAAAAGTCTAAGTATTTCAAAAACAGCCACAAGAGCAGAATCATCTTTAGCGCAGGTCTATTTATTACAGCAAGAGTATGTATCCGCCTTTCAAGCCTATCGGCAGTTGGCTCGCACACAAAGTAACAACCCTCAAATTAAAGCCAATTTATTCCTTGCCTGCTCTCATATTCAAGCCGATTTTTATGCTGCAGATTTAGAACAAGACCTATTAGACTACCTTAATTACGAACAGGTAGATTACAGTTTACTTGCACCTTTAACCACCAGCTTACTAAAACACAAATTCAGACTATCAGAGCAGGGTTGCCCCTTAGAGCTTGAGGTATTGATACAAGATGAATTGTTACAAAAAGCCCTAACTCGATTTTATTTTTGTGATGCGCTTATGGAGCGTTTACTTTTAACCTTACGCCAAAGTATTTTATTCGCCAGTGCCAGCGAGCTGGCTATTGAGCAAGTATTCATTCCTTTTGTTGCTGCTTTAGCACAACAAACGCAACTCAATGAAGGGGTATATTATATTAGCGAGCAAGAAGAAAGCATGCTTGAACAGCTTAATATTATGCTCCAAAAAATGCTGCAACAACCGTATGTTTCAGGACAAGACCTTTATCCTATTTTACTGCTATTGCTCATGTACCAACCTTTAGAACAGCTTTCTTGCTTCACTGAGCTTGCCACTATGCCGCTTAGTTTTCCACCTGTATTACAACATATTATGCACACTCAGCTTAAACAAACACAACATGAGCAGAGGTTAGAGCAAAATATGCCGACATTAGGAAAAATTGAAAATCATATTTCCCAAGCGGTACAAGAGCAATATATCAGACACCCCTATCCAAGATGGCAAACCTTAGGCGAGCATCAAAAAAGTCAATATGCACAAGCATTAGAATTACACTTCCCTAAACATAATTGGCAAGCATTAAAACAACAGAAAATATGGCAAGTGCTCGTAGCAGGTTGTGGCACTGGTCGCCATGCGCTTACTTTAGCAAAACACTTTTATGACTTACAGATTACTGCTATCGATTTAAGCCCCCGCTCTTTGGCCTATGCACAGCATAAAGCGCAACAATTAAATGTAGATAATATTCAATTTTACCAAGCGGATATTTTAGGGCTAACAGGTCATCATCAATATCAACTGATTGAAACGTCAGGGGTATTGCATCACATGCAATCTCCCCAAGCAGGATTAAATGCACTGGTCAAACAGCTAGCACCTGGCGGCGTAATTAAAATAGGGCTTTATAGCAAAATGGCACGCCAACAAATTAGCCAATTAAGAGAACAGATAAAACAAGAAATGCCCAAAACTGAAGCACAAATACGACTAATGAGAGAAGTGCTATTACAAGGTCAGTTGGCAGGTGAGTATGCAGATATTTTAAGAGCCCCTGATTTTTATAGTTTAAGTGGGTGCCGTGATTTATTATTTCATACTCAAGAGCATTTATTTACTATTCCACAATTAATTGAGCTAGTAGCGCAAGCCAAACTTCAATGGCTTGGTTTTTTACCACCGGCATCTGCGTATCAACAAGCACAGAATATGTTTGCCAAGCAACCTCACCAGTTAAATCATCAACAATGGATAGAAATGGAAACAGCTGAGCCCGACTTATTTGCAGGCATGTATCAGTTTTATGCCAGCAAGCCTGCCCCCTAAGCAGGCTCTACTTCTGGCAGTTGGCTTAAACTCAAAAGAGCAAAAATTGCCAGCAATAAAAAGAAAGTAAGCACCCAAGTTATTCCCAGCATAGAAAAAGCACCTACCAGCAAGCCGCAAATTAAAAGTAACCAACCAATAAGGCTATTGCTGGTCGCAATATAAAGGGTTCTTATGCTTGCTTGCTCACTCATATTAACGACATAGGTTGCTCGTCCAATACGTACCCCAGCATGAGCGATATTCAGCATAAAAAACAGACCCGCAAACAACCATGCAGAAAGGGCAGAAGCAGACCAAAAAACTTGCAGCAACAAACAACCAACAGCGACCAAAGCAGCAATAACAGCAGCCAGTTGCATTACTTGCTTGCTAGAGAAGTCAGCAAAATACCCCCAAAATGTAGGACTAATAACCTGTGCGGCACTGGCAGCAAAAATAAACTGTGCCAAAAGTTGCCCATTTTGCGTATGCTGCTGCGCCAACATAAGCACATAGGGTGCAAGCAAACCAGACATCAACAAACAGCCTCTACTGATAATAAAATGCCGCAATAGCCTGTTTTGAAAAAATAATGACACACTGCTTTTTTGAGCTAAAGACGGGGTTTGTGCTTGCCTGACTTCCAATAACTTAACAACAAAGCATATCGCCAACAACCAACATGCTGCTGCTAGCAAAAATAAATAATGGCTGTATTGCTGCAAAAAATGACTATCTGTTAATGCATAACCAGAAAATCCGATGACCAACAGTGCAGATAAGCTGGTCGCCAAACCACTGGTACGCCCTCTTACTGATTTAGCTAAACATTTACCCATCAGCTCTTTAATGGTTAAAGAACAAAACGCACGGGCAAAGCTAAAACCAGCAAGCAAAACCAGCACCCAAATACCCAATGCCAAACCTTGGCTATATATACTTGCTTGCAACATGGCAAAAATAAATACGGCTTGCAAGAGTGCGCCTACAACCCAAATATATTTGCGAGTTTGTACATGAATTAATAGCCGCGCAATAAAGGACTGAGGAATGAGTGCCAATGACTCCCGTATTGGAACTAAAAAACTTAGCAACAAAGGCGGCACGCCTTGGGTAATAAAAAGCCAAGGTAGTAAGGTTTTAGTTGAGATAAGCGCATCACTTAAATTAGTGAATAACAAGGCCAGCAAAATACGCATACGATTTGTATTTTTAACAGGTTGGGCATTGTTATTTATGGTTGCCATATTAAACTTCAGATTGCGCTTTAATCTGCTCCCCTAGCCCTACAATTAAAGCCGTTTTTAATTGCTCACATTGAGCGATATCTGCTAATGGCTGATTATCCTCATCACTGATAAAGAATACATCATTAATGCGCTCTCCTTCGGTTAGAATTTTGGCACTGATAATTTGAATACGATTGGCACTTAAAATTGCCCCTATTTTTGCCAAGATACCAGGACGGTCTGCGGCAATGACCTCTAAAATAGTCTGCTTTTTGCTGGCATGATTACTTAGGGTTACTTGCGGCTCTATTTCAAATTGTTTAAGAGCGCGGCTGGTTTTACGTTGAATTAAAGTGGAATAAGATTCAGGATCAGATAACGCTTGCTCTAAGGTTTGTTTGATTTTTTCGCGACGCTCATCATCAATAATTGGCTGATTATTTTCATCAAGAACCGTATAGGTATCAAGCACATTATGTTCATCTTCTGAAATCATAACCCGTGCATCTTGAATATTTAAATTAAGCTGATCTAAGGTTGCTGTAATAGCCGCAAATAAACAAGGACAATCTTGCATATAAACAAAAATTTGCGTACCTCCTACAAAATTTTGATTATGGCTATTTTTAATTGCCACAAGCGGTGCTTTACTGGGTTTATGCTGAGCAATTTGCAAACTTTGCCAAACCACATTATCAACCCCTTCACGCAAAAAGTATTCATCGCCCGGTTTGCCCCAAAGCGCATATACCTGCTCTTTATCCATGCCTAAATCTTGTAACTTGGCTAAGGCTTGAGTTTGCGTATCGACAATCATCTCTTGGCTGCTTATCGGATTATCTAAACCTCGCCTAAATGCCTGTTTAAGACACATATAAAGCACATTCATTTGTTCTGCACGAAAACTTGTCCATAATTCTGGATTGGTGGTTTCTAAATTAGCAACGGTAAATAAATACAACAAATTAAGGTGATTTTGATCCATAAGTGTTTGAGCCAATTGATGCACATCATCAGGGTGACTCATATCCAAATATTGCAACGCATGCTGTAAGGTATATTGATTTTTAATCAACCACACAATAAGGTTGCCATCGGTCGGTTTTAAGTTATGGCGCATACAAAAATGTTGAGCAATATTGACCGAATTTTCAATGTCATCACCGTCTTGCCCTCTGCCTGTTTTATGCAACAATGCCGCCAGATATAAAATCTCTTTAGCTGTCACCTTATGAATTAACGTAGTCGCCAAATCAAAACGTGCCTTAACCTCAGCAAAACGAAAATGGCGCAATAGCTTGATCATTTTAAATGTTTGCACTTCTACCGTGTATACATTTAATAAATCATGCTGCATCCACCCAATAATCTGATTAAATTCTGGAATATAGCGTGCTAAAACACCGTAACGCAGCATGCGAGATAGCTCTCTTACCACACAGCTTTTATTACGCACAATCTGCATAAATATTTGATTATATTCAGGATTGTTACGATAATTCTCATCAATTAAATCACGATGTTCACGTAAAGCACGAATGGTGGTTGAATGAATGCCTTTTGCCTCTGGCGTATTTGCCATTAAATAAAAAACCTGTAGCAACCATCGCTTTTCACGCTTAAATAAATTACTATCATTTACCTGTAAATACCCATCGGTTAAGACAAAATCTGCATTAATCTGCACACAGCTCGTCAGATTACCTTTGCGTAAAAATTCCTGATTAAAATGTAGCAACAGCAGATCACAAATTTCCATTACCAAAAACTGAGTACGATAAAATTGACGCATTAAACGCTCAATCGCAAGTTGTGTAGAGCTGGCATCTATTTTCAAAATTTTAACCATCTGCTCACGCCAATCAAATAATAAGCGATCTTCCTCACGCCCTGACAGCATGTGCAAACAGTAGCGAATATCCCATAAAAAAGTTCGTGCTTGCTGCATTTTTTGATATTCGGTTGCCAATAAAAAACCATTCTCTTGTAATGCTTCAAGACTACCGTCACCAAATAACCTTGCCGTAACCCAGCTAATGGTTTGCATATCTCGCAATGTTCCTGGCGAATTTTTAATATTTGGCTCAAGGTTATACGCATCTAACTTATGTTTTTGGTGGCGATCTTTAATTTCTTGCCATTTAGCTTGAAAAAATGTCGCCGCTGGCCAAATATCCTGCTTGGCAAGCTGAGATTTTAACCTGCCATACAAAGCATCATCACCAACTAACAAACGGCTTTCTAGCAAGTTGGTCATAATACTTAAATCTTCCGTAGCAGCGGTAATACACTCATCATAAGTACGCACGCTATGCCCAATATTCAGTTTTAAATCCCATAAAAGCGTAATAAAATCTTGCAATGCACTGGTATGCTCATCTAGTTGCGCCACATCTTTAGATAAAAGCAATAAATCAATATCTGAATGTGGATGCAGTTCCTTGCGCCCATAACCACCCACTGCAACCAAACAAAAATGCTCATCTGGCAAAGAAAAATGCGCCCATAACTGAATAAGCAACTCATCAATAACCTGCGCCCGATAAGCAATTAACTCTTGCGTATTTAAATGCTGTTTAAAGCACATATTCGCACGTTCTTCAATGCGTGCTAAAAAAGCCTTAATCGGTGCAATAATTGGCTTTTGTGAATTTAAAATCTGACGAAATTCACAACCATCAAAAGACAGTAATAAGGCTTTATCTTGTAATTGCTTACTCATACTTTAGGGATAACTTCATTTTCACGTAAGGTTAATACCTCCACCCCATCTGCGGTAACCGCCAAGGTATGCTCCCATTGAGCAGAAAGTTTGCGATCTTTGGTAACCACCGTCCACTGATCTCGCAACACCTTATTATGACGTGTGCCTTGGTTGAGCATAGGTTCAATAGTAAATGTCATACCCTCAGTTAAAACCAATCCCGTATTAGGTTTGCCATAGTGCAATACCTGTGGTTCTTCGTGAAAGCTCAAACCAATACCATGTCCACAATATTCTTGCACAACAGAATAATGATTTTCATGGGCAAAGGTTTCAATCGCATGCCCAATATCCCCTAAGCGAACCCCCGGCTTAACCATATTGATAGCCAAATACAAACTTTCTTGAGTGATATCCACCAATCTTTTTGCCGCAGGTGTTGGTGTCCCTGCATAAAACATTTGACTGGTATCGCCAAAATAACCATCTTTAATAACAGTCACATCAATATTAACAATATCACCTTTTTTTAATTTTTTATTATTATCAGGAATACCATGACAAACTACCTGATTAATTGAGGTGCAAATTGACTTAGGGAAAGGCGGTTGCCCATAATTTAAAGGGGCAGGAATAGCGCCATTAGCAAGAGTAAACTCATGGCATAAATCATTTAACTCACCCGTACTAACACCAGGCTTTACATGCTCTGCAATCATCTCTAATACCGCCGCCGCCAAACGCCCCGCCACACGCATACCTTCAATATCTTTAGCGGTTTTTATTACTACACCCATCATTGCCTCCAATAAAAGCCTCTAGTTTAACACTCTTAGCTCAACAAAAAAGGGCTAAAAATATAGCCCTTTATAAAATCCTTATAACTAAATTATAAAAAGACTAATTGCACTGCACTAATCCTTTAGCAAAACGCTTGGCATTCGCAACATAATGTTTAGCACTCAACTCCAACATACCTTGCTGCGCCTCATTAAGTGTCCGCTTAACCTTAGCGGGAGAACCAATCACCAACGAACCATCAGGTATTTCCATACCCTCAGGCACCAGCGCATTGGCCCCAATCAAACAATGTTTGCCAATCTTTGCTCCATTTAACACCACCGCATTAATACCAATTAAAGAATAATCGCCCACCGTACAACCATGTAACATCGCTTGATGCCCAACCGTGACCCCTGTGCCCAAGGTTAAAGGATACCCCATATCGGTGTGCATACAGACTTGCTCTTGCACATTGGTATCTGCACCAATAACAATCGGCTCATTATCTCCACGAATACTCACTGAAAACCAAATACTACTATCTGTATGCAAAGTAACATCACCAATAATATTGGCATCATCTGCAATAAAAGCGGCACCCTCTATATTGGGAATTTTATCATCAAGTTGATATATCATAACTATCCTATTTATTATTATGTTAAAAATTACCAGCAGGCATAAGTGCAAGCCCGCCGCTTAAATATATGATACAGCTTACTCTGGCATGCCAAATAACGTGCAATCAATAAAATCGCATAAACAATGAATGCACAATAAATGCACTTCCTGAATACGTGCCGTCACCATTGAAGGCACTCGCAACTCCACATCATCTGCCTGCAACAAGCCCTGCATTGAACCACCATCTTTACCACTTAATGCAACCACTTTCATACCCTTATTATGGGCGGCCATAATTGCCTGATTGATATTTTCAGAATTACCACTAGTAGAAATTGCCAACAGCACATCTTGAGCATTACCCAAAGCAGAAATTTGCTTAGAAAACACCTCTACATAAGCATAATCATTAGCAATAGACGTAATTGTTGACGCATCAGTAGTCAACGCCATAGCAGGTAGCGCAGGACGTTCTCGCTCAAAGCGATTAAGCAACTCAGAGGAAAAATGCTGGCTATCCCCCGCAGACCCCCCATTACCACAGGATAAAATTTTACCCCCATGTAACAGGCTATCTACCATTACCTGACCTGCTTGTAAAATCGCATCTGGCAAACTATTAGCTGCTTGTTGTTTAGCCTCAATACTATTAATAAAATGTTGTTTAATTCGATTTTGCATTATTTTCTCTTCTATGTTGAGTTAATTAAAACGCACTTTTTATCCACTGTATATGAGGTTGTTCACCCTCAATACAAACCGCATCAAAACGACAAGCAGGCAACTGCTTATAATACCGTTGCAAATACAACTTAGCCGCCTTACGAACTCTCGCCTGTTTGCGTAAAGTAATACTCGCCTTAGCACTACCGTATGCAGCACTTTGACGATACCTTACTTCCACAAAGACCAAAGTATCCATATCCTGCATAATAAGGTCAATCTCTCCGCCTTTAACACGAAAATTAGCCTGCTTAAATACCAACCCTTGACGCTGCAAATACTGCCTAGCCCTAAGCTCCATACCCATGCCCTTGGCATACGCACTTTGTGCTTTCACATAGCGTTGGCTAAACCAAATTAGCAACCTTTGCCAGCAATGCTTTATAGCGACACTCCTACATTTAATGGTTCAGCTATCCCCCGTTTAAAACGAGCGCACTCTGTTTGCCGGTGTATTTTCCCAGTGCTATCCATATTCAACGCACCTGTATAACCAAAAAACTGCCCATAAGGAATGGCCTTTAACATCAATACCCTTGGCAGCAGCCGATAAGTATCAGCCCCCAGCGCATACAACCTCGCATAAGCACCCTGCTCACCGACCGCCAAATCTATTTCTTGAGCAACTGCATTAGCACCCAACAACCAAGGCATATCACAAAAAATAATGCCATTTAAATCATTATTCGCCGCTTGACTTTGTTTACCTGCATACAAATGAGAGGTTGCATAAACAGGCAACTTTGCAGAAAAATTAAATGCCAATGTCGGTTTAATTTGTCGAGCCTGATTAGGCAAAGCCACCATAAACAACCAATCCGCATCTTGCCTAGCTCGTGGCTCAAACTCAACTTTTCCAGGCAACAACCGCCTAATTTGTGTATAACGACGCTTACTATCATCTACATTTAAAAGATGACGGATATCAGGATTATAATCCTTACGTTTAGGATAATATTGGCGACCACTAATCACCCCACCCAAACTTTTCCAATGACGCTCAAAAGCACGCCCCACTCGCTCTCCCCAACGCCCCTGAGGAACCAAAACCAAAGCATTCTTATGACCATCAAGCCGAGCCTGAGCAGCCACCTTTATTGCCTCATCAACCGCAGACAAACCAAACTGATACAGATTATTCGTCGTCTTATCTGTAGTCTGCTTCTCTGTTGCAACAAAAGGCGCATTCTCCTCCAACACATAATTTAGAGCCAAAGTGGGCAACGCCAAATCTGAGCGTGCCGCCAACTGACTGACCTTATCCTTACTAACAGGACCGATGACCCACTGTACACCCAATGCCTTAGCTTGAGCATACATTTCATCTACATCAGTGATTTTATTACTATCAAAAACATGCACCTTAGGAACAGCATAACCCATTTTAAACGACGCATAAAAACTGGCCATAAACCCATCACGAATAGCAATACCCGTTCTTTCTAAGCGACCTGTTAGCGGCAACCAAAGCGCAATATTAACTGGGCGTTTTTTAGACAAATCCTTTAGCAAAGCCAATCCACCGGGCAATTTAAGCCCCGCAGGGTGACGTGCATAGCGGCGCTGCCAGAACTGAATTTGTTTAACCTGTGCATCTAAAGTTAACGTAGGATTTTTAGCAATACCAGCCAACTGCAACCAACGCCCCAAAACCGTCTTTTCTATTTCCTTGGCACGATATGTAAGCTCCGCAAAAGGCAAGCGCATTAAATCTTGCCAAATTTGCTCATGATTAGCGTAATAAGTCTCCCCGCTTAAATCACCAGACAAAAAAATGCGCTGGCGAGCGGCTGCCAAAAACATACCCTTAGCCTCATACCACCTAGCGATTAACAACGCATGCTGGCGTGACTGCGACTGACTTAACTTATTTTTATTCCTTTTCAATAAATCGAAATAACGCTTAGCCTGCAAAGTATTGCCACTCACAATCTCCAGCTCCACCCCCAACAATAATTTTTGTGTACGAGCAGTAGGCTCAAGCGTACGAGAATCCAAAACAAACAAATACTTTCTTGCCAGCTCAAAATCGCGCGCTTTAATTGCTGCTTTGGTTTTGCTAAATAAAGCCGTATCATCAGCACTTTCCAAAGGCTCTGTACTACCAGACTTTAACGGCGTACTATCACAACCAGACACCAACAATGCCGTACAAAAAAGCATCGTAGCTAATTTTAAATATTTGATTTTAAAGCGTAATATAAACATGAACATTCATTCCAATAGTCAACAAGGACAACTATATGTAGTTGCCACGCCCATCGGGCATTTATCCGATTTAAGCGAACGTGCTAAAGCCGTACTCGCCAAAGTTGAATTAATCGCCTGCGAGGATACCAGACATACACAAAAATTACTGCAACATCTTGGTCTAAAAAAAAACCTAATATCCCTACACGAGCACAACGAAAACGAACGGCTCACCCTAATTACCGAAAAACTTAAAACAGGCAGTCAAATAGCCCTAGTTAGCGACGCAGGCACACCGCTCATCTCAGACCCCGGTTACAAACTCATACAGCACCTACGCCAACAAAGCATCAAAATCAGCCCTATTCCAGGCGCCTGTGCACTCATCAGCGCACTAAGTGTCGCTGGCATTGCCAGCAATAAATTTTGCTTTGAAGGCTTTTTGCCTGCCAAAAAAAATCAACGCGAAGCCACCCTTAGCACCCTCGTTAACGAAAGCAGAAGCCTCATTTTTTACGAGTCCAAACACCGCATACTCGACAGCCTAGACAGCATGCAACACATTTTTGGCAACAACCGCCAAGCATGTCTTGCCAGAGAAATGACCAAACAATTTGAAACTTTCTACTACGGCAACTTCAGCCAAATTTTAGCCGAACTGCATGCAGACCCACAACAACAAAAAGGAGAATTTGTTATTATAATTAATGGCAATCCAGAACCCGCCACCGCTGCCAACTACTCAGAACAAACCCTCTTTACACGCCTGCTAAAAGAACTCCCCCCCAACAAAGCAGCCGCCATCATGGCAGACATTAGCCAAGACAATAAAAAAACTTGGTACCAACGCGCATTAGAATTAAGACAAACCCCATAAAAGCACAACAACATACAAAATAAACCATCACACAAAGCACGCTTATGCTACAATTCGCACCTAAGCTGACCGAGCAGTCGCCGCCTGAATACAGGGGGAGGAAAGTCCGGGCTTCATAGGGCAGAGTGCCAGATAACATCTGGGAGGCGTGAGCCTACGGCAAGTGCAACAGAGAGCAAACCGCCGATGACCTTTTTTTAAAAGGCACAGGTAAGGGTGAAAGGGTGCGGTAAGAGCGCACCGCACAACTGGTAACAGATTGTGGCACGGTAAACCCCACTCGAAGCAAGACCAAATAGGTTTCCATATGGCGCGGCCCGCGTTGGAAACGGGTAGGTCGCTTGAACCTGTAAGTGATTACAGGTCTAGACGAATGACTGTTCACGACAGAACCCGGCTTACAGGTCAGCTTACTTTATTACCCCATTAGCATAACCACCGTTTTCTATATTGCTTCTTCAAAAAAAGACACACTCAAAAACAGAACGAAAAAATTGTAATATTGCCATTATGACTTTATTATTTTTATGCTCATAGAACGTTTATCTTTTTAATTAGAACTTTTTTGGTCATCTATATTATGGAATTTTATCAAGGCTTACTCATTATCAGCGCCGTTCACCTTCTCGCAGCTGCCTCTCCCGGTCCTGATTTTGTACTGATTTCTCAACACAGCCTAAGCTACGGCAAACGTGCTGGACTTTGGTGTAGTCTAGGAATAGCCTTAGGACTAAGCATACACATCATCTACTCCATTTTGGGACTTGCCACCCTCATTGCCAACTCCAGCAATCTGCTTTGGGCAATTAAACTACTTGGCGGCAGTTACCTCATTTATCTAGGCATACAAGGGCTACGAAGCAAAGCTCACAAAGCAACAGCAACAAACCATCACCCATTAAAACACATAGCGCCAAGCAAAAGCCTAGCACTTGGCTTTGCCTGCAATGTACTAAACCCCAAAGCCCCCATCTACTTTGTTGCCTTATTCACCTCCGTCCTTTCCGCAAACATGCCTTGGCAACAACTCGTTATCTATGGATTATGGATTATGTGCCTACAATGGCTTTGGTTTGCACTCATCACCCACCTTCTATGCCATCGGCTTATCAATCAACGCATACAACGCATAGGTCATCACATAGAAAGACTATTTGGAATTGCCATGTTAATACTCGGCATCAAAATACTGCGCTCTTAAAACCAACAAAAGCCAACTCAAACTGACAACACCTCATTGCCACTTATGCCAAAATTAGAAAGCTACAGCCTATTTTACAGCTGTATTTGCCTCTAATCTGACCACAGGATATTGGCTTGTTTGTTTATCTAAATAGTAGTAAATTGCCAAGCAATATCATGCGTTGACATTTTTAAATTAAGTGAGCCACCAACATGCTCAAAAACCATAACAAATCGCACAACCTGACAGACTTTTGCTGCGCTCCAGCATGTGGGTTAGCTTGGCGTTACACGCTCAAGGAAATATAATGATAGAAATAAATATCCCGAAGAAATTAAGAAAAGCACTTGATAGAGAAGCCTCAGATGCCAAGCAAACTTTACATGCTCATATAATCAAAAAACTAGAAAAAGTCACACCACCTATAGAATATATTGATAAATCAATACTAGAAAAGGGACTACCGAGTCTTGTGGCTTTTTTGAACTCTGTTCCAAGCGTATCTGTAGTGTCATCAGAAATAACTAGCGATGCGTATTGGTGGATTAAGCTTAATATAGATATTTCTCATCATTTAGCATGGCATGTGGTTCAAGAATTTGGTTTTATCTTTAACTACATATCTATTCAAGAACCACTGCCAACAATTTTCAAGCCTGTTTCACCACCGCCTTATATGAATGGAGGCCCTGATGAATTTCTTTCTTGGGTTATAGAGTCAACTTTCAATTATATAGACCCTTTATGGATCAAAGAAACCCTTGAAGATCGGATGCCTAACCCAGTTACAGATATTAAACAATGGAACACCTATGAGTAACTAGCGTATAACAAGCTGCTCAAAATAGGCGCGCTTTTGCGCCCTTTAGCAAGACATTAGTTAAAAAAGAGAGACTGAAGCATGATTAAAACAGAGAATGATTTTATTGACTGGATTGATGGACAATTAAGCGAGGAACTTACCGAACAAATTATTGCATTCAATATCAATATATATGAGTCTCCGTTCAATATTGAAATAGTAGGTTCCTGTGAGTTCGACCCTGAAGATGAAGATTGGGCATGTAATGAAGACTGGGTTCCAATAAATCGAACAATATCAGTTTCTAGCTCAATCTTTGGAAACTCGTGGGAAGAAGCGCAAGATAATATTCTTACAATGGCGAAGCGGTATCTGCAATCCAGCTCAAAAAACACGCACAAGCTAAAATCCGCAAAGGCTTTTGCAGTTGGCTTTGTTGATGGTAATCTTAGCTATGTGCAGTAAGTCAGCTAACAAAGGCGGCATCGACCTGCAAGTTGGACGCACTAATACACGCCGCTGCTTTAAAGTGCCATGATGCTATTACTGATCGTAATGCCCGCCTATAGCGAATAGGTAAATGGCGCTGTCATCAAATCGATATATCAGCCGGTCTTTTTGCGAAATTCGTCGAGACCAAAGTCCAGAAAGGTTGTGCTTGAGTGGCTCAGGCTTACCTAACCCAGAGGTTAAATCTTCAGAGCGGCGCATCTCTTTAAGTAATTTGCATAGAGCTTTATGCAATCGCTTGTCCTGCTCACGCAATTTTTCGTATTTCTCCCAAGTATTCCCCTCAAACACCAATGATTTCATTCAGCTCATCATCCGTTGGTTTATACCCATTACCATTACTATGTGTGTGTAGCGAATTGGCTATCTGTTGCATCAAATCACTATTTTGCAAAACGTAAAGGCTTTCTTGTTCGCGTTCCCAGTCTTCAGCACTCATCACTACAAAAGCCTCTCCTGCTCGGCGTGTTACTTTAATCGGCTCATGCTCACTAATTGTTTGTTCTACAAAGCTTTTCAGATTATCTCTAAATTGATTTACACTGATTGTTTCCATGTTCGACCCCTATTAATATGCGTACGGCTTTTCGGTACAAGTTTAATCAATTTAACGATAACAAGTCAAATCACAAGAACATAACAAAGCTGTATCAATATTTAAGGCAGTATAAAAAAGTGAGGGCTTGCCTCACTTTTTAGCTTTTATGTTGTTGGCTTTTATTCTCGCTTCATGTGTGGAAATAAAATGACGTCTTTGATGGTGTGAGAGTTAGTGAACAGCATAACTAGCCTGTCTATGCCAATGCCTTCGCCTGCAGTTGGTGGCATTGCATATTCGAGCGCACGCACATAGTCTGCATCAAAGTGCATGGCTTCATCGTCACCTGCGTCTTTTTCTGCAACTTGTTTTTGAAAACGCTGAGCTTGGTCTTCAGCATCGTTTAATTCTGAAAATCCGTTGGCAAGTTCACGTCCACCTACAAAAAATTCAAAGCGGTCGGTAACAAATGGGCGTTCATCATTACGTCTTGCTAGGGGTGAGACTTCCCATGGGTATTCGGTAATAAAGGTTGGGTTGTCGAGTTTTTCTTCAACTGTGGCTTCAAAAATTTCGGTTAGGTATTTGCCTGCACCCCAGTTGGCATTTTCTGGCTCTTCAATGGCGAGTTTACCAGCAAAATCTTTGAGCCCTTGCAAATTATTTTCTGGGTCATTGAATACTTGTTCGTCGGCATCGGGATTGTGGGCAAGTATGGATTCGCTCATGCTCATGCGGGTAAAGGGCTGAGCAAAGTCGTAGCGAGATTTGCCATATTCTATATGGGTACTGCCAAGTACCTTTTGTGCAACAAAGCGTAGCATTTCTTCAGTTAGGTTCATGAGGTCTTGGTAGTCAGCATAGGCTTGATAAAATTCTATCATGGTAAATTCTGGATTATGCCGTGTGCTTAAGCCTTCATTCCTAAAGTTACGGTTAATTTCAAAGACTCTATCAAAGCCACCAACAACTAGGCGTTTGAGATATAGTTCTGGGGCAATACGCAAATACATGTCCATATCCAAAGCGTTATGATGGGTGATAAAGGGTTTGGCGGTGGCACCTCCAGGTATGACCTGTAGCATGGGGGTTTCAACTTCCATAAAGTCTTTATCTTTTAAAAATTCACGCATGGCACTGATTGTTGCTGAGCGTATTTTAAATGTATGCCGTGTTTGTTCATCTATCATTAAGTCTAAATAACGCTGGCGATATTTAAGCTCTTGATCGACCAGTCCGTGAAATTTATCAGGCAATGGGCGTAGGGATTTGGTTAAAATTTGCAAATTTTCAAGTTCGTTTATTTCTACATATAACTCGCCTTTGCCTGATTTTTGCAAACTCCCTTTGCCGTAGATAATATCGCCAATATCAAGTAGTGGCCATGTTTGCGATTCTTTTTGTAAGGCTTTGCCCATGTAAACCTGAATGCTGCCTGTGACATCTTGCACACCTAAAAAGGGACCGCCACGACGCAATATGCGCCCTGCTATGGAGACTGTTTGCTTAATTTGCTGCAGTTCTTCTTTGCTTTTTTCGCCATATTCATGGTTTAAAGTTTGTGCTTGGTGTTTAGGTTTATATTGGTTGGGGTGCCCGTTGGCATTACCTTGTTCTCTCAGTTTGGCGAGTTTTTGTTTGCGTTCAACTATGAGTTGGTTTTCATCTATTTTATCTGTCATGGTATGCCCTATTTGGTTATAGCCCTTGTTTTAGGCTGGCGATAATAAATTCATCAAGGTTGCCGTCTAAAACGGCGTTTGTATTGCGGTTTTCTACGCCTGTGCGTAGGTCTTTTATGCGTGCGTCGTCTAATACATAAGAGCGTATTTGACTGCCCCAGCCAATATCTGATTTGCTGTCTTCTAAGGCTTGGGATTCGACATTGCGCTTTTGTAGTTCAAATTCATACAGCTTGGCTTTTAGCTGTTTCATTGCTTGGTCTTTGTTTTTGTGTTGTGAACGATCATTTTGGCATTGTGTTACTAAGCCTGTCGGCTCGTGGGTAATGCGAACTGCGGATTCTGTACGGTTAACGTGTTGCCCACCTGCACCTGAGGCACGGTAAACGTCTATGCGTAAATCAGCAGGGTTGATGTCTATTTCTATGTCATCATCTACTTCTGGGGAGACAAATACAGAGGCAAATGAGGTATGCCGACGATTACCTGAATCAAAAGGACTTTTGCGTACTAAACGGTGTACGCCTGTTTCGGTTCTTAGCCAACCATAGGCATATTCACCTTGTACATGAATGGTTGCACTTTTTATGCCTGCTACGTCTCCATCGGAGGCTTCTAGTAATTCGGCTTTAAAACCATGAGTTTCAAACCAGCGTAAATACATACGCAAGAGCATATTTGCCCAATCTTGTGCTTCAGTACCACCTGAGCCTGATTGTATGTCTACGTAAGCATTATTGACATCTTGTTCGCCACTGAACATGCGCCGAAATTCCAGTTGGCTTAGCTGGCTCTCTAGCTGTGCTAAATCTTCTTCTACCATAGCAACTGATTGAGCATCATTTTCTTCTACCGCCATTTCTAATAGTATGCTGGCATCTTGTAAACCTGTGCTTAATTGGTCAATGGTATTAACAACTTGTTCAAGGCTTACTCTTTCTTTACCTAAGGCTTGTGCGCTTTCTGGATTATTCCAGATATTGGGTTCTGCTAACTCTTGCTCAACTTCTTCTAGACGTTCAACTTTACTGGCATAGTCAAAGATACCCCCTAAGTACTTCTGTACGCTGATTTTTATCCTTGATGCTTTCTAGTATGGGGTTAATTTCCAAAATAGCTCTACCTTGATAGGGAATAAATAAAGGGCGTTATTCTAACTAACTGCGGGGGTTATCGCCAGTAATTTAAGCGTATAAGAATTTAATTTTTTAATGCTTTGGGTTAGCTAAAACGGATAAAAACAAGAAGTGAAGCCTACATAAAATAAGAGGCTCTCTTTAAATAAAGTAAATCACTGTATCTAGAGTTGTAACAATACTTAAATACAGTGATTAAAAAATAAGAATATGAGCTTAAAAATGTAGCATTAAGTTAAGTTCGGCACTATTAAAAGTGATATTGCTTTGTCCTTTTTTGGCATTGACTAACTTATATTGTCCGTATTCTAAGCCTGTACGAATATTGTCAGTAATTCTAACGTCTAAACCTATGCCATATAGATAGCCAAAACCTTCTAAAATCTGAGTGTTATCAGCCTCAAAGAAGCGGTTGTTGTTCCAGTAATTAATGCCTAGCTTACCAACAATAGAAACTCGATCAAACAACTCTCGCCCAAAGCGGCTATTCATTTCTATAAGCTGTAAATTGATTTTATTACTGGCATCTTTAAATTCGCCAAGTGCATGATAACCAAGCATAACATCATAATGGCTAAAATCATCTAGTTTAAAATGACTGCCAAAATATAAGCCGTAATTAATGGCGGTTTTATTGCCATTTAAATTCATACTGCTTTGACCTACTTTCACATTAACAAAATGGCTAATTTTTTTATGCACCCCTTCTTCTGTTTTAAGTATTTCATGGCTGGGATTTTTACAGCCTAAACAACGAATAAAAGTAGACTGTAAAGGTGAGATGACTAAGGTTTCTGCAGCTTGGTCAGCATTTTTACCCATTAGAGAAAATGGCAAGGTGCTTATATAAACCAAAGAGCCTATTTGGGAGGACAGAAAATATAAAGGTCGGGCAATAACCGCATCGACCATCATAGCACTAGCACTGGGGGCTTTTTTATTTAGTTCACTTTGGGCTGGTAGAGCTATAAAAGAGACCACCAGCAGGCTAGATAACAAAGCCATTTTAGAGAAAAAACGAAAGACAAACATGCTATTTTCCTTTGAATTTGAAGAACATTTGTAGATTATAAGCCCATTTTATATTTTTGCTACATTTTACTTTTGGCACTGCGTGCAGTAAAAGCTGTTACGCTGCCCTATTTGTTTGCTCTTGATTATTGCATTACAACGAGGACACTCTTGCCCTACTCGCCCATAAACACTCAGTTGTTGCTTAAAATAACCTGGTTTACCATCTGCATTAGTAAAATCACGTAATGTCGTGCCGCCTTGTTTTATGGCCTGTATTAGTACCTGTTTGATTTCTTCTACTAAACAAGAAAAGCGTTTCAAGCTGATATTTTTGGCCGCCCTATTGGGATTAATGCCTGCTTTAAATAAACTTTCACTGGCATAAATATTACCTACCCCAACCACAATTTTAGAATCCATTATAAAAGCCTTAATGGGCTTTGTTGTATGGCGACTTTTAGCATACAAATAAGCGGCATTAAATTCATCAGTTAGTGGCTCTAGCCCTAAACTTGAAAGCACCTTTAAAGATTGATTAGGTGCTTGAAATAACAAACAGCCAAAACGACGAGGATCGTGGTACCTAAGCTGCCAACCATTATCTAGTTGCCATTGAATATGATCATGCTTTTTTAGTGGCTCGTAACGCTCACATAGGCGCAAAGAACCTGACATACCTAAATGCCAAACTGCACTCCCAATTGCAGTATGCACAATAATGTACTTACCACGCCGCTCAATATGGCGAATGATTTGTCCTTGTAAAGTTAAAATTTCATCACTGACAGGCCAGCGTAAGCGTGGCTGATAGAGGTCTATTTCTGTTATACGCTGCTGTTCAAGATAGGGACTAATGCCACGTTTGGTGGTTTCAACTTCTGGTAGCTCTGGCATAAGATAGGTAAAATAAAACCCAGACTAGCTGGGTTTTTTAATTATTTAATTTTTGCTTCTTTATAAGCAACATGCTTGCGTACAACAGGATCAAATTTCTTAATCTCCATTTTCTCAGGCATGGTGCGTTTGTTTTTATCAGTGGTGTAAAAGTGACCAGTTCCAGCACTGGAAACTAAACGAATTTTATCACGAGCCATAAGCCCTCCTTATACCTTTTCGCCACGTGCACGCATTTCTGCAAGCACAGTATTAATACCTTTTTTATCAATAATACGCATACCTTTAGCGGATACACGCAAACGGACAAAACGTTTTTCATCTTCCACCCAAAAACGGTGGTGTTGTAAATTAGGTAAAAAGCGGCGTTTAGATTTAATGTTTGAGTGTGAAACATTGTTACCTGTAACAGGACGCTTTCCAGTTACCTGACAAACCTTAGACATATTGGTTGCCTCTGTTAAATTTGTTAGTTTGAGTTAATCACACTGCCAAATAGTGCAGACCAATATTTATTGGCTTCAGCAGTAGTAAAAAATGAGTCGCACTTTATACCTAAAAAAGCACTTTAAAGCAAGGATTACTTTTATAAAAGCTGAAATTGCTGCGATACTAATCACTTTTTTGCAGCTTTGTGCTTTTGCAATTCAATATTACTTTTAAAATAGCTTACCTATGTCAAATAATCATAACTGATTTGCCGTTAAAAAAAGCAGCCAAGCCAATAAAAATAAGAATGTCACCACTAATTAAGCAAGTCAGTTATCCGTAAGTAACTATGCACTTTCATTTTCAAGAGGCGCGCTTTGTAGCTGCGCATCTGTTTCTGAAGAGATGTAATGGCTCTTACCCATACTATTATCAGGCTTTGCTTGCGCCAAAATAGGTACAACATCAAGCTGCCCTCCTAAGGTATAGCCTGCTATATAGTAAAATTTAATCTGTTCGGGAATGATTTTTTTGTTATAGCCCGTACGTAAACTGCCTACCATGCGCTCCTGTTGGGGAATAGTCATCATAACCCTTTGCCCATTTTGGAAACGTCGGTGGGCATTGATATAGTCTTCTCTTAGGTTATCTATCTGCTCTTCTATTGATTGCTTTTTAAGATGCAGTCTCTCAAGCTCTTGCTGGTATGCCTCTTTTTTCATTTTGTATTCCTTAATATCAGGGCTTTATTGTTTTTATAATGTAAGTTACAGCCAATTTATTACAAACCAAGATACTAACATACAAAAATCCCTACAAAAAGTAGGGATTTTGATATTTACTGTAAAATAAATAGTTTATTTACTGCGCTTTCTTAATCCAAGTAGCCCTGCAAACATAAGCAATAAATGTAGTGCATTCAAGCTACCCACACCATTAACACCCGTTTTTACTGGACTATTATTAGCACTGGCACTAGCACTGGCACTTGAAGGCGCACCTTGATTGCCATTCGTAGGTGTTACACCTGTGCTGGTATTATTACGATCAGCATAAATGGCAAGTTGCACATCAACTTTTTCTTTTACTGTATCTCCTTTTTCAGTATTCGCAACTTCTAATTCCCATTGTGTTTTTGAACCACTTTGACAATTAAATATACCTTTTTTAGCTACATAGTCAGTAATATTAACGTCCAGCAAAGGCAAAATATTTACACGTGAGCCACTTTTATTGGTTACCCAAAGCTGAGTACCTTCATTGTTAAAGACCAGTTCAGGGTTGCCTGCTTCTTTGGTTTTCCAAGGTTGCCATTGAGAGCCACGCAAGGCATTGATTTTGGCGTTTTTCTCGTAGTGTTTTTGTAAAAACTGAAAGACGATTTTATTCTCTTTTTTTACAATCAAAGAGTCATCAAAGCTGGCAACTTTAATTTTTAATTCACACTGTTTAAGACTTAAATCGCCATCGCCTCCTGTATTAAATTCAGTTACAAAGGATACTTTGTTATGCACACTACTGCTGGCAGCTTGATTAAACGTATGGCTAATTGCTGAGCTTACTGGCAAACCACCTCTTGTTGCCGCTTGCGTTGGGCTGGTATTGGTAGTGCCCTTATAAATTTGAGCCTGTGCTAAATTAGTGGCTAAATTTTTATATAAACTGCCATCGGTAGGTGTGATTTTAAATTCATCAATGCCCACTTTAATATTTTCAGCATTGGCAAAGCTATTCACTGTATAAGCAGCAAAACGGACAGCCACTTTTGAACCTGCTGCTAATTTTTTAAGTGTTACTTTTTTCCAGCTACCAGTTTCAGTTAAAGCAATGGTTTTTAGTGCGCTAATTGCTTTCCAGTTTTGTCCACCATCTACGCTGTATTCTGCATTTAGATGTTTCTCGCTTCCTTTTTTACCTTTGTAGCTAACAAAAATTTGAAAACTTAAATCAGATTCACGAGTTAAATAGTAACTTGGCGATTGAATACCTGTTTTTGTTGCATTTTTATTCCATTTTTTTTCAATATTTGAAAATAATGCAGTTTTACCAGAAAAGGCTTTAAGACCTTGCTTTGGCGATGCGGTAATAATAAAAGCACCATCTTTAGTTGATGCAATGCCATTTTTACTGGCAACTGTAGATAACCACTCTACTGGCGTATCCCAGTTAGCAGGTAAGTTGCTACCTTCAAAGCCTTCTTCATAGGCAAGTACATTGGCTGCTTGTGTTAAGGCCGTAATAATTAGTAGTTTTTTAAGGTTATTCATCATCATGCTCCTAAGCTGTATGTCATTATGTAAAAATAAATTAATTTTGATACAAAAAAGAGATTAAACTCTCTTTTTTGTAACAGTGCGTAAATAATATAGACAAAAAAAACCTATGTCAACAAAAAATTAACACTTGTTTACTTAGGGGTAAAAAACGCTTCTTAACTGCTAATAAAGTTGCAGATAACAAAGAAGACACGCTAGATGCTCCCTAGGGATAGATTGCATCAATCTAAGTTTTAAATGGAGATAGCAACATGAATATGCTGCTTAAATGACAATTAGTTTTTAACTAAAGACAAGCTCTATTTATTTAGAGCTTGTTTAAGTGCATCGGTCACTACCTTGGGGTTAGCGCCTTTATCTTTTGCTCTCACTTTACCAATAAAAGGCCCTAGTGCTTTGGCACGCTTATCTTCAGGGGTGTTCAAATAGGCTTCAACCAGCTTAGGGTTTTCTGCTAATACTGATTCAATAAGGGCATTAATCGCTCCAGTATCTGAGGTTTGAGCTAAGCCTAACTCCGCAATCAAGCCATCTATACTCCCTTGTTTGCCATTAAACAATGCTTGCAATAGTGTTTTTGCACTACCATTATTAAGCCTGTCTTGCTTGATGAATGCTAAAATTTCACCTAGCTGTACCGCACTAACAGGACTTTGTTGAATGCTTAATTCAGCACGATTAAGCGCCGCAGACAGCTCACCCATAACCCAATTAGCAGTTAACTTATAGTCTTTAGAAATGCCAGCGGCCTGCTCAAAATAGGCGGCCATTTGTGTATTGGCAGTGAGTTGACTGGCATCAGCGGCACTTAAATTAAAGTCCTCTATAAACCGTTGTCGCTTAGCTTGGGGCAACTCAGGTAGCTGTTGGCGTACTTGTTCTATATATTCATCGTCAATAATAACTGGCAATAAATCAGGGCAAGGAAAATAGCGATAATCATTTTCCACCTCTTTTGAACGCATGGGTCTGGTTTCATTTTTATCAGCATCATACAGGCGGGTTTGTTGAATAATTTTGCCACCATCTTCTAATATATCCATTTGCCGTGCAATTTCTGCATCAATAGCCCGCTCTACATTTCTAAAAGAGTTGATGTTTTTAAGCTCGGTACGCGTACCTAGTTCCGTTGTACCTTTTGGCTTAAGAGAAATATTGCAATCACAGCGCATAGAGCCTTGAGATAAATCCCCATCACAAATGCCTAATGCCGTAACAATGCTGTGCATTTTTCTAAAGTAAGCGGAGGCTTCTTTAGCACTTTGCATTTCAGGTTCTGAGACAATTTCAATTAAAGGTGTGCCTGCTCGATTTAAATCAATACCAGAGTAATCACCAAACCCATCATGTACAGACTTGCCTGCATCTTCTTCTAGATGAGCGCGGGTAATATTAATGCGCTTGCTCTCACCACTTTCAAGCTCTATGTCTAAATGTCCAAATTCAACAATGGGGTGATGTAGCTGTGTGGTTTGATAACCCTTGGGCAAGTCTGGATAGAAGTAATTTTTACGGTCAAAAACGCTGCGATGATGAATTTTTCCTTCAATAGCCAACCCAAACATAACTGCCATTTTGAGTACTTCTTGATTAAAAACAGGAAGCACTCCTGGCAATCCCAAGTCAACCGCACAAGCCTGACTATTAGCAGGTGCGCCATAAGCGGTGGCGGCTCCTGAAAAAATTTTACTCTTGCTGGCTAATTGTGCATGAATTTCTAGCCCGATAACAATATCCCACTGCATGATTATTTCCTACTTTATATCTTTATTAATCAAATAGTTATTTATTCAATATCCGTTGGCATTTGGGTGTGCCAGTCGGTAACTTGTTGAAATTGATGTGCCACATTAAGCAGTTTGCTTTCTGCAAAATAATTACCAATCAGTTGCATACCTACAGGCAAACCATTAATTAGTCCACAGGGTACAGACATGCCAGGCAAACCTGCAAGATTGGTTGCAATGGTAAAAATATCTTCTAAATACATGGCAACAGGGTCATCTCCTTTGGAGCCAAATTTAAAGGCAGGTGTCGGCGAAGTAGGACTTAAAATCACATCTACTTGCTTAAAGGCCTCGACAAAATCTTGCTTAATTAAGCGCCTAACCTGTTGTGCTTGCTTATAATAAGCATCATAAAAACCTGTAGATAGCACATACGTCCCCATCATAATGCGCCGCTTAACCTCATTACCAAACCCTTGCGAACGGGAACGGCTATAAAGATCTTCAATATCTTTGGGATTTTCACAACGATAGCCAAAACGCACGCCGTCAAAGCGAGATAGGTTAGCTGAACATTCAGCAGGCGCAATGACATAATAAACAGGGACACTAAGTGCTGTATTTGGCAAGCTAATATCTACAATTGTTGCACCTAATTTTTCATATTCTTTAACTGCATCTATTACTTTTTGTTGCATGTTCGCATCTAGGCTTTCAGGAAAATATTCTTTAGGCAAGCCTATGCGTAAGCCTTTAAGTGGTTGCTGTAAATGAGCACAATAGTCTTCAACTGGCTCATTAACACTGGTAGAATCTTTAGCATCAAAACCTGCCATATAATTTAACATTAAAGCAGCATCTTCAGCGGTTTGTGTCATGCTGCCTGCTTGGTCAAGACTTGATGCGAAAGCAATCATACCAAAACGAGAAACACGCCCATAAGTCGGTTTTAAACCTGTTATTCCACATAACGCAGCAGGTTGTCGAATTGAACCACCGGTATCAGTAGCTGTAGCAGCAGGTGTAAGACGAGCGGCAACAGCCGCAGCAGAACCACCAGAAGAACCACCAGGAACACGCTCTAAATCCCAAGGGTTATGCACTTTTCCATAATAAGAGGTTTCATTTGAAGAGCCCATAGCAAATTCGTCCATATTGGTTTTGCCCAGCATGACAACCCCTGCTTGCTGATACTTTGTAACCAAAGTTGCATCGTATGGAGAGATAAAATTATGCAACATTTTAGAGCCGCAAGTGGTTAATACTCCTTGCGTACAAAAAATATCTTTATGTGCAATAGGCACGCCTGTTAGTGCAGTAAATTGTCCTTTTGCACGCAATTCATCTGCTTGTGCTGCCTGCGTTAATGCTGCATCTTCGCAGAGCGTAATAAAACTATTATATTTCTTATCAAGTGTTTTAATGCGAGTTAAAAAATGCTGAGTAATCTCAACACTACTGTAATTGCCTACAGCTAAATCTTGGCTGATTTCAGTTAGGGTTTTGTTGTGCATAAAAATTCTCTAAAAATTAATCGACGACTTTAGGAACAAGATAATGTGCGTCCTCAGTGGCAGGCGCTATGCGCTGAAAATGAGCATGCTGATCTGTCTCAGTTACTTCATCTGCCCGCAGTCTTTGAGTGGCATCAAGAGGATGTGCCATTGGTACAATATTGCTGGTATCGACCTGTGATAGGCTATTGACCATATCCAAAATACGACTTAAATCTTGGGTATATGCATTTGCCTCGCTAGCGCTCAACCCCAGCTTGCTTAAATGAGCAATATTAATAATTTGTTCTGCTTTCATAGTTGGTTCACAATATTTACATAAATAAATTCAAGCCCAAAGGGTAACATAAAAATAGAGTTTGAGCATGACAAAACCTATTTTTAGCAACAAACCACCTACTTCTGATGATGCTTAATTGCACAGACAGTTTACCACCAGCAAAAAAACAAATTTACAAACGCAAAAATCCCTTATCTTAATTAAGATAAAGGATAAATAGGATAATTAATTTAAAATAAATTTTTTATAAATGAGACTAACAAAAACGTTCGTACAATAGAACTAAAACAGCCAGCGCATTATCATCTGCAATTGAGTAGTACACCTGCTTACTATTTTTGCGTGTTTTAACCACACCCTCCCTTCTAAGCACACCTAGCTGTTGCGATAAGCTAGGCTGAGCTAGGCCGACTTTCTCTTCCAGCTCACCTACACAAAACTCGCCTTGAGTAAGTTGGCAAAGCAACATCAAACGATCAGGGTGGGACATGGATTTAAGCAATAAACTTGCCTCTTTTGCAGGTAAACGCATGGTACGCATGTCAATTTTAGGTAGCTTGTCAGCTACAGTTTCATTGTTCATATATTATTTTCACTCTTGTATTTAGGTTGCCGTATTATATTATAAAAATAAAGCCAAAAGGAACGAGTTTATTCTTTAAATACAATACATTACTTCAGAATTACAAATGATTACCCGTTGCAAACCAGATGTAAAATTTGTACCCACGAATAATATAAGGTATACAATCAGAAAGCAAAAAAATAAAAATATTTTTTAACATAATACCAAGAATAAGGACTGTTTTTTACAAATAAATTGATTTATATTGCTCTTTTATATTCAATATAATAAAGTAAATAACTTTTAAAGAGCCTTTGACATGTCTTTTTTGACCAACTTACTAGATAAACTATTAGCTGCTGATAACTACAGCACTCAAGCCATTTTTATTGACGTGCGCACAGCCCAAGAACAAACCAAAGGCATCATCAAAGGCGCACTGTGTATTCCCTTATCCACACTTACAGACACCATTACCCAAGCGGTTGCCGACAAAGACCAGCCTATTGTCGTTTATTGTGCCAGCGGCATTCGCTCATTAAGAGCCAAAAAGCAATTACAAAAAATGGGCTACACACAGGTTAGCAATGGCATCAACAGCAAGAAAATCAAAGATAAAACAGGGCTGGCATTAGTCAAACCCCACTAATTAACTATTAATAACATTTTTGAGGATACAACCATGAGCAAATCATTTACAGACATTACCAAACACGTCTCTGCCAACATGAGCAAATTACGCAAAGACATTCCCGATACCGCCCAAGCATTTACAAACCTCGCCATGGCAGCAACCGAAGATGGCGTCTTAGATAAAAAAACCAAAGAACTGTTAGCCTTAGCCCTAGCTGTAGGCTCTCGTTGCGATGCCTGCATTGGGTTTCATATAAAAGCCCTCATTCGCTTACAGGCAACTCGTGCAGAAATAGCAGAAACGCTAGGCATGTGTATTTATATGGGCGGCGGCCCTAGCATGATGTATGCCGCAGAAGCGATTGCCGCCTTTGATGAATTTAGCCAATAGCCTCCTATAAATAGCGACCATATAGGCGCAATTAAAAAGTATTTTTGCAGATTTTTCTCACAATCTGCAATCCCTGACTATACTTATTTTTACCCAAAAAAAATTCAACATTTTGGAAATCATTTGTAAGCGACACTAAATATTTAACCAAGTGCGCCGATAGACCTCCTTAGCGTTGGATAAATTAAATTAACTTGTTAAATTAAGTAGGTGAGAAAAGTGCAAATCTGGTCCATTGCCAATCAAAAAGGTGGCGTAGGAAAAACAACTTCCGTTGTAACTTTAGGTGGCTTGCTTGCAGAAAAAGCACAGCGTGTCTTATTGGTAGATTTAGACCCTCATGGCTCACTAACCAGCTATTTCAAACACGACCCTGATAGCTTAAAACGTAGCCTGTATCATCTATTTTTTGAGCAACATTACCAAGATAAAAGCTACATAGAGTCCATGTTATTACCCACCAGTTTAGAGGGGGTTAAACTACTGCCTGCAACCACCTCTTTGGCAACCCTTGAACGTCATGTTAGCGGACAAGATGGCATGGGCTTAGTGCTTGCCAAAAGTTTACAACAGCTTGCCAATGATTATGACTATGTACTCTTAGACACCCCTCCTATTTTAGGGGTACTGCTAGTCAATGCGATGGCTGCCTGTCAGCGTTTAGTTATTCCCACGCAAACTGAACATCTGGCTCTTAAAGGACTGGAGCGCATGATAAATACACTAAGCATGGTAATGCGCTCCCAGCAACGAGACTTGCCTTATTTAATTACCCCAACTCTTTTTGACCGTCGTACCTTAGCGTCCATGAATACGCTCAACGCCATGCGTAAAACTTACCCTAAAACCCTGTGGCAAAACGCCATTCCAATTGATACAAAATTTAGAGATGCAAGTTACATGGGGCGTTTCCCTCATCAATTAGATCCAGAAGGGCGAGGTGTTAGAGCTTACAATCATTTATTACGCGAGCTGTTGCACCAACAACCAAGTGAAAATGCAACAGCAGCACTGTAACTGTATTGTACCAAAAAAAGAGGATAGCCGATGAACCTACCAGTTACCAACACACAAACCGAGCCTGCTCTAAATGATGAAGTTGTACAAAACTATTTAGATAGTATGTTATTTGACATACAGGCAAATACAAGCAGCGCCAATACAGATACAACTGATGCAGCATCACACACAACCCAAACGCCAAATAAAGATATAACCAGTCCAAACATTATGGGCATTGCAGAAGTTGTTGCAGACTTAGAGCAAGCTCAAGCATTAAAGAAACAAGCTGCCGAGAATACAAACTTAGCCGAAGAAGCGGTAGCTGAAGAAGCAGTAGCGGAAGAAGCAGTAGCGGAAGAAGCAATAGCCGAAGAAGCAGTAGCGGAAGAAGCGGTAGCTGAAGAAGCAGTAACCGAAGAAGCAGTAGCCGAAGAAGCGGTAGCTGAAGAAGCAGTAACCGAAGAAGCAGTAGCGGAAGAAGCAGTAGCCGAAGAAGCAGTAGCCGAAGAAGCAGTAGCCGAAGAAGCGGTAGCTGAAGAAGCAGTAACCGAAGAAGCAGTAACCGAAGAAGCAGTAGCTGAAGAAGCAATAGCTGAAGAAGCAGTAGCTGAAGAGGCAGTAGCTGAAGAGGCAGTAGCTGAAGAGGCAGTAGCGGAAGAAGCAGTAACCGAAGAAGCGGTAGCTGAAGAAGCAGTAGCTGAAGAAGCAATAGCTGAAGAAGCAGTAACCGAAGAAGCAGTAGCGGAAGAAGCAGTAGCTGAAGAGGCAGTAGCTGAAGAAGCAGTAACCGAAGAAGCAGTAGCGGAAGAAGCGGTAGCCGAAGAAGCGGTAGCTGAAGAAGCAGTAACCGAAGAAGCGGTAGCCGAAGAAGCGGTAGCCGAAGAAGCGGTAGCCGAAGAAGCGGTAGCCGAAGAAGCGGTAGCTGAAGAAGCAGTAACCGAAGAAGCAGTAACCGAAGAAGCAGTAGCGGAAGAAGCAGTAACCGAAGAAGCAGTAGCGGAAGAAGCAGTAGCGGAAGAAGCAGTAGCGGAAGAAGCAGTAGCGGAAGAAGCAGTAACCGAAGAAGCAGTAGCTGAAGAAGCAGTAGCCGAAGAAGCAATAGCTGAAGAAGCAGTAACTGAAGAAGCAGTAGCGGAAGAAGCAGTAGCTGAAGAGGCAGTAGCGGAAGAAGCAGTAGCGGAAGAAGCAGTAGCGGAAGAAGCAGTAACCGAAGAAGCAGTAACCGAAGAAGCGGTAGCCGAAGAAGCGGTAGCCGAAGAAGCGATAGCTGAAGAAGCGATAGCTGAAGAAGCGATAGCGGAAGAGGCAGTAGCTGAAGAAGCAGTAGCCGAAGAAGCGATAGCTGAAGAAGCAGTCACTGAACCATCTATTACTACGATAGATGAAAGCACCAAGCCTGAGCCTTCTATTATCACTGAAGACAATTTAACATTAACAGAGCCAGAGCTAACAGCAGAGCCAGAAATGGCTCAAACAGAACCAAAACCCATAGATTTAACAAATGCAGATATAGAGCCTCGCCCTTTTAAAGAGCCTGAGGAGACAAAACCTATTGTTCCTTCAAGCGTACAAGCATTAATTCGAAATATCCCAGATATTATTGCAGAAGATGAAGATGTCGCTGAACTCAATGTTGCAGAAACAGAAAAAATACTTGCTAAAGGTGTGAGTAACGAAACCCATAACCAGCTTGACTGGCAATCTTCCCAAGGGGTGGATTGCTTAGTATTTCAGGTAGGTGGGTTAAAACTCGCTATTCCTTTGCCCATGTTAGGCGGTGTATTTCATATTAACCATGATGATGTTACGCCCTTGTTTGGGCAAGCAAATTGGTCTATGGGTGTATGGCATGGCAACAACCAACCCCCCCTTAATATTATCGACAGCGGTGAGCTTATTATGCCAGAACGCCACTGTTCTATGGCAGATACGGGCTTTAAATATCTTATCCAGCTAGATAGAAGCCATTGGGCGCTGGCGTGTCAGGGCGTTTGCGATACAATTAAATTGCAAGAAGATGCCATCAAATGGCGTGGAGAAAAAAGCCAACGCTACTGGTTAGCAGGTACGGTTATTTCATCTATGTGTGCACTGATTGATGTGCCCAATTTATTAAAACTGTTAGAGTCTAAATCGGGCAAACAAGAAAATAACGAATCACAATCTGCATAAAATATCATTTTTTTTACATTTTTACTGGTACAACCAGTGGGCTAGGCTATATTTAAACAGGACTTGTAACAACTTATTTAAGAGTTAATTTGAGGAAATATTATGACAAAGGTTTCAGACAATAAAGCGACAGATGATCCCATTTTACAGTGGGTTACTTTTCGCCTTGATAACGAGGTATATGGTATTAACGTAATGCAGGTACAAGAGGTGCTAAGATACACCGAGATTGCTCCAGTACCTGGTGCACCTGATTATGTATTAGGTATTATTAATTTGCGTGGCAGTGTGGTGACCGTTATTGATACACGCTTACGTTTTGGGCTTAAAACCACAGAAGTAACAGATAATACTCGCATTGTAATTATCGAATCAGACAGCCAAGTAGTTGGCATTTTAGTTGATGCTGTCGCTGAGGTGGTGTATTTACGTCAATCAGAAATAGAAACTGCACCAAATGTAGGTAATGAAGATAATGCCAAATTCATTCAAGGGGTTTGCCATAAGGACAATACCTTGCTTATACTTGTTGACCTTGAAAAATTAATGTCTGAAGCGGAATGGGCCGAACTTCAGGATATGTAATAGGATAAAACATGAGCATGCTGACACTTGGTTTTCTAATCGCTTTTAACTTGGTGTTAAGCATGTTGCTATTTTGGCTATTGGTTTTATCTAAGCGCAAGCAGCAGCAATACGAACAACAAAGCAATAGACAATTTACACTCATGAAAAAGGTGTTTGAGCAACTCAAACAAGCACAAACACAAAGTGATTTAAAAATCCAACAACTAGAACAACAATCCACTCAACATGCTCCCTCTCATTTTAGCAGTCTTGATAATGGCAACAATCAAATTGCCCGTTTGGTTCGTTTGGGGGCAACGGTTGAAGATTTAGTCAACGAACATCAAGTCCCTAGGGGAGAAGCCGAACTTTTGGTCTCATTAAGAGAGCAAATGACACGTTCCTTATAATCTAACACCCAAAATGAAGCAATCCGCTGTAAAAATTCTTTAATATGATATTTGCCCCCACCATCGCACTGTTGCTGATTGTCTTTGTTCTAATACGACTGTTTGCTATTTTTTTATCAATTTATCTTTTTTATTTTGTTGTCCGCTGTGTACTCGACAAGCCTTTTTTGCAGCAAATCAAAGCAAAACCCAAAACCCAGACAATTAAGCTGTTATTATTTATGGGGATTATTGCACTATCTGCTATGGAATATTCATGTACTAGCAAAATAATGGAAGAGGTTGATAGAAAGGTGGCGTTAGATCACAAAAAACTTAATCCAACCCTAGAAACAGCGACTCAGATAGGCAAGTTATTATTGCCTGCAGGCACTAGACTTACTCGTTACCAGCCAAAGAAGCAAAAATTTATTAGTGCAACTTTTCCACAGCCATTTATTTTTAAGGGATTACAGATTGATTACCTAGAAAATCCAGATAATGAAGATGCAACAATTCGGCTGCACCAAGCTGCATTAATCGATGGTTTTTTGTGTCAAAGTAAGCATAATATAAGGCTTGATTATAGCCATAGCCATCTTAGGGTTCGTAATTGTTTATTAGCAAAAGAGCAAACTTTCCGAGGCATCATTTGGGAAGCCGGTAGCGAGATCGATACAAATGATAAATCAATAACAATCCGTGGCAAAGCAGCGTTTTCTATAAAGAGCAAATCTTACAATGAATTTTTGAATTATCAGTATAATAGAGTGAACAATACGGCGATTTATAGAAATCAATCTGGGAGCATATTGTTTAGAAATGACCCTGCCCACAAAAGTGTCAAAGATAAAAACGGCATGTATTCAATACAGTTTAAAGGCCCTGCATCTGGTCTGCATTATCAGATTACCAATAGAGATACCGGCGAGATGTATACAGGTATATTAGATAAAAATAAAATGACTCAAATAATTGTAACCAAAAAGCCAGCAAGATATGATTTTGGCATTGTTTGGGTTACCGCAAAATAATCATTGCTTCCTTTTGAACAACTCACTGCAAATGCCCTACTCGCAACAAATCACCATACTTGCATTTTAATCTTCCCATAAGCAGCGGGTTTTATCATTAAGTTTTCTAAGGGAGTCTTCTGTAAATAAAATAACCAAATCACAATTTACGTTTGTATGTTCAATGTGATAATGAATTTCAATAGAAAATGCTTTTTTCCATTGATCATGTCCCGGTTTAAGCAACTCACTAATTGGACAATGCTGCCCTAAAACTTCTGGATGTCCTTGGTTGAAAGTCAAATCCAACTGCTCACCAAAACCTTTCAAGAAAGCACCTATCAACAAAGAACTAATATCCATTAATAGTTCACTTTCATGTATTTTTAAAATACTAGACGCGGAGAGCTTCATTAATTTTGATAAGTCATCAAAGCATAAATCATTAAATACCAGTAATGCCTCACCACAAATCCCTGCACCAGCAAAGCCCTGACAAACCGCAGAAACATTATCATCGTTATCTGCATTCATCAGTGTCATTTGCAAATCACTTAACTCAACCATTGAAACCCTAGGAATAGGTAACACCACAAATACACCTAAACGCTGAGCTAAATTACTCGCAGCTTGACCCATGGCAATATTCGCCAACTCCTGATAACAATCACTTTGATCTTGAGTTAGGGTAAAATCCTGAGCTTGCATATTATTCTTCTATTAATTGATGAGTAACAAGACACTGTTTTAACGTGTCTGCATCAACGGGTTTTTTTAAAAACTCCAATGCGCCCAACTCCATCACTCGCTTTTGTGCTTCTGGTTGAATATCTCCAGAAATAACAATGACATTAATATCCTCTTTAGGGGGTGCGCTCTGTAGCTTTTCTAAAACGCCATAACCATCTAGCTCAGGCATGGTTAAATCTAAAAATAGCAATTTTATAGGGTGCTCATCAATAACCCCCAATGCCTCAACGCCATCTCCTGCTTCTAAAATGTGCCAATCAAACTCTGCTGGTAATTGGCGTTTAAGTTGTTTTCGGGCAAAGCCAGAATCATCACAAATAAGGGTTAAATAGCTCATATATACAAAAGACTCGCTGATAAAAAAAGATTACCTTAAGGTTTAGTCTTTATATTGAATAATTTCAACCCTGAAGGGTTGAATTTAATAAAAATTACCCAATATCTCTGTCATAAAATAAACACTGGAGAACCTTTAACAATGACAACCACCACCAAAGAAACCTTAGGTTTTAAAACCGAGGTTAAACAATTACTTAATCTGATGATTCATTCGCTTTATTCTAATAAAGAAATATTTTTGCGTGAATTGGTCTCTAACGCCTCTGATGCTTGCGACAAACTGCGCTTTGAGGCCTTAAAAAATGATGCTTTATATGAAGGCAATAGTGAGCTGGCAATTCATATTGACTTTAATGCAGATAATAACAGCGTGACTATTAAAGATAACGGCATTGGCATGAGCCGTGAAGATGTGATTAATAATCTTGGTACCATTGCCAAATCTGGAACTGCCGAATTTTTAAGCCAACTCAGTGGCGATGAAAAAAAAGACTCACACCTTATTGGTCAATTTGGAGTAGGCTTTTATTCCTCTTTTATTGTTGCCAAAGAAGTGATGGTTGAAACACGCAAAGCTGGCGATGATAAATCTAAAGGCACTCGCTGGCAGTCTCAAGGTGAAGGGGAATTTAGTTTAGAAGATATAGAACAAAATGAACACGGCACCTGTATTACTTTATTTTTAAAAGATGATGAAAAAGAATTTGCTGATAATTTTCGACTACGCAATTTAATTAAAAAATACTCAGACCATATTTCCGTTCCTATTTTCTTGCCTAAAGAACCTACGCCTAATGAAGATGAAAACAAAGAGCAAGATGAGCAAGAGCAAGCACCAGAAGCAATTAATGAAGCTCAAGCCTTATGGACAAAAAGTAAATCTGAACTAAAAGATGAAGATTACCAAGCCTTTTACAAACACGTATCTCACGACTGGAATGATGCGCTTACTTGGAGTCATAACCGTGTTGAAGGCACACTTGATTACACGAGCTTGCTATACATTCCTGCTAAAGCACCTTTTGACTTATGGAATAGAGAAAGTAATCGTGGACTAAAACTATATGTACAGCGTGTATTTATTATGGAAGATGCTGAGCAATTTTTACCGCTTTATCTTCGCTTTGTTAAGGGTGTATTAGACTCAAATGATTTATCTCTTAACGTCTCCCGTGAGATTTTACAAAAAGATAAGCAAGTTGATAGTCTGCGTACTGCTTTAGTCAAGCGTGTTTTAGACATGCTGGCAAAACTGGCGAAAAAAGACAGTGAAAAATACCAAACTTTTTGGAATGAATTTGGTGAAGTTTTAAAAGAAGGACCTGGCGAGGACTTTGCGAACAAAGAGGCCATTGCTAAATTATTCCGCTTTGCCACCACCTATGACAATAACCAAACACAAACAGTCAGTCTTGCTGATTATGTAGCACGCATGCAAGAAGGTCAGAAAAAAATCTACTACATTACTGGCGAACATCACAATGCAGTATTAAGTAGTCCTCATTTAGAATACTTTAAACAAAAAGGAATTGAAGTATTGTTATTGACGGCACGCGTTGATGAGTGGATGATAAGCCATCTCAATGAGTTTGACGGCAAAGCATTTCAAGATGTTACCAAAGGTGAGCTAGACTTAGATGAATTGGCAACAGACGATGAGAAAAAACAGCAAGAGGAACTTTCTAATACGCACAAAGACTTAGTTGAGCGCATTGGAAAAGTGCTAGAAGGTAAAGTTAAGGAAGTACGAGTCAGCTCACGTCTAACCAATTCCCCTGCCTGTTTGGTAGTGGGTAATCAAGATATGGGTGGACATATGCGCCGTTTAATGGAAGCAGCGGGACAGCCTATGCCAGATGCTGATATAAGTTTGGAAATCAATCCCGAACACCCACTCATTGCACGCTTAGATGATGAGCAATCAGAAGAACGCTTTGCTGACTTAGTGACTATTATTTATGGACAATCGCAACTAGCAGAAGGCAGTCACTTAAAAGAACCGGGGCAATACGTTGATAAACTCAACCAATTCCTTTTGGATTTAATGAAATAATTAATTAGCGGCATTTGCCGCTTTGTTGGAGATACCATGAAATTACGCAATATCCTAACCCTAATACTAGGCCTTAGCAGTGTCAGCATAGCGCAAGCAGGTGGCAGCTTAGATTTAAGTTTATCTGACGATGCAGTACGCCTAGGCTATGATGCGGCATTAGTCAGTAGTGAGGCGCATGTCAGCGTTAGTGCCTTGCACCATATTGATGATGGCGACACTGTGATGGCAGGCTTTAATGTGGTTGGACAAAGAGATGCCAGCTCACCTTTATATGTAGGTGTAGGTGGGCAAATTATGGGCGCTCATTATAAAACCAAAAACCCAGATAAACGCTATGCCGCATTAGGCTTAGGGGTAGGTGGTTTTTTACGTTATAGCTTCCCATTTCATAGACCCTTAGGCATTGATACCCATGTGTATTATGCGCCGCAAGTCATTAGCTTTGCTGACGCTAAAAATATAGTCGATGCCAGCATTAAACTACGCTACAGTGTTATCCCATCTGCACACGTATACTTAGGCTATCGCTACAATGGCTTTGAAGTAAAACAGCTCAAAAAATGGGGTGTGGTAGACCGTGGATTAAATATTGGCTTTCGCCTTAACTTTTAATTAACAGGCTGTAGAATAAGGCTAGGTGTAAGCAAAACCCAATTTGAGCTGAACACCTAGCTTTATATAAAAAATATGCCGCCCAATCTCTGTTTATGGTAAAGTAAGCCTACATTGACTAATCGCAAGTATAAAAAGCTAAAAATATGACACAAATTTTTGAAATTGTAGAACTGGATAATGGGGATATCGCCCTTAGAAGAGCCGATTCACCCATGCAAGAAGCCTTAGTAAAAATTCAATTTTCAGATGATGCCAAAGCCAGCTTACAAGCGCATCAGGTTGATGTGGCTAGAGTGATGCTAGAAGCAGGCGTTAGAAAAGTTGGACAAATATCTGGTTTTGAAGTTGAAAAAGAAGACTTTGTAAGCCAAGAGCATCATCGGCAAATACACTAAATTATTATTTAAATAAAAACAGAGCAATGCTCTGTTTTTTTATACCCAAATTAAAGCTAATCAAGCAAATAAGTATAAGACTCTAAAGCGGCATCTAAGGTTTTTTTTAATCGTTTTTTCTCTGTTACCTCCAACTGGCTACGCTGTACTTGCTGTTGTAAATTTTGTTGAATGCTGGCTAAATCATAATTAACATAATCAAGCACATTACGAATACTGTCTCCTGATATAACATGCGTTAATACAAACCCACCTTGTTCATCAAGGTTGACATCAACAGAGTCCGTATCACCAAATAGATTATGCATATCACCCAAAATTTCCTGATAAGCACCCAACAAACAAAACACCAAGGGCATTTTGTTATACACCTCAGGTAAAGGTAAGGTATTTTCTAAGCTACCATGCCCTACATACTGGTTAATTCGACCATCAGAATCACAGGTAATATCCTGAATAATTGCTTGCTCTTGCATAGGCTTATGCAAATTACTTAAAGGTAAAATTGGAAACACCTGAGCAATACCCCATGCGTCAGGTAAAGACTGAAATAAAGAGAAATTCACAAACAATTTACTGGCTTGGCTTTCTTTTAGCTCATCAAATAATCTTCGTTGATCTGGTAAACTGGTATCTAACAAGCGCATAATTTGCTGATTAATTTTTCTAGACAGACCCTCTGCCTGTGCTCTTTCTTGTAAAGATAGCGTACCTTGAATAAATGCTTGTTGAGCATTTTCCAACCAGTGTTGACAATCATGGCTAGCCTCAAACAAAGAACCATCAAACGAACCTTGCAAACGTTGTTGCAACTGCTCAAGCATATTCAATTCGCTAATATGGGTATTTATTGCTGATAAAAAATCACCTACTGGCTGCTCAATTTCACTCACACGGGTTAGCAATAATGCATGATGAGCAGTCATTGCTCGTCCTGACTCACTCATAATATGCGGCGCTTTAACACCTGTTTGTTGGCATACTTCCGCTAAGGATTCGACTACATTTTTAGCATATTCTTGAACGCTATAATTCATTGAGCAAAAAGAGCGTGAGCGTGTTCCTTCATAATCCACACCCAAGCCACCACCTATATCCAGCCAGCGAATATCTAACTGTAACTGGCATAACTCAGCATAAATGCGTGCAGCTTCTTTTAAGCCTGTTTGAATATCTCGAATATTTGCTAATTGAGAGCCAAGATGAAAGTGTAATAGTTGTAAACAATCGCTTTGTTGCTGTTGTTTAAGCGCAGCAACCAAGACCATAATTTCATTTGCAGTCAGTCCAAACTTTGCTTTTTCACCCCCACTATTTTGCCATTTCCCCTTACCAATACTAGCTAGTCTGGCGCGCACTCCAAGCCGTGGACGCACACCTAGTAACTTAGCATTCTCTAGGATAACTGCCAATTCAGCAGGTTTTTCGATAACCAAAAAAACTTGATGACCGAGTTTTTCTGCCATTAATGCGAGGCGAATATAATCTTGGTCTTTATAACCATTACAAATAATCCGTGCAGGTGCTGTTTGCGCTAACGCCAATACTGCAATTAACTCTGGCTTGCTGCCTGCTTCTAAACCCAAAAATTCAAAGCCTGCCTGCCTTTGACCTTGGATAATTTGCTCGGCCACAGGACGCTGTTGATTTACCTTAATGGGATAGACCGCTTGATACTCACCTTGATAGGCAAATTGCTCACAAGCACGACGAAATGCCTTTGCCAAATGCGCCACACGGTGTTGCAAAATACCGGGAAAACGCACCAATACAGGCTGTTTTAATCCTGCTTGTTGTAAATGTTTTTCCAGTGCTAATAAATTAATACGCTCATTGCTATCTGGATTAGGGGCTACTTCTAACTCGCCATCAGCATTGACCGCAAAATAGCCATCACCCCAATGGGTTAGCTGGTACGGATTAGATTTAACAGACATAATTTAGATAACAGACGGCTTATTCGTAGGTACAAAAATAAGCACTATCCACCTCTACTTTCACTGCAAAACTCTGTTTTGCTGGTACGCTAAATTGCTCACCTTCATTAAAGGTTTGCCACTCATTGCTATCTGGCAACTGCACGGTCAACGCCCCAGAGATGACTTTCATCACTTCTTTCTTATCTGTATTAAACTGATATTCTCCCGCTTGCATAACACCCACTGTGGCAGGCAAAGTAGCGGTTTGTAATGCGATAGAGGCAACTTTGCCAGAGAAATATTGATTGGTAGTAAGCATAACCATTCCTTAAATTAAATAAACTTCAGACTTTAAATAAAAGCAGGTAGAGTAGGACTTATGAATGTTGATTGCAATGCTTAAATGGCTTTTGCGAGGCTAAAATCAAGTAGCGGCTGTTGCGCTTGGGTATCTTTAATAATACGTTTAACACAGCCAGTGCAGCTTCCGCAGTCGGTCGTTGCACCTGTTTGCCGACGAATATCTGCATAGCTCATGCCTTGCTCTGCGGCATACTCTAGCTCTGATTTAGTAATGGCTTTGCACATGCAAACGTACATATTATCTCTCAAAAAAACTGAACATAATTAATTAACTTGTGTTTTTTATACTCCGTATTGTATTTGCCTTTGCAGTACTTGTCTACAAAAAACCAAATACGAATTAACCATATTCGCTAACGGATTTTGCAATTTTAATGCGCTTACTAATATTTTTCAATAAGATAAAGCACCTAAGTTAGGCACTTAAACCAGAGCCAAGAAAAAGCCAAACTTGCCCCATGACATAATGGTACATTTGTGTTAAAACGTGCAGATAAATACAACAATCTACGAGAACTTACTATGCGCGTTTCTTTATTTTTCAGTCTCTATATGAGCATCTTTTTTATGTCTTTAAGTGCTTGTAGCACCCCTGCTAAACAAGTACATATTAAACAACCCCAAGCGGTACTCGCCAGCCAAGAAAATCAACCTGTAGCAGGTTCGGTTGAAGTGGATTTAACTCCACCTCCAGGCATGTCTATGGGTGGCTACTCTGTTATGGCAAATAACGGCATAGGTTTTCGTACTCGCATAAAAGCACGCATCTTGTATCTTAATGATGCCAAGGGAAACAGCATTGCCTTAGTGCAAACTGATTTATTTTCTGGCTCATTACTCGTGCATCATTATGTAGCACAACAAGTTGCCGCTAAAACAGGTTTAAATCCAGAAGATATAACCATTACAGGAACGCATAGCCATTCAGCACCCGCCAATATGTTTCACAATGACTTTTACAATAAGCATGCGTCCTCTGAGTATTGGCTAGAACAAAATTACGTTAAATTCACGTCCAAACAGATTGCTAACGGCATTATCCATGCTTATGAAACACGCCGCCCTGCTAAAATTGCCACTGGCAGCAAAGATATTTATGGCTACAATCGCAACCGAGCACTTGAGGCTTTTGCTCAAAATAAAAATCATCAAGTCGATTTAAACGATGCAAAAGCCGTATTTAAGCATGTTAATCCCAGCTTATATATGTTACGAGTTGATGTTGCTGATGATGATGGCATTTATAAACCATTAGCTGCTTTTTCTGGATTCTCTATACATGCCACCAGCATTTCTGCCCCTGTTAAAGTATACAATGCCGATCTTTATGCTTATGTGCAAAAAGATTTACAATGGCAAATTGCCAAAGAATTTGCCACTCCTTGGCAGGTCGTTCATGCTTTTACAACTTCAACCCAAGGAGATATGGCACCTGCTGTCCCTATGCAAGGAGATAATTACATCTCACATTTACCCGTCAACTGGAAAGAGTCACGCAAACTAGGGCAAGGCATTGCCAAAGAAGCCATCTCTTTATTTCGCAGTTTAGGCTCACAGCTTACAAGCGATATTAAAGTTGCCAGCATGGGACGTGAGCTGGATATTCGTCAGCATAACAAAATAGGCGACATCAGTATTTGTAAAGACCCTGCTGTCGGCAACCCTGTAGCTGCAGGCGCATACGAAAGACGCACGCCTTTTTTAACGCTTATTCCTTTTTTGCATGGCGGCAATGTTATGGCACACCGCTGGTTTTTCTTTAAAGATGGCTGCCAGGGAAACAAACGTCATTTAGGCTTCTCATTTTTACAACCCCTACTAGAGCCTAAAGACAGCTTCCCCAAAATGGTCATGTTCCAAATTATCCGCATTAATGACATGCTGATTGCACCCCTGCCTTTTGAGGTTACCATTGAATCAGGCTACCGCATCACCAATGGCATTAAAGAGGCATTTAATAGCAAACAGCAAAATATTAAGTTGGCATGGATTACAGGCAATTCCAACGGCTATTTTGGCTATACCACAACTCCAGAAGAATATCGTTACCAAAATTATGAAGGTGGACATACTTTATATGGTCAATACAGCACGCCTTATTTGGCAGCTCAGTTAAAGGCACTGGCAACAGATTATTTGCAAACAGGCGAAGTGCATGAGCTTAGTCAGAATTGGGATTATCTTCTTAACACCACTGAACTATTACCCAAACTCAAAAATAGCACAGGGGTTGCTAAAATAACGCAAAATCCAACCTTTAAAGCCGCAGAAAGTGATATAAAAGAAGATTATGTACTGTTGCAGTGGCAAGATGTTGCGCCTGCTAAAATCAATTTTCATCAGTCCTTAATAAGCGTTGAAGAGCAGCAAAGTGATGGCTCTTGGAAAGCACTAAAAATAGGCAATATACCCGTTAATGATGAAGGCTACGATATTGACATTCGCTATATAGATGATGCCGATAACGGTATGGCTATTTACCAAACTCGCTGGTACAACCCAAAATCTGGCGGTCAATTTCGATTTAAAATCTTAGCACGTCAACAAGGCAAAACGCTCTACAGCAAGCCTTTTTCCTATGCTCAACATCAAATCATAACAAACTAAAAAAAAGCCCTTAACCTATCATAGGTTAAGGGCTTGATTATTATTTAGCAGTCATAGCATCTAATTAGACCAAATATTGAAATTTGCATAACCATTACTGTTTATATTAACGTACAATGGATTGTTTATTTGAGCTTTAATTTTTAATTTTGGGGTATCTTTTTTATTTATTATTTTAGCTTTTAAAAACAATTCTTTACTCTCATAAGGTTTTAAATTTAAATTTGTTAATATGCTTTCTTCGCCATCTTTGCTTAAATTATGATTAACAATCATATCCTTATCATTTATAAAAGAGACATCAATATTTTTAACATGGTCAGAAGATAGATTAACCACATTAAACTTAATTTTAACCTCACCTAATTTAGTATTGTTATCCAAAGAAGCATCGTATTCAAATTTATTTGCAGATATTAATACATCATATGCAGCCACTTCAGAAGCACCAATATCGCAATGTCCATTAGAGTGACGCGGCATGCCTGCAATATCTTTTTCAATCAACAAACCTTTCTCATCTTTACATCCATTAATATCACCTGCATTATAAAACACACTTGACACAAGTGGCACATAGCCTGTTTCTTTTCCTTTTTCTCCTTGTAATGAAATATTAAATTCATCATTAAAAGGATAGGCATATACTGCTCCATTATCTTCACAATTTAAGTTACTTCCTAAAATAGAATTTTTAGATTGACGAGATAAGATAGCACTACAATCTGAATTAATCATTTTATAAGCACCTCTATCAAAGCTAAGATTCTCTGCTAATATCGTATTTACTAATAGTAATTTTTTATTTGTTGTTTGAATTGCACTCGCATTTTTTATTTCAGAGTTATTATAAAATAAACTACTGCTATACGACTGCACATTTGCTTCAGAATAAATAGCAGAGCCTTTTTGATATGAATGATTATTCATAAACAGAGAGTTAACTAGCAAAAGATTACTCTTCTCTCCGACAAGACGAATAGCAGCACCTTCTGTACCCTTATTGCCAATAAATCTAGAATGCCGTATTGATGTTTTTGCGTTTTTAATATTAATAGCACCTCCATTATTGCCTTTTTTCCTTTTTACTTCATTTCTATCAAATAAAGATTTAGTTATTTTCATATAATCTGCATCAATATTTACAACACCAACATCTGATATATTATTTACAAAAACAGAGTTTTTGATATTTATAGTTCCTGCTTTATTATTTTCTCTAGTATAAATCAAACCTGTATTACTTAAATAATTGTTTTGTAATTCTGCATATTTCCCAAACTCTTCTACATGCACATTATCTAGTAATAATTGACTTCCATTTAATAGCTCAACTAATGATATCTCTGATTTTTTATTCTTTATTGATATTGTCTTACCATTAAAACTTAATCCTGATAAAGTTAGTTTGGCATTATCTGAAACCTTAAATAAAGTATGGTATCCATGTTTCTGATTATCTACCAATAAGAAATTTAATCGTTTATTTTTCTCTGCAAATTCAATAACTAAATCTTGGTTTATAACAAATGGCAAAGGAATACTATTTGTATCAAGTTTGACACCTCTTTTATTTAATTCTTTAGCAAATACAATTCTACTTTTATCTTTTATATCACAACCATTAGATCTATTATTCCTATAAGATTCTAACGATTCAGAAAATGAGCATTTATCATCATTCGGGTTATATACATTGGTATTAACTGTGATTGCTTGCGCTGCTAAAGGCAACAAACTTAAAGCAATGAAAGGAAGTTTTTTTATTTTCATTAGAATATTCTCTTGTTAATTAAAAGTTAAGTGCATCTTCAAATAAGTTTATTTTCTGACACCCTAAAATAATCCCATAAAAAGATGATAAGTTATTGATAATACTGGTTTTTATTTGTAATTTTGCATGTCTATTCTGTTTGCAAATTTAGAGATAAAAATAATTGCAAATTCAACCCTATCCATCATGCAAAAAGCATAGAAAAGTTTGCTGATTTATACTTCTTTATGCATTAAAATACTGCTCTTTTTTTCTATTGATGATGAGATGTGATGACAGAAACTGCAGCCACTACAGAACAATTTATTATTGACAAAATCAGCCAAGAGCTGGACATTCAAAGACAGCAGGTAATAGCCACTTTATCCCTGTTAGATGAGGGCGCAACCGTACCTTTTATTGCTCGTTATCGTAAAGAAATAACAGGCAATTTAGATGACACGCAACTGCGCCAGCTAGAGGCACGTTTAGGTTATTTACGAGAATTAGAGGCACGCAAGCTGGTCATTTTAAATAGCATTAAAGAGCAAGATAAGCTCACCCCAGAGCTAACCTTAAAAATCAAACAAACCGATAGCAAAACAGGCTTAGAAGAACTGTATTTACCCTACAAACCCAAGCGTCGAACCAAAGGTACAATGGCAATTGAAGCAGGTATCGAACCACTTGCTGACTTACTGTTTAATGACCCAGAACAAGTACCAGAAAAGGCAGCTGAAGATTATCTCAATGCAGATAAAGGCTATGGCGATATAAAAGCCGTATTAGATGGGGCTAAATATATTTTAATGGAGCGTTTTAGCGAACAGGCGGAATTATTGGCAAAATTACGCCAGTTTATGCAGCTTCATGGGCAGATTGTGGTTAAAGTCATCGCAGGAAAAGAACAAGAAGGACAAAAATTTGCTGATTATTTTGACCATAAAGAACCTTACAAAAGCATTCCTAGCCACCGCATGTTAGCCATGTTACGTGGACGTAACGAGGGTGTTTTATCCCTTGCCTTAGAGGTTGAATCCGATAGCAGTGTTCACCCTTGCGAGCAAATAGTGAGCGAGTTTTTTAATCTTAAATTCACCCATAAAGCAGCTGATAATTGGCTACAAGAGGTTGTCACATGGACTTGGCGCATTAAACTTCTAACCTATCTTGAAACAGAATTAATCAACCGCATGCGAGAGCAGGCCGAAGAAGCCGCCATTCAAGTTTTTGCGGCCAATCTTAAAGACCTATTATTAGCACCACCTGCAGGTGCTAAGGCAACCATAGGATTAGACCCCGGTTTGCGTACGGGGGTTAAAGTCGCCGTCATTGATGCCACGGGCAAAGTGCTGGACTCCACTGCTATTTACCCTACTCCCCCACAAAATAAAATCGCTCAATCAGAGGCGGTTTTATTGGCCTATATACAAAAATATCAAGTTGAGCTAATTGCCATTGGTAATGGTACTGCCAGTAGAGAAACCGATAAATTTGTTGGGGACATGCTCAAAAACAATAACTTAAAGCAAGTACAAAAAGTAATGGTCAATGAAGCAGGTGCATCTATCTATTCTGCATCAGAGCTTGCAGCTAAAGAGTTTCCAGAACTTGATGTGACCATTCGTGGTGCTATCTCTATTGCCCGTCGATTACAAGACCCCCTTGCAGAACTGGTTAAAATTGAACCCAAATCAATCGGTGTAGGGCAATACCAGCATGATGTAAACCAAACTCGCCTCAGTAAAAGTTTAGAGGCCGTCGTAGAAGACTGCGTAAATAGTATTGGGGTTGACTTAAACACAGCATCAGTGCCACTTTTAACCCATGTATCTGGTTTAAACAAAACCCTTGCTGACAACATTATTCAACATCGTGACTTACATGGCGCATTTGCAAGTCGAGAACAGCTTAAAGATATTCCCCGTTTAGGGGATAAAACTTTTGAACAGGCCGCTGGTTTCTTGCGTATAAGCAGCGGTAACAACCCCCTTGATAATTCCGCAGTACACCCAGAATCTTATCCACTGGTCATGCAAATAGCACGCAGCGAACAGCTTGAGATTACTCAACTTATTGGCAATCCACAAACTGTAAAGCAGATTAACGCACAGCAGTTTGTTAATGACACAACAGGGTTAATAAGTGTACAGGGCATTTTATCAGAATTAGCAAAAGCAGGAAGAGACCCACGCCCTGAGTTTAAATTTGCACAGTTCAAAGAAGGGGTTGAAAACCTTAATGATTTACAAGAAAACATGATTTTAGAAGGTGTTATTACCAATGTCGCAGCTTTTGGTGCTTTTGTTGATATTGGTGTACATCAAGATGGCCTAGTACATATTTCAGCATTGACCGATAAGTTTATTAAAGACCCAAGAGAAATCGTCAAAGCAGGCGATTTAGTTAAGGTCAAGGTAATGGAAGTGGACATCGCACGCAAGCGCATTGGTTTAAGTATGCGCCTAACAGATGAAGCGCAGCCCAAATCCACACAGCGCAAGCACACTCAAATCAAACATAGGGCAAAAAATCATCAACCTACGTCTGCTCAAGGCGCAATGGCAAATGCATTAAGTGCTGCTTTGGCAAAACAAAAATAGCCGTTATTTAGCAACTATCGTATGATGCTTTTTTTATTAATTAACTTTTAAACTTAGGACTTGCGCCTTGCAAAAAATTCTCTCACAACTAAATGCCCACCCACAATTGCCAGAGCTTACCTGCCTCTGGCGTGGCATTGAAAAAGAAGGCTTACGCACTGATATAAACGGGCACATAAGCCAACAGTCACACCCCAAAGCATTGGGCAAAGCACTCACCCATGAATACATTACCACTGACTACTCTGAAGCCCTATTAGAGTTTATTACGCCCGTTTTTAGCAGCGCGCAAGAGGCTTTAAGTTTTTTAAATATAGCGCACCGCATAGCATACACCAACATGGAAGAGGAACTGATTTGGGCTAATTCCATGCCTTGTATTTTAAATGGTCAACTTAGCATTCCCATTGCCGACTATGGAAAATCCAATCTAGGACAACTCAAACAAACCTATCGCCATGGATTATGGCATCGTTATGGACGCATGATGCAGGCAATAGCAGGCATTCACTATAACTTTTCTTTGCCAGAGCCATTAATAGACCTACTCTTTGCAAAAAGCGAGCACAGCTCACGCCAAGACTTTGTGTCAGAACTCTATTTTGGACTTATTCGTAATTTTCGCCGTTATAGCTGGTTACTGCATTATTTATTTGGTGCGTCTCCTGCAATTTGCACCAGTTTTTTTGAACATCAAAACCATCATTTACACCCCTTGCACCAGCATAGTGCTTATTTACCCTACGCTACCTCTTTACGCATGAGTGATTTAGGCTACCAAAGCAACGCCCAAGCAGGCTTAAATATTTGTTATAACCACTTAGATAGCTATATTGACACCTTATCCCAAGCCATGCGCCAACCTTATGCAGATTATGCCAAAATCGGCATACAAAATGCCGATGGGCAATACCAACAGCTCAACACCCATTTACTACAAATTGAAAATGAATATTACAGCGACATTCGTCCCAAACGAGTTACTCTTGCAGGCGAAAAACCTTTAACCGCACTTAAAGAACGGGGCGTACAATACATAGAAGTACGCTGCACCGATCTCAACCCCTTTTTACCACTAGGTATAAACAGCCAACAAATTTACTTTTTAGATACTTTTTTACTATTTTGCGCACTCACAGATAGCCCTAAAATGAATGCAGAAGAATGCCAGCAAGTTGCCCAAAATAGCCAAACAGCGGTTATGTATGGACGCAATCCTAACATTGAGCTACAACAACACCAACAAGGAACTAAAAACTTACGCCAGTGGGGGCTTGAGCTATTACAAGCCCTTTTACCTATTGCCAAATTATTAGATAAATCTCAACATAGCCATCAATTTATGCCAGCTCTTAATCAACAAAAACTCAAACTGCTAGATGACAGCCTAACCCCTTCTGCTCGATTTCTAGCACAGATGTTTACGCACAAACTCGAATTTGCTGAGCTAAGTTTGCAGCAAAGTAAGCAACATAAAAAACAGCTAAGCCAGCCTCTTAACCCACAGGTTCAACAGCACTGGCATGACATAGCACAACAATCTGTCATAAAAAACGCACAAATAGAAGCTGATGACCGTATCAGTTTTAGCGAATATTTGGCTAACTATTGGCTTTAAAAAAACCAGTTATTTAGTTTAAAAACCCTCCACTATACGTTGTCTAAAAGTATAAAATCAGCGTATAGTTATTTTTATTTAATCAGGCTTTAATATTATGCAATTACCAGAGACAAAGACCCTGCTAAGCACCCTTAAAACATACTTTGGGTACGACCAGTTCCGTCCACAACAACAAGCAATTATTGAACATATTTTAGCAGGCAAAGACACCCTAGTGATTATGCCCACAGGCGGAGGCAAATCACTTTGTTATCAACTACCTGCTGTATTATTATCTGGTATTACCTTAGTTATTTCGCCATTAATTGCACTGATGAAAGACCAGGTAGACAGCTTACAACAAAATGGCATTCAAGCTGCATTTTATAATTCACAGCAAAATGCAGATGACCGCTTGGCACTTAAACAAGCCCTCACACAAAAACAAATTAAACTCTTATATTGCGCCCCAGAAAGTGCACAGGCTTTATTATCCATGCTTGAACCAGCAAATATTAGTCTATTAGCAGTTGATGAAGCCCACTGCATCTCATCTTGGGGACATGATTTTCGCCCTGCTTATACGCAACTTGCCGAGCTAAGAAAACAGCTTAATTGCCCGCTTATCGCCCTAACTGCAACCGCCGACAAAGCCACACGGCAAGATATATGCACACAACTCAACATGCCTGACGCAAAACTTTTTTTAAGCTCTTTTAACCGTCAAAATCTCTCATTAAATGTAGCCTCAGGGCAAGATCGTATGGCTCAAGTCAGCGCATTTTTAAAACGCCATAAAGATGAATCGGGCATTATTTATTGCCTTTCTCGCAACAGTACAGAAAAACTCGCTTACAACCTAAGCCAAAATGGTTATAAAGCAGAGGCATATCATGCAGGACTAGATAGCCACACCAGAGAGCAGGTACAAAACCGTTTTATCAATGATGACACCCCCATTGTATGTGCCACCATCGCATTTGGTATGGGCATAGACAAATCAAATGTTCGCTGGGTTATTCATTACAATCTACCTAAAAACATAGAAAGCTACTATCAAGAAATTGGACGTGCAGGACGTGATGGTATCGAGGCAGAAACCCTCCTATTTTACTCCTATGCCGACGTTGCACAGCTTAGAAAATTTAGCGATAACAGCCCAGAACAGCAACAAGAAATTCAACTTGCCAAATTAGAGCGTATGCAACAATATGCCGAAGCACTCACCTGCCGACGTAAAATTTTGCTCTCTTATTTTGGGGAGTATCTAGCAGAAGACTGTCAAAACTGTGATATTTGCCTACACCCACCAGCACAAATTGACGGCACAGTCATTGCTCAAAAAGCCCTATCTGCCATTGCCCGACTAAAGCAAAATGAACCGATGAAAGTCGTCATTGATTTACTACGAGGTGCACATAATCAAAATATAACCAAACACAACTATCAGAAATTAAAAACCCATGGTGCAGGTAAAGATATTGCGTGGCGAGACTGGCAACAATACCTAATTCAGCTAATCAACCAAGGCTATATTGAAATAAACTATCGTGATCAAAATAAGTTAGAACTAACCGAAGCCAGCCAAGCCATTTTAACAAAACAACAAACGGTAACCCTAGCCAAACTGGTTGATGCACAAAACCGCTTAAAAGAACAAACCAAAAACCATCAGCCCGCTATTAACCCCATGTTTAATATGCTGAAAGCCTTACGCAAACAATTAGCAGATGAAAAAGGCATACCTGCTTTTACGATTTTCTCCGATGCCTCTTTGCACGATATGGTGGCTATTTGCCCGCAAAATAACAGCCAATTTTTACAGGTTTCAGGCGTGGGACAAGCGAAACTAGAAAAATACGGGGAACACTTTATACAAGCAATAAAAAGCCACCTTAGCACCCATGAAAAACCCAACATTCAAGCCTCTGAGCGTCTCATTGATGTGAATGTAAAACCACCTAAAAGTAAAACCGTTGATACCACCTGTGATTTATACGAGCAAGGTTTAATGCCTGAAGACATTGCAGAAGAGCGCAACCTAAACTGCTCAACGATTATCACCCATTTATGTAGAGGATTTCAGCAGGGCAAACCTATAGATTTATTATCACTCATTAGCAAAGACACATTAAACACCGTAAAACAAGCAAAAATAGAGTTAGACAACCCCTCTACCCTCACAGCCTATTACCAGCATTTTAACCAGAATATCAGTTATGATGATATTAAATTAGCATTATTTATACTTGCCGAAGACATAACCTAGCTACAGGCAACTGGCATCGTAGTTAAGCGTTATTTTTTCTTTGGCAGTTTAATATCAAACGCTTTAGCAACCTGCGATAATAGCTGTAAAGCCTCAATAACCCGCTTAGAAACCTGCTCTTTATCTTGGCTTTTTTTGCTATGCTGCCAAGTCTTAATTGCAGCTAAAAGCTGTTTATTCATCTCCTGCCAATCTGCCGCCAAACGAGGATTTTTATTCAATAAAGCCAGTGTCTCTAAGTTATTTTCCGTTAAAAAATACAGCTTAATAACACCCTGAATAAGAGCCAACACATCTTGAGCAGTGCTTTTACTAAACTCGCTACTTCCCAAACTTAAGCGTTTTGCCAATAAATCTTGTTCCAATAAACGTTGATGCGCTTGCAGAATAACGCCCAGCACCCTATGCGGTTTATTCTCCGTAAACATATTTGCATAAAATCCATTGCTTAGCTCCCAACGCTGTTTAATATGCCTTAAATCCTTTACCAACCGCTCACTAACCAAACGCAATAAAGTACGGCGACGTAAATTATTTTGTATGCCACCTTTGGCGTTTTCATTGTTTGCCAATATTGCATGCTGATTTTTTTGCTTATAATAATCACGACTTAAACGTGTGCCATTTTCTCCCCACAACAAAAACTCCAAAACATGAAAGCCCAAGCTGGCATAACTTGGATCTGCAAGCTGATGTTGCTCCACAATGGTTGAAGCATTCATTTTAAGCGTTAAATCATTGACCAAACCACTAAAAGGATAACCCTGCATATAATCAAGGTACCCGCCCTCTATCGGAAAGCTATCAATATTATTAAATAAATCCTTATAACCAATATGCTGCTGTTGCCACTCTATGGGATCTTTAATCGGCAAATAAAAGTAAATTTGTGCGCTAAGATAGGTATTATATGTATGTCGCCACTGTCGCCTTGCTTGCTTTAAGGTGCTATCTTTAGGCTCGCTCATTAATTGCCCAACTTCATGCTCTAATTTTTCCGCCTCCGTTACCGCTTTAGAGAACCGCTCATATCCATTTAAAGTAACATGATTAACAAATCGGCTAATTGCCTGAGCCTGTTCAGCAGGACTGGACTTTTGCACCTTACTAACAGTGGGATTAGAAAAAGTTCTTCCATCTTCACAAGCAGTTAAATACAAACCGACAAAAAAGACACAAACAAAACGCACGCTCAAAGTCATAAACCGTCCATCGTATGTAAAATTGGCCAATTTTTTTGTATAGCAACTGCCTGTAACGTCTTATCAGGATTAACTGCAACAGGATTGCCGACCAACTCCAACAACGGCAAATCATTTCTTGAATCGCTATAAAAAAATGCCTCATCAAGAGAATGTGGGTAAGTTTTAAGCCAATTTTTCAAACCAATAATCTTACCTTCTTGAAAGCTAGGCAAGCCAACAACCTGCCCCGTATAAACGCCGTCTTTAAACTCTGGCATAGGCGCAATAAGATGTGCAATAGAAAATAATTTGGCAATTGGCTCTGTCACAAAATAATTAGTTGCAGTAATAATTAATAAGCTATCCCCAGCAGCTCGGTGCTGCTCAACCAAGGCTTGCGACTTAGGTAAAATTAAAGGCTCAATACGAGTTTTTATAAACTCTTCTCGTAACTGATACAGCTTAGCCACAGGATACTGGGTTAACACCTTTAGGCTAAATTCTAAATACGCCAAAATATCCAATGTACCTGCTTTATAATCAGCATAAAATTGATTATTTTTCTGAGCATAAAGTGCAGAGTCAACCAACTTCTTTGCCACTAAAAACTCTCCCCATTGATGATCACTATCATCACCTATCAAAGTATGGTCTAAATCAAAAATAGCTAATGCCATATAAAGAAATTCCTAAAAGAAATACATTGTGAAAACTGCCCGCCCATCATTATAGACAACTTTTAATACCTATAACCAAATTGCCGCTGCACTAGCTGCAAGCGTCATAAAAAACAAAAACCATTTTAAAGTGCGCTGACTAATTTGCACGGCAATTTTAACGCCAATATAAGCCCCTAACATCGTACCAAATGCCAAAACCAAACCAGGCAACCAACGAATTTGATCATTGAAAATAAACACCCCAAGCGCAATACCTGTAAAACATAGCGTAGCAAAAATTTTTAACACATTAGAAGCCAATAAACTATAACGCAGTGCCCCAGCAAAGGTCGTAATTAAAATAAATCCCACACCTGCCTGTACAAAACCACCATAAAATCCTGCAAAAAGTAACCAGCCCCAAGACTGTGGTGTTTGCGCCACATTAAAAGGAATGCTATCTGCTGGAGGCGCAATAACACTAGGACGAATTAAAACAATCGTTGCCACCGTAAGCATTGCCCCTAACAGCAAATATTTAAGCAAAGCCTGAGGCGCATAAGACGCACATAAAGACCCCACCAAAGCACCTACTAATAACGGAATTAAAATGGCTTTATAATCTGTTAAAGGCAGTTTATCGTATTTTTTAAACCCAGAAATACCCACAATACTTTGTAAAAACACCCCAACACGATTGGTCGCATTCGCAATATCAGCAGGCATACCTAGTACCATTAAAGCAGGAATGGTTAAATTAGACCCGCCCCCTGCCAGCGTATTGATAATACCTGCAACCACACCCAAAGAAGAAAGTATCAGTGCATCTACCAAGCTAATATCCATTATTTATCCTATATAAAAACCACCAAAATTACCGCAAACAACGCAGTTAAACAACCTATGCTGCGGGAATGTCAATAAAAAATTGATTTTATTAAAATTTATAGTTGCGTCATCTTACTTTATTTACTATTACTTAAAGTCTACAACAAAAAAGTAACATACCGTGCCTCTAAAATTAAATATGATTAAAATTCATTTACTTGCAGATAAATTTAACACATATACACTGGTATTTTTTATTTGTTTATCTTTTAGCTTAACCACAAGCAGCGCATTTGCAGCTAACCTATCGGGAAATAGCACCGCTGGCACTATCAGCATCAATAGCGACAAATCTTCCGATACTGCTTATGGCTATCTACGCTTAAATCCTGTGTATGCCGATGGCGGTAAGGTCATAGTTAATCAAAATGGCATCATCAGCCGTGCTATTGGTGGACGCTCATTCAACACAAAATCAATAAACAACCAAGTAATTATTAATGGAGGCGAGGTCACAGGCGATATTATCGGTGGCTTTTCTTTTAGCGGCACGGCTAAAGACAATCAGGTTATTATTAACTCAGGCAAATTCTCTAGTAGCAGTATTTTTTATGGCTGGCAAACCAACAATACAGGTACCAGTGGCGGAAATAACAGTCTACATATTAAAAACAAAGAAATTAGTATTAAAAATATTAAAAATTTTGAACGCCTATATTTTTACTTACCCAACAATATTGCTGCCAATAATGTTTTATTAATACTCAATGACAGTGCAGATACAAATATTCAAAACACCGACATAGGTGTTGCCGTACAAAGCGGCAAACCTCTAGCTAAAGGCGAACAAATAACACTAATTAAACGTACTAACGCCACTGGCAGCTTACTCACAGACAGCAACCTAAATAACAACACCACAGGCATGCAAGGTATTTCTTTAGATTATAAATTTAAATTAAAAAAATCAAACAACGACTTAATTGCAACCGTTGAAGACATTAAAGTAGCCCCCAAAACCCAAACCATTACCACCACCAACTCTGGGCTAGCAAGCAGCATTATTGGTGCTGGTTCATTGCTGGCAAATGCAGGCATAGCCGCCGCTTTAAATGCCACTAATTTCAACTCAGTTATTAATACAAAAAACAGCTGGATTTTATTTAGTACTTTAGATGTTGGAAAAACAGAATATGACTATAAGGTCCAACTCAAAACCCAAAGCCTGTCTATTGCAACAGGTATTGCTCGCCATTTTGACAGCCATTATTTACATACGGTGCTAGGACTATTTTATGAACAAGGTAAAAACACATTTAATACAGAGCAAACCATTGACTCTGTAATATATCGTGGTCAAGGTGACTCCCATTATGCAGGTGGAGGGATATTATTGCATAGCAATATCCTAAACAGTGCTTGGGGATTTGAAAGCTCTCTCTCATTAGGCAAACTCCAATCTCATTACCAAAATAAAGATATGCGCTTATCAAATGGACAATATCCTAACTACGAAAATCACGATGATTATATTAACGTCCACTTAGGCGTAGATTATAAGCTCCCTTTAGCGCATTTTTTAGAGGCACAATTGGCGTTAAAAGTACTGTATTCTAAAATTTCTGGAGATGAACTTTCTATTGCAAGCGATAAATTTAAGATAGAGCCTATTCACTCTTTACGAGCCAGACCTAGCTTACGTATAAATTACCTTGTTAACACTCAACTAACACTGCATACCGGCTTGGCATTTGTGCGTGAATTTAGTGCCAAAAGTACAGGCTCGGTATACGACCAAGAGCTACCAGAGACCAGTCTAATAGGTAATAACCGTTTATTAGAAGCAGGGCTACAAGTGCAGCCTTTATCCCGTCTTCCTTTATTATTGAACTTGGACATACAGGGTTTACGTGATTTTCGCCAAGGTGTAAACGCAAGCCTTAGTGTGCAATATCGGTTCTAAAAAGCCTGTTAACAAGCACCGATATTATATTGCTTTTCTGACTTATAAAATCTAAAATTTGCACCCTATTTTTTCATGTAGATAATTATGTCCACCCTTAATTCATTTGTAATACGCACCTCTTTGCCCGTTTTTTTTGGCTACTTAGCGCTAGGTGGTGCCTTTGGTGTACTTTTTAGCGAACTTCATTACCATTGGCTATATGCCAGCTTCATGGGCTTGCTAATCTATGCAGGTGCTGGGCAGTTTTTAGCCGTTGGCTTATTGGCAAATCACGCAGGCTTTACAGAAATGGCCATTGCCACTTTTTTATTAAATTCACGCCATATTTTTTATGGACTCTCTTTACTTAGCCGCTTGCGTAGCAAAGGCTGGGCAAGGCTGTATCAAATATTTTCTTTAACCGATGAAACCTACTCATTGTTATCTTCAAGCTCTCCTCCTGCAAAACTGGATATAGCAAAATTTCAAGTACGTTTGAGCTTGGTTAATCATATTTATTGGGTATTAGGCTGCACCTTAGGTGCTTGGATTGGCAGCAATTTAAATTTCTCTACCGCAGGTATTGAATTTGTTTTACCTGCTTTATTTGTGGTTTTAACCATAGAGCAATATAAACATGTGCGCCAAGCGTGGGTTTTTTATGTTGCACTCATCATTGGTCTTGCAACACTGTTTTTAATTAGCCGTGAACATATGCTACTAATTGCCATTATACTTTGTTTAACCCTGCTATTAGCACAATACTTACAACAAAAAGGCACAACAGATGAATGAATTTGTATATTTAAGCAGTGTGATTTTATTATTAAGTGCAGTAACCTTTGGCACTCGGCTATTGCCTTTTATCGTCTTATATAAGGTATCTGAACACCCACTATTGGCTTATTTAGGACGCTATCTACCAGCTATGGTTATGGTGTTGTTGGTCATTTATTCTTTTAAACAGGATATTGCGTTTGATATAACATTTTTACCATAATTAGGATGTTTAGTATTGGTTGCCATCATACATATCATTAGCAAACAATCTCTAGTTAGTATTGTGATTGGTACGGGATTATATATGCTGTTAGTGCAACTTGGTTACGCTTAAACTAGCCATGCCAATGACGCAAGCGTCCATTGTCAATATGCACAAAACCACTTTTAGGATAGCTACCCACCCCACCTGCACGCATAGCAAGAGCCGCTTTATATAAGGAGTTATGACTGACTTTAGGAATGGATAAATCAACTGCCCTAGCCTGAACATGCATGCTTTTTTTAGCAACACCATAGGTATTACGCCTTAGCATATCGTTAGTTGCTTGGCAGCGATAACCAGAAATAATATTAATTGGCTGTTTTGCATGAAACAGTTGCTGCAAAGAATACAGATACTCGTACATATCACGGGTAATGGGTTTTATTTCATCGGTACGATAATCACGCATAAGATGGTCAAGACGTACAATCTCGTCCATTTGATAATCACCTTCTGCCCAAATGGTTGCCTTAACCTGTTCGCCAGTATGTACATTATATAAATGCAACGCTTTATACTGACTCAGGCTAAGATTTTCTGCCATAACCAAGGGACAAGCAGCCATGCCAGCTAACGCACCAGCGGATTTAAAAAGTTGTCGTCTTGTTAGCTGCATGTTACTCCTTTTGTGCTTGTCCTTAGTTAAGGTTGTTTATTTATATGTGTATGTCGCCATTACTGGATAATGATCAGACAAGTCTGTGGTATATCCATCATGGCTTGTGCTACCACTAACGCCACATAATGACCAGCTTCCATCTAGATAACTCCAATACCACTTTTTGGTAGCCTTAAGCTGAATAACATCTTGCTGGGCTGGCTGGCTTGGTTGTAAATGACCTTTTAGTGTTACCACATAATCAAGGGTTTTATTGTAACACATATCGCCGCTAGAGGAATAGTTATACGCTCGCGCCATCCAGTTATTTTCTGGATAACTGTGTACGTAGTTTTTAGCTTTACCTTTATCAAACCAAAGTGTTGCTTTAAGCCCTGTATCAATAATTGCGCTTAATTCTGTGGGCTTATCGTGCTCAACGTTTAAATCTCCAGCAACAATCACAGGATCGGTTTTGGCTATCTTAAAAGTATCAATCCAAGTGCGAATTTCTGTTACCTGTTTCACTCGCACTGTATGAGCCTCTGCCGCTTCAGAGGCAGAATGCGTCGCTTGGGTGTGCGTGGCAACAACATGATAATTAAAATCACCATGTTTAATTTTGGCATATACCGCGCCTTTATTGGCATTATTATCCCAAGAGCTCGTTTGTACCGCTTTAAAGACATAAGCATGCTGCTCTGTTATAGGGTATTTGCTGGCAATAACCACTCCACCTCTATAAACACCAAAAGAATTTGAGCAGTTACCCTTAATGCTGTTCCATTTTTTATCTTTTGAGACTTCACAAACCAAACCCAATATCGGTGTAAGATAAGGGTAAACAGATTTCATGCTCTTAATGGCATCATAGCCTCCATCTGTAAAAACCTCACTAAATGCAATGACATCAGGCGTTTTTTTCATCGCTAATAAGGCATCTTTGAGATGTGCTGCGCGTTTTTCTTGATCCCAATCTTGTATAGGCAACTGCATAATGTTATAGCCCATCACGGTTAAATCAGGGTGCTTGGGCTTGGATACCGTCAAAATAATGGTCGCTAAGGCTTGTTTGGCATTGGCCGTTGCGGTTATCTTAATTTAATACTGCGATTTAACCGAGTGATTAGCGGTTTTTTTCAACTTCAATTCGCCTTTACTAGGCTCTAAGGTAAAATCGGCTTCATCTTGACCTGATAATCCATAGGTAATCGCTGCGCTATTGCTAACAGTGGCTTTAACCATATAGCTAAAATCAGCACCATCGGCAACATTTAGAGTTATCTTACCATCTGTTACGCCGCTGATAACAGGAGTGGGCTTGACTGTTCCTGAACCGCTTGAGCCAGAACCGCTTGAGCCAGAGCCGCTTGAGCCAGAACCGCTTGAGCCAGAGCCGCTTGAGCCAGAACCACTTGAACCAGAACTGTTTGAACTGGAACTGCTGGAGCTAGAGTCTGTATTTGTTGACCCTGTAGTGCTAGTTGTCCCCGTAGAACCACTTGCATTTTCTGAAGTGCCATTGTCACTACCGCTATTGCCACAGGCGAATAATAGAGTTAACAAACAGCAGACACAAAAGTGCTTAATAACTTGATAGGAAATATTCATAATTCTCTCTTTTTATTGTTATGATTTTGTTGATAGTCTAGGAATTAATCAGTTTTTTTATTATTAAATAGACTTAAATTAAACCAGACATAACAGTATTGTATACATTATGGGAGAAATATAAAAAATTATTAAAGACTTACTGCGTTTCTTATTTGGGAACGACCACCAATCAAATCTCGATTATAGACATCATCACGCACCTGTAATACACCGTCCTTATCCACCCATGTGGTCCAGTACATCAAATATACAGGCACTTTTTCTTTTAGACTAATGGTCGTAGTTCGAGTCTGAGCAATGGTGTCTTCGATATGTTGACGCGTCCAACCCTGCTGACCTCGTAGTAATTTCTCTGCTAATAGATGCGGCTTTTCAAGGCGTACACAACCTGAACTTAAGGCTCGTTTGCCTAAATTAAATAACTGCGGCTGAGAGGTGTCGTGTAGATAGATATCTTTGTCATTAGGAAATAAAAATTTCATCGTACCTAGGGCATTATCTGCACCTGGTTTTTGTACAATACGATAAGGAAAATGACGCTTATTCACTTTATTCCAGTTAATTCGCTCTGGCGCAATGTATTGATTAACGCCATTAATACGACCAATAACACGGTAGCCTTTTTGCGTTAAATAACGAGGATTGCGTCTGATTTTAGGCAATAAACTGGTAAGTGCAATGCGTCTAGGCACTGACCAAGTAGGTGCAAGCACCAACGTACTAATTTCTTGAATCATTACGGGTGTACGCCTTTGTTTATTGCCAATGATGACTTTCATTTCTGCTTCTGTTTGGCCTTCTGACATAAGCCGCAAACGGTAATCTGCCATATTCACCATCACATAGCGTTTACCTAAATTATTGGGTAAATGTCTCCAGCGTTTCATATTTAAGGCGATTTTTTGTGCCATATGATATGGAGGTACGTTAATCCAGTTGCGAGTTAATTCATCAAGTTTACCTGTGACAGGCAAGTTATGCCGACGCTGAAAATGACCTAATGCTTCAAATAACGGCTTATCAAAAGTAAAACGAGCTTCGTTTAAATCAACTTTTTCTGAGTTTTCTGGTGCTTGCATCATTTTTGGATTGTCTTTAAACAACCAAGATAAGGTACGTTTGGGCATGTCTTGATACTGATTTAAAATCCAACGTAAATGCGGTATATCTCTATGCTTATCGCCTAGGGCAAGGGTTAAATCAGATGGTAGAGGATACCATTGCCCAGAATCTGCTAATTTAGTATATAAGTTTAAGGCACTTCTTAAATTACGATATTCTGGGTGGGTGGGTGCCATGTTTTTCAACAGACCATCTAGCTTTTCTTCTGCAACACTGCGTGCCAGTGCATCAAGGGTTTGCTTATTGGTTATTTTGCTTTTTTTCTCAATGGCGACTTTTCTAAGCGAGGGGTGATCGCCTTCGTTCATATCTGGTAATAATTCTGCATTTAAGGCTTGGGTAGCAAAGGTAATAAAAGCATCAGTTAACAATACATCAACAGCGGTAGCTTGCTTAGGTAGGTTTGATAAGTTTTTAACTTCACGTTCAATGGTTGATATTTCATAACCATAACGACGCCAGTCGTCTGCTGAGGTTTCACGCAGCATTTGTAGCAATTCTTTGCCTGCTTCGTTTAATTCATAATTATCAATCCATAAAGGCTGATAATCACGGCGTAAATAAAAAGGCTCCATTAAATTCACATGCTTTAGGCGCACCTCTCCTGCCACTTTACGAGCTGACTCTATTAACCAGTGCTCCATATATTTTTGTGCAGTTTTAGGTGGCATATACGGTTTGGTATGCATACTGGCAAGCAGTACCGCAAATAGCAAAAAGAAACACGCAGCAGCAATGACCGCTGTCATAGCAACGGCTTTATTTGGTTTGTTGTTTCTTTCTAATCGATAAGTACGCATAGATTAAGTATGGTCTATTTATGCCATTTTAGATGGCAACTATTAGCGCAATATTGTTTAATATTTGTAACTAAATGTAATGGTTACGCCTAATACTAGTATAAAGTTAGGGAAAGACAAGTGCGCCTAATTTCTAATCCTTTTTTATCCCATTGCACTTCGTGCATGCTCAGTTGATTCTGTTGGGCAATCAAGCTGTGGCTTGAGACTGTGCCATAATTAGGAAGTTGAATAAATTGCGCGGATAGCTGCTGCTCTAAAGCAGTGGGCACGCCTGTATCTGGCAATTGCTCTAAAGGATAGACTTGCCGCTCATCAAGCAAATATAGCAAGTCTTTATCTGCTGATTGTTGCCACTTTTGATACTGTTTTTTAGCGGCGAGGGCTTTTGCCCAGGGCGTGTTTAAACTGGCATTGCTTAGGGTATAGATGCCCGCCTTTAAAGGCTGAATAGTGGGAGTTGGATAATTACTTAGATAAAATAATTCTTGTTGATTGCCGACCAGTAAATTAAAAGAGGCATATTCCTCCATGATTATCTGCTGAGAAAATGCTGCTATGTCATCAGGGCTACTTAAAATATCTCGTACTAAATGTCCACGAGAACGCCCCTGTTTTTGACTGTTTTTAGCGCGTACATTAGTAAGTACGGCAAACCGTGCTAAAGCGGTATTCACACCTAGCCAAGTACCTGCTTGAGCAACATCTATCCCTGCATATAAATTAGAATTTGTCTGCCATTTTTGCAAAGGCAAAGTCGGACGAGCAAAAAACTCATCTCGATTTGAGACTAAATTCAACCAGTTATCTTGCTTGGGTTGCCAGTCTAGCAATACTAAACACATACCACCTCACTAATTTATACTTGCTCGCTTTTAACTCAAGCGTGAATACGCCATAATAGCCGCTATTTTTAACTTTGCCTATTACATGGCTTAAACTCGCATAAGAGGAATATAATGGTTTATCCGAATATCGACCCCGTTGCCGTTGCCCTAGGCCCTATCAAAATTCACTGGTATGGTTTGATGTATCTCCTTGCTTTTGCTACCGCTTGGGGTCTGTCATTACAGCGCATCAAAAAATTCAACCTCAATTGGAATAAAGAACAAATTTCTGATTTGGTTTTTTATTGTGCCTTAGGCATTATTTTAGGTGGGCGCACAGGTTATGTTTTATTTTATAATTTTCCTCAGTTTTTAGATGACCCTATTTGGCTATTTCGTGTATGGGAAGGGGGTATGTCATTTCATGGTGGACTACTTGGCGTGCTTATTGCGGCGTGGTTATTTTCTAAAAAATATCAAAAAAGTTTCTTTACCATCGGAGACTTTATTGCTCCATTTGTGCCCATTGGTCTTATGTTTGGACGTATTGGTAATTTTATAGGAGGCGAACTTTGGGGGCGTGTGACCGATGTAAACCAAGTACCTTGGGCAATGGTATTTCCCCGTGCAGATGAATTTTACCGTCACCCTTCACAACTTTATCAAGCTGGTCTTGAGGGGTTGTTATTATTTATTATTCTATGGTTTTATTCTCGCAAACCTCGTCCTGAAAAGGCAGTTGGTGCAATGTTTTTATTAGGTTATGGCGTTTTTAGAACGGCCGCTGAATTTTTCCGTGAACCAGATGCCCATATTGGCTTTGATTTACTGGGTTGGCTCAGTCGAGGACAACTTCTAAGCATTCCTATGATAGTTATTGGACTGGCTTTATTAATTTATGCTTATAAGCAACAAAAAACCGATTTAAACTGGATTAAAAAACCCTAAAGCGAGCTTTTTTATGCAAACTTACTTAAATATGATGCGCCATGTTCGTGAACAGGGGCAATTCAAAGCAGACCGTACTGGCACTGGCACATATAGCTGTTTTGGCTATCAAATGCGCTTTAATTTAAGCCAAGGATTTCCACTTGTTACCACTAAAAAACTCCATTTGCGCTCTATTATCCATGAGCTTTTATGGTTTTTACAAGGCGATACCAATATTCGCTATTTACAAGAAAATAAAGTCAGCATTTGGGACGAATGGGCTGATAAAAATGGAGACTTAGGCCCTGTTTATGGCAAACAATGGCGGAGCTGGCCAGATAATAAAGGTGGTAGTGTTGACCAGCTCGCTCAAATTGTAGAACAAATCAAACATAATCCAGATTCTAGGCGTTTGCTGGTTAGCGCATGGAATGTAGGGCAACTTGAAGAGATGGCACTAGCACCATGCCATGCTTTTTTTCAATTTTACGTTGCTAACAACCAATTGTCTTGCCAACTATACCAGCGTAGTGCTGATATTTTTTTAGGCGTACCCTTTAATATTGCCAGTTACGCACTGTTATTAGCCATGGTAGCACAGCAAACAGGGCTACAGGTCGGCGAGTTTATCTGGACAGGTGGAGATGTTCACCTATATGCCAATCATTTAAAGCAGGCGGATTTACAATTGCAACGCACCCCTTTTGCTTTACCCAAACTCACTATTAAACGTAAACCAAAAGACCTTTTTAGTTATCAATTTGAAGATTTTGCAATAGAAAATTACCAACACCATGAGGCTATTCGGGCACCTGTTGCAATTTAGAGCGGTCAATTAAAAAGAAATATATCTACCGGGGCGGTGGTTAATGCTAATGGCTAAATTCATGACCGCCGCACCTAGAAAAGAGGCGATGACAATACTGCTAGAGCCACTAAATAACGCCAAAGAGATAACAGAAAAATCCAATCCCATTTGAATAAGACCCGCATTCCAGCCCCGTAAATCCTGTATATACAAAACTAAAATATTAAATCCGCCCGTACTTGAACGATGTCTAAATAATTGAATAAGACCTACCCCTACCAATAAGCCCCCCATAACAGCTGCAAAATAGGGGTTTACCTGTTTTATTTCCAGCAGATGGGGAATAAGTGAAATAAAAAATGATAAAAGACTAATAGAAACTAAGGTTTTAAGTACAAACTTTTTACCAAACTGTATGTATGCCAATATATAAAAGGGAACATTCACTAGCATAAATAAAGAACTAAAAGGAAGGTCTGTATAATAATGCAGTGCCAATGCCAGCCCCGTTGTGCCCCCTGTATATAAGCCTGCGGCTTTAAACAGCACAATCCCAAGGGACATCATCAAAACCCCAGTAAATAGACCTTGAATATCATCAAACAAAGAATGACTGTCTTCTTTGGGTTTAAGTAAATGTCGTTGAGATTTTGCTAAGAGTATTTTTAAAGCACGCATTGTATATCCATTACAGATGTTGAACTTCGTCTATTTCATATTCCACCAAACCACTAGGAATTTTAACACTAACAACATCTCCTTCTTCTTTACCAATTAAAGCACGGGCTATAGGAGAAGAAATAGAGATACGATTTTGTTTGATATCAGCTTCATCATCACCCACAATTTTATAAATATGCTGTTCTTCGGTATCCGTATTAATAATACTCACAGTTGTACCAAAAATAACTTTACCTGTATGTGCAATTTTACTCACATCAATCACTTGAGAATTAGAGAGCTTTCCTTCAATATCTTGAATGCGTCCTTCAATAAAACCTTGCTGCTCTCGAGCAGCGTGATATTCCGCATTTTCTTTTAAATCCCCATGTTCACGGGCTTCTGCAATGGCGGCAATCACTTTAGGGCGAGCGACAGATTTCAGTTCTTTTAATTCATCTTGTAGTGCTTGCTCGCCAGCTACAGTCATAGGATATTTTTGCATGGTCTTTCCTTTATTAAATATTTTTATGTAATGTTTGTAGCGAATGTACGCTATTTAAATCTGCTGATTCTAAGGCTTGAGCAACGGCTTCTGCCCCTGCTAGAGTTGTTGTGTAATAGACCTTATGTTGCAGCGCACCACGGCGAATATCAGCAGAATCAGAAATTGCTTGAACTCCATCGGTAGTATTAATAATCAAACTGACTTCATCATTTTTAATACAATCTAAAATATGGGGTCTGCCTTCAGTTACCTTATTAACCTGTTCTACCTCAATCCCTGCTGCTTTTAATGCCAGACAGGTGCCTGTAGTTGAAATGAGTTTAAATCCAGCATTAAGTAAACTTTGAGCAACATCAATAATGCCTTTTTTATCTGCATCTCGTACAGAGATAAATGCCACACCTTCGCTAGGTATAGTCGCACCTGCACCAAGTTGTGCTTTATAAAAAGCCTCTCCAAAGGTTTCGCCTACGCCCATTACTTCACCTGTAGACTTCATTTCTGGTCCTAAAATGGGATCGACATTGGGAAACTTGTTAAAAGGAAAAACGGCTTCTTTCACACAAAAATAGCTGGGAATAATTTCTTGCTCAAAACCTAACTCTTGTAGGGTTTTTCCTGCCATTACTTTAGCTGCAACAGACGCTAAGGATACGCCTATACATTTAGAAACAAAAGGCACTGTGCGTGACGCTCTAGGGTTCACTTCGATAACGTAAATCTCATCATCTTGCCACGCCAACTGCACATTCATTAATCCGACAACACCAAGTTCTAATGCCATTTTGCTAACCTGATTACGCATTTCTTGCTGTACCGATACAGGTAAACTATAAGGTGGCAAAGAACAAGCTGAATCTCCAGAGTGAATACCTGCTTGCTCAATATGTTGCATAATTGCACCAATCACAACCTGCTGACCATCACATACGGCATCTATATCAACCTCAATGGCTCTATCTAAAAAGTAATCAAGCAATACAGGCGAATCATTAGAAACTTGTACCGCTTCACGCATATAGCGTGTCAGTGCGGTTTCATCATTTACAATTTCCATAGCTCGTCCTCCTAGCACATACGAAGGACGAACCACCAGCGGATAACCAATCTCTTGGGCTTTTAATATCGCCTGCTCGCTTGAGGTAACGGTTGCATTGACAGGTTGTTTGAGACCTAACCGCTGTATCATTTGCTGGAATCGCTCACGATCTTCAGCGCGATCAATGGCTTCAGGAGAAGTACCAATAATAGGCACACCAGCGGCTTCTAACTCGTTGGCAAGTTTAAGTGGTGTTTGTCCACCATATTGCACAATCACACCTTTAGGCTGCTCTACATGTACAATTTCTAATACATCTTCTAAGGTAACAGGCTCAAAATATAAGCGATCTGAGGTATCGTAATCGGTAGAGACTGTTTCAGGATTACAGTTAACCATAATCGCTTCATAGCCCTCTTCTTTAGCAGCAAACGCCGCATGTACGCAACAATAATCAAATTCAATACCCTGTCCGATGCGGTTTGGGCCACCACCTAAAACAATAATTTTATCGCGCGTACTGACGTTCGCCTCACACTCTTGCTCATAGCTGGAGTACATATAAGCAGTATTGGTGGCAAATTCACCTGCACAGGTATCAACCCTTTTATAAACTGGGCGAATACCCATTTTTTGCCGCTGCTTACGCAAAGATTTTTCACTAATATCCAATAGTGTTGCCAACCTAGCATCAGAGAATCCTTTTTGTTTTAAGCGATATAACCACTGATAATCCAATTGCTGCAAACTGGCTTGAGCAACCTGCTGCTCCTCTTGCACTATGTCTTGAATTTGCACCAAAAACCACTTGTCTATGCGTGTATAGCCAAACACTTCCTCTAAGCTCAACTGTAAACGAAACGCATCGGCAATATACCAAATGCGCTCAGCCGTTGGCGTTGTTAAATAAGCAACAATTTGCTTTTTACTTTCTTCAATATGAGTTAAATCTAAAATAGGATCGAAACCTGTAGCACCAACCTCCAAGCCACGCAGTGCTTTTTGCAATGACTCTTGCTGGGTGCGTCCAATTGCCATGACCTCACCTACAGATTTCATCTGTGTGGTTAAACGATTATCCGCTTGGGTAAACTTCTCAAACGTAAAACGAGGGATTTTGGTTACAACATAATCAATACTTGGCTCAAATGAAGCAGGCGTTTGTCCTCCTGTAATATCATTTTTTAGCTCATCAAGGGTATAGCCTACCGCCAACTTAGCGGCGACTTTGGCAATAGGAAACCCTGTCGCTTTAGAAGCAAGTGCAGAAGAACGACTCACTCTTGGATTCATTTCAATGACCACCATGCGCCCAGTATCAGGATGAATACCAAACTGCACATTAGAGCCGCCTGTCTCCACACCAATTTCTCGCAACACCGCAAGCGAGGCATTACGCATAATTTGATATTCCTTATCGCTTAGGGTTTGTGCTGGTGCAACGGTAATAGAATCGCCCGTATGCACCCCCATAGGATCAAAGTTTTCAATTGAGCAGATAATAATGCAATTGTCATTTTTATCACGCACCACTTCCATCTCATATTCTTTCCAACCGATAAGCGACTCATCAATTAACAACTCATTGGTGGGCGATAAATCTAACCCACGAGTACAAATTTCTTCAAATTCTTCTTTGTTATAAGCAATACCGCCGCCTGAACCGCCCATAGTAAAAGAGGGACGAATGATACAAGGAAAGCCCAAGTCTTGTTGCACTTCCCATGCCTCACTAAGGCTATGAGCAATACCAGCTTTAGGGCACTGCAAACCGATAGACTTCATCGCCTTATCAAAACGATTGCGATCTTCTGCCTTATCAATGGTATCCGCATTGGCACCAATCATTTCAACTTGATACTTAGCTAAAATACCTTCACGCTCTAAAGCTAAGGCGCAGTTTAAAGCCGTTTGTCCACCCATGGTAGGCAATAATGCATCAGGGCGTTCTTTTTCTATAATTTTAGCTACCGCCTCGGTAGTAATTGGCTCAATGTAAGTGGAATCTGCCATTTTAGGGTCGGTCATAATGGTAGCAGGGTTAGAGTTAACCAAAATGACTCTGTAGCCTTCTTCTCGTAAGGCCTTACATGCCTGTGCGCCAGAATAATCAAATTCACAAGCCTGACCTATAATAATAGGTCCTGCACCAATAATTAAAATGCTGGAAATGTCGTTACGTTTACTCATGATTTACCCTGCTGTTGTGCTTGCATTAGCTTAATAAAATGGTCAAATAAAGGGGCGGCATCTTGTGGCCCTGGGCTGGCTTCTGGGTGTCCTTGAAAGCTAAATGCAGGCTTGTTTGTGTATGCTATACCTTGCAATGTGCCATCAAACAAAGAACGATGAGTGGCTTTAATCTGTTTTGGCAGACTGTTCTCATCTACCGCAAAGCCGTGATTTTGTGAGGTAATCATGACACGCTTACTGGCTATATCTTCTACAGGGTGATTAGCACCATGATGTCCATTTTTCATTTTGATGGTATTTGCTCCAGAGGCCAATGCCAAAAGTTGATGTCCAAGACAAATACCAAATAACGGAATAGATTGCTGTAAAAACGTTTGAATAGCTGCAATTGCATAATCACAAGGTTCAGGATCGCCAGGCCCATTACTTAAAAATACACCATCAGGGTTCATTGCCAACACCTCTTGTGCACTGGTTTGTGCTGGCACAACAGTCAGCTCACAACCACGCTCAACCAGCATACGTAAGATATTATGTTTTGCACCAAAATCATAAGCGACCACACGATATTTGCTATTTGTTTGCTGAGAAAATCCCTGACCTAACGCCCAAGTGCTTTGCTGCCAAGCATAAGGACTCTGACAGCTGACTTCTTTGGCTAAATCCATGCCTTTTAAGCCAGGAAAGGCTTTGGCCGCTGCCAATGCTTTGGCTTGATTAAGCTCAGTGTAAGCATCATCTCCTGCCAAAATACAACCATTTTGCGCGCCTTTTTCTCGCAACAACCGTGTTAACGCTCGAGTATCAATGCCTGCCAGACCTTTAATATTATGTGCTTTTAGATAGTCGTCTAAGGCTTGTTCGCTACGAAAGTTAGATGCCAAAAGTGGTAAGTCACGAATGATTAGCCCGCAAGCCTGAATTTGCTCTGATTCTACATCTTCAGCATTCACGCCATAATTACCAATATGAGGATAAGTCAGGGTCACAATTTGTTGTGCATAAGACGGGTCTGTTAAAATTTCCTGATAACCTGTCATTGCAGTGTTAAACACCACCTCACCGCTGGATATACCTTCAGCGCCGATGCTGATACCTTTAAACAGACTGCCGTCTGCGAGTGCTAAAATGGCTTGAGTAGACAAAGAAAACCCCTAAAAAAAGAAAGCGAAAGTTTAAACACAACGAGCAAGAGAAACCGATAAATTAAGGCTTAACCCAGCGTATTAATCGGGGCGACATTCTACTGAATATTTGCATTTTTGTCCATGCAAGGCACTCGTTTAAAACACTTGATTTTATTTGTCTGCAAAAAACAAAGCATCGTGCTTAGCAAGAGAAGTCCAAAAATAAAAAAGAAACATAAAATCGCAAAAATCCATTTTATTAACACGCTTTGGCTGATTGCATAAAATATCATTTTTTGCACTCAAAGCGGATATAAAAAACTGAGATTTTGAGATTTTGAGATTTTGAGATTTTGAGATTTTGAGATTTTGAGATTTTGAGATTTTGAGATTTTGAGATTTTGAGATTTTGAGATTTTGAGATTTTGAGATTTTGAGATTTTGAGATTTTGAGATTTTGAGATTTTGAGATTTTACATAGAAACAAAACCCAGAAAAATAAAAAGCCGCGGGAGGCGGCCTATATAAGTGTTGTTATGAGTTTTCATTTTTTGTTAGCTATCTTATCGAGATTTTTTATTTTTATTTTTTCTCCATTTGTTAGTAACATTTTAAGGCTTTATTATTTTTGTTTTTGCCTTACGAGCATTTTTTATTTTTGTTGGTTGCTCTTTTGTTTTTAAGTGATTAAATTCAACTTAATCATATTGTCCGAAGACTTGCTATGTATAAAGCAGTACTTGTGCCAACTTATAAAAACACTTTAAAATCAATAACTTAAAAATTATCCGTGGTTTTTGATACGGATAATCGAGCAAGGTTGTTACCAAATTGCCCACTATTTGGTAACAGATAGAAACAAATCTAAAATCACTACCAACAAAAACCCGTAACCTTTTGTTTTGTATGCCTATTTAAAAAAACAGATTTTGCAAACAACAAATTCATTGCGATTTTATTGTTTGATATTCGAGCGATTTTTGCTCAGATTCTTTTGCTAATACTGGGTTAGTGAGTGCTACCTTTAGCTCTAAATGTGATAGCTATGGGGTTAGGCGGATAAAATGAAAAAGATAAGCTAACAATTAATCTGTTACCGAAAGTGTTACCTTGGGTAGCAAAAAATAGTCATAGTCCGTCACTTTTGACTCTTCTTGCGTGGAATGCCTAATTTCTGCCGACGTTCCCAAAGATTTTTACGCGAAATACCCAGCTTTTTGGCAAGGTCTGTTTCTGTCATGGCATGCTCATTCTCTATCACAAAGTGTATAAAATAATCATCTAAGGATAGGTCGTTGTGTGCTTCTTGCTCTTGCCTTTCGCTATGGGTGTTTAAAGAGGGGGTAAAGTGAGCACTTACATAATGATCGACAGAATGCGCTACCTGAATGTCTAAATATTCAGGCAATATCTGTTCTCCATCGGCTAAAATAATGGCTCGCTCTATGGCATTCTCTAGCTCTCTAACATTACCTGGCCAGCTGTATTTTTCTATAAGGACTAAAGCCTGAGGGTGAAAGCTCATGGCTTTAATGCCCATGCGTAGGCAGTGGCGCGATAGTAAGGCTTGGGCAATTTGAATAACATCATTACCACGTGCTCTAAGTGGCGGTAAGTTAAGCTCCACCACATTTAAACGATAATATAAATCTTGGCGAAATTCGCCCTTTGCAACCAGAGCTTTTAAATCTCGATGAGTCGCCGCAAGCATGCGTACATCTACTTGAATACTTTGGGTTGAGCCAACACGACGTATTTCACTTTCTTGCAGCACTCTAAGTAATCTGGCTTGTGCTTCTAAAGGTAATTCTCCTATTTCATCTAAAAATAAAGTGCCTTTATTGGCGGCTTCAATCAAGCCCTGACGCTGACTGGCAGCACCTGTAAACGCGCCTTTTTCATGCCCAAATAATTCTGATTCTATCAGTGTTTCTGGAATGGCGGCGCAGTTTACAGAAATCAGATTCTCCTGCATACGTTTACTTTTCTGATGTATTGCTTTGGCAACCAGTTCTTTGCCTGTGCCTGATTCACCTAAAATTAAAACGGTTGCATCTGTAGGAGCAACTTTACTTATCTTATTAAAAAGTAAGCGCATACCATCTGAAGAGCCTATTATATTTCCTTCTGTTTGTTCGTCTTTATGACTGGCGTTATTGTGGATATCTGCTGTTATTTTGTCTGTATTTGTACTCTGTTCTGATTGCAGTAATCGTTGTACTGTTTGTATTAATTCTTCATGATCAAAAGGCTTGGCAATGTAGTCCGCTGCCCCTAGTTTCATTGCATCTACCGCTGAGCGCATACTGGCATAGCTGGTAATAACCAAAACGGGTGTATTTGCAGCTAAGGCAATCAGCTCTGTGCCCTGTCCGCCTGGTAAGCGCATATCGGTTACAATAAGATCAAACGAAGTAAGTGCTAACTCTTTGGCGGCAGTTAGAGAATCTACATCGGTTACCTGTAACTGATTACGTTCAAGTAATCGCTTAATACTTTGGCGAATAATGCTTTCATCTTCTACAACTAAAATCTGTTTCATGTTTCTGCAAACTCATCGGTAAGGTCTGTTTGACGATTAAAGGTCAGGGTAAAGGCAGTGCCTCTGTTTTGTGTTATCGGGCTATGTACACTGATTTTACCTGCGTGTTCATTAACAATACTATAAACCATAGACAGTCCTAAACCTGTACCTTTGCCAACTTCTTTAGTAGTGAAAAAGGGTTCAAAAATCTGGTTTTGGACTTCTGTAGCAATACCTTCTCCGTCATCTTGAATAACAAGTACAATTTGTTGCTCTGTGCTGTTATCAAAAATATGAATGTTACCTTTTTCTTGGCAGCTGGCATCAATTGCATTAGAGATTAAGTTAACGAAAACCTGAATTAAACGCTGACTATCACCCATTAACATTAAGGGGTTAGGCATACTTAATTTAAGGGTTACTTGCTGCATTCTTTGGTTGAGCTGCAAGAGTTCTGCTGCTTGTTTAATGCAGGAACGTAAATCTAAGCATAGGTATTCATTGGATTGTGTGGGTGCATAAGAAAAGTGTGATAATGACTGTAAAATACGATTGATGCGCTGGGTAAGCGTTTTTATTTGCTCTGCCATCTCTAATAAAGCTGGGTCTTTGGTTTCATAACGGATACTTTGAGCCAAACAGTCTATGCCAGTAATGGGATTACCAATTTCATGTGCAATACCTGCGGACAATCGACCTATTGAGGCCAGTCGCTCGCTGTGCATCAGTTTATTTTCAAGGCGTTGACTGGCTGTTTGATCTTCTAACAAAATAACCAAATCTCCAGAATTTTGGTGCTGAGTTTGAATAAATGCCTTGTGCAAATTAAACCAGTGGCATTGATTATCATATTCAATCGGGTGCTTATAAAGGTGTAATTCGTTACCACGTACAAATTCAACAAACAAAGCTCGCCACGGCTCTGGCAAAGCATGAATGGGCGTACCAGTTACCTGATTGGGTGCTAAGCCTGTCATCTTACGCATTGCCTGATTCCATAGCAAAATCTCTCCATCTTTGGCTAAAGAACAAGTCCCTAGCGGTAAATGCTCCAGCGTTTTTCGATAATGCCGACGTAAGCTGTCTAACTCGCCTGCTAATCCATTAAAGCGTTCTTGAAAGTCATCAAGGTGCTGCTCAGTTTGTAATATCTCTCCATGTCCTTGATGTTCTTGCAATGGCAAATGGCGAGTGACCAAACTATGAGCAACAGTAGGTCCCATTAATCCAGATAAGTTAGCCTCTAGTTTATCTCTGGTTTGTCGTAGCGCAAACGGGCGACTTTCAAAGGAATGTAAATTCAAATCTTGTAATGCTTGCAATACCTCTCGCTGAGCAACATGACGACCCAGTGATTCGCTTATTTTATCAATCATTTCATTACTATTTTTAATTTTCAGTAACTGTCTTACGGGCTGCCAAGTGCTATCAATAGAGCACACTTCTGCTGCTGCAATTTCTTCATCTGAGCGTCTACTAAACAAACTCAAAACAACCAAGACCAAAAAATTAATAGCCAGTGAAATAAGTGTCACAATATGCCAGTTATAAATGTCTAATTTAGGCAAGATTTCAAGTAGACCGTGCCAGCCCAAGCGATTACTGGCAATAGGCAAAACAATGGCAAACATCCAAACAAGAGAACCAACTAAAAGCCCATATAAAAAGCCTATACGATTGGCTTTAGGCCAATATAACAGTCCTAAAACTCCAGGCAAAAACTGCAGCACACCTGCAAAACTAATTAATCCCAAACGAGTAATGTCCAGTCCTGTTCCAAGCAAGGCATAAAAACCATAAGCAACCAATAAAATACCTGCAATTAATACTCGCCTTAGCCACAAGAGACGATGATAAATATCGTGTTTGGCTTCAGGTTTTGGTTGATAAATCGGCATCACCAAATGATTTAAACACATCGCTGCTAATGCCAGTGTAACCACCACAATCACACCAGAAGCGGCTGCCAGCCCACCTATATAGCCAAGTAAACTCATCATTGGTGAATTTAATACTTGCCCAAGGTGTAATATCATATATTCAGGCGTATCACTGATATTTAATTTTATTCCCGCCCAGACTATAGGTGGAATGCTGATACTCACTAAAAATAAGATAATAGGCATTCCCCAGCTTGCTTGTTTTAATGTTTTGCTTTCAACATTTTCAGTAAAAATCACATGAAACATATGCGGTAAGGTAACCACTGCGGCAAAACACATCAATAACATGGTGTGCCATTGTTCTTCTGGTACCCGCATCGTTGTTACAATATTAGGTGTAATATGAGCTGCAATCCATTGATTAAATTGAGAAAAAGAGCCAAACACATCAAAGACCAATAGCAGGCTTAAAAACACCATAACCAGCACTTTAAATAAAGTCTCTAATGCCAAAGCAAACACCAACCCTGTATGTTTACTACGAGGAGAAATATGCCTTGCTCCAAATAAAATAGCGAATAAAATCATTAACAAACAAAAAGGCAATGCCAACATGCTAGTGGGAATTTGCTGATTAAGCAGATAGAGCGTATCGGCAACAGCAGTAATTTGGAGAGTTAATAAAGGAATACTAATTAGCAACATTAATAAAGTAACACTCACACCCGCTAAACGGCTACGATAACGAAATGCCAACATATCTGCCAAAGAACTTAGTTGGTAATTGCGAGATAAGCGCAACAGAGGTTTTAATAAAATAGGTGCCAACATAAACGCACCTGCGGCACCTAAATAATAAGCTAAATAGGCATAACCTGTCTGATACGCCAATCCAACCGTACCATAAAATGCCCATGCACTTACATAAACCCCCATTGCAAGTACATAAACAAAAGGGTGTTCCGTAATGGGCTTGGGAATAACGCCACGTTCAACCAAATAAGCAGAAAAAAATAAGCTCGCCAGATAAACCAGCGTGATACCTACCAAAAAAACCAGACTAAAGCTCATCATTACCCGGTCTTTGTGTCAGGAAAATCAAACTAATAATAAATACCAGCCAGATTAGAAAAGGACGATACCAGTCGCCACTAGGGGTTGCCCACCAATCCATAACCACAGGAGAGAGTAAAAAAATAATGGCTAAAAACAATAAACCCAGACGGTAATCGTACATAATGTGATGTTCATTAAAATAAAGCCGCCATCATAACATGAGCGGCAAATCCGTAACACAACCTTATGCACGTCTTAAATATTATTTATGCAAATCTTACAGAATGCGCTTTTCACTATCCACATCAAATAAAACAGCTTTAGATAAATCTATGCTAAAAGAAACCTCACTGCAGGTTTTACTGATATCTTTAGGGTCAACTCGGCAACACACCTCTTGTTTATTTAACTCAATAAAGACCAGCGTATCAGGCCCTGTTGGTTCCATCACTTCAATGCGTGCATCAACAATACTGGTATTAGGTAAACACTCACCATTATGTCTGCCAATTTGCTCAGGACGAATACCTAAAATGACGTTTTTGCCAACATACTCCGCCAGCAACTCATCTTTAGACTCAAGCATCAAAAGCGTCTCTTGCCCATGCACATTAACCACTTTTAGGCTATAACCCTGCTCATTTTTCAGCAAAGGACAGTGTAAAAAATTCATCGCTGGCGAGCCCATAAACCCTGCTACAAACATATTGGCGGGATTATCATAAATCTCTTGCGGGCTACCAAACTGCTGTACTAAGCCATCTTTCATCACCGCAATTCTATCCGCAAGCGTCATTGCTTCAATTTGGTCGTGGGTGACATACACAATGGTGGTCTTTAAACGCTGATGCAGTTTTTTTAGCTCAGTACGCATTTCTACACGCAACTTAGCATCAAGGTTAGATAGCGGCTCATCAAACAAATAAATTTTCGGCTCACGTGCCAACGCTCGTCCAATAGCCACTCGTTGTCGCTGCCCACCAGAAAGTTGTGATGGTTTACGTTTAAGCAAATGGTCAATCTGTAATAACTCAGAAACTTCTTTTACCTTGGCAATACGTTCAGCATTTGGAACTTTGCGAATTTTTAAGGCAAAGGAAATATTCTCTTCCACCGTCATGCTTGGATACAGTGCATACGACTGAAATACCATCGCAATATCACGCTCTTTAGGCGGCAATTCTGTGACCACCTGCTCACCAATTTGAATATCCCCTGAGGTTACACTTTCAAGCCCTGCTATCGAGTTCATTAATGTTGATTTACCACAACCTGAAGGGCCCACAAGGATTAAAAACTCGCCATCATTAATATCTAAATCAATGCCTTTTAATACCTCAACCTTGCCATAAGATTTAGTAATGTTTTTTATTTTTAATTTTGCCATTTTAATTTCCTTAACCTTTCACTGCGCCAGCTGTTAAGCCACGAATAAAATATTTGCCTGCAAACACATACACCAATAAAGTAGGCAGTGCGGCAATCATCGCCGCCGCCATATCTACATTATATTTTTTAACCCCTGTTGAGGTATTAACCAGATTATTTAACGCCACCGTAATAGGCTGAGTATCGCCACTTGAAAACACCACCCCAAATAAAAAGTCATTCCAAACTTGGGTAAATTGCCAAATAATGCACACCACAAAAATAGACGTAGAAAGCGGCAAAATGATACGCCAAAAAATAGTAAAAAACCCTGCGCCATCAATCTGTGCCGCTTTAACCAATTCATCTGGTACGCTGACGTAATAATTTCTAAAAAACAAGGTGGTAAATGCCATACCATAGACCACATGCACAAACACCAAACCCGCTGTGGTATTTGCCAAACCAAACCAAGAAAGGGTTTGTGCCATCGGCAAAATCACCACCTGAAACGGCAAAAAACAACCAAACAGCAACATACCAAAAAATAAATCGCTGCCTTTAAATTTCCATTTAGTTAACACATAACCATTTAATGCGCCTAAAAAAGTCGAAATAAGCACTGCAGGAATGGTAATCTTCAAAGAATTCCAAAAATACGAACTCACACCCTCACATTGCACCCCCGTACAAGCACTTGACCAAGCCTCTTGCCAAGCATCAACTAAAAACACATTCGGCCAACTAATTAGATTGCCCGTACGAATATCTGCCATACTTTTAAGTGAAGTGAGTAACATCACCACCAGCGGCATTAAATAAATCAGAGCAATAAAAATCAGCCCTGCGTATAAGAAAAATCGCCCTAGGGATAAATGAATATTAGATTTTGCTGCCTTAGCCATGCTCTTTACCCTCACGCAATTCTGAATACAAATACGGCACTAAAATAGCCAATACAACCGCCAGCATCATCATCGCACTGGCAGCACCTAAGCCCATTTGTGCACGAGTAAACGCAGTGGTATACATAAAGGTAGCGGGCAAATCGGTGGCATAACCTGGCCCTCCACCAGTTAACGCCATAACCAAATCAAAACTTTTAATGGCAATGTGCGAGAGAATAATAAAAGCACTAAAAAACACAGGGCGCAATTGCGGCAAAATAATACGTCGATAAATGGTCACTATATTGGCTCCGTCCAGTTGTGCCGCTTTAATTAGATTACTATCAATACCACGCAAACCTGCTAAAAATAATGCCATAACAAACCCTGATGACTGCCAAACGGCAGCGATAACCAAGGTATAAATCGCCATATCAGAATCGACCAGCCAATTAAAACTAAAGCTGCTAAATCCCATATCATGGGCGAGCTTTTCCAGCCCCAAGCCAGGGTTTAAAATCCACTTCCAAGCTGTACCTGTGACAATAAAAGACAGAGCCATTGGATATAAAAAGACCGTCCGCAAGACTCCTTCAGCACGAATTTTTTGATCTAAAAAAATCGCCAGAAACACACCTAATAAAAGACAAATAAGAATAAATAAACCACCAAAGACCAATATATTCCATGAAGCAACGCCCCAACGTTCATTCTCTAAGAGTTTGCTATATTGTAAAAAACCCACAAAATCATATTGCGGCAACATACGTGACTTAGTAACAGACAAGACCCCCGTCCAAATAACAAACCCATAAATAAATACCAAAGCTATCAGCATAGTTGGGCTAAGAACCAGCTTAGGAAGCCAGTGCTGCAAGGATTTTAAGATTCTAGAAAGCGTCATTATTATTTTTTATCCTTAAATTAGGTTAAATAAAAAAAGAGCCTGCAAAACAGGCTCTTTCATTTATTGCATAACTAAGATGCGCTTTTAACCGCTTTTGCCATTTTGGCAGCCGCATTTTTAGCAGATTGTTTTTTGCTATTTAAGAAATTGGTTACCGTATCAAAAATCGCACCCTGCACACCTGGTTGTAACGCCATACCATGTGCAAAACTAGGCACTAACCCACCTGTTTTTGCCGTCGCTTTAAATTCATTCATAGAGCGTTTAGCGCAATCATCAAACTTATCCATAGAGATATCTGTACGCACAGGAATGGAACCTTTATTCAAATTAAACACCGTTTGAAATTTAGGCTCTAAAATCAAGCGAGCCAAATCAGCTTGTGCTTTTTGATCTTCTTTATTTTTAACCTTAAACATCGCCATACTATCAATATTAAAGGTAAAATCATTATAAGTACCAGGAGCTGGCACACACAAATAATCCTTACCAGGCACTTTACCTGCAGCACTAAACTCTCCTTTTGCCCAGTCGCCCATCAGTTGCATTGCCGCCTGACCTTTAATAACCATAGAGGTAGCTAAATTCCACTCACGTCCTGCTTGATCTTTATCCATATAAGCACTGACTTTACGCAAGGTCTCCAATACTTTAACCATAGTGGCACTATTAATGGCTTTAGGGTCAGCTTGCACTAAGGCTTTTTGGTAAAAATCCACACCACCCACGCCCAAGGCAACCGACTCAAATAACGTTGCATCTTGCCAAGGCTGTCCACCATGCGCCAATGCAATGTAACCTGCTTTTTTTATTTTTTCAGCAACGGCTAAAAATTCGTCCCAAGTTTTCGGTGCGCTCACACCCACCTTGTCAAAAATTGCCTTGTTTGCCCACAGCCAGTTTACCCGATGCACATTAACTGGCACAGCAACATAGCTACCTTTATATTTCATAATATTAGAGACAACTTTTGGTAATTGCTTATCCCAATTATTTTTCTGTGCCACCGCATCAAGGTTGGCTAAAAATCCAAGATCAGCCCAGTTTTGAATTTCTGGTCCTTTAATTTGAGCCGCAGCAGGCGGTTTGCCTGATACCGCACGAGATTTTAATACCGTCATGGCGTTCTCACCGCCGCCACCTGCAACTGCAAAATCTTTCCACTCATGCCCTTCTTTAGTGACCAGTTTTTTCAACTCGCCAGCAGCTTTAGCTTCGCCGCCAGATGTCCACCAGTGTAATACTTCAACTTTACCAGCACTCGCAGTACTGCTCAAAGTTAATAAAGAAGCTGCTAAAGTTGCCGCTTTTAAAGTTTTATTTAGAGTTAGTTTCATTATTGTTTTCCTCATTGTTGTCAATCAATTTTCCTATAAAATACGCATACAAATCTTGTATGACGAAGGCTAACCATAATACGGAAAAAACATTTTGGCTACCGTATTATGAGATAAAGATAAAGATTGTATTTTTTTTCACTCAAAGTCTTTAAAACTTCTTATAAAGTCGGTATGATACTGCTCCTTTTTTAACCAGCGCCTATGTATAATGGATTCAAACCGCATTCAAATTGGTCCTTACACCCTAACAGGACGTGCACTGCTCGCACCGATGGCAGGCGTTACCGACCGTCCATTTCGCTATTTATGCCAACAACAGGGTGCCGCCTTAGTATTTGGAGAAATGGTCTCTGCTAATCCCGCTTTAAGACATACACGCAAATCCCAATTACGCTTAAATCATACTGGAGAGCCTGCCCCTATTGCCGTACAAATCGCAGGCGGAGATGCTCAACAAATGGCTCAAGCCGCCATTTACAATGTTCAAAAAGGCGCACACATTATTGACATTAATATGGGCTGTCCTGCAAAAAAAGTGTGTAATAAAGCAGCAGGTTCAGCTTTATTAAAAAATGAACCATTAGTAACAGACATTTTACAGGCCGTAGTTAAAGCAGTGACTGTCCCTGTTACCCTAAAAATTCGTACTGGTTGGGATAAAACCAACATTAATGCCACACGCATTGCACAAATTGCAGAACAAGCAGGCATTAGTGCGCTATCCATACATGGGCGCACCCGTGCTTGTGGCTACAAAGCACCCGTTGATTACCGCCCTATTAAAGATGTCGTAAAATGTATCAGCATACCGGTCTTTGCCAATGGCGATATATGCACCGCACAACAAGCACAAACCGTACTCACACAAACAGGCGCTGCAGGTATACTCATTGGCAGAGAAGCCCAAGGCAATCCTTGGATATTCAAGCAAATCAACCACTTTTTACAACACCAAACATTACCTGAATTACCCAGCAAAAAAGCCATCGTTCAACTTATGCACCAACACCTAAAGGCATTGCACCATTTTTACGGCACAACTCAAGGCATACGTATTGCTCGCAAGCACATGAACTGGTATGCCCAAAAGTGGCTTATAGAACCACGCACATGGCAACAACAATTTAATCAACTTAGCAACACCAAACAGCAGTTTCAGGCATTAGATGATTTTTTCTTACAAATTAAATACAACCAACGCCAAGCTGCCTAATTACAACAACACTTATAGAGGTAAAATATGACAAATCAATCCAACAACAACCCAGCCCTTGCCAACGGCAAACAACCGCTTATTGACGAAGGGCACGGCTGTCTGCGCGACTGTGTAGAAACCGCCATGCAAAGCTACTTTGACCAACTAGACGGACAAACAGCCAGCAACGTATACGACATGGTATTACAAGAAGTAGAAGCACCACTTATGACCATGATAATGAAATACACCAGAGACAACCAAACCAAAGCCGCCAAAGTACTCAACATCAACCGTGGCACCTTACGCAAAAAACTAAAACGGTACGGTTTGCTATAACCCCACAAGAGCAGATATAAATGACAACAACTTATCCCATTAAACGCGCGCTGATTAGCGTAAGCGACAAACATGGCGTGCTAGAACTGGCACACAAACTTAGCGAGCTGAATATCGAAATTCTCTCCACTGGCGGCACCTACAAACTGCTATGCGAGAACCAGATTACAGCTACCGAAGTCTCTGATTACACAGGTATGGCAGAAATGATGGACGGGCGAGTAAAAACCTTGCACCCCAAAATTCATGGTGGCATTTTAGGACGCAGAGACCAAGACAGCCAAGTCATGCAAGCACAGGACATCGCACCTATAGACCTAGTTGTTGTCAACCTATATCCCTTTGCCAACACCATAGCAAAAGCAGACTGTAGTCTCTTCGATGCCATTGAAAATATAGACATTGGCGGCCCTGCTATGGTGCGCTCTAGTGCCAAAAACCACGCATGGGTTAGCGTAGTGGTAGACCCCAACGATTACCCTACCATCATCGCCGAATTAGACAAACACCAAGGGCTAAACTTAGAAAAACGCTTTCAACTTGCCTGCAAAGCCTTCGCCCATACTGCTACATACGACAGCATGATTAGCGAATACCTAAGCCGCATTCAAGAACCCAGCAAAAAACCACTAGAAATAGTCCCTTTTGCCAACAACACCTATCTAAATCTCAGCAAAAAACAAGACTTACGCTATGGCGAAAACCCACACCAAAAAGCCGCCTTTTATCTCACACAAGATGCCAGCTCAGACTCCATTGCCAAAGCCATCATTCATCAAGGCAAAGCCCTATCATATAACAACGTCGCCGACACCGATGCCGCCCTTGAATGCGTCAAATCTTTTGCAGAACCCGCCTGTGTAATCGTAAAACATGCCAACCCATGTGGTGTTGCCATTTGCGAACAAGGCATCTTAAACGCCTACAAACTGGCATACAGAACAGACCCAGAATCCGCCTTTGGTGGCATCATCGCCTTTAATCGTAAACTCGATAAAGACACCGCAAAATACATCATAGAACAGCAATTTGTTGAAGTGATTATTGCCCCCGAAGTAGAAGAAGCCGCCCTTGAACAAATTGCTCAAAAGCCCAATGTACGCTTACTCACCACAGGCGAATTTAACCCCAACCCAGAATCCAGACTCGACTACAAACGCATTAATGGTGGCGTACTCATACAAGACGAAGACCAAACTCTATACGATGCAGAACAACTTAAATGCGTAACCAAGCAAAGCATTAGTGAAACCCAAAAAAGAGACCTACTATTTGCATGGAGCGTTGCCAAATTTGTCAAATCCAACGCCATTGTATATGCCCAAAATGGGGCCACCATAGGCATAGGCGCAGGACAGATGAGCCGTGTCAACTCCGCACGCATTGCAGCCATAAAAGCAGAACATGCAGGTCTCAGTGTCAAAGGTGCAGTCATGGCATCTGATGCGTTTTTCCCGTTTCGTGATGGCATAGACCAAGCAGCTCAAGCAGGCATACAAGCCATCATTCAACCTGGTGGTTCCATGCGTGATGACGAAGTAATTAGTGCCGCCAACGAAGCCAATATTGGCATGCTATTTACCGCCATACGCCATTTCAAACACTAAGAGATAGAGAGGAACAAATGAAAGTACTAATTATCGGTAGTGGTGGACGAGAACACGCCCTCGCCTTTAAAGCAGCACAACACGCACAACAAGTTTACGTCGCCCCCGGCAATGCAGGCACGGCACTAGAAACAAAAGTAAAAAACATCAACATTGACCCCCTAGACTTTAAAACACTCATTGACTTTGCCAAAGAACAACACATAGACCTCACAATCGTCGGCCCTGAAGCACCACTAGTAGCAGGTATTGTTGACGCTTTTCAAGCACACAACCTAGCTATTTTTGGACCAACCCAAAAAGCAGCCCAACTAGAAGGCTCAAAAAGTTTTAGCAAAGACTTTCTAGCACGGCACCACATACCCACCGCCGCATACCAAACATTCAACCAACTAGAGCCTGCCCTAAAATACATTCAACAACAAGGCGCACCCATCGTCATTAAAGCCGATGGACTAGCCGCAGGTAAAGGCGTTATCGTCGCCCAAACAAATGCCCAAGCAGAACAAGCCGTGCGTGACATGCTAGCAGGCAACTGCTTTGGCGAAGCAGGACACCAAGTTGTCATAGAAGAATTTTTAACAGGCGAAGAAGCCAGCTTCATAGTCATGGTTGACGGCGAGCATATTCTCCCTATGGCAACCAGCCAAGACCACAAACCCGTAAACGAAGGCGACAAAGGAGCAAACACAGGCGGCATGGGCGCATACTCCCCAGCCCCCGTAGTTGATACACAAACTCACCAACGCATCATGCAAGAAATCATCATACCCACCGTCAAAGGCATGTCACAAGAAGGCGCACCTTACACAGGGTTTTTATACGCAGGTCTAATGATTAGCCCGCAAGGAGACCCCAAAGTCATTGAATTTAACTGCCGCTTTGGAGATCCAGAAACGCAACCCATCATGTTACGCCTAAAATCCAATCTCCTAGAACACTGCATGGCCGCCATTAACCACCAACTAGACCAACAAACCGCCCTATGGGATCAACGCAAAGCACTCGGCGTTGTACTTGCCGCCCAAGGCTACCCAAACGACTACCCAAAAGGCGATAGCATTCACATCCAACCACCAACGCAACCACAAGACAACATCAAACTCTTTCATGCAGGCACTAAAATGAATGCCCAAGGAGAAATAGTCACCGCAGGCGGTCGAGTTTTATGCGCCACCGCCCTAGGCAACAGCGTGCAAGATGCCCAAACCCAAGCCCATGCACTCATTAGCCGCGTGCAATTTAACGGCATGTTCTACCGCAAAGACATTGGTTACCAAGCCATCAATCGAGAAAAAAACAGCACCCCATAAACAACAAATCAACCTCAACCCCATGTCTACACACAAACCTAAGGGCTTTTTAAACAAATTAAAAAGCCCTATTTACCCCCCCAACCCAGCCCATTTAGCAAACACCCACTATTAGAAAAATAAATTTTCCACCCATTTAACTTGAATTTTACTCATACGCCCATATTACCAATACAAACAGACAAACCACAAAATCTTAGCCTGTGTGTTTGCCTAAACACAACTATACTAATGACTTTTTAAACCATTAACCGTAAAGGTAGACGTTATGAGAATGGAAAAATTAACCACCAGTATGCAAAATGCCTTAGCAGAAAGCCAAAGCATTGCCATTGCCAATGACCACAACCAAATTGATAGCGTACATCTACTGCTAGCGTTATTTGAACAAACCCAAAGCAACGTCAAAGACATCTTTAAACGTGCAGGCGTTCATATTAATGACATGGCAACACAACTTGACCATATCTTACAAAAACAAACCACCATCAATAATCCCGACGGACAAATTCAAATGGCACAAAATTTAGCCAGAGTGCTAAATTTAGCAGAAAAAGAAAGCAACAAACGAGGCGACAGCTTTTTATCTTCCGAGATATTTCTATTTTGTCTGCTAGAAGAAAGAGGCGAAATTGGCGCACTCTTCAAACAAATAGGTCTCACCAAAGACAAGCTCAACAAAGCAATAGAAGAAATACGCAAAGGCGAGAAAGTCACCGCAGCCAACAGCGAAGACAATCGACAAGCACTATCTAAATTCTGCATAGACCTAACCGAACGCGCCGAAGCAGGCAAATTAGATCCCGTCATCGGGCGTGATGATGAAATTCGTCGCACCATACAAGTATTACAACGTAGAACCAAAAACAACCCCGTACTAATTGGACAACCTGGCGTAGGCAAAACCGCCGTTATCGAAGGGCTAGCACAACGCATTATTAACGGCGAAGTACCAGAAAATCTCAAACAAAAACGCATTCTATCTCTTGATATGGGCACCTTACTAGCAGGCGCAAAATATCGTGGCGAATTTGAAGAACGGCTCAAATCAGTACTCAAAGACGTAGCCAAAGACGAAGGTCGCATTATTTTATTCATTGATGAATTACACACTATGGTCGGTGCAGGCAAAGCAGATGGTGCAATGGACGCAGGCAACATGCTCAAACCCGCTTTAGCCAGAGGAGAACTACACTGTGTAGGCGCAACCACTTTAGATGAATACCGCCAACACATCGAAAAAGATGCCGCCCTAGAAAGACGCTTTCAAAAAGTACTGGTTGACGAACCCAGCGTAGAAGACAGCATTGCCATATTAAGAGGACTAAAAGAACGCTATGAAGTACACCATGGCGTACAAATTACCGACAGTGCAATTATTGCCGCCGCCAAACTATCCCAACGCTACATAGCAGACCGCCGCCTACCCGACAAAGCCATCGACCTAATTGACGAAGCCGCCTCCGTTATTCGCATGGAAATAGACTCCAAACCCCAACAAATGGACAAACTAGAACGACGACTAATCCAACTTAAAATTGAACGCGAAGCACTGCGTAAAGAAAAAGACAATGCCGCCAAAGCACGTCTAAAAGACCTAAACAATGAAATCAATAAAGTTGGCAAAAGCTACATCGAACTAGAAGCCATCTGGAAAAAAGAAAAAGACATACTAGAAAGCGAATCAAAAATCAAAGAACAGCTAGAACAAGCTCGTATAGAAATGGACGCAGCAAAACGCAATGGCGATTTACAACGCATGTCAGAACTACAATATGGCAGCATTCCTGAATTAGAACAAAAAATTGCACAAGCAAACAACCATGAAAACGCAGAGCAACAACCCTTTAGCCTACTACGCAATAAAGTCACCGAAGACGAAATTGCCGAAATAGTCAGCAAATGGACAGGCGTACCCGTAAACAAAATGCTTGAAGGAGAACGAGACAAACTCATCAAAATGGAACAAATCTTACACCAAGCCGTAATAGGACAAGAGCAAGCAATAACCGCAGTTGCCAACGCCGTAAGACGTGCCCGAGCAGGACTATCCGACCCAAACCGACCCAACGGCTCATTTTTATTCTTAGGACCAACAGGCGTAGGCAAAACCGAGCTATGCAAAGCCCTAGCACAATTTATGTTTGACAGCAAAGAAGCCATGGTACGCATTGACATGTCTGAATACATGGAAAAACACTCTGTAGCCCGATTAATTGGCGCACCTCCCGGATACGTTGGTTACGAAGAAGGCGGCTTATTAACAGAAACCGTTAGGCGCAAGCCCTACTCAGTGATTTTATTAGACGAGGTAGAAAAAGCCCACCCAGATGTCTTTAACATCTTATTACAAGTACTAGATGACGGACAACTCACCGACGGGCAAGGGCGACGTGTAGACTTTAAAAACTGCGTACTCGTTATGACCTCAAATCTAGGCTCAGACATAATCCAAAGCATGAACAATGACAGCTACACACAAATGCAAAATGCCGTAATGGAAGTCGTCGGCAACCATTTTCGTCCTGAATTTATCAACCGTATTGACGAAACAGTTGTCTTTCACCCCCTTGCTAAAGAACAAATTAGAGGCATCGCAGACATTCAACTTAACCTATTAAGAAATCGTTTAAATGAACGCAACCTAACCCTAGAACTAGAAGCAGACGCCATTGATAAACTAGTAGACCTAGGTTACGACCCCACCTACGGCGCACGTCCACTCAAACGCGCCATTCAGCAATGGATAGAAAACCCCTTAGCTCAAGACTTACTAAGCGGTCAATTTGTCTCAGGACAAACAATCAAAGTAAGTTGTGGCGAACACGGATTTATATTTAGCGCTTGACATTCTCCCCCGCCTGAAGTCGGGGGACTCCTACCAGTGCTAACTTTTTGGGCTAACTCCTCTCGGTGGGCTCTTGCTGATGCACCACAAACTCAAACCCTTTTTGTTCAGCTTGCCAAACGCTGTTTTGGTTTTTATCTGTGAGTTTTAATGGTGCATTTAGGTGGTTGTTTTGGTAGTAGTAAATATCACTTTGTCCTTGAGTCTATTCTGAGTGTCTGAATTAGTTCTTGTGATAATCAATTCTTACACCACCTAGTATTAAGTGATCACCCTCACAAAAGGCATGAACATCGTAACCTTGACCTATTCTAAATCTACTCATGAGTGTCCTGTTTGTTCGTTTATTTTACGTCTTTCTTGCCAGCCAGTAATCTGGTTTACGATGCAAGTTTGCAACAGCAATAATAAGGATTTCTTCTTGGCTTTGCTGGTAGATAATACCGTAGGGAAATTTCGCAACGAGGCATCTTCTTGTTCGTTTACTCAGCTTTTGATACGCACTGGGATAAGCGGTGATACGCAATAATGTTTTAGTTACTTCAGTTTTAAAGCGAGCACCTAAGCCTTCTTGTTCAGATTCATAATATTCAAAGGCGTCGTTAAATTCCTGCTCAGCAACATCAAGAAAATAGACATTCACTGATTATTTACACCTAGTACTGATTCTGCTGAAACTTTGCTTATTCGACCCTGCGCAAGTGCATCAAGTCTGCTTTCAACTTCCTCTGCCCAGATTTTATCCATTTCAGAATCTGGGCAATCTAAACTGTATAAAAGTTGCTCTGCAATGATCGCTCTCTCATGGGCTGATAGCTCAAGCGCCTGATTTATAAATTTTTTTGCTGACTCTTTCATAAAAAACCAAATTTCTAATGAGATTAGATAATAGCCTAAGGGGTAGACCTAGTAAATAAATAACTTTTTTCGATCACTGTTTTGTCTTGTTGCGGTACAAACTCACCACTAGGATCCACCTTCATAATCGGATTATTATCCGCATACACATACGGATTAATTCCACCTGCTAAGCCAATGGGATCAGGCTGGGTATATCCAGCAACCTTAACAAGGTGCTGGATAAAACGCCCTATCTTAGGATTATAATAGCGGTGATAGTTATAGTAAAAACCTGTTTCTGTATCTTCAACTTGCCCCACAAAACGCAAGGGTTGCACCACATCTTGCTGATGCACCACAAACTCAAACCCTTTTTGTTCAGCTTGCCAAACGCTGTGCTGGTTTTTATCTGTGAGTTTTAGTGGCGCATTAAGGTGGTTGTTTTGGTAGTAGTAAATATCACTTTGTCCTTGAGTTTATTCTGGGTGTCTGAATTAGTTTTTATATTACCACTTATGATTATTTGCAGCTTTTACAAGTTTGCCAATAGTTATCGTTTGATAGCTAAATTGATTAGCAAATAATCTCCAAAATTTTGCCTCAAGCGAACGAATAGCAAGTATTATCGAGTTGTTGTATTTGCTTTTTGCAATCGCTAACAAGTAATAATTCATATTGGCTGAGGCTTCACTTGGAAAATAAGTGTTGAAGTCCATCTCAGACATATCAACATGAAAAGTAGACGAAAACTCTGTCAGTAGCTCATCTGCATCGTCACCAATGATTCGTAAATCTTCGCCCAATCTTGTCTCAATCGAAAGAATCTCTGGTTGACACAAAGCATGTTTAGCGACTAAGGCTTTAACTTCGCTACTTAAATCATGGGCATTCATTACTGGCACTCATCTATTTCACATTCTTTCATGCATTTGCTGAACGCCGTCATATCATTTATTAACAACGCAGAACCAATATAAGGAACTGAGCGAGATGCAAGCCTGCCCGCGTTTCGTATCAATACCGTAATTGCATTTTTGCCATAGCGTTTATTTAATTGATGGATAGCTGTACTCAGTGCGCTGGTTTTACTTCCAGCACGTCCACCACCAGCAATACCAACGCGGGGTTTATTTATATAATCTCCTGTCACATATTCAGTGGCGACAACACCTGCTTCAGTATAACCAAAAAATGCTTTCGCAAAACAACCACATTTGTCTTTACTAGGTGGTAACGCCATTGCTTTTTGACGAGAAATACCATGTTCACCCAATGGGCTGTATGCCAACCCACTAGGATCCACCTTCATAATCGGATTATTATCCGCATACACATACGGATTAATTCCACCTGCCAAGCCAATGGGATCAGGTTGGGTATAGCGCCCTATCTTAGGATTATAATAGCGGTGATAGTTATAGTAAAAACCTGTTTCTGTATCTTCAACTTGCCCCACAAAACGCAAGGGTTGCACCACATCTTGCTGATGCACCACAAACTCAAACCCTACTTGCTCAGCTTGCCAAACGCTGTGCTGGTTTTTATCTGTGAGTTTTAGCGGTGCATTAAGGTGGTTGTTTTGGTAGTAGTAAATATCGCTTTGTCCTGTTGCCTTGGTTTGTAGTAATGCAATGGGGCGGCCGTGTAAATAGATATACTGCTGGCTGTGGGTTTTATTGCCCTCATAAGTAATTTGGCTAATGGGCCAGTATTGATTATGGGTGCGGTTGCCACCATATAGGCTGTGGACGGTTTGAGGTTGTTTGTTTTTTGCCAATAGTATAGATTGAACCTATATGTTTCAAGTGGTTAAAAAATGAGAAATAAAAAAACACTGCTATATTTCATTCTGAGTACAATATTTCAGGCTGCCGTTTTTATACTTGCAATATATAATAACGAAAACATAAGCAAACCTATATTTATTGTATTTTTTGCTTCTTCCGCAAATTTATCTTTTTCTATTATCATCATAGCATTCAAAATCATTAAAAAAGAAAAAGGATTTATTGCAAATTTAAGGAAACTATTTTTCGCATCTCTTTTGTTTTCATTTCTAATAATTTTCTTTGGCATTGTTATAAAGTTGGCGACTGAAAATCAATAAATAAAATCATACATCTAGCATATTTAAAATAATTATAGCCCCTAACGCAACAAACAGACTAGAAATAAAAGTAGCTAATCCGCCTCTTGCTATATAATTAGGGGAATGACCTTGTATACCAAAGTAAACATAGCCTCTGTTCAGCCATTTAAACCCAGATACTATTAAATAAAATCCCAAAAACCACCATGCAAGATTAGGTTCTATAAAATAAAAGACAACCAATATCCAAAAGAAAGGATCAAAATAAGTATTTACCACGACAAGCCTAAACGTACACCCATATTAATACCGTAACCTATCCCAATTCCTTGGCCTATCGTTGCATAAGGTTCAATCCATTCATCTCTAATTACTTCTTGATTTGCACTGTAGATGCCATAATTACCCGTACTACCTAAATTTAATTTACCTATATTCATTCCTGCAGAAGCACTAAATCCTATCCATGTTTCAGAATCACAAGGGGAAGATGCTTCTTTGGGTCTATGAAAATCACCATTTGGATCAAAACTCACACCCCTTCCAATTCCTACACCAGCATTCGCAATTACAAAGTTTTTTCCTTTCTTATTCCCAAAGTTTATAGAACCTCCGATACCTCGATGATAATAACTAATTTTAATACCCCACAACCCACTAGGATCCACATTCATAATCGGATTATTATCCGCATACACATACGGATTAATTCCACCTGCCAAGCCAATGGGATCAGGCTGGGTATATCCAGCAACCTTAACAAGGTGCTGGGTGTAACGCCCTATCTTAGGATTATAATAGCGGTGATAGTTGTAATACAAACCTGTCTCTGTATCTTCAACTTGCCCCACAAAACGCAAGGGTTGCACCACATCTTGCTGATGCACCACAAACTCAAACCCTTTTTGTTCAGCTTGCCAAACGCTGTTTTGGTTTTTATCTGTGAGTTTTAATGGCGCATTTAGGTGGTTGTTTTGGTAGTAGTAAATATCGCTTTGTCCTTGAAATATTCTAGGTGTCTGGATTAGTCTTTTTAAAATAAACCAGCTTTAACAATAAAGCCAATAAGGTACTAAATATCCAAGCACCCAAAACTAGAGATTGATAAAAATACAAAATAAACAAGTCTAAAAAATTTAAAATATTCATAGCGTTATAAACTTTATTTACTCCATCCTCTAACATAATACTCATCACAAAGATAGATAGAATAGAAGATAACTGACCAATAAAAAAGCCTAAAAAAAGAGAGAAAATAACATGCTTTCTAGATATTAAATTTCTGAAAATGTAAAAAAAATAAAATTCAGATAAAATAAGAGAAAAATAGTATACATAGACATTTCCAGATTTTATAAAAGAGCTTAACCAATTAATAAAAATTAGAACAAAAAATACAGTTAAAAAAGCAAAATAAAAACATAAAAATAATGAGTAATAACTTTTTAAGTAAAAGGCTATTTTATTCACAGTTTTTAATTCCTTTCTTATTAAAGCCCTCTATAATTTCTTTTATATTGCTTTCTAAACTGCTAGGAAAAACCGATCCTTTTATTCCACAATAGCCAGAGATAGCCGAAGATATTCCTGCAGCGCACATAAATGGCATTTGACCTCCTTGATTAATTGCATTATTAATTATTTTTGTTTCTGCTTTAGAAGAAGAATTCAAAACCTGAAGACTAACAGAACTTCCTAAGCTTTTTTGGTATTTAATATAATCTTGTAGCTTGGCATCTTTGCCCGAGAAAAAATCCCCACTGCCTCGTTTCTGCATTTTATAAGACCCTGCTGGATCATATAAAAATGTTTCAGTGCTGTTTTTAATATGTAGGGCAGAATGAGAACCTATTCCGAAATCATAGGTAGTAATCAGTGTCATTTCCAACCCACTAGGATCCACCTTCATAATCGGATTATTATCCGCATACACATACGGATTAAATCCACCTGCAAAGCCAATGGGGTCGGGTTGGGTGTAACGCCGAACCACTGGATTGTAATAACGGTGGTAGTTGTAGTAAAACCCCGTTTCTCCATCTTCAATCTGCCCCGGAAAACGCAAGGGCTGTTTCACATCTTGCTGATGCACCACAAACTCAAACCCTTTTTGTTCAGCTTGCCAAACGCTGTTTTGGTTTTTATCTGTGAGTTTTAGTGGCGCATTTAAGTGGTTGTTTTGGTAGTAGTAAATATCGCTTTGTCCTTGAGTCTATTTTGGGTGTCTGGATTAGTTGTTCTATTTGGGCGGTGTAAATGGAACAGCTTTTATTCACCACCGTAAAAATCGTATTTAACACTGACTTTTGCAGAGGAAAGCATACTAATAACTTCATGGCTAAGCTCAAACATGACATTCTCGCTAGAGAATATGCCTAGTAAAAAATCACAACTTCCTCCAGATTCAACAAGGTAGGAAATATAACCTGTATCGTATCTCTCTAACTGAGTTTTCAGCAAGACATCTATCGAAATATCATCAAAGTTCAACGGCAAATCATGTAGGCGAAAACCAACATTTGTAAACTTGTAATTACCACCCAAAACCTTGCCATTTTTAGTTTTTCTTTGTTCACCAACTGATTGAGAAAATTTGATCGGCAAATCAAAAGCCTCCTCAATTTCAGCCGCAGGTATAATCGGATGAGAAATATGAAAAGTCAGTCTAAAAGTGGAATTTCCACTCATAATAAATCCTCCCAGTGTCCTTGAGGTGACCATTCACCACCTTCATTGATACCAACCGTACCGTCTGGAGCAACTCCTGTCCAAGATTTTCCAGTTCCCATTCCTCCATGAGCAGCATCTTTAATTCCATGAAGCTTATCCTTATCCCAGTTATATTTACTTTTTACTTTGTCAATATCTTGAGTTCCTGAAGGACAATTTTTAGGTCTTTTTTCATTTTGTTTCTCAGACTCATTATGAAGTACATCATACAATAATGCTCCGAGAGTTGAACCTGTGAGCGCATGAACTCCGTAATTAATTCCTCTTCCAATCCGCTGACCAGCTACAAAAGACATCTGTATAGCTCGAATAGCATTTTGCCCACTAGGATCCACATTCATAATCGGATTATTATCCGCATACACATACGGATTAATTCCACCTGCCAAGCCAATGGGATCAGGTTGGGTATAGCGCCCTATCTTAGGATTATAATAGCGGTGATAGTTATAGTAAAAACCTGTTTCTGTATCTTCAACTTGCCCCACAAAACGCAAGGGTTGCACCACATCTTGCTGATGCACCACAAACTCAAACCCTTTTTGTTCAGCTTGCCAAACGCTGTTTTGGTTTTTATCTGTGAGTTTTAGCGGTGCATTTAAGCCCCAGATTTTGGATACATTAGCCACCGACCATTACTTGCATTAATTACCCATTCTTTAACCTCAAAAATCTGTCCTTTATATGTATTAGGCATATAACGAAATTTCAACCAGCCCCATTTTTTAGGATTAAGAAGTTTAAAATAAATTTTACCTTCAAAACCTTTAGATGAATCAAAGACAAGACTTTCAACATAATCTGTATTAGGTGCAAATCCGGGATAATTAGCATCACTCATTAATACAGAGCCACCCATCAAAGACACTTTTAGTTTATTTTTTTTAATCAGATTTATTTTAATATTTATATAACTTGTCAAATCTATTACATCAGTATCGTTCATCAATATAAAACTAACTTTTTTTCCATAAACAATTAATTCACTTCTTACCTTCCATCCAATAAAATTATTAGGGTTGATATGATTTAAATCATCACCAGAAAAATAAAACTCATAACCATCTTTTTCTACCATTGCACTCAACGGTGAACCATTATCACTATTAATTAAGTAGCAACCATTTTGATCTATGATATCTGTTATTATTTCTTCTTTAAACTGATAATAAATAGTTGCATTTTTAATAGGCTTTTTATCCAGTGTAGACACGCAACCATGATATTTATACAAGCTATCTTCTTTTGATACACCAATTCTTATATAGACAATTAAGACCAAAGCTAAAATCAAAAAAATAGCAAAAAAACGCTTCATACTTTCTTATTTTCCATTAAATGGATCATATCTGATAATAGGGTCACTCGGATTATCAGACTGAGCCTCTCCTGTAGAATGACCATATTTAATACCCCAAATACCATAATACTTATCCATACGACGGAAAGTCCAATTATCATCAAGAAGTCCATCGCTTTTTAAACTTTCTAATACTTTATTAATCTCATCAACTTGTTCGTAGCATTGAAGATAATGTCCAAATTTTTCAGAATTATAAGGAACTGGTCCATTTGGAAATCCAGCTAAATTTCTTACTGCATTATTATACCAAGGACTTGTTCGTTTACCGTTTTTAGTCATATCGCGAATAGTGCTTTTAATGACATTATTAATTCTTATCGCATCAAGCGGCGAAAACCCACTAGGATCCACCTTCATAATCGGATTATTATCCGCATACACATACGGATTAATTCCACCTGCCAAGCCAATGGGATCAGGTTGGGTATAGCGCCCTATCTTAGGATTATAATAGCGGTGATAGTTATAGTAAAAACCTGTTTCTGTATCTTCAACTTGCCCCACAAAACGCAAGGGCTGCACCACGTTTTGCTGATGCACCACAAACTCAAACCCTTTTTGTTCAGCTTGCCAAACGCTGTGCTGGTTTTTGTCTGTGAGTTTTAATGGTGCATTTAGGTGGTTGTTTTGGTAGTAGTAAATATCGCTTTGTCCTGTTGCCTTGGTTTGTAGTAATGCAATAGGGCGATATTAGTGATCTATATTTTACTGTACCTGTCTTATTTATTTTTAATTTCTAACAATATCAATAAACTCTTTATTTTTTAGATAATCAATCACTTCATCATAGACTAAATTATTTTTTTTAATCTTCACGTTAAAATCAAAGACACTTTTCCAGTATTTATGCTTTTCATAATTTATTTTTTGACCATTGAGCCCACATTTGTAAATTTCAGATAAAGCAGCTTGACTTAACACATGCCCTTTATTTGATGCTTCAACGTAGAAAGAAAGCGACCTGTTCTCATTCTTTTCGACATAAATTCCTTTATGATAAATATAACCCATTAAAAATTCAGCATATTCATTTTTACTCTGTATGGCTTGAGTCAGAAGATAGTATATTTCTTTACCTTTTTTTTCTTTTTTATATTCAAAAATATACACGCCAGCAAGAGCCGACATTGCTGATGAATCTCCCTTATCTGCCGCTTTTTTATACCATTTAATAGATGCTTCAACATCTTTTAACCTACCTTCACCCTTCCTAAGACAGTTTGCATAATTATATTGAGCCAGTACATAACCATTAACTGCCGACTGATAAAAAAGATCACAGGCTTTTTTCTTATCTACTTTTCCTCCATTACCAAACCAGTATTTAACGCCTTCATTATATAAATTCCCGTTTGATTCAATATCTGAAAAACACTGATTTGCATAAAATAAAAAAATAATAAATATATATATTTGTTTACGACTATTCATCACATGATTCCTCTTTTTTAGGCTCTGGCCAACCATCAGGAAATTCGCAAACTAACCCCATCGCAGCCCCACCTTTACAAGCACAACTGTTCATATGTCCACATTTAATTTGCCAAACTTCTTCATTAATAAGGTAATCTATAGGCTTAATAATAGGATTCTCATTAAGATATTTATCACGGAATTTTTTGGCACAATCAAGTGCAAAGGCGCAGTTATGTTCTGGAGGAAATGCTAAGTGATCTCCAGGATTTATCTCTAATAACCCACTAGGATCCACCTTCATAATCGGATTATTGCTTGCATACACATACGGATTAAATCCACCTGCTAAGCCAATGGGATCAGGTTGGGTATAGCGCCCTATCTTAGGATTATAATAGCGGTGATAGTTATAGTAAAAACCTGTTTCTGTATCTTCAACTTGCCCCACAAAACGCAAGGGTTGCACCACATCTTGCTTGTTTACTACAAACTCAAACCCTTTTTGTTCGGCTTGCCAAACGCTGTTTTGGTTTTTATCTGTGAGTTTTAATGGCGCATTTAAGTGGTTGTTTTGGTAGTAGTAAATATCGCTTTGTCCTGTCGCCTTGGTTTGTAGTAATGCAATAGGGCGGCCGTGTAAATAGATATACTGCTGGCTGTGGGTTTTATTGCCCTCATAAGTAATCTGGCTAATGGGCCAGTATTGATTATGGCTGCGGTTGCCGCCGTATAAGCTATGGATAGTTTTGGGTTGTTTGTTTTTTCGAGAATCAGCCAGTTCTTTCCCTACTCGTTTTAGCTCTTTTTGTGTTTGCTCTACGATAAGCTTAGCTTGTTTTATTGCTGCTTGGATCTTGGTTAGCTCTAAATGTATTTTATTTAATTCTTGTTGAAATTCAGAAAGTCGCTTCTCCAGATAAGCTTGTCTCGCAAGTTCTTCTTCCTCTGTTTTTATATCGGTTATTACTGCTGAGCGTTTGTCTAAAACACGGCTCAGGTCTTTGTTTACCCGTGAGAGTTTTCTATTGCTCCTCTTTACATTCCATATGATGCTTATTTTTTTGATGTTAATGCTTTGCAACTTAAACCAAGTAGTAACTTTATCCCAACCTTTAGCATCGTTATAGGCTTTGTTAGCCGCTACTTTTTGCTTTTCCCATTGGGCTTTATTTTGTATTGCTTGAGTAGCCGATTTTTTTGCCATAAGTTTATGCTGCTCAATTTGATTGATTTTATCATTTAATCGGGCCTGCTTTTCCCTTAACTGCCGTAACTTTTGGCGTATTTCAGGTTGACGTTTTATATTAGTTTTAAGTTCTTCTTGAGTATTGGTAATGTAATACTTTACATTTGATTGATCTTTTTTCTTGGCGTAGTACTCAGTTTGCTTTTTTTGGTGTTCAACCTTCTTCTGGTTTAGATTATATTCAGTTTTTTTATACTGGCTCGTTAACTGCAATATTTGCTTTTGAGTTCGTTTTACATCAAATAGTAGTGCACCTGATTTTTCAATACGATATCCATACGGGTGGTAAGTATAATCAGCAGAATAACGTATCTCATGGTCATTGCGCTGAGAAAGATAAAGTACTCTATCAACATGATTTAGCTGATTGGCCAGGTTATAAGAATAATTAACTTCATTCTTATATTTAAGCAAATTACCCATTTTATCGCGCGTCAGTGAACCGCCGCCATAATAACTATATGTATAACTTATTAAAGCGTGACTATTGGGCTCGTAACCAAAATGCCTAAAAAAAACATCTGAGTTTGAATATGTTTTTTGAGGGTCCTTTTTATTGTATATAGACTCTTGTTTTCTATCTTCTAAATCTCCCCAACGTCCATGACGTAAAAAATAGTAAAATGCCTTTTGATATCCTGTATCATAAGAAACCAATCTATTATATGTGTATTGGAAGCGATTGATTGTATCTGATGTTTGTATCTGCTCAATTTGTGATCTCGCATTATAGGAATATTTTGCCCAATCTGAGTGCTGCCTACCTGTGTATTGATAAGCCGTAATTAATCCATCTTGATCACGCTGTTGTTGGTATTGAATGCCATTGCCCTGTTGATAGGATTTAATGCCTGAGAAGGGGAAATACTCAATGTTGCTGGCTAAACTCAGAGTGTTACCTTGGTGCAATAAATCAATCTTACTGATGCGCCCTGTTTGGTAGGTATAACGTACCTTTGCACCCTGTATACCATTGGCTGATGGGTAGTCTTGCCCAATTAATTCGCCTTTATCGTTGTAGTGGTATTGGGTGGTATAGGTTTTACCATTGGTAGTTTGAGTCTGTTGTATTAGCTCGCCAAAGCCATTGTATTGATAGGTTGTAGAGCCTGTAGCAAAGTGAATTTGGTTTAAATAGCCTTTTTTATTGCTATCCCAACTGTAATCTGTTTGCTCGGTTTTTTGGTTATCTTTATCTTCAGGATTAGGCGTGCGTATAACCTGTATAAGGCGATTAAGCGCATCGTATTTAAGCTGGGTGGTCACACCTAATGCATTTTGTATGCGAATTTGATTACCTGCTTTATCGTAACCGTAGGTGGTTGTGCCTGTATCTGGACTAATACGTTCTATACGCTCACCAAAACCGTTGTATTTATAACTGGTTTTAAGGTCTTTTTGATCAATGATGCTATTGAGTATACCAACATGATTATGATCAAGCTTTATAGCCTGATTACGACTGCTATTTGGATGTAATATTTTAGGGTGCCCCTGTTTATCAAGGTTTACACCATACCCCTCAGTTGTTCCAGATTTAGGTACATTAGGAACTGAAATACCACTTATCTTGCCATTTTTGTAATGCCAAAAAGTAGTGATATTTTCTTTAGAATCTATTTTTTGATATATCTGATCATAAAGATTATATACAAACTTTGCTGTTTTAACTAGCTGACCATTGGAATCTTTGAGATTACGCTGAGTAATATTGCCGTTTTTATCGCGTACTAATTCTAGAACATCTCCGTGATTATTGGTCAATTTAATCAATTGTTTATCACTGTTGTATTCATAGTTAAGTTGCTCGCCATTGGGTAGATTAACTTGGCTTACACGATTCATAACCCCTGCGTATTGATAACCAATGGTTCGCTTGCTGTTACCATCGGTTTGCTCGCTACGAATCACACGCCCTAATAAATCATAGTAATAACGAGTAATAAGACCATTAGGGTCGGTTATTTGCTGTGGTTTGCCCGAAGCATGGTAATTGGCATAGGTGGTAACGTGCCCTAGGGCATTGGTACTGGTATGCAGTTGCCCACAATCAGCCAAGTTGCTGCTACCTGTGCAACTGTAATAACTAAGGGTGCTGATATCGGCTACGTCTTCTCTGGGGCCATCAACCTTAATAAGTTGGTGGTTGGCATTATATTGATACGTCCATTCTCGTTTGCCGCTTTCTGGCTTTTCAATCACACTAATGGATTTTTTAGTGAGGTTGTTATAGCTGTCGTAAGTAAACTCGGTGAGCCTTGTTTGATTCTCCCCCACATAGTCTTTAATGCTGCTGATTACATCTTTATCGGGAGAAAGATAGGTAAAAGATTGAACGAGTTTGTTGTTTTTCTTAATTTGTATTTTTTGTCCAAATTGATTGTAAACATAACTCGTTTTAACACCAAGTTCATCAATTCTGCTGGTCATGCGACCTTGAGAATTATAGGAAAATTGCTGCCCATAAAGATTGGAACTTTTTTTAAAAAATGCTGTTTTTGCAGCTTCTCCTCGACTATTGTAATGCCACTCATGAGTTACATATATTTTTGAGCCATTATCAATATAATTTTTAGGGCTAACATACCAAGATATATTAGAATTTAGTCTATAGCTGTACATTTGTGTATGACCTTTGGGGTCAGTGATAGTAACACTGTAATATGCATCAGGATTATCTACTCTAAACGTCCATACCCCATAAGGTTTTTTAATGGTTTTAGGGTATAGGTTTTCATCATAGCTAAGCTCACTTTTAAAGCCGCCCATATCGGTAATACTGGTTAGTTTACGGCTGCTTTTTGCATCTTGGCTATAATCAAAGTAAGCACTACGCCCAAAAGGGTCGGTGGCTTGGGTGACAAAGCCGTCTTGATTGTAGGTTAAGCGAGTATGGCGACCTTGGGCATCTTCAATACTAATAAGCTGTACCTTTGAGTTGTAATGAAAGCTTAGGCTATGGCCTTGGGCATCTTTAAGCTTAGTTAAAAATACTTGCTGTGAGTTGGTACCTTGGGGTTGGCTATACACGTAGATTTGATTGTTTTTAAGTGTTAGCTCATAGTGCATGGCGGATTTTTTAACCAATTTCGCCACCACATTATAGGCTTGGCTAAACCCGCCCTTACCATCAGAGGGAAAGCTAATTCTGCCACCATCAGGCATAAATACGGTGGCCGAGCCGCCTGGGTCTTCAACAATGTAGCTGCCATAGTTAAAACTCCATTTACCTGCAAAAATTTCATTTCTAGCTAAGGCCGATTGAGAATTGTAGCTGAGTTTTATTTTAACCTCTGGTCCATAGGCGGGTTGATACCAAAGGGGCGTATCGGTGATATAAATATTCATATTTTTAGGATTAACCGACCAAGTGGGGCAACCTTTGCCTGAGCCTGAGCACTCATCTAGCCCACCCTCTTCAGCCAAAGCTCCGTTAGAAAACACTCCTCCTAGATTGCCTGTTGGTCGACCCAATCCTATTTCTGGCCTTTGTATGCCACAACAACCACCCATCACTTCTTCAGCCTGCTGTTGGGTTAACGCAAGGTTTTGCCATGTGTTTTGGGTATCAAAAACTAAGGCATAGCCTTGCCATTCTTTGGCAAACTCTTGGGTGCTTTGGGTAAAACGGCGCGCACTTTGGGCATCGTAAATTTGTACTTGCTTATTTTTAACCTTTTCGACTAACCAATAATGACCTGCACCACCGCTGTAACTGCGATCAATTTGCACAATAAAGGGCGTGGGGAATAAGGCAAGGTCTTTAATACTGGCTTTAAGGGGTTGTAATTTAAGACCATGTTGCTTTGCCAAGCTTTGAAGCTCGGCTAAGGTCTGCCCCTTAGTTTCTTTCGTAATGGCTTTATTTTTAGGCAATTTCAGAGTTTTACCCTGTTTTAATAACACTTGCTCAAGGGCTTTATAACCGCAATCTGCTAACCCTTGTGCTTGATGCTCCATCTTGTTAATGCGCTGTAGCCAGTGTTGTGCGTAGGTTTTTAAACGCCAGTCTTTAGTGCTTTCTAACAGTTTGGCAAATTCTTGTTTTGCCCCTTGAGGGTTGTTTTCTAATATACGTTGTACCGCTAGGCGGCTTCTGGCTTTATTGACAATGCGTTTAGAGCCAAAGTCTTGGTTATTTGAATAGGTTTTAATAATCTCGCTAAAATGCTTGTCAGACTCACGATAACGCCCATTAAAACGGGCATCACAACCCATATGTAACTTGGCTTCGGCTGTCCATAAACCATTGGGGTGAGAGCGAGTGTAGGCATCAAGTTTGTTATAAGCCTGTTTGTAATGATGCTTATTCCAAAGTTCCATCGCTTCACCAAACTGCTGGTTTTGCTCTACCGTATCATCGTAAACAGTTGAATTAGCAGAACGACTGGAAATATCAGCTTGGGGCTGTGGCTTTGTGGGGCACAGGTTTCCACCTAGTTGCCCAAGGCGCATAATATCTTGGGTGCTGGGGTTAGAGATACCCGCAAGCCCTGAATATACCGAGCTTTCATCTAGACAGCTTTCATCAGCCTGTAAGTTAAGAGAAGAAAAAACACAGAACAGCACAACAATATGGTATTGCTTTAACATGACTCACCCCTTCAAAAAGTAGATGAGAACAATTATATAACCACATGGATTTAAGTTTCAACTGTTTATTAATTGATTGTTATATTTATTTTTTACTAGAAAATAATTCATACTGCTGTTTGTATTATATTATTTGAAAATAAGCCATAAAAAACAGATAACACCTTGATTTTATTTGTAAGTGTGTTGTTCGTTGGTATCAATGCGCCGTCCTTGGCACTGTGTTTTAAGCCTTAGGTTACGAGCTGGCTTTTTGCACCAAGCTCATATGAGGGTATGGAATATCAATGTTGTTTTCATCTAGTTTAAGTTTAATCTGCTCAGTCAGCTCAAAGCGTACTGGCCAGTAATCGCTGGTGGCAACCCAAGGACGTACCACTAAATTGACCGATGAATCGCCCAATTCTAAAACCGCAACAGTATAAGCAGGGTCTTTAAGAATTTTATCGTTACTATCTAAAATACTTTCAAGCACTTGCTTGGTTTTTTTGATGTCGCTGTCATAGTCAATGCCGACAACTAGATCTATACGGCGTGTTTTCTCTTTTGAGTAGTTTGTTACCGTTGCGCCAAAAACCCCTGCATTAGGCACAGTAACAATGCGATTATCTGGGGTGCGTAAAATGGTGGCAAACATGGTAATGTCATCAACTGAACCTGCTTGTCCTGCTACCTCTACATAATCGCCAATTTTAAACGGCTTAAATAACACCAACATTAAGCCTGCAGCAAAGTTGCCTAAAGAGTCTTTCATTGCCAAACCAATGGCAAGACCAGCGGCGCCTAATACAGTGGCAAGAGTTGCGGTATTTAGCCCCAATTGAGTTAACGCTAAAATCACTACCATCATGGTTAAAGCAACCGATAACACCGTTGCAATAAAGCCCGATGCCATTTTATCCATTTTCGTACGTGCTAAGGATTTTTCAACACCACGCACAATCAATTTACTGACAAAGCGACCAACAATAAAAATTAAAACGGCATAACCAATATTAATTAACCAAGGCAGCGCATAGGTGGTAAAAAAGGTTTGTGCATCAAAGTCATTTAAAAAGTTCATTATTTTTCCTTTTAGATAAGAGAGAATTAAAATTTAAAACAACTCATTACCAATAAAAAGTTGTTTGCAAGATAATATAATTATCTCTTTATAAAGAGTCCATCACAATTTGCAAAAATGGTTAAAATTAAATAAAAAAATAATTTATCACATTTTTTCCGTTTACAATGCCGCTAAATTCCCTTAGCGTTATATTTTAAACTTATTCATTTGGAGACACTATGCTTGCCCAGCTCAACCTAAAATCAATCTGGTTATTATTCTTCACCTTAGCTCTGACCGCCTGCTCCAAATCGACCGAACCCAGCAACACTTCTGCCTCAACCCAGTGCAACAAACTCAGCATTGCGGATATGAATTGGAGTTCTGCCACGTTAATGGCACACATTGATCAGTTTATTTTACAGCAGGCTTTTGGTTGTTCTGTTGAGCTAGTAACAGGGGATACCATGCCTACCAGCACCTCTATGGCAGAGAAAGCCGAACCCGATATTGCCCCTGAAATGTGGATTAATACATCTAAAAAAATTCTAAACCAAGCGGTGGCAGATAAAAAGCTGGTACAAGCGGGTAAAATGCTTAAAGAAGGTGGGCAAGAAGGCTTTTGGATACCCCAATACTTGCTTGATGAATATCCAGAAATGGCAACCATTGAGGGGGTCATCAAACATGCCAAGCTCTTTACTCACCCAGAAGAAAAAGACCGCTCGGCCTTTTATGGCTGCCCAGCAGGTTGGGGCTGTCAAATTTCAACTAACCAGCTATTTAAGGCATTAAACCTTGCCCAAGCAGGGTTTAAATTTGTTGACCCAGGTTCTGGTGCTGCTCTGGCAGGCTCTATAGCCAAAGCCTACGAGCGCAAACAACCTTGGTTTGGTTATTATTGGGCACCCACACCTGTATTAGGCAAATACAAAATGCACATGGTTAAATTTTCTACAGGTTATGATGCAAAAGAGTTTGCCCGCTGCACTACTAAGCCTAACTGTCCTGATCCCAAAGTCAGCATGTACCCCTCTGCCCCTGTATATTCTTACACCACCACTAAGTTTAAACAGCAACAGCCCAAAGCCTTTGCTTATATTGCTAGACGCAGTATTTCTATTGCCGACTTAAACAGCATTTTGGCATGGATGGAAGATAACCAAGCCGATGGCTCTACAGCAGCTGTTTATTTCTTAAAGCAGTATCCACAAATTTGGCAAAGCTGGTTAAATAAAAAGGGACAAGAAAAAATCACTCAGGCCATCTCTAAGCTGTAGACTAAATTATGCCAAAACTGGAATTATTTTTAAAATAGATTACCCGACTAAAATGCACCTGTTTATGAAAAGAACAACACCGCTTTAAAAACCACCAATTCATTGTTAGCGAGATTATTTGTCTATTAGCTCAAAGGTATCGTTATCAATAAAAAGATAGGACAGATAATGCCAGAGCAATTAGACTTATACAATGTTCAAAAGCAACGGGTAGAAATAAAAGTTAGCCGTGGCGATGCCATACCCAAAGGCTTGTATTTTAAAAGTGTAAGTGCTTGGATTATTAACCATAAAGGGGAATATCTTGTGTCAAAACGGCACCCAGATAAAGCTTATGCTGGATATTGGGAATGTACAGGCGGCGTATTGTTAAGTGGAGAGCAGAGCTTAGACGGCGCTATAAGAGAAGTACAAGAAGAGCTTGGTTTGCAACTTAATAAAACAGATGGAAAACTTCTTTACACAGTATTTAGAGAAGCTAGGCAAGACATTTATGATGTTTGGGTTTTTAATCTTAAACAGAACAATCCAATTTTAAAACTACAAGAAGATGAAGTAGTAGAGACCAAATGGGTTACATTTAAACAGCTCATTGCAATGTATAGAAATAAAGAACTGCACCCTTTGATTGACTATATTGATAAACTAACCCCTTTAAGATGATAACAATAAAATCTTAAAAGAAGACAATAAATACACTTGATTTGAGATATTTTGTGGCGACCTCAACTTTTCCCAGCTTAGATAATGCAACCCTAATTGCCATGCGTAAGTATCTGGATACGCAATACCGTGATTTTTCTCGCACTTATGGGGAGGGGATTGAAAACCTATTTGACCCTCTTTTAAATACGCTGATTTTTTTTGAACGACTGTTACTTGCCACCCCTTGGTGGCTAATCATCGGTTGCATGGTTGCGCTTGCCTATTTTGCTACTCGCTCATTAAAACTCAGTGTCATGGTGCTGTTGAGTTTTGCTGCCATCGGTTTATTTGGCATGTGGGAAGATGCCATGCAAACCATGAGTATGATTAGTGTCTGCACGCTGCTAACTGTTGCGTTGGGTCTGCCTATTGGCATTTTAATGGCACGCTTTAATTGGCTAAAAAAATTGATTACCCCAATCTTAGATATCATGCAGACCATGCCTGCTTTTGTTTATTTAATCCCAGTGGTGATGCTTTTAGGCATAGGGCGCATTCCTGGTTTATTAGCAGTGGTAATTTACGCCATAGCTCCAGTTATTCGGCTTACTGATTTAGGCATTCGCATGGTCGATAAAAAAATTATTGAAGCCGCCACCGCCTATGGTGCAAACCCTCGCCAACGCTTATTTGATGTACAGTTGCCCTTAGCCTTACCCACCATTATGGCAGGTATTAACCAAACCATTATGATGGCACTTTCAATGGTCGTGGTTGCCTCCATGATAGGCGTAAACGGCTTAGGGCAGCCAGTATTAAAAGCCATTACCAACCAATACTTTACCTTTGGTTTGCTAAATGGATTAGCGATTGTTGCCTTGGCAATCGTATTTGACCGCATCTCTCAAGGGTTGGCACAACGGGCGCAAAAACACACCTCGTTACCGCATAATGAGCAATAAAATGATAGAGATACGCAACCTATACAAGCTCTTTGGCACTCAACCTAATGCCGCACTTATGCAAGTAAAACAAGGCATGAGCAAACACCATTTGCACACTAAGCAGCATGTTTTAGCATTAAACAACATCAACCTTGAAATAAAACAAGGGGAAACCTTTGTGATTATGGGGCTATCTGGTTCGGGCAAATCCACCCTTATTCGTCATATTAACCGCCTCATAGAACCCACCGCTGGAGAAATTCTCATTGCTGGCGAGCATATTTTAGCCATGTCCTCAGCACAGTTAGAAAGCCTAAGACGCTCAAAAATCTCAATGGTATTTCAGCACTTTGCCCTAATGCCCCACAAAACAGTTTTAGAAAATGTCAGCTACGGTTTAAAAGTGCAGGGCAAAAACAAACAAGCAGCTCAAGCATGTGCAAAAAAATGGCTACAAGCGGTAGAATTAATCGGCTACGAGCAAAGCTATCCAGAGCAGCTCTCTGGCGGGCAACAGCAGCGAGTAGGGTTGGCTAGAGCCTTATGCACCGAAGCCGATATTCTATTAATGGACGAGGCTTTCTCTGCCCTTGACCCTCTCATTCGAGGGCAAATGCAAGACCTGCTTATTCGCCTACAAAGTAAACTAAAAAAAACCATTGTCTTTATTACCCATGACTTAGACGAAGCATTAAGACTAGGCGATCGTATTGGCATCTTAAAAGATGGCGAACTGGTACAAACAGGCGAGCCGCAAGAGATTTTACTTAACCCTGCCAATGACTACGTTGCCGCCTTTGTACGTGATGTCAACCGCGCCCGTGCGCTCACGGTTAAAAATGTAATGCGACCGCCAATTATGCGAATTAGCGCACACAATATTGATGAAGCCTTAGCACAAATGAAAAGCCAAGCCCTAGGTTACGGATACCATGTTAATGAACAAGGTTATCAAGGTGTAATCTCACAAAAAGCATTAAAGGTCATTCGCCAAAAGCAAGGCAATCAACCGCTTAGTTCAGAAATGCACGAGGCCATCACCCCTATTAACCCCAATGAAATATTAGAAAGTGTTATAGAAAATGCCTTTGACAGCGAATACGCCCTGCCCGTTGTTGATGAAGCAGGGGTACTACAAGGGGAGCTATCCAAACAAAAATTAGCGCAGGTACTTACGCAAAAATACTAAGCCCTGCTAGATAGATGATTAGCCTTGAGATAACAGCTCACGCAAATCCACAATAGCAGCATTGGCACGGGAAATATACGAAGCCATCACCAGAGAATGGTTAGCAAACATACCAAAACCACTACCATTTAGCACCATAGGCGACCATAAAGGCTCTTGAGCAGCTTTCAGTTCACGAATAATTTGGCGCAAACTAACTTGTGCATTTTTCTTCTCTAACACTTCAGCAAAATCAATTTGTACCGCCTCTAAAAGATGCGTCAAAGCCCAAGCAGTACCACGCACCTCATAAAATATATTATCAATTTCCAACCAAGGTGTTTTCACCAACTCTTCACTTGCTGTTGAATTTGCGCTACCTGTTTTTAACTTTATCTTACCCACAGAAGCACTTAAACGCTGCGACAAACTACCCAAACGAGTTTCCACATCCAATAGCCATTGACGTAAATTATCCGCACGTGCATAAAACTGCGCCGAAGGCTCTTCAGGGTTTGCCAAGCGGATTAAATAATTATCCAATGCCCGATAACCTTTACGATATTCAGACTCACTAGAAGGCAATGCCCAACTGCCATTATCAAAATTAAGCTGAGGTTCAGCAATAGCAAGGTCTTTATCTTCAGTAGACTGGCTTTGCGAGCGGCTAAAATCCTTACGCATAACACGAGTAAAATCACGCAATTGCACTAATACACCAAACTCCCAACGTGGAATATTATCCATCCAAAGTCCTGGCAAAGTTAAATCATTAGTTAAATAGCCACCCGGTTTTTCAAGTAAAATATCTAACATATTCAATACCGTAACCGTAGATGCAAAGCCTGTAACTGGTGTTACATTCATGCTAGCTGCTTTTTCTTCAACCAATGTTTTAACCGCAAAAGGTGCTGGCTCACTACTCCAAAAAAAGCCTAAAACGGTTGTCACTAGCAAATAAATAAACAGCAATGTGAATAACAGCTTACTCACACCACGCCCTTTATTGCGCCTACTAAACAACTCTTTTACATCAATTACTATATTTTTCAATTTACTCATAGATTGTATCCTTTTAAGATGATAAAAAATTTTGCTATAGAGTACTCATACTGCCTGCAAGCTACAAGTATAAAGATAAAATAAAACCATGAATCAAGATACCAACCTGCCAACATTTAGCTTTCAGCCCATTGCCACCGCACATACACCTTTTAACGAAAAATTTGCCATTCCTCGCCAAGCCAATCTTGCCCCCGCAGCACTTGGACAAATCGAATTATTAGCACCCGTAAACAACGCACAAGCAACCGATGGACTGCTTGAGCATACTCATATTTGGTTGATTTTTGTCTTTCATCAAAACCGTCAAATTTCCCCCAAACTAAAAGTACGTCCACCCAGATTAGGCGGCAATCAATCGGTAGGTGTATTTGCCACACGCAGCCCATATCGTCCCTGTGCATTAGGGCAATCACTAGTCAAATTAGATAAAATAGAACACAACCATCTATACGTATCAGGCATAGACCTACTAGATGGCACACCCATCTTAGACATTAAACCATTTATTCATTATAGCGACAGTCTCAACACCACTGAACCACCGCACCAAGGCTGGGCACAACAAGCACCCACAACCATCGAAGTCACTTTTTTGCCCTCCGCCTTAGAACAAGCAATGCAATTTGAACAACAGCATCAACAACCCATGATTGCACTTATTCAGCAATGTCTTGCACAAGACCCCAAGCCTGCCTACCAAAATCCAGATAAAACAAAAATTTATGGCTGCTGCTTTTGGCACACCAACATTCGCTTTCATTATCTGCACGCCAACAAAATTGAAGTGCTTAGTGTTGGCAATGGGGACGGCTCAAAACAAACTGAATGAAAACAGCCGATACTGATACCCCAAAGAGATATTTTGCTCCGTATATTGTTCATCTGCATGGGTGGCGCTGCCCCAAAGAATGCTACTGCCAAGTAGCAAACGATGGCGACCATAACTTGCAGCAACATACAGTTCCCCTGAAATGCCCACACGATGATGTGCAATGGATTTTAGTTGATTAAAGTTCGTATGCTCAGGGGCGCTAACCATAAACTGACCATGATATCTTTGATAGCCAACACCCAAACCAAAACCTGCTTTATAGTGCCAGCCTGAGGTTGCACCTCGGTTAAAATGATAATAGACAAGAGGCGTTAAATACGCCGATACACCACGTACACGGGTACCGACATCTTTTGGCTTATCGCTGCTGCTGGCAAATCGTTGTGTGGTAAATTTAGACGTAAAAAAATCTACAGACAATACATAGCCCCAATTCGCATCTTGCCAAATGTAACGTGGCGATGACACCAAAGAAGCACTCAATCTCAGACTATCATTGCCTTTCTCCTCAAACTCGGCAATATCTGTATCCTGTTGACTATCCGTTATCATCAATGAGCGATACCCAGATACCGCTCCAGCGTAAAGTTCGTACGCCATGAGCTGCGGGCTTAGGCATAGCAACAATATAAAGACAACCCTAAGCATAAAGAAACACTCTTTTCTTGTAAATAAACAACCAGCCCATGGTTACGTACGTTAAGCGCAGAGCAATGGGCAATGGGCAATGGGCATCAGGTTCAAGTATACACTTATACGCAAGTGCCGTATAATAAGCCAGACTCTGCCATAATGACAAAATGGAGCGCAAGCAACACAACCATATTCTTTTAGGTTATAATCTTATTCTATTTTTAACATAACAAAGCCCATGCGCCAATCACCTCTTATCCATCGCATACTGCCTTTTACCTCTTGGGCAAGTCAGTATAATCGCACCCTCCTAAGTCAGGACAGCACCGCAGCAATAATCATCAGCATTATGCTAATACCCCAAGCCCTTGCCTACGGTTTATTAGCAGGACTCCCCCCACAAACAGGTCTTTATGCCAGCTTACTACCACTTATCGCCTATGCCCTATTTGGTCGCAGTGCCCCACTTTCCGTTGGTCCTTTTGCCATTACCTCAATTATGACCGCAACCGCACTAAACAGCCTATTTCCTACAGCAGCAGACCCGCAACAAATACTCATTGCAGGTGCATTAATGGCATTATGCTCAGGCATACTACTGATTAGTTTTGGATTATTACGCCTAGGTTTTTTAAGTCACTTTATTAGCTTTCCCGTGGTCACAGGATTTATCTCCGCCTCCGCACTGGTCATCGCCTCCAGTCAAATTAGCAATTTATTTGGCATACCCAAAAGCGAATCTGGGCATTTTTTTCAATCCATGTATGCCTTTATAAGCCAAATTACCCTACTTAACCCAATTACCAGCCTATTAGGAATAAGCATGTTACTTATGCTTAAATATTTACCCAAACTACTCAAAAACAGCATACTCAAATACAGCAAACAGCCCCTACTTGCTGACATTATCAGCAAATCCACCCCCTTATTTGCCATTATTCTCTCTATTTTTATCAGCTTAAAATTCAATTTTGAACAACAAGGCGTAGCCTTAGTAGGCACCATTCCAACAGGCTTTCCAACTATTGGACTGCCCGATTTCAACCAACTTAATTGGCATAATCATCTATGGCAAAAACTACTCACCTCAGCCGCTTTAATTAGCCTAATTGGATTTGTAAGTTCCCTCTCAGCAGCACAAACATTTGCCGCCAAGCAACGTCAACGCATCGCCCCCAATCAAGAAGCCTTTGCCCTAGGCGTTGCCAATTTAAGTGCAGGCATATCAGGGGCATTTCCCGTGGCTGCCAGCCTATCTCGCTCAGCGGTCAGCTTTCAAGCAGGTGCAAAAACCCCAGCAACCAGCATATTTACTGCCATCAGCATTGCCCTAAGCTGTCTATTTTTAACCCCTTACCTCTACCACCTGCCCCTTACCACCTTAACCGCCATGATTATTTTAGCGGTACTTTCTTTATTTGATGGAGCAGGCATTAAACGCACTTGGCACTACAGCCGCCAAGATTTTACCGCCTTATTTGTAACCATGACATTGACCTTATGGCAAGGAGTACAATGGGGGCTAATTAGCGGCGTATTAGTATCAATTCTGCTCTATCTATACCGCTCCAGCCAACCACATACTGCCATACTTGGGCAAATTCCCAATACCGAACACTTCCGCAATATCCAGCGTCATCAAACCCTCACCGATAGAAAAATCATCTCCTTGCGTATTGATGCCAGCTTATACTTTGCCAATGCCCGTTTTTTAGAAGACAAAATTAATCAACTGGTCGCACAAGAACCCAACGCCAACCACCTAATTTTAAATTGCTCTGCCATTAACAGCATTGACTCAAGCGCACTAGAGAGCCTACTTTCCATTAACGACTACCTACAAGATGCAGGCATCTTATTTCACCTTTCAGAAGTCAAAGGGCCCGTTATGGACAAGCTCAACAAAAGCAAACTAACCCAAAACCTAACTGGCAACATCTATTTAAGCCACTACCAAGCATGGACAGCACTTAAAGAAGCCATCAACTAACAACCACAAAAAAGCCCCTTACCTAAGCTAGGTAAGGGGCTGATTACAGTAACTAAATAAACAACCCTAAGGCTTTTTAACCGGCTCTAACTTACGGATAACATGCCCTTGAGATGACACAAACAAATTGCCCTGTGCATCTTGGGCAATACCATCTGGAGCGTCAAATGCAGCATTTATCCCTATGCCATCAGTAACAGCGCTTGTGCCACTACCTGCAAGAGTGGATACTTTTTCATTGTTTAAATCAATACGGCGTATGCGGTTAGTGTATCTACCTACTAGGTATAAAAACTGCCCAGATTTAGAGGCAATTATTTGATTTAAACCAGGATTAAACTGCGCCACTGAAAAATTGCCATCGACAAAGCCACTGCCTGCGGTTGTGGTTAATGCTGTTTTGGGTTTTGGTTGGGCAGTGCTGGTTAAATCCACCTGATACAGTTTGTAATCTGATTGAGGAATATAATACAGGCTTTTTTTATCTGCACTTAAACCCATAGATACATTTCCACTGCCAGTAGCAATGATATTTTGCACGCGGGCAGTTGCACTTGTGCCACTATTAATACTGATTTTACGGATAAGCTGATTATCATAATCCAATACATACAGAGCATTGTCGCCATCATAGACCATGCCATTTATATCCCCAAAGCGAGCATCAGCACCTGTGGTGGTATTGCTGGTAAAGTCTGTAGGCACATTACCACTTGTACCACACAGCCCTGCGAGCGTGGTGACCACCGCAGTTGGGGTAATTTTACGCACGCAATCATTATCACTACCCACATACAGGTTATCGGCTTTATCCACGGCAATGGCAGCTGGGTTTTCAAAACTTGCAGCTCCCCCTGTGCCATCGTTCGTGCCACTTGCGCCACCTGCATTACCTGCAAATAGGCTGACAACGCCTTGTGGGGTGATTTTACGAATTTGATGGTTGTTATAATCAGCAATAAACAAATTACCCTTACTGTCAAAGACCATGTGGGTAGGGGCGTTAAATTTAGCACTTAGCCTGCTACCGTTTACTCTACCTGGAGCCTTAGTACCTGCATAAGTGCTGACTTTGGCGGCACCCGCTACGCATTTTAACTGTATGGCAATATCTGTATTGCTAAACGTCCCTTTGCCTTGCTCTATATAACAAAACTGCTCAAAACCCTCAGGTTGCTGTGCTACTTTAATATCATAATCACTGCCCTTGGCAATTTTATTACTGATATCCAAGGTGCTGGCGGTGGTTTTAGCAATGGCAAAAGGCGTGTTATCCGCACCAGTTGCCACATTTTTTAGCATTAGGCCGCTACTTTTAATGCCACCGCTAATAAGTAAGCTCAAATTGAGTTTGCTATCGGCATCATCACTGCCGCCACCGCCACCGCAGGCAACTAATGACAAAGCAGATAAGCCAATAAGCAGGCTCTGTTTAAAGGTTAAGGATTGTGGTTTAAATCTGTGCATAAAATGCTCCTTTTGAGAAAACGAATTAAATTTAAAAGAGGTCGCCAACGGCAGTTGACGTTTTGGGTTGGTAAATACCAAAGCCAATAGCGCAAGCGTTGCTTTTAAACACAACCAACTTGGATAGGGCTAAAGAAAAAGGGAATACATGGCGTACGGCTAAATTAAATAAAGAATATTTAACGCCTAGAATAAAAGTATGAATAAAGTAAGATGGAACAATGGCAAAAAAGCGCAGACGGCATAATAGCCTGTTAGAAAGGCAAAGACCTAAACAAATGGATAGCTGGATAGCTGGATAGCTGGATAGCTGGATAGCTGGATAGCTGGATAGCTGGATAGCTGGATAGATGGATAGATGGATAGATGGATAGATGGATAGATGGATAGATGGATAGCGTATTTTATCATCACCCCATTCCTTTTCAAGTTATTATTTGCAATAAAATCAAACACTTATTTTTTTGCTTCAAACAAGTTACACACTGTAACAAAAGGGTTTTTTAAAGTCAATGTTTTAATTAAAAAAATGGGTAACTAACCTGACCTTTAATCCCTGACTCCTGACTCCTACCCAGCACCATGCAAAGCATGGTTCTGTCCTCTGTCCTCTGTCCTCTGCCCAGCACCATGCGGAGCATGGGGCTGGGTAAATCCTCTGTCCTCTGACCCCTGACTCCTGACTCCTACCCAGCACCATGCAAAGCATGGTTCTGTCCTCTGTCCTCTGTCCTCTGCCCAGCACCATGCGGAGCATGGGGCTGGGTAAATCCTCTGTCCTCTGACCCCTGACTCCTGACTCCTGCCCAGCACCATGCAAAGCATGGTTCTGTCCTCTGTCCTCTGTCCTCTGCCCAGCACCATGCAGAGCATGGGGCTGGGTAAATCCTCTGTCCTCTGTCCTCTGTCCTCTGTCCTCAGTTATGCCTAAAACGCTTTTTCATATTTTGCCATTGCTGTTGTTGTTCTTCGGTTAATAATTTAGCGATGGCTTGTTTGTGTTTGTTGTGCAATAAAATCTGTTGGGTTTTTAATGCGCCTAGTTGTTGTGCTAGAGATTGTATTTGTTGGTTATTTTGTGGTTGTTCTTGTTCTGCTTGATATATGGATTGGCGTAATTCTCGGCTTTTTTTATGCAGTGTTTGTCGTTCATTTTGTTGGCTTTGCTGCAAATCTTGCCATTGAGTTTGTTGTTCTTCGGTTAGGTTTAATTTTTCAGCTATGCGCTGCTGCATTTTGTGCATTTTGTGTTGCCGATGTTCTGATTCTCGATGGTGTTTGAACTGAGCGCAGTTTTCATGGGCATAGGCACTAGGTGCGATGGTTGTTAAACCGAGGGTAAATAAGCTAATTAAGGTTTTTTTGTTCATGGTCTTCTCCTGTTGTGTTAAGACCATTGCAGTATGTATGCGGTTAGTGCAAAGTTGGGTAATGCTTAAGTAAAGTTAGGTAAACTTCGCATTTTTGTAATAAAAAATCGTATCCTTAGCTTGATACATTAAAAAAAGGTGGGTTGGTAATAATGAGTAATAATGAATTGCTAATGGTTGATGATGATTTGGCGTTGTGCGATTTATTGCGTGAATATTTACAGTATGAAGGCTATCAATTAACGCTTGCCCATGATACCGAGCAGGCACTTCGTCTACTTCAGCAACCCCAGCGTTTTGCTTTGATGATTTTAGATATTATGTTACCTAGGCAAACAGGGCTTGAGCTGTTGCAGCAAATTCGCCCACAGATTAGTTTGCCTGTCATTTTGCTAACAGCACGGGGGGAGGAGGTAGACCGTATTTTGGGGCTGGAAATGGGGGCTGATGATTATTTGCCTAAACCCTGTAATCCAAGAGAGTTGCTTGCTCGTATTCGAGCTATTTTGCGCCGTGCTAATCCGACTAATGTCAATTCACAGTTACCTGATACGCCTATTCAGGTTGGAGATATTCAGTTAGATGTTAAAAGTAGACAGGTGCATATTAAGCAGCAACCCCTTGATTTAACCAGTGTGGAGTTTAGCATTTTGGCATATTTATTGGCTCATGCTGGACGCATTGTTAGCAAGGAGCAGTTAAGTTTATGGGTATTGCACCGCAAGTTGGGTATGTATGACCGTGCTGTTGATGTGCATGTCAGTCGTGTGCGTCAAAAAATTGCTGCCCATGTGGGGCAAGATGAATATATTAAAACGGTGCGTGGCGCTGGCTATCAGTGTATTAAGGAATAAGTATGAAGTGGTATCGCCGACTTTTTTGGAAGACGTTTGGCATTATTTGGGTAACTGGTTTTTGTATTTTAATGCTTACTGTATGGCTAGTGGGCGAAATGAGCGAGCGTCAGCATTTTCAGCAAAGTATGCGACAACAGGTTCAGGTTTATGCTCGTTTAATGATTGAGAAATATCAACGTCGAGGTTTTAAGCCCTTTGTTCTTGTCCAGCATAAACCGCCTAAAGGTTGGGTTTTGGATTTTGATCCAATGCAGTCTGACACTCATAATCAGCATATTAAAAAGCGTATTTGGCATACCATGCTAAGGCGTGTGCGTATTGTTGATTTAAAACGTAAACAGCCTATTTTTAGACGAGCCACAGCGATACATTGGCATAAAAAATATCGCCAACAATTTAAAATTTATGTTCATGACCGCTTTTATCGTGTTGAGGTGAACCTAAAGCCACCGTTTGCGCCTAGTCCTAAGGTTTTAAATTGGTTTTTTTCTTTGCAAATGTTAATTATTGCACTGCTCTCTATGTTTGCTGCTTTGTTTGTCTCTCTTATGATAACTCGTCCTTTATATAAGTTGCGTTTGCAGGTGCGCTCTATTTATCAACAAGAGGCAATGGCAGATAATAAGAAGCTACTCAAACGTGGCGATGAAATTGGCGAGTTGGCTAGAGATTTTAAGCGTATGACCGCTTATATAGAGCAAACTAATGAAGGACAGCGGCGATTATTGCAAGATGTCTCCCATGAGCTGCGCTCGCCGTTAGCAAGATTGCAGGCAGCAGTGGGGTTATTAGAGCAGCGTTTGGGATTGGATAATGCAAACCTACAGCGTATTTTACAGGAGTGTCAAAACTTAGACGTGCTGATTGCACAGTTACTTGGCTTTGCTCATTTACAGCAGACAAGTGTACATATTGTTCAGGCAATGATACCGCTTGTGCATAAGCAAATTGAGAATATGCAAGTACAGCAGCCTGAGCGTCATTTTGAGGTGCAATTGAGCGCTACTGATTTGCAGGTTAATCCTTATTTACTTGAGCGGGCACTGGGCAATATTCTACAAAATGCGTGCCAATACAGTCCTATAGAGCAACCCATAGAAGTGCGTTTGTGGGAGAATGAACAAGAAACTTGTTTGCTTGTGCGTGATTATGGGCAGGGGGTTACAGAAGAGGCACTGGCGTTGTTGTGCCAGCCTTTTTTTCGGCAACAAACTAAGGGGTCTGGGTTTGGGTTGGGTTTGAGTATTGCTCATCAAGCAGTAGAACGTATGGGTGCGAGCCTTGATTTTAAAAATATGTCGCCTCATGGTTTGCAAGTGAGCATTCACTTTAAAAAGGTGCTAGATGATGTTATTTAAACTGTTAGGCGTTTGCCTTGGTATTAAGTGCTTATAGATTTTTTGTTAAGAAATGGTGCCGGCACCAAGAGTCGAACTCGGGACCTACTGATTACAAGTCAGTTGCTCTACCGACTGAGCTATACCGGCAATAAGGAAGTGGGTGCGAATACTACCTATAAGAAAGACTGTCGTCAACTGATATTTTTATTTTAATGTAGGTTTTTCTACTGTGCGATTGCTTGGTTATATGCCGCTTATTTTTTTGGATAAATTTTGATGATATACTCATAATTAGTTTTTTATAGGCATAACAGTGCCTATTTTTTATGAGCATACAATTTAGGAATTTTTGCGATGGCTGCATATATTTTAGTTGCTGATGATGACCCTGCAATTTGTGAGTTAATTCAGCATACTTTAAAGGACGCTGGTTTCAAGGTAAGGCTGGCTGCTAACGGTTTAATTGCTCATCAGTTGGCATTAAAAGAACCGCCTGATTTGATTTTATTAGATTGGATGATGCCGATGATGTCGGGCGTACATGTGATTGCTAAGCTCAAACAGGAAAGTGCTTGTGAGCATATTCCAACTATCTTAATTACCGCTAAAGAAGATGAACAAGATATTATACAGGGCTTGGAGGCAGGTGCAGATGATTATATTAGCAAACCTTTTTCGCCTCGTGAGCTGGTTGCACGCATTAAAGCATTGTTGCGGCGCACCAGTGATAGCAGTGGTCAGCAGGTGTTGTGTGTCGATAAGATAGAGCTAGATAGAGGCAGCCAGCGTTGTAAAATTAACGGTGTCGATACGCCCTTAGGTCCTTTGGAATATAAGCTGTTGGAGTTTTTTATGCGCCACCCTAATCGGGTTTTTTCCCGTGATCAATTGTTAGATTATATTTGGGGCGGCTCGGTGTATATCTCTCAGCGCACTGTTGATGTACATATCCGCCGCTTACGTCAAACTATTAGTGTGTGTGAGCAAGATAAAATGATTCAAACGGTGCGTGGTAGTGGTTATCGCTTTTCTCCTTTAGATTAAGGCTTTTAAAAATAACTTTCTTCTTGGTGGTTGAGGTAATATCATGCAGATTAAATTTTTATTGAGAATTTTTCATGCATACTCTGAGCTTTAATCATTTAAAAACCCTAGTCGCTTTGCGTGACGGAGAAACCTTAGTAGAAGCATCTCGCCGATTGCATGTCACGCAATCTGCATTGTCTCATCAAATTAAAGAGCTGGAGTCTCGTTTAAATTTGGAGCTATTTGTTCGTAAGTCTCGTCCTATTCGCTTTACTAGAGCAGGGCTTGAGATATTGGCGGCCGCTGATGAGGTGTTGCCATTAATGGCAAATACCGAGCGCAATCTTAAAAAGATGGTCACCGGAGAGCGAGGCCGTTTGCATATGGCAATAGAGTGCCACAGTTGTTTTGATTGGCTAATGCCTGCAATTAATCAGTTTCGTGATAGTTGGCCAGAGGTGGAGGTGGATTTAAGTACGAGTTTTCATTTTGAAGCATTAGAGGCGCTTATTCGTGATGATATTGATTTAGTGATTACCTCAGATAATAGCCCTAACCCACAGGTACATTATTGGCCTTTGTTTCATTATCAGGCAATGCTGGCCGTTGGAAAGCAGCACCGTCTATTAGATAAACCGTTTATTTCACCGTCTGACTTACAAGCTGAAACGCTTATTCATTACCCTGTAGAGCGTTCTCGTTTGGATATTTTTACGCGCTTTTTGCAGCCTGAGAAAGTAGAGCCTGCGGCAACTCGTTCTACGGAGCTGACGATGATGATTATTCAGTTAGTTGCCAGTGGGCGAGGGGTTGCCTGTTTACCAAACTGGGCATTGCAACCTTATTTACAGGCAAATGTTGTACATGCTAAAGCCTTGGGTGAGGGGGTTTGGCCAACAATGTATGCGGCGGTTAATGTGCGCCATAAGCAAACTGCATTTATGCAAGACTTTTTGACATTTGCAAGACAAACCTGCTTTCGAGATTTAATTGGTATTTTACCAGTAGAAAAAACTTAGTCTTGGTATTGAGGCCAAACTAGGCTGAAGTGTGCGCCGCCTAGTTTATCACTATAATTGAGAGTAACACGTCCACCATGCCAGTAGGCAATACGTTGAACAATAGACAAGCCAAGTCCATAACCGCCAGAGCTGCGAGTACGGCTATCATCTAAGCGTGCAAAGGGGGTAAATACTCGTTCCCAGTCTTCTTCTGGAATGCCAGCTCCATCATCTTCTACATCTATACGACAAATGCCAGCGGCAATTTCACAATGAACATGGACTCGGCTTTGTGCATAACGACATGCATTGCCTACCAGATTTTGAATAGCACGATGAATATACTTAGGTTCAATATCTGCTTTAATATTTTGCACTTCATCTAAGCCTGAGTAGCTGATGGAGATGTTTTTAGGTGGGCGTGCTTCACTTACAACTTGCATGGCTTGCTGAGCAAGGTTAGCAGATTGAAAGTCAACCACAGGTGCGCCGTCTTCTAAGCGAGCATAGGTTAGTATTTCATCAATTAATTCATCAAGCTCTCGAATATCCCCATCAATACCTTTGAGTTGTTGGGTTATATTGGGGTTGTCATCGGCAAAGTCTTCTACCATTTGTAAGCCAAAACGGACTCTAGCAACGGGCGTTCTCAGTTCATGGGAAATAGCACGCACCATTTCTCGTTGAATGGAGATAAGTCGTTCGATATAACCTGCCATTTTATTAAAGCTCAAGCTCAAAGGGTGCATATCATAACGCATATGATTTGAGGCAACCCGAACATTGAGATAGCCTCTGGCAAGCCTGTTGGTTGCTTGTTCTAATTGTTTAATATGATTTTCAAAAGGAAAGACAAAGCTATATAAAAATAGCCCAAAAAAGGCAATGGCAATCAATACAATAGGATAAATAACATACCAAGGTGCTATATCAAAAAAAGGGACGGGACCCATTTTTAAAATTTCATTACTAGATTTAACATATAATAAAAAATATTCTTTTCTGTCTTGTTGATATTCGTATACATTGGGGTAATGGCGTTTGACCTGTTCAAATAAAATAGAATCAAGTTTTGCTGGATCATTAAGCACTTGAATAGGATACGGAAAAAAGGGTCGAATACGCTGGATAAAATGCGTTGAGGTTTCTCGTGTGTTTAGTAACTCTCGAGAAAACAATGAGAGCGTTGCCCATGTTTGGCGTGTAGATATTTCTGCTACTCGTAATCTCAGTAGGCTATTGTCGGACATGCGTTTGGTTAAATGATAAAAGCCGTCCTTTTTTTCTAAAATAATTCGATAGTTTTCAATATCATAATGATGAATGTAGCGGTCTTTGTAGTCTTTAAGGTTAATTATTTTTAAATGCCCTTCAAATAAAGCAGATAGGGGTTCTACTTCATTGGGATTTTGCTGTAGCCGAGCAATCATTAAGTCCATACTGCTGGCAATAAGATTTTTTTGATAATCCTTATAACGCACGGAATTAACGGCTGAAAACAATAGATAAGCAGAGATACCTATTGTTAACAGCAGAGTTAAAAGGTAGGTGTAAGTACGAACAAAAATACCCAAATCCTCCTTTTAGTTAATGGGTAGCTGGTAGATACTAAAGCTCTTTAACGAATAAATAACCTTTGCTACGTACCGTTTTAATACGTCTTGGGTTGATGGGATCATCACCTACTTTGGGGCGAATTCTGGATACTCGTACGTCAATGGAGCGATCTTGACCGTCGTATTCGATACCACGTAACTGGTTAAAAATTTCTTCTCTGGATAATACCCGACCAGCATTGCTAGATAATAACCAAAGTAAATCAAATTCTGCACTGGTTAAATCAATACTTTCGCCCGATAGCCAAGCCTCACGCATGGCGTTGTCAATAAGTAACTCACCAAATTCCAGACGATCGCTTGTCGCTTCTTCTGTATCTGTATTGTTGTCATTACCTTGTTTGGCACGGCGTAATAAAGCACGAATACGCGCTAGTAGCACCCTTGGGCGAACGGGTTTGGCAACATAATCATCTGCGCCCATTTCTAACCCCAGTACTTGGTCTAAATCTTCGGTACGTGCAGTGAGCATTAAAATAGGGCCTGTAAAATGTGGGCGAACAATGCGGCATACTGCCAGACCGTCTTCCCCTGGTAGCATTAAGTCCAGTACAACTAAGTCTGGTTGTTCATTTTTAATACGCTCAATTGCACGGCTGCCGTCACCTTCTACGGTTACATTTAAGCCATTTGATTGCAGGTACTCTTTGGTTAAAGATGCCAAGCGCTCATCATCTTCTACTATTAGTATGTTCCAGTTCTCGTCTTGAGCGGTTTGGTCGTTAATTGTCATATTTTTTCTCACAAGTTGTTTGTCTATTAATGTAGTCTAAGTTTGCAAGTTGTGCTTATTATGTGTACATAAAATATTAGCTTAATTGCAAAGTTTAGCTGATTTTTTATTTTTTTCTAAAAATGAATAAAAAAGCTCGTTCTTTGTAGCAGAAAAACAACACAAATAGAACAGTCGTTCATAAGCAAACATTACAAATAAATTTTTTTTTATAAAGCACTTGACAATTTAGCAAGCCAGAGAGGGTAAGCCTAATTGCAAATTGGCCATTTTGTATTTTTATCTGTTTTTAAAAAAACACAACATATAGGGTTGAAAACATATTTTTACCCCTTTATATTGTGTTTTTTCTGAGTTATGAAATTTTTAGGCTAAACGTTAAAAACTCTAAATTTCATTTAACTCTGTGTCTGAGAGAGCAGTATTATAAAAAAATAAAATGGTGTCTTTTTGTGCGCATTCTGTAACCCTTTGCAGAATGCGTATGAGAGGGTCATTTAATCTATGAAGCATACAAATTAATATACTTTAACCTATTAAAAAAACAGGTCTATTTATGAATAAACAAATTCAAGTGAGTAAGCGTAATGGGCGTTTAGAGCAGCTCGATTTAGATAAAATTCATCGTGTTGTTACTTGGGCAGCCAAGGGGCTGCACTCGGTGTCTGTGTCGGAGGTGGAACTAAAAGCTCATTTGCAGTTTTTTGATGGCATTAGCACTTCAGAAATACATGAGACTTTAATTAAAGCGGCGGCAGATTTAATTTCTGAACAGGCACCTGATTATCAGTATTTAGCTGCCCGATTGAATATTTTTCATCTACGCAAAAAAGCCTATGGACAATTTACTCCTCCGTCTTTGTATGCTCATGTGCAAACTCAAGTGGCTGAAAAACGCTATGATGCACACCTATTAGAGGATTATAGCGAGCAAGAATTTAATGAGCTAGACGCATATCTTGAGCATGAGCGTGATATGAATTTTAGTTATGCGGCGGTCAAACAGCTAGAGGGAAAATATTTGGTGCAAAACCGTGTGACGGGGCAGGTTCACGAAAGTGCTCAGTTTTTATATATGCTCATTGCGGCTTGTTTATTTAGTAATTACCCTAAAACAACTCGTTTAAACTATATTAAAAAATTCTATGATGCAGTTTCTAATTTTAAATTGTCTTTGCCTACGCCCATTATGGCGGGGGTTAGAACGCCTACTCGCCAATTTAGTTCATGTGTATTAATTGAGTCAGGCGATAGTTTAGATTCGATTAATGCCACCTCTAGTGCCATTGTAAAGTATGTTTCTCAACGAGCTGGCATTGGTATTAACGGTGGGCGTATCCGTGCTTTAGGCAGTGCCATTCGTGGCGGAGAAGCATTTCATACGGGTTGTATTCCTTTTTATAAGCATTTTCAAACGGCAGTTAAATCTTGCTCCCAAGGTGGCGTAAGAGGCGGTGCGGCAACACTTTTTTATCCACTATGGCATTTAGAGGTAGAAAATCTATTAGTTTTAAAAAATAACCGTGGTGTAGAAGATAACCGTGTTCGCCACTTAGATTATGGTGTGCAGCTCAATAAGTTAATGTATGAGCGTCTAATTAAAAATCAAAATATTACCCTATTCTCACCTTCTGACGTACCTGGTTTATACGATGCTTTTTTTGCTGACCAAGCTCTATTTGAGCAACTTTATAATAAGTATGAACAAGACCAAAGCATTCGCAAACAATCAGTTAAAGCCGTTGATTTGTTTTCTAGTATGATGCAAGAACGTGCCAGCACGGGACGTATTTATATTCAAAATGTAGATCACTGCAACACCCATAGTCCGTTTAATCCACAAAAAGCACCTGTGCGCCAATCTAACCTGTGTTTAGAGATTGCCTTACCCACCAAGCCATTAAATGATATTAATGATGAAAATGGAGAGATTGCTCTTTGCACCTTAGCTGCATTTAACCTTGGCACACTAACGCAATTAGATGAATTAGAAGAGTTGGCAGATTTAATTGTGCGTGCTTTAGATAGCTTATTAAGCTATCAACAATATCCCATTAAGGCGGCGCAAATTGCCAGTTTAAAACGACGCACTTTAGGTGTTGGTGTAATTAACTATGCGTATTATCTGGCTAAAAATGGAGTGCGCTATTCTGACGGCAGTGCCAACCATTTAACGCACCGTACCTTTGAGGCGATACAATATTGGCTTTTAAAAGCCTCTAACAATCTTGCTCAAGAACAAGGTGCTTGTGAGGCATTTGCAGATACCACTTATGCCCAAGGCATTTTACCTATTGATAGCTATAAAAAAACATTAGATGAGTTTTGCCAAGAACCGTTGCACTATGATTGGGAGGCTTTGCGTAAGGACATTAAACAGCACGGATTAAGAAACTCAACACTAACCGCACTTATGCCCTCTGAAACGTCCTCGCAAATTAGCAATGCCACCAATGGCATTGAACCTCCCCGTGGCTTTGTCAGCGTAAAACAAAGCAAAGATGGCGTATTAAAACAGGTTGTTCCTGAATATGCTGCTCTTAAAAATCACTACCAACTGCTATGGCAAATTCCTTCCAATGAAGGGTATTTGCGTTTAGTTGGGATTATGCAAAAATTTGTTGACCAAGCCATTTCTGCTAATACCAATTACGACCCCGCACAATTTAGTGGGCAAAAAGTCCCCATGCAAACACTGCTTAAAGACTTATTAAGCGTATATAAATTAGGTATTAAAACCCTGTATTATCACAACACTCGTGATGGCATGGCAGACCCTCAAGCAGCAATGGAAGACGATTGTGCTGGTGGTGCTTGTAAGATTTAATTGGCAAAATAAAATTTGGAGAAAAAATGACGTACACGACCTTTAACCGTAAACAATTTAATGCTTTTGAACAGCCCATGTTTTTTGGCGAGTCGGTCAATATTGCTCGTTATGACCAACAAAAGCATAAGATTTTTGAAAATCTAATAGAAAAACAACTGTCTTTTTTTTGGCGACCCGAAGAGATTGATTTAAGCAAAGACCGTAAAGATTATGTGGACTTACCCGAGCATGAAAAACATATTTTTATCAGCAACTTAAAATATCAAACCCTATTGGATTCTGTACAGGGGCGCTCGCCTAATATTGCATTGCTACCTGTTGTCTCATTGCCCGAATTAGAAACATGGATAGAAACCTGGTCATTTAGTGAAACCGTCCATAGCCGCAGCTATACCCATATTATTCGTAATATTGTGACCGACCCCGCATTAATTTTTGATGATATTTTACGCAATGAGGAGATTACACGCCGTGCAATTTCTGTTACCAAGCACTACGATGAATTTATTTCCTATAGCAACTACTACACCCAATTAGGCGAGGGAGTGCACCGCATTAATGATGAGCGCATAGAGATTAACTTACATGAGCTTAAAAAGCGTCTGTATTTAGTGATGGTCTCTGTTAATGTGCTTGAGGCCATTCGCTTTTATGTCAGTTTTGCATGCTCTTTTGCTTTTGCTGAACGTGCCAAAATGGAGGGCAATGCAAAGGTCATTAAATTAATTGCCCGTGATGAAGCATTGCACCTAACAGGCACTCAGCATATTTTACAGATTATGGCGCAGGGTAAAGACGATGCTGAATTTGCCGATATTGCCCAAGAATGCCGTCAAGATGTTATAGATATTTTTGCAGAAGCCGCTCAACAAGAAAAGGATTGGGCACAATATTTATTTAAAGATGGCTCAATGATAGGGCTTAATCAAGATATTTTATGCCAATATGTTGAATATATAACCAATCAACGTATCAGCGCATTGGGTTTTGAGCCTTTATTTGCTCAGCACAGTAACCCCTTGCCTTGGATTAATACTTGGCTTAATAGCGACAACGTACAGGTTGCTCCGCAAGAGACAGAAATTAGCTCCTATTTGGTTGGTGCTATTGATAGCGAGGTAGATACTGAAGACTTTGGCGATTTTGATTTGTAATGAGTGCCCAGAAAAAAGCCTGTATTGCACAAGCAAACACCCTAGAGCGTACCGTACATCATCATAGCCAAACGGAATTGAGCTTAGATTTAATTGCAGGCGTGCAGGCTAACTCAGAATTTTACCTAGAAGCACCCACACAAGATAATGAGATAGCACCACTTCAGCCAGAGCTATTTTTACCGCTTAATAATCCTGAAAATCCAGAATTAAGCCCGCAAACGGAATTTGCCAATATGCCCAAGCCCGTTTTGGCAGTGCAAATTGATGGAGGGCAAGCGGTGCAGTTTCAGCATGCAAGCAATCTTTTGGATTCTTTGCAGGCGCAGAATATTGATGTGCATTATCAATGTCGGCAAGGTTATTGTGGCAGTTGCCGTGCCACTTTATTGCAAGGAAAAGTCCATTATACTCAAGAGCCTATGGCATGGATTAACGATGGAGAAATTCTAACCTGCTGCTGCATTCCTAAAAGTGATATTAAAATTAAACTCTAGCCAAGATTATCAGTGTGGTATTTTTTGCATACCATCAGGTTTTAAAATGTAACAGTGTAAATTCAGCCTGAACACAGCTAACCGTCTGATTTTTATTATTTTTAATTAAATAAAAGCAAAAAAAATCATAACCATGCCTTATATAATTAACCTTAATATAACAATAGATAACCAAAAACTGCTTTTTTACTACAAGCAAAACCCCCCGCATAAGCTAATATTTTATCATCTAGTATTATAAATTTAGGAGCTGACTATGCATTTAAAGCGGATTTTTTTAATATCAATCTCTGTATTGTTATTGTTTGGTTGCGTAGCTGACAACAATAAAACCGCCCAAGTAACAGACCCAGGTTATGAAATCAGATTAAAAGGCGAACCATTGGATAACGCCACCGTTTTTGATAGCAATCAGCAACAAGCGGTATACAAAGGTAATGGCGTTTACTGGTTTGCTCGTAAACCACAGGGCACAATTACCTTAAAAGGCGGTCGCTTTGCTCAATCTCATGCTGATAATACGATGACCATGAAAATAGATGCCAACACCCATGAACTATCCCCACTAAATACCTTTTTTTATGCTTATCCACATTTACAAGACAAGCTACTAACCGCACTTAAAGGGCAAAATCAAGCCACCAGCCAAGCTGCGCTGACGAATACCTCAAATATTATTTATATTATGGCAAGTCATCATTTATTAGATGAATTTTCACAGTCTCTAAAAGATGCCAATAGCTATAATGATGTTTTCCGCAGTGCTCAAAGTGCTGCTTTATTAAGCTCTAATGCCACCATTATTGATAGCTACTTACTTGCTATGCTAACGCTCAGCTTTTTTGATATTGACGATGCAGCGCAAGTTGAAAAAATCAACACCACCGCCAATGATGCTAACAAACGCTACATTAGCGAGCAAGGTGCAGGACTCAAAAACGGCAGCAGTTGGGACAATGCCTATTCTGGCACTCAGCTACAGCAAGCAATTGATGAAATGGCACCTGTAAAAGGAACACTTTGGATTGCCAAAGGCGTATACAAACCGCATACATCAAATGAGAATATTGCCTTTAATTTAAAAGATGGGGTCAAGCTCTATGGTGGTTTTAAAGGCGATGAAATAAGCCTTAGCAGCCGACATATAAGCGTTAATAAAACCGTGCTATCAGGTGATATAGACAACAACGATAAGCACCTAAGCCCTGCTGGTTTAACCACCTCATACAAGCATATTTACGGATTAAATAGCAAAACAGTTATTACATTAAATAATAATACAGACCCAAGCACTCGTCTTGATGGTCTTTATATTAGTGCAGGGGCAAGCAATACCAACAGTGCAGGCGGGCTAAATCTTGATCGTGCAAACATACAGCTTGAACATGTTTATTTTTATGGCAATGGAAAAGTATTAGCCAACAAAGGCGGTGCGCTATATGCCAATAACACCACAATAAGCTGCAAACACTGCCAATTTATTGAAAATACTGCCGATAAAGGCGGTGCTTTTTATGCTACAAACTCAACAGTTCATATTAACTACGGCTTGTTTTCCAGTAATTTTGCCAATTATGGCGGTGCGATGCTAAACAAAGATAACCCAACAACTATCCACATTACTAACACCAGCTTTAATTACAATGTCGTTAAAGAATATGGCGGTGCAATATCTAATAAAAATAGTGACAATCAAATAAATAATGTGGCATTTTTAAGTAATCATGCCACTTTAGGCGGCGGTGCAATTTATAATAACAGTTCATCTAATCAAATTAATACAGCGAGTTTCCGTGGTAATACCACATCAGGTGTGCGTTTCGATTCTGGAAGTGGTGGCGCAATTTATAATGAGAGCAATTCAAATCCAATCATTAAAAATAGCACCTTTGCCTACAACACCTCTTTCAGTGCTCATACTCCTCATGATACATCCTATGGCGGTGCATTATATAATGATGGCTCATACCCCGTATTAATTAACACCATGTTCTATCATAACCATGCAGATAAAGGTGAGGCCATATATACCCATAATACCCCCAGTAAAAGACCCTTATTTGTCAATTCTATTTTTTGGCATAACGGCAGAAATGGAGAAAATGAATATAAGTGGAGTAGTTATGGTACCAATAGCAGACCTCTTGACGGAAGTGGCAACCATAATCATATTAAGCATCTTCATTCTACAGACCCAAAACTTATTGAAAAAACCCAGCGTATCCGTGGCGTGCTGCATACCTATTATCAGGTAGGTAGCAGTCTTATTGGTAATGGCTTAATGGCAGGAGCGCATACTATTAGTAGCCATAATATCAATGTGCCAAATACAGATTTATTGGGTCACTCAAGAACCAGTGCCATCACTAAAGGGGCGATACAGAGTATTGATACCACCACCAGCCCCAGCTTAGAGCGTCCTTTTATTAAAACATTTGCAGCTCACGGCTCTAGACCAACAACAATTAAGTTAATGTTTAGCCAAACAATGAACCCCAGTAGCTTTACCAGCAGTGCCATTACACTAACCAATGAGGCAGGTCAGGTAGTCAATTTTTCTTCATCTAGCTGGGATAGTAATGTCAAAGAATTCCGCTTTACCGCTGGGATAACATTATATAGTGACACTGAATCAATCGCCTCTTGGCACACACTGACGGTTTCTACAGCAATAAAAAACGCAAATGGTGTGAGCTTAAATAAAAAATACGTCTATAATTTTAAGGCTAAGTAAGGTCAATTAAAGAGATATAAATAAAGGACATATTATGAAACGAGTATTATTGATTTGTTTTTCCTTGCTGCTAAGTCATTATGCTTATGCGGTCGGAGAAATCTCTATGCTAAGAGGTAAGGCGCAGATTATGCGTGGTAATGCTCATATCTCAGCTAAAATCCAGATGCATATTAACAACAAAGATCAAATTCAAACGCAAGATGGCAGTAAATTGCAGATTACTTTTAAGGACAATACGGTCATTACTCTTGGCAGCAACACCCTGTTTTCAATTGCAGATTATTTATTTGAGGAGCAAAAATCAAAAGCGGACTTTCAGGTTAAAAGCGGTTCTTTTAAAGTGATTACAGGGAAAATTGGCAAATTAGCACCCAAAAGTTTTTTACTAAAAACCAAAACGTCTTTGATTGGAATTAGAGGTACAATTTTTTCAGGAGAAGTGGGCAATGAAGATGCGGACAATCAGGGCGACTTGGTTGCTTGCTTAAAAGGACAAATTGAAGTGTCCTCATTATTAACAGGTAAAAGCCAATTGGTTAATCATGGAGAAATGCTCATGGTCAACAATGATGGTGCTTTAGGCGAAATTAAAAAATTAACCCCTAATCGCTTTAACCAGCTAAGTCATTTACAAAAGTCGGCAAAGAAAAAACAGACCTCTAGTCAAACTCAATCAGCGCAAACAAACAGCGAACAGCAGGTGCACACCTCAAATATAACAACGGAAAACTCTACAAATATAAGCACCACCAACCCTGATAGCACCACTCATAATGCAACTGATGATGAACAAAGCATTAAACCATCTATTAATAAGTTGATAGCAAATAAGATTACTGTTCATTATAAAGGCAATTTACAGGGGCAAGTTACAGGTAACCACAGCTCAAGCATTTCACATAAAACCAGTGAATATGAAGCCAACATTAATGCAGATATGAGTCTTAATCTGGATTTTGGCGGCAATAAACCATTAGAGGTTAACATTAGCAATCAAAATTTAACGGTGAATAAAGTCATTGTAAATGGCAATACCTTAACGGGTAATGACTTGCAAAGTTATCAGCAACAGCTAAATCACAATAATAACCTACAATCTAATATGAAAATGCAGCAAACGTTAAATGCTGACAACCTAAGTTTAACTGGGCGCTATCATCAACAGGCCAATGGACTGGTTAAAAATGTAGAGTTAGATGCACATTTTAATAACGATAAAGCAGAAGTGCTAAGTGGTACATTAAATGAAAGTACAAAAGGAACGCATAATAACGTCCGTATAAATAGAACCATTAACTCAAACTTTAAGGTACAACAAGATTAGGACAGTACGTTGAAAATACTTATTTATATTGTTTTTTTGGTTGTAACCACCCCTGCATTAGCAGATACACTAAAAATGCTTAATCAGCAATATCATCAACAAAAATACCACGCCGCCTATACAGGCGGTTTGGCGTATATAAAGCAACACCCACTTAATCCTAGCGGACAACTGCTATTGGCAGACAGTGCTTATCAGCTAGGCTATCTTGATGAGGCAATGGCGGCTTATGACCGTGTTCTTATACTGGCACCAAATAATATTTATGCCCAAGTACAGCAAGCAAAAATACATGCTCAATATGGTTATTATGAGCTTTCTATTTTGGCTCTAAGAGCATTAGCCAAACAGGACTTAACACTTAAACAACAGCAAAAAGTAGCGGCACTTATTCAGCAGGTTAAGCAGCAACATAGCCAAGATACGCGCTTTAAAGCCAAAACCACGCCAATGGCAATTAATTTGCAACTGGGCGTGCTATTTGATTCCAATGCCAATGCCGATATAGGCGATAAAAGTGTTAAAATTCCTGCTTATAACTTAAATTATCAAGGCTCCACAGAAAAGCAAAAAATAGCTGCTTTTATGGGAGCAAGTGTCGATAAAAATCAACGCATTAGTAAGAATATAGGTTTGTTTTCTATGTTAGGCGCATACCATAAAAACTATATTCCCAACACCCAAACGGACGACTTATCCTATGTGTTTGCTTATTTTGCACCGCAGTATTTTATACAAAATAGCCAAATTGATTTACCCATTTCATTAAATAAAGTCTGGCTTGACTATCATGGCTATCTGCATAACTACAGTTTGGGGGTTAAATTTAAAACCCCGATGTCTCAAGGAGAGGTTGAAGCGGGATATACTTATGCGCTTAGCCGTTTTAATGCCGCCAATCAAAGTAGAAATGCCAATAACCAACGTGTTTATCTGGGCTTTAAGCAAACATTATCAAAGCAAACCTTAGCGCACTTTTATTGGCACTATGCTTATAATCAAGAACAGCAAGATTTAAGAACAGATATCAATTATAACGCGTACGGCTTTAATGTAGGGGTAATGCACAAGCCAATTAATCAACTTAAAGTAAAGGCTTCCTTGGGGTTTAATAGTGAATATTACAGTGATTATAATCGCGTCTTTTTAAGTCATAGAGCAGATAAAACCTATCAATTTAATCTTGGTTTAGTCTATGCGTTAAGTCAGTATTCTGCACTGAACTTGGACATAAACTACCGCATAAAAAATTCTAACCAGTTTTTATATAACTACAATAAATTGGTTATTCCTTTTAGTTACAGTCATCGCTTTTAATGATGTTTAAGCGTCCTACTTGGTTGCTCATATTAACCCTGCTGGCAGCGTTAATTGCCTGTAGCATGCTATATCTAATGCCCAAGCCACTTTTAATGCTTGAAAATATCATACAGGACAGCATGTTTATTGTGCGTGGGGAAAAACCCAAAGATACCAGAGTGGTTATTGTTGATATTGATGAAAAAAGCCTGAAACAGCTAGGGCAATGGCCTTGGAGTAGGCAGATTTTAGCTAAGATTTTAGATAATTTAACTCAAGCAGAGGTTGCCGCCATTGGTATGGATATGATTTTTGCTGAAGATGATAGAAGCTCGCCCCATCGAGTTGTGGCAAATCTCAATCTTAAATTACCTCAACAATTACCAAACTTTGATGCTATTTTTGCCCATAGCATTCAGCAAGCTCCTGTTGTAACAGGGTTTATGTTTGCACTCAATCCAGATGGCGTACCCCCTGATAGAGACCCTAGAAGCAAAGCCATTGTTATTGAAAAAAACAAACCCCAAAATTCTTTTTTGCCTCGTGCGTATCGACCTATTTTAAACATTCCTAGCATTGAAAAAAGCTCTTATTCCAGTGGGTTTTTAAATAATGTTCCAGACTTTGATGGTGTTGTTAGAAGTGTGCCCAGCGTGGTTGAATATGATCATGTTTTATATCCATCACTAAGTATTGAGCTGCTTAGGCTCACTATGGGTGTTAACAAAATACAGGTACAGTACAATGATAGAGGTGTTGAGTTTGTGCGCTTGGGCAACCATATTATTCCCACCGATATTTATGGACATATCCGTGTTAATTATACGGGTCATACCCCTGCTTATCAGTATATTTCAGCAACTGATGTTTATCATAAACGAGTAAATAAACAGCAATTGGCAAGTAAGATTGTTCTTTTTGGCACGTCTTCGGCAGGTTTATATGATTTGCGTAGCTCCCCGTTTGACATTATTTTACCTGGAGTAGAGGTGCATGCTAATTTGATTGACAACGTACTTAATCAAAATTTTATTGCCAAGCCGCAATGGAGCATGAGCGTTGATTATTTATCCATTTTGAGCTTGGCATTATTTGCATTTATTACCCTATTGAGCAAGCGTATTTTGGTATCTGTTATTGCCTCTATCTCTTTTTTGGCGCTTATTTTAATTAGCCATTATGTGCTGATGTTTCACTTTGGCATTATTTTTAATAGTGTCATTTTAATATTAGAGGTAGTGTTGCTGTATTTTTTAGGAACTGTAATTAACTATTTATTTGAGTATCGCCAAAAAGAGCGCATTAAAGATAAGTTTGCAAAAAAAGTCTCTAAAGAAGTGATGGAAGACATCGTAAGTGCCTCTGATGATGTCATGCTAAAAGTAGACACCAAAGACATATCTATCTTTTTTAGTGATATTCGAGGGTTTACCCGTATTTCTGAAAATATGCCCACACCACAGCAGCTTATTGAATTTTTAAATGCCTATATGACACCTATGACCGAAATTATTATCGAACACAAAGGAACTGTTGATAAGTTTATTGGTGATGCAATTATGGCATACTGGAATGCCCCTAAGCCGCTAGAGAAACATGCTGATTTTGCATTACAGGCAGCCATTGCACAAATAGAGGCACTGAAAGAACTCAATCAATATTTTAAAGCGCAAGGCTGGCCTGCAATTAATATTGGGATAGGACTAAATTCAGGCTCGTGCATTGTTGGTGAAATGGGCTCAAAAGGACGTAGTGATTACACCTGTATTGGCGATAGTGTTAATTTGGCTTCAAGACTGGAGGGATTAAATAAAAAATATGCGACCAATATTATTTTATCGGAGTTTTTTTTACAGAGCCTACATAATCCTGAAGATTACGATATTCAGGAATTAGGCGAAGAAACTGTTAAAGGTAAAAATCAAAGTGTATTAATTTTTACCTGTTCTGGTTATCGATCAGGAAAAAAATCATCTTGATATTGCTCTCGTATTGCCAAAAACTGATCTAAATTAGCAAAAAATAAATCAACCAATTGTGGGTCAAAATGTGCCCCTCTTTCTGCTTTTAATAGTGCATAAATGCGCTCTAAATCCCATGCTTTTTTATATATTCTGTCACTGCCTAAAGCATCAAACACATCAGCAAGCGCCACTATTCGGGCATTAATATCAATGTCTTCACCACTTAATCCACGAGGATAGCCTGTACCGTCGTATTTTTCATGGTGCTCATATGCAATCGTGGCAGCTGTTTTTAAGATAGGACGTTGAGAATGTTTAAGCATTTCATAACCAATGCCTGCATGAGTATTCATAATTCTTCTGTCTTCTTCATCATAAATACCTGGTTTATTAAGAACAACGTCAGGAATGGCAACCTTACCAATATCATGAGTAGTAGAGCCAAGTTCAATAATATTGGCTTGCTTTTCATTCATACCCAAGGCTTCTGCTAAAACTCTGGAATACTTCGCCACCCTTTTAACATGGCTACCCGTCTCCTTGCTGCGTGATTCGCACACAGAAGCAAGGGTATAAATAATCTCTCTTTGAGTTTCTTCTAACTCTTGATTAAGCAGCATGGACTCATAAACCTGACCAGTAAAGGTGGCCGCCAGTTGCAAGTATTTTAAATCTGTATCATTAAAGGAATAATCTAAGTTAGACTGCTTATTAAGTGCCTGATAAATACCAATGACTTTGTCTTTATGGCTGTCATAAATCGGCATAGTGATAATGCTTTCAGTTATATAACCTGTGGCAATATCTACGTCTTTATTAAAATCAGGGTGGGCATAAGGATTATTAATAATCAACGCTCGACCTTCTTTTAAGGTTTTGCCAACAATACCACTACTCATAGGAATGCTAATTCTTTCATCTAGCCCTTGCGCCACTTTTGTCCATAAACAAGATTGCTCATAATCAACAATCCAAAGCGTACATCGCTCTGCCACTAACATGGTTTGCACCATTTGCGCTAAGGTATTTAAAGTATTTTTAAAGCTAGCTTCTTGAGCTATTTTAGAGGTTGTATTAAATAGGGTTTCTAAAATTTCTTTCTCAGTTAAAAATAAGCTGGTTTTAGTCGCAAAAGTGGGATCAAAATAAACGGCGGTTCCATCTTTTAGTATTTTACCATTTTCACCGAGTAATTTTTGCTCTTGAATTTCTTGAATAATCTCATCTTGAAACCCCAGTTTTAAATGAAAAGCATGAATAATGACATCATCACGAGTTAAATTTTTCATGCCCTCTTTTAAAATACTTGGGGTCATATGTAAGCTGCTTTGTGCAATCTTATTCATACTAGAAGGAAAAGCGATATCCACCACAACTTGCTTAATATCCTGTCGGCTATTGATGGTATGCCAGAGCTTATCACTAGAGCTGGTGTCGGAGGTAAAATAAATAGAATTACCATTTTTACTGATAATAAAACCAAAACACTCAATGGTATGCTTACTCTTAATTGGGGTAATGCTAATATCATCTAAGTGTATTTCTTGATACTCTTTAATCTCTACAAACTCAATGGCTTTGCCTTTATTATTAGGTAGATTAATGTGATGAAACTCAGGCCAAATATCTCCATTAAACACATGAGATTTAAGGGCATTAATCGTAGTTTGGCTGGCGCATACTTTTAATGGCTTTTGCAGCTTAATAAAATTAATATCAATATAAAAAGGCAAATCCAAGATATGATCTAAGTGAGAATGGGTAATAAAGACATATTCTAGTAACTCAGCTTGATTTAACGCCAATAAGTTACCTGCATCAATCACCGCTGTTTGCGTAATTTGAATACAGGCAGAGCCACCATTAGGACTGCCTCTATTTTCTAATGCTTTAAGAAAAAATATTTTATTCATTGAATGACCCTATTCATTTAACGTACGCGCTTTTTTGCAAACTAATCTAGATTATTTATTTTAGTAGATGCCATTTAAATTGCATGGCGAACAAAGATTATTTACAAGTCAATAAAACATATAGCTTAAAATCAGCTTTATCTTATATCACAGATACATGCTGGTATCCCTTTAAACTCAATATGTTACACAGACATAAATACATTTGCGGTAAGCTGATTGTTGATTTAATAATGATGGTTAATCAAATGACAAATACTTCTGCAAGTACAAAAGGGCAAGCTATTTATAGCAAATCGGTATTACTTATTTACGATCTATGGGTATTGGGGTTTTCCAACACCTTTTTATGGCGTTGTCCAACCTCACATTTGCGTACAGAATTTACCCGCCATGTCTCTAATAACCATTTAGATGTGGGGGTCGGTACAGGATACTATCTAGATAAATGTTTGAATGATGACACATATCGTTTGGCACTTTTGGATTTAAATGCAAATAGCTTGGACGTTGCCTCTAAGCGTGTACGGCGTTTTTATGCAGAAAGTTATCAAAAGGATATTTTATTGCCGCTTACTCTTTCTGGTGACAAGTTTCATTCTGTCAGTATTCAATTTTTAATCCACTGCTTGCCCGGTTCTATGCAGGAAAAAAGCATTATTTTTAAACACCTACTGCCTTATTTACATGACGATGCCGTGCTTTTTGGCAGCACTATTTTAGGTGCAGAAATAGAAAAAAATTGGCTTGCCAATAAAATGATGGCACTTTATAACCGCCAAGGTATTTTTTGTAATACAAAAGATACCCTAGCACAATTACGAGAAGGGCTTGAAACCTACTTTGCAGAAGTTGATATTCATATAAAAGGCGCTGTCGCCGTTTTTTATGGCAAACGACCTAAGCAGATATAACCAAATGCTCTTAGGCTATAACCACAAAGTCTAAGCGACCTATTGGATAATTTTTATATAACTGTAAAATAGTTGCTGTCTAATTCATTATTTCTTTTAGTTATATAGGAAGCCATTATGTTATATAAAGCCATTTTTCTGAGTTTCAGTTTGCTATTGAGTCTCTCTGTTCATGCTAAAGAACAGGTGCTGCTGAATACCTCTTACGATATTGCACGGGAGCTGTTTGCTCAATATAACCCTATGTTTATTGAGCATTGGCAGAAAAAAACAGGCAAACAGGTTGTGATTAAACAATCTCACGCTGGCTCATCTAAACAGGCACGGGCTATTTTGCAAGGGTTATCCGCCGATATTGTGACCTTCAATCAGGTCACTGATGTGCAAGTGTTGCACGATAAAGGCAAGCTAATTGCGGCGAACTGGAAAAGTCGCCTAGCCAATAACAGCTCTCCATATTTTTCTACCACTGCTTTTTTGGTGCGTAAAGGCAATCCTAAAAATATCCATAATTGGGACGACTTGGTTAAAAAGCAGGTGCAAATTATCTTCCCTAACCCTAAAACTTCTGGCAATGGGCGTTATACCTATTTGGCGGCACTGGGCTTTGCTCAAGATACCTTTACCCAGAAGCAAGATATTGATGCGTTTATGCAGCAGTTTTTGGCTAATGTAAAAGTATTTGATACAGGCGGGCGAGGAGCGACGACAACCTTTGTGGAACGCAATATTGGTGATGTTTTAATCACCTTTGAATCCGAGGTAAATAACATTAAAAACCAATATAAAGAGGGCGGTTATGAGGTGATTGTGCCTAAAACTTCGATTTTGGCAGAATTTCCTGTGGCTTGGATAGACCGTAATGTAAAGAAAAATCAAACCTCAGAGGTTGCCAAAGCCTATCTGGAATACCTGTATAGTAAACCCGCTCAAACCCTGTTAGCAGGCTTTAACTATCGGGTGCATCACCCTGAAGTAAAACAAAAATTTGCACAGCATTTTCCACAAGTTAAGCTGCTGACTGTAGAAAAAATTGCTGGTAGCTGGCAACAAGCCATGCAGGTGCATTTTGCCTCAGGTGCTAAGTTGGATAAACTACAACAGCGTTAAGCCATGAAAGCACTTTCTCTGCCTTTTAAGTTGCAACAATTTAGTGTATTGCCAGGGCTTGGTTTAAGCCTTGGTCTCTCTTTGCTGTTTGTTAGCTTAATTATTTTATTACCGCTTAGTGGTTTGGTAGCGCATACCAGTGACATGAGTTGGGCGCAGTATTGGGGTATTATCAGTGACGCTCGGGTAGTGGCAAGTTATCAAGTTACCTTACAAGCGGCATTGTTTGCCTCTTTGTTTAATGGTCTGTTTGGTTTGCTGTTGGCATGGGTGCTGGTGCGTTATCAGTTTTTGGGACGTCGTCTTTTAGACTCTCTAATTGATTTGCCATTTGCCTTACCAACAGCGGTAGCAGGCATTACCTTAGCAACCTTGTATGCAGAAAACGGCTGGTTAGGTGCGTTTTTTAGCATGTTAGGCATTAAAGTCGTCTACACGCCTTTGGGGATTTTTGTGGCAATGGCATTTACCAGTATTCCGTTTGTAGTGCGCACATTACAACCAGTTTTAGAGGAAATGCCTTACACCCATCAAGAAGCAGCGTTAACCCTTGGGGCGAGCGATACGCAGGTATTTTTTAAAGTGATTTTACCTACCCTAATGCCCGCTTTGATAACGGGTGTGGCACTGTCTTTTACTCGCAGTTTAGGCGAGTTTGGTGCCGTTATTTTTATCGCAGGTAATATGCCCTATCTGAGCGAGATTACCTCCTTGATGATTTTTGTGCGCCTCCAAGAATTTGATTTTGCCGCCGCCAGTGCCATCGCCTCGGTGGTGCTGATGGCCTCTTTATTATTACTGTTTTTAATTAACCTGTGGCAAAGCCGATTTTTACAGCGTTTGCAAGGTAGCAGTCTATGAACAAAGCACATCAACAAGTAGCAGGCTCGGGCTTGAGTAAGGGCTTACTCATTACTCTGGCTTTGTTGTTATCGGCTTTATTTTTATTATTGCCCTTAATGGCTATTTTTTATCAGGCATTATCCGTAGGCTTAAGCAGTTATTTTACCGCTTTAACCACCAGCGATAGTTTAAGTGCCATTGGCTTAACCCTACTGATTAGCGCATTAACCGTACCAATTAATTTATTTTTTGGGGTCTTACTGGCATGGAGTGTCACTAAGTTTGAATTTGTAGGGCGCAAACTGTTATTGACCGCCATTGATATTCCTTTTGCCATCTCTCCTGTGGTGGCAGGGCTTTTGTATTTATTACTCTATGGCAACCAAGGGTTAATTGGTGCGCCTTTATACGCTGCAGACATACAAATTATGTTTGCTTGGCCTGGTATTTTACTAGTCACCCTATTTGTCACCAGCCCATTTGTTGCCAGAGAGCTTATTCCTCTTATGCAGCAACAGGGCAAAGAGGAAGAAGAAGCCGCAATTATTTTAGGCGCATCACCTTGGCAACTGTTTTATCGGGTCAGCTTGCCTAAGATTAAATGGGCATTGCTTTATGGAGTGATTTTAACCAACGCCAGAGCCGTGGGCGAGTTTGGTGCGGTATCCGTGGTTTCGGGCAATATTCGTGGAGAAACCAACACCTTGCCTTTACATGTAGAGCTGTTATATCAAGACTATCAATCTGCAGCCGCCTTTGCCGCCGCCTCATTACTGGCATTAATGGCACTGCTGACCCTATTTCTAAAAACCTATATACAATGGCAACAACAACGCCGCCTTTTAAAGGAGAGCTTATGAGCATTCAACTACAACAAGTGAGTAAACGCTTTCAGCAAACCCAAGTATTAGCCCCGCTTGATTTAATTATTGAGCAAGGGGAAATGTTAGCCTTATTAGGGCCGTCTGGTTCAGGCAAGACCACCTTATTGCGTATGTTGGCAGGGCTTGAGTCTTGTGAACAAGGCAAGTTGTTTTTTGCACAGCGTGATGTTACCCATGTGCATGTCAGAGAACGTAAAATTGGGTTTATGTTTCAGCATTACGCTCTGTTTGAGCACATGAGCGTTGCCGATAACATTGCCTTTGGTTTAACCGTATTGCCACGAAAACAGCGTCCAAGTAAAGCCGCTATTGGTGCTAAAGTGCGTGAACTCTTACAGATGATACAGCTTGAGCATCTTGCCAAGCGTTATCCTGCACAGCTATCAGGTGGACAAAAACAGCGTGTTGCGCTTGCCAGAGCACTGGCTACTGAGCCTAACGTACTACTTCTTGATGAACCCTTTGGCGCACTCGATGCAAAGGTGCGTCAAGATTTACGCCATTGGCTTAGAGAGCTACATCAAAATTTAGGATTTACCAGTATTTTTGTGACCCACGACCAAGAAGAAGCCTTTGAAGTTGCCGATCGGGTTGCCATTTTAAATAACGGCAAAATTGAACAAATCGCCAGCCCCACCGAGCTGTTTGCCAAGCCTGCCAACCGCTTTGTATTTGATTTTTTAGGTGCCGTTAACCGTTTTAAAGGTGTACTGCAAGGTCAACAACTGATTAATTCCGATGCATTTTTTAATCTGCCTACTACCTATGAAGCAAGCTCTGGGGATTTGTATTTTCGCACCCATGAATTAGCCCCCAGCAAAACCCCTGATGTGAGTAATAACTTACGATTTAGCGTACAGAACATCAGCCCTGTAGGGGCAGAAATTCGAATTAGTTTAAGTGCGGAAAACTTACCGCTAGACAATGCTTGGGAATTGGTACTCTCGCATGCAGAGCACAGCCAGCTACAGTTTAAAAAAGGCGATATATGCTATGTAAAACCACGCATTGGGCACTTATTTACAGATGAAAAGCAAGTGCCTACTAACCTAATATGGCATAGTGAAAAAGCCTCTAGCATGCATTTAAGTGAGATTGCTTAAAGGTGCTTGCCGATTAAATTAGAATGCTCTAATATACGCTTTCGTATTTATTATTTTATCTGGAGAAAACATGCAACATACCGATTTTGTCAGCACCCTTTTTGACCAAGCCAACGACCCCAACAAAGTAACCGTCGCCTTTACTTTAGGGGTTAAAGCCCTTGAGCATGGGCATTCTGCTACCATTATTTTAATGGTTGATGCGGTACATTTAGGTATTAAAGGCGCAACCGATGGGTTAGATATCGGCACCCCCTTTATGCCCGTTAGCACTTTGCTTGAAAGTTTTTTACAACAAGGTGGGCAAATTGCCGTATGCAAAGCCTGTATGGTGCATAACCATGTTGATGAGCAAGCACTTGACCCTCGCATGGTCGTAATCAGTGCCGATGACGTATTGAGTTTGCTAATGCAAGCGAAAGGCGGTTTGCAGTTGACTTAACTGACAACGTCTACCATACCCCTTTTATGCCTACTAACCAGTTAGGTTGAAAGTTGGAATTTAAGTCAAATTGGGCTTTTGCATAAATATCTATATATTCGTTTAATGCTATTTTTAATAATGGAGAAAAACTATTAAGGTTGCTCTCCACACCCTTAGCATAAGAAAAATTGAGGTTTGTCTTAGGGTGTAAATTAATATCTCTAATATTAAAAAATAATATATTGCCTCTAAATGCCATAAGCTGAAGTGCGTTGGCAGGAATCTTACCCTTTGCTGTAATTACCTGATTTAGTGTAAGTCTCTTATTATGATAGTAATATTCTGCATTAATACTGCATCCTCCCGTAGTTGTGTACTGCATACCAGAAATAAAATAAATATTATTGGGCATTTTATAGTCATTTAGTACAGTCATTTTTGTATATGCAGTTTCAGTATATATTAGGGTGTTTTCGCCGATTAATTTAGAACTATTTAGCCCTAGTTTCATTCCCTCCTTCTTCTGCCAGAATAAATCAATAGAAATATCCATATTCTGGTTATAAAAATCTTTTGTTATATCAATTTGACCTGATTTCTCATCAGGATAAAAATAAAGAGATAAAGAACTACCTTTAAGTAGTTTTGTGTACCTAATAAAATTATTTCCAATTATGTCAAAATATTTTATGTTATTTGGGTACGTATTTTTATAATAACGAGTTAGGTTTATAAAGTTAGAAGGATTATAAAAATAAGATTGTCCACTTAATATAAATTTTTTTCCTATTGTAATGTATCCATTACCAACAAAAACATCAGCATAAAGTTCATTAACTTTTGATGATATTAAGGAATTTTCTATTTTTAACATAAAGCTACCATTGACCTTAATCTTTTCATAATCTATTTCAGCTTTTACTTTACTCATATTTTTTGATTTTTGTTTTTCTAATACAAACACATTACTTAAGTTTATATCAAAATCAGTATTTGCTTGTGTACACGCAAAAAATGGAATAATGAAAAAACTAGAAAAAAGCAAAAGAATTAATTTGAAAATATTCATCTGATATCTTGGACTTTTTAAATTTTAAATACGTAAGAGTTGATTTATTGCCTGTCAGTAAGTCAATGATTGTCCGTGTGGTTGCAATCTGTTTTCCTTTAATATTTTTATATCCTGAAAAAATTATTTTTTTACTTGCTTTGCCGCTTTGAGTATAAAAAATAGCTGATTTAGGTTTGTAAGTGCCTACTTCAATCAATAAATCGGCTTGTGCATATAAAGATTTCTTATTTTTGCTTTTTAGTCTTAATAACCATGCTTTTTTCTTATTATGGCTGGAAGAAAAAACTTCGCTAGCATAGTAATCAACTCCTAAAGAAATTCTAGCAACATCAATATTTGACACACTACCAATTAAGCGTTGTTGTGGCGAGATACGAATAGGTCTTTTACCACTGGGAATAAAAATCCACATATCCATTCCTTTAGCAAGAATTTTTTTCCCTTTGTCTTTACTAGGTTTCAAGTATTTAACAATACTGTTTTCATTACTGATAAAAACATCAAATAAATAATCTCGGTTATTTGTTTTTACGGCAACCTTAAATTGCATTTTATTATCTAGCTGATTGATTTTATCAGCGATTGCAAATAACCTATCTGCATTAGGAGTTGAGTAGACAAAGTTACTTATACATAAAAATATTAATATAATAATTTTTTTCATGATTTATCTCTTATTTATAGAAAAGACAATCTCTTTTTGAGTTGCTTTATGCGCAGGATAAAAGGTAGCAAATATGGCAGAACTTATGGACATAATAAATGCCAATTTAACACTATATGGACTCACTTTTATAATAACGTCATAACCAGAAGTCATACCAGGTGCTGGCGGCATGGAAATGCCGCCTAAATAATTAATATAACTGATTATGCCCACTCCAATAAGCGTTCCAAAAAATGCGCCAAGTAAACCAAGAACTGTACCCTCAATAAAAAGATGACTGAATATTTGTTGTTTGCTCATACCTATTGCACGTAACATACCAATCTCATTATGACGATCAAAAATACTCATACTGATTGTGTTTAAAATGCTTAATATCATAATAAAAACTAAAGAAAGAGTAGCTATATTAAAAATAGATTCATATAGAGACTTAACTGACTTATAATATTCCGCCAAATCTTCCCAAGTGCGATAATAAATATTTTCTGTTAATTTATTTTTAAGTTTATTAGTAAAGGTTTCAATTTGTTTGTCGCTATCTAACAATACCATGACATAATTTAATTTATCTGTATCAAAAAGCCTTTTTAAATTTTTTATATGTAATTTTGTATATACCTTATCTAAATCTCTGGATCTCGTTTCTACAATACCAACAAGTTTGCATGTGACGGCATTTATACCACCGTATTCTGTTGTAGAAAGTAGTGTGAGCTCTTGCAATAGCTTTGCTCCTAATGCCTGATAAAGAGAATTTCCTATTATACACTCATCTGAATTGCGAACTTGGCGACCATTAATAATCGTTTCAGCACTGGAAAATTCTTCATCTTGTTTTGGGTTAACTCCCGTTAATTTAACATATAAACTTGTATTGTTAAGCGCAATAATACCAGAGCCATTTAAACGTGGTGAAACTGCTTTTATATAATTAATACCAGATATAGATTGTAATATGGACTGGTATTCTTTAGCATTAAGCTGATTGCTTGTACTGTTAACAATATCGCCGCCAAGCTCAAAATGGCTTTTTTTACCAATTTGTACATGCCCAATCTCTGATATTGTATTGGCTTTTAATCCTTCTAGAGTAAAATCAATAAAACCACGGAAAAATAATAAAATAACAACTGATGAACAAATTGCTAATAAAGATATCAATGTTTGTATCTGATTACGAAAAACATTTTTGATAGAGAAATTAAAAATAAAAGCTAGCATAATATACCGTCTTGCATTTTGATAATTCGATCAGGATTTAATTTTTGAATAATGTCAGAATCGTGAGATGTTAATATAATGGCTTTACCACTTTCTTTATTGATTTTTTTAAGCATCTCTAAAATAATATTACCATTTTTAGAATCTAAACTGGCAGTAGGTTCGTCGGCAATTAAAAAGTTAGGGCTTTTTACTATGGCTCTTGCCAAAGCAACACGTTGCTGTTGCCCTCCTGATATTTGTGCAGGTTTAAGTCCTTTAAATTTATCCAGACCTAAATACTCCAATATAGTATTTACTTTATTTGATATATCTTTAAATCCTAATAATTTTAGCGGCAATTCAATATTTTCAAAAACAGTCAAGTTTGGTATAAGGTAAAATTGCTGAAAAACAAAACCAATACTTTGTTTTCTAAGTTGTGATTGTTTTCTATCAGATAAAGAATAAAAGTTTTTACCTAAAATATAAGCTTTCCCTGATGTTGGATTTAGTATTCCTCCTGCTATATTTAATAGTGTACTTTTGCCACTACCAGATGCGCCTTGTAGTACAATAAATTCACCACTTTCAATAGAAATACATACATCATCTAATGCTTTTAATTTCAATTTTCCCTGATTAAATATCTTTCCAACATTTTGAAAATCAATCAGCTTTTCCATTATTTGCTACCTTATATCATTATTTATTTTAATGAGTTCATTGCGTGTGTCTTTGTCTTTTATAAGTTTATTATCAAGCAAATAAGAAATATCTTTTAATATTGTTTTTTTCTTTCTGAATATGGAAGGCAATTTAGAAAAAACCCGAATTCTTGTTAATCGTATTTTTATATTATTGGGATCGAGCATAACAGCTTCATTTAAATCACTTGCTCCTCGATTAACCCATTTAATTTTATCTATTATATTTTTTGTTTCTTTTGCAAGCATGCTTTTGGTGCTGCCTAATAAAGCTAAAATTATAGGCTCAGGTTTTTTATTTTTTTCTATATAACTCTCAAGATAATATTTTGCTTTAATGCTGACTTTTTGTTTATGTATTGATGCTAATTGATAATATAAAATACCTAGCTCTGCTTGTGATTTAGCATCTGTAGCTTGCTTTCTTTCATTAATTTTTTCTTCAATTTCATTAATATTTTTAATATTTAATATATTCCATTCTATATCTTTTGCTATAGCCGCTTTAGATATGACTAATGAGACAAATAAAATTAAAATAGCGTTTTTCATTTATATACCCTTGTTATTTAGTTTGTGGTCGTATATAAATTTTAAGGAAGATGTTGAGCTTATAAAACAGGCAAAAATGAAATAATTGATTTTAAATTTGGAAAGTTTATGAAAACAAAAGAGTTAGCCAATCTTTATAGATTTTATCAGGTGGTTGAGCATGGGGGCTTTGCTGCGGCAAGTTATACTTCAGGTATATCTGCTCCTACATTATCACGAGCAGTTGCAGAGCTGGAAAATGTTTGCGGTGAGAAGTTGTTATACCGTAATGCTAAACAATTTTGCTTAACTTCCGCCGGTGAATCTTACTATCAAAAATTTGTTCCTTTGTTTAAAAATTTTGAGGCATATTGGTTAGACGCTAATAATGCCCAATCTGAATTATCAGGTGATATCCATCTGTCTTGTAGTGTGCCATTTGTAGAATCTTTTTTACAAAATCATGTAATTAAATTTATGCAAGAAAATCATAAAATAAATGTTTTTTTGCATTATACGCATAATACTCGTCACTTTGTTAATGATAAAATTGATATTTCTATAGTTAATGCACCTATTAAAGAGCCTTATTTAACTCAGAGAAAATTATTTGAAGTGTCATTGGGTCTTGCTGCATCGCCTGCTTATATTAATAAACAAGGCTCTTTAAATTATATTGATGAGCTATATAAACATGACTTACTTTTTTCTGGGAGTGCAAGTTGCCCATTTTGGCAATTAGAACAAAACGGAGTGGTATATAAAATTCAAGTAAAGCCCAAATATTACATTGATAACTTTAATTCTATTTGCAAGGCGGCGATTGCAGGTTTGGGAATATGTTTAATGCCACTACCAATTTTGCATATATTGGAACAAGAAGGAAGGTTAATACAAATTTTAAAAGATGTTAAATGTGAAAAGAATAAAACTTATGTGGTTCGTTCTAATAATAAGTATAATTCTGTAAGGGTGTCGGCTTTTTATGATAGTTTATTTTTAAACAAAGAAAATATAAATAATGGTAAAGAGCACTTCTTTAAAAATTATGCAAGGAAAATGCTTTAGCAATTAAAACTGTATGATTTTAAATTCCACATACAACAAACAAGTTACATAACACCATCTATCAAGTGGACATTAAAGAATAAGAATAAAAATACGCCCTTAAAAGGGCGTAACAGTTAGCCTCGCATGGAGTCGAAAAATTCGTTATTGGTTTTAGTTTGACGGAGTTTGTCGAGTAAAAACTCAATGGCTTGCTGGTCTTCCATTTCTGCCAACAGTTTGCGTAATATCCATAGTCGTTGTAAGGTCGGCTCGTCCATCATCATGTCTTCACGGCGTGTGCCTGAGCGACGAATGTTAATAGCAGGGTAAATGCGTTTTTCTGAGATTTTACGATCAAGGTGTAATTCTTGGTTACCTGTGCCTTTAAATTCTTCGTAAATCACCTCATCCATGCGTGAACCTGTTTCAACCAATGCGGTGGCAATAATGGTTAATGAGCCGCCTTCTTCAATGTTGCGTGCCGCACCAAAAAAGCGTTTGGGCTTTTCTAGGGCATGGGCATCAACCCCACCTGTTAGTACCTTGCCTGATGAGGGCACTACCGTATTATAAGCACGCGCCAGACGGGTAATAGAGTCAAGCAAAATAACCACGTCTCGCTTGTGTTCTACTAAACGTTTGGCTTTTTCGATGACCATTTCCGCTACCTGTACATGGCGAGCAGGTGGTTCATCAAAGGTCGAGGCAACCACTTCACCTAACACCGAGCGTTTCATTTCCGTCACTTCTTCTGGACGTTCATCAATCAAAAGTACAATCAATTCACATTCTGGGTTGTTGCGGGTAATGGCTTGAGCGGTGCTTTGTAATAGCATGGTTTTACCTGCTTTAGGCGGTGCTACAATTAAACCACGCTGACCTTTACCTATGGGCGCAACTAAATCTAGCACTCGGGTGGAGAGGTCTTCGGTTGAGCCATTACCGATTTCCAACAATAAATGCTCTTGGGGAAATAGCGGTGTGAGGTTTTCAAAGAGAATTTTTGACTTGGCATTTTCAGGGCTGTCGTCATTAATTTCGTTAACTTTAAGCATGGCAAAATAGCGTTCGCCATCTTTGGGAGGGCGAATTTTACCTGCTATTTTATCCCCTTTGCGTAAGTTAAAGCGGCGTATTTGACTGGGCGAAACATAAATATCATCTGGTCCTGCCAAGTAGGAACTGTTGGCACTACGCAAAAAGCCAAAGCCATCTTGCAGAATTTCTAACACGCCATCGCCATAAATATCTTCACCACTTTTGGCGTGATTTTTTAATATGGCAAAAATCATGTCTTGTTTGCGAGTACGGCTAACGTGCTCAAGTTTCATTTCTTTGGCAATGCCCAATAGTTCAGACACAGATTTAAGTTTAAGATCAGAAAGATTCATAAAGGAAGGTCGTTTTTTGGTTTGAAGTTTTAAGTAAAACAGAAAACTTATTTTTATTTAGCCAATAATAACTAAATAAAATAATAAGCTAATTTTGTTTGATTTATTTGGTCTGCGTATTTTGACGAAATACAGTTAAATTACAAGCCTTAATAGAGAAATTTTTCACTATTTTATGTCTTTTTATATAAAAAAGTGAAAAATCTTCATTATTAAGGAGCATAAATTATAAAGACTGGTCAATAAAACCTTTTAAACTGGTTTTGTCTAATGCGCCAGTTTGCGTGCTTACAACCTGTCCTGCTTTAAAAAGAATTAAAGTAGGAATGCTACGCACACCAAATTTAGGTGCAATTTGTTGGTTGTCATCAATATTGATTTTTACCACTTTTAGCTTGTCGGCATATTCACTTGCAATCTCTTCTAAAATAGGGGCTATCATCTTACAAGGTCCGCACCAAGGTGCCCAAAAATCAAGCAGTACAGGGAGTTCAGATTTCAGCACATAGCTTTCAAAGTTGTCATCAGAGGTATTAATGATTTGACTCATATTGTGTCCTTTAAGGTTATAAAAATTAACAAGGCGCAAATATTAACTCATTTTGTAGAAAATTACCTTATTTTTACTAGACCTATTGTATGGAACAAGGCACTATTTTGTTTTATTTATAATTTAGAGGGTCGTATGGCTACAACTCAAGCACCACAGGATACGCTGATTGCCACTATTGATTTAGGCTCTAATAGTTTTCATATGTTAGTCGCCCAAGAGTTTCAAGGAGAGATTCGCATTTTAGAAAAGCGTGGTACCAAGGTGCAACTGGCAGCAGGCTTAGATGAAAGAGGTAAGCTATCTATCGACGCACAAGCCAGAGGGCTTGCGTGCTTGCGTGAATTTGCCCAACGAGTGCAGGGCATGCCAGCACATAACCTAAGTGTTTTTGCAACCAACGCATTAAGAGCGGCACATAATCGTGAAGAATTTATTCATGCTGCCGAACCGATTTTAGGCTATCCCATTGAGGTCATCTCGGGACGAGAAGAAGCTCGCCTAATCTACTTGGGCGTAAGCCATACCCTTGCCGACGATGCAGGAAAGCGTCTAGTTATTGATATTGGTGGTGGCAGTACCGAATTTATAATAGGCGAACGCTTTGAGCCTTTATTATTAGAAAGTTTGCATATGGGGTGTGTGTCTTATACCCAACGCTTTTTCCCCCAAGGGGAGATTAATGAAACCTATTTTAAAGAGGCCGTCTCTGCGGCAAAACAAGAACTTCAAAAAATCCAAAAAGCCTATAAAAAATTAGGTTGGAATAGTGTAGTTGGCTCGTCAGGCACTATGCGAGCAGCAGTCAATACCGTGGTTGCACAAGGCTGGCATAATGAAATGCTAAGTGCCCAAGGCTTAAAAAAACTATGTAAAAAAATACTGCAATTCAAACATGTAGATGAAGTTAACTTACCCTCTATCAAAGCGGAGCGGCAACAGGTTTTTGTTGGTGGATTGGCTATTATTGTCGCTATTTTCGAGAGCTTTGAATTAGATGAGTTACGTTATTCTGACGGTGCATTGCGTGAAGGTGCGTTATGGGATTTGATTGGGCGCAATGCCCATGAGAATGTTCGTGAGCGTGCTGTTAATGCACTTATTGAGCGTTTTCATATAGATAAATCTCAAAGTAAGCAGGTAGCAGATACCGCATTGAAACTGTTTAAACAAGCCAATAAGGTGTGGAAATTAGATAAGGTTTGGCAAAATTGGCTCATTTGGGCTGCCCAATTACATGAAATAGGACTTGCCATTTCTCACAGTAGCTTTCATAAGCATGGCGCATATTTATTAGAACACTCAGACCTATTAGGCTTCTCCAGTTTGGGGCAGCGTATTTTGGCAAAACTAGTGCGTACTCACAGACGTAAGTTTCCTATTTCAGAGTTTGCCCATTTTAATGGACAACAAAAAAACAATGTCATTGCCATCGCTCGGTTATTGCGCTTGGCAGTAGTGCTTAATCATAATCGTGGTGCCCATGCTATGCCCATACCTAAGGTTAAAATAGATGCAGAGCATATCTGTTTAGCCTTTCCCAAAGGCTGGTTAGACAAACACCCTCTTACGGCCAAAGACCTAGTTCAAGAAGCTGAATATCAGCAAGCAGCAGGTTTTACTCTCTCGTACTCTAAAAAAAGTAAACGCCACCATGAAAAATAAAAAAACAGCACTCATTACCGGCGCAACTGGCGGTATCGGCAAGCAACTTGTAGCGCAACTTACGCAACAAAACTATGACCTATGGCTTATAGATAAAGAACAAACCATGTTGACAGAAGTGCAACAAAACCACCCTAATACATACATACAGCAAGTGGATTTATCTGTCAGCAAACAGGTACAAAACCTATGTAAAGACATTGCACAGCTCTCCGATACCATTGACGTTGCTTTTGTAAATGCAGGCATCGTCATTCCCAAATTAGTGGTTGAAAATCAGACCCAAGACATTGATTTACAGCTTGATATTAATTTAAAAAGTGCGCTTCATCTTATTCATGCTTTAACACAAAAAATGCTTAAACAAGGACATGGCAACATTATTGTAACGGTTTCGATGGGCGGCATTATTGCCCTTGAGCGCAGTGCCTTATACTCTGCTAGCAAATTTGGTTTGCGTGGTTTTATTTTGGCATTACAGCAAGAATTGCGTGGCTCTAAGGTGCATCTCTCTGCATTATACGCCTCTGGTATTGATACCCCCATGTTGCGTTATGAAGCAAAAAATAATGGCAACAGTTTGAACTTTTTAGCCACCCCACTGCAACCTGAAAAAGTTGCCAAGACCATGATTGATGCTATTAAAACAGGCAAAGAAAGCATTTATCTGCCTTATATAGATAGTTTAACCTCTCGTTTATTAGGTGCATTCCCTTGGTTAATTTATCCTATCTCGCCTATACTTAAATACTTTGGAGAAAAAGGGCGTAAGCGTTATTTAAAAACCTTAGATAAATCTAAGTAAATGCCACTTACCAAGATAGTACAAATTGCAACACAACAAACGACAAAGACAACACAACACAGGGTATAATGGCGCGCCTTGTCTATATTATGACTTACATGGATAGCCAACAAAATTTATGATGAATACTCAATCTGTTTCCAATATTGAAGATGACCCGACACTGCTAGCGCAAAAACAAACCATCGACTATCTCAAATCAGCCAAACCCAGAAATAAAATCAATCAATCTTTTTCTAGTCGCTTAGAAGTTGATTATCAGCGTCATCGTGCCAATAGCTTTTTGGCGTTTGAAAGCAAAGTCATGTTAATTGGCGTATTAATTTATATTGTTTACAGCTGGGCAGATGTAACCGTAGGTGGCGATAATGGATTTATTATTGCAGGCGCACGTTTGTTTATTGCCGTTTTATCAACACTCATTATTGTCAGTTTAATGCGTAGTAAAACCCAGAATGGAAAACTAATCGATTTATCTATTGCCGTTATCAGCGTGGCAGCGTTTAGTCAGGTTATTTTAAGTAGTTTACTCATTGCAACCCCCATGAACTATGTCTATATGGTCGGTATTATCCCCGTACAGGTATTTGTTATTATTGCCCACCGTTTAAACTACCGAGTATTAATTTTAACCTCTTTTTTAAGCACCATTATTTGTGTTGTCGTACTATTTAGTGATCAGCGCAATTTAAGTCAATTTTCACTAGATGAATATGCCTCCATATTAATTCCCGTATTTATGACATTTTGGTTAATTTTAATTGGCATGGGCGGCTATATGAACTTTATTATGGAATCCTCTTTTCGTCGTGATTACATCAACAACCGTATTCTATCTTTAGAAGCAGAACGATTAAATTACATGATGAAATTACTAAAAAAACTCTCTACCACCGATGGCTTAACAGGACTTATTAATCGGCGTGAATTTGAAGTTAGCCTAAAACACACATGGCAGCAATCACAAGCAAGTAAACAAACACTCAATTTACTGATGATTGATGTAGACTGTTTTAAACAGTATAACGACTCTTATGGTCATCAAGCAGGCGACATCTGCTTGCAACGTATTGCCCAAGCATTACAAAATGCCTGTGCAGGAACAAGCAATATATGTGCTCGTTATGGCGGCGAAGAATTTGTAGTTATTTTAGCCAACATGCACAAACAACAAGCCTTTGATATAGCCGAAAAAATTCGTCTTGCCGTCATTGCACAGCGCATTCCTCATGCTCAAGCACCCATGCAAGTATGCAGTGTCAGCATTGGCATTAGCAGCAACGAAAACCATCACTACAACACCCCTGAAAGTCTATTAAAAAAAGCAGACGAGAAACTCTATAAAGCAAAAGAATTAGGACGCAATCAAGTTATCGCAGAGCTATAAACTGGGCTCTTGAATTTTGGGCCAAGCACTTAAAATAGCCTTAAACAACGTAGCCAAAGGAATAGCAAAAAACACCCCCCAAAAGCCCCATATACCGCCAAAAATAAGCACTGCCAAAATAATCGCAATGGGGTGTAAATTAACCGCCTCCGAAAACAAAATAGGCACTAATATATTCCCATCTAAGGCTTGAATAATAATATAGGTCACCATTAGAGCAATAAACTGATTATCAAATCCCCACTGAACATACGCCACAAATGCAATAGGCACGCTAATAATCGCCACACCAATATAAGGAATAAGGGCAGACAACCCCACACCAATGGCTAATAATGCCGCATAACGTAATCCAAAAAACAAAAAGCAAATATAACTAACCACACCAACAACGATAATTTCAATCATCTTACCACGCACATAATTAGCAATTTGCAAATCCATTTCATGCCACACCTGAGTTAAAAGTGCCCGTTTTTTAGGCAATGAAGCACTCAAACGCTGAATTAACAACTCCCCATCTTTAAGCAAGAAAAAAACCAAAATAGGCACCAGCACCAAATAAATTAAAATACGCATTAACCCTGTAATTCCCGTCATAGAAAAAGACAATGCATACTGTCCAAGAGAAGTAATCTCTTTGGTAATATCCTTATTCCAACTTTCAACCTGAGCCATATCAATAAAATCAGGATAACGCATAGGCAAATGCATTAATAATGCCTGCCCTTTTTTAATCATATTCGGCAACTCATACACAAAACCCAGCATTTGCGACCAAACCGCAGGCAAAATAATCAGCAACAAAGCAAACAACACACCAATAAAAAGCAAAAAAGTAATACTGCTAGCCAACAAAGGTTTAAACCCTTGCTGCTTTAACCACAACTGCACACCCTGTAGCAAATACGCCACAACCAAAGCCGTTAAAAAAGGGGCTAACACATTCCCCAAAGTTAAAATAATCAGAGCCGAACTGATTAGCAACAGCAACAGAACCAGCCCCTCCTCATCAGACAAATAGCGATGAATCCATTTTTTAAATACATTTAACATAATTTTTAGCTCTTTTTAATTATTAGGACAATAGGCAAACAGGTTGTATTTTCCCGTACCAGCTCATAGTTTGATTTTTGTATGTATTTTACAATATCCGTATAAGCAGCATGATTGGGCAATAAAAACTGTACAGTTTGTCCTATAGGTAATTCATTCAAAGCCTGCTTAACCACAAGCAGCGTCATTGGACACTGCAAATGCGATAAATCCAATACCTGATATGCGTCTTTACACATTGTATAACCTAGCTGCTTCAAAGCCGCTATAATAACATTGCTCCACTTAGAGCGACAGGCAATTAAAACACAATAAACCGCAACTTTTAATTAACATACAGGTCTTAACACAGCTTAAAAATGGACACACTTTGTGAATAAAAAAATACTCAGCTTGCTTATTATCCTTGCCTGCCCTACATGGGCAAGTCACAACCCATTGCCAGAATTAGGCGACAGCACCTCCGCTTATATTTCTTTAGAGCAAGAGCGTATCATAGGGCTACAATGGCTGTACCAAAAGCAACAAATCGCAAACATCATTAACCAGCCTTTTATCCGCAACTACTTTGAAAACTTAATGTACCGTCTGTTGCCATACGCCGACTTGCCACAAAAAAAACTCAACTTTATCGTCTTTGACGACCCCACATTAAATGCCTCCGCCGTACCTGGTGGTATTATTAGCACCAACTTAGGCTTATTTTTATATACCCAAGATGAAGATGAATTTGCCTCCATTATGGCACACGAATTTGCCCATCTAGGACAACGCCATTTTGCCCGCCATGTACAAGCAATGAAAAACCAAGAACCGATAGCACTAGCAGGTATACTCGCCAGCATTTTACTAATTGCCACCAATAACACCCAAGCAGGCGTTGCCACAATGTTAAGCACCCCTGCTGCCAGCATTCAAAACTATTTAACTTTTAGTCGCAGCTTTGAACGAGAAGCCGATCGTATTGGCATGCAAACACTGGTTAAAGCAGGCATGGATCCATACGCAATGCCAACCATGTTTAAAGCCATGATGCAAAGCTATCGCTACTCAGCCAAAGCACCCGAATTTTTACAGACCCACCCATTAAGCAACAACCGCATGGCAGACTCTGCAAATAGAGCAGAAAATTTCAAAGCGCAAAAGCGCACCAAAGGTTTTGAATTTTTAATTATTCAAAATTTTGCAAAAATAAAATATCGCTATAACACAGCGGCAGCCATTGCTTACTTTTCAGCACTAGAAAAACAAACAAACGCCTCTGAAAAAGAGAAATCAGCCGCCAGATACAGCCTTTCTAGCATATATTTTACCCAAAAAAAATACACCAAAGCCTTAGCCAAATTAAATGCCATACACACCCAATTTAAATCCATTACCGCCATTTTAACGCTCAAAGCCCAAATTTTAGTTGCCCAAAAGCAAACCAAAAAAGGCATTAAATTACTACAAGACGCACTAAAAAACCGCCCTAATGATGAACAAATCATGTACTACTTGAGCCAATTTTATTTACACAGCAATCACAACATCAACGCAATTAACTACCTTAATAGGCTGCTCAAATACAACAGCCAACCAAATTTATGGAAACAACTAAGCCAAGCCTACCAAAAAGCCAAAAAACCCAGCGACTCTTTACGAGCGTTAGCAGAATACTCTTATACAACCGCCCGTTACAATCAAGCCTTAAAACAACTACAACAAGCACTAGAAATAAGCAAACAACAAAAAGACTTTCAAGCAAAAGCCAGCATTGAAAACCGCATACAAGAAATCAATCAATTTTATAATCAAAAATAGAGGCTGAGTCAGGGTTCAGGGTTCAGGGTTCAGGGTTCAGGGGTTTTACCCAGCCCCATGCTTTGCATGGTGCTGGGCAGAGGTCAGAGGTCAAGGACTGAATCTTGAGCCTGTCATTATGATATAGACCTATTCAATATTTTTTTATGCTGTTTCAATGTACTAGTACATTGGTGTTTTTTTGTGGAATAATGTGACTGCTGGACTGAGGACAGAGGACAGAACCATGCTCCGCATGGGGCTGGGTAAAACCTCAGTCCTCAGTCCTCAGTCCTCTGAAAAAGCAAAAAAAACCCAGTACGATGACTGGGTTTTTGGGTTTAAGAGCTTGACGATGACCTACTCTCACATGGGGAAACCCCACACTACCATCGGCGATACAACGTTTCACTTCTGAGTTCGGCATGGGGTCAGGTGGTTCCGTTGCTCTATGGTCGTCAAGCAAACTGGTTTTTATACTTTGTTTTAATGCTCTTTTTGCTGCTTTTTAAAAATGAACAGAGTATAAAAATAAGGTTGGACACATGGGTTTATATTGAGATTCTCTTTGTTTTTTCTGCTTTCTGCTTTCTGCTTTCTGCTTTCTGCTTTCTGCTTTCTGCTTAAAAACCTTAGCGAACCGTCGATTGCGGTTGTTGTTTGTCTATAACTTTGTTTTCTTCAAAGTATTGATTGTTGACTTGTTTTACCCTTTTTCATCTTTCATCTTTCATCTTTCTTTATTGATGATAGCTGAAGTTTGGGGTTATATGATCAAGCCTCACGGGCAATTAGTATCAGTTAGCTCAACGCCTCACAACGCTTACACACCTGACCTATCAACCAGTTAGTCTTACTGGGCCCTACAGGACTCTCTAGGAGTCAGTGAGATCTCATCTTGAAGGGGGCTTCCCGCTTAGATGCTTTCAGCGGTTATCCTGTCCGAACGTAGCTACCCGGCAATGCGTCTGGCGACACAACCGGAACACCAGTGGTTCGTTCACTCCGGTCCTCTCGTACTAGGAGCAACTCTTCTCAAATCTCATACGCCCACGGCAGATAGGGACCGAACTGTCTCACGACGTTCTAAACCCAGCTCGCGTACCACTTTAAATGGCGAACAGCCATACCCTTGGGACCGGCTTCAGCCCCAGGATGTGATGAGCCGACATCGAGGTGCCAAACACCGCCGTCGATGTGAACTCTTGGGCGGTATCAGCCTGTTATCCCCGGAGTACCTTTTATCCGTTGAGCGATGGCCCTTCCATTCAGAACCACCGGATCACTATGACCTACTTTCGTACCTGCTCGACATGTACGTCTCGCAGTTAAGCTGGCTTGTGCCATTACACTAACCGTATGATGTCCGACCATACTTAGCCAACCTTCGTGCTCCTCCGTTACTCTTTGGGAGGAGACCGCCCCAGTCAAACTACCCACCACACAGTGTCCTCGATCTGGATTACAGATCTGAGTTAGAACCCCAAATCAATCAGGCTGGTATTTCAAGGACGACTCCACGCAAACTGGCGTCTGCGCTTCTATGTCTCCCAGCTATCCTACACAAATTAATTCAAAGTTCACTGTGAAGCTGTAGTAAAGGTTCACGGGGTCTTTCCGTCTAGCCGCGGGAATGCTGCATCTTAACAGCAATTTCAATTTCACTGAGTCTTAGGTGGAGACAGTGTGGCCATCGTTACGCCATTCGTGCAGGTCGGAACTTACCCGACAAGGAATTTCGCTACCTTAGGACCGTTATAGTTACGGCCGCCGTTTACTTGGGCTTCGATCAAGAGCTTCCCCAGCACCTAAATTTTCTGTTTCTCTAATGCCTTGCTTTCAATTAAATTTGTCTGTTATCCAACCTCTTTATTCCTCTTCTGGAATTTAGGGGCTGGGCAAGCCCAGACTTTCTTTAATTATTTGCATCATCTTAATGCTTTGCTTTCAATTAAATTTGTCTGTTATCCAACCTCTTTATTCCTCTTCTGGAATTTAGGGGCTGGGCAAGCCCAGACTTTCTTTAATTATTTGCATCATCTTAATGCCTTGCTTTCAATTAAATTTGTCTGTTATCCAACCTCTTTATTCCTCTTCTGGAATTTAGGGGCTGGGCAAGCCCAGACTTTCTTTAATTCGTTGCATTAGTGCTTGTTTTGTTTTTCCGTGTTGTTTGAGTCTTTGTTCTCGAATCCTAGCAGCTTTTTCTGTCAAATACGCTTCGTAATAGACGATGCGCCACTGTTGATTCTTGGTTGACTGGTTTTCTTGATTATTGTGCTCTCTAAGACGACGTCTTAGATTATTACTACTGCCTATATAAAATCGACTTTCATCATTTAAGGATTGAATGCAGTAAACGTAGAACATAATATATCTTTTAACCTTTTTGTGGCTTGCCCAGCCCCTAAATTCCATTTCTGAAATGCAGTTTCTGAACTTCCACTTAATTCAAACAAAAAGAAAATACTTACAAGTAAAAAAATTTAGGTGCTGGGTAACCCCATCAATTAACCTTCAAGCACCGGGCAGGCGTCACACCCTATACGTCCACTTTCGTGTTTGCAGAGTGCTGTGTTTTTAATAAACAGTCGCAGCCACCTGGTATCTTCGACTGGTCTCAGCTTAAGCAGCAAGTGCTTCACCAAAACCAGCGCACCTTCTCCCGAAGTTACGGTGCCATTTTGCCTAGTTCCTTCACCTAAGTTCTCTCAAGCGCCTTGGTATTCTCTACCTACCCACCTGTGTCGGTTTTGGGTACGGTCTCTTTGTATCTGATGCTTAGAGGATTTTCCTGGAAGCATGGCATCAACCACTTCGGACACCGTAGTGTCACCGTCATCAGTTCTCGGCCTTGTGATTCCGGATTTGCCTAAAATCACAGCCTACTACCTTAAACACGGACTACCATCGCCGTGCTGGCCTAGCCTTCTCCGTCTCCCCATCGCAATACAAAAAGGTGCAGGAATATTAACCTGCTTCCCATCGACTACGCTTCTCAGCCTCGTCTTAGGGACCGACTCACCCTGCCCCGATTAACGTTGGACAGGAACCCTTGGGTTTCCGGCGAGGGGGTTTTTCACCCCCTTTATCGTTACTCATGTCAGCATTCGCACTTCTGATACCTCCAGCCTGCTTCTCAGCTTGACCTTCAACGGCTTACAGAACGCTCCTCTACCGTTCAGAAGACTGAAGACAGTAGACTGATGACTGATTGCTTAACCCCAACTCTTGTGCAAGCCCGTTAACATTTTTGCTATGTCTTGGTATGTCTTACGCCAAGACTGCCATGTCTCGTTGCTAATGTAGCCAAGATCCAAACTGTATCTTGTCCACACTCGCATCTCATCGGCTGAACCTATCGCCATACTTAAGTAGCGTTTAAATTCGGCTTTGGATATGCGTTGCTTGCCATAGCCTTCCGCTATGTTTGCACAAATGCCTTTGCTGGCTCTGCGCATTTGATCTACTAACCCATTGAGTTGTTCGTTCTTAGGAAATCTTAAGCTTGTTGTATGTACTTCTAAAGAAATCGCATACGCTTTCTTAAACACTTCTAAGTCTTCAAAACTTTTTATTGAGTTAACTGGATTTTGCGTCCGTTGGTGTTTCATCTTTCTTCTGTCCTCTGTCTTCAGTCCTCTGAACCCGTAGCTTCGGTGTACAGTTTTAGCCCCGTTATATCTTCCGCGCAGGCCGACTCGACTAGTGAGCTATTACGCTTTCTTTAAAGGATGGCTGCTTCTAAGCCAACCTCCTAGCTGTCTGTGCCTTCCCACATCGTTTCCCACTTAACTGTAACTTTGGGACCTTAGCTGACGGTCTGGGTTGTTTCCCTTTCCACGACGGACGTTAGCACCCGCCGTGTGTCTCCCGGATAGTACTCTGTGGTATTCGGAGTTTGCAAAGGGTTGGTAAGTCGGGATGACCCCCTAGCCTTAACAGTGCTCTACCCCCACAGGTATTCGTCCGAGGCGCTACCTAAATAGCTTTCGAGGAGAACCAGCTATCTCCGGGCTTGATTAGCCTTTCACTCCTATCCACAAGTCATCCCCTCATTTTTCAACATAAGTGGGTTCGGTCCTCCAGTTGATGTTACTCAACCTTCAACCTGCTCATGGATAGATCGCCCGGTTTCGGGTCTAATGCTAGCGACTATTCGCGCAGTTAACACTCGGTTTCCCTACGGCTCCGCTATTCGCTTAACCTTGCCACTAACATTAAGTCGCTGACCCATTATACAAAAGGTACGCCATCACCCAGCACCTAAACGGTCTGGTTTGCTTGTTCAATATGATTTTAAAAAAACATCTAAATATGATGAGTTTACGTTTTCTAAGAGCGTTTAGGTGCTGGGTAAACCCATTCCTTACTCTTTACTACTTATCATCTTTGAACTTTGTTTGCTTGTTTTCTTTAAGCAATGCACCATATAGTTACCAAACTATTTAGGTGCTGGGCTCTGACTGCTTGTACGTACACGGTTTCAGGGTCTATTTCACTCCCCTCACAGGGGTTCTTTTCGCCTTTCCCTCACGGTACTGGTTCACTATCGGTCATCTGGGAGTATTTAGCCTTGGAGGATGGTCCCCCCATATTCAGTCAGGATTTCTCGTGTCCCGACCTACTCGTCTTCATTGTATTATTCCTTTCGTGTACAAGACTTTCACTTTCTGCGGTTGCCCTTTCCAGAACATTCCACTAAAAATAATACAACTTAAGGGCTGCTCCCCGTTCGCTCGCCGCTACTTGGGGAATCTCGATTGATTTCTTTTCCTCGGGGTACTTAGATGTTTCAGTTCTCCCGGTTCGCCTCAATAACCTATGTATTCAGTTATTGATAACAGCTTATGCTGTTGGGTTTCCCCATTCAGATATCTTCGGATCAAAGGTTGTTTGCCACCTCCCCGAAACTTTTCGCAGGCTACCACGTCTTTCATCGCCTCCAGATGCCAAGGCATCCACCGTGCACGCTTAATTGCTTGATCATATAACCCTAAACTTCCTCATCTACCACAAGTAAAGTAGATGAAAATTAACAGCTCAGGATAACCAAACAATCGCCGGTTCGCTTGAGAATCTCATTTTATATTCTCATGTGTCCAAATTTTTAAAGAACTATAAAAATAAGACTTAATTAAAATTAAACCTTATCCTTACTTCTAACAATAGATATTCGTGTGAGCACTTACATGCAATGTGCAAACTTCGTTTAAGGAGGTGATCCAGCCCCAGGTTCCCCTAGGGCTACCTTGTTACGACTTCACCCCAGTCATGAATCACTCCGTGGTAAACGCCCTCCTTACGGTTAGGCTATCTACTTCTGGAGCAACCCACTCCCATGGTGTGACGGGCGGTGTGTACAAGGCCCGGGAACGTATTCACCGTGACATTCTGATTCACGATTACTAGCGATTCCGACTTCATGGAGTCGAGTTGCAGACTCCAATCCGGACTACGACCGGCTTTGTGAGATTAGCTCCACCTTGCGGCTTGGCAACCCTCTGTACCGGCCATTGTAGCACGTGTGTAGCCCTACTCGTAAGGGCCATGATGACTTGACGTCGTCCCCGCCTTCCTCCGGTTTGTCACCGGCAGTCTCCTTAGAGTCCCCAACTAAATGATGGCAACTAAGGATAAGGGTTGCGCTCGTTACGGGACTTAACCCAACATTTCACAACACGAGCTGACGACAGCCATGCAGCACCTGTCTCTAAGTTCCCGAAGGCACTTCTCCATCTCTGGAAAATTCTTAGGATGTCAAGAGTAGGTAAGGTTCTTCGCGTTGCTTCGAATTAAACCACATGCTCCACCGCTTGTGCGGGCCCCCGTCAATTCATTTGAGTTTTAACCTTGCGGCCGTACTCCCCAGGCGGTCTACTTAGTGCGTTAGCTGCGTTACTAAGAGATCTAGTCTCCCAACAACTAGTAGACATCGTTTACGGCGTGGACTACCAGGGTATCTAATCCTGTTTGCTACCCACGCTTTCGCACCTCAGCGTCAATGTTAGTCCAGGTAGTCGCCTTCGCCACTGATGTTCCTTCCAATCTCTACGCATTTCACCGCTACACTGGAAATTCCACTACCCTCTACTACATTCTAGCTAGCCAGTTTCAAATGCCATTCCCAGGTTGAGCCCGGGGATTTCACATCTGACTTAACTCGCCGCCTACGCGCGCTTTACGCCCAGTAATTCCGATTAACGCTCGCACCCTCCGTATTACCGCGGCTGCTGGCACGGAGTTAGCCGGTGCTTCTTCTGTGGCTAATGTCACAGTAAGCAGGTATTAACTACTTACCTTTCTTCACCACTGAAAGTGCTTTACAACCCGAAGGCCTTCTTCACACACGCGGCATGGCTGGATCAGGCTTGCGCCCATTGTCCAATATTCCCCACTGCTGCCTCCCGTAGGAGTCTGGGCCGTGTCTCAGTCCCAGTGTGGCTGATCATCCTCTCAGACCAGCTATGGATCGTCGCCTTGGTAAGCCTTTACCCTACCAACTAGCTAATCCAACGTAAGCTCATCTAATAGCGCAAGGTCCGAAAATCCCCTGCTTTCCCCCGTAGGGCGTATGCGGTATTAATCCGAGTTTCCCCGGGCTATCCCCCTCTATTAGGTAAATTCCTACGCGTTACTCACCCGTCCGCCGCTCGTCAGCAGATAGCAAGCTATCTCTGTTACCGCTCGACTTGCATGTGTTAAGCCTGCCGCCAGCGTTCAATCTGAGCCATGATCAAACTCTTCAGTTTTTATACTGTTGCTGATTTATCTTTCAATAATCCAGCTAATCATTTGCTCCAGAAAAACTCTTTTGACGAGTATCTTTCTGTCGCTTTGTACATCAATTAACTTATTGCCAATTAACGTACTTTTTGCTTGTGTTTTACAACACTACAGAAAGTACCCACACGAATATCTTTGTTAATTTTTTAAAGAACTCTAACTTAAAACAGGGCATTTTTTACTTTGCAAATGCCTGTCTGCGTTAGCGAGGTGGCGTATTCTAATGACTTTAAAACTTTCGTCAACTACTTTTTTAGTTTTATTTCATTTTCTTTGTAACGCTTTGTTTTCCAGATAAAGCATATTTTCTAAAAAGCCAGCATCTATCTGCATTGGTTGCCTTTAAAAGAAGCATTAGCATGCCAATTCAATAACAAAATGCGTATGCACCACCAGATACAATAAATCTGAAATCTTTTTTTAAGGTTCTATAATTAGGAGCTTGTAAAATATGGAGAGCATGTTAGCGTGCAGCGCATATTATACAAACGACAAAAAACATTGTTTTAATACGGCGGCTAAAATTTAAACCTTATTTTTTATATTTCATCTACTAATTAATGGCTATCTTGGAGTAATAATTTGTTGGCATTTGGCGTTAACTTTACATACCAAACAGCACCTTTAATATGGCTAGTGGTTTCGTTACCAGCAGCACTTTTGCTGAGTGAACATTTTTCTGTTTTTTGGCGGCTAGATACCATGCGTATTATTACAAGTACTCTAGAGCTTGGCTTTGTTGGCTTGTGTTTGGCTACCCGTACTCGCTTACTGTTATCTCCTACTGCTATAAAATTACTATGCGCTACGCTGATAAGCATGCTGATATCTACTTTATTTGGTGCACACCCTTGGGCAGGTATAACACGCTGGCTTGAGTGGTTGTCACATAGTGTTTTTGGCGTATATTTGTATGCGTATTTGCGTACATGCACCCATGCTAAAAAACGTGTTTTAACGCTCACATTAATAGGTTTAGTTCTATTTATACTGGCAATATTGGCTCTCACATGGGGATTGTTATCCAGTCCTCGCACCTATAACTGGATTACCGACCCCCCTTTTTTTGTTAACTTACGCCACTTGGGTCATATCGTTGCACTGTTATTGCCTATAGGTTGGTTGCTATTACTGCCTTTATCAACACCTCATTCCCAACTTACTCAGCCAGCAATTGCTATCAGCCGATTACGCATACTCAGCAGCACTGGATTTTTAACGCTTTGCTGGGGATTGGTGTTTTGGATGGGTGGGCGTGGTGCATTTTTATCGAGTGTCATCGTTGCTATGGTGTTTTTATTTATTGCTCGTCCACTACCTTGGTGGCTGCGCATCATGGCATTGATATTACCTATATTGCTGGGAGCATTGATTGCGAATATCGCCCATGTTGATAACCCCAGTATGGGGCTTGAGCGCACACTTGGTATTGCCCATGCTCAGCAATTGGGCAACAATCCAAACTTTGATATCAGCTCTAGCCGCTGGGAAATTTGGCAGCAAAGCCTGATACATTGGCAACAATCACCTATATGGGGGCTGGGAGCAGATTGGTTTAAATTTGCCCTACCTGTGATTGGGATTGATGACATGTTCCACCCACACAACGCTGTAGTGCAATGGCTAAGTTCTTATGGTGTAGTGGGGCTGGCTTCATTACTGGCAACACTTGGCTATGGGGTTTATCAATATATTTATGCACTACGCAGTACCTTAAATAGTGGTTTAACAGCACCTTCTTTGAGTATATTTATGAGCCAATCTTTTGGACTTTGTGTTATATCTGGTGCGCTATTATCACAAGTATCTGGTGTTGCGTATGCACCTTTTTCTATATTTGTGTGGATCATATTGGCTGCTTTGGCATGGCCTGAGACAACAACTCACTCTAATATATTATTCAAGCACACCGCTAGCACTTATCATAGCGGGCATATCCAAACTGCCCTCACTCTAACTTTAATACTACTAGGCATAGTAACCAATGCACTGTACACAGCACAAGTACATCATGCCAAAGTGCCTCATGCCGAACCCTCATGGCGAGTGTTTAATGCAAAAATACCGCTTTTTTACGAGCCAAAAGTTTGGCTAGAAGACCCCTCTATATCAAAGCAAGAAAAAGAACAGCTAAAGCTCAATGCGCTGCGTTGGTCGGACAATCAATGTGCATATAAAGGTGCTAATGACGTTAATTGTAAGTAGCACCTAACATTAAAAACCATTGCCTTTTTATTGATATTTGCTTTATTTTAAAATACCACCCAAATGAGCTTACAGCGTGAGCATTGATGCGACAATAAACGATTGAATTTTAATACAACAGCAGTCTATCGCTTAAAAAATAATTAAAATTTATTTATAATCATGCTTTTTAAATTTACTTTACAACTAAGCTTGCGTATATTGACTCTTTAGATAAAGACAGCTCAAGCTGTCTTTTTGTGTTTTAAGCCCCAAATAGCGAGATAAACTATGGGTGTACGTCATTTTTTAACCCTTTTAGACCTATCCAGTGATGAACTTAACTGGATATTACAACGTGCCATTAGCCTAAAAAAAATGCAGCACACAAAACAACCTCACGAAACCCTTAAAAACCATGTGTTAGGTATGATATTTGCCAAGTCTTCCACCCGTACTCGTGTCTCATTTGAAGCAGGCATGGCACAACTAGGTGGGCACGCCATTTTCTTAGCACCTAGAGACACCCAACTTGGGCGTGGTGAACCCATAGAAGACAGCGCACGGGTTTTATCTCGCATGGTAGATGCCATTATGATTCGTACCTTTAAGCACGAAGATGTAGAACGCTTTGCCGCCTATTCCAGCGTACCCGTCATTAATGCCCTAACCGATGACTTCCACCCCTGCCAACTGCTTGCCGATATGCAAACCTACTACGAACATCGTGGCTCTATCCAAGGCAAAACCGTAAGCTGGATTGGCGATGGCAACAACATGTGCCACTCTTATATCAATGCCGCTCGCCAATTTGACTTTAAGCTAAATATTGCCACCCCAAAAGGATTTGAGCCAAGCCAATATTTGCTAGATGAAAATGCCGAACGCATTTGTTTTTCCCACGACCCCAAAAGCGCCGTAAAAGATGCCGACCTCATTGTCACTGACGTATGGGCCTCTATGGGACAAGAAGAAGAGCAAGCACAAAGACGCAAACAATTTGCTGATTTTCAAATTAATGAAGTGCTCTTAGATACCGCCAAACCTGACTGCCTATTTATGCACTGCCTACCTGCCCATCGTGGTGAAGAAGTATCCAAAACCCTACTAGACGACCCGCGCTCAGTAGTATGGGATGAAGCTGAAAACCGCCTACATGCACAAAAAGCACTACTGGAATTTCTGGTTTGCCAAGAAGAATAACCTGTATTTTGTCATTTTATAATGGCATACAAATTCCTTTAAACTAGGATCTAAAACAGCTTTAATTTGCTACAGCAACGCAAAAAGCCATAATGACAAAAAACAAAAAAGCTATCCAATTGATTTATATAAAAAATAAAAATCAAACAAAACAAACCAAGCAAAAATAAATATTTAATCTAGAATTATTACATTGATTTCAAACCACTTTCTAGGAATTTACTATGCTTTCTAAATTTTTTAAAGACAAGACAAAACAAAGTTATAGCGGAAATGAAAACGCTTTTCTAGCTGCAATTAAAGAAAACATTGCAACAATTGAGTTTTCCTGTGAGCGTGAAATTCTCGATGCCAACGCACTATTTCTAAATGTTATGCAGTACGACTTGAACGAAGTAGTCGGACAAAAACACAGCCTATTTTGCGAGCCCGAACTGGTTAACTCACCTGAATACAGCAGGTTTTGGGCAGATTTAAACTCAGGTAACGCACAAACAAAAGTATTTAAACGTATTACCAAAGACGGCAGCACAGTATACGTTGATGCTACCTATTTTCCTGTTAAAAACGAAATAGGAGAGGTTGAAAAAATTGTTAAATTCGCCCGTGATGTAACCGATATTACCAACCAAGCACATGAAACAGAAGCGATTATTGAAGCTCTTAATAAATCGTTAGCCATGATTAGCTTTACCCCAGATGGCACCATTGAATACGCCAATGGTAACTTTCTAAATGTATTTAACTACAGCCTTGACGAAGTCAAAGGTCAGCACCATAAAAAGCTATGCCCAGACTCTTTTGTAAGCTCCAATGAATACGCTCAATTTTGGCGTGACTTAGGCGCAGGAAATTACAAAGCAGGGCAATTTGAGCGCATAGCACAAAATGGCACCACCATTTGGCTTGAAGCCTCTTACAACCCGATTATTGACGACCATGGCAAAGTCTATAAGATCATTAAATTTGCCACCGACATTACCGAGCGTGTTAAACGCCAACAAAGGTACAACGATGCCGCTGACATTGCCCATTCAACCTCCGTTGAAACCGCACAAATATCTGTTGACGGAGAAGCCAAACTACGCCAAAACCTAGATACCATGCAACAAATTACCCAAACCGTATCTAGCTCTGCAAGCCTTATGGAAACACTTAGCGAGCAATCGAAAAAAATTAACGAAATTGTGAACACCATCAGCGGCATTGCTGAACAAACCAACTTATTGGCACTGAATGCCGCCATTGAGGCTGCACGTGCAGGAGAGCAAGGACGAGGCTTTGCAGTAGTTGCCGATGAAGTACGCCAGCTAGCAGGTAAAACCAGCACCTCAACCGTAGAAATTACCGATGTGGTAACCGAAAATACCGAACTGACCAAACAAGTTCATCAAAGTATGCAGCAAGTACAAAACCTAGCAGAAACAGGCAACCAACTTGCCAATGAAGCTCACAGCGTCATTATTGAAATTAAAACCGGCGCTGAAGACGTTTGTAAAACCGTTGCCAAACTGAATGAATAGCACAAACAGTCTATACAAAACGCAATCCCTTTTTAGAGCACACCTAAATTAGGGATTGCAAGAAATAAACATTAACGGTAAAGGATTTTTCTAAGAGTTTGTAAAATAATTAAAATATCACCAAGAAAATGGTGGTTTTGTGCATAATCAACATAATACTTTTGCTTAATAGGTAAAATAATATCGATATAGGCTTGGCGAGCATCATCATACTGACCTAAGATTTCATTTTCATCAACCATTTCAATAGATGCTTTATCCGTAATGCCAGGGCGTACAGACAAGACCTTAGCACGCACATCATCAGGATATTCTGCCATAAACTCTGGAACTTCAGGGCGGGGTCCAACTAGGCTCATTTTACCACGCAGCACATCAATCAACTGTGGCAGTTCATCTAATTTATACTTACGCAGAAACTGCCCACTTTGAGTAACACGACTATCCTTTCCAACCGTTAAACGACTCTGCTTTTCTGTGTTTTCTTGCATGGTTCTAAATTTATAAATGGCAAAAGCCTTACCATTTAAACCAACACGCTTTTGACGAAAAAAAACCGAGCCCTTGGAATCAAGTTTAATCCAAATAGCCACGAACAAAAATACTGGTAATAAAGCAGTTAATCCAAACAAAGCTGCGGTAAAATCAAAAAGTCGTTTTAACATGCATCACCTACGACAAAATCGCTTTAAGTTGCTCTATCACATAGAGCTGGTCGGCATCAGTCATTTTGGTAAATAACGGAATAGAGACCTCATTTAAAAATAGTTTATCCGCAACTGGAAACTGCTCATTACGCAAACTATAGGTATCTCGCCATATAGGATGGCGGTGTAAAGGGATAAAATGCACAGAGCAGCCAATGTTACGCTTTGCCATCTCTTCAATAAATTTATCTCGACCAATACCGCTGTTTTCTGTCAGGCGAATAGGGTACAAGTGCCACGCATGTTGATTTCCCCCAGTAGCACTATCACGAGGCGGTAAAATAATTGGTAAATCTTTTAATGCCTCATCATAGACTTTTGCCAACTGTTCACGACGCTTTTGGAACTGGTTAATTCTTTTTAATTGATGCAAACCGACAGCAGCACAAATATCTGGCATATTGTATTTAAACCCCGGTTCAATCACTTCGTAAAACCAAGCAGGCGTTTTTGACTGATAACGGTCAAAAGCATCTTTACTAATGCCATGCAAACGCATTACTTTGGCTCTGGCAATAATTTCTGGATTTTTAGATACCAGCATACCGCCTTCGCCTGTGGTCATGGTTTTATTGGCATAAAAACTAAATACAGTCGCATCTGTATCTAATGTACCAATCAGCTTTCCTTTGTACTTACAGGGGAAAGCATGGGCAGCATCTTCAATCACTTTTAGATTATGCTTTTTAGCGATGGCGATAATTTCGTTCATGTTTGCCGCCATACCTGCAAAATGCACAGGCATAATGACTTTGGTTTTTGCCGTGATATGCTGTTCAATTAAATCAACGTCGATACAAAACGTATCCGCATCTGAATCCACAAAAACAGGATTTGCCCCCAAATAACGCACCACTTCTGCGGTTGCCGTAAAGGTATAGCTAGGTACAATTACCTCATCACCTGCAGTCACCCCCACCGCTTCTAGTGCCAAGTGTAACCCCGATGTTGCGGAATTTACCGCTATAGCCTCAACCTCACCACCTAAATAGCCTGCAAAATCTTGTTCAAACTGTTTGGTTTTTGGCCCTGTTGTCACCCAGCCACTTTTTAATGTGTCGATAACTTCATCTATTTCTGCCTCTCCAATTTCAGGTAAAGAAAAAGGTAAAAGTTGACTCATTGCATGGCCTCTAAAAACTTATCTGCCAGAACAGAATACGTCTGATTTTTCAAAATGAATTCACGCCCTCTTTGACCCATTTCTTCTCGTTCGGCTTGAGATAAGTTTGCTAATTGATTTATACCGTCAGCTATAGCTTTAGGGTTTTCAGGCGCAACAGTTAAACCACAATGTGCTTCCGCTACTGGATCATTACCCGCATTGATTGCGCAGAGAACGGGCTTTGCAGCCATCATATAATCCATTAATTTATTTGGGCTAATACCAAAACGAAATAAAGGCATTGATAAAAAACTCATATAAGCAATATCAAAATAACATAATAATGATGGGATCTGTGTTTTAGGAATAGGTTTAAAAAAGAATACGTTATTGATTTCCTCTCTCGTTTTATAAGTAATTAGTTTATCTCGCTCTAATCCACTACCAACTATAATACAAATTATATTGCGTTCTTCTAAATATTTGAAAGCCTGAAGTAAATCATTCAAACCATACATTACTCCAAGAGAGCCCGCATAGCCTACTATAATTTTACCCTGCATTTTTTTTGTTTTAAGAAAATGAAGCAAGTTATCTTCATCTAACTCTTCGACTTTAGAGTCCACCCAGTCTTCTTCCACAACGCCATTAGGAACAATCGTTAGTTTATCTAAATCTAAGCCATGTGAAGCCATATGCTCATGCACTTTAGGCAACATAGATACGACCCTATCGGCATGTTTATAGGCGTAATTCTCTGCTGCTTGGCATAGCATGATAAAAGGATGTTTAGGAGACATGCCTCCTAATTCGATTGGTGATAATGGCCATAAATCATGCACTTCAAATACTAATTTTGCCTTTGCTTTTTTAGCTATACGTTTGGCCACCCAAATATCCAATGGATAAGTGCTAGACGCAATCACCAGATCTGGAGAAAATTCATTCACAATATGATTGCTGTCTTTATAAACCTGCCACAAAAAGGTAAAAATATTCTTAACTCGTCCAAAACCATTTTTATTATATTTAGGTGTTGGATACCAAGTGTAATCAACTGCATCAATTGTTTCCGTGATTTTTTGACCATGTGTAGCAGGCTGCTTGGCCCGAACGTGTGAGAAATCAGCCGCTAATATGCTCACGTTATGTCCTTTTTTTACCCACTCCTTCGCCATGTGATAAGGGCGAAACTCCATGCCATATTGTGGGGAGCCTGCATAGTGATTGAGATATAATATATTCATAATTTTTCCAACACCCTATCTACATACAAAAACTCTGCACCGATATTATCTGCAAATTGGTTATCTATATTCGTATCACCAACCATTAATATACTTTTAGGTTTGTATTTAGGCTGTATCTCCTGAAAAAATATAGCTGCACTAGGTTTTGGCTCTATTGCGTTCGCATAAAAAATATCCATACTTAAACCTTGCCAATCTAAATATTTAACTTTATTTCTTTGTTGCTTAACATTTCCATTAGTAACAACACAATTTGCATTTGTTTGTTTAATAAAATTTACCATAGGTTCATAAATAGGAATGCTCTTGGGCATATGACAAGTCCGCATAATATCAAGGCATGCAGATACATTTTCCATACAACCAAATTTAACAAACAGCTTATTAAATAAGCTTTCTCTACCTTCATTAATGAAAGTTTGACACAAATAGACTTCAGCCTCTTCTTTGTGTTGAGGAAAGAGTTTTTCAGCTATCTTTTTATAACAATGGAATAAGTAAATTTTCTCATTATACAAAGTACCATCTAGGTCAAAGATAACCAAATCAAACTGCTGGATAAAAGACTTCTTCATAATATCTAACAAATCCTGTATTCCAATTTATAATAGGAGCTTTATACGGCATGTCTAATGCCTTATAAACAGCCATTAATGGTAGGTTAACGCCAGCTCCTAAAGCAGCAACACTTGTACCCTGTATTCTTGGATTGATTTCTAATATTTTATAAGCCCCGTCAACCGCCTTTTTAACCTGTAAGCCAATATTACCTACAAACTTTAATGACGAAATTATCTGTTTGCAATAATCTATTATATCTCTGTGCTCTTCAAATTCGCCCGCAACAGAAATTCCAGCATTCATTTTAGATCTCTTTCTAGGAATAATTACAACGACTTCTCCTTTGTGAATAACAGTATCTATAGTATATTCATCACCAGGTAATACCTCGCTTACCAGTAATTGCGGAAAACTTTTATCTTTTAATATATCGCACATTTTATCGTAACTCATATACAAAGAATTTGGCTTATGATTAAACAATAATTCATATTCGTTGATCTTATTATCAATAATACGTACACCTCGACTACCATTTGAGATGGAAGGCTTAATACAAACAGGGTTGTTAGGAAAGCCCAAGCAGTCAAACGCTGTTTGTAGATCTGAGAATGTATTAGCCACTTTAAAACGCAGAGTTGATATAGCGTTTTTTCTAAATGGCAATACAATGCGCTTTTATTATTAGCGATATTTAAACTCGTCAAATCGGAAACAAGCACCTCTATACCCTTATTTTTAAAATCTTCTTTATATTCGGAAAACAAAAACAGCTCTCGTGTAACCAATGGAAAAACCACATCTATTTTATACTTTTCACAAAGGTACAAAATAGATTCTATAAAATTGCTTTCACTTGCCATTGGGACTAATTCAAAAACCTTGTTTAAATAGCGTCCTGATGCGTGCTCATTGGCATCACAAACTATGAGATTAATATTTCTATCCTGCTTAAAGCAACGAATAATTCCAGGTGCGCCCGGCGCTCCTGCTCCCGTCATTAACACATTAATCATGTTATAACCCATCTGACCACCTCAAAACACTCTGCATAGCCCACACCAATTTGCACCCCTCTGGTCTTTGCCAAAGCCCATACAAACTCCTCTGAAGCATACGGACGACTATATTGTGATTTATAACACTTTAATGCTTCAATTTTTTTCTCAATATGTTTCTTATCTAAAGTAACAAACGATGTGGTATCAAAAGATAAATTATTCCAAATCAGTTCATAACCTAAAATAGTCGTATTTTTAAATGCCCTTAACCCTTCTTGAGCAACGGTTGTATGATCTTGATGAATATCCTTTAGAGAAGGCATAAGAACCAAGTCAAAATTATTTTCTTTACGAATACGAATAAGCTCTTCTAAAATCTCTTGCCTAGCATAGTTTAATTTTCGAACTTGATAATTAAAGATAATAAGGTTTTCTTCAGCAATCCCCAGTGCTTTTGTGGCAGCCCTAACTTCTGTTTTTAATATATCCTTAGGCATACCATCAGGAACTGATTCTTCTGCGGTAGAAAATGCGGCATAGGTTACTTTTGCACCTTGTTCCAAAAACTTAGCAATACTTGCTCCGGCACCAAATTCACCATCATCAGTGTGAGGTGCTAGTACTAATATATTTTTAAATAATAAATTCATATAAATTTTTACCTAAAATTAGTTATTAACATTCATATAAATAAAAAAATAATTATTCTACAAAGATAAACTTTTAATTTACATATATCATCGAGTTAATAATATTTATTTTTTCATTTTTTCAATGTTTCTATAATATTTTTACTAGCTATTCCACCACCGTATAAATCTACACCATAGGTTGTTGCAAATAAATTATCACGACCGTCATACACTTGCTGTATTTTATCTTTATCAGCACCAACTAATACGTTAAATTTATTTTCTACCAACTCTACCCATTCTGTTTCATCTCTTAATGTAATACAGGGTTTTTCAAAGAAAAAGGCTTCTTTTTGCAATCCACCACTGTCTGTCATCACCAAGTCACAATGATTAATTAACCATACCATTTCAAGATAGCCGGCAGGCTCTATCACTGTTAAATTCTTTAAATTAATTTGCAAGCTTTCTAATATTTTTTTAGTTCTTGGGTGAAGAGGTAAAACAATCTGTTTGTTTTTAGCAATCGTTTCTAGTGCCTCAAATATATCTCTTAATCGTTTTTCATCGTCGGTATTTTCTACACGGTGAATAGTGCAAAGGATAAAATCATCGGCTATCTGATATTCAGGTTTTACTGCTAGTTCTTTATAAAACATTGCTCCGTCTTGCATGACATCGCCAGACTTAACAATCTGACAATCTAGCCTATCATATCCTTCATTCACCAAGTTATTAACTGCCGCATCCGTTGGGCAGAAAAGGAGATTACTTACTCTATCCGCAAGAATACGATTAACTTCCTCTGGCATTTTCATATTAAAACTTCTTAAGCCTGCTTCTACATGAGCCAATTTAATATGCAATTTACTGGCAACAATCGCTCCCGCCAACGTGGAATTGGTGTCCCCATAAACCACTATCCAATCCGGATTTTCTTTTAGAGCAACTGCTTCAATTTTCTCTATCATCTGCCCCGTCATTGCACCGTGTGACTTACCACCGATACCCAAAAAATAATTAGGTTTTAGTATTTTCATCTCATCAAAAAACACATCGCTCATATTTGCATCATAGTGCTGACCCGTATGTACAATAACCTCTGCAATATTCTCGTGTTTAGCTATTTCACGGCTTACACTACCTGCTTTAATAAATTGGGGACGTGCGCCTAAGATCGTTAAAATTTTCATTTTACAGCGTCTCATAAAAGTCAGTTAATTTTTTTTCTTCAATTGACCAGTTGTACTTCTCACGAACTGCTTTTTTACCATTTTCACCCATTATTTTAGCTTCTTCATGGTTTCTTACCAAATAATCTATAGACTCAGCAATGGCTTTGGGGTTCATAGGATTAACACATATTCCACACTCATTCCCTTCGATTATTTCTTTCCATAACGGGATATCTGACGAAATAACAGGCAGTCCTGCTGCCATGTATTCAAACATTTTTACAGGTAAAGCATCCAAGTAATTGATAATAGGATGCAGTGTTACCAGCCCCGCTATTGAGTTAGAGAGCGTATTCTGAATTCCCTCTCGATCTAAAAAGCCAAGCTCTCTAACAACAGACCAGCTAGATAACGCCTTTACCTCTTTTTCAAAATCTACCTCAGAGAACGCACCCGCAATATTTAAGTTCACATCTGATTGTACGTAAGCCATAGATTGTACTATTCCTTTGATACCCCTTACCTTTGATAGACCACCAACATAGCATACTGAAGCTTCAGATTTTGTATTAACGTTTTTTGATCTGCATACTGTTGGAAACTCACTCAAACAAGGGTAATTGTTAATGTCAACTGTACAACTATTGATTACTGTGAATTTATCTCGAATAAAAGGAGTTGCAGCAACAATCCCAGAGTATTTTGCTAGTGCATAATTTTCAAACTTTTTAACCAACCACGATAACGGCCTTGCCTGCCAAGATTTTAAATAAGGTTTTGATAAGACCTGTTTAGGCAAATCTTCGTGTGCATCAAAAACAACTTTTTTACCTTGTTTTAGTAATTTTAATCCAATAGGTATTAACTCAGGATCGTGCAAGTGGTAAATATCAGAATCTAATTTTAATGCCATTTGATACACTTTTTGTGTTGTTTTCAACATGCGATTAATACGACCTGGTAGTTTGCCTACGTCGTGAATATTAACACCAGCTTTTTCTTCGTTCCCCCTACCATCAGCAACAATTAAACTAACGTTATAGCCATTATTTGCCAAAGACCTACACTCTTTAATAAAAATACGGGTATCGTAGCGAGGGTGTACGGAGGTAAGATGGGCAATTCGTCTTTTCATTTTAGCATTTATATAGTTTTGGCATGTTATTAATTACAGTAATCACTTCTTTAAAATCCATACCCAAGGCATCTAAATACCAACGAATATTTTGATACCTTGGTTGATTTTCATCGGCAACTTTAAGAATAAGATTTAACATTACGGCCCAGTATCTTTTGAACTATATATTTAATTTTTCTCATCAGTTTATAACGACTGTCCCAATTAGGATAGTTACTGTAGTGATTACCTTTTTTTGCAACCATATCATTAAGCTCAGGAAGAGATATGCCTAATTTTTTTGCAATGTAAGCTGTATCTTCTTCTAGTTCTATTTCGCCATAAAGTGGTTTCTTTAACTCTAACAATGCTTGTTCTCTAGTAATTTCTCCAGACAGAATTTGACTTGACAAATGGCCAATACGCTTATCAAAACCAAACTTCTGGGGCAAATAATAATTTTGAAAAAATTTAGTAAATCGAGATTCCCCATGCTTTCTGCCATACTCTTTGTAACCAAATTTCTCTTTCAAAATTTGTAAGGCTTCTCTTTTATGATAGGGCATAAAGTTAAGCGGGCGAATGGTTGTCATACCTTTTATAAAGGGGTAAAAAAAGAAATATTGCCAAAAGGCAATGGTTTTATATTGCTTCAATTTTTTATTACCGTACTTAGCATGAATGGCTTTTAAACAAATTGAGTCCATTGCAGAATGCTCCCAGCTTTCAGCATAAATCGATTCTGTTGCTATATTTCCCCCTCCAAAAATGTACTTAATTTTATTTTTGACTGCAAAGTGATAAAGAGAAGCAAAAAAAGCATGGTCTTGCGGAACATCTTGGTTTGCCACACCAGACTTTAAATAAGCAAGCTGCAAATCCTGCATCTCCTCCCAGTCTATCACATGCGTATGCAAATCATAATTACAGTGCTTAACTAGCTTTTCAATATTATAGACAGCCAATTCACTATTCCAACCTGCATCTATATGCACAACTAAAGGCCGCAACCCATAATCTTTAAGTATTAAAGCAAGATAAGAGCTATCAACCCCGCCACTTAAACCGATAATACAATCATACTCTTGCTCTTTACCTTCTTCTTTAACCTTATTAATAATATCGTTAAGCTTCGCTTTTCCATCACTATTGGGATACCAATTCTTGGTAGTAACTTCATCAAAATGGTAACAATGATTACACACCCCCTGTTCATCAAACGTAATCTCTGTATCTGTTGTATCCATAACACATCGAGTGCATCTTTGATATTTTCTGTTAAACAATGTTTTTCTCACCATCTAATAATTTTTCCAACTCTTTATATTCAGGGTAAGTAATCAAAACAGCTTTATGTTTACCATGATAAACAAATAAGCTGCCAGCTGCGACAGCCGAAGCACCAGCAATAGTGACAGCATTCACAAAGTCAGATAATTGGCCAGCCCCACCTGAAGCAATAATAGGAATATTTGTACTGCGAGTAACGGCTTCTATCAACTTTAAATCATACCCCTTTTGAGTACCTTCTTTATCTATTGAGCATAACATAATCTCCCCTACTCCTTGAGATTCAATCCATTTTATATACTCAATCAAAGGTTGTTTTATTTTTGTGCTTCCATTACAAACAAAAGCACTGTAGTTTTTAAAAATAGTTTTCTTTACATCAACAGAAACAACTAAGCTTTGCGCACCAATCACTTGGTTTATTTCCTTAAGTAAATTTTTATTAAAATAAGCAAAGGAGTTAATGATAATTTTTTCTACGCCCAGCCTTATAATTTTTTCTACTTGTTTAAGATTCTTTATTCCCCCACCGTATGCAAGTGGCATAAATGCTTCTGAAGCAATATCTTGAATTAAGTCATAATTTGGTTCAGTAGCATTTTGTGTTGCTGAGATATCTAGCACAACAAGCTCATCAACCTCTTTTTCATTAAATATTTTTACTGCATTAAGCGGATCACCAACATATTGATGATTTTGAAACCGCTCACCTTTTACCAATCCATTATTTCTTATAAGAAGTGTTGGAATAACTCGGGTTCTAAGCACTTTCTATAGCCCTTAAAAAATTTTTAAAAAATTGCACGCCAAAACGATGGCTTTTCTCAGGGTGAAATTGAGCACCCCAAATATTTTCTTGATGCACCGAGCAAACAAAGTCATAACCGTAATTGGCTGTAGCAAGTATATTTTTTTTATCACACACAACATGATACGAATGTACAAAATAAAATCGGAGTTCTCCATCTATATTGTTATACAAATCAACACTATTGACTGGCTGCACAACATTCCAGCCCATATGCGGAACTTTCAAGTTATTTGCACTCTCAAGGTTTGAAAAATCAAATTTTCTGACATGCCCTTTAAGCCAACCTAGACCTTTCTGAGAACCCTCTTCACTTTTCTCAAATAAAATTTGCATACCCAAACAAATACCTAGAAAAGGTATTTTTTTATCCAGAACCAAGTAAGAAAGTGTATCAAGCAAATTTAATTCTTTAAGCCTTGCCATTGCATTATCAAAAGACCCCACTCCTGGCAAAATAATTACTTTAGCTTGCATTAGGCACTCTCTATCTGCTGTAACAACAGCACTTGCACCTGCTTTTTTTAGCATATTTACAATAGAAGCAACATTACCTATCCCGTAATCAACAATGGTTATCATAACTCTAGCCCATATAAGCGTTTATATGCACTCAACATTTTTTTCTCTTGCTCTTCCCAAGAGTTTTCATGAGCAGCTTTTAAGGCATTTTGTTGCATTTGTTTAACGTCTTGCATGAGCATCTTATCAATTAACCGATTTAGCTCTGTAGCCGTATATTCTGTTAGTGTCATACCCATTTTATACTTTTCAACAAATTCTTGCATCTCTTTCATTTCTGAAACTATAACAGGTAAGCCTGCCATCGCATATTCAAATAATTTATTTGGCATACAAAAAACATAACTTAGACAAGAACCTTCTATCAACGAAATACCAATACTTGCAGATGATGTATATTCCAACAGCACATCAGGCGATACTGCTGGGTGAAAATAAATATTTTGGGTGGTTTTGGCTTTTTCTCTAATAAGACTTTCAAACTCTCCATAACCCATAAAAACCACAACCTCAGAGCATGAGTGCCTTTTCTCAAAGGCTTCTAGTATTAATTCAATACCTCTCCCATGCATTAACCCTCCTTGATATAAAAAAATGGTCTGATTTTCTTTAATGCCCAGATACTCTCTAAATTTATTATTAGTTACGCATATTTTTTTAGATGGGGAATTTAAAATAACAGGGGGACGCATTATAGAGTATGTATCACGATACCAGTCTGCAATATTCTCACTTACCACAAATACCTGATCAGCAAATTGAATACATATTTTCTCTAACCATTTAGCTAGTTTTTTCCGTATACCTGAACTACCAACAACCTCTGTCTCCAGCTCATGAGTATCATAAACTAGCTTTGCTCCATATAATACTTTTAGCAATACGCCTAATGGTAAAAGTGAAACTGCATGAATGTTAACCATTTTAATATTTTTATTCCTATAGAAAAAAACAACCCTAAAGACAAATTCTACGTACTTAAAAATCTGTACAAATAATTTTTTAGGTAACTTTCTACTTAATAAATAAAACCGTTTAAGAAAAATATTATTTTTAATTATCTCGCTCTGCCCTAACCCCTCCTCATGTAGTGCTGCTATAAAAATAGTATCAATAAAATCCAGTTTAGAGATAGAACCTACCTGTTTTAGCACTCTACTTTCATTTTTAAATGGTGTTAAACTAATATGTAAATTATTCATTGCAACCCTAACAATTTGTACCAACGAATATAATTAATCCAACGCCACACTTGTGGAGAAAATGGCTTTCCTTTTTCAACAATAAGATTAAGTTCTTGCATTATCACGTCTTTATTTAAAAAATCAATCTCTGGAGAGCTCTCTACCCAATCTGTAATTTGATTTTGCATTTCTAATAACCACTTGGATTCTGGTGTTGCAAACCCTATCTTGTCTTTTCTATCCAGATGAGTATCTGGCACTATACCACGCATAGCCTCTCGAAAAACATGTTTTGTTGTACCTTCGTTAGATATTAGATATTCTTCAGGAAGGCTCAGTAAAAAATCGGCTAAAGGTATGGTTAAAAAAGGCACGCGACTTTCTATCGAAAATGCCATCGCATTACGGTCACCATGACGCAATAAACTGGGCAATCCTCTATGCTGCAATGCCTGCGCCAATGCTTCCCTTACTCTATTACCTTTATTTTCTTTTTTTAGCGCATTTAAAACCTCTCTATTTTCTGTAAACCTTACGCCACTTTTTTGTAATTTTTTAATATTAAGCCATTTGGGATTAAAGTCTCTTCCAAGTACTTTACGTAAAAATTTATATAGAAAGTCGGGTAAAATTATTTTACCCAAATATTGCCAAGCTAACCAATAATGTCGCCCCGGCCATTTTGCCCACTGCTTAGCAAACTTATGCGCCTTTATAAAATTTCCTTGCTCTAATAGGCTTAACAAACGCTCCCCGGGGTAACCAGAATACCCTGCTAAAAGTTCATCTGCTCCTTGCCCATCTAAAGTAACCTTAATGCCAGCTTGCTTTGCCAGTTGAAATACTCGGTATTGGGCATAAATACTGGTACCTCCAAATGGCTCTCCTTGTGCCATCATCATTTTTTCAATATCTGTAGCCAGTTCTTTAGAGGTAGCTTTAACCTTATGCTCTATAGCTCCAACATGCTGGTTTATTTTATCTACCCAAGCTTCTTCAGAGATAGTTTCATCTGCTGCAATATAACTAAAGGTATGGATAGGCAACTCTGGTTCAAGATGACGAATGGCACAAACAACAGCAGAGGAATCAATACCTCCTGATAAGGCAGCACCTAACGGCACATCACTTCTTAAATGCAAGCGAACACTTTGTAAGAACAAATCACGCAGTGTTTCTTTAGCCTCACTAAAGGATAGGCTACTGCGTTTAGTTAAATCTGGCTGCCACCAAATGCAAGGTTCGCTAAGTTTGCCGCTATTAATATCAAATTTAAGATAACTAGCCGGTCTAACTTGTTTTACTCCTTGCACAAAGGTTGCATCAGTAGAATCATAATCTCCATGAACTAAATAATCGTAGGCAGATTGTTTGTCTGGCTGGCTTTTTTCACCACGCAAACTCAATAACGCTGGCAATTCTGATGAAAAAAGTAATGCACCATTATCCGTATAAGAATAGAAAAGAGGTTTGATACCAAACGCATCTCGCACCAAGGTAAGTTCAGCATTTTGCCTATCAAGCAACGCAAATGCAAACATGCCTATTAGTTTAGTTAAGGCTTTTTCTTGCCAATAAATCCAAGCATAAAGTAATACTTCAGTATCAGACTCGGTATTAAACTGACAGCCTAGCTCTTTAAGCTCCGCTTTCAATTCAAGATAGTTATAAATCTCACCGTTATAAACCAACACATAGCGTCCACAATGAGAATAAAATGGCTGTGAGGCGGCATCTGTTAAATCGATTATAGAAAGTCGAGTGTGCCCCAAACCAACACAATGCTCATTAACTGCAACAAAATCACAATCCTGATGATCTGGTCCTCGGTGACCTATACATTCAAGAGCAGGAGCCAGCCTATTTTTAAAGTGCTTATCAGCACTAATAAAGCCTAAAATTCCGCACATGGCATTAAACCCTTTGCCTTAAAGCTAATCGACTGATAGGTAACTTAAAGCCATGCGCCAACAGCCAAATTACAAAAAAGAATACAAAAACAAAAATCACATAAAAATCAAGTATAAAGTCAGAAAATCCCGTGATAGATAAATCCTTATAGTGCAACAACAACCAAACATACAGTCCTGTAGTCAATGGGGTTCTTACTATAAAAGAAAAAACACAATCAACTAGCTGCAATAAAAACCCAATAAAAAAAGGGATAAAAAACACGCCTAACACACCAAAATTAGCATAGGCTTCTGCCCAAAAAACGGTAGGAGCAGAGCCCTCAACACCTGTCGCAAGAATTTCTGGACGCATCCAGTTCATCACTTCTACCGTATAACGAAAGGACTCAAAGGGGAAAATACCGCTAGGGTTTGGGAAGGTTCTACCATATAAAAAATCCTGCTGTTCAGGAAAAAAATTAAAATAATGATAGGCAGGTTCAATAGCGCCTGCAAAAGCTCGGGAAAAGACCCCCATAATGGCATCTGAAAAATTGATTATACCCATTGCATAGATGTAGCTTGTCATCAAAAACAACATGATGGCGAGAAACAGAAAAAATAATTTTTTAATAGGATAGATGCCTTGGTATTTAACCAGCACATAAGTTAAGAACAAACCAATTATAAGCCATGCAAAAGGACCTTTCTCTATCGCCATTACAGCGGTAAATGTACTGATAGAGAAGCTTAAAATAAAAGCAAGAAAATAGCGTTTTCGCTTTCTTTTTAAATAAAAAACAAATAAAGAAAAAGTGATAATATTAATAAAGTGATGCATCACTAAATGATACCAATGATATTTTCCTGCAAAATCATTCCCCATTTTACTGCGTGCTACATTAGCAGCATCAATACCATCTTTAAACAGCACTTTAATAGCAAAATCTGGTATCTTATTTGAGTAATCAAAAATCACGACCAACACCAATAAAATAGCAGCCATTAAAAAATAAAACTCCAGCCTTACCATTTGAATTTCATTAATTGTTTTATTTTGAAAAGGAGCTGGTAAAAACATTTTTGCAAAAGAAGAGCCAAACAACAACATAGCAATAGTATAAGAAGAAAATAACATCACCTTAAATACCAGCCAAGGATCAGTTACACCATTACTTACTCTATATGCGTCCCATTGCATAAACAAAGGCAACGTACCTAAGTATGAGAAAAAGAATAGGGCAGCAATAACAAACTGGGGCATGCCTATAGCAAATAAATCAAAGCCTAGCTTTTTAGAGGTGTAAAAAACAAAAATCGGGAAAAGAACAAAAAACAGCAAAAACAAGAATGTCATTTATTTGCACCTATTTTTTGCATTAATACGCTGTTATACATATCTTTCTCACTTTTTTGGTTCAAGCTTGAATTATGCCACAGTAAAGTGAAGACACCTTTTACCTTTTGACAGGTTTGCTTTAATTCTAAAAACTTATCCAATGCCTGCCTTTCATTACCTAAACCTAAATAACACTTATCCATGATAGAGCACTCCATTGCAACCAGTGGGCGAATACGCAGTGATAACTGCTTTTGCTCTACAGAATCAAAAGCGGGGTATTCATAGCAGGTACCGCAACGAAAACCTGGTCTGTCTGCATAACCTAGTGTGCTATCATAGCTCATGTTTGCTGCTTCCCATGCTCGTAAAGTTAGGGGTTGCTGCCAACGCAAGTAATGCATACGCCCACCTAATACTTCCTGCTTAATGCCTTCTTCTTGCATAATACGACGTAGCACATTGGTCTCTTGTTTGATTTTTTCAGGCGTTTGATAAGTGTCATAACTGGGGTGCAAACCAATTTCATGCCCTCTTGCGTGTATATGACGCATTAATTTTCTTATAATGGGTTGGGAGGGCTTATAGTCTGCATCGTAATCTATATTATTACCACCACAAATAAAGTAGAATGCGCTTTTTATATTGTTCTTATCTGATATATCCATTAACCAGTCAAAGGTATTAAAGCCATCTAAAGCAAGCAATTTTTTTTGTGACATCATTTTTATGTAAGGAGTTGTAAAAAATGCTTTGATGTCTTTACGTTTTAAAATATGCCCTACCATTGTGCGTAAAATTTGCCCCCATGAATTAAATGCGTATTGACTAGGTGCATCTACATCATGGGAAACTCTGATACTAAAAGTATGCTCTTTTAATGTAATATTTGAATACTGCTTTTTAATAACCTGCCCTAATAAATGTAGCCACTCATCTACAATCGGTCTTTCTAAATAATCGTGTTTGTAAGCATGAGATGAAATAGCAGGAAAGCGCCCATGAGAATCCAAGTCTTTGCGCCCCACCTCTTCAAGCCGTGACAGTGACCAATAAACCAAACCTAAAATATCATAATTAATACAAACACCACTGTCAGTTGATTTAATTAATCGCTCTGGTAACTCGCTAATACCGGGAGCAGGAATAGGCTTTGCCAAAATAGACACATAGCCTTCTTTATCAGCATGCCAAAAAGTGCATGGAAAATCAGACTTAGACTGATGAAAAACTTCTAGCACAGGGCCTATCTTAATCTCACCTGCTTGAGCGTTTTTAAGTTGTAAAACTAGCCACTGACCTTGTTGGGTAATGTCAAAAACCAAACCAAAACGCTCATTGAGCAGGCTTGAAAGCCAAGATAGGGCAGCATGACTAAAAATAATATTCATTTTATTGTTTCTCTAACTGTTTTGGCTATTTTAAGAAATTTCGACGATTCTTTGCTTATGCTATAATAGGGTTTTTGTTGTGCACCAAAACTACGGAAATATTTTTCTATACTTTCAATCATGCTACCCTCAAAATCAAATTTTTTACCTGAACAAAGGGCAAACTTAATTCCTTCAAACTGCAATAAATCCATAGCACCCAAACTTTTATACTCTGAATCTATCCCACCCATTAAGTAATAAACCGTATTGTCATCAAAAATCAAAAAATTTGCGGCAATTATTTTATCTTCATATTTTGCAAAAAACATCTTCACTGAATTATGCATCTTACATGAATGATAAAGATTTTCGATAAATTCATACGAATAAGGAATATCCATACCCTGCCTTTCAAAAGTCATTTTATTCAGATTATAAAATATTTGTATATTATCCCCATCAAAAATTTGCACACCTTGCTGAATCGCTTTTCTTCTTCTTCTTCTTATATTAGTTGCTGCAGTATTTTCCAAGTCATCAATTGAGATATCCTCTATTACATAGGTATAACCAACTTTAATATCGAAACCAGCCCAATAAAAAGGCAATAAGTTTGTTTGTTTAAAATTAAAACTCTGTGAAAACGTATCAAAGTTAGGTAGCTGTTTAGTAATACTTTCTATTATTTCTTTTTCAAAAGATAATTTTTTATAATACCCTTGGTTTTTCGGGTATTTAAAGAAAATTCCCATTGTTTGAGTTAATTCGGGCTGACATATATAGGTGAAGATATAGCGTTTAATCGAATAAATCGGCATCGAAGCAACTATTTGCCCCCCCTTTTCAACAAGAATTACCTCCCAATTATCTTTTCCACAAACTGCATCAAGCCACCAGTCTTGACTAAAAATAGATATGTCTCGTTCATTTTTACAAAATATTCTATATTTTTCTTTATTTTTCATTTTTCATCCATATGGGAATATTTATGACATACTTGCTTGCATATTTAGCATTATCTATATTCCGCCATACATGTACACATTGTAAATTTGCATAAATTTCATTAAGTGTTATTGGCCAATTAAAATTACCAATTTGATATTTATTTTTTTCTAAATGTTTTTTAAATAAAAATTTACGATCTATCACAGAGAACCTATTCCAATCAATTTCAATATTTTCTCCATCAATATATTGTATTGAAAATTGCTTACATATTTTTTTAATCTCATCCAACGAGGATAAATTGCTATTTTTTCTTTTTTCCTGTAACTCCAATAGGGAAATTTTCATAGAAGCCATTTTCTTTATATTTATATTTTTTTTACGTATTTTTATTATGCTTTTTATTTTTCTAAATACCTTATGCATAAAAATAATCTGTCTATTGTCTGCAAGGTAATATACCATTTCATCACTAATCCTTAACTTTATAAGGATAGACAATAAATCTATGTTATCCAAACTAATCCTATAATATTTAGTATTCGATTATTCGTATAAAAAAAATAAGATCTTTATATCAAGCATTGCTTCTTCGTTCGTTTCTGTGCCAATTTGTTTATAATTTTCATGCAAGCATACATCATATTTTTTTGTTCTCAACGCCCCACCATACAAACTTGTGAATGGCTTATCGAAAGAATATGAATAAATACAGACATCTCCTAATGTCCCGATTTTATATCCATTTATTTTACTAAACCAACCATGAGAGAGGTCTTCTATAACAATCACTCCATTTATTTTACAAACATCAATAATCTCTTTATATTCTGTATTTGGGATCCCTTGATAATGAGTTAAAAGCAATACATTTATTTCCTTTTGTTTAAATAATTTATTTACATCATCAAGAGAAACAGAAAAATCATTAAGTTTAATATCTAGTAAGAATATCTCACAGTCAGACTCAATAGCAGCATCAAGCACAACACTACAATTAAAAGCCTGCATAGCAATCTTGATTTTTTTATTTTCTTTACTGTTCAAATATTGCAAATAAAATTTTAACGCAGCTCTTCCAGAGTTAAAATACAACATATCACTCATAATTTTATTTTTTCCTATATCACATATATCAATGCCTTCCAGGAACTTAGGTCTAGCTCGTATAATCATCCCAGTCTAACCTTTCAATTTCTTTCTTTAATTTTTTTATTAATACTGAATCCAATTTATTTTTTCTGCTCTCATAAATAATATTATTTTCAAAGCTTATCCTATCATTATAGTAGCAAATAGCATCTTTAACATCTAACAAAATTTTATTTTTTTTATGTGCAAGCTCACTGTAATTGATAATAATGCAAAACCTGCTATCTATTAGCTCCTTAAGATCCGAATACATTAATTTATTTATATAATAATGCTGCAATACAACTTGCTTAAAAAAACTTTCCTCCTTTATTTCAGCATAATTTTTTGGCATCATTGACCACCATATATTGCGATTTCCACAACATATTTCCCTCGCAAATAAGAGAGATTGTGCAACAAAAAATGGCTCTCTATCTATCACAATATATCTAGCTTCTGGAAAAACTCTCTGAATCAATCTTATTCTAAGAGCTATATTATTATTATTTATCACTATTGGCTTATCAAAAAAATTAATGACTGCAGATATTTCACTTCTTATTTCTTTGACCATATCATCATCAAAATCTTCGTAGTCTATAAAGTGTCTATCTTTAGGCAACCAACGATACCAAAACTCTCCGCACTCGCTAGGTGCTCGCAATCCATATTGTGCAGTATCTCCAAATTCTGATTTAAAGCAGTTATGCGCCTTTTGTTTAAAAATTTTATTACTTAACCAAAATCCAAAAAATAAATTACGGTAAAACTTACTGACTAAATTATCAATATATAAAACATCAAATTGATTGGTTATAGTTTGGCAGAGTATGGTAGAGCCTGTTCTGGGTGCGCCAATAATAAAAATTGGCTGATGCTTAAGCGGCATATCAGCAAATTGCTTAATGTATTTTTTTTCCCATATCTTCAAGATAGGAGAAATAAAAGAAAACAATTTAGCTAAAAAATAATTTTTATAATTGCTTAGTATAAAATATTTTTTCATATCAAAAACCCTGCTCTATAAACCTTTGATACCATAACTCAAACATAACTAAGTGCCATTTTTTCTCATGCTGATTTGATTGCATAATACTGGTTATCGCATTTTTATTAAAAAAATTTCTCTGTAAAAGAGATTGCATTGTTGTTTCCACTAAATCTTTAAGTTGAGAGTTAATCCAATAATTTAAAGGAAGTCCAAATCCTTTTTTTTGCATTGAAAGGCATTCTTTTGCAATGTATTTTTCTGCTACCTTTCTTAAAACATGCTTGGGTACTTTATTATTCATTTTATACGAAGATGGAATGGTAAAAGCCTTTTCAATTAAATTATGATCAAGAAATGGAAAGCGCCCCTCTATAGAAAAGTGCATAGTAAATTGATCTGTCCTATGAACATGGTGGTTACCAATATAATACTTTATATCCAAATAACTTAGAAGTTCTAAATCATCTGAAAAGACTTTATTTCGCCTTCCATATTGACGATAAATTTCTGTCATTGAGTTGAATTGCTTATCGAAGAGTTTGCTCTTCTCCCTATCTGTAAAATTACAATAGCAAGATGCATAATACTGATAAATATCTCTAGGTGCAGACAGCTTTTTTAATGTTTTAACTTTAGGGTGCAAAAAATCTGGAGCAATATCAGTTAATAATTTAAATTTTGAAAGTATTTTCCAGCGTTGAACTTGCCCATAAAGGCTATAACCATAAAAAAGCTCGTCACCTCCTAGTCCGTTTAAAACAACTTTTACACCATTATTTTTAACAATTTCTGAAATTGCAAAATTGGCTGCCAAATTACTAAATGGCTCTTCATAACCCAGCACCATATCATCAATATTATTTAATACCACGTCAGCATCTAAGGTTGATACAATGTGATTGATATTATTCATACTTGCTGTTTTTTTAGCTTCTTCAACCTCATCATATTCACTGATACTTTTATCAAAAGCCAGTGTAAATGCTTTGATATTAGGGTGTATTTTGCTCGCCATGGCAGAAATGGTAGTGGAGTCTATACCACCGCTCATAAAAGTGCCTACATCAACATCTGCAATAAGCCGATATTTAATGGATTTCTTTAATTCGTATTCCAAAAGCTCCACAGCATCAGCTTCACTCATTGTAAAGTCCTGAATATTGGTAGGCACATCCCAATATTCTAACTGCACACACTCAAGCGTGCGACAGTCCACCTCCATAAAATGCGCCTGTTTTAAAGCATAAACACCATGAAAGGCAGTCATGGGTCTAGGAGCCATCGCAAAACTAAAATTATGATAAATTCCTTCCCAATTAACTTCAGGTTTATATAACTGAGTTGCAATAATCGTTTTTATATCACTAGCAAAAATAAATGAACCATTTTGTAGCGTATAATAGAGGGGTTTAATGCCAATTCTATCTCTTGCTAAAAATATTTTTTTAGCTTGCCGATCGTAAATTGCAAAAGCAAACATGCCATTAAATTGATGCAAACAATCTTTTCCCCATTGCAGGTAAGATGCGAGAACAACCTCCGTATCTGTGTCTGATATAAACACGTGCCCTAACGCAACAAGCTTTTTTCTAATTTCTTTAAAGTTGTAGACCTCTCCATTAAAGACTATCCAGTAGCGTTGTGTTTTGTCACACATCGGCTGATGCCCATGAGCACTTAAATCTAAAATGCTCAACCTTCTATGGCCAAGTCCAACCTCATATTGGCAATCAAGTAGCTGCAATGCATCTACGTTAGGGTAATAATTCTGCTTATCAAGAAAGTCATTTAGTGGTGTATCTGCCCCATAACAAATATCAACTTTATCACCTTGAAACAATACAATGCCTTCATCATCAGGACCTCTTCTATACATTTGTTTATTAGCACGAATTAATCCATAAGCTATATTTTTAGGATCTTGATTTACTACTCCAACTATACCGCACATTTGCTTTCTATCTCCTTATCCATTTTTTTTGTAGTTGACCATATAAGATAAAAATAAGCTAAATACAACATATACTCATGGACCATAAAATAAAGTAAAAAATCAAAGAACTTAACATCAAGAATAAAGCAAAAGAAGAATAAAGATGACGATGTAATTAAATAAAAATATTTCCATATTGCACCTGTTTTTATATAACCAGAAATAGAAAATACCGAACTAAGTGGGGAAACAACAAATGTAATAAAAAATATAGCAGCAAGGTATTGTGCAATCTCTCCACTTATTTGCCATTTATCTCCAAAAACTATCGGAAAAACATAGGGACTCAACACCGCAATTAGCACTGAAATTATAAATGCAATGATTGACAATTTTTTTAAAGTTTTGAGCAAGAAAGGCAGGCAAATTTCTTGTTTATTCTTATGCTCACTCATTGTTTGGAAAAACACATCAGAAATGGCATTGGAAATAATACTTGAAGGAAGAGTTACCATTTTTTTAGCAAAGAAAAAATAACCTGCCGTTACCAAACCAAATATTTTTGGAATTGCCATAGATGACATCTCAAGAGCAACCACATCAGCAACAGCCGCAGGTGCATTATAAAGAGGAAAATCTTTGTACTTCTTTGCTTGAACTATCATACTAGATTTAGAAACAAAGGAAATTACCTTTTTATCACTCATAATATTCTTTAACAGCCTTAAGTTTGCCATCATGCTAGATACAACCTGCCCAATAATAAGCCCCCAAGTACCCGCTTTTAAAAAACCTAAAACCAACTGAAAGAAGGCTAGCACAACAGATTTAATAACTGTTGCATTTGAAATATCGCCATATTTTTTTTTACGATTATTATAATACCTTAACAAATTAAAAAAGCCCGTGAAGAAAATTGCCAGTGGTGCTAAATACAATATATAAGCTAGCTGTTCTTTGCCTGACCACATAACTATATTTTGCTGAAGTAATAATAAACACAAAAATAAAACAAAAGAGAGAGTAATGGTTATAAGCAGACCTAATGCTAGTAAGTTTATTGCATCTTTATCTTCTTCTGGAAGTATAATTGCCAGCTCATACCTTCCGCTTATAAATGTACTTACAATAGAGACAATTGCCATAAAAAGCCCATATAAACCAAAGTCTTCAGGGCTGTATACTCTTGTCAAAATGGGGGATATAGCAATAGTGAGTGCCTGAGCAATCGTTGTTCCTGTCATTAAAGTAAGCACATTTCTGGTAAAGTTATCTTTAATCTTTATTTGTTTCATCTATTTTACTACAAACCCCGGATTAACTAAGCACTCTTTATTGTAAGTAAGTGGTAGCCCCGTTTTAATATCACAACTCATTTTACCAGCCTCTCTTACAATGGCATCAGCAGCAACGGTATCCCATTCCATTGTTGGCTCTAACCTCGGATAAATGTCCGCTGCCCCTTCTGCAACCATGCACAATTTTAGGGAACTGCCTTTTGTAATAATGGTAGTAGCTTGCGTCTCTGGCATACACTTAATAAAATTTTGTGTTTCTGTAGAAAAATGAGATTTAGAAACAACTACGATGGTATCATTTAAAGTACGCTTATTTGCTAACGGCAGTTTGTGAATGTTTTTATATGCGCCATTTCCTGCTTTGGCAAAATACATATCGTTTAATGCAGGAGCGTATACGACTCCTAGAACAGGCTGACACTTATAAACAAGACCAATATTTATGGTAAACTCATCATTTTTGTTAATAAATTCTTTAGTTCCATCAATAGGATCAATACACCAATAGTATTTCCAGTCTTTTCTATTTAAATAATCAATATTTTTATTTTCTTCACTCATGATAGGAATATTTGGAAAACTTGATTGTAGTGCATCGCAAATAAACCTATTACAAATAGTATCTGCCTCTGTTAGTGGGGACAAATCATTTTTATAATGAATTTTGTGCGGCTTAACGTACAGCTCAAGTGCTTTATCGCCAGCTAACTTAGCAATATTTTTAATTTCTTCAATATCTATTTTTTCAAGCATTTAAGTAACCATTATTTTTCAAATAGCTAATAATAATGGCAACATTATCTGCAATATCTACATGTTCATTATGAAGATATATTTCTGGATTTTCTGGCTTTTCGTATTGATCATCAACTCCTGTAAACTGTTTGATTTTACCTGCCCGAGCATTTTGATATAGACCTTTAGGATCCCTTTGTTCACAAACTTCTAAAGAAACATCAACAAATATTTCTATAAACTCATGCTTATCTACAAGCTGCCTTACTTTTTGTCTATCCTTATAATAAGGAGAAATAAATGCTGCCAATACTATACTTCCACTTTCTACAAAAAGTTTGGCAACCTCTCCAATACGTCTTATATTTTCTGCTCTATCATCTGGGGAAAAGCTTAAATCTTTATTCAAACCATAACGAACATTATCTCCATCTAATAAAAAGCAATGGCAACCCATTTTAAACAGTTCCAATTCCAGCGCATTAGCCAGTGTGGATTTTCCACTACCGCTTAAACCTGTAAACCAAAGAATACAGGGGCGCTGCTTTTTCTGCTCTGCTCTCTGTTGCTTATCAACCGAGCTTGCGTGCCAAACAATATTATTTGACATAATTTTCCTTTATATAAGAAACGATTATATCAGCAGCTTCTTGAGGCGAAGTTTTTTCTGTATCTATTTCAATTTCTGAACTTTGTGGCTCTTCATAAACATCACTTACCCCTGTGAAATTTTTAATTTCCCCAGCATAAGCCTGTTGATACACTCCTTTGTAGTCTCTTTCTTGACAGCTTTTTATAGTCGCCTTTACATACACAACAATATTATTTTCAACCATATTGCGAATCGTCTTTCTAGACTCACTATACGGAGAAACAAAAGAGGCAACAGTAGAAATGGAATTATGTTGTAAAGTTTTAATCAAATGTCCTATGCGCTGTATGTGCTGATTCCGCTCCTCTCGCAAGAATCCAATATTGGGCATGATATCTCTGATATCTTTTGAGTCTAAACGTTCTAACGGAATATCTAGTTTTTTTAGTTCCCTATATACCATATCTGCTATTGTGGTTTTGCCTGACAGAGGCAATCCTGTAAACCACAAGTTAAATGGTTTTATTTTTTTTCTTCCCCATCTGACCTTAAACCAAACACGCTCATGCAACCAATAAAGCAAGACCTTAAATACGGTTTCCAAAAAACCTGCAGCGATGGCTAAATTAAGGCTTCCAAAAAAAACATACACTATGATAATCGTTGTGGTAGTGGCTAAAATCCGCCATGAAACCCCCTTAACGATAGAACGAAGGTTGGTATCCTTATACATCAAAGACCTCTTTACAGCCCCATTCTGGATAGTTTTTCCTAATATATTGGTTTAGCTCTATTTCTGCCTGTGAATATTGCTTATTACTCGATTGCTGCTCGCCCAATATTGGTGACTCTATCATTCCTGCGGCAACCGTTTCATTAGTATATCTGTCTATTACAATAAATCGTCCCGTGCATCTATTTTTGGTGTAAGCATCTATTGCAATAGAGCGGTCAAGTAACAATGTACACTTGGCAATATCATTTAATGCCAAGCCTGAAACCGACTGATTGGCAAAATTATTGATATCTTTTTTATATTCTATGGACTTAAAAAAACCATTAACTACAGAGGTTCCTCTTTTAATAACATAGCTATTATTTAGCAACATAGGTGTTTCAGCCATCCATACCAGCATCACTGATAGACTAGCTGACATTTGCGGCACATCATCAGACTTAACAATCATATCTCCACGAGAAACATCTACTTCATCTTCTAAAGTAAGCGTTACCGACATGGGGGCAAAAGCATATTCGCAGGTTTCAATTTCCTCATTAGGTTGTCTGACTTTCAGATCATGTATGTCACTCGATACAATGCTTTTTATAACTGAAGTTTTATAAGATGGGAGTAATGTAACTTTATCTTTTACCGCAATCTCACCGCTAGCAATCGTACCACAAAACCCCCTAAAATTTAGGTGTGGCCTATTCACATACTGCACAGGAAAACGAAAAGCTGTAGACTCCTGCCTATATAAATCTATTGTTTCTAAAATACTCATAAGAGACTTATCATCATACCAACTACAACGTTCAGAATTACTGACGATATTATCACCATCAAGCGCAGAAATAGGTATGTACTTAAAACAAATATTTTTGTTATGCGGTAACTGAGGAATGATATTTTCATATTGTTGCTTTATCTCATCAAAGCGAGCTTGTGAAAAATCAACTAAGTCCATCTTATTAATAGCTACAACAATATGCTTTATACCTAATAAAGAGACAATAAAAGAATGTCTTTTGGTCTGAGTAAGCACTCCTTGCCTTGCATCAATCAAAATAATAGCAATATCCGCAGTGCTTGCCCCTGTCGCCATATTTCTTGTGTATTGCTCATGCCCTGGCGTGTCAGCAATAATAAACTTTCTTTTATCTGTAGAAAAAAACCTATAAGCAACATCAATAGTAATGCCCTGCTCACGCTCACTAGCCAGACCATCGACCAACAACGCCAAATCGATTTTATCGCCAGTTGTACCCACTTTTTTACTGTCTTCCGCAATTGCAGCCAGTTGATCTTCAAAAATCATCTTGGCATCATAAAGCAGTCTTCCTATTAAAGTACTTTTCCCGTCATCAACCGAGCCACAGGTAATAAATCGACAAATCTGTTTGTTTTCATGTTGCTTTAAGTATTCTTCTATATTGCTAGCACTTAATATGCCTTGATGTGCCATTTAAAAATACCCTTCTTGTTTCTTTTTTTCCATTGAGGCATCATTATCAGAATCAATAAGCCTCCCCTGCCTTTCGCTAGAGGTTGATAATAGCATTTCTTGAATAATTTTAGGTAAGGTATCAGCATGCGAATTAATCGCCCCTGTTAGCGGATAACAGCCAAGCGTTCTAAAACGAACCACCTCATCTCTAGCCTGCTCTTTTAGCTCTTGTGGGGCTCTATCGTCATCAAGCATAATTTTAGTTCCCATATACTCAACCACATTACGCTTTTTGGCAAAATATAAACTTGGAATTTGAATATTTTCCAAATAAATGTATTGCCATATATCTAATTCCGTCCAATTAGAAAGAGGAAAAACGCGCATGGATTCACCTTGTTTGTGTCGCCCATTATAAATATCCCATAGTTCTGGACGCTGTCTTTTTGGATCCCATCTATGATGCTCATCACGAAAAGAGTAAACTCGCTCTTTCGCCCTGCTTTTTTCTTCATCTCTCCTTGCGCCACCGAACACTGCATCAAACTTATAATAATCAAGCATTTGCTTTAATGCCTGCGTTTTCATAATATCTGTATGCATTGACGAACCCTGTACAAATGGAGAAATATTTAACTCATCTCCCTTTGGATTTGAGTATACAATTAACTCCATACCCACCTCTTTAGCACGGCGGTCTCGAAATTCAATCATCTCTTTAAATTTCCATTTAGTATCAACATGCACCAAAGGAAATGGCGGAGAGGCTGGATAAAATGCCTTTTGCAACAAATGCAGCATAACTGAACTGTCCTTACCTACAGAATACAACATAGCAGGATTAGAAAACTCCGCCATGGTTTCACGCATAATGTAAATCGATTCTGCCTCTAGCTGCTTTAAATGGGTAAGTTTTGTTTGGGTAATCAATTTTTTCTCTTTCAATTCATACGTTTTTTAAGCGCACATTGTACACGCAAAGCAAAATAAATTCATCACATAAAGCCACACCATGCACACAGAACTTATTAACGCTTACTCACGCATTGAGCAAGCGATTTAGAGTATGTAATTATAGGCTTATAAAGCTGCTGCTTAAATTTCTCTGTATTAGGCCCACCTCTACTAAAGCCTGAAACAAATAAGGTGGCTACTGGCTCATAATCCCTTAAGTAAATGCCATACTTCTCCAATACTTTAGGACTGATACCGTGGTTACCACCTTTCTCCTCTAACAAAATCCACGCACCTGCTATTTTTTTACAAGGCACTTGATCATAAATAAAATTTAGTGCTTGCCCACTGCCCTTATAGCCACCCAAAGTCCAAGCCAAACCAAATGTTGAAGCGTTCAGAATTTGAGCCGCATAAGGTGTTTGACCCGTCAAGTCAAACAATAAGGGGGCAGGTGTTGGCACTGTTTTGGCAATTACTTTAAGCTCTCTGGTATAATTTGCTGTGACTTTATCCAAGTAAATCGGCATTTTGCCTTCTAGCACTTCAACAGGCTCATACACGCCACTGGTGAAATCTGGTTGACGATAGGGATTATGAATGCTTTGCCAGACAACGACCAATAAGCAAGCAGAAATAAATAAACCCATAAAACGCAATGGCAGCTTTGAGCTATAAAATAAAATAGTGATTGCCAACAAAGATGATAATCCATAAAAAAAAGTCGCTTTTTGTGCATGGGTAATGTAGATATTGTTTGTACCAAAAGTAGCACAAAGAGGAAAGAGGAAAAACAATAACAACACGGCAAGCATTTGTTTATTGCGCTGGTACTGGAGGTCTTTTAATCCAAGTATCTTTTGATAGAGCAACTTACCTAACGCAAGCAATAACAAACATAAAGAGCACAAGTAAATAACCAATAGGAATTGATTAGGATAAATAGAGCCTGTTTTAATTTTCAACATTTGCCATATCAAAATAGGCAATAGCAACACCCCTAGCCACCAGATTTTCTTTAAACCAAATAAAACAACAACAGCAAAAAGAAGCAGGGCTGCTAACAAAATAGGATCAAAGCTCGTTGTTAATAATACAATAGGCTCTATCAGCTTACGATAATAAAAAGCAGGTTGAATAAAATCATTTGCCGAGTGCCCACCTCCTATTATTTTAAGATATTCCAGACCGCCTTGAATACCCTGAGCAAACTCAAGTACGCCACCTGATTTCATATAAGCAAATAAGGTTAAAAACAAAGAGGCACTCAAACCTCCTACAAAAAATATAAGCAAAGAGCGTTTTTTATGCATAAAAGGCAAATAGAGCAAGATGACAAGCGTTAGCAATGCTGCCGAGCTGGGTTTAGCCAAAAAAACCAACACCCCTGAAAAGCCCAATAAAAGCGTACCTAAAAGCTCCGTCTTTAAAGAATTGCCGAGCATAATCATAAGTGAGATTGCAACAAGAATAAGTGCAAGAAAAACCAGCAGGTTATAGCTAGGCGTCATAATAACGTACATATAAATCGTGGTGGCAAATCCAGCGTAGGTTAAAATTAACGGACTCTTGCCTATGCTCGTTTCAGAAGAAAATAGCGTAAACCGTTTTAACAGCAGTGACACCAACAGCCATGCCAATACAAAAACCAAACCGAGGACTAGATATCTAAATAAAATTAAATCCTGAGCAACCAATATAAACAAAGGGTGAAATACTGCACCAAAAGAAGAGGGCCAAAACGCATAGTCTTGATAGCTTGCAATATGAGCAAGATAAAAAACCTCATCAGTAATATCAAGCCCATATTGAGCATAATAAAATAACATCGAAAGTAAAAATATAGTTACAACAAAAGAGCCAAAAGATAATATTTTTGACAACCAACTTTTTATTGAAAATATATTTATAACAATCATCACTTTAGTCCACTTAATAAAAACCAACATCACATCAAAGTTGAATAGACCATAAAGGCATGGTTAAATCAACCGTTTCTTTTAAGAAAATTCATAGAGAATATAGCATGAAAGCCATTATCCTAGCAGGCGGAAGCGGAACAAGACTTTATCCCACAACTAAGAGCATCAGCAAACAACTCTTACCCATATACGACAAACCGATGATATATTATCCTTTATCTGTACTAATGCTGGCAGGCATAAAAGAAATACTCATCATAACAACCCCTCAAGATATGGAGAACTTTAAAAACCTTTTAGGTAATGGAGAACAATGGGGCATCACGCTAAGCTATAAAATTCAGCCATCGCCAGATGGACTAGCTCAAGCATTTATATTAGGTGAAGAATTTATAAGCGATGATAATGTAGCATTAATTTTAGGAGATAACATTTTTTATGGACAAGGCTTCACCCCACTTTTAAAACAGTCCGCTAAATTAAAAAATGGGGCAATAGTTTTTGGATACCAAGTAAAAGACTCTCAAAGATTTGGCGTTGTAGAATTTGATGAAAACCATAACATAAAAAGCATAGAAGAAAAACCACAAAATCCAAAATCTAATTTTGCTGTTACCGGGCTTTATTTTTACGATAATGACGTAGTAAAAATAGCCAAAAATATAAAACCTTCAAAAAGAGGTGAATTAGAAATAACGTCTATAAATGAAGAATATTTAAAGAGAAAAAAACTAAAAGTAGAACTGTTAGGACGTGGTTTTGCATGGTTAGATACTGGCACTCATGATAGCTTACTAGATGCTGGAGCTTTTGTTCAAACCATTGAACACAGGCAAGGCTATAAAATAGCTTGCTTAGAAGAAATAGCTTATTACAATAAATGGATAACAAAAGAACAGGTTTTAGAAATAGCAAAGCCATTAGAAAAAAGTGGATATGGGGAATATCTAAAAGAGATGGTAAAATGAAAACCATACTTATAACAGGCGGTGCGGGTTTTATAGGAAGTAATTTTATACCATACTTTTTAGAAAAACACCCACACTATAAACTAATAAATTTAGATTTGTTGACCTATGCAGGAAATTTAGAAAACCTAAAAGAAGTGGAAAATAGTCCAAGATATGAATTTATCCATGGAAATATAATAAATCAAAAATTAGTTAAAAGTATCTTTAAAACCCATGACATACAAGGAGTTATACATTTTGCAGCAGAATCTCATGTGGATAATTCTATAAAAACCCCTGAAGTATTTATACAAACAAATGTAAATGGAACTTTCAATCTTTTAGATTGTGCATATAAATACTGGATGGAAAACCCTTTCAAATACAAAGAAAAATACAAAAATGCAAGATTTCATCACATCTCAACAGATGAAGTATATGGCACTCTAAGTGACAATCCCAAAGACTTATTTACAGAAACGACACCTTATGCCCCAAACTCGCCTTATAGCGCAAGTAAGGCTGCAAGTGATATGTTAGTAAGAAGTTATCATCATACTTATGGATTAAATACCATCATAACAAATTGTTCAAACAATTACGGACCAAAGCAACATGGTGAAAAATTAATACCAACTATCATAAGAAATGCCTTGCAAGGAAATCCTATCCCTATATATGGAGATGGCAAAAACATAAGAGATTGGTTGTATGTATTAGATCATTGCAAAGGAGTAGATTTAGCATTTCATAAAGGGAAAAGTGGCGAAACTTACAATATAGGAGGAAGAAATGAAAAAATTAATTTAGAGATTGCTAATGCCATTTGTGATATACTTGATTGCAAAGTGCCAAAAAAAGAAAGTTATAAAAATCTCATAAGCTTTGTGCAAGATAGAGCTGGACATGATAGAAGATATGCCATAGACGCTTCAAAACTAGAAAATGAACTTGGTTGGAAGGCTGATGAGAGTTTTGAGAGTGGGATTATGAAGACTACCCAGTGGTATTTGGAGGATATGTAAGTGATTAATGTTTCGGTGGTAATTCCAATATATAATAGTGAAACAAATTTAAATGAATTAAGTAAGCAATTGCTAGAAGCAGTAGGCAAAGAATCTTTTGAAATAATTTTCGTAAATGACCAAAGTAAAGATGAAAGTTGGAAAGTTATAAAAAAAATAGTAAAAACACATAAAAATATAATAGGGTTAAATTTAAGAAAAAATAGCGGACAGGACAATGCTATCTTTGCAGGACTAAAGCATGCTAATGGTAATTTTGTAGTGATAATGGATGATGATTTACAGCATTCACCAACAGAAATCCCAAGGCTAGTAGAAAAAATACAATGCGGATACGATGTATGTTATGCAAATTTTGTAGAAAAAAAACAAAGAAGGTGGAAAAATTTTGGGAGTTGGTTCAATGGAAAAATTGCTGAAATTATTATAAAAAAACCCAAAAACATATACTTATCACCTTTTAAAATCATTAGAAAAGATGTTATTGATGAAATTGTACAAACCAATTATTTATATCCTTATATTGATGGAATAATCTTTTCAATAACACACAATATTGCACAAATAGATGTGCAACATTGTAGTAGATTTAGTGGAAAGAGCAATTATACATTTTTTGAATCAGTGAAAGTATTTATGAAACTAGCAACTGGTTTTTCTGTATTTCCTTTAAGATTAGCTTCTTTTTTTGGCAGTATTGTTTCGATGCTCGGGTTTATATTGGGCTTGTATTTTATTATTGATTTTATTGTTAACAACTCATCACCTGAGGGCTGGACATCTTTAATGGTAATTGTTTTGTTTTTGGGTGGAGTTATTTTAATGTCCCTTGGTATTATTGGAGAATACTTAGGAAGAATATATTTAAGTATTAATGAAAAAAAACCTTATACCATAAAGGAAAGAAAATATAATGAGTAAGGTTAGTTTGGTTTATAAAAATATCTATACTTACAGATTTATTATGAATATCTTATATGGAATGAAATATGTAGATAGGTTTTCAAACATTATAAAATTAATAAATGATAGTGATGTTAATATTGTAGAATTATGTTTTGGTGATATATATATCGCACAATATGCAAAAAAAACCAACAAGCATTGGTTGGGGCTTGATATAAATGATGAATTTGTAGATTATGCCAAAAAACAAGGCTATAATGCCATTAATAAAAATATTATCGATGCGGATATCCCTAAGAATGACATATGCATTATGGCTGGCTCATTATATTATTTTATAAATAACATATAATTGGTTCTTAACAATATGGTTAGTCATTCTAATAGAGTAATCATATCTGAACCTATAAAAAATTTATCAAACAATAAATATATCGGTTTTTTTGCAAAAAAATCAGCAAATGCTGGTAATGGTGAAGAAGAATTTAGATTTACAGAGAAAAGTTTCCTAGATATGCTAAATCATTATAGTAAAAAATTGTCATTTAATTATAATATTGTAGAAAAAAATAGAGATATATTGGTAGTATTAGAGCGCTAATGAAATATATATTTTCATACGAAATAGTAAGATTTTTACTTATTGGGATTTTAAATACATTGGTCGGATACCTATTTTTTATTATTTTTTATTATTTTATACAAAAAAAAATTATAGCACTTATTTTGGCTTATGTTTTTGGGATGTTGTTTAATTATAAAACATATTCAAAATATGTTTTTACTGCAAAAGATAAACAGATATTTATTAATTTTGTTTTTGTTTATGTGTTTGTATTGTCTTTTAATATTTTTATATTAGAAATACTAAATATTTTATTTAAAATAAACATATATTTATCTCAATTCATAGTAATTTGCATAGCAACTCCAGTTTTATATTTTTTAAATAAAAAATATGTTTTTATAAAAGAGGTAGATTAAAATGCTAGAATGCTATAAATGTGGCAATAAAATTTTGAAAGAATCAGATTTTTATATTTGTGCAGAATGTGGTAGCAATTATCCAATCATAGAAAATGTGCCACGCTTCAATGAAATTATAAATAGTAACGAGTATAATTATGAAGAATATGCAACTGAAATAAATAAAATTGCAAAAGCAGAAAATATTCATTTTTGGTTTAAAAGTAGAAATAAGTTTATAGCGCATCTTTTTAATAAATTTATATCAAGAAATGATAAAATATTGGAGGTTGGAGCTGGAACTGGTAGTATTTCGGCAGTATTGAAAAAAGAAGGTTATGATATGAGTATCGGAGAAATCCATCCTTGCGGAATAGAATATGCAAGAAGTAAAACTAAAAAAATGTCTATACCGATTTATCAATTTGATATTACAAAGTCTCCTTTTAGAAATGAATTTGATGTTGTTTGTTTGTTTGATGTATTGGAGCATATAAAAGATGACACTAAGGTAGTGCAAAATATATACAAGATATTGAAAAAGAAAGGTAAAATAGTGCTTACTGTTCCAGCTCATATGTGGCTTTGGTGTGAAGATGATGAGATTTCTAATCATTTTAGGAGATATGAAATTAAAAATTTAAAAGAGATGTTAAACAAAGAAGGGTTTAGTATAAAATATGCAACTAACTTTTTTATAGCAATTATTCCATTGTTATATATTAGAACAAAGATAAAAGCTTCAAAAGAAATATCTATCAATCCATTAGTAAATCTTATATTATTAATTGTTAGCAATATTGAAAATAAAATACTTAATTACATTTCATCAAAAATTGGTGGCAGTATAATTATTATTGCAGAGAAAAAATGATTCCCTTCAATACCCCTCCCCATACGGGCAATGAGGAACAGCATGTTCTAACCGCAATACAGCAAAACAAACTATCTGGCGATGGTCATTTCTCTATACTATGTCATCAGTGGTTTGAGCAACAATTACCTTGTAAAAAAGCATTGCTGACACCTTCCTGCACACAGGCTTTAGAGATGGCTGCCATATTGCTAGATATTAAACAAGGTGATGAAGTAATTATGCCTAGTTACACTTTTGTAAGTACGGCAAATGCATTTGCTCTGCGTGGAGCAACCATTGTTTTTATTGATATCCGCCCTGACACTATGAATATAGATGAGGCTCTCATTGAAGCAGCGATTACGCCTAAAACCAAAGCCATTGTACCGGTGCATTATGCAGGTGTTGCCTGTGATATGGAGGCGATTATGGCAATTGCTGATAAGCACAGTTTGTGGGTGGTTGAAGATGCTGCACAGGGAATGATGAGTAGCTATAAGGGCAAAGCATTAGGCTCAATCGGGCATTTGGGTACGTTTAGCTTTCATGAAACCAAAAACTTTACCAGTGGTGGCGAAGGTGGCTTGCTGATTATTAATGATGAAAGTCTCATTGAACGTGCTGAGATTATTCGCGAAAAAGGTACTAATCGCAATCAATTTTTTCGGGGCATGGTAGATAAATACAGTTGGGTGGATATTGGCAGTAGTTATTTGCCTAGTGAACTACAGGCAGCTTATTTATGGGGGCAATTAGAAGTTGCCAATAAAATAACGGAATCTAGGTTAGCCATTTGGCAGTCCTATCAAGAAAAGCTAAAACCACTGGAAGAAAAAGGCTATATTGAGCTACCTAATATCCCTAAAGATTGTCAGCATAATGGACATATGTTTTATTTCAAGGTAAAAAATTTACCAACAAGAACAAGGCTTATTCAGTTTTTAAGCAAAAAAGGTGTGAATGCTGTTTTTCATTATATTCCCTTGCATAGCTCACAAGCTGGAAAATCATACGGTCGCTTTCATGGTGGTGAAAACTTTACGACAAAAGAAAGTGAGAGATTGGTTCGACTGCCGATGTGGTATGGATTAACCAATACCGAAATAAACTCTACAATTGCTGCCATTATAGAGTTTTTTGCTAATTGAAAAAGCTAATCCTATAAAACCAGCCAGCTTGAATTGTAAATCATATAATATATTAAAAAATTATAATGACTCTAAATTTCCAGCTATTCTCTTTATCTCATCTTCTGTTAGATAAGCACTCATGGGTAAGCTCATAATTTCTTCTGCGACTTTATCTCCAATAGGTAGTGTTGCGTCTGCTTTTAGAGCTGGTTGTTTGTTAAGGGGTATGGGGTAGTGTACGGCTGTGGGTATGCCTGCTGCTTTGAGTTTTTCTTGTACGCTGTTTCGGTTTTTAACTCTGATGCTGTATTGTGCCCATGCGCTTTGGTTGTGCTGTTCTATAAATGGGGTGTGAATGCCTATTTTTTTTAGTTGGGTATGGTATTGCTCTGCTACTTTTTGTCGTAGTTGCATTTCTTCATCTAAGATGGCAAGTTTTGGCAGTAAAATAGCAGCTTGTAGGGTATCTAGGCGGCTATTTATTCCTATTCTTATATGGTGGTAGCGTTTATCTTGTCCGTGTCTTGCAATTTGACGCATTACTTTGGCAAGTTCTTCATCATTGGTAAAAATTGCTCCGCCATCACCGTAACAACCTAGCGGTTTGCTAGGAAAAAATGAGGTTGTGCCTATGGTGGTTAGGTTACAGGATTTTTTGCCTTTGTAGCTTGCACCAAAACTTTGTGCGCCATCTTCTATGACAGGGAGTTTGTGTTTGGCAGCAATGGTATTGATGGTATCGTAGTCGGCGCACTGCCCATAAAGCGATACGGGAATAATGGCTTTGGTTTTATCTGTAATCGCTTTTTCAAGCAGTTGGGGGTTAAGGTTGTAGGTTTTTTCATCAATATCTACAAATACAGGGGTTGCGCCTAGCAAGGCAACGGTTTCCGCTGTGGCAATATAGGTAAAACCTGGGGTAATGACTTCATCACCCACCCCCACGCCCAATGCCATTAGGGCAATTTGCAAGGCATCGGTGCCATTGGCACAGGAGATACAATATTTTGCACCACTATAATCAACCAATCTTTCTTCTAGTTCTGTGACTTCAGGTCCTAAAATATAACGACCATGAGCCAGCACTTTGGCAATATTGGTATCAATTTTATCTTTAATTCGTGCTTGTTGTGCACCTAAATCAATAAATTGCATTTATTTATCCTCTTTTGTAACAATGCTACCATCTAAAATATATTTTGCTCCTGTATGGCTACATGAGGCGGTCGCATTGCCTGTCAGAGGTAAGTTCAGTTGTTCGCCGTATTCACTCATCCAGCCTATTTGTTTGGCAGGTACTCCAACCATTAGGGCGTAATTAGGTACGTCTTTATTAATGACGGCACCCGCACCTACAAAGGCATATTCACCAATGGTTACACCACAAACTATGGTGCAGTTTGCGCCTAAGGTCGCGCCTTTTTTTACAGTGGTATCTAAATACTCATCTTTGCGCTCAATCAGTGAACGTGGATTATAGACGTTGGTAAATACCATGCTAGGACCACAGAATACGCCTTCTTCTAAGTGGACATTATCATACACGGAGACGTTGTTTTGTACTTTGCAGTTATCACCTATTGTAACCTTATTGCCTACAAATACATTTTGCCCAAGGGATACACCTTGACCTATTTGTGCGCCAGCACATACATGTACAAAATGCCAAATTCTTGAGCCTGCGCCTATTTGCGCACCTTCATCAATAATGGCTGTGTCGTGTTGATAAAAGCTCATGCTTATTTAACCTTAGACAATAAAGGGTGGGGATTAGCTGGGTTATCCATAATATCAGCACAGCGAATACCTTCAACGGTTTCAATTGCCGCCCGATTTTCTTCTATGCCATAGCCTTTACCAGCGAGTATTCGCTCGTAGCTTTGGGTATGCAAATCGGTAAAGCCTCCAGAAAATTCTAATTCTTCGCCCTCAATGGTAATGCTGCGATAGGTAAGTTTTTCGCCCTGTATGGCATTTTCTGGTAAGTTGTTGGCGTCAATGGATAAAAACCAGCGCACTTTTGCTCTTTCATATTGAAGATAGCCTGATGCGGTTTTTTCATCACGATAATGCACTTCATTATGAGTGATTTTGCCAAAAATAAAGTGCAGCATGTCATAAAAGTGTACGCCTATATTGGTTGCTACCCCTCCTGATTTATTATCCACGCCCTTCCAAGATTTTAAGTACCATTTGCCTCTTGAGGTGAGATAAGTTAGGTCAACTTCAAAAATTTTATCCTTAGGGGCGGCTTGAACTTTGTCTCTTAAAGCAATGATTGAGGGGTGTAGCCTCAGTTGTAAAATAGAGTTAACCTGTGCGCCGTATTGCTGCTCATAAGTTGCAAGTACATTGAGGTCTTGTGAGTTAAGCACCAGTGGTTTCTCACAAATTACATCAATGCCATTTTTAAGGGCATATTTCATATGTGGGCTGTGCAGATAGTTAGGCGAGCAAATGGAAATATAATCGAGCTTTTCTCCCTTTAGTTTTTGGTCTTCAACATAGGCTTCAAATTCTTCAAATTCGGTAAAAAATTCTGCCTCTGGGAAATGACTATCCATAATGCCTACGGAATCATTAATATCCATAGCAACGGCTAAAGTATTGCCTGTCTCTTTAATGGCCTTTAAATGGCGAGGGGCAATGTAGCCTGCTGCCCCAATCAGTGCAAATTTTTTCATCTGTTAAGCCTTTATAATCTGTGCATCGTTGTTGCGGTATTTTCCGCGTGTATCTACCAATATGTTAGCCTGCTTACGAATTAAGTCGTAATCAAACTTATCATGGTCAGTTGCTAAAATAACTGCATCGAAAGAGGCAATGTTCTCAGCAGTTAATGGCTCACTTTTTAGATTAAAGTGATGTTCTCGCATAGGAGGAAAAACGGTTACATGTGGGTCGCTATAGGCCACTTCTGCACCTTTAGCTTGAACAAGCTCCATAATTTCAACCGAGGGCGATTCACGCATATCATCAACATTTTTTTTGTAGGCAATACCTAAAACCAGTATACGACTGCCTTTTAAGGATTTCTCTTGCTCATTTAAACCTTGCATCAGTTTATTAACCACATATTCTGGCATGGCTTGGTTAACTTCACCTGAAAGTTCAATAAAGCGGGTATGTACACCATATTCACGAGCTTTCCAAGTTAAATAGAAAGGGTCAATGGGAATACAGTGACCGCCAAGGCCAGGACCTGGATAGTAAGGGGTAAAGCCAAACGGTTTGGTCGCCGCTGCATCAACTACTTCAAAAATATCCACCCCCATTTTATCTGCAACTACTTTCATTTCGTTAACCAGCCCAATATTGACGGCACGGTGGATATTCTCAAGCAATTTAGTCATTTCTGCGACTTTGGTAGAGCTAACGGGCACAATTTTATCAATTGCAGGCTGATAAAGTGCTTTACCTGCCTCTAAACAATTTGCGGTATGTCCACCTACAACTTTAGGAATGGTGCGAGTTTCAAAATCAGGATTACCTGGGTCTTCTCGCTCTGGTGAATAGACTAAAAATAAATCTTCTCCAACTTTTAAATTTTGTGCTTCTACCCGTGGTAGTAGCTCCTCCTCAGTAGTACCTGGATAAGTGGTACTTTCTAGTGAGAGTATTTGCTCTTTTCGCAAATAAGGGCAAAGTGATTCTGTTGTGTTAATTACATAACTTAAGTCAGGCTCACGATATTTATTAAGCGGAGTTGGCACACATAAAATGAGCGCATCGCAGTTGCTTGCTTGAGCAAAATCAGTGGTCGCTATAAAGCCATTCTCTTTAGCAGTAGCCACCGCCTGCGAGGGAATATGCTCTATATCACTTTCACCCTTATTAAGACCATCAACTTTTTGTTGATTAATATCAATACCTACTACTTTAAAGCCTATATTGCTGTAACGTATCACTAAAGGCAGACCAACATAACCCAAACCTACAATGCCAATAATGGCTGTTTTGTTATTTAATTTTTCTATTAACTTGCTATTCATTTATATTTTTACCTATTTATTTTAAATCTATATTTATACTGCACCTATAAGGTGTGATATGGCACTCTTCTGCCACAATATACATTATTTCCAGCTCGAACTTAATCTTTATCTTTAAGCTGCATACAAATATTCATACAGGCTTGGGCGGGATTTGGTGCTTGGGTTATAGGACGACCTATTACCATGTAGTCTACGCCTGCTTGTATGGCTTTTTCTGGGGTCATGGTGCGGCGCTGGTCTTGGTTATCGCTGCCTTTGGGGCGAATACCGGGGGTGACGGTTAAAAATTCATTTCCAAAGTGCTGCTTGATTAATGCAATTTCTTGGGCGGAACAGACTACGCCATCTAGTCCAGATTGTTGTGCAAGTTGCGCTAGCCTTGCTACTTGGGCTTGTGGTGTCGCATTGATGCCAAGAGATTGTAGCTCGCTGTCTTGCATAGAGGTCAGCACGGTAACTGCAATTAGTTTAGGTGGGTTTTTGAAATGAGCGAGTTCATTTTTGGCGGCAACCATCATGCGCTCGCCGCCACTGGCATGTACGTTAACCATCCATACACCTAGCTCGGCAGCAGCTTTAACGGCCTTGGCGCAGGTATTGGGTATGTCGTGAAATTTAAGGTCTAAAAATACATCAAACCCAAGCTGTTGTAGTTGCTCAACAATTTGCGGGCCACAGCAGGTAAACAATTCTTTGCCTACCTTTAGTTTGCATTGCTTAGGTGTAAGCTGTTTGGCTAGGGTTAAGGCTGGTTGAGCATGGTCATAATCAAGGGCTACAATAATAGGGCTGTCTTTAGGTAGGGTATTAAAATGAGTCATAGGCGTCTTCGGTTAGGCGGCGAATATTGGATTTTAAAGGCTCAATACTAGACCATTTTTTACAGCTTGGACATTGCCAATAAGGTTGTTTGCCTTTAAATCCACAATGATTGCAAACTAATAATGGGGCTTGTTCGGCAATGGTTTTTATCAGTTCGTGCAACTCTAATGTTCCTTGCGAGTCCATGCTAAGTTGATGTTTTTGGACTAAGTCAATCAGTATAAAAAAACCTTTATCTGTAGGGTGCTGTTTGAGCAAATCTATTAGCTTTTCTAAGGCTTGGTATGGCCCGTATAACTCTGCTTCAACTTCTGTTTTTTTGGCTAATACTTCAACATATTGGCTACGATACCAATATTCATTGAGGTGTTGTAATAGCCCTTGCTTATCTTGCAATAATTCAAACGCCTTAACCAGATTAGGTAAAATATGAATAATGGCATTTTTATCGAGAGCAGTTGCTTTTAGATAACAGCGTATGGCTTCATATTGTTCATTTTGAGATTGTGCTAACTGCCCTTGCAAAACAAATGAGCGGGCACAATTGCTATTAATTTTAAGTGCTTTTTTAAGTATTTGATGGGCTTCTAGGTAGTCATGGTGTTGAATTTTTTTGCTGGCAATTTCACAACAGGCATGGGCTACTCGTTGCTTAACCTGCTCGTTATCTGACAATTTTTTTTGGCTGTATAGGTCTAAAATATTTTGCCAGCTGCCTTCTTCTTCATAAAGTTCAAGTAGATAAAAATTGGCTTTTAATTTTATTTCTTCTTTTGTTTTAATGAGTTCTAATAATAAACGTTCTGCACGGTCAAATAATCCTGCACGCAGAAAATCAATGGCAAGTTCTAGCTCTAATTTGAGTAGTATTTTTTTTGATAAGCCTGCTTTGGCAAAGAGGCTTTGGTGCAAATTAATGGCACGCTCTACGTCTCCTTTATGACGCAAGCTACGACCCAATTTAATATAAAGCTCAACTGCTTGTTCTTCTAACTTGGGTACGGAAAGTAATTTTTTTAAGGTGGCATCATTATGCTGCGCCAGTAGATAATCAATACTAGGAATAAAGTCAGGCTCTTTGCTTTTATTTTTATCTCGTCCAAAATAAAAGCCTATAAACCAGCCTATTCCTACTGCAATAAAAAGCAAAATAAACAGGAAAAAAGAATGTGGCATATTTTTTACGGGTTCATTTGTTTTTGCAAGGAATTTAACTGACGTTGCAAGCGTTTTATTTTAATATTTTTAATTAGAATGGCAAAAAGACTAAGAATGCTGCCAAAGATAAGCCCTAGCGTTAGCATTCCTAATGATAGCATTGATAGAGGGGCATTAAGAGGGTCTAAGAAAATTAAATCCACAGGCACTAATTGGCTATTATTGACGGCAAATAGTATGCAATAAATAAGCACTACAAGCAGCATTAGCACCAGTAGTAATTTTTTTAGCGTTTTCATAAACCCCTTTTAATCTATTTTAGCTGTTAGCGTTTACTATTGACCTGCTCTCGCAGCTCTCTACCAGGTTTGAAGTGTGGCACACTTCGCCCTTGAAGTTCAACTTCTTCGCCTGTTTTTGGGTTACGACCTATGCGTGGAACACGATAATGCAAAGAAAAACTACCAAATCCTCGAATTTCAACTCGTTCTCCTGATTCTAAACTCACTGACATTTGCTCCAGAATTACTCTAACTGCATTTTCAATATCAATGGGTGAAAAATCTGGTCGGTCTTGGATCATCTTCCCTATTAACTCTGATTTTGTCATAAAATACCTTTTTAGTGAAAACTCCCTTATCCTGACGACATACTTTTGCTTTAATCACTTTTAAGCTTTGGAGTTTAAAAAATCAATTCGCAAGGATAGATTTTACATTTTAGCTCATTAAAAACAAAAAGAGTATTTTTTTAAAAAAATACTGCATATTTATAATGTTTATACAAAAATATAATTACTTTTCCTTTTGGCAATAAAAAATCCCCTAGCTGATATCAAACTTTGATAAAAGTCAGGGGATTGGTTTTTCTTTATTACTGCTTGTCTAACTGCTCTTTGAGTAAGTCACCTATAGTCGTCGGTGCAGATTGTATGTCTTTTTCTGATTTAGCACGCTGAGTTTCGATGGCTTCTTTTTCATCGGATAGCTCTTTGGCTTTAATAGACACATTAATACTGCGATTTTTACGATCAACATTGGTAATCATTACTTCAAGGGTATCGCCTTCTTTCAAATGAGTGCGTGCGTCTTCTACTTTATCACGACTAATTTCAGAGGCTTTTAAGTTGGCTTCTACACCTTCAACTATTTCTAAGGTGGCAAATTTAGTATCAACTTCCAATACTTTTGCACTGACGATTGCGCCTTTGTCATGCTCACTTAAAAACTCGGAGAATGGATCACTTTCTAGCTGTTTAACACCTAGCGAAATGCGCTCACGTTCTGGATCAATAGATAGAATAATGGTTTCTAGCTCATCGCCTTTTTTGTATTGACGTACCGCTTCTTCACCTGCATCGTCCCATGAAACATCAGATAGATGCACCAAACCATCAATACCGCCATCAAGACCAATAAAGATACCAAAATCAGTGATGGATTTAATTTTACCGCTAATGTGGTCGCCTTTGTTAAATTGGTTGGCAAATTCTTCCCAAGGGTTGGGTACGCATTGCTTAATACCAAGAGAAATACGACGACGTTCTTGGTCAATTTCAAGAATTTTCACTTTTACTTCATCGCCAAGTTGAACTACTTTACTTGGGTGAATGTTTTTGTTGGTCCAGTCCATTTCAGATACATGCACCAAACCTTCTACGCCTTCTTCTAGCTCTGCAAAACAGCCATAGTCTGTCATATTGGTAATGCGTGCTGCAACTTCTGCATTTTCTGGGTAGCGTTCGACGATATTAATCCAAGGGTCATCGCCTAGCTGTTTAAGTCCAAGAGAAACACGATTGCGCTCACGATCAAATTTAAGTACTTTAACATCTATTTCATCGCCAACTTGAACAATCTCGCCTGGGTGTTTGATGCGTTTCCACGCCATATCTGTAATATGTAATAATCCGTCTACACCACCTAAATCAACAAAGGCGCCGTAATCGGTTAGGTTTTTAACAATACCTTTAACAGATTGTCCTTCTTGTAGGTTGGCTAGTAATTCTTCACGTTCTGCACTGTTGGCCGCTTCTAGTACTGCACGGCGAGAGACCACAACATTGTTGCGTTTGGAATCTAGTTTAATCAGTTTAAATTCCATTTCTTTGCCTTCTAAATTCAGGCTGTCACGCACTGGGCGAACATCAACTAAAGAGCCAGGCAAGAATGCACGAATATTTTTAAGCTCGACTGTAAAGCCACCTTTGACTTTGCCGCTGATTAAACCGGTAATCATTTCATCAGCTTCAAATACTTTTTCTAGTTCAATCCAAGTCTCTGCACGCTTGGCTTTTTCGCGGGATAGTTTGGTGTCACCAAAACCGTCTTCAACGGCTTCTAAAGATACGTGAGTTTCATCACCAACTTTAATTTCTAATTCGCCTTTTTCATTAATAAATTGGCTACGTGGGATAACTGCTTCAGATTTTAAACCTGCATTAACGGTTACCCAGTCGTTATCGATATCAACAATGGTACCAACAACGATAGAACCTGGTTTCATATCCAGTTCTTTTAATGATTCTTCAAATAATTGTTCAAAGCTCTCGCTCATGGAATAGTCCTATATGTTTTTGGCATGTATAAATGCCTAGCCAAATGGTCAGTCATTTGGGATAAATGAAATAAAAAATGAGTTACAAACAAGCTGACTTGCAAGTCATTTACTGGTTAAAAAAAGCCTGCTTTTCTTGCTTTTTCAATAATATAGCTACAAACTTCATCAATATTCAGTTGCGTGCTATCTAAGATAAATGCGTCTTCTGCTGGCTTTAGCGGAGCAACACTGCGGCTGCTATCTCGCTCATCTCTAATACGAATGTCCTCGATTAGGGCGCGAAGACTAGCATCATTGCCAGTATTAATCAACTGTTTATAGCGTCTTTGTGCACGCTCTTCGGCACTGGCGGTTAAAAATATTTTGACTTTTGCTGCGGGAAAAACCACTGTGCCCATATCTCGCCCATCAGCAACCAGACCAACCTCATTGGCAAAATCACGCTGGCGAGCAAGCAATGCACTACGCACTTCTTCAATGGCGGCAACCTGTGAGGCAAGCCCTGCGATATGCTCATTGCGAATATCTTGAGTCACTTCTGTGCCATCAAGGTAAGTGCATACGGTTTGTTTTTGTATATTAAAATCAATATCTAAGTTACGAGCAATCTGGGCGATTTTATTGCTTTGCTGTATATCTATATTTGCATGGGTTGCTGCTAAGGCGGTGAGGCGATATAACGCACCACTGTCTAAATACTGCCAGCCTAAAGTATGCGCCACTTGTATGGCGGCAGTACCTTTACCTGCCCCTGAAGGCCCGTCTATACAAATAATATTAGCCATGTTGATGTTCCTCTATTTTCTCCAATGCAAGACCTGCTTGATTTGCCAATTCAATAAACGTGGGAAATGAAGTGGCAACATTGGCACAATTTTGTACGATTATAGGTGAGTTTGCACGCAAGGAGGCAATAGCAAAACTCATGGCAATACGATGATCCCCTAAGCTGTCTACTTGCCCTCCATTAATTCGTCCTGCCTGACCCAAGCCTTGAATAATACAGCCATCTTCTGTGGCTTTTGCCTTTACACCTAAAATCTGAAGCCCATCTACCATTGCTTGAATGCGGTCACTTTCTTTGACTCTTAGCTCTTGCGCTCCTGTTAAAATGGTCTCCCCTGTGGCGCAAGCAGCGGCAATAAACAATGCTGGAAATTCATCAATGGCGAGGGGGACCAATTCTGGAGGAATCTGTATGCCTGTGAGTGCTGCACTTTGCACTCTAATATCTGCTACTGGCTCGCCCCCTACCTCTCGTTCATGCTTAAGACTAATATTAGCTCCCATTAAGCGCAGAATATGAATGATGCCAGTGCGTGTTGGGTTGATACCTACATGCATTAAAGTGATATCGGCTTGCTGAGCAATGCTGGCTGCTACCATAAAAAAAGCGGCGGAAGAAATATCTGCTGGCACGTCAATATTTGTTGCATGCAAGCTGCCGCCAGACTGTAGACTAATGTGAGCACCTTGGGTATCTACTTGATAACCAAAGCCTCGTAGCATACGTTCGCTGTGATCACGAGTTGGTGCTGGCTCACTAACACGGGTCTCTCCTTGGGCATATAAACCCGCCAATAATAAACAGCTTTTAACCTGTGCGCTTGCCATTGGTAGGGCATAATCAATGGCTTGTAAATCTGGATTGCCTGTAATTACTAAAGGCGGTTTGCCATTTTGACTGTCAACTTTTCCTCCCATTTTTTTAATGGGGGTAATCACTCGCTGCATGGGGCGTTTAGATAAGGATTCATCGCCTGTAAGCGTACTGGTAAAAGGCTGTGCACTAAGCAGTCCAGTTAAAAGGCGCATAGACGTACCTGAATTACCTAAATAAAGAGGGGCGTTAGGGGCTTTAAGTCCATGCAATCCTACACCATAAATAACCACCTTGCCTTCTGTTGGACCTTCAATAACCACGCCCATATCACGAAATGCTTGTAAGGTGGCAAGGCTATCTTCTCCTTCTAAAAAGCCGCTAACATGCGTTGTGCCTTGCGCTAAAGATCCTAGCATAATTGCCCTATGAGAAATGGATTTATCACCTGCTACTCGTAGCTGTCCTTGAATTTTTTGTACGGGGTTGGCAATAAAGGTAACGGAAGGTTCGGTATTAACTTGCATATCGGCTCTTTGGGTTAGTATTTGTGAAAAATAATCTCTGGCACCTTTGGCTCGGGTTAAAATGCCTGTAACAGCTTGCTGATTATCTGCCTCTATTAAATTGCGTAAGTGTTGTACATCTTGTAAAAACTGATCTAAAACCCCCAGTAGCTGAGTTTTATTAGTGGCAAACACATCACGCCACATGATAGGGCTACTGGCGGCAATGCGAGTAAAGTCTCGAAACCCACCTGCCGCATAATGAAAAATCTCTTGGCTTTCATCTTGACGAGCAAGGCTATCTACTAGTGCATAAGCCAATAAATGCGGTAAATGACTGGTGGCAGCTAAAATCTGGTCATGTTGATTTACGTCCATGATTTCGACTTCGCTGCCTAGTATTTGCCACATGCGTTTCACTTTGGCAACTGCGGGTTTATAGGTATGTGCCTCAGGCGTTAAAATAACCTTGTGGCGCATAAATAAATGACCATCTGCTGCGCTGACACCGCTTAATTCTGAGCCTGCAATAGGGTGTCCTAAGACAAACTGATTAAAATCAGCACCTAGTATTTGTTTAACTTTATGGGCAACCTCGCCTTTAACTGACGATACGTCGGTTAAAATACAGTGTTCACTGAGGTGCGGTTTGATGCCTTGCAATAAACTTTCCAGTGCCTGTATGGGCACTGCAAATAAAATTAAATCTGCATTTTCAACAACCACAGATAGCCGATTACTGGCATTATCCACTAGGTTATTTTGTAGCGCTTGCTCTACACTTGAGGCATCACAGTCATAGCCTGCTATCTGTACTACTTGATTACGCTCTTTTAAACCTTTTGCAACCGATGCGCCAATTAGCCCTAAACCCAATATGGCAATTTTATTGAATAAATATGGCGCAACATGAAAGGACATTAGGCTTCTTTTGCCTCATTTAAGACCTGTTGTAGTGCTTGGATAAACTGCTTGTTTTGTGCCTCTGTACCAATAGTAACCCGCATATGTTGCGGCATTTGATAGTTGCCCAATGGACGGATAATAACGCCTTTTGCTAGGAGTTTTTGAAAAGCATTATCAGCATTAATAAATGCTGGCAAAGCAAAGCTGATAAAATTAGCTACTGATGGTATGTAAGTAAGCCCCAACTTAGTTAGCTCTTCAGATAAAAAAATGCTACCTTGCTGGTTGATGTTTAGACTTTGCTGTAGATAATCCACATCATTTAACACGGCTTTGGCACTGGCAAGCGCAAAGCTATCTACATTAAAAGGTGGGCGGACACGGTTTAATAAATCCGCAAGCTCATAACTAGAAACACCATAGCCAATACGCAGGGAGGCCAGCCCATAAACCTTAGAAAAAGTGCGTGTGACCAATAGATTGGGATAATATTCTAGCAACTCAATGGCATTGGGATAATCTGCTTTATCTACATATTCAAAATAAGCCTCATCGACGACAACAATGACTCGTTTAGGTACATTTTGTAAAAATTGATTAAGACTTTGTTTATCTACCCAAGTACCTGTTGGGTTGTTGGGGTTGGTTACAAAGACAATGCGTGTTTTTTCTGTAATCGCAGCACTCATGGCATCAAGGTCATGTCCATAATTTTTGGCAGGCACTTCAATAACATGGGCATTTAGAGCTTGGGCTAATAGTCCATAGATAGAAAAAGCATGCTGTGAAACCACAACTTCATCATCATCTTGTACAAATACACGTGTTACAAAATCTAAAATATCACTTGAACCATTGCCTAATGTAAGTTGCTCTGGCTGTACGTTTAAATGTGTGGCTAAGGCCGCTTTAAGCTGAAAGCCACTACCGTCAGGGTAAATATTTAATTGTTTAAATTCTTGTTCTATGGCGGTTAATGCTTGGGCACTTGCACCTAATGGATTTTCATTGCTGGCAAGTTTGATTATCGTATTAGGGTCAAGTTTTAATTCTCTAGCAAGTTCATCAATGGGCTTGCCAGGTTGGTAAGGGTGTAGTTGCTGCACCCCTCGTACTACATAATCTAAATATTGCATAGAAATAAAATTCCTTAAAATTAAAGCGCACTTTTAGGATAAGAGCCTAAGCATTTATAATCACTTGCCATTGCTTGCACAATTGCTAGCACCTCATGAATATGCGGTTCTTGTTGATGACCTTCAAAATCAATATAAAAAACATAATTCCAAGTGCCATTTCTAGCAGGGCGAGTCTCTAGGCGAGTTAATTCAATCTTGGCATCTTGAAAAGGTCTAAGTAGCGTATATAAAGCCCCCGGCTCATTTTTAAGAGAAACCAAAATTGAGGTTTTGTCTAATCCACTTGGAGCAACCGCTTGCTGCCCAATAACCAAAAAACGGGTGCTATTATCAGGGCGGTCTTCAATACTTGGAGCTAATACTTGTAAGCCATACAATTCGGCGGCTGCCATTGGCGCAATGGCAAGTGCATTGGCTTCGTTTAAAGCTAATTTTGCTGCCTTAGCGTTAGAATTAACAGCAATGCGTTCAATGCTGGGGTAATGTTCATCTAGCCATAATCGGCACTGGGCTAATGACTGAGCATGAGAGTAGACTTTAAGTGCTTTAACCTCTGTATTTTTTGCCATTAAATTATGATGAATACGCAATTCTACTTCACCACAAATAGATAAATTAGAGTCTATAAAATTATCTAGGGTATGGGTCACTACGCCTTCAGTGGAGTTTTCTACAGGCACAACGCCATATTGTGCATTGGCACTTTCTACTTCCCTAAAAACAGCTGCAATAGAGGCTTGACTCTGAATATTAACCGCATCTCCAAAGTGTTTGCTGGCGGCTTGCTGGGTGAAAGTGCCTTTAGGTCCTAAAAATGCAACTTTAATCGACTCTTCTAATGCCAAACAGTGTGACATCAGCTCACGAAATAACTTTGCTACTGCCTCTTTAGACAAAGGACCTGGATTGTCTTGCTGCATTTTTAACAGCACCTGAGCCTCTCGTTCTGGGCGATAAAATCCGCCTGTGCCTTGAGTGTTATCTGTTTTAGCATTGTGTTTAATACGTGCCACCGCTTGAGCATATTCTGCTCGTAAATTAAATAGCCTTAACAGTTCTCTGTCTATGGCATCAATATGAGTGCGAACTTCTTCAATACTATGGCAATTTTCAGGTGCTTTGTTCATCTGTTTTAACCTTTGCATTGCACAAAATCCTGCATAAAATCAATCAAGGCATCAATAGCAGCTTCAGGTACTGCATTATAAATACTGGCACGCATGCCGCCGACACTACGATGCCCAGCTAAATTCAATAAACCTGCTTGCTCAGCATTAGCTAAAAAGTCTTGCTCCAGTGCTGGCTCTGCCAAGGTAAAAGGTACATTCATAATAGAACGATTTGCAGGGTTAATGGGGTTAGCGTAAAAATCTTGCCCATCTAGGTAGGCATACAACTTATTCGCCTTGCGCTGATTTATTGCTGCCATGTTCTCTAAGCCGCCAATGTCTTGCTGCAACCATTTAAAAACCAGCCCTGCTAAATACCACGCAAATGTTGGCGGAGTATTGTACATGGAGTGGGCATCACTATGAATTTGGTAATTGAACATAGCAGGGGTTTGCGCTTGAGCATCACCAAGCAAATCTTCACGCACAATCACTAAACAAACACCAGCAGGACCTATATTTTTTTGCGCACCTGCATAAATCAACCCAAAACGCTGAACATCTAAAGGGGCAGATAAGATGGCTGAAGAATAATCTGCAACCAACGGCAAATCGGTGTTAGGAATATAGTCAAAACTCAACCCACCAATGGTTTCATTAGGCGTATAGTGCAAATAAGCAGAATGCTGGCTGATATTCAATTCATGCTGTGTAGGTACAGACACATAATTTTGTGCTTCACTGCTGCCTGAAATCTCCACCTGAGCAAAGCGTTTTGCCTCATTAATGGCTTTTTTTGACCACTGTCCTGTATTGATATAGCTGGCTTGTGTTTTCTTACCCAATAAATTAAGTGGCAACATCGCAAACTGACTACTGGCACCACCTTGTAAAAACAACACCTTATAGTTCTCAGGAATAGCTAGCAACTCACGCAAGTTGCTCTCACTTTCTTTGGCTATGTGTTGAAAATATTCACCTCGGTGGCTCATCTCCATTACCGATAGCCCCTTACTTTGCCATTCCAGTAAATCTGATTGAGCCTGCGTTAATACAGCCTCTGGCAAGGCAGCAGGTCCTGCACAAAAATTATAGACTCGGCTCATTTTTTATGCTTAGCCTCTAGCTTAGCTTGAGCTCGACGTGAGCTTGCCGCAACAAGCAGTGCTAACATAACCCCAAGCATTAAACCTGCTACACCTGCTATGGCGATGATCAATAATTTTTTCGGTTTATAAGCAGATTTAGGCGGCGTGGCATAAGAGTTAACCTGCACCAATTTAATCTCACTCCAATTGATATAAATATCTTCTAATAAAACTTGCTTTTCATTTAAGATGGAAAAACCTTCAATATAAACCGTTTCATCTTGCCCCTTGCTGCCTCTTTCTTGCAATTGATTAAGCTCTTCTTTAAGTGCCAGCTCGCCCATCATATACAAAGGCGGTTCATTAGCAGTAACAACCTTATTGAGATTATAAAACGGTTTTTTTTGTCCAATACGTGCAGCAATAGCAATGGCCTCTTTTAATAACACAATGCGTTTATACTTTTTAAATTTATAGTTATTTAATGCTGATTTTTGCATGTTTTTAATACTGTTTAATGTGTTGGTTAATTCATACTTAAAAACATGGCGATAACTTGCCAAATATTTAGTGCGTACAAACTCCACATATTGATTAAGCAATCTTGCTGAAAAATCTGCCGACGGCGTTTCAATAGTGAGCACCATTTTAACTTGCTTGCTATTTTTAATGCTTTCAAATTGACTAGAAAATCGCTGTAAAAAATTGTCATTATTTTCTTCTTGGCTTAACGCTGGATTATAGATAAGCATTAAATCTGGTTGCTTTTTATATTTTAATAACTGCTGATAAAATTCAATTTTTTGAATAGGCGAATTAAGAAGCTGTGTATAGTTTGCAAATAAATCTGCACCAACCAATGGATTAAATAACTTTTGTTTAAAAGCCTTATCTTTATGTTGTGTCGATTCAAACTGCACTCGCTCATAATCTGAAAGATCAGAAACCTTATCCAATCTGGCTTTTGCTAAATTAATAGCAGTCAAATCTTGCTCTGATACGGCCATCAGCTCTGTTTTGGCTTTGAAAGTAGGAGTTGCTGTAAAAACATATCCCACTGCCAAAACAAGCATCAGTAATAACGTGCTTAACACCCAAAGCCACCTAGCTTTAATGTCATCAAACAGGTCAAATAAATCAATTTCATCATCTTGGTAAGCATGTTGCTCGTTCATGGATTTTCCTTAGTCATTCAAATTTTGAGAGTTATTTAAGTCTTGAGCGTTATCCGCATCTGCCACCTGAGGTGTCTCTTGTTGTGTTGACTCATCAGTATCATCGTCACTTTCGCCAATTCTAGCAATACCAACTAAACGCTCATTATTGGACACTCTAATAAGCGTCACTCCTTGAGTGTTGCGCCCCAAAATAGACACACCAGATACAGGGGTGCGTACCAACGTGCCCTGATCGCTAATTAGCATGACCTCCTCGTTATCACTCACTTGCACAGCACCTGCTAACACACCATTTCTATCTGATAGTGTCATTGCAATCACCCCCTGAGTACCCCGGCCTTTAGTAGGAAATTCCTCAATACGTGTGCGCTTGCCGTAGCCATTAATAGAAGCAGTTAATAAACTACAACCTGCTTCAGGCACAATTAAAGCAATTACTTTTTGTTTGTCTTTAAGGCGAATACCACGCACACCTTTTGCAGTACGCCCCATTGAGCGCACATCAGATTCTTTAAAGCGCACCGCTTTACCTGCATCTGAAAGCATTAAGATATCCTGAGTACCATCAGTAATGGCAGCACCTATAAGATAATCATCTTCCTCTAAATCTAATGCAATCAATCCATTTGAACGAGGACGTGAAAACTGGTCAAGGGTGGTTTTTTTCACTGTACCTTTGGCTGTTGCCATAAATACAAATTTTTCAGAAGAGTAATCTGCAACAGGTAAAATGGTTGTAACCCGTTCATTTTCTGACAAATTCAACACATTAACCAAAGGTCGCCCTTTGGCATTACGGCTGGCTTGGGGAATATCATACACCGTCAACCAATACACTTTGCCAGCATCGGTAAAGCATAAAACTGTATCGTGACTATTAACCGTCAATAAGCGTTCGACAAAATCCTCATCTTTAACAGAAGTAGCTGACTTGCCTTTTCCTCCACGACGCTGTGCTTGATAATCGTCCATCGGCTGCGTTTTCGCATAACCTGTATGAGAAATAGTAAGCACTAACTCTTGCTGGGGAATTAAATCCGCCATTGTAAAATCTTGACGACTGGCAACAATCTCACTGCGCCGCTCATCACCATATTCTTCTAAAATCCGCTCTAACTCTTCACGAATTACTTCCATTAACCGCTCTCCACTAGCAAGAATATGTAAGTATTCTGCAATCTCAGCAATCTTTGTTTGATACTCTTCTAGCAGTTTGTCATGCTCCAAACCTGTTAACTTCTGCAAGCGCAAATCTAAAATAGCCTGCGCCTGTGCTGGAGAAAGATAATATTTGCCATCATTAAAACCATATTCAGGCTCTAAATCATCGGGACGACAAGCATCTTTACCGGCACGTTCCAGCATATCCAATACACTGCCTGGCAACCAAGGCTCGGCAACTAGCCGTTCTTTGGCTTCGCCTGCTGTAGGCGAGGCTTTAATTAAAGCAATAACAGGGTCGATATTTGCCAATGCAACAGCCAACCCTTCTAAAATATGTCCACGCTCACGGGCTTTACGCAAATCGAAAATCGTCCGTCTGGTCACCACCTCTCGACGATGACGAATAAAGGCTTGCAATAATTGCAATAAATTTAAGACTTTAGGCTGTCCGTCTACCAACGCCACGGTATTAATACCAAATACATTTTGCAATTGCGTTTGTGCAAACAAGTTATTGGTGACCACATCTGGATTTTCTCCTCGACGCAAATCCACCACAATACGCATGCCGTCTTTATCAGACTCATCACGCAGCTCACTGATACCTTCTAGTTTTTTTTCTTTAACCAAATCAGCAATTTTTTCAATCAGTCTTGCCTTATTGACCATATAAGGAATTTCAGTAAAGACAATGCTAGTACGATGCGACTTATCATCTTCTTCAAAATGATGGCGAGCTCTAAGCTGAATGCGTCCACGCCCTGTTCTATAGGCATCAACAATACCAGCACGACCATTGATAATAGCACCAGTAGGAAAATCTGGACCGGGGATATACTGCATTAAATCGTCAACACTCAAATCTGGATTATCAATCAGAGCCAAGACACCGTTTAAGACCTCAGTTAAATTATGTGGTGGAATATTTGTCGCCATACCCACCGCAATGCCTGAAGAGCCATTAATCAACAAATTCGGCACTCGAGTAGGCAAAACCTCTGGAATTTGTTCTGTACCATCGTAGTTTGGCACCCAGTTAACCGTTTCTTTATCTATATCTGCCAGCATATCATGACTGATTTTATGCATACGTACTTCGGTATAACGCATGGCAGCAGCAGAATCACCATCTACCGACCCAAAGTTACCCTGTCCGTCTACCAACTGATAACGCATAGAAAAATCTTGCGCCAACCGCACAATGGCATCGTAAACAGCACTGTCACCGTGAGGGTGATATTTACCAATCACATCGCCGACCACACGTGCAGACTTTTTATATGCCTTATTCCAGTCATTATTTAAAATATTCATTGCATGCAGCACTCGCCTATGCACTGGTTTAAGACCATCACGTACATCTGGCAATGCCCGTCCAACAATCACGCTCATAGCATAATCTAAATATGACTGTTGTAATTCATCTTCGATATTAATTGAAAGCACTTCTTTGGCAAATTCACCCATAAACTATATATCCAACTTGTTGTTGCTTAAATTTGTCATTCTTCTACAAGCAGCAGAGACAAACAACCCTTAAGCCTATTAATATGTCATTAGCTAAACAAAGTCGCAAAGCATACCACAAATATGCGTTCTACCTAAGCTGTTTACTCACTATTTGCAGTATTTTTATCTTAATCCCAACATCTTTAAACGCTTTCTTTTAAGTATTAAAAATTCAGAGTATTCTAGTCACTTATTTTTACACACTAAGAGTTTTAATCCATGCCAAACCTCGATAAAGCCGAAATTGACAAATTTGAAGCCATTGCCAGTCGCTGGTGGGATAGAGAAAGCGAATTTAAACCCCTACACGACATCAATCCGCTAAGAGTCAACTATATCGACTTACATGCCCAACTAGCAGGCAAAACCGTACTTGACGTAGGTTGTGGCGGCGGTCTTTTAAGCGAGGCTATGTATTTTCGTGGCGCCAAGGTCACTGGCATTGACCTAGGACAGGCAAACCTTGATACCGCCAAACTACATGCCCTAGAATCCCAAGCTAAAATCAAATACCAATGTATTGCTGTAGAAGAACTAAGCAAACAACAACCTGCCAGCTTCGATGTGATTACTTGCCTTGAAATGCTAGAGCATGTACCAGACCCTCAGTCTATCGTTAATGCCTGTAGCAGCTTACTCAAACCCAACGGAAAAGCGTTTTTTTCCACACTAAACCGCAATTTAAAAGCCTATCTATTTGCCATTATTGGCGCTGAACATATACTCAAACTCGTACCTGCTAACACTCATGACTACAACAAATTCATCAAGCCTAGCGAACTCACACGCTGGCTACGCCAAGCAGGATTACAAACACAGCATATGACAGGTCTCACCTACCAGCCCATTAGCAAACACTATCGCTTAAATAGCGATGATGTCAGTGTCAACTACATGCTTTATGCCAACAAAGAGGTACTCTAAATGCAGCCACGACCTCAAGCCATTTTATTTGATTTAGACGGCACTTTAGCAGACACAGCATTAGACTTTTACCCTGCTGTCAATCAATTAAGACGCAACCAAAATAAACCCGAACTTGCCACCAAAGACATACGTGAACAAGTCAGCAATGGCGGCTATGCCTTAGCTGCACTCGCCTATGACACCACCTTAGACGACCCCAAAATCTCCATTTACAGACAACAGCTATTACAAATTTACGCACAAACCATAGGTCAAGAAAGCAACTTATTTACAGGATTTACAACCGTCCTCACACAGCTTGAACAACAGGGATTAACATGGGGTATTGTGACCAACAAACCACGCTACCTTGCAGAGCTATTTTTACAGCGCATTCAGCTAAACACCCCAGTACTGGTTTGCCCTGACGATGTAAACAACAGTAAACCCGCACCTGACGCACTGTTATTGGCCGCCGAAACATTACACATCGCCGCCGAAAATTGTTGGTATGTAGGCGATCATATTCGTGATATTCAAGCCGCCAAAGCCGCCAACATGTACGCATTGGCTGCCAGCTTTGGTTACTTACAAGCAACAGACGATATACATAGCTGGCATGCCGACAGCATTATTCATACACCCTTAGAACTTTTAGATAAACTACAGATTTCCTATGCAAATTAATATTCCAGACAACAACACACCGTCACTTACCAACAAGCACATTCTAATTACAGGTGCAGGCTACGGCATTGGACGCACCATTGCCCTTGCCTATGCCCGCCAAGGCGCTCATGTTCTATTGCTTGGGCGCACCCAAGAAGCCTTAAATGACACCTACGATCTCATTGCCCAAGAAAACTTGCCTCAAGCCGCTGTTATTCCATTTGACCTAGAGCAACAGCAGGAACAGCCTTATAAACAATTGGCAGAATTAATTGAGGGCGAATTTCATAAACTAGATGGTGTATTGCATAACGCCGCAATTTTAGGACAAAAAACCCCGCTAGAAAGCTATCAAGCAGAGGTTTGGCACAAAGTGATGCAAGTAAATGCCAGTGCAGGCTTTTTATTAACTAAACAGCTTTTGCCGCTGCTGCGGAAAGCCCCTGCCGCTCGCATTCTATTTACCACCAGCAGCGTCGGACATCAAGGCCGTGCCTACTGGGGTGCTTATAGCGCCTCTAAATTTGCCGTAGAAGGACTCATGCAAATATGGGCTGATGAATTAGAAAACACCAGCAACATTCGTGTTAATGCAATCAACCCAGGAGCAACCCGCACCAGCATGCGTGCTGATGCCTACCCAGCAGAAAACCCAAACAGCGTCAAACATGCCTCCGAGCTTATTCCTTTATATGTATACTTAATGAGCCAAGCCTCACAGTCTATTCATGGGCAAGTTCTTGACCCCTAGACCAAATGTGCCGCAACAAAAACAGACGTTTATTTGACGCACTTTTATAAAATCTGCGTCAAATCTTAGCAAACGTACTCTAAGCGATTGATTTAAAAAGAATTATAAGCGCCCAAAAAAACTGGCATACATTTAGCTTACTTCCCACTACAGGCAATAAAGGAGAAGCTAATGAGCCTTTTAAATGAACCAAAACTTAAAAAAGCAACGACAAATCTGGTAGATGTCGCCATCAAGCCCGACATTCGACCAGAAGTGTTATTGCGCTTAAGTGGAAAATTACAAACCACATTAGACGTATCTCAAATTATTGAAATATTTTTTAAGCAGGCAAAAACCGTTGTGCCTATTGATGGCATTTATTATGAATTTACCAAGCACAATTTAATTCTAAGCCAAGGCAAGCTCGCACCACATACCGCACGCTATACATTAAGAACCTCAGATAATTTTATGGGTAGCCTGTGTTTTCATTGCCGTCGCAAAATAAAAGAATATGAATTAGCAAATTTAGAAGGGCTTATGAGTGCTTTGGTATATCCACTGCGTAATGCATTGCAATACAAAGAAGCCTTAGACACTGCCTATCGAGACCCTTTAACAGGTGCTGGCAACCGAGTCGCCTTAGACAAAACCTTAGAGCGTGATATTTGCTTAGCCAAACGCCACAAACAAAACCTATCTATCTTAATGATGGATTTAGATCATTTTAAACAGGTTAATGACACCTATGGACACAGCATGGGCGATAGAGTCTTACAACAAAGTGTCAAAACCATAGAGCACTGTATTCGACAAACAGACATCTGTTTTCGTTATGGCGGAGAAGAATTTTTAATCTTACTCAACAATGCCTGCAAAGAAGGCGCAGCAGAAATTGCCAAACGTATTTGTGAAGGCATTGAGCAAATGCAATTCCCCCATCAAAAAGGCACTCTCAAAATAACCACCAGTATTGGCCTTGCAAGCATGCGTGATGACGACTATGCACAAACGTTAATCGACAGAGCAGACAGCATGTTATATGCCGCTAAAAACCAAGGTCGAAATAAGGTTATTGCTGATGATTTTAAACCATTTTCAGAGACTAACTCCCTTACAAATCAACCATTTTCCTAAATATAAGCGTAACAAAAAGCTATTCAGCTTGTTTTCTTAACTGCTTTTTATACCGCTTTTTTTCTGCTTTTTTTAAATGTTTGCAAATTATTTTTTGTAAAACAGGCACTAAAGCAGGCGGTATATCATGCCCCATACCCTGAATAACCCTCAGTTTTGCACGCTTAATATGTGCCGCTGTCTCAACCCCCATACGCACAGGAATGATAGGGTCTTGAGCACCATGCACAATCAGCGTTGGCACTTTAATTCTGGTTACCTGTTGGCGTCTGTCCCCTGCTGCAGCAACCGCAACCAATTGCCTTTTAATTGCCCATGAATTGGCACTTCGATATGAGGTTTTCTCTATTTGCTCGCGTATTGTTTGTTCATCAGTTTGATAAGCAGAACCACCAATCAAACGATGTAGTTTTATTCCATAGCGTAATAAGGCTTCAGGTTGATGACCACGAGGGCGACGAGCAAGACGCAACAATACGCCCAACTTAGCATCATTAATACCAGGCGCTACCGCTGCCGACATAATAGATACCAAGCTCCTAACTCTTTTATGTTTCTTCGTTGCTAAAATTTGTGCAATCATACCCCCCATAGAGGCACCCACTAAATGCGCGCTTTTTATTTCTAACGCATTCATCAATGCCAATACATCTTTACTCATATCTTTAAGGGTATATGGTAGTTGCGGTTTTTTATTCAACTTATGACTTAGCCAAACTTTTAATAAGCTAGGATTACCTCGCTCATCAAGATGCGATGACAGACCTGCATCACGATTATCAAAACGAATAACCTGATAACCACTATCAGCAATGCCCTGACATAACGCATCTGGCCAAATTTGCATTTGCGCCCCCAGTCCCATAATCATAATCACACTGGGATTATGGGGGCTTCCAAAACACTCATAGGCAAGATGAATACCATTTTTACCATGTATAAAATAAGGCTGTTTCATTATTTTTGCATAAATTAAGAACTTTAATTCCAAAATTATAACCCAGTCATGGTAAAATTATTCTTTTTAAGCAAACTCAAGGTCACCTTTTAATGGACATTAACTTCCCACTTATTTTAATGACTGCCACCTTTGTTACTGGCATCATTGTACTAATTGATAAATTATTTCTTAGCAAACGCAGATTAGCTAAAACAGCTAATGATTTAAAAATCAATGAGATTGAATTATTTTTAGTTGAACAATCTCGTTCTTTTTTCCCCATTTTACTTGTTATTTTTGCGCTACGATCATTTGTATTTGAACCTTATCAAATTCCTTCTGCGTCCATGCAACCAGGCCTTATTGCCAATGACTTTATCTTGGTTAATAAATTTAATTATGGGCTACGTTTACCCGTATTTAACATTGAGCTGATCCCTGTTGGCAAACCAGAACGTGGCGATATCATGGTCTTCTTCCCACCTAATGATAATCGCAACTTTATTAAACGAGTCATTGGACTACCAGGCGACATCATTGAATATAAAGAGCAAAATCTCTGGATTAATGGCAAAAAAATTAACACCAAAATTCTAAGCGAGCTAGAACAAGCCACCAATAAACTAGAAATACAAGAAACCATTGGCAAAAAGACCTTTAATGTTCAATGGCTTTTAGGCAAAGACACCAACAGCTCTAAACTATATGTTAGCGCAGGGCCCCAAGGTCGTTGGGTTGTCCCCAAAGGGCATTATTTTATGATGGGAGATAATCGAGGCAACAGTCATGACGGACGAGGATTTGGTTTTGTGCCAGAAGAGCGCATTGTCGGACAAGCCGTTGCCCTATGGATGCACTGGCCAAGTTTAACCTCCTTACCCAGTTTTGCTCGTAATAAGTGGCTACAATGAGCCCCAAAAACACACAAAAAAACAATAAAAAATGCCGCTATTGCCAGCAAATCCGCTGGCTTTTAGTGGGGCTAATGTTAGGCTCAATGCTGGTCATTATGTTACTTAACTTACCGTCTTAATCGCAGTTTTGTTACCACAAAAAGTATTTTGTGTGAGTGTTTTTTATTTTATTTTGAATTATTGTAACCAAGCCTTTAACAGCTTTCAGATTGCGCTATAGTAAAATCATATTAATTATATACAAGGATTTTGTATGGAAAAAATACTTCCGCTCCTTTTTTTATTATTTACCTCTAATTCAACTCTGGCATTTATGCCTGTGCCTACGGAATACCGTCATATTACCCTAAGTGATGGCACAACCATTGAGGCTAAAACCGTTGGCAATGTAACCCAAAACTGGGTTGTAACTAAAGACACACAAATCCCCCTATTGCTACATAGAGGCATTTGGTACATAGGCAAATATAATGACGAAGGCAAACTCTTTAGAACAGAAGAAACCTATGTTGCAGGTGCAGTCCCTGAGCCTATTGTAGAAATTCCCCAAGCAGGTCCTGCCTTTAATCCTTTTGCCGCAGCCGCAGCAGCCAGTGCGTCTGCCAGCTTCCACTTTCCTTATCGTTATGATTTAACTAAAGGCACGTTCACGCAAAATCTAATTATTATCCGTGTATCATTTAATGATATTAATTTTCAATATTCTGATTCCCAAATCGCTGCAAAAATCTTTGCCAGCAACAACAGTGTGAAAGACTATTTTGCCCGTAACTCAAAAAACCGTTTTCAACTGGCTCCTGCCAGCGAATACCAAGGCACCGTCAATGATGGAGTGGTACGTGTACATATTAATGAAGCACACCCTAACTTTGGCGCTAACTTTTATCCTGCCAGCCGCAATTTACTTGCCAAAGTACTCGCCAAAGCAGACAGCATGCTCAATTGGAAATCCTATGACCAAAATGGCGACAACTGGATTGATGCCAGCGAATTAGGCATTGTGCTAGTTGTTGCAGGTTATGAAAATGCCCTTGGAGGTTCTACCGCGCCTACACCAAATATTTGCGCGCATAAAGCAAACTATGTGGGAGGTCAGGTAGGTGGTGTCAATTTTGGCTCTTATGCCATGTTTGGAGAACGTCACAATAATCATCTTGCAACCATTGGTATTATTGCACACGAACTTGGACACCTCCTATTTAACCTGCCAGATATGTACGGTAATGGCGTGGGCATAGGTGTGGGCAACTGGGGACTAATGGGCACAGGTGCATGGAATGGTGGAGGCAACTCCCCTGCCAATATGCTTGCATGGAGCAAACAACTAAGCCGTTTTGACAGTTTCAATAAAGCCGCCGTTGGTAGTTATAATTTAAGCCTATCCTCTCAAAGTGACAATGCAAACTTACTAGAAGTCTCTTTTGATACCTACCGTCACGGAGAACGCTTACTAATTGAATATCGTCGCAAAACAGATTATGACCAAGGTCTACCAGGTGAAGGCGTATTGGTTACGCATGTTGATGACTGGTTAAATCATGGTGCATATCGTAGTCAAAATATCAGCTACCCTATTGCGGTTGAAGAAGCCGATGGCGGTCAAGACTTAGTATTCAACCGCAACCGAGGACAACAACAAGACCTCTATGCAAGCTCTGGATTAAACGTCACTTTCTCTCCAAGAGTCAGCAATACGTATAATTCTGGACAGCGTATGACACTTAAAGCAGCCAACATGCAAGGTACTGAAGCCGATGTCTCTTTTAATTTAAGCGGCACAATTTTAGGTGATAATATTGGGTTAGACGAAGTTGCACCTAACGCCACTATTGGCAGCTCCAGCATGGATACAGTAATGCGTATTACCATGCCAGATAATGCCATACAAATTGATGGCTTGGATTTATTCTCTGTTGTCAATAATGCTCAGGCCACCATCAGTATTTATACTAAATTTGACGGCACCTCAGAGTTTGGTCCTGTCTCCACCTTTTCAACAAACACCACCATGCAAAAAGGTTGGAACAGAATTATGTTCCCCGCCCTCAAAGTCAACGCTCAAGATAGCTTTTATATTCGCATTCAACAAACAGGTGCGCCTTTAGCAATTGATTTACGAGGACAAGCCTCTGGCAATACATGGTATCGTAGCAGTGCAAGCTACGCATATACAAAAGCAGGATTTGATGCCAGCGCAAAACTCTTATACCGTGCTAAAGGCTCTACATTAAGCGCCCTAAAAACCCCTGTTCGTAATTATTCAAAAAAGAGTAGCGGAGGAGGTAGCTTATTTTATTTATTATTTTTAAGTCTTATTCCGCTATATAGAAAATGGACTAAAGCAGCTTAATAAAAAATAAAGCCAATTAGTTGGCTTTATTTTTTTGCGCGCGAGCACGGCGCATTTTTCTATCCATATCCCACTTCCAATAACTTGCCAATAAAGAGCCGCTAATATTATGCCAAACACTAAATAAAGCACCTGCCAAAGCCGTAATAGGTGCAAAAAACTTAAGGGATAAGGCTACTGCCAAGCCAGAATTTTGCATACCCACCTCAATACTAATAGTACGTGCCTGCACCTCTGTTAAGCCCATTAATCTTGCACCTATATATCCAAAAATCAACCCCAAAAGATTATGTAATACAACAGCAAAAACCAGCAATATACCCACGCTTGATAACTTATCTGCATTTAATGCCACTACAATAGCAATAATCATAATAATACCTGCACTGGCAATATCAGGTAAAAACATTTGCAATGCCTTGCCAAATTTAGGAATAAACATATTACATAAAACCCCTAATAAAACAGGAGCAATCACCATTTTAGAAATACTCCACATCATAGATAAAGGATCTATTTGAATACTGGTGTGTGCATATAGCCAGACTAAATATGGTGTTAAAATAACGCCCCATAAAGTAGATAACAACGTCATACTCACCGACAATGCCAAATCCCCTTTTGCCAAAAAAGTCATCACGTTAGACGCTGTACCACCAGAACAACTACCCACTAACAACAATCCTAATGTTAACTCATTAGATAAAGACAAACTGCGTGCAATCACAAAAGCCAATAAAGGCATTAAAGTGAACTGCAAGACCACGCCCAAAGCAACTGCCTTAGGATTACGCCAGATACGCCTAAAATCTTGCCAATGCAAACTCAATCCCATAGCAAACATAATTAGAGTTAATAAAGGAACAATAGCTTCTTTCCAACCAATAATAGGCGCAGGGTTATACCAAGCCAATAACGATATACAGATAGCTAATAAAGGAAAAAAACGACTAAAAGACAGCATAATAACACTCTTATTTGTTTAAAAATTAAAATCCATGCAATATAATAAAATAATACTATAAATATCCATTTATTTAACCACAACTATATACCAATAAGAGGTGCAATATAAGCATGAAAAACCATAATTTAGAAGCGCAAATTAAAATGTATGAAGATAAAATTCAAACATTAAAAAATATAAAAATAGAACAGGAAAAAAAATCCAAAGCAATTAAAAAACTAGAAAAAAACATACAAGAACAATGTAAAGAAAATTCAATTGATATAGAAAACCTATACCTTGCTCAAGCAGATGCCATTGAAAAGTGGATTAAAAAATTAAGCAAAGAAGCACCAGAAGAAAAAATCATTAGCAATCTATACAAATATTTTAAAAAAGCCCCTGTTGCAAACAAAAGCAAAAAAGCACTACCTGACACCCCCAAACTTGCCGTTGGCGTATACCAAAACCCCCATAGCAAAGAAAAAATTGAAAAAATAAAGCGCAACCCAAAAGCCTTAGAAAACTGGCTCGAAGAATATGGCTTTGATACCGTTCAAAACTGGAAGATTTAAAACAACAGGTCAAATAAGCAAACGCTTATTTGACCTTGTTTTCTGCCAGCTTAAATAATAAATTACGTTTGCTTTTATCTACTTGCTGCAAACTGACACTAATTTCCTGATTTAAGCTAAAACGCACTTTCTTATTAAAAAGCTGCATATGTATGTTATCTAGCTGCCATTTTTTATCTTTATTTAAATCCACATAACCATCAATACCAGAATCCAACAAACGCACACGCAAGCCATGAGGCATAAGTTGAAATATCTGTGCCTGATAGCACTGCTCTTGAGGCTGCTTTAACAGCCAATCAAATTTAAGCCACTGCTCAACTTGATTAGCCGCCATACGCGCCGTGTTTTGCTGTGCTTGAATATCATCTAGCAGCGTTTGTGAAGGCAGTTGCACTGGTTCGCTTGCCAAAATATTTTTAATTAAACGATGCACCAACAAATCATTATATTTACGCAATGGCGAACTAAATGTTGTGTAATGAGCAAACCCCAATCCCATATGCGGCAAAGGCTCCAAATTAAGAAAGCTGCGATCCATTTGCCTACTTAGCATTAGCCTAATATCAAACTGCTCATTTTTATTTTGCGCCTGTTTAAATAAAGCCAAATATTCAGATAACGTTAGTTTGCTAAATTTAGGCTTCTTATCCAACGCCAACAACTCTTGAATAAGGCTACCCATATCTCCCTGACGCTCGGTTCTTACGCCTGCATTGGTAATATAAATACCTTTTTGTTTAGCATAAAGCCAGCCTGCCACTGCCCTATTAGATGCCAGCATACACTCTTCTACAACACGATGAGCAGCATGACGCTCTAACTTACAAATATCAACCAACTTGCCGTTATCATCAGTAAGCAGTTTATAATCTCGTTTTTCGTCCATAATAATACAATGCTGCTGACGATAAGCTCGTAACGCCTGAGTACAGGCATCAAGATGCATAATATGCCCTTGTAAACTGGGTGCAATACTCTCCGCCACACCCTGTTCAAGTAACTCTGTAACCTGATTGTAATTTAAACGAGCCTGACTTTTGATTAACCCATTGTGCAACTGGACATCGCTAATATCCCCGGCATCATTAACATGCAATTCAGCAACCATCGCACGGCGCACATCTCCTGCACTTAAAGAGCATAGATTTTCGCTTAGCTCTCTAGGTAACATAGGCATATTCATATCAGGCATATATACCGTAGTTGCACGCTGTCTAGCAGCCATATCTAAAGGACTATCCACTGCAATCAATGCTGCTGGGTCTGCAATAGCAACCCACAAACGCCACCCTTCTGTTTGCGCTTCAACCAATAACGCATCATCAATATCACGAGTATGAGGCGAATCAATCGTAATAAACGGTAAGTGAGTTAAATCTAAAGTATCCTCTGTAGCTGCAATACCCTGCTGTAATAAACACGCCACCTGCTGCATAACCTCAGCAGAAAAGTCAGTGGCAATCTGATACTTATGCAGCATAAACTGCTGCTCAACTTGAGGTTTTTCTGGTGCGCCAAACACCTCAATAATTTCAGCTTGAGCACGCCCGCTAGGATATGGGTGTTGTTTCAGCTTGGCATAAATGAAATCCCCTGCTTTGGCATTTTTACGCGCATTAGGAGGAATAAACACCCAACGTTGCCCAATATTGGTATCAGCCTCAATAAAATGACCTTTACCACGCACCTGATACGTTCCCCAAAGCTCTGAAATTGAAGTGCTTTGTAATTTTTCAATAATGGCCTTTTGCTTGCCTTTAGTATCCGTAACCACCTTAAAATCAATTTCATCAAAAGGAAAAACCTTATCCATCTCCTCAGGAGCCAGAAAAAAAGATGCCCCCGATTCCGTGACGGCAAAGCCATAACGACCCTGAGTGCTTTTTACCACGCCAGTATATCTTGGTGTGCTGTTATAAATATCCGCTTTTAAATTTTTAAGCTGCGCTAATGTAGAAGAATCAAACATATTAAATTCAGGCTATTAAGAGAAAGCTAAGAAGTGTATCGCTTGTTGCCCAAGACTTCCAGCTAAGTTTACTAATATTATGCGGCTTTTAAATCTGCATCTACGCCACTGCAGAGGTAATGCAAATTTATTTTATGACAAAAATATATCCAAACATTATTTTTTAAAAAATTAACACTGAACTTTACTTATAAAAAGCGTATTATCTAACTATCAGCAACCCTATATCCATTAATTAAAGGAACCCCATGCGCTCATTAGCTGTTTTTCAATTAAAAGGTGGTGTTGGCAAAACCACAACGGCAGTTAACTTAGCCGCAAGTGCTGCTCAAAGTGGCATTCATACGCTACTTTGGGACTTAGACCCACAAGGCTCTGCCAGTTGGCTGCTTGGAATTGACACCCAAAAAAAGCAGGAAAAAATCTGGGCTGAAGACAAACCCATTGGTCGCTTTATTAAAACCAGCAACATTAAAAAACTAGACGTGATTGCAGGGGATTTATCCTTACGCAAACTGCATCAAGATGTAGATTCAAAAAGTGCCGCCCGCAAACAAATGACTCGCCTAATGAGTGTCTTATCCGAAGACTACGAACTGCTTTTTATCGACTGTCCTCCAGCACTCACACCTGCCATTGAAGGCATACTACAAGCGACAGATAAAATTCTAGTTCCCATACAGCCATCAAAACTCTCTGTGTTAGCTTACGATAATATTAAAGCACACCTAGACTGGGTAAAAAAACAACAATGGCTCCCTTTTATTAGCATGCTAGATAAACGCAAAAAAGCACATAGCGACTGGCTTACCCAACAAGCCAATGCCTACCCTGAGCTGCTCCTCAGTCAAATTGGCTACTCCACCAGTGCTGAGCGCATGTTACAACAACGTATGCCGATTGTTAGCCTAAAGCCGCCTGTTATGCTAGCAAAAGCCTATCACAACCTATGGCTAGAGCTTAAACCCAAACTAAAAATAAAATGAGCGGTCTATTTCTCAGCGACAGTCACTGTCATTTTGACTTTAGTGCTTTTGCCAATGTGCGAGAAAAAGAGTGGCAAATAGCGCAACATTTAGGTGTACAGCGTTTATTAATTCCTGCCATCAGTTATCAACAAGCCCTAACATTAGCCGATTTTTGTGCATCTAAACCTTGGCACTATGCCTATGGCTTACACCCTTACTTTTTAACTGAACATCAAAAGCAAGATATTGAACGCCTAAGCAAATTATGCCAACAACATAAGCCCTTAGCCATTGGCGAATGTGGATTGGATTTTCGCAACACAAACGAGCTGCAAAAAAAGCAACAGTGGTACTTTTTTGAAGCACAAATAGAGCTTGCAAAGCAACACCAGTTGCCACTTATCATCCATGCCGTTAAAACCCATCAACAGATTATTAGCACCCTTAAAAATAAGCAATTTAATTATGGTGGCATCATACACGGCTTTTCAGGCAACCTTGAGCAAGCCAAAAATTACCTTGCACTTAATTTTAAACTTGGCATTGGAGGGCTAATTGGAAAAAACAACAACTGGCGTTTACAGCAGCTTATTCAAAGCCTACCTGTTGATGCCTTTATGTTAGAAACAGACGCACCAGATATGCCACCTGACTTTGCAAAAAACAACAGCAGCCCTGCCTTTATCGCACTTTATGCACAAATATTAGCACACCTTAAAAAACAACCTTTAGCACAGGTTGCAAGTACCTTAGAACAACAATGGCATAACCTATTTATGCGAGATTAAACATGCTTACTCAACTTAATGAACACCTAGCAAAATATATGGGCAATAGCCAGCTACAACAGGTTTGCCTCCATGACATACAGCTAAATCTAATACAAGCGCAAGCAATTAACGACATCTATTTAACCCCCAATGCCATTAATAACCTATGGCAAAACATGCCTTATTGGGCATTTGCATGGGCAGCAGGACGTGCTCTAGCAACTTTCATTCAACACCACCCATATTTAGTTAAAAATAAAGTGGTACTAGATTTGGGCACTGGCTCAGGCTTAGTAGCAATCAGTGCCGCCCTAGCAGGCGCAAAATCTGTGTATGTGCATGATTTAGACCCATTAGCCCTGCATGCCGCTCATCTTAATGCAGCGTTAAATCATCAAACATTATATAACTGGCAGCAGCAACCTGTAGATTTATTACTCGCCAGTGATTTACTCTATGATATTAGTAGTCATCAGAGCTTACAAAAACTCATTTTACAAACACCTGAATGCCTCTTGGCAGAACCTAAGCAAGTATCTACTCATCTACCCTACTCATTACATTGCCTAGCAACCCAAGAAAATCAAACGTTTCCACCTATTTTAGATTTTGACAAAGCGCTGAAAATTAATATTTTATACCGTGAAATTTAAATAAAGCCAAAAAACAACTTGACTAGTCAGATGCCTAAGCGTATGATTTGCACCTCTTTGACGCGGGGTGGAGCAGTCTGGTAGCTCGTCGGGCTCATAACCCGAAGGTCGTTGGTTCAAATCCGGCCCCCGCAACCACTTTTAATCAACAGCATCAAGCTGACTTATAAACAATCAATTTTCCTCAATAACTCCCTATTTTTTAACTTAGCCACCGCTTAAAAAGCAAATTAAATACGAGAAAATAAGGCATAACCGCTAGCTTGGTTTGATTGCACTGATTACACACACAAAAAAAAGCGCACCTTATGTGGTGCGCTTATACATATTGCCAATGAATTATTTTGTCAAATAATCAACAATCTCTGTACGAATGGCATCAATACCTTTGGCCTTAGGCGCACTTTTTCCTAGGCGTTTAGCAAATTCATCAGTACCTGTGTAGCTAAATTCAGCATTAGCGGCAGGATAATTAGGGTTGTTACTTTTATATAGCTTCAAGTCTGCAATATTATTTTTGATTAAATCCACATAATTAAGAGGATCAATGCTATCTAAACTTGCCTGAAACATATACATCAGTGTGTTGTAATCAGTGCTGTCTTTAGCCGCATTAGGCTTAGCTTTAAGACTGGCGGTACAATCTTTTTTACAGCTTACATCGGCCAATACAGGCTCTAGTTTGCTGTAAAAATCAACCATATCTTTACCTAATGGCGAAGTACGCAACCAAGCACCTAAGCCACCTAACGCATCAATTAATGCCACTTTTTTAATGACAGGTAAATCAACATTGGCGTTATTTAGTGCAACAAACTCGCTACCAATGATTGCGCCCATACCTTTACCTACAAACTGTAGGTTTGTGGTATCAAAATCTGCTTGTCCGTCATTGTCATAATCAATGCGGGCAATGCTGGCATTTAGATTAAGCAGGTCTAACACCGCTTGGCGCATATTGTCACGCAGGGTTTGAAAATGCAGGAAGTTTAAGAATAAGCTACCTGATGTACCATACTCTTGGCTTGCTGCTTGTGGCACAAAATTAGGGAACTGATAATCTTTGCCTTTCACTTTCACCTTAAAGCCAATGGTGGTATTCCATTTTTTATCTTCATAACCAATCTCACCCATATTAGGCTCTTTGGTTAAGCCAAAGTAACGCTCTTCAGTGGCACGACGAGTAAGCAGTTTAATTGCTTCATTTTCTGAAGATTTTTTGCTCATATCTCCTGCAAATTTACCTAAAAAGCTGTCTCTGATACCAACAAAACCACCCATTGCAGAACCCAAGTCACCCACTTTAAGCCCTGTTTTTGACCAGTTACTATAGGCAAGTAACGGAATATCATTACCTAATAATTCAAAGCCTGAACTTACATTCGGCATTAAGCCATGTAAGGGCAAATCAATGGCAAGGGTTGCTATACAGTTAGCAGCCATTTTTTCTGCAAATTTTATGCTGTTATCATGCATACGGCTTTCAAATAAATCATGCTGGTAAATAACTGTTTTCCAACCTGTAGCAGGCTTGCTGCAAGCACCTTGAGGAATTACTACCTGTAAGTTGCTATTACGTTTTAAGACCTTGCCATTGGCAGAATATTCTTTAGGGAATGGGAAGAAGTTAGTCACTTTACGTGATACAGGTCTGCCATCTTTATCCTTTGGATCTTTGCGTGGATTAAAAAAGCGTAAACTGTCATCGGCTTGCCACTCACTTAACAAAATATTAGCGGCACTCAGCTCACTTTGACGACAATGAGGGTTAAGTATTGTGCCTGTACCATGCCATTCACTAGGGGGGTCTAGCAATTGACCCGGTTTTTTTACTGGACGTTGCTTGGTTTCTTCTTCCACACATGAAGCATAACCATTACCACTACCACCATTATGATCTTCGTAGAATTGATCCTGGCCATTTGCAACATTGGTATTGGCATTTTTAGGCATCTGCAAGTAATAAGGTAGCTCAATACTGCCAGTGGTAAAGGCAGCTTGATAACCTGCTGTTTTAAACTTTTTAATCTCTTTTAGCTTAAGCACTTTACTGCTGGTAAAATCAACAGGGCGAGCTTTAGGCGCACTATCTGGTGCTTTATCTAATCTAGCAACCGTTGAAGGATTGCTTATCGCCTGCATAACGGTGGCTTTACCGCCTGTTACAAAGGTATAAGACATAGAAATATTACTTAATGAACGCCCTTTATCTAACATTAAGGCAGTAGCCAACAACATCCAATCTTTTACCGCAGAACGTGCCGCCTGTGCCGCAGGGTTAGAGCCAGGAGGAAAAGGCTTGTTAGAATTTAAAAATGCATACCCTTCAGGCAAGGCCAAACTTTGCCCAGTGGTATCTTTTATACCTGTTGTTAGTACCAATAAATAACGAGTATCCGCCTCTAGTGGCGAGATGGGCGTAAAACGCAATACGTTATTTTTAATACTGCCAAAACTACTATGAGAAACCACCGACGCTTGTACTTTAATCGGTTTATTAGGCTTAGCAAGAGGGTCATTACGGTTTGGTTCCCCTGTTTTAGGGCTTTGCGTACCGTAATTAACAGGCACAATATACCAGTTACCTGCTAAGCTACTGGCATCAATAGAGCGTGTTAAAGGCACATCAAATGGCGCAATGGTTGAAAACCCATCTAAATCATCAATGGCACTGTAAACAGGGTTATAACCGGGGAATACTTCTACCCCATTAACCATAATTGGCGTACTGGTTTGTGGAGCACCATTTGCGTCCAATAAAAAGTTAACCTTGGTTTGCCCATCATCGGCTAAAATTCGTTTACCCGTTTTATCATCTTGGTTAGTTTGCTTCATTTGCTGAGCAAAAACGCTAGAACAGTTAATATAGGTATTCCCTTGGCGAGTATCTTGACACTCCATATATAGCGTCCCATCTGCATCATCTTTATTGATGGCGGTTTTACCATCTGCTTGCGTTGGATATGCGGTCAAAAAATCAGCAACGATAGGAATTTCTGGCACTGCAGTTTCAAGGTTAAAGATAACCGCAAAGCCAGATGGTGTACCAATAGGCATGCCATCTGCACCACGTTTTATTTCTGTAGTAAAAGGGTCTGGTGCTTTTTTTGCCACCCGATCATAGGCCTTTTTATCTTCACAAGCAGATAAGGTCATAGCTAAAATAGGTAATGCAATTATTAGTTTTATTTTCATAGTATTCCCCTTTAGAATTTATAATTTAATTGAGCTGAAGCGACAAATACATTGATTTCAGAATCTGCACTGACGCTTGCACTGGTTTTAGGATTGCCTGATAAATCGTTATCGGTTTCGTATACCTTGGCTTTAACTGGCAGTACATAAGCACCACCAAAATCCATGCTCAGACTATCGCCAAAGGTATATCCCATACCTGCTGTTATCCAGTACTGGTCATTACCTGGTACACGGGCAATGGCAGGCTTGCCTTTTTCGCCCGTATCTTGGTCAAACATAAAGCCAGAGCGTAATTTAAAATTCTCACTTATTTGATAGGTTGTACCCAAACTTACCGTAAAGGTATCTAGCCATTCGGTAGGCACACGAGCAATCAAGCCTTCTTTTAATGCCTGTGCGCCCAAATTAGACTTGCTGCTGATAATGCCGCCACCAGGTTGGCCAATCACGTCCAATCGTTTAAAAACCGACCACTGCATCCAGAGCACACCCAGCTGAGCACTCAAACGATTGGTTAATTTTTGATCCAAAGAAAAGTCTAAAGACATCGGTAGATTAAGCGGTACTTGACCACCAGGCTCTTTACCCTGCAACTCCCATTTACCATCGCTGGCACGGGTAATAAATTCGCCATCGCCGTGTAAAACCACATCGCTTGCAGAACGCCATAATAAGCCCATGGCAGTAGAGTCTGTTGGTTTCCAAAAAGCGGATAAGTTATAGCCTATGGTTTTACCCTTACCAGTTACGGATACTCGAGCTTTAAAACCATCGCCTGCTTTGGCTTGCGCCTGTTGACTTAACTCCCCTTCGGCAATTAAAAAATCAACCCCAGCCCCCAAAGAAAAACGATCACTTAACTTGATGGCAATAGAAGGTTGAATATCCACCACCTGTAATTTAGTGGCAGTGGCAAATTCGCCCAAAGCTGCTTTGTCGCTATAGCGGCTTTCTGTTGAAAAGGCAGGAAACAAAGCCAAACCAACGCTGATATCATCAAATACGGGATGCAGATAATACAAAAATGGGGCCAAGCCTTCTGGCATAAAATCGCCGCCGTCATCAAAGTTACCCACACCAGGGACAATCGCATCACCATTGGCATCGGTCGCTTTAAGATTACTCAATTTAGCATCTAAATTGGCATAAAACAGACCACCACTAAATTGTGGCTGTTTAAACATCGCCATCGCAGAGGGGTTATAATAAGCAACAGTGGCATCTTCTAATAACGCACCACGACCAGCATTTGCCGTACCCATAGCACTACTGCTAACAATATTAACTTTAAGCCCTGAAGCCTGAACAGATGTTGCTTGTAATAAAGACAGGGAAAACAATCCTGCACCAATAATTTTAGTTATTTTTTTCATGTTATTATCTTCGTTAAGTTTAATTATTTTTTTGATTAACGCACGGTTATTTATAATTTATATTTATATTAAATGCAACCGCTATCAGACAAAGTGTAAGCAAATGTTACATAAATAACAATAAATAAGTAAAAATAAGTAAAAAAATTTTTTTGGCGGCTTTCGTCTATAAATGAATTATTGCATTTTATCTAGCTAAAAATATCAAAACCCATTCTAAATTAATTTTATTTTTATTAAACAATCAAACACTTGCCTGCCATGTTTGTAAACTCTATAGCATATTTGTACATGCCACAAAAAGAGACTTGCATCACCGCTTTTACTATCACGCTTATTGCCGCTTGTATTATGGCTTTTAAATAATGCTAACAGACTGCGCTTATTTTGTGCTTTTTGCTTCTCGTGCCGCCAGTTTATTAGCCGCTTCGGTTTTTTCATCAGCGGGCTCTAGGCTAAATAACTTCCAGCCTGCTTTTAAAATCACCTTAGGTCCTTCGGCAAACCATGTAAGATTGCCCTTATCATCAAGGGCAAATAGCGGAATATTAAGACTATTATTGTCATGTGCCACCCAATCTAAAAAACCAAATTCGGCCGTCATATTGGTGCTTTTAATCTGTCCGCCTTTAGCAAGCAAACTGGCAAGGCGTGCATAACTGACCTCTTTAGTAAATAAACTTCGAGCATGTTTTGCCGTAGCAAGGCTGTGTTGATTGCGGTTATTGGTTTTATCTTCTCTTTCTGGCAAACAATAAACAGCATCACTGGCAAATTCTTGTGCATATTTAACTGAGGCCAGTTGGTTGCGCTCGTCATGTTGCGACAAGCCTAAAAATCCACCTAAACCAATTAAATCTAGGTTAGAGTCAGCATGATTAGATAATAAGCTACCATAATACGTGTTGAGATTTTCTAAACGAGCAGCAGAAATATTCGCCCAGTTATTATCTGCCAATAGCACACGATAATCTGCACTCACTAATGCTTTGCCTAATGCACGCGCCACTGGATTTGCACCTAAAATTAAAAATCCTTTCGATTTAAGCTCCGCCTCCCCAAGCCAAAGAGCCAAAGGACGAGCACTGGCACTTTGAATAATCACTGTACCCATAATCACCGCAAACGCCAAAGGAATAAGCAACTCTGCTTGGGCAAACCCTTTCGCCTCTAAGCCAAATACAAATAAAGCAATCACTGCCGCCGCCACAATACCCCTAGGTCCAATCCAAGCGATCACCAAGCGTTCTTGCCAAGTTAATACCGAGCCTATGGTACTTACAAATACTTTAATTGGGCGGCTAATAAACTGCACCACCACCAGCATGCCGATAGCACCCCAGCCTAACAACTCAAATGCAGCAAAATCTACCCGTGCCGCTAAAATAATAAATAAACTAGAAACCAACAGCGTGGTTAAATCTTCTTTAAAGTTAAGAATATTTTTAATATTAATCTTTTTACTGTTTGCCAATATAATGCCCATAACAGTGACGGCTAATAAGCCTGACTCATGCGACAGTTCATTAGAAAAAGCAAATGCACCACTGACCATCGCTAATGCAAAAAAGTTATGTAAATATTCAGGAATCCAATATCGGTATAGCATTTGTGCAAAAATATATCCTGCTGCCACGCCTATCACTAACCCTGTAGCAATGGTAATAAAAAACGCCATAAGTGCATGTGAAAATGCCGTACCAGATTGCTGAGCAATAATCCATTCAAATACCACCACCGCAAATAATGCGCCTAAAGGGTCAATAACAATGCCCTCCCAGCGTAAGGTACGAGCAATACGCTCAGTGGGTTTGACCGTGCGTAATAGGGGCACAATAACCGTAGGCCCTGTCACCACCATAATAGCACCAAATAGCGCAGACAAATCCCAATCTAAACCTGTTAAATAATGAGCCGCAACGGTAGTAATAATGGCGTTAATTAATGCGCCTACAGTCACCATATTACGCACCACAGGACCAATATCTTTTAACTGATCGTATTTAAGGGTTAAGCTGCCTTCAAATAAAATAACTGCAACCGCTAATGAAATCATTGGAAATAACACTTCAGAGAACACCACATCAGGCTCTAGCATACCGCTTACAGGGCCTAACAATAAGCCTGAAATAAGTAAGAATAAAATAGCAGGCAAGTCGAGCTTCCAAGCAATCCATTGGCAAGCAATCCATTGGCAAGCAATTCCAATCAGTGCAATTAATGCCAATAAACTTAAAATGGTCATAACTATATCTCTATTAATAAAGGACGCTAGTATAGGATATTTTATAAATTGGGAAATAGTTTTTTATGTATAAGCGGCTTTTATACGCACATAGGTTTCTTGCAATACTCGGACATCATTTGCCGCACGATGACGCTGCATATTCATCTCTTGCCATAAGCCCTGCTTAACCTCATGCCAATGCTCCATTTGTGTGGGCGTTAATAAACGATTGAGTGTTTCAATGCGAAACCTAGGCACCAGCCCTGCGGCATCAAATAGCTTGGCTATCCATGCGTTATCAAAGCCCCACGCATCAGAATACAGCGTCATGCCCTTTAGAGTTTGGTTTAATATCAATGCAATTTCACGCACACTTTGACCTTCTGCCAATAGCTGCTCTTGGCTAATACCATGAATTTCTTGTGCTTGAGCGCTCCAATGTTGCCAATCTGGTTGTGGACAAATAAGATAATTAACAATCTCTTGATTGCCTAACGCATAAGCAATTTCTATTGGGTAACTGCCTTTGCCAAAGCCTGAGGCTTCTAAATCTATAATTGCGGGTATGCTCATGAAAAATTATGCCGTTTAAAAATCGAGCCAGATAAAATTTAATGTAAATTAAACTTTCTTATATGTTGATAATTAGCATAAACTATTCTGCGAACTTTGCATTAAATAAACATCAACCTTTTGAGAAAAATAGTGAGTACAACCTTTGTAGATAACATTACTTGGTTTCGTCAATCCACCTCTTACATCAATGCTCATCGTAATAAAACCTTTGTCTTGATGTTTGAAGGCGATGCCCTTTTAGATGACAATTTTGATAACCTAATCCAAGATATTGCATTATTAAGTAGCTTAGGGGTGCGTTTGGTCTTAGTGCATGGTGCACGCCCACAAATTGACCTTGCATTACAAAAACTACAGATAAAGAGCCATTTTCATCAAGGGTTAAGAATTACCGATGATGCTGCTTTATTAGCGGTAAAAGCCGCCATTGGGACGGTTAAAACTGATATCGAAGCACGTCTTTCTATGCGTTTACCTAATTCTTCTTTGCATGGTGCAAAATTCAGATTAATAAGCGGTAATTTTGTCACTGCCAAACCGCTTGGTGTCATTGATGGGGTAGATTTTCAACATACTGGCGAAGTTCGAAGCATTGATGCCAATGCCATTAAAGACTGTTTAGACATGCACCATATTGTCTTACTATCTTGCTGTGGTTATGCGCCCTCTGGCGAGGTATTTAACCTTGCGGTAGAAGATGTTGCCCAGTGTGCTGCCACTACCTTAATGGCAGATAAGTTTATTTTATTCAGCCAAGAACAAGGCTTATATAAAAAGCCTGACCATCAACCTTATCAAGAAGTAACCACTAAAGAGCTACAAGCACAGCTTAGTAGCCTTTCAAATAACAGCCAACAACATGCCAAAGCTGCGTTAAAAGCCGTAAACTCAGGGGTTAAACGTGCCCATATTATTAGCTATTCCCATGAACAAGCATTACTACAGGAATTGTTCACTCGAATGGGCTCTGGTACTTTAATTATGCAACAAGAATATGAACAGTTGCGTGCTGCAAAAATTGAAGATGTTGCAGACATTGCGAACTTATTAAAACCATTACAAGATAAGGGTCTATTGGTTACTCGCACCCAAGCACGCCTAGAAGATGATATTCAGCATTTTTATGTATTGGAACGTGACGGTATGCTTACCGCTTGTGCAGCACTTTATGCGTATGGACAAGTAGCAGAGCTCGCCTGCTTTGCAGTACACAAAGACTATCACGGTCAACAACGAGGACAAACCTTACTCAACAAAATGCAAAACATTGCACTAGCCCAGTCTTATACTCAACTATTTGTATTAACGACACGCACCGCCCATTGGTTTGTTGAGCAAGGCTTTTATGAATCTAAACTAGAGGACTTACCCCCTGTAAAACAACAAAGCTATAATCACAACCGAAATTCTAAAATTCTTTTTAAAAACCTAAAATAACAGCACAAAAAAACGCAGTCCTTAGACTGCGTTATGCTTGAGATTTAATCAAAATAACTTATTAAATTTTAAATTTATCAATCAATTGCTTAATTGAATTACTCATATTGCTTAATTCACTAGAACTGCCTGCTACATTTTCAGCAACCTGACTAACCTCTTCAGAGACACTGGCAACATTATTAATATTTTGCTCAATTTCTTTACTGGTGGCCGCCATTTCTGTCGTTGCACTAGAGACACTATCTACCATCTCTTGTAAAGAATTAATGCCATTTAAAATAATGGTTAAAGACTCTCCTACCTGCTCAGAGTAAGTCACCCCCTGATCCACGTTTTCGGTAACCTGTCCCATAGAGTTAGTTACTTTTTGCACTTCCCCTTGAGTACCTGTTACCAAATCAGAAATCTCAACAGTGGCGTTTTGTGTACGCTCTGCCAAGCCTCGCACTTCATCGGCAACCACCGCAAAACCCCGTCCATGTTCGCCAGCACGAGCCGCTTCAATGGCAGCATTTAAAGCCAATAAGTTGGTCTGTTCGGCAATTTCACTAATGACATTTACAATATCACGAATTTGTGCAGAGCTTTCATCTAAAGAAGTGACCAACTTAGCTGATTCGTCCACCGTTTCTTTAATTTGTAATACACTTTTTGTGGAAGCATCAACCATATTTTGCCCACTGTTTGCATCGTTAGCCGTATTTTTAGAATACTCTGCCATCTCCGTTAAATTACGGGCAATTTCTTGTACCGTTTGCGTCATTTCAACCGAGGCCGCAGCAATTTGTGAGGCACTATCTGACTGTCTGGTTGTACCACTGGTTAAGTCACGTGAAGCACTGGTTAAATTATTACCTGTATCATTTAATACATTTGCAGAGGTGGATAAATCATTTAGCATTTCACGCAAACCCGATGCCATTTTATTCACAGAGAAAGCCAATGAGCTTTTATCGCCCTTTTCTATTTTAATGCTTTGAGTAAAATCACCGCCTGCTATTTTATTTACAATATTAACCACATCACTAGGTTCTCCACCTAATTGGCGTGAAACTGAACGCACCATAAGATACACAATCAAAGAAACAACAAGAATGACAATTAATAAAGAAATATTGCTTATCAGTTCAATCGTAGGTAAAAATGCCAATACCTCTTCTTCTGGCACCAACACCCCCATAGTCATAATATAATCTCCCGCTTTAAGTTTTAGCGGTTGAAAAGAATAAATAGAACGCTTACCGGTATTTGGGCTTTCTCTAATAAGCTGAGAGCTTTTATGCTGCATAGAGTTTTTATACACATCAGCAAATTTATCTTTAAAGTTTTTACCTAATATCTCTTTATTTGGGTGGGCAAAAATCTCAAAATTCTGAGTGAATAAAAAAGCATAGCCGCTATCATACAGCTTTAATTTTTTAATCAAATCATTAACAAAATCCACCTGCAAGTTCACACCAGCCACACCAATAACCTTGCCTTGACGCAATACAGGTACACCAATGGTAATCAGTGTTACTTCAGCACCATTAATGGTATATACCGTTGGATCGGTTAAATAAATACGATTTTCTTTTAACGGTGTGTTATACCATAAACCCTGTTTACCTTGGCTATTATGTCCCGTCGTTGTAATGCGTGAAACCGTACCATCTTTACCCGGAAATGCCATCGGAGCAAAATGCCCTGCTGACATATATTTTTTGCCATTTTCAAATAAGCCGTCCATACCATCATATTTATTAGGCAACCAATTTGCCCAAACCCCATATAAGGACTTATTGGATTTTTGTATGCTAACTAAAATATCCATCAATGCATCTCGTGGGATTTGCATACCTTCTTGAGATAAAGTTTGCATCGTACTTGCAAGGGTAATGGCAGAGGTAATGCCATCATCAATTTTAGTAATCATTGCATTTGCTAATTTAGCTGACATATTGCGCATCTTATCGTAAGATGTGCTGGTATATTCCTTTTTTACGATATCAATAATCACATAGTTTGATATAATAGACAACACCACAACCGCAGCAACAATTGGAATGATTAATTTATATTTTAAAGACAGTTTCACTTTTGTTTCTCCCACAATGTATTTCACTAAAAAGTAATCTAAGCCTAGTAGATAATTATTTTTTTAACAGGAATTTTTAAACTTTATGCAAAATTTAAATTTTGAACACACTGGTTTTTTATATTTACATGGATTTTTAAGCTCCCCAAAATCAAAAAAAGCCTGTGAGTTCAAACAGTTTTGTCAACAACATGGGCTACTTAAACAGCTACAAATTCCAGCATTACCCATAGAGCCCAAAGCCGCAATCACCTTATGTGAAAGACAAATACAAACACTGAAACAGCAATACCCAAAGCTCGTTATTATCGGCAGCTCATTAGGTGGTTATTATGCAACTTTTTTAGCAGAGAAATACCATGCCAAAGCCGTTTTGATTAACCCAGCAGTCAAACCTTACCTGCTGCTAAACCAGCACATAGGCATACAAACTCACTATCACAATGGACAAAAAGTAGAGGTAAAACAAGAGCATATCGAGCAACTAAAACGCATTGACACCCTTAGCCTCAAAAATCCAAAGCAGTATCTGGTCATGCTACAAACTGCAGATGAAACCTTAGATTACCGTCAGGCGGCCAATTTTTATCAAGCCTGCGAATTAGAAATAGAACAAGGTGGCAGCCACGCCTTTGACAACTTTGTCAGCAAACTGCCTGCAATCATGCAATTTATTGCCAGCAATACAGATTAATAGCGATAATTTAATTCGATTTGATAACTATCAACCTCAGGATTGTGGCTAATACTGTAAGTTAAACTGCTTTCTGTTTGTTGACTAGCGGTATTTTGATACAAATTCCACACAGCTTTAGCGGCCGTTGTTAACCACTCTTGCTTACTGGTTTTATCTGTTAGATGTTGATAATACTGGGTAATATAGGTTTTATGCTCATCTTGATAACGCACATCTTCTGCCACAGAATTCATACTTAAAGGCGTAAGAGCTGCTGCCAAATAAAAGGCGGTGGTACGCAAACTCACTTGTTTTTTCAGAGCCCCTTTAAGCTCTGCTTGCGTTAAATAACCCAATGTCATTAACGCCTCACCAAGAGGCTGATGCGAGCTTTGCTGCAACACTAAAGCTGCTTCTAATTGAGCTTGGTTTATTCTCCCTTGAGACAATAACACCTGCCCAAGGCGATGGGGCACAGATTTGGACATAACAAAGCTCCTTTAATTAATACTTTCTTATTATTGATTGCGTTATTAAAAAACTCCGTGGCAATTTGGTAACGAGCTGTTTGTTTTTTTGTTTTTTTAGTAAACATTTATTCACAATACATGCTTTTAGCCGCCTAAGTTCTTTTTTATTAAAACGGTAATTAGTTGCCCAGATAACGGCAATTTCAAGCATCTTTTTATGCCCTCTATTATGTCCTCAATAAGGCATACATTAAGTTGCTACAAGGCTAATTAAAACTGGCAAGTAATTTGCTATATCTGAGTTATATTTTTTATTACCTTGCCCTTATTTGGAGAGACTCATGCAAGTTACCCATACTAATCCACTTACTTTTAATGCAGAAAAAACAGCCACTGAAACCACTGCGAAAAAAAACACCGCAACCTCAGCAACCCCAGCAGACACACCAGAACGTATAACAGACAAGCTCTATGCACGCCTTGAAGAAAACGATGTAAACCTATCTAGCCGAGCACAAAAACTAAACGCCATTAGCCAAAAATTCTTCTCAGGCGTTATTAAAGCTGAACAAATTCCAATGTTAAAACAGCAGCTTTTTACAGAAGGCTTTATCAGCGAAAAAGACTATGCCGCAATGGGTGGTAAACCAGAAAAAGTAAAAGCCTTAAATGCGGCGATTAACTTTACTCGCAGCTATAGTGAAACCTTAAAAACAACGGATACCAAAGCATTTAAGGGCATGCAAATGGTGTTATTAGCACTACAAAATGCCAACCAACCTTTTTCAAGCACAAACCAGAAATTAAACAAATCTGCCATACAATTTTTACAAGCGCACACCCTGAGCTTGCCGCAAAAAGGCGTAGACAACAAAACCCAAACCGCCCTTAATCAAGTTCTAAAACAGCTACAAACACTAGATAAAAATAATGAAAAACCCTTCACAAATGAGGCAATTAACCATTATGCAAACATTCAAAACAGTGCCAAATAAATCCTTTTGGATAGGCTTAACATGCTTACTAATCAGTGATTTTAGCTTTGCTCAATCACAGTTCAATGGCATTTTATGGGGACGAGAAAGAAGTGGAGAACTGCAAAATGGCAGCACTTTTAATATTAATCATTACCAAATTATGCTGCCTGCTCTTGCTCGTAAAAAATCGGATGAACGTATCAACACATGGCTTAATATAGATAAAAAAGTCATGACTTGGGGAACAAACAAACGAGACTATTACTGGCTATCTATCCCCATTCGTTATCAACAAAAACGGACCGACAATACAGACCTAGTGATTCACTTTGAACCGGGAATAATGAGTGATTTTACCAACTTAAAAATTGAGCATTTATTTGCCAACCTTCAAATAGAAGGGCGAACTTGGGTTAGGCATGACCTTGATATTCACTATGGCGTTATGGTTAATCGTGAATTTGGTAATAGTGACCCCTACCCTGTTGCACAATTACATTGGCAAGCCCCTTACCAAACCGATGTATTATTAGGCTTACCGCTAAGCAAAATACAAACCGATTTAAGCGACACACTTAAAAGCTATATTATCCTTAAACCTCAAGGCGGTATGTGGCAAGAAAGCACTCAAAAAACCACTCCAAGCAGTACTGCATATTATCAAAACTGGCGAATGGGTATTGGCAGCAATCTTAGGTGGCGCAAAAATTTTTGGGCGCACATCGAGCTGGGTAGAAATTTTCGACGCAAATTAAGTGCTTTAGATAAAACAGGTGTCAAGCAAAACCTAGAAATCAAAGCCAGTTATTATTGGCAAATTGGTTTAAACCTTATGTTTTAAAATTATGCTATAGTCTGCGCTTTATCTTGAGTTAATTTTATGCGTACGAGCCTGCTCTTAATTCTATTTGCCTATTTGCAAACGCAAGCCTTAATTGGCTTTGCAGCAAGTACAAATGAACTACATGCCCCCCCTTTGGCACAACTTACTAGCAATAGCCAGCAAAGCGTTAATAACTATCGGTTGGTCTTATCTGAATTAAAACGTCAGCAAGCACAGACCTTTGGTGAACTAGAGCAGCGTATTGCAGGCACGTTATGGCGGCGCACTTGGCAAATTAAAGACATGCATTTAGATAAACTTAATGATTTTTTCTTACAGCAACTAGATGAGGCTGAAATTCGCTATCAGTGTAAAAATCTTGATTGCGGAGCCAGCCAATTTTGGGCGAATGAAGTTTTTTCTAACCCTGCCTTATTAGGAAGAGACAATCAGCAACGCTACTTTGTGGCACAAATAAACGACAATCCCACCCAAACTTATATTTTTTATGCCGCCAAACGGCACACAGGTGCTTATTTTTTGCAGCTAGATATTATAAGCAGCAAACAAACTGTAGCGCACACCCCTACTATAAAAGAGATTAACCTACAGCTTCAACAATCTCACGGCTGGCTATCAGGGCTATATACCCAATCCGATGGAAGCCTAAATATAAACGCATCACAGCCATTAATTAATGCCTTAAAACAATTGCCCAAACAAGCAAAACAGCGCTTATACTTAATACTTCATACTTATGACAGCCCACAAATGCAAGCCAATATAACCCACAGCCAACAATTAGCTAGCGCCTTAAAAAAACAGACAAAAACAGCACAAAGCACACTCAACATACAAGGCTTAGGCGCATTAACCCAACCTCCAAATCAAACATCAAAGGTACAACTTAGGTTTGTTTTTTGGCCAAAAATCAGGAATGCAAATGACTAAAAAAACCGTCGCCCTTGCTCTTGGTAGTGGTGGAGCACGAGGCTATGCCCATATAGGATTTATTCGTGCATTAGAAGAACATAACTATCAAATCGTTAAAATTGCAGGCTGCTCAATGGGTGCCATTGTTGGCAGTATGTATTGTGCAGGTCAGTTAGATGAATTTGAAACATGGGTACGCACCTTAAAACAGTTTGATGTTATTAAATTATTAGATTTAACACCCTTATCTAGCGGCGTTATTCGAGGCGATAAAATTTTTAAAACCCTAGAAAAATTTCTCCAAGACAAACAAATAGAAAACCTTGATATACCCTTTACTGCCGTTGCCACAGATTTAATCAGCCGTAAAGAAGTTTGGTTTCAAACGGGCAATGTAATCCAAGCCATACGAGCTTCTTCTGCCATTCCTAGCGTATTTACCCCTGTTGTCATGGACAAACGCTATCTAATCGATGGTGGTGCGGTTAATCCTGTACCTATTATTGCCTGCGCTTCTGCTAATGCAGAACATGTCTTTGCCGTTGATTTAAACGGAGAAATGCCCGTACCTAACTTTCAACAAGAAAATAAAAAGCCAGAAAAAACACCAGCAGACAGCAAAAAAAAATCGCATTCATCTAAGAAAAAAAATACACCCCAAACAAAACGCCATAAAGAAGAGCGTGCAAACAGCGGCTTTAAATGGTTTGATGATATGACCAACAAAGCCGCCAGTTGGCTAGAAGACAAAAACCTCTTCAACAAAGAGGATTTAAGCAAAGAACAAGCACAAGGTATTACCACACTCGGTAAATTAGAAATACTCAACCAAGTCGTAGAAATTATGCAAGTCTCCATTGGGCAATACAAAACCGCAGGTTATCCGCCTGACATGCTGGTTAAAATCCCCTCTGAAATTTGCCAAAGTTACGAATTTTACAATGCCCAAGCAGTCATCGAGCTGGGCTATCAAATTGGCAAACAAACCATCAGTGCCTACGAAGAAGGCAATAGCAGCACCTATGGACAACTATGGTAATGACACATACAAAAAACGAACAAACACTAAACCAGCTAAAAAGCATACAAGACTGTATTCGCTGGGTAGCCAAATGCTTACAACAAGCAGATGTCAGCTATTTCCAAGGTAGCGACTCTGCTATCAGCGAAGCCTACTGGCTAGTAGAGCATATTTGTTTTAGCAGTCATCATTTTCCTAAAGACTGGTATCATTGCCGTATATTAGATACAGAAAAACAACAAATTGCATCGCTATTAACCCAGCGTATCGAACAACATATCCCTATGGCATATTTATTAGAACATGCCTTTTTTGCAGGACATGCTTTTTACGTCAACCAAAATGTACTTATTCCACGTTCTCCAATAGCCGAGCTGATACAGCAGAATTTTCGCCCTTATTGGCAGGAAAATAATGAGCCAATGCGTATTTTAGATGTCTGCACTGGCAGTGGTTGTATTGGTATTGCCTGTGCACTGCAATATCCACAAGCACAGGTAGATTTAATTGACATTTCCTATGATGCCTTAGCCGTTGCCGAAACAAACATAGCCGCCTACAGTTTAGAGGATAGAGTATATACCCTACAATCAGACATGCTCTCTCATGTGCAAGGACAATACGACCTCATTATTTGTAATCCCCCTTATGTCACCCATGCAGACATGCAAAACTTACCAGAAGAATTTGCTCTAGAGCCAGAAATAGCATTAATTGCAGGTATTGACGGTTTAGATTTTGTCCGCCCTTTACTCGCCCATGCACATCAGCATTTAACAGCCCAAGGACAACTTATTTTAGAAGTAGGCGACAGCCAAAGCCAACTTATTCAAGCCTACCCCCAACTTGAGTTACAATGGGTCAACTTTAAGCAAGGCGGGCATGGTGTCTGTATTATTAACAAACAGGCTTTAAGCCAACTTTAATTTTTTATCTAACAATGGAAGCAACTTATGGCAGGCAATACCTTTGGACAACACTTAACCCTTACCAGTTGTGGCGAAAGTCATGGCGTAGCGCTGGCTGCCATTGTTGATGGCTGCCCACCCAACATTCCCTTATGTGAAGCCGATTTACAAAAAGATTTAGACTTACGCAAGCCAGGAACATCACGCTACACCACCCAACGCCAAGAAGCCGATAAAGTGCGTATTTTATCAGGCGTATTTGAAGGCAAAACGACAGGAACCCCCATAGGCTTACTCATTGAAAATACCGACCAACGCTCCAAAGACTACGGCGAAATTGCTGAGCAATTCCGCCCTGCCCATGCAGACTATAGCTACCAGCAAAAATACGGCATTCGTGATTATCGTGGCGGTGGACGCTCCTCTGCCAGAGAAACCGCCATGCGAGTTGCAGCAGGCGGCATTGCAAAAAAAATACTAGCCACCCAAGGCATTCACATACAAGGTTTTTTATCCGCTTTAGGACCAATAAAAATTGAACATTTTGATGCCAAACAAATTCATGCCAACCCTTTCTTTTGCCCAGACATCAACAAAGTAGCAGAAATGGAAAACTACATGCAGGCATTACGCAAAGAAGGCAACTCCATTGGCGCAAAAATCACTGTCATTGCCAGCGGTTTAAAGCCCGGCTTAGGCGAGCCTGTATTTGACCGTTTAGATGCAGAACTCGCCCACGCTCTAATGAGCATTAATGCAGTAAAAGGGGTAGAAATTGGCGATGGTTTTGCCGTAGTCTCACAAAAAGGCAGTGAACATCGAGACGAACTTACCCCATCTGGTTTTTTATCAAACCATGCAGGTGGTATTGTCGGTGGAATCAGTACAGGGCAAGACATTATTGTGCACCTTGCTCTAAAACCCACCTCTAGTATTTTAATCAGTGGTAAAAGCATCAACCGACAAGGCGAACCTGTAGAGTTAATTACCAAAGGTCGCCACGACCCCTGTGTAGGCATTCGTGCCACACCCATTGCCGAGGCAATGATGGCACTGGTATTAGCTGACCATTTATTGCGTCATCGTGGGCAAAATGCTGAAGTACAAAGCGAGACCCCCATTATTGCCGCCCAAGCAAATAAGCAAACAGAAAACAACAAATGAGCCTAAAAATGTCAGTGTTATCTTATATTGTATTTGCCTTATTACTTGCCAATACAAAAACTAGAAAAAATCTCACCCAGTAGCGCATCGGGCAAGTACCGCCCGTTAATCGCCTCCAACGCATTTTGAGTGCTACGCAAATCTTCTGCAAGCAACTCCCCTGCCGCATGAATTTGTAACTGTGCCTGTCCATTTTGTAAATAAGTTTGCGCCTGCCTAAGCGCATCTAAATGTCTGCGCCTTGCCATAAAATAGCCTTCATTACTGGTTTGATAACCCACCAACTGTTTTAAATGCGTCGTCAACAAATCTAACCCCAACCTCTTTTTAGCAGAAATAAAAATACGAGGTATCTCTGCAAAATAATCTTGCCTAATAGGATTTTCGCTCAAATCAGCTTTATTACATACAAGGGTAATAGGAATACTAGGATCAATATTTAACGCCTTAGCTTGAGCAAAAAAATCGTCCAATACCTGTTGACTGGTTTGTTGGCTGTCATCTTGTAATAATAAAATAGCGTCAGCTTGTTGAATTTCTTGCCATGCCCGCTCTATACCCAATTGCTCAACTTTATCTTCAGTCTCACGCAAACCCGCAGTATCAATAACATGCACAGGCATACCATCTAATTGAATTTGCTCTTTCAAGGTATCACGCGTAGTGCCTGCAATATCGGTCACAATTGCTCTACTTTGCCCTGCAAGCGCATTAAGTAATGACGACTTCCCCGCATTCGGCTTACCAGCTATAACCAAGCACACCCCTTCTCGCAAGAGGCTACCTTGCTTAGCCAGCGCAAGAGTTGTATCTAATTGGCGCATTATTTCAGCCAATTTATCCGCCACCTTACCATCGGCCAAAAAATCGATTTCTTCCTCAGGAAAATCAATGGCAGCCTCTACATAAACACGCAATTCAATTAGTGCCTGAGTCATACCCTCAATGGACTGGGAAAAATCCCCCGACAACGAACGTACTGCGCTACGTGCAGCTTGTTCACTATTAGCATCAATTAAATCAGCAATCGCCTCTGCTTGAGTTAAATCTAACTTATCATTAATAAAAGCACGTTCAGAAAACTCCCCTGCTCTGGCAAGTCTTGCCCCAGCTTGTAGCACCTGCTGTAAGAGCATATCTAAAATCACACTACCACCGTGTGCTTGTAGCTCTAATACGTCCTCTCCAGTAAAAGAGTTAGGTGCCGCAAAATACAAAGCAATGCCCTCATCTAACACCTGTTTTTGCATATCCAAAAAAGGCGTAAAACTGGCATAGCGTGGTTTTGGAATAAAACCCAACAACCTATTAGCAATATCTTTTACCTGACTGCCAGATACTCGCACAATGCCCACACCACCTTTGCCCGATGGCGTAGCAATAGCGGCAATGGTATCGCTCTCAAGCTGACGCATACTAAATGGTTATTTGCCGCCATTTTCAATACGCTTAGTAATCACGTACTGCTGAGCAATAGATAAAATATTATTCACTAGCCAATAAAGCACCAAACCTGATGGGAACCAAAGGAAAAACACCGTAAAGATAACTGGCATAAATTGCATAATTCTTGCCTGCATAGGGTCAGGTGGAGTTGGGTTGAGTTTCATTTGGAAGAACATCGACAGACCCATCAGCAGCGGTAAAATAAAATATGGATCTTTTATAGATAAATCATGTATCCAAAAGATAAACGGAGATTGACGCAACTCAACAGACTCCATAAGCACCCAGTACAAAGAAATAAACACAGGCATCTGAATTAAAATAGGCAAACAACCACCAAGTGGATTGATTTTCTCTTTGCGATACAAAGCCATCATCTCTTGGCTTACCTTCTCACGATTATCCCCATGCAACTCTTTAATCTCTTGCATTTTAGGCGCAAATTTACGCATATTTGCCATAGAACGATAACTGGCAGCCGACAGAGGGAAAAACAGTAATTTAATAATTAAAGTCAGTAAAATAATCGTTAAACCCCAATTACCAACCAAGCTCTGGATTTGGCTCATCAACCAGAAAATAGGCTTAGCAATCCACCATAACCAACCATAATCAACCGTCAAATCTAAATGTTCGGCAATATTCCCCAACTCATTTTGAATTTTAGGACCGACATATAGCTGAGTTTTAATTTCACCTACTTCTCCTGCTGGTATAAGCACAGGCTTATCGTAATAACCAAATAAATAATTCCCCTTAACCTTGCGCCCATTAAACGTATGGACTTCATCTTTAGCAGCAATCCAAGCGGTTAAAAAATAATGTTGCAACATTGCAGCCCAACCGCCTTGAGTTTTACTTTTATAAACCTGTTGCTTTTCACTTAAATCATCTAAATCATCAAAAGTCACTTTTTCATAACGGGTATCAGTTGTCGTCAATGCCACACCCAAATAAGACTGCATACCCATTTGTGAACCAGCAGATGGGTCTTTACTACCATCACGTTTAAGCTGAGCATAAAACACACCCTGCCAAGGCTCAGAAGATTTATTATGTATTCGATAGGCAATATCAATTAAATATTTACCCTCATTAAAAGTAAATATTTTCTCAACCTTTACTTTGTTATTTTCCATACTCAAAATAAGGTTCGTCTGACCATTTTTAGATAGCAGCTGATACTCAGGCTGAAAAACAGCCATACCATTTTTATCTATGCCATCTTTACCTAACAACCCGCTTTGCGCCACATAGGTCGTTGCATTACTGTTTTCAAGCAATACAAAAGGGACATCTTGCTGCTCTAACGAGCGTGGATATTTAGGTAGCTCCGCACGCACAATTGTGCCACCTACAAGATCTATCTGAACATTTAGCACATCGGTTTTAACCTCAACCAACTCACCTGTTTTTTGCTTACCCAACACCTTAGGCGCATCTAACACATCAGGGGTTTCTGCCACATTATCATTCACAACCACATTAGGTGCTTCGCCGTTTGTATTGGCAGTATCCTTAGGTGCATGACGATTAATTTGCTGATTATTCGCCGTTACTGGCTTTTGCTCATAATCATTATTCCACGTAATAATCAATAAATAAGTACTAACCGCAAGACCGGCTAAAATAAAAATTCGACGCATGTCCATACTAAGTATTCCGATGCTCACAGCATGTTGCTGTAGGGTTATGTTTTATCTCAGGGACAGGGTCATAGCCACTTTTCCCCCAAGGGTGACAGCGTAACAAACGCAAAGCCGCCAAACGGCTTCCATTTAATACACCATGAACTTTAAGTGCTTCTTCGGCATACGCCGAGCAGCTAGGATAATAACGGCAACGGGCAGGAAATAAAGGACTAATTGCATAACGATAAAATCGAATAGGCAACAAACAAACGAATACCGCCTTATTTATGCCCTGTTTTTCATGTTCTGATATGTCTTTTTTCATGTTTTATTGGTTTTAGTTTTAACCACAATTCATCAATAAGTTGGCGTAGTTGCTGATTATCCAATGTTTGCAAATTTGAGCGTGCCAATACTACCACATCAAGGCTATCTAAGTCGCAATGAATATAACGAAAAGACTCACGCACAACACGTTTAACTCGATTTCTATCTACCGCCCGTTTAAGTTGCTTTTTAGCTAAAATAAACCCAATTCTCGCATGCGTTTGAGTATTTACAGAAGCAAGCAACAATAAATGGCGACTACTGGCTTTAAAAGCCGTATTTGCAAATACATTTTTAAACTGACTAGAACTCAAAAGCCTCAGGCTACGAGAAAAACTGGTTGCCTGAGGCTTTTGTGAAGATATATTCGTACTTAGCTTATGACTCAATATAAAGAACTCTTACTTTATATAAAGATTAAACACAAAGCTGATGCCGTCCTTTTGCACGACGACGAGCCAAGACTTTACGACCATTTTTAGTCGCCATACGAGCACGAAATCCGTGAGTACGCTTACGTTTTAAAACACTAGGTTGAAATGTACGTTTCATAATTTTATTCCACTAATAAATAATACAGCTACGTTAAAGGGCGCAGGATAATACAAAAAAAACACACAAACCGCAAGCAGTTTATCCATTTAATTACCACAAATACAAATTATGCACCCTGCAACGCCTCTCGCATAAACTCTGGTAACGCCAATGCACCTTGATGAATGCCCGCATTATAATATCGAGTTACAAAAGACTTATTAGCCGCTTGCTGTTGTCTAAACTCACTCGCCAACCCATGCTTAACCGCCAAGGTACAGCTCCACCAACCAGAAGGATAAATCACCTGTGGAAAAGGAAAACAATGGCTGCTCACAAACCCCGCTTGCTTAAAATCCATTTGCGCCTGTTTAATAATCGACTGCGTGTGATACAAAGGCGACTCCGTTTGCTGCACCAACACCCCATCTGCTTTTAGCGCACGATAACAATCCCGATAAAAATCCACCGCAAACAACCCCTCAGCAGGACCTACAGGATCAGTACTATCAATAATAATCACATCTAAAGAACTGGGCGGTGCCTGTTTAATCCAAGCAATGCCATCATCAAATAAAATATGCGCTCTTGGGTCTTGATTGCTATCACACAACTCTGGAAAATACTTCTCTGCCATGCGTGTAACCTGCTCATCAATATCCACTTGCCACACCTGATGCACCTCATCATGCTTTAAAACCTCTTTTAACGTACCGCAATCGCCACCACCAATAATAACAACACGCTCTGGATTGCAATGGGCAAACAGCGGTATATGCGCCATCATTTCATGGTAAATAAAATTCTCACGTGCGCTGACCATAGTGCAACCATCAATAACCATCAAATTACCAAATGCTTCAGTTGCATACATATCAATGGTTTGAAACTCACTGCGTACAGATTCTAATTTCTCAATCACTTTTAAAGAAAATGCCGAACCCTCACTGACAAATGGCTCACTAAACCAATCTGACGATAACCTGTTGTTTTTAATCATAAAATACTCATAAATTAAATGAAATTACATACCTAGAAAACCCATTTCTGGCAAGGTTACAATAACCGCAAATAAATGCAAGCACCAGCACCGCACCCTACTGCACAATCACTTGCCCCAATTAAACCGCCCACAAGCAATGCATAAAAATAAAACATGCACAGATAAAAAGTATGAATAATAAAAGTCATTTGCTATAATAAATAACTTCTAACTCATCAAGGAGCGCACCCATGCAAACCACACTCTTATTTACCCTAAGCCTACTAACCCTAAGCCTATTAACCGCCTGCGGTGGTGCTAGCAGCTCTAGCAACAGCGATAGCTTTGAAGGCAACTGGTCCCGCTGCTATGCCGGCACAGAACTACAAAATTTTGCTAAAAAAACATTAAAAACCACCCTATCTACTAAAGTAAAATCACTTAAAATTAATTCAAATATAGACAGCACAACCACCAAATTAATAGTAAGTGCATACTTTGCCAATACACAATGCTCTGGCAAACCTGATACATCACAAAAGACAGAAAGCTGCTCTTACACCAAAGCTGGCACCAAAACCGCAAGTTCAGGCGTGACCTTAAACAAAATAGACTTAACCTGTAAAGGCGTTACAACTAAAGGGGTGTATTTAATTAAAGATGGCAAACTTTATATTGGTAATAGCAAAGAAAAAGACGCACAAGGCTACCCAAACGATGTCCTTTACGACTTTTACCTAACCAAATAAACAAACCCCACAAAAAAAGGGCATAACGCCCTTTTTTTACTTTCTTAATATCCATCAAATTTAAGCAGACTTTCTGCCTACCCACTTATGATTAAGCCACAATGCCGCAAGTAAAATAACCGCCCCTAAGGTTAAGCGCAATAAGTCCGTATCTCGATTCCAAATCAGCAAATTAACCAGCAAACCAGCAGGAATAAGCACATTATTCATAACCGCCAACTGCCCACTATTAACCAACGTTGCGCCTTTATTCCACAAAAAATAACCCAGCCCTGATGCAACCACACCCAGCCAAAGCAAAATACCCCATTGATGAACTTGCGTAGGATACTTATCAGAACCCAACAATAACCAAGCAGCAATGACCACCAACAAAGCCCCCAAATAAAACCAACCAAAAATATCTTGCTGCCGACCTTGTTGCGGATACACCTCCAACAACCGTTTATAACCCACCTGCCCAGCGGCAAAACAAAGGTTTGCACCTTGCACCACAAAAAAACCCGTCCAAAAATCTTCTGACAAACTGCTATAACGCATAACGGCCGCCCCTGCTATCGCCAACAACGCACTAACCAAATAACCAACATGCAAACGCCTGCTTAATAAATCATAAATCAAAGTCACATAAACAGGAGTAAAAATAGTAAAAATCAACACCTCAGGCACGCTTAACAACAAAAATGAGCGATAATAAAACAAATACATAACGCCCAACTGCACCGCCCCAATTAACATCAACCACCCCGCTAATTTAGGGGCAATTTTACGCCGCAACAAAAAGGGCAAAAACACCAAAGCAGCAAGCGTAATGCGAGTTAATACCGCAAAATAACTGTCTACCTGCCCTGCCAAATAAACACCAATTAAACTAAAAGAAAACGCCCATAAAATCGTCACGCCCCAAAGATACGCCATATTGAACTCCTCAAATAAAAAATAAAATTCTAACAGCGAAAGACACAAAAACCACGAAATGTATTTATTTTTTATAAAAAAACTCAACATCTGCTCTTAAAACAAACAACCTTAAAATGCGCAGCATACCTCTTGATTATTTAATTAAATTATTTATAATCACGCCCCCTAGGGTTCCCTCACCCCTAGCATTTATTAACCAAAAAGGAACAATCATGCTTAATTTAACCTCTAGGCAATTTACCCATGCCTTACTTTGGCTAGTTAGCCTACATATTTTTATTATTGCTGTTAGCAATTACTTAGTTCAAATTCCACTGCAAATGGGCAGCATAGACACCACTTGGGGAGCACTAACCTTTCCCTTTATCTTTTTAGTCACCGACTTAAGTGTGCGTATCTTTGGCAAACACTTTGCCCGTAAAATGATATTTTACGCCATGTTCCCCGCCTTATTTATTTCTTACTATGTCTCAGTGGCATTTTTCTCAGGCAAATTTGTTGGACATACAGGACTATACGAATTTAACCTATTTGTTTTTCGTATTGTCATCGCCAGCTTTAGTGCTTATGTGCTAGGCCAACTGATGGACATTTACGTATTTGACCGCCTCCGCCGCCAAGCTCGCTGGTGGGTTGCCCCTGCCGCCTCCACCTTTATTGGTAATTTGCTTGATAGCCTATGCTTTTTTAGTATCGCCTTTTATAAAAGTAGCGATGCGTTTATGGCAGAAAACTGGATAGAAATTGGCACTGTAGATTATCTCTTTAAACTATTTATGGGCTTTTTGGTCTTTTTACCCGCCTATGGCGTACTACTAAATTATCTACAACAAAAAATCCTTGCTCGCCGCACGCCAAATACATCAACCTCTTAAAGCCATCAATAAGACCTCAAATGAGGTCTTATTAACACTCCCTTAAACAGAATAAGCCTGCACTATCGAATATAAAAAACCACCCCTAACCAATACCCACAACGCCATCACAACCTAAACATAAGCCTTATTTCAAAATGTTTATTTTATGCTTTTAAAAGTACCTTATCTGCTATACATTAGCACTTTAATTTTGTTTACCCACACACAACGAGGACAGATTTGATGTTCGACTCTATCGCAAAATTACTGCACGCTTTAAACTCTGAAGTAGCCCCTTGGCAAATTGCACTGGCTTTTGTACTTGGCATGGTAGTTGGTTTAACCCCACTTTGGAGTATACACAACTTATTACTACTGCTAATTGCCTGTATTATTCGAGTCAACTTTAGCAGTTTTTTATTAAGCATTGCCCTCTTTAGCGCATTAGCCTATTTACTTGACCCACTATTTATACTTATCGGCGAAAAACTCCTGCTCGCCCCAGCACTATACGACTTTTGGCGGCAGCTATACCAATCCGACTTTTGGCGTATTACCGATTTTAACAACACCATAACCCTAGGCAGCTTAGTATTCTCACTCATTGCATTTATACCCATGTTCTTTATTACCCGTTTTTTAATCATCAAATATCGCAGTCGAGTACTAAAATGGGTCAACACACTCAAAATTGTGCAGCTAATTAAAGCCAGCCACTTCTTCACTTTATATCAAAAATTTTACGGCTAAGGAGAGAACATGAAACAGATTATCCGCTGGCAAGGTTTACTTGGATTTGTACTTATTATTGGACTGTTATTAGGCTTTTTTATGCTACTAGCAGCCCCCCTATTTAAACTAAGCATCGAATATGGCGGCAGCAAAATAGCTGGCGCAAAAGTAGAACTAGACGACGTAGACCTCTCTTTTAACCCACTTGGCTTTAAACTCACAAACTTACAAATAACCAACGCTAACAAGCCCATGCAAAATATTGTGCAAATTGGCAACACCCAAGCTAACTTAGAGCTTGCACCTTTATTTCAAGGTAAATTTATGCTGCATGATTTAAACATGCAGGCAATGCGCTTTCATACCGAGCGCAAAACCTCTGGTGCGATTAAACAGAAAGAAAAAGCAAAAGACGCCCCAAAAACAGTGCAAGAAAAACTCACACAAGTAGCCAAAAAACTACCAAGTGCAGAAGAAATGCTCGCCCGTGAACCGCTTAAAACCATTGCCGCAGGAGAAGCATTAAAACAATCTTACGCCACTTACAGCAAAGAAATAGAACAAAGCCTCAACGCCTTGCCAGATAGCAACAAATTAAGCGACTATGAAAAGCGAGCAAACAAACTGCTTAACACACCAATTAACAACCTAGAAGAATTTAAACAACGAAAACAACAGCTAGACAGACTAAAAGCCGACATCAAAGCCGACAAACAAGCCGTTGCCAACGCCAAAAACACCCTAGATAGCGCACAACAAGAACTGCGTGAAAAATTCAAACAACTAAAACAAGCCCCCAACGAAGACTACCAACACCTAAGCGACAAATACAAATTAAACGCCCAAGGTGTCACCGAATTAGCAGGCTTATTATTTGGACCTAAAATAGGCAGCTACGCCAAACAAACACTATACTGGTATCAAAGACTACGCCCCTATTTAGCCTCAGCACTTGAAGCCAGCACCAGCGATACCAAAGAAGAAAAAGCCCCAGCCAGATTAATAGGACGGTATGTGCATTTTCCTACCGCCCGACCTTGGGTTAGCTTCTTAATTCGTAAAGGCGAGCTATCCGCCAGCGTACCCACTGGCAACTTTGCCATTCGCTTAAATGACATTACCAATGAACAAATCATTTTAGGCAAACCCTCAACGATACAAATTGCCGCCCAAAAACTACCTAAAATCACCGCCATTGCAGGCGATATTATACTTGATTACCGCAAAAAACCCGGAACAGAAACCGCCAAATTACAAATTAAAAACTGGAATTTAGACAACCTAAACTTAGGTATGGCAGGCATACAACTCAACTCCGCAAAAATGAACACTCAACTTAACGCACAGGTGCGCTCGCAAAACATTCAATCCAAACTCACCTCAAAACTCTACCAAACCAACTTTAGCAGCACAGCCACCACCTTAGTGGGCAAAGAACTAGGCATCGCACTTAAAGGCATCAACAACTTTAATATTAACGCCACTGCCAACGGTCAAATTAGCTCGCCTAAAATTGGCTTAAACTCCAACTTAGAACAAAAAGTCAGCCAAGCCATTCAAGCTCGCCTAAACGCCAAACAAAAAGAGCTAGAAGCCAAGCTCAAAGCCAAACTACAAGAAAAAATGCAAGCCTACGCAGGCAAATATACCGACAAACTACAACAGCTAGACCTCCAACAAGGTAACCTAAACGCAAGTTTGGCAAAACTTGAAAAACTAGGCAGCGCCGAACTTGAAGACTTTAAAAAACAACAACAGCGCAAAGCCCAAGAAAAACGCAAAGCAGAAGAAGAACGACTTAAAAAAGAAGCCGAAGCCAAGCGCAAAGCAGAAGAAGACAAACTCAAAAAAGAAGCCGAAGCCAAGCGCAAAGCAGAAGAAGACAAACTCAAAAACAAAGCCCAAAATAAACTCAAAAGTTTATTCTAAGCCAAAGCAACAACCCCAAAAGCGTCTATAAAGACGCTTTTTTTATATCGCCACCTCAATTTTAGCCTTGCTTACACCTACCCTTACAAGTACATGCTTAAATAAATGACAAACTATCTGCTACGCACGAGGCGCAGACGAAAAACACTATTTTTATTGTATATCATCTCTTGATATTTTCTAAAGTCCACTATAAACACGCCATTACCACTAACATCATAAGAAGACGACCGATAGATACCAGAAGTGGCGTTGGGATTAGGAAAAATATTTTTATTAATTGTAGGGTAAGAGCAACGACGCTCTACAATGCTATTCAATTCTTTTATATTCGGCAAACGCCAATCATCATACCCTGCAAATGTTGATGTATTGGCCATTTCCAATGCCTCTTTCCAATTTTTATTAGCCACTGTGTATGTTGCACAATCAGCACCCTCTAACCCTTCAGGACATTTTTTCCACATTAACCCCGTAGTTTTATGAGTGATAGTGCCATCATTATTATCTATAAAGTCTGAGCTGGGCGTGCTAGCCATGATATTATTTTTACAAATTGGTGCTGCTAACACAGTATAAGCACCAAGGCTTAGGCTTATAGCGACAGCCATATTTAAATAGTTACGGATAATGTTGTTCATACTATGTTCCTTTATAAATCAATATACTAACTGTGCTTTTTTAAAATATCTCGCATTACTAGAAGTACCACGATTCTTAAAAAAACCTTGTCAGTGTTAGGTATACGGCACTACGCCTAACAGCTTTATTCACAGTGACAGATTATTTATCTAATACGTACTAGGCGCACAAAATACGGATTACTTTTTTCAATTCCCTTCTTTATCCCTGTACCAAAATCCATCCCCCACGCTGTTTTAAGAGTCTGTGTAGGCATGGAAGACCAATAATTTTTTTTACCAACACTAGAACTGGGGAACGTATTTGGAAAATAATCTGCATCAATACGTAAGTTAGCTCGACCATAATCAACAATACTGCGTAACTCCTCAGCAGTAGGCAACCGCCAATCATGGTGCCCACACCAACCTACACTATTTACTGCTGCAACAAAAGCCTGAGTATTACACTCCGTTAATGATGAGGAACAACTTGTACCATCACCTTTTGCACCTGCATTACCGCCATTAATGGTGTTATCTGGATTGTACCATGTATAGGTATGTACATTGCTGTGTAAGCCTGATAGCTGTTTTACTTCCCACATTAAGCCTGTGTGTTCATCTTGGACGCATTTGCCTAAAAATCCTGCCACCTTAGTAAACACCATACCCTTAGAACCTCCTTTACCCGTACCATAATGCCCATCTTGCCCTTTAAACACTGCAATTGCACAATCCTTAGCAACTTTAGAAGCATCAACACATTTTGTAATGCCCGTATCATTTAAAAGACTAGAGGTAACCTGCGTGCTTTTTTCATCACTTACGCCGCTTTCTTCCGTACCACTTTTAGCTGTGACCACAAAATAATAAGTGGTATTACCTTTAAAAGTAACAACATCTAACTCTTTTTGCGTGCCGCTGATATCTGCCACCATAACACCCCCTGTTAAACTGGCATAATTAGCAACATTACTAATACCGGCAAAAGACTGCTCTGCATAATACAGATTATACTTATCTGCACCTACAGATGCCGTCCATGTGAATTTAAGTTTGCTACCAGATTCAACCACATTTAAATTGCTAGGTGCAGGCAAAACAAACCGAATAGCCTGAGTTTTTAACACCTGACCGTTAGACTTAATTTCCATATTCAGCGTACCTGCCTGTGCATACTGGCAACTAATACGAAACTCCTGAGCAGATACCCATGTATGTTGGCTACAGCTAGCAGCACCTAAGCTCACATCTAAACTCTGTGGAAAATGTGCGCCAGTAATAACAAACTCCTGCAAACTACCTACCACACCACTTAGCGGTGTAACAGCGGTTACACTGGGAGGTTGTATAACAGTTGGCGTTTGCCCCTGCGTAGGCAAAGAAGCACCAGTGCCAAAACCTGCGCTAGTACCACTAGTAGCCCCTATTTGATTGTTATCATTATTGAGCATACGATCAATATTAGACTGACAGCTATCCAGCATAAAGCCAGTACCAAAAACTAGAAGAGCTGGATAAAAAAAACGTCTAGCTGTTTCTGCATAGCCATGAAATAAGCTCATAACAACCTCAAAAATTAAATATGCATTAAAATATAATAGGTAATGATTTTCAATTTAGCAAGAATAAATGAATAAAAAATTTAGCTAACCTATTAATATCAATATAAAAAAAACAGCAACAACCCCCCCCAACCCCCAACCAAGACACCCAATTTTTAAACATGCCTGTCTTAATTGTTAAAAAATAGCTAATTTTTTTTAGTGGGAGAGGACAAGGTTTTCACCTTGCTGGTGTTTGCTTTGAAAATATGGGAGTTTTGACTTTTTTTAGCTACTTTTGCTTGAAAATACGAAATTTAAAGCACAGCGTAGTTGCCACTTTGCTAAATGGTTTGATTACTTTGCGTTTATTTAGGTCTATAGGATTTGTGTTAGCCTATGTTTTGCCGACACAAACTAATTCCAGATGGTCGTCGGTAGTTTAATACCTTTGCCGCTTTTCTTAAACTCGCCTCTTTGCCTGCAAATTGCTTAAAACTTTGCTCAAAACGCTGACTAATATTAAGCCATTGTTGCTGGTTCATACCTAATCTTGTTAGGATTGAATGCTCTTGCTTGGGTATAACCCCTTTTTTATCAGGACGTTGTATTTGCCCTGTCCATTCAACTAACTCCAAATATGCAGTTAGGCTTAAAGGCATGCCTTTGGTTAGTAACCTGTTTTTATTACTTTCATTGCTTTCGCTTTTTTTATTGCTTTCTTTACTTTCTACTTGTTGATTACCAATAAAAGGATGTAAGCCTTTATGCTGAGCATTAATATGATTGGGATTACGGCTTTTTTGAGCAGTGTTGCAGCGTTGTTTGATTGAGGTGTAATCTGACTTTTCAGGGGTTGTGGCAATGCCTGAGCGGATAGGATTTAAATCCACATAAACAGCACATGAGAGCAATGCACTTTCATCTAATAGTGCTTGGGATTTAAACCGACTTTCCCAAAAACGTCCTGTACATTTGTCTTCCTCATTGGATTTACGGGCGATATATTCATTTAGGCTACGCATAAACCAGCTAATACTTTTTAAGCGTTTTCTATATTTTTTAGCATATCCAATTAGGCTTTTTTGTTCTTTTGGATTAAGCACTTCTTGATTGATGTATTTTTTTAATAATGCGTTACCTTTGAATAGCTTATACCACTGTTGTAAGACTTCATCATGACTCCAACTCTTGGCTTTTTCTTTATCTACAAATAACACTACATGGTAGTGATTACTCATGATTGCATAGGAAACTATATCAATGGCAAAGACCTGTGCAATTGCCAATGCTCTGCTTTCAATCCAAGCTCGTCTATGTTCAAAAGAGCGTCCTGTTAGTTCATCTTTTCCACATAAATGGGCACGACGAACACAGCGGCTCATGCAGTGGTAATAAGGTGTAACAGCAAGGGAGATTTGTTGTTTTCTGGGCTTTGGCATTATGCACTCCTTGTTTTTCTTTTTATTTTTTTGGGTTCTTTTCTTCTTATTTTGGGTTTTATTTTGCTGTCTATTTTCATTAAAAATAGACTGTTTTTCAGACAATATTAAATTTAAAGCATATTTGCAAGGATAAATAAGAATTTTTTGTGTTTTTTTGCTTTTTTTAAGATGAGTGTCTGCTTTGTGGTTTTTAAGATGGATGTCTGCTTTGTGGTTTTTAAGATGGATGTCTGCTTTGTGGTTTTACCAAACCCCAACCAACCCCAACCAACCCCAACCAAGACATATATATACGCTTTGTGGTTTTTTGCTTAATGCTCATAGTAAAACCCCGAAAGTTGTGTCCAGCTTTCGGGGTTCATATCACTGTTAGTAAAAGGGCTATGTTATAATTATTTAAGCGGTTTATTTAATCGCTATAGCTCTCGCCAATAAATTGGTTTTATTTGTCCACAGCGGTTGAGGCTATTTTCTACCACTTCAGTACCAATCATGGTCACGGCTCCTATGTTTTCACAATTATTGGTATTTGTTATACCGCTTGTACCGCCTCCTGAGCTGCCCGTGCCGCCTGTACCGCCACCTGTTCCAGGTTTGGCTTTACGATTAAACAAGACAACAGGTTGAGACGGTATGCCTGATTGTTTTAGTTTTTTAACCAACACTTTTTTCTTACCAATGCTAAACATATCTACATTGTATAAGCGGGTTTGCCCATACTTAGGTATACAGTTGGCAACATTAGATGCGCCTGTGGTTTCTTCTGGAGAGTAGGTTGAAATGAAAATCTGCCCTTTAACGGTGGTCGTTGCAGAGAGTACTTTTTCTCCTTTGCTGTTGCTAACTAGGGGAATATACCAGCCATTAGGCACATTGCTGTCAATGGCATTTGCATTGCTCGCAGTCGTGGTATTTTGGGTAATACTGCTTACCTCTTTAGTTTCTAAGGGTTTTAAGTCTGCTATGTTTAAGGTGTGATAACTGCTAGGCTTGTTGAGTACATCTTTAATTAAAAAGTGTTGGTTCTGTACTTTTTCTGATAATGGGTGTGCTCTATAGCCTGAGCCTACACTAATTAAAATAGGCTTACTTTTTCCTTTAAAATAAGAAATATCTGGTTCTGCAAAAAAGCGACGGTTACCTTGCTCACTGCCGTCGTTTATATCCGCAATAACACCGCCGTCAGCAAAATTATTAGCATTGGTACTGCTTTGGTTGGGTTTTTTCATATCAAAACGCCATACTCTTCCACCTACGTCGGTGGCATAAAGCATGTCTACTGTTCCGTTACCTGTTGTATCAACGGGTACGGGCTTGGCAACAAAGCTATTTTTCATTTCATCTGCACTATTACCTTGAAGGTGTGCTTTGGCATTCCATAAGACTTCACCGTTATCGGCATCTATCATATAAACGGTATTGCCTACATTATAGCTAATTCTGGTTGCTGGGCCTGTGTCGGTGGTTCCATCTTCTTTTGTGTTATAGCCACCGCCTGCAAATAATACAACTTTACGCTGACCTTTCCACATAACTTCTGCAGGAACTAAGGGCGACCAAGTTTGACCTAAGCGTGAAAAACCTGTGCTGGTGCTGGGTTTGTTGACTGTGCCATTTGGATAAGCACCATGAATAGTCCATTTTAATTCTGGCTTGTCTTTATTACTAATATCAAGCGCATAGTAGCTGTGTCCACCTCGGCGCATGCCTACATATAGATAGATTTTTTCACCATTATCAACAATGCCGTTACGATTACTGTCTTGATGCCATGAGGTAATTGCACCATCTAGTCCATAAGGTTTATCAATCCATGAGTATTCATTAAAGAAGTAATATTTAAAGTTTTTAAATAGGCTTTTGGGGATAAAGCTGTAGCGTTCTGTTGGATTATTTTTATCTGGGTTAAATGCATGTAAAAAGCCACTGTTAGAGCCAACAAAAATAGTTTGCTCAGGTTTGTTGGGGTCGGCAGAGGCATAGCTCACTAATAAAGGTGGGCTGTGCATAATGTCTTCCATACTTTTTTTAGCGAAAGTAGAACCGCTGTTATCTGGTGCTACAATAATGCCTCTAACCCATTTTTTTATGTCTGCAAAAAAGTTATTTTGAAATGTGTTTTTAAGTGCCATCCATGTTTTTTTACTGTTGTCACTAATGCTACTATTTTCAAATTTACTTAAAGTACTTCCATAGTTAACCCATACTTTGCGATTTTTTTCTAAATGACTTGCCATACCGCCTTTTTCAACTTCATTTCCATCATCAACGCTAGACCAAATGCTTTTTGCGGTTTTTTTGATAAAGCCGTTGGCATTAATGGCTGGATTATCATTAGCATCAATAATCTGATTAAAGTCATTTAATTTATAGCGTTTAAAGTTGCCAATCCAGTTGGTTATATTTTGCGGTACAAATTGTGGCAAATAAACATCTTTGCTATCTTGCAAGCGGTTAGTTGCACTAACAGGGACATTGGGTGCGGTAAAGGTACTGGTTACATTTAATGTATTGGAAATGGCGTTATAAATGGCATTACGCATGTCTACCAAATTATCCGCTGCATAAAATAAACCTTTGCCCGATTTTGCTACATGCTGTAAATATCTTATATTATTCTGATTTTGCCCTAAAAATCCGCCAATGGCATGTACTTTTATCACTTGTTTTTCATTAGCTGTACCTGTGCCAATAGAGGGGTATTGATCTATATGGCTCATGTAATATGCCAATTCATCTAAGCATTGGCCACTGTAAGATTTATTGGTTAAAGGTTTGGGCACGGCTAGATCTGGGCGGCATTTTTTATACAAAAAAGAGCCTGCGGGAAAGGTTAAATTCTGGATAAGGTTGACAATATCTTGATTGGACTCAACGTCAGAGTTGGATTCGAAAATAGTGCCATCATAAAAGTCTTCCCCATCTGAAAAAAGCAATACATCAGTGGTTGTGCATTCTTTTACAACGGGCATTTGATAGGTATTGCTATTTTTCTTAATCGCACTTGGTACTTGATACCCTTTATCTTTTAATGAAGGATTATTGGTGACATTCCCTCGCATATTTTGAAATGTAAGCGTGCCTTTAAAGCGATCTAATACTTCTGTTCTTTTAACAACTTTATAGTCCATATCATTGGCAAATTTAATACTACCGCCTTTTAAATAGGACATCACTTCATATAGGGATTCAGTTAAAGAGTTAAATTTATTGGGAACATAGGTCGTAATTTCTTTATCAAAAACAGCTTGGGCACTTTCTATAGGCATTAAAGGAATGGTTATGCCACCACCTTTAACCTGTTTTAAATCGCCCAGCAAGTTAGCACTTCTAATTTTGCCATCGGTTCTTGCTAGGCCAATATTAACCCCTTTTACTTTGCCAAGTGCGTTATAAATGGCATCATGTAAAATAGATATTCTGGAGTAAAGAAATTTACCTTGGCTTTGGTTGTATGCGCTAATGTAATTTAGATAATTGCCTGTGGCGATTTTTTCTGCATATTTGGTATCCCAATCTACTCCCAATATAAACTTATCCCAATTACTGGGTGCTCCATTTTCTCCTTGACACTTCAATTGATGACTCGCCTCAGGGTCAATATAACTAAGGCTAACTAAATGACCAAGAGCAAGAGAGTGACTATCCCTAGGCAAGCTGTCCCAGCCATTTGCTCTTGAATATAGCTTTACTTTTTTATTTAAATAAGGTCTTTGTCCCAGAAGATTACCTGGCCAACCTGGTTTCCTATAGCTCCAAAAACCTTGATTATCAAGTGCATCAGAGACCTCTTGGCACTGAACTGCTGAGCGGTTAATTTTTACTCTTTGCATATTTCTTTGATTGTAGTGATCACCTGAATTGTCATTAAGCTTATTTAAAGCATCATGACTGGCAAACCAAGTACCATTAGCAATGTAAACCGCATCAGAATCATAGCCATTTAATACTCTTGGGTAGCGAATATTCTTGTCATAGGTTGCTGGCAATTCACTTGACGGGTTTAATGTTGCGTAAAATGCCATACTCGCAGAGGTATCCATTAAAAAGATGACATTGGGTTTGTCTTTGGTACGCCGCCCTTTAAATATTTCTATATCATCGGCAAAGGCATTTACAGTGCTTAGCATTAATATGATTGCAAGTGTATGTTTTATCATGTCATTTCCCCTTGTTACAAGTTAGTAACGTTTTTTAATTGGTTTTACGTGCTAAAAAGCTGAATTCTTTTTCTTGGGTAGAGCCAATATTGGCTCCTGGAATAGTCGCACTGGTAATAATGGTAAAATTATGCTCTTTTATCATGCCGATGCTATTGGCACCTGACAGGCTATGGTCAATATTATTCACTGAGCCTTTATAATTTATATCGGTTTCTATGGTTATCGGGCTTTGGCTATATTCACTTATTTCACCACGGTTTGTGATACGTTGATTGCTATTTGGGTTTTGTATGGCATTTTCTAGCTCTGAGGTATCTATTTCTTGGCGATATTTATTAAAGGTAAAATTAATTTCACTTAATGCTATTTGAAAGCTGTTTTCAAATAATTGGGTGTTACCTACCATGCGTACTCCCGTGGTGGATTTTTGCATGCCAAGTACGGCGATTAGAGTGACTGCAGTTAAAATAACTAAGGTTGTAATCAGCACTGAGCCTTGTTGTTTGTTTTGATATGTATTTTGCATTAATTCATCCTCATTGTGGAGGTGGTAAAAATTTGTCTGGCAACTTGGTCGTCATAGTCATAAGGATTGGCATCTAGAAGTATGTAGCGGCGGTTCTTTCTATCTACAGTATTATCCTCATTGCCACGAGTTAATAGACTGAATTTAACGATTTTAACTTTTATCCAATCTGTATCACTTGTTAAATCTGAGGCATTTAAATAGCGAGTCACATTACTTTTATCTGAAGATAGGCTGGTATCTTCTACACCATAGAGTATTTGTAGTGCCTGTACATTATTAATAATAGATTGAATGGTGCCAATGCGAATTTTGGTATTGTAATTGTAGGTTGCACACTTTAGTTCGTTACTCTCTACATAAAACACGTCAATAACGGGAGTACCATTGGCAACACCTAAAGCCGTGCCATTACAGGTTTGGTTATCTTCTGCTGTTGAAGTTCGAATAATAGCAATGCGATCTCCATCACCGCCAGTTTCATTTTGAATACAATAGGCAGGTAAGGGTGTATTACAATCACCTCCTGCCATAAAGGCTCTAGGTGCATTCCCATTTTTGCTAAAGCCGGCTTTTTGAATGGCACTGCTTAGGTAGCTTACAGCAAAGCGTCCGGTTTCTTGGGCTTGTAAAATACCATCATTTAGTGCTGCTGTGCGGTTACTAGAGACTAAAAGTTGCATAACCATCATGCTAATTAATAGTCCTAGTGCCATAGAAATAATCAATTCTATTAAAGTAAAGCCTTGGTTTTTATTCATGGGTACACCACCATGGTTACATCTTCTGTACGCCCTGTATTAGTGGCATTATCACGCACTGTCCAAGTAAGGCTGATTTGTACATTACCTGCACTGCGTCGTTGAATATTCAGCGTTGGATTGGCTAAAAAAGAAGCCGCATTGGGATAGCTAATTCTGTTAGTCGTATCTTGTGGAAAACCACATAAAACATCTTGCAAGTCAAAGGCAACAAGTTGAGCGGCAGTACAGGTAGTAGTCGCATTAAAGAGATTGCTATTAGCATAAAATGGCGCACATCGAGAAGTGGCAACAGGTATAGCAACTGCTGCGCCACAGCTATAATTGGTGGTGCTATAGTCTCCTTGGCTGTTAGCTCGTATGCGGTTGGCAAGATCAGAGACAATCCAAATGGCTTGTGCTTTTTGGTTGGTGCTTTGATTGGCTCGTAAACTTTGTAGCTGCATGCTGGCAAGCCCTACCAAACCGACAACAGTAATGGTAATTGTGATTAATATCTCAATAAATCCTATACCGCTTTGGCTGTGTTTATTTAATGTTATATTTGCTTGCATTTATCAACTCTATTTAGTTACAGGATTGGTTGCTGATGGTAATTTGCCCTGCACTGCTGATGCTTATACGCTTGGCTCTATTACCAACACAGCCATCACCTGCGGTGCGATTATTTATGTTTAATGTAGATGCGCTACCCGTCCAGCCTTGGGCATTAAAAGTAATGCTGTTAACACCTGTTATACCCACTTTTCTATTAATCGGGTCTCGTATTTTTAATACTTGATTGCCGTTACTGGTATCTGTAATTTGCCAGCCATTATTCCAACTGGTGCTAGTGACTGTGGCAGCGCCAGAGCCTGTGCTAACGGTGACTGCTGCAAGTCTGATTGAAGCACGTCGAGAAACCGCCTGCTGGCGAGCATAGCTAATATCCATCTGTAGCAGTTGGGCGGTATTTTTAACCCGTTGATTGGCAGAATATCCCGCCAACAAAGATGCGCCCACAGAAACAATAAGTGCGAGTATTATAATTACTATCAGTAATTCAATAAGGCTAAATCCTTTGGTTTTTAGCAAAATATCACCTGTATTCGTTTGGTTATCATCTTCTTTGCAGTCACTTTATTATAGTCAGTGCGCCTACAAATAATCATTATAAAGTATGCTACTTTGGCAATTATAGTGTTAAATATAAAACATGTCTGTTAAATATAGCCTAAAAAAATATCTTTGTTAGTATAAAAAACACTTATTAAGCAAAAACACGCATTTTTAATGTAATTTTTGTCACGCCCAACCCTTATTTACCTCTATAATGGGCGTTTTATTGTTTTTTATAAAGAGTACTCTAGTTACGTTTTAATAGGATTAAACCCATGTCTATTTATGCCATAGGTGATGTGCAGGGCTGCTTAAATGCGCTTGAACGCTTATTGCTAAAAATTAATTATCGCCCACATGTAGATCAGCTTTGGTTTGCAGGAGATCTGGTTAATCGTGGTAAAAATTCTCTTGGCTGTCTGCGTTTAATTAAGCAGTTGGCAGAGCAGCAGCAGGCTAAAGTGGTTTTGGGCAACCATGATTTGCATTTATTAGCGGTATATGCAGGTCATGGCAAGTTGCATAAAAAAGATACCCTTGATGATATTTTGCAAGCCAGTGATGCAGAGGAATTACTAAATTGGTTACGCCAGCAACCATTATTTTATTATCAAAAGGAGATAAATTGGGCAATGGTACATGCAGGTGTACCGCCTATTTGGTCGCCGACCAAAACCCAGCAATTAGCACAAGAGGTGCAAAATGTATTAAGCTCTGAGCAGTGGCAAGATTTTATTGCTAATATGTATGGCAATCAGCCAGATAGCTGGCAAGAAACGCTAACAGGTCATGCTCGGCTACGAGTGATCGTAAACTATTTAACACGTATGCGTATGTTAGAAGAGCCTGCACGTTTGAATTTATCATTTAAAAAAGAACCTGAGGCCGCACCTGAGGGGTTACAACCTTGGTTTTCTTATGTTAACAACAAATGGAATAACACAAATTTGTTATTTGGACATTGGGCAGCTTTAAATGGTCATTGTCCTAGTGCTCAGCATTTTGCTTTAGATACAGGTTGTGTGTGGGGTAATAAGCTGTCAGCTTTACGTTTACAAGATCAACATTGGTTTGCCGTAGAGGCATAAACTCATTTTTATAGGATAATCTATGCAACCTCAATCCGTTAATACCGAACAGGCGGTGACGCTTATCAAGCAACAACAGCCTTTAATTTTAGACACCAGAGATGCACACAGTTTTGCCCAGCAACATATTGCAGGGGCGCACAATGTAACCCCTGATAATGTGCAAATTTTATTAAGTGAGCATTCACCAGAGCAGCCTATTTTAATCTATTGTTATCATGGTGTAGGTAGTCTCTCTTGGGTGAGTATGTTAATTAATGCAGGCTTTGCTAAAAGCTATAGTTTACAAGGCGGCTTTACGGCTTGGGCACAACATGAGGGCGATAAGTTATTAGCAAATAGCCAATAACTTACATTCAACTTAATGCAGTCATAGGAATAGATAATGAATGCCAATTTATATATTATTTCTGCCCCATCTGGTGCAGGTAAAACCAGTTTAGTTAAAGCATTATTGCAAGAAATGGATCATATTTGCGTATCCATTTCACACACCACTCGTAGTAAACGCCCACAAGAGCAAGATGGGGTGGATTATTTTTTTGTGGAGGAAGACGACTTTTTAGAAATGGCAAAAAAGGGTAAATTCATTGAATATGCCAAGGTATTTACACATTACTATGCCACGTCCCATGCCTTTATTGACTCGCAGTTACAGCGAGGTATTGATGTTATTTTAGAGATAGATTGGCAAGGTGCACAGCAGGTTAGACGCTTAAAACCCGAGGCGCAAAGTTTATTTATTTTGCCACCATCAATTGATGCCTTAAAAGAACGCTTAACCAATCGTCAGCAAGATTCGTCTGCAATTATTGCTCAGCGAATGCAGCAAGCGCAAAGTGAAATTAGCCATTATCCTGAGTATGATTATCTTATTATTAATGATGATTTTCAGCAGGCGTTAAGTGAGTTAAAAGCATTAATTACTAGCAATCGTTTAAAAATTAATCCACAAAGTGTGCGTTACCAAGCAGAACTAAAGCAGCTTTTAACGCAATAATACGCAAGTAGATGAAATTAAGTTCATTGTTTTGTCTATTTCATCTATAATTGCGCTTTAATTTTAACTTTATTAGGAAGAACACCCATGGCACGAGTTACCGTAGAAGATTGTTTAAACACCAACACCAACCGTTTCCAGTTAGTCATGCTGGCAACCAAGCGTGCCCGTCAATTATCTGTTGATGGTGCATTGCCTCTGGTAGACGCAAAAAATGACAAGCCAACGGTATTGGCATTGCGTGAAATAGCCGAAAATCTAATTAATGAAGATGTATTAGAAGCGCAGGTACGCCATGCTGAAGCGGAAGCTGCCATTTCTGCCTATACACAATAGCCTGTAAGCATGTCTACTTTGGAAGCTCTAAGTGAGCAACTGGAGTCTTACATGCCAAGCGCGCAGATTAATCAGGTCTGTCGTGCTTATTTTTATGCCGAGCAAGCCCACACTGGGCAATTTAGACGCAGTGGCGAACCTTATATTATCCACCCCTTAGCCGTTGCCAGCATTCTGGCAGAAATGAACCTTGATGCACAAACACTCATGGCAGCGATGCTGCATGATGTCATTGAAGATACAGGGGTTAAAAAGCAAGCATTGCAAACACAGTTTGGTGATACCGTCGCAGACCTAGTAGATGGCGTTTCCAAACTGACCAGTATGGATTTTGATAGCAAAGCGCAACAACAAGCAGAAAACTTTCAAAAAATGACCATGGCAATGGCACGGGACATTCGTGTTATTTTGGTTAAATTAGGCGACCGCCTACACAATATGCGAACACTTGGTTCTTTAAGACCTGAAAAACGCCGTCGCATTGCCCGTGAAACTTTAGATATTTATGCTCCTATTGCTAATCGTTTAGGCTTACATAGCCTGTGCGTAGAAATGGAAGAGTTATGCTTTTTTGCCATTTATCCTATGCGTGCAGAAATGATTCGTAAAGCAGTACGCAATGCACGAGGACAACGAGCAGAATTAGTTGAAGAAATCAGTACCAATTTACGCAGCAAGGTTAAAGAGCATAATATTAATGCACGGGTGTTTGGTCGCGAAAAACACCTTTACAGCATTTACAATAAAATGCGTGAACATAAAAAATCTTTTAGCGATATTATGGACATGTTTGGTTTTCGAATCGTCACTAAATCCATTGATGACTGCTATCGCCTATTGGGTATTGCACATGCTACTTACAAACCCATTTCAGGGCGTTTTAAAGATTATATTGCCATTGCCAAAACCAATGGCTATCAATCTTTACATACTTTACTAATAGGACCTGCTGGTACACCTATTGAGTTACAAATTCGTACAGAAGAAATGGAAGCAATGGCAAATTATGGCATTGCTGCACACTGGCTGTATAAATCAGAAAACGCCTCGCATGCAGGGCACAAAAAAGCCCGCCAATGGGTACAAAATTTACTGGAACTACAACAAAATGCAGGTAGTCCCATTGAATTTATTGAGCAGGTTAAGGTCGATTTATTTCCCTATGAAATTTATGTATTTACACCTAAAGGCGAAATCCTTGAATTACCTGTAGGCTCTACTCCCATTGACTTTGCCTATGCAGTACATACAGATGTAGGTAACCACTGTATTGCCTGCCGTATTAATCGCCAGTTTTCGCCTTTAAGTTCACAGCTTGAAAACGGACAAACCGTACAAATAATTACAGGTCCTAATAGTCAACCTAATCCCTCTTGGTTGAGCTTTGTAACAACCAGCAAGGCACGTTCTAATATTCGCTTATTTCTCAAGCACCAGCGCCAATCAGAATCGATTAATATGGGTAAACGCTTATTGGAAAAAGCGTTGTCTTTATTTGGTAAAACCTTAGATGACATTGACGAACAACATACCAACTCTGTGTTAGATGAAACCGACCTTGCTCATTTTGATGAATTATTAGAAGAAATAGGCAGCGGTAATCGAGTTGCAGGGATTTTGGCAAGACGCTTATTAGCTGCCAATAAAGATACCGATATCAATCTAAATGCCATTGACCCAAATCTGGTTTCTGACTCGCCCTTAACCATTCAGGGTACAGAAGGCATTGTAGTTAATTTTGCCAAGTGTTGTAGCCCCATTCCAGGTGATCCAATTGTGGGGAATATCAGCAGTGGTCGTGGTTTGGTAGTGCATACGGAAAACTGTAAAAACATGCAGATTCACCGTGATAATCCAGAGAAATGCATTGCCCTAAGCTGGGATCAAAACATCAACAGTGAATTTTCAGTAACACTAATTATTTATCAAGAAAAACAACGCTCTATGGTAGTGCAACTGGCAAATGAAGTGCATCTTGCTGATGCCAGCGTAGAAAGCATAAACGTGCAAGAAAGTGATGCACGAATGAGTAAAGTTAATTTACAAGTCAATGTAAATGGACGACAACACCTTGCCCGTGTCATTCGTCGCATACGTCATTTACGTGGCGTTAATCGCATTGTTAGAAGTCGTGATGAAATAGGAAAATAATGATGAAAAAACAAATTATATCTAGTGACAAAGCTCCTGCAGCTATTGGTACTTATTCACAAGCAATTAAAGTAGCAGATACGGTCTACCTATCGGGGCAAATCCTCCTTGTACCAGAGACCATGTTATTAGTAAGTGATGAGTTTAATGCACAAACCCATCAGGTTTTCAAAAACCTAAGTGCCGTATGCCAAGCGGCAGGTGGCACCCTTGAGGATATGGTTAAGTTAAATATTTATTTAACTGATTTAAGCTATTTTGCACAGGTAAATGAAATCATGAGCGAATATTTTCCTCATAGCTATCCCGCTAGAGCAGCCATAGGCATTAATCAATTACCCAAAAATGCGCTGATTGAAATTGACGGCATTATGCACTTATAACCCAAACAACTAAAACCCATACAGAGCCGCCTAAAGTATTTGCCTACAGCAAAATAAATTAGGGAAATAGCCTCATATAAGATATGATTATGTTAATAAAATGAATGTGTTGCTCCGTTTTTTTATTTATATATAAATTAAAAAACTCAACAACTGCCTAAAAAATAACTAGGCAAATCATTGATTTAACTGTTATTATTTTATAGAGTGCAATTCGCTTGCATATTATCTTATAAATTAAATGGAACATAAACGTGATAGACAAGCAAGGTTACCGCCCTAATGTTGGAATTATTATTTGCAATAATGCAGGACAAGTATTATGGGCAAACCGTGCATATCAAGACGGTTGGCAATTTCCCCAAGGAGGCATGAAAGAAAATGAAAAGCCAGAGCAGGCTTTATTTAGGGAACTAGAAGAAGAAGTAGGCTTAACCGCAGAACAGGTCAAAATCATAGCTCGTACCAAAAATTGGTTGCGCTATCGTTTACCTAAGCACATGCTTAGAAACAACCAACGTCATGTATGTATTGGACAAAAACAAATCTGGTATTTATTAAAACTATTAGATAACGACGACAGTATTAATTTAAACCGCATGAGCAAACCTGAGTTTGATAATTGGCAATGGGTGAGTTATTGGTTTCCTCTATCCGCTGTAGTGGCATTTAAGCGTGATGTTTACCGTCGTGCATTACTTGAGCTATCCCCTTCTTTAGCAAAATTTCAACGTAATCATACAGGTTAAATCATGTTAGACGTGCTTAGAAAAGTCGTACTTGCGATTGCTGATACCGATGATTTAAGCGAAGTATTAAATATTATGGCGAGCAATATCAAGCAAGCCATGAATACCGAAGTCTGCTCAATTTACCTCTACGACAGTGAACAAAAAAAATACAACTTAATGGCAACAGAAGGCTTAAACCCTAAGGCTATTGGTCAAGTTTGCTTAGGTTATAATGAAGGTCTAGTAGGTTTAGTTGGCGCACGTGAAGAACCACTTAATATTGACAATGCCGAAGCCCACCCTAAATTTCATCTTCTATCTGCTACCGATGAGCAGCAATATCAATCCTTTCTAGGCGCTCCTATCATTCATCATAAGCGTCTGCTTGGTGTCATGGTGGTGCAACAAGCTGCACGTCGGCATTTTGATAGTAGCGAAGAAGCATTTTTAGTTACCCTATCAGCGCAACTAGCAGGTGTAATTGCTCATGCAGAAGCAACAGGTCATGTCACGCGCACAAAAAATGCCAACCAAGCCGCCAGCAGCTCCCGTTTTAAAGGCGATTCAGGCGCACCCGGTGTAGGTTTAGGCACTGCCATTGTCATGACCGCTGGCACTGATTTAGCAGGCATCATAGACAAAGTGCCAGATTCGATAACAGATGAATTAGAAAAATTTGAACAAGCACTAGAAAAATCTCGCCAAGATATTCATCAACTTAGTAAAAGTTTTAATGATGAATTACGCCCAGAGGAAATGGCTCTATTTGACGTATACCTCAATATGATGAATGACAATGCCCTCGGCTCAGAGGTGCAAGCAAATATTCAAGCAGGCAATTGGGCTGTAGGCGCATTACGCAAAGTTATTCTCGAATATGAAAGTCATTTTAAAAAGATGGAAGACCCCTATCTGCGTGAAAGAGCAGCAGACATTCGTGATTTAGGCACACGCATTTTAGGGCATTTACAAGGCACACAACGCTACTTATTAAGCGATGAATTTTGTGAAAACAGCATTTTAGTTGGCGACGAAATCACACCTGCCATGTTAATGGAAGCACCTGCTAAGAAACTTGTTGGGTTAATTTCGGTACAAGGCTCTTGTAATTCTCATGTTGCCATTTTAGCTAAAGCCATGGGCATACCTGCAGTAATGGGAATTTCAGAATTGCCCTATGCTCAACTAGCAGGACAACAACTGATTGTAGATGGCTATCGAGGCTTACTAATTGCCAGCCCAAATAAAGAATTATATAGCGAATATCAGCAAGTATACGCCGAAGAACAAAGCCTTCAAAAAGACTTACAACAATATTACCATCTTAAAGCAGAAACCCAAGATGGGCACCACCTGCCCTTATGGGTAAATACAGGACTAATGACCGATGCCATTATCAGCCTTGATAGAGGTGCAGAAGGTGTGGGTTTATATCGCACAGAAGTGCCCTTTATGGTCAAAACTCAATTCCCTAGCGAACAAGAGCAGCAACGCATTTATCGTGAGCAATTACAAATGTTTGCCCCCAATCCCGTCACCATGCGTACTTTGGATATAGGTGGAGACAAATCTTTAAGTTACTTTCCGATTGAAGAGGCCAATCCATTTTTAGGCTGGAGAGGCATTCGTGTCACCCTTGACCACCCTGAAATATTTTTATTACAAATTCGTGCAATGTTAAAAGCCAGCATAGGGCTAAATAATTTACGCATTATGCTACCTATGATTTCCAATTTGAGCGAGATAGAAAGTGCCCAACACTTGATTTATCGTGCCTTAAGTGAAGTACAAGAAGAAGGATTTCAAGTAGAAATGCCTGCCATTGGCGTTATGATAGAAGTGCCATCTAGTGTCTATTTAATTCGCCAAATTGCAGAAATGGTTGATTTTGTTTCTGTGGGCAGTAATGACTTAACCCAATATTTACTCGCAGTAGACCGCAACAACCCAAGGGTATCCGACCTCTATCAAATGCTTCACCCAGCAGTATTACAAGCCTTGCAGATAATTGTAAAAGGTGCACATAGTGCCAACTGTAGCGTCAGTGTTTGTGGAGAATTAGCAGGTCAACCTGAAGGTGCAGTACTCCTTTTAGCAATGGGTTATGACGTACTATCAATGAATGCGGCAAACTTACCTAAAATTAAAGCAATTATTCGTGGCATTAATCAATCTTGGGCACAAGCACTACTAAATGATGTTATGCAACTTGACGATGGGCAAGTCATTGTTGCCAGCGTGCAATTAGCACTAGAAAAAGCGGGCTTTAAACGCTTACTAAACCCATTAACACACCTACCTAAAAATTAAATAGGCAAGATACCTCGCTGAGCGAAAGACAGCACCTGATTGCCAATAATAAAATGATCCAACACACTCACATCAATAAGCTGCAAAGCTTTAACCAGCTTTTGAGTAATATCCATATCTGCTTGGCTTGGCTCAGCAACACCAGATGGGTGATTATGTGCAAAAATAACCGCAGCAGCACCTAACTTTAACACCTCTTTTAGCACCTCTCTTGGATACACCGCTGCACTATTTAACGTACCACTAAATAACTCTTGATATTGAATTAATCGATGTTGGCTATCTAAAAATAAAACCGCAAACACCTCATGAGACTTATCTCTGAGCTTACTCACTAAAAAAGCCTGTGTTTTAGCAACCGAATTTAAATTAACGCCCTCTGTCAGCTCATCAGCCAAATGTCGCTGGCTCATTTCTAACACCGCCTGTAGCTGTACATATTTAGCCTGCCCTAAGCCCAACGCCCGACAAAACTCTTTTTCACTTGCCTGCAATAACACACGCAAACTACCAAAATGCTGTAGCAACTCACGAGCGAGGTCTACCGCCGTTTTCCCTTTTATTCCTGTACGCAAAAAAATAGCCAAAAGCTCAGCATCTGAAAGCATCGCCGCCCCTTTTGCTAATAATTTTTCTCTAGGTCTTTCTGCACTTGGCCAATCTTTGATAGTCATAACTTTTTCTTATTTTCTGTTAGAATACCCAAGGTATTTATAACGCAGGTTACAGATTATGACAAAAAAACAGCAAAAAAAAATTCTCCTAGGCATAACCGGTGGCATTGCCGCTTATAAATCCGCAGAGCTAGCACGCTTACTAACAAAACAAGGGCATCAAGTGCGTGTTATTATGACCGACTCCGCCATGGAATTTATTACCCCCTTAACACTGCAAGCCCTAACCAACCACCCCGTACATCACGCACTCCTTGATAGCAACGCAGAAATGGGCATGGGTCATATTGAACTGGCAAGATGGGCAGAATTAATTTTAATTGCCCCCGCCACCGCAAATTTTATAGCCCAACTCAATGCAGGCATAGCAAATGACCTATTAAATACAGTTTGTCTAGCAACTCACGCCCCTTTATACATTGCCCCTGCCATGAACATGCACATGTGGGCGCACCCTATGACCCAACAAAACATACAAGAGATACAGCAAAAGCTGGGAGAAAAAATACAAATTTTAGGCCCCGCATCAGGAGAGCAAGCCTGTGGCGATGAAGGTTTTGGACGCATGTTAGAACCTGTAGAAATACTTAATTTACTGAACCAAAAATCTGAACCCATACTACAGGGCATACGCATTTTAATTAGCGCAGGACCAACCCAAGAAGCCATTGATCCCGTACGCTATTTAAGCAACCGAAGCTCTGGCAAAATGGGCTATAGCTTGGCAGAAAAAGCACTTGAATTAGGCGCAGAAGTGACCTTAGTTAGCGGCCCTGTTGCCTTAGAAGCACCCAAGGTAGCCCATTTTATTAGCGTGCAAAGTGCCGCACAAATGCAACAAGCCGTATTAGAACAAGCCATCAATACCGATATTTTTATTTCCGTTGCCGCCGTTGCTGATTATGCCGTAGCAGAGGTTGCCAAAGAAAAAATAAAAAAACAATCCGACACTCTTACTTTAACCTTAGTTAAAAATGAAGACATTATTAATACCGTTGCCAACCATGCACAACGCCCATTTGTAGTAGGCTTTGCTGCAGAAACAGACACACTAGAGGCGCACGCAAAAGATAAATTAGTTCGCAAAAATTTAGATATGATTGTCGCCAATTTAGTCTCCGCTAACGGATTAGGATTTAATGCTGAAGAAAATAGTGTCACCTTATTTTATGCAGACAAACAAAAACACTTTAGCACCCGCAAAAAAAGCGAACTCGCCAAAGACTTACTCATAGCCATTAAACAACAATACCAACTATATTTAAGCCAAAAAAATAGGAATTAACTTATGCACAACCTACAAGTAAAATGCTTAGACCCACGTTTAGGCAAAGAAATACCCATGCCAGCTTATGCCACCGACGGCTCAGCAGGTCTGGATTTGCGAGCCTGTTTAGACGCACCTTTAGTATTAAAAGCAGGACAAACCACACTGATTAAAACAGGCTTAGCCATTTATATTGCCGACCCCAACCTCGCCGCTATGATTTTGCCACGTTCTGGATTAGGACATAAACATGGTATTGTTTTAGGTAATTTAGTCGGACTCATTGACTCTGACTATCAAGGAGAACTAATGGTCAGTTGCTGGAACAGAAGCTCACAAGACTTTAGCATTGAAATTGGCGAGCGCATTGCCCAATTAGTATTAGTTCCCATTGTTCAAGCGCAATTTAAACTGGTTGACGAATTTACCCAAAGTCAACGTGGAGAAGGCGGATTTGGTCATTCAGGTCGGCATTAATTTAATCTAAAAGGAAGCAACATGTCCATCACACGCAAGCGAGCTATTACCACCGTTAAAGTATTAAGCGAAGCACTACCTTATTTGCAGCAATTTTCTGCCAAAACCGTCGTCATCAAATATGGAGGCAACGCCATGATTGATGAAGAACTAAAAGACAGCTTTGCCCGTGATATGGTCATGCTCAAACTGGTCGGCATTAACCCCGTAGTAGTACATGGCGGCGGTCCACAAATTGGAGAACTACTAGATAAGCTCCACATAGAAAGCCGTTTTATCGAAGGCATGCGAGTCACTAATGCCGAAACCATGGACGTTGTAGAAATGGTATTAGGCGGGCAAGTTAATAAAGATATTGTTAACCTAATTAACCATAATGGCGGCAAAGCAGTCGGACTAACAGGTGCAGATGGACAACTTTTAACTGCCCGTAAATTACAAATAACCCACAACATGCCCGACATACAACAACCTGAAATCATTGATATTGGGCATGTCGGCGAAGTAGCCAAAGTGAATGTTCAAGTATTAAACATGCTCACTAATGGCGACTTCATTCCCGTTATTGCCCCCATTGGCGTTGATGAACAAGGACATTCTTACAATATTAATGCCGACCTAGTTGCAGGTAAAATTGCCGAAGTACTACAAGCAGAAAAACTGATTTTATTAACCAATATTGCAGGCTTAATGAATCAACAAGGGGAAGTGCTAACAGGATTAAGCACCGAGCAAGTAGATTCACTCATTGCCGATGGCACTATTCATGGTGGCATGTTACCCAAAATACGCTGCGCCCTTGATGCCGTCCATGCAGGTGTGAGCTGTGCACATATTATTGATGGACGAGTCCCCCATGCAACAATGCTTGAACTATTTACCGACACCGGTGTTGGCACGTTAATTACCAATCACAAAGAGGTCCTGTAAAATGACAGAAAAACTAACTCGCCGTGAACAAATTCTACAGGCTTTAGTCACCATGCTCGAAAATGCACCCGGTGAACGTATTACCACCGCCAATCTTGCCAAAGAAGTTGGTGTCTCAGAAGCCGCGCTCTATCGGCACTTCCCCTCCAAAGCCAAAATGTTTGAAGGCTTAATCGGCTTTATTGAAGACAGCATTTTCACACGCATCAAACGCATTGCCGATGACTGCAAACAAATAGACCAACGGCTAGAACATACCTTAGCGTTAATTCTTGGCTTTGCTGAAAAAAATCCAGGGCTATGCCGTTTACTCTCAGGCGATGCCCTTGCAGGTGAAACTGAACGTCTAAGAGAGCGCATACAACAATTATTTGAGCGTCTTGATTCACAATTTAAACAATTTATTCGAGAAGCTGAATTACTAGAAGCAAAATTGCCCACTCAAACCGTCAACAGCCAAGCCAATTTGTTATTAGCCATAATTGAAGGACGCATACGCCAATATGTTCGTAGTGGGTTTAAGCAATTGCCCACACAATATTGGCAAAAACAATGGGAATTACTTGCCCCACATTTATTTATAGAAAAATAACCCAATACCACTTGCAGGTAAGTCATCACTTACCTGCTCTAAGATGAAATATAACAGCTTACAATCACAGTTTAACAATAAAAAACCGTCATATTCTATAAACAACCAACCATCAACTAAACTATATTATATAGCTGAACAATAAAGAGACTTATGCTACCAAATAACTTTACACCCCTAAATCAAACTCAATGGCGGCAAGCGCAACGCTACACCCCCTTGCCCATTATGCCAACGACTAAACAAGCATTTAAACAGGAACTAAACAAACAACAAGTTAATTTTAATACCCTAGCAAAAATTGCAGAACAAGACCCTGCCCTATGCTGGCATTTGCAACGCAATATAAGCCAACAAGCGCACAGCAAACAGCACAAAATTAACAGCGCATACCAATGCTTATCCCTACTAGGTATGCAGCCGATTGTTAATTTAGTCAAAAATTTACCCGCAATCAGTATGCAAGACAACTATGCTCAAAATTATATAGAACAATTACAAACCTCTGTTTTTTGCGCTCGCTTATCCTATGACTTAGCCTTAAAAACGCAACCAAGCAAAACCCAGCATATTTACTGGTATGCCCTACTATCACGCGCCCCTTTATGGCGGCTAAGCATGCAATACCCAGAATTTACCCAATTGTTTAATCACTTATTAAGCAAAAACATCAATTTAATACAAGCAAACAAACAAGTCTTTGGAGAAAACAGTAGCGCACAATGGCTAGAGCTAGCAAAATGCATGCGCCTACCACAAGCAGTGATAGAGCTATATGATCAAAAAACTTGGCTAGAATTAAAAAGTTTAAAACAATTACGCAAACAAGATCCAAGACAAAGCAATCAACCCAATAAAGCACTATTACAAAAACTACAGGAAGTATCATTAATCTTACAGAGCACCAGCGGTTTAACCCACTCACAGCTTAATGCCCCCCAATATGCACGCTCTTTCCGCTGGATTGCATTAAATGCACATGTATTTGGACAACAACCATCACAAATATTGCAACAGGTTAGACAAACGCAACTCGACTTTGCACATCAAGGACTACACTTATCCGCATTAGGGCTAGATAAATTAACCGCCCCTTGTCTACCCGCTCCAATGTTTCATGTCACGCAGACACATCAAACAAAGCACACCACAGCCAACAGTCTCAAAAGCACATCAATTGACTATTTATACAACTTGATTAATCAGTTTCAACAACCTAAAACCCATTTTAAAAACTGGTTAAGTTTAATGCAGGCAATTTTAAATGGCATTGAGCAAGGGCTAAATTTACCCATAGGAGCGATACTCTTAAAAAATCAAACCAATACCTTTATAAGCACTCACTACAGCTTAGATACACCTGCCAATGAAAGCATTAAAAACCTTAAAGTGAGCCATCAAACAGAAGGCATTATACAAAAACTCATGAAGCAACAAAGCATCATACAAATTACCCCTAACACGCACTTACCGTACTTGCAAAAATATGCAGACAACGTACAACAACGTATTCCTAAACAAAGCTGTTTAATGAGTATTCATGCAGGTGCCGACCCCATAGGTATTGTATTATGTGCCAATGAACACGCCAATCAGCCAATCAGTCCGCAGCAGTTACAAGCCTTTAAAGCCCTATGTTTAAAAGCCAGCTTAGGTTTAACAGAATTAAAGCGCAAACGCAGTGCATCACAATAATCAGTCATTAAGATGAGAAATATTGAGCAGTAAATTGAATTAGAGAAAGTATTTAGAGAAAGTATTTAGAGAAAGTATTTAGAGAAAGTATTTAGAGAAAGTATTTAGAGAAAGTATTTACCCAAACAGCTAAATCATATTAAATGTTCGGGTAAATTTATTCTATCCTTGGTTTTATCCTTTATCCTTTATCCTTAAGTCGTCCTTAAATCTATCCTTGGTTCTGTCCTTGATTTTATCCTTAAATCGTCCTTAAAATCCCTGTGTCTCTTCCTTAGTATGCAACCCTTGCAAGCTGTCCTTAGTGTTTTATTCCTTATCTTCCTATATAATCACGGTGCTCATTTTAACCCTTTTCTTTGGCGCAAGCCTGCCAAAATAAGGCGATTTACTGCCAAACACTACTTTTTAATAAAATGCCATTAAATTTTACAATCTGAATTTTTGTTCTACCTTGATATAGTTGATAAAAAAAGAAACAAGCATATGCAAAATAAAAAAACCGATACCGACCCCCAAATAGTATTGCCCTCTTATTATTTACAACAAATAATTAATCAGGCTAAAAATATGGGTGCCAATCATCGTCAACTATTACAATCTCTTGACTTTAATGAAAGCAATTTAGAGCAATATTCAATTACATTAGACTGGCAAAAATTTTATCGCTTTATACTTATTGCTAAAAAAAATACCAGCCCTAACTTAGGCTTATTAGTTGGTAGACGCTTATTAATTAATACCCATGGCTCACTAGGAGATGCGGTGCTAAATAGTGGCTCTATCCGTCAATTTGTTGAAGTCCTTACAAGTTTTTTACCACTACGCACTAACTTGATAGTAGCGCACCACTGCATTAAGCATGATGGTTTACAAATGCAATTACAGGCAACACGCAATTTAGGCGAAATTGAGCATTTAATCTTAGAAGCGGTAATGGCGGCAATTAAAAATGTATTTGATTACATTACCATGGGAGGCACACAACTTGCCCAAGTTTCATTTTCTTTTGCTAAAAAAGACACTGAACACCTTGCCCAGAGTATTTTTGCATGTGAACTTAATTATCAACAATCATGGACAGGCTTTACTTTCCCTCTATCTGTCATTGATAACCCCTTATTAATTGCAGATAAAGAAGCCTTTGAAAAAGCAGCAGCCCATTGTCGTCAGCAACTAAAAGAGCTGGACTCCAATATGCCATTAAGCAAAAAAATTGAATACTTTATGCTTAAAAAACAGGGGGATTTTCCAACTGTTGAAGAAATAACCCAAGTATTTAACCTATCAGAGCGAACCATGTATCGCTTATTAAAACAAGAAAACATCCGCTTTACTGACATTACCGATAAAGTTAAATACAGCATAGCAACCAAGCATTTAAATTCTGGGCTGATAAATATGCAGGAAGTAGGGATTTTACTTGGCTACCAACATATAAAAAACTTTCGTGTGGCATTTAAACGCTGGGAGAAAAAAGCTCAATCTTGGGGTTCGTCAAAATAACGGTTGATTAAATCTACGATGGCTTGTATGGCTTGTTCTGCGTCTTTGCCTTCGGCACTAAGCTGTAAGGTTGTCCCTTTGCTGGCGGCTAACATCATAACGGACATGATGCTTTTGGCATCGACCATATTGTCTTTATACCCTATTTTAACCTGTGCGCTAAAAGCAGAGGCGGTGCTAACGAGCTTGGCGGTGGCTCGGGCGTGTAAACCCAATTTGTTAATGATGGTGATTTCTTGGCAGGGCATAGTTAGCTCTTTGTAAGTTGACGATGACGAATTTGGACGTTATCAAATTTTTGGGCAAATTCTTGGGCTAATCGCTCAACTAAAAAAACTGAGCGGTGTTGCCCTCCTGTGCAGCCTATGGCTACGGTAAAATAGCTACGGCTGGCTTTAATAAATTCGGGTATCCAGTGGTGTAAAAATTTGCTTATATCCGCTTGCATGTTTTGCACTTCGGGCTTGTCTTGTAAGTAGTCGATAATGGGTTGTTCTGTGCCGTTGTAACTGCGTAGTGCTTCTTGCCAAAATGGATTGGGTAGGTTGCGTACATCAAAAACATAGTCTGCATCAACTGGAATGCCGTGTTTATAGCCAAAAGATTCAAATAAAATTGCCATGCTGTATTGGTCATTTTTTGCCACTCTTAACCGAATAAGATGCCGCAAGTCATGTACGGACATGCTGGTTGTATCAATGGTTAAGTGCGCCATCGTTGCCAGTGGTGCTAGTATGTCATTCTCTAAATCAATGGCTTCAGATAAAGAGACTGTGTCGGTAGTTAATGGGTGACGGCGACGAGTAGCACTAAAGCGTTGGAGTAGAATATTGGAGTTGGCATCAAGAAAAATGATTTCAACATAGCAGTTTTGACTGCGTAAGTAGGCAATAATGTCTTGAATGTCATTCAGTGCAGATGGCACATTACGAGCATCAATACTGACGGCAACTTTGGATAGTTTGTCTTCATCATGTGTTTGCTCTACCAATGCTGGCAACAGGCTAACAGGTAAATTATCAATACAATAAAAACCAGAATCTTCTAAAACGTCAAGGGCGGTTGATTTGCCTGAGCCAGAACGACCACTGATGATAACTAAGCGCATAATATTCCTGTTACTGGTTAAGTGGCGCAATCGCCTGTTGATAAAAGTCTTGTATTGAGTTTGCTTGACGTAAGTTCTGGCGGTAGTTGCTTTGATTAAATCGCTTTGCCAGTTCTGCTAAAATAGTAAGATGTTCATCGGTCGCTTGCTTAGGCACAATCAGGGCGAATACAAGGTCAACGGGCTGATTGTCTGGTGCGTCAAGATGAATTGGGGTGCTTAAGCGCAACAGAACACCAACGGGTTGTGTACAGTGTTCAAGGCGACAGTGTGGTATGGCAACGCCTTCGCCTAAGCAGGTACTGCCTAAACGCTCACGCGCTAAGAGGCTTTCATAAATATCTATTTCTGGGCATAAATTAAGACGTTTGGCTGCCAATTTAGCAACCTGTTCGAGCAGTTTTTTTTGACTGCTAACGACTAAGTCTATTTGACTTTGCGGGATATGCAAAATCTGCTCGATACAGGTGCTCATTGAGTGTATTTCCTTTATTTTCTTGCTTGTTTCTTTTCTTTATATTTGACAACTTGGCGATCTAGTTTGTCGCTAAGTAAGTCAATGGCGGCATACATGTCATCATGTTCAGAGCTGGCATGAATATCTTGTCCGCTAAGATGAATAACCGCTTCGGCTTTTTGTCTTTCTTTTTCAACGGTTAGAGTTACCTGACCGCTGGTAATGTTATCAAAGTGTCGAGTCAATTTGGATAGCTTTTCTTCAACGTAGTTTTTTAATGCATCGGTCATTTCAACATGATGTCCGCTTATATTTAGTTGCATAGTGCACTCCTAGTTATTATTAAGCACAAAATTGTGCGAATTAAACGAGTTCTTTACGCTCGTTCGAAGGTGGTATTAATAAAGCCTCTCGGTATTTTGCTACGGTTCTGCGTGCTACCTTAATGCCTTTTTCAGCTAACTGATTGGCAATTTTATTATCGCTTAGCGGCTTGCTTGGGTTTTCCCCTGCAATCAGTTTTTTTATCATGGCACGAATTGCCGTTGATGAACACTCCCCACCGCTATCTGTGCCAACATGACTGGAAAAAAAGTATTTAAGTTCAAATAACCCTTTTGGCGTATGCATGTATTTTTGAGTGGTTACTCTGGATATGGTCGATTCGTGCATGTCTACGGCGGTGGCAATATCATGCAGCACCAAAGGTTTCATCGCTTCTTCACCTTGTTCAAAAAAGTCTATCTGATACGCAACTATTTCACGGGCAACTTTAAGTAAGGTGTCATTACGGCTATGTAAACTTTTAATAAACCAGCGTGCTTCTTGTAGGTTATCTTTTAAGAAGGTATTTTCTTCACTGTTATCTGCTCGCTTGATAAGGGCGGCGTATTCATCATTGACCCGTAATTTAGGCGCAATATCAGGATTAAGCTCAACCAACCAGTCATCTTTTACTTGGCGTACAATCACATCGGGCACAATGTATTCGCAATGTTCAGGGGTAATGATGGCGCCAGGTTTGGGATTAAGAGATTGAATTAAAGCAAGACTGGATTTAAGTTGCGTTTCTTTAAGCTGCGTTTTACGCATAAGGCTGGCGTAATCACGAGTGCCTAATAGCTGAATGTGTTGGGTAATAATCAGCTCTGCTTCTGCTTTCCAAGGCGTATCTTCATTAAGTTGTTTCAGTTGCAATAACAAGCATTCTTGTAAGTCTTTGGCAAATACGCCTGCTGGATCAAACTGTTGCAGGCGGTGTAAGACGGCAAGCACTTCTTCTTGTTCAATATCTTCATAATGGCTAAAGCTGTCTATCACATCTTCAGTGCTGGTATGTAAATAGCCATCATCGTCTACGCCGTCTATCAGCATTTCGGCGATTTCTCGGTCAATATCTGAAAATGGGGTTAAGTTAAGTTGCCAATGAAGATGATCTTGCAGGCTATCTTCACTGCTTTGTGTGCTTAAAAAATCAAAGTCTTCTGTATAAGATTGTGAGCCTGTCGCTTGATTGGCAGAAATCTGATAGGTGTCTTCCCACTGACTATCGGTGGGCATGTCTTCTGGCATTTGCTCTGTAGACCATTGTTCATCAAGACGAGTTTGGTCATCTGTTTTGTTTTCTTGCTCTGCATTTTGTGGTTTATCAGAGGTATCGCTATGTCGCTCATGGTTATCTGATATTTCAATTTTTTCTAGTATTTCTTCCACCTCTAATAGCGGATTAGAGTCTAGCGCTTCTTGAATCTCTTGCTGTAAGTCCAAGGTAGATAATTGCAGTAGACGAATGGCTTGCTGTAGCTGGGGCGTCATTGCAAGCTGCTGCCCCATTTTTAATTGTAGAGACGCTTTCATAGTGGCTTTTAGTAAGTCTCCATGTGGTTGGTTATCATCATTTTTATGTCTCTGTTTTAATTAGGGTTGTAAGTGAAGTCTGGTATTTAGTATAGCCGTATTTTTACTTGAAAGCGCAAGAAAAATAACAGATACCCTGAATTAAAGACTAAAATCTTCTCCTAGATATACTTCTCGAACTTGTTCATTTGCTAAAATTTCATCACTATTGCCTTTGGCTATAATGTGTCCATTACCTACAATATAGGCAGTCTCGCAAATGGCAAGCGTCTCTCTGACGTTGTGGTCTGTAATTAAAATGCCAATATTGCGTGCTTTAAGCTCTCGAATAATCGACATAATATCGGCAACAGAAATGGGATCAACACCAGCAAAGGGTTCGTCTAGTAAAATAAAATCAGGGTCTGTCGCAAGGGCACGGGCTATTTCAACACGCCGCCTTTCACCACCTGATAACGCCATACCCAAGCTGTCTTTAATGTGTTCAATATGAAAGTCGGCAAGTAGTTTGTGTAAAATGTCTTGTTGTTGCTGTTTATTAATATCTGAGCGAGTTTGTAAAATGGCGAGAATGTTATCACTAACGCTTAATTTTTTAAAAATAGAGGCTTCTTGTGGTAAATAGCCTATGCCTTTTTTAGCACGTCCGTGCATGGGTAAATGACTAATGTCTTCATCATCTATAAGAATTTTTCCTTGATCTGCTTGTACTAAATTAACCACCATATAAAAGCAGGTGGTTTTGCCTGCTCCATTAGGACCTAACAGCCCGACAATTTCACCACTTTTAACTTCAAGAGACACATCTTTAACAATTTCTCGCTTGCCGTAGCTTTTGGCTAAGTTGTTAATTTTTAATGTTTTCATTCTGAGGCTTCCTTAATGGGCTGGATAATAACTTTAACACGCTGATCGCTCTTCGGACTGGCTTTTTTACTACCCGCCTGTGCCATTTGTGTTTTAAGGTTATATACAATACGCTCACCTGTAAGCACGTTGCCCATTTGCATTAATTTTCCTTTGCCTAATAATTCAACATGATTTTTTTGTAAGCGATAAACTATTCGTGTTGCTTTGGCCTTGGTTAATCCTTGGTTTTTTTCTAGTTGTTGCTGATAGGTGGCGGGCTTTTTTGTACCAATTGCAGTGGCAAGAGACAGTTTTTTACCCTGCTTAATTAAGATTAATTCATCTGCTGTAATCTTAATTGTACCTTGGGTTAAAATAACCTGCCCTGTATAGACCACTTCTTGAGTTTTGGTGTTAAGACGGGCTTTATCGGCATGAATGACAATTTCCTGCAAACGATCTGTCTCTAATGCTTGCACATTACCAGCAAGCAAGCATAAAAATATCTTAGGGATTAGGCGCATAACGACTGATGACTCCTTGTTTAAAGTACAGCATTTTAGTATTAAGTTCTATACGCATACCAACGGCATAGGTACTTGCATTATTTTGTATTACAGTAACGGGCGCATCTGTCTCTGCTATTTGTTGTTGCTTATGATACAGCAGATATGCCGTGCTCAATTTGGTATAGGTTGTTGTATCCCCTTGGGGATTGTGAACCACCACATTATGGCGCATTTCAACCTGCCCCTGCTGATTATAGAGCGTACCTTTATCTGCATATATTTGCCAAGGCTCATCACTGTCTAATTGCGTTAATTTAGGCGCATCTAAGCGCAGAATATCTTTATTGGTGTAATGTCTGGCTTGAGCTGCGATTAAAATTTGTTGTTTTTGTCCATTTTCTGCAAACAATTCACGGGTGATATGGGTGGCAAAATAGTTGGCTTCTTGAACACCAGTTGCAATGCTTTTTTGTTGTTTTGGACGGTCATCTTCCTCGACAAAATTCAACCAGATTACCGCCAGCACCAATAATGCTAAAAGCCCTATTTTTTTCATGGGTTAAACCACTTTCGCCTTGAGTAAATCGTGCATATTTAAAACTCCAACCAGATTTTGCTCTGCATCGGTAACCAGCAAACCATTAATTGCTTTTTCTTGCATTTTATTGACCGCCTCTATAGCCAGAGCCTGGTTATTTATTTGTGTAAATTCATGGGTCATCATTTGCTCAATTAAGCTGGTTCGAATATCAATACCCTTATCAATGGCACGGCGCAAGTCTCCGTCGGTAAAAATACCTATGGGTTTTCCATCTTGCTGAATACAGGTCATACCCAATCCTTTATCGGTCATCATAAATAGTGCCTCTTTTAAGGTTGCTCCTGAATTAACCACAGGTATTTCTTCGCCTGCATGCATAATATCTGCAACCTTAAGTAATAACCGTCGTCCTAGTGCGCCAGAGGGGTGAGAAAAAGCAAAATCTTCGGCACTAAAGCCCTTTGCTTCAAGTAGTGCAATCGCTAAGGCATCGCCTATCACTAAAGCGCAGGTTGTTGATGATGTGGGTGCTAAATTTAATGGACATGCTTCTTGGGCAGCACCCCCGTATAAATGGGCATCTGCTGATTGTGCCAGTGTGGATTGCCGATTGCCGGTAATGCTCACTAGAGGCGTACCTAAGCGTTTAAGGAGCGGCAATAATTGTGTTACCTCTGCGGTTTCACCAGAATTAGATAAACCAATTACTAAGTCTTCTTTGCCAATCATGCCCATATCGCCATGACTGGCCTCGCCTGGGTGCACAAAAAAGGCAGATGTTCCCGTACTGGCAAGGGTTGCAGCAATTTTTTTACCAATATGTCCAGACTTACCCATGCCTGTTACAATTATTTTGCCCTGCGTATTTAAAATCAATTGGCAGGCTTGAGCAAAATCTAAATCCAGCTCTTGTTGCAATGCTTGTAAGGCTTGTGTTTCCAATGCCAGAGTGCGTTTGGCAGAGTCCAGAAAATCAAAATCATAATATGTATTCATAACTAATCCTTATTGAGTTTTTTAAGCAAGTGCCGCTAAGTAAACGCCATAACTACCAAGCAATAAAGCACCGATGATACGCCCCAATTTTCTTTGCTTGTAATTAAGCGTACAAAACAGCCATAGCGCAACCGTTAAGCCAAGCATAACACTGGCATCACGATACAGCGCAGGTGCTTCAACGGAGGTTGCCATAAACAGTCCGGGAATAGGCATAACTGCCAATAAATTAAAGAGGTTAGAGCCAATAATATTACCAATAGCAATATCATGTTGTTTACGATAAGCACTGGCAATAGAGGCGGCCAGTTCAGGCAGACTTGTACCAATAGCGACAATGGTTAGACCAATAATCAAATCAGATAACCCAAAATAGCGAGCAATTATTGAGGCTCCCCAAACCAAAGATTTAGAGCTTAAAATTAATACAACCATGCCTAGCAGCACCCAGCCTAGTGCGACTTTAAGACTTAATTCCTGATGGATAAACTCATTATCAACTTCAGCAGCATGCTCTCGGTGCTTGTCTTTTTGATAAAGTATAAACATGCTTACCATCAGTGTTGCAATTAAAAGCAAGGCATCTTGCATGTCCAACTGCAAATCATACAGGCAATAAACGCCAATAAAACTAACAATAAGCAATAGCGGCATATCAAAACGAACCAATGCACGCTGAAAAGGAACTGGACTAATTAAAGCCGTTGCGCCCAGTACCAAGGCAATATTTGCAATGTTAGAGCCTAGTGCATTACCAATTGCAATATTACCCATACCATCTAAGCTGGCAATGGTAGAGACAAACATTTCAGGTGCTGAAGTGCCAATGGCAACAATGGTAATACCAATTAGCATAGGTGACATGCCCAATTTAGCCGCACTAGATGCCGCCCCTAAAACAAAGCGATCAGCACTCCAGACCAACGCAATTAAACCAACAATAACAGCAACTACAGCTATAAACATAATACGCTCTTTATGATAAGTAGAGCCTGCATTGTACCTATGCAAAAAAATGCTGCAATTTTTACTTTTAGATTTGCTGAATATCGTTTAGGGTATGACACTATTTTTTAATAAGCAGCACCATGGTTAACAGCAATTCTTACATAGACATTGAAAATTTGAGCTTTAAACACGGGCGTAAACCCATTTATAGCGGCTTAAATGTGCGTTTTCCCAAGGGCAAAATTACCGCCATAATGGGTCCAAGCGGTACCGGCAAAACAACATTACTAAAGCTCATTGGCGGACAGCTCAAACCACATTCAGGCAAAATTGTATTAGCAGAACAAAATATAGCCGAGCTATCTAAATCCCAACTGCTAAAATTGCGCCAACATAAAATTGGCATGATGTTTCAAACAGGTGCTTTATTCACCGATTTAAATGTTTTTGATAACGTCGCTTTTCCACTGCGGGAACATACCAATTTGCCAGAAAGCATCATTCGTGACCTAGTGCTTATGAAGCTCGAATCGGTCGGGTTACGTGGTGCAGCCCAACTACCAGTCAGTGAATTGTCAGGGGGCATGGCAAGACGTATTGCACTCGCACGTAGCATTGCTATGGATCCAGAATTAATGATGTACGATGAGCCATTTACAGGCTTAGACCCCATTGCTATGGGTGTAGTATTAAGGCTAATTAGCAATCTAAGTCATGCACTGGGTGTGACCAGCTTATTAGTAACCCATAACTTAGAAGTTTGTAGCATTGCAGATTACGTCTGTATTTTATCTGCTGGCAAGGTTTTAGCAATGGGCACACCCTTAGAGCTAAAGCAATCTAAGCTCCCTGAGGTCAATCAGTTTTTACATGGGCTGCCAGATGGTCCTGTTGCATTTCATTATCCTGCCCAAAACCTACATGATGAAATTCTAGAGACAAACTAAATGAAAACTCAAATTCAATTTTTTGGAAAAATAGGCATAAACAGCATTAAAACCATGGGGCAAGCAGCCCTAATGCTCGTACACGCATTGCGCCTTGAGCATTCAAGACAAGGCTTTGTGCCCCTGCTAATTGCCCAAATTTATGCCGTAGGCGTGCGCTCTTTAAGTATTATTGTGGTGGCAGGTTTTTTTGTAGGCATGGTGTTAAGCCTACAGGGTTACAATATTTTATCTAAATTTGGCTCTACCTCAGCCTTAGGCACAATGGTCTCTTTAACCCTGCTCAGAGAGCTGGGACCTGTATTGGCGGGCTTATTATTTGCAGGAAGAGCAGGCTCAGCGCTGGCTGCAGAAATTGGACTAATGAAAACCACCGAGCAACTCGATGCGATGGAAATGATGGGCATAGACCCCGTTATACGAGTCATTCGTCCACGGCTTTTAGCAGGATTAATTAGCTTACCTTTACTTGCCGCCATTTTTAATGTGGTTGGCATTTGGGGCGGTGCATTTGTCGCTGTAGACTTACTAAGTATTGATGAAGGTGTATTTTGGGGAAATATGCAAGCCTCTGTTAATTTTTCTTCAGACGTACTCAATGGTATAATTAAGTCCCTCGTATTTGCACTCGTTGTAACTTGGATAGCGGTATACCAAGGCTATGCAAGCAAACCCACCGCCGCAGGCATTGCCAAAGCCACCACTCAAACCGTCGTAATCTCATCATTAAGCCTATTGGGTTTAGATTTTATTATGACCGCATTAATGTTAGGAGGAATATAAATGAAAATACGCCATCTTGAATTTTTAGTCGGACTATTTATGCTATTAGGCATTATTGCCTTAGTATTAATGGCATTGCGAGTAAGCGGCATTAGCTTGCAGCAATCGCACGAAACTTACAAAATAAAAGCACGCTTTGAAAACCTAGGTGGCCTAACCGAACGTGCCAAAGTATCTATTTCAGGTGTTAATGTAGGGCGTGTTAGTCGCATCTATCTTGACCCCAAGTGGTATAATGCCGTAGTTGAAATGGAAATTAACCGTGACAAAATCAAACACCTCAGCATTGACTCTAGTGCCGCAATTTTAACCTCAGGGCTATTAGGAGAAAAATACATAGGACTAAGCGTAGGAGCAGAAGATGAATATCTAAAAGATGGCGATTGGTTAGAAGAAACCCAATCGGCTCTAGTGCTAGAAGAACTCATCAGCCGTTTTATTTTTAGCAAAACATCAAAGTAAGCAAATGAACACACCAGCAAATTTTAAAGCAGAAAACAACCTCATTCGTCTACATGGCGATTTATTAATGAGCAATGCCAAAGAGCTGGCACAACAAGGCAATGATTTTATTCAAAATACCGATGGCGATATCCTTATAGACCTAAGCCAAGTGCAAAAAATCAGTACCGTCTCTGTTGCCTTATTATTAGAATGGATACGCACTGCCCATACCCATAAACGTCATCTAAAAATTCAATCCGCACCCAAAAAACTGCTCGACATCATTGCCTTTAGCGATTTAGATGAACTATTTAGCGAGCATCTCATTAAAAACAACTCTAATTAGAATAAAAAAACCTTGCAAGAATTAGTTATTTAAACCTGTTTTACGGTATCATAGGCGGCTTTAAAATAACCCAATACAAAATTTAATACAGAGCATTATGAGCAACCTCTCTCCCTTACCCCTAGCAACTATTGAACAACGCTTAAACGAACAGCACCCCGACATCAACTGGCAAGTTGCAGGCGATGGCTACAGTTATCAAGTAACTGGTGTCGGCGAAGCCTTTGCAGGGCTAAGCAAACTCAAACGTCAGCAGCTCGTCTATGCGGTATTAAATGATGCCATCTCTGATGGTCGCCTACATGCATTAACCATTCACACCTTTACGCCACAAGAAATAGAGCACAAAAATAATGGATAAACTAAATATTCAAGGTGGTTATACCATCAGCGGCGAAGTTAAAATATCAGGTGCAAAAAATGCCGCCCTGCCCATCTTAGCTGCCACCTTATTAACCAAAGGCAACATGCGTATAGGCAACCTACCGCACCTACACGACATTACCACCATGCTAGAACTACTTGGCTGCATGGGTGTACAGGTTTCCGTTAACGAAGACATGCAAATAGAAGCAGACTGTGCTCAAGTACACAGTCAGGTTGCCCCTTACGATTTAGTACGCACCATGCGTGCCTCCATCTTGGTGTTAGGGCCACTGCTTGCACACTATGGACAAGCGGAAGTCTCCTTACCCGGCGGCTGTGCCATTGGTAGCCGCCCTGTTAACCTACATATTCAAGGCATGCAAGCCTTAGGAGCAAAGGTTGAAGTAGTAGATGGTTACATCAAAGCCCATGTACCCAATGGACGGTTAACTGGAGGACAAATTAGCTTTGATACCGTCACCGTCACAGGCACAGAAAATATCATGATGGCTGCGGTTCTTGCCGATGGTACAACCATCATCGACAATGCTGCCCGAGAACCAGAAATTGAAGACCTTGCCAACTGCCTAAACGCCATGGGTGCAAAAGTAAGCGGAGCAGGCACTGGACGCATACAAATTGAAGGCGTAGAAAGTTTACAGGGTTGCGCCCACGATGTGATGCCCGACCGCATCGAAACAGGCACCTACTTGGTTGCCGCCGCCATTACAGGAGGCAAGGTAAAAACCCTTAAAACTGATCCCAAAACCTTACAAGCAGTACTACAAAAACTGCAACAAGCTGGTGCAAACGTTACCACAGGCGATGACTGGATAGAGCTCGATATGCAAGGCAAACGCCCCCAAGCTGTCAACGTCATTACCGCCCCGCACCCAGACTTTCCAACCGATATGCAAGCACAATTTGTCGTATTAAATGCCATAAGCGACGGCACCGCAGAAGTGATTGAAACCATTTTTGAAAACCGCTTTATGCACGTACAGGAACTGGTACGCATGGGTGCAGATATACGCATTGATGGCAACAAAGCCATCATTCAAGGTAAACCTTCACTGCATGGTGCGCCAGTTATGGCAACTGACCTCCGCGCCTCCGCTTCACTGGTATTAGCCGCCTTAGTCGCCACCGGCGAAACCGACGTTAATCGCATTTATCATATTGACCGAGGATATGAATGTATTGAAGAAAAATTCCAAGGATTAGGCGCAAAAATACGCCGAGTAGCAGGTTAACATGAACACACAACAGCCCATTACCATTGCCCTATCCAAGGGGCGCATTTTAAATGATACCTTGCCTCTTTTAGCGCAAGCAGACATCTACCCAGCAGAAGACATACACAAAAGTCGCAAACTCATTTTTGCCACCAACCATGCACACATCAACCTCATTGTTATTCGAGCCGCCGACGTACCTACCTATGTAGAATATGGTGCTGCCGACTTAGGTATCGCAGGAAAAGACGTGCTAATGGAATATAACAGTGAGCATCTATATGAACCACTAGACCTAAATATCGCTTGCTGTCGGCTTATGACTGCCACTTTAAAAGGTGCCGTCATGCCCCAAGGACGACTCAAAGTAGCCAGTAAATTTACCCGTATAGCCAAACATTACTTTGCTGGTCAAGGAAAACAGGTGGACATTATCAAACTCTATGGAGGTATGGAACTTGCGCCCATCATGGGGCTTGCGGATATGATTGTTGATATTGTCGATACTGGCAGCACCCTAAAAGCCAACGGACTAGAAGCCAAAGACCTGATTGCCCCAATTAGTGCACGCCTAGTGGCAGGACGCACCGCCATCAAAGTAAAGCATGCGCAACTGCAACCTATTATTGAGCAAATGGCTCTTGCTGTTGAACGCCAGCGCAAAGCACAAGATTAAACGCATCAATTTAATGCCTAGTATGCACTGGATTATATTTTATATATAATATAAACTTTAAAATCAGCGCATTAAATAAGATAATCGCAATCAGATGATTAACATGCGTGGTAACCGTTAGCGCATTTAAACTGCAATCTTTAATCGCTTATGCTATGGTCTTGCTCTTAGCTTGTTATCATTTATCTATTTTATTAACACCGAGCTATTTGGTATCTGTCGCTTAACCTGTCAATTAGGCGTTCAATATCTGCTTTTTTGGCAATTGGTTCCAGCCATTTTTCAGGTATTGATTCAAATCCATAAAAAAGCCCTGCTAAACCACCAACTACAGCACCTGTTGTATCGGTATCTTCTCCAAGATTGACCGCTTTTAAAACAGCTTGCTTATAAGATTTTGTTGTTAATAAACACCATATAGAAGCCTCCAAAGTATGTATGACATAGCCAGATGACTGAATATCTTTTTCTTCTAAATCAAATAATTTCCCATCTGTAATTCGTGCAAACAAATTCATCTCCTGAGGGCTAATGGCGAGTTCTTTAGCAAGTTGGTTAAAAGAATAATTTGTAGCCTCGTACGCCCGAATTAATGAATATGGCATATCAGAAGCAATGCATGCAGCAAACTCTAAGTAATAAAAACAAGCCAAACAAGATCTAATATGCCTGTGAGTGATACTTGAAACTTTTTTAACGATGTCATATTTTGCTTTTAGGCTTTTTAGATTTTGTATCTCAAGCAACAATGGCAGTATTCTCATCAAAGAACCATTGCCATTTGAATTCTCATCACAATTTCCAGCCATCTCAGCTTCTTCTCCATTTTTTAATCGCTTGATTGCCTGTTGTGTTGCAATGCCTATATCAAAAACTGTTCCATGGGCTGTCCAGTGATTTTCATAAAGCCATCTAACAAAACTATTACCAATATTTTGCAAATTAAATTCTTTAGCTAACTCATCAGCAAGGCAAAGTGTTAAAGCACTATCATCTGACCAAGTTCCTAATGGTTGATTGTGTACGCCAAAACCAAACATTTCTTTTAATGGATTTTGCTGCATATATTCTCTGCTTTTAAACTCAACAGGAACACCTAATGCATCTCCTACCACTAAGCCCAAAATTCCATCTTTTACAGGGTTACTGATTTTTCTATTTGCAAGATATTTGATAAGCATTTCAAATGTTGAAATAACAATGCTATCCTTTGTGTCAGCATATATTTCATTATTTTGTTCGACCCAAAGCTCGGTTATTAAACCGCCTTTTTTAATGGCTTTAAATTTTGCTTTGAAAATTTCATAACCAGTCCAAGAACGATGCATGTGCAAATGCTCGTTATCTATATACACGAACCATTTATCTTCCATTTCTTTTGGTATCAAGCCTAATTTTAACTTCTTGCATTGCTTATCATTAAGCCATATAGATATATCCAATTTTTTGGGTATGGTCATTGGAGTTGTCTTCCACATATCTTTAGTCGCAATTTTCATTTTATTTTCTCGGCGTTAGAGCTTTTGAATGTATGCACAATAATATAAATTAAAATTAGCTATTAATGACATATAGCTCAGAAGCGTAATTGTTGGCGCATGCTGTGATTTGCTTGCGCCATCTATATACACCTCATAATTTGAAGTCACCTTTTTTTGATGTTTATCAAATATAAATGTAAGCCAACTTCTGGTTTTTCCAACATTGCACCAAATTAAGCTGCAATGTCTAAATGCGCTTACTAATTGCGCTATAGTTACGCTGGCAACTTGAGCGTGCTTTTGGTTTAAAACAGGTCATCAACCCACTGCAAAGGGAAGCCTCGCTGCTGCATAAATTTAAGGAGTTTGGCTTTGGCAGTAAAATCTAGCTGTTTAAATTCGCTGTTGCCTATTTTTTTGCTGGCGGTGTGCCATGTTATCTGCTGCCAGTTGATGTCTTGTTGCTCTAGGGCTTGGTGTATTAAGTGGGGCTCTAGCTCATGGGCAATCAGTTGTTGCTCTATCCAGTAAGGACCTTTACCACGTTTGGCATAACTGCGTGCGTAGTTCTCGGCAAACCGTTCATTTGAAAGTAAGTTTTGTTGTTGTAACTGCTCTATTAATGCGCTGATGGCGTTGCTGTCTTGACTGTAGTTAAGCAGTTTGTGATGCAGCTCATATTGTGAATATTCACGCTTGGCTAAAAAGCTAAGAGCCTTGCTGTATAAATCAGCAGGCTCTTTAGAATCTGGATTATTCTGCGTCCAGTGGTGCATCAGTGGCAGGCTCTAAGTTAGCTAAAAGCTGCCCACGAATGGCACTTTCAATCTCGGCAGCAATGTCTGGGTGCTCTGTTAAATATTGCGCTGCATTGGCTTTGCCTTGTCCAATCTTATCACCCTTGTAGCTGTACCAAGCACCCGCTTTTTCGACGAATTTGCAGCTGACACCAAGGTCAATAATCTCGCCCATGTGGTAGATGCCTTGTCCGTACATAATTTGAAATTCTGCTTGTTTAAAAGGCGGAGAAACTTTGTTTTTAACAACTTTTACTCGGGTCTCGTTGCCAATAATTTCATCGCCTTGCTTAACCGCCCCTGTGCGACGAATGTCTAAACGTACGGAGGAATAAAATTTAAGGGCATTACCACCAGTGGTGGTTTCAGGGCTACCAAACATAACACCAATTTTCATACGAATTTGGTTAATAAAAATAACTAGGCAGTTGGCGTGTTTGACGTTACCTGTAATTTTACGCAAGGCTTGTGACATCAATCTTGCTTGTAACCCAACGTGACTATCACCCATATCGCCTTCTATCTCGGCTTTAGGCGTAAGGGCGGCAACGGAGTCTACAACAATCACATCAACAGCATTGGAGCGTACTAGGCTGTCGCAAATTTCCAGAGCTTGCTCCCCTGTATCAGGCTGTGAAACCAGCAGACTATCTAAATTAATCCCCAATTTTTCAGCATATAACGGGTCTAGGGCGTGTTCGGCATCAATGATGGCAACGGTTTTACCCTGTTGTTGCGCCTGTGCCATAACCGATAAGCATAAGGTGGTTTTACCTGAGCTTTCTGGTCCATAAATCTCAACAATGCGTCCCATAGGTAAGCCGCCTATGCCTAAGGCTATGTCTAAACCTAAAGAGCCAGTTGAAACGGCAGGTATGTTTTCTCTGGGTTGTTCTCCCATACGCATGATTGCGCCTTTACCGAATTGACGTTCGATTTGTCCTAGGGCATCGTCTAAGGCTTTTTGTTTATTGGTATCCATATTTAAAGTCCTCTTTGCTGTTTTTTTCATTGAGTTTTGGCTTCTATCTAAAAGTACTGTAAATTTAAACAGTATTAAAGCATAGCTTTTTCTTTGCGCCAACTTTTATTTAATAAAATCGCATAAATTTATGATTGCCTGATAACAGGCTTGCTCTTGTATTTGTTCACGGGTGCCTTTAAAGCAGTAGCATTGGCTGTGGGTTTGTGTGTTATCGCCCCATGCCAACCAAACAGTACCAACAGGCTTGCTTGCCGTGCCACCGTCAGGGCCGGCAATACCACTACTGGCAACAGCTAAATTGACATCGGCTAAGGTCAGTATGCCTTGTAGCATTTCCAATACAGTTTGCTGGCTAACCGCACCTTCTGCTTTTAGTGTTTGAGGGCGCACGCCTAAGAGTTGTTGTTTGATGGCATTGGAGTAACTCACTACAGTGCCTGCAAACCATGCAGAGCTGCCTGCTTGGGAGGTAATGGCAGCGGCAATACGACCGCCAGTACAAGACTCTGCACTTGCTAACATTTTGTTTTTTAGCTTTGCTTTGGTGGCCAGTTGTTCTAGTGCTTGGCTTAGCATATTGAACTCGCTATAGATTAGAGTATGATAAATTCCCTTACTTATTTAACAATAATTATCTGCTTTTAAGCAAGCATTAAAGCAGATGCTATTTAAGCAAATAGATAATTGCTATTTGCTTTTTAAAGTGGCTTAATTAGATGAAAAATATGCTATTAAATATAGCTTTTCTTGAACCTTGTACGCTTTTATGCAAAGGTCTTAATTTTACGTTAGCACAGCACATTTGTTTTTGGGGGAATTTTGCCACAATCATCTCTATCTCATATTTTATTGGTAGATGATAGCCAGACTTGTCGAGCTACTCTTTCTAAGCAATTACAAGAACTGGACTATCAAATCATTGAAGCTGGCAATGCACTAGAGGCATTGGCGTTATTACAAAGCCATAAACCCACTTGGGTACTAACAGATATGAGTATGCCTGATATTGACGGTCATCAGTTGTGCGCCCTAATAAAGCAACACCCTAATTTTAACCAAACGCCCGTTTTAATTATGTCTGCTGAAGACAGTCCTTTTATACAGGCAGAAGCAGAAATAGCAGGGGCAGATGCGTATATACTCAAGCCATTTACTAATGCACAAATTACAGCATTATTAACCCAAACCAATCCAGTACAGGAACTCTAATTATGCGTGTATTAATTGTTGATGACTCTGCAACTGAAATTCAATTATTTAAAGAGCTGCTTGCGCCTTTAGGCTATGAAATTTTAATGGCTACAGAAGGTGCAGCGGCGGTGGCTTTGGCACGAGAAGAACAACCCGATATTGTACTAATGGATATTATTATGCCGGGATTAAATGGTTTTCAGGCAACCAGACAAATTTGCAAAGAGCCAGAAAATAAAAATATTAAGGTTATTTTAGTTTCTAGCAAAGATCAGCAAACCGATCGTATTTGGGGCGAAAAGCAAGGTGCAAAAGGGTATTTGGTTAAACCAGTTAACCAGCAACAGCTAGAGGATATTATACAGCAGGTGATGGAGCGTTAAATGGCACAGGCATTAACCTATTTGCGTGAGCTAATGCACAAAGTTGAACAACGTCAAGACGATGACAGCACAGCAGCATTAACCAATCAATATATAATGGCAATGGTGGGCAAATACCATTTTTTATTGGATATCCAATTTGTTTCTAAGGTGCTCGAAGTCGGTTTAATTAGTGATATGCCAAACACCCAACCTTGGGTACTAGGCGTTGCCAGCTACCAAGATAGGTTATTACCCGTTCTCGATTTAAGCCTATGGTTAAATAACAGTCCCCCTGTTATAGAACCCCATCAACATAACAGGTTACAAACTCGCTGGTTGCTATTACAGCAAGGTGAAGAACAGTTGATTTTTAGTATTCAGTCTTATGCGGGTTTAATTGAGATGGATAAATTTAGTACGGTACTCAATGCCGATTTGCCTGCTAGTTGCCAGAGCTTTGTTAAATTAAAATGTCTATACAAACAGCAGGTGTGTTATTTGCTGGAACTTAAAAACATGCTCGATTGCAGCTCTAGATTAAATTTCTTTATGCATAATAATGAGTCCGCCACAACCTTATCGACCTCACATACACAAGAGATAACCATATGAAAGAACTACAAAAAAATTATTTTTTTACGCCTTTTAGCATACTGCTTTTATCATTAGGGCTTTTGGCAATTGTGTTATTTTTTGTGTTTTCTTTATTACTAGAGAAACAGACAAGCAACCATCAACAAGAGGTGCTTATTCAGCAACAATTAGCTAAAGAAATTGATGCCTTAAGCGCCGACTTACAGAGCCAAAAAAACTTAAATTACTATGCCAGTTATATTCATACTACCCTTGGGAAATGGCTCAATTATAAGTATGAAATTAACCTGATAAAGCCGCTTACCAAAGGCAAAAAACAAATACAGGCAGCATGGAAAGAAAGCCAGAATAAAATACGTCTTTATCAGCAAGAGCAGCAAAATGTTAATCAACAAATTACAAAAATTCAGCGCAATATCAGTTACACACAACAGCAAAATAACAACGCTCTAACGGCGAGCTTATGGCAGCTTGAACGGCAACTGTTTGCGTTACAAGCAAGACTATGGAATACCACTGAGGCAGCCCCCTTAGAGCTCACAAATCAGCGCATGCCACCTAAGGTTAGAGGTGTGCTACGTTCACTTAAATCTTTAAGTAGCCAAATTGATAAGGTGCAGCACTTAAAAATGGAGGTGGGAAGTCAGTTAGTTAATATGCAACAACAGCTTGCACGGGTTATCTTACAGCGTGAGCAACAATGGCAAAATCTCTTGGAAGTGGGGCGTTTTAATTATTTATTATTGCTATCAGCCGTGCTTTGTTTGTTAGCAACGATTTTTTTACTCAGACTTAACCAGCAACAACAGCGACAAATACGGGCGCAACAACAAGCATTACAACAGCAAGCTCTGACACAATTACAAAGTGAGTTAGATAGTCTAATGGAAGGCAATTTAGCACTTGAATTTAATCCTACCTTTGAGCTTACGCAACCACTTAGCCAAAAGCTCAATGCCACAATTACTTATATTCGTGGGTTTATTGAACGTAAACGCCAGCATGTATATAACCAGAGCAAAACCATTGAGCAACTGTTAATTGATAGCACGCATTTAAAGCAAGCAATGGATTTTTATCTACAAAAAACCAAACAATCCTCAGAATCAATTCAAGAGCTAAATGAATTTACTGCACGCAATAAAAACAACAGTAAAGACTTATTTCAAGTGAGTAAACGAACCTCAGTTATTTGTCAAAAAACCATTGCTGAAGTACGAGATTCTTATATTGGACTCATGCATATTCAAGAGCAGGTGCAAGCAAGTAGCAAGCGGGTCAAGCGCTTAGGCGAGTCGTCTCAAGAAGTGGGTGATGTTTTAAATTTAATTAATGATATGGGGGAGCAAACCAACGTATTGGCAATTAATGCTGCCATACAAGCATCACAAGCAGGCGAGGCAGGGAAAGGCTTTTCTGTTGTTGCAGAAGAAATTCAGCGTCTAGCAGAAAAATCAACCCTCATGATTGAGCAAATTGAGCGTCTTGTCACTGCCATTCAATCAGACACCAAAGAAGTCAGCATTGCCTTAGAAGAAACCACCAATATCGTTGCCAAAACCACTGCCCAAGCAGATGATGCCAGCGTCATTATGGAAGACTTTAATCATAACCTAAGACTACTAACCAATCTGAGCCAAAGCCTATTAAATAGTGATAATTTACATAGCCAAAACCTACCAAAACTAATTGATATACAACATTTATTATTAGAACTGGCTGAGCAGGCACAAACAGGTATGATAAAAATACAAAACACAAGTGCAGACTTAAGCACACAGACCGAACGTTTAGGCACTTCCTTTAAAAAGTTTAAGCTCGAAGAGTAAAAATGGCTTATGCAATTAACCAAAGCGCAACCATTAACTCAACAATACCTTGCCAAACAAGCGCAACAACGGCTATTTACACAGCTTTTAGATGCCTTAATAGCGGGACTGAAAAATCAGCAGGATATCAGCCCTCTATGGCAAAAACTGCAGCAACTCTCGGCATTTTGTCAACTTTCACAAATGCCACTTTTTATTGATGCTTGCAAATACTTAGCCTCAGCAACCCCTCAGCCTTCACTGCTGCTAATACAGTATTTAATATGGTTACAAAAACTCATTAACAGCCAACCATTACAATTAGAGCAACAACTTAAAAAACAGCAAAGTCAACGTAACTTTACCTATGCACCTGAACTATGTTTAAGTGAGCTGCCTGATATAAGCGTACGCACACACAACTTAAAGAACCTAAGCCCAAGCCAGTTTTTAAGTGCCAAATCCTTTATTCAACAAAGTCTTGCCGCCAATCCATTTGCCCCCTTAAACGCAAGCGTTAGCTGCCTTTTTGCTCGTATCCAACAGATTGACCATGAAGATATACCGCAGATTTATCAGTGCACTAATGCTTTTTTATTTTTTGCCCAAAGTAAGAAAAAAATAACCCAAGAGCAACTCAAGAACCTAGCACAAACACCACTTTTTTATTTTCTTATTTTACTCAAGCAAGCAGCCAGTTTTTTAGGTTTGGCACAAACTCAAAATTATATTCACTGTCTTTTTACCCTACTTGATAAGCCACAAAAAACAGAAGATACCACAGAACAACATGCACAGATTGAACCTGAACTAGATAAAGACTTTAATCTCAAACAAATTTTTAGCTTTGAACTAGAGTCGCTACAGGTCAGTTTTCAAAGATTTCAAAAAATCACAGATAGCACCATAGCAGCGCAGCAAAAAACCGATATTTTGCGTGCAGCTCATAGCATTAAAGGCAGTGCTGCCATTGCAGGTTTTAGCGAGTTGAGCAGCATTTTTTCACAAGTAGAAAATTATCTAGCTCATCAAAGCATTACTAGCAATGACGTATTACAGCAAGTTCAGCAGCTCAACCAGTTAATCGTACAATACCTCAGCACCTATATTGCCAGCGATAACGCTGAAAAAATCCAGCAACAACAACAGGAAATATACCACTGGCTAAAAGACAAACAACAAAACAACCAACAACAAAAATGGCATGAACAATTAAAAAACTGGTTATGCTTAACAGAAAATGACTGTCTTTTAGATGACCCTCAACATCTAGATGCAAATTTAAAGCAAATATACAATGCAAAAATCAACGAACTCTTTGATCTTTTTAAACACCGCTACTATCCTGAATTTGAATATTTTTTAGCTCTTTATCACAACCATCTCAGTGCCGATAGTCAAGAAACTCAAATACTTGCTCTGTTTTATAACAATTTAGAAATAAATCTAAACCAATTAATGGCAGGAGACTCTCCAAGCATTGCCAGTACAACCTTAGAGCAACTAGAACAAACCAGCCCCATGCAAGGCAGTGAAGATGAACGGTTTTTTTATCAAACCTGCTCTGAATTACTAATAGAAATTCAACAAAGCCTTAAACAAAATCCCCAAGTGCCTCTTTTTTCATGGTTAAAAAAAGAAATCAAAAACCTAATACAAGCAGCTAACCACCTTCACTTATACTCTTTTTCAGGTTTTTTCTTTAATTTACTCAGCATTATTATCGAATCGCCCAAACAAACCGTTAGCAACTTAGAGCAAGCCAACAGCCTGCTTAAAAAGAGTCAATTATTATTGCATCGCCGCCAATACTACCCTCAGTATTCAACCCAAAGCATATTGCAACAAATCGAGTACATTAAAAAAAATATCGCCTACAAACCAAGAGAAAAAAGTGAATTTGCCGAAGAAATCAGTGATATTTTTCAACAAGAAGCCAATGTTTTATTACAGGGTATCAAAGTACAGATAAACAAATGGTCAGCCAACCCCAAAAGCAACAACTTTGCCCACGCCATACTACGCTTATTACATACCCTAAAAGGCAGTGCCAAACTAGTTGATGCCAGCGCCATTGCCAAGTGCGCTCATCAATTTGAAGACCTACTTACCAACACCGAGACGCACGAGCTTAAACACATACATCATCAGTATCAGCAACTAAAAAACATACTCAACAAACCCCATACAGACAAGATTGCAACAGGTTCACATAAACTCAAACCCAAACTACCCAATGTATATAAAGGTGAATTGAGCCTAAGTCGTCAAGAGTTAGATAAACAACTGATATTAGCAAGCGAAAATATCATTATGCGTGACCGTATTGAGAGACAAATGCGTAGTGTCAGTGCGGTAATAGAAGAATTTGATCGCACCCTTGAGCGTTTATTAGAGCAAACCAAGCAACTAGAGCAAGAATCAGCGGCAACAGCCGCCTGTGAACACAAAAACCACACAACAAACAGCGATAACCACGAAGACTTAGAACTAGAAAGCTACAGCAGCCTACAGAATATTTCTCAGGTAATTAGCGAGTCAGTCTCCGACATAAAAGACATTCGCCATTCCATAGTAAGACGAAACCTTTTAACCCATCGCTTCTTAGATAGTCAAAGAAAAATCAATATGAGCTTGCAACAATCTTTATTAAGTTCCAGACAAATTGAATTTTCCCAAATTTTACCAAGACTACAAGCCACCTGCGAAAAAAACAGCCGAGAACTTAACAAACCAGCACAATTATATATTAACAATCAACAACTTAAAATTGACCAAGCTCTTTTAGAACAGCTGGTTACACCATTAGAGCACATCATCAGAAATGCCCTTGATCACGGCATAGAAAACGCACAACAGCGACAACAACAACATAAACCAGAAACCGCCAGTATTTATATTCAGGTCAATAAAACCACCTCTGAATACCAAATAGATATTAGCGATGATGGCATGGGAATTGACTTCAATAAAATTCGTCAAAAAGCATTAGACAAAGGTTTAATCAATCAGCAACAAGCCTTAACAGAAAAACAATGCCTGCAACTTATTTTCTCTCCAGGGTTTTCTACAGCCAGCAAAGTAACCGACATTTCAGGACGTGGCTTTGGCTTAGATATTGTGGACTATGAAATCAAAAAAATGGGGGGACAAATTGAAGTGCTTGCTAACGCACAACAAGGCGCCAGTTTTCGCATTCACTTGCCCTTTAGTCTATCTCAAAACAAAGCCCTATTTATTCAACAAAACAATCAACGCTTTGCCATTCCTTTTGGACATATCAAAGCCACTTTAAGACACACAAATGAATTAAAAATAGAACATGAAAAACTACACTATCTTGGACAAAAATACCCCATAATCAATCTCTCACAGTTACTACATCTTAAACACCACTCAGAGTTAAGCGAACAGCAGCCAGCCCTACTGCTTATCAACTCCCTTATACCCACCGCCATTGTAGTCGATAAGCTACTTGCCTTTAGAGAAATAGTGGTAAAAAGTTTAGGACAGTCATTTAGTGGCTTTAGTCCTGTCGTAGGCGGCTCTGTTCTTGCTGATGGACAAATCGTTCCCGTATTAGATTTACCAGCACTCATATTACAACAAGCACAAGGCATACAACCTCATACACTATTAAGCACACCCACTACAAATGAACCACAAGCACCACTTATACTCATTGTTGATGACTCTGTTACCGTGCGTAAATACAGCAGCCGCATGTTAATGTCTCACGGTTATCGCACCTTACGTGCTCGCGATGGACTAGAGGCCATAGAAAAAATGCAAAAACACACACCAGATTTAGTGCTATTAGATATAGAAATGCCCAATATGGACGGCTTTGAAGTTGCAAGCCTTATGAAACACGACACCAAACTTAAAACAATACCCATTATTATGATAAGCTCTCGCTCTGGCAAAAAATATCAACAAAAAGCACAAAGCATGGGCGTACAGCACTTTTTAAATAAGCCTTATAACAAACAAGAATTACTTGCCTTAATTAAAACACTATAAGGACAACAAAATACATTTATGCAAAACATACTCATACGTTTACCCAACTGGCTAGGTGATATCATCATGGCATGGCCCATCATCAAAGGAATACAAACCACCCAGCCCCAAGCGCACATTCAACTTATTGGATTACCTGCTTTTGCCAGCTTAATAAAAGTGCTAGACCCCAATATATCATTTGCCGCCTTGCCCAAAAAAAATTTAGCCTACTACTGGCATATATTGCGTACCTACCGAGGTCAGTACGACACACAGATTATTTTTACCAACTCCGAGAGAGGAGACATAGAAGCCTTACTCATTAATGCCAACAACCGTATTGGAGTACAGCAAGGCAAAAAACGCCGTATTTTAACCCAGCCCTATATCCTACCCAGCAAAATCAAACATAGCGAACAACACCAAACACATATATGGCAAGCAATGGCACAACAAGCAGGTTTGATTGACGGCATCAACTTGCACACCAACGTCCCCCTAACTAAAGACAATGCCCCTATTGGCCTTATTTGTGGTTCAGAAAATAGCCCACAAAAGCGCTGGCCAAAAGATTACTGGCGAGCATTAATAAAGCACCTTTTAGCGCAATCAAATACAAACGAATTTAGATTATTTGGCACACCAGGAGATAGCCAACTATGCAGTCAAATTGCTCAAGATTTTGACTCAAAAAAAGTCATTAATCGAGCTGGCAAAACCAATCTGGAAGAATTTGCCCAAGAAATGCAAGCCTGCCGTTTAATTATTGCCAATGATACTGGCGGCATGCACCTTGCAAACGCATTAGGCATACCCGTCATTGCCCTCTTTGCACCCACCAATCCAGTGAGCACCGCCCCTATTTTTGCAGGTGCAAAAATCATACAACCTGCAAACTGTCCACCCACAGGCGGTATGCAAATGCAAGCACTCTTAGTTGAACAAGTATTGGCAGCGATAACATAGCAGCTTGGTTTATATTAAAAGCCCCTTAACACCCATGACCCATTTTTACGCAGGTCTGTAAGACATTTCATATCAGAGGACTGAAGACTGAGGATTTACCCAGCGCCATGCGGAGCATGGGCGGGCAATCAGGAGTCAGGGATCAGGGATCAGGGATCAGGGGTTTTACCCAGCCCCATGCTCCGCATGGTGCTGGGCAGAGGACAGAGCGGAATTAATGTGACTGTCCCGTTTAGAGGAATTAACGGAATTAATGTGACTGTCCTGTTTAGGAATTAATGTGACCGGAATTAACGAATTAATGTGACTGTCCTGTTTAGTGCTGTTTAGCGTGACTGTCCTGTTTAGTGTGACTGTCCTGTTTAGTGTTTAGCGTGACTGTCCTGTTTAGGGAATTCTGCATGGTGCTGGGCAGAGGACAGAGCGGAATTAATGTGACCAATTAATGTGACTGTCCCGTTTAGAAGTGAAAACATGACTGTCCTGTTTAGGGAATTGGGGTCAGAGGTCAAGGACTGAAACCTGATACCTGACCTCTGAACCCTGAACCCTGCCCCCTGCCCAGCACCATGCGGAGCATGGTTCTGTCCTCAGTCCTCAGTCCTCAGTCCTCAGTCCTCAGTCCTCAGTCCTCAGTCCTCTGTCCTCTGTCCTCTGTCCTCTGTCCTCTGTCCTCTGTCCTCTGTCCTCTGTCCTCTGTCCTCTGTCCTCTGTCCTCTGTCCTCTGTCCTCTGTCCTCTGTCCTCTGTCCTCTGTCCTCTGTCCTCTGACCCCTGAATAGCGCAAAACAAATTCATAACCTGCTATTAAAAACCCCATATTCGCAAAAACCCTGCAATATTTGTATACTCACTCAAACCCAACGGCAGGAAACGGTTATGACACAAAAACTCCCCATCGGCATACAAACGCTAAGCAAAATACGAGAAGACGATTATCTTTATATCGACAAAACCCAAATTGCTTACGATTTAATTAACAGCTATCAATACATCTTTTTAGCCCGTCCTCGCCGCTTTGGTAAAAGCCTGTTTTTAGACACCTTAAAAAGCATTTTTGAGGGTAGAAAAGAACTATTTAAGGGGCTTTTTATAGAAAATAAACACAACTTTGACGTACCTTACCCCGTTATTCATATCAGCTTTTCAGGGGAGCTATTTAATAAAGACGGGATTATACAAGCCTTTCAAGATATTATTAGATATAATCAAGACCGCTTAGGCATTGAGTGTGAGCCACAGCAAAACCCCTCATCGTGCTTTAAAACCCTAATCACAAAAGCCCACAAAAAATACCAACAAAGGGTTGTGATATTAATCGACGAATACGACAAACCCTTGCTAGATAATATCACCAACAAAGACATGGCAAACTACGCCCGAGATATGCTACGAGGTTTTTATAGTGTCATTAAAGACAATGACCAGCATATTAAATTTGTATTTATCACAGGGGTCAGTAAATTCTCTAAAGTCTCGTTGTTTTCAGGGTTAAACAATTTGCGTGATATTTCTTTAGACGCTCGCTTTGGCAACATCTGCGGTTATACCCAAAACGATATTGAAACCAGTTTTAAACCCTTTTTACAGGGGGTAGATTTAGCCGAGTTAAAACTCTGGTACAACGGCTACAACTTCTTACAAGATAAGGTCTATAACCCCTTTGATATTTTGCTGTTTTGCGATAACAACAACCACATTTATGAAGACCACTGGTTTAGCACGGGCACGCCGACTTTTTTAATTGAGCTGATTAAAAAAAACAACTATTACCTACCCAAGTTAGATGACGTACAAGTAGGTAAAGAACTGCTTGATAGCTTTGATATAGACAACATCAACTTAGAAGTGTTGTTATTTCAATCAGGCTATTTGACCATAGATAAAGTCATACCCAACCCTTTAGGCGGTAGATTATATTCTTTAACCATACCCAATAAAGAAATAAGATTAAGTTTAAATGGGGCGATTTTAGATTTGTTTTTAGCCAGCCCAAGCGAGCGTGTGACGCATCAGCAAAGTGGCTTTCGTGCTTTATTTGCAGGCAAACCCGATGACTTTAAACAAACTCTTGAAGCCATGTTTGCCTCAATTCCCTATGAAAACTTCACCAACAACAACCTACCTGCCTACGAGGGCTTTTATGCCAGCGTTATTTATATCTACCTTTGCTCTATGGGCGTGCCTGTCTCAACTGAGCAAAGCACCAATAAAGGCAGGTTGGACATGAGCATTTTAATCAACAACAACCGTTATATCTTTGAATTTAAAGTCGGCACAGAAAATGCGCTGGCACAAATCAAAGCCAACCAATACCACCACCGCTATTTAAACGAGGGCAGTAATATTTATTTAGTGGGCATTAATTTTTATGAAGCCGCTCGTAATATAACGGGCTTTAAGTGGGAAAAAATAGATAATTGATATTTTAATAAGCAAATTAAAATGGAGTGCAAAATGAAACCCTATCTTTTATGTATTGACCAAGGCACAACCAGCAGCCGTAGTTTGATTTTTAATACCAAAGGCGAGGTAATCGCCTGTGCTCAAGAAGAATTTACGCAACATTATCCTCAATCTGGTTGGGTAGAGCACAATCCTGAAGATATTTGGCAGAGCACATTAAATTGTTTAAAACGGGTTTTAGTTAAGGCTAAAATCAGTGCCCATGATATTGCCAGTTTAGGGATAACCAACCAGCGAGAAACAACCCTTGTTTGGCATAAAAAAACGGGGCAATGTATTTACCCAGCAATCGTTTGGCAAGACCGACGCACCCATGATTATTGTACTCAATTAAAGCAAGACTCATCACTACAAGCGGACATTCAAAAGCGCACAGGGTTATTACTTGACCCGTATTTTTCTGCAACTAAAATTCGTTGGATTTTAGATCATATTCCTCATGCCCAAGCTCTTGCAGAGCAAGGCGAGTTGTTATTTGGCACAGTAGATAGCTTTTTATTATGGCGTTTAACGAATAAACAGGTGCATGCTACTGATGCCACTAATGCCAGTCGTACATTATTGTTTAATATTCATAGCCAAAGTTGGGATAGCGATTTATTAGCAGGTTTTAATATTCCCTGTTGTATGTTGCCAAAAGTGCAAGATTGTGTAGCGGATTTTGGGGTGGTGCAGCCAGAAATATTAGGTGCTGCCATTCCAATTGGGGCGCTCATTGGCGATCAGCAAAGTGCTTTAGTCGGGCACGGTTGCTTAACCGAAGGTGCGAGTAAAACAACTTATGGCACAGGCTGTTTTTTAATGGCACATACAGGCGATACGGCAATTATGTCGCAGCATCGGCTTTTAACCACAGTGGCTTATCGTCTTAATAATCAGGTGCAATATGCCATTGAAGGCTCTATTTTTATGGCAGGTGCAAGTATGCAATGGTTGCGTGATAGCTTGCAGGTTATTCAAAAGGCGGGCGATAGTGAACAATTAGCCACAGAGGTTGGTTATGATAATCCTGTTTATATGATACCTGCTTTTACAGGATTGGGCGCACCCCATTGGGACGCACAAGCAAAGGGTGCTATTTTAGGATTAACTCGTGATACAGGAATTAAGGAAATTGTAACCAGTGCATTGCAGGCAGTGGCGTATCAAACACAAGATTTGCTTGGTGCGATTGAGCAAGATGGATTGCACATTGAGATGATGAAAATTGATGGTGGCATGATTAATAATCAATGGCTGGTGCAGTGTTTGGCAGATATATTGGGCATTCCCATAGAAAGAGCAAATATGCCAGAGGTCACCGCTTGGGGGGCGGCTTTTTTAGCAGGTCTACAGGTAGGTGTATTTAAAGATATTACAGATATCCAGTATTGTGGCATCAATACTGATGTTATTCTGCCTAAAATTGACAGCTCAAAAAGAAAGACACTCTATGCAGGCTGGTTAAAGGCTTTAGATTGTATTAAAACCGCACCTTAGTCGTCGCTATTAATAAAATCTTTACGCACCAGTTGGTGCTTTTTAAGTGTTTCATTAAACGTTCTTCTAGGCATATCTAATTCCGCTAAAATAGGTTGAATTTGTCCTTGATGTTTGCGCAATGTTTGCTCTAACAATGTGCGTTCAAATGCATAAATTTGCTGCTGGTAGGTCAGTGTGGGCATGGTAGTATGGGGGCTTGAGCTCTGCCCTAACAATTCACTGATGGGTGCTTTTTTTCCAGCTTTTCCTAACATAAAACGTTCTGCAAGATTTTTAAGTTCCCGTACATTACCAGGGTAATCATAAGCAATAAGTGCCTGTAAATCGTCTTGGTTTAAGCTAAAAGGACTGCGCTGATAAGAGCTCGCTAATTCTTGAGTAAAGGCATTAAAAAGTAAAGGAATGTCTTCTCGTCTGTTTTTAAGTGGTGGAATATGAACAACTGCAACATTGAGACGGTAATATAGGTCTTCTCTAAATTCACCTTGTTTACAGGCTTTTTGTAAATCAATTTTACTTGCAGCAATGAGTCTAAAATCAACATCTGTTTGTTGGTTAGAACCTAAGCGTTCAACTTTTTTATCTTGTAGTACACGCAATAATTTGCCTTGTATATCAAGGGGCATGCTTTCTATTTCATCTAAAAATAGCGTACCGCCATTGGCGTGCTCTATTTTACCTATACGAGATTTACTGGCACCGGTAAATGCACCCTCTTCAAAACCAAACATTTCACTTTCAAATAAGTGTTCTACAATGGCGGCGCAGTTAAGTGCGACTAAATTTCCTTGATGGCGTACACTTAGTTGGTGCAAGTATTTGGCCACCTGTTCTTTTCCGCTACCTGTTTCTCCATAGACAAGTACGTTTACAGGAACATTGGCTAGCTCATCAAGTTGCAAGCGCAGTGTTTGCATTTCTGCACTGTTTCCCATTAGTAAGGTTTTTGCTAAATCATTGCCTGCTAAAACGCGCCGTAATTGATTATTTTCTAATAGCAACTGCCGCTTTTGCCATGCCTGTTCAAGCACCTGAATAAGTCTATCTGGATGAAAAGGTTTAACTTGAAAATCATAAGCACCGTCTCGCATTGCCTGTACCGCCATATCAATATCTCCATGACCCGTTAGTAAAATAATGGGTATGTCTTTATCTAATTGTTGTACTTTATTTAATAAAACCAAGCCGTCCATTTTAGGCATGCGAATATCGCTTACAATCATGTCTATATCATTATCTGCTAACTTCTCTAGGGCTTGTTCTCCTTGAGAGCAGGTTGTAACTTGAAAATCAGCCAACATTAAACATTGTTCGCCAGAAATACGCATACTTTGTTCATCATCAACCAATAATACATGTGGTCTTCTTGTAGCGATGGGGGATTTTTTATTCATGGACTATCCATTTTAGTGGCATTTAAAGGGTTAATAATTGGAAAAGTGAGACGAATTTCTGCGCCTTGATTATTATAAGCAACAATATGACCTGCATATTCTTGCACAATTCGATAGACAATTGATAAGCCTAAACCCATGCCCTTTCCAGCTTCTTTAGTCGTAAAAAAAGGTTCGAAGATGGCGGTTAAGTTACCTTCATCAATACCACTACCGTTATCTTGAATACAAATACTCACTTGCTCGTTTTGCTGCCTTAAATGGATATGAATTTGTTTATCTGTTTGTGCATTTAAGGCTTGTATGGCGTTACTTAAAATATTAACAAACACTTGTTCAAAACGTACGGCATCACCTAATACCCATAACTCTTGAGATGGGTACTTTAAACTGACTTGTATTTGCTCTTTTTGTATAAGGTGCGCCAACAACTTGAGACTTTGTTTAATACATTCCGTAATTAATACAGGTTGGCGAGAGGCATCGGTTTTGCGAGCAAAGGTTTTAAAATGATTAATGATATTGCCCATGCGCTCTGTAAGCGCAAAAATATGTTGTAAGTTTTCTGCTACCAGCTTTGGGCGGTTACGAGCCAGTAGTTTTTCACTGTTATTGGCAAAGGTTCTAATGGCAGCTAGCGGCTGGTTAAGCTCATGGGTAATGCTGGCGGATAACTGCCCTAAGGCACTGAGTTTACTGGCTTGAATAAGCTCATCTTGGGTTTGTAATAAGGTATCATTAGTTTGTTTAAGTTGTTGGTTATTACGGCTTAATTCTAAACTTAGCTGGGCTAATTCATGGGTGCGCTCAGCAACCCGACGCTCTAACTGTTCATGCGCTTGGCGTAATTTTATTGCAACCTTACGCCGTTTATTAAAGCCATATACCAGCAGTAAAAAAAATAAAAATAATAAAAGACTAATAAAAAATGTATTAATCACTGCCTGATATGCACTTTGAGTGTTACTTAAAATATGTAATTTCCAGTGCATATTGCTTAGATTTTGCGATTGCTTTAAATATGTATATTGTTGCACATAGGGCAAGTTTATTTTTACTAATTGCGGGTATAGACGACTGACTGCTTGCATATTTAATGTGTTGATTTGGGTATTGAGATATTTGCGACTGTCCTTTATGCGCTTTTGCTGTTGAGCGGTTAAAGGCGCAAGAGCACGAAAAATCCAATTGCTTTCGTTACTGCTAAATATAATTCCTTGAGAATCGGTAATAAATACTTTCTCACTACCTTGTTTTGCCCATAGTGCCGTCAGTGGTTGCATGCTCACTTTAATCGCAACCACCCCTTGCACCTGATGCTTAATGTATACAGGTTGCGATAAAAATAATCCTGGTGTGCGAGTGGTTGCTCCAATGGCAAAGAAAACATCAGCCTGACCTTTTAGTGCATTTTGAAAATAAGGACGATAACGGTAGTTTTTACCCAAAAAACTAAACGCATCATGCCAGTTACTGGTCGCAATGGTGGTACCGCTTTTGTCCAACAAGTAAATATTAAGCGCATCTGTGCCTTCGCTTAAAGACTGTAAGTATTGATTAAGTGCTTGTCTTTTAATTGGGTTATTTGGCGTTTGCAAGAAGCGGCGAATTTGTTTGTCTTTGGCGAGAGTTAAAGGTAAATACGCATGGCGTTTAATTTCACTTAATAACACTTTTTTATATAAATTAAGTTTAAAGTGACTGTCTCTTTCAAGCTGGGCTAACGCATTGGCATAAGTATAACGCATGACAAAAAAGGTAATACCAAAGAACAAACATAGCAAAACCAATAACCATAATAAATACTTATACTGGTGTAAAAAAAGACGAATTTGCTTAATGCTCATAAACCGACTTCACTAATTATTTTTATATATTATTTATAGTACGCCATTATGATATAGCCGCTCAATTTCTGCACTGTCTTTATGCAGCAACTCACTGAATACCTGCTGATTATGCTCACCTAACTGGGGTGCAGGCAAGTGGTAATTAATCGGCGTGTGGGAAAATTGCACAGGGTTTGCTACATATTTAATTTGTCCTGCTTTGGCGTGTGGCAAATTAAGCAGCATTTCTCTGGCTTGTACTTGTGGGTCAGCAAAGACTTGCTGTAAGTTGTTAATTGCGCCACAGGGTATGCCTTGTGCATTTAAAGCGTCCAACCACCATTGACTGGTTTGAGTTTGCATACATGCTGCAATTAATGGAACCAGCTCTGTACGATATGTCACTCGGGCACTGTTACTGGCAAATTTTGCATCATCAGCCCATTGTGGTTTGCCAGCTAATTGGGCAAAGCGAGCAAACTGTTGATCATTACCAACCGCTAAGATGATATGTCCATCTTTTGTGGCAAAAACCTGATAGGGCACGATATTAGGGTGGGCATTACCCAAGCGAGTTGGAATATCCCTGCTGGCAAGGTAGTTCATGGCTTGGTTGGCAAGTGTTGCGACCTGTACATCAAGTAAGGACAAATCAATATGCTGCCCTTGCCCTGTTTTCGCACAGCTTAATAGTGCTGCCATAATGGCATTGGCGGCATATAGCCCTGTCATCACATCGGCTAGAGCCACCCCAACTTTCATCGGCATGCCTTCAGCCTCGCCCGTTAAGCTCATTAGCCCACCCATACCCTGAATCATAAAATCATAACCAGCACGCTTGCGATACGGCCCTGTTTGCCCAAAACCGGTAATGGAGCAATAGACTAATTTTGGATTTAATTTTTTTAAGCTCGCATAGTCCAGACCATATTGCTTAAGACCGTCAACCTTATAGTTTTCTAATAAAACATCAGACTTGACCACCAACTCTCGTATTAGAGCTTGTCCTTCAGGGTGAGCAAGATTGAGGGTAATGGATTTTTTGCCTCGATTGGCGGCATGAAAATAGGCTGACTCCTGTGTTGGTTGCCCTTTGTCATCAGCAAAACAAGGCGGTGTCCAAGTGCGTGTATCATCACCTGTTTTGGGCTTTTCTACCTTAATCACTTCTGCACCAAAATCAGCCAGCATCTGACTTGCCCAAGGCCCTGCCAAAATACGACTTAAATCTAATACCCTATATCCTGCTAGTGCCTCACTCATTAGCTAAATGCCTGTATGCCAGTTATTGCACGTCCTAAAATTAAGCCATGCACATCGTAAGTACCTTCGTAGGTATTCACGGCTTCTAGGTTCATAACATGGCGAATAATATGAAACTCATCGCTAATGCCATTGCCACCGTGCATATCACGAGCCGTGCGAGCAATCTGTAAAGATTTGCCACAGTTATTGCGTTTAAGCAGCGAAATAAGCTCTACAGGGCAGTTACCCTCGTCCATTAAACGCCCCATGCGTAAGCAGCCTTGTAGCGCAAGGCTAATCTCTGTTTGCATCTCTGCCAGTTTGGTTTGCACAAGCTGGGTAGCGGCCAGTGGACGTTTAAATTGCTTACGTTCAAGAGTGTATTGGCGCGCCCCATGCCAGCAAAATTCAGCTGCCCCCAATGCCCCCCAAGCAATTCCAAAACGGGCTTTATTTAAACAGCCAAAAGGTCCTTTTAAGCCCTGCACATTAGGCAAAATATTCACTTCAGGCACAAACACCTCGTCCATCACAACCTCACCGGTAATAGAGGCTCGCAAGCTAAATTTACCTTCTATTTTAGGGGCTAAAAGACCCTTCATGCCTTTTTCTAAAATAAAGCCACGAATGATACCGTTCAATTTTCCCCATACTACAAACACATCAGCAATGGGCGAGTTGGTAATCCACATTTTATTACCACTTATCACATAACCACCCTCTACTTTTTTAGCGTGGGTTTGCATGCTATTAGGGTCTGAGCCTGCATCGGGTTCGGTTAAGCCAAAGCAACCTATTAGCTCGCCTGTTGCCAGCTTGGGCAAGTATTTTAAACGTTGTTCCTCGCTACCATAGGCATAAATAGGGTGCATCACTAATGAAGATTGCACACTCATAGCAGAACGATAACTGCTATCGACACGCTCAACTTCACGGGCAATTAAACCGTAGCAAACATGATTGACATTGGCGCAGCCATATTTTTCTGGCAAGGTCGCCCCTAATAGCCCCAAGCTGCCAAGCTCACGCATAATCTCAGGGTCAAATTGCTCTTGACGATTGGCTTGTAAAATACGCGGCATCAATTTTTCTTGACTGTAATTTCTTGCCGTATCTACAATTAATCGTTCTTCATCGGTTAATTGAGCATGCAATAAAAAAGGGTCGTCCCATACAAAACTGGGGGTTTGATTACTCATTGAATTAGTCTCCTTATGGATTTTTATTTGCAGGCAATGGTTTTTTTGCCCGATTAAAGTAAGTGAATAAAAATGTTGAGTTTGCTTTAAATTGATTTTTATTATTTGCCTTCCGACTGAGCATAAAGACAACAAATAAGAACAAACAGCCCAGCAACTGATAGCCCTGCCCTAAATTTGGCCATAGCAATAAAATCACCGTAGGTATTAATAATGCCCTCTGCCAAAGCCGTAAGTGTCCTTCTAAATGCCCCTCAAAAAATCCAGCTAACGCATACATGCCTAAACAAGTAAATAAAAACAAGGGCAATACTTCATCTAAAGTACCACCAATTAATGACGTATATGCAAATAAAATAGGCACAACATATAATGCCTTAGCAAAACGCCATGCCATAAATCCAGTACGCATAGGGCTTGCCTTTGCAATCGCTGCCGCTGCAAAGGCGGCTAAGCATAGAGGCGGCGTAACATTACTGTCTTGGGAAAGCCAAAAAATAATCATGTGTGCTGAAATTAAACTGCTGGTCAAAAGCGTTGCTGGCAAGGCATTATTTTTAAGCAGCTCTAAAGACTCAGTAGGCAAACTGGCTAATACTTGCTGGGCTTGTTGTAGGTTTAACGAGTCACTTAAATGACCACTTAGCTCTGGCAAGCTCAAACTAATCACTGCTTGGGCGGTGCTATTTAGCTCGCCACTCATTAAATACTCTAACAAATGAGATTGTGTAATTAACCCATATAAAGCAGGGGCAGACAGCGTAGCTAAAACAATATAAGAGGCAGTTACAGGCAATCCCATACCCACCACAAGCGAAGCAACCGCAACCAACAGCAAACTGATAAGTAAGCTATCGCCACTCCACTGGCTAATCATTAAAGAAAACGTGTTGCCAATCCCTGTAGTGGTAACCACATTAATAACCAAGCCTACCGCAATTAATAAAATAGCGGTGGGAATCATATTATAAGTGCCTTGCACCATAGACTCAGCAATATCTTTAACACCCATAGGTTTAGGCGATAGCCAAGAAGAAAGAATAACACTTAAAATACTAAAACCAGCGGCATAAGTGGGTGTAAAGCCCCATAACAATAAGCCAATTAAAACCACGATGGGCAACAACGAATGCCAACCTTGTTTAAGAATATCTAAAGCCTTAGGTACTTGCTCTTCATGGGTGCTGATATTCAATTTTTTTGCCTCTATCCGCACAAAAAAAGCCACCGACAAAAAATAAATCACAGCAGGTAAAAAAGCGTAACTGATAATATCTAGATAAGAAACTTGGGTATATGAAGCCATAATAAACGCACCAGCACCCATAACTGGCGGCATCAACTGTCCACCTGTAGAGGCTGCTGCCTCAATACCAGCGGCATAAGTGGAGCGAAACCCAGCACGTTTCATCATAGGAATGGTAATGACACCCGTAGATACCGTATTAGCAACCGCAGAACCTGAGATTGAGCCCATTAAAGATGAGCCAAATATAGCAACCAACCCCGGTCCTCCTATAAAGCGACCTGCAGCACAGCGAGCCAACTCAATAATAAAATTCCCTGCACCTGATTTTACCAAAAACGCACCAAATAAAATAAACATATATACATAGGTTGCGCTAATGGTTGCAATAGAGCCAAACATGCCTTCATTAGAAAAAAAACTCCGAAACAACAAGGTTTCTGCGGACAATCCCGGAAAATGAAAGACCCCTGTTAAATATTTTCCCCACCAAATCACATAGGACAAGGCAATGGCAACCATCAAAGGAATAACCCAGCCGCTAGTACGGCGAGCAAATTCCAGCACCAATAAAATGGCTACAATAGATGCCAACCAATCACTGCCAATAAAAGAAACACCTCTATCGTACAACGCTGTTTCATTAACAATGAGATAGACCACCACCATAATACTTAGCAATGCAAAGCCAACATTAAAGCACAGCTTAAGTTTACTTTTTTGCTTAGGTTGTTTATTGGCTTGGGAGTAAACCAACGCACATAAACTACCAAAAGAGGCAAAGTGCAAGGCAGAAAGCCAAAACTCAGATAACGTGCCTAAGGTATTAAAATACAGATGTCCTAGTGCCACCAAAATACAGAGCACAAAGCAGAGCTTACCTAACCAATTATCAGTCTGTAATTGAGGTACGCTAGATTCCGTATCTGCTGTTAGGGTATCTAAGCAGTTGTCTTGGGTTGCTCCAGAATCTGGAGCATGTGTTGTTTGTTGCTGCATATTAAATCCCTCTTATGAATTTAAATATTACTTACCATCGCTGGCGGGCAGCAAATTTGCAGGAATGCTTAATCCTTTTTCCTTGTAGTAGCGCAAAGCCCCAGGATGTAAGGGTACAGGCAAGCCCACTATCGACTTATCTAAGGACATATTTTTGGTTGCTTTATGAATATTCTGCAAGAAAGCCAAATTTTCATAAATGCTTTTTGTCAAAAGATACACATCTTCTTCACTTACATCAGAACGTACCGCTAAAAAGTTAGGTTGAGCAATGGTATGTACTGCTTTGGTTTGTCCAGGATAAGTATTGGCTTTGATTACAAACTCAGACCATAGTGGATATTTTGCATTGACTTTTGCTAATTGAGCAGGTGTCACCTCTAATAAAGAGACCTTATTACCCAATGCCGCCATCGCCCGTGTTACCGCAGACACAGGTGCACCAGCAGGGGTATTCATGCCCTTAATTTTACCATTACTAAAGGCATCAGCAGATGCACCATAGCCAAGATAGACCAAATCAAATAAAGAAGAAGGGTCAAGACCAATCTGCTTTAAGATATAACGACTTGCACCCTCAGCACCAGAGTTTCGCTTACCAATAGAAAAGGGTTGATTTTTAAGATATTGCAAATCGCTTAAATTACCCGTTTTAACCTTATTGCTGGCAATTAAAAAATGCGTGACATTAGGCCATAGCATCGTGACCGAGCGCAGTCCTTTTTGTGGTCCTGCTTTAGCTAAGCGTCCAGAACCCGATTTTGCCCAACTGCCATATAAGCCCATCATAATGGCAAACTGTGCTTGGTTTTCACGCAAAAGTTTGACGTTTTCTGCTGAGCCTGCTGAGCTAATTGCCGAGAGTGATAACTTATACTTAGGTTCTAGCTTTACCTTGGTTAAAGTGCTTAATGCCACGCCTACAGGGTAATAGGTTCCGCCAGTGGTTGCCGTTGCTAAAATATAGGACTTGCTGGCACCTGCCTGCACTGTTCCTATAACTAGCATAACGGCGAGCATGCCCAATTTTAAGATTGTTTTTGTGAGATTAATGATTTGTTTTTTCATAAGTAATGCCTCTTTTTTATTTTTATTTTATATAATAAAAGCAGATAATCTGCTTTGCATAAAACAATAGCAAAGGACATACCAAAAAAATAAAACCATTATTATTCAGAGACTTACGGTTTTTTAATTTTTATTTTGAGCAAAATCCTGCCAAAAAAACTAAAAAACAAGCAGGATTTTGAACTTTTAGAGATAATTAACAAAAAATATCATATTTTTATTTTTTATATCTGACTGTTGGGCATTTAAAATAACCATATTAAAGCCGCTTTTTTAGGCGGCTATTTTAGGTAGCTTTCCTTATGCTTAAAATTAACCCCGCTTGCGTGCATAAAGAATAAATGGCACAACAATTACATACATCAAAATACTATATATTGCAGCAGGTAATGCAATGGTGGGTAAAGCCGTTGCCTCTGTACTGATAATGCCCGCTAAGGTAATAGCTAAGGTTCCATTTT